>JALHNJ010000004.1 GCA_022843585.1 Chitinophagaceae bacterium
ACATTGGTATTGCTCTGGATAGCATTATGCTTTGTGGCTTATTATCTTCCCAAAGGTGGTATTTATGAATTTTATGCATTAGGGGCAGCTGTTGGGTTTATAATGGGAGGTATACAATCATTAAGCCGCTCTACGTATTCCAAACTAATGCCCGAAACAAAAGACACCGCATCTTTCTTTAGTTTTTATGATGTGACAGAAAAATTAGCGGCTGTTATAGGTTTATTTAGTTTTGGATATATCACTCAAATAACCGGTTCGCAAAGAGGCTCAGTTGTAGCCTTGGCGGTTTTCTTTGCCATTGGGTTTTTATTTTTAATTTATACAAACGCTGCAAAAAAGAAAAGCGTATGAAACTCTATTCCATAAACACAGGATATTTTAAATTAGATGGTGGTGCCATGTTTGGTGTAGTACCAAAGAGCATGTGGAATAAAATAAACCCGGCGGATGAAAACAATTTATGCTCATGGGCTTTGCGTTGCCTGCTGATCGAAGATGGCAACAGGCTAATTCTTATTGATAATGGTAATGGCGACAAACAGGATGCAAAATTTTTTGGTCATTATTATTTACATGGGGATGATACGCTGGACAAATCATTAGCCAAATACGGATTTAAACGAGATGATCTTACGGATGTGTTTCTTACGCATTTGCATTTTGATCATTGTGGTGGAAGTATCATTCGTGAAGGAGAAAAATTAGTCCCCGCTTTTAAAAACGCTACGTACTGGAGTAATAAGGAACATTGGGATTGGGCTGTTTATCCCAACGAAAGAGAAAAAGCTTCTTTCCTCAAAGAAAATATTTTACCGATAGAAGAAAGCGGTCAGTTAAAATTTATTGATGTGACTGGAAGTATTGATGACAAACTCGGCAAAACTCCATTTACTGAAAACATTGATATTCGTTTTGTAAGCGGCCATACCGAAAGTATGATGCTGCCACAAATAAAATATGGCGAGAAAACAGTTGTCTTCATGGCCGATCTTCTACCATCAGCAGGGCATATACCTATACCGTATGTAATGGCGTATGATATGTTTCCACTGACAACATTGAACGAAAAGAAATCATTTTTAAAAGAAGCGGTAGAAGGCGATTATATTCTTTTCTTTGAACATGACCCGGTGCATGAATGTTGCAACCTGCAACAAACGGAGAAAGGAATACGGCCAAAAGATTATTTTAAGTTGGAAAATATATAGAATTAAAATCCCCAATTAGATAAACTCCAAACCCCAATTTTGCATATAGCCTGTGTGGAATTTGGAATTTTATTTTTGGATTTTTTTTACCCTTACTTTCTCTTGATCAACGACGTCAACGGGTGCCTTAAATTAGCATGGCTCATCATATCTATTTTTACCTTTCCAACTACAATGGGACTCTCCACTCTAACGGGTATATGATTGGCATCATCGGTTATCCAAACTGTCATATTTTCTCCACCTTCAAATATGGTACCTTTTATTAACAGGGGTTTTATTTTTATAGCCCTAAACTTTCCATACTTGGTTTTTATTTCTTCTTTCCCCAAATAGCGGATATACAGGTTAAAAACTTCGTTATCCAAAAACATGGAGAACGGAATTTTATCTTCGGGCTGAAGTTTTGAAAAATCAATATTGCGGGCATAGTACATAGCACTTACCACATCTTGCACACAGGGCGGAACTTTAAACACTCCATCTGTAGCCACGGCTGTATTTGCTGTTTTATTAAAAGTGATATTCTGGTATTTTTTATAACCCCCTTCGTTTACATTCCTAACAAATTTTAAAGGCTGCATAGTAGCCGTATCAATGTAAGACTCATATCTATCCCTCACTTTATATACCCAGTCATAAGAAGAATTGGTTTTGCCATCGCCCACAATATGATAAACCGGCCGGTTATTAATGGTTTCTAGTTTACTGGTAAATGTTGCCGTGCCCGCATTTACATAAATACCCGCCACCGCATAATACACCGTAAACGAAACTTCCTCTTCTACTTTAAATGCAACATTCTTAATACCGCAAAAAGTATTGGCCGGTTCGTTGTGTGTTGGTGAAAAACCAAACAACAGCAATACCAGGGGTACTATTAATTTAAGTCTCTTCATTTTTGTTAGCAACTATTTTTCTAATACTTAAGATCAACAAACTACCAATTATTGCAGGCAAAATTAAATTGATGAACCATATACCTGCTGTGGCAAATGTTATTCCCAGTTCATTAGCACTATACAACCCTGTTAATGTCGTTACCACTTTTCCCCGCTGCGCTAATTCTGCAATGGCAATGGTTGGTATAATTGCCATTACTAAAAATGAAACGCTGACCGACCAAAAACATTGCGTCCATGATAACTCCACACTAAACAACCGGAACAATAAATAATACTGTACTATAAAAACAATGAACCGTAATAAGGATAATGACAATAGCTTTACTAACAATGTTGCACCAAAGCCTTCCAACGCCTTTACTAAATACACAAATTTTTTACTGCCGGGCACCCTATCCACCAGTTTTATCAACCACGACAGCTTAAAATAAAATAGTGTTAAACCTATCAGTACTGCTATCACTCCATACAATATCACTTTCATCCACATGGGTGAAATAATATGACCAGCTTCTATGGCCGGTTTCAATACGATCAATCCAATTGCACCCATCAGCAATGTGATGATAAGCTGACTAATACTTCCAACAATAGTGATGGAAATTGTTTTTAATCGGTTACCATCATCCATGTATAATACTCTTCCTAAATATTCTCCCACTCTATTCGGTGTGCTAACAGAAAACGAAACACCTGATAATACAGCCTTCAATGCTTTCAAAAAACTAACCTGCTGAATATCCTTCACCGATATTTTCCATTTAATAGCTTCAAACGACCAGTTTACAATCATTAACAGAATAACTGCTACAAGGTTCCATGCCAGCGGACTATTGACCGATTGCCTGATTGTATGCCATGCATCTTCCAAATTGGGTTGCCGTTGTATTTGTGTGTAAATAGACCATGATAACCACACAAACAATAAAGGCCCGAGGAAATAATTGATGAAGATTTTGATATTTTTGCTAATTCTCATTTACTAACCTGCTTGTCGTAAGACAGCATTTGTAAAAATACATTCCCATTTGCAAAAGCCTGCTAAAATAATCCTTGGTATCGACCCCGGTACAATCGTAATGGGCTATGGAATAATTGCTGTAACCGGTCACCAGGCAACTTTAATAGAACTCGGTGTATTAAAACCCGGTAATATAAAAGACACTTACAAAAAATTACAACTCATATTTAATACCGTTAGTGGTTTAATTGTAAAATATCAACCCACCGACTTTGCTATTGAAGCACCTTTCTTTGGTAAGAATGTACAAAGTATGCTCAAGTTAGGAAGAGCGCAGGGTGTTGCCATTGCGGCTGCTATGCGACATGGATTAGAAGTAACCGAGTACTCTCCCAAAAAAGTAAAACAATCCATTACCGGCAATGGAAATGCCGATAAAGAACAGGTAATGAAAATGCTGAAAATATTATTATCTTTTAAAGAAAGTCCCAAGCAATATGATGCTACCGATGCATTGGCAGTGGCTATGTGCCATCACTTTCAAAGTAATTCGATTGTAGCAAAAGCCGGAAAAGGATTATCTGGCTGGGATGATTTCATAAAGAAGAATCCGGGGAGAGTGAAATAGAAAATTATTTTACCAGCTGCATTACTACTATCAGCTTCGTTGCGTCGCACTCTTCATCGTTCGGTAATTCTACTTGGCATTTACGAAGTGACGGTGTTTGATTGGAAATCATTTAAATTTGGATGCTTGTCCGAATAAAAACTGATTTATGAAATCACTACTCCATATTCTCATCACCATCATCTGTTCACATTATATTCCACAAACCTCTTTCGCCCAAACCATTCAACAAAAAGTAAATCAATACACCAAAGCCAATGAGAAAAAATGGATAGATGAGTATTTGCAGTTTGTTGCTATTCCCAACGTAACCAGAGATACCGCCAATATATTACGCAATGCAGCCTTCATTAAAAACATGATGGAGCAGCGGGGAATAAAAGCAGAATTGCTGACCGGCACCACACCCAATGTAAACCCTGCCGTATTTGGCGAAATAAAAGTACCCGGCGCAACAACTACGTTGGCTTTCTATGCACACTATGATGGACAGCCAGTGAACGCTGCCAAATGGACCGGCGGCTTAAACCCATTTGAACCCGTTTTTATTGATAAGCCGATTGAACAGGGAGGAAAAATTGTTTCTGCTGCCAATGGTATTTCTCCCGAATGGAGATTAACCGGCAGAGGAAGTGCAGATGATAAAGCTGGAGTAATGACGATATTGAATGCCTATGATGCATTAATAAAAACAGGCGCCGCACCAACACACAATATCAAATTCTTTTTTGAAGCAGAGGAAGAATTAGGTTCGATACACCTCGATGAAATATTTACGAAGCACAAAGAAAAATTAGCGGCTGATCTATGGGTAATTGCCGATGGCCCACGACATGTATCCGGAAAAAAGATCATCACCTTCGGTGTTAGGGGTGATGTGAATATGGACTTAACTGTTTATGGAGCCAAACGTCCGCTGCACAGCGGTAACTATGGCAACTGGGCACCCAACCCGGCAAAGCTGTTAGTTGATTTATTAGCCAGCATGAAAGATGAAAAGGATAATATTTTAGTGAAAGGATATTATGATGATGTAATTCCACTTTCTGCCAGTGAAAAAGAAGCCATCAAAAAAATTCCGAACATCGAAGAAACATTAAAAAAAGAATTAGGCATAGCTGTACCCGATGGCAATGGAAAATCCTTTGTTGAATTATTGCATTTACCTACGCTGAATATAAATGGTATCCGCAGTGCAGATGTGGGAGAACTGGCGGCGAATATTATTCCTACCAAAGCAGAAGCCACCCTGGATCTGCGATTGGTATTGGGCAATAAAGTAGAGTCGCAAATCAATAAAGTAGTGAAGCATATCGAGTCAAAAGGTTTTCATGTAATAGATCATGATCCCACCGAAGAAGAACGATTAAAATACGGGAAGCTGATTAAAGTAACCCATGGCGAGGGATACCCGGCACAACGAACTCCTTTTGATATTCCATTGGTACAAAAATTAGTGAAAGCGGTACAGTCAACTGTTGACTATCCTGTTGTATTGCTTCCATCAGCTGGTGGCAGTTTGCCCTTGTATCTTTTTGAAAAAACATTGAAGACAAAAGTAATTTCTGTTCCCGTTGTTAATTACGATAATAACCAACATGCAGAAAATGAAAATATGCTGGTGAAATATTTGTGGGAAGGAATTGAAACGATGGCGATTATTATGATGATGGAAAAATAATTAAAGATTCGCCAATATCTTCTCCTGTACTTTCTTCAAACTTTCATCCGAGGCTTTTGGTTTAGCCTGCGTAAAGTTTAAATCGTTAGCAGAATTAATGGGAATAAGATGAATATGTGCATGCGGCACTTCTAATCCTACTACACTGATGCCGCAACGATTACAATCAAATGCTTTTTCAATGGCATGAGCAATTGGCTTTGCGAATAGAAGCATTTCACTTAAATAATCATCGGGCAAATCAAATAATTTATCGGTCTCCTTTTTTGGCACTACCAGCACATGGCCTTCCCTCAATGGAAAGATATCAAGGAAGGCAAAGAATTTATTATTCTCTGCAATTCTATAAGAAGGAATTTCTCCTGCAATTATTTTTGAAAAGATTGCCATACCGCCGAATAGTTTAGATTTGATGGAAAGTAAATAATATTTAAAACGTTGAAACAAAATATACTTTAATGATATAAAGCTAAAGTGTTTCCAATAAAAAAGCCTTCATAAATTATGAAGGCTTTTTTTTGAACAGAACACTATACTATTTCTCATGCGGTAATATCTTCGATCTTAAATTTTAATATACCTGCTGGCGCCTGCACTTCGGCAGTTTCGCCAACGGCCTTCCCTAAAATTCCTTTTCCAATGGGAGAAGTAACAGAAATTTTTCCTGCTTTTAAATCTGCTTCCTGCTCGCCTACAATTTTATAGGTTACCTTCTTTTTTGTAGTAAGGTTGGTTAATGTGACTTTTGTAAGAATAGAAACTTTGCTTGTATCAATGCTATCTTCATCAATTACCCGGATATTAGCCATCGAACCTTCAAAGGCTGCAATTTTTGCTTCCAATAAACCTTGTGCTTCTTTGGCAGCATCGTATTCTGCATTTTCTTTCAGGTCACCTTTTTCTCTTGCTTCTGCAATAGCACGGCTGGCAGCAGGACGATCTACACCTTTTAATTTTTGTAGCTCAGCCTTCATTAGTTCCAGCGTATCCTTTGTTACATATTGAATGTCACTCATGTTCACCTCCTTTGTATAAATAAAAAATAACAACGCCCCAGTGTTTGCTGAAGCGTTGCATTATTGTGTTGTAAAGATAGAAAACTATTTGAAAACAAAGCAATTTGTAAGGAATATTTTAAATGCCTTAACGTCTCTCAAATTCATACACCCGGTCGTTACTTAGGGAGTATTGTTCTGCCCTTATACTCTGCCAGCTGTTTCGAAAACTAAAGTCATCAAATTCCCATTCCAGCCGGGTATTCTGCTGAAAGTTTACAAGGTCTATTCGCAGGTATTTCATAGAACGGTTTTCCCATTGTCCCGTATTATTATCAAAATAACGGTTGTTATAGCGGTCGGATCTCCAAAAGCCATTTAATGTATCTGTGCTACTTATATAAGAGGCATTACCATTTTCCATAAATGTAAAAATTCCACTTTCGTAACCGGTTTGAAAATAATCTCTACCTAAAAATTGCTTCCGCCAGGAGCTTTCTAATTGCCAGCTACCAATAAGACGGTCTTCGAGAGATTTTGAACAGGATGAAAAAAACAAGGTGAGTGTCATTGATGACAGGAGTATAAGTTTTTTCATGTGTTAATTTTAGTTTGAAGAATTTGCCGAAATAATAATGCCACAAGAATGTGGCATACTGTTTTTAACAAAAAATTACTTTCAATAAATCAATCCTTAATTTTTTGTAAGAGTACTTCTGCCATTTTATAAAAAGCTTCATGACTGTATCCTGCAATATGAGGTGTGATAATTACATTGGGTTGTTCAAGCAGCCAGTCCAATCTTTCTTTTTCGGCAGGGCTATATGTATCCAGTTTTTCATTTTCCAATACATCAAGCCCTGCACCTGCAATTTGCTTTTGCCGGAGACCTGCTATTAATTGTTCGAGGCTTACAATTTTTCCTCTTGATGAATTGAGCAAGTATGGAATTCGATGCAATGATTTAAAAAATGATTCATCGGCCATGTAAAAAGTTTCGTCTGTAAGCGGCACATGAAAACTTATTACATCCGCATATTTTCCAATCTGCTCCAGGTTGGCTTCTCTTACATAATCATTACTGAAATCAGATTTATATTTATCATAAGCCAATACAGTTACATTAAATGGTGCCAGCAATTTTGCAAAACTGCTTCCGGTATTTCCATAACCTATTATCCCTACTGTTTTTCCAAAAAGCTCTGTTCCCCTGTTTTCATCTCTCCTCCATAGGCCTTGTTTTATCTCTTCATGTGACGTAGCAATTTTATTCATCAGGTTTAATAATAAACCCAATGTATGTTCGGCTACTGCATTCCTGTTTCCTTCGGGGCTACTCACACATTTTATACCTTTTCGTTCTGCATAGGGCAAATCAATCAACTCCATACCACTTCCCAGGCGGCCAATCCATTTTAGATCAACCGCTTTATCCAATAATGGCTTATCCACTTTTATTCTTGTTGTTACCACCAACCCCTCTACATTTTCTAAGCTATTCATCAACTCATCGTAAGTAATCTCAGGCTTATACAATACTTCATAGCCTTGTTGCTGTAATCTGTCAAATAAATATGCATGGGAATTACCGGTAATGATAACTTTCTTCATTGCTTGATTATACTTATTTCATTCTAAAACTAAGAGCTGCAAACTGCTGCACACTTAATTGCTCGGCTCTTTTATTAAACAACTCATCTTCTAATTCCGCTGCATCAAATAAACTTTTAACAGCATTTCTTAATTGCTTTCTTCGCTGGTTAAATGCCATTTTTACTAATATGAAAAATTCTTTCTCACTTTTCATGGCTGGTGTATTGGCATTGGGCAGCAATCTTATTACACCACTTTCTACTTTGGGTGGCGGTTGAAAACTCCCCTTTCCCACATCAAACAAATACTCTACCGTAAAAAAGGCTTGTATCAATACACTTAAAACACCGTAGGTTTTATTTCCTTCTTTAGCAGCAGCCCGCTGTGCCACTTCTTTTTGAAACATGCCAATCATACATTCTACATCCTGTCGCCAATCGAGCATCCTGAACAAAATTTGTGAAGAAATGTTGTAGGGAAAATTGCCAACTACCGTAAATTTTCCCTCAAATGGTTTTTCAATATCTAAAAAACTCTGGTGAATTATTTTTTCTTTTAACTGCGGGTAGGTGGCTAGCAAGTATTCAACTTTTTCATTATCCAACTCTACTGCTTTAAAATCTATATTTTCGATTTGCGAGAGGTATTTTGTTATAGCACCTCCCCCCGGACCTACTTCCAATAATTGCTGAAAAGGATGTGCTTGTACTGCCGCTATTATTTTGCGGCAAATATTTTCATCTTTTAGAAAATGCTGGCCCAGTGATTTCTTCAATGTGTACATTACCGCAAATGTACTTGATACGCTGAAACCTTTGTGAAAAGAATGAACATCCCATATAATCAAACAGCCACCACCTTTATTGAAGGTAATGGCTGCGTTATTGGCATTATTCAAGTTTATTTTCCTTTTATCAGTTTAGTGCTATGTACTTCTTCGCCTATCAGTAATTGAACCAAATAACTTCCTTCTGGCAGTTTTTCGAGATTATTTATCGGAATAATATTCTGCCCTGTTACCAACTGTTTTCTCTCTCTTCTTAATTCTCTTCCGAGCATATCACGAATAACGATAGTACCTTCTTTATTTTCGCTACTCTTTATATACAAGTTTGTAGTACTTCCTGCGGGGTTTGGCATCACGTAGATATTATCCGATAATTCCTTAATAGATACAGTTCTTATCTCACTATATTTCGAAACTGGATTTATATCAGTTAGTTTCAGCCGGTAAAAGGAATTTCCTTTTAAAGGCTGCTCATCATTAAACAGATAATCTGTTGTGCCGCCTCCTGCACCGATTGCATTTACAAAACCGAGTGTTGCCCAGTTTGTTCCATCTCTACTACGCTCAATTCCAAATCCGGATAGATTTTCTTCGCTGGTTGTTGACCAATTCAATTTCACCATTGAATTATTAATAACATTCGCTTCAAACGATAATAATTTAACCGATAACGGGAAATCATCTACCAGCACCCGGTAATCTTCTACTTCACCATTGCTGAAATAACCGGTAGCATTAGCAGTTGTCATTCCACTGGAAGCTCTTGTTAACCTGATTCGGAGAAAAGTATAAGTCCCGCTAACTAAAGAAGTGGTAACAGTTGGCCAAAACATATTTACTACCTGAATTAAATTTGATGTTGGTACAGTAATAGGTGTTAGTGCTTCACTGGCATCAAAAACTCCATTGCCATTATAATCAAGCCATCCTATCAACCTTGCGTTAGCCCCGGTATTGTTATATACTTGCGCCTGTACATAATAGGTTCCGGATGAAGGATCTAATACGCTTAAAAAAGATAATCCATCATTATCATCGCCCCCATCGCCGGTTGCATCAGCAGAAGTATTTTTAGTAAACTCCTGATCCCAGTTCGTTAAGAAAGAAGTAGGGCCAAGAAATAATGCCGTGTCTTTTTCATGCAATGCAGGGCTCAAAGGATTGGGATCATAACTGGCAGGTGCATCACCAAAATCACTCTTGGGCCTAAAGCCTGTTGCATCTCCACAAAAGCCTGTCCAGTCCAGCGCAGTAGCACCTGTTATAGGTGTTTGCGGTCCGATTGTTCCGTTCATATTATACACGGCAATATTGTCATACACCCAATACCTTGTATTGTTCCAGGTGATACCTGCCTGACGTGGAGTAGCCCCACCAGTATAATAGTTATTTACAATTTGCTGTGTTTGCAAGTCATAATGAGTATATCTTCTTGCAGCTGCATTTGGTGCTCCGGCAAAATCAACTAATAGTCCATCAGCTATAGTAAAATCATTCCAGTCGTGCAGAGAAGTACCGGAGCCATTATCAGATGGTGTTGCATATACCTGGCAAGCTTTAATTGCATTACCGCCGGGAACGTCAAATTCAATCCGCCAGATTATTGTTTCTCTTCCGCCGTTATTAGCTGGTGTAAGATTACCTTCTACGCCAAAGTATAGATCATTATCATAAAAAGCACAACCTGCCGATTCAACACCCCGATTAAAAGTTGGGATACCCAATGTATTTACATCTGGCACTACCACACTCATTGTTTCTGTATCAAAATTATATCGCTTAATTGTTTTATTGATGGCGGGGTTAGATGTAAAGTCAATTACATAGTATAAATTATATTGAAGGTGATCGAAGCCAATTCCATTAATATACCTGGGAGAAGTAACATCCTGAAAAATCATTTTTGCCTGACCCGTTGTTGTATTAATCAATGAAACCGTATTGGTATCTGATGTACCTATAATATAAGTAGGTTGGCCGGTAAATGGTTGTGAAGCGATAAAATAATTATTGGGGAAAGTTCCGAATACACAAGCTGATAAATCTGACAGCCAAAAATCACCCGCCGTTCCACTCATTGCAATGGTTACTGTTTTTACAGGGCCGGCAATAGTTAAATTAAGCACTCCAAGATTAGAGTTGTTGGCATGAGCAGTAGCCGGAGCCAGGCCTTGTGCATTGGTGGTACCCGATCCGGTAATGGCTACTGTGCCACCACCAGGTTTTGTCATTACAATATTTAGAGGCACCGCTAATGTATTGACAGCCGTTACATTTACCCGCTGGCTAATATCTATATCATACAAAGAGAATTGTAAATTATTTACTTCATCATCAAAAGTAAAAGTGATATTTCCATTTCCACCATATTGCACATCGGCGCCAGTACCCAAAGATCCTGCTTCGCCTGTATGGGTTATATTTTCTCCACTTGTAGAGATAGTGGCTGGGTAAACAATTTGTACCCGATTAACTCCTAACGCAAATGCCTGTGTTCTGCTCATAGCTGTTGTAACATAGCCAGCATAGTTTCCGGTTGTAACCAGGTAATCCATGTTATCCCAATTTAAGTTAGCCGTATTACTGCCGGGTAAACATTGTGCGTAAGAAGCAAATGGAATAACCGCAACAAAAAAAATGATTGTTGCAATTTTTGAGAAAACCGGTAAGCAGATTTTAAGTAGCACTGTTTTCATAGGCACACGGATTTGGTATAAGAAAGGTACAATTAAGGCAAACACTTACATAGAGTAGATTTAAGCGTTTTAAAGAGGTTTAACCACACTACATACTACCTGAAAAAAATGTATTGTTTGCCCTATTAAAATGGGAAAATGTGCAAGGAGATTGTAATAGTAATTATACAATAGTTCCGGCAACCTTACTATTGTGCTTAAAAAAGCAAAAAGCTCCCCTTTTGAAGGAAGCTTTTACGATAGCGATTTATTTTATTACTTATCGTTTCAGTATTTTTTCGGTGTATCGTTCTTTGTTCATCCACATTTCAAGAATGTACATACCTGCCGGAAGTGAAGAAAGATTATCCATTGTGTAATACGCAGTGCCTGTGGTCACCTGTTGTTGCTCCGTACGAAGAACCCGGCTCTGCTGATCCAGCAATCTTAATTTCATCACTCCTGCTTCAGCAGCATTGTACCTAAATGAAATTCTATCTGTAATAGGATTACCAATTACTTTAAAGCCACTTTTCGTTGCAACTTTTATCTGAATGATGTCGGAATAAAAATATGTTCCATCCGTATTTATTGCTTTAAGACGATAATAAAAAGAAGAAGCCACTATGTTTCGGATATTATCAGTATGAAAATAAGCAGATGGTGCTGAAACATTTCTGGCATTTACATTACCTACTTGTTGAAAATTAAACCCATCAATACTTCTTTCTATTTCGTAGTGCGAAAGATTGTACTCCTCTACTACATCCCATCTCAATTGATTTGCATCGTTTATATTTTGGCCGGTAAAAGCAGTAAAGTTTACAGGAAGTGTTAATGGTGGTGTAAACAAATCTGATCTGAAAACACCTTTGCCGTGTGTAGCCGCTATTAATTTATTATTTGCATCTACTTGCAGGTCCATTATTAATGTAGCATCATAAAAGCCGGTGTTGTAGTCATACCAGTTAATTCCTTTGTTATGACTAACATAAACTCCAAAGTCGCAACCTGCATAAATGATATTAGGGTTTGTAGGATCAATAAGAATTGCATTAAATGGAACATCCGGTAAGCCTGACCCACGACTGAGCCAGGTAGTACCCCCATCAGGTGTTAAATAAACATGAGAGGTTCCAAAGCCACCAAGTACTACATATACACTATCATCACTGTTTTCACTGATCGCCATGTCCATAATAAAACGGTCTGGTAATGTTCCTTTAATACTTGTGTAAGGTGTTGTAGCAGGTGTTGTAGATCTTAGAATATTAGGCTGCCCATTCACCCATAAGTAATCATTACTGGTATTTTGTGCAATATTAGAAGTGGAAACATAAATTTTATTTCTATTGGTAGGCGAAACAGCTAATGTGATGGCTGTTTTACGATGTGCTTCTATATAATTAGTGGAAGAGCTTGCAACATTTGACCAACTTCCTGATGCCCCGGCCAGCGTTGATCTATGTATATTATCTGTAGCAACATACATGTAATTCCCATCTGATTTACTAATAGCAACAGGAGCCATAAAGCCTGTTCTGTCATCGGCTGTAAATGCCCATTGACTAAGAACACTTGAAAAAATACCCGCTGTACCCGTTGTTGATCGTCTTACACCTCTTGCATCATTCGAAGCAAGAACTGTTGTACCGTCAGGCGCAATAGCACTTGGACCTCCATCTCCCCCAAATACCGTTGTCCAGTTAGTTCCATTATATCTTACTACACCATTATCCTGCAGACCTCCTATTAAAATATCCGCATTTGTTGGGTGCACTCCTATTGAAGCATAAAATTGTGTTGCCCGTAAGCCTGTGTTCCTTGCATTCCAGGTGCTTCCTCCATTGGTACTTTTATAAACACCTCCATCACATGCTACGTAAATTGTATTGCTATTGTTAGGATCATATTCTATATCATGATGATCAGAATGAATGGGTGAGCTGCCGGAAGAAATTGTTGATCTCGATCCACCGGTTGTTGCATCTGAAGAAGTATATCTGAAAAAATCAACACCAGCCATTAAAATGTCGTTTGTATTAGAAGGGTTAATGGCTAATGTATGTGCAAACCAATACTGAAAATCGGCATGAGCAGAACCGGTTTTTTCAAACCAGTTAGCACCAAAGTCTGTGGACAGATATAACTCCCCGCCACTTTTTCCGGCCACGGAGGCATATAATCTTGTGGCACCAACATTATCCATACGGATATAACCATCAAAAGAAGTTGGCAGTCCCGATGTAATTTTACTCCAGGTAGGTGTAGCGTTGGATGCATTGGTTGTTCTATAAATTCCTTTATCGAGATTAACCATATTACCTACACCAACAACAACCTGGTCTGTATTAGAAGGATTAATACAAACATCCGAAACATAAATCTTTGAAAGAATCTGATCCCAGCTTGCACCACTATTGGAAGATCTATATAAACCATCTGTGGCACAGGCATAAATTATAGAACTGCTGCCGGGCTGAAATTTCAACATTTGTATACCGAATAATTGTGCGGAAGTTTTGGTCATTATCTGCGACCAGGTAGCACCACCATCTGTACTTTTAATAATTCCTATTCCATAGGTGCCTCTTGTTTTCCATACACTAAATCCAATGTTAGAGGTGTCAACCCTATATACTTCTCCAGTTCCTGCATAAATAATATTAGAATTAGAAGGATCAACTATTATTGATGAGACACCTAATACAGGAAGATTGGTTTCAATACCAGTCCAGTTTGTTCCACCATTTACAGATTTCCAGATACCACCACTGGCAGAGCCTGCCCAAACCGTATTAGAATTATTAGGATCAACTTCAACACATAAAACTCTTCCACCTATGGTGGAAACATCGCCCAGCGAAGTCCAGTTGCTTAACACCCCTTCTGTCGTAAGTCTTCTGGCAGGCTGTGCAGTGTTGTTTTTTATTTCAAGATATTGACCCCATGCCTTTTGATACTTGTCACTTAAATTTTCTGGATTGGGATACGCCTTTGAGTGAAACCAACTACTTAGTTGATAACCTGCACCGCTTTGCTGCTCACCCCCCTCCTTTTCCATTTTATACTGATCGCTACAGGATGATAGGGTTATACATATTACAACAGCTACTAAAAATATTCTTTTAACCAGTTTCCTCATAGATGTGGATTGATACTAACAAATTACAACTGCCCGCAAAAAAGTACAAGGTAGATTTGACCTTTTTTTGATGCAGAATTTTCGTAGACATAGTTCTACTAACTGTTACGAACAAAACCAAAAATAGCATAGTAAGTTATGCACACCCTTCAACTAATTTATAAGGGGTTTTACAAATGGAATATCAGGTAAATTAAAAAAGCTTCTCCCTTTCGGAAGAAGCTGATCAATTAATGCAATTATTGGCTATAGAGGTTTACCCTTATTGCTTTTGTACTTTGAGGTTTTTATTTAATCCGGCACCTGTTACATTCAGGAAGTACATTCCCGATGATAGGTTTCTCATATCAATATACAAGGTATTTGTAATTCCTTTTCGTACCGATACTGTGTTTTGTAAAACGGTACGTCCAGAATTATCTACTACTTTATAATGTACTCTGCCATCTTCCGGTGCAGTAACAGTTACTCTTGCTTCGCTAGCCACGGGATTTGGTGCAATGCTGATAGCCCCTGTAATATCTGCTAATGTAACAGAGATGATATTTGAATATTTAAATTCACCATTTTGATCAACCATTTTCAAGCGGTAATAAATTATTAATGATTGTTGGTTCATTACATCTAAATCAGTAAACGAATAGTTTAATACACCACTGTTATTACCCGCTGCAGATACAGTTCCTATTGAGTTGAAATTATTACCATTAACACTTCTTTCTACTACAAAATGCGAGGTGTTTACTTCATTCTCTGTTTTCCAATTCAGCAATGTTGTTCTATCACTTTGTAACGAACCGGTAAAGGTCAACAAATCCAATGGTAACGTAATATTAGTGGCACCAAAATAAAAAGAAGAGAAGCTTGAAATATTAGCCTGCAATACATAACCATTAGCACCATGTGTAAGATCCGGCACAGTAGTATTCGAAGGCGTAATTAATGTTGTTGCGCCTGATGCATTGGCAAGACAACCATCATTGTTCTTTAAGATTCTAAGATCAGTAATAGCTGAAATACCACTTAGCGGATTAGCATCAAGTACATCAAATTCCGTCTTAGATATATACAACCTTATTTTTACCAAAGGATTAAGCGTAGGTAATGTAGGTTGAAATTGAGGAGTGATGGTAATATTTCTGTCGAGATAACGTACCCCGCCTCTTACCCTTATAGCATTTGAGTTTTTATAAAATGAAGAAGTTACATCGCCTAAATTATTACCATTGGCATTTATTTCTGCCAGTATATTTCCATCAGGCCCTGTAATAGGTACCCATAAATTATTATTCGTTGCATCAATAGTAATTGTATTACCACTTACACAAGTATTAGCCGGCCCTGTTGTAACATCAATAGAAGTTGGTATAGTGCTTTTCCCCAAAGCAGTTCCATCATTTACATAACCGAGGAAGGAATACTTAATAAGACAACCCGGACAAGCAGGTACAGTGGGGTTACCTACACCGGGCCCTGAAGTGGCAGACCCATTATCCATTACTAAATAAATATCTTTCCCATTAGATCCGTATGCCAGATCTCTGTATCGGTTTCCACTTTGGAAATAAGTAATTGTATCACCTGTATTATTCTGAGAAAGATTGCTGGGAAGCGTTGTAGTACCAGTAGCACCCAATTTAAGTCGTATCATCCGTCCCCACTTTAAGCCAGAAGCAATTAAAGATTTCTTCCAACCCGGTATCACGGTGTTTGTATAAAGGTCCAAGCCTGACCATGCTTCAGATTCCCATCCCGCATTACCTGTATTAAATCTCCAGTTGTTTTGAATAGTAGCATTGCTGGAAGCATACGCAGAAAAAATAGGGTCTCTATAATTGGTAGCTCCGATTGTTGTTGCATTGGTAGCTTCATTTCCTATAGGTGGGCAGGTTGACATACCATTGTTATCGGTAAAAGGTGCTCCCGCAGTAATACTCGTATTTGTCGGTTGAGTGGTTGTCCCATTATAATTACCATCTGAAGAGTATCCTATGACAAAAGGGTGTCCATAATTTTTTCCTGCTTCTATAATATTAATTTCATCATCACTATAAGGGCCGTGAGATGAGCCATACAATAAGCCTGATTCAGGATCGTAAGCAAACCCCTGGTTGTTTCGTATACCTATTACATAAACTGCACTGCTAGCTCCAAAGGGATTGTCGTTAGGAATCCAGGCATTACCTCCGGCATCACCATCAGATTCCAGATTAAATCGCAGAATTTTTCCTTCGTATGAGGCTGGGTTATGCGCCTTCATAGTTCTATCTCTATTACCAAATTGTCCTGAACCCATATCACCTTGTGCAAGGAAAAGATAATTAGTTCCGCCAACCGGAGCTATTATTAAACGTTGTGAATTATGATCATTACTTCCGGGAAGTGTATCACATAACACAACCGGGGAACTGAATGCTTGTGTACCAGCGTTATAAGTAAATCTTACTAATTTATTTCTGAAGCGAACACCAGTTGAAGTACCTCCGCCATTCAGGTATCTATGTACATACGTTACGTACACATAGTCTTTAGTTCCACTACCATCTAAAAATTGTGGATGCAGTGCCATACCAGCAAAACCACCTTGTGGCCAGTTAGGATTGGTAGCACTACCGGAAGGCCACCCACCATTCCACAAGTTAGTAGTGATAGCTGCCAACGTATCAGCATCAACTGATGCCCCATTGGTAGATAACCAGGTGCTGCCACTTGATAGATCAAGTACTGTTGTTTTTACTCCCGTATTCGGATTTATTTTATTTAACTTATAGGCTCTGGCTTCAGTAACCCATAAATTATTATCTGGTCCATAGGTAACCTCCCAGGGATAGCGCAACAGCGTTGATGAAACTGGCTCTGGGTTTGCAGCCGATAAAATAGTTTGTTTAAAAACTTCTCCCATGCGGCTGGCTACGCCTTCTCTTATACAAATATTATAAGTCCAGTTTGCACCGGTAGGTGTACCGGTAGTACTTATCCTTATATAATACGTTGTACCCGGTGTTAAGGCAGTAGACGGGGTAACTGTTACCGGGGTTCCAATTATAGTACCAGTAGTTGCACTGCTACCACAGCCTCGCTCTGTAAGTGCTGTTAATGCCGTGCCTGAAAGAATTTGTATTCTAATTCTTTGTGCGGTTGTCCATAAACTGCCAGTAGGTGTTACTACTATTACTGGAAACTCCGTTTGGGTGGTAAATCTATACCATACATCTCTATTACCATTAGGTATGCCACAGGTACTTGCAGCAGTAAGAGTAATTGCTTCATTAGAAGCACTAGCAACTGTGTGGCCAACAAACTGGTTAATACCAGTAACACAGTTGCTTGTTGTTGGAATTAAAGGAGCAGAGGCAAAAGTGTTGTGTTGAGAAAATGCTGATACAGAAATAAAGAATGATAAGCAGCTAAGTAGCTTTTTCATGATAGTGGATTTTAAACTCAAGATGGTTTTTCGGATTGCAAGATATTTATCTGTTACGATTATTAATAAGCGTTTCTGCTTAATTTTTAATCGTAAAAGTCCTTACAAAAAATGAGTGTTAGTACTGTTGTTATTTCATTCGTTATTTCGTTTTTTTGATTTTTGTATCCTATGTTATCGTAGAAATCCAATTTTATGAAACCATCCTTACCATTGCCCAGCAGAGTACTGCTATGCCTTTTAACTACTTTCATACTTTTGCCATTTTTTTCAATGGCTCAACCTGCTAACGATAATCACGGCGGCTCTCCTTTGTTTTTGACTGCTCCTGCTCTAACTGTTAATGGTGGCTCCTGTGGTACCACAACAAATGGTACATTAAACAATGCTACTATTTCAGCAAGTATACCAGGTTTTGCCTGTGCTACGAATCCATTTTTGTTTGACGTGTGGTACAAATTTACTGCTACCAGTTCCAATCATACTATAAGGCTTGATAATTATGGAAGTACATATACCAGAAGGCAATTTGTAGTTTACCAGTTTAATACTTTAGGTACATTATCAGCAGTTACCTGTTCCGCTTTATCAACCAGTGGCACTACAGCACTTACAGTAAATTTTATTGATTATTCCCCTGGTACCACTTATTTAGTAAGGGTAATGTATCCAAACACTGTTAATACAGGTCCTACATCTTCTAACACTACATTTAGGCTTTGTGTAACAACCGGAACCAATAACGCTGTGCAAACAGTTTTAAGTGGTAAAAGTTATACAAATATTACAAGACCATCCGGTGGCACCATTCAAACGGGAGATGTATTGGAGTTCAGACAATCTATTAATCCCGGTAACTGGTCAACAGGAACCGGTGCCATATTTAATGTAAGTTATCATGACACCATCCCCACAGGACTTTCTTATGTGGCCAATTCAATCAAGTTTCAAACCAATGAAGGTCTTCAATTTGAATCCGGAATTACAGGACTTGTAAATTTAACTGATGCTTCTGGTGATGATGAAGCAGTTTATGACGCAGGTGTGCTAAGAGTAAATGTTGCCAGCCTACCTAGAGAAGGAGCTTCAACACTTGCTAACCGTCAACTGGTTTACCAGGGTTCACCAGCTGTTAGCCCAATTACCTATGCATCAGCAGGAGGAGGAAAAATACATTCAAGGGGTAGACCAAGCCAGTTCGCCCAATTTGTAGTAATTGTTGTAAGTTACCGGGTAACTGTTACTGCTACTACCGGAGCCACTTTTACTACCAGCAATGGGCAGTTCAGATATAAAACAACTACCAGCAATACCAATGATGTTACTTTCCCGCCAACAAGTATAATTTTTCCCAGATACACCGTGTATGTTTCAGAAGCTGGCACCTCATTATGCCAAGGTGGTGCAGGTACCAATGTTTACTCGGGAGGAGATTTTGGTTCTGGCACTACAAGACATGACAGTACACAGTTAACAATTGCCCCTCAATATACCTGGGCACCTTTTTCAGCCAGCAACCCCGGTGATGGCTTTTTCTCTGTAGTGAATAATACTAGCTCTTACCGGCTCTATACAAATAAGTTTGCGCCATTTCCAAGTTCAGGTACAGGTGCTGATACTGTGAGGGTGTTTGGCGTATGGGATATTATTGGTGACCATACCGGTGCAGCAAATCCAGACTCTGGCAATCTTGCGGTTCCTGCAGGAACCAATGGCGGATATATGGGTGTAGTAAATGCAGCATTTGGTATTAATACCGCTATTCAAAAAAATATTACCGGACTTTGCACCGATACCTATTATGAATTTTCTGCCTGGTTTAAAAATATTTGTGCAGGCTGTAGCACCGATTCCGCCGGAAGGAGAATGCAGGATGGAGCTTCGTTTAAACCATATTTAGGAACAAAAACATTAAATGATAGTGCAGGTGTTAGCCCAGACCTCACTTATACTATTGATGGAGTGGATTATTATACCACCGGCCCGGTTATATATGACAAGAAATGGATAAAAAAAGGTTTTCTTTTTAAAACCGGCCCTGCTCAAACAAGTGTAACCCTAACTATACGTAACAATGCACCCGGCGGTGGTGGTAATGACTGGGCTATTGATGATATTGGTCTCACCACCTGCTTTCCGAGTATGACATACTCACCTTCAGCCGCTCCAAATATTTGTGAAGGCAACGTCCTTACAATTACAGATACCGTTCGTTATCTATACAATAACTATGTAAGATATAAATGGCAAAGATGGTCTGTTGCTACTTCTGGTCCCTGGACAGACATTGCAGGAACAAGCGGTACGGGAACCCCGGTATGGAATGGAACACAATATGAGTATGTAGCATCTTATACTATACCAACAGGATTTACTACAGCAGCAAATGATGGTGATTTATACAGGTTAGTTGTTGCCTCCAACGATACAAATCTCGGAAGCTCAACCTGTAGCTATTCAGACCCCACCACAATCAATATTAATATACTACTTGACTGCGGTCCCCCTTTAAAAGCAGATCTGCTTTCTGCAACGGGCAGATTGTATGATAATATTGGAAAAATCTCATGGGTAACTTCTGAAGAAGATGAGCAAATTACGTTTAGTATTGAAAGAAGTGATGATGGAATAAATTTCAACAGTATTGCCATAGTGAACGGTTATAATAACCCTTCTGCTGAAATGAATTATTATAATTACACCGACCCGGTTCCGGTTAACAACAAGGTTTTCTACCGTGTTATAATGATCAATAGCAATAACAGTAAAAAATATTCATCTATTATTCAGTTGAATGCCGGCACCAAAAACAATTTTGAATTCACCAGTGTAGTGAATCCATTTGCAAACAACCTGCAATATGAAATTTACTCTACAGTAAATACTATTGCAAGAATTGAATTAGTTGACGGATACGGTAAAATTGTAAAATCAGAAAGCCAACAGCTTTATACAGGCTCCAATTCATTAAGTATTGCCGCAACCAGCGGCCTTGCAAAAGGTATATATGTGCTGAGAGCTTCGATAAACGGATCAACTATCTACAGAAAAGTATTAAAACAGTAATACGGTGAAATAATTAAAAGAAAGACCCGGCAATTGCCGGGTCTTTCTTTTAAGAACCATTTATATACCCGCCTTACTATGAATTCTGTATTTTTATAGCCTAAGAAATAATGTATGAGCCAAACAAAACCAATTATAGGAATAAGCTGTGGTGATTTAAACGGAATCGGTATAGAAATAATTATTAAAACTTTATCAGACAACCGCATACTCGATCATTGCACCCCGGTAATTTTTTCTTCCAATAAAGTGATAAATTTTTATAAAAAGTCAACACCAGAGGTAAGCTTCAACTACCAGAACATTAAAGATTTTAGCCGTATAACTCCAAAACAAATAAACATTTTCAATTGCTGGGAAGAAGATGTTGTTATTACCCCCGGTCAGTTAAATGATGTGGGTGGCAAATATGCTATTCTTTCTTTGCAAACCGCTGTTGCGGCATTAAAGCAAAAGCAGATCGATGGTTTAGTAACGGCGCCAATCCATAAAAAGAATATTCAATCTGCAGAATTTAATTTTACGGGGCACACACCCTATCTCAAACACATATTTGAGGCAAACGATGTGGTAATGATGTTATGTGCCGGCAATTTTAGAGTAGCATTGGTTACAGAACATATTCCGGTGGGAGAAGTGGCCAAACATATAACCAAAGAGAAAATTATAAGTAAGCTCAAAATAGTTCATCAAAGCCTGCAACAAGATTTTGGAATTGACAGACCTAAGATTGCCGTGTTGGGCTTAAACCCACATGCCGGTGATGAGGGATTGATTGGTTCCGAAGAAGAAACAATTATTAAACCTGCTATCAAAGAAGCAAAGAATAATAACATGCTGGTTGTGGGCCCGTTTAGTGCCGATGCTTTTTTTGCCCGTCGTAGCTTTGATAAATTTGATGCAGTACTGGCAATGTATCATGACCAGGGTTTGATTCCATTTAAGGCATTGGCCTCTGGGGATGGAGTAAATTATACAGCCGGGCTCTCAGCCGTTCGCACATCACCCGACCATGGAGTTGCGTTTGATATTGCCGGAAAAGACAAAGCAGATACTTCTTCTTTTCTGGTTGCACTTTTTGAATGCATTGAGATCATCAACCGGAGAAGCCAGTATGAAGAAAATAGAAAAAATCCATTGCGAAAATTAACACCACAAATTCTGGCAAATGCAGTTGATGAAGATATAAGCGAATAGGATTTTATTTGAAAACGGAATCAGGAACTCCTTTATTAATGATATAATCGGAATAGGTAATTTCTACTTTGCCTTTTTTGTTTTTCAGCTTGTCGGGATTTTCCTCTTTCTTGCTACCGTCATCGTAGTCAAATGTAATCCCCTTTGGAAGTTTATAATCTTTGGTATTAAAAGAGAAATTTATTTTATCTGCCAGGCCGTATGCTGCATATTTCCCATAGGTCATTTCCAGTTCATAGGTTCCATTCTCCTTGGTGGTTGTTTTTGCTTTTCTTATCAGCGATAGTTTTTCATCGATATACAGCGTTGAGAGTACTACTTCTGCATTTTCATCTTTAGGCAAAAGCTTTATGATACGAAAATTAGTTTTGTCTTCTTTGCCTACATCTATTATATCAAAACCTTCTGTATTAATAAAAATATTATTTAGATTGATGTTTACAGAACCTTTGGGAATAAATGAAATACCACTTTCATTATTGATGCGTAAGCGGTTCGGCTTTTTGTAGTAAACTTTTACATTCGCTATGGGAGCTTTAATAAAAACTACATTGGTTTTCATTTTGCCGTTGGCCTGGTAATCGTTTACTTTATCCAACTTTGCCTTTACTTGCTGAATAAGTTCGTCGGCAGTTTGTGCTTTTAGCATGGAAGGAAATAAAAGAATTGCTGCCAGAGACAGCGTAAATCCTTTTCGTGTAGTACGAACTATTAAACCAAAATCATTAATCATAATCGCTATTTATGTTAGAATATCTTTTTTTCTAAATACCCATACTGCAGTACTGAAGAAGACGCCAATATATATAATAAGGATGCCCAAGCTGCGCAAAACAGCCGGCAGATTTTCGATGCTCCCGTTAATAGTGGTGCCTTCTGCATCAGCCTGTACATAAAAGAATCCTTTCCATGCTACCATGTGAGAAGTAAATAGATAAGGCTTTATAGTCTGGTCATAGATCGGAATATTCATTTCCGATAGAATGGTAAACACAATAACAATACTCATGGTTGCAATAATAGGGCCGATAGAATTCTCAGCAAACACACTTAATAAAAATGCCAATGCAGAAACAGTTGTTAATGCTACTGCTGCATAACCAAATGCTGCAAAATATCGCCACAATACATCAAAATGTTTCATTTGCTCAATTCCTTCGGAACGAAGCACTACCAAATCATTCGTTCCAAAAATTATCATGCTGCCAAACAACGCTAAAATGGCCATCCAGACCAATAAAGCAAATGTATATATAACAGAAGCACCGAATTTTACCAGCATATACTCTGTTCGGCTAATTGGTTTTGTAAGCGACAACCTTAGTGTTCCCATATTTGCTTCGCCGGCAATGGAATCACCCGCTATTAATGCCACCAGTAATGGCATCTGTATTAATAAGGTATTAAGAATTACAAAACAGATCATGTACCCGTTAAGCAATTTTCCTTTGAACTCATCTGAAAATTCGAATGAACCGGAAAGATTATTGAGTAAGAGATCTACATACGACTTGCCGTCATACTTTAAAGCGATCTGAATCAAAAAAACAACGGCAGCTATTGCTCCAAAAGCAATATACGTTCTAGGTCGCTTGAATATTTTAAACAGTTCAATTTTTAGTAGCTTCCACATGCGAGTTACCCGTTGTTAGTGATAAAAAATAATCCTCTAATGAATGTTTGGAGTGTAGGGAAATAACATTTACATCCATCTTTACTAATTCTTTCATTACAACCGGTACTTCGTTACGATGTAGTTTTAATAGTACGCAATCATTTCTTTTTCCCTGTACATATTTTTGTAATGAGGAGGTTTGTAGTTGCTCAAATACTGCGGCATCATCAGTTGTTTTTAATTCAACCACTGTTTCGGCCGGATCAAATAAGTCGTTCACACTTCCTTCTACTAATTTCTTTCCCTTATCTATAATTAGCATTGAATCGGCAATCAATTCCATTTCACTTAGCAGGTGAGATGATATCAACAATGTTTTTCCAGATGCTTTACTTAACCGGATAATGAGATTGCGAATATCGGCGATGCCTTGCGGATCAAGTCCATTTGTAGGTTCGTCTAAAATAATAAGTTTAGGATTATGTACTAATGCAGTTGCAATTCCCAGTCGCTGCTTCATGCCTTGCGAATAGGTTTTTACTAAACTATTTGCTCTATCTGCTAATCCAACTTCATCCAACTGATCCATTAATTTTTTCTCGGTAATCTTTACACCACTCATGGTAGCAAAAATGCGGAGGTTTTCAAGAGCCGTAAGATATTTATACAAATCGGGCCGTTCAATTATTGCACCTACCTGGCTAAGTATTTCTTTGCGGTGTTGCTGCAGGTTCATTCCAAAAATCTCTATGCTCCCTGAACTTGGCTTTATTAATGTAAGCAGCATCCGAATGGTAGTAGATTTACCTGCTCCGTTCTGACCTAAAAATCCATAGACTTTGCCAGCCGCTACTGAAAAAGAGAGATTGTCCACCGCTCTAATTTCTTTAAATTCTTTAGTCAGATTCTTTACTTCTATAATATTACTCATACCGTAATGATAACGGGCAAATGTATCAAAGGTTTGCCCTGAAAGAGATGCATTTTTGTTTTTCTAAAAATATATTTAGCAAAAGACTTGCAATTACAGTCTTCAATTGCTACGTTTGTTTACGATTCGGAAAACCACATATACCCAAGTAAAACTACTATAAACAACCGTACCAGCATAATCTTAGTTATATCCAGATACGGCTATATTTCTGTAGGTTCTTACAAGATGTATACATAATTACCGAAGTAACATCCAATATTTCTGTGGGCCATTTGAAGACGTTAATTCAAAACCCAAAGAAATGATTAAGTACTCTCTATTTTTTACTCTTCTAGCATTAAGGCTTTTTTATCAGCCCTCTAATGCACAGGAAATAATTGCCCCTTTTGCAAGCACAACATACACATCACCTCAAATAACAAAAAACCTACCCACACTTATCAATTTTAATGGCAATATCACTAACAACAGGGTATTGCTGCAATGGCAAGTAAATGAAAATGAAGCAGCCGACCAGTTTGAAATAGAGAAAAGTACAGATGGCAAAAATTTCTCTATTGCCGCCCTGGTCTTTGGAACCGACAAGCCAGAAACTGATAATTATTGGTTTTATGAAAAGGCAAAGCAAACAAAATTTTACTATCGAGTAAAAATGATTTCTAAAGCAAAAAAAGCCACCTATTCTTCTGTTATTGTAATTAATCCAAAGAGCTGACAATTAAAAAAAACATGTCAACGAAAAATATTTTAAAGAAAGAGTATAGCCGTTTGAAAAAAGTGGTTGAAAAAATACTAACTACCAATAATAAAGAACGGCAACCACAATTATTATTACAGCCTCATCAAAATAAAAAATATTACAAAGACAAATAGTATCAACGATTTTCATTCGCTTAGAGTTACCAACAGAGAACAAGCCCTTTTCCAAAAGGGCTTTTTTTATTTGTTGCAGGATTAACTTTTACCAAGATAAGATTGCAGATTGTGTACATAATCTTCAAATGCCTTTATACCAGGCTTTGTAATTCTGCAAATAGTTTGCGGATAGTTATCCTTGAATTGTTTGGTTACATCAATATACCCTGCATCTTTTAATTTTTGGATCTGTACACTAAGGTTTCCGGCAGTTGAATTTGTTTTCTCCCGTATAAAAATGAACTCTGCCTCCTTCACACTAATAAGAAGGGACATAACAGCCAGCCGCAACTGGGAATGTAATATGGGGTCCAGATCTTTAAACATTTGCTGATAACAATCCCTTTTTGGCTTTACGGTAATCTGCTTCTAAAATAATTCCTGGAATAAGCCATGCAGCTATGGCTGAAAATGCAGTGAGGAGTAAATCGATTTTTATGGTGGTGAATAAGGCTATGATGCAACAAACCCAGCACAATAAACCTCCCCACAACATGGGTCTAAATCTACAGGCAGCACCGGTAATAAAAGTTGGGATGCCATATAACAATAGAAAAAGAGGCATTACAAATTCTGAGAATCGAAAATCAATCCCATCTTTTTTTCCTGCTGACATTTGGCGGTATTCATGCATTACAGGACCAAGCTCAGCATGCACAGTGTTTACAATAAAAACCATAAGGAAAATGCAAATACCGAAAGCCAGCCAGATATAATCCATATAGACGTCATCGTAGGATTTAACACGGCGGCGTTTTTTTTCTTTTATGGAAATAAATATCTGTGGAATGATTGCCAATATTGTAATCAGGTTGATGTCAAATGGAAGCCGGTAATTAAACTGTATTTCTGATAATTTTACTAAAGCACAAATTGCAATAATGGTTCCCCACATAATTGCACTAACGCC
Source organism: Chitinophagaceae bacterium (assembly GCA_022843585.1). Classification (GTDB taxonomy): domain Bacteria; phylum Bacteroidota; class Bacteroidia; order Chitinophagales; family Chitinophagaceae; genus JJ008. The sequence goes on from JALHNJ010000004.1 coordinate 26,643, forward strand.
AGTATCATGATATGAATCCTTGGCCTTATTAATCATGGTGGCAATAAGGTTCAGACTTTCCTTTTCAGAAAGTTGTTTTTCAGTTTGGCTCATATCTTGTATTTTAAACCGAAGCCAGCTTGTATATTACAAGCCAGCTTCTATAAAATTATTTTAATTGAGAAAGAAAATAGGCGACCTGCGACCTACCCCAATTTGGTGCAATGTTACTTTCTGTTTTATATGTATCGAAAAGGCTCTGTGCTTTTTCAAACATAACTTTAGCCTCAGCTTTGCTCCCGCCAAATTGCTCAGGTGTATAAAACTTGTCTTGGCCTTCAAGGATATAAATTCTTGGATTTGCAGCATTTAATTCTTTTGCTTTTGCTAAAGACTCAGTAGCTTTTGTACCTTCCGTCATATAGCGTACCATTGGATTCCCCATCATTTTAAGACTGTGCACCATTTTTTTAATGCAATAAATTTCTGTATTAGGAACAGTAAGAGCCATGGCTTTGTTTAGCAAACTCTCAGCTTTATCTGCATATGGATCAGTTATAGAACTATTATCTCCCATGCCGCCATCTTGTGGCATCGAGCTATAACCAATCATTACATTACAAAACGACGCATAGTAATAAGGCATCCATTGTGTTTTTTCTGCTTCCGCAATACGTTCAAAACTATTTGCTAAGTCTTTCCATGTATTGGCAGAATTATTAGAGTCGAGCATGGCAATTTTTGCTTCCATTGCCTTAATGTACTTTTCACTCTGTGCTAATGTTGCTGTAGTCATAAACGAAACCAGCATTACAAGAAGAATTTTTTTCATTGCTTTACAAGTTGATTTGATGTTTAAATTTTTTTTATAGTCCATTATTAATTACTTCATCGCTTCTGTCTACACCAAAGCTGATGAAGGCTCCAATAAAAACAAACATTCTTGATGGAGGTACTATTGCTTCCTTTCGATAGCCATTAAATGAATAATTGTAACCGTAAGTTTGTTTGAGATTAAAAATATTACTCACCTGCAAAACATATACTGCAAATGATTTAGGATTTTCCTTCCCAATAAAAGGAAGATAATTAATGGCGAAACTTACGTTATGATAATCAGGAATAGTTCCACGATCATTGAATTTATAATCAGTTCCATCGAAACCAATATTATAATAAGGACGGCCACTTGCATAGTTGTACGCCATATTAAAATTCATCTTCAGACTTTGTACAAATTTTTTGGTTACCACTGATGCCGTATGTGTAGCTGCAAAGTTGGGCCTGATTGAAAAAGGAAAGTTCAGGAAATCTCTTTTGGTGTCCAGATAAGAATATGAAATCCAGTAATCAAAATTTTTGATTGTTTTTTTATCCCTCCAGAAAAATTCAATTCCTTTTGCATCTCCAAATCCATTATTATTAATTGCCCCTTCTGTAAAGCCTGTGCTGCCTGTTTTTACAAGGTCATCGTACTTCTTATAAAAAATTTCTGTTCTAAACGATTGTTGATTAGCTACCTTCTGATACTGTGCAATATAATGAGTGGCTTTCATAAAAGTCAATGCGTTGGGCGAAGGCAAATATCTTCTTTCTGGGTTTTGATAAAAAACACCATAAGCAACCGATGCCTGGCTTCCTTTGCCCAGTTTATAAGCAACAGAAACCCGGGGGGCTACATTTGCTTTATCTAATATAGAAGAATGCTCAGCTCTTAACCCTGCTTTTATTGCCAGGTTGTTGGTGGCATACACATCCCCTTCAGCAAATATTGCTTTAATATGCTCTTTAATATTATTAGGATATCGTTGCCCGTCGAATGCAGTATAAACTAATTTATCGTCGCTAAAATTATACTCTGCCCCAAAGCGTATTGCACTCAAGCCTTTTAATTTTTTTTCTAATACTGTTTTGGCATTAAAATAATTTCCTTTAGAAGCCACATTAAATTTTTTGAACTCAAGTCCGGATAACTCTACATCTGCTTTATTCAAATCTTGCATCACACTATTAATGTCGTCTTTATTATTGGTGTAAGAAGCACCCATGCTTATTTTCCACCTGTTTGCTAAATTTTCTCTCCAGGTTAAATTATGATACATGTTTGTGTTGCTGATTCCAAATTTGTCGAGGTATCCTAAAGAGTCAATACTATTTGTAGTAAAGCCAAGCTGATTGCTACTATAGTAACCATAATATTTCAACATCCCTGTTGAAGATGTTTTGATACGAAAGTTAGCATCAGCATTATGGTAAGCAGGGACTTTGGAGTAATCCTGTCGCTGTTTTATAACTTTAAACCCTAGCGTAAGATCAGTATATCCATAACTGGCACCCCAGGATGATTTTTTGTTTTTTGCCAAATGCTGAATACCTGCATTGGCACTTAATACAGTTATGCCAATACTGGCAGAAGATTGTTCCGGTAAATCAATGGACTCCAAAATTAATGCGGAAGAAAGTGCTTGCCCGTATAATGCAGAATAACCACCCGTACTAAAAACAGTTCCTTTAAAAATAAAAGGGGAGAATCTTCCAAACTGCGCAATATTAGGAACACTGCTATAGAAAAAATTATTGACTAGTGTTCCATCAATAAAGGTTTTTGTTTCAGCAGCCGTACCTCCACGAACAAATAAACCTTCACTTTCTCCTACCTGCTGAGCACCGGGTAATGTTTTTAATGCTCCTGTTATATCTCCATTAGCACTGGCTGTGGTAACTATATCAATGGGGTCTAGTACAACTGCGGCTCTTTTTCTATCGCTGGCTTCAAAAGTACCTGCAGATAAAACTACTGCAGTAAGTTCACTAATTTCTTCTTTTAATATTGCATCAACAACTAATATTGTTCCTTCCAGTTTTACTTTTTGCTCAAACGGCTTAAAGCCGATTGAGCTAATTACTAATAACTGCTCTCCTTTCTCTGTAGTTTTAAAAGAATAATTACCTGTTGAATCAGATGTAGCTCCATCATAACTATCCTTAATAGTAATGCTTGCCCCTGCTAAAGGTTTTTGCTTATTATCCTTAATCACTCCCTTAACAATAAGCTGGCCTTTTGCAAAGCAAAAGAACATTGCAAAGAATAATACTAGCGGCACTTTTTTATACCAATTCATATTAGTCGGTTTCAAATTTCAAAACAAACATAAAGTAGTTTATAATTTAAACCAAATTATTTTAAATAAAAAAACCGCCTCGCTTATGGCGAGACGGCTGTGGAACCCCTATCAAATGATTTTTAATTCTTTACAATTTTTTGTTGTGCAACCTGCCCTTCGCACATTACCCGTACGAAGTAAAAACCAGGTGCAAGACTGCTTGTATTTATTGTTTCTGTTTGGCTACTATTAGCAGATACAGTTTTTCTTACTGGCTGGCCATTTGCACTGATCAACTCATAAGAAACTTGTTTGTTCTGCCAGTTAGCGGGTATGGTAATACGAACTTCATTACTAACCGGGTTTGGATAGGCAACAATTGTAATATTGTTTTCATTTTGCTTACCTATTCTGATTATTCTTGTTTCAGAAAGCTCACTCTTGCCATCAATATCAACTGACCGAAGTCTGTAATAGATTACAGCAGCACGGCTTATATTTATATTATTATCAGAAAGGCTATAGTTTGTTTTATCAGTTGCATTTCCGTAAGCAAAAGCCATTCCTGCATCGCTATAATTAATACCATCTGTACTTTTCTCTACTATAAAATGGCTAACATTAATTTCGCTGCTGGTTGTCCATTTCAAATCAACTTTATTGTTATTCAGCATAGCAGAAAAAGAAGATAATTTAACAGGTAGTGTAGTTTGGACCGGAGTATTATATGCAAAACCTCTAAACCAGAATGAATACATTCTGTCCGCAGCAGAACTTGAACCATTTCCAGTTGAACCACCAGCTCTTAACCTGAAAAAACTTTTGTCGGCATATGTTATTGTGGTCATTACTGTAGTAGCATTAACATCAATATTGTTGAAATTTGTTGTAGGCCCCTGGAATTTTCTTGTAGGAGTTAGTATACCAAACAAAGTTTCAAGAAGATTTTGAACACTTAATAAACTATTATTCTCTAAAATATATGATTGTGCATTACTAACCTGTATAAATTCTCTTAGATTTCCACCATCACCATCAATATCCAACCCAGTTAAATTAAATGATGTTACAGTTGTTGGTGTTAAAGTACCTGCTACTACAAAGTTGAAATCAAAATCCATTGACCAGTTGCTATTGGCAGGCGCATTACCATACATATAACTGATCTGTGGCTGGAATGCGTTATTATAACCTGTATTTGCTAAGTCAATACTTGTAATTCTTACATGAGAAGATGAACGACCTGCAATCTTTACCAGCGCATCTACATTTGGAGCTACATTTGGAAACCTATAAGTGGCTCCATCAGCTCCAGCTATTCCAGATTCTGGTGTAGGGTTTTGGAAAATTAATTCTGGAACAGGCTGTGCATTTAAACTTAATGCTCCAGCGATAAGAAAGAAAGCCAGAATAATTGATTTTCTAAGGGGTAAAGATGTTTTCATCATGCTCAATTTAGGGTTCAAGATTAATTAGTACGGTTGTGTTCTGTTGAACTTGCCCTAAGATTGCTTGGAAAGCCGACTTAAAAATTGAGAGAAACAGACCGGGAGTATTTTCCCTTTGTAAGTGAAGTTTGTTTCATGGTCGGATTACGTTGCTTTCTTAGGATTTGTTCGATTCTGAGACAAACATAATACGTAGTTTTTTTACTTGCAAGTTTTTCGAGTATTATTTCTTGATAGTTACCGTATTTTATGTAGTAAATTTACTTTTCCTATATATTAAATGCTGAATTTCATAAACTTACAAAATGTATTTTTTCAATTTTATTTTTACGAAGTAGTACGATTACTCACATTGTACGTATGTTTTACGAATTACTAATAGGAGAATTCGATCTGTGCGGAAAGAAAACGGAAAGATCCTACATAAAAAAAGCGACTGATTGCTCAGTCGCTTCACATATAATATAAGACAAGTTAGGCTTTGTAAGAAGGTATCAGGCCATTTGCCAGTTCTACCATCTTCTTAATACCATCTTCAGGTAAGTTTCCTTTTTTGAACTCGGCCATTACTTCTGGCAATTTGTTATCCATTTCCATTAAGAAATGTTCTTCAAACTCTTTTACTCTCTTCACAGCTACTTCTTTCAATAAGCCGTTTGTTCCGAGGTATATAATAGCTACCTGCTTTTCTACTGCAAAGGGTGCATACTGTGGTTGTTTCAATATCTCTACGTTTCTTGCACCTTTATCAATAACATTCTTTGTAGCAGCATCCAGGTCACCACCAAATTTAGAGAAGGCTTCCAACTCACGGTAAAGAGCCTGGTCCAATTTCAAGGTACCCGCCACTTTCTTCATTGATTTGATCTGCGCATTACCACCCACACGACTAACTGAGATACCTACGTTGATCGCCGGACGAATACCAGAAAGGAACAAATTCGACTCCAGAAATATCTGACCGTCAGTAATAGAGATTACGTTGGTCGGGATATAAGCCGATACGTCACCAGCCTGTGTTTCAATAATTGGAAGAGCTGTTAATGAACCACCACCTTTCACCAAATGTTTAATTGAATCCGGAAGATCATTCATGTTCTTAACGATCTCATCGTTATTGATAACCTTCGCCGCTCTTTCCAATAAACGGCTATGCAGATAGAATACGTCGCCCGGATAAGCTTCACGACCTGGTGGACGACGCAACAATAATGATACCTCACGATAAGCTACTGCTTGTTTAGAAAGGTCATCATAAATGATCAATGCAGGACGACCTGTATCACGGAAAAACTCACCAATAGCAGCACCCGCAAATGGAGCATAGAACTGCAATGGAGCAGGATCAGATGCAGAAGCCGCAACAATTGTTGTGTACTGCATGGCACCTGCATCTTGTAATGTTTGCATAACACCAGCGATAGTAGATGCTTTTTGACCAATCGCCACATATATACAATAAACAGGTTTGCCTGCAGCAAAAAATTCTTTCTGGTTGATTATCGTATCAATACAAATAGCTGTTTTACCAGTTTGACGGTCACCGATAACCAACTCTCTTTGTCCACGACCAATCGGAATCATTGCATCGATAGCTTTAATACCAGTTTGTAGTGGCTCTTTTACCGGCTCACGGAAAATAACACCCGGCGCCTTTCTTTCCAGTGGCATTTCATACAACTCACCGGTAATGGGGCCTTTGCCATCAATTGGCTGACCCAAGGTATTTACAACACGACCAACCATTCCCTCTCCTACTTTAATAGAAGCGATCTGGCCGGTACGCTTTACTTTTGCACCTTCTTTAATACCACCACTAGCACCCATCAATACCACACCTACGTTATCTTCTTCCAGGTTCAAAGCGATAGCTCTTACACCGTTCTCAAACTCCACCAGTTCACCATAGCGAACATTCCCTAATCCGTAAACACGGGCAATACCATCACCCACTTGCAGTACAGTTCCTACTTCTTCAAGATCTGCATGGGCATTAAAGTTGCTCAGCTGCTGGCGCAGTATGGCACTTATTTCATCTGGTTTAATCTCTGGCATATCTGTTTCTTTTTATCTTTTATATTACTTCAACTTATAAATAAAGTCGTTGTTCTCGAATTGTTTCGCAATTGCTCTAAGGTCATACGCAATACTTGCATCTACCAACTTATCTCCTATCTGCAATACAAATCCACCAATCAAACCAGCATCAATTCTCTCTTCTACTTCTACATGTTCAAATCCGGCTGATTTTTTTACCTGGTCAATAATGCTATTTTTTACTGCGTCATTAATTGGCGCAGCAGTAGTAAGCTTTATAGTATGAATATTTTTTTTCTCTTTGTATGCATCAATAAAAGCATTGCTTATCTCGGGCAAATTGCTTTCACGGCCTTTGGTAATGATCAATCTTGTAAAGGCAGCGGTCATTTCACTCACTCTTCCGGTTGTAACTGCTTCAATTATTTTTTTCTTTACGTCAGCTTTAATAATTGGGCTGCGAAGCACATTTACAAAATCACGGTTGGTTTTGCAAACACTGCTAATCCATTGCATGTCTGCATATATTTTTTCCAACTCACCTTTTTCTATGGCCAGGTCAATCAGTGATTTTGCGTATCGTGTTGCTAAACGTGGATTGGGCATAATTCAATTTGAAAATTTTTCAATTTAAAAATTTGGAGATGATATCGTCTCATTGCCAAATTTCCAAATCATCACATCAATTCAACTTTACTTCATCAACCAACCCTTTTATATGGGCTTCTTGTGCATCTTTATTTCCTAATTCTTTTCTCAGCACTTTTTCACTCACCTCAATAACCAATTTACCTACCTGGTTTTTTACTTCCGTTAATGCAGCCATTTTTTGTGCATTAATAGCAGCTTGTGCTTCGTTTACAATTTTGTTAGCCTCCGTTTTAGCCTGCTCTTTTGCTTCGCTAACAATGCGGTCTTTTGTTTCTCTTGCTTCCTTCAGCATCTGAGCTCTTTCTTCACGGGCTTTTGCCAATAGAGTTTCATTCTCACTTTTCATCAACGCCATTTCTTCTTTTACCCGCTGTGCAGTGGCTAAAGAATCAGTAATGGTATTTTCACGGTCACGCAGCCCTTTAATAATTGCAGGCCAGGCCATTTTCCTCAACAGGAAGAAAACAATTAAGAAAGCTAAAAGGGTCCATACTAGTAACCCGAGTTTAGGAAGAAGCAATTCCATATTATTCTAATTCAGTTTTTAATCAAGTTAAATACTGCATCCTCCGCCCTGTGCATCAGATGCAGTAATTTTTTTGGCAACGATATTACAATACCATTGCAAGGAAGCCAACGATGATAGCAAACAGCGCAGCACCTTCAACAAGGGCAGCTGTAAGAATCATGTTTGCACGAATGTCGTTAGACGCTTCTGGTTGACGGGCAATTGCTTCTACAGCGCCTTTACCGATCTGACCGATACCGATACCAGCACCGATCGCAGCAAGACCTGCACCAATTGCACCACCAGCATTCGCAACTTCAGCTAAAAGGGTTAAATCCATGATTGTTATTATTAATGATAATTAAAAAATACAATTTTAATGATGAGCTGCATGTGCCTCATCATGATGTTCACCTTCGAATGCCTGGCCGATAAATACTGCTGTTAACATCGTAAAGATGAAAGCTTGTAAAAAAGCTACCAGCACTTCGATCAGGTATATAAAGACAGTAAAGCCGATTGAAAGTGGAGAAGCTCCCCAACCTGCAATTGGATTTAATTGTCCGAAAATGAATATCAAAGAAATCAAACAAATGATAATAATGTGACCAGCCACCATGTTGGCAAACAACCTGATGATAAGGGCAAAGGGTTTGATGAAAACACTCAAAAACTCCACCGGCACCAAAATGAATTTCACACCCAGCGGCACTCCCGGTGGATTGAAGATATGACCCCAATAATGAGAGTTGGTGCTGAACATGATCACAACAAAAGAAATCAAACCCAATACTGCAGTAAAGGCAATATTACCGGTTACGTTAGCCGCACCGGGTATTAAACCAAATATGTTATTGATAAGTATGAAAAAGAAAACAGTTAGCAAATAAGGTAGATACTTTTCGTATTTGTGTCCCAGGTTTGGCTTTGCTACTTCATCTCTTACAAATGTGATAATAGGTTCCAGCAAACTTTGAGAACCTTTTGGTGCAGAAGTAACACCTACGCCACTCTTATATCTTTTTGCTATACGCAACATGATCAGCACAAATAGGCTAAGTGCCAATATCATTTGCACTACATTGCGGGTAAGGGAGAAATCATAAACTTTTACAGAAGGGTCAATATTGCCTGCCGCATCAACCGCTACAATTGTTTCCGGCTTGAATTTTTTTGGGTCTAAACCCATTTTTTCAATATTGTGCTTTGTCAGAATCACATATCCTTCATGTGCATGTTCGCCATGATGAAATGCGGATGACATAAAAGAAGTAAAACCCTTTTGCGGAGAATAAAGCACTATCGGAAGAGGAATAGAAGCTCCGAAAAAATGGAATTCATGTCCATCGAGTACATGGTCAAAAATCACCTCGCCTACGTTCAATTTATCTTTCCCACCGTCTTTTTTATCACCTTCTCCGCCGTCTGCGATAGCAGATGTGGAAATTAGTACAAAAAATAAGCTGAAAACCGCTACAGCAAAGGATTTGAAACGATGAACTACCATACCCATTCCGAAATTTGGCGCAAAGATAGGGATGCAGAAGTGAAAACGAACTTTGAAATAAAGGAATTTGATGATTTAGTTCAAAATGAAATCCACATAGTTTCAGAACCTGAGCTAACGCAGTGAATTGATCTGATTATCAGGAAGTAAACTCCTCTTTTTTCTCAAATTGAAGCTCATATAATTGACTATAAAAACCCCCCTTTTTCAGCAGCTCACTGTGAGTGCCTATTTCCTTAATTTCTCCCTTATCCAGCACTATAATTTTACTGGCCTTCCGGATCGTGGAAAGCCGGTGAGCAATCACAATCGAAGTTCTTCCCCGTATTAATGTGTCAATGGCATGTTGAATTAGTATTTCACTCTCTGTATCCACCGAAGAAGTGGCTTCATCCAAAATGAGAATTGCCGGATTGTAAAGCATGGCCCGGATAAAAGATAATAACTGCCGCTGCCCCAGCGATAAAGTAGCACCTCTTTCCATTACATTATAATCATACCCACCCGGTAGCCGCATAATAAAATCATGCATATCAATAAGCTTGGCCGCTTCAATTACTTTTTCACGACTGATCTCCGGATTTCGCAACGTAATATTATCTATCACCGAACCGGAAAAAAGAAATACATCCTGCAGTACGACACCAACATTTTTGCGGAGCGACTCTACTCCATAATCTTCAATATCTACATCATCTATTTTTATCAGTCCTTTTTGAATATGGTATAAACGATTCAACAAACTTATGATAGTTGTTTTACCGCTTCCTGTATGTCCAACAATGGCAATCGTTTCTCCAGGGTTCGCCATAAAACTTACATCCTTCAACACATAATTTTCTTCGGTATAAGCAAACCATACTTTATCAAATTCAATTTTTCCAGCTACTTTTTCAGGAGCAAAAGTTCCTTCCTTATCAATAAAATCTGGATTGTCTAATATTTTAAACACTCTTTCGCTGGCTATAATGCCCATTTGCAATACATTAAATTTATCGGCTATTACCCGCAGCGGTCTGAACAATAAATTCAAACATAAAATAAAGGCAACTACGGTACCTTGTTGGCTTTCCTGCAATTGCAATGCTTCTTTGGAAGTGTACCACACCACCAGGCCAATAGATAAAGCCAATACAATTTCTACTAATGGGAAAAAAACGGAATAGGCGAATATGGCTTTGATGTTGGCATTCCGATGTTCTTTGTTGATCGCTTTAAATTTATTCAGCTCCTGCTCTTCTGCTGCAAAAGCCTGTACCACCGACATGCCTGTTAAATGCTCCTGCACAAAAGCATTTAGACTGGCCACCGCATTTCGTACTTTAAAAAAAGATTTATTAATACTTTCTTTAAAATAATAAGTAGCCAAAATAATAATAGGAAAAGGAATAAGGGCTATCAATGTCAGTTGCCAATCGGTCCAAAGCATAAAGCCAAGTACAGAAACAATAGCCAATAAGTCTGCGATAATTGGTACCAAGCCATCAGAAAAAATATCATTGATAGATTCAATATCATTAACGGTTCTGGTAGTAAGTGTTCCAATAGGCGTTTTATCAAATTGGGAAAGATTAAGCCCCATAATTTTTTTATAGGTGGCTACCCTTAAATCTTTTACAACCGATTGTCCGAGCACCGCTGTTGTAAAAGTGAAAAGAAAACGCATGAGTGTTTCAATTACAATTAACCCAATTTGAATCAGGGTAATAGTAACCACCATGTGGCCTATTGAATTTGTGATGTACTTGTCAACCGTAAGTTGAATAAGAAATGGTCTTACAGGAGTCATAAAGGCCAGCAAAATCGCCAGCACTACAGATAGATAAAATTTTTTCTTGTAGGGAGATGCATACTGAAATACCCTACGCAGTAAAGTAAAATTGAAAAACTGTTTTTTAGGTGCTGACAAAATGAATAATTAAAGAAGCAGCAAATGTAGAGAGAAGAAAGTTATCAGAATGCCCGTTTGTCATCTTCTTCGCCCATAGCAATTTTATATGCTTTAATAAATAATGCACCTAAGTTTTTGTATGGAGGTATATAATCTTCAAATTCTTTTGCTACTACCATCTTGTCCAATTCTTTCCAGAAAGGAATCCAGTCAATATTATTACCAGTTCTTGCCTTATCGGTTAAGAGTTGAAAGAAAGGACGGTTCACTTCTGTGGCACCAATTTGTTTGGATGCGATAATATGTGCATCAGGTGCCTTTTCCAGCACATCATGAATTAAATGATAACCGCCACAAGAACCCAGGAACACAATTTTTGACGAAGGAAACATTTGCGCAATAGTAGCATCTGCATAGTAGCTATGTCCTCTGTGAATGGTAATGGATGGATATTCTTTTTTCGCTTCCATGTATTCACACAAAGCTTTTTGTGCTTTTTCGTCTTCTCCACCTTCTTCCGGCAAAGCTCTGTTCGCATAAATAGTAACTGGCTTCCCTTTAGCTGAATTAATAGTAACCCATTGCTTATTGCTGTTATCTATTCTCCAATTCGCATTACTGAACATATTTACAAAGCCTCTGAAAATTCCTTGCCCATCTTTATCTCCATAAAAGAAAACCTGCATGATTACTCTGCCGCTATCATTTAATAATGATTTGTTAGGCACTTCATAAACCGGCGGAATACCAAGCTCCTTTGTCAGGTCTATTTTGTTTGCTGTGTCAGCAGATAAAAAAAGATTGTTGAGAATTTTATAAATAGCTATTCCTTTTTTATTATTCTGATTAAGATTGCGTTGATAACATTCCTGCACATTGCGCAACATTTCATTGGCAATAGGTTTCAATGATTCTGCGATACTTGCATAAGAGTCTGCCACGTCTACTCCATCTTCCAAACCATCCGTTTTCTCCAGGTTTTTTACAAATGCTTTCATCAGGGTATTGGCCGGGTCATCTTCATTGGGGTTGGTTGATTTAGGAAATGAGCCGAGGAAGTTGCCCAATGTATTGTAACCCGCCGCCATCTTGATCAGTTTGCGGTATTTATCAAAGCTCACTAATGTCAATAATGAGTCACCACGGTTGCCAATTTTTTTCATCATTAGTGGATACACACCTTTGGTAAAACTAGAGGTATATATAGACCCGTCTGAAGATACAATCAGATAATACAATTCTTCTGCACTTAATGGCTGAATACTTCTGAACCGAACCTCGGCGCCTTCATTATGTAATGCATTTATCGTTGTTATAAAAACAGATTTAGCTTTATCTTCTAATTTTTTACCAAGCGATTTGTACTCAAACGCAGTATCCTTATTCAATAACCGTTGATAATAATCAATCTGAGTTTTTACCAGCAATTTATAATATAGAACAGAATCATCTTTTACATCATCAATATCACGGATCGTTATTTTACCTTTTACAATATTATCCAGAAAAGGAAAATAAAACTGGCCACTTTTACTTCTGGCCATAGTGGCAATTGTTTTAACAAATACATCGTCATTAATATTTCTTATCGTAACACCCAACTTACTATTGGAGGCTGCATAGTCATATAATTGTTTAGGATATTTTCTTGCTACCACCCGTACAAGGCTGTCAGCAAATGGCATAGCCGGATTTTGATACAATGTCAGGAAAGTTTTTGCCGGATTTAAGACGCAAAACTTCAGCACCAAATTGTTTTTTGATGCCAGATATCCGGCGTTTTTATCAAAAATACTAGCGCCTAGAACATTGTTTCCCGCATCATATGATAACTGACTGATTATACTTTCAATGGATTCATTTTTCCTGTCTTTAGCAACAGATGCTTCAAATGCATTGACGATAACCGGAAGATTTGCAGGGTTTACCTTCTTATCTGATTTTATTTTCCAGTTTTGTTTAAAATACTTTAGAAGATTTTCAAGACCTGTGAGATAATTAACCTTTAAACGATGGTCTAATACTTTATCCGTTTCAATCAGGTATTGAATCACATCCACCTTTCTTACCAAAGCCTGTGTAATAAGAAAATTGACATCCTCATCTTTTGAAGGAGTAAAAAGTTTATCGGCTTTTCCATCGGCTGCCAGAATGGATTTTTGTTCAGCATCTATTGCATCGTGTTTGAGGGCACGGGAAAAAGCAGGCTTAAAAGGCACCGGTATATTTACGGTATCTGCAATATTAACTCCCTGGGCTTGCACAGCTTCCGCAAAAAAAATCATCAATAAAAGGAAAAGGTATTTGTTCATTGTCATAAGGATAGAATGTCAAAGTTACTAAGCCCTGCCGATATAGTCCGTTTAACAGGTTTATTATTGATACAGACGCATTTATACACCATAAAGCTGTCTGAACCCGCAAAAATATCAGCTTTAGCCTCTATACTATTAAGTTATTATTAAGTCTGTGTAAACGGGTATCAGCGATTTCCCTGCCCGATAATTTCAAGTTAGGTTTGCGAAAACTTTCCAAGAAATGGACAATAAGCCCAGAAAGGTGCTAATTGCTGACGACGAGCCGGATATTTTAGAAATACTGAAATACAATCTTTCTAACGAAGGGTACGAAGTAATTACTGCTAAAGATGGCGATGAGGCATTGGAAAAAGCCCGTCGTACCCAACCCGACCTTATCATATTGGATGTAATGATGCCCAAAAAAACTGGTGTGGAAGTTTGTCAGCTTTTACGGGCACAAGCGATTTTTAAAGAAACATTAATCGTTTTTTTAACTGCTGTTAATGATGAAGGCACGCAAATTAAAGGACTTGAAACCGGCGCAGATGACTACATAAGCAAACCCATCAGCCCAAGAGTTTTTTTAAGCAGGGTAAATGCACTTTTTCGCCGGTTAAATAAAGCGGATTCAAGGATTCTCACCATCGAACATCTAACTATAGATCCGGAACGTTTCGTTATAATGGTGGGAGATAAAGAAATCATTCTCGCCAAAAAAGAATTTGAATTACTTTATCTGCTTGCAGTAAAGCCAGGAAGGGTATTTCTTCGTAATGAAATACTGAACCAGGTTTGGGGCAATGATGTAATTGTAGGCGACAGAACCATCGATGTTCATATTCGTAAGATCCGGCAAAAACTTGGTATAGATTGTATTACTACAGTAAAGGGAGTTGGATATAAATTTGAGTTATAGATTTACAAGGTGCAAAGACAAGGTACAAGCACCTTATAAAATTGAGGCTCTTAATTGCTAGCTTAATAATCCTTAAACTTTATAGTTAAATGTGGCCGATTAAGCCTTGTATTTCTTGTTACTTGTCCCTTGTACCTTCGCACTATGTTTTTCACTAAAAATATTTCTCCCCGCCAACTCTCTGCATTTACAGCCTTAGTACTGGCAATACCTATCAGCTTATTAATTGGATATATTGAAAATAGCTGGAAGATTGGCGCCATCTGTTTTGCCATCATTTTTGCCGGAAGTTACCTGCTTATATCTTTTATACTGGAGCGGTTTATTTACCGAAAAATAAAACTGATCTATAAATTCATCCATCAAACCAAGGCTACAAAAAAAGAAGAAACCTATTATAAATATGTGTTGCCACAAAAAGATATTGCCCAGGTAACTGATGAGGTAGAAGCATGGGCAGCCGAGCATGAAGAAGAGGTGCAGATGTTACGTAGTATTGAGCAATTCCGAAAAGAATTTTTACAAAATTTATCTCATGAATTTAAAACTCCGGTCTTTGCCATACAAGGATATATTGACACTTTGCTTGGAGGTGCTTTGGCTAACCCGGAAGTAAATAAAAAATTTTTAGAGAAAACTGCTAAAAATGTTGAACGTCTTACGCATCTGCTAAACGACCTTGATGAAATTTCCAGCCTTGAAAGAGGGGAACTCGTTTTATATAAGGAAAATTTTGTGATACAGGATTTGGTAAGGGAAGTGTATGACAGCTTATCTGCAAAAGCAGAAGCTGCAAATATTTATTGCTCCATTAAAAAAGGTTGCGAGTCTCCTTTAACGGTTTATGCCGATAAATCAAAAATCAGGCAGGTATTGACTAATCTTATTGAGAACTCCATAAAGTATGGTAAGTATGATGGCTCTATTGCCGCCAGTATGTATAAAACAGATGGGAAACATATTTTAATAGAAATAAGCGACGATGGTATAGGAATTAACGAAAAACATGTACCCAGAATTTTTGAACGTTTTTACCGAACTGAAGAAGGCAGAAGTATTGATGTAACTGGAAGCGGATTAGGTTTGGCCATTTGCAAACATATTGTTGAAGCACATAACCAAACAATACATGTACGCAGCAGAGAAAACATCGGCACCACTATTGGATTTACCCTGGATGTAAAGAAAGATTAATACCAATCTTTTCCTTCCATGAGTTAATTAAAGAAAATTATCCCTACACCCTTTGCTATGTTTTATTCACAATTTAATAATATTGGTTTGCAGCCAAAGTATTATACTTTGAGACAACCTATCTAAATGACTTTCCTCCTTTTTATCGTTATTGTATTATTTATTCTTGCCATCCTGGACTTAGTAGTTGGAGTAAGCAATGATGCTGTAAATTTTTTAAACTCTGCTATTGGTAGCCGGGTAGCCCGATACCGTACCATTATATTAGTGGCTGCGGCAGGTATTATTCTTGGCTCTATATTCTCCAGTGGAATTATGGAAATAGCCCGAAAAGGTATTTTCCACCCAGAGTTTTTTACACTTACAAACCTGATGTGGGTTTTCCTGGCAGTAATGATAACAGATATTATACTGCTGGACGTTTTTAATTCACTTGGATTACCCACTTCTACAACGGTATCTATCATTTTTGAATTACTTGGAGCAGCATTGATAACAGGGATTCTTATCTCTGTTGAAAAAGATGAACCTGTTTCAGCAATGATGAAATACATTAATGCTGAAAGTGTATTAACAATTATTACCGGTATTTTCTTATCCATCTTTATCGCATTTACTTCGGGTATAATCATTCAATATTTATGCAGGCTCCTTTTTACATTCAATTATGAAGACAAGCTTAAAAAATACGGAGCTTTTTTTGCCGGACTTGGTATCACTTCCATCATATATTTCCTTTTAATCAAAGGATTAAAAGGTACCACTTTGCTTGATCCTGCAATGAGAGACTGGATAACGAATAACACCTTACTCATTTTAGGTATAATTTTTATAATAGGTTTCCTGGTTTGCTTTTTATTACAAAGAATTGCCTCCGTTAATCCGTTGAAAATTGTGGTGCTAATGGGTACCTTTTCATTAGCGATGGCATTTGCCGGCAATGACTTGGTAAATTTTATAGGGGTGCCCATTACTGGTTACCTGGCTTTTGAAAATTGGAGGCAAAGTAGTGTTCCGGCCGACTAGCATTACCAGGGGTATCTTGCAAGTAATGATGTAATTGTTCCGAATTATATGCTGCTCATAGCTGGTATCATAATGGCACTTACACTCTGGCTTAGTGCAAAAGCAAAGAAAGTAACAGAGACCGAAGTAAACCTTGGGAGCCAGCATGAAGGAGAAGAAAGATTTAAACCCAATAACGTATCGAGGAGCATAGTAAAAACTTCTATGCGGTTTAGTAATTTATTTGCCCTAATCGTACCAAGATCTGTTTCGCAAAAATATAACCTGAGCTTCGAAAAAAATAAAATGAAGCAGGCTACCGTAATTCATGATAAGCCTGCTTTTGACCTTGTAAGAGCAGCATCCAACCTCGTAATTGCCAGCATACTTATAGCTTGGGCTACATCTATGAAACTTCCTTTATCCACCACTTTTGTTTCCTTTATGGTAGCTATGGGTACATCGCTGGCAGACAGGGCATGGGGAAGAGAAACTGCTGTTTACCGTGTGGCTGGAGTGCTAAGTGTTATCGGGGGATGGTTTATTACAGCCATCATCGCCTTTGTCGTATCCGGAATTTTTGCTTTCATACTTTATAAAGCAGAAGCTACCGGTGCTATCATTTTGTTGTTGATTGCCGCTATTTATATTATTTCATCGCAGCTAAGATTTGCCAGGAAGGAAAAGAAACAAAAAGAAGGAAATAGCAAGCTAATAATATTGCAGGGAACAGATGCTGATATTCTGCAGCAAAACAAAAAAATGGTAACTGATACGTTAAGTGAGATTAACCTGCACTATGGCAATATCCTTGAAGGGTTAAAGAATAGCGAAACTAGTTCCCTGGAAAAGACATATAAAAAACTGAAGGAGCTGGAAGACTATGGATTTAAACTCCGGGCACAAAGTATCCGATATATAAAAAGCCTCAATACGGAGGAATCCAAACCAGCGGCCATACTTCTTTATAGCACCGACCTACTGCAGGACATCACATATTCCTCTCTTACTCTAAGTGAAGAATGCCTGCACTATGTAAAAAATCTTCATCGCAATCCCAATCGAGAATTTGTGGTAATTACGGATGAATTAAAAATCAAGATGAATAATTTTATTACAACCGTCATCATGATTATTACAGAAAATAAAACTGCTGATATTGAAACCGTTAAAACGGCCCGTGATGATGTTCGTAACTTCCTGAACCTGCAACTTGACACACAGGTTGAACAAATTCAGCAAGCTAAACCGGGAGTAAAACAAGCTATACTTCAAACAAGTATTCTCTTACAAAGCCGCGATATTCTGGCTGTAACACTTCGCATACTGAAAATGTATAAAAAGTATTTTCAACAAAATTAAAATTAGCGTAGGGATATCGGAGGAGCAGCATTTTCAATTGAAAATTTTTCTCCAAGAATACCGGCAATAGTCTGCGCTACCTGAGATTGGTAGAACTGCTGCTCTTCTTTTATTTCACCAACGGAATTAATACCCGGACCCATCAACGCCAGCCAGGTTTGTGATGACCCTTTAATAAACTGGCCATGAGAAGACCATTTTGAGGCTCTGCTGCCACGGCCATGATCTGTAGTAATAATAAATGTAGTATTATTCTTATAGCCGGGTGTTGTTTGTACCCAATTCCATAACTCGCCAATCATTTTATCTACCTGTGCTGCTTGTTGCAAATAAAGATCGTATCTGCCCTGATGTGCAAACTCATCCGTTTCTCCCAAACTTATGTAGGCAAGCCTTGGCTTGTGTTGACGAATATACTCTTTTGCAGTCAAAAAAGTCAGTTGATCATGCCGGGTAGCAGTTTTATCATAAACGGCTTCGGATTGTACTGCATTAATAATTTGTTGTTGCAAAGAATTGCTTTCCAGGTTTTCGTACCCGCTATTTATCGGCAGATTATTTCGTTCTGTATTTAAAATATAGGGAAATACATCCCAAGAAGAAAATATAGCTACCTGGTTTTTAAAGGCCTGCTTACTTTCAAGATATTCGAATACATTAATATGGGGGTTCTTTATTTTCCTATTGGATGAGATTGATATATCTGCAATACCCGTAAACATTTCATTATACCCGGGATATGACAAGGAATAAAGATTCGCAACATTTACCTTATTATCATATTGCCTGTTGCCAAGTAGTTGCCCCTTTTTGGCAATTACATTCCAAAAGAAGGGTAATAGTTTTTTTCTCCTTTCTTCAAATGAAGAATCCCAATATAGCAACTTAGTAGTAGAAGTATCTGGAGTAAACTTTTCTGAATTAATGATTGCCGGATCAGCACCATTAAAAACTTCCTGCCATCTAAAACCATCTATAGTAATAACTATAAGATTGCTTGCCACAGGAAGTTTGCTTTTAGGGAAATAATTTTTTGATTCCTGCTTATACATCGGTTGTAGCATTATCATCAATAATGCAGTAGCCCAAATGCTTTTCATGTGTAACGGTTTTACAAAATAAGCAAGCAGATATGAACGTACCATTATCCAGAAATTATGAAAGCATTAATACTATTGATCCTTTTTACAATTGCATAAGGTTTATGTAATAATAATTTAATCAACGTTTCATCACCAGGACATAGCAGATAACAAAATTTGTAAAACTCCAGCCCAATGGAAAAAAGACCCGTAGATATTGCTGTAATTTCTGATTTACATCTTGGCACTTATGGCTGCAAAGCCAATGAAATTGTTGCATACCTGAAAAGTATATCGCCACAACTATTAGTACTAAATGGCGATATTATTGATGCGTGGCAATTCAGTAAACACTATTTCCCTGCTTCTCACATGGCTGTTATTAAAGAAATATTTCATTTACTCACTAATGGCACCCGGGTAATATATATAACAGGCAATCATGATGAATTCTTACGTCGCTATGCTGATTTGGAATTGGGGAACTTGCAACTAACCGATAAAATGCTGATAGAAATACATGGCAAAACAACCTGGATATTTCATGGCGATGTATTTGACAATACAACAAAAGGAGGTGCAAAGTTCTGGGCCCGGTTAGGCAGTAATGGTTATGCGGTATTGCTGGGCTTTAATAGAATGGTAAACCGATGTTCTAAATTTTTTGGCCGTCAGCCTGTATCACTTTCCCGGAGATTGATGAAAAGAATTGACAAATCAATTATTCGAACGGATGAATTTGAAACGATGGTTGCCGATTTAGCTATTCGAAAAAAATATGACTATGTTATTTGTGGGCATATACATCATCCCAAAAAAAGAACGATAGAAACTAGTGAAGGATCTGTTACTTACTTAAATACAGGGGATTGGCTGGAACATTCTACCGCCCTAGAATATTATAATAATGACTGGCATATTTATACGCATACTGAAACTGCTAAAGCTACCGCCCCCTTAAAAAAACAACCCATGCAGGCCGAAGTAATGACCAATGAAATTGCATATTCTCTATACACTCTACAAAACGAGTTTAAGTTATGAAAATATTCTATGCGGTACAGGCTACCGGCAACGGCCATATCAGCAGAGCTATGGAATTGCTTCCTTATTTACAGCAGTATGGCTCAGTAGATATTTTTCTAAGCGGCGACAATAGTCACCTTGCTCTTGATGCTCCCATAAAATATCGTAGTAAAGGAATTAGCTTATTTTATAACTGTAATGGCGGCCTGGATTATTGGCACATGATAAAAGGGCTACATCCTTTGCGGATTCGGGATGAAATAAGGGATTTGCCAGTTGAGAAATATGACGTGGTACTAAATGATTTTGACTATATAACTTCCGCAGCCTGTGCTCGAAAAAAAATCCCTTCTATTCATTTCGGCCACCAGGCAAGCTTTCTATCTCCGCTAACACCAAGGCCAGCCAAAAAACAAGTAACAGGCGAATGGTTACTGAAACATTATATAAAAGCTACACATCATATTGGCTTACATTTTAAATCGTATGACGATTTTATCTTTCCTGCTATTGTAAAAAAAGAAATACTGGAAGCAGACCCTGGTGATAATAACCATATCACTGTTTATTTACCATCTTACTGTGAACCACAGTTGCAGGAAGCTTTTTTTGCTTTACCTGATTTTCAGTTTCATATTTTCTCCAAAGAAACAAAGTCAATAAGAGCTGTAAACAATATAATTTTTCTCCCGGTTGATAAATTACTTTTTAATCAAAGCCTCATTAATTGTACCGGTATTATTACAGGAGGTGGTTTTGAAACACCTGCCGAAGCCTTACATCTGGGTAAAAAAATAATGACTATACCTATTCGTGGACAGTACGAACAGCAATGCAATGCGGCTGCAATGGCTTCGTTGGGAGTTTACCATCTTACTAAAATTGATGAAACGTTTGCCCCTGTTTTCTACAAATGGATAGAGGCGCCTTCTCCAACAGCTGTAGATTATGCCAACGTTATTCCCCCTTGCCTGGAACAAATTTTCTTATTGGCGGAGCGATCCTTACAGCAGAAAGCCGCTTAACGAATATTCAAAAAGGCAAAAAAAACCACCCCGGCCTGTCTGCTTCGGGGTGGCAACTGCTGAGAAAAACTGCATCTTTTTTTTGCTTAACATGAGTGATGCAATCCTGGACGATGGGTAAAGAACTGATGCAAAGATGTTGTTGGTTTATTATCCTGCTGTTACATCAAGATTAAGTGAAGGTTATTAATCAGTAGGTTATATGCTCAATAAGCATTTATTCTTAGACCTGAAAAACTTAATATTACTTTATTGTTAAGTTTTGTAGCTTTAAGCAGCTCGCCTCCATGAAAACAAGGTGCTACATATTATCCCTGTTGCTTTTTATAAGCTTTTTGCCAAAAACATCTTTTGGTCAAAACAACTATTCTACTATTTCCTTTGATTTTTTTGGAGACCCGGTTAGTTTAACCTTTGACAAATCCAATGAAATAAGCTTTGGTGAAATTCTTACCCAACAAACATTGCAGTCTTTCCAAAAAAAGATTGCTGCCGGCAATTCCGATCTATTTATAAAAGAATTGCTGGATTATAAAAAACAATACCAGCTAGACGACTGGCTCTATTACCAGCTGATCCGGAAAACAGCACAACATATTAGTCCTAAAACGGAGAACTATTATCGCTACACCTTATACAAGTGGTACCTGCTTACCAAATCCGGTTATGATGCCACGATAAAAACGAATGGAGAAAAAATGCTTTTTTATGTACACACAGAAGAGAGCATCTACAACATACCCTCTTATATTAAAAATGGCAAACAATATGTTTGTCTTAATTATCATGATTATGGAGGCTATATTGATTTTGAAAAAGAAAAATTTATTGAAGTTGAACTTCCTGTAATCGGAGCAGAGAAAGGGTTCTCCTATAAAATAACACGGTTGCCGGAATTTAGTCCGGGTGATTATGAGGATAGAAAACTACAGTTCAATTATAAAGAAACCGATTACCAGTTTAAAGTAAAACTAAACCCCCAGATAAAAACAATTTTTGCAAATTACCCGGTGGTGGATTATGAGTCTTATTTTAATATTCCATTAAGTAAAGCAACACATGAATCCCTAATTCCTTTATTGAAAAAAAATGTGAAAGGGATGAATACAAAAAACGGTGTTGACTATCTTATGCGTTTTACCCGTTATGCTTTCTTGTTTGAAAAAGACTCAGAAGTGTATGGAAAAGAAAAAAGATTATCACCTGAACAAACATTATTGTACGAACAAAGCGACTGTGAAGACAGGGCTGCGTTGTTCTTTTCGTTAGTGAAAGAGATTTATAACCTGCCCATGATTGTGCTGGCCTATCCTGATCATGTAACAATAGCTGTAAAGTTCAACAGACCAGTTGGCACACCAATACTATATAATGGAGATAAATATTCCGTTTGCGAACCTACCCCTCAAAAACAAGACCTTGCTGTAGGTCAGCTATCCCGTAATCTTAAAAAAGAGCCGTATGAAATTGTTTACGCCTACTCCCCATCCCATTAGTAATTAATTACTCTTTTCTTCCGGGCAACACGGTCACATCTTTTTCCAGCCTCTCTAATAACTTCTTTGTATCATCACTCATAGCGGTAAAATATTTTTCCCCCGTTTTAATAAAAGAAAGTGTCATACATTCTTTATTGCGGGAAAAATAAATGGTTTCTACAGCTCCGGCCTTGCCATAAAAGTAAATCTTGCCTTGTGTAACGCAACTATCCTTTGCCTCAACAACTTTCCCATTTACATCGGTTGCAACAACGGGTAAAGGATTCTTTACAACCACTTTTGTCATATTAAAGAAACGTGGGTCACCGGGTGTATGATAGTACATTACTACTGCACTGTCACTTTCTGACAGCGTAGGCAGCATCTTTATCTTCACTGTTTTATTTGTACAACCAATAACAAACAAACTGCAACAACAAACAAACAGGCTAACTATTTTCATAGACAATTCTTTTAGCACCAAAATTAAAAACGTCCTGAAAATTATTCAGGACGTATAAATTTATTTAAATCAACTTATAAATTAATAAGCAGCATTCTGCGGATCCCAATTGCACCAACCACTTGTCCAGTTAGTAGCTCCAAAAGCACCACGATAAGTAGTACTCGAAAAGAAAGCATTCATGCCAGCAAAACTTGAACCAGCTAGTGCAGGAGAACCGGCAGCAGGTAAAAAGTTTGGTGATGTTGAATAAAAAGGACTGGTTAACATTATTGCAGCAGATGTTGCATACGTATTACATCCTTCAGCTTCAGCCTTAGTTTGTATTTGTGCATTAGTTGCTAATGCTGCATTAGCTGTTTTATAAGGGAGTGTGGTGGCATGTACCATGTTGTTCTTAAACTCTGAAACACCATTGGTATAATAATCATTAAGGGTGTTATCTGATTCCAATGAAAAACCAGCATCCGGGTGTCCCATTAAAATTGAGTTGCGAAGAATAAACTGTGTTGATCTTCTCCATCTGTTAGAAAAATTGTGGTTTGCTGCTGTACCGGAAGCATCATTTGGACCAACAAATGTAAAGTTGCTTAATTGTGGTTTTGTACGTGGAGATACTGTTGTACCAGCAGCATCATTATCACACTCAATAGCGTTACCAGCGTCACCAGCATCTACAAAATCTGGTTTACGACAAGATACCGCAAATTGTATCTTACCAGTATACCCAAAATCAAAATCAAAATCATCATCGGCCGTAGCAAAAGCTACCAGGTTTTTTGCATTCACTGTACCACCAAAAAATTCATACGCATCATCATTACCAAATGATACTTGTATATTTTCCAAAATAGTACCAGAACCAACACCACCACAAGTCAATCCATTAATTTCAGAACCAGGTTCTGCAGCTATACCTGCATATTCAATACGAACAAAGCGAAGGATACCGCTTTCATCTAACGGATCTGTGCCACCATATTGACGGCCAACACCACCTTCAATTGTTGGTGCCGGATCAAGCGGACGATTTGTTGGTGCTTTACCTAATAAAATAATGCCACCCCAATCACCCGGAGCTCTTGAACCAACAGGCTTACCACTTGTAAACACAATTGGGCTTGCAGCTGTACCCGATGCTACGATTTTAGCTCCTCTTTCAATAATCAAAGCTCCCTTTTCTGTTATATCACTTTGGATTACAGAACCTGCTTCAAATGTAACAGTAGCACCATCAGTAACATAAACATAACCTTTTAATATCCATTTACCTTTAGCATAAAATTTACTGGAAGAGATTACGCCACTAATAATATTACTGGTAGGGTCAGGGGGTGCTATAACAGCACCACCTTCATCAAAATTCACTTTTACACAAGAAGTGAAGCTGAAGGTTGTAGCGAGTATCAGCGTTCCCAAAAAAAACTTTTTCATATCAATTTTTGTTTTTGTTGTTTTTAATTTTATAGTCAGTTGTTGTGGTAATTATTTTTTACCGATGTTGAAATCGTAAGTAAATCCAATAGTGATCGTAGAGCCTGGTGTAAATGAATTGAATAACCTGTCGCTACCTTTACTGAATGCTTTTTTACTATCCACATTCTCATAGAAGTAATAAGGATTGTTCAAAATATCGGCCCAGGTAAGTTTTACTTCACCCCTGCTTTTCATTACTTTTTTCGCTAATTGAAAATCGACCTGGTCACGGGGTCTCTCATAGATGTCCGGAAAATCGAGGTTACCAACTAATGAAAGTCGCTGACCGATTCTGTTATATAATAACGAACCGCTCCATTCACCTTGCTTGCTGTTGTATTGCAATCCAACGTTGGCCAGGTAGGGTGATTGACCTTGTAATGGACGGTTAACAGAAGTTGCAACACCGCCTGCTGTAGTGCCAGATAAAGTAACTTTTGAATAGCTGTAAGTAAGATTGGCAAACACACTAAAATTATCCAGTGATTTAGCAACGAAGTCTAAATTTTTTCTTACTTCAAACTCCGCTCCAACAGTATAGGCGTTATCTACATTGCTATAGCCATAATTTCTTCTGTCCAATACACTCGATGGATCAAGACGAAGTTCAATAGGGTCATCAAAGTATTTGTAAAAACCACCGATAGTAATTGCTTCTCCGCCTTTAGGATAAAACTCATAGCGAACATCACCATTTAAAATAGAAGTCCTTTTCAAATTCAAGTTTCCGTTTACACCATAATTAGCTTCATAGTCATAAAATGAAAATGGTGCAATTTCTCTGAACTCTGGTCTTGCAACAGTGCGGCTACCAGATACACGAATGCTATTTTTTAGGTTAGGAGATAAGGTAAAGTTGAAGGATGGCAACAGATCCCATTTTTCTGTATTTACCACTACTCTTTTAGAAGTAACATCTTTTGTTGTGAGGAATTGTTGAAAGTTCTCAACCCGTAAACCCCACACTAATCTTATTTTTTCGCCAAACTTGCTATCGAACATTCCATACATTCCATTAAGTATGGATACACCGAAGTATTTATCCTGGTTGTTTGTAAAATCATTTAATACAAATCCATCATTAGCAATATTAGCTGCCGCAAAAATCTGGTTGAAAGGAAGCTCTGCTTTATCACCATCGAACTGTGTTGGAGATGCTGGCTGGTACTGGAATATACGGCTACGGAAATCACGGATACGGATCAATGTAGATCCTCCGGTTTTAAAAATCTGTTTGTTATTCTTTATAGTGAACGGAATAGTAAGGCTTCCGTTTGCACCATAGCTAAAATCTTGCAGGTTACTATAAAAGCGACGGGTATCATCATCATTATACTCAAATGGACTAGTTGATCCTTTTGAGCGGAAATAAGCTGATGTACGTAAATCTGGTTGTGATTTTCCGTTATACGCAAAGTTCCCGTTCCATTTTAATTTGATACCACTGGTTGTAAGCTGATGATCACCTTCTAGCTGGCCACTATACAATGAACGTTGATTTAATACAGAGGAGCGAAAATTAATTTCCTGTATGCGGTCATCATTAACTCCTGTTCTGATATAATAATTATCTTCAAAAAGCTGGTTAAATAAGTTCTTAAAAGAAATTTTATGTCTTCCTTTTACGTAAGAAATATTGGCTATTGCCCCGGTATTTACACTATACTTATTTTGATTATCATTAAGTACTACTATAGCATCTCCATCCTGTTCATGCAGCCTTCTTTCCACATTGTATTGCAGCATGCTGTTGCGGTATTGCACGGAAAGAATTGTCCCCAGTACGCCACCATTTTTAAACTTTGTACTCTTACCCCAGGTAAGGCTATAGGTTTGTGTAGGAAGTGCTTTGTTGTTTACTTCACTATAAACATCGTTGTTGAGTAATTGGCTCCAGGCAATTTTTTGTTGCGTGGTTCCACTGCGATATTCTTGTTGTGTTTTCGGAAAATCTGCAGGAAGTTTTCTTGTTTTATCATCAAACCCCAGCCAATCCATTCCGTTTCTTTCATTACTGGTAAAATCGTTAAACACAGATTGTGTATTAAAGCCAAGAGCAACACTTACAGTTAGTAGATCTCTTGTAGGTACATCTTTGGTATTGATTTGTACGAGACCCCCTGCAAACTCACCTGGTAATTCTGGGGTAGCTGTTTTATTAATAATAATATTATCAATAAGTGAAGAAGGAATTACATCAAAAGAAAATGCTTTTTTATCAGGCTCCGTACTTGGCAACTGTGCATTATTAATAACAGCAGAATTGTAACGATCGCTCAATCCACGAACTACCACAAATTTTCCATCCTGGATACTGGCACCACTAACTCTTTTTAAGACTTCACCAGTATTTCTATCTGGCGTACGACGAATAAAATCTGCAGCCAATCCGCTTGATAAAGCTGTATTACTTCTTTGAAAAGTAAGTAAAGCAGCAGTGTTCTCCTGTTTCCTTGAAGTTGTTTTAATGACAACGCCTTCAAGGTTTGACTTATCTTCTAAGACAATCTCCAGGTAATTTTCCTGGTTCGCAGTCACATCAACATCTGAAATTGATTTAGTTTGATAACCGGTGTTGGAAACAGTAAGTGTGTATTTTTTTCCCGCCTCCAGCGTAATGTAAAATTTACCTTCAATGTCTGCTAATACCTGCTTGCCAGCACCATCAATGACAATGGTAGCTCCCTGCAATGCTTCGTTCCGGGTATTTATTACCTTACCGGAAAGCTTAATTGTTTGTGCCTGTGTTATTGCAAAAAGGCCAATAGAAAGAAGTAAAGTAAAGACGAATCGCAGCCTGAAGTACATACCTGTTTATTTCCGGCAAAGGTGTGCCGGAGAGGTTACCGCCATGTTACCCCCAGGTTAAGCAATTATAACCTCAATGTTACCGGAATGTTAAGCAACGCTATAAAGCGTCTAATCAGGAACTAAGAGAAAATTTTTAGTTTACTAAATTTATTATCGTAATATTGCGATTGATATGGGAGCAACAAAAACATTGGAATTTAGTATAAAGGAAAACAGACTGGCCAAATATGCCAAAGCATTGGCACACCCGGCCCGGGTCTCTATTTTACAGTTACTCGCCAGCAAACAAACCTGCGTATGTGGTGATATCGTGAATGAACTCCCTCTATCACAAAGCACCGTTTCACAACATTTAAAAGAATTGAAAGAAGCAGGTTTAATAAAAGGTACTATTGAGGGTACCACTGTTTGTTATTGTATTGATGAAAAAGAATGGAAAGCTGCGCAGGCATGGCTTAACCAATTATTTGACAGCTATAAAGGATGCGCTGAATCTTGTTGATTTTTTTTGCCGTAAACTATCGGCATATTACGATAAATTAAAAATTGAAATAAAATGAAATTATCCGACGTTAAAAAAAGTCTTAGTACAGCCAGCTCTGTAAATTTTCAGTTGCCAGATGGCTCATTTGTACCCGAACATTTTCATGTTACTGAAATTGGGTTAGTGACAAAACATTTTATTGATTGTGGCGGCACCGTTCGCACAGAAAAAATGGCCAATTTCCAATTGTGGGATGCCAACGATTTTGAACATCGTTTAAAACCCAAAAAATTATTGGACATTATTGCTTTGTCTGAAAAAATTCTTTTGTTGGAAGACCTCGACATAGAAGTAGAATTCCAGGGAGAGACAATTGGAAAATATGGATTGGATTTTAACGGTAAAGATTTTGTGCTTTTATCTACGCAAACAAATTGTTTGGCTAAAGACAAATGCGGTATCCCTGCTGATAAATTAAAAACAAACTTGGCTGGGGTAGCTGCTTCTACCTGCACACCTGGGGGCGGATGTTGCTAACTATAACTTAAACTGAATTAGAAATATGTCAGCCAACAACTGTGCTCCCGTAGTTGAAAGAAAAAAGTTGAGTTTCTTAGACAGATATTTAACTCTCTGGATTTTTCTAGCCATGGCAATTGGTATTGCGATTGGTTATTTTCTTCCGAACTCGTCAACTTTTATCAATTCTTTTTCTTCCGGCACTACCAATATCCCTTTAGCAATTGGTTTGATATTGATGATGTACCCGCCTTTTACTAAAGTGAAGTATAATAAACTGAAAGAAGTGTTTAAAAACACGAAGGTGCTTGGTATTTCCCTATTGCTGAACTGGATAATTGGCCCGGTACTTATGTTTGTGCTCGCCATTACTTTTTTACAGGGCTATCCCGAATATATGGTGGGGCTTATTCTTATTGGATTGGCAAGATGCATTGCTATGGTTATTGTGTGGAATGAGTTGGCCGGAGGTAGCAGGGAATATGCGGCAGGTTTAGTTGCATTGAACAGTATCTTCCAGGTATTGCTGTATAGTGTGTATGCTTATGTATTTGTTACAGTTTTACCACCTTTGTTTGGTATTGAAGGAGCAGCAGTAAACATCTCAATCGGTCAAATAGCAGAGAGTGTTGCGATATATCTGGGCATTCCTTTTCTGGCAGGCTTCTTAACCAGATATTTTTTATTAAAATGGAAAGGAGAAGAATGGTATCAAAATAAATTTATTCCTTTTGTTTCACCCATCACTCTTATTGCATTGCTTTTTACCATTGTTATTATGTTCAGTCTGAAAGGCGAACTGATAGT
This sequence comes from Chitinophagaceae bacterium, assembly GCA_022843585.1. Taxonomy (GTDB): domain Bacteria; phylum Bacteroidota; class Bacteroidia; order Chitinophagales; family Chitinophagaceae; genus JJ008. Next base: position 55,716 of record JALHNJ010000004.1, read on the forward strand.
ACAGATACCGCTTGATGTGGTAAGAATTGCCATACCGTTAGTTATCTATTTTGCCATCATGTTCATAATAAGTTTTTTTATTGGCAAAAAAATGGGAGCCGATTATTCAACGAATGCATCAATTGCATTTACTGCAGCGGGCAACAATTTTGAATTAGCCATTGCTGTTGCTATTGGTCTATTTGGTATCAATAGCGGACAAGCTTTTGCCGGCGTTATCGGCCCATTGGTAGAAGTGCCGGCTTTGATAGGATTAGTAAATGTTGCCTTTTGGTTCAAGAGAAAATATTATCCAGCATTAAAATAAAATTTATGGAAAAGCAAATGACCTATATAAGCTACGTTATTCAAACAGAAAATGGACCTGTATTCGATCATGAAAAGTTTCATTTAGAACACACTTTGAGTGCCGCAACTTTTCATGATGTTACAAAAAATGAAATAGTAAAATGGGCTGACCGGAAATCAAAAGAGTTGCCAAAAGGTCAACGCCTGACGGTACTTAATTTTTTCACTTTTGAAAATGAAATTAAATGAAAATTGCTTTATTCTCCGACATCCACGCCAACCTTCCTGCATTGGAGGCTTGTTTTAAAAGTATAGATGAACAAAAACCGGATGCTGTTTATTGTCTGGGCGATTTAGTAGGTTATAATATCTGGCCTAATGAAGTAGTGAATGAAATAAGAAAAAGAGGCATACCAACTATTGCCGGAAATTATGATCAGGGCATCGGACTTATGAGTGATGAATGTGGTTGTGCTTATAAAACAGAACCGGAAAAAGATATGGGTAAAATATCTATCTCCTATACTAATCATTTGGTAACGCCGGTCGAAAGAAAATATCTCCGCACTCTTCCATCTCATATCAATCTGGAATTTCAATTGAACCATGATAAGTTTAATTTATTACTGGTACATGGCAGCCCAAGAAAAATTAATGAATACCTTTTTGAAGACCGGGAAGAAAAAAGTACGATTAGAATATTAGAGCAAGCCAATGCAGATATACTTTGTTTTGGACATACGCACAAACCGTATCACCGTATTTTTAATACTGGTACTGAAGGAAAAGATCATTTCCGACATGCAATAAATATTGGATCTGTTGGTAAACCTAAAGATGGCGATCCAAGAGGTGGCTATGTTATACTTACGATTAACGATAATACATCAATAAACGATAAAGATTCAATTCAGGTTGAGTTTATCCGCTTTGAATATGATGTAGAAAAAGCAGCAAAAGCTGTTGAAGATAGTCCACTACCAAATGAATATGCAGAGATGTTACGTAAAGGTGTTTAAAGACTTTTTATTCTAGAAAGTAACTATACCCGTAAACCGCCATTGTATGGCTTCTTGTGCCGGGCCTTTAAAATAGCCAGCATCTGTTTGCAGCTTCAGATTATGCTTGAAGAAATAATGAGAATAAGCTATCATATACTCATTAACCCTTGAAGTGTAGTTAGCAATTTTTTTATCGGGTGAAGTAAAGCCGTATCGAACAGCAAATTCATCTTTTTTAGTAAATAAATATCCGCTCTGTAAGAGCAAGCCTGTCCCACTGTACACAAAATTTGCTTTAGCTGGGTTATTAGGATCTATGCTGATACCATTCCTCGAATTTCTTATATACATCTCACCGGTAAAGGACCAGCCTTTCTTTTTCATCACTATATCTGCACCATAATAATGTATGTCTGCTAATTGATTATTAAATAAATATTCTCCTAGCTGGCCTGCCACCCGGCTGGTTCTATTATTAAAGTTGTAACTAATCCCTAGCGATAATTTGAATTTGTCTTCAAAAAAAATATCCGACTCAACATAATCCCCACTATTCTTAAACTCTCCAAACGGTAATAACTCCGAACGAAATGAATAACTCAAGCCATTTGTTTTATCAGAATTAATTCTCCCTTCACCTGAAGTCAGCGCAAAGGTGTTGCTTAATATTGCTTTCTTTTTGAAGTAAATGGTGTTAGTTACCCAAAAGCCTTTGTCCCGGTCCAGAGTAAAAAGTCCATTGGTATTAGAACGGTCTGCAAACTGCAGATTTCCGGAAGATGTTTGCCGCTGCCGGTTACCGGGTAGTTTTGTTTGTCCGAATCCCAATCGCCAGCTTTTATTGGGAGAGTAATACAACATAGCATCTCTTAAAAACAGGTTGTTTTGCACAGCAGAATTATCTGGCGAAATATCTCGTTGAGAAAAAGAAAGCTGAATCCGATAGGTAAATTTCTGGCTAATGGCGTTACCTGCAAAATTGAGACGGAGGCGCCGAATATAGAAATCAACAGTACTATTCTTCGTTTTTAAGTCGTACCGGGATTCTGCCATGCTTTGTATTCGGCCCCCTATGCCCAAAGAAAAAGTACTATCCCGGGATGAAAAGGTAATAGGCTTGCCAAAATGTGCATCCATAAAGCCATTATCGGGGTTATACTGACCCGTACTAATAAGGGAGAAAAGAAGGAAAAAACCAGTTAAATATGTTGTTACCACTATTCTGTTAGGCCAAAACATGACTTGTGTTTAAAATTGCTGCAATATAAAGTCTTTGTTATTGAATCATTACCCTAATTTTATTTCTATATTAACAAATCATTAATTCTCCCTACCCTTAACACCCATCATTAATTCTACCCGGTATTTTCGCAAATCATTCGGCCTCAGCCGATATTAAAAACTACGAACTATGGCACTACAATCGTTTTTGAAAATCTTCATGCCGAAGAACAAAATTTTTTATGAATTATTTGAGAAGGTAGCAGATAATGCTGCTAAAATGGGCTCTATCCTGCGGGATATTGTGGCCGAACCTGATTTCGATAAAAGAGGTGCATTAATATTACAAGTTGAAGATCTCGAACATGCTAATGATGAATTGACACATAATATTTTTACAGAACTGGGCAGAAACTTTATAACACCTTTTGATAGAGAAGATATTCATTATCTCGCTACATCACTCGATGATATAGCAGACTATATATATGCCGCTGCTAAAAAAATAAACTTCTATCGGGTTAACCCCAATGACACCGGCATGCAAAAATTTGCGGAACTGATTGAGCAGGGTGCGCAGCAGGTAAAAATTGCCGTAACTGAGCTTCGTGACATGAAAAATATGCGGAACATTACAGAAGCGTTGGTAAAAATAAACAGTATTGAAAACCAGGCAGACGATGTGTTTGATTTCAGTATCGAAAAATTATTTGCTACAGAGCCAGATGCAAAAGAAGTGATTAAGAAAAGGGAGATTTACCAGGTAATGGAAATTGTTACCGATAAATGCGAAGATGCAAGCAATGTGATAGAATCTATAATTATTAAATACGCTTAATAATTGTCAATGTGCAAATGTTAGTTTTCGAAAACTGTATTAAATTTTCACATTCACACATTTTCTAACTGACTTCTTATGACAACTTTTCTAATAGTAATTATAGCATTAGCCCTGATATTTGATTATATCAATGGCTTTCACGATGCAGCTAACTCCATAGCCACTATTGTATCTACCAAAGTGCTTACTCCTTTCCAGGCTGTATTATGGGCAGCCTTATTTAATTCAGTTGCCTTTTTCATTTTTAAAGATCATGGGGTTGCCGATACAGTAGCTAAGACTGTTAAGCCAGACTGGGTTGGCCCCAATATGATGGTAGTTATTTTTTCAGGCCTAATAGCTGCTATTGCCTGGAATTTATTGACATGGTGGTTAGGCATTCCTTCGTCTTCTTCCCACACATTAATAGGAGGTTTTGCAGGTGCCGCTGTTGCAGCTGGTGGATTTGGTGCTGTAAACTCGCCAATTATTCTTAAAACGGCTGCCTTTATATTTATTGCTCCAATTGTCGGAATGTTAATGGCATTTATCATGTCGCTTTGGTTTCTTAGTTCCTTTAAAAAGGGGTGGACCTCAAAAATATTTTCCATTCTGGTACTCATTTTTGTAGCCGTGTTTCTTTACGTTAGTCTTCAAACCGATCCGGCTAAACTTAAATCTGATTACGATTCGCACATTATGAATGTAATCATGTATTCAAAGAATTTTAAGTGGATACTACTCTCGTTTATTTTAGTTACAATGGCTGTATTTGCATTATATCTCAGCAACATGAATGCACACAAAGCCAATGTATGGTTTAAGAAATTACAATTGATCTCATCTGCTGCCTTTAGTATCGGGCATGGTGGTAATGATGCACAAAAAGTAATGGGCATTATAACAGCCGCCTTGATTGCGGGTGGAAGTATTACAAATATTAGTGAAATGCCGAATTGGGTGCCTATTTCCTGTTATGCAGCTATTGGTTTGGGAACCATGAGTGGTGGTTGGAAGATTGTAAAAACAATGGGTACTAAAATTACAAAAGTTACTCCTTTTGAAGGTGTAGCAGCCGAAACTGCTGGTGCTCTTACGTTGTTTATTACGGAAGCTTTAAAAATTCCGGTAAGTACAACGCATACAATTACGGGTGCTATTATGGGTGTTGGTGCTACTAAAAGATTGTCTGCAGTAAGATGGGGAGTTACAGTAAGCCTTTTATGGGCATGGGTACTTACCATTCCTATTAGCGGGTTGTTAGCAGCGGGTATATATAATATTGCTATTCTCTTTTAATTCAATTGACTTTATTAAAATAAAAATCCTGACTTTTGTCGGGATTTTTTATGGGTAAAATATTAGTAACAGGTGGCTGCGGCTACATCGGATCACACACTCTGGTAGATTTAATTGAACATGGATATGATGTTATTTCGGTTGATAACAACTCCCGTTCAAATCCCGTAATATTAAAAGGTGTTGAACAAATAACCGGTAAAAAGATAAAAACCTACAAAGTAGACCTCTGCAATTTTGATGATACGTTTGCTATTTTCCAGGAGAACGAAGATATAAGTGGAGTAATACATTTTGCAGCGTATAAAGCCGTCGGTGAATCAGTAGAAAATCCATTACTTTATTTTGAAAACAATCTTACTTCCTTGATTAACCTGCTTAAATGTGTGCAGGAATTTCATACCCCGCATTTTGTTTTCTCATCCTCTTGTACCGTCTATGGCAACCCGGATGAAGTACCCGTTACTGAAAACACCCCTTTAAAAACTGCAGAATCTCCTTATGGTTATACCAAGCAAATGAGTGAGCAGATCATCAGTGAGTTTGCAAAAAGCTCAGATACGCAATGTATTTTATTACGCTATTTTAATCCTGCCGGAGCACATCCTTCCTCCATCATTGGAGAAATGCCATTAGGCAAACCTCAAAATCTTGTTCCTGCAATTACGCAAACCGCTATTGGCCGTTTAACAAAAATGACGGTGCATGGAAGCGATTATGATACCAGGGATGGGTCTTGCATAAGAGACTATATTCATGTTTGCGATTTAGCCAATGCTCACACCCTATCACTTCAATATTTGGAAGATCTGAAAAATAGTAGCCAATGCGAAGTTTTTAATCTCGGCAGTGGAAATGGGATTTCCGTTTTAGAAGCAATTAAAGCGTTTGAAAAAGTAAGTGACGTTAAATTGAATTATGAAATTGGCCCCAGAAGACCGGGTGATGTAATAGCAACGTATGCGAATAACAATCTCGCCAAACAAGCCCTAGGATGGAATCCAATATTTTCGCTGGAAGATATTATGGCCACCGCCTGGAAATGGGAACAAAGACTGAAAGCTGATGAAACTGTTTTTGGAAGCCAGTATGGCGAGTTGAATTAAGAGTAGGGAGTCGTAAGTCTTTAGTCGGGAGTTGAAACCCGAACACTCAGAATTTTACATTTTATTTGGGTGTTCGATAATAGTGAGTAGCGGACAGAACGATGAAGGGTGCGACGCAACTGGGCTGCTAGTAGCAATATAGTTGGTCGAATAATTAATTCCTTTCTCTCTGGACTCAGCGACCTCTGCGTGAAACCTCTTTTTCTCATTTGCCTCTTTTATCCTCTTAGCTTACATTTGCCGCACTTAAACAATAAGGCATGCTAAAGGAAATTCAATCAACAGGAAATAAAGATACCCGTAGTGGCTTTGGCGATGGCATTGTGGAAGCGGCCCGCAAAAACGCAAATATAGTGGCTCTTACAGCCGACCTGGCTGGCTCATTGAAGCTGAACCAGTTTATGAAAGAGTTTCCAGAACGTTTTATACAAGTAGGAATTGCAGAAGCGAATATGATTGGCATTGCTGCTGGTTTGACTATCGGTGGAAAAATTCCTTTCACTACTACTTTTGCCAATTTTTCTACCGGGAGGGTGTATGACCAGATTCGTCAATCTGTTGCTTACAGCGGTAAAAATGTAAAAATTTGTGCATCACATGCCGGACTAACATTGGGAGAAGATGGTGCCACTCACCAAATTTTAGAAGATATAGGTTTGATGAAAATGCTACCAGGGATGACAGTTATAGTACCCTGCGATTATGCACAAACAAAAGCTGCCACGGAAGCTATAGCAGAATTTGAAGGACCGGTTTATCTGCGATTTGGTCGCCCGGTTTGGCCAATATTTACTTCCGACAGACCATTTGAAATTGGTAAAGCACAACAGTTTTCTGAAGGAACAGATGTATCCATTTTTGCCTGTGGCCATTTGGTATGGAATGCTATCCAGGCTGGTATTATTTTACAGGAAAAAGGAATTAGTGTGGAAGTGATAAACATTCACACTATTAAGCCTTTGGATGAGGAAGCGGTACTTCAATCAATTCGTAAAACTAAATGTGTAGTAACCGCCGAAGAGCACAATATCATTGGCGGATTGGGAGATGCAATTGCACAATGTGCTGCTAAAAACTTCCCGGTGCCCATCGAATATGTTGGTACAAAAGATACGTTTGGAGAAAGTGGTAAGCCAACTGAATTGCTGAAAAAATATGGTTTAGATATTCCGGATATTGTAGCGGCAGCGGAAAAAGTAATAGCAAGAAAAAACAAGGGTTAATAGATTGTTTTAAAGTATTTGAGCAGGTTCTTCTATTATTGAACCTGCTTTTTTATTTTTAAGAATTGAAAATTATTTTAAACAATTGGGCTTCGCTACATTCTAACCGAACCAAACCCCGGCATTAATGTCCCTGACTATAACAAGTGATAGTGAGTTGCTCGTTCAATTTCGTAACCCCGATACGAAGGAAAAAGCCTATACAAGCCTCATTAAAAAATATCAGGAAAAGCTTTATTGGCATATCAGAAGAATGGTGGTTGACCATGATGATGCGAATGATGTACTTCAAAATGTATTGATACGGGTGTGGAATGGGCTGCAAAATTTTCGGGAAGACAGTCAATTATATACCTGGCTTTACAGAATTGCTACCAATGAATGCCTCACCTTTCTGGAACAGCAGAAAAAGAAAAGTGCGGTAAGTTTTAGTGATGTGGAAAGTGGTTTGAGTAATAAAATAAAGGCGGATCAGCATTTTGACCCCAATAAATTGGAGTGGAAATTGCAATTAGCTATACAACAACTTCCTGATAAACAACGGGTAGTGTTTGGATTGCGATATTACGATGAAATGCCATACGAGGAAATGAGTCGTGTGCTGGAAACCAGTGAGGGGGCATTAAAAGCCAGTTATCATCATGCTGTCAAAAAAATTGAGGATTATATGCTAAATCATTAAACTTTAGAGGGCTAAACCCATCTTAGTTAGGCATTAAAATGAACACAAGAGACAACATATTACAAGAATTACAGGAGCTGCAAAGCATGCTAACAACTACTGTTCCTCAAAACACTTACGCTGTTCCAGCGGGATATTTTGAAAGATTAGCGGAGCAGGTGCTTAACAGGATAAAAGCTTTAGAGACGCAAAACGACTTTGATGAGTTGAATCTGATATCTCCTACGCTAGCTAATCTTTCCAAATCTATGCCTTACAGAGTACCGCAAGGATATTTTGAAGGGCTGCCTGAAAAAATGTTGGGTGTAATACAAGAAAACAATCAACTATCAGCAAAAGAAGAATTGGAAAGCATTTCACCGTTATTAAGTGGTTTGAAAAAAGAAATGCCTTTTAGTGTGCCGAAAGATTATTTTGAAAATACTATACAATCACCTGCTAAACCAGAAGTAAAAATTGTTTCAATTACTAGCAGAAAATGGTTCCGTTATGCAGCAGCAGCGGTTGTAGTAGGTGTGATAGCGATGGCGGGGTTATTAATTACCAACAACAATAATATTGACCCAACTACAAACTCTCATGCCTGGGTGAAGAAAAGTATTAAAAAAGTAAGCACTGACAAACTAGACCAATTTATTCAATTGGTAGATGAAGACAAGTCTGTTGAAAACGCTGTTGCTACTGCCGATAAAAACAAACAAATAAAAGAATTAGTAAAAGATATTCCTGACTCAGAAATTCAGAATTTTTTAAATGATACTGAAGTATTGGATGATGCAAGTGCTGATGAAACTATTTTGAATTAATTACTGAAAAATGAAAAAACTGTTACTCATAATAATTTTCTTATTCCCTTTTGTCTCCATAACTATGGCACAGGAAGATAACGACGATGATAAAATCCGTGACAAGATGAGACAATACATCCAGCAACGTATGCGGTTAACAAAGAATGAAGCTGAACTATTTACTCCCATTTTTATCCGCTACTTCAAAGAATGGAGAACTACCTTAAGAGAAAATAAGACCGACAGGTTAATACTTCAGCAAAAAATTGTGGAGCTGCGACTTCGTTACAGAGGCGAGTTTAAAGATATTATCGGCGAAAAAAGAAGCAACGAGATCTATCGGCACCAAGAAATCTTTATACAAGAATTAAAAGACATCAAAAAAGAGAGGCTCCAGAACCGGCAGGGTGGCACAAGGAGAAATAAAGCATTATTATAGTTCACCTTGTTAAAACGAGGTGGTGTTCATAGGTTAGCAAAGGCTGATTCTATTTAGATTGGCCTCTACTATTTTAAGGGAATTTCCAAACAGGGTTTTTTACATCATGATAAAAAAGAAAGGTCCATTTTTCTTCTTCGCCTTTTTTCCACCACTCTTGCCGTAGCTCCATTGCTTTTTTACCATCATAATCATACTTAGCCGCAAAGCGATGTTTCATTTGTTGTAATTGCGGGGCATCATCAGCTCCAAAAAAAACCGTTTCGTCATTTTCTTTTATCCAGAACACCTGGTGCTGTGGCGAGTGGGCACCAGTTATTTCATAGTGAATATAATCATCTAATATTCCCTTTCCATCCAGCAATGTTACCTGTTCTGAATTTTGAAGGCAAACTAATTCGTCTGGCATGTAGGAAGGAAATCCTTTTTCAAATGCAAATGCCAACTCAGTTTGTTGCACATAATAAGTGGCATTGGGTAATGAAAGTCTTCCTCCGAGTCCCTCTCTTTCTACTCCTACCCCACCTGCATGGTCTTTATGCAAATGACTCATCAATACTTTTGTTACTTCCGAAGGATTTATGCCCGCACTCATCAGATTTTGGTGCAACTGTAATGTCCCATTCTTTTCAAACCCAAGTCCGGCATCCAACAATAAAATATCTTTTGAGGTTACTACAACAAAAGGCTGAATTTCTACCAGCAAACTTCCAACTGGCCTTGATTGTATATTGTCCGTCGTTTCATCAAACGGAACAAACAGCTTTGTTTTATCAATAGTGAATGTGCCTTCGGAGAGTGGGATAATTCGCATATTACTTTCTGACTTAGATGTACCTGCAAATTTAGGGTTTATAAGCCCCTCCTTCGGAGAGCCTGTTCCGTCCGAATGGCGGGAGGTTTGGGGAGGCCTACCTCAACACCATTTGCCTATCAGCATCTAATCGTATCAAAATAAAAAGCATAATGGTGAAAGTGAGTAAAGAAGTTCCGCCATAACTGATAAATGGAAGTGGAATACCAATTACAGGAGCCAATCCAACCGTCATTGCCACATTAATAGCTATGTGAAAAAAGAATACTGCCGCTACCCCATAGGCATAGCATCGGCTAAAAGTGCTTCGCTGTCGTTCGGCAATGGTAACGATCCGGAAAAGCAGAATGAGATATAAGCCAAGCAATACAATACTGCCCGCAAAACCGAAACCTTCACCCACAGTACAGAAAATAAAATCCGTTCGCTGCTCAGGTACAAAATCATATCGGGTTTGTGTGGCATTTAAAATGCCTTTGCCCCAAACTCTTCCACTTCCAATTGCAATTTTTGACTGACGAACATTATAGCTGCTGCCACTCTCTTTTTTCTTTTTTAATTCTGCGGCCGTCATTGTTTCTCCTTGCCCTTGTTCTACGTACGGGTTATCCTTTCCAAATAAATCATAAATACGTTCTACCTGGTGACGTTGTAATACATTTTTAAAAATGAAAGGAACAGCAAATCGCTGAATGCCTACGCAGAGAGCCCATATAAAAACGATGGTTATAAAAATTCCCCTGTCTCTTTTAATCTGTCTTCTAAAAATATAAACGATAAATGCAGCGATGGCTGTTAAGGCAATAGCCAATGTATTTGGCTCCACCACAATGGAAGCAACAATTAATGCTGCAATGGCAAAACCAATTAACAGAATAATTGAAGGAAGCCCTTCCCTGTACATTACAAGAAAAAAGGAGAAAAAAACGAGAGCCAGGCCTGTTTCACTTTGCAATAAGGTAAGTGCTGCCGGGAAAAGAGCTATTCCGGCAGCTATCAATTGTGAACGGACTTTGGTAAAATCTGTTTCTGGTCTTGATAGATATTTTGCCAATGCCAGTGCGACAAAAATTTTACAAAATTCTGCCGGTTGAAAATTGAATGACCCGAATTTAATAATAGATTCAGTTCCTTTTATATTAGAGTGAAAGGGAAATACCAGTAAAAGCATAAAAATACCCAGTGCATAACCAAGATTGGCAGTAGCAGAAAAAAACTTACTATCCGTTAACAGGATAAACAACGCAAGCACCGCTCCTATACCAAAAAAATAAAACTGTTTGCTGTAATCTGTTTTAAAAGCGAGGAAGCTTCTAACTAATGGCTCACCTTCTTTATAAGTTGCAGCAAAAATAGCCGTCAACCCTATTGTTACAAGTAGCAGGTAAATCCAAACGAGACTCCAGTCTATTCCTTTTGATATAGCAGGGTTACGCTGACTCATGCAATTTTTACAGTGCGGGGTTTGCGAAAATATTTTTCATCCGGCAACATAGCAACGGCTTTCTTATTCTCTTTTTGTGAACCAGTTGGTGTTTCTCTTTTTATTGGTGAAACAGGTTCTATTTCTTCCATGGTAAATCTTTCGAGGTAAGAACTGTCTTTTGTTTTTTGGAACCATTCCATAGCTCTTACCGAATCTGTTTTGTATTGCAGCCGTTTAAAATAAGCTGGCATCAGGTTCGCTTTTGAAATACGTTCTACATCTGCCTCGCTTTTTTTCTGAATTGTATCGTTCAAATATTTTTCAATCAATATCCTGGTAATGGGGCCGCCCCAAGTGGCTCCGAAGCCTGCATTTTGCACAAAAACAGCAATGGCAATTTTCGGATTATCTTTTGGTGCAAAGGCCACAAACATGGAGTTGTTGGGTAATTTAATTCTCCGATTATCCAATACAGTATAAGTTTCTGCAGTACCTGTTTTTGCACAAACATCAATACCCGGTATCTGTGCTACTCTTGCTGTTCCAAATTTCACCACATCATTCATGCCTTCTATAACAGCAGTAAAAGCGGTATCAGTAATATGTGTAAGCACATCATGCTTAGTTCTAAACTTATTCATCCAGGTGGTATCATCAGCCGTTTCATCTTCAATCTGCCGAACAAAATGAGGTGAATAATAATATCCTCTGTTTGCTATTATGGCCATGGCATTTGCCATTTGTAAAGGCGTAGTTTGCATTTTGTCCTGGCCGATACCCAGAGTAAGATTGGTACAGGATGTCCATCGACCTGCATTTTCTTTATCATAAACAGAAGTATCAGGAACACCACCAGCACTTTCATTTGGCAAGTCAATACCAAGCCTTACTCCAAGTCCAAACAAGTTCATGTATTCCCTCCACTTCATATAACCATCTCTCACATTTTTATACTTTGGATTATCCGCTGCCATTCTATACAAGTGTGTGAAATAAGAGTTGCAGGAGTAAGCAATTGCATTGCGAAGATTGGCAGCATGTCCGCCACCAGCATGTGTGCAAGCAGGTTTACCATGCCCGCATAATGTATAACGGCCTCCACATGGAAATCCATAGGCAGGCGTTATCAATCCTTCATCCAATGCAATTAAGGCGCCGAGTGGCTTAAATGTGGAACCAGGCTCATACTTACCACCAATAGCTCTGTTCAACATTGGACCAGTAACATCAAGCACCATCTTGCTGTAGTTTTTACTTTTATCCGGGCCTGTTAAATCGTTTGGATTAAAGTTTGGACCCGACACCATTGCAAGAATACCACCTGTTTTGGGGTCGATAGCAACAAGACCACCAACTTTATTGGTCATTAATTTTTCCGCCAGTTGTTGCAGTTCAATATCTATATATGTTTTTAACCCACGACCTGCTATAGCTGCAGTATCAAATGCTCCTTTTTCATACTGGCCAACTAACCTGTTTTTATTATCCTTAATAAGATACTGCACACCTCGCTGACCCATCAACACATTTTCATAATACGATTCCAATCCGTTTTGACCTTTATAATCACCCATCCGGTAAAAATTTCCGGAAGCTTCTATTTGTTTGGGATTTACTTCGCTGATATAACCAAGAATATGTGCAGCCGCATTAAATGGATACGATCTTACGGGTCTCTCTACCATTGCAAAGCCGGGAAACTGCCAGCTGTTTTCTTCAAACCGGGCTTGTTGTTCGGGAGTAAGTAAATCTTCAAATATTGATGGCCGTACAGAAGTGTTTTTAATACGGGCTTCGAGAATTCTTTTTTTGAATTCAGCAATATCCATCTTCATCAACCTGCAAAATTCCAGCGTATCAATATTTTTCACTTCTGCTGGTGTTACCAGCAAATCAAAAATGAGTGTATTATTTAAAATGGCTTTGCCCTTTCTATCATATATGATACCTCTCTCCGGATAAATGATCTTTTGAAAAACAGCATTGTCCATTGCCAGCTGCCTGTACTTACCTTCTATTACCTGCAGGTAAAATAATTGCACGATAATTACTGCAAACGCAACAAGAAAAATAAGGCGGATTATACGGCTTCTTGATTGGTTGAACACAGACATGGAGTGAAGTACGAAGTACGAGTTATTATATGCAGGGTGAAGAAATAATAATGAAATACAAAGTACGAATTACCTGAGGCGGTTTCCAAATCTATTTGGTAATAAAAAATATAAATTTTGGTTTGCCGCTAATTTTAGCAAAGAAGAAATATATGAACCCCGGATTACACGGATTGAAGTACTAAAATTGTAAGTGAATTAATCTGTGTAATCCATAGCTAAAAAAACTACGCCGTATTTGTTCGAAATTTCAACTTTCTTGGGAAAAGCAATTCTGCGGTAAAGATTAACAGCATGCTAATAGCAGTAGTAGAAATTACTTTTATTACAAAGTCAAGGAAATTCCCCACATCCAACCACTGAAGAAACACCATATAGCCATGATGCAATACCGTAAGAATGAAAACATATACTGCATAAGGTGTCCATTGCATAGCCTTAGGAGATGGCTCCCTGTAATTGAAATCAGAAGTATCTTTTGGTGTAAGAATATTGATAACGAAGGGCCGCACATAAGCTATCAGCAAACAAGCCGCAGCATGCAAACCGGGAGTCATCGTAAAATAATCGAGTACCAACCCAGTAAAGAAACCAATTATCAATAACCATTGGCGGGAAACTGAAAACGGCAACCAAAGAATAAATAAATAATATATATATGGAGTGATGTAACGGTGCAAATGCGGAATCTTATTTAAGATATACACCTGCACCAAAATGAATAGGGCGAACCGTAATATGTTTCTTACTAAGTCGCTCACTTAACGGTTTTTTTAGGGTCTTCAATTTTCTTTTTAGTATCCTGATTCAGTTTTACCTGCTCATCATATTCCAGGTTCATGATCACATGTACTTGTTGCAGGTTGTAAAAGTTAGCAGCCGTTTTTAATTTAAGCACATACATACCCGTGGCCGCATCTAATTTTTTATCTGCAATAGTTCCTACAATATATCCTGGAGGAAAGTTGAAAGATACTTTACTGGTAAGCACTGTGTCGCCAAGCTTAATATCTACAGTTTTGGGAATTCGCTTCAATGTTAAGAATTGCGGGTCTTTCCCATCCCACTCTACCGTACCTATTTCGCCGGTTTTTTTAAGGGAGGCACTAACAGTACTCTGCACATGCAACAGGCTCATTACCTGTGAAAAATTGGGACTTACATTTACTACTTTTCCTACCACACTTCCATCGGAACCAATAACGGCCATATTATCGCCTACTCCTTGCGCTGAACCTCGGTTGAGCTGCATATAATTTTTTTGTGCATTGATGGTGTTGTACACAACAGTTGCTGGTCTTGAAGTGTAGCGGCGGTAATTTCCTAACGTATCATAAGGAAGGGAATCCTGGATAATATTCATGCCTGTATCCCTGCGCATGAAGTTGCGGGACTGGAGATTTAGCAAAGAGTCGTTGAGACGATGCACTCTCCTGTTTTCTTCTTTCAATGTAAAATAATCCTCTACCTTATTGTATTGTGAGTTGATACGGCCGGTCATCTCATTCGCCACCCCTAAAAATTTTGCCCGGTGAAATTTATTATAACTGTACAAAAACCAAAGTGCCACAATCTGCAACAGCAAAAAAGTGAAGAATGTAAAATAACGGCGGACAAAAAGGAATACGTTACGCATTAAAAGAAAAGCTTTGAGCTACGAGCTGCGAGCTGCGAGAAGTCAAGGGCTCGAAACTCGCAACTGGAAACTCTTAGATGTATTATCTCATTACAAATGGATACCTGTCGTAGTGCTTCAGAGCGATGCCGGTTCCTCTTACCACACTTTTCAGTGGGTCGTCGGCAATGTGTACTGGCAGTTTGATCTTATTGGCCAATCTTTTATCAAGTCCTCTCAGCAATGCTCCACCCCCAGTAATGTATAACCCACGGCGATAAATATCAGCCGCCAGTTCCGGTGGTGTTTGTTCCAAAGCTTTCAGGATGGCTTCTTCAATTTTAAAAATGCTTTTATCAAGTGCTTCTGCAATTTCCTGGTAACTCACCATTATTTGCTTGGGAATACCAGTTACAAGGTCACGGCCATTTACTGCAAAATCGTCTGGTGGGTTATCAATTTCTTTCATAGCAGCGCCAACCTGTATTTTGATCTGCTCGGCAGTACGTTCGCCAATCAGCAAACTATGATAACGACGAAGTGCCTCCATAATATCAGCCGTAAACTCATCTCCCGCAATACGGATTGATTGGTCGCAAACTATACCAGCCAGTGCAATCACAGTAATGCCAGTAGTTCCGCCTCCAATATCAATAATCATGTTTCCTACGGGTTCTTCCACATCAATACCAATACCCAGTGCTGCTGCCATTGGTTCATGCAGCAGGTACACTTCTTTGGCACCCGCCTGCTCTGCGCTATCTCTAACTGCTCTCTTTTCTACTTCGGTAATGGAAGATGGAATGCAAATCATCATTCTCCAGCTAGGTGGAAAAAGTCTTTTCTTAGGATTTACCAGCTTGATAAGTTCTCTTATCATTAGCTCAGCAGCGTTGAAATCGGCTATCACACCGTCTTTCAGCGGACGAACAGTACGTATACTCTCATGCGTTTTCTCATGCATCATCAGTGCTTTCTTGCCAACCGCTAACACCTCTTTCGGGTTGTTACGATTTAAGGCAACAATGCTTGGTTCATTTACTACTACTTCGTCGTTGTGTATGATGAGGGTATTTGCAGTACCCAGGTCGATGGCTATTTCTTGTGTAAAGAAGCTAAAAAGTCCCATTAATTTATATCGGATTTAATGAAAGCAAAGGTGGAGGAAATAATTTGAATTATCAAGGCAAAACCTTGCCAGATAAGGATTTTTTTTAAATCTCCGATTCTGAGAAATTGCAGTTAAAAGAACAGTTATCATTGCATTGTTGGCAATTTTTTAGTAAATCAAGTACTTTCTTTTCTTTTAACTTCACTCTATGCGAATCATTACAAAAACTGTTTTGATTTTGTCAGTAGTTAGTTTGCTGGCAGATATTGCAAGTGAAATGTTATATCCTGTTATTCCGGTTTATTTAAAAGAAATTGGTTTTAGTGTTTTTATGATTGGAGTGTTAGAAGGTGTAGTAAATTTTACAGCAGGTATTAGCAAAGGTTATTTTGGAAAATTAAGCGATGAAAAAGGGTTGCGATTACCGTTTGTAAAACTTGGCTACTTGCTTAGTACTATTTCAAAACCTTTGATTGCAACATTTACTTACCCACTCTGGATTTTTTTTGTCCGAACTGTTGACCGGTTAGGGAAAGGTGTTCGCACTGCTGCAAGAGATGCTTTGCTATCACAAGAAGCAACTACAGAAACTAAAGCAAGGGTGTTTGGATTTCATCGCAGCCTTGATACTGTTGGTGCAGCAATAGGACCTTTACTTGCTTTAGTATTTTTATTTTTTTGTCCGGGACAATATAAAACACTTTTTTATCTCGCTTTTATTCCGGGTATTCTTTCTATACTATTTATTTTTCTCCTGAAAGAAAAAAAACAACCCTCATCTACTTTAGAAAAAGGTAACTTTTTTTCGTTTTTCAAATACTGGAAAGTGGCGACACCTGAGTATAGAAAAGTGGTGGCAGGGTTATCCTTTTTCGCATTGTTTAACAGCTCTGATATTTTTTTATTGCTGATCACTAAAGAAACAATTGGAAAAGAAGTGCTCATTTTATTTGGCACTACATTTAATGCTGATACGATAACTATCGCAGCCTATGTTTTTTACAATCTCGTGTATGCAGCCATGTCATATCCCTTAGGCGCATTAGCCGACAAATCAAATTACCGTTCTGTGATTATTATGGGATTTTCAATATTTGCCATTGTATATGCTGGCTTTGCTTTCAATCCATCTATTCCCGTAATTTTTATTTTATTTTTTTTATATGGTATTTATGGTGCGGCCACGGAGGGAGTAATAAAAGCCTGGGTTACTAATTTATCACATCAACAAAATACAGCTACGGCTATTGGACTTTATACTTCCTGTGAAAGCATTTGCGCATTATGGGCCAGTATTATTGCTGGTGCAATATGGATGAACTGGGGAAGTTTCTATACGTTTATTATTCCTGCTATTATCGCATTACTCACCATTATTTATTTTTCATTGATACCCACCAGAAAACACCTGATTTAACCTATTTCCTTGGAAGTATTCTCATTTTGGCACGAAAATGGGAAAACTATAACAACTAATATTTAATCCACTAAAATCAATTCGATGAGAAAGTTATTCTTACTTGTATTTAGTTTATCTGTTATTTGTATCACATCACAAGCACAAAGCTCTGGTTACAAAACTGCATTAGGTGTAAAAGTTTGGGACGGGGGCGGTATCTCCTTCAAACATTTTGTAAATGGCAATAATGCATTAGAGCTTATTGGTTATTTCTGGAACAGAGGCACAAGAATTACTGGCTTATATGAAATACATGGACCTATCTCTGGTGCTACTGGTTTGCAATGGTATATTGGACCTGGTGCCCACGTAGGTTTTTACAATACAAAATATGGGGATGGTGCTTTTATTGGTCTTGATGGTGTACTTGGATTAGATTATAAATTTAAAGGCGCCCCTATTAATATGTCGCTTGACTGGCAACCTTCATTTGAGTTTGGAGATAACCGTGGGTTTGTAGGTAGCTGGGGTGGTCTTGGAGTCCGTTACACCTTCTAATATATATCTTCTTTTTAATCAGGTAATGAGGGTCGTAATAAATACGATCCTCAATTTTTATGAAACAAACCCCAATTTTTTTTCAGTTTCCTGATTCAGCGCAGGCAATTTTCTTCTTTCAATTAAAAAACTATTTAACTGCGCAATTTCCCTGAAGATATAATGCTTATCTGCAGCAGCTTTCAAATAATCTTTGCCGGTACTGCCTCCCGTTCCTATTCTTGTACCAATCATACGATGCACCATATTCATGTGGCGGTAACGCCATGAGCTAAGTTGTTCATCAATCTCTAATAATCCATTTAGCAATTGAAATGGTAATTGCAACAATGGATATCCACGATATAACATGATGAACAATGCTGCTCTGCATGCGGAAGGTGAAAGTGTATTATTTTGAGCCGCATCACCATTCACAAAAATTCCATCAAAACCCGACAAATTATTTTTTTCTGCTTCTGCCAAACTGGAACGATAACTTTCTTTATAATTATTCCAGAAAGTTTCGTCAGCACCTTCTTTTAAAAATGGCATTCTTTCCAGCCAGCTATTTACGAGCTGTAATAATGATTGACTGCTTTCTGCTTGCTTGATTATATCAACATGTGCCGGGCAAAGTTGTGCAGTATAATATTCTTTACCATGCCTGGCTTCAAACTTCAACCCCAGCTTTGCTTCCAGTTCTTTAAACTGCCAGCTCTGAAAACCAGATGCCGGACGAAGCATATCCCGGAAATCTAGAAAATCCATTGGCGTCATCGTTTCCATTATGTCGATCTGGTGAACCAATACTCTTAAAATGGTTACCATACGGCTGATACGATGCACCACTGTTTGCAATTCCGGCGAATTATCATTTAATGCCGGTTTGCTCATGATGGCAACGATAGAATCTGCTTCGTAATGTAATTGCTTAAACCAAAGTTCATAGGCCTGGTGGATAACAATGAAAAGCATTTCATCATGGGCCGGCATATTCAACTTGTCACTTTCTGGTAGCTGTGCATTTAGAATTTTCTCTAATTGCAAATAGTCGTGATAATTAACCTCGCTAGCCATAGAAATTATTTGTGCAAAGGTAACCTTACTAAATAATACTTATTCAAACTCATACCCAATATCACTGCGATACTCCATACCGGTAAAAGATACTTTTTGCATTTCGTCTTTTGAAATTTCTACCGCATCAAAAATGGAAAGGCCATAAGAAGTGATACAAAAAACCCTGCCACCATTGGTTACCACTTTGTCATTTGCAGTAGTAGTTCCCATGTGAAATAAAATACTATCAGCAGGATTGATGTCATTCAGCCCCGAAATTTCAAAGCCTTTTTTATAATCACCGGGATAGCCTCCGCTTACAGCTACTACGGTGCACACTGTTCTGGGATCAGTTTCAATCTTCACTTTATCCAATTGCTGATTGGAGGCTGCTGCCAACAATTCAACCAAATCATTTTTTAATCGTGGTATCACTACTTCCGTTTCCGGATCGCCCATGCGACAATTGTACTCAATCATATATGGTTCATCACCAACTATCATGAATCCAAAAAAGATAAAGCCGCGGTATTCCAACCCTTCCTTCTTCAATCCTTCAACTGTGGGTTTAATAACTTTCTCTTCAATTTTTTTCATTAATTCGGGTGTTGCAAAGGGAACGGGGCTTACTGCTCCCATCCCACCGGTATTGGGGCCGGTATCTTTTTCTCCTATTCTTTTATAATCCTTCGCTTCCGGCAGTATCACATAATTTTTTCCGTCCATCAACACAAAAACTGACATTTCTACGCCTTGCAAAAATTGTTCAACCACTACTCTCTTTCCTGCGTCACCAAATTTTGCCCGTTGTATCATTAATTCAAATTCAGCAACTGCTTCCAGGTGATTTTCACAAATAACTACTCCTTTGCCAGCAGCCAAACCATCCGCTTTCATTACAATCGGTAATTCATGCTGTTTCAAATAATCTACTCCTTCATGGTAATTTTCTAAAGTAAATTCTTTGTATGCTGCGGTAGGAATATTATGTCGCATCATGAAAGCTTTTGCAAAAGCCTTGCTGCCTTCTAACTGTGCTCCTGTTTTATCTGGCCCAATTACATCCAGGTCTTTTAACGCCGGGTCATTGATCAAAAAATCCGTAATCCCTTTTACTAAGGGTTCTTCTGGACCAACTATTACGAGGTCAATTTTTTTATCAATACAAGCTTTTTTAATGGCATCAAAGTCATTGATACCAAACTGCAGGTTGGTGCCACATTGAGCGGTGCCGGCATTTCCGGGAGCAATAAAAAGGTTTTCGCAAAGAGGACTTTGAGAAATTTTTAGCGCAAGTGCATGTTCTCTGCCGCCTGAGCCTAATAAAAGGATACGCATAGTTCAGTTAATTGCTGGATTTTAAGGTGTTGCGAATATCGGGTACGTCGGCTAAAGATAATCCGAAAAAATTTGCGGGTGATTAAATTTATGTATTTTGGTTGCTTCTAACGATTAAGGATTCTGATTAATTAAAATTTAAAAAATTCACTATGTCGGAAGTTACCGTTAAAAAAGGCCACCCCAAAGGTTTGTACTTTTTATTCTTTACAGAAATGTGGGAACGATTTAGTTATTACGGAATGAGAGCCATTTTCATTTTGTTTATGACGAAGGTTCTTTTAATGAGCGACTCAGACGCTTCAAATATTTATGGCAGCTATACCGGCCTGGTATATTTAACTCCCTTACTTGGCGGTTATTTATGCGACCGTTTTCTGGGCAACAGAAGAAGTATTGTTATTGGTGGGTTTTTAATGGCCATTGGACAGTTTTTTATGTTCTTGAGTGCCTCCGCAGGTACAGAGGGTGTTACGTTTATGTGGATGGGACTTACTTCGTTAATTATTGGTAACGGGTTTTTCAAACCAAATATCTCTACCATGGTAGGACAACTTTATCCTGTTGGTGACCGCCGGATAGATAGTGCCTTTACTATTTTCTATATGGGTATCAATCTTGGTGCATTCTTTTCTCCATTGGTTTGTGGTAGTATGGATTTTAAATGGGGATTTCTTGCTGCTTGTATTGGTATGTTAATTGGTCTTGTATGTTTCGTTTTATACCAAAAAAAATACCTTGTATCTGAAGATGGAAAAGAAATAGGGCTTCCTGTGAAAAAGCTCGATCTGAAAAACATTCTTCTTATTATTGGTTCTATCGGTATTGTATTTTTTATGTTGAACTTTAAGCAACTTTTTAATAACGATACCGATATTATTGGCTATGTTATTTATGGAGCGATGGTAATTATGCCAATAATTATTTTAACGGATAAAAGTTTAACAAAAGAAGAACGAAACCGGATTATTGTAATTTTCATACTAGCCTTTTTTGTAATATTCTTCTGGGGTGCTTTTGAGCAGGCTGGTGCTTCACTTACCTTGTTTGCAGATAGACAAACGGACAGAAACTTTTTTGGAAACGAAATTCCGGCTTCTTATTTCCAATCTATCAATCCACTTGCAGTTATTGTGCTGGCTCCGATATTTACTTTAATCTGGGCTTATTTATACAAAAGAAAAGCGGAACCTTCTTCGCCTATGAAAATGGCATTAGGTTTAGTGCTGGTTTCATTGGGTTTTGTAATTATTGCTATCGCAGTGAAAGGACTTGGTATTTCAGAAAAAGTAAGTATGTGGTGGCTGGTAGCATTATATGTAATCCACACAATGGGTGAATTATGTTTATCGCCAATTGGTTTATCAATGGTTTCAAAATTAGCTCCATTAAGACTTTCATCTTTAATGATGGGGACCTGGTTTTTAGCAAACGCCGCAGCCAATAAATTTGCCGGTACATTAAGTGCATTAATTCCACCAAATGCCGAAGATGTAGCAGCATCTGCAACTCCAATTAAATATCCTTCTTTTGTAGGATTTCAGATTACTAACTTGTTCGAATTTTTTATGCTGTTTATCATTATGACAGGTGTAGCAGCAGGTATTTTATTTCTGCTTAGCAAACAATTAAAGAAAATGATGCATGGCATTGGGTAAATAAATATTAAAGCTATTTTTTCAAGGTGGCGTAAAAGGCCACCTTTTTTATTTCACCTACCGCCATTTTTATTATCTTAACTGCTTAAACACTCTGATTATGTGGAAGAAACATCCGAAAGCACTGCCATTTTTATTTTTCTCCGAAATGTGGGAACGGTTTGGCTACTACCTGATGATCGGAATTTTTTTATTGTACTTAAAAAATGTAGAGCATGGGTTTGCTATGACAAACTCAGAAGCTTCCGACCTATACGGCACTTTTATAGCGTTAGTTTTTCTAACCCCTTTTATTGGCGGATTATTAGCTGATCGCTATTTTGGTTACCGGAAATCAATTATTGCCGGGGGCCTAATGATGGGTGCCGGCTATTGTTTAATGGCTGTACACAGTTTACCCGTTCTTTATGTTAGTATGGTACTGGTTATTATGGGAAATGGTTTCTTTAAACCAAATATCTCTACCCTTCTTGGTAATCTATATTCTACCCCTGAATATGTAAAACGAAAAGATGAAGGATACAATATCTTTTATATGGGTATTAATATTGGTGCATTTGTTTGCAATTTTATTAGTGCGGCCATTATTATTGTATGGGGTTGGAAGTACGCATTTGTTGCAGCAGGGGTTGGAATGTTTATAGGTGTAATAATTTTTATTTCAGGTACAAGACATTATATAGCCGGTGATGTTAAAAAACCAATGAACAAAGAAGACATGTCCTTCTTAAGAATTGTTGTTACTATTTTATTGCCATCGGTTATTGCAGGTGTAGTAGGTTGGTTGTTAAAAGGAACAGCCAGTCCCTCTAATCCTGATAGTTCAATTTTTGGTTCCGACTCTACTGATGCATTCATCTTTGCCTGTATTCCTGTTATCTATTTTTATTCCTCTTTATACTTTCGGGCTGAAAAATCGGAGAAACGTCCTATTGGTGCTTTGCTGGCAATATTTGCATCAGTAGTTATGTTTTGGGCAGTATTCAAACAAAATGGCACTGCACTAACTATCTGGGCCGACAATTACACAGACCGCCAGGTACATGGAGCTACGGGTGATATTTTGAGAACATTGAAGCAGGCCGAAGACATTACCTACAAAAAGGATACGGTGAATATGTACGACGGAATGTTCAGGCTTCAGAAAGATGCGGATGGAAAAGTAATTAAAGAATTTAATTATCCAATTTACTTTAAAAATGTAAAGCCTGAAAATCTTCCGGCTGATGGCGAAAAGGCAACGTTGTGGGCTACACCAATCAGTCAATCAATCAATCCTTTCTGGGTAATTATATTAACTCCCTTAATAGTTGCCTTCTTCTCATTTTTAAGAAGAAAAAATAAAGAACCATCAACCGCAACAAAAATTGCATTTGGGTTATTCATTTCCGCATTATCAGTTTTAGTAATGGTAGCTGCTGTTGCTGTATCTGGTAATGGTGCTGAAAAAGCCAGTGTATGGTGGCTAATGGGTACTTATGGCGTTGTAACTATTGGCGAATTATTGTTAAGTCCGATGGGCCTGTCACTTGTTTCTAAATTAAGCCCGGTACGATTAACCTCGTTAATGATGGGTGGATGGTTTTTAGCCACTTCCATTGGCAATAAATTATCCGGCATTTTAGCAACCATGTGGGATGGGTATGAAAATAAAGCTCATTTCTTTTGGGTAAACTTTGCACTGCTAATGATTGCAACGATTATCATTTTCTCAATGCTGAAATGGCTGAATAAAATTATGAAAGAAAAAGGAGTAAGTTAATCGCTTTACAAGCAACCGGATATTATGTCAACTATTCAATCGCCAGCAACTGTATCAACTAAACAGCCCAAACAGTTGTACCTGTTGTTCTTTGCAGAAATGTGGGAACGGTTTTCTTTTTATGGGATGAAAGCCTTGCTCATTGCTTACATGGTGAGTGAATTAAAGTTTGATGATCCAAAAGCATATGCTATACTCGGTTCCTATGCAGCATTAGTTTATACAATGCCAATGTTTGGTGGTTTTATGGCCGATAAGTTTATTGGCTACCAACGGGCTGTGTTATTTGGTGGAATATTGATGACGTTGGGCCATTCTATTTTAGCATTACCAACCGACTGGAGTTTTTTTTATGGTATGGCTTTCATTATTTGTGGTAATGGTTTTTTTAAACCCAATATTTCAAGTTTGGTAGGAACATTATACACCGAGAACGACTCAAGAAGAGATAGTGGCTTTTCGATTTTCTATATGGGTATTAATATAGGTGCAGCATTGGGTGGATTAATTTGTGGCTACGTTGGTAAAGAAATAAACTGGCACTACGGATTTGGTATAGCTGGGATTTTTATGGCCGTTGGTTTAATCGTATTTGTATTTGGTAAAAAAACGTTAGGTGACAGAGGGTTGCCTCCAAATGTTGAAGCATTAAAGAAACCAATAATCGCATTTCTGAAACCAGAACATCTGATATATGGCGGGACATTATTAGTGATGCCGTTAGTTGTTACACTGTTTAATCGATATCACCTGATGGATTATATCATGTTCGGGCTTGGTACAGTCGCTTTAATCTATATTCTTTCGCTTGGCTTAAAAATGGAAAGAGATGCCAAACTGAAATTGTTTGCAGCACTTATCATGATTATATTCTCTATTGTATTCTGGGCAGTGTATGAGCAAAATGCCGGTGCCATGAATTTGCTGGCTGAACGAAATGCCAAAATGGAATTATTTGGTATTAACTTACCAGAACTATCAATCAATAATTTTTTACCCCCAGGATGGGTAATCGTACTTACGCTTATTATTGCTCCCCTTTGGCCATGGCTAAATAAAAGAGGCAAAGAGCCAAGCACTCCTATGAAGTTTGCATTATCATTTATTTTTCTTGGCACAGGCTTTTTAGTATTTTATTTAGGTTGTTTGGCTAATGAATCTTCTGGTGTTGTTCCTTTATGGCCTTTTTTGTGGGGCTACTTCTTTATTATTTTAGGAGAGCTTTGTTTATCGCCTATCGGACTTTCAATGGTAACAAAATTATCACCGGCAAAAATGGTGGCCCTAATGATGGGTATTTGGTTTTTCGCATCCGCTATCGGCGAATTTCTAGCCGCAAAGATTGGCTCTATGATGAGTGTTCCTAAAGAAGTGTTAGCAAAAAATGATCCTGTACTATCATTACCGTACTATGCCGATGTGATTTTAAAAATAGGAATTGCTTCCGCTGCAATTGGAGTATTGTTAATTTTTACAGTACCATTTCTAAAAAGATGGATGGGCAATGTGAAATAACAAGTAGATTCTTGTTTCATAATTTAATAGTTGTATAGAATTAATTAATCTAATATAAACTCTACATCATGGACACAAATACAATTATTATCATTCTCGTAGTGGGCCTTGTATCAGGTTGGATTGCTGGTCTTGTATTTAAAGGTGACGGCTTTGGACTACTAGGAAACATTGTTATTGGAATTCTGGGCGGCGTTATCGGAGGTTGGTTATTGCCCAAGGTCGGTGTTCACATTGGCTCAGGTATGGGAGGAATTATTCTAACCTCTGTACTAGGAGCATTGGCTTTGTTGCTGGTAGTAAATGTGTTGAAGAAAGCATAACATAATTTGCCATTTCGCTGATTTTATTTTTCACTTACACGAAAAGACTATCTCACTATTATTGAGATAGTCTTTTTTATTTCTATACACATTTATGCAAAATGTTAATGTATTGCATCTAAAATTAACATACCTAAACCATGCGTATATGAACAAACAACTCTACCTTATTATTACATTCCAGTTATTTTTCACTCTCGCCTTTGCACAAGTGCCAACTATTAAAGTAACTGGTGCCTCAGACAGCAGTGTTACCTTACAATCATTAAAAATAGATATTAAGGTAGCCGTAAATATTGCTACTACCAGTATGGAGATGACCTTTCATAATAGCAGCCAACGAATACTAGAAGGTAGCCTCACTTTTCCTTTACCACAAGGTGTTACTGTATCAGGATATGCGCTGGATATAAATGGAAAGTTGCGGGAAGCCGTGCCAGTAGAAAAGGAAAAAGCCACGCAGGTATTTGAAAGTATTGAAAGAAGAAGAGTAGACCCGGGATTACTGGAAAAAGTGGCAGGAAATAATTTTCGTACTCGCATCTATCCTTTGCCAGCAGATGGCAACCGTATAGTAAAAATAAGTTACAACGAAATACTACAGCCTAGCTCTGCTACCACCTTACGCTACTCACTGCCGCTTACTTACACCAATGCGATTCCCAATTTTAATTTATCTATCAATGTTGTACAAGCTGCTATTGCGCCAGTTCTGGAAGAGCAACCAGGAGATATTATTTTCAAAGAATGGCATAATAATTATTCAGCCGCGATGGATAAGAAAAATTTTATCCCTTCGGGTTCGCTACGATTTGCCATTCCCAAAAAAAATAATTTTTCAGAAACAGTGATACAAAAAGTTGGCGGTGAGTATTATTTTATGACCAATACTTTTATAGATCAACCTGCCCCACGTAAAAAAGCTAATGCTACAACTGTTGGAATTGTCTGGGATGCTTCAATCAGTGGGTTAAATAGAAACATAGCTTCCGAAATTGAATTACTGGAAAAATATTTCGAACTGAATAAAAATTGCAAAGTAGAACTAGCTACCATCAGTAATGTATTCGAAAAAAAAGCAGTTTATATAATCGTTAATGGTGATTGGAGCAGTCTGAAGAAAGATTTGTCCACTATCACTTACGATGGAGCTACTAATCTTTCAACTATTAACCTCAACGCTATACCATGTTCTGAATATTTTCTTTTTAGCGATGGCATGTCCACTTTTGGAAATGCGCAATTTATACAAAACAAGAAACCTGTTTACACCATCACTTCTTCCTTGCAATCCAACTTTGGAGAATTGCAGTTGATCGCAAAAAACAGCGGCGGACAATTTATCAATCTTACATCATCTAATACTTCTGAGGCATTAAAAAGCTTAACAGAGGAGCCTTTTCAATTTATCAGCATAAAAAAGAATAACAGTATTACTGAAAGTTATCCTTCAATGCCCGTTGCAATAACCAATGGAAGTTTTTCTGTTACTGGCATTGTTGCTTCATCTATTGAAACAATCGTATTGCAATTTGGATATGGCAACACGGTAACGGTGGAAAAGGAAATACAGTTAAACTATGTAAAGCAGCAGTCGGCACAATTGAATCTTCAAAAATTCTGGGCACAACAAAAAATAGCAGAGCTAGATCTGCAGCATGAAAAAAATAAAGACGAAATTTCTTTGTTAGGTAAACGTTTCTCCATTGTAACCCGAAACACCTCATTGATGGTATTGGAAACTGTCGAAGATTATGTCCGCTATAAAATAGAGCCTCCGGCAGAATTAAAGAAAGAATATTATGCCATTCTAAAAGAACGAAGAAATGAAGAAATGGAAGAAGAATTGAAGGCTTACGATATATATACCAGCTTTAAAGATCTGATGGAATGGTGGAAACCTTCAGCTAGTAAACAATCGAATGTAAAACCACACCCACCAGTTAGCCGGGTAGAAGAAATAAGAGTAAACAGAGCAACAGCTGATGGTATAGCCTCACCTACAGCACCTGCGCAAGCCATGGAAGTACAAGCAAGTCCAGCATCGCCAAATAAAAGTATGGAAGAAGAACCCGCAATTCAACGAAAACAGATGACTGCTAGTACTATCAAAATCGAAGAATTAAAAGATGCGCACATTGGTTTTACAAACCAAGCTTTGCAAGGTAAAGTAGCCGGAGTTAGCATTACAAATAATAATTTAGATGAAGTTATAGTTACAGGATACTCTGCTAGAAAAAGAATAACGGAACCCAGCATTATTGTTGCCGACTGGACACCTGACCGTCCTTACTTGCTTGCTATGGATTCTGTAGCAGCTGCTGAACATTACACTAAATACCTGGAGCTTAGAAAAGATTTTATTTCAACGCCTACTTTTTATTTTGATATGGCGGGTTTTTTCTTTCGTATAAAAGATAAGGCTACTGCCGTAAAAATTCTGAGCAATATTGCTGAACTGAAAATTGAAGATCATGAACTGTATGTAATGCTTGGATTCAAACTAAAAGAAGCAGGTGAATACAACAATGCACTTTTTATTTTCAAAAAAGTATTAGACTGGCGCCCACACGAACCGCAAAGCTACCGCCACTATGCACTTGCATTGGCAGATGCAGGTCAATGGCAATTGGCAGCTGAAACATTGTATGCAGGGATAACCAAAAAATATCCGGAAGATATAATAGATAATTATGAAGGTATAGAAGATGTGATGCTGATGGAACTCAACAATTTGCTGATACAGCATAAAAACGAAATAAATACATCCCGATACAATAAAAAAATAATTGCGGCTATGCCAGTTGATATCCGGGTGGTGCTGAACTGGAATAGAAATGATACAGATATTGACCTGTGGGTAACCGACCCTAAAGGAGAAAAATGCTATTATGGCAATAGCAGTACAACAAACGGTGCGTTGCTCTCCGAGGATATGACTGAAGGATATGGTCCAGAACAATTAATGGTAAAAAAAGCATTGAAAGGAAAATACCGGATAGAAATTCATTACTATGGAGATGACCAGGTAAAACTAACTGGCCCATCTACTGTGATGGCGGAAATATTTACCCGTTACAATACAGGCAAAGAAGTAAGAAAAATAATTACCATGCAAATGGAAAATGAAGAAAGCAAAGATGGAATATTTGTAGGTGAATTTAGTTTTGACTAACCACTACAAATTACAAAAGGCCACGAAGAGCTTAGGTTTCTCTGTGGCCTTTTCCTTTTATACAACTTTTAAATAAAATTCAAATAATCATACTGCTTTGTCAATATTGATTTATCATCTGCCTTCAACCACTTATTTAAAATGGTTGCGTACACATTTTTGAAATCAACATTGTACTTTAAATCTCCTTCGTTAAGGTCTGCCAGGTCAGGCATGGCGTTCAACATTCCTTTCTCTTTTAAACCCCCACTTACAAGGAACATATTGTTGGCTGTTCCATGGTCAGTACCATTACTTGCATTTTGATTAACTCTTCTGCCGAATTCAGAGAATGTAAACAACATTACATCTTCAAAACGATGCTGCTGTTTAATATCTTTTACAAATGCTTTTACCGCATCATTCATTTCAGTAAACAAACGGTTCTGCTGTGCATCCTGATTGATATGCGTATCAAAACTTCCTAATGAAACATAATACACTTTAGTATTGATCTCCGAATAAATAAGTGAAGCAATTGTTTTCAAACTATTTCCTAAATCCGTTTTTGGATACTCTGCATTGGTCGGGTGCATCCGGCTTTGTTTAAAAATATAATCGGCACTCGACAATGTTTCTGCCATTGTTTTATATAGGTAATCTACCGGCTGCTCTCCTGCTTCATCCTTATGATTCTTCATTACGTCTCTAAAGAATTTTTCATTTGCTGTTCCGTACAATCTTTTAGGATCTTTTACAGCAATACCCTTTATATCTTCTCCTTTCAAAGCAAGACTTAATACATCATCCAATTCAATTGCCTGTGTTGGTTTATCACAACCTTTACATTGCGAATCAAGATAGCGGCCTACCCAACCATTGGTCCAATACTCGCTGCTCTGGCTGGCAGTATGCCAGATATCCATACTGCGAAAATGCGACCGGTCAGGATTTGGATAGCCTACATTATTTAAAATAGCAAGGCTTCCATCATCATATAATTCTTTAAAGCCAGACAATGCCGGATGCAGACTTACTTCATCAGTAACTGACAAGGCTTTATCTTTTACAATACCCAATTTTGGTCTTGCTTTATAATACAAATCGTTTCTAACTGGAATAACAGTATTGAGTCCGTCATTACCACCACTTAATTGCAGTACCACTACCACTTTATTTCCTGGTAGCACCATGCTCTGGCCTTCAAAAGCTTTTAAAAACTTTGGCACCATCAATGATGCAGTGGCCAGCGAACCAATTTGAATAAATTCTTTGCGTTTTATAAGCATAAGAAAAGCTTTGAGCTATTAGCTGCGAGCGGGGAGCAGAGTCCTTTGACTCGAAACTCCTAGGTCACAACTCTTAGTTGTTGTTAACATAGTTGATATTCCGGCGTACTCATTATTTGCATGGTGGCCGTCTTAATGAAATTCTCTCTTCCAGTTTGGTCAGCATGTTGTTTAATAATATCCATGCTGACTCTGCTCTTTGTTTGCAGCAATACTTTTGAAATTGTTTCCGCCAACGCTTCTCGGGGTGTGCTTTCATAATATTTCACATAATCTTTCCAATCCACATCTGCATTCAATTGCTGCCTCTTCATTCCGGCATAAGCCCCTCCTGCCTGCTGACTACCTGCTTTTTTTGGCATCTTCATTTGTACATCGCCATCTTTCATTCCCATCATGGTATCATCATCATCTTTCGGACTTACATTCATTACATCTATATCATTGATCAATTTTGGAATTCGCATCCGCATCATTAGGGAAGAGCTATCTATCCAGGCTTTACCGCCCGGCCAGCCGGCAACGTTAGGAGGATAAAACAGTAATTGACCTAACACCCGTTGCAAAACCATTAAGGCTTCTTCGTTCTCCAATTTCATTGGCAACATACGCTGAATACCTACCAATAATTCTACCGGTGATTTTATTTGTGATCCAATATTCTTCTCCTCATAAAACCAATCGCTGGTAAAAATATCTTCGAGCAGTTTGCTTATTTCATAATTATTCTTATAAAATCTATCTGCCAGCCATTCTATTTTTGCGTTATCAACTTTTTCATTCACTAAAAACTTGTACAGCTTCTGCGTAATGTATTTTGCTGTTTGTTTTTCTTCCAATAAAATATCCAGCACTTCGCCACCGTCAAAGTTTCCGGTACGTCCCAAAACTGTTTTGCTACCAAAGTCGTGTTGAAATTTACGAAACTGAAATTCACCTTTTACATTTGCACCCCAACCTGTAAATGCTCTTGCAGCTTCTTTTACATCCTTCTCTGTATAGTTACCACGACCTAATGTAAAAAGCTCCATTACTTCCCTTGCAAAGTTTTCGTTGGGTCGGTCTTTTTTGTTTTGTTGATTATTTAAAAAATTCAGCATGGCTGCTGTTTTGGAAACTTCTTTCAACATGGTTCCAAAATTGCCCAATGCATTTCTTCTAATTACATCCAGCAATCCTTGCTGGTAAAAAACATTCAGATTGCGGCAAGCAAAATGGCCATGAAAGAAAAAAGCGATCTTCTCTCGTAGTTGCGCTGAACTGTTTACCATTTCATGCATCCAGTACATATTCAGGTTGCGAACACCTTCCCGGTTTTTTTGTTGCACCTTCTTCCGTTCGTCTTTATCCATCTCTTTTTTCTGCTGACGACCCACTTCTTCAATACCCATCCATAAACCTTTCAGGTAATCATCTGCCACATCTATATAATCTGGTTTTTTAGAAGATGCTTTTACAAGGGCTGTAAAAAATTGTTTGGAAGAAAACTTAGAGAGGTCTTCCAATTGTTCTACGGCAGGTCCAAAACCGGCACGCCACATTAAGTGCTGGTTTTTCATTTGATTAGTCAACGACATGTGTGCAAATTTAGGTTTGAGACTGTTATAAAGGTATCAGGTTTAATGGGTAACGAAAGGTTTCTCAACTAAAACGAAGAATCATCAGTCTTATTTCTGAAATGAATAATTGTTATTGCTAATAGGCCGCAACCTTTAGCTTTAATGCTGCCTTATTTTGCTGCATTTACCTTTACATAAGCTGTAAGATGTACTCTTTGCACTTCATCCAGTCTTGCTCTTGGAATCATATAAGAAAGAATCCCATCCCATCTTTCAGCAGTAAACTGAATGGGCTCGGGAAGTCCATGACATTTACCACATCTATTTATAAAAACGGTTTTACCAATTGCGGTATCGGGTTTTATAGCAGTAGTTGTTGGTGCTGTAGTTACACTTTTAAATGGTTCATTTTTTCTTTCCGTAATTACAGGAACAGCCTTTTTCTGACAAGCCATTACTATAAGAAGAAGTAATATTACTATCGTTATTTTTTTCATTTAAAACATAATCGAATGCAAAATAAAGAAAAGGCATTTTAGATACACTGTTGCAATAATAACGGTCGTTAGTATATTATATAATTAAATAATCCAATAAATTTATAAGTCAACTTTTTCATACACCAAACCAATTCTTTTTATGAAGAAATCATTTGTATTGTTTGCAAGCGGATTTTTATTGATTCTGGGATGCAACAAATCAACCTCTGAAAATGAAATCCCTCAAGGCGAAGAACCGGTAGCCACTGAACGTCGCTGCTCTGCAGACGATGTATTAAGACAACAGATTGCTGCAGACCCATCTTTACGTACCCGCATGGATGAAATTGAAGAATTTACCCGTCGCTTTAAAGACAGCCCTCAAGCAGAAACTTTGCTGCCTGATGGTACTATTCAAATTCCCGTAGTATTCAATGTTCTTTATAGAACCGCAGCACAAAATGTTTCGCAAGCACAGCTTCAATCTCAGATTGATGTTTTAAACGAAGACTTTGCTGCATTAAATGCCGATTATAATGCCAGCAACCCCTATAATAATGTAAAGGCCGGAAATGTTGGAGTAACATTTGTAATTGATCAAGTAAAACGCAGAAGCACCAATACAGTTAGTTGGGGAACTAATGATGCAATGAAAAAAAGTGCAAAAGGTATTGCACCTACGAGCCCTACTACCAAACTAAATATTTGGGTGTGTAATATGGGTGGTGGTATTCTTGGCTATGCACAATTTCCCGGTGGAAGTTCTGCAACCGACGGTGTTGTATTAGATGATAATGCAACCGGAAGAACAGGCACTGCCGCTGCTCCTTTCAATAAAGGAAGAACAGGCACACATGAAGTTGGTCACTGGATGAACCTTCGCCATATTTGGGGAGATGCTACTTGTGGCAATGACCAGGTTAGTGATACACCACTTCACAATACTGCTAACTATGGTTGTCCTTCAGCAACACATAGAAGCACTTGCACAGGCACTCCTCTTGAAATGACTATGAATTATATGGATTATACTGACGATGCTTGTATGTATATGTTCAGCGCTGGTCAAAAATCAAGAATGCAAGCTGTGTTTGCAGTTGGTGGCCCAAGAGCAAGTTTTAGATAAGAGTAATTAAATTTTTTGTTGACTATTTCAATAAAATGCCGGCTACAGATGTAGTCGGCATTTTTAATATAGAACTCTGTCTATGAAATATTATTGAATCCCGTATACTTACTTACAATTGCTGGCAAAGTGATTCCTTCGGCCGATTGATTATTCTCCAGTAAACAAGCAATTATTCTTGGCAATGCTAATGAGCTTCCATTTAAAGTATGCACTAATTGTGTTTTACCACTATCATCTTTAAAACGAATCTTCATCCTGTTACTCTGGTAAGTTTCAAAATTGGAAACTGAACTCACTTCTAGCCATTTTTCCTGTGCAGCACTGTAGACTTCAAAATCATAGGTTATAGCAGATGCAAAACCCATATCACCACCGCATAATCGCAGGATACGATAGGGCAGTTCCAACGACTGTAATAGTTTCTCAATATGAAGAACCATTTCATCCAATACTTCAAAACTTTTATCCGGATGAACGATCTGTACCACTTCTACTTTTTCAAATTGATGCACCCGGTTCAATCCCCGAACATCTTTGCCAAAACTTCCGGCCTCTCTTCTAAAGCAAGGAGAATAACCTGTCATTTTAATGGGCAGATCTGTTGCTTTAACAATTTCATCTCTATAAATATTGGTGATGGGTACTTCCGAAGTTGGTATCATGTAATATTTGTCTTCCGGCATATGGTACATCTGTCCTTCTTTATCGGGCAGTTGACCAGTACCAAAAGCAGATGCTTCATTCACCATAAATGGCGGATGATATTCTGTATAACCAGCAGCAGTATTATAATCTAAAAAATACTGAATCAATGCCCGTTGCAATCTTGCGCCTTGTCCCTTAAACAATGCAAAGCCACTACCCGTAATTTTTGCGCCGGATTCAAAATCTACAATATCATACTTCTTAATTAAATCCCAATGCGGAACTGCACCTGTATATAATTGAGGTTTGCTGCCGCCTTCTTTTACTATTAAATTTTCAGCAGGAGTTTTGCCGGGTGGCACAGCATCTGCAGGTAGATTGGGAAGCTTTACCAATTCATCGTGCAATTGCTTTTCAACTACTGCTAATTTTTCAGAAATAGGATGCAGCGATATTTTTAAAGTAGCTACTTCTTGTTTTTTTGCTTCTGCTTCTTCTTTTTGTCCCTTGGCCATCAAGGCGCCGATCTCTTTGGAAGTGCTGTTTACTTTAGCCTGGTTGCTATCAAAATCCTGCTGTAGTATTTTTCGTTCATCATCCAATGCTATGATCTGATCAACCAATTGAGGTTCGGCAAAGTTTTTTATGCCTAATTTATCCTTGGCTTTTTGAGGGTCTTGGCGTAATACCTGTAGCTGCAACATCTTTTGTTCTTTTGCGGCAAAGATAAGGCACATAAGGTACAAGGAAAAAGATGCAAGGAACAAGGCAAGGTTATAATTCTTTGTTTTCTTGTTACTTGTTTTCCTCTTGTGCCTTGTGCCACTATCTTTGTATGATGTTTACAAACGACGATTTACAACAACGCTGGTGGAATCTGGAGGCAAGCCTTGTGGATAGATTTGGTAAAAAACCAGATATGGAAACCATATTGTTTCTAATCGGGATACAGGAATTTGGTGATATCAAGGAAAAGTTTACCAAAGAGCAGAAACAAGATCTAATGCACATTGCAATTTGCAGTTTGCTTTCCAAAAGTGGGTATTATGAACTGGAAAAAGTGGATGATGATGGTTGGCCACATTTTAAGCAATTGAAAGCAATGCCTGATATGTCGGCACCCGAACAGGAAAATTTTTTAAAAGATCATGTATTGCTTTATTTTGAAGAGCATGGTGTTGGTTAATATTCTAAAAAGAGAAATACGTTATGATGATGAAAAAAGCAGCACTTTTATCTTGTATTTTATTTCTGGCAATTTCATTGTGTGCACAGAAAGATTCTACCATCAAAAAGAAAGACCGGAAAAGAGATGTGTTGATGCAAACAACTATGGGAGACATTATTATCCGTTTGTCGGACTCAACTCCTTTACACCGTGATAATTTCTTAAAGTTGGTAAAGGTTAATTACTATGATAGTTTATTATTTCACCGTGTCATCAAAGATTTTATGATGCAGGGTGGCGACCCGGAAAGTAAAAGAGCCATTGCAGGTACCAGACTTGGCGGTGGGGGCCCTGCCAACAGAATCCCTGCAGAATTCAGAACTAGTTTATTTCACAAGAAAGGAGCTATTGCAGCAGCGAGGAATGAGAACCCTGAAAAAGCAAGCAGTGCCAGCCAATTTTATATTGTACAAGGAAAAGTCTGGACAGAAGGCGGATTGGATTCTACCGAAACATATCGGCTTAAAAGAAAAATTCCGGCGGCACATAGAGCAGTATATAAAACAATTGGCGGCACTCCACATCTTGACCAGGGCTATACAGTTTATGGCGAAGTTGTAAAGGGAATTGATGTAGTAGATAAAATTTGTGCTGTGCCAACCAGTAAAGGTGCAGGAGGTAACAGACCTATTGAAGATATAAGGATTATTAAAACGAAACTTATTAAACGAAAAAAATATTGAGTTTCATTACAACTTAACAAAAAAGCAACGCCCCTCCATAATAAGAAGGGGCGTTGCTTTTTAAACTGTAGCATTAATTATTTTAATTCCCTATTCCGCCTTGTCCGCCACCGCCTTCTGTACGTTTTGTTTCTTCTTCGATAGCTGATTTACGCTGACGGGCAGCTTTTACCTGGCTATTTCCAAAACGATAGCTGAAGTTTAATTTAAACTGCGGCATCTCGCCTTGTCCGCTGAAAGTACTAATTACCCCCGTAAAATCAGATGTGCCGCCCCACTTCATTGTTTGGAAAACATCACTCACCACCATTTTTACATTAGCCTTTCCTTTAAACAATGTTTTTCCTAAACCAAGGTCAACAGTACCCATTGCCTTAGATCTGATAATTCCCTGCCAAACAGATGGAGAAATATATAAACCGCTTAACTCACCCGTAAAGCCTTTACCTAAGGTAAAACTGTTTTGCATAAAGTAAGTCCATGAAAACACTTTCAAATCAACTTTACGATTGCCTCCGCCATAATCTGCCTGATAGTGAGAATAATTTGCATTGGCAGTAGCAAAGAAGCTGTACCACTTTTTTTGGAATGGGTAGCTAACATTCAAACTCCATACATCTTGCTTAGCAAGGTTTCTTTTTTGTAAAAACCCTTTTGTGCTTTCTCCTGCTGCTGTATCCGGTATCTGTGCAAAGATATCTTTCACATGGCTATAGTTTAATTTAGTAGTAAGCCTGTACTTGTAAATATTAGTAATGCTGAAACTATTAGTGTATTGTGGTCTCAGGTCAATATTACCTTTCATGTAAGTATATTCATTCAACTTAAACTCAAATGGATTTAAGTCCTGGTATGCAGGACGGTCAATACGACGGCTGTATGCTAAAGTCCATTGCTTCATTGGATTTTTGTTGAAAGTCAACGCAGCACTTGGAAACAAATCTGTGTAGTTTCTTTTAAAAGTAGAATCATAATCAGACCAGTTACTTCCAGATTTTTTAAACCCAGTTGATGTCCCTGTCAGGTTTGTGTTTTCTGCACGCAGACCTAGCTGAAACATAATTCCTGTTTTTAATTGCTTATTATAGTTTACATATAAAGCATTAATATTCTCCTTATACTTAAAGCGATTGCTCTTTGCAGTATCCAATACTTTACTATTGGTGTACACATCATAGCGTTGAAAATCGTTATCAGTATTTACAATACCAATCTTACCACCAAGTGCCAAACGACCGCCTTTAAAATTTTGCTCGTAATCTGTTTTTAAAGAAAACAAGTCAATATCAGTAGGTGAAAGCATATTATAAATTACACGGCTTGTTTCTGTAATACCATCGGGCAGGTAATAATAATTAGGCTGAAATTGATTTGATCTTATTTTAAAGAAACCATAATCGGCATCAATATTTAAATCTGTACCGCCTACTACAGAATAACGATAGTTCAGGTTAGTGTTTATATTATCCCTCTTCATATCATTATTATTGGTGGCTTTCAATACTTTTACCAATTGGTTTGTTGGTATATAATAAAAGTTCATTGGGCCTGATGTATTAAAATCATTATCAGCGATATTACCAGTTACTACTGCGCCAATAGTACTTTTATTATTAATAAAATAATCAAGCCCCCCTTTAAATCCATGGGTGTTGTTGTTAAATATCATCCTGTTCTTCTGGTCAAACAAAGTGTCCTGTTGTTCCCTAACTGAATTCATTTGCATCAGGTTCTTACCGTTGTTATAGTTATAACTACCGAAAACATTGATACTTTTATTGCGATAGTTAAGGTTTAACCCTCCATTATACTTTGCATAAGTTCCCTGTACATAGCCTAGGTTTACAGAACCGTTTGTACCAAAGGTTTTATTTTTCTTCAACCTGATATTAATGATACCGGCATTTCCTGCGGCTTCATATTTTGCAGATGGATTAGTGATGATTTCTATTGCTTCAATTTGTGCGGACTGCAAACTCTTTAAATAGTTAGCCAAATCAGTACCGGAAAGCGGAGATGGTTTACCATCAATAAAAACCTGAACACCATTTTTACCCGCCAGGCTTACATTATCATCTTTATCAATCATTACACCCGGGCTTCTGCGCAGTAATTCTAATGCATCATAACCTACTGCATTGATAGTTCCCTCTACATTTAGAATTGTTTTATCAGCTTTTACTTCGATTATAGGTTTTTGTGCTGTGATTACAACCCCTGCCAGTTCAGCCGACATTTTAGTCATATTGATTTCCGGCACAACCACATCGCCTGCCGAAACTTCGAATACTTTAGAATATGCATTCGTATAACCAATATGAGAGGTGCTTAACAGGTAACTTCCGGCTACTGATTGAAAGGAGAATAATCCATCGTTATTGGTTACGGACAATTTTATTACAGATGAATCTTTTGCTCTTAGCAGCGAAACGGTTGTTTTCTCTAACCCCTTTCCTTTTTCGTCTTTTACCAACCCTGAAATTTTTTGTGCCTGGGTGGCTGAAAAAAGGCTCAAACTCACAAATAATACGACTAACTTTCTCATTATTAATACTTTTTTTAATTTACAGGTGCAAAGATACTTCTGTGTCACCCAATTGTAAAAGCATTAACCGACCAAAGGCGCAAATCTTACCATGAACGGCATAAAATCTTCGGCGAAAAGTTCAAACCAAGTTTTTGTCAACTGTAAAACAAGCCTTTACGTTTAATTTGTTTATCCTCATTTTCCCTTAGGTTTGCAGGCAAAATCTACGATTATGAATTTTCCCGCTAATCTTCGCTACACTAAAGACCACGAATGGGTAAGTATTGAAGGCAATGTTGCCACTATTGGTATTACTGACTTTGCCCAACGGGAATTGGGAGATATCGTGTATGTAGAAGTAGATACTATTGGCAAACCTCTAGAAGCTGGTGCTGTGTTTGGTACAGTAGAAGCGGTAAAAACTGTATCAGATCTTTTCTTACCTGTTAGCGGAACAATTACTGAATTAAATCCTGCATTAGCAAATTCACCTGAGTCTGTAAATACCGATCCTTATGGTGAAGGCTGGATGGTAAAAATGACAGTAGATAATCCTGCTGATGTAGAAGCTTTGTTAGATGCTGCTGCATATGAAGCTGTGGCTGGCTAAATCTGAACTTTTTTTACCTCCGTATGTAATATGGATGCAATTGTTTATACTAATCGTTGTATCTTAACCAACTAGTTGAATACCAAAATCACATACAGCGAACAAGAGCTGGTGGCATTACTGCGACAGCGTAATGAACAGGGCTTTGCTTACCTGTACGATAACTATTCAGGTGCCTTATTTGGTATTGTAAATGGTATTGTAACAGACAAAGAGATTGCAAACGATGTGTTGCAAAATGTTTTTGTAAATATCTGGCGCAAGATTGATTCTTACGATGCTTCAAAGGGAAGGCTTTTTACCTGGATGCTGAACATAGCCCGAAATGCCTCTATTGATGAAATAAGGTCAAAGGGGTTCAAAGATTCTCAAAAAAACCAATCATTAGGGGAAAACGTAGATTCAATCGGCGTATCAATTGGGCCATTGGTTGATGATGTGGGTTTAAGAAAAGTGTTGACTAAATTGAAAGATGAATTAAGAGTACTTATTGACATGTCTTATTTCCAGGGTTTCACACACGAAGAAATTGCAAGAGCATTAGATATTCCGCTGGGAACCGTAAAAACAAGAATACGAAGTGCATTAATACAGTTAAGAACAATGATTCAATAAAAAAGTGAGTATACAAGAATACATATCGAGTGGAATTGTTGAGAGCTATGTGCTCGGACTTATCTCAGATGAAGAGGCAAGAGAGTTCGAGCAGATGTGCACAAAACATCCTGAAGTGCTAGCAGCAAGAACTGCATTTGAACTGGCGTTGGAAAAACAAGCCATGGAGAATGCTATTACGCCTTCATTAGATGTGAGAAATAAGATTTTTGAAGAAATAAGCGGTACCGGTAAAGTTGTTACAATGCAGCAACCAGTTGCCCGCAAAACAAATTGGTTTAAGTATGCGTCGGCGGCATCGGTGATTTTATTAGCAGGAAGTATTTATTGGAACATTATGCTTTCTAATAAAAATAAAGATCTGCAAAATAATTACAATAACTCTGTTGCTGAACTGAGTGAGATTAAAAAAGATATTCAGGTACTGCAAGCAAATCCAACCGTTAAAATGGCAGCAATGGGGGGCCAAGAAGCATCTCCTACTTCTTTTGCTACGGTGTATTGGGATACCACTTCACATGATGTTTACTTAATGGTTAACAATATGCCTAAACCCGCATCTGATAAACAATATCAACTATGGGCTTTCTTAGATGGTCAACCAGTGGATATGGGTTTAATTGAAATAACCGAAAAGCCTTTACAGCTTTATCGCTTGAAAAAAGCACAGGCTGCCCAAGCTTTCGCTATTACTTTAGAACAGAAAAATCGTCCTGATATTTCCAAGCCAGCCGGCACGGTGTATGTAATGGGCAAACTCTAATTCTCTTTCCCTTTTTTATCAATCTATTTAAGCACTTCTTTCGTAACTGAAAGGTGTATTAGAACATTACTATAGTAGTTTTGGTTCTATAGTTGGTTAAAACAAGGGGCTTCTTTTGGGGCCCCTTTTATATTTAATCTTGTTTAATATTGCGGAAATATTTTTTTCTGAAAAAGATCAAACCAACATTTATTCCGGCAATGGGCTGGCTACTTATTTCAACATTCTTACTGACGATACCTGGCTCCGCTTTTCCAAAAGAAAACTGGTTAGGCAAAATATGGTTTGATAAGTGGGTTCATATAGGCATGTTTGTAATTATGACATTTCTTTGGTGTTGGGCTATTCTTAAAAGGGAATGGGTTGATTTTAGAAAACTCAAACAATCCTTTTTTATTATTGGAGTGATTTGTTTTTGCTATGGAGTAGCTATGGAATTTGTTCAAAAGTATTTTATTGCTAATCGTTCATTTGATGCGGGAGATATTATTGCCGACGGAATAGGTTGTGTAATTGGTGTGGTATTAATTCTTAAGTGGTATAAAAAAAATTGACCCCTGTGGAAACAGGGGTCGCAACCAAAACTAACTGCTTATGAGAAAATTGAATTCGTTTATATAATATTTTAAATAACCTCTCTTTGATATGTATAACGCAAATTTACTGCCGATAGTATCAATTTTGCTGTTAATGAAAGTTTAAAAGAACTTTTTCAGTAGTAACACTTAACTCCCTTTTCGTAAACTCTCGCTATCCTTACTGTAACCTTACGATGAATAAAATCTTCCTATTACACAAAGGTTTACCACCTTTTTTTATATTGGTTAAACTTGATAATCAGCAAATAAAGAACTTATAGCATTTTAGACGTTTTACATCAACATATCCTTCAAAATTTCATGCCAAAAAAAATTTTTACGGCAAAAAATAAAGGCCGTACTAAATAAACTTTAGTACGGCCTTCAAACAGAACTGGTTACGTTATTTTGAAATAAATCCTTTTATCAAATCCATTAACCCTACTGAAGAATTAGCCTGTTGTTCCTGATTTTGTTGGGTACCTCTCGTTACCTGGCTAATAATATCCTGCAGATTAAAGCCGCCTCCATCAGTGTTGTTTCGACCACCCGTTAGCTGATTCAGTAACCCCTGAAAGTTAAACCCGCCTGAATTGGACTCTGAGGTTGCCACCTTACCCCCTGTTAATGACCCAATAAGATCATTAAAATCAAATGCGTCATTTTCCGGATCGTTGCTTGTTGTGCGAGTAATGAGACCATTGAGTACACTAGGTATAAGACTGCTTGACACATTACTGGCTGCTGAAGGACTCATTTTGTATTTGCTAACCAGCTTGTTCATAAAATAGCCCACCATCATGGAAACAATAGGGCTTTTTAAAAGCCCACCAATTCCAGAACCGGACGAGTTACTATCATTGGCATTTCCACCACCTTTAAAAAGGTCCAAAATATTTTGAAAACCACCACCTGCCATGATGTTTTGAAAACCACTGGCAATTGTTTTTGTGGCATCCGCCATAACATGTTCATTTTCCTCGTTGGGTACGTCTGGATTATTTACTACCGTATCCTGGCCTACTTGCTTTACCAAGTTAAAAAGTTGATCTAACATTATTTTAGTTTTAGAAAATCAAGTTAGAATATTTAAGCGAGAGAGTGTCTAAATTATTTTATTGCTGTTTGGTCAGTTTTTCAGAATTTTCGGCAAATTGCAAAGCATCAATTAATTCCTGGATGTCGCCATTGAGTACTGCATCCAGATTATACAAGGTAAGCCCAATTCTGTGATCCGTTACACGACCTTGCGGAAAATTATAGGTTCTGATCTTTGCACTTCTATCGCCGGTACTAACCAAACTTTTCCGATGCCGGGAAATTTCTTCTTCCTGCTTTCTTACCTGCTCTTCGTATAGCCTGGTTCGTAGCATACCCATTGCCTTTTCCCGGTTGCCTAATTGCGAACGTTCTGTTTGGCAAACCACCACTGTTCCGGTAGGGATATGGGTCAGCAATACTTTTGTTTCTACTTTGTTTACGTTTTGTCCGCCGGCGCCCCCACTTCTTGCTGTTTCCATTTTTACATCTGCAGGATTCAATTCAAAATCGACTTCTTCTGCTTCTGGCATTACAGCAACAGTAGCAGCCGAGGTATGAACTCTTCCGCTTGTCTCAGTATTAGGTACTCGCTGCACCCGGTGTACTCCACTTTCAAATTTCAATACACCATATACATCATCGCCGATAACTTCTAATTGCACTTCTTTGTACCCCCCAACCGTTCCTTCATTCTCGCTAAGTATTGCTGTTTTCCATCCTCTTTTTTCGCAGTAGCGTATATACATTCTTAATAAGTCTCCGGCAAATAAACTTGCTTCATCGCCACCTGTACCGGCCCGAATTTCCATGATCGCATTTTTTTCATCCTGCGGATCTTTCGGAATTAATAGTTGACGGATATAGGCTTCTGACTGTGTTTTCTTTTCTTCTAAACCGGGAGATTCCATTTTAGCCAATTCCCGCATTTCCTCATCATCGCCTTCTATTGCTTCTTTATAAAAATCAATATCCTCTAGTATTTTTTTATACTCGGTGTAGGCCACTACTATCTTTTCAAGGCTGCGATACTCCTTACTTGTTTCTACAAATTTTTTATTGTTGCCGACTATCTCCGGGTTAGTTAAGGCTACACCCAGCTGGTCAAATCTTGCTTTTATAGCTTCTAATCTGTCTAACATAAATGAGAAAATTCCAAAAAATTAAATTACAAATTCCAATAAGGCAGCAAAATTAGCGATTTGGAATTTGGGATTTGATAATTGATATTTGGATATATGAGTTACCTAAAATTCAAGGCTGACAACCTATTTGATGGACTCCGCTTTTTAGAAGGCGATAACATTTTAATTACTGATGCAGCAGGGATAATTCAAGACGTTGTTAACGCAGAAAATGCAGGAGATGATATACAAATATTTTCAGGCATACTTTCTCCAGGCTTTGTAAACTGCCATTGCCATCTTGAATTAAGTCATTTAAAAAATGTAATTCCCCCTCACACAGGTTTGTTAGACTTTCTTTGTTCGGTTGTAACAAAAAGAGGGTTCGCAGCCGAGATAATACAAGAGGAAATTATAAAGGCTGAAAAAGAAATGTATGATAAAGGTATTGTGGCGGTTGGAGATATTGGAAATACTGCCGATACTGCGGCAGTAAAAAGCAACAGCAAAATTTACTGGCATAACTTTGTAGAGGTACTAAGTTTTACAGACGAAAAAGCGGAGGAAAATTTTAATCATTATAAAAATGTTGCCGACTCTTTAGCTACGTCCATACAATCGTCAACGATCAAACATAGAACAACCCTTGTTCCACATGCGCCATATAGCATCAGCCCAAAAACATTTGAACTGATCAATAATGCTACAAAGAATCAAATTATTTCTATTCATAACCAGGAGAACGAAGCAGAAAATGAATTGTATAAAACCGGTGGTGGCGGCTATTTGCGATTCTTTAAAATCTTTGGTTTTGATAAATCACCTTTCCCGGTTACAGGTAAAAGTAGCTTGCGTTCTATACTTCCTTATTTTAGGAATGGACAAACTATATTTCTAATTCATAACACCTGCATCCCGGAAGAAGATGTGATATGGGCAACTGAATATGCTGCTGCAAATGGTTTAAAGCTAGTATATTGCCTATGCATCAACGCTAACTTATACATAGAGAATAAAGTCCCGCCCATTGATATCTTGATGAAACATAACTGTCATGTTGTTTTAGGTACTGACAGCTATAGCAGCAACTGGCAATTGAGTATTGCCAGTGAAGTAGCATCAGTACAAAAATATTTTCCGCATATATCACTTGAAACTGTTTTACAA
Organism: Chitinophagaceae bacterium; assembly: GCA_022843585.1. Lineage (GTDB taxonomy): Bacteria > Bacteroidota > Bacteroidia > Chitinophagales > Chitinophagaceae > JJ008. The sequence continues at coordinate 99,845 of JALHNJ010000004.1, forward strand.
TGGGCTACAAGCAGTGGTGCTAAGGCGTTGGAAGTTGATTCTGTTCTTGGAAGTTTTAAAATAGGTTCAAAGCCGGGAATTATTCACCTTGATAAAAATTTCTCCTTAGCAACTAGAATACTTTAAGTAAGTATAAAAAATTATTTAAGATAAAACCTCCCGCAACACAGGCAATGTTTTCATAGTTCCAAAATCAGGAATATGCAATGCGTAATACGTTTCATACACAAATAACAAATTCCTTCTAAAATCATGATGCAGTTTTATTTCTTCCAGCTCATCCGGTTGTTGCACTTTTAATAATTGAGAGGTAAAAAAGGCTTGTTTGCCTTCGATAAAATGAGGATGATGTGGTTGTTCTCTTACAAAACTGCCTTCTGCCAGATCAAGAAATGTAGTGAGCTCGTCGTATTCGTCCGTAAACCGAAAACCAAAAAAATGAGTAAGATGTAATGCAAAGAACAAAGGAAGATTTGCCATTACCGAACCTTTGCATTTATCCAATTGCAGAAAGCAATCTTCGGCAAAGTGGAAAAGATCAGGGTTACTTTCTGGTTGTTTTAAACATTTAGTCAATAGCTCAACCATAAACAATGCCACCGCATTCTTTCGTACATCTGATAAAATATATTGGTAAATATTTGCCCATTTAAATTCTTTAATTCTATTGAGATGTTTTAACTCATTATGATAAACAATCATATCCAGGATAGCTGTTGGTTGAAATAGACTAGCCTTGCCTGCACCTTTTTTTGTGGATGCCCGTACTCCATTTACCAAATAAGATTGCACACCAAATAATTCTGTAAAAATGGTAACGATGACACTTGTTTCACCATACTTTACTGTTCGTAGTACTATACCTTTAGTTTTATGAAGTTTATCCGGCATTGGTTCCCAAAAGTATCACAAACAAGGAAGAGCCCATTAAGCATTTTTGCCTTTCTTTGCATAATTTCTTATATGAATCGCTTATGTGGCAAAGTCTTGGTCGTTTTATCCTAAAATATCGTTTACCCCTATTACTTCTTTTGGTAGCTCTTACTGGTTTTATGGCTTACCATGCCAGCAAGGTGCAGTTAAGCTATGATTTTGCCCGGGCAATTCCGATAAACAATCCTAAATACAAAGACTACCAGGAATTCAGAAAAAAATTTGGCGAAGATGGGAATCTTCTTGTAATCGGTATTCAAACAGATCAATTTTTTACTGAGAAAATATTTAACTCATATACATCACTTCAACGCAATCTTAAAAAAGTAAATGGTGTTGATGATCTTATTTCAGTGCCAACAGCCGTTAATTTAACAAAGGACACTATTACTGAAAAACTAAAAGCCGACACCATCTTCCTTGATAGATATCTCTCGCAAGCAGAAATTGATAGTGGTGCAACTACTTTTCTTAGTCTTCCGTTTTATAAAGGTCTTTTGTATAACCCATCTACCAATGCATGGTTAATGGGTGTACGCATCAACAAAGATCTGATGGCTTCTAAAAGCAGGATTGAAGTAGTAAATACAATTAGCAAACTGGCTGATGAATTTGGTGCAGCAAATAATCTTACCGTCTATAAAAGTGGCTTACCTCATATCCGCACTGAGTTATCTGTACGAATTACCAACGAGATGCGATTCTTTATCGCTGCATCGCTTATTCTATCTGCCATTATTTTATTAGCATTCTTTCGATCCTTCAGCGCCATGTGGCTATCATTAGCTGTAGTATTAATGGGTGTGATTTGGAGCTTTGCAACAATACAAATGCTGGGCTATAAAATCAGTATTCTGAATGCCTTAATTCCTCCATTAATTGTAGTAATTGGTATTCCCAATTGCATTTATTTCCTCAATAAATACCATACTACTTACGGTGAAGTAGATGATGATGCTACTAATCCAGCAGGCCGGAAAAAACATGCATTGATAACAATGGTGCAGAAAATGGGAGTGGTAACATTGTTTTGCAATTTGGCAGCAGCAATTGGCTTTGCCGTATTTGCATTAACACAAAGCCAGATATTAAAAGAGTTTGGTATTGTAGCCGGTATCAACATTATGTTGCTATTTTTTATTTCGTTGATATTTATTCCTGCTGTTTTAAGTTATTTACCGGCACCAAAAAAACGTCATACAAAATACCTGCATAGCCCAAGATTGAATCGCTGGCTGGATCGCCTGGAAAGATGGTCGCTAAACCATCGCAAACTTATCTATATTGTTACGGTTGGAATTGTTGCTGTTTCTATAGGAGGAATGTTTAAATTAAAATCGCTAGGCTATATAGTGGATGATTTGCCTAAAACAGATAAACTCTATACGGACTTACGTTTTTTTGAATCCAATTTTAAAGGGGTAATGCCGCTAGAAATTTTGGTTGATACAAAAAAGAAGTATGGCGTTTCCCGCAACCTTGGTAATCTTGAACGTATTGATTCACTCTCTCAGTTTATAGCTTCCATTCCTGGCATTGCCAAACCGTTAAGCATTACTGAAGGTTTGAAATTTGCCAAACAAGCTTTTTTTGATGGTGATAGCAATAGCTACTCTATGCCTTCCAGTTACGATTTGCCCGCATTATCACAATACTTAAGTATGAAAGGCGATTCAGCCGGAGCAAAAAATTCATTTGCAAAATTGATTTCCACTTTTATGGATAGCGGGAGGCAGCAGGCCCGTATTAGTGTAAGCATGGCAGATGTAGGAAGTAAACGTTTGCCTACAATCCTTGACAGCATTCAACAAAGAGCTGAATATTTATTTAACAGAGATAGCATTGAAGCATTGTCAGCTGATGCAGCAACAAAAAACGAACATAAAGATGATTCATTATGGGGTAAACGAACGCATAATATTCAACTAACAGGCACTAGTGTTACTTTTTTGGAAGGCAGTCATTATATCATCAATGGATTAAAGGATAGTATTTTCTGGGCCTTTCTGTTGATTGCATTGTGCATGTTATATCTTTTTAAATCTGCCCGGATATTAATTTGTTCATTGATTCCCAATATTATTCCGTTGGTAATAACAGCGGGGATTATGGGATGGGCAGGCATTGCATTAAAACCATCTACTGTGCTGGTATTTAGTGTGGCACTGGGTATTGCTATTGACGTAACGATTCGTTTCTTGGTAAATTACAAACAAGAATTACCAGTATATGATTATGATATGAAGCGAACAGTTATTGAAACGATACACAGTACTGGTATAAGTATCATTTATACTTCGCTGGTATTAATAGCCGGGTTTATTATTTTTTGCTTTAGTGGATTTGATGGCACCAAAGCTTTAGGATGGTTAACATCGCTTACATTAGTAACTGCAACATTTACTAACCTGGTATTGTTACCAGCAATTCTTATTTCATTCGTGAAGATGAAAAAAGAAAAGAAAAAATAAGTTGATCCCAATTACTATTGTGAAAGTACTTCCTGCAATTTGCTTTCCAATTCCGGGCCTCTTAAGTTTTCAGCAATAATTTTTCCTTGCGGATCTACCAGCACATTATAAGGAATGCCTTCAATCTTGTATAAAGGAACTACGGGGCTGCTCCAAAATTGCAAGTCACTCACTTGTGTCCACGAAAGTTTATCTTTTTTGATTGCTTCCAACCAGTTATCTTTTTGTCCGGGCCTATCCAATGAAACACCAAGAATGGTAAAATTTTTATCTTTGAATTTATTAAACGCTGCCACCACATTTGGATTTTCCTGCCTGCATGGGCCACACCAGCTGGCCCAAAAATCAACTAACACATATTTTCCTTTGAAAGAACTAAGCGTTACTTGTTTTCCATTTGCATCGGGTAATGTAAACTCTGGTGCCTGCTGCCCAATCCAACCTTGTGCTTTAGCTGCTTCTTGTGCTAGTGAATTTTTTATCAAAAGCACTCCCTGATGATCAGGATATTTTACTGATAGATCATTTACAATTTTTGTTACTTCTTCATTTGCAATTGGCTCTAATTTATAACCCTGATTGTTTGCAGTGCTCTGATAGTAACCCAATACAATCATCGTTAATGCAGGGTTGTTAGATTTTGCAATTGCATCGTTAGCCAGACTTTTTGTTTCTGCCCCTAACTGTGCCCTTTCTACTTGTAATGCAAGCAGCGTACTATCTGAAGCACCGTTTTTTTGCAGACTATCCGTCTTTATATCGTTTCTATAGATAGATTGCAGCTTATTGTTAAAGGCGTAAATAAAATCTTTCATCTGGCTGCTGGCCTCAGAACCCTTCACTTCATAATTCTCTAAAAATTTTGGATTTTCTTTATTCAAGGTAATATTAACCGTAATTTTTGACGCATCATTAATTACATCAGCCAGTTGTGAAGAATTATTATCAACCCGTAAGCTATAAATTCTTGCTTCTTCCGTAGTTGTTCTTAAAATAAATTTCCCATCCTTGCCTATTACGGCAGAATCAACTGCCATACGCTGCATAGTGGCCATTGGCATTTCATCCAGGTAAACGGTTTTATAGGTATTATTGATAATAGTCCCGTTTACTTCAAATATTTTTCCGCTGGATTTGTCTTTACAAGAAACTAATAACACTACTACTGTCAATATCAAAAATATCTTCTTCATTTTATCTTATTTGCAATTATGATTTTAATTTCTCCATTATTAATTCGTTGGTCTTTTTAGGATCGGCTTTCCCTTTTGATTGCTTCATTACTTCTCCCACAAATAAAGCCAGCAAACCCTTTTTACCTTTTTTATATTCTACTACTTTATCCGCAAATTTCGCCAACACACTGTCAATAACTGGTCCGATAGCCGACACATCTGATTCTTGCAACAGGTTTTGCTCTACTGCAATCTGTTCCGGACTTACTGATGGATTGGTAAGCATTTGTTGAAATATTTTTCCAGATGCAATAGAAAAACTAACCTTACCACTATCCACCAATGCAATCAAAGAACCAAGTTGCTGTGCAGACAATGGAAAATCTTCTGGTGGTTTATTATTTTCATTGAGCCATGTTTTAACCGGACCTGACATCCAGTTAGCGGCAGACTTATAATTAGTTGTATGCTGAATCAGGTTTTCGAAATAATCAGCAAATGATCTTTCTTCTGTTAAGACCGCCGCATCATATGCTGAAAGTTGCAAACGGGTTGTGTACTCTTTTATTCTTTGCTCGGGTAATGCGGGAATAGAAGTTCGTATTTTTTCTATCAACTCATCTTGCAAATGAAATGGAGTAAGATCGGGTTCAGCAAAATACCTGTAATCGTCCGCATCTTCCTTATCACGGATGGCAAATGTAGCATTTGCATTGGCATCAAAACTTCTTGTTTGCTGAATAATAGTTCCGTCTTCTTCCAGTATTTCAATCAGCCGTTTTGATTCAATTTCGATTGCTCTTTTTACATTACGTACCGAGTTTAGATTTTTTACTTCTACTCTTGTACCCAATTTGGTTGCCCCTTTTATGCGAACAGAAATATTTGCATCGCATCGAAGACTTCCTTCTTCCATATTGCCATCGCAAATTTCTAAGTAACGAACTAGTTTTCTTATTTCTGTTACATAAGCGAATGCTTCTTCACCGCTGCGCAAGTCAGGTTCACTTACAATTTCAATTAACGGAGTACCTGCCCGGTTGTAATCAACGCAGGTGTTTTTCTCATCTACATCATGGATACTTTTTCCGGCATCTTCTTCTAAATGTATCCTGGTAAGCCGGATTTGTTTTTCCTGTCCGTCTATTTTAATTTTTACTTCGCCGTTTTTGCATATAGGTGTGGTATGTTGCGAAACCTGGTAACCTTTTGGTAAATCCGGATAGAAATAATTTTTACGGGCAAAGTAATTATGCCTTTCGATTTCGCAGCCGCATGCCAGTCCCATTTTTACAGCAAACTCAATTGCTTTTTTGTTCATTTTGGGTAATGTGCCGGGATGACCTAATGTAATAGGGCTTACATGTGTGTTTGGTTCGGCACCAAATGCGATACTATCACCACAGAATAATTTGCTTAGGGTAAGCAATTGTGCATGTACTTCAAGCCCTATTACCACCTCGTATTTGCTATAATCTGCCATACTTATAAGTCGGCAAAAATAGCCCATTTAGTTTATCCTTAGTTGTGTATTCTGTTAAAGGCAAATGCCTCTGCATATAGCAAAGGCATTTGAACACACACAAGAGAAAGCTATTTACAGGTCGGCTGTTTTTATTTTTTTCGGCATTTTTACTTCTACATTTTGTGTTTTACCGGCACGGAGCAGTTTCACCATAATGGAAGTTTTTTCTTTACTCTCCCTTATCATTTTTACCATTTCATCAGTAGAATTAATGGCTTTGCCATCTACTTCAGTTATCACATCGTCATTTTTTACACCAGCTTTTGCAGCATTGCTCTCGTCATCCACTTCAATTACTTTAACGCCTTTACCATCATCTGTATCTTGTACAGACAAGCCTAGTTTAGGATTGCCGCCAGACCAGCTCCAGTTTTGGCCAAAAGGTGAGGCCACACGGGGAACCCCTTGTATTCTAGGCATTACATTATCAAGATTCAAATCAAAAGATTTTGTAACACCCTTCCATTTAGTTAGTTCAGCCGTTGCTTTTTGCTCTTTTTTATCTCTTAAATAAGTAACAGCTACTTTGTCGCCGGGCTTATGCTCCCGGATAGCTTTTGAAAGCTCATCGGGAGTAACAATTTTCTTATCATCAATTTTTGTGATGATATCGCCTTCTTTCAATCCAATTTTTTCTGCGCTGCTTTCCTTGGTAACATCATTAACCAATACGCCACCTTCAGTTTCTTCGGTAGTTACACCAAGCATAGCATGGTTAGCATCAGACGAAAACATTCTGTATCCGTTCTTTTCATCAAACTGAAAAGCATCACCAACAACAGAATATTTGTTAGTCAAAGCATTATAGTCTCTTACTTTGGTTGACCGTACTGTTACATCGCCATCTTTATATTCCTCAACAGGTTTACCGTTCACGGTAACTTTATCGCCAACAATTTCTACCACTATCTTTTCATCCTTTCCAGATTTGTTAGTGATAATAAATTGGCGAACTTCTTTTTTTTCTTTTACTTCTTTGTCGCCCTTATCCCCTTTTTCACCTGGCTGTGCCAGCAATGATGCTGGAGCCAGCAATGCAACCGCTACGATCAAAGCGGATAATTTAACCCATGTCTTTTTCATAAATAATTTTTTATTTTTTTAACTACGTTGAGTTTCGTAGTTCAAATATAAGGACATTTTTTAGAATACGAAACGTTTCGGAAATGTTAAATGACGGTACTTCTCCAAAGGCTTTATTGCTGGATAAGCGGATTGATGGCTTCATAGGTTTTGGCGGGGTGATCATCCACTATTTCTTCCCGGATGTATTGCATTCCGCACTTTTCCAATACCCGGATAGAAGCTATGTTTTGTGGCATAGCCCGACCTGTAATCTTTTCAAGGCCAAGCTTTTCGAATCCATATTTTAAAGAGGCAAATGCGGCTTCTGTAGCATAACCCTTGCCCCAGGAAGATTTTAAAAACCGGTATCCGAGATCTACTTCGTTTCTTTCGGGCCGGGTTTTTAAACCGCACCATCCGATAAATTCCAGGTCGGGTTTTGTATGTACGGCCCAGCGGCCATGGTTATATAATGCATATTGAGGAAGTATGGTTTGCTCCAGCACCTGCTTTGCATGCTCCACATCTTTTATCGGATCGCCGGTATAGCGAATTACATCGGGGTCGAGATTAAGGTTGTATACCAACTCCGCATCATCCAATGTGAAAGTTCTGAGTAGTAATCTTTCTGTTTCAATTATAACATTCATGGTTACACTAAGTCAGTATTTTTACTAACCGGAAAGTGGTATTGTCTAAGATTTTAAAAAGCAGACTTTTGAACTCTTGTTATTTCAAAAACCTGGACTGTTTTTATGGACTACCTTATAGCTGGTATTATTGTTATCGTTTGCATTGTTGCCATTGTATTATCCCTTCGGGTTTTGCAAGACTCCCGTAAACTAGGCCCTAAAAAAACAGATGAGGAAGAAGATTAAATCCTCCTTTATTATTATTTATAGCAATAGCTTTTTCACTGCATCAATTACTTGCTGTAGCTTGCTTGCATCTTGTCCGCCGGCTGTAGCCAATGTTTTTTGACCGCCGCCGCCGCCTTTTATTAATGGTGCTACTATTTCTTTAATAATTTTTCCTGCATCCAGTTTTTTAGCAGCTACCACAGTATCTGAAATACCAACAGCAATAAATGGTTTGCCGCCAATGTTTACGCAAAGTACTGCTACATGATCCCGTAAATGATTTTTTAGATCAAAGCAGAGTTTCTTTAACGCATCAGCATTGCTTACTTCAATAATATCTCCAACAAAGTTTACTCCGTTGATGATCTCATCTTTTTGTAGCAATTCGTTACGGATGCCCACTAACTGCCGGGCTTCCATTGAATCCACTTGCCTTTTTAAATCGCTATTCTCCGCCTGCAGATTTTCTATTGCTTTTTGTAAGTCCTTTGGATTCTTTAATAATTCGCCAAGGCTATTAATGATGGCTAATTTGTTATTGATATATTCTTCTGCCCGCTTCCCACAAACTGCTTCAACCCTGCGAACACCAGCAGCTACGGCAGATTCGCTGGTTAGTTTAAAAAATCCTAATTCACCGGTTGCACCAACATGGGTGCCGCCGCACAGTTCAATTGAGTAGTTAGGATCGATAATTACTACTCTTACCACATCGCCATATTTTTCACCGAAGAGTGCCATTGCACCCAGCTTCATTGCTTCGTCTTTCGGCAATTGCTTGATGACAACCGGAATATTCTCCCGGATCTTTTCATTTACTATGGATTCTACTTTAGCAATTTCTTCATCGGTTACTTTAGAGAAATGAGAAAAATCGAAACGTAAATTTTCTTCATTCACCATGGAACCTTTTTGCGCCACATGGTTGCCCAATACTTTTCTTAATGCCGCATGCAGTAAGTGAGTAGCAGAGTGATGCAGTTCTGTATTCTTTCTTTTTGAAGCATCTACTTTGGCAATTACTTCGCCGGAAAGATCATCAGGAATTGACTCAGCAAAATGAATAATGAGATCATTGTCTTTTTTAGTGTCGACTACAGTGAATGAGGAGTTGTCAATAGTTAATACGCCTCTGTCACCAACCTGTCCGCCGCTTTCTGCGTAAAAAGGAGTTGCATCTAATACGATTTGATACAGTTCTTTTCCTTTTGCTTTTACTTTTCTGTATTTAAGCACAGAAGCTTTTGCTTCTAAAGAATCGTAGCCAACAAATTTGTTGGAGCCGTCTTTTAAAATAATCCAATCGCCTGCATCTATTGTTCCTGCGGAACGGGAACGGTTTTTTTGTTTTTGCATTTCGATTTCGAAACCTGCCATATCAACTGACCATCCAATTTCTCTCGTCATTAGCTGAGTTAAATCAATGGGAAAGCCATAAGTATCATATAATTCAAACGCCATTTCCCCAGGGATTGTATAAACCTTTGAAGCTGCTTCCTGCATTTTTGAATGGGGGTCAATTTCCCTAAAATCAACTCCCCGGTTATCTTCAGGGAAATTTTCAAGAACCTCATGAATCTTAGATTCATAGAATTCATTAAATCTTTTCAAGCCTTTCTCCAATGTCCTCAAAAACGCATCTTCTTCCTCCTTCACCACTTTACTTACAAAATCAACCTGCATATATAACTCGGGAAATACATTGTCAAATTGTTTTGCGAGCACAGGCACTAACTGTGTAAGCAATGGTTGTTTATAATCTAAATAAGAATAATAATATCGAACCGCCCGCCGAAGGATACGACGAATAACATAGCCAGCACCTGTATTAGAAGGAAGCTGTCCATCTGCAATAGTAAAACTGATTGCACGGATATGGTCTGCAATTACACGAAAAGCCACAGCCTCTTTGCTCTCCCCCCGGTCATACTTTTTACCTGTAATTTTCTCTGTTGATTCAATAGTTCCTGAGAAAATATCGGTGTCATAATTGGATGTTTTTCCCTGTAATACCCGTACTAATCTTTCTAATCCCATTCCGGTGTCTACATGAGTTGCAGGTAAAGGCTCTAGGCTACCGTCTTTCTTTCTATTAAACTGAATAAATACATTATTCCAGATTTCAATCACCTGCGGATGATCTTTATTTATCAGCAGATGACCCGGTATTTTGTTCCTTTCTTCATCGGTTCTGCAGTCCACATGTATTTCGCTGCAAGGGCCGCAAGGACCTGTGTCGCCCATTTCCCAAAAATTATCTTTCTTATTTCCAAATATTATATGATCGTCGGGCAGATAATCTTTCCATTTTGCCAATGCTATTTTGGATGCCGGGATACCTTCTTTTTCGTCGCCTTCAAATACAGTGGCATATAACCTGTCCGGAGATATCTTATAAACATTTGCCAGTAATTCCCAACTCCAGCTTATGGCTTCATGTTTAAAATAATCTCCAAAGCTCCAGTTGCCCAACATTTCAAACATAGTATGATGGTAGGTATCTACACCTACCTCTTCCAAGTCGTTATGCTTACCACTAACCCGAAGGCATTTTTGTGTATCGGCCACTCTTCCATATGGAGGCAATTTATTGCCAAGAAAGTAATCTTTAAATTGATTCATCCCGGCGTTCGTAAACATAAGCGTTGGATCATCTTTTACTATTATCGGTGCCGATTGAACAATGGCATGTCCTTTGGAACGGAAAAAATCAAGAAAAGCCTGTCGTATATCTGCGCTGGTCATTAGAGAGTTTCGAGTTTTTAGTTGGTGGTTTGTAGTTGCTTATAGCCCAAAGAGATTGATTGAAAATAGGACTGCTGTAATAAAAGACTATTCGGTGAATTGCTGACACTTCGAAAATGCCCAGTAGAATTACTGAACGAAGAAGTGAGTGACACAAGGGACGATGATAGTAGTACTACAGCCGGTAACATAATTGTCTTTTCTATTAATAATCAATCTGCTAAGTTGGGTTGATTTTTGTGGTTTATCGGACTATATTTGTCAACCCCCTAAAGCGGGGCAAAGGTAATTTATTCAAGCCGCATTTGTACCCCCTGAGACTGGTTAACGGCAATTGCTCATGAAGAAAATAAAGTATTACTATAATACGAATACGCTTCGCTACGAAAAACTGGAGACGCCGCTGCGGGTTAGATTGCTGCGGGTTTTTGGGTTTATAGCTGCTGCCCTTGTTACTGCTGCTTTGATCTCGTTTGTGGCTTTTCAATTTATCGGTTCGCCCAAAGAAAAGATCCTGGAACAGCAGAATAGAGCGATGCGGGAAAATTATAAAGAACTGGATGAAGAGCTGAACTCAGTACAAAAGCAAATGAAGGAGCTGGAAAAAAGAGACAATGATGTGTACCGGGCCATTTTTGAAGCCAATCCAATACCGGATAGTGCCAGAGCTAAAGAACTGGAAGAAAAACTGGAGATCGCTACAGTAGAAAGAATAAAGGATAATCAATTGGTAGCTTCTATTACCAATACACTAAATAATTTGATGAGCCGGATAGCGGCACAAAAAAAATCGTACGATGAAGTGGATGAGCTGGTAAAGAATAAAGAAAAATTATTATCGCATACTCCCGCCATTCAACCGGTGAGTAATAAAGACCTCAACAGAATTGCATCTGGCTATGGTTATCGTATTGACCCGGTGTATAAAACCACAAAGTTTCATGCAGGGCTTGATTTTTCTGCACCACAGGGAACACCTATTTATGCAACGGCTGATGGTGTAGTATCAACAGCAGGTAGCACTGGTAATGGTTATGGCAACCATGTTATCATTAATCATAGCTATGGATACGAAACTTTATACGGGCACATGGTGAGAGTGAAAGTGAAAAATGGCCAGGCCATCAAACGTGGCGAAGTGATTGGTTGGGTAGGCAGTACCGGAAAATCTACCGGACCACACTGCCACTATGAAGTACACAAGAATGGTGAAAAAATAAATCCTATTTACTTCTTCTTTAATGACCTTACTCCGGAGCAATTTGATTTGTTGCTGAAGAAAGCGGCTGCGAGTAATCAGAGCCTGGATTAAAGCCCCTGTCCCCTAAAGGAAAACTTAGGCCAATGAATCATTATGCTTTTTATAAAGTTTATAGTATTTAGTTTTTTAATTGCTTTTACCAAAAGTGAATTTTGCAATCTCCCTTTAGGGAATAGGAAAAATTACACTAAGGAAATATTGCAGGGCACTACTTTTCCACAGTCCACTTAAGCTGTTCCCTGCCAGCACATAGGTTGTACCTTTACAATATGCCGAAGCAATTAAGCCAGATAATGTTTGATTTTTCTGCTCCTGAAGAGCAGGAAAATACTTCAGCACCGGTTCCTACCGTTATGGCCAATGAAGAAACAATTGATGTGATAGTGCAGGAAGAAGTAGTGGAAGTAAATGAGCCGGTTGTGGAAGAGAAAAAAGAAATACAAGAAGTTACTACTGGCCCCATAACAGGCAAGCGGGGGCGCCGTTCTTTAAAAGATATTGCACTGACTGCTGATCTAATAAAAATACCCGAAGACGAAATTCTTTTTCAAAAGCAATATTATTCAATTGGCCAGGTGGCAGAAATGTTCCGGGAAAATCAATCTCTGATACGTTATTGGGAAACCGAATTTGATATTCTGGAGCCGCGAAAAAATCGCAAAGGCGACCGATTTTTTAGACCGATTGATATAAAAAACCTGGTGCTTATCTACGATTTGCTGCGCCGCCGGAAGTTTACTATTGAAGGTGCTAAAGACTACCTGAAAAAGAATAAAAAGGCAGAAGAGAAATTTGTGGTAATCCAGAATTTGGAGAAAATAAAGGGATTTCTGCTTGAATTGAAAGCCAGCCTCTAACTATTGCAACTTTAACATTGCTTGTCTCATCCTTTCAGCCCTGACTGGTTATTTTTACGTTTACTTATTTTTATATGATGAAAAAATTAATACCTGTACTCATTTTAGCATTTGTCAGCAATTTTGTTTTTGCACAAAATCAATATGTGACCCTGGTTGAAAGGCCAAATGAAAAAACATATAAAGGAATTATATCGCAGGAAGTTTTGCTAGCCGACACTTCTTTTAAATGGTATGCAGAAAATCTGAAAGGTTATACTCCAAATAAAGCAGGACTAGAAGGACTTCAGAAAAATAAAGACTCTGTTCAATTACTTGTTTTTATGGGTACCTGGTGCGAAGACTCTCATGTAATTATTCCAAAGTTTTATTCGTTGCTGGAAGCCGCATCGTTTTCAAAAGAAAAAGTAACACTGATTGGTGTTGACAGAAGTAAAGTAACTCTCAGCCATCTTGCAGAAGCATTGAATATAAAAAGTGTGCCTACCATTATAATACTTAAAAATGGTAAAGAATTAGGTCGTGTAGTCGAGTACGGAAAATATGGACTGTTCGATATGGAGATGGGAGAAATTCTAAAAACAGCTAGTTAGACTGTTTTTCATTGACGTTTGTGATTCGTATATCTGCACTGGCTCCGGACAATTCAATTTCCAGTTGTTCTATTAATTGAAGCGATTGCAGGTTAATTTCCTGTTTTACAGTATTAAACTCTTTTATTGTTATTGGTGCAGTATAATAGTCCGATTGCAAGACTACTGCATTACTGGTAATTTCTGTAATAAATACATTCGCATCCTCAATTTCTTTTCTTTCTATCAATTTTTTTATTGCTGCAACTAGCAATTCAAGTTTTGCTGAATTTGTTTGCACTGATAATTCAAGCTTTAAATCTCCACGGCGTTGTGTTCTTAAAGATAAATTATCAAGCACACTATCTACCATTTGCTTATTGGGTACGCTAACCAACGATTTATTATCGGTTCGGATTCTAGTGCTGCGCAGCCCAATTTTTTCTACAGTACCGCTTACTTGCTGCACTTTTACTAAATCGCCTATCGTAAATGGCTTATCAAAAAAGATTATAAAAGAGGCAATCAGATTTTCCAAACTCTCCCGTAATGCCAATGCAATAGCAGCACCCACAATGCTTAATCCGGTAATGAGACTGCCAACATTGAGGTTAAATGCATAATTCAACATCATCATTACACCTACTATTGAGATTACTACTTTAAAAAAATCCCGGAAGAAAATAATAAGCTGGTCGTCAGAATGATCTGGAGTAAGGCTGGCTCTTTTTTCGAGTATACTGGCAATAAAATCAACAATACGCAGCAACAACCAAATAAAAGAAATGATCAAAACAATTGTAGCAATTGTATGAAGTACCTCCCTGACGGTGTACTTATAAATCTCCACATTAAGCTCTGCCGGAAAATTAAGTTTGTATAAACTGATGATCGAAATTAATATCAGCAGAAAAAAACCGAGTGGTTGAATAAGCAAGTTTGTGAAAGAAGCTTTATCAATATTTTTCCAAATCTTATTTACCACCCGAAAAAGAAGACTGGCGAAATAGCGGGAAATTATCCGCTTCAATAAAATGATAAACAAAATAACACCCGCAACGATGAGGTAGCTTTTAACTGTGTTGCCTAGCCATATTTGTTCCAGGAAATCATTCATGCAGTAAAAATATTGAATAATACTAAGTAAGGCAGTATCAATGGATGGAATAAATATAAATTCCATCTTTCCTCAATGCATACAGCCGGGTAGAAGTGAAATTAAAACTGCTGCTCTTGTATATTTCTTCGGGCATACGCCATTCATCAAAATTAAAGCTGGCAATTTCATAGCGGAATAATGTATCAGCCTTTGAGCCAAAAATGTATTTGCCTACGACTTTAAAATTTTTCCATTGCAGTATTTGAATATTATTTCGCAATGCCCCAAAATAGTCGAATACATATACCCCTTTTGCTGAATCATAGAGATATACATATTTATTTTCATCAAATATTTTTATTGGAGAGGGAGCCTGGCCCAGCAACAATCTAAAATCTGGTGTTTCCTGTAAAAGTTTTCCTTCTTCATCAATTTTCTTGAGTTTGCTTTCCAATTCATCATACACCCATATTTTATTATCGTAGGATTGACCGATAGCTTTAGCCTGGAAAATGTTTTGCTTGCGCAGATCAATTATATTGACTGCATTTAAAAAACGATCAAGCACCACCACTGTTGCAAAATCCCGGTAATACAATAATACCTTCAGTGGATTTGACACATCAATCAGCGAAGCTTTGCCGTAATTTTTTACATCATTAAAGACACCTACTGAATCGCCATTGGAGTTTAGCTTCTTTACCTGATTGCGACTGTTTAGTATGTAAATATTATCAAGGTTGTCAACCGTAAAGTCAACAATATCTCCTGTAATTTTTTTTACAATTTTAAAAGTGGTGTCAGATTGTGCATTTACTGCACTAACAAACAACAGCAAACCTATTATCGTAATAATTCGCTTCATTTAGTTTCTAATGATCTTATGGTTGTTTCCCTGGTATGATTTTAATTCGAGTTTCTTTCCATCAAACACGGTATAAGTAAAGTATCGTATCCAATCGCCCAGGTTAATATACCTGCTGCCGAAATCAAGACGATAATCTATGGGTAAATGTCTATGCCCAAATACAAAAAAGTCAAACTTTTTCTTTGCCAGCATTTCTTTGCAGTAAATAATCAACCATTCTTTCTCTTCGCCTAGGAAAATCTCTTCTGATACGCCTGTTTGCGCCCTGCTTCTGCGGCTCATATAATTGGCAAGTCCCATGCCGAATAAGGGCGGCAATATTCCAAACAGCCATTTGCTTAACGGGTGGCGAAAAATTTTTTTCAATCTTTTATATCCATGGTCGCCGGGGCCAAGCCCATCCCCATGCCCTATTAAAAAATGTTTGCCTGACCGTTCAAATTCCATCGGTTCAAAATAAACGGGAATGTTCAACTCTTTTTGAAAATAATCCCGCATCCACATATCATGATTGCCTACAAAAAAATGCATGGCAATTCCTGCATCAGATAGCTCTGCCAGTTTGCCTAAGAGTCTTACATATCCTTTTGGCACCACCTTACGGTATTCATACCAAAAATCAAACATATCTCCTACTAGGAAAATTTCAGCCGCATCCTTTTTAATTTCATCGAGAAACTGTACCAGTATTTTTTCTCTTTCAAGGCTGCTGCTATGGTCGGGTGCACCAAGATGAAAATCTGAAAGAAAATATATTTTTTTACCCACTGGTTGTTTTTAAGAATCGTTTGGCTGTAATTTATTTAGCGTATAATTTATAATTACCCTGCACAGCAGCATTACTGTTTTTATCCCAGATGCGGAAACTAACTGTGAATGATGTTAATGGTTTAATTGCTGATGTCAAATTTATGGTTGCTGTTAATGCAATTGTTTTTGCATCAGTAGGCGATAAGCCAGTTGCACTTTTTTCAGCAAAAAGATCTGCTTCATCCAATAACACCTGGCCATCTTGCACCGTAATTTTTTCGGAAGCACCGAGATATACTTTACCGTCAATTTCTTTCCATCCACTTTCGAATACGATAACCATTTTAATAGGTTGGCTAAAGTCGACGATATTATCGTCCGGCACCCTTTCTCCATCTGCAAAAGCTAAGTAGGCTTTCTCAATTTTTAAATCAGTCGCATCCAGCTTGATCTCATTTCTGATACGGGCACCGCTTTTTGCATCTCTTACTGTATTCTTATCCTTATCACCAGCATCTCCCACCGAACAACTAAACTCACAAGACTGAAGAAGCACCATTGAAGCAAGTAAAATGACTCCGGTAAAAAATCTCATATGTTGGTTTTGGTTGGGTATCTATTTTTTATTTAAATATTCCATCATGTCACCCGAAGCAATCAAGGGTCGTCCACTAACATCGCCATTGAACCAATATATCCAGGCATGGGTTAATTGCCCGTTGATTTGTACTTCTGTTACTTCACGCCGGTACAGTTGCACTTCATCCGGCTCCACAGTTACTCCTTCGTAATCATCCAACTGACCGATAGCCCAGGAAAATTCATGCTCGTTCTTTGCCTGGTATAATTCGCCGATAATAAAACTACTTTCATTAGTGGCAACTCCTGCGGGGTAGGTTCCCATATCGAATAACTTGCCTCTTACTTTTGCTTCACCGATGAACTTAAAGAAGCGGCTTATATATTCATACACCGGACTATGAAAACCACTGCGAAGTGAGCCATACACGAATAGCTGGTATACATTAGCATTTGTCATGGTATAAAGATAAGAAAAGAGGAGAGAGTTCGGAATTTGAAGTTCGGAGTTGGTACTCCGAGAATTGGAAATTTCTGCCAAGCAGGAACCTTAATTATTAGTTTCTATAGATTAATTTTTAATTAGAAAACTATCCTTCTACTAAAAACAAGTACACTTCCTTCGGACCATGCACTCCTACCACCAATGTTTTTTCAATATCGGCTGTACGGCTGGGGCCTGTAGCAAATGTTATTAAGGAAGGAAGCTGGTTGCCATATTTTTCTTTGGCGGCTTGTAAAGCATCTTTCAAATCGTACACCAACTGATTGGTATACGCAATACAAATATGAATGGGTGCATACACACTTACACTACGGCCACTAGCCTGTGCTGAGCTCATTACAATAGAGCCGGTACGGGCCACTAAGTATTCACAGCCGGTAATTGAAACATCGCAATCAGCAAGTCCTGTTTTTACTAATCGTTCCGACAGTTGCTCTTCTACCGGTTCAATTAATTTATCCTCCACACAAAATACTTTTTGCCAGTCTTGTTTTTTTATGAGACTGCTTAATTGAAAAGCAAATTCCTGGCGATTGATGCAGTAGATAAACTTGCCTTGCAGCTTTGTAAACTGTTCTGCAAATTCTACTTCAGCCTCTTGCTCCAATGGATGAAATACCGGCTGGCTACCTTCACTTTGTGGAAATGGCAAAGGCGTTGAGTGACTCAACGCCTTGCGTATTTTTTTCAGGATGTTTTCTTTTGACGGAGAAACACTCATTACAATGGTTTATTGGTAACATCACTATCATAAGGAGGAACTCCTGCAGATATTTCACCAGTCTCTCCAAGTAAGTCACCGGCTGGTTCTTCTACTAATGACTTCTTTTCTTCAAAAGGACGTTTGCCAATCAGGGCCTCTACATCACTCTGGAATAAAACTTCTCTTAGTAATAATTGATCAGCCAGTTTTTCTACATCACCTTTTTTATCTCTTAGTAATTGCTTAGTTTTTTCGTACGCATCATCAATCAGTTTGCGAACTTCCTGGTCGATCATCTTTGCCGTTTCATCGGAGTATGGTTTGGTGAACGTGGTTTCCTGCTGAGGATCATAGAAACTGATATTACCTACCTTATCATTCATACCATACACCGTAACCATTGCGTATGCAATTTTTGTGATCTGCTGCAGGTCATTTTGCGCACCGGTAGATATTTTATTAAAGAAAATTTCTTCAGCAGCTCTTCCACCCAATGTCATACATATCTGGTCGGTTAACTGATCAATATTGTATAAGTATTGTTCTTTCGGAGTGTATTGCGCATAACCTAATGCTGCAGTTCCCCTTGGTACAATCGTAACTTTTAATAATGGATAGGCATGTTCCAGATACCAACCACAAACAGCATGACCAGCTTCGTGGTAGGCGATGATCTTCTTTTCCTCCGGAGAAATAATTTTATTCTTTTTCTCTAATCCACCAATCACTCTATCCACCGCATCCTGGAAATCTTGCATATCAACTGCTTCTTTATTCTTACGGGCAGCAATCAATGCAGCTTCATTACAAACATTGGCAATATCAGCTCCGGCAAAGCCAGGAGTTTGTTCGGCCAGTTTATGAATATCCAGCGTTTTTGAGATTTTAATTGGCTTCAAATGCACTTTAAAAATTGCTTCACGACCAACTAGATCTGGTTTGTCGATTGTTATCTGCCTATCAAAACGACCCGGACGAAGTAATGCGGTATCCAATACATCAGGACGGTTAGTAGCTGCCAATACAATAATACCTACATCTGTACCGAAGCCATCCATCTCCACCAATAATTGGTTCAATGTACTTTCTCTTTCATCATTACTCATCATGGCATTCTTTCCTCTTGCACGGCCAATCGCATCAATCTCATCAATAAATATTATACATGGAGCTTTTTCTCTTGCTTGTTTAAATAAATCTCTTACACGGCTTGCACCTACCCCTACAAACATTTCAACAAAGTCAGACCCACTTAAGCTAAAGAAAGGAACCTGTGCTTCACCTGCCACTGCTTTTGCAAGCAATGTTTTACCAGTACCCGGAGGACCAATCAACAAAGCACCTTTTGGAATTTTACCTCCCAGGTTAGTGTACTTCTTTGGATTTTTTAAAAAGTCAACTATTTCCATCACTTCCACTTTCGCTTCATCCAATCCAGCTACATCAGCAAAGGTGATATTGACTTTTGTTCCTTTATCGAATAATGTTGCTTTTGATTTTCCAATATTGAAAATACCACCGGGACCACCGCCACCACCTGCACCACCACTCATTTTTCTCATGAGTAGAATCCAAAGACCTACAAATAATAAAACGGGTAATAAGAATTGAAGTATACCTCCGAAAATATCTCTTTCATTTTCAATATCAGAAGGAACTTCTTTTACAGTAGGATTTACTTTCAGGAATTCACTGATCTCTTTTTGAAAAGCCTCACCAGTAGTAATTTTAAAAGACATATGAGGGCCTTTCTCTGTAACCTTACCTGCTTTTTTTAATTGTGCCTGGTATTTTTTCTGAGCTGAATCGGTCAGGTAAACTTTTACGGTCTTCCGGTTATCGATGATAGTGTATTTAGCTACCTCTCCATTGGCCAGCATGTTTCTAAACTCCATGGATGAAGTTTTTGCCATTGTTGGAGAAAATGGACCAAATAACTGGAAGCCGATAAGGACAGCAAAAATTATTGCATAGATCCAGTAGATGCTAAAGCGGGGGCCTTTCTTAGGTTGATTAGGATCGTCTCCACCAGAGGGAGGCTTGCTACCAAATCGGGGGTTCTTGTTATCTCTATTTGTATTATCTGACATATTATTCGCTGTATTCCTCTAATTAATAATTATTATTCCAAAAAGTTCTTACCGGGGAAATATTTAACATTACTCTTCATGTTCCGACGCTGCCGCATCACTCCACATTTCTTCCAGTTTATAAAACTTACGGGTTTCAGTTTGCATTACATGTACCACCACATTTACATAATCAATAATTACCCATTGCAATGATTGATGTCCTTCATGATGGTAAGGATTTTCATCACAAGCTTCTTTAACCCTATACTCCACATTATCTGCAATAGCTTTTACCTGCGGCTGGTTGCTTGCTTCACATACTATAAAAAAATCAGCAACAGCTTCATTGATTTTACGGAGATCAAGAGAAATAATATTTTCACCCTTTTTCTCCTGTATTGCGGCAATAATGGTTTTGATGATTTTTGAGCTCTTCGTTAACCGGGTTGCACTCTTTATCTTGCGGTTGGTCAGTGATACCAATTGTTTCAAATAAAATTATTTTTGTTAAGTAGTGAATGTTTCTGGTTGGGTTCTATATTATTATTTGAGGGTTTAAAACGATAAACAATAACCTCCAAACCATAAACTTTGTTTCTTTGTCAAAAATAGCAATTAATTGCCACAACCTCCTGTCATACCCCCTCTTGAATCATCATTTATTGAACTCCAATCGGTTGACAGCACCAACAACTATGCCCGCCAGCAAATTCATGCTGGTTTGGCACAGCATGGTATGGCCTGGTTTGCCCACGAACAAGTGGCAGGAAAAGGTCAGCGGGGAAAGATCTGGCAATCGGAAAAAAATTCTACTATATCGCTCAGCATTGTTATAAAGCCGGGTTTGTTATCTCTTCAAATAGCCGATCAATTTCAACTAAGTGCTTGTGTGGCAGTGGCTGTGCATGATTTTTTTACAAAATATGCTGGTGATGATACAAAAATAAAATGGCCTAATGACCTGTACTGGCAGGACAGAAAGGCAGGGGGAATTCTAATTGAATCGATAGTCAGAGGTCAGGAGCTGGGGCTCGTAGATAATCAGTCAGAATCTTCAGGTTGGAGTTGGGCTATTATTGGAATTGGAATTAATATAACGCAGGCCTATTTTTCTCCGCATCTGCCAAACCCTGTTTCGTTAAAGCAGATTACTGGCAAAAGTTTGAAGCCAGTGCTGCTCGCAAAGGAACTTCATAAAATATTGCTGGAAAAGCTTGCTGAATTATCCGCCAAAGGTTTTGAAAATATCTATGCGCAATACTTACAGCATTTATATAAAAGAAATGAAATAGTGAAATTGAAAAAAGACAACCGGGTATTTGAAGCAAGAATAAAAACTATTTCACGGTTGGGAAAATTGGTTGTTGAACATGCGTTAGATGAAGAATTTGATTTTGGAGAAGTAGAATGGCTTTTTAGATAAAAAAAAACATTTCAATCAGGCTATCACTCTTTTCGTTTTCCCGGGCTTCTATTTCAAACTTATTATTGTAGTAACCGTTCTTCATCCAATCAAAAAGATATTGGCTGATAAACCCAACGAATCCATTTTGTTTATACTGTTCTACATGCCTTAGCTCATGACATACCCATTCTTTGTTACTTAAAAATTCGTTGCGGCTTGTATTATGCAAATGAATGGTACTGCCGAAAACAATCGCCACTTTATCGGCCTTCATTTTTACAGCTGCAATTTTAGCTACCAAGGAATTTTCTTTTATACGCACTTGCATACAACAATGACTTTAATTGAATGGGTTTCGTTGCAGGTTTTCTTCTTTCTATTATCATTTCAAAGCCGCCAAAATCTCTTCGGCATGTGCTTTATTCTTGGGCTTAGTAAAAATTTTCAGGATGGTTCCCTTTTCATCAATTACAAATGTGGTCCGAAGCACACCCATATACTCCCGGCCAAAAAGTTTTTTCTGATCCCATACTCCATATTTTTCCAACACATCATGTGTAGTATCTGCAAGTAGCGGAAAGGGCAGCTTATATTTTATTTCGAATTTCTTTTGTACCGTTTCACTATCCGGACTTACTCCAACTACTTCAAATCCGTTTTTCTTTAATAAGGAATAATTATCCCGCAAGTTGCAAGACTCAATAGTGCAGGTGGGCGAACCAGCTTCTGAATAGAAATATAATACCAGCCTTTTTCCTTTGTAATCAGCCAACGAAATTTTTTTGCCGTATTGATCGGTACTTGAAAATGCCGGTACTTTATCTCCCTCTTTCAACGTAACCATAATTATTTTTTCTTTTTTGGAATTGTTTTCTTTTTAGTGCTTGTCTTCTTCACTACTTTCTTCTTTGGTGGTAGCGGAGTGTAAGGAGCTCTTTTAAACCACCATGTTTTTGTAGTAGCATTTCCTACAAGGTCTTCTATTGTTACTTTCAATTCATGTACACCATACGGACATCTTTCATCAAATTGATATATCCAGTTTCGGGTTTTATCATTGGTAAATCGCAGCCATTGGCCGTTTAGTTCTGCTCTTAACTTTTTCACCATTCCAAAATTATCGGTAGGAGAAAATACAATGCGACTGGCTGCACTTAAATTAAGTGTATCTCCTCTTCCTAGTTCGTTTAATTTTGGTGGAGTTACATCCGCTACTACTTGAAAAGTTCCAAAATCACCAAATTTTGCAGTTACCCAATCTCCCTGCCATTCTGCTTTTCTTATCGTACTGCCTTTGGATGTTTTTTGTATCAGCAATCTCTCTTTCCATTCCTCCGGTATTTGTTTTGTTGGCTTAATCCGCACTGTTAAATCATCATGCACCGGAAATGAGCCATCGTTTACCTGGTGGACTCCCGAAACAATGGTAGTTGCCACAACATTATTTCTAAAATAAACAGACTGCACGGTATCATACAAACAACCTTCGCCAACGAACAATTCAAAATCCGGTTTCTCCAGCACACTCACCATATTAGGCGCAAACCGCTGTGCCGGATTTCTGTATTTCGTTCTTTGTTGGGCAAGACTATCTGAATATTGAATACCAAAATTGATTTGAGAAGTATTACCATGTGCATCTTTTACATCAATACTTATATTACGAATTGTGGTATCTGTTAAATGAATAACTCCATCATTTTTTATTACATGATACGCAGCACCGTTATCACCCGGTAATTTTGAAAGATGTTGCAGGTATGCGCCGCCGTTGTAATCATATTTATAATCAATATGAGCATTCATGTACCGTGTTTCTTTGTAATCAATGCTATCCAACACAAAACTTACTTGCGGTTCGTAATCAATAAACAATTTGGCAGAGAAAATTCCATTGGGATTATTGGAGCCGCTTAATCTGTCATAAGCCTGTATAGCAAAACTTACTCTATCCAAACCTGTTACTATAACCGGCAGTTTTGGAATGATGTAGCCGCTGTCCGTATTTTTTAGTGCAAAAAACCGTGGCGATTGGTCGTACACAGATTTGCTTCTGTCATACATCGCCAGTTTTACAATAGTTGGTTCCACTTTATCTTCCACATCAAAACCAAACAACAAAGGGTTTAATCGTTTGGTGGTTTTGGTGTCAAAAATTTCAAAATGAAGGTGTGGCCCCTGCGAACCTCCGGTATTGCCGCTGTATGCAATAAGCTGTCCTTTATGAACCGGGAATTTATTTTTTTCTAAATCTAATTCTATCGCCCAACTTTCCTTGCTGTATTGCTGTCCTGTTACATATTCTTCCAACTCCGGGTAAAAATCGTTGAGGTGAGCATACAATGTAGAGAGGCCGTTGGGATGAGTAATAGTGATGAAACGTCCAAAACTTTGTGCCCGGATACCAATGTGAGAAATATAACCTTCTGCAGCAGCATATACCGGCAGGTTTTCTCGTTGATTAGTTCTTATATCAAGCCCCATATGCCAGTGATTGGGACGAAGCTCCCCGAAATTAGCGGAGAGATCAATGGGAATACCGAGTGGATTTCTGAAATAACCTTTGGGGTAAGCAGGCGACTGTGCTTTTACAAGAGTTGAAATAAAAAAAGCCGTACAAAAAAATAAAACCTTCCACTGCATA
Source organism: Chitinophagaceae bacterium (assembly GCA_022843585.1). Classification (GTDB taxonomy): domain Bacteria; phylum Bacteroidota; class Bacteroidia; order Chitinophagales; family Chitinophagaceae; genus JJ008. Next base: position 123,934 of record JALHNJ010000004.1, read on the forward strand.
CACAAAAATACACATCAGTGTTATACTATTTATGTTATGCAGCTTGTAGCACATTAAAAACGACTTAAAATTTGCTGACAATGAATATAAGCAGGCATATCGTATACAAGTTTTATCGCATTTACCTTATATGAGTAGGCTATAACACACAATATTTGTATCTTTTACCCTTATTTAGTTATGACCAAGTTAATGTGGCTGTTACCAGTCGCCATTATATTATGCGCCTGTCCTTTTGAATCGAAAGTTCCATTGGCAGCAGCACCGGTTGAACCGGTTGATACAACCATGATAGGTTATTGGTATGGTATTGTAAAAGATGGCAGCGATTATTTTGGTATAGAAGCATTAGACATTACCAAACAATCTGACTCTACTTACTCTATTGTTAGATATGGCAAAGCTATAAAAGGCGACATCATTTTGCCTGATACAGCCTACTTTACCGGTTATACTTCGTATATAGGCGATTTGAAATTTATGAATGTGGAGTCTACCATCGTGTTGGTAGAAAACCGGCGCAACAAACAACCTATCATTACAAAAGAGAAAGTTTTTTACATGGCCATGTTTGAAATGCGAAACGACACCTTGAAGCTAAAAACCATTTCGGAAAGTTTTTCTCCCACCAAAAAAATATTTAGCAGTCCGGAGCAGCTGAAAGAGACCGTAACCGATTTATTAGCACAGAAAAAAAATATTTACGACGATCTGTATTCACTTTCCTACAGGAAAATTCCAAAGCCGCAACCGATTAAATCGTTCTAAATTTTCGTGAGTAAAAAAATCAAAATTCCTCCCCAAAAACCCCAGCTATTCCCTTACTTTTGCGCAATTTGTTTTTCCAGAACGATTACTGCCAGTAAAGCTTAAAAACAAAAAATGCCAAAAGACAATTCGATCAAATCGGTTCTTATTATCGGCTCCGGCCCTATTATTATCGGGCAAGCTTGCGAGTTTGACTATTCCGGCACTCAAGCCGCCCGGAGTTTACGGGAAGAAGGGATAAAAGTTATACTTATCAATAGCAACCCGGCCACCATTATGACAGACCCCATGATGGCAGACCGGGTTTATTTATTGCCCCTTACAGTAGAAAGTATCGAGCAAATATTACAGGAAAATGATATTGATGCGGTGTTGCCAACCATGGGTGGGCAAACGGCATTGAATCTGGCCAAAGAAGCAGAAGACCTCGGCATCTGGAACCAATACAATGTGCGGCTGATCGGTGTGGACATAAAAGCCATTGATAAAGCAGAGGATCGGGAAAAATTTCGTCAGTGGATGATTCAATTGGGCGTAAAAGTGGCAACGGCCAGAACGGCCAACTCATTTTTAGAAGGAAAAGAATTTGCACAGGAAATAGGATTCCCATTGGTAATCCGCCCATCATTTACATTGGGCGGTACCGGTGGTGGATTTGTACATGATAAAGATGACCTGGATGAAGCGTTGAACCGTGGTTTACAAGCATCCCCAATACATGAAGTGCTGGTAGAAAAAGCAGTACTCGGCTGGAAAGAATTTGAACTGGAATTGCTCAGAGATGCGTCTGATAATGTTTGTATTATTTGCACTGTAGAGAATTTTGACCCGATGGGTGTGCATACCGGCGACTCGATAACAGTTGCTCCCGCAATGACACTCAGCGATACGGCCATGCAATTGATGCGAAACACCGCAATCATGATGATGCGTGACTTAGGAAATTTTGCCGGTGGTTGTAATGTACAGTTTGCATTGAACCCGGAGAATGAAGAAATCATTGCAATTGAAATTAACCCACGGGTAAGCCGTTCATCTGCATTGGCAAGTAAGGCCACCGGTTATCCAATTGCAAAAATTGCAGCTAAGCTGGCTATTGGATATAATTTGGATGAACTGCAAAATCAAATTACCAAAACAACATCTGCTTATTTTGAACCAGCGTTAGATTATGTGATCGTAAAAATTCCCCGCTGGAATTTTGATAAATTCAAAGGAGCGAATGATACACTGGGATTGCAAATGAAAAGTGTGGGTGAGGTAATGGCTATCGGCAGAAGTTTTACAGAAGCGATACAAAAAGCTTGTCAGAGTTTGGAGAATAATGCAGTTGGGCTTGGCTACTATGGCAAAAGCCTGATGCATGCCGATGAATTGCTTGAATATATCAAGACCCCAAAATGGGACCGCATTTTCCGAATTAAGGATGCGTTGATGGCGGGTATTTCGGTGGGTTCCATTTCAAAAGCTACCAATGGTATTGACAGGTGGTTTCTCTATGAAATTCAAAAGATCTGCAACCTTGAAAAAGAAATGGCTAAATATGATCTGGCAGATTTGCCATTAGATCTTTTAAGAGAAGCTAAAGTAAATGGCTTTAGCGATGAGCAGATAAGCCGTATAATAGAACATGGTGATGAAGAAGATGTATATAATAAAAGGAAAGCAGCCGGAATAACCAGGGTTTACAAAATGGTGGACACCTGCTCGGCAGAGTTTGAAGCAAAGACGCCTTATTTCTATTCAACATTTGAAAGTCTTTCTACCTCCGCCCAAGGTGGAGAACTCGTACACAACGAAAGTAAGGTTACCCATAAGAAAAAAATTATTGTATTAGGCTCAGGTCCTAATCGTATTGGCCAGGGAATTGAATTTGATTATTGCTGTGTGCATGGTCTATTAGCCATTAAAGAATGTGGTTACGAAGCCATCATGGTAAACTGTAATCCAGAAACAGTAAGTACCGATTTCGACATGGCCGATAAATTGTACTTCGAACCTGTTTATTGGGAACATCTTTGGGAAATAATTGAACATGAAAAACCTGAAGGTGTGATTGTGCAGCTCGGTGGGCAAACTGCCTTAAAGCTGGCAGAAAAATTAACGCAGAAAGGCATCAGAATAGTTGGCACATCATATGATAGTCTTGACATTGCCGAAGACCGTGGACGGTTTAGTGATAGACTGAAAGTATTAGACATTCCTTATCCTGATTACGGAACTGCAGAAGATGTGGACGAAGCTGTAGCTGTTGCCAATAAAGTTGGATATCCTGTTTTGGTTCGTCCTTCTTATGTATTGGGTGGACAAAGAATGAGGATTGTATTGAATGATGAAGAAGTAGAAAAAGCAGTAGTAAGTTTATTAAAGCATTTACCAGGTAATAAAATATTGATCGATCATTTTCTTGACCGTTGCCAGGAAGCAGAGATAGATGGAATTTTTGACGGAGAGAATTTTCATGTAATGGGTGTGATGGAGCATATTGAACCTGCCGGTATTCACTCTGGTGATAGCAATGCTGTGTTGCCTGCTTTTAATTTGACTCCGCTAATTGTGCATACCATGGAAGAGTATGCAGAAAAAATTGCGAGAGATCTGAAAATCCAGGGGCTTATCAATATCCAATTTGCAATTAAGAATGACAAAGTGTTTGTAATTGAAGCCAACCCAAGAGCTTCCAGAACTACACCGTTCATTGCGAAAGCATACCAGATACCTTACCTGAATATTGCTACTAAAATCATGTTGGGCACTCATAAGCTTACCGATTTTACGTTCGAGAAAAAATTGAAAGGCTTTGCGATCAAAGAACCGGTGTTCAGCTTTAATAAATTTCCGGGAGTGAATAAAGAGCTCGGCCCAGAAATGAAATCAACCGGCGAAGCCATTCGTTTTATAAAAGATTTGAGAGACCCGTACTTCCGTCAACTATATAAAGACAGAAGTATGTACCTGAGTAAGTAATGTTGCTAAGCAAATTTTAAAAGGAAAGCCCATCATCAGTTACCTGCGATGGGCTTTTAGTTTAATGGTTACTGGTCTCTGGTTAAGGAAACTCGCAGTTGGTTTTGGTTATCGCATAAAGCGAAGTAATCTTTTATATTTCAGTTACTGTTATTCCATAAAGCTACGTTTGCCTGCAAATCATCCTATTTAAAATTTATCATTTCATTGGGTGCATCATTAATCACTCTATTCACATTACACAATATAATTAATTGTTTATCAATAAATTGGATAAGAATATCAGCACCTATTTATTTGTTTCATATTAAAGCAGAAAATCTTACTTTCAATATTAAATACCCAGTATGAATACTTCTTCTGACTTTTTGTGGCGTTTAATTCATTCATTAAGCAGTAGTGAAAAGCTTTTTTTTAAACGAAACTTTATCGGTGCATCCAGCCAGGCACTTTATATCAAACTCTTTAATGCAATCGCAATACAAAAAAATTACAACGAAGAAGCTATTCTTAAAAAATTTACTTCGCAACTCACCAAAAAAAACATCGCCTCGCAAAAACATTACCTGCTTCAGCTTATTAGTGATGCTATTGTAGAATACGATAGCCGCAACAGTGTCGGTCATTCCATTTATAAACAAATGTTGCTGATCAGAGTATATAGAAAAAAGGGATTACTGGCTGAAGCCCATAGCGTTTGGAAAAAAGCAGTAGCAAGAGCCCGGCAAACAGAATCGTATGCTATACTCAATTTATTAAAGGCTGAGTACGAAAAAATGATTTTATCAAGCAGTGTTCACATTAGCTATGCTGAAATGCACTCGATTTTTAAAGGGCACCTTATTACACACACACAATATGCGGGTCTTATTTCTTTACGGGATATTTATGCTGAAGTATTGATACTAAAAAGAACAGCACATTTCGATCTTGATAACAGCCTTAAAGAAAAAACGCAGGCACTTTTACAGCAGGTTGACGCTTATAGCGCTGCGCTTGATACAAAGTCATTCTGGCTCCGGCATTATTATCATTTAAGTAAAGCCACACTGCTTTACCTGTTAAACGATATTGCTGCTTCCTTTGAATTATTGCAGCAGTCATTAAAGGACTGGGAAAAAAACCCCTCTTTTATAGAAACACATGGCGAACATTATATTGAGCTGTTATATATGATAAACTATGCGGGCACTTTACACGGTTCCTATGAATATGTAGAAGATGTATTTAATCTTTCTCTCAATAATCAGCTCCAGGATAAAACACAACGGGCAAATTTTGAAGCAGTAAAATACCTTGCACTGAATAAAGTGTATAATAAAACAGCCCGGTATAAAGAAGTTGAAAAGCTGGTAAAATCTATGAAAACAAAATACCGCCAGTGGGAGCCTGTTTTGAATGCTGATCTTAACAGAACAGTTAGCCTCTCGCTGGGCATAGCCAGTTTTGTATTAGAGCAATATGACGATGCCTTATATTTTACAAAGCGGGGTGCTTTATATTTTAAAGAAGGTGGCCGGGAAGAGCACTCTGCTGTTGCACAAGTCTTACTATTATTAATTGCATACAGTCTGAACAATGCAAGAATTTTTGATGCGCAGTACCGCTCTACCTATACTTATTTTTATAAACGAAAAAAGAAACTTCCTTTTGAGACAGCATTAGTAAAATGCCTCCGCCGAACTTTTTACATGAAAGATGTAAAAAGTAAAATTGAAGAATATAAAAAAGCTTTGGAGGTATTTGTAGAAAATAAAGAAGACAATGTACAGCAACAATCGTTTGCTATCTTTAATTACCCCGGATGGCTTACCAGTAAAATCAAACGTATACCCTACCGTCAATACGTTGAACAAAAAGTAAAAGAAAGTAGTTTGGCCTGATGCAGTTTTTTTATAATTTAAAGTATGAATAAAGAAATTCAATCCATCATCAGCCGGATGGAAACTGTAACCAGCGGTGAGCCATGGTTTGGCCGGGCTGTATTTTCAATTATGGATGAAGTGGGGGCAGCAAATGCATTTGAAAAACCAACTGGTGCACCACACTCTTTAATTGAATTATTATACCATATGATTACCTGGGCAGACTTCACTTTAAAAAGATTAGAGAAAGACAACATCAACGATTTAATAGCTGCCGAGGAACTCGATTGGCGGAAAATAGACCCAAAACAACATAGCTGGAAAAAAGGGCTAAAAGAATTCAAAAGCATACATAAAAAGATAACTACCCTCCTAAAGAAAAAAGAAGATGCCTTTTTAAACGAGATTGTGGATTACCGTAAATACAATTATCGCTTTTTGCTAAACGGCATGATCGAGCATAATATCTACCACCTTGGCCAGATAGCTTACCTAAATAAAATGCTGAGCTAAAGACAGAATATACCTGAAAGTGGTATTTTTTAAAAGCTAGTGCTGCTGTAACTTTTCAGCATGGCTTTTAGCAGCATCCATCTTTGGAAGAAAATTCCATTTATAAAACTATTACTGGCAATGATTTCCGGAATTGTTTTACAATGGCACGGACAGTTAAATGCTGCTACATGGTGGGTTATTTTAGCGGTAACACTGCTAATTATCATCCTATTTTTTTTGCTTCCCTTCTTTAAGCAATACCGATATGCATATCTGAATGGCTTTTTCATTAGCATAATCGGCTTTTCGTTGGGAGCTTTGTTAGCTGCTGACAGAGATATAAGGAATGAAAGGCAATGGCTCGGGAATTTCTATCAACCTAAAGATGGTATTATTGTTACATTGGATGAGCCACCAGTAGAAAAAACAAAATCCATAAAAGCAAATGCAAGCGTCAGTTACTTAATACAAAATGGCGCAGCCAAAGCTGTAACAGGAAAGATTATCCTGTATTTTAAAAAAGACTCTTTACTGAAACTAGATTACGGCTCGCAGGTTCTATTAAAGAAGCCATTGCAGGAAATAAAAAACTCCGGAAATCCAGGAGGCTTTGATTATAAACGCTATTGCCTTTTTCAACAAATAACCCACCAGGTATATTTAAAGCCAGGGGAATTTGAAATATTGGAAGGCAAGAAACAAACCGCCTTCAAAAATTTTATTTATGCGACAAGGGACTGGGTACTGAATATTCTTCGCACCAATATTAAAGGTGAGAGAGAATTAGGGTTAGCCGAAGCATTATTGATCGGTTATAAAGATGACCTGGAGCAATCGTTGGTACAATCTTATACTAATACCGGCGTAGTTCATATTATTGCTATATCTGGCTTGCATCTTGGTTTAATTTATTGGTTGCTTTCCATTTTATGCAAACCTCTAAAGAAAAATAAAAATACAAGATGGTTAAGTCCGGTTATTATAATTACCGGGTTATGGCTGTTTAGTTTACTAGCCGGAGCACAGCCTTCCATTCTTCGATCTGCTGTTATGTTTACCTGCATAGTATTGGGTGAATCCCTGTCAAGAAGATCTTCTATTTACAACACAATGGCGGTTTCAGCATCTATTCTGCTTTGTATCAATCCGTATTGGCTATGGGATGTTGGCTTTCAATTATCATATGCAGCTGTTCTAAGCATCATCATATTTATGCGCCCAATTTACAATTGGTTCTATATAAAAAACAAGGCATTGGATTTTATCTGGAAGCTAAATGCCGTTACATTGGCTGCACAGATATTGACCGTACCATTAAGCATTTATCATTTTCACCAATTCCCTAACTTATTCTTTATAACCAATTTTGTTGCAGTTCCATTGTCAAGTATTATTCTGCTGGGTGAAATTTTTCTTTGTGTAATATTCTTTATTCCTGCACTAGCAACACTGGTTGGCAAAGTACTTGAATGGCTTATCTGGCTCATGAACAGTTACATTGAAAGAATAGAAGTAATAAAATTTTCTTTATGGGATGGATTGCAGATAAATATTATTCAGGCGGTCTTGCTAGTTCTTTTTGCAGCAGGTATCAGTCGCTGGTTAATGGACAAATCAACTGCCGGATTAAAGCTGGGGCTAGTATCGTTACTTGGTTTTATTGGTATGCGGTCCTATTCGTTTATAAAAAGCAACCAGCAACAAAAAGTGGTGGTATATAATGTGCCACAAAAAACAGCTATTGATTTTATAAATGGCAGAGACTACAAGTTTGTTGGCGATTCAACATTGCTGGCTGATGATTTTGCCCGCAATTTCCACCTGAAGCCTGCACGGATACTTTTCAGGATAAAAGAAACGACTATGCTGAGTAATCTGCGAACTACCGATAATTATTTTGACTATAACGGAAAACGCATTCTATTACTTGATTCAACCATGGCATTTACTACGCAAGAAATAAAACCCACAATTGACCTTCTTGTAATTTCAAAGAATCCCAAAATCTATATGAAAAAACTAGCTGCTTCAGTATATATAAAGCAGGTGGTGTTGGATGGTTCTGTTCCCACCTGGAAAGCGAATTACTGGAAAAAAGATTGTGATTCATTGAAAATTCCCTGGCATGATGTAACAACGAAAGGGGCTTTTGTGATGGAGATTGAATAATGTTTCCACTCTCGAAAAAGCCTCTTTTGCAAAGAAACTGCAGACACTTACCTTTGCGACTTCCCAACGATTTGCCTGCCCTCAACACCACATTTTTATGAACAAAAAGATTCAATCGGCACTTATTTCTGTTTTTTATAAAGACGGACTTGAAAACATTGTACAATTATTATCGCAGCAAGGTGTAACCATCTATAGCACCGGCGGTACCCAAACTTTTATTGAAAGTTTGGGTATAAAAGTAATTCCAGTAGAAGATCTCACCACTTATCCATCAATATTGGGTGGAAGAGTGAAGACTCTCCATCCTTCTGTATTTGGCGGTATCCTCGGCAAACGGGATGATGCACAGCATGTGCAGGAAATGAAGCAATACAATATCCCGGAAATTGATCTGGTAATTGTAGACCTCTATCCGTTTGAAGAAACTGTAGCTTCTACAAACGACGAAAAAGCAATTATTGAAAAAATAGATATCGGCGGACCTTCTATGATAAGAGGTGCTGCTAAAAATTTTAAAGATGTAGTGGTAATTGCTGCTAAAAAAGATTATGCTGCTCTGGAACTATTGCTGAAAGACCAACAAGGTGAGACAGCCTTAGAACAACGAAAATCTTTTGCTGCGAAAGCCTTTGAAGTAGTAGCGCATTATGATGTGGCAATTGCAAAATATTTCAATTCCTCTGAGTCATTATTCTTTTTGGAATCAATCACCAATCCAAAAGCAATGCGCTATGGTGAAAATCCTCACCAGTCAGGTGTTTTCTATGGGGATTTGAATAAACTCTTTAACCAATTAAACGGCAAAGAGCTTTCCTACAATAATTTGGTAGATGTAGATGCTGCAATGCAGTTAATAAAAGAATTTAGCCACACCACTTTTGCTATCATTAAACACACCAACGTTTGTGGTGTTGCACAAAGACCAACAGTAAAAGAAAGTTGGGATGCAGCATTAGCAGGTGATAATGAAAGTGCTTTTGGTGGTGTACTAGTTTGCAACGGCACTATTGATAAAGCTACTGCGGATGCCATCAATGAAATATTTTTTGAAGTATTAATAGCTCCTGCTTTTGACGAAGATGCTTTGACAATTCTAAAATCGAAGAAGAATAGAATTCTATTACAACTATTAGCACAACCAGAAAATAAAGAGCAATACAAATCTGTATTGAACGGTGTTATAGTGCAAGGGAATGACGAAGGAAATTTTGCTGGATGGAAAGAAACGGGAGCAAGAGAAACCACCCAGGCGGAAAAAGATGATTTAACGTTTGCCAATATTGTTTGCAAACATTTAAAATCGAATGCCATTGCATTGGTAAAAAACAAACAACTGGTTGGAAAAGGATGCGGACAAACAAGTCGTATTGATTCTCTACGGCAGGCAGTAGAAAAAGCAAAGCAGTTCAAGTTCGTTTTAACAGGTGCTGTAATGGCCAGTGATGCATTCTTTCCATTTAATGATTGTGTGCAGCTGGGACATGAGGCAGGAATTACTGCTTTTATTCAACCGGGCGGTTCTATAAGAGATAATGATTCCATTGAATATTGTAAAGCGAATAACCTGGCAATGGTGATAACAGGGTTGCGGCATTTTAAACACTAACTGTAAAACTATATAGTCTCCCTTTGGGGTGATTTAGAGGGCATGAACATTTTCGACTTCCATAAAACCATTATAACCACTTCGGCGGACTATTTAAAAAAGTTGTCCGTATTCAATCCGCTTACCATCAATAAAAAAGGTGCGAGATCAAAAGCATTATTTGCGTTAGCATTGGTTTGTGTTTTATGGGGTACAACCTGGATCGCTTCCAAAGAAGGTGTAAAACATATTCCCGATGCGTTACAGATGGCAGCAATCAGACAATTAATTGGCGGTACCTGTTATGTCGCTTTCTTTCTATATAAAAAGGCCACATTGCCAAAAGGAAAAGAATGGATACCCATTATAGTTTTAAGTTTTCTGAATTTTATTATGAGCAATGGCCTTAGCACTCTGGCTTTGCAATATGATATTTCTGCAGGACTTGGTGCTATCATCGGAGCAATTTTTCCGCTATGGATTGTAGTGATAGGCCTTTTTATATCAAAAGAAAAAATGCCAACCAAAGCGATCATTGGCTTGCTGCTTGGGTTTGGCGGGGTGTGTGTTATCTTTTACGATCACCTCAACGATTTTCTAAATCCGAAATTTCAAATTGGAATTGTATTATCAGTTGTAGCTACCTGGACATGGGCTTTTGCAACATTGTACACAAAAAAACAAGCCCTAAATTTTAATCCTTACTTCAGTCTTGGTTTGCAAATGATAATTAGCGGATTTGCGTTGTATGGATTTTCCTCCGCTACAGGAAGAGCTATTCCTTTAGCAGCAATTCCATGGCAATCATGGGCTGCCATTGCTTATCTCGTAATTTTCGGCTCACTCATTGCATTCATCTGTTACTTGTATGCGTTGCAAAATTTACCGACTGAACAAGTTTCCATTTATGCTTATGTAAATCCTATGGTAGCTGTGCTTTGCGGTTGGTTGATCTTCAATGAAAAAATAACCATCTATATTACCATTGGTGGTTTGGTAACATTGCTGGGAATATATTTAGTGAACAAAGCATTTAAAGCAGTACCACCACCGGAGCAACCTGAAGCGGAAGGAATGTAACTTACTTAACAATTTCTTTTACAAACTGCCTGTACATATCCCTCCATCCTTTAAATTTTTCATCTGTTCCCAAGAATGTATTATGCCAGATAGTAATTAGTGCCCCATCGACAGCTTTCGTTACTTTATAATAATGGCGCATTTCTTCTAATGCCTGTGCCGGAGTAAATTTCTGTTCGTAAAACGAATTAGCTTCCATGTAGCAGAAAGGATATAACAGCAAATTGGTGGATTCTTCTTTCTCCAGATCATACCAATAAAAAGGTGAAGCAACAGAAGCCCGAAAACCGTTAATACTTCCATAACCCATAGAGAAATCTTCTTTGATCCCTGCATCAATCAACTGGCGAAAAGTTTGCGGCAACGTAAATCGTATATAATGCTGGCGAGATGAAGTAATTTTTTGTGTTGTGATATATTCCATCCGTTCCTTTTCTTCCTTTACTAATTTAGGCTCATCACCACTTTGCCAGGAAGGATGAACTCCGATGGCATACTTTTCAGCATGCTGTTTTATTATAGTTTGTACGGCAATTTCAGAAGGCAAAATATTTCTATCATATTTGCCGGTAGATTTCGGGACCAGGAAAAAATATCGTGGTTTTAATTGATGAGGCCGGTGCAGATCATCTACCCAGCTATAAGAATCAAATGGATCGGGAATTTTATTATTTAACACTTGTCTTAGCAATCTAAATCGTTCAAATTTTCCTTTCAACAAATCCTTTATTGCTGCCCCTGCACTTCGCCACCACTCTTTGTGCTTATAAGAATAGGCTTCGTCGATATCATACGTTGGCAAAAATTCGAAGTTCGGAGTTCTTGGTTTGAAGTTGGGAAACTTTTCTTGCAAACTTTCAATAAAGTCTCTAAGCCAGCTATTAATTATTGGAAGATTTAAAAATCCTTCTCTAAATGCCAATGAGTTTTCATGCGCATAGCGACCATATATATCTTTCTCATGCGGCAAGTATTCTTCATACCGGCTTAGTAAATAAAAAGAAGCAGCAAAAATATCAAAAGAAAAATCACCTTCCGCTTTAAAGAAAGCTTTATAGCCGTTTACTTCAAAGCAGTCAATCTGCTGTGGATGGATATTTTTTTCAAAAAGAAGGGGAGCAGCTTTTATCCAAAATTCATCAAGAGCAAGAGGAGAATTGCTATAATTAATTTTAGCGCCGCCGTAGTTAATAAACTCTTCTGTATTATTAGTTAAGTCAAATGCTTTACCAACAATTTCATGACCGATAAAATCAGCGATATACTTTAAACGAGGCGTTGTTGTATTTGAAAAAAAGATCACTAACTAAAGATAACTATCTGTTACTGTTTTTCTCTTTCCACAATTCATTGAATGATTTTTTGGGGAACTCCATTTTGCCACGGTGCTCCTGCCAGCCTTTTACCATACTGTTGACCACCCAGTTCTTAATAGTACCGTTGGCCATGTTCATCCATTTGCGACGCAGCATTCCCTGCTTCCACATTTTCCACGCCATTTTTTCACTAAATGAAGCATGGCCTTCTTCCACCGCTTCATGCCTGTTTTCCAGCAGTAGTTCGTGGAGATTTATTTTCACTGCACACACTTCTGTACAGTTGCCGCATAGCGAAGAAGCATAACTCAGGTGCTTCCACTCACCCATATCTTTTAAGTGTGGGGTAATAACAGAACCTATTGGTCCGCTGTAAGTAGCAGCATATGTATGTCCGCCAATATTTTTATAAACCGGGCAAGCATTTAAGCAAGCACCGCAGCGAATACAATACAAACTCTCTCTTTGTTTTTCATTCGCCAAGATATTGGTACGTCCATTATCCAGCAATATCACATACATGTCTTCCGGTCCATCAATCTCGTTGTCCTGCTTTGGACCTGTAATTATTGTATTATAAACCGTAATTCGTTGTCCTGTGCCAAATGTGGAGAGCAGCGGCCAGAACAAAGCCAAATCCGTCATCGAAGGAATTACTTTTTCTATTCCTGCAATTACAATATGTGTTTTTGGCATAGAGCAACTTAGTCTCGCATTTCCTTCATTTTCTGTAACCGCTATTCCACCAATATCTGAGATAATAAAATTGGCACCTGTCACTCCCACTTCTGCTTGTATATATTTCTCCCGTAAAATATCTCTGGCTACTAATGTCAATTGCTCTGGTGTTGCCTTTGGATCTGTTCCCAGCTTTTCTGCAAACAGTTTGGCTACATCTTCCTTGCTTTTATGCATGGCGGGTGTAACTATATGGTAAGGCGGTTCGCCATCCAATTGCTGTATATATTCTCCCAGGTCTGTTTCTACACTTTCAATTCCGTTCTTTTCCAAAAAATCATTCAGGTGAATTTCTTCCGTAACCATACTCTTGCTCTTCACCAATGTTTTGCAATTTTTTTCATCGCAAATTTTCTTAATGGCATCTAAAGCCTGTTGCGCATCTTCTGCCCAAATAACTTTAGCTCCTCTTTTGGTAATGGCTGCTTCAAATGTTTCTAATTGTACATCCAGTGATTCAATAGCTTTCCATTTTATATTCTTAGCTCTTTCTCTAGCCAGGTTAATATCAAAAAACTGTTGCTTCCCCTGCGGCACAACAGCATTGTACTTACCAATATTAAAATTGATTTTTCGACGATGTTCTTTATCTGCAGCTTTGATAGTACTCTTCGCTATAAAGTTTGTAACTGTTTCTTTCACTTTTACTTATTGATCATTCTTTAAAATCCTTTATCTCTTCCCACTCCCCTTTTGCAATTGTATCTAAGGCGTTATAAAACTCTTCTCCGTACTTTCTTATTATGGGTTCTTTCAAAAATTGATAAACGGGAACTTTCAGTTTTTCACCTAATGCACAAGCTGGGCTGCACATTTGTTCTCTAGGCTCATAGTTCACTCTCTCATAATCGCCATGTTTCCCTTTTTTTGCAATGATGGGATACAGGTGACAGCTAATCGGTTTTTTCCATGGAATTATTCCATCGTTATACGCTTGTTCAAAAGCACATTTAATAATTCCATTATCTCCACGAATTCCATACACACAAATCTCTTTATCATTATCTAAGGTTGGCGTTACCCATTCAAATTCTTTGTCATACACATAAAAGCCTTTCCGTTCTATTTCGGCAATCGAGTCCCGGGTGAGATAGGGCTTTACTTTTTCGTATAAACCTGAAATGAGGTTTAGTTCTTCTTTATCCAGCGGTGCACCGGCTGCTCCATCTTCACAACAACCTCCCTTACACTTTCCAAGGTCGCAAACAAACTGCTTGTCCACCACATCCTCTGTTATCAATATATTATCAATTACTATCAACTTTTCCTTTTTGCAAAGGTAAGACCTCAACTATTCCTGATTGCTTTTTGTTCGCTTTAAAAACCTTGTTTTAAGATGTTGTCCCGCTTTTGTAAGCCGGTTATGAGAAGTTAGGTATTTTATTACCCGGTGCTCCAGCCAATGATGAAGAGGGAGTAAAATAGCTGCCAGTCCAATCATAAATAAAAGATCCTTCCACGGTTCTCCCTTTGTAAAGGCATAAATATTCTTCTTAAACAGCAGAAAGATGAATTCAAAAAACATCAGGAATACAAAAAATCCAATAGCCTTGATAGTAGTTACTGATACTTTAAACATCCCCATCATTACTAATAAAATAAATAGAGCTGCTATCCCAATAGTAATACCGAGGTATTGAATACTATCCCGTTTTTTCCTTTTTTCTTCTTTTTCTTTTGCTAGTCTTTCCTGCCGCTGTTGCTCATCGGCTGCTTCTACCTGCATCAGGTCTTTTTCTTTTCCCAGTTTTGCAAGGCTGTCTTTGTATTTGTAGTTTAAGCTGCCATAATAAACAGCCTGTTTATAATCTCCTTTTAGCTGATACAAGGTATCCAGCATTTCTGCTGTTGTTTTCATTATTTCCAGGCTACCTGTTTTATCGGCTATCACATTTGCTTTTAAAAAATAATTGATAGATTTATCAAGTTCTCCGGTTTTTTTATGCAATATGCCTAGCTGATAATAGTAACTATATTGGTTGCCGGTATTTACATCATTCTCAAAAAATGAGGCCACCTTATCATAATAATATTTTGCTGAGTCATATTTACCAATCATAGTGTAAATGAACCCATAAGACTGGTTAACAAAATGCCCAAAACCGAGTGTTTCCAAAAAATTTTTTAGCTGTGGGTGCTCATTAAAATAATCCAATGCTTTTTGTGGCTGATCAGACGCCATATAATTATTTACGATCCCTCTATATCCGATAGCTTTTATGGGCTCGAAATTTAATGAATCCGCAAGTGCAAGTGATTTCTCATAATAATGCCGGGACATTTCATAATTCTTTTTAGCAGAATACAAATCACCAATACGGTTTAAATCCTGTACTCTGTTATAGGGGGTTTGGCCAGTTTTTATTCTCGCTAATACAGCTTGTGCTTTTACCTGGTAATCGATTGATTTATCATAATCTTCAATGCCGCCATAAAAAGAGGATAGATGAGTATACCCGGAGCGTAATAAAAAAGGGTTATCTAATTCTTCTGCAATCCGAAGTCCGGCCATCATATTTCTAAGTGCAAGCAATTTTTCATTCCGGATTAAGTACACCATGCCGTACTCTAAGTGAACTTTTGCTGTGAGGCTGTCGTTTTTAATTGTACCTGTATATGAATACGCTTGGTTACAATTACTTAAGGCCTTGTCGGCATCAAGTGTAAAGCGATGGATTTCTGATAGTAACAGGTAGGCACTTACAGCCAGTATATCCAGCTTGTTTTGTTTTGCCATTTCCAAGCCTGTGGTATAATATTCAATCGCTTTATCTATGTTGTCTTTTTTGCCGGCGACGTAAGAAAATCTTTCCCCATTTATTAACTGAGCTTTTATCATTAACTCTCTATTCCGTGATTCCTCCCCTATCCTGATTAGCTCAAGACCATACTTATCCGCTTCAGCCGGATTAACATTCATTAAAACCTTTGAAAGTTGGCCTGTCAATTGAAATTTTTCTTCAATGGTAGTAGCTCTGGCAATACTTCGTTTAAAAGAGTCCACAGCAGCAAGCTGTTGTTGGGCCTGCCCGAAAAAATGTATAGCTAGTAGGATGGCTAGGAAAAGCAGTTTTCGCATATCCTAAATTAACTCATTTTCGCTTTAACACAATTCTAACAGCCATTGTTTATGGAGGAAATCAGCCCCTTGCATCCTACGCTTACAAACCAGTGTATGCGCAATACCAGAATGCTAACGCTTAAACAATCAGCCAAATTTTTTTTTCAGATGCTTTTTTGGGTGCCGGTCATCGGTTTCAGCTTATTACTTATTTATAATACGCTGCCCTATTTCTCCTTCAGCAAGGAATTTGATTTTATTGTAGAACGAAGTTTCTTATTCCAAAGCAATTTTTACAATGCCTGTTTCTATATCCATATTGCTGCAGGAGCACTTTGTATTGGAGCAGCCCTTATCCAATTCTCCAGATATATTCTTAAAAAGTCGAAAGCCATTCACCGTATTTCGGGGAAAATTTATGTGGCCGTAGTGTTGTTTCTTGGCGCACCTACAGGGCTATATATGTCTTTTTTTGCCAAAGGAAGTATTTGGGAAAGATCGTTGTTCATGTTTATGGCTGGTTGGTGGTTTGTTACTACGCTATATGGTTTAACCACAATCCATAAAAGGAATATAGTAGCGCATAAAGTTTGGATGATCCGCAGCTATGCCATGGCAATGACAGCTGTTACATTCCGGGTGTATCATATTATTTTTTACCTGCTTGATTGGGGCCATCTTGAAAATTACGAACTGTCGCTCTGGATAAGTGTAATCGGGAATATGTTGTTTGCTGAATGGGTTATTTACAGGCAAAGCCGGAACTATTTAAAATCATTTACAACCTAAGACTAAGAGAAAAAAGAGGAAAGGAGAAAAAGAGTTAATTCGGCAACCACTAAAGTTCTTTATAGTTCTATTTTTTATTTATAAACCACTCATATCTCTAGGGCTCTAAAGCCCCTTTAGGGGTTTGGGGCAAATTAGTTAACCATGAAATCTGTATTGTACGTCGGCGCCTCGTTAATGATCGGTGCCAGTATTTATGGCTTTGTTGATTACAAACAAACAAGCCATAAAAAAGAGTTTACCAACATGTATGTAGAAGAAAAAGTAACGGAACCTGTTCCCGAAATTGTAGCTGAGGAAAAAGATGTAGCAGTAGTTAGCGAACCGAGTAAAATATCAAAAACCTCTGCAACAAAAAAGAGGGCAGTAGGGAGAGATAAAGCGGTTGACTACCCGACTACAGAAGAAATTATCCCAATAAAACCAATTTCGGAGGAAGATCTGATAACAACCGGCGATAGTAAAAAAATTGAAGCAACGACTGTTACTGTTACTCCTTCTAAAGAGCATAAACTAAAAGTAAAGAGAAAAAAATTAAGCACTAAAATATTCAGCCGTGCACCCATGAAATATGATATAGAGGAAGTGACTATTACTACCGCAAAGGCTGATACTAAAAAAGAAAAAGACTAAAAAAATCCAGTGTGTCTATTTGTGTTCCATCCCGGCGGCGTACCCCTGCCGGGATTATTCTTTCCAGCGCATTGTATTGATCAAATGCTGTAAATCTTTTTTCAAAAAGTCATTTACAATGCTTAGTGAATCAGCATTCGGTGTTGCATCAAAATAAAGAGCCCCCCGTAAAAAATGCTTCGTGGAATCCGTCAAAAAGAACTGGTTTGCTGTAGCGGTGTTGCCACCCAGATCAAAATAAATCCCTTCTACTTTATTCGGCGTTTCTATCCGGCTCTCTTCAATACCAGTTGAAACATCCACATGCTGCTTATAAGCCATTTTAAAACCATCTTTTACCAACGAATCAAAACTTGCTTGTCCTTTTATTGCTTTATAGCTGATGTAAATTCTACCGGCAAACTGTGGTACATCAATGTTAATCCACCAATCACCGGCTTTATCTTCAAAAAAAGTAGTGTCCTTACTTACCGTAGCATACACAGGATATTCAAATATATAAGGATAGCCAGGTTGGTCAAATAGTTGGTATTTCTTCTCCGGAAACTCAATATGAAAATAACCTTTCTTTTTGCCCACAGAATAATCGCTGTTGCAGGAAAGCAGATAGATAGAAAAAGGGAGAATAAGAATTATTAACCTGGTTATGTTGCGTTTCATTACTGTTTTATTGAGACTTTTACCTGCTGTATCCTGTTGTTATCTGCCTGGAGAACGGTGAATTCAAAATCGCCGCTTGGAGTTACTGAATTTACTGCCGGGAACTCCCCTGCCAACTCCAGCACTAAGCCTGCTAATGATTCGCTTTCTCCCCGCACTCCATCAAAAGTATCCATCGGCAGGTGCATAATCTTACATATGTCATGTATCATCGTTTTGCCTTCAAAAATATAATTATTGTCATCAATTTTTCTGTTGCCACTTTCCTCTTCATCAAACTCATCTTTTATTTCACCTATCACTTCTTCTAAAATATCTTCCATAGTTACAATACCGCTGGTGCCGCCAAACTCATCTACTACAATTGCAAAATGAATTCTTTTCTGCTGAAAATCCTTTAGTAAATCTTCAATCAATTTGGATTCTGGCACAAAATAAGGCTGCCGCATTAATGAATGCCAATCATAATCATCTGCTTCGCTGAGATGAGCAATCAGGTCTTTTGTATTAATAATGCCTGCTACTTCATCCAAACTTCCTTTATACACCGGCAATCTGGAATAATGCAATTCTTCTACTCTTTTAATCAAATCTCCAAATGAGGAATTATAATCAATGCCGCTTACATCTAACCGGCTCTTCATGACCTGCTTCACTGAAATATTTCCAAACTTTACAATCCCCTTCATTATATTTTTTTCTTCCGGAGAAGCCTCTTCATCTGTTTTAATATCTATGGCTTCATCCAATTCCTGCATACTCATCGCATCTGTTCTTTCTGCACCTACTCTTTTACCAATACCATCTGCCAGTGAAACAATCCATTTACTGATACGACGTAATAATAAATGCAGTGCTTCCACTACAAACGATGATCCGTAAGCAAAGCGAAGGTTATGCTGTGTAGCCCAAACTTTGGGTAAAATTTTCCCAAAGAAAATCAGTACAAATGCAATGGCAATTACTTTAATAAGAATCTCTACAAGAGTTCCCATTTTCCCGAATGAGATAAGCTGGGTCAATAAATAGTTAGCCAAAACGATAATGCTGATGTTAACAAAAGTGCCCGCAATCAATAACGAAGCATACACTTCCTTTGATTCCTCTAATAATGTTACAATTCGTTTAGCTGATGAATGCTGTTTTGTTTTCAGCATATTTACATCTTTATTATTAAGAGAAAACAATGCCACTTCTGCACCGGAAATCGTGAATGTAAGCAACAATAAAATCCCAAGCGAAACAGCTAAGAAAGTAGTGCCTTGCGTATTAATAGCCAAAAAATAATAAGAGATATTATTGAATATGGAAATAAGTACCGAATGATTTTCCAAAGCAAGGGATTTATATTATCAAAAAAGGCAGGTCATATGGCCTGCCCTGTTACAAACAAAGTTATTGTTTTTAAGTACACTATTAAAAAGGAAGGCTTTCCGAAGGATCCCCCATTGGCATATCACCACCCATGCCTTCAATACCACCGCCTTCACTACCCGTTGCGCTGCCATCCATTCTTTTGTCAAGCATAATCAGGTTATCGCCTACTACTTCTGTAGCAAATTTTCGATTGCCATCTTTATCATCCCAACTACGGGTACGCAATCTTCCTTCTATATATACAAGGCTACTCTTATGCAGGTATTTTTGCGCCAGTTCTGCCAGGCCCCGCCAAAGCACTACTGTATGCCATTCTGTTTGCGACACTAATTTACCAGTGCGGTCCTTAAAAGTTTCTGTAGTTGCCAGTGGAAATTTAGCTACAGCAATATTTCCTTCCAGGTGTTGCACGTCTGGGTCTTTGCCCAGATTACCGATAAGCATTACTCTGTTTACGCCTCTCATATATCTATTCTTTAGAATTAATAAATCAATCAGGGGCTACTAATGCTATTTAAAGTTAATTCGTTTTTTATAGGGAAACAACAAAAATTAAACCATGAAGAATTAATTTAACATCAGAATAAACTCTGCTGGACTCTTTTCTCTTTAAGGTATTGGTTGATGAATTGCGGAAAAGCATATTTGGCCATTTTACTTTTTGTCACCCATACCCAACCATTATTGTCTTTAGCTTGCCTTTTTAGCTGTATGCGTATAAATTGCCCGGCTATTAGCTGGTGAGAAAGTTGTTGTTTAAACAGCGGAGAAACCGAGGCAACTTCATAATCTTTTTTAACCAACCATTTTTTCTTAGTGGCTTGTTGTAAAATATTTATTACAGCTAACTCTGTATTGGCTTCAATAAGCGGAAATTGATAAAGATCTTGCCAAATATCTTTTGCTGTTCTTTGTTGAATAGCTATTTCATTTTTATACTCCAATACCAAATAGTGAAACCAGCGTTTCCTAATAGTGATTTTCTTTTCTTTTACCGGTAATTCATTTACTTTATTAGTAAGAAAAGCCACACAATTCTTTTTAAAAATACAAATTGTACATAAGGGTGTTGCAGGCTTACATATTACTGCTCCAAAATCCATGATGGCCTGGTTATATAAACCCGGTTGCTTTTTATCAAGCAATTCATCAGCCAGTGCCGTAAAAAGTTTTTTTCCTTCTGTAGAATCAGTTGCTGTGTAAATACCAAAAACTCTTGCCAGTACCCGAAATACATTTCCATCCACCACCGCATATGGCAGATTAAAGGCAAATGAAGAAATAGCTGCTGCAGTATAAGGACCTATTCCCTTTAATGATTTTAGTTCTTCATAATCATCAGGAAATTTTCCTTTTAATTCTTTTGAAATAAACCGGGCTGTTGCTAACAGGTTTCTGCATCTTGTATAATATCCTAATCCCTCCCAGAGTTTGAAAACCTTTTCATCAGATGCTTTCGCCAGTTTGTGGATGTCGGGAAAAGCTTTTACGAAGTTGTTGTAATAATTTAACCCTTGCTCCACTCTTGTTTGTTGCAAAATGATTTCGCTGAGCCAGATCTTGTATGGATCTTTTTCTCCCTTCCAGGGCATTTGCCGGTTGTTCTTTTCTTTATTCCACTTTAATAAAAGGGGGGCAAACTTATTTTTTGGCAGGGCCAGATCGCTTTTTCTCATCAAGTGCAAATTCCAGGTGATTTTACCGCTAAATATCTGTCATTTCTAGCTTATGGCCTTAGCAAATAGGCTCAAAAAACTCAAATTGCCTGAAAAAAATTATCCCTATTTAGTTGACTATCATATAATTTTGTCCTAAATTGTCACTGTAAACCAATTAAAACCCTGCAACAATGAGAAAAGCCGACCTGGTAAATCAGATTTCTGAAAAAACAGGCATACCTAAGGTAGATGTGCTTGTTACTCTTGAAACTATGTTTAAAGAGGTAAAAGACACACTCTCTGCCGGCGAAAATATCTACATACGTGGATTTGGTAGCTTCATCACTAAAAAAAGAGCTGCTAAAATTGGCCGTAACATCAAGAAAAATATCGCCGTACATATTCCCGAGCATTATATTCCTGCTTTTAAACCTGCCAAAGAATTTGTGGCAGAGGTAAAAAAACTTAAAGAAGTAAAACCTGATGCAGGTCCGGGTGAAGATGCTTAATTAAACCTTCTCATACTACATTTTTATACACAGCTTTGGGGTAACTTCGCATCCTGAAATTTTTTGACAGTGAAGAAACCTCAATGGATTACTATTGGTGCAGCTTTGGTACTAACAGCTGCTATTTTTGTTTTTGGAAGAACTGTTCCCAACAAGAAAACAATTGTGGCAGAGCAGCATAGTGCAGATGATGGCCATGACCATGGCCCTGTTGAAGCCGCTATTTCCATTGATACCATTTTGAACCTCGCCAAAAAGCAATTAACTACAGAGCAAGTAGTTAGGATAAATAGTTTAGAAAATTCAATCAGCCGTGGCAATGTAAAAGACCAGCAAATTCATGTTTACCATCAATTAGCCAGGTTTTGGGCCGATTCTGCCCGAATTTTTGAGCCCTATGCCTGGTACCAGGCCGAAGCCGCCAGATTGGAAAATTCGGAAAAAACCCTCACCTTTGCCGCCCAACTATTTTTGGATAACCTGCAAAGCGACGAAGTAGCGAACCGCAGACAGTGGAAAGCTTTACAGGCCAAGGATTTGTTTGAAAGATCTTTGATGATTAACCCGGATAATGATTCTGCCAAAGTAGGCCTTGGCGCCTGCTACTTATTTGGAAATATTTCTGCCATGCCAATGGAAGGAATAACCAAAATCAGAGAAGTGGTGGAAAAAGACAGTACCAATATATATGCCCAGATGATGCTGGCAAGAGGATCGTTAATTTCCGGGCAATATGATAAAGCAATAACCCGTTTACAAACTGTAAACCAGTTGCAGCCCGACAATCTGGATGCAATTTTATTATTAGCCGAAGTATTTGAACGTACCAGTGACAAAGCAAATGCTATAACATGGTATCAAAAAAGCATCGCATTCATAAAACAGCCAGAAATAAAAAAAGCTGTTCAACAACGAATTGACGAGCTTAAAAAATAATCATTAGACCAATTAAAGGATTTAGAAACGTATTATATTATAAACAAGATTTAAAAAACATTTGAGTATGCCTTGTGGTAAAAAAAGGAAGCGTCATAAAATTGCGACGCATAAGCGTAAGAAAAGATTGAGAAAGAACCGTCATAAGAAGAGAAATAAGTAAGATGGTAAAAAGTATATAATGTAAATATGGTAGCCTTGTTACTGTATTTACATTATATACTTTATTTTTTCTGACTTTTCAGTCAACTGGTTGTTTGCCGTACTTGTTTGCACAAACCTTATTGCTCGCACAGTACTCCAATCATTCCCCGCACATATTGTACGGATTTTCATCAGCCAGTACCGACGCCATCGGAACAGCAGAAGATGTTTGATTTATGTAAGCTGTAATGAACAAAGAACTTATTATTAATGTTGCTCCGCAGGGAGTGGAAATTGCCCTGCTTGAGGATAAGAAACTGGTAGAACTGCATAGCGAAAAAAGCGATGCCCGTTTTGCCGTAGGTGATCTCTATTTGGGTAAAGTAAAAAAACTGATACCCGGTCTCAATGCTGCTTTTGTAGATGTAGGGTTTGAAAAAGATGCATTTCTTCATTATACGGATCTGAGTCCTTATGCAAAATCGTTGCTCAAGTTTACGAGCATGAGCATACAAGATAAAAGTGATGAGGGTCTTGACTTCAGCAAATTCACTATTGAACCTGAGATCATTAAAACAGGAAAAGTAAATGAAGTATTGGGCGGCAAACCCAATGTGCTGGTTCAAATTTTAAAAGAACCGATTGCCGCCAAAGGTCCTCGACTAAGCTGTGAGCTATCGTTACCAGGTCGTTTTGTTGTATTAACTCCTTTTAATGATATTGTTGCGGTCTCCCGCAAAATCCATTCATCGGAAGAAAGAAAAAGATTGCAGAAGATCGTAGAAGCAATCAAAACAAAAAATTTCGGTGTAATTGTAAGAACGGCTGCGGAAGGAAAAAATACGGCCGAATTACATGAAGATTTATCTGCATTAATTGAAATGTGGAGAGTCATTCAGCGCAACCTGAAGAATGCTGTTGCTCCTGCCAAAATTTTGAGTGAGCAAACAAAGGCCACCAGTATGCTGCGTGACCTGCTCAATGAAGATTTTAATAAGATCGTAATAAACGACCGCAACATTTTTGCGGACACTAAAAATTATATACAACGTATCGCTCCTGAAAAAGCAGATATCGTTTCTTTCTATCAAAACGGCTCTCCGATTTTTGATTCATTTGGTATTACCAAGCAGGTAAAATCTTCGTTTGGCAAAACGGTAAATATGGATAGTGGTGCTTACCTTATTATTGAGCACACTGAGGCATTACATGTTATAGATGTAAACAGCGGTTACAAAAGCGTAAGTAATAACCAGGAGCAAAATGCATTGGAAACAAACCTGGAAGCAGCAGAGGAAATTGCACGGCAACTTCGCTTGAGGGATCTGGGAGGAATTATTGTTGTGGACTTCATTGATATGAAACTTCCGGAGAATAAAAGAAAGCTGGTAGAAAGAATGGAAGAGTTTATGAGTCCTGACAGGGCTAAACATGCAGTACTTCCTATTTCCAAATTTGGCATTATGCAAATTACCCGGCAGCGGATGAAGCCGGAGATGAATATTAATACACAGGAAGTTTGCCCAAGTTGCAATGGTACCGGTAAGATTTCTTCTACCTTATTATTGGAAGATGATATTGAGAAGAACCTCAGCTATTTGGTTACACACAAAAACAGTAACCTGAAATTAGTGGTACATCCGATCCTCTACGCATATCTTACAAAAGGTTGGCTCTGGAATACGAAAATGGCTAAATGGAAAAAGAAGTTTGGTCAAAAAACAAGGTTGGAAAAAGATAGCAATTACCATCTTACCGAATACAAATTCTTCGACCAGCATGATGAAGAAATTAAATTATAAAAAAATCCCCTCGTTTAAAACGAGGGGATTTTTTATTGAGTTCTTTATGTATGATTAATAGCCTGAGTTTTGAACAATAATGCCGTTTGTTGCATCAACTTCACGCTGAGGAATTGGGAACACCAATTCATTCGCATTATATGCAAATCCGTCTACACTAAGTCTCAATCTTTTTACATCAGCAATAGCATGCCCTTCATGTGCCAACTCAAGTTTTCTTTCTAAAAGAATATCAGCAAGTGTTACTGCAAGTGCGGCAGGTAATCCTGCTCTTTGATGAGTACGATTGTAATCAGCAACAGGTGTTGCACCAACAACAGTACCAGCTCTAAAGTTTGCTTCTGCACGGGTAAGATACATTTCTGCTAAACGAATAATTGGCAAAACTCTATATTGTTGCTGCCATTTTCCGCTGCGTACATCGCCGGCACCAGTATAAAATAATGCTAACCTGGCATCTAAAGGATTATACAAAGCAAGATGGCTTGGTTGTATTGACACATCGCCATCACGACCACCAAATGCAGGGATAGACCAATACAAATGCATATTGTTAGCACCATCTAAAGCACTTACCTGTATTGCAAAAAGATATTCTGCAGAGTTAACAGTATTATTAAATGCTCCGGAATATGTAGGTGATAAGCTTCTGCCATTAGCTGTTGCTTCCGTAATAGCTCTATTCGCAGCATCTCTGGCAGCAGGGTAGTTCTCCATTTGTAAATGCACTCTTGATAGCATGGCTGCAGCCGCCGCTTTTGTTGCAAATACCATTCTTGTAGTGGCGTTTGAACCCGGATTTACAGATGGTAACAAACTTTCAGCTTCATTAAAGTCAGCCAGTATTTGAGTGTAGGTTTGTTCTACTGTACTTCTTGGAACTTTAGATGATTCATCAATTCCTCTTGTTGGAGTTAAAACCAAAGGCACTCCAGGATTTGTAGTTACACTACCAGCACTATAGGGCTTTGCATATAGTTTCACGAGCTCAAAATAGGCAGAAGCCCTCAAATACAACGCCTCCCCTTTTATCCTATTCTGATCTGCGGGAGCTACAATACTGATGGCACTTAGTATGTTATTGGCCCTGTTAATTACATCGTAGGCACTAGTCCATGTGTCCCTTACAAAACTATTAGTGGTGATCATTGTTTTTTGCCAAACTTCCTTAGGTTGGTTAAAAGTTCCTTCCCACCTGATTTCATCGTTAGCAGCAAGCAGCTCTGAATAGAGTAGTACGTTTCCCCCATATAGGTTGCCAGAAGAAATTCCGTCATAAGTGCCATTCAGTACTTTTTTTACATTCGCATCTGAGGTAAGAGCAACTTCCTCAGCTACACTTTGGTAAGGAAATAGCTCAATCTTTTTATCGCAGGAAGCGATAGAAAGAGAAAGTATAGATAAGATAATTATGTTACGTTTCATATTATTCATTTTTAAGATTAAAATCCGAGGTTAATGCCAAAGGTTAATGACTTGATTTGTGGAGCAGCATAAAAATCACTACCCTGGTTACGGTTACCTGCACGATAATCTGTATTAACTTCTGGATCCCACCCAGTATAATCAGTGAAAGTAGCCAGGTTAATTCCTGTAGCAAAAACTCTAGCTGAACGGATTTTTAATTTAGTAAGTACTGTTGAGGGGATGTTGTAGGCAAGTGTTACGTTTTTCAAGCGAACGTATCCACCATTCTCAACGTAGCGGCTTGAGGCATTGATACCATTACCATAACCCAATCTAAGCTGAGGAACTTGTGTAACATCACCGGGTTTTTGCCATCTATTTAATTGGTCGCTTGTTTGATTATCAAACCAATCGAAACTTGCTGACATAAAACCTCCGCCACCGTTTTGTATTTGATTGCCAAATACACCTTGGAATAATACGGCTAATTCAAGTCCTTTATAGCTGAATGTATTGTTTAAGCCACCAATCCAATCAGGATTAGGGTTTCCTACAATAAAAGGTGCTGCGTCATTATAATCATTGGTAGTAGTTTTTCCATCTGCAAGATAATATAGGGCATCACCGTTGGCAGGGTCTGCACCTGCAAACTTAGGACCATAGAATACACCAATAGCCTCTCCTACTAAAAGTGAATTCAAGAAACGGCCATCATTACCAGGTAAGATAGTTTGGTCACCATCAAGCTTTGTAATTTTATTAGAGTTCTTTGCCAGATTAAAATTCGTTGTCCAGGTAAAGCTCCTACTTTTAACGTTGGTAGAATTCAATACAAATTCAATCCCTTTATTCTGCATAGAACCTATATTCACTAACTGAGTAGTAAAACCAGATGTACCCGGTACAGGAACACTGTAAAGCAGGTCTTCAGTATTTCTAACATAGTAATCAATCTCACCGCTTATACGATTGTTCCACAAACCGAAATCTATACCGATATCTAATTGCTTATTCTTTTCCCAGGAAAGATCCGGGTTTGGCAATTGAGTTGGTATTAGACCTGATTGATTATTATACTTACCGGCACCAAATAATCCTAATTGGCTAAAATTACCAATCTGGTCGTTACCATTTACACCATAACTACCCCTGATTTTAAGGAAGCTGATAAGGTTAGATGAAGAAAGAAATTTTTCTTCACTTAATACCCAACCGGCAGAAACCGCTGGGAATAAACCATAACGATTGTTCTTACCAAATTTGGAAGACCCGTCTGCACGAACACTTACAGAGAATAAATACCTATTATTGAATTTATAGTTAGCTCGTCCAAAATAAGATACGATAGCAGACTCTGTTTTAGTAGTACTACCACCAGTTATACGACCGGCACTTGCAAGTGTCTGTAAATCTTCAACGGGGAAATCTTCACCAAACACTCTAGAAAAATCTTGTGTGAATTTTTGATAAGACATACCAAGCGTAGCATCAATGTCATGCTTCTGAGCAAACGTTTTGGTATAGCTGAAATAATTGTTCGTATTCGTTGTAAAATTTCTGAACCAATCAGATTGGCCATAACCATTTGTAGCAAGACCTGTCAGGGTTCTAAATCCTCTGAATAATACATCGTTTTGATTTTGAATATCTGCCCCAAATTCCGATCTGAAAGTAAGTGCTTTCGTAAACTTATAAGCTAGATATACATTACCGATATTTCTAAATGTAGTTGACTTATATGTGGAGTTCTCCGTTTCAATCAACCCATTATAATAAGTAGTTGTTGGTGTATTATATAAAACACCATTTAAATCCCGAATAGGTGTAATTGGAGCTAATGCTACTAATTGCATTGGAGTTTGAAAAGCATTATCCAGGTTGTTTCTATTACCAACTGTACGGGATACACCAAGATTAATTCCAATTTTTACCTTATCACTTGCATCATGCTCCAGGTTAAAACGTGTTGATATACGTTCAAAATTATTAAGAATCAAGATACCATCAACATCATTAAATCCTCCACTGATATAAAATTTAGTTTTATCATTTCCACCCGATGCAGTTATATCAACCATCTTAGTATTTGCATCCGGGTTAAAGGCTTCTTTTTGCCAATCTGTGTTTGTTTCTAAATTCCTCCAGTTTGAATAACCGGAATAACGGGTAAGCCTGTTTTCCGCAAATTGCAACCATGAACCTGCATATTGAGCAGGATCTAATGGATCAACCCCTTCTATAATATCACTATTTATTGCAGCTTCTCTTAATAGATCTACATATTGTCTTGCATCTAAAAAGCTTCTATAACCAGTTGGTTTATTAGAACCATATTGAAGATTTACTCCAAGATTTGTTCTTCCAGCACGGCCTTTTTTTGTAGTAATGAGCACAACACCACCGGCAGCACGGGAACCGTAAATGGATGCAGCAGACGCATCTTTTAATATGTCGAAAGTTTCAATATCATTGAAATTAAGATCTGCTAACGCATTACCAGAAAGACCATCTGTATTAATCGGAATTCCATCAACAACATATAAAGGATCGTTACCTGCAGTTAATGAACCACCACCTCTGATTCTAACTTTTACTCCTTCACCCACTTTACCATTATTAGCTTCTACAAATACACCCGCAGCTCTTCCTTGAATAGCCTGTGTAAAATTCGTTACCGGTGTATTTGCAACCTCCGAACCTTTGATCCTGGCGATATTACCTGTCAAATCTTTTTTAATCCTACCTCCATAACCTGTTACAATTACCTCATCCAGATTACGAGATTCACTGGCTTTCATGGAAACCTGAACAGAAGATCCTTCAATGGACACATCCTGTGCCTCAAAGCCAACCCCTGTAACCAGTAATTTTTTTGTATCAGCAGGAACTGAAAGTGAAAAAGAACCATCGGCTCCTGATACTGTACCAGTGCGGGTTCCTTTTGCTACAATGGAAGCTCCTACAATCGGAGATCCATCTCTTGAATCAGTAACTTTACCCGTTACCGTTTTGTTTTGCGCCCATAATTGTTGAGTTAGCAGCAAAATGCTACTCAATAAGAGCAGTTTAAGTTTTCTCATGTGTTTCATTTTAGTTAAGCTAGTCCGCAAATATATTGTTAACAAATCTTTACCAATCAATAGGACAAAAAAAAACATGCAAATTGCTGCATGTCTTTTTTTTTTGATTTAAATCAAATCGTAATATTATCTGTCCCTACTACCCAAATATATCATAATGTATTGAATTAGAGTAACTACTGCAGCTAGTGCAGCCACAACATAAGTAGTTGCTGCCCATTTAAGGGCATCCTTAGCCTTAGGATATTCTTCAGAATTTGTGGCATTGGTGTTGTCAAGCCAGGCCAAAGCTCTTTTACTGGCATCAAACTCTACAGGTAAAGTAACTAATGTAAATAAAACTGTTACACTCATTATTATAATACCAATCAACAAAACTGTAGGATTTTGGGTGCTTGCCAATACAATTATACCGGCCAGTAAAATCCAGTTTACAAGCATGGAACTCATTTGAACAGCCGGCACCAGTTTACTTCTAAACATTAACGGGCCATAAGAGGTAGCATGTTGAACAGCATGGCCACATTCATGTGCAGCCACGGCTGCCGCTGAAACACTGGCTCCATTATATACATCGCTGCTTAAATTAACTGTCTTATTTGTTGGGTTATAGTGGTCAGTCAAAAAGCCCTCTACAGATATAACTTTTACATCATAAATGCCACTTTCCCGGAGCATTTTTTCGGCTATTTCCTTGCCTGTCATTCCGTTACTAAGGGGTACTTTGCTATATTTCGTAAACTTACTTTTTAGTATAGCTGAAACCAGAAAGCTTATACCCAAAAAGACCAAAGAGACGATCATTATTTCACTAGTCATGTCAATTTTTTTTTATAATTATATCAAATTTACTACCATTCCGGCAAAGCATTTTTTTTCAGACGTTTTGTCATTCGTTGAGACTCAGTAAAATAATAAATTAAATCAAATGGTTTTCATTTTTTAAATTTTTACTAATTTAAGTAATTGATATTCATTGATTTAAATAATATTTTTTAACTGCTTAGATCAATGTAAATCACAGTGATATACTCACGGAAGTTATGCACAGCAGCAAAAATTTATTTTGAAATGTGGGTCTTAATTGTAACTTAGCAATAGAATTTAATGGGTTAGTAAGTAAAAGGGTCAATCGAAAGGTTGATCCTTTTTACTTTCAAATAAGCTCCAAATTTTCATCTTCATTACCTCAATTTTTTTTTCAAAAATTTCCAAAAAACAACGTTCATTGTTTCATTGTAATTGTTTGTACTATAAACCTTTTATCAAACACATTGCAATCATTTAATTTTATTGAATGAGTAAAATAAAGACTTCGTTTTTTTGTCAGAACTGCGGACACGAAACCGTGAAATGGGTAGGTCAATGTCCCTCGTGTGGCCAGTGGAATACATTTGTTGAGGAACTGGTTCAAAAAGATAAAGGAAAGAATGATAACGGTTGGAAAGATTACAACGATGATAAAAGAACAAGTAAAACAATTGCCTTACACGAAATAAAAAATAGGGAAGAAAGAAGATTGCCTACATCTGATGCAGAATTAAACCGTGTGTTAGGCGGTGGTATTGTTCCGGGAAGTTTAGTGTTAGTAGCTGGCGAACCCGGCATCGGAAAGTCAACTCTATTTTTACAAAACGGATTATGGTTAAAAGATATTTCCGTTTTATATATAAGCGGTGAAGAAAGTGAGCAGCAAATAAAAATGCGGGCCGATAGATTAGGATTGAAAAATGACAACTTCTATTTGTTAACTGAAACATCTACTCAAACTATTTTCCAGGAAATAAAAAAACTAAAACCGCAATTAGTAATTGTTGACTCCATACAAACATTACAAACTCCTTTTATTGATTCTTCTCCGGGTAGTGTTTCTCAAATAAGAGAATGTGCTGCCGAATTTCAACGTTTTGCTAAAGAAACTAATACTCCTGTATTTCTCATTGGTCATATTACAAAAGATGGAAGTATAGCAGGGCCTAAAATATTAGAACATATGGTGGATACGGTCCTGCAGTTTGAAGGCGATCGCCATTATGCGTATCGCATTTTAAGAACATTAAAAAATCGCTTTGGCAGTACGGCAGAATTGGGGATTTATGAAATGACGGATACCGGTATGCGTGGCGTACTAAACCCAAGTGAAATTCTTATCACACAAAAAGAAGATCAGTTAAGTGGGATTGCCATTGCAGCAACTATTGAAGGGATGCGGCCTTTATTAATAGAAACGCAGGCATTAGTTACACAATCCGTATATGGCACACCGCAACGTACTGTTACCGGTTTTGACTTACGCCGATTACAACTACTGTTAGCTGTATTAGAAAAAAGAGGCGGTTTCCATTTTGGGATGAAGGATGTTTTTTTAAATATTGCCGGCGGTATAAAAGTAGAAGATCCCTCTATTGATTTAGCGGTCCTTTGTTCTTTATTATCATCTTATGAAGATGTGCCATTGCCACAGCAGGTTTGTTTTGCCGGAGAGATTGGTCTTAGTGGTGAGATAAGAGCTGTTAATCGTATTGATCAAAGAATTGCTGAAGCCGAAAAATTAGGTTTTGAGAAAATAATTGTTTCCAAATACAACCAGAAAGGATTAAGCAAACAAAAGTTTAATATTGAAGTAGTGATGATGGGAAGAGTGGAAGAAGTTTACCGATACTTATTTTGATGATAAGCATTAAAGAAATAAAAGACTCCGTTCTGCATCTTCTTTTTCCGCATGTATGTGCCGGATGTGGCAGCGATATACTCAGCGAAAGCAGTGTATTATGTATGCGCTGTATAGATGCAATGCCAGAAACCAATTTTGAATTACATGCCGGCAATCCCGTAGAAAAATTATTCTGGGGCAGAATACCATTGACCACAGGTACGGCACAATTTTATTTTACCAAAGAATCACTGATGCAGCACCTGATGCATCAGTTTAAATATAAAGGCAATAAAGAGCTTGGATTACAACTGGGAAGGTTAATGGGCGAGCAATTAATAAAATCGGGCAACTATAATGCAGATGCCCTGGTTCCGTTACCACTTTTCCCGGCCAAAGAAAAAAGAAGAGGATATAATCAAGCCACCATACTATGTAAAGGAATGAGCGAAGTAATGAATATTCCTGTTTTAGACAAAGTAGTTACCCGACCTGAGCATACAGAAACACAAACAAAAAAAGGGAGAATTGAAAGATGGAAGAATGTAGAAGGAAAGTTTATAGTTACGGATGCCAATGCAATACAAAATAAACACCTCTTGCTTGTTGATGATGTTGTAACAACTGGTGCCACCTTAGAAGCTTGTGGCATGGTATTATTAAATGCCGAAAATGTAAAACTAAGTATTGCCGCATTATGTGTATCGAATCGGTAATTTCAATTAGTTAAGCTATTTTTGATACCAATGAAAATAACAGGACTATTAACCCTATCCTTACTGATTATTTTATATTCCTGCCGCAAGGATAGTTTTATTACTTCCGCAGATGCTAGGGTTACTATTTCTGCTGACACCTTAAAATACGATACGGTATTTGTAACTACAGGTTCTACTTACCGTACTTTCAAAATTATTAACGAGAATAATCAAAAGCTGCTGTTATCATCAATTAAATTAATGGGCGGACCTTCTTCAATATTTAAAATGAATGTAGATGGCATTGCTGGTACACAATTCAATAATATTGAAATTAATGCAAATGACAGTGTATATGTTTTTGTACAAGTAAATGTAAATCCCAACGCAGCTAACTTACCTTTTGTATTAAGAGATAGTGTAGAAGTAGAATACAATGGGAATAAAAAGCTGGTACAACTAGAAGCATGGGGGCAGAATGCACATTTCTTTAGAGATAAAGTAATTAATGCCAGTGAAACATGGAATAACGATTTGCCCTATGTTATTCTGGGTTCATTATTCGTAAACACCAATCAAACACTTACCATCAATCAAGGCTGCCGCATTTATGTTCATGCCGATGCGCCGATAGTCGTGAACGGAACTTTAGTAGTGAATGGATTAAAAGATACGGTTGACAGAGTTTATTTCCAGGGTGATAGATTAGATGAACCCTATAAAGATTTTCCTGCCAGCTGGCCCGGTATTTTCTTTCAAGCCAGTTCAAAAGATAATGTGCTTACCTATACCGTAATAAAAAATGCTTTCCAGGCAATTGGCATTACGGACCCATCGCCAAATGCCAATCCAAAATTGGTGCTGAATGAATGTGTAATAAATAATGCATATGATGCTGGTATCATTTCTATTAACTCAAGCATAAGAGCAAGAAACTGTTTAATAACTAATTGCGGAAAGAATCTTTATTTAGCAAAGGGTGGTGATTACCAATTTACACATTGCACTATTGCTACTTATGCCAGCAGCTTTATTGAACATAAAGACCCGGTACTCACCATTACCAATTTTGCGAATAACACATCAGAAAACCTCACAGCAGTTTTTCGCAATTGCATTTTCTGGGGCGAAAATGGGTTGGTTGATGACGAAGTAGTGGTACTAAAAAATGGTAACACTGCCTTTAATGTAAACTTCGATTATAACCTTTGGAAAGTACAAACTGTGCCTCAAAATATCACGAGCAACCAAATAATAAATAATCAGGCTCCACTGTTCGACAGTATTAACACTTCAAGATATTATTATGATTTCAGGCTTCAAACCGGTTCTCCGGCAATTAATAAAGGCGTAAATGCCGGAGTTATAACCGACTTAGACGGCAAACCCCGGGCAGTTGGTATACCTGATTTGGGTTGCTTTGAAAAACAATAAGAACCAAAGACGAGCCAATTAAAATAAATAACATCCGAATAGAACAAGGTTGGTTTAACTTTGTTATTCCTCTTAAATAAAATACTCAAACATGAAATCTCTTTTTGTTGCGCTGATATTTGCTGCTACCACATTAACGGGGGGGTCAATTTATGATTTTAAAGTTCCCGGCCTAGAAGGTTCTGACATTGATTTTTCTCAATACAAAGGGAAAAAAATAATGATTGTAAATACAGCTTCTAAATGTGGACTTACTCCTCAATATGAAGGATTGGAGCAACTATATAAAAAGTATAAAGACAAATTAGTCATCATTGGTTTTCCGGCAAATAATTTTAACGGTCAAGAGCCATTAGAAAATGCCGGCATCAAAGAATTCTGCAAACAAAATTATGGTGTTACATTCCCGATGGCAGAGAAAATTTCTGTAAAAGGCGATGATACACATAGTCTTTATAAATA
The DNA here is from genome assembly GCA_022843585.1 of Chitinophagaceae bacterium. Lineage (GTDB taxonomy): Bacteria > Bacteroidota > Bacteroidia > Chitinophagales > Chitinophagaceae > JJ008. Next base: position 158,223 of record JALHNJ010000004.1, read on the forward strand.
TTTAAAAGAACAGGCAGCAGCTAACGGTTTTGCAGACCCTGTTACCTGGAATTTTGGTAAATTTCTGATCAATGAAAAAGGAGAGTTAATTGCAACCTTCAGCCCGAGAACAGTGCCGATGAGTGATGAAATTACCAAATATCTAAACTAATATTACCGCATTCCATTTAAATAAATTATTTATAAAAAGCGATACAGAATTAACTGTATCGCTTTTTTATTTTCAGATGGTTTACTTTTGCCTTCCATGCAATTTTCGAACATTATAGGGCAATCTGCTACCAAACAACAACTGGCAGAGTTGGTACAACATAACCGCCTAAGCCATGCTTTATTGTTTTTGGGTAAAGAAGGAAGCGGAGCTTTGCCCCTGGCAATTGCTTTTGCTCAATACATCGTTTGTGAAAAAGTAAATGGAAAGAATACTGCGATCCAAGCAGGACCTTCACTTTTTGGAGAACCAGAACCTCAAACTTCAAACCCTAAACCTCAAACTGACTCATGCGGTGTTTGCTCTTCTTGCTTAAAAACACAACAACTCGTTCATCCGGATATTCATTTTTCATATCCTACAGTTACCAAAAAGGCCGGCGAAAAACCAATTGCTACTGATTTTATTACTGAGTGGCGAGAGTTTATTAAACTAAACTCGTATGGCAATTCGTTTGATTGGATTGAACAGATAAAAGAAAAAGAAAATAGCCAGGGAAAAATAACTGCGGAAGAATGTAACGATATCATCCGAAAACTGAGTTTGAAAAGTTTTGAGAGTGAATATAAAATTCTCATTATGTGGATGCCGGAAATGCTGGGCACCGAAGGAAATAAATTATTAAAGCTGATCGAAGAGCCGCCTCCCAATACCTTGTTTATTTTAGTAACGGAAAATGATGCACAGGTTTTGCAAACCATAGTAAGTAGATGCCAACTGATCAAAGTACCATCATTAGATACAAAAGAAATTGAAGAAGCTCTTATTAACCGCAATAAAACGGAACCGGTTATTGCCCGACAAGTAGCCAGTTTGAGTGAAGGCAATTATAGAGAAGCATTGCAGTTGGTACAACATGCTGAAGAAGATTGGCAGTCGCTGCTGCGGGAATGGCTGAATGCCATTTTAAAAACCGGGCCTGTAGCCCAAACCAAATGGGTGGAAGAAGTAAGCAGGCTAGGTCGGGAAAAGCAAAAGCAGTTTCTCCGCTATTTTAATCATTTGCTGGAGCAGGCTATTCATTACCGGATCCGGGGTGAGCAGCTTGTAATTGCTGAAAAAGAGAAGGACTTTGCCGAAAGATTGAATAAAATAGCCGGAATTGAGCAACAACAGGCCATTATTGAAGAGATTGATCGGGCCAGTTATTATATAGAACGCAATGCCCATGGCAAAATGCTCTTTCATGCCCTGACTATTAAACTATACCATATTATTCAGGATAAGATTGTATTTTTGGCAGATTGAGACTGGGCTAAGAAGTTGAAAGAGAAATGAGAGGAAGAAATTAGTCCATAAAATTTGATGAATTTATTACTTGTGTTCACGACTACTTCTACATATAAGATTGCTGCTCAACTGGTTTCTTTATTGCCGAGCAGCGAACAGAACGTACAAGAGTGCGACGCAACGAAAGCTAAATAGAATTACTAAAGCTAGGTTCATCATCTTTCCTCAACTATTAATTACTAAATTTTAACCTGCCTGTCGGCAGACAGGTTACTATTCTTCATGAGTTGTACAAGTTGCAGTACCGCTACTGGCGGTAAACCGGGTGGATGTAAGAGCAATGGCGGGTGTAGTACCGGCGGATGTAACCGTATGAATACACATGACTGGCTGCGCAACCTGCCTATTGCAGATATGGAAAGTGCCTGCAAAGTGATTGAAGTAAGTTTTAGCCAGGGAACCCGAAAAGATTTTTTTAGAAATACGGCCCTGCAACCCTACGAAAAAGGTGACCTGATTGCTGTGGAGGGGGTAAGTGGTTTTGATGTGGGTGAAGTTTCGCTGACGGGAGAAATTGTGCGCCTGCAAATGAAGAAGCGAAATGTGAAGGAAGATAATCCCGACATGAAAAAAGTATTGCGCCGAGCTACTGACCGTGATATTGATATAAGGAATCAGAATAAAGCAAGAGAACCAGAAGCAGTAATTCGCAGCCGTGCCATAGCCAAGCAATTGAAACTGGATATGAAAATAAGCCAGGTAGAAATGCAGGCAGATGGACGTAAAGCAACTTTCTTTTATATAGCTGATGGTCGAGTTGACTTTCGTGAATTGATTAAAGTATATGCTTCGGAATTTAAAGTGAAAGTGGAAATGCGCCAGATTGGTGCAAGACAAGAAGCCGGAAAAGTGGGTGGTATTGGTAGTTGCGGAAGAGAACTTTGTTGCAGTACATGGCTCACCGATTTTTCATCTGTAAATACTACAGCAGCCCGTTATCAGAATTTATCGATCAATCAAACAAAGTTGAGCGGACAATGTGGCCGTTTAAAATGCTGTTTGAATTATGAATTGGATACCTATCTGGATGCGTTGCAACATTTTCCCGATAACTGTGATGTATTACAAGTGGCGAAGGGTAATGCATTTTTAGTGAAAAAAGATATTTTCAAAAACCTGATGTGGTACACATTGCCGGATAGCAATAAACAGTATCCATTAAGTATTGAAAGGGTAAACAATATAAAATCGCTGAACCAGCAAGGTATTCGACCGGAAGAACTTGAGCCAGTTGACTTGTCTTCTAAAACAGTAGAGAAAGAACCGGAGTTTGTAGAATTGGTTGGACAGATAAGTTTAAAGAGTTTGGATAAAGCAGCGGCTGATAAAAAACGGAAGCAACATCAACAAGGTAATCAGCAACGCAATCAACAAGGAGGCAACCAACAACGTCCTTCACAAAGACAACAGGGACAAGGTGGCAACCAGCAACGGAATCAACAAGGTGGGCAGCAGCGACCGAATAATCCAAATAGAAATCAACAAGGCGGACAACAACAACGACCGAATAATCCAAATAGAAATCAACAACGGCCCAACAACCCGAACAGGAACCAGCAAGGCGGTAATCAACAACGACCGAGCAATCCTGATGGAAAGAAAGAATAGCATTCTTCTTTTTCAATAACTTTTTGTCTTCTATATTACCTGCTATAATATGGCAGGTATAGTTATGCCATTACATAAGACAATTCTCCTGTTTTCACTTATTAAACATTCTTGTAACGATATTAATAACTTCTCTTCACCTGTTCATCTCTCCCTAATAAGCTACTATCTGTAGCTATTTTTATTTTAAGCTCTATAAAGTTGTATTTCCATTATACAACTGGCAACCTCAACTAATTTCTATTAACCAGCCTTCGGTATGAATTACCAGGTTGAACACTATACATTTTATAACCTAAACACCATTCTCTATGAGAAAAATTTACTTTCTACTACTCTTTATTGTCAGTGCTGCTTATGTAGCATCTGCTGGCTTTTCAATTGATGAAAAGAAAATTGCCGGGCATCGGCTCTTTGCCTCCGATGTAATTCAACCGGCCGATGTAACGGTATGTAATGGCGCAACAACCAACACCATTGTTTTTACCAGCAATTTTCCGGGCACTACTTTCAGCTGGTCGAACAACAATACTTCTATCGGACTGAGTGCAAACGGCAATGGAAATATTGCTGTTTTTACTGCTACCAACGCAACAACAGCACCGGTATCGGCAACCATTACTGTTACCCCTTCGGATGGAGTAACCAATGGTACACCTGTAACATTTACTATAACAGTGAATCCAACGCCAACTGTAAATAATGTAACCAACCAATCTGTTTGCAGAAATTCAACTACTACGGCTGTAAACTTTACAGGCTCTGTTCCTGGTACAATATATAATTGGACAAATACTAACACAGCAACAGGTTTAGCAGCTAGCGGAGCTGGAAATATTTCAGCATTTACTGCGACAAATACTACTAACGCACCAATAACCAGTACAGTAACCGTAACTCCGCAATTTGGATCAACTCCTCCAGAATGGTTATATTATAAATTTGATGGTGCTGGAACTTCTGTACCTAACCTTGCTAGTAACCCACCAGCAGGAACTGCGAATGCTACCATTAATGGGTTCTTAACTCAAGAAACAGCAGGGAATTGCGGAGGAAGATTAAAAGGTGCTGCAGGAAATAATTTTACGAATCATGTAAATACGGGCTGGGCTCCAAATTTTACAGGCTCATTTACCATATCGTTTATCGCTGACGGATTTGTTTCTAATGCAGGTTTAAGTTTTCTCGCAGGATTTTTCAATTCTGGTAACCCTGCTAATAGCTTATACATAGGTTTTAATGCGGCAGTTTTTAGTATGGAGGTACAAGGGAATAAGTTTGTTGGTACTTCGCCAGTTATTAGTGGTGTGCATACGATAACTTTTGTGTATGATGCACCGGCATTAGTGATAAGTGCTTATCTTGATGGAGTGTTGAGTAATACAACTACGCTACCACAACCATTAGTAATAAGCGGTAATGCTTTTTATGTAGGTGCTTTTGCAAACGACTTTGGTTTTAACCCAAGTTTACGTGCTGCTCAAAGTATGGATGAATTCAGAATGTACAGCAGAGCTTTAAGCCTTGCGGAAATCCAAGCCTTAGTGAATAGTTGCACCCCAGGAGTAGCTTGCGATGGTACTCCCGAAACATTCAACATCACCGTTTATCCCGACTTAGTTGTAGATGACCCAGCCGACCAAACTGTTTGTGCTGGTAGTGCAACTACATCTGTAAACTTTACTGGTACCGCTGGTGCAGTATATAATTGGACTAACAGTAACCCATCAATTGGGTTAGCAGCAAGTGGCACAGGTAATATACCATCATTTACGCCTGCGTTTAGTGGAACATCTCCTGTTACGGCAACGATAACTGTTACCCCGTCGTTCTCTGGCGGACCAGCTTGTACATCCTCCTCACAAACATTTACAATAACCGTGAACCCAATACCGGACGTAAATAATGTAGCTAATCAAACGGTGTGTAATAATGCAGCTACTGCGGCTATTAATTTTACAGGCACAGTACCTGGTACAAATTATACCTGGACGAATAGCGACCCATTAATAGGTTTACCTCCGAATGGTAGTGGAAACATTCCATCATTCACAGCATTAAACACAACTGGTTCACCAGTTACCAGTACTATTACAGTTACACCTACATTCGGCTCAGCTGATCCGGAAATTCTATATTACAAATTTGATGGTGCTGGTAATACTGCACCGAATTTAGCAAGCAACCCACCCTCTGGTACTGCCAATGGTACTTTTAATGGCACGATGTCTCAAGGTGGCTCGGGTACTTGTGGGGGAGCTTTGCAAAATACAGGTGGGCCATCTTCTTCAAAATATTTTAATACTGGTTGGGCTCCCAACCTTACAAATAGTTCATGGACATTATCATTTATAGCATCTGGATTTACCAGTGCTAGTAATAATTCGTTTGTACTAGGTTGTGGATTTGATTACACACCTAATTACATGCTGGTAACCTATAACAGTAGTAGTAATGCCGGATTTATTTTAAGAGGTTCCTCTTCCAACTTTCTTTTAAGTACACCTACTGCAGTAGGGCCGTCAAGTAAAACTGTAACTTTTGTATATGATAGAACTGCACAACAAGTAAGGTCATATGTGGATGGAGTTCTTGCGAATACGTTAAATATTTCTATTCCTGTAGATATCATAGCTCCAAATTTTTATATTGGTAATGTAGCGGAAACTACAGGCCCTAATACAAGTTCTATAGCAGCAGGTGCCAGTTTAGATGAAGTTCGATTATACAATAGAGCACTATCAGCTTCAGAAATTCAGGCCTTAGTGGGAAGTTGTAACAGTGGAACTACTTGTACTGGTTCTCCCGAAATATTTGGTATCACAGTTAATCCTTCACCTATTGTCAATCCTGTAAGCAGCCAAAACGTTTGTACAGGCAGCAATACTACCGCTATCAACTTTACAGGTAATGTAGCAGGTGCTACTTACAATTGGACAAACAGTAATCCATCAATAGGTTTAGCGGCAAGCGGCACCGGTAATATTGCATCATTCACTGCTAATAATGTGGGCACTACAACAGAAACAGCTACCATTACGGTAACACCAATTGACCCTAACTCTTCTTGCCCAGGTACACCTGAAAGCTTTACTATTTCAGTGAGCCCGGTGCCAACTGGTACAGCTACTCCTGCATCACAAACCGTATGCTCTGAGTCAGCTATCAGTGCCATTGCATTTGCAGGTAATGTTCCGGGTATCACCTTCGATTGGACAAGAGATAACCTGGCCTCTGTAACCGGCATACCCGGTGTTGGTAATGGAAATATCAGCGGCACATTGACGAACACCACCAATGCTCCTGTAACGGTTACGTTTACTGTTACACCAAGTTTGGGTGGTTGTGTAGGTACTCCGTTTACCGTAACAGTTACCGTAAATGAAAGTTTACCGGTAGCAACTGCCACACTAGCCACACAAACTATTTGTTCTGGAAATATCACTGATATTATCCTTTCCTCCACTATCAACGGTACTACATTTAACTGGACAAGAGATAACACTACATCTGTAACAGGTATAGCTGCCAGTGGCACAGGAGATATAACTGGTACATTATTCAATACCACTACCACACCAGTTACCGTTACGTTTACTATCATCCCAACATTTAATGGATGTGATGGCACACCAATAACAGCTACTGTATTAGTAAATGCAGTGCCAACTATTACCTGCCCGGCTAATATTGTTACGAATAATACAACCGGCGTTTGCGGTACAACAGTTAATTACAACACTACTGTTACCGGCGCACCGGCACCCACCCTTACTTACACACTAAGCGGTGCTACCACCGGCAGCGGCAATGGAAACGGAAGTGGTTCTTTGTTTAACGTAGGTACTACCACTGTTACCGTAACAGCTACTAATATTTGCGGCACCGCTTCTTGTTCATTTACCGTTACAGTAAATGATACAGAGAACCCAACCATCACTTGCCCGGTGAATATTCAGGCGAATACAGATGCAGGTATTTGTGCAGGCACCGTAGCTACACCAAACCCTGTTACGGCTGATAATTGTGCTGTTACTAAACAAACATGGACACTAAGTGGTGCTACTACCGGCTCTTCTTCATTAACTGGTATAAATAATTTAGGTACAACTTTGTTCAACAAAGGTATTACTACAGTTACTTACACTATAGAAGACGCAGCTGGTAACGTAGCTACTTGTTCATATACCGTTACTGTAAGAGATTTGGAAGCACCTGTTGTAAATTGTCCTGCAAACATTACAGTTACTACACAATTAGGTGTGTGTGTGGCAGAAGTCGCTTATAATGTTACTGCAACGGATAATTGTCCGGATGTTATTACACAACTAGTATCAGGACCTGCTAGTGGCTCAGCATTTCCTATTGGCACTACAACTGTTACATGGAGAGCAATAGACGATGCTGGGAATATTTCGGCTAACTGCTCCTTTACAGTAACAGTGCTGGATGGTCAGTTGCCAGTGGTTTCTGCACAACCAGCAAACAGAACAATATGTGCAGGAAGCAATGCAACATTTAGTGTAACAGCAACAAATGTGGTTACCTATCAATGGCAGCTATGGAGTGGAACTGCATGGCTAAATATTAATGGAGCCAATAGTTCTTCATACACCGTTAGCAATGTAAACAGTTCATTGAATGGGAACACTTTCAGAGTTGTGTTAAATGGATTGTGTACAGTAGTTAATTCTAGTGCTGCGACATTGTTTGTAAATCCACTACCGACAATTCTGGTAAATACCACTGGAACTTCTCAGCTTCTGCCCGGACAGCGTACAGGTGTTACAGCAAATGTTTCTCCTACCGGTGGCAGCTTTGTGTGGACTTTAAACGGAATAACTATTAACGGCACAAGTGGCCCAACTATAACTCCAATCACAGTTGATGGTGCAGGTACTTACCAGACTGTCTATATGGATTTAAATGGTTGTTCAATAACATCTACGCCTCTGGTAATTAGTGCACAGCAAAGTGATAGGCTATGGGTGTACCCAAATCCAAACAATGGTGTTTTCCAGATCAGGTATTATAACAACTTTGGAGAACCGGTAAAAGTAATGGTGTACAATGCTGCCGGACAATTAGTATATAGTAAACAACCGATATTAGGAGAGGCATATAGCCGAATAGATGTTAATCTTAGCAATCAGGCTGCAGGAATATATATTGTAAAACTAATTAGTGGGAATGGAAAAGAATTAGCTGCTAAAAGAATAATAATCGCAAAATAAGAGCAATTCTAAAAGTTAAAAGACTTCACCTTAATTGGGTGAAGTCTTTTTTATTGTATAATTAATTGTAAAAAGAAAGATCGACGGCAATTTTGTAATGTCAAATATTATTCTTGGCCAACGCTTCCATAACCAGTTCCTTTCTTCGTTGGCTGATAGGTATATTATGTCCACCTTCTAAAATCAATGCTCCTCCATCAGTTTTATCATATAGCTTTATCTTATTGGGGTTGGCAATATAAGAATGGTGCGTTCGAACGAAACCATACGGGGTAAGTAGCTCCTCATATTCTTTCAGGTTTTTAGAAATGAGTATTGGGTTAGCTGCGGAAATATAAAATTTAGTATAGGGGCCTTCAGCTTCACAAAATATTATATCGCTAATTTTTATGTAGTAAGTAGATTGCTTATCATTCAATACAATTTTTTTTTCGGTTTCCGCTTTCGGATAGAGCTGTTGCATCATTACAGCCAACTGGGCTGCCAGGTTTAACTTATTAATTTGACTAATTGCCCGATCCAATGTTAGTTTTAATTCTGCAGGATCAATAGGTTTTAATAAATAATCCAGTGCACTGAATTTAAATGCCTGTATGGCATACTTATTATGGGCTGTTGTAAAAATGAGCTGGAAGGTTGGGTTTGAAACTTGTTGCAACAAATCAAAGCCAGTACCATCTTCCATTTCTATATCTAGCAGCACAATATCGGGAGAGAACTCTTCGATTTTTTTAAGTCCGGAAACAACGCCTTCTGCTTCCATAATAGTTGCTGTTTGCAGGAAAGATTTTACAATCATTTCTCTTACCGCTCTACGCAGTGCCACTTCATTATCTATTATAAGTATTTTCATAGACTGTTTTATATCCATAGTTTAAACTAAGTAGTTTGTGCTTGCAAATAAATCAACGGAAGATTAATTTTTACAATGACACCTTTTCCGGTCTTATTATTATCAATAGAAAAACTAGCTTTACTCTTCAATTTAATGTTCAATAAATAGATCCGGTCTTTAATTATCTGGCTGGCACGACTGATATGCTCGTTACTATCTTTAACGCCGCTAATCAATCCTTTCCCGTTATCAATAATTTGTATTTGCAAATCCTTCTCCGTTTTACTAAAATGAATACTTAGCTGACCTGTATAATCAATATTACTAAAGCCATGTTCTATACTATTCTCTGTAAATGGCTGTATGATCATTGCCGGAAGCATTACTTCATCCACTTCTAAATTTTTATTACTGGTAATATGGTATTCAAATTTTCCAGGAAATCGCATTTTTTGCAAATCAAGGTACTCATTCAAAAAGTCAATTTCCTGTTCCAATGTTACATACTCTTTATAGGTACTTTCCAATGTTTCCCGCATAATATGGCTAAACTTGGAAAGATTTGATGCCATTTCTTCCCCATTATTATCCTTCATAGCAAGGCTTTGCAAAGAAGCTAATGCATTAAAGAAAAAATGTGGGTTCATTCTTGCTCTATTTAACCGTTGTTCTGTTTCCAGAATACGTTTTTTGTGTTTTAGCGACTGTTGACGCAGAAAAAACCCGATAGCTATAAGGCCAAATAAACCTGCAATAGCGAGCAGCAAGTAAATTTTCTTTTGCTGTGCCAGTTCTCCAATCGTTTTTTCATTTTGGGATTGGTTATATTTTCTCTCTAATTCATTTACAGCTTTAATTCTGTCTGCGGAAGAAAGACTATCAGTTATTTGTTTTTCGTTAGCAAGAGCATACATTGCTTCTTTATAATTACCCGCCTTATTTTCAATTTCATAGATCAGGCTATAGGCATTGGCAATGAGTGGCGCATATTGTTCCTGCTGGCAATAAAATAAACAAGAGTCTGCAAATCTTCTTGCTTCACTAAAACTGCCCATATTCATCAGTATATGTCCTTTATCGCCATACAAAGTTGTTAACTGCCTTCCATTTTCACCCGGCACACACATCGCTAACGCCTCGTTTATATATTGTAACGCTTCGGGATATTTTTTTTTACTCTCATAAATAGCATTGAATCTGGTTAATGCAATTATTTGTTCATTTTTACTACCGACTTCTTTTGCCACCTTCAATGCTTGCTCTACAAACATTTCTGCTGTATCTGCATAAGCAGCATCGTTATAATCCTGGAAATAAAAAAAGTATCGGGCAGTTATTTTATTTAACAACGACGCCTTTGTAATAGTAGAAGGAAGCTTAGCTACTACCGGTATTGATTGACGGGTGTATACCATTCCTTTATCCACCTGCTTCATTCTGTTAAACACCTGCGCAATATTTAAAAGTGCTCCTGCTTGTTCTATATCATTGTTTGATTTTTCTGCCAGTTGCAGCACTTTCAGGTTGTATTGCAAAGAGCTATCAAAATTTACTTTATTCTCATAAAATTTTGCAAAAAGAGTATATAAAACCAGGAATTTAGTTTCAGTACAATTTGTTTTTTTATAGAATCGAAGTGAATTGTCAAGAGAAACAGATGCAGCATCCAATTCTTTATTTTTTAAAAACTCATCAGCCATCATTTCATAGCCAATTGCTTTACAAAAAAAACTATTGGATTGAATTAATTCATTTAGGTATTCTTTTTTTACTTCTATAGCTGAGTAAGAAGTACAATTACAATCAGATTGCGCTGTAATGTGTAAACAACTTAATACTGCAAATAAACCCGTTAAACACTTTTTATATGTATTTATAATTAGCATATTTGAGTAAAATATTAAATATTTATCAAAGCCGGTAGCACCCCGTTTAACATGCCAAGGTAGCAGTTGGCGCAATGAATAGCATGTAAAATAAGCAAAGGACTGCACTCGCTATTAAACTCCTCATTAATCTGTATCACATATTCATGCCCCCTGCCCAACCAATTAATTGCAGGTAGTAAAGACAAAATTTCATCTTGTCTGCTATTACATAAAACAAAACGATTTTTGTATATACCGGTACACCTTAATTTATACTTCTTTTTCCCAGGACTATAATAAAGTACAATTAAGCCTCCGGGACGTATTCTAATTTCTGCTACTGTTTTCTTATGCCTTCCTTTGTTTATACAAGTATTCCAGCTACCAACTCCATTATGCTCAATGTTTAAAAGTTGTCCGGCTCGAATGGTACCCCTGGCAGGTGTTACTTCATAGCAAATTTCACCTGCTATAGTACCATCAAATAGCTTTAAGGCAAAGTGTTGGGCTGTGTGGCAAATAAATCGCATACTTATATGATGTTTTAAAAATATTACAAAATGAGCTTTTTAAAAGCCTGTTTAATAATCTGTAGCTGCAGACATATAATATGTGCTTCTACATTAATAACTGATTTGTTTTAAAAAATGGATACAATAAAAAAGCCGCCTGAAGGCGGCTTATAACGGATTGGGACTCCGTTAAACCTTTAACATACAAAAACGAGAGCTTTTGTAAAAACAAATGCCCGGCGCTTACGAGAGATTTTATACTATTAGCACTAATTTTATTTTTATTAATCTCGCACAAATTAGCCTGCCAGATCTTGCGAACTTCACTATTTATACAGGCTGCATATCTTAATTAACAACTGCAATCAACTACTACTTCCAGATAGATATAACGGGTATTAATTGTTACAATTTTCATTTCTTCTCTTTTCGCTATCCGGATGGAATCTAAAAAAAGGTATTCTTTAATCTATCAGTTATTAAAGAATACAGTACATCTGTATGTTATGAACCCTATTTAATTCAACTTCTATAGGAAAAAAGCAACTGATCTATAATTTCAGGATTAAATAATGATACAGTATGAAAACAATAGTAACGGCCCTCTACATTCTTATGGTTAGCAATTTATACGCCCAGCCGCCCGGTTATACTACTGCCAGAGGTAATGCGGAGGCAACTTCCAAAAGCATGAAACTTCTTTTTACTGAATCATTTCTTTTTGCAAAAGGCACATTAAATGTAAAAGTATATAGTAAACCTGCTGTTTTGGAAGCAATAGCCGAAAGCGACAAGGTAATTGCAGAGTACGAACAAAAGGTTGATGAGTTTGTAAAATCAAAACCGGTAGCATCCGTTTTAAAAAGTCAATATCATCTAATTGTAAGTGAGGTGAATGCTTCATCAAACGCAATTGAAAAGGCAGCATCTGCTAAAAATGAGTACAGGGTAATGAGTGCTGTTTCTTTTTTGCAAGATTTATACTTGTATAGAGCTTATATAAAAGCGGCAATGAAGGTATATCCCGAGGCTATTTCTATGGAAGAAAAATTAGAAGCTGTTGAGGAAGCGATAAAGCTACACGGAAGTAAAGAAGATTATATTGCTAAAATGGAGAAAAATCAACTGGACTATGTAAAAAGTTTGCGCATTAAAAAAGCTGAAATGAGTGACCCTGCCGTAGAAGGTATTGCTAAGAAGGACTATGAGACCAGCTGGGCCGCTGATAAAGTTACTGTTGTTAAAGTGAATATAACAACAGGTTGGACAATTGAGAAAAATGTATTGGATATTCCTGTAAGCAAAGAGTTAGAAGTAAACTTTGCCATCAAAAAAGCCGATGGCTCCTGTGCATTGGCCACCGGACGTATGTACAGTGTCTATGAGGGTGGCGGCAAATATGGCAAACCGTATCTGATAATGCCATCGTCACCAATTACTATTCCCTGCGAAAACATGCCTAAATAATTTTAACCCTTATATGTATGAAAAAAATCAGTTTATCTTTCAGTATGCTTTTGCTTACCGTAACAGTAACTATCGCACAGCCAAGAGGTGAAAGCCCCAAATACAACCCTGACTTTAACCCGTATGAAAAAATATTAGATGATACCGCAAGGGGTAAAAGAACAGCAAAATTTTTAAAAAACTTTCTTCCTCCGGAATTTGCGAGAGACAAGTTTCAATCATCACCTTGCAATGACTTCGTGGTATTGTCGGATACAAGGATAGAGCAGTTTAAAGCGTTTGTAAAACAGTTTAAGTCTATGCCATCAGATCCCAAGCAAATGAAAATGGCAGAAGATAACTTCAAAAAAAATGGTGTTACTAAAATAAAAGATGAATTAATATATCAATGGGAATATTTAGAAAAGCAAGGCTCCTATACCGGGGATGCAAATGAACCTATTGAAAATTTACTTTGCAAAACAAAAGGTAGTGTGCAATATTTCAAAAGCGCCTTAGCCTATTTAGAAGAACTGAATAAATTATTTCCAGGCGCACCAGGGGCAGATGAAGGGATAAAAATTTCACAAGAAGGTATTGCTAAGTATGGCAATAATAAATCTATGCTGGCCTCTATAAAAGAAAATAAAAATGCAGAACTGGCGAATGTATATATGCCCAAAGCAGTAACGCAGAATGCAGAGTGGGAAGGCTGGTTTAAAAATTGGTTTTTGAAAGAATATTCAGGCTATACGTTGGTAAGGCAGGCACTTTACAGCGCTAACTGGTATGTAAAGAAAAATGAAATATCCGGGTTACCGGAATACCGGCAAATAGGAACAGCTATTGGCATTAAAGGTCCTGATGGAAAATGCTGGGTTATAAAAGTAGATTTATTCCAGGATTACCTGGGAGGAAAATTTGATGTATCCAGATTCAAATTGGCAGAAAAGAAAGAAACACTTTGTGAAAATCTAAAATAAGCAGTAACGATTTTAAAATTATCTTTCCTGATTGATAGCTTGTAAATACAGAACTATTAAGCGGTAAACTCGTCGAATTCCGCTTTAAAAATAAGATGTTGAAGAAATTTTTTATAGAAATAAAAAGTACCCTAAACAAAATAAGAGCCGCTTGTAAAACTTACAAGCGGCTCTTATTTTTTAACCTTATTTAATACGTTATTTACCCAGTTTCTCTGCCTGCATACGCATTAACGTCACCATCATTTCACAACCAGCTTTTCCTTTTAACGCATTCGCCATTTTACGGTTCATCTCTCCTTCCTGGCCACCAACAGTTTTGTATTTTTTATCCATTTCTTCCAGACAATTTTTTACCGGAGATCCCGGTGTTGAGGTTGACATCAATGCCCGGTTCAATTTTTCCAATACGTCAGGACCTAATTTTCCAATTTCAGTAGTATAGCTATCACTTACTTTCTCTACTGTAGAAAGTTTTACAAAAACATTCATTGCTTCGGAAGGAATAGAATCATTAAGTTTTGTAAAACAGTTGCACATGGCTGAAGCCATTTCATCTGTTTTATTCTTTTCTGACTTACAAGCCACAACTGAACAAGCTGCTATCAAAAGCAGAGAGTACGCATTTACCAATTTTTTCATTACACTTTTTTTTAAATGATATAGATAACAGCATAAAGAAAAAGCAAACCCGCTATTTTTGCAGCTGGCTTTTGTAAATGCTTACAATAAACTAACGATTGAACCTTTGGGGCTAATAACTGCTTTTTATTACTAATAGATAGAGAAAAAAATACTTACATCTCCACTCCCAACGCCGTATAAATCGCATCCTGTATCTTTCCCCTGATCAACATCTGACCAAGTTTATTATTATTTCTTGTGGGGAAAACTCTGTTTGATAAAAAGATATACACTAAGTCCTGTTTCGGATCTACCCACACACAGGTGCCGGTAAAACCAGTATGACCATAGGTTTCGGGAGATGCCAGGGAAGCAGGATAGGGCTCTTTGCGAAGTGTATTATCTTTTTCAGGTTTATCAAAACCTAAACCACGACGGCTAATTTTACTATTATAAGAAGTGAAGAGTTTTATTGTTTCTGCTTTTAAATATCGTTCGCCATTTAGTACACCACCATTCAATAACATTTGATATAACAATGACAAATCATACGCATTAGAAAATAATCCTGCATGGCCGGATACACCGCCAAACATGGAAGCTCCCTCATCATGCACATATCCCCTTGCTGTTTGCTGACGAAAATGTTTCTCCGTTTCAGTTGGCACTAAACATTCCATTGAAAAACGTTTAGTGGGATTGAAACCGGTTGACATCATTCCAATTTTATCATAAAAATTTCGCTTTGTATATTGATCCAGGGTAAGACCTGATACTTCCTGTATAATTCTTCCCAAGAATATAAAATCATTATCACTGTACACATATTTATTTTTGGCAGTTAGGGGGCTTTTCAAAATACGCTGCCACATCGTATCCTGCCAATCATTCCGCATATACATATTCTCTGCCACCTTTACGGTATAACCGGGCTTCGGTTTATCAGAATAAAAACCGGGTTTTGGAATACCAGTAGCTACATCAATTGTTTCTTTATAAAAAACAATAAATGGGTGAAGCCCTGCCTGGTGCAATAAAATATCTTTAATAGTAAGCTTAGCTTTATCTGTTCCCTTCGTCCAGGGTAGATAATCACCAATGGTTTTATCCAGTTCAATCAGCCCTTCTTCATACATCTTCATTATAGAAACGGTAGTGGCAGAAATTTTGGTTACAGACGCCAGGTCAAAAATACTTTCTGCACTCATCATCGGGGAAGATGCATCAAACTCATAATTACCAAATGCTTTATGATAAATGATTTCTCCTTTATGTGCTGCTAATACTACACAGCCCGGAAAAGCTTTTTTGGCAATCCCATCCAATGCGATAGAGTCAATCGTCGTTAATTTTTTTTTTATTTCTTCTTTTGTTGGCTTTACCGGGCCATAAACAATACCGTCGCCAAATTTGTACTGGCAAACCGTAACGGGTAATTTCCCCTTTGCTTTAATCTTACCTTGTAATAGATCAGCAGCAGCTTGTTGCGTAATTGCATCATCCTGATAGCAGGCTACTAGTGTGTATGCATCACAAAAGTTTTTTGTAGCTAATACATTTCCAAAAGTTAGAGTGATCGTTTTAATAAAATTCAGGTCTTTGTATAGTTTAAGTGCTGCAGCGGTAAGGCCAAAATTATTAGCCGGGCGAAGTGAGTAATTATGAACTCCTATTACAATTGCATCATACTTGCCATCCTTCTGCACTTCTTTCACAATTTCATCTGCTTTCTCTTTTCCTTCATTGTAAGAAAAATAAAAAACATCAGCACCAAAATCACTCTTCATTCTTTTACCAAAATCGTTTAGCTCTTTAGTGCCAATAGCAATGTAGGCTACTTTCTTTTGTTTGTCGGTCAATGGTACTTGTGCATAATCAGTTCTTGAAGCCTTCATGCCTCCTTGCGAAAGAATAGTAATACTATGCTCCGCCACTTCCGCTCTAATTGCATCCGTATTGGCATTAATATCCACCAGTAGATTATTGGTATCAACCCACTGTGTTTTATTTAATCCTAAATCGAACTTGGCGATCAACACTTTTTTTACTTTTTGATTTACATCTTCCCAGGTTAACCTATTTTCCGCAATAGCTTTTTTAATTGCTTCGATTGATGCTCCTACGTTTTCCGGAAGGCACAACATATCGTTCCCTGCTATCAAAGATTCAACTGAAATTGTACCACCGGGAAAATATTTGGTAACGCCTTTCATTTCTAATGCATCGGTAAAAGTCAACCCCTGGTAGCCCATATCATTTCTCAACAGATCAGTTACACTTTTTTTAGAGATAGATGTTGCTCTATTAGCGGTATTATCAATAGAAGGAATTGATAAATGTGCAATCATTACACTTCCCACACCTGCATCAAACAATGCACGGAATGGAACCAACTCCATGGAATCTAATTGCTTTCTTGTTTTACTAATTACAGGTAAATCATAATGCGAGTCTACATCCACATCACCATGACCGGGAAAATGTTTGGCGCAAGCCATAATGCCCGCATCCTGCATTCCTTTCATATACGCTACACCAAAACGGGAAACTTTTTCTTTGTCTTCTCCAAAAGAACGATAACCAATCACCGGATTGTTAGGATTATTATTGATATCAACAACTGGTGCATAGTTAACATGCACACCAATTCGTTTACATTGTTCACCCACAGCCAATCCCATTTTGTATACGATATGTTCATCAGTCAACGAACCTAACGTCAATTGAAATGGAAATTTGATTGCACTATCCAACCGCATACCCAATCCCCATTCTCCATCAATTGTAACCATCAGCGGAGTTTTTGCAATGCGCTGGTAATAATTAGTAAGATTCGCTTGCCGTATCGGGCCACCCTGGAAAAAACACAAAGCACCGACATTGTATTTTTCAATTTCACTTACCACTTTGGCCACATGGTCCGCACCTAGGTTGGAATGTGCTCTTACCACCATCAATTGGGCAATGCGCTGGTCTTCTGTAAGACTATTGAATACACTATCTACCCATTGAGCTTTGGTCAAACTACTTTTATACTGTGCAGTAGAAACAAGTGGAGTAAAAAAAGCAATCGCAAGAGCCAGTTTTAAAAACTTCATAATACGGCAAATTGTAATGTTAACTAAGAGGCTTAAAATTAACCCTTTTGATGCAAAGGTTTTGCGAAGAGTTGCTTAAAAATCAAATCGTTATTTTTGGCGGCTAAAGTAGAAAAGTGCCAGATAAGATTACATTATTACCAGATAACATCGCTAACCAGATCGCTGCGGGAGAAGTTATTCAACGACCAGCCAGTGCTATTAAAGAATTGCTGGAAAATGCGGTAGATGCCGGAGCAACAGAAATCAAACTCCTTATTAATGATGCAGGAAAAGCATTGATACAGGTTATTGATAATGGCAGTGGCATGAGTGAAACCGATGCCCGCATGAGTTTTGAACGACATGCTACTTCCAAAATAAAAAGTATTGAAGATTTATTTCATATAAGAACGATGGGCTTTAGAGGCGAAGCATTGGCTTCTATTGCAGCGGTGGCACAAGTAGAATTGAAAACGAAAAGGGCGGAAGACGAAACCGGTATTTATATAGAAGTAGAAAATAGTGCTGTAAAAAAGCAAGAACCTATTGCTGCACCCGTTGGTACCAGTATTGCGATGAAGAATTTATTCTTCAATGTGCCGGCCCGCAGAAATTTCTTGAAAAGCAATGCTGCTGAAATGCGGCATATTGTAGATGAGTTTACAAGAGTGGCGATGTCATTCCCGGAAATTCTGTTTACACTTACGGCTAACAACCAACAACTATTTCATTTAGAAGCCGGTAGTTTAAAGCAGCGTATCGTTCAATTACTCGGTAATAATTACAATGCAAAACTGGTAACGGTTAAAGAAGAAACCGATTACATGAACATCTATGGTTTTGTGGGCAAACCGGAAACAGCAAAGAAAACAAGAGGCGATCAATACTTCTTTGTAAACAACCGTTTTATTAAAAGCCCTTATCTCAATCATGCGGTGATGAGTGCTTACCAGGAAATGATCCCAACGGATAGTTTCCCGATGTATGTACTCTTCATCGATCTAGATCCGGCAGTGGTGGATGTAAATGTTCATCCTACCAAACAGGAAATAAAATTTGAGGATGAAAAAATAATTTACGCCTTTGTGCAAGCTGCAGTGAAGCATGCATTGGCACAATTTAGCGTAACACCCACTTTGGATTTTGATCTGGATGCATCTATACAACAATTATCATCCATACAACAACCTTTTACAGAAGAAAGAAAATCAGCAGCTTCATCCGGTTCTATTTTTAAAGGATTTACACAAAAACACCAGGCGCATTTTATTGAGAAGAGTGATAAGAATGAGTTGAAGCATTGGAGAGATTTCTATGAGAGTCAGGAGACAGGAGTCGGGAGACAGGAGTCAACACTAAAGAGCGTAGATACACTCCCGACTCATGACTCAAGACTACAGACTGATGGGGAGTTAACCCAACTACTCAACACTTACATCACTCTTCCATCAGCCAACGGCTTCCTTCTCATTCACCAGCAAGCGGCGCATGAAAGAGTATTGTATGAACTATTGAAGACAGCAAGTAAAGACAAACCAGTGGCTACGCAACGGAGTATGTTTCCATCTACGTTGGAGTTAACCCCATCTGATGCAGCGGTAATGCAAGAAATCATCGGCGATTTACAACAACTGGGTTATACGATTGAACCTTTTGGCAAAAACACATTTGTTATACAAGGCACACCGGCTGATGTGGAAGCTGGTAATGAAAAACACATCATTGATATTTTACTGGAGCAATACAAGCATTTCAGCAACGAAGTAAAATTTTCTAAAAGAGAAAAACTCATCCGTTCATTAGCAAGACAACAAGCTATTAAAACCGGTGTTCGATTAACAGAAAGAGAAATGCGCCAATTGGTGAATGATCTTTTTGCCTGCGAACAATCCAATGCCACAATGGATGGAAACCCAACTTACTTAGAATTCAAACAAGAACAGCTCGAAAAAATGTTTGGGAAATAAATGAGCTTAGTGTTGTCTTGCCGAGGAACGAGGCATCTCAAAGTTTGGAAGTTAATAATTACAATAATCTCTGAGACTCCTCCTTCGTCGGAGTGACAAGACCCCGTTAATAACGGTTTCTTACCCCCACTAAAAACTTCTCCACCGCTTTTCTTACATCTGTTGCAGATGCCTGGTGATTATTGACCAAAGTAGAAAAAATAAGCAGCTTACCTTTTTTAGTATATAAGAAACCGCTGAAGGCAACAACACCAGAGAGAGTTCCTGTTTTGCCGAAAATAAATCCGCTTTCAGTTTTATAGTAACTGCTGATCGTTCCTTCTCCGCCGGTTGGAAAAACAACTTTGATACGATCCATACCAAATTCATTCTTCATTTTGTTGAGGATAGCGACAAAATCTTGTGGTGTAAATAAATTATAGCGGCTAAGCCCTGAACCATCCACCCATCTTGGTTTTTGTGGCAGGTCTTTAAAATCTGTTTTGAGAATAGTATCGATAATTTTTGCATCATTCATTACTCCCAGTTTTTCATTACTTACCATTAATAAAGATTGCTCCGCAAAAAAATTATCGCTGCGGCGCATCATGTGTTTTAGGAGGGAGTCGGTGGGTTGTGAGTGAATTTTATGCCACTGCTTTATTCGCAGCAGTTGAGTCCTACAATCAGGACATATAAAAGTAAATGAAGTGTCGTCCTTTCTTGGGCGAATCGAACCAAATCTATATTTAAACTTATCAGATATAATTTCCGCAGTTGCCAAATGGCTGTTCTTCCAAGGTCCTTTAGTATCGCTAGTAACAAAGGGAACAGAACTATTTACAAATTTTCTATTTGTTTCTTTAAGCCAAAAAGTATTTTCTGATAGGTTTCTTGTAATTTCTATCATAGGCTGCTTATCTAATATTGCCTCTCTTGAAACCAAGTAAGTATTAGCATTAACTATTGCATCAAAATAACGACTCTGTGTTTTAAACATGTTTGGTCTACTAGACTGAATGTCATTTGTATCCTTTATATTTCTTTCTGAAACTGTATTTAGTTTTATATCAATAACATTCCCATAAATTGGCATTGTGCTTCTTTCCGCCATATAAGATGCATCATAATCAGTCCATGACCAACCACTGCCCCAAGGATTTTCTTGCCAAATTGTATCAAGAATTCCAACTCGTTCGCTATAATTATTTGCTTTTAATGATAAAAAGTCCCACACTGGTTGATTTTTAAAATCTTCATGCAATAATGTCGGATCTCCCGTTGGTTGGAGTACTAATACCATTTCAGAAGAATCTTTTGCTTCAGAAAATCCATACCTCAACCCCACCAAAATATCCCCCAAGTATTTCATCGCAGCATAGCAAGTAGGAATTTTAGTATTACTGGCAGGTACAAAATATTTATCGCCCTGGTAATTGTATAAATACTTGTTTGTTTCAGGATCAAAAATGCTGATGCCGACATGTGCTGTTTCCAATGCTTTTGCATCCAGCACATCGGCTTTTGCAGATTTGGCGATTTGTTTTTCTATGGAACAAGAAGACAGAAGAATGATGAATGATAAATGATGAATGATGAATTGCTTAATACACCTAAATAATTTCGTCTTCCTTGTAATGCTGAATTCATACTTCATAATTCCTAAATTAAAATGTAACAATTTTGCCAGAAGCAGAACTCTCCAAAGCTGCTTCTATTATTCTTGTATTTTTTATTCCATCGGCAGCCGGAACAGGATTTGCACCTTGCCCTCTTAACGCTTTATATACATCATCATAATAGCCCATGTAGTTGCCGGGAGATGATGTTGTTTCTTTACGAACCACTTCGCCATTTATTTCTGTATGCAATAATCCATCAGGTGATGATGGACCGGGACACCAGGTTTCTAATGATGGTTTTACTCCGGCTAATAATTGTTGCTCCTGCATATCGGAACGTTGTTGTAAAAAACTTCCTTTCATTCCATGCAATACATATGCATAGGTTGATTCTCTTGCTATCACTGTTGCTTTCAATCGAACCCTTAGGCGATCATAATAAAAAAGCATTTCAAAATAATCCGGCACGGCTACATCATCCCGCATTTTTATCAGGTCAGCAAATAATGCATTGGGAAAACCAAACAATTGAATGGCCTGGTCAACCAGATGCGGAGACAGATCAAACAAATTTCCGGCACCGGGCATGGCTCCTTCCTTATGTTGCTTGCCGCCAAATGCAGGCCGGTAGCGGTCATAACGAATTTCTACTTCTCGTATTTCGCCCAATAAATTTTGCTCCACTACATTTTTTACAGCACGGTAGTCACCATCATAACGGCGGTTTTGATACACACTTAAAAACAAATTATTTTTTTCTGCCAAAGCCGTTAATTCTTCTGCTTCTTTTACGGTAATAGCAAATGGTTTTTCAATAACCATATTTTTCCCCGACTGCAATACCAGCTTCGCTTGTTCAAAATGCAAATGTGTCGGGGTATTCACCACTATCAACTCCAACTCTTTATCGGCGCACAACTCTTCTACCGAACGATACAATTTTGAATTCGGGTATCGTTCTCTCGAATCAGTATTGTTTCTTTCAACAATCGCTGCTAACTCATATCCCGGATGTGCTTCGAGAAATGGTGCATGAAATAATTTACCGCTCATACCGAAGGAACAGATACCAGTTTTTATTTTTGATTTCGACATATCGTATTTATGTTGAGTAATGAACAGAACGATGAAGAGTGATTAATTTATTCTCTTCCACCGGAAGAAAATAAATTAACAGACCTTTGGTCGCAACGAAGATGCCATGAAAAACTAAAGCCTGGTACATAACAATTGACTCAAGACTACAGACTATGAACTCTGAACTCCGAATTGTCCTATCCTCTCTCCTGCGCCCTCAACCATCTCTCCGGTATTTCATTGCTACTGGCTAGTAAATAATCTTTGTAGCTGCAGGCAATAAATTTTTTATCCGGCAATTGCATCCACCAGCGACCAGTTTTCTTGCTTTGCAAAAAGATCGTATCCACTTCTGCAAAGGCCATATGATATTCGTTGAACGAATCTTTCTCATCCAACGTCGCTTCTCTCCTGCTTCGGCTGCGGCCATCCAACACATACCATAGCATATGACTGATCTGTTTCGCCGTCAGCTCATCTTTATCATGCTGCACATCGTAGCCATAAATACCAATGCTGTTCACATTCGGACTCATACCAGCATATTGCATCAGCACACAAGCTTCTTCACCATTCAATCCATTTGGCGAAACGGTATTCGCCGGTGCATAGGCATTGGCAATAGCCGTAATATCAAAGCTGAACATATTGCTGTTACGGATCACCGGTTCCATCTCATCTATATTCTCTTTTACACTGCCCACACGGTAGCAATCGAAACGTAGCTTATCCATTGTTTCCAACATTCGTGGATGCACATAGTAACTTTGAAAAGCAATATGATTATAATGACGAAGAAAATTCGGCTCTCCTGTCAGCATTTCCATTAAAAAATTTTCATGTTTGAATGGAGACTCCAAATTCAAATCAATTAATGCATCTACACAAGAGGCTTCAATTAATTTTTTATTTTCTGCATACGCATTGTATTGCGTTAATGTCAGATCATGTGAGCCTCCCAAAATAATCACCGTCTTTCCATCGCCCATTAATTCCTGCACCACTGTTTTTAATGCGGCATACGAATCGGTATATAAAGAACCTACTTTAATATTACCTACATCAGCAATTTTTATATCCTGGTGCCAATAAAATAAGGAGTAAAAATGTCGGCGGATAATATCCGGTGCTTCGCTATGGCCATGTATCAATCCACTACCCCGCTGCTCTCCACATCCAACAATTACAATTTGTGCTTCATCCAGGTCAGGAAATTCTTCGCTGTACACATTGATTATTTTTCCCAATTGCCCATCTTTATATCCTTCGTCGTGGGATATTTCGTGGAGATTTACTGGAGAAAGGAAGTCCGAAATGTTTAGATGATCCATATCTACAAAGCTAAGGGTAAAGGAGAAAAAAGTGTGGTTTCACGCAGAGTTCGCCACTACTCTCCATTTCTTATCTTTGCCGCCATGGAAAATTTGCTGAATAATATTAACGAGTACAAGAATGAAATTGCCGAATTTGTAGCTACCGATGCAAATGCCGTAGAAGAATTCCGCATCAAATACCTCGGCACCAAAGGGCTGGTGAAAACCATCATGGGCGAAATGAAAAATGTGGCCCCGGAAAACAAAAAAGAAGCCGGGCAGTTACTCAACGAGTTCAAAGTTTTTGTAGAAACAAAGTTTGAAGAACTTAAAGGGTCGACTGTTAATGGGCAAGAGTCAACTGCAAATACAATAGACCTTAGTTTACCCGGCGATACATTACCAATCGGATCAAGACACCCGGTGGTATTAATGAGAAACAGGATCGTTTCTATTTTTCAACGTCTTGGTTTTGCTGTAGCAGACGGACCAGAGATAGAAGATGACTGGCATAATTTCGGTGCATTGAATTTACCGGCGCATCACCCTGCAAGAGATATGCAGGATACATTTTACATACAACAAAATCCAGATTGGGTATTACGTACTCATACCAGCAATGTGCAGATACGGGAAATGGAAAAAGGAAAACTTCCTATCCGTGTGGTTATTCCGGGTCGTGTATATAGAAATGAAACGGTAAGTGCAAGAAGCCATTGTTTCTTTCACCAGGTAGAAGGATTATACATTGATGAAAATGTTTCGTTCGCTGATTTGAAGCAAACGCTTTACTTTTTTGTAAAAGAAATGTATGGTAAAGATGTAAAAGTTCGTTTCCGCCCTTCTTATTTTCCTTTTACTGAACCCAGTGCAGAGATGGATGTAAGTTGTTTTATCTGTGGCGGCAGCGGTTGTAATATTTGCAAAAAAACTGGTTGGGTTGAAATTTTAGGTTGCGGTATGGTGCACCCGAATGTATTAACCAACTGCGGCATCGATCCTAATAAATACACTGGCTTTGCGTTTGGTATGGGTATCGAACGTCCTGCCATGTTGAAATATGGTATCAATGATATTCGTCTATTCAGCGAAAATGATGTGCGGTTCTTAAAACAGTTTACCTCAGCGATTTAGAGAGAGTCAGGAGTCGTTAGTCAGGAGTCTTGAGTCGGGCCGTTGAAATTTTATGTACCCAGCTGCATTGCTACTATCAACCCGGTTGCGTCGCACTCTTCATCGTTCTGTTCGCTACTCGATATTGTGCAACTCCCACACTAATTAATATATACCTGCTCGGCCCATTCCAACCCATTTGGTAAACTATCTTTTGAAAACTCGACATGGATTACCCTTCGCTTTTTATTGTTAGTTGTTCTTGATGAACTGTGAAGCAATAAAGGTTTCATCAACATAATTCCACCTTTTGGAATGCTACAAACTTTTTCTTTTTCCTTAGTCCAATCAATAGTTTCAGGACGATAAACACCTTTTAAATGTGATGCTGGTATTACTTTTAAAGCTCCATTATTTTCGTCCGTATCATCAAGATGTATGCGAATGGTAAATATATTTTCCAAAATTTCCAACGGCTGCTTTACGGCAAACTGACCTTGCTTAACTGTCCATGAATCGAAGCCTTCTATTTCTATTTTTTTATTTACAGAAATTGTCAAATCCTGGTGATAAGAGACATACCAGTTGGATGAATGAGGCTTATCAAAATAAATTGACTTTACAACAAAGTACCCGGCTCCGAGTACTTGTTGAATTACTTGCTTAAGATTATCATTAAAAATTAGGGAGGCCGAATCAGGCACTTCTTTTATAAACTGCCTGATTGCAAATAAATCCTTCGACTTTCTGAATGTATCATTTGAAGTGTTGGCTTTATCAATAATTGCTGTTATTTCATCTACCTCAGTAGGAGAGTAAATGTTTGAAATAGAAGTAAACCCATTACTATTTAAATCATATCTATGTACCGAAAAGTCCATCATTTAAAATAATATTTACCTCCCACTTCCACCGTACTATATTCAAAATCATTCAACCCCTGTTGAAAACGAACCAGCAAACCTGTTTTATTTATTCTTCGTTGTGCTTCAGCCCTAAATACAATCGGCTTATCACCGCTGTTTTCTATATACCCAAGATATCCGGCCACATAAGATTTTATCAACCAGTTCTTCGGACTCCATTCTAAACCTGTACCAAATAAGAATGCATCATTCTGCCTAAAATCATCTTGTTCAATTTGCCATACATAAAAACCAGCCATAGCTATCCACTTCAATGGAATGCTATTAAATGGCTTTCCCGCTGATATATCAATATGATAGCCCATGCCATCAATAAATCTAGCTGCACCAAAACCCGATGAAGAAGGCAGGCGGTAACCAACTCTTAATACCAGTTGTATATCTTTTCTCCAGCGGTTAAATATCTGGATATTGGTATTTACCAGCACATCACCTCTTGCTTTCTTATCATTATAATACTCGTAATATACATGCCGTTCTTTTTTCAGTGCATCACTCATCGTATAAAACTCATAAGGGATGTAGGATATATCAAAAGAAATAAGATCTTTTACCAAACAAAGATTTCCATATAAGGCAATGCTCTGTGTTTTATCGCCTTCCCTAAAATGAAACTGGCCGGTAATACCGGCAGTGGTATTGCTATCAATACTGCCATTAGAAATAAATGGAACAGCCAAAGCATTGGGCCCCATCCACGCAGCTCTTACTTTCATATATTTCGACCAATGAGAAACACCATCCCAGTTCACCGTCTGCGCCCATTCAGCTGGAGTTTGTGCACTGGCTTGAGAAATTAAAATAGAGAGTAAAGCAGTTAGTAAAAATTTCATTGCAGTAATTGAAAATCTAAAATATCCTTATTTGCTGAATCAACAAAGGCTGCCCGCAGACAGCCTTTGAAAAAATATAGTTAACCAATTATGATTTTGGATGATAAATAGCAAGAACAAGAGATCCAACTAACATCATCCACATACCTACTCCAAATCCTTTTATCATATCCATAATATCAACGTTCCCATCCAGCATAGGACGAATTAACAGGTATAATACCGCTAGTAAAGGAAGAATGGCCCATAAGCCCCTGCCCAAAAAATAATTGCCGTTATTTAATGCCCCTATAAGAAGCATTACTCCCGATAAAGGAATCAGTATCCATAAATATTTCATCAGCATATTTTCCACTCCTGTTCCATATGATGGTGCTTGTACAGCATCAAATGCACTGGTGCTGCTGATGGACCATACAGGAAGAAAAAAACTGGCTATTAATACCACCGCCAGTATGATGGTGAAAAGTTTTCGGTTCATGTTGCTGTTGGTTTTATTGGTTAAAAATGTATTAAGAAATAAGCAATGTTAAGTTTTTGAGGCAGACATTCTTTTATAGCAGAAAAAAGCTGCTGCCAGAAATGCGATGACCGCTATGTAAAACCATGGGGTAAAGTCAACTGTTATATTCAGTTTATCATTCATTTCCTGTCCTATTTTGTCAAGCCCCTTTGAAATGCCAGTAGGATCATCATCTGTACTACTATTTCCTCCAGTGCCTGGAATACTCGATTTTATATTTTTCTTTACATCCAGCATCATTCCTATTAACGCACCTGCTGCTGCAATACCTGTCACCATTGCACCACCTATTGCAGCTTTTGCATTCGTGAATGACAATAAGAGACCAAGCACACCAAGACCTAATCCAACCATTGCATACAAATTAGGATCTTTGTCGTCCGTCTTAGTTGTTGCCTTTGTTATGCCTTTATCTACTTCATCCGTTTTCACATCATCCAAAAACGAATTACTGTTACTGCTGTTCTTCATTTTAAAACCTGTGGCTAACTGAAAGCCGCTTACAGTTTGCAATGAAGTGCCATTACATTTAATATCGATAAAGGGCATAAAGAATAAAAGAACGGCTACTACAAATGCAACAGTAGAAGGAATTTTGGTGCCGAACATACCGGGTGCGGCCGAAGCCGGTGCATAAACTGGTGAAGATGTTTGGGGTGTGGTTGGTTGGTTAAGGTCCATACAAGAAATTTTTCTTTAAGGTAAGAGAAACTTAGCAAAAATCAGTGTATCCGGTATTGAGAGTTCATAAAGCCTGCATAACTATCTTTACACCCGTAAATTTACCAGCAATGATTATTAATAGTATTTGCATTTGCGGAGCCGGCACCATGGGTTCTGGTATTGCACAGGCGGCAGCGAAGGCTGGTTTTCATACTATTTTGTATGAATTAAATAAAGCAGTACTGGAGAAAGCAAAAACCAGCATTGAAAAAAATCTTACCGCTTTAATTACAAAGGGGAAGATTACCACAGCAGAAGGAGAAAAAATTTTTCAACGAATTCTTTTTACCTCCGATATTCAAGTTTGCCTGGCAGATGTTTTTATTGAAGCAATAGTAGAAAAGCTACCCATAAAGATTTCACTATTTAATCAATTGGCAGAATTAAACCATAGTGAATGCATTTTTTGCAGCAATACTTCTTCGCTACCTGTTACTGCAATTGCAGAACAAGTAAAAAATCCGGAACGGGTAATTGGAATGCACTTTTTTAATCCAGCTACGATTATGAAGTTGGTAGAAGTAGTAAATACTGAATATACTTCGCCGAATGTAACCACCACAATAATTGAGTTGGCAAAACAAATGGGTAAAACACCTGTTATCTGCAAAGATTCACCGGGCTTTATTGTAAACCGTGTAGCAAGACCATATTATATAGAATCATTGAGGACAGCAGAAGAAGGAGAAGTTAGTTTTGAACAAACAGATCGTTTGTTAGAAGCAAGTGGATTTAAAATGGGGCCATTCAAACTAATGGATCTCATTGGCAATGATATTAACTATGCCGTTAGTTGTTCTGTATATGAGCAAATGAATAATCCGGAACGCCTAAAGCCTTCCTACATACAAGAGCAAAAAGTAAAAGAAGGGAAGCTGGGTAAAAAATCAGGAGAAGGATATTATAGCTATTAACTTAATTAATCATGGTATTAGTAACTGGCGGTACTGGCTTTTTGGGTTCATACATCATTAAACTATTGATAGAAAAAGGATATAAAGTACGAGCTATTCGTCGTGGCACTAAAACTCCTTTCTGGATCGCTAAAGAAATTAATGAGAAAGTAGAATGGGTGGAAGGTGATATACTTGATGTAGTATCATTAGAAGATGCTATGGAAGGAGTTGATACCGTTATTCATTCGGCAGCAACTGTTTCTTTTAGCAAGAAAGACAGAGCCTCCATGTATCATACAAATATTGAAGGCACGGCAAATGTGGTAAATATTGCGTTGGAAAAAGGCATTAAGCGGTTTGTACATATCAGTTCGGTTGCAGCATTGGGCAGAACAACAACCGGCGGCCATGTAAATGAAGAAAAAAAATGGGAAGATAGTAAAGCCAACACTCATTATGGTATCAGTAAATTCAAATCGGAGTTGCAGGTATGGCGGGGAATGAGCGAAGGATTAAATGCAGTGATCCTTAACCCAAGTACTATTCTTGGCTATGGCGATTGGCATAGCAGCAGTGCCGGCCTTTTTAAAAATGTGCATAATGGTTTTAAATGGTACACTTCCGGTATCAATGGATTTGTAGATGTGGAAGATGTAGCTAAAGCGACTTTATTATTAATGGAGAGTGATATTTCAGAACATCGATTTGTTGTAAGTGGCGACACCTGGACCTTTAAAAAAATGCAGGATACTATTGCAGAAAATTTTAATAAGAAGAAACCCTCCAAACATGCCACTCCTTTTATATTGTCTGTAGCCTGGCGGGTGGAAAAATTAAAATCATTTTTCTCTGGCAAAAAACCATTGCTCACCAAGGAAAGTGCAAGGGTAGCACAAAGCAAAACCCGGTTTGATAATGATAAAATACTAAAGACATTTCCGGGATTTTCCTTTACTCCATTAGAAGAAACAATAAAAAAGGCCTGCAAAAACTACCTTGGCACTATTCCTGACGTGCAACCGAAGTAATAAGAACTGTATCTTTAAGCCATACAAGAAATATATTCTATGAAATTTATTACCACTCTTTTTATTTTCCTTTTTACCTCAGTAATTGCCCAGTCGCAGGTTGTTATTTCGGGAGTAGTATTAGATTCAGCTACCCGTGAGCCTTTGTTGGGAGCCAGCGTATTTGCTCAAAACACTACTTTAGGAACTACCAGTAACAAAGAGGGTGAATTTTCTATCTCCCTTAAGTCGGGCGGATATGAATTGATATTTAGTTTTACCGGTTATAAAAACCAGGAAGTACGTATTACCGAAAACAAAAATGAACGATTGGAAATCCTATTGGTGAAAGAAGATAAGTCCATGGGAGAAGTGGTGATACAAAGCAGCAATGAGGTAAAAGATGGTTGGGAGAAGTATGGCGATTTTTTTCTGGGTCATTTTATTGGCACTACCCCTTTCGCAACTGAGTGCAGTATTCAAAACAAAGAAGCCGTTCGTTTCTTTTATTACAAACGAACTGATAAATTAAAAGTATTAGTTACCGAACCCCTTGTTATTAGTAATGAAGCGTTGGGATATGATCTACGTTATCAATTAGACTCTTTCGTTTATTATTATAAAACTGATATTAGTTCTTACAGAGGTACTTGTTTCTTTTCCGAAAAATTGGGAACTGTAAGTACTGCTATGAAATGGAAAGCCAATAGAGAAAAAGCTTATGCCGGTTCCCGTATGCATTTTATGCGTTCCTATTACGACAGTACATTAAAAGAATCGGGTTTTACTATTTCTCTTATTAATGATGATAAAAAAACGTTTGGCTTATTGACCAAACCCTACCTGCCGAAATATTATACTGTTTCCGATACATTGGATGAAGTGGAGATACAGTTTCCGGATAAAATAAGTGTGGCCTATATAAAGGCAGTACCCGAAAATGCTTATCTAAAACAATTTAACCTGCCAATGGATGTAGGAGTGCAGGTTTCGTATGTGGATGTATTGCGACCAATCGCTATAAAAGAAAACGGATATTTCTATGAGCAGCGTAGTTGGATCAACCAGGGCTATTGGAGCTGGAAAAATGTTGCCGATTTGCTGCCGTATGATTACTGGCCGAATTAAATAATACATTACTAAATGGATAAATTTAGTACCAGTCAGTAAGTAAGCCTGCAAAAAATAACGATTGATTTACTTTCCCATCACCTTCTCCCACAACTGCGGAATTCGTTTTATCCAAACAAATTCTTTCATTTTTTCTCTGGCATCTTCTACCGGTGAGCCAAAATAAACTTTACCGCCGACAATAGAATCTTTTACACCACTTTGTGCATATACTATAGCATCTTTTCCGATGGTTAGTGTTTTACTAACTCCTACTTGCCCCCAAAGTATTACATTGTCTTCAATAGTAGTTGCCCCTGCAATACCTACCTGAGCTGCAAAAAGACAATTTTTACCAATCACCGTATCGTGGCCAATATGCACCAGGTTGTCCAGTTTTGTACCGGCTCCAATAATCGTATCATGACTTACACCCCGGTCAATGGTGCAATTAGCTCCTATCTCTACGCCGTTTTCAATCAATACCCGGCCACTACTGTTCATTTTTTTATAATGAATTTCCCTGTTGGTCTTCTTATTATAATAAAAGGCATCGCTTCCGATAACTGTACCCGCCTGTATCACCACAGTATCGCCGATAATGCAATGATCGAGAATTGTAACATTGGGATATATAATGCAATCTTTTCCAATTTGCACATGATTGCCTACATAAGCACCCGGCATGATCACTGTTCCTTCGCCAACAGATGAAGAATCACTCAGCATTTTCATAGATGGCGCAAAAGGACGATAGAAGTTTACAATCTTTAAATAAGCCTCAAATGGATCATCAACTACTAACAATGCTTTACCGTCGGGATAATCTGTTTGTTTATTTATAATGATGAATGTTGCTTCAGAGTTAATGCATTTATCATAATATTTAGGGTGGTCTACAAAAACCAAATCACCATTTTCCACTTTATGTATTTCATTAATACCGGTTGCAATTCCATTTACATTGCCAAAAATTTCTGCACCGATAAGTTGTGCAATAGTAGCAACTGGAACAGGTTTATCAAAACGCATAGAACAAATTTTGTCAAAGGTAGAGTAAGCTAATGAATGACCGATAGCAGTTAAAATAAGTGATTTGGGTACTTTATCCCTGTTTGGGGCATCCTTTTTTTAATTAATATTTTTAGGTTTTTTTTTATGTTAACTGTGCTACATCAATCCATAAAAAAATAGTTGGTTGCAAAAAAATTTGAACCAATTTATAAAAATTATAAAAATGCATATTGATACAATCCTTTGCTGTCAAGCATTTCAGCATGTTTAAAATTTCATATGATATAATATTTTCTAAAGAAATATTTTTTTTATCCCATCATCAATTCATAAACAAGTACTTTTTTTGTTGGCTTATCCACAGCTACTTTTAAAATGTTAATAAAATAATTACAAAATTTTTTTTGGTTAAAAGAAATAATTTATAATATTGTGGAGGGAAATTTATTTCCCGTACTTACTAACCCATCCATATATTATCCCTCCGCTTACTACGGAGGGATTTTTTTGTACTTATCTCTCCATCCTCTCCCTTGCTTATGCCGGTATCAATTTAATACTCTAAGACTACCTTTAAATATTTCAACTTGACATTTAATGGAACTTGAATAATAACGAGAGCCTGCAAAATGCTGATACTTCGACAAGTTAAGTAGCGAACAGAGCGATGAAGTGTGCGACGCAAGGGACGATGCTAGTAGCAATTAGTTGGCTTAATAAAATTAATCCCTGCTTATGGTATTTAAAATACCTTTACAGTAATCTAAAAATTATTGCATGCTGAAATCAATGACAGGATTTGGAAGAGCCGAAAAAAATGTGGGTGATAAAACTTTTCTGGTGGATATAAAATCACTCAACGGAAAACAGTTTGAATTGCAATTAAGGATTCCTTCGCTTTTAAAACCTTTTGAATTTGACATCCGCCGCTTACTTTCTGAACGCCTGAGCCGCGGTAGTGTGGATTGTAATATCAGCCTGAAAGATACAGGTAATGCCCGCCCGGTTACTATCAATACAGACCTGGCAAAAGCCTATTATAAACCCCTTTCGGAATTAGCTGCCGCCTTGAATCTTGATACTTCTACTATTTTAAGCACCTTGGTAAAACTTCCGGAAGTGATTACCCCGAGTAGCGATACTCTTTCAGATGCCGAATGGCAAGATTTTCAATTGGTAGTATTGGAAGCCATCGACAACCTGAATACCCACCGCCTGAATGAAGGCAGCATGATGGAAAAAGATTTGTTGCTTCGTATTGATAATATATCCAAACTCCAGGAGGAAGTTATAAAGCTAGAACCGCTTCGGCAGCAAAAGATCCGGGAAGGCATCACCCGGCTGCTGGAAGAAAATGTAGGTAAGGAAAACTACGACAGCAACCGGCTTGAACAGGAACTTATATATTATATAGAAAAGATAGATATTACCGAAGAACAGGTGCGGTTGAAAAACCATTGTCACTACTTCTCCACCCTATTAGCTGATGCGGATGATGCGAAGGGGAAAAAGCTGTCTT
This sequence comes from Chitinophagaceae bacterium, assembly GCA_022843585.1. Lineage (GTDB taxonomy): Bacteria > Bacteroidota > Bacteroidia > Chitinophagales > Chitinophagaceae > JJ008. The sequence continues at coordinate 191,536 of JALHNJ010000004.1, forward strand.
TTATTCTACAGGAAATAGGAAGAGAAATAAACACAACCGGTTCCAAAGCTTATGACTCCACCATTCAAAAAGCAGTAGTAATGATGAAAGATGAATTGGAGAAAGCGAAGGAGCAGGTGTTGAATGTATTGTAGGAAAGTTTCAAGTTTTGAGTTCCTGGTTTCGGGTTCTCCAAATCATTTCTTCTTAATTACATTTGTAAAAAATTATTCCTTGAAAACTTTTAGGAAAATCTGCCTGTATTTGCTTGCAGCTTGTGGCTTGTGGCTTGCAGTTCTCTCCTGCGCCACTATTGACCTGTACGAAAAATCAGTTGCTATTCCCGGCCACGATTGGCAAAATAGTTATCAACCCACTTTTACATTTACTATAAAAGACACCGCATCAGCTTACCAGGTCTTTTTAGTGTTGCGGCATAATGATAAGTACAACTTCAATAATATCTATTTAAATCTGCATACCAAACAACCCGGGCAAGATTCCGCACAAACAGCGAGATACGATCTCAAACTTGCAACAAATGAAAGTGGATGGCTGGCCAGTGGAATGGATGATATATATGAACACCGCATTGCATTAACTCCAACCGGGCGGGAATTCTATTTTAAAAAAACCGGTGATTATACTTTTACCATAGAACAAATTATGCGGGAAAACCCATTGAAGAATGTATTGAATGTAGGTCTCCGTCTTGAAAAGAAACAATAACCTCCTCTTACACTATGGCCGATATAAGCCGTAAAAGATTTCGCCGTGCATCCTTTATTTATTGGATGCTCCTTATCTATATTATTGCAGCTTTAGTATGGTGGTTTATTTCGCTGAACAATCATGTTGCCACCATGCGGAATTTTAAAATCAACCAAATCAACGCAACTATCAGCAAACAGCAACTACCCGGCCTGTACCAGGTAGAATTGGATAAAATCAATAAAGAACATAGCCGTGAAAAAACAAAATACATCAGCGAGGGAGCTATTTTTCTATTACTAATATTGGTGGGGGCGGTGTTTGTATATCGTTCTATGAGGCGGCAATTTAACCTACAACAACAGCAACAAAATTTTATGATGGCGGTGACGCATGAATTAAAAACACCTATTTCAGTGACCAGGCTAAATCTTGAAACTTTACAGAAGTATAATCTTGACCCGGAAAAGCAGAAGAAAATTATCCGTACCACACTAGACGAAACAGCCCGGCTCAATTCGTTAACCAATAATATTCTTATTTCCGCACAACTGGAAGGAGACCGATATAAGTCTGCCAAAGAAGAACTTGACTTATCTACATTATTTAAAGATTGCATACAAGATTTTAAGAAACGATTTCCCGATAGAATATTTAAAGAAGATATTCAGGATGATGCGGATGTACAGGGCGACCCGTTATTATTACAAATGCTGATCAATAACCTACTGGAAAATGCTATAAAATATTCGCCTAAAGAAAGCACCATAACGGCGTTGCTAAAAAAATTAAATCCCGGAATTTGTTTACAAGTATCGGATGAGGGGCATGGAATTGAAGATGCTGAAAAGGATAAGATATTCAACAAATTTTACCGCATTGGAAACGAGGGAACCCGCAAAACCCAAGGCACTGGCCTTGGCTTGTATCTTTGTCGCAAAATTGCAACGGCGCATAATGCCGACATTTCGGTGACAAACAATGAACCCAATGGCAGTAATTTTGTCGTCGTTTTTAAAAGCTAAGAGTTAAAAGGAGGAAACGAGAATAGGAGAAGATATCTTATTGAAAATTGCTTCTATCGTTTTGAGTCACTTCTTCGTTAGTTTCAAGAATACAACCATGACCACAGAAAAAAAATCATCGATATTACTGGTAGAAGATGAAGAGAATCTTCATGAGGCCTTAAAACTAAATTTGGAACTGGAAGGTTATGAGGTAACCTCTGCCTACGATGGTGCTGCAGCACTCAATGCGGTGCAAGGTGAATACTTCGACCTAATTATACTGGATGTGATGTTGCCGGAGATGGATGGCATTAATGTTACCGAAACGGTTCGTATCAGCAACAACGAAGTGCCGATTCTGATTCTTAGCGCAAAAAACAGCAGTGCTGACAGGGTATTAGGCTTAAAGAAAGGTGCAGATGATTATCTAACTAAGCCTTTTAACCTGGAAGAACTTTTATTAAGAGTTTATAAGCTGATTAATAAGAACAAAAAACTTCAGGATAAATCATCAATTGATGACACCTACAGCTTTGGCAACAACAGCATCGATTTTAAAGCGCAGGAAGCCACTAAAAGCACAGGTGAAAAAATTCAGTTGAGCAAGAAGGAAACAATGCTATTGAAGCTACTGATTGAAAACAAAAACGAAGTAGTACCCAGAGAAAAGATTTTACAATCCGTTTGGGGTTATAATGTTTACCCAACTACCAGAACCATCGATAATTTTATTCTTAGCTTTCGTAAATATTTTGAAGAAGACAGCCGCAACCCAAAATACTTCCACTCGGTTAGGGGCGTTGGTTATAAGTACTCAGAGTAAAGCTTTCTCAATTTCTCCTAACAGTCTTTTTGTATTATTGAAGATCAATTGCCTGTCTTCTGTAATTGAAACATTGGTGAACATTCCTGTTTCGCATTGTTGCAATAAAGTTGCTGTTTCATCTACCAATGATCTATCAAGCCCACTTTCCTTCATCCGGGCAAATAAATTCTCCTTATTTATTTCCGTGCCTGCCAGTTTATAATAATTGCCGAAGAAACTCCAAACTGATTGATGAAGCGATGCATAGAAATCTTTATTGGTTTCATTTATTTGTACAGATTCAAGCAATTCATCCGTAGTTATTGTTTTGGTTTTCTCCGCTGTACGAATTGCCTGTTCAGTTGTCGAAACTTTTCTTCTTTTTATCATCCAAAAAACTATACCTGCTAAAACAACAAGTAGTCCGGTTCCTGCCAGCCAATATTTTCTCTTTCCACTTGTTTCTTTCCTATCAACAACTGAAATTGGTTGTTGTTTCTTTTCACTAATCGCAATCTGTTGTGGCTTTGTAACAACGGTTTTGTAAACACCTGTATCAATATTAAAAAAGGTAAAACTGATAGGTGGAATAATATAAGTGCCGGGTGCAGCTGCTACAAAAGCATAGCGAAATTTCCGTTTGCCTTTTAGCGGTGTGCCATACACGTCCAGTGAATCCTTTATTTCCGGATCAAATCCCTCTACTCCATCAGGCCAATTAATTACCGGGGCATTCAATTGTATAAAGTTTCCTTTTCCTGAAATAGCAAGTTCCAGGACACCCTCTTCGTTAGCAGAAATCTTCTTATCGATAATAGCAGCGGAAATAGAAAAATTTCCTACAGCTCCGTTAAAACCTGTTGTTTTTCCTTTTTCAGGTATCGGCTTCACCACAATGTTGATTGGCGCTGTGCTAATGTCATTCTCAAAAACTTCCGCATTGGCTGGTGCTACTTCCGGTTCATTGTTTAAAATACCTTCCACAATTTCCTGCTCGGTTCTTTTTTTTACTTTGCTTCGGGAAAATTCAACTTTATTTTTTACTTCCATTGCATCAATTGTAAATAAACCTGCCTGCAAAGGATATAGTTGCACTTTTCGAATGGTGTGAACATCAAATGTCTTTCCATTTATTTCTTCGGTTGTAACAAAACGATCAGAAAGATTTATTACATCCAATACCGAAAAACCATAAAAGCCCGGATTTTTTACAATATCAGATTTTGATTCCAGCCTTGAATATAATTTGAAGGTTGCTACCACCGGCTCTCCGACAAAACTGGTTTTCTTATCTACCTGCACTTTCATAAAAAGGTTCTGTCGTATTTTTTCTTGCACATCTTCGCCGGGTCGCAAATAATAATCAGAACTGGTAGTTACCTCTTTTTCAAAACGCTTCATTGCCACTTCTTTCGAAATAACTTCAATATAATTGTCATTGCTCCTTACCTGCTTGCCATCTACCAAAATAAAAGTGCCGGAAATGATTTGTTTGCCAGGATTCAAAGCAACCAATGTAAATACATAGTTCTTCGATATCCTGTCGTTATTAGCAAGCCTGGTTTTACCAGAATAGATATAAGGGCCAGCCACTGTTTTAAACCCCTTGAATAAAGGTGTAACAAAACCAGAAGCTGCCGCACCATCATCTATTACATATTGGACCTGGAAGGCCTCTCCCACCACAATTGGTGTTACTGGCACAATGGTTTTGAATGAAACCTGAGCTATTGCAAAAGCAGTAAGCAAAGTGAAGAATATAATGGCAGTGATTTTTTTCATACCGTATTCAACACTAAAAATAGTGTTGCTTTCTTAAAAACTAATTTAAAATGTGTTAAAGGGTAATCCGGCCTTTTAGCGAATAGATTAAAGGTCTCCCAACTGCGGACGAATAACAATATCTTCCACACAAGCCTGTATCGATAATTGAGAGGCTGCAAAAATCATTTTTGCTATATCCTCCACTTCCATAATACGTTTGGCAGAGTTATCATAATTACCCCATGAATCACTCAGCACTGCACCGGGATGTACTGATGTTACTTTTATTCCATGCGGTTTCATTTCTTCCCGCAGATTTTTGCTAAACCCATGCATCGCAAATTTGCTGATACTATAGGCACCACCATTGACATAAGCATCTAGTGAAGCTATGGAACACATATTAAAAATATGGCCGGAGCGTCGCTCCATCATTGCTGGAAGAACAGTTCTTGTAAGATGATAAGCACTCATTAAATTCGTTGCTAACTGACTTTCCAATGTGCCATCCGGTTCATTATACACACTACCCGGCTCAAACAAACCTGCATTATTAACGAGTATATCAGGCTCAACAAAAGACAAACACCAATTACCAAATGCAATGGCTTCTTCTTTTTTACTTAAATCAAATGGTTTGGCCTTGATTGTAACGGCAGGAAATCTTGTCATTAATTCCTCTACTGTTTTATACAACGCTACTTCTCCCCTGGAGCATAAAAATAAATTATGTCCATTGGCAGCAAAAATTTCCGCAACGGCTTTGCCAATTCCTTTTGAGGCACCGGTGATGATAACATTCATGAGGTAAAGTTAGATATCTTATTAAAATACGAAGTTAGAACTACGAAGTCTGCAATCCTAAAAGGTATTATCGCTTTGGGAGATCTCGTAATTCCTACCTAATACTTCTATTTCCAATTTCGTATTTTGCAGAAATGCAGTACAAACATCTTTTTTTCGACCTTGACCATACTATTTGGGATTTTGAAGCTAATAGCCGGCTAACACTAAGTGAACTCTACGAATCCATGAAATTGCAGGAAAGAGGTGTTCATGATTTTGATCTGTTTCATAAAAATTACCTGCTGCATAATGATAAACTTTGGGAACGCTACCGCAAAGGCTATATTAAAGTAGATGAACTTCGGTGGAAAAGAATGTGGCTGACTTTACTGGACTTTAAAATTGCCGATGAACTATTGTCGCATAAAATGGGTACTACTTTTCTTGATTTGTTACCCACCAGAAATTTGCTATTTCCCGGCACCATTGAAACATTGGATTACCTGGTGGAAAAGAACTATCAGTTACATTTAATTACCAACGGCTTTGAAAAAACTCAGCATAGCAAACTAAAAAACTCAGGTCTCGATAAATATTTTATTGAAGTAATTACGTCAGAAGGCAGCAACAGCCTGAAACCGCATAAAGAAATTTTTGACTACGCATTTAAAAAAACGAATGCAAAGCCTGAGCAAAGTATAATGTTGGGCGATAGTATTGATGTAGATATTTTAGGCGGGATGAATGCAGGAATAGACCAGGTGCATGTAAATCACTTAACCAACAAAGCTGAAATGGTGAATGGAAAGCTACCCACTTATACTGTTTATTCGCTAAAAGAATTGGAAGGAATATTTTAAAACAGCTGCGAGTTATTAGTGACGATTAGAGAGCCGCTAAAAGCGAAAAGTCTTACCAAGTCGCTATAACCGTCACACCACCCTTTGGCTTATCACCAATGTTCACCAAAATTTTTGCATCCAATGGCAATAGCAAATCAACCCTTGAGCCTAATTTAATAAAACCCATTTCATCGGTTTGATTTACTTGCTGACCGGGTTTGAGATAATTGCAAATACGTTTCGCCAATGCACCGGCAATTTGTTTTACCAATATTTCTTTTCCGTCTTTACGGTATACAACAGAATGACGTTCATTTTCTGTTGATGATTTTGGATGCCAGGCTACCAAATATTTTCCTTTGTGATACTGGCTATAGGCCACTTCACCGCTTACCGGATTACGGTTTACATGCACATTCAGCGGACTCATAAAAATGGAAACCTGCATGCGGCGGTCGGTAAAATATTCATCGGCTTGAACCTCTTCTATCACTACTACTTTGCCATCGGCAGGGGCAACGATTGCATTTTCCTGGATAGTTAATTGTCTTTTTGGTATGCGGAAGAAGGAAATAAGAAATAACAACAGGCCTAATGTGCCTATAAAGATCAACAGGCTTAAAATTGGAATAGAAGAACTAAGAAAATAAAAAGAAAGCACATTGATGATACCGAAAAGTATGGTGGCAATTGCTATGCTGGTATATCCTTCTTTATGTATGGTCATTGAGCCGTGGTTGAAGGGCAAATATAGGAAAATGGGGCTGGTGAATAGTCAATGGTGAATGGTGAATATCTTAACGCATAAATAGCTGAACATATAGCCAAACAAATGGAACTGCTAAAAGCAATGAATCAAACCGGTCTAAAAAACCACCGTGACCGGGCATTAAGGAGCCGCTGTCTTTTACACCTGCTAATCGTTTCAGTTTTGATTCGAGTAAATCTCCTAGTGTACCGAAGATGGCAGCAATAGCAGCTATTGGAGCAAAAAGAATGAAAAAATTAGAATCAAAAGATTTCGTAAAAACAAAAGGAAATAAAAAGCCAACTACAGTAACTGAAAGGATAATCCCACCAATTGTTCCTTCCCATGTCTTTTTGGGTGAAATTTTTGATAGTGGTGTTTTGCCAATAAATGACCCAACGATATATGCCATAGTATCATTAATCCAGATACTGATAATAATAACCAATGATAGATATTTCCCGGCTATTACATACATAGTATCATGTAGATGTATATCTAAAAAAATTGAATACAAATCCATCATCAACCCCCAACTCAATGAAATATAAATAAGGCCGAAAATTGAATGCCCGATATTTTTTAATTGAATGTTTTTGGTGAAAAGCAATTCCGTTATCGGTAAAATAAATGCAATGATCAATCCGAGCCACCAGCCAATTTCATGCAGGCGCATTCCAAAAATCGTATAGGCATCGTTGCTGAACCAGAGCATCAAACACCAGCCGGCTATCATAACTCCATACTTATGAAAAGGGGTGATTTCTTTATAGCCGGGGTCAATTAGGGCAACCAATTTCTGGTATTCGATCCAGCAACCAAAATGTATGATGGAAAATAAAATGAAAAAGCTCCAATGGTTCCATAATAAACCTACTAACATTACTGATGCAAAGATGATTGCAGTTAGTGATCTTGTTTTGAAGGTTTGAATATTGAAAGCCATGAATAAAATATTTTAAAACGGGTGATCTTTTAGAGGTCCATCATCCTCTGCATATATTTCGCTATACGTAATTGTTGACTTTCTTCTTACCCATTCAAATAATAAGACCACCAATACAAAGCTAACAGAACCTGCTAAGGCAAGATTATTGGTTTGTACTACATTTTCATCATTGAGCATTTCAGGATTAAAATAAGTGGCCACTATCAACACCGCATCATAAATAAAATGTGCTGCAATGGCTACCCACAAACTTCCGCTGTACCAATATAATGCTCCTAATAATATGCCTAATAAAAAACGTGGCAGAAAACCATAGAACTGCATATGCATGGCAGAGAATAAAAACGCTGCTACAATAATTCCGGCCCAATGATTTTTAAAGATTTTAATTAGTAGTCGCTGCGCAGCTCCACGAAATAATAATTCTTCGCCTACCGCTGCCAAACCCGCAATACAAATAATATTCAGAATCAAATCCTGCACTGTACGTTTGGAGAGTAATGCTTTCACCGTTCTGGCGGCTTCTTCTTCACCACCTTTCATCCACTCTTCCCAGCTAGCTGGAAAAGAAAAATTCCTGTTTAATTCTCCTAACCAACTTACGAGTGGTAATGCAACAATCATTATTGCTATCCCCGCCAAATAATAAAATCCATTAGCAGGTTTTTTAAGGCCTAAATACTTTTTGGAATCGGTGCTGAAAAGTCTTGCACAAATAAAAGTGGGTACCAAAAACAAACTAACAAACTGTATTACCTGCATACCCCGAATAAAAGTTATCATACCGGGTTTGGAATAATCCCACTTGGATGAATCGCCCATCTCTGTTATGTTGATACCTGTAATGGCTGAAAGTATAACGGTACCCAAAAGCCCCAGCAGGAAAAAACTAACTAATGCAATGCTGATTAATAGAAGAAATTGATTGCCCGCAGATTTTGCTTTTAATAATCCTCGCATTACTAACTCTGGTTTTTAGATTGTAAATTTGCCGCATGTACCCCTCCGCAAAAGCGTTGGTGTACGCTGTAAAATGGTAAAGATAGGTAACATACAACTTCCTGATTTTCCGCTGCTACTGGCACCTATGGAAGACGTAAGCGATCCGCCGTTCCGGGCTGTGTGTAAGGATAACGGGGCCGACCTTATGTACACGGAATTTATTTCATCCGAAGGACTCATCCGGGATGCGATCAAAAGCCGGAAAAAACTGGACATTTTCGAATATGAACGTCCTGTTGGCATCCAGATATTTGGTGGCGATGAAGACAGCCTGGCTATGGCAGCAAAAATTGTAGAAGTTACCAATCCAGATCTATTAGACATCAATTTCGGTTGCCCCGTTAAAAAAGTTGCGTTGAAAGGTGCCGGTGCAGGTGTATTAAAAGATATTGATCTGATGGTGCGGCTTACATCGGCTGTTGTAAAAGCCACTTCATTACCTGTTACAGTAAAAACAAGATTGGGTTGGGATGATAAGACAAGAAATATTGAAGAAGTAGCCGAACGTTTGCAAGATGTAGGCATACAGGCTCTCGCTATACATGGCAGAACAAGAACGCAGATGTATAAAGGCGAAGCTGATTGGACATTGATCGGTAAAGTGAAAAATAATCCCCGTATTAAAATTCCCATTTTTGGAAATGGCGATATTGACTCTCCTGAAAAAGCGGTGGAATATAAAAATCGCTACGGTGTAGATGGAATTATGATTGGCCGTGCTGCCATCGGTTATCCCTGGATCTTTAACGAGATAAAACATTTTGTAAAAACAGGTGAGCATTTATCTCCGCCAACAATTGAAGACCGTTTATTTGTTTGCCGCAAGCATTTGAACAAATCGATTGAATGGAAAAATCCGGTAGTAGGTATTAATGAAATGCGCCGCCACTATGCTAATTACTTAAAAGGATTACCCAACATAAAAGAGTTTCGCAATAAACTGGTAACGCTAACTACCGAAGAAGAAATTAATGCGGTGTTTGACGAAATTGCTAAAACATACGGTGGATATGAGTTTGAGAAAACGCCGATCGAATTAGTGAACTACCACGAGAAATGCCCGGTGGAATAATAATTAACGATGAGCTGGTTTCTATTAGTTATAGCTGGATTATTTGAAGTAGGCTTTGCTTCCTGTTTGGGAAAAGCAAAAGAAACTTCGGGTGCAACATCAACCTGGTGGATGGCGGGATTTTTTGTATGCCTTACCATTAGCATGGCCCTTCTTTATAAAGCCACACAAAATTTACCAATAGGCACTGCCTATGCTGTATGGACAGGTATTGGTGCTGTGGGAACTGTGCTAGTAGGAATTTTTGTATTTAAAGAACCTGCAGATTTCTGGAGACTGTTCTTTATCACCACATTGATTGCATCAATTGTGGGGTTGAAAGTTGTTTCTCATTAATTACTATTCTTTCATTTTCTTATGGCTGTTCTTATTTCAGTATTTGCCGGTGAAACTCCCGGATCAAAATAATTCGTCAGCACTCCTTCTTCATTAACGAGATACTTCGAAAAATTCCAGGTGGGAAATTGATTGCACCAGCCATTCTTTGTGCTATCCGTTAACCATTGAAAAACCGGGTTCTGCTCTGCTGATTGTACGACGACTGATTTTTGTGCCAGCGGAAAGCTTATACCGTAATTCTTTTTACAAAACGCAGCTATATCAGCATCCGTTCCTTTTTCTTGTTCTTTAAAATCATTAGCCGGAAAAGCAATTACCACCAGTTTACTACTGTTGTCGTTGTATAATCTTTGCAGGTCATCATATTGATTAGTATAGCCGCAATCGCTGGCGGTATTTACCAGTAACACTTTTTTACCCTTTAATGTTGAAAAAGATAGTTCGCTCCCATCACTAAGTTTAGCTTTCAGATCGTAAAAAGAGGTTACAGGAGGCTTTACTTGTGTGTTTTCCATTTTTTTTGATTTACTGCCGGTTAATTTATTAAGCCACATAATAGCAGGATACGCCGCTTTCAATATTTTTTGCCGATACGTCATGTTTTTTGAATTACGATTAACAATTTCTACATACACAGCAAATGCTGCAAGCAGTACCAGTAGAACAATTATAAACCGTTTTAGTTTTTTCATTGTATCAATACTAAAGTAAAATAATTCTACTTCGACAGTTGTCAAAGCTATTCTTTTATTATTGCAGCAGAAGATTAAATATCTGATTGAGGTGCTGACTTCTGAATAAAAAGTAACCGCTTAAAAGAAACTTACTTTCGTATAGCCTGTGTTCCCTGGTTGCCGGGAATATTTACAGCATTATTAAACCTAAAATTTATGATTTCTGTAATTGTGCCGCAACATTTTGTTTTATACGAGTCGTATGAAAAATTGATGGTGTCCACATCAATATTATTCAGCCGCATATAAGCTATATCTGGTTGGGGAAAAAAATGAACGTATAATATACTATCATAACCAGCACCGGGAAAATTGGCAGGCTCATAGTCAAAGAAAACCGTATCTGTTCCATTTAAAGAATAGAATTTGATTTCATTTTTATCATAGATCTTGTTCGGACCAAATACCAGGTCTTTGCCATCCGCCCCACTAATTACTCTAAATTGTCCGGAGTAGTTGCTTGTAACACAATCAAGCCACTTACAGGAATTGCATGAGTTGAATAAAAGGCCAATAAAAATTATACTGGCAAAAAGGAATAAACGTTTCATGAAATATGGAGACAATTTAAAATCTATCTATGTTGCTTCTTTCGTTCTATTTTATTACCCACTTAAATAATTTCAGCTTCCCTTTAAAAGGAGGATATTTAATATTGGGATCGAACCAAGTGGGAGTTTTCATCACCGCTTTTTTATGACTGAAGGTGTCGAAAGAATATTTGCCATGACAAACACCCATACCACTAAAACCTCTGCCGCCAAATGGCAGATGATGATTGGTGAAATGCCAGCTTGAATTATTGATACAGGCTCCGCCGGCAGGCACTGCTGTTATCCAGCTATTGGCTTTTTTGTTGCTGGCTGTATACACATAAAATGATAAGGGGTTAGGATTACGATTAATTATTTCAATCGCTTCTTCCATGGTGGTAAAAGAAAGTATGGGTAATACAGGGCCAAAAATTTCTTCCTGCATTATTTTATTTCCGGGTATTAGATCCGTTATGATGGTAGGCTCTATGTATAAACTCTCCTTATCTGTTTTTCCGCCGTATAACACTGTGCCTTCTTGCAGATAGGTACTTATCCGGTCAAACTGTTTTGTATTGATGATCTTACAATAGTTATAGCTCTCTGCGGGGTTGGTTGTAAAAAATTGTTGTATTGCATTTTTTAATGCTTCAATAAGAGCTAATTTTTGTGACTCATGTACCAAAATATAATCCGGCGCAATACACATTTGTCCGGCGTTAGAATACTTAGCTACGGCAATTCTTCTTGCAGCTACTTTAATGTTTGCATCGCTTTCAACAATACAGGGGCTTTTACCGCCTAATTCCAATGTTACAGGCACTAAGTTTTCCGCCGCCATTTTATAAATAATTTTGCCAACTGCTGTACTGCCTGTAAAAAACACATGGTCAAAAACAAAATTGTTCATCATTTGCGGAATTACCCCACTGCCTTCTCCTTCTACATATAAAATATATTCCGGTGAAAAAGTTTCTTCAATAATTTTCTTTATTACTGCTGCCGTGGCCGGTGCAAATTCGCTGGGTTTTAATACAACACAATTGCCTGCTGCTATCGCTCCCACCATCGGGTTTATTAGTAGCTGAAAAGGATAGTTCCAGGGACCAATTATTAAAACCACACCCAACGGTTCATTAATAATTTTACTGCCTGAAGGCATATTAAGCAGGTTAGTAGAAACAGGTTCGGCTTCCATCCATTGAGCTAGTTTTTTAATTGCCAGGTTAAGTTCTGTAACAACAATCCCAATTTCAGTAACCCATGTTTCCTCGGGTGCCTTTTTCAAGTCGGTATATAAAGCACCATACAAATCCTCTTCATGTTTAAGGATGGCTGCTTTCAATTTTTTTAACTGCTCTAAGCGGAACTTATATGATTGAGTAGCATTACTTTTAAAGTATTGACGCAGATTTTGCAACTCACTGGTAATAGATAACATCAGGGAAATTTTCTTCAAGTTACTATTAAATCAAGAAACACTATAAGCAAGCCCGATGATGGCTTTTGTGATTTCTTATCTTATGTTAACGTTCAGCCGCTCCTTACAGAAGTAGCTTTGTTTAAAATAAGCAACAATGAAAACAACACTGAAATTGGAAGAAGCAGCAATGGCTGCCGCCGGAATTTATTTTCTTAGTTTATTCAATCTAAACTTGCCTGTCTGGGTTTGGATAATTCTCTTTTTTACTCCTGATATTGGAATGTTGGGGTACCTCATCAATAACAAAGTGGGTGCTGTTAGTTACAATATTTTTCATCATAAAGGAATTGCCATTGGAGTAGCCGCAATAGGTTATTATTTACAAAATGATGTGTTAACAGCTAGCGGTATCCTCCTTTTTGCACATGCCTCATTCGACAGAATAGCTGGCTATGGTTTGAAATATCAAGACGGTTTTAAAAACACACATCTGGGCAATTTGGAAAAAAAGAAATAACTACTTGTTCTTCAAGAGCCTGTTGCGGATACGGCTCATACTTACCGGTGTAATACCGAGGTAGTTGGCGATATAATGCTGAGGTATCCTTTCCAGGATTTTTGTCTTGTTACTGTTTAACAACTCAGTATAACGTTCCTCCGGGCTTTGTAGTAGCAGACTTACCATTCTTTCTTCCAATCCTATTCCGAGATATTCGGCAATAAGCCGACCAAATTTTTGCCACACCATGCTCTTTTCATACAACTCAAGTAACACTTTATAAGGGAAAGAAATATATGTGGACTGACTTAATGCTTCAATTGTAATAAGGGAAGGTTTACCGGTAATACAACTGATGTAGGAACTTATAAAATGATTTTCAAAAAAGAAATAGGTGGTTTTCTCCTCTCCATCTTTTGTATAATACTGGCGAAACATGCCTTCCAGCACAAAGCCAATTTCGTTTGCTTTTTTACCTTCCTGAATAAATAGCCTGTTCTTTTTGAGTATTCTTTTACTAAGATGTAAGGCTAATAATTCCCAATCTACATCAGACAGAGGTACAAATGAAGCTATATGATTCCGTAAAAGGAGGTACTCATCCTGATGCTCTGTGGTCATGTTAACCGAAAATTAATGGTAGAAGTGAAATGTTTGTAAACAAATTTAAAAAAAGTTTGTTGAATCATTTTTCTTCTAACCTCTAAAACATAAAACTATGGCACTTTCTTCCAACGACATTCTGGAAATTCAAAACCTGGTGGCTTCCTATTGCATTACCACAGATAATGCAGATGTAAATGGTTTTATGAATTGTTGGGTAGAACCCGACGCATTCGAAGGATATGATAGCGGCGCATTCGGCCACAGTAAAACCTGGGAGGAATTAAAGAGTTTTGAAACGCATCATGTAGGCCCGGGAGGTATGGCCAATGGTAAACGTCACCAGTCAACCAATGTACATATTACCCCGGTAAGTGATACAGAAGTATTGGTAACAAATGATATGCTAGTACTGGAAGTAGCAGATATTCCACAACTAATTGCTACCGGCAGATATAACAACAGCAAAGTGGTAAAAACAGATAAGGGATGGAAGTTTAAATACCGCCACCTTCATGTAGATACCGGTTTCTTTAAGTTAGCAGAACAATGGAAGCAGGTTGCAGAAAAAAACAAATAACTCTTTTAACGGACGGTTGTATTTTACAAGAGTATGTATTCTCTTATCGAAAACGACATCAAGAAATTAGTAAATGCTGATGAAGAATCGCTACAGTTTGTATTGTCGCATTTTAAAGAATTAAAAACAAAGCGAAACCATTTGCTATTAAAAGAAGGTGATGTATGCCGCACTTGTTATTTTATTAATAAAGGCTGTGTCCAGGTATATTATTTAGATAAGAACGGAGATGAAGCAACCCGGGATTTGTATTTCGAGGGTCAGTGGATTACGAATATTGATAGCTTTAGCAAACAAGAACCTTCCAAAGAGTTTTACCGAACCATTGAACCTACATCGTTTCTAGCTATAGGCCGGGATAATTTTTTTCAACTGATAGGTAAAGTGCCCCAGTTTATGGAGGCCTATCGCCAGATATTAGAAGCTTCTTACTCCCATTCTATCAATCGTATCAATTCCTTTACTGCAATGGATGCTCTTGACAGATTAAAATGGGTTCGAGAAAATCAAGCACATATCCTCACAAGGCTTTCTTCAAAAATTATTGCTTCTTACATCGGTGTTTCGCCCGAAACATTGAGCCGGTTAAAAAACAAACTTTAAAATCCTTGACATTTATCAAGACTTGCTAACAAGTAATGTTGAATTTTTACAGTGAACAAAAATGATCACTAAAATTTCATCATTATGCTAACAACAATTACCGACCACTTGGTATTTGAAAATGTGGAACCCGCCGTATTATTCGAAATGTACACTAATGCAGAAAAGCACCAGCAATTTTCCGGTGCTCCGGCCACTATCTCTGCCAAAGTGGGGGACTCCTTTACTGCCTATGGTGGTTATTGCTTTGGCAAAAATCTACACATTGAAACCAATAAGCTAATTATTCAAAGCTGGAAAGCACAGGGTTGGAATGAAGCCCTTGACGAATCATTAGTTTCCCTTCGCCTGGTAAAAGAAAAGAATGACACTCATATTTTCCTTACTCATGCTGACATTCCCGCAGATAAAGCTGATACGATGCTGAAAGGCTGGGAAGAATGGTATTGGAATCCTATGCGAAAATATTTAGCCACGCATAAAAACTAATTGAACAACCAACTAAAAATTAAATAATGAAAAATCTATTCCTCATCACATTAATTACAATAGCCATGTCACAAAAAAATATAGCACAAACAACAGGTAATACTGTTAGTTCCGAGTATCTTTTATTATTCCGCAATATTAGTGGAGATGGTAAATATTTAGTTTCTCCGGATGATATGCAAAAGGCGATGCCTAAGTGGCAAGCCTGGATTGGCGGCATTGCCCAAAAGGGAAAACTAGTTGCTACCAATCCTATTGATTACAATGGGAAAATAGTGACATCAAAAGAAGTAAAAGATCAGCCTTATTTGGTAAAAAAAGAGTTGGCTGTTGGCTATCTTATTTTAAAAGCTGCTACCTTGGAAGAAGCGATTGAAATAAGCAAAACCTGCCCCATCATTACCGAATATAATGGTAGTGTAGAAGTAAGAGCACTTACTCCTTTTCCAGCTCAATAAATTTCTTAATTAAAGCATCCTTCTATTTCAGCTAGTAGGATGCTTTAATTATTTTGTACCTTAGAAGTCATATTATTATGACAGACGAATATTACATGATGCAGGCACTAAAAGAAGCTAAAAGAGCTTTTGAAGATGATGAAATACCCATCGGTGCTGTTGTGGTTATCAATGAAAAAATAATTGCACGGGGTCATAACATGACAGAACGATTGAATGATCCCACTGCACATGCAGAAATGATTGCCCTAACATCAGCCTTTAATAATTTAGGGGCAAAATATTTACCAGAAGCTACCTTGTATGTAACAGTAGAACCTTGCTTTATGTGTGCCGGTGCTATCTATTGGAGCAAGCTGGGCAAGATTGTATATGGTGCGGATGATGAAAAAAATGGATACAAAAAAACTGCAGGCGCCAATTGGCCCTTTCACCCAAAAACAGAATTGATACGTGGTGTATTAAAAGAAGATTGCGCCAAGCTGATGAAAGATTTTTTTAAGAATAAGCGGTAAATAGAGACAAAATCAATAAAACCAAAAGATAGTAATTACACACCCTTTTAGCTCGACCTCAAATGAATGATTTGTAGAAACTTTTACCGAAAAAGGGGAAAGCCGAAACTGTTTTAAATATTGGTTTCCGAGATTAGGAACAATTCATCCACCTTCACTTAAATTAAACATCATCTCCCTAATTTTGTTATTACTACCAGTGATAATAACTAACTAAATTTAAAATTATGGCATTTACATTAGCTCCTCTTCCTTATGCACACGATGCGCTGGAACCACATATTGATACACAGACCATGCAAATACATCATGGCAAACACCACCAGGCTTATGTTGACAATCTTAATAAAGCTATTGCAGGTACTCCTAATGAGGAAAAATTATTAGAAGAATTAGTAGCAGCCGCTGGTTCTATTTCGCCTGCTGTTCGTAATAATGGTGGCGGCCATTGGAATCATACTTTTTTCTGGGAAAGTCTTTCAGCAGATGGTGGCGGAACGCCTTCAGGAAAATTAGCAAATGCAATTACTGAAGCGTTTGGTTCTTTTGATGCATTTAAAGAAAAATTTGCAGCGGCTGGTATGACAAGATTTGGCAGTGGCTGGGCTTGGTTAATTATAAAAGATGATAAGCTTGAAGTATCATCCACGCCTAATCAGGATAATCCATTAATGGATGTTGCTGAAGTAAAAGGAACACCAATATTAGGTTGTGATGTATGGGAACATGCCTATTATTTAAAATATCAGAATAAAAGAGCAGACTACCTGGCTGCATTTTGGAATGTGGTAAACTGGGATGAAGTGGCAAAAAGATTTGCAAAATAATTTTTATCAACGGAAAATAATTAAAGAGACTGCTTAATGGCGGTCTTTTTAATTTACACCAGGGTTGTTTAATTTATTAACCGCTTCCATTTTATTGTTTACATGCAGCTTTGCGTAGATGTTTTTTAGATGCTTCTTTACCGTATGCTTACTTAAAATTAATTTGTCGGCCACTTCCTGAAAACCGATTCCTGTAGCTACCAATTGCAATACTTCATTTTCTCTTTCTGTTAATTCAGATAAGCTGGTTCTACTTTGATTTTGATGAAAGGCCTGAATTACTTTTCGGGCAATGTAACGGCTCATTGGCGAACCACCACTGTGTAATTCTTTTAGTGATTCAATAATTTCCAGCGGCATTGTATCTTTTAAAATATACCCCGATGCTCCGTTTTTTAATGCGTTAAACACAAATTCATTATCATCATAAAAAGAACAAACCATACATAACACTTCTGGGGTTTGTTGCTTGATAACAGAAATTATATCAACACCACTTTTACCTGGTAATTTAATATCGATAATTGCAATATCTGGTGGATGATGAATGATATGAGGAATTGCTTCGGCTCCCGATGCATAAGCATTAAGAATTGTAAAGTAATCTGAATTGTTTATCAGCGTTACCAATCCCTCCCGATAATACTTATCGTCTTCAATAATAGAAACCTTAACCAAAGCCTTTAATTTAAAAACTAATATACAGAATAAAAGCCTCCCTAAATGTAGTTAGATCTAATGAAGTTTTGATTATACTATGGTACAGGATCATAGCCGCTTCCTCCCCAGGGGTGACAGCGGGAAATTCTTTTTATGGCCAGCCACATTCCTTTAAATACGCCATGCTTTTTTAATGCTTCTGCTGCATAGTGAGAACAGGTAGGTGTGTAACGACACTTAGGTCCGAGGATAGGCGAAATAACCCATTGATAAATTTTTATCAATACGATAAAAGGGAGACTCAATAATTGCAGGAATTTTTTCACTGACTGGTTGATGATAGTTTGTTGAGTTTGTCTATAGCTTTACCTACTGCATCAAACACTTGATTGTATTCAGGCAATTCTTTGCCGGTATAAATAAAGAAGATGATCAACTTTGATTGTAACAATTGTTTTTGCAAACGCCAGGCTTCTCTCACTAATCGTTTTGCCCTGTTTCGATCCGTTGCTCTTTTAAATATTTTACTGCTTACTCCCACTCCAAACTGATGCGAGGTGCTTTCTGTGGTATTTGTAATAAAAAAAATACGAAATGGTGTTAATGAAAACTTCTTCCCTTCGCTGAACAACTGGTCAGTTTGCTTTTTGCTTTTCAGCCGCTCATTCTTTCCTAATGTAAATTTTTTTGCCATGCTGGAAATAAAAAAGCTCCAGCAAAAACTGGAGCTATAAAATTATCGAATCCTCCCTTACCACCCCTCTGGGGATTTGGGGAATGCTTCTTATTTCAGTTTACTCTCATCAGAAACAGTCAGCTTCTTACGGCCTTTAGCACGGCGACTAGCCAATACTTTACGACCATTGGCAGTTGCCATACGCTTACGAAAACCATGAACAGTTTTACGACGCTTACGATGAGGTTGGAATGTACGTTTCATTGTTTTATACTTTTTTCACTTTTATGAAATACGAACCGGGAGAACAGTTCAGGTTTCAAACCTTGTCTGCCGCTAGGCAGGTTCACCAGCAAATCACCACATCCGCTGTTTGTGAAAGGACGGCAAAGGTAAGGGAAGCAAGCCAGAAGTAGAGGTTAAGAGGGATGAAATTTATACCAAAGTAGAATTATTGATTTTTCAATTCTCTATAAGAACAACGATTTTCAAACAGGCTGATAATCAATGGATTTATACTCCTAAATCAGCATGTTTGGAACTTACTGCTTCTCCATAAAAAGTAGCGGCATGATTGTCGAAATCTTCTGTTGAATCAGTTGTGTAAAATTGCCGATCGCCATTTTTACTGCATTGACCCTCCATTTCAGGATGTCGTTTCAAATAATCAACAAGACCTTCGGCTACTATCTCACCCTGCGAAATCAGTTTTACTCCAACCGGGAGATACTCAATTATTTTTTCTTTTAGCAATGGATAATGTGTGCAGGCCAATAATATTACATCTATTGTGGGGCCTTTCTCAAAAATAGCATGCAAATGCTTTTTTACAAAGTAGTCGGCACCATTACTAGTATGCTCATTACTTTCTATCAAGGGCACCCACATCGGACAAGCTTCCTGGTAAACTTTTAATCCGGGATAAAATTTTGCAATTTCCATCGGGTATGATTCAGAAACCACCGTACCATTTGTTGCCAGCACTCCAACATTCATTGTTTCAGAAAAAGTACCAATTACTTCTGCTGTAGGCCGTATAACTCCCAACACTCTTTTACCGGGAGCCATTTTTGGCAAATCGTTTTGCTGAATTGTACGTAATGCTTTTGCCGAAGCTGTATTACAGGCAAGAATTACCAATGAACAACCCTGATCAAAAAACCATTGCACACATTGCAACGTATAATGATAAACTGTATCAAAAGAACGGTTGCCGTAGGGAGCTCTCGCATTATCACCCAAATACAGGTAATCATATTGCGGTAGCTGACTTACTATTTCTTTTAAAACAGTAAGACCGCCATAACCTGAATCAAAAACACCAATTGGGCTTTGCTTTTGCATATTGCAAAAATAGGGTTGATAACAAAGTATAACAGGAAAAAAGAACCCCATCTTACTTGGAGCAAGATGGGGTTCTTTTAATGTGTTTAAATTATTTACTTTCCTGCTGGTTTAGGCACATTTATTTTGAGTTTTGCCGCTACCAGTAAAATTATATCATCAGCTTCTGGAGCTACTAAAAGAGATTCCTTGCTAAGAATATGCGTATAGCCTTTTTCTTTGGCTACTAGTTTAATAGCATCATACACTTTTCTATAGATAGGGGCTAAAAGTTCATTTTGCTTGGCTTCAATTGCCTGGTTAACTATTTGCTGCCAGTTTTGAATCTGGTAGATCAATGTCGGTAATTCCTGTTCAATTTGTTTACGAACAGCCGGTGGGGTTTTTACTGAATCTCTGTAAACGCTGTCTTTGTATTGGTATAAGGAAACAATTTGTGCATACTGAGGGTTGATAGAATCTGCCTGGTAGCGTTCGAGTAATGAATCTAGCTTACCGGTTTCAGGCATTAGACCAACTACGTTATCAACGCTTATATAACCAAATTTAGATTGTGCATTAGCACTGTCTGCTAATAACAGGCCAGCGGCCAATGTTAGTACTGTAAAAATTTTTTTCATCTGTTTTGTTTTGTTTTTCGCCTCACCTATTTAATGAGGCCGTTTTATTGCTTTACTATGATTATGCAAAATAGAATTTAGTTGTCTGTACAGAGCCGTATAAATATCCTTTTGACTTTTTTAACAAACTCTTCCTTCTTCAAGGTTAGTTTCTTACTCCCAGATCTTTCAGTACATCCTCACTCTTGTCTAATTTTGGGTCGGCAAATATAATGGTAATTCCCTCACTTTTATCGAGTACAAAATCGTAGCCCCTTGTCACCGCCATCTTCTGAACGGCGTTGTAAACCTTATCCTGTATGGGTTTTACCAGTTCTTGCCTTTTTTTGAATAAATCTCCTTCAAAACCAAAGCGTTTGCGCTGCAAATCTCGTAGCTCCTTTTCCTTATTAAAAAGTTGATCTTCCCTTTTTTTCTTCAAATCATCACTCAGCATTACCTGTTCGGCCTCAAAATCCTTGTACATTTTATCCAACTCGGTTTGCTTTCCATCAATTTCTCTTTGCCATCCTGCGGCAATATCATCGATTTGAGTTTGAGCCTGTTTATAATCAGGCATTTTATCCAAGATGTACCTTGTATCAATGATGGCATATTTTTGAGAAAATCCCAAAACGCCAAATCCCAGCAAACAAACTAATAGGAAAGTCTTTTTCATACAATGGAATTTGTGATTTAATAATTTGTGATTTCTACTTTTTATTCCGGTTCAAATCCAAGCATAAAGGTAAATCTTGTTGCACCTTTTAATCCTTGTTGGCCAGGTGTGATGCGATCCAATCCAACGCCATAATCAAATCCAAGTAAACCAAACATCGGCAGGAAAAAACGCATACCTACACCAACACTGCGGCGTAAACGGAACGGGTTATAATCCTTATAATCATGCCAACCGTTTGCAGCTTCAAAAAATGTAAGTGCATAGATTGTGCTGCTTGGGTTAGTTACCAATGGGAAACGCATTTCCAATGTGTACTTATTAAAGATGGTAAAGAACCTGCTCGCATTTTGCTGGTCAGGATTTAATGAAGGATCTGATGTTTCGTAAACCGGGTAACCTCTATGTGCTATGATATCATAGCCCAATAAACCAAAGTTGTTTGTCAGACCCGCATCACCCACCTGAAAACGTTCAAATGGTGAGTAGTCAAGCTTGTTGTTATAGCGACCCATAAAACCATACTTAGCAGCTATCTTCATTACAAACTGGCGATTTTTTTCTGCTCCCATAGCTTTACCAATTGGCACATACCATTCTGCATTAAATCTCCACTTGTGATACTCCGGTGTTTTGTAAGGATTTTTTGAAGTTGCTATATTCTTATTAAATAAAGAGTAAGGCGGTGTAAACTGAACAGTAGCTAAAAAGTTAGATCCGCTGGTTGGGAAAATAGGATTAAAAACAGAAGACCGTTGTAATCCAATTTTAAGGCTGATGTTACTGGATGTACCATCACTTAAACCTTGAAATATTGGATAGTTCCGAAGTTTATACTGCGTAACATTTAAGGTGTACACCAAACTAAAATAGTCATCCGGCCATTTTAATTGTTTACCCAGCGAAACGGAGAATCCATTTGTTTTTAAATAATTCGAATCAGACCTTGAACGATCTATCTGACCAAATTGATTAAAGGCATTAGAGAACTTACTACTATTTATACCGAAAGTAAGTGAGTTTCTTTTCTTACCGCCTAACCAGGGCTCTGTAAAGGAGAAACTATATGAACGATAAGCCCGGCCATTCGACTGTACTCGGACACTTAGTTTTTGACCATCCCCAGTAGGCAATGGATCCCATGCCTGTTTCTTCCAAATATTTTTTATAGAGAAGTTGTTGAAAGTAACACCCAGTGTTCCTGTAAGTCCAACACCACCACCCCAACCGGCAGAAAGCTCCAACTGATCGGATGATTTTTCTTCTAGCTTCCAGTTAATATCCACCGTTCCATCACTGGCATCAGGCACTACACCGGGGTTAATTGTTTCCTGGTTAAAATATTGAAGGTTACCCAACTCTCTTTGTGAACGAATCAATTCCGAACGGCTAAATAATTCTCCCGGAATAGTTCTTAGCTCCCGGCGAATTACATGGTCTTTTGTTTTATCGTTTCCGGAAATCGTTACATTCTTAATCCTTGCCTGTGGGCCTTCGGTAATTCTAATTTCATGGTCAATTGTATCATTGTATACAGCAGTCTCCACCGGTTCTATCCGGAAAAAAAGATAGCCATCATCCATATACAAACCGCTGATATCGCCACCTTCTTGCGAAAGTTCTTTTCCTATTCTTTTATTCAACAAAGCAATATTGTACACATCACCCTTATTGATGCCCAGCAACAGATTTAAAACAGAGTCGGTATATTTTGAATTTCCTTTCCACACAATATTGCCGAAATAATATCTTCTTCCTTCGTCAACTTTGAGATCAAGATTTAGATTGCCTGTTTTCTTTAATGTTATTGCTGTATCTGCGACAATTACTGCATCTCTATAACCCTGGGAGTTATAATAGTCTAATACTTTTTCTTTGTCTTCTTCGTATTTCGTTTGATCAAACTTAGCTCCACTAAATAGTTTGAAACGGAAATATGGATCTAATAATCTTTTTGTTTTACTGAGTGAAAGAGGCCCCCACTCACTGAGGTATTCTTTGAAGGAAAAAGGTTTGGTTTCTCCATAAGGACTGGGCTCATTATCTGCCTTAAGGGTAAATTTGCTCATTTCCTTGGTACCCTTCATCTGTTTTTTTAATCGTCCATCTTCTATACTTTCATTACTATAAAAGCGAACATTATCAACCTTTACTTTGTTGCCTTTATCAACATAAATGTTCATTGAATTAGAGTTGACAAAAGCCGGATCAGGTTGCTCTTCAATACGAACAGTTACATTACGATAACCTTTCTCCGCATAAAATTTAGTGATCTTCTCTTTTACATCCCGTCTTGTATTTTCAGTAATGATCGTTTGCTTGGCCAGATTTATTTTACCCTGTATCTCTTCTTGTTCTGTTTTCTTAATGCCGATGAACTTAAAATTGCCTAAGCGGGGACGTTCCTGTACATTAATTTCAATCCAAACTTTATCATCATCCACTTTTGTAACATACATCTGTATATTGGCAAAAAGTTTTTGACGCCATAAGTTGGCAATTGATTTTGAAAAAATATCCGCACCCGGATGCATAAATTTATCGCCCGGTTGAATGTTGGCGATAGAATAAACAATTGCTGTATCCAGATATTTGATACCGCTAATAGTAACGTTCGCCACAATATATTCCCTGGGGATACGGGCATTTTCCCATTCCAATAATTTCGGATCTACAGAAGTAGGTCGGGTAGTATCTTCTTGTGCATTCACACTGATTGCAAGCATCACAGCAGTAATCAAAGTGATACCAAGTCTTAGTAAAAATCGTTGCATGATGAATTGTTCTGGTAGTCTTCCCTACTTTCGGGACTTAATTAATTTGTTATCTGCGATTTATAAATAAGCCGCCATTTGGATCAGGCGGCAAAATAACGGTAAATAATTGAAGTCTTTGTTAAAGAAAATGGCAAATAGGCCAAAAAAAGCAATTGCGTCAAAATTCCCTGCAACTACTTTTTAGGAAACGACCTGATTCTCTTGTAATTGGTCGCCGGTTTTGCCAAATCTCCGCTCTCTTCCCTGGTAATCTAAAATAGCTTCGTACAGGTTTTCCTTTCTAAAATCCGGCCAGCGAACATTAGTAAAATAAAGCTCGGCATAAGCTAACTGGTACAATAAGAAGTTACTGATTCGGTATTCTCCACTGGTTCTTATCATTAACTCCGGGTCGGGAAAACCACTGGTACACAAAAATCGCTGTAAAGTGTCCTGATCAATTGCTTCTACGGCTAATTTTCCCTGTTTTACTTCGTAAGCAATGTTTTTAACAGCATTTAGCAATTCCCAACGGCCACTATAACTCAAGGCCATTACAAGATTTAGGCCTGTATTATTTTTTGTAATAGTCAATGCCTCATCCAATTCATTTTTGGCGTAGGCGGGCAGCATACTCATATCGCCAATTACATGAAGACGAATATTATTTTTATTTAGGCTCTCTACCTCTTTCCGTATAGTGCTGACCAATAATTCCATCAATCCAACTACTTCATACTCAGGCCTATCCCAATTTTCGGTAGAAAAAGCATAGAGTGTAAGGTATTCAATGCCAAGCTCTGCAGAACCTTCTACAATATTTCGTACACTTTCCACCCCATGAAAATGGCCAAAAAGGCGGTCTTCGCCTTTTTCTTTAGCCCAGCGGCCATTCCCATCCATTATAATAGCGATATGCCGGGGAAGATGTTCTTTATTTATTTTATCTAAAAGTTCTTGCATATTGATGCCGCTGTATTGAGGGGCACAAAGGTATAAAAAACAAACCCCGAAGCAATGGTTTCTCCAACCATATGCTCCGGGATAATTATGTTATGTTAGGTGAGTTAGAATCTTCCCCAAACTGCCACTCTCGATTTTCCTCTCACAAAACCTTTTGTTTCGTACCAGAATTCAATTTTACTAAGATGGCGCAAGCCACCAGTAAGGTCTATAACCCGGCTTTCGCTCCTTTGAGCAAACCGGTTTCGAAGTTCAACATCCTGAACACCCCCATTATCAAAATGTATTTTCATCGAATACATTTTTAGTGGGCCGTCTGTTACTTTCAATTTTATCTGACGAACATCATCTTTCCAGTTTCCAAAATGAATAACATCGTGGTCAACCCCAAAGCCAACATTTTTGTCGCCCAGAAAAAACCAATCCCCGGCTGTTTTATTAGTTGCGGTAAAAGCAGTAGTAAGGCTGAATACAGTTATAATAAAAGCACTGTATAAAACTGTTGTAAGGCGCATAGCGATAAGTGTTTGGTGAATGAATATATTACAGTCAGGTAGACTTATACTTCATTATAGTAGTTTAATGCACTACTAAATTTACTACTTACCGGTATTATTAGAAAGATTACTTAGCAGTTGGGCATCTGTACGACTGCAGGTTGAAAGTAAGATGAAACATAGCAGTGATAAACTGGTCTTTCTGTTTACTGTTGCCTCTTTGTCTGTCTGTAATTCCAATTGGCTCTCCCAATTCATAGGACCGGTCGTACAACAAAAATGCATCTGATGGGCTACCATCGGGGTTGGTAGGAAAAGTAAGCGGACTTACATAGGTTTTACTTACATCATCCAGATAGTCTGTATTGGTAAAGCGGTGTAATAATTCAAAGCCAATATTAATTCTTTCGTTCAAGGCATATTTAATGCCGCCGCCAAATGGAATACAAATAGCCATGGAACTGTATTGCTTACGGTCAGGATATAAATCGCTTCCTTGTCCTTCTGTTCCTAACGGACGAAGCAACACTTTTCTTCCACCCAAATAAGCGTATGGATCGTAGCTAAAAATACCAGCTCCAAATGTTATATAGGGAGTAAAACTATACTCCGGTTCGCCGGGCATAAAGCGGAAAAAATTAAAATCCCCTTGCAATGTCAACTCCCAAACCCGGCTGTTAAAGCTGAGGTTGCGGGTATTCATATATTCATTATGCGTATTATATTGATCAGAATAGCCTAATTGAGCAAAAGAAGCTCCCACTCGTAAAGCGATATAATTGCCGAAGTTTTTACGGAAGAAAAGACTGCCAGCCAGCTTAGTCCTGTTTATACGGCCACGGGTGTTCAAATCGCCAAAATAATGACCACCGCCAATGCCAATGCCAAACTCACCTTCCTGTACTACAGCATTTTGTGCTTTGAGGCTATTGCCTGAAAGGATGGCAATAAAGCAAAATGTAATAGCGGCTGTAAACTTTCTTATCATAACTAATTAAATATGGTCCGGGATTACTTAGAACGATAAAAATAGGATTTTCTTGTAAGGAACCTACCATTTAGTTGCGTTTATCGAGCCCCCAGGTGAGTTTATTACGGAGTGTTTGCAAAAAATTATTTTCGCTGAGCCTTACCAGGTTTAAATCAAATCTTTCCTTTTTAACAGCCAATTGCACATTTTTACTGATAATTTCCCTTCTGGAATCTAATGCACAAATAATTTGCTCAGATCGGCTTTCTATCTCAAATGAAATAATATTATCATCGGGAACAATAATTGGCCGCACATTTAAATTATGCGGAGCCACAGGCGTTATTACAAAACTGCCAGAATCGGGAAACACTACCGGCCCGTTACAACTCAGCGAATAACCGGTGGAACCTGTTGGAGTTGCTACAATCAGCCCATCAGCCCAATATGTATTTAAAAACTCGCCATTTACATAGGTATGAATTTTAATCATAGAAGCAACATCTCTTTTATGAATAGAGAATTCATTCAACGCATAGGGTACTTTACCAAATAAAGGAGCATCCGCATCTACATGTATCATTGTTCGTTTATCGATCACATAAGTTCGTTGTGCAATAGCCTTTACTGCCGTTTTCACTTCTTCCCGCCCTATACTGGCTAAAAACCCCAACCGCCCAAAGTTGATACCCATGACGGAGATATTTTTTTCTCTAACCAATGTAACGGTATCGAGCAAGGTTCCATCTCCACCCAGACTTATAATAAATTCAACATCATCAGTGATATCTTCTGAAAGTGAAAATGTTTTTGTATCGGCAGGAAGGTTGATGCTATCCTTTATCTGATCAAAATAATGCTGAAAGATGACCGGCTCAATTTTTTGGTGTGAAAGTTCATCAAAAAAAATTTGTACATCTTTTAGCTGGTCTTCTTCTATTATCCTGCTATATATGGCTGCCTTCATAATTGATTAAAAGATTGTTTTCCGGTGTATAAATATACCGTTTTGTCCTAACTGGTTAAATGTCCATTCCAGTTTGAATGTAACATCATAAAAGGAAAGTATATCAATTCCAAAACCGCCGGAATAAAGCATTTGGTTTGATAAAGTATTTTCGCCGGGCTCCGGATTATGAACATATCCAGCATTGCCAAACACTTTTGCGAAAATGCGGAACGGAATTCGTTGTGCTTCCTTACCTTTTTTAATGGGTGGTATCCTCACATTAAAATTAAATAGCTCCCGGGTAAGTGTAGTTTTTAAATAACCACCAGCCACCCCATCTACCACATAATATTCATACCCCTGCATAAAAACATCGCCATAACCTAGAAACCGCTGGTTAAAATAAGGTTGTTTAAATGGTAATTTAATTCCTCCGTATGCATTAAGGTTTAAAAAAGTCTTTTTCAATAATGGCCAGTAAGCAGACCCTTTTGCGGAAAGCTGCCATAGGTTGATTGTTTTGTCGAAACCACTTTTGCCAACAAATACTTGGGCTGCATATCCTTTAGTAGGATATGGAATATAATCAAGATCGAAAAAGGTCATGTTATAATAAAGCCATGGAAACCGGACACTGTTTCTGCCATCCTTAAAATAAGTTGGATTTAATGATACAATAGTATCATTGATCTTCTCCGAATTATAGCCAACTCCAAAACTATGTCTTGTATTAATTGCCTTTCTATAAGTAAGACCAAGACTGGTGGTTACAAAACTGCGTAAATACACATCGCTGTTCTTAATGAAAACTTGCTTGTCACCAATAGTATTGTAATTTATTTCCCTGTTTTTACCATAAGCAAAAACAGCATTTAAGCCCCATTTCATCTTCTTATCAAAATACAGCCTGTCGTAACTGAATGAGATTTGTTTGGTATAACCTGCACCAAGTGTAAGTCTAAGTTTATCATTATTACCCGTTGCATTGTTATATAAGACCTTGACGCCATAGTTTACCCGGCTAAGACTTGCTTTTTGTTGTATCAACCATTGATTAAGATTTCTATCAACTGGTTTTAAGTAGGGCAATGGAAAAATATACCATCGTTCTTTTACATCAACAAGAATGTTTATTTTATTGCCTTCAAAATTCCTGGCTGCTACCACCACTGTATGAAAAAGGGTAGTGTTCATCAACTGGCGGCGGGCATCTTCAAATTTTGTTACCAGGTCCTGTAACAAATATTCCTCACCAGACTTAAATGAAATTTCCCGCAGAATGATTGCCGGCCTTGTTTTTTTGTTCCCCGTTATTGTAATGTTACCAACAACATATGACTGGACTATGGATTTAGCAGAGGTGTCGGCCAATGGCAAATCAACAACAGGTTCCTGTGCTATTAACACTGAACAATTTGCTAATAATAACAGCACCCAAAGTCGATATTTTTTTTTCTGCAACATTTCTGCCTTCAGAAGAATATCTAAATTAACCTGATTTTTTGATTGCACCGGTAAAACAAAGGAAAGGCATCAGATCTTGAGGTAATTCATCAGGTTATCGTAATTCGTACGTAGTTCGTTGGTGTATAATTCTTCACCGAAGAAGTATTTTACATTATACTCGTATCGTTGAAAAGTAGCCACAATATCAGAAACCTGTGGCTTATTGATCCGGATGGTAACCTGCATCATCCCGGTTTCAGCATCATTAGAAGTATTTAATTGAGTAATCTGCGCATCATTTGCTTCAACCAGCTTACTTATTTCATTAAAAGAATACTGGTTGCTTTCCATTTCTACTACAATTAATCCACCCGGCTCATTTAAACTCATAAATTCAGAAGCCTGCCGGAGTAAATTATTATAGGTTACTGTTCCTGCCAATTCGTTATCCTCCGAAATAACAGGTACTACACTCAATCCGTTTTCTGCTGCAACCTGTACCGCAGTTAAAAAGTGTTCGTCTTCTTTTACAGAAATAGTGGAAAATGATTGCTCTAATTGATCTAAGTTAAAATGGTCGTTATCTGTTTGCAGTAAATCATCTTCGCTTATTAATCCAACATATTTATCTCCATCTACAATTGGCAAATGAGTAACCTGGTTATCATTCATCAGTTGTAATGCCTGGTACACTTTATCATGAAAGTGCAGGTATGGTAATGTTTGAGAAAGTAGTTCCCGGATTAACATGGATAGCGGCTTGTTTTCAATGAGACATCAACGACTAGCTAACTGTTGCAGGCTCATTCTGTTTTTTCAAAAATTTATGCAGGATGGCATTGAATTCATCCGGCACTTCCATCATTGGTGCATGGCCACATTTATCAATAAAATGTAACTCACTATTTGGAATCAACTTATTAAATTCTGTGGCTACAAATGGTGGAGTAATTGTATCATTATTGCCCCAAACTAATAACGTTGGTTGTTTAATCTGGTTCAACTCTTCGCCCAAATTATTACGAATAGCACTTTTCGCTAATGCAATAATTTTTATAACTTTTAGTCGGTTATTGGTAATACTGTACACTTCATCTACCAGTTCTTCGGTAGCCATTGCAGGATTATAAAAAGTCAATTCTGTTTTTTTCCTGATATATTCTCTATCACCTCTTTTCGGATAACTATCGCCCATTCCATTTTCAAAAAGACCAGAACTACCAGTAAGAGTTATTGTTCTTATTCTTTCCGGGTGTTTAAGTACATGCACTAGCCCTACATGTCCACCCAATGAGTTACCTAGCAAATGAACCGCTTCTAAATCCCTTGTTTCTAAGAAACGATTTACAAATTTTGCTAACCCGCCAACAGAAGTGTGCAGTATATCCATTTCAAGCAATGGTAACATAGGTACCACCACTTTGTAATGATGTCTGAAATATTCAATAAGAGGTGCAAAGTTGCTTAGTGCACCAAAAAGGCCATGCAGCAGAACCAACGGTTCGCCGTTGCCTTCTTCTATAAACTTAAACTTATCGTGTTGTTTGATTTCGTATGCCATGGCAGTCAATTCTGAATCATGCCGTCAATGACAGCTTTTCTACGTTGCTAAAGTAGTCGTTTTGCCCCAAAAAATGACCGGTTTACTGTATAAAAGATGGCGAATCAGCTAAATAGAGGTATAAATGATTGATTTAAAAAATTGTGATCCCCACATAACAGGGTTCTTCATTGAGTTATTACGCAAAAACTCAATATAATGGTATCTGCAAAAGAGAGGTTAGCGAAGTGATATTTGTTTTGCAACGCCATCAAAAAATTGCTCTAACTCGGCAAACATATCCTTGAAGAGGGGAATAATAGTGGCAAAACCGTTAATAGCTTTCGGCCCCCAAGGTTGAACATATGAATAGGTAACAGATTTTTCAATCGTTTCTGGTTCAATTAAACTCATTTGCTCTGCATAGAAAAGCAGAACGCTAAATACAATTGTATAAATGATTGCGTACAAAAGGATACCGCCCAACCTATTCAGCCAACCAAGCATTACCACTTCAATCGTACGTTCAATAGCATTGGCACCCAAGCGAATCAATAAAACGATAACTATAAAAACTACGGCAAAGGAAATAACCGGCAACCATTCTTCTGAAACTTTTACTGCTTCTCCAATATATTTTGCCACTACCGCTGAAAGTTTCATGGCTGCTGCTAAACCGATGATAACAGCCACCAACGAGAACAATCCCACTATCAGCCCCCGCTGGTACCCTTTTAATAGGGCTAATACAATAACAACAGCAAAAATAAGATCAATAATCATTGACTACTTTAAAGTTTAAACGCCCCGGCTTTGTGTTTCGGATTTTGGAAATGCTAAAATCATCTTATTGTTTTAAACCCATTCTGAGATACTAAAACCGGAGTTACTTCGCCAGTAATTCTTTTACTAAACCGGAAATCATTTTCCCATCTGCTTTTCCGGCTAATTGCTTGGTAGCAGCGCCCATTACTTTTCCCATATCTGCAGGAGATGATGCCCCTGTTTCCGCAATGATTTTTGTAAGTACATCTTTTACTTCGTCAGCAGACATTTGCTTTGGCAAAAATTTTTCTATCACTGCAATTTCTTCTTCTTCTTTTTTGGCTAACTCAGGTCTGTTTTGTTGTTGAAATATTTCGAGTGAATCTTTTCTGCTCTTCACTAATTTCTGCAACAATTTAATTTCATCATCTTCAGAAATTTCCCCTTTAGCTCCTTCTGAAGTTTTTGAAATTATGATGGCGGCTTTAATGGCACGAAGGCTTCTAAGACCAGCTTCATCTTTTGCTAACATAGCTGTCTTTAATTCAGCCATTATTTTTTGTTCCAAAGACATATGAAATAGTTTATAGTTAGTAGTTTGTTGTTTATAGTTTTTCCAGAAAGTACAAAGAACTTTGCGAATTGGAACACTCCTGTCTCAAGACTAACGACTCCTAACTCAATCCGCTTTATTCTCTTTTAAATTCTTTGCTTTGAATTTTTCATAAAAGTCGTGGGCAAATTTCTTCATTTCTTCTACCTGCTCAGTGTATTTAGTGGCACGGCCATAGGTATCAGCCATTGTCATCATTGTTTGGAAAAAGAAGTCGGCCATTTCATCTACCATCATATCTTTTGTCCACAGGTCAATGCGCAGAGCTGCTTTATCTGCACTGTCCCAAAAAGAGATCATCATTGCCTTTGCCTTTTGTGCATGTTCCGCACTGGTATCCGAGGCACTCCAGGAAATAGAATCCGGAACCCGGTTTTCATCTGTTACTACATCGATCGTAATTGTTGATTTATTCATAATCTATCTTCCTGCCGGAAGTGTTTTTAATTTAAAGGATGCAAAGATAGGAACACAGATGACACTGATTGGAGCAGATTACTACCGACTATTTTCTATCGCTTTTACAATTGATTGCCAGAGCAATGCCGCTGTTTTATCCCAATTATATTCTTCAGCGGTACTTCTTCCTTTTTCTATTAATTGGTTCCTCAAATTTTCATCTTTATACAACAACATCATTTTATCTGCAATATCGATGTGACTATGCGGATTAATATATAAAGCAGCATCTTTTGCTATTTCCTGCATAGCAGAATTGGCAGAAGTAATAACGGGTACATTACATTTCATCGCTTCCAATACAGGCACACCAAAACCTTCAAAGAAAGACGGATATATAAGCCCATATGCAGCTCCGGTAATTTTTACGAGTTCTACTTCATCAACATAACCTGTCATCACTACATCATCTCTATATTTATAAGACTTTAAACTTTCGGTAAATGATTCGTATTTCCAGGCAAGTCTTCCTGCCAATACCAACTTCATATTTGTCTTTTGCCTTTTTTTGAAAACAGAAAATGCTTTCAGCAAATTCATTAAATTTTTTCGGGGGTGAATTGCTCCAGTATATAGAAAATATTCCTTTCCATCCGTGTATTTATTTTTGATGAAACTTTTTTCTTCATCGCCGCATGGCTTAAAAAGGTCTTTGGCTGCACTAAATACTAGATCAATCTTATCCGGATCGATTTTGTACTGACTAATAATATCATTTTTTGAAAATGAAGAAACAGTGGCGATTGCTGCCGTCTTTTCCAAAAACTTAGGCGTATATTTTTTATAAAAGGATAAATGAGATTTTTTATGAAAAGAAGGATGATGTAGAAAAGCCAGGTCATGTATTACCAAACATTGTGGCAATTTTGTTCTGAGGGAGCAAATTCCATCGCAGGATACAAATACATCAGCCTTATATTTTCGTAACAATGCCGGTATTTTTATATCGTACCAGTATTTCCAAAGCAAAGGTTGTTTTGATGCAGGTCCTGCTATTACCGCTTTTACATTTTTTTCAAATAAAAAAAGTTCTTCATACAGTCTGTCAAAAATAAAAACAAAAGAATGTTCCGGGTGGTTTCGCACAATTCTGCTGAAAGTCTCCTGTATAAAATACCCATATCCTTCCAGGTAATTTTTCAGTAAAAATCTTGTGTTAACGGCAATTGTCATCTGTATCTGCAAAGGTATTGGTTGCTATCGTTATTTTCTTAGTAAAACCACACAAGTATTCCTGTAAATAAAATAAATATGCTTTGACATTTACCAATTTGTTTTACTAACCAGCCGCATCTTGTTTTGCATATCACTGCTGCAACTTATGCAAGAAGATTTGCTGTGGATATTCGTTTAATACGGTTTACAATATCGGGCAGTTGTACAATTGATTACGGCTGCTTCTTCATTTAATTTTATGATACCAATCTAGGTGAAAACCAAAACAGCATCCTATGAAATATACTTATACAAAAGCTTTCTCATTTATTTTTTTTCTTTTAAGTTTTAATGCAAAGAGTTCTGCACAGTGTCCGATGGGCTATCCACCCGGCTCTACAGCGTTTGATACCACCATTGCTTTTCCTACCGGTACTACTTCCATTCCGGTAAAATTTCCGCAGTTTGATCCGGTTAATGGAATGGTAACTTGTGTTCGTTTATGTGTAACTATTACGGGCATTATTGACACACTGGCTATGCAGAACTATGCAGCCTCTTCGCAAACCGCCACATTTGTATATACAAGAAATGATCAAATTACGGGGCCAGGTATTGGAACACCGTTATCCAATAGTGCTAATCTTACGTATGGACCTCCGGGCAATATATTAACCGCGTACGATGGTATACCTGGTGCCGGCACCGATTTTTATTCGATGGCAAATGACACTATTTTGAATGAAGAACTTTGCAGAACCATTAGTGATTCAGCAACCATTGTTCAGTTTTATGGGCATGATAGTGTTACCTATAATTATGATATCAACGTATCAACCAATGCTACTATTACCGGTGGAAGCAGCAGCACCCTCGTACTTACTTCTGCATTGGTAAACTTTCATTTTGAATATTGTACCTGCCCTATTGTTACACTTCCATTAAGTATTCGCAATTTCTTTGTCACAAAAATATCAGATAATACAGCGGAGTTAAAATGGAGCGCTTTTGATGATTTGGAAACTAATTATAGATATGAAGTGGAGTTAAGCAAAGATGGTCGTAATTTTTTCAATATTGGACAAATAGCAAAAAACATGTCGGAAAACAGTAATGTTTATAAATTTATTTATACCGCATCACCATCGTATACCGGTGTTCATTTTTTTAGAATCAGGCAGGTTTATACAAACGGTTATTCCCGTTTTAGTGATATAAGAACTATTGATTTAAAAAATTCTCTTTATACTGGTTTCCACGTATATCCTAATCCATCAACTGGCATTATTGGTATCAAATTTGATAATAATGAGAGCGGAAAAAAATTAGTTGAAGTTTATAATACACAAGGACAAAAAGTGATGCAGAAAGAACTGGTGGTTACAGGTTTATCCTATCATCAACTAGGTACTTTACAGCAAGGAACTTATTGGTTAAGGCTTACAGATGTAACGAGCAAATTGTCCCGTGTCAATCAACTTTTCATTAAATGACCTCTTAGGTGGAAGAGGATGGTGGCTTGTAAAAGGGGCCTTGGTTCGGGGCCCCTTTCTTTTCCCTTCCAAACACCTTTAAAATAGCATAAACGTGGCCTTAAATAAGGCTACGTTTTTTTCTTTAACCTGGCGAAGTTGCAAACTCAGCAACTCTTCCCTACATTTGTTGCAATGGATTTAGAAAACATGGAGTATAATACGACTAGAAACCATCTGACGATGCGGGAATACGGCCGCCATGTACAGAAGATGGTGGAGCATATTATGACTATAGAAGACCCGGAACGCCGGCAAAGAAATGCCCAGGCTGTTATTGAATTGATGGGGTTTTTAAACCCCCATTTAAAAAATGTGGAAGATTTCCGTCATAAACTTTGGGATCATCTTTTTTTGATCTCCGATTTTACGTTGGATGTAAAATCGCCTTACCCGATTCCCACAAGAGAATCGTTAAAAGCAAGACCTGATCCGCTTCCTTACCCCAAAAGACATCCAAGATTTTCTCATCTGGGAAAAAATTTAGAAGTAATTATTGATAAAGCACTGAAAGAAGAAAATCCTGAGAAGAAATTGGGTTTTGCAAACGCAGTGGCTTATTATATGAAGTTGGCATACAATAACTGGCACAAAGAAATTGTGCATGATGATGCAATACAAAGCGAACTATCCGTTATTACCAACGGCCAGTTAACTTTTACCAATACGCCGTATGTAAAAGCTTTCCGTCCACAACAGGAAGGAAGAGACAACAGAAGCGGTGGCGGACGCAGGGATAACAGAGGCGGTGGTGGCGGACGCAGAGATAACAGAGGTGGCGGTGGTGGCGGACACCGTGACAACAGAGGCGGCGGCGGTGGCGGCAACTTCAAGAAGAAAAGATATTAGAACAGTTTTTAAAAAATAGCTAAATGGTTGATTAGGTTTTCTAGTCAACCATTTTTTATTGCTACAAGCTTTTAGTTTTACTTTGTAAACAAGTTAATTAGTCAGCTAGTTTAGTTTTTACTTGGGATTACTGATTAACCAATACCCAATTAACTAATTTCTTAATTACCCCCATTAACTAATCAACCAATATCATGCATTCATTTGAAGTAAGAGGAGGAAAAAAATTAAGTGGCGAAATTATTCCGCAAGGTGCTAAGAACGAAGCGTTGCAAATTATTAGTGCCGTACTGTTAACTCCCGAAAAAGTTACTATTACAAATATCCCCGACATTATTGATGTAAACCTGCTGATAGAATTGTTAGGTGAAATGAATGTAACAATTGATCGCAGTAGTCGTGACACTTGTATTTTCAAAGCCGATAATGTAAATATTGATTACCTGCATAGCGAGGCATACAGAAAAAAAAGTGGCAAACTAAGAGGTTCCGTGATGTTTGCCGGACCCATGTTATCAAGATTTAAAAAAGCATTTATACCAAAACCCGGTGGTGATAAAATTGGGAGACGACGTTTAGATACACATATCATCGGGTTTGAAAAACTAGGTGCATCATTCACTTATCATGATGAAGATGGATTCTTTCATTTGGAAGCACCCAATCTTCATGGAACTAATTTATTACTGGATGAACCATCTGTAACCGGCACAGCTAATATTGTAATGGCCGCTACCATGGCCAAAGGAGTTACAACTATTTACAATGCTGCATGCGAACCTTACTTACAACAACTCTGTAAAATGTTGAACCGCATGGGAGCCAACATCTCCGGCATTGGCAGTAATATGCTAACGATTGAAGGAGTAGATTATCTCGGCGGAACAGAACATCGGATGCTGCCCGATATGATCGAAGTAGGATCTTTTATTGGTCTTGCTGCCATGACGCAAAGTGATATTACCATTAAAGGTGCCGGTATAGAACATCTCGGCATTATTCCGGAGAAATTTCAGCAGTTAGGCATACAACTAAATTTTAATGGAGATGATATTCATATACCAGCACAAGAGAGTTATGAGATACAAACTTTCTTAGATGGTTCGGTGATGACGATCTACGATCATCCATGGCCGGGTTTTACTCCTGATCTTTTAAGTATTGTTTTAGTAACAGCCATACAGGCAAAAGGATCGGTATTAATTCATCAAAAAATGTTTGAGAGCCGTTTATTTTTTGTTGACAAGCTGATTGATATGGGAGCAAGAATTGTGCTGTGCGATCCACACCGGGCTGTAGTAATTGGTTTGGAAAGAGAACAGGCACTGCGTGGCATTACAATGAGCAGTCCAGACATCCGTGCAGGAGTAGCCTTATTAATTGCAGCACTCAGTGCCGATGGAAAAAGTATTATCCAAAACATTGAACAGATAGACAGAGGCTACCAGGATATTGATGGACGATTGAGAAAGTTGGGAGCAGAGATAAAGAGGATTGAAGGATAAATGATAAGTCGAAATTAAAACGGTAATGGCACTAGCTGAATAATAATTTGCTTCTTTATTAATCCTTCTTTTATTCGTTGATAACTGATACGTTGAGATGTGCCGGGTACCCGAAACACCAATTTGCCTTTATATACTTCTGTAGTTAATTGTATGGCGGGATTTACTGATAATAGCCAGGCCTGCCGCCAATTTACCAACCCAATTTGCAGTTTCGTATTTACGTATTGTATCCTTACAATTTGTTCCATTTGGCATTGAAAATTAATTAAATTTGGAACAAGAACATGCGGCAATACAAATGTTAGGCGTAATTAAGCTCAATGCGAATAACCCTCATAGTATTTTTATTCTTTGCCTTTTGTACAAAGGTTGCTGGACAAGCTTCGACAGATACTGCCAGCGGCGATGTCCCTATTATTTATGGTGACAGACTGAAGGTATTCTTAGACAGTTTAAAAACAAAAGTGCTTGCTGACACAGCGAAATTTAGTGTCGCAGACTTGATATTTACCGCAAACGGGCGACGTAATACAAAAGCTTATTCACAACTGTTTATTGTCAATGGTAGCTATATTTATAAACTTGACATTATAAAAGGCTTAGAAGTTGCAGAGTTTGTAAATGAAATTTTGGATGATAAAAAGGTGAAATCAATAACCTACATAGACAGTTCTAAAGCCTCAGAGCATTTTGGTGAAAATGCTTGGCAAGGAATAATGCTAATCACAATGTTCGACAAAGCTAGATTTAAACCAACAGTTGCAGGACTAGTTCTACGTAAAAACAAATCGGGCGACAACTTTACTGCGAGAAAAAAAGGTGAGTTGCTAATTCATGATTAACTACGCCTAACATGAACTGTGTAAAAAATCACTTAATTCAACCCCAAAAAAAAGGTTGTACAGGCTCGTTGTGCAAGTTTCATTTTTCTCTCATTTTCCCTTTCTTTGCACATGGCTGTTTACCAAAACAAACTCATCATCATTGCAGCACCATCAGGCGCCGGTAAAACATCGGTTACACGTCATTTACTGCAAACACTGCCGGAGCAACTGGGTTTTTCTATTTCCGCCGCTACCCGCCAGCCCCGCCATCATGAAATAGACAGGGTAGATTATTATTTTATCAGTGTAGAAGCTTTCCAGGAAAAAATACAGCAGGAAGAATTTATAGAATGGGAAATGGTGTATGAAGGAAAATATTATGGCACCCTAAAAAGTGAACTGCAACGCATCTGGCAACAGAACAAAGCCCCGCTACTGGATGTGGATGTAAAAGGCGGCATTCATGTGCAACAGCAATTTCCCACTACTTCTTTATCCTTATTTATTGAACCTCCATCCATAGAAGAATTGGAACGCAGACTGCTGGCAAGAGGTACAGAGACTCCTGAATCGCTGCAAGCCCGGCTTAGCAAGGCATCGTATGAACTTTCGTTTAAACAGCAGTTCGATAAAATTGTACTCAACGATAACCTGGAAAGAGCCTGTAAAGAAGCCGAGCAACTGGTTCGGGACTTTCTAAAGAACTAAGTGGCTGCTTTTTATAGCACACCCCCACTCACCATTTTCCATTTTCCACTCCCCTCTCTATCTTTACCGCATGATTGAGTGGAATACGATACTCTTTTTTATTCTTACCCTTTTACTAATGGGATTTTTTGCCGGCATTGAAATGGCTTTTTACAGTGCCAATCGCCTGAGCATTGAAATAAAAAAGAAACAAGCCGGCGGGGCTATACAACTATTATCAAAGTTTATAGAAACGCCTGCCCGTTTTTTAGGTACTACACTCATTGGGTTTAATCTTTTCCTGGTTTTTCTTGGTTTGCAGATAAGTGCTGTAATGGCTCCTGTATGGAACTACCTGAAAGTGAAGTCGGGCTTCGTTCATATAATTGTAGAAATAGCATTGGCCACTTTTGTTGTATTAGTATTTGCAGAGTTTATACCCCGTGCCATTTTTCGGGCTAAGAGCAATTCTTTATTGAACAGGCTGGCATACATCATTGATTTTTTTTACCAGATGTTTTACCCCATTGCTGCGGGACTTATTAATTTATCCGAATGGATATTGAAATATGTTTTTAATATCCGGTTAGATAAAGACAAAGAACCTCTTAATCGCAGCGACCTGAAGCATCTTTTTCAACGTACCAATGGTGAAGAAAGGCAGGAACGTAATACGCAGTTAATGGAGAATGCACAGGAATTGCCGAAAGTAAAAATCAGGCAATGTTTGGTGCCCCGCAAAGAAATTGTAGGTATTGATAGCCGTGCAACCATAACAGAGTTAAAAGAAAAATTTATAGAAACCAAACTAAGCAAACTGGTAGTGTTTGATGGAAACATCGACCACATCATCGGTTATGTTCACCAACTAGAGCTTTTTAAAAAACCGGCTTCTATACAATCTATCTTATTACCTATCCCTGCTGTACCAGAAAGTATGAGTGCGGTGGATCTTATCAGCAAATTTTCCAGGGAACGCAAAAGTATTGCCTGGGTGGTAGATGAGTTTGGTGGCACCGCCGGCATTATTACTATGGAAGATGTACTGGAAGAACTCTTTGGTGAGATACAAGATGAATACGATACCGAAGAGTTTGTAGAAAAACAACTGGCCGAAAACGAATATATATTTTCCGGCCGGCTGGAGATTGATTACCTGGAGCAGAAATATGGTTTTGATTTTGGAGAAGATGAATCGGAAACTTTGTCGGGGTATATTATTAATTATCATGAAACTATTCCCCGTCAAAAAGAAAGAATTATTATTGATGATTATGAATTTGACATTATGCATGTAAGCAATACCAGAATTGAAATGGTAAAAATGAAGAAGCTGAAATAACAAGGCAGGCTATAAGCTTTTAGCTGTGAGCTATTAGCAGCCCCCTTATCTTTGCGATTCTCTAAAGAAGACTGATGGCACTACTCGATTTTTTCAGTAAACGAAATAAGGACCCAAAGGCAGAAATGTCTTTTATTGATCACCTGGAGGATCTGCGCTGGCATGTGATCCGTTCTGTGATTGCTGTATTGATTGGTGCTGTTCTTGTTTTTTCTTTTATCCGTGAGATTGTTACCAATATTGTATTTGCTCCTACCCGGGGTGATTTTATCAGTGCAAAATGGTTGTGCAGCCTCGGACATAATATAGGCATTGGTGATACACTTTGTTTTGCTGATGTAAATGCAAAGTTCCTGGAAAATACAATGACAGGGCAGTTCATTTCATCCTTTACACTGGCATTCGTTGGTGGTTTTATTGTTGCCTTCCCCTACATCTTCTGGGAATTCTGGCGGTTTGTGAAGCCGGCGCTTTCTGAAAAAGAATTGAAAAAAACAAGGGGTGTTATTTTCTGGGTGTCAATTCTTTTCTTCACCGGGGTTTTGTTTGGATATTTTATTCTCACCCCTTTTATGGTTAACTTCTATTTTAATTATAAGCTGAGCGAACAGATCACCGTCATGCCTTCTTTTTCCGATTACCTGGAAAACCTGATTTATACTACCGTTGGAATTGGTGTATTATTTCAAATGCCATTGCTAGTTATGGTGTTGGCAAAAATTGGCATTGTAAAAGCCAGCTTCCTGCGTAAATACCGACGCCATGCTTTTGTAATTATTCTAATTGCTGCCGCTATTATTACACCTTCTACCGACCCATTCAGTCTTACAATTGTAACTATTCCACTGTACGGTTTATTTGAAGCAAGTATTATAATTGCTTCTCGTATCAATAAAAGACAGGAAAAAGAAATGAAAGAATGGAGCTAAAAATAGTCAGGAGTCATTAGTCGGGAGTAGGAAGTTCCGTAATTTTGTGATGCACTCTCAACAACGAACGCTAAACTCTGAACTATTATGCATTCATCATTTGATCTCAGCAAACCTATCGCCATCGGCAGTGATCATGCCGGGTTTGATTACAAAGAAGAACTCATTTCTTTTTTGGAAGGCAAGGGAATTGCATTTAAAGATTTTGGCACTTATAGTAAAGACTCGGTTGATTATCCTGATTTTGCCCATCCCGTTGCCAGTGCTGTGGAAAATGGTGAAGCTGCTTTTGGTATTCTTTTATGCGGCAGTGCCAATGGTGTGGCTATTACCGCCAATAAGCACCAGGGCATCCGTGCTGCTATTTGCTGGGGCGAAGAGTTAGCCAAACTATGCCGGGAACATAACAATGCCAATATACTTTGCATACCTGCAAGGTTTGTACGGGAAGGTGATGCGGAAAAAATGGTCAGTATTTTTTTAACTACCGATTTTGAAGGTGGCCGTCACCAAAAACGAGTGGATAAAATAGCCTGCGCTTAAAATAAAACCGACTATCCTTTTTTAACTATTGTTCCGGCAAGAAGCCATTATTTTTACTTGTGGCAAAGCCACAACACACATCAATTAATTTTATTATTTATGGTAAGAAAGTTTGTCGCATGTATGCTATTGTTTGCGCCGCTGTTGGTGCAGGCACAAAAAAAAGATAAGGCATTAGTAAAAGTAGCGAGTGGTATTTCTGCAGAGGATATGAAGAAGCATCTTTACATTATTGCCAGTAAAGAAATGGAAGGCCGGGATACTCCTTCACCCGGTTTAGAAAAAGCTGCCAATTATATTGAAGATCATTTTAAATCATTGGGATTATTGCCGGGCAATAAAGATAGCTATCGCCAAAACTATCCGCTGTACCGTGACTCTACATTAAGCTCATCTGTAAAAGTGAATGGAAATGCATTTGAAGCATTTAAAGATTTTCAACCGGCTAATTCAAATTATACTGCTGATATACGTTTTTCCGAAACTGTTTTTGCAGGCTATGGTATTACTGACAATCAACGGGATGATTATACCAATCTTGATGTTGCAGGAAAATTAGTATTGATTTTAGACGGCACACCAGCTGATTATAAAGCACCGGCTGCAGTTCGTGGGCAAGTATCTCCTGCATCTGCTGTTGGTAAAATAGCCAACGCTTCTAAAAGAGGTGCAGCAGCTGTGTTAATAGTGTACAATAATTTTCCAAGAAGAGCTACTCCGCAAAATAGCAACTGGAGTATGCGTGGTGGTTATCCGGCAAGACAATCACCACTAACTTTTAATATTTCTGCTACTGTTGCGGCAGGAATAATGGGAGAAGATGCAAAAACATTTTTTGATAAAGCAAAAGCCGGAACATTGGTGGCAAAAACATATCCTGCACAAATTGATTTGAGCTATGCAAAATCCAGCAGCACTACTTATGTATCGAACGTATTAGGACTATTAGAAGGTACCGATAAAAAAGATGAGTATGTAGTATTGTCTTCGCATTATGACCATGTGGGTAAAAGAGGCGACAGTATTATTTATTATGGTGCTGATGATGATGGTAGTGGAACAACCGGAATTCTTGAACTGGCGCAAGCTTTTGTAGATGCAAAAAAAGCTGGCAAAGGCCCACGCAGAAGTATTTTATTTTTAACAGTTAGCGGAGAAGAAAAAGGATTGTGGGGAAGTGAATACTATGCCAACAACCCGGTTTATCCATTAGATAAAACAACTGTTGATCTGAACATTGACATGATTGGCCGTATTGGTACAGAATATTTGAAGGATAAAGATTCAACCAACTATGTATATATTATCGGAGATGATAAATTGAGTAGCGAACTGGCTCCTATTACCGACCAGGTAAATAAAACCTATGTAAAAATGAAGCTGGATCGTAAGTACAATGACCCGAACGATCCAAACCGCTTTTATTTCCGCAGCGACCATTACAATTTTGCAGAAAAAGGCGTTCCGATCATCTTCTATTTTAATGGAGTACATGCTGATTATCACAAACCAACCGATACGCCTGATAAAATAAACTACCCGATGATGGCCAAACGGGCACAGCTGGTATTTTATACCGCTATGGAAATGGCTAATAAAGAAGAAATGCTTAAAAGGGATATAAAACTGGAAAAGCCGAAAGGCTTCTAATAAATTTTTAAACAGAAACCTTTCAGAAATGGAAGGTTTTTTTATGAGTTATCCCTACTGTGCAACCCTTTCTTCTACTAATCCGTTCTTATAAACGAAAACTACTTTCCTTTTCCACCGAACATTTGATCCCTACCTTTCTTTATATAGAACCCCGGCTCAGGCTGGGGTTTGTTTTTTACTACTTGGGTAGTTATAGAAAAAATAATACCTTTTAGTAAAGTAATTATGATGGATAATCAAAATAACAATACCGATGAAGCAAAGAGTAAACATGAAATAGCGGAGTATTATGAAGGTATTAAGAACCTAGAACTAAAACGCTATGAGGATGGCGTTCAAAAAGCCCGAAATATGTTATTTGTTACGGCAGGTTTATTACTTCTTGCCGAAATAATGCTGTTAAGTAGGCCCGGCACCACTTTTTCCCCCTTAATAATTGGTTTTATCATTATTGAAGTTGGTAGTTTCATTGCTCTTGCTTTTTGGACAAGAACAAAACCCTTTACGGCAGTAATTACCGGATTAATTCTTTATTTACTTTTATGGGTTATGGCAGTTGTATTGAACGGAGAGCCGGCTATATATAAAGGATTTTGGGTAAGAATAATAATTATAGTAGCTCTTATTAGTACTATTAAGCCAGCTAAAGCATGGGAAGATGCTAAAAATGGATTAAAATAAAAAAAGGTGATTGCCGAAAAGCAGCCACCCTTTTTATTTCTCTTATTGGTCAATTACCAACCCAACACCCATGCAAAAATCAATGGCGCCACAATAGTAGCATCGCTTTCTACAATGAACTTAGGTGTATTGATATCTAATTTTCCCCAGGTAATTTTTTCGTTGGGCACTGCACCGGAATAAGAACCATAAGAAGTAGTACTATCGCTTATCTGGCAGAAATAACTCCAGAAAGGTACATCATGCCATTCCAAATCCTGGTACATCATGGGTACTACGCAAATTGGAAAATCACCTGCAATACCACCGCCGATCTGGAAA
The DNA here is from genome assembly GCA_022843585.1 of Chitinophagaceae bacterium. Lineage (GTDB taxonomy): Bacteria > Bacteroidota > Bacteroidia > Chitinophagales > Chitinophagaceae > JJ008. The sequence continues at coordinate 235,744 of JALHNJ010000004.1, forward strand.
AAACCAACTCCCTTACCAGCGGAATTGTTGCGGTACCACTCCGTTAACCATACCATGTATTCAATTCCGTTTTTAACGGTGCTTGCCTGTAATTCTCCTTTTACTACATAGCTGGCAAAAATATTTCCGGTAGTGCTGTCTTCCCATCCGGGTACTACAATCGGAATATTTTTTTCTGCAGCCGCTACTACCCAACTGTCTTTAGGATCTATTTCATAGTATTGTTTCAACTCACCGCTTTGTATGGTTTTGTAAATAAACTCATGCGGAAAAAAACGTTCGCCTTTTGCTTCAGCATCTTTCCATTGCTTTACCAAATGTTTTTGTAAACGGCGGAATGCTTCTTCTTCCGGTATACAAGTATCCGTAACACGGTTATAATGATTCTCTAACAGATCCCATTCTTCCTGTGGTGTTAAGTCACGATAGTTCGGAATTCTCTTATAATGTGAGTGGGCTACCAAATTCATCACATCTTCTTCCAGGTTAGCACCGGTGCAACTAATGATGTCAACTTTTCCCTGGCGTATCATTTCGGCCAGTGAAATGCCCAACTCACCAGTACTCATTGCACCAGCAAGTGTAACCATCATTTTGCCACCTTCCAGCAAGTGCTTTTCATACCCTTTCGCTGCGTCCATTAATGCGGCAGCATTAAAATGGCGGTAATGGTGTTCGATAAATTGTGAAACAGGTCCTTTGTTCATTTTACAACTGTTTTTAAATCGCCTTCAGATCACAATAGAGTGAGACAATGCGGAATGAAATGCAAAAGTAAGGTTTTGTAAAAAAAGTAAAGCCCCGTCTTCTCTGCTGAAGAACGGGGCTAATTTACCACACACCAAAACTATGCTTAAGCTTTTCTTACTTTTTTATACACTTCCCAATCTTTACCACCAGCTGCATGTAATACAATTTTCTTGTCTGCATTTTCCAGGGTGATATAATAATCTGTTCCACCATTTTTGGCCACTTCAAATAAATCACTCACCCAAAAATCGCTGTAGTTTTTCTTCAGGCTATTTTGCAAGGTCATCGACAATGCGTCAGGAGTTAAATTGCGGGTAAGTCCCAGCAAATCCCCTTCCTCATTATAATAGGCAAAAACATAAGCTCCATTATAATTAAATGTCGCTGTATATTGATCTTCTCCAATTGACCATTCTACATCTTTAGCGGTTGAAAATTCTGTATTAAAAGCCTTTAATACTTTAGGAGCAACTTTTTCTTCGCTGGCAAATGCACATACAGTGGTTAAAGCGATTGCCAGTGTCATCATTATCTTTTTCATAATTATTAATTGAAAGGTTAAGGTTACTAATTGATTTTTGTTTATTTGCTCTGTGTGACGGTACAAATGTAGATTAGGTTACACCCCACTACAAGCCAATTGTGATTAATGGAGTGCTATGTTAACTGCTGTTAACAGAGGGTATTGAATGAGTGCCGCCTGCCATTTTTAAATACCACTTATCCGTTTCATTGTACTGCTTAACGATTCCTTTACAATTTGGAAATATGAAATAATATTTAGACATTTGTCTAAATATATAACTAGCCGCCACTAATGAACAGTGTATTTAAAGCCTTAAATGATCCTACCCGGCGGGAGATATTGCAATTGCTGCAACAAAAGGATATGACAGCGGGGGAAATAGCTGACCAGTTTAATATGTCGTTCCCCAGTATATCACACCACCTTGATTTGCTGAAGCAGGCCAAACTGGTAATAGCCGAAAAAGAAGGGCAGTACGTTTATTATTCATTAAATACAACCGTTGTGGATGATATTTTAAAATGGCTCATGCAGTTTAAAACGAAAAAAAAGTAAGCACATGAACAATATTATTTCAAAACTAGTCTGGCTTTTTATTTTAGCCCCTGCTATTTATTTAGCCATTATTTGGAACCGCTTACCGGATACAGTTGCCATGCATTATGATTTACAAGGCAATCCGGATCGCTTTGGAAGTAAGAATGAATTGATTGGCCTTACAGCTATTCTTATCGGGGTAAATATTCTTGTATATTTTCTCCTTACTAATATTTATCGTGTTGATCCTAAAAAATATGCCGCTGATAATAAAGACCGATTACGCAGGATAGCATTTGCCGTTGTAATTTTTATGTCTGCGCTTTTATCGCTTATAATTCATAGCAGTACTCAAGGCAATATTAAATTAGACGCCGGAATAATATTTAGCGGAACAGGATTGTTATTTGCAGTCATTGGCAATTATCTCCCTAACCTTAAACCCAATTATTTTGCAGGTCTTCGGCTTCCGTGGACATTGGAAAATGCAGATAACTGGAGAAAAACTCATGCTCTTGCAGGAAAACTTTGGTTTGCAGGTGGATTGTTTCTTGCTGCTATTTGTCTTTTTTTACCAACTACTATTTCAATCATTATCTTTTTTGTGGTAATGACCGTAATAACAATAATTCCCTGCGTTTACTCCTACAAGCTATATAAAAGCCAAAAAGAAAATCAATGAGTGTGTTGTAACTTTTATCCGGGTTCGTTCGTATTAGCAAATTAACGTTACCCGGGTTTGATATAACTTTATTGCATGAACTACCTGGCTCATGCATACTTGTCTTTTAATCAACCCGGCATACTTACCGGTAATATGATCAGCGATTATGTAAAAGGCAAAAAGAAATTTGAGTACCCCGAAGAAGTACAAAAAGGAATATCTCTTCACCGGGCTATTGATACATTTACTGATGAACATGCTGCCACTAAAGAAGCAAAAGAAATTTTCAGGCCAGCTTACCGCCTTTATAGCGGCGCCTTCGTTGATGTAGTATATGATCATTTTTTGGCAACGGATGCCAATGAATTTTCTGAAGAGTCATTACTTGATTTTTCGAAGCAGGTGTACAATACACTTGATGATTATACGGCACATTTGCCTGAAAAGTTTGCTAGCAGCTTTCCGTATATGAAACAGCATAACTGGCTGTATAATTACCGAACCCTTTGGGGAGTTGAAAAAAGCCTGGGCGGTGTAGTAAGAAGGGCAACCTATTTAACCGAAAGTGATACTGCTTTTTCTTTATTTGAACAACACTACCAACTTTTACAGCGCTGTTACCGTCATTTTTGGGCTGACCTTAAGCCTTTTGCCAAAAAGCAATTTGAGCTTCTCCAAAACAATACTGCCGGGAATATGTAATAATATGGTGCAAGCCTCATAAACAAATCATTTATTTTTGCAAATACACCTTAACACATGAAAAAAGCTATCTCACTGGTTATTCTCTTTCAACTATTTTTTATTTGCCTGCTGGCGCAAAACAGTTCCATGCCTCCGATTGATAAATCGCCGATGGACATGAGTTATTACCCCAACAACTATCCTGTTTTGAAAATACAGGATAAAATAACAGAACCAGTTGTAGCAAGAGTAATTTACAGCCGTCCTCAAAAAACAAACAGACCCATTTTTGGCGGGTTGGTTAAATATGGCGAACTATGGAGACTAGGAGCCAACGAAGCCACCGAAATAGAGTTTTACAAGAATGTAAAAATTGGTGGTAAGAAAATTTCCAAAGGTCGCTATACGTTATATGCCATAGCTAATGAAGATAGCTGGACGATGATCCTGAATTCAGACACCGACACCTGGGGTTCTTTCAAGTATGATGTAAAAAAAGATATAGTAAGAACAACCATACCAGTACAAAAAACAGATGCATCACTTGAGTCATTAGCGATGTCATTCGAAAAAACCACTTTGGGCTTTAACCTTGTTATTGCCTGGGATTATATCAAAGCATCACTACCCATATCATTTTAAATGGATGGTGGCAGCAAATAAACCATAAAGACCTACGATGAAAATATCAATTACTGCTTTATCATTTTTATGGGTTTTGTTTTTTTCGTCCTCTTGTAAAAGCAAGGATGAAAAGACAACTACACCTGCTACCACGGTGCATGCAAAAGATAGTGCTGCTATAATTCAACCAGAAAATGCATTAAATCCATATGCACCGGTGGATCTTTCACCAATGGACATGAGTTATTATCCACCAGATTATCCAAAAATAAAAATGGCTAATCCCGGGTCGCCAGTTCCAAAAGCCCGGGTCGTATATAGTCGTCCGCATTTGCAAGGCCGGCCACTATTTCCTGCTATTTTAAAATATGATACTGCCTGGAGGCTGGGTGCTAATGAGTCTTCGGAGTTACAATTATATAGCGATGCGACTATACAGGGCAAAATAGTTAAAGCGGGGCGATACATTATTTATTGTATTCCCAAACCAGATACATGGGTCATTATTTTAAATTCCAATACGGATAGCTGGGGCCTCCATCATGATGTTTCAAAAGATGTGGCAAGTTTTGTAGTTCCTGCCATCAAAACAAAGCAACGTATTGAATACTTCACCATGATTTTTGAAAAGAAAGCCGAAGTGGTAGAGCTACTAATGGCATGGGATAATGTGGAAGCAAGATTGCCCATTAATTTCTAGACAATTATTTTTCCAGCGATAGTTTTTCAAGGCATCGTCTGTTGGGACGCTCCGTTCATCTTTCTGTACATTATGCAGTAAGTAACGGCCACTCAAAACCAGCAATAAAAAACCCGAAACTATTACGGATATTTACAACATGTGTGGCATTGCTGGTATAATACAATCAAATCCCAATGAACGAGGCTTAGTCCATCTGAAAAAAATGACAGATGCTCTGGCTCATCGTGGGCCAGATGGAGAAGGATTGTGGCACAACGAAGCGAATAATGTTTTACTCGGCCATCGCAGACTTTCCATTATTGATTTAACTACGGCAGGGCAGCAACCAATGCTGTACATGAATCGCTATACGATTATCCATAACGGTGAAATTTATAACTATGTAGAACTAAAAGAAACACTTTATCAAAAAGGCTATCGCTTCCAATCACAAACCGATACCGAAGTAATTGTAGCTGCATACGATTGCTGGCAAGATGAATGTGTCGATCATTTTGACGGTATGTTTGCCTTTGCCATTTGGGATGTAAAAGAACAACAACTTTTTGCAGCAAGAGACCGGTTTGGCGAAAAGCCCTTCTTCTATTATTTTGATGGAAAGCAATTAGTATTTGCATCTGAAATGAAAGCTTTATGGGCGGCAGGAGTAGAGAAAATAGCCAACCAGAAAATGCTATTCAATTTTATCACTATCGGGTACACCGATAATCCGGCAAAACTCGAAGAAACATTTTATGAGAATATTCAAAAGCTACCACCTGCTTCATGTTTATATTATTCGTTGCAAGAAAAAGAATTAAATATTGAACAATACTGGCATATTGATCCTGAAAAGCAAAATAAAAAAATAACAGATGTTGATGCTATGGAGCAGTTTGGCAATCTGTTCGCAACATCCATAAAAAGAAGATTAAGAAGTGATGTTTCTATTGGCACTTCGTTAAGCGGCGGATTGGATAGTTCTTCTGTTATAGCGGCTATAATTGATGCAAAATATCTGCCTTACCACCCCCAAGCTTTTACAGCCATTTTTCCTGGCTTTGAAAAAGATGAGTTTTCATATTCTCAACAAGTAGTGAACCAGTACAAGCTGCAGCAACATACGGTAAGTCTTTCTTCAAATGATTTACTGGCTGATTGGAACAACTTATGCCAGCATCAGGAAGAACCTTTTGGCTCTGCCAGCATTTACGTACAATACAAAGTTTATGAACTAGCAAAACAGCAGAATGTAAAAGTTTTATTAGACGGACAAGGTGCGGATGAAACATTAGCTGGTTATAGTAAATATTACAAATGGTACTGGCAAGAATTATTTCGCAACAGGAAATTATTTCGCAGCAAAGAACTGAAAGCTTCCAAAGAATTAGGGATAAAAGAAAAATTTGATTTTAAAAATATGGTGGCTGCTTATTTTCCGGCTGTAGCTACTGTTGCCATGGAAAATCAGTATCTATTAAAAGCTATCCGACACGAAGACTTCACCAAAGATTTTGTAAAACTACAAAGCAAAGAAGCATACTATACAACACCGGAGCATTTTACTTTAAACGGTGTATTGCATTTTAATACTTGTGTGCATGGATTAGAAGAGTTACTTCGCTATGCCGATAGAAACTCAATGGCCCATGGCAGAGAAGTACGATTGCCATTTCTTTCGCATGAATTAGTAGAGTTTATTTTTTCTTTACCTGCGAATTTTAAAATACGCAACGGCTGGACCAAATGGATACTCCGGGAAACCATGAAAGGCAAACTCCCTGAAGCTATCGTTTGGCGAAAAGAAAAAGTAGGCTTTGAACCGCCCCAAAAAAGCTGGATGAGTAATAAACAGGTACAGGAAGCTATACAGGAAGCAAGAAAAAAATTAGTTGCGGAGAGAATTTTAAATGAAGCTGCTATGAATAAGCCAATCAAACCAATGGCTTCACATGAAGCTGATAATTTTGATTGGCGATATTTGTCTGCTGCTGCATTTATTTAATATTATCCCGCAAAGACCCCACGACGCAAAAAATTACTTTTAACATTGCGGTTTAGAGTCTTTGCGAGGAATAACCATTTCGCTAAAAGCCAGATGATCTCGGCTCGCCTCGTTTTAGCTTCTGTGTCAATGTAAGTGCAGCATATGGTGATGATTCAACCCAATACCAGTTCTTTTCATCTTTTAATACGATATGATAAGTAATATCACTCTCCGTCATTACTTCAGTTACTCCAACAATTTGCTTACCAGCATATTTTACTTTTAGTTTAGCAAGAATATTTGATGGCAAACTCTTTTCATCATAATATTTGGTTGTACTTAATAAATTTCCATCATTATCATACGTGGCTCTTACCCTCATTTCGCTTACTTTAAAGTCTGCCTGACAGCTATTATCGAGTTCTTGCCAGCTTACATTTTCTGCTTCTGTAAATGTTTCATTAAATGCTTTGATTACTTTCTCACTTATTTCCGGAGGATCTGCGGCAGCTGCTGATAGACTTACCAACATTACTGCGAGGTAGAATACTTTTTTCATGGCTAAATACTTTAAGTTGATTAAAAAATAGTAATGAAAAGCTACTATCATGTATAACTGTTTACAAGCAATTTGGTACGATTGGCAAAGGCTAGAAAAAAAATTAAAATGATAAATACTACCGAATGGTAGAAAAGGCTGTCTCAAAGGAAAATTTTGAATACTGAACCCTGATTTTATTTAATGCTAAGCAGTTGTTAAAGACTTTTTATCGTGGATGAACGGCATAAATGTATAAGGTGATTCTGCCTTATATTTCACATCTTTGTAACTCAATATTTACAAAATGAAACTTGCTACAAAATTTATACATGCTGGCGCAACACCTGATCCCTCTACCGGTGCTATTATGACACCAATTTACCAGACTTCTACCTATGTGCAGGAAGCTCCCGGAAAAAATAAAGGCTTTGAATATGCCCGTAGCCAAAACCCAACCCGAAAAGCATTGGAAGAAGCATTGGCTATAATTGAGAACGGAAAATTTGGCCTGGCTTTCAGCAGCGGTGTAGCAGCTACGGATGCCGTAATAAAATTATTAGGCCCGGGTGATGAAGTAATTTGTGGCAATGATATGTACGGCGGCACTTATCGCCTCTTTACCAAGGTATTTGAAAAATTTGGAATCAAATTTCATTATGTTGACATGCATAGTGTTGAAAATATCAGCTCCTACATCAACAGCAATACAAAACTGATCTGGCTGGAAACACCTACCAACCCATTGATGAACATTTGCGATATTGAAGCGGTGTCAGCACTGGCTAAAAAGCAAAATATTTTGGTATGTGTAGACAATACTTTTGCTTCTCCTTATCTACAAAATCCACTTGACCTCGGTGCTGATATCGTAATGCATTCGGTTACTAAATACCTCGGTGGGCATAGTGATGTTATACAAGGTTGCCTGGTGATGAATGATCCCGACCTTAGAGAAAAATTATACTTCATACAAAAAAGCTGTGGTGCTGTGCCCGGACCAATGGATTGTTTTTTAGTATTAAGAGGAATAAAAACATTGGGTGTGAGAATGAAAGCCCATTGTGAAAACGGAAAAATTATTGCTAGCTGGTTACGTAACCATCCTAAAGTAGGCAAGGTATATTGGCCGGGTTTTGAAGACCATCCCGGTCATGCCATTGCAAAAAAACAAATGCGGGATTTTGGGGGTATGATCTCATTTGAACTAAAAAATGATAGTGTTGATGAAGCAAAAAGAGTTTTATCCTCTACACATTTATTCTCATTGGCTGAAAGTTTGGGCGGAGTTGAGTCATTAATCAACCACCCGGCCTCAATGACACATGCGTCTATACCAAGAGAAGAAAGGATAAAAAATGGTTTGAGTGATTCATTGATTCGCCTGAGTGTAGGTATCGAAGATGCTGATGATTTAATTGACGATCTGAAAAAGGCAATTGGATAATGCCAAAGTTTTCTCCATACCGTGACTTTTGGTTGCGACTAGGTGTGTCTGTATTATTGGCTTTCTTTTTTGTTTTTTTGGGAAGTGATTCAATCAGTGATATTGTAAAAGGGAAATACTTTGTTGCGGATGTGCTGGCCGGCTTTGCTCTTACTTTCATTACCACTTCTGCTGTAAATATTATTACGGCTTATCTCGATGAGCAATATGCATGGAATAAATATTTTACTACCCGGCTATTGTATCAGATAATAGCCGCTGTTGCCATTCCGGCCATTTTTGTACTGGCCTTCATGTACACTTATCTTATAGTGTTGCTTGGTTTTAAAAAAGAAGAAGTTCAATTTTTTTATACTGAGTTTCCGATTGCTGTCTTATTTATTCTTTTCTGGAACGTTGTGTATGTTGGTTATTTCTTTTACCGGGAAAGTAAAAAGAGTAACCGGGAATTGTTGTCACTTAAAGAACAATTATTTACGCTGCAGAATGTTAAAACCGGCTCGGATGTAATACCCACCTTGCATGAAAAAATGATTGCGGATATAAAAGAAGAGGAAACAGATTTTACGGAAAGTAGCAGTACCACTAAAATAAAAATTCTGGTAGCTGTGTCGGGCAATAAGAATATCCCCATTCCAGTTGAAACTATCGCCTATTTTTTTAAAGATGGGAATTACACCACCCTGAAAACCTTTCAATCGGAAACATATTTATTAAATCACTCACTGGACGAATTGATGAAACTATTGGAAGAAACCCTTTTCTTCCGTGCCAACCGGCAATTCATTATTAACCTGAAAGCCTGTCATTATTTCACGAACGAAGACAACGGAAAACTCGAAGTTCATCTCATTCCAGAACATAACGACAGTGTAATCATCAGCCAGAAAAGGGCTCCCGCCTTTAAAGAGTGGCTTAACAAGTAGGCCTCTCCAGCTTTTTCAGGGTTTTCAGATGGAAGTTTTAATACTTCACCCTTTTTTCTTCGTCATTCATGCTTTAGTCTCCACCCTTGGGGCAAAAATCCTTTTTTAATGGTTATAGTTTTGCGTTATACCTATGAAATTATTTATTTAAACTATTAAACCATTTTTATGAAAAGAGGATTATCAATTGTAGTTATCAGCGCCACATTGTCACTATTATCTTGCTCTAAAGAACGGATTTCAGGAAATGGCTCTACTATTACTGAGACAAGAGCTATCAACAATTTTACGGCTATAACTGCATCGGGAAGTACGAATGTGTACATTAACCAGGGAGTTGCTTTTAAAGTAGAGGTAAAGGGCTATAGTAATCTGCTGCCTTATTATGAAACTAAGCTGGTCAATAACACCCTTCAACTAGGCTACAAACAAAATGTGAATGTAAAGAATGACAATACCGAGGTATTTATCACCTTGCCGGTATTAAACGGTCTTAGCTTGTTCGGTTCAGGAAACATTACCACCAGTGGGGCTTTTGGTGGTAACACCGATTTTACTGCAAATATTGCAGGTTCAGGAAATATTAATTTCAGTAGCGGCACCACCCAAAATTTCACTTCCAAAATAGAAGGAAGCGGAAATATTTATGCGTTAAACCTGGTAGCCGATAAAGCAGATGCAACAATTTCGGGAAGTGGAAACACAGAAATTACTGCTAACAACCAGCTAAAAGTAAAAATTACCGGAAGTGGAAATGTATATTATAGGGGAACTCCTGTAATTACAACTAACATCACAGGAAGTGGTGCGGTGATACCAAAATAAAAAATCTCGTAAAGACGCAAAGTCACAGAATGGAACGCTTCATGGTTTTAGTAGTGACTTTGCGTGTTTGCAAGAAAAATATTCCGCCATAATAATTTCCTGCAACTTTGCTTCTTTTCAGAAAAAATTTTGAAAGAGATTTGCAGAAGCATGACAGATCCGAAATTATTGCCAGATTTCTTGAATAGCAAAGTTGATGAATACAATCATCCCTCATTTATTAAAGAAGATCCTATTTCGGTACCGCATCAATTTTCTAAGAAACAGGATATAGAAATTGCCGGTTTATTTGCCGCCATTTTTGCATGGGGAAATCGTACTACTATCATCAATAAGTCGACCGAGTTAATGCAGTTAATGGATAATGCACCCTATGATTTTTGCATGAACCCTACTACCGCTGCATTAAAGCGATTAATGAAATTTAAACACCGCACATTTAATACAACCGATCTGTTATATTTTATAAGTTTCCTGCAAGCACATTATAGCAAGCATAAAAGCCTTGAAACAGCATTTACTATGCATGGTAAATCTATGGAAGAAATGCTGACTGGCTTTCATAATTATTTCTTTTCTCTCGAACATACTCCTGAAAGAACTAGAAAACATATTGCAACACCAGCCAGACAATCGGCCTGCAAGCGGTTAAATATGTATCTCCGCTGGATGGTGAGGCAAGATGATAAAGGAGTTGACTTTGGTATTTGGAAAAACATTTCACCTTCTCAACTTATTTGCCCGATTGATCTGCATGTAGCAAGAGTTGCCCGGCGATTTAATTTAATAACCCGGAAGCAAACAGATTGGCAAACTGCTTTGGAACTAACCGAACAATTAAAAAAATTTGATAAAGACGATCCGGTAAAATATGATTTCGCCTTATTCAGCCTTGGAGTGATAGAGAAGTATTAGAACATAAACAACCTATCTCTTCCACCAACTTTTTTCTTTACCTCTGCTGGTCTCACATTATAGGTAAACGTTGCAAAAAAGTATCCTCGAAGAATAATTTCTTGTGATATGGTGATCATATTTCTATTAGGAGCTGTCTGAATATTATTATTCCGGTCTAGAATATCATTGACAGTAAATTTCAATATTGCATCACGAAGTATGTAATTTTATAGAGCAATCCAAACATTAATATGGAACAAGAACAAATTATCAATGCAGTAGCAAAAGAAATGAGCATAGCGCTGCGAGACGATGACTATTCTTTCAATAAACAATTATTGATTAGTGCAGTAAATGAATTGGTCGCCACCAATTTCGATAAATTGATATCGATCCTCTATCGGATGGATGTGAATGAAACAAAATTAAAATTATTATTGAAAGACAATCCCGGTACAGATGCTGGTTTGCTTATTGCCAACCTGATGATTGAACGTCAGGCACAAAAAATAAAATCCCGCCAACAATTTAGCCAGCAGGATAACGATATTGATGAAGAAAATAAATGGTAGTCTTTACCTCTTCAGTAATATATTAATCTTCTTTTAAAGACGGAACACCAAACAACTCTGCATACATATCCACTTTGTGACATTGGTATGCCCTGTTAAAAATTTCCTCTACAGACAGCGGCGTTGCGGAATACGGCAATTCCTTTTCTGTCAGTTGTCGCAGATGTTTTTCACTCTGCACATATTTATTGGTCTTATTGATCACATTTGTTTTTTCCAGCACCAGGTTAGCAATTGAAAGCAAGTTATCAGAATCAACGCCATATATATTCATCTTTCCCAGTTGCAATACACTATCTAAACCAATTGCTTTCGCCACTTTTCCTATACTTTCCAAATTGGGAAACATAGAAGCAATGTCTTTACTGCCTGTATATCTTTCAGCCGTTGGAAACTTTTCTTCAATATCCTGCACAAACGCTGCATTACCCGCAGCCGGTGCACCAAAAGTGATGAGTTGAAGATTTTCTTTTTTGCCAACAGGTAACTCTTTTTTTAAATATCCAGCTAAAGGATAGGCGAGGTTGCCTCCAAGGCTATGCCCGGTAATAACCATACTTGCATTGTTCTCTACTTTCTTTTCAATAAATTCTTTAATGTTCAATCCTGTTTGTATATCTCGCAGCAATAACAAATTTTGAAAGCCAATCCATGCACCATTACTAACATAGGCTTCTTTTACACTGTCCGTATAATTCCAGGGTTTGATCTTAAAAATATTAAAATCTTGCAGAATAAAATTTTGAAACCCTTCATTACTAAATTCAATAACTGAGCCTCTTATTACCAATGCATATTGATTAGCGGATTTACTTTTTGCAATGATGGCATAATTTCCATTTACAGGCTTAGGCACAAAAACTACTTCGTAAGCAGGGGCATACTTTGCAAAAGCAACCCGGCTACTGTCTTTATAAATAAGTTGATTTAGCTGTATTGCCTCTTTCGCTGAAAGAAATGAGGCAATTTGCTGCTCATCTTTCTTACCAGACTTACAAGCTGCAAACACAATTGTAACTAAAAGCAAAAAATGAAGAATATGTTTTCTCATATTTTAAAATCAAGTATCAAACTTACAGAATTGTATTTAGCTACCAGTAGTTTTCAAAACCCACCCTTTTAAAAATAATTTTATAAGAAAACTCTTCACCCCTCCAAGGAGGGGATGTAAAAGTCTGAGTATATAAAAAATAAAAAGACTCTGTTAAAAACAGAGCCTTCTTATTTCGTATATCGTACTTCGAATTTATTTCTTCTCTTTCTTTTCAAACATCAACTCTTTCACCTTCTCTTTGTCTTCTTTCTCTTTATTCAAATCAAACATGGTTCCGAAAACATGATCCCAGATAGTAGAACTAACGCCGTAACCATTGTGTTCGTTCTTGTAATGATGCAGATGGTGATTTCTCCAAAGCCCTTTCATCCATTTAAATGGCGGGTTCCAGGCATGAATAGCATAGTGCATGGTGCCATACATTAAATAGCCTAATAAGAAACCCGGAAAAAACATAAACGCCTTGGTTCCTATCAGTAAATACATCAACCCAAAAATGGAAGATGAAAGAATAAGACTTGGAACCGGCGGCATAAACAACCGCTGCTTATCTCTTGGATAATGATGATGGTTACCGTGTAAGGTGTAAATAAATTTTTTAGCTCTGCCGCTATTGGCAATCATATGAAACAAAAAACGGTGTGCTAAATATTCAAAAAAAGTCCAGAAGAACATACCGCCCAAAAAAGTAAGGGCAATTCGTCCGGTAGTGAAACCTAAGGTGCCACTATAATACGCCATGTAAATCATAACTGGGGTATACATTCCCCAAATCACCAATGGATGTGTTTTGGTCAACATTTCAAGGTAGGGGTTCTTGAAAAGCTGCGCCTGACCTTTATTATGAATTTTCTCGAATTCCATGCGGCAAAGATAAGAAAAGGAAAGTTTTGAGTTAGGGGTTCAGAGTTCAGGGTTCGTTAAAGATTTAAAAGTTCGTCAACTCTTTGAAAATGATAGCCTTTAGCTTTTAATTCCCTTATCAGGCGGGGCAGGTATTTATAAAACTTATCCTGTCTATCCGGTCCGGCTCCTATATGCATTAACAGGATAAAACCATTTAATCCGGCAGGTTTTTGTTTTTCATAATTCATTATGGAGTTGAAAATTGTTTCGCTGCTGCGGTAGTTTTTGTCTTTGCTTGTTGTGTAATCTGCGTGACTGAGAGTGCCGGGAGTAAAATTGATCAATTGTAGTTTCAGGTCTTTTGTCCAGACAGCAATAGTATCATTAAACCATTCATAAGGTGGCAAAAAATAAGTAGACTTTTTAACTGCAACACCCCGTCTTGCCATGCTGGTATAATTATCGGCCAGGTCAAAACTAAATTGCTTTTTTGTTACCAACAAGCTATCCCGTTTACTCCAATCACAATACAACAAATGCTGATCGGAGTGTGCACCTAAATAATTTCCATTCTTTTTAAGTTGCTGAATCGGTTTTTTAAAATTGTTGTTTCGATAAAATCTACCGGTAAGAAAAAAAGAAGCTTTTATTTTCTCTTCGTCCAATGTTTCGGCAATAAAACCACTGCCCTCTCCATATTCATGTCCGGTAAAAACTAATGCAATATTTTTTTGTGTACTATCGCCACGAATTATAGCACCATGACTGTAACTAAGGCCTCCTGAACCGGAGGCTATTTCTTTTTTGGTTTGGCTTCCGCCTCCTTCGCAGCCAGCAAATAAATTAATGATGCTGTTCCATCCATGGTGGGTTCGTTGGTACTGTAATCACCATAGTCATCATGGTACACTGCAAGATTGCTTTGAAAAGCTGCATACTCGTCCGGTTCATATAATTTAATGCCGATAAGATTATTATAAATACTTCCATACACCGGGCCATCCACTAAGCCGCCATCAATAGGATATTTTTTTATGTGAGTGAATGCAGAGTGTGGATCAACAGGAGTATCGCCCCAAGATGGAAGTCCATATACCATACTGGTACCCCAGGGATTGCAACCGAAGAGCCAATCAAAATTTGCTTGTTCTAATTCTGCGAATTGTTTATCGCCAGTTAATTCTCTATACCAATAACATTGAATAGCAAATGAGGTGGTGAGATTATTACTGCACCAGATAAATGGAACTCCACGGTAGAATGCATTTTGTTGGGCTTTGTTCCAGACTCTTTCAATGCCTTCTTTGTAATAACCAATAAGGGTATCTCGTCTTTTATCTTTTAATTGTTTTGCCAATTCATAATGACCGATGTTGATAAATGGGTACCATTGATAATGTTTGGCAGTATCGGAGCCAAGCCATGGAGTAATAGGTTCCTTCTTCGACATAGCAAATGCTAATTCATAAAAAGATGGTGGGCCTTTCGGGTGTCCTAGTAATTTTTTATAATTTTTAGTATGATTATCGTAATAATATCCCAATGCAGCGCCTGCTAATTCTAAATCATCTGCCCAATTATCCTCTGCATATATATAAGGTGATTTTACTGAAGCCGTTTGACTAGTTCCTTTCTTATCAAGTCCAAAACTTAATGAGGTTGATGCCTTATCAATTAATTTGTCAGAAAACTTTCTGTTGATAGGCTTATAAATTAATGACCCCAACGCAAATGCACTTGCAAACTTCCCGGCTGTTGAACTCGTTCCCGTTGTATTATTCATAAACTTTCCCCGCTGTTGCGGTTCACCACTTACAAAATAAACAGGTCGTTCATATCCTCTTCCATATTGGCTATCGAGTTTTGGTATACGCATACTGATATGGTCCCGGTCATCAGCAATCTGGTTAAACATCCAATCTGGTTTTGGATGCATTTTTAATAACCAATCCAATCCCCATTTTGCTTCATCCAATACATCGGCCATGCCATTTTTCCCATCCAAACCATTGGCTTGCTTTTCGTCCGTAAATACGTTGGGGAAATCCCGGTAAGCCATCAGCAAATGATACGTTGCATTAGCTGATGTGGTAGAGTATTGTAAATAATCAGATGCATCATGCCAACCGCCTACTACATCAATTTTAGTACTGTCTTTAATACCTGCTTTTTCTCCGTACAAAACATAGCCATCATGTGTATGGCAACTATCTTTTAAATAAGGATTGAAACCGGTTCTTTGCTGCCGCATATAACGCAAACAAAAATCTGCAGCTCCTTTATATACATCATCCCCAATTGTAAATTCCGGTGATGTGGCACCACCTGCCTGTAAATAGTATCGGCCTGA
Organism: Chitinophagaceae bacterium; assembly: GCA_022843585.1. Taxonomy (GTDB): domain Bacteria; phylum Bacteroidota; class Bacteroidia; order Chitinophagales; family Chitinophagaceae; genus JJ008. The sequence goes on from JALHNJ010000004.1 coordinate 251,653, forward strand.
TTTATTGAAAGTAGAAAAATTGAGACGGTATGTTTGTTTGAAAGGGCCGTAAGCACTAAATGCTTTCCCCGTTTTCCCACTAGCAACAATTTTTTTTGAAACAGCATCTACTAATTCCCAATGGAAATCCTGAGCTTGTCGAAGGGCTGACTCTTGCTTACTGCACCATATCGCCACTTTCACTCCGCCCGGCGTATAGCCTAATTGGTTAATTCGAATCCAGCTTGTTGGCTCTTCTTTGTTTGTAAAAGCCAATATCGGTAATAGAAAAATAAAAAACCATTTTTTCATTCCAGCAATTTACAAACAACCTCGCTAACTTCGCATCTCTGCAAAAAGTGTTATATGCAATGAGCCACAAATAGACAATATTGCCAATATTGACTTTTAAAGGCGAATAACATGTGGCCAAAAAAATAAAAATATTCACATGAAATTAGTTTCCTACCTAAAAGACGAAAGAGAACAACTAGGCATTTTAATTAATGATATGATCTATGATATGGAAGTGTTGCATCCCGACCTTCCTAATAGTATGAACCTTTTCTTAAACTACTGGGAAGAATATTTTCCTATAGCACAGGCCGGCGAATTATTGCTGAAGGAAGGAACAAGAACCAGCAACAGAGCGGTTCCATTAAAAGATGTACAATTACTGGCACCGGTTCCCTTTCCTACATCTTGTCGTGATGGCTATGCTTTTCGTCAGCATGTAGCAGCAGCCAGAAAAAACAGAAAAGTAGATATGATCGCAGAGTTTGACCAATACCCCATCTTTTATTTTACCAATCATCATAGTATTACCGGCCCCGGTCCTGTTCGTTGTATGCCGGACCATTTTGAAAAATTAGATTTTGAATTGGAAGCCGCAATAGTAATTGGTAAACATGGAAGAAATATAAAAGCTGCGGAAGCAGATGAATATATTGCCGGCCTGATGATCATGAATGATATTAGTGCAAGACGTTTGCAAATGGAAGAAATGTTGTTGAACCTTGGCCCGGCTAAAGGAAAAGATTTTTCTACGGTTATCGGCCCCTGGTTAGTTACACAAGATGAATTACAGTCTTTTGAAATTCCGGCTAAAGAAAACCATACTGGCAAAGCCTGGAATCTTCGAATGCAATGTTGGGTGAATGGTAAACAGGTGAGTGATGGCAATATGGGTGATATGGATTGGACATTTGCTGAAATAATTGAAAGAGCTTCATATGGTGTTGATCTATACCCGGGAGATGTGATTGGCAGCGGCACTGTGGGTACAGGTTGTTTTTTAGAATTGAATGGAACGGGAAAACTAAACGATCCGAACTATCCAGAGCAATGGTTGCAGCCAAATGATGTGGTGGAAATGGAAATTGATGGGTTGGGAAAATTGAGTAATACAATTGTGGCGGAGGAAACAGACTGGAGTATTTTAAAATTGAAAAAATAGAACGCTGATCGTTATGATTTTGATGATTAACGCAAACGAATCATAACATATCTTAATCATCATAAAAATCTGCGTTCCTTTATCAAAATGATTTTAGAGCTAAAAGATTTAACCCCTGCCGAAAAGCAATACTATCTG
>JALHNJ010000005.1 GCA_022843585.1 Chitinophagaceae bacterium
TTAACGGTAGTGGTGTTTGACAGTAAGGGCAGAAGGGTGCACCAGCAGCAATCAGCAACTGGATTGGCGTATACGAGAATAGATGTGGATATGGGAATCCAGGCAGCTGGAATCTATGTAGTAGAGTTAAGAGGAACAGGCGGCAGATTGCTGGGCCGCAAACAGATGATAGTAGCACAACGCTAATAAATAGAATAAAGAGGCGAAAGCCTGAACAATACAACACCCATTCCGACAACTACGGAATGGGTGTTTTTTTTAAAGTGTTTTTTGTAAAAGCTATTTAACTACAATTCCCGAGGGGTCACTTACAAAAAGATAAGCATCGCTTTCTACAAAATCATTTGCTTTTATTTCAATAGCATAAGGCTTACTACCATTCACAGAAAATTTTGCAGGATAAATTCCATAGCCAATATTCGAGTAAGTGAGCCTGAACTCATGGTTGTCCATATATTCCATGTAGCCAATCAAATCCGGGTGGTGCTGAAAACGGCAAATAAGCATCTCACCATTTCTGGAAATAGTTATTCTTCCATAAACAGTATTATAAAAATCGCCAACATAGTTATCTAAATCGATTGGAGATGGATTCTTTTTATCAACTCTTTGCTTTAATGATGCAAGTTCAGCATCATTAATTTTTTTATTCTGGGCAAAAAAACCATATTGATATTTGCTTCTGTCAGTATATGGCATATTGGTATATGCATCCAGAATTTGATACCTAAGCGCTTCAAAAAAACTTTGATTATCATTATTTGTCAAGATGGTTATCCCGAGTTTTTCTTCCGGTACGAAACAAACATTTGTAACATGCCCAAAAGCTCCTCCAGTATGCCAGTATACCTGGCGACCATTATAATCAGTTGAAAAAATGCCCAAGCCATAACCTCTGAAGTGTGTTGGAAATGCCGGTGACTTTCTGCTTCCTGTAAGAATATTTACATCCCTTGTTGTTTGCAATACTTGCCAGGGGATAATTTCACGACCATTATACTTGCCGCTATCTAGTTGCAACATTAACCATTTGCTTAAATCGTTTACATTACTTACCATACTGGTTGCAGGGGCTAGATTATCTACATTGTCGAATGGAATTTTAGTAATAGAAGTAAAAAGATTATTATGAGGAGTGGCTACATTATTTCTTGTTGCCAAACCAGAAGTACTCATATAAGTATTATACATTCCAAGAGGAAGTAAAATAGTTTTTTGTACATAATTCTCCCAGCTTTGGCCGGTTACTTTAGCAAGAATTTCTCCTGCTACTAAAAAGCCAGCATTACAATACCCATAGTCTTGCCTGAACTCACCCGAAGGTTTTAAATAGCGCATCTTCCAGATAATAGAATCTTTGGCAAGATTAGAATCCCAAAAGGTAAAATCTCCCTGGAATGTCTTAGTGCCAATGCGGTGACTAAGCATGTCTCTTATGTTGGCCAGCCTGGTTGAATTTGAATCATACAATTTGAACCATGGAATATATTTTGTGACTTTATCGTTAAGTGATAATCTTTTTTCATGATCAAGTTTAGCAATGGCTGTTCCCGTAAATAACTTTGAATTGGACGCAATAAAGAACAATGTATTTTCATCTACTTTATCAGTTTTTCCAAGTTCTCTTACGCCGTAACCTTTCATAGCAATAATTTTTCCGTCTTTTACAATGGCTATTGCCAAACCAGGTATTTGCCATTGTTTCATTCCCCGCTCAATGTATCTGTCAAGACTATCGGTAATAAAACGGCTATTAGATTTAGTGTAGGATGAAGCTGGTTGAACAATAGCAGGAGGGAGTTTTTCTGTTGCTACTTTTGTTTTTTCTTTTTCCTTAGCGGCCTGATCTGCTATTTTAACGTCATCTTCTTTCGCTTTTTGCTCTTGTTTTACTTTGGCAAGAGAGTCGGGGCTTTGAGTTGTTTGTGCCTGTGTAACTATCATTGCAAAAAAGCAAGTGAAAACCAAGAAGAGTATTTTTTTTACGTACATAGGAAAAAATTTAGACAATGAAAATAAGAATTATATAAAAAGGACCAGATTTACAGGAAGAGTTATTATAAATAAGAGTTTGGAAGACAAAGATTATTGCTTGTATTCACCATACACTTCTCTTAATGTATCCGCTATTTCGCCAAGTGTACATTTATTTTCAACGGCTTCAACAACTACCGGCATAATATTTTCGCCACAGGTGGCTTTATCGTTCAGTAACTGCAATAATTGATCGCATTTAGAATGGCTGCGGTTGCATTTTAGCCGGATTATTTTTTCTGACTGCACTGTTCTGATATTGTCATTAATTCGAAAACCTGGAATGGAAGGTTCGTCATTTGCCTGGAATTTATTTACTCCTACGATAATTTTTTCGCCGCTTTCAATATTGCATTGATACTCGTATGCACTTCGGGCAATTTCGTTTTGAATAAAACCCTGTTCTATTGCTGAAACACTTCCGCCCATGGCATCAATTTTTTCAATCAGTTTCCAGGCGGATGTTTCTACTTCGTTGGTAAGTGATTCAACAAAATAGGAACCAGCCAACGGATCAACCGTATCTGGTGCGCCACTTTCAAAAGCAATAATTTGCTGTGTTCGTAATGCAATTCTTGCAGCTTCTTCGGTAGGCAAACTTAATGCTTCGTCATAACCATTCGTATGCAAGGACTGTGTTCCTCCAAGAACTGCAGCTAATGTTTGCACCGTTACTCTTGAAATATTATTCAACGGCTGTTGTGCTGTAAGTGTGCTGCCGCCTGTTTGAGTATGGAATCGAAGCATCATTGATTTCGGGTCAGTAGCTCCCAGGTCCTTCATTATTTTAGCCCACATTTTTCTTGCGGCTCTGAACTTTGCCACTTCTTCAAATAAGTTATTATGTGCATTGAAAAAGAAGGAAAGGCGTTTGCCGAAAATATTTATATCAAGACCTTTTTTAAGTGCTGCTTCTACATAAGCTTTTCCGTTACTTAATGTAAAAGCAATTTCTTGCACAGCCGTACTGCCTGCTTCTCTTATATGGTAGCCAGAAATGGAGATGGTATTCCATTTTGGAACTTCCTGGCTGCACCACTCAAAAATATCCGTGATGATGCGCATAGAAGGTTTTGGAGGATAGATATATGTTCCTCTCGCAGCGTATTCTTTTAAAATATCATTTTGTATGGTGCCGGTAATTTTTTTTAGATCAGCACCTTGTTGTTTTGCAAGAGCTACATAAAAAGCAAGTAGAATATAACCAGTTGCATTGATCGTCATAGAAGTGCTTACCTCTTCCAATTTTATTCCGTTGAATAAAGTTTGAATGTCTTCAAGCGAATCAATAGCAACACCTACTTTGCCCACTTCGCCTTCTGCCAATGGATGATCGCTGTCATAACCAATTTGTGTTGGTAAATCAAATGCAACACTTAACCCGCTAACACCTTGTGATAATAAATAATGGTATCGTTTGTTGCTTTCTTCAGCCGTGGAAAATCCCGCATACTGACGCATGGTCCAAAGCTTACCACGATACATATCAGGTTGCACACCCCGTGTAAATGGAAACTCACCGGGAATCGCTGGAGCTGATGTGGGAATATCAGCAGCAGTATACACCGGCTTTATTTCAATACCTGAATCAGTATATTTTCTTGAATTACTCATTTCCTCTGTATATTATTATTTATTTAGCCAGATGTTATTCATCGTAAATAATCAGTCTAAAAACAAAGTTTCTGCTGCAGGCTCATTTCATTAATTTCTTGGCTTCGTGGTTAAGTGCTTGTGAAACCATCTCATGCAAAGCACCACCCGGTTGTGACATTAACACCTCTAATATCTTTTTATTCAGATCAACAGCTGATGCATCAAGAGGCAAACTTGCAGCCACCTGTTGAACCACCATAATGTTTTGTTCTTTTAAGTTTCGAACGGAGTCCCAGCTCAATTGGCTTACATATAATTGTTGTGTGCTGTTATATTCAAACTCTTGTTTTATATTTTCAGTTAAAATGAGTTTCATCTCTTGTGCCGAAATACCAGGTTGGTTTAAACGGCTGATCAGGTTGGGTAGCGCAATTCTTTCAGTGAGTAAAACTAATCTTTCATAAGCCTGTAAACGTAAAGGAGTGCTTTCAAATTTATCGCTGGTTGTGTCTGGAACTGCCGCAGCAGGCTTTCTCAAAAAAGCAATTACGGCAAGGATAATGGCAAGTGAAGAAAGAATAATACTTACAACAGGTAAATCCATAGGTTATTTTTTATTTAAGTAAGGCAAAAATAGGGATAATACCCTGTTAATTTCCGCACTTCGAAAAGTGTAATTTGTTACTCGTTGAAAAGATTATTTATTTTTGCAGCATGGAAATAACATCAACAATACCTGTTACATTAACTGCAGGAGCAATTACCGAAATCAGAAAGCTGATGGCAACTGAGGGCTTTGATAAAACACAAGTGTTACGGGTAGGAGTGAAGGGAGGTGGTTGCTCCGGCATGACTTACATACTTGGCTTTGATCATAAGACAGACAAAGATCAGGAATTTGTAATTGATGGAATTGATTGTGTTATGGACAAATCTCACGAAATTTATCTTTTAGGAATGCAGGTGGATTGGCAGGATGGTCTGAATAACCGGGGCTTTACTTTTAAAAATCCTAATGCAAGCGCTACTTGCGGTTGCGGAACTTCGTTTGCTGTTTAACCAATTAATTAAACACCAAGGCTTTTATATATTTCGCCCAGTATTTCTTTATTATTAGCAAGGACTAATAGTTTATCACCTTCTTCCAGCACCGTAGAGCCGTTAGGCTGAATATATTTTCCGTCTCTTACCAACAGTACAATCATTGTAGGTTTGGGTAATTTTATTTTTACAATCGGTTTACCAACAGCTATACTGTCTCCCGGAAGAATTATTTCAACAAACTCTGATTGGATACTATCATAGAGCTCCATATCTAATGAGGTCATTTTCTTTGCTTTCTTCGGTACTATTACTTTCAACCATTTTGCCACCAACGGAAGGGTTGAGCCTTGCAATAAAACAGAGGAGGCCGAAATGAAAAATACTAAATGGAAAATAGTATCAGCTTTTGTAACTCCCGCTATTAAAGGATAAGTTGCGAAAACAATTGGGACTGCTCCTCTTAACCCTACCCAGGATATAAAAAGCCTTTCTCTTAGTTTCATTTTAAAAAAAGCCAAAGCAATAAAAACACCAATGGGTCTTGCAACGAACATTAGCACCAACGCTATTAACATGCCAGTGCCAGCAATTGGAGCAATGCCTGATGGAAATACCAGTAATCCCAGGGTAAGGAACATTACAATTTGCATGAGCCAAGCCTGTCCATCAAAAAATTTGACCGCACTTTTTTTATGAATGAAATTGCTATTGCCTAACACCATGGCAGAAATGTACACAGCTAAAAATCCGTTTCCACCGATGAGGTCAGTAAAGGCAAAAGTGAAAAATATCATGGCCATTATCAATACGGGATAAAGTCCTTCTATTTCTAACTTTACTTTGTTGATGGCAAATGTCATTAGTCTTCCCAATCCATAACCTAGTAAACCCCCAATTACCATTTGTTTAATGAAATCAAAAATTAATTTAGCTATACTGGCATCGCCATTTAAAACCAGGTAAGTAAAACTGATGGTAAGTATATATGCCATAGGATCATTGCTACCGCTTTCTAATTCCAGCAGTGGCCGGATATTCCCCTTTAGCCCGATACTTCTTGTACGAAGAATAGAAAAAACAGCTGCCGCATCAGTAGATGATACAATGGAGCCAAGCAATAAGCCTTCTAATAAAGTAAAATCTGTGATTAGATGCACAAATATGCCGATAGTAGCGGCGGTGAAAATCACACCTATGGTAGACAGTGAAATGCCATGACGTAAAACAGGTTTCACACTTTCCCATCGGGTATCCATACCACCGGAAAATAAAATGAAGTTCAAAGCAACTATACCCAATAGCTGTGTTATATGTGCGTCATTAAAATATATGCCACCAATTCCTTCGGAGCCAGCCAGCATTCCGATAAGCAGAAAAAGAATAAGTGTAGGAATACCTAGTTTAAATGAAGTTTTACTTGCAAGAATACTGGCAATCAGTAATAAAGAGCAAACGAGTATGATATGTTCTGCAGAAAATATTCCCATACACTGTGATATATCGGAATATACAAAATTGCTCCTGTATGGCCCTGTCAAAATCAGGAAAAAATAAAAGCCCCTGCATATTTTCAGGGGCTTTTAAACTATAAGAATTTATTTTTTTAGCTCTTTGTATCCGTTGGAACTGTTTTTTCTCTTTCTGATGTTCCTAATTTTCTTGTTCCGCCAAGGTCAACAAGAATTGGTGCAGCAACAAATACCGAAGAATAAATACCTGTAATTACACCTATCAACATTGCAAATGCAAAACCTTTTGTAACTTCTCCACCCACCAGGAACAAAATAAGAAGGGTGAGGAACACCGTCAATGAGGTCATAATAGTACGGCTCAATGTCTCATTAATCGCTCTGTTAATAATTTCACCCCTTGGTGCATTTGGCATTAGTTTGCTGTCTTCACGAATACGGTCAAACACAATTACGGTATCATTCATTGAGAATCCTATCACGGTTAATATCGCCGCAATAAAATGCTGGTCAATTTCAAGTGGGAATGGAACGATGTGTTTTGCAAATGAGAATACAATGAGGGTTACCAATACGTCGTGCAACAAAGCCACAATAGTACCCAGTGAATATCTCCAGTCACGGAAACGAATAAAGATATACAGGAAGATTACCAACATGGCAAACAGGGTAGCTTTTACAGCCCCTTTCTTCAAGTCGTCTGAAATAGTAGGTAATACTTTTTTAGACTGCGGTACATATTTTTCAGTATTGAACTGGTCAAAAGTAATTCCTTGTGGCAAATGATTTTTTAACCCTTGCATCAATTTTACCTTTACGATGGAATCTGCTTCTGTACGACTGTCTTTGATCAGGTAAGAAGTAGTGATATCTAATTTAGAATTATCACCGATTGTTTTAATGATAGGGTTATCTCCTTCAAAAGTAGTTTTCAAATCTTCTCTAACTTTTTCTACATCAACTTTATTGTCAAATTGAACAGTATAGCTACGGCCTCCATTAAATTCAACTCCATAGTCAAAGCCATTAAAGAAAGAAGCGATACCCAATCCTAATACTACAAAAGAGATGGCATAAGCTACTTTGCGATATTCAATGAACTTATATTTTGCATGTTTGAATACACGACGGGATACGCCAGTGAAATATTCAAGGTGACGTTTTTTATTGGTGAACCATTCTGTAACCCAACGGCTAACCAGGATACCGCAGAACAATGAAAGCAGGATACCGATTATCTGTGTAGTTGCAAAACCTTTTACCGGGCCAAGACCAAAGTAGAAAAGGATAATGGCAGTTAAAAGGGTAGTGATGTGACCATCCAGTACGGGAGGTAATGAACGTCTGTAACCATCGTTGATAGCAGGTAAATAACCTTTGCCTTTGGTAAGTTCTTCTTTGATACGTTCGTATATAATTACGTTTGTATCCACTGCCATACCTATGGTAAGTACAAGGCCTGCAATACCGGGGGCTGTTAATGTGGCACCCAGACCTGCAAGAATACCAACTGTAAAAAGTAAGTTTAAGATCAAGGCAATATTGGCAACCCATCCGCTGGTATTATAATATACCAACATCAATAGGAATATAACAACGAAAGAAATCAGGAAAGCCATCGAACCACCACGAATAGCTTCTGCTCCAAGTGTAGGACCAACTTGTTGCTCCTGTACAATTTTAGCAGGTGCCGGAAGCTTACCAATTTTTAAGATATTAGCAAGGTCGGTTGCTTCTTGTTGTGTGTAGTTTCCTGAGATAGATGAAATTCCATTAGGAATTGCATTGATAACATTCGGTGCAGAGAAAACAACATTATCCAGTACGATCGCAATAGGTTTATTGTCATTTGGATTATTTGGGTCTCCGGCAGCATCCTCTGTCATTTTCTTCCAGATCACAGCTCCGAAATTTTTCATTTCCATTTGCACTTCTACTTTGCCATACTGGTCAAAAGACATGTTGGCGTTTGCAATGGCATCACCTTCCAGCTTGGCAGTAGGACGACCAAAAGTTTTTAGTGCATAAAGAGGTACTGCATCCGCAGTTTTTCCTTTTTGATCTTTAAAAGGTGTACCGTAAGCCCAGGCTACATCAGCCGGGAAGCTAGCCCGGAGTTCATCCAAATAACCTCTAACTTTTGCAGTATCCCTTATTAATACATTACCGATATATGGAGGAACTGAAACATTACCTGCTTCATCACGGCTTACACCTGCAAACTGAATATATTTTTCGATGGTTGTTTGAGCAGTTAAATCTTCTGTGCTCTTTGCTGTAGTATCCCCGGTTTTAGCAATTTCATCAGACAGTTTTTTAGTCTTTCCAGTAGTGTCATTTGTACTCGCAACACTTGTTGTACCGGTAGTGTCCGTTTTTTTAGTTGTATCTGCTTTGGCAGTTGAGTCTTTTTTATTGCCATACTTGGCATTGAAAAGTTCAACGGCTTTGTTCCAGCCAGATGCGTAGTTATTGTCTTGCAATGTATATACTTCCCAGAACTGAAGATTGGCAGTACTCTGTAAAAGTTTTCTAACTCTTTCTTTGTCTTTAATACCAGGAAGTTCTACGTTGATCAATTGTCTGTCGGGTAATGCATTGATGGTGGGCTGTGCAACACCAAACTGGTCAATACGGGTACTCAACCTGTCGAACGTAACATCGTAAGCAGTTTTTGCTTCTTCCCGAACATAAGTTTCAACTTTGCTGTCGGTTGTATTGATGTCAATTTTACCAGAGCTGGCACCTGCAAACAATGCAGCTAACGGTCTGTTAGCTTCCAGTTTTCTGTATTCTTGTATAAATAGTGTAATGAAATCAGCATCGCTATTCGCTTTGCGGCTATCAGCATTTTTAAGTGCTGCTAAAAAGTTTGGATCTTTAGAATTGTTTGCCAATGATTTCAATAACCCAGACATTTCCACTTCCAGCATTACATTCATTCCACCTTGCAAATCAAGACCGAGGTTTAACTCTTCTTCTTTTGATTTTTGGTAGCTCATTGCACCGTTGATGCCATACGTAAGTGTAACATCTTTTGTGCTGTCTTCTAAATAAGCCAATCTCGCCTCGTAAATTTTATCCAGCGTATCCTGGTATTTCATCTGCGTAGCTGCATCATTTGGATATTTTGCAGTAGCAGAGGGTAACGCATTTACGTAAGACTTTGCTTGAGCTGCTAATTTCTTCTCGTGGTTTCTAACAAACCAGGTAAACGAAAGCTGATAGAGAGAGTAAATGATAAGCAGTACAGTAAAAAAGCGAACTAAACCTTTCAGTTGCATACAATGATTGATTTACAATTTTTAAGCCTTGCTCTTTCCTAAAAAAGGAAGAGAAGGCTTTACACAATTTTTTTAAGGACGGCAAAGATAGCTTTTTAGGATTAATTCGGGCCAACTAAAAAAGGCTTGTTTGAGGCTGATTTTTAAAAACTTAACTGAAGGCAATATGTATCTTTGAAAGGCTATGATTGAGTTCAAAAAAGGCGGTTTTTGGAGTCTGCTTTTATTGGCGGGGCTTTTTAGCTGCGGTTACTCTGGTCAGCTTCTAAAAGAGAACTATAACTCCATAAAAATGAAGGAAATTGACAATTTGGGCCTCAAAACTGCTTCCTCCGACACTTTAATAGTTAAGCTATTAGAGCAAAATCCTCAACTTTTTATCGAAGTGCTCAAGCATAAAGATGATTTGGGGATTCAAATTCTTTACACCAAAATTGACAGGGATAAAAAGAATAAGGAAGATAAAATCAAACTAACCGATTATAATTTCAATATTAACCCAGGCAAATATTTCTATCCGGCTTCCACAGTTAAACTTCCGGTGGCAATATTAGCCTTGCAAAAACTTAACGAACTAAAGATCGCAGGGCTCGACAAGAACACTACTATGATTACCGGAAGTGCCGGAGCCAGCCAAACTTCTGTAACAAATGATGCTTCCGCCACAGATGGGCGACCTACCATTGCACATTACATTAAAAAAATACTACTGGTAAGTGATAATGATGCATTCAACAGGCTTTATGAATTTTTGGGGCAGGAGTATATCAACAACTCACTGCATAAAATGGGTTATACTGATGCGCAGATTATTCACCGGTTAAGTGTTAGTCTTTCGGATGAAGAAAACAGGTATACAAATCCAATTCGATTTATTGATAGTGTTGGGAATATTGTTTATGACAAACCCTCGGAAATAAGTAAACTGGTTTATGCGGAACGAAATACAAAAATGGGTAAGGGTTATATGCGAGGTGCAGCATTGGTAAATGAGCCTTTTGATTTTTCAAAAAAGAACAGGTTGCAATTATCGGATCTGCATCAAATTGTAAAAAGTATAATGTTCCCAATGTCAGTAAACAAGGAACAGCGTTTTAATCTTACTGAAGATGATTATAATTTCTTGCGCCGCTACATGTCTATGCGTCCATCAGAATCAAAAACCCCGGTGTATGATCCTGGAGAATATTATGACAACTATGTAAAAATGGTTTACTATGGTTCAGAAAAAACTGCACCTGACCCGAATATCCGCCTCTTCAATAAAACCGGAACAGCGTATGGGTTTTTAATAGATGCCTGCTACTTTGCAGATTTTACCAACAACATTGAATATATGCTTAGTGCAGTAATATATTGTAACAGTGATGGCATTTTTAATGATGATAAGTATGATTATAAAACTATCGGTTATCCTTTTTTAAAAAACCTGGGAAGAGTTATTTATGACTATGAGTTGAAAAGAAGCAGGAAATATCCGGCAGACTTATCGTCGTTTAAATTCGATTATAAAAACTAAGGTTTGTTATTAAAAGTCATTCTATCATCTTCTCTTTGCTGTTTCCCTCAAATTCTTACATTTGCTGGCCGCTTGCCAAATCATTAAACAGCAACATCGTTTACTAAACCAATCAGCATGCAGTTATCTTCTTTTTTAGATCGTTTTAATGAACCAGAAACGTTGAAAATGGCCAAGCTCGGCAGAGAACTTCGGGCAAAGGGCATTGATGTGATTGATCTAAGTCTTGGCGAACCTGACTTTGATACACCAGTACATATAAAAGAGGCGGCTATTAAAGCTATCAATGATAACTGGAGCCACTACACCCCAGTGCCAGGTTTTTTAGATTTGCGGGAAGCAGTTTGTACAAAATTTAAAAGAGATAATAACCTTGATTATAAACCAGAAAATATTGTTGCCTCAACCGGTGCAAAGCAAAGCCTGGCTAATGCAATACTTGCTTTGGTGGATGAAGATGATGAAGTGATTATTCCAACACCTTATTGGGTTACTTATAGTGAGCTGGTAAAAATTGCAAGAGGAAAAGTGGTTGAAATTAAAAGCACTACAGAGCAAGGATTTAAAATAACAGCAGCACAATTAGAAACAGCTATTACAAGCAAAACAAGAGTATTCCTTTTTTCATCCCCGTGCAACCCAAGTGGTGCAGTATATAAAAAAGAAGAGTTGGAGGCATTGGTGGAAGTATTTAGGAAGCATCCGCAAATCACCATACTTTCCGATGAAATTTATGAGTATATCAATTTTGATGGAAAACATGAAAGTATTGCGCAGTTTGATGATATAAAAGAAAAAGTGGTTATTGTAAATGGTTTAAGTAAAGGATTTGCAATGACAGGATGGAGACTTGGCTATATAGCAGCCACTGCTGAAATAGCCAAAGCCTGCGAAAAAGTTCAGGGACAATTTACAAGCGGTGCTAATTCCATTGCACAAAAAGCTGCTGTTGTTGCACTAACTACAGACTTACGACCATCATTGGATATGGTAAAAGAATTTGCCAGGAGAAGAGCAAGAGTATTAGAAATTGTAAAAAATATTCCGGGGCTGGTTTGCAGCGAACCGGACGGAGCTTTTTATATTTTCCCTGATGTAAGCTCTTATTACGGAAAAACGGATGGAGAAACGGTCATAACTAATGCAGCCGATTTTTCAATGTACCTGTTGAATAATGCCCATGTATCTTCTGTAATGGGTGATGCTTTTGGTGAACCAAAATGTGTTCGCTTTTCTTTTGCTAACAGCATGGAAAAAATAGAAGAGGGGTGGAAAAGAATTAAAACAGCGTTAAGCAAATTAAAATAATCAGATTTCTACTGCAAGTGCTTTGAATTTTTTATCGAGTTCCAGCACTTGCGGTATTACCAATTGCTGGTCGTTATTTGTAATTACAAAATCGCAAAGCTTCATTTTCATTTCTTCATCAATCTGGCGGCTTACTCTCTTCATTACTTCTTCAATAGTTGTTTTATCTCTGTCCATTACCCGTTTTACCCTGATATGTTGAGGTGCATATACGCCGATAATATAATCCAATTGTTCAGCTGCACCACTTTCAAACAAAAGCGCAGCTTCTTTGATCACATACGGACTTGTCTGTTTATTCATCCACACTAAAGCGTCCTGCATAGTAACAGGGTGGGTGAGGGAGTTTAGTAACTCCAGTTTTTCTTTATCATTAAAAACTATGGAGGCAATATATTTTCTATTGAGTTCGCCGTGTTGGTAACTTTCTTCACCAAAATGTTTAATAATAAGTGGTTTTAATTCTTCATTACTATTCATCAATCTTTTTGCAGCATCATCTGCATAGTATACAGGTATGCCCAGCGTTTCAAATATGCGGGCAACGGTGGTTTTCCCACTACCAATTCCTCCTGTGAGTCCTACTTTAATCATATAATCGGGAAAATAAAAATTCCAAATTCCAAGATAGCAAGTGCTACCGGAATTTGGAATTTAATTATTTGTTACGTTATTTTTTATCAGTTGTTACGGCTGGTTTATTCAATGCTACCGTCCAATCCATACTGATAGCACTTTTTTCAATTTTAATATAACTGCCCGGACTTACTTCAATATTCAATGTTCCATCTTCATTTACTTTATTGATAGTGCCATGTATACCTGCAATGGTTACAATTTTTTCGCCTTTACCTAATTCTTCAATAAACTTCTTTTGGTTTTTTGCTCTTTTAGCTTGTGGGCGGATGAAGAACATCCAGAAAACAAGAATCATTAAACCTAAAAAAACAAACTGAAAGCCTCCCATTCCACCACCAGATGGGGGGTCTGCTAAAAAATAAAATGTACTGAACATGTGTAAACGTTTTAATTGTTATTCTGTAATCTCTACTTTAAAATTCAATAGTATAGGATTGGGTGTATTAGTATTTGCTGTTACATAAACCGGTTTTTGATGCGGTCCTGCATTTTGATTTTTACTTTCAAATTTAGCTTTAATAACACCTTCTTCACCCGGTGCAAATGGTTGTTGTGGTTTTTCTGGAATAGTACAACCACAACCGGCACTAACATCGGCAATTACCAATTGTTTGCTACCCGTATTTTTAAAACGGAAACTAACTTCCACCGTTTCTCCTTTTTTAATTTTTCCCAGGTCCAGGAAAGTAGAATCAAGCCATTGGATGGAGGTGAAGTTGCTGGAGTCTGTTTTTGCCTTTTCTTTTTCTTCTGCTGTTAGTTCAATAGTTGAACCAGTATCCGTTTTTTTGTCTTCGTTTTTGCAGGCAGCGATGCTGATAATAGCGGCAAATATGAATATTACTTTTTTCATTGAGTGTTTTTTTGCGAAGTGCAAATGTAAAGGTTAGTTTAATGGCGAACAAGTTTACAGTTGGGGGCCGTATTAGCCTTTTTTATATTCAACTTTTTGCATTTTACCTTCCTGTGTCAGTTCCTTATGTATATTATCAAGAATACCATTTACAAATTGGCCGCTTTGTGCGGTGCTGTAGTCTTTAGCCAGATCAATGTATTCGTTGATAGTTACCTTAGGAGGAATTGTTTCAAAATAAAGAAATTCTGCCACACCCATTTTCATCATTATCATATCCAGATGAGCAATTCTTTCAGGATCCCAGTTCTTCAATTTGGGAACAATGAGTGTTTGCAGGTGTTCGTTTTTGTCCAGAACGGTTTGCAGCAAGCTTTTTGCAAATTGTTCTTTATCTGCACTCAGCATTATTTTAAAGTTAATCGAGCCTGGTTTTTGAAGATAGGCGGTAAGAAGTTGTACCACCATTTCACCATCATCATCCCAGTTAGAAAAATTTTCTTCTATATGCGATACAAACAACTCATTGTCCAGCAGCAAATCATTAAGTATAAATTCCAGTATCTTTTTTTCTTCTGTTTTTTCACGGCCAGGCTGAGCGGTATATGTTTTATACTCCTGTGTTTCAACGAGGGAAAGGTAGATTTTGCGAAGCAGCTCATTATCAATCTTTAGTTCAGGCTTTTCTGTTTTAAATTGTTCATTCAGGCCTGAGTCCTCAAGCATCTTCCACAGCAATTCATTGCCGGAAATTTTAATGTTTACGTTTAAGTCCGCAGCATTGGGAAGATGTTTGCCGGCTCTTTTATGAGCATCTTTTTCGGCATAGCGGGGTACTTCGGATAAAAAATAAAGAAGGTAAACTAAAAGAGAACGGGTCTGGTTAAAATGTTGTTGTAACAACTTTTGTGGCTCACCGGGTTTTACTTCGTTCTCTAAGGCAAACACTGTGTATAAGGTCTGCATCACTTTTACCCGGATATTTCTTCTGCTAATCATTGATGTAATGAACTGTTTGGGGGGCGAAGATAAGCGTTTATGTTTTATTGATTACTGGTATAAGCTTGCTTATCAGTAATAAAAAACACGGGGGATTTAAAGTTTACATGTGAAAATTTGTCACAATGGCTGTAAAAGAACCGTCAAATAGCTATTGTTCTGCCTGGTATGTCACTTAAACTGAATTTTTTTCCGCTTACCATCTGATGGCATGTTATTCGCCGTACCTTCGCCGTCCTTTAGCCGCTTAAGCTTTTGCGAAGGCGGACAAATTAAAAAAATCAAAAATCAATACAATTATGGCTAAAAAAGTAAGCGTTACCCCACTGCACGACAGGGTAATTGTAAAGGCTGACGCTGCCGAAGAGAAATCATCTGGTGGAATCATCATCCCGGATACTGCAAAAGAAAAACCACAAAGAGGCACTGTAATCGCTGCTGGTCCTGGCAAAAAAGATGAGCCGGTAACTGTAAAAGCTGGTAATACCGTATTATATGGTAAGTATGCAGGTACAGAAATTCAGATCGATGGCGAAGACTATCTTATCATGAGAGAGTCGGATATTTTGGCGATAGTATAAGAAAAGCTGCAAGCTGCTCGTGGCGAGTTGCAATGAGCGATAAATTTAATTAACTATTATAAATCAATAATACAATGGCAAAGCAAATCTTCTTCGATATTGAAGCAAGAAATAGAATGAAAAAAGGTGTTGACACATTAGCCAACGCCGTGAAAGTAACACTTGGACCAAAAGGTCGCAATGTGGTTATTGAGAAAAAATTTGGTGCACCACAGGTAACTAAAGATGGTGTTACTGTAGCAAAGGAAATTGAATTGGAAGACCCAATCGAAAATATGGGTGCCCAAATGGTGAAAGAAGTAGCTTCTAAAACTGCAGATATTGCAGGTGATGGTACAACTACTGCAACTGTTTTAGCTCAGTCTATTATCAGCGAAGGTTTAAAAATGGTAGCGGCTGGTGCAAATCCAATGGATCTGAAAAGAGGAATTGACAAAGCAGTCTCTTTAGTAGTTGAGAATTTAAAAGCTCAATCACAGACTGTTGGAAACGACAGCAAAAAAATTCAGCAAGTAGCAACGATCTCTGCAAACAATGATGAAACAATCGGTAAGCTGATTGCTGAAGCATTTGTAAAAGTTGGTAAAGAAGGCGTTATTACTGTTGAAGAAGCAAAAGGAACAGATACTACAGTTGATGTAGTAGAAGGTATGCAATTCGATCGTGGATACATCTCTCCATACTTCGTTACAAACAGCGAAAAAATGGAAGCTGAATTACAGAATCCATACATCCTTATTTATGATAAGAAGATCTCTTCCATGAAAGATATTCTTCATATCCTGGAGAAAGTTGCACAAAGCGGTCGTCCATTATTAATCATCGCTGAAGATCTGGAAGGCGAAGCATTGGCAACATTAGTGGTGAACAAATTGCGTGGAACAATTAAAGTAGCAGCTGTTAAAGCTCCTGGCTTTGGTGACAGAAGAAAAGAAATGTTGACTGACATTGCTATCCTGACTGCAGGCACTGTAGTTAGCGAAGAATTAGGTCATAAACTGGAAGGTGCTGATTTAACAACATTAGGTTCTGCTGCTTCAGTTACTATTGATAAAGACAACACAACTATCGTTGGTGGCAAAGGCAAGAAAGCTGACATCACTGCCCGTGTAAATCAAATTAAAGCACAGGTAGAAAATACTACTTCTGATTACGATAAAGAAAAATTACAGGAACGTCTTGCTAAATTAGCAGGTGGTGTTGCTGTATTATACATTGGTGCTGCTACTGAAATGGAAATGAAAGAAAAGAAAGACCGTGTTGACGATGCATTACATGCAACAAGAGCTGCGGTTGAAGAAGGAATTGTTCCAGGTGGTGGAGTAGCTTATATCCGTGCTATCGAAGCGTTGGATCCTAAAGTAAAAGGACAGATAGCTGATGAGCAGACAGGTATGGCTATCGTTCGCCGTGCATTAGAAGAGCCAATGCGTACATTGACTTCCAATGCAGGTATCGATGGTTCAATTGTGGTTCAGAAAATTAAAGAAGGTAAAGGTGACTACGGTTTCAATGCAAGAACTGAAGTGTACGAAAACTTGTTTAAGGCGGGAGTTATTGACCCCACTAAAGTAAGCCGTGTAGCTTTGGAAAATGCAGCTTCAATTGCCGGAATGTTGCTAACTACTGAAGCAGTAGTAGCTGACAAACCTAAGAAAGAAGAAGCAGCTCATTCTCATGGTGCACCTGATATGGGTGGCATGGGCTACTAAAAAGTACTGTTACTTAAGCTTTAATACTAACCCCGCTTTTTCAAAGCGGGGTTTTTTTTGCCCCATATGTGGATATTCCGATTTGGTAGTAGCTTAATGATCCTTAACTTTATTAACTTTTTTTCCAAGCTATGATTCTGGCGGATACCCTAATCCGCTTATCACTTAAAAAAAATATATGAAATTATTTTACAAACTAAATTTTACTGTATTTACTGTTTTGGTGGTTTCGCTTTCTGCGTCAGCACAAAATCGTTTTTTTACAGATGCAGGTGAAAACACCACTCTTTCTACAACAGGACAAAGAGTAATTGTTCCTCAAAAATTTCGTACAGCTAGTTTAGATGTGCAGCGAATGAAAAACTTCTTATGGTTATTGCCTTCGGAAGCAAGTGTAATTAATAACCGGAATCAAGCACCAGTGCTTGAATTACCAATGCCTAACGGAACGATGGCCAAATTCCGGGTATGGGAAAGTAGTGTACAAGAGCCGGGCTTAGCAGTTAAATTTCCTGAAATCAGAACGTTTGCAGGGCAGGGAATAGATGATCCTTATGCAACAATCAGGTTTGACTACAATCCTTATTTCGGATTTAGTGCTCAAATAAATTCGCCTAATGGGCGAATTCTTATTGACCCTTATGCAAGGCGGGATGTAAATAACTATGTAAGCTATTATTTGCGTGACTATAATGGAAGGACAGAATTTACCTGTGGTATGCAGAATCCCCCTGTTAATGAAAGTATAGTTACAGAAGCTGGCCCATGTAGAGGCACACAACTTCGCACATATCGTCTTGCATTTGCTATAACTGGTGAGTTTGCACAAGCAGTTGGCGGTGGACTTGCTGGCCCTACACATGCTGCATTAGTAACAGGTGTAAATAGATTAACCCAGGTATATGAAGATGAATTAGCTATCAGACTTGTATTAATAGCTGATAATAACTTGATTGAATATTTGAATCCTGCAACCGATCCATGGGCAAACAATGGTTCAATAGCTGAATTAAATGCTATTACAGGTATTATAAATACAGCTCTCGCAGGTGTAGGTGGAGCTTCTGCCTATGATATTGGTCACCTCGGTTGTACAGCATCTAATGCAGGTGTAGCCGGATTAGGTGTGGTTTGTAGCGGTAGTAAAGGTCGTGGGCTTACGGGTGGTATTAACCCTGTGGGTGATCCATATTATATTGATTATGTAGCCCATGAAATGGGTCACCAGTTCAATGCACCTCACACTTTTAACTCTACTCAGTGTGGATCTAATGGTGACTTGCATGAACCTGGTAGTGGAACAACTATTATGGCATATGCAGGTATATGTGCTCCAACAGAAAATATCCAGCCTAATAGCGATGCTATTTTTCATGCAATAAGCTATGATGCAATAACTAATTTTATTACTTCTGGTGGCGGTGCCGCTTGTGGAACAGTATCCGCAACTGGAAATACTTTACCGGTAATCACTTCTTTGGGTACAAATAATGTTAGCATTCCAATTAATACACCGTTTACGCTGACAGGTGCTGCTACTGATGCAGATGGTGATGCAATAACTTACAATTGGGAAGGTTGGGATGATGGTCCAGCGGGTACCTGGCCCAGTGCTGGAAACAGCACAACCCGTCCTTTGTTCAGAACAAGACTTTCGAAAATTTCTGGTAGCAGGACTTTTCCTGATATAAGAGTAATTGCTGCTAACTACCCTGGAACAGGTGCACCTTCTGCAATGGATGGATTAAGAGGAGAAGTATTACCTCAGGTAGCCCGGGCAATGAAATTTAGATTAACAGTGAGGGATAACCGAGCTGGCGGAAGTGGGGTTGTCTCTAGTGGCGAAGGTTGCCAGGGGGCAGCAACATTTCAAGTAAATGCTGTTGGTTCTACACCTTTTGCAGTTACCTCTCCCAATGGCGGCGAGGTTTATAATGCAGGAACTTCTCAAACCATTACCTGGAACAATGCAGGTACAACTGCGGCTCCTTTTAATGTTGCGAATGTTAGAATTACATTATCAGTAGATGGTGGTTTAACCTACCCGCATGAGTTAACTGCCAGCACAGCAAATGATGGTTCAGAATCACTGAGTTTACCAGTTATTACTCCTACAACTACTGCAAGAATCAGGATAGAAGCGTTAGGAAATATCTTCTTTGATATCTCCAATGCAAACTTTACAATTAATGCAGCCCCAACAGGCTTTACATTCAGCAGCCCCGCACCAGTGGTTTCTGCTTGTCCTGCTGCTTCGTTGCAAACAACATTAACGGCTACCTATGTTGGTGGCTTCAATACAAATATTGCACTTACATCCAGTGTTACCCCAACTACACCCGTAGCACCGGTGGTAGCATTTGGAACAAACCCTCTTACTACTGGCAGTACCAGTACAACTGTGTCAATAACTAATGCAGCTGCATTACATGCAGGAACATATACAGTAACAGTTACCGGTACAGCAGGTGCTTTGGTTCAAACAAGGAATATAACATTTACAATTAATCCGGGTGCCGGTCCAGCTATTACTACACCTCCATCTAATCAAACTATATGCGCAGGTGGTAATACTTCTTTTTCAGTTGTATCTCCAACTGCTACCGCTTATCAGTGGCAGGTTAGTACATTGGCAGTTCCTGCGTTTACCAATATTGGTGGTGCAACTACTGCTACTTTAAATCTTACCGGTGTAACAGCAGGTATGAGTGGTAATCAATACCGTGTAGTTGCTAGCACACAATGTGGCAGCACTACTTCTGCTGCTGCTACATTAACGGTAAACACAGCACCGGCAATCACTGCAAACCCGCAAAGCATTACATTATGTGCGGGAAGTAATCATACATTTAGTGTTGGAGCAACGGGTTCAGGTTTAACTTACCAATGGCAGATTAGTACTGCAGCTGTTCCGGCCTTTACTGATATTCCAGCAGCTACATCATCATCATACACAGTTACCGGTACCACAGCCGTCATGAGTGGCGACCAATACCGTGTAGTTGTTTCTGGAAGCTGTCCTTCACCAGCTACTTCTGCGGCTGCGACACTTACAGTAATATCACCGGTAACCGTAACTGGTCAACCAGCCAATACTACAGTATGTGATGGAGCAAATGCCAGTTTTACAGTAGCGGGTAGCGGAACGGGAGTTATTTATCAATGGCAGGTTAACACAGGATCTGGTTTTGTAAATGTGCCTGCTGGTGCTCCTTACTCAGGTACTAATGCTGCTACATTAACTATCACAGGTGCAACACCTGCTATGAGTGGTTACGAGTATAGAGCTCAGTTATCAAATGCAACATGTACTACACCGGCTGTTTCTAATACAGCAATACTTACGGTAAATACATTGCCTGCTATATCTGCTGATCCAACAAGTGCTACTATTTGTGCAGGAGGAAACAATACATTTAGCTCTACAGCAAGCGGAACTGGTATTGGTTACCAATGGCAGGTAAATACGGGTTCAGGATTTACGGATATACCAACTGCTACAGCTTCTTCATATACGGTAACAGGAGCTACTGCCGGTATGAATGGAAATCAATATAGAGTAGTTGTAACAGGTACCTGTTCACCAGCAGCAACATCTGCAGCAGCTACATTGACGGTGATTTCACCAGTTGTAGTTGCTACTCAACCAGCTGCCGCTACAGAAATTTGTTCTGGTAGCAATACAAGCTTAAGTGTAACCGGTACAAGCACTCAACCTATCACTTATCAGTGGCAGGTAAATACAGGTGCAGGCTTTAATAATGTAACTAACGGTAATGGTATTGCTGGTGCTAACTCAGCAACTTTGACGTTTACCAATTCCTCTGTTGCTATGACTGGTACTTACCGTGTGCAATTATCAAATACTACTTGTACAGCACCAACAACATCAGCTAGTGCAGTGTTAACTGTTCGTCAGTTACCAACAGTTGGTCTTACTGCTTCATTAAGTAGTTTGTTGCCAGGACAAACATCCTTGTTAACTGCTACGCCAAGTGCACAAACAGCAGGAGTACTTACAACTACCTGGTTGTTTAACGGAACGGCTGTGGCTAATACAGGTAATACAAGGCTTGTAAATGTTGAGCAAATTGGGACTTACCGTGTAACTATACGGGAAGTATTTAGCGGTGTTACCTGCTCTAATCAATCTGCTGATGTTGTAATTGATGCAACAGTAAGCAATAAACTGTTCATCTTCCCAACACCGAATGACGGAAACTTTACCGTGTCTTATTATAACAATAGCAGTAGCAACACTTCAAGAACAATTATTGTGTATGATGCAAAAGGTAATAAAGCTTACAGCAGACAATTCCCGATAACCGGGCCATATACATTGATACCAATAAATATGAGCAACGCAGCCCGTGGAATTTATTTTGTAGTAGTAGGTGATGCAGCCGGAAAAAGGTTGGCTGAAGGAAAAGTACAGATTATGCGATAAGAATGTTATCAAACATTATCAATACAGTCCCGCTTTGTTAAAGGCGGGACTTTTTATTTTCTGATAATCTTTATCTCCACTCTTCTGTTAGCTATTCTTTCTGCTTCTGATCTTTCCGGGTAAGGATATAACGGAAGAGAATGCCCAAACCCTTTTGATGAAACACGGTGCTGAGCAATACCTTTCAAAACAAGGTATTCCCTTACAGCCCTTGCTCTGTCTGCAGAAAGAGTATAGTTGGCAGTTTCTAAATTCATTCCTTCCCGTTCATCTGGCTGACAGCAAATATGGCCTTGCACTTCTATTACAAGATTTGGATAAGTAATCATCGCATCCAATAACTCTTCAAGCATAGGCATAGATTCCGGAAGAAAATGACGCATTCCTCCAACGAAATTTATATTCCGTAAAACTATATTGCTTCCTGCTGTAACAGTACTGTCCGCTAGTTTTTCTGTAAGTGATTGCCCTTTATTTATCGCAGTATGAATGATCTTAATCTCCACCCGCCGGTTCAGACTTCTTTCTTCCGGGGAGAGATTTTTATTCAGCGGTAAATTTTCTCCATGGGCCTGTACCACTTTTATGTCCTGCTGTTCCCAACCGATGCTCAGCAGGTATCTGTTTACTGCTTGTACTCTTTTTGCCGAGAGTTGCTCATTGTATGCATTTTCACCTACAGCATCACAATGACCGTGGAGTTCAATACGATCCGCAACATCGAGTGAATCTGTTAAACTGTCCAGTGTAGCTTTGGCAAAACTGCTTAATTCCCATTTGGCTGTTGCAAAATAAACATGCACGGATGGAGTGGATTGAGCCCATCCTGAATGGGAGATAAACCCAAAAAACAAAAAGAAGCAGATTTTTAGTTGCATGTAAAGATTAGTAAGTTAATAATCAACGATTTTGCGAACACCTGCACTATAACGTTGCTGCTGTAGATTTCTTATATCGGGGATTAATCACTCCTTGTTTTAACGTACCTTTGCGGCCTTAATTTTTTGTAATAATGATTAGCATTAAAGACCTGAAACTGGCCTATGGCAAAAGGGTGTTGTTTGAAGAAGTAAACCTGAATTTCACCAAAGGCAATTGCTATGGTGTAATTGGTGCCAACGGTGCAGGTAAAAGTACATTCCTGAAAATATTGAGCGGCGAAATCGAGCCGAACAAAGGAACAATAACCATCACTCCCGGAGAACGGATGGCTATTCTAAAACAAAACCAGTTTGAGTTTGATGAAGAAACTGTTTTGAACACCGTAATGATAGGACATACAAAACTTTGGAAAGTAGCTAAAGAAAGAGAAGCTATTTATGCATTGGCAGATTTTACAGAAGAAGATGGAATGAGAGCTGGTGAACTGGAAGGTGAGTTTGGCGAAATGGGTGGCTATACGGCCGAGAGTGATGCCGGAACATTATTAGGTGAGTTGGGAGTTGGTGAAGAATATCATCAGTCGTTGATGAAGGACATTCCTTCTAATTTAAAAGTAAGGGTGTTGCTGGCACAAGCCATTTTTGGTAATCCAGATATTCTGCTATTGGATGAGCCTACCAACGGTTTGGATATTGAAACCATCGGCTGGTTAGAAAATTTCCTGGCTGATTATGAAAATATCGTTTTAGTTGTGAGCCATGACCGTCACTTTTTAGATGCGGTGTGTACCCACGTTGCAGATGTTGATCGCCAGAAAGTAAAGATCTTTACCGGCAACTACACATTCTGGTACGAGTCATCTCAATTGATGGCCCGCCAGGTAAATGATAAGAATAAAAAGGTAGAAGAGAAGCGGCAGGCATTGATCGACTTCATTGCCCGTTTCAGTGCAAACGCATCAAAGAGTAAACAAGCTACTTCGAGAAAGAAAGCATTGGAGAAATTATCAATTGAAGAAATTGAACCGAGTTATAGAAAATATCCGGGTATTATTTTTCAGCCATTGCGTGAAGTAGGTAATCAAATTTTAAATGTTGACAAACTTACCAAGTCAGTTGATGGTCGTATCCTTTTTAAAGATGTAACCTTTACCGTTAATAAAGGAGATAAGATCGCTTTATTGAGTCGTGACCCGTTAGCAGTAACAAGCTTCTTCAACATCATTACGGCAGAAACAATTGCAGATAGTGGTTCATACGAATGGGGAACTACTGTTACTCATGCATACCTGCCGCAAGAGAATGCGCAATACTTTAATGGTACTGATAACCTGATGGATTGGTTGCGTCAATACGTTCCAGATCATGTAAAAGATGTGGATGAACCATTTTTAAGAGGCTTCTTAGGAAAAATGTTATTTAGTGGTGATGATGTGTTGAAGACAACAAACGTATTAAGTGGAGGAGAGAAAGTTCGTTGCATGCTTAGTCGTATGATGTTGCAAAACCCGAATATGATCTTGCTGGATCAACCAACCAACCACCTTGATCTGGAAAGCATCCAAAGTTTCAACGAACAGTGTACTGATTATAAAGGTATTATTTTATTAACCAGCCATGACCATACGTTTATGCAAACTGTTGCCAATCGTATCATCGAACTAACGCCTAAAGGAATTATAGATAGATTGATGACGTTTGATGAGTACCTGGAAGATGAAAGGGTGAAGGGGTTGAAGGAAGAAATGTATAAATAATTAAAAATTAAGAGTTAATATTTATTCCCGCTTCGGTAAGAGGCGGGATTTTTTTTGGATACCCTTTATGGTAAACATCTATAGAGTGAATAAAGACTTTTACATTTTCACGACCTCATACTTCCGACTTCTTTTTTCCCTATCTTCCTCTTCAATATGTCAACAAACTCATCTCTCGCAAAAAGAATCGGTTTCTGGTCCGCTACTGCTATCGTTATTGGAAGCGTTATTGGCTCTGGTGTTTTTATGAAACCAGCCAGCATGGCCGGGCAATTAGGTTCGCCGGTTTGGTTAACATTAGTTTGGGTAATTGCTGGTTTGTTTTCGTTGTTCGGTGCATTAATATATGCTGAGTTAGGTGCTATGATGCCCGAGACGGGAGGTCTCTATGTTTATTTCAGAAAGATGTTTGGCGAATTTGTGGCCTATCTCTATGGGTGGTCGGCTTTCTCAGTGGTGAATACAGCAGCCATTGCCGCGATTGCATTTGTTTGCGCACAGTATGCCGATTTTTTTTTACAACTCCCAAGATTTAGCGAAGCCACCGAGCAATCCATTATCTGGCATATACCTTTTGTCGGTGATTTATTTCCGTTGAAAAATTTTGGTGTAAAGTCATTAGCAATTGCTGTTGTTACAGGATTAACATGGTTAAATTATCGTAGCGTAAAAGCCGGAAGTTCTTTTCAACTTATTTCTACTATTGTAAAAATCGGAGTGATAGCTGCATTGGTAATTGGTATTTTCTTTTTTGCTGATGGAACTGTACAAAACTTTTTTCAATCAGAAAATCCAAAGCAGGGTGGGGCATTGCTGAGCGGAGTGATAGCTGCATTAACAGGTGCATTCTTTGCGTATGATGGGTGGATCAATATCACCTTTGTTGCCGGAGAAATAAAACAACCACAGCGTAATATTCCGAAGAGTTTATTTACTGGTGTTATAGCATGTATCATCGTGTATGTGCTGGTAAACCAGGCATATTTGTATGTATTGCCCATTGAGAAAGTAGCAGCTTCATCATTGGTGGCATCTGATGCAATTGGTATTGCATTGGGTAATACTGCTGAAGCTGTAGTAGCAGCGATGATCGTTATTTGTACATTGGGTGCCATCAATGGAAATATTATGGCCACTACCAGGGTTACTTATGCGATGGGAAAAGATAAAGTATTTCCATCATGGACGGGTAAAGAACATCAAAAATATCAAACACCGGGAAATGCGTTATGGTTACATGCAGCGTGGGTATCCCTGTTAGTCATAACCGGCTCATTTGATATGCTGGCAGATATGATGGTGTTTATAACCTGGGTAGCTTATGGACTTGGTGCTATCGGTATTTTTATGTTACGGAAGAAAATGCCTGACATAGAAAGACCCTATAAAATCTGGCTGCATCCTTTTGTAACAATACTCTTTATACTATTCACCGCAGTATTTCTTATTATTACGGTGTATAATGATATAACGAATTACCTGAACGACAGACAACCAGTTGTAAATTCAATGTTGGGTATTTTGATTACGTTTATTGGAGTACCGTTGTTTTTTTACTTCAGGAAAAAGCAAAAATCCGCAGAGGATTAAATCTTCTCCCAGATCCATTCATGTGGGATGATTTTAGGTTCCATTACTTCTTTGAATTCTGCATACAACTCTCTCAAACGTTGTTTATTGTTCTTGCCTCCCGATTCAGGTTTAAGGCCTTTCCCGCTGTTGGGCTTAAGCGCCGATTCCAATAATCGTTTCGCAGACTCATTGCTCTGGTCCCGGCTGCTTTCATTTTTTGCAAGTGCAGTGCTGGTAGGTATAGCTTTTTCTTTTGCAGCAGTATCTTCTTGTATAGTAGTGATACCCCAATCCTTATTTTGTAGATAATAAGGTTCATTATTTTTAAAACCAATAACTAATTCTTTAGTACCTTTTTTTACAATGATTTTTCCTTCCTTTCGGGAGCCTTGAATTATATAGACAGTATCGTTCTTTTTTGTTTCTTTTAGTTTGCCGGCATTGTCGTATGTATAGCTAAACAGAAGAGTATCTTTTCTCAGGGAGTCAATTATACGGAAAATAGCAGGATTATCAAGTATGGTATAGGAAGATAAATACACGGTATCTTTTATTCTCAAATAAATACACCTGATTTTTCCATCATAAGCAGCCCAGGCTTCATCTTTATTTACTTTTCGATAGATAGCATTGCCAACCACAGGAGGATAGATCGCTTCATCGTAACTGGTATCGGTTTGTATAAGTCTCCGGTATAAATAATCATCACCATCGGGCTGTAGCCTTGATTCGTATTCATAATATTCGTTGAATATATTTACACCGGTACTATCGTATTTTTTTATTCGGGTAGCATAATGCCGGTAATTTATTTTTCCATCCTCCGTATAAAAAAAAGGGTATTGGTAAACGGTCGCCGCTCCGTTTCTTTCTTTTACTCTTGTAGCCCGGTTAGTTACCGGGTCATAGGTGATCTCCATAAATGTTGAATCAACATACCCGATGCGGTTTAGGTTATGGATTTTATCATAATGAAACCAGTATTCATTATTGCCTGCATCCTTTGAATAGATTAAATTATCGTTATTGTCATATTTAAAAAATGCCTCTTTTTTGCCGGTACTATCTTTAAAAACTAACCGGGTAATTTTTCCGGAGGAATCTGTATTAATGTCACACTGGAATTTATTGTCAACCAGAATGCCGGATAATAAGCTGTTACTATAAAACAATTTCATCTGTGTTCTGGGTTCAATTATTTCACTTAACAGGCCGGATGCAATAAATATATACTGGTCATCCCAGCTTTGCAAAGAATAAGTTTTGCCATCCCATTCTATTACCTGGTTAACATTTCGCTTCCATGTTTTTCTATTAGTGGAAGTTTGTGTCCATGGAGCAACAATTTTCTTATTTACCAGGTCAATATATCTGGTTATTCTTAAACCTGCATCACTTGCCAAAACCGCTTTTCTTTTTAGCATTTCAACAGGAGTATTACTAAGCTTCCCATTTTTTATTTCATGCTTAATTATTTCGTTTACCATAGAGTACAAACCTTGTTGGTTAATGGTAGCCGTTTCAAAAAGATCTTCATTGCCGCCGCCCCACCAGCGAACAAAAAGATTTCCATCGGGCAGGGCATACAACCGGCTTTCCATATAAGTACCCCAACCATATCCAAACAGGCCAACAGATGTTGTTAATGAATTATACGACCGTACTATTTCCGTTTTAGATCCCGGAAATTCAATATCTGTGTAGGACATATAAAAATTTCCACTACGGTGATTAACCCCGGCACTAGCAAGAAGGCTGTATAATATTAATATGGAAAGGAAAATCCGTTTCATATTCCTGAAAAAAGTTTTTTGAAATTTAACCGATATGTATTGAGGTCAGCAGTTTGAACAGAAAGCTTTATTTTTTTTGCGGTAGAAATATTACCTGTCAGCTTCATAGCTATTGCTTCTATAGCCGGTTCTGTGTTTAATGATTCATCTAAATACCGTTTGGCAAATAGTTGAACTTGTTTCGCATCATTTAGTTCAATAGCTAATAACAAAAGCCATTTTACAAGGATAGGATTACTGTAGGTTATTTTTTCTTCAGCCTGTTTAGTTTGTAAAAATGTTTTGCTCAATCCTGCTCCCGATTGGTAAGCAGTTCTTGCTATAGCTTCAATTAACAATTCATTGTTCGGGTCAAGTGAAAGAAAATTATTTAACCAGTTCAATCTTGCTGCAACCGGAACTTTATAGGATTGTTCAATTACAGCATGGATATATGATATAGTTCTGAACTGATCATTGTCTAAATCCGTTACTTGCTGAAGGTTGCGACGGCTGCTTTTATCATTTCCGTTTAACAAATGAACGTAGGCAAGAGAACTGAGGGCATTCAAATAAGAATTATCAATTGCTATACTTTTTTCATAATATTTTATAGCATCAGCTAGTTTCCCGGCACGAAAATAAAAATTACCCAATTGATAGAACATTTTTGGTGATTGCAGATGCAATGGTATTTGTTGTAGTAAAACATTCTCCGCTGCAACAGTGTCTCTCTTTTCCAATAATAAATCTGCCAGATCATTGCTTACAAAAATGTCGTAGGGGTTCAACAGTAATGCCTTTTTAAAATAGTGAACAGCACTATCATGCTGATTAGTATTTTTGAAGTAGTACCCAAGGTTGTAATACGAATCTGCGGTGCCACCGGAAGCCTCAATACCTTTCATAAAGTAAGTAAGAGCAGCTACAGGTTGTTTCTCATCAATTAAAAAATAACCCAGCCCGGCATAGTAGTCTTCGTTGTAAGGATTTAATGCAATAGCTTTTTTATACAAACTGTCAATTGCGGTGGCTGATTTGGTTCCATCGGCATAATTGCGATAAAATTCAGCCAGCCAGTAATAATTCTCCGCCTCAAATGGCATTACCAGGATTGCCCTCTTTAATAATTCTTCTGATTTTTCCCCATCAGTTTGCTGGTACAATTCGCTGCGGTTTCGCATCGAAGAGGAATAAGTAGGGTCAATAGAATCGGCTATGGCATAATATTTCTCTGCTTTCGCAAAAAGCCCTCTTTCTTTATAAATAAAAGCAAGATTTGAGTAGGAAATGGCCCAGTCCCTGTTAATTCGTTCTGTTCCATTTTGTTTTTTTAGTGCCAGCGATTTTTCAAAATAAAATTCGGCTTCCTTAATTCTTTCCATCTCTAAAAGGGAAACACCAATATTATTATAGCTCCAGATATAGGTACTGTCTAATGCTAAAACAGAACGATGATAGTTTAATGCTTTTTCGTATTGGTAAACGGCATCATATAAATTGCCCAGTACATTTTTAGGATGATTCCAGGTAGGTATTATTGATTCAGCTTTTTTGGCATAATAAATTGCACTATCATATTTATGCTGGTATTGCATCAGGTAACTTAAAGCCACATAGATATATGCAGCCCTGTCTTCAAGCTTAATTGCCTTGCGTAATAGTTGCTCTGCGTCAGGATATTTTTCAAAGTTTTCGTAACGGATAAAGCTAAAAGCTTTATGAAAAGATTCCATTATCTGGATATTCTTTTTTCGGGGGTCATTTGCCGGTAACAGGCTATCGGCTAATCCAGCATCTATTCCAGCTCTGTAATAAATGGAAGCAGGAGGTAGCTCACTTTTCCCTTTCAGGTATTCATTTAATACCAATTGGCTGCTTGTTTCCAATATTTCCGCCAAATGATTTTGTAAACTCCACTTTAATTCTGCTGCTTTTGCTGATTTTAATTGACTCAATCTTTTTATTACACCCAAACTGCTGGAATCTGTACCATACAATTTTTCTTTCGTCAGAAAATAGTTATAACGGTCAACATATTCTTGTAAAGCCAATAGATCAACAGTGTCTTCAACACCAGTACCACGACCAGCGAGATAGCCGTCATATTTTTTATTTCTGAAAAATGCAATTGCCTTTGATTTGTTGTCGGGTGATACTTCAGCAAGTAGTTGCTGAGCATCTGGTGCAGTCATAACAGGGTTTTGTTTTCCTTTAGTTGCTGCATTTACTCGGTTTTTTACCCAATTGCTTAATTCATCTAATGTTACTTTATTATCAGCCGGTTCATCCGCTAGTCCCATCATACCTTGTACAAGGTACCAGGTAAACAATCCATGGCCCACAGAGTCTGCTTCATATGAAAATTCATTTACAGCACAGCCCAGTAGTTTCGCAATTTTATCAAAACCTGCCACTATATTATCCTGGGCTTTTAGAATTCCATCTTTATGCAAATTATAACCCGCATGGCAGGCATCCATGATGAGAGATACTTTTACTTTTTTATTGCTGGCTAAGCGATTGGTATATAATTCAAGATCGCTGAGTTTTAATGTGCCTGCAGCACCATGATAGTTGCGGGAGTCGGATGCATCCCAGGCAAGAAAGAATGCTTCATCAAAATCTGCCACGGTTTGTACATCACCATGTCCGGCAAAATAAAGTACCAATTCATCTCCTGCTACCAGCCATTTCATTAAATCAAGTATCGAATTATAAATTTTACCAGAAGTAGCTGCTGTATCGGGTAATAAAAAAACATTTTCCTTTGGAAAACCTCTTATGTCTGTTAGATAGCTGAAAAAAAGTGCAGCATCTTTGTTTGCATATTTTAAGTTGAGTTTGCTACTGCTGTAATCAGAAATTCCAACAATAAGTGCCGCCTTTCTTTTTCCTGAATCACCTTTTAGTGGTGAGCTTAATGAACTATTATACGGCTTAACAATAAGCCCTCTTTCCTGTGCCTGCAGGTTAGTGAACAGATAAAAAAACACTAAGAAAGATGCCCATTTAAGCATAGGGAGGCGGCGGTTTATTTAAGCTATAAATATACTAAACTATCCTACGGCAAGAGTAAAATACATTGTTGCTTTTACACTGAAAAGAATAATGCTGCACAATAAAGTTGTAATAAATTTTCTAAGTATTTATACCCGGTATTGGGTATAAATGAATGATCAACGCAAGATGATATTGTAATAATATATTATTTAACTATAGCATCTTTTTTATGATTTTCCCCAATAGCATCATTCCATAATCTGCCTCATCATCCCAGGGTCTGGCAAAACTGATGCGGAAGCAATTATTATAATTATGACTGGCAGAAAATATTTTTCCCGGAACGATGGAGATATTGTGCTTCATTGCTTCAAAACGTAGTTTAAACGTATTGACTTTTTTATTTAGTTGAACCCATAAAATAAATCCACCATGTGGTCTTGATACATTGGTGTCTTCCGGAAAATAATCAATAATGGCCTGCAGGTAGCGAAGGCATTGGGTATGTAAAGCCTTACGAATATTTTTTAAATGATATTCATACCGGCCATGTTGCAGATAATGTGCAATAGCGGCTTGTGTAAGGGTAGGAGAGCTGATGTTATGAATTCGCTTAATCTGCTTTACTTGTTCTAAAAATTTTCCGGGAATCATCCAGCCAATGCGATAGCCGGGAGCCAACGACTTACTTAAGGAAGAGCAATGCATCACCATTCCTTTAGTGTCATAAAATTTACAGGTACGAGGCCGGGTTTTGCCAAAATATAATTCACCATAAATATCATCTTCTATCAATGGAATATTGTTCTTCGTAATAATTTCAACCAGCCTTTTTTTATTTTCATCAGGCATACAACCTCCTAATGGATTGTTGAAGTTGGGAATTACCACACAAGCTTTAATAGGGAATTTTTTAATGACCTGTTGCAGGCTATCAATATCAAGACCTGTAACTGGTGAGGCAAGAATTTCTACAACTTTCAATCCCATATTTTCTAACGATTGAAATATGCCAAAGTAATTGGGTGATTCTACTGCCACAGTATCTCCCGGTTTTGTAATTGCTTTTATACAAAGAGTAATGGCTTCCAGACAGCCACCTGTTATTACCACATCATCAGCTTTTACTTTTCCACCCCAGTTAAATGATAAACGAGCTACTTGTTTTCTCAATTCAAGATTGCCTTGTGTATGTTCATAGCTGATGCAGGAATCTTTACTATTGCGTAAGGCTTGCAGTACCGACTTATTAATTTTTGCAGTGGGTAGTAATGATGCATCAGGTGCAGCCAATGCAAAGTTGATTACTTTATCATTGTGCGAGGCTATGTCAGAATAAATAGAAGCGATCATTTCCTTTACACTTATATCATGCGATAAAGGAGTGGGTTGAGTCATTTTCGGTAAATCAGGAAAGCGGTGCTGATTAAAACGAACATAGTAACCAGACTTGGGTCTTGATTCGATCAATCCTTTTCCTTCTAAATGATAATAGGCCTGGAAGGCGGTGCCCATACTAATTCCATATTCATCACTCAATACTCTAACGGAAGGAAGTTTATCGCCTATTCGCAATACATCTTCGCTTATCATTTTTTCGAGACCGTCAGCAACTTGCAAATAAAGATGGTCCTCTGTTGTAAATTTTTCTTTACGCATAAAAAAAGTATGAAGTACAAACTAAGAAGTACGAGGAAATCTTCGAAGCAAGGAATTCGAACATCTTACTTCATGTCTCGTACTTGAATCTGATCTAGTCAAAATTACAATAACTGGATCTGTTTTAAATGCATAAATAGTAAAATATTTGCAGTGTCAGATTAAAATTGAATCATACCATGAGTAAAATCACCATTATTGATTACAGGAAAGAACATCAACCGTATTTTGAAAAATTTAACCGTCAATGGATAGAAGAATTATTTGAGATGGAGCCGGTAGATGAATGGGTATTGACCAATCCTGATAAAGCAATTCTGGAACCCGGTGGTGCTATTTTGATGGCATTGTATGATGGAATTCCGGCCGGTACTGTAGGATTAAGAAAATTTGATAATGAAACTTTCGAATTTACAAAAATGGCCGTTGATGAAAATTTTCGCCGCAAAGGAATTGCAGAAGCCATTAGTTATGCAAGCTTTAAAAAGGCAAAAGAATTAGGAGCAAAAAAAGTAATTCTATACTCCAATAAGAAAAATGCACATGCCATTAAGTTGTATGAAAAAATTGGTTTTCAACATGTGGAAGTGGAGGCAGGTGTTTATATAAGAGCCAACGTAAAAATGATAATTGATATTGAACCTGCCGTCGAGGCTGCCAATAATTACGGACAACTATTCTTTCATGAAACCAACAATTAGCTATATGGAATTACTTACTGAGATCCCCGTTAAAAGAGTGCATCGCTCCACTATTACCGAAGTTGATTTTAATAATCTGGAGTTCGGAAAATACACTTCCGACCATATGTTGTTATGCGATTATACCAATGGTGAATGGCAGCAGCCTATGATATTGCCATTTGCCAATTTGTCTTTAAGTCCAAGTACATTGGCATTGCATTACGGACAAACTGTGTTTGAAGGAATGAAAGCATTTCGAATGGCAGATGGTCGTATCAATATATTTCGCATTGATAAACATTACGATCGTTTTGTAAAATCCCTCTACCGGTTATGTATGGCTGCACCATCCAAAGAATTATTTACCGAAGGATTATTGAAATTAGTGGATACAGATAAAGCATGGGTGCCAAAACAAAAAGGAGCTGCATTATATCTGCGTCCATTCATCTATGCAAGTGAAGCAAGATTTGGTGTAAAAATTTCAGAAGAGTATCGCTTCATCATTTTTAGTGGCCCTGTTCCTGAATTATATGCCAACCCGATAAAAGTAAAAGTAGAAACCAATTACATACGAGCTGCCAAAGGTGGAACTGGTTTTGCAAAATGTGGCGGTAATTATGGCGGAGCATATTATCCGACTAAATTGGCAAGAGAGCAGGGGTACGAGCAGGTGTTATGGACGGATGGAAAAGAAAACAAATTCATCGAAGAATCAGGAATGATGAATGTGATGTTTGTTATTGATGACACATTAGTAACACCACCCTTATCAGATTCTATTTTAGATGGAGTAACAAGAGATTCATTGCTAGCACTGGCAAATGATATGGGTTATAAAACAGAAGAAAGACCTGTTGCGGTTGAAGAGTTAGCTATAGCATTCCGCAACAAAACTATTACAGAAGCATTTGGTGCTGGTACCGCAGCGGTAGTAGCACCTATTCAAACAATTAATATAAACGGAATAGACTATCAATTGCCCTGGTATAATAAAGAAAGCCTGTTGAATAAACTAAAAACAAAATTAGAAAACATTCGCACTGGTGTAGAAGCGGACGTACATGAATGGAATTATATAGTTTAAACATAAAGCTATGGGTTAGTAAAGGCCGGTTATTATAGTCGGCTTTTTATGTTACCACTTTACTTGTCGATTTTATAAGCATATCAAAGGGATATCAGCTTTTGTTTCTGTAAATTCGTTTTCAAACTAACTGATGAAGACAATAATAATAACCGGTGCATCTGGCAACATGGGGCAGGCAGTAGTAAAAAAATTTATGGCGGAAGGCTATATGGTTGTATCTACATTAGCTCCAAACGATCCAACTGGTATTGCTATACAAGGAAAAAATCTTGAAACTGCAATGGTAGATTTAGCCAATGAAGAAGATGCCCGGCAGTTTGTAGAGTTTGCGGCAGTAAAACATGGAAATATCGATGTGGTGGTATTAACCGTTGGTGGCTTTGCAATGGGCAAGATAGCTGATACAAAAACGGCTGATGTGCTGAAACAATACCAATTAAATTTTGAAACCGCTTACAATGTTGCAAGACCTGCTTTTTTACAAATGATGCAACAAGGCTATGGCCGCATATTTTTAATTGGCTCCCGGCCGGGGCTTAATATGAAAAACAGCAATGGGATGGTAGCTTATGGCTTAAGCAAATCATTGCTGTTTCGCCTGGCAGAAATACTGAACGAAGAAGCGAAAGGAGCCAATATTGTTACCAGTGTAGTGGTTCCTTCTACAATTGATACGCCGCAAAACAGGAATTCAATGCCCGATGCAGATTTTAATAATTGGGTAAAGCCAGATGCCATAGCATCCGCTGTATATTTTCATTGCACAGAAGAGGCAGCTTCATTGCGGGAGCCGGTCCTAAAGATATATGGTAACTCCTAAGTTATATAGTTGATAATTTTACTCAGTTTGTAGAATTGTAGTCATATTGTAGTCATCTTTTTGCTGTCTCTTAATGTTTAATGTATTTTACCTGTTTTGGCAAGACTTTTGCAAAATCCCCTTAAACAAATTTCTATTTATGAAAACTAAAATCATTGCAGTAGCAATTCTTTCTTTTATTACTTTTTCAGCCCAGTCGCAAATATTAAGGGCTGGTGTTAACCTCGCTAATGTAAGTATTACAGATGATGGCGATATTGATGAAAATAAAACCCTCACCAGTTTCCAGGTAGGCTTTATTGGTAACATTAAAATTTTGCCCTTCTTATATTTTCAACCCGGCGTATTATTTACCGGAAAAGGTTCTAAAACAGAAGATGGAGCTACTACAGACCCTACTTATTACAGAGCTACCACCAATCCATTGTATGTTGAGATACCTGCAAACTTTGTATTAAAAACACCCGGCCCAATTAAATTTTTTGCAGGTGCAGGGCCTTATATAGCTATTGGTGTAGCAGGAAAAAACAGGGTAGATGGAAAATTAGCCGGCATTGCTTTTAGCAGCGAAAGAAATATTGAATTTTCTGATGATGATCCTTCCACATTAGATTACGAAGAGGGTGCAGGTTTTGGTATCATGAAGCGTTTTGATTATGGTTTAGGTGCCACAGCAGGAGTTGAAACAAAGAACATTGTATTATCCCTCAACTATGGTTTAGGTTTAGCCAAATTGCAAAGCGGCAGCAACAGTTCTGCAAATGATAATAATAAACACCGTGTATTGAGCTTAACGGTAGGTATTAAGTTATAATAGAAAATAGAATAATTAAAATTGTATCGTCCCGGTTGCTATACGCAGCCGGGACTTTTTTTTTCTCTCTTGTATCCTCTCTGTATCCCTCACTTTCTATCCTTTGTAGTAAAACAGGCAATTCAGTATCTTGCACCGCAATAGCAAACACAATTATGCGGTATATAAAATGGATAGGCCTTGCAGCAGCAGTAGTACTAATAGTTTCCTGTTTTACACCCTGGGTTATAATTGAGTCAAAAAACATTACTGTAACCGGGGTTGATGCCACGGGTACCAATTTTGGTAAACCCGGTTATTTTCATATACTATTGTCAGCCCTCTTTATTGTATGCACCATCATTCAGCGGGTATGGGCCAAGCGGTTAAATTTAATGGTCACCGCACTCAACACCGGCTGGGCTCTCCGCAATTTTTTTGTCATCTCCACCTGCCAGGGCGGGGAGTGTCCGGAAAAACAGATCGGTCTATATCTGGTCATGCTTTCCTCCCTGCTGCTTTTATTATCCGCCCTTTTCCCGGATATGAAGTTGCCACAAACGCAAAAAACAACGTAGAAAAAATTTTGTTTACCGCCGTCCCGTTCTTTGGGCATCCCAGTTGCGTCGCACACTTGTACTGTAATAACACAGATGAGCAATCACAAAATCTTTGTTTAGTTACTTACATTCCTGTAGTCGAACGTCAATACTCAAACTATTTTAGGTACCACCAATAATTAGGTTACCTTACAACTCAACTAACTCTCCATCCGATTTAAATCTTCGGGCCAAAGGCCGATTTCATCTGGTATAGGGTGCCAAAACTATACTTGATATGCAATTAAAAAATTTTGCGGTTAGTACCGTTACTACAGATAATTATGTAGGTTCTTTAAGTGAAGTTCAATTGGATGAGCTCTTGGTCATGGAAAATACGCTGTTAACAGCAGCCCTCATTTTAAAAATTCCCGATCCTGTCTACATTAAAAAGCTTACAGATGCTATTATAAAATTGCAGGAAGCATTAAAGAATAAGATATTCTGACCTTTAAAGTGGTAATTATATAAACTTTTAGCAGGTGGATATAACCATTCTTAACAATAGGGATAATAATTTTATAAAAGCATGCCTATATCACTTACTATTGAAGACTGTACTAAAATCGAAATGCCGGAATTACTAAAAAGGCTATCCGCTAAAGTTATAATGCTTGTATCGGCAAAAAATAATAACCCTCTCAATCAGGCTAATATTAAGATCCTCACAGAAGATGTCGAAAGATTAAAAAAGGCTATTCAAATAAAAAAAAGTTAGGGTTTCTACAGGTCTTGTATAGCAGTATTCGTTGCATTGTTATACCGGCCAGGGAGGTATTTAAACCAATACAAGTACTTTTACTAATATCTCCAATAGGGAAATGATACAGTGGCAATTAATATTGAGATACAAAAGCAAAAAGTTCAGGCAAAATGCTACTGTTGAGTATAGCAGCAGGCAGATAATGAGGATAAGGGTAGAAGGCAAGAAAAGCACACTGCTTTTACAGAACGATTACCCTGCCATACGTTTTTCTAATTCCAGAAAAGGAGTTAAATGGAAAATTCGGGAAGGTGCCTTAAATGTGGCAGACAGCGATTCTGCTCAGTTGCTTGTAGATATATTTAGCCAATTAGAGTACTTAATAAAAAAGGATTTTGAAAAAATATATCCGCAGGAACTTTTTTAGATTTAAATTATTAGCTAAGTCTATTACCAATCTTCCCATTTTCTATAATTGCTTTCATTTAGAAAATCCACAATATAGTCTGCCGTTTTTTCGGTATCCCATCTAATTAAAGAATTTGGTATGCGGAGAGTAAAATAACCTTTCAGGAAAGAGTGATAGGTACGTTTAAGGTCGGTCAAAGCTTGGTTTGCATTAAAATTATGATGCTGTCCATCAACCTCAATATTCACTTTTGCCTCTGGCACAGCTATATCAATTGTTTTAAAGCCATCAAATTTTTCTAACTGGGCTGGAACACCTCTTTTACGTAAAGCAAAATATAATTCAATGGTTTCTTCAGTTGTATCAACACCTCTTAACCAATCCTGATGGTTTCTGCATAAAGGAACACCGAAATTTTCAAGAGAATAATTAAATACTTCCCATTCAAGAGAATATTTACATTCAATACATTTTCGGCGCATAGTTTGGTTATCGGTTAAATAAAAAATTAGTTCGCCATTCCATCAACCATTTTTATTTCTTCTGGAGTCAACTCATATAACTCATAAACCATATTGTTGATTTCTTTATCTGTATCTTTTATTTCTTTTTGTATTCCGTTTGCAATAATCTTTTGTTCTTCAAAATATTTCATCCAATCCGCTTCTTCAGAAAGGCTTAGTTTTATTTTTTGTTTTGTAAGTTCTTTTAAAAAATCTTTGAAATCAAGAGAATGCCAATCTTCTAATTTTTTTGTGAGCTTTAAAGATTTGTATTTACTTAATAGTAATTTATGTAACTGCTGTTTTACTTGCATAAATTCTTTACTCCTTACCAACATCGAATCAGCTTTATCTATAAAAGGCTTTTGTTCTTCCGCTTTCAACTTTATAAAGGGAATTTTTTTGACAGTTTCCAGTTTAATTTCTATATCTGTATCAAAATTTTTATACCAAATATTTATCAAAAGCGAATTCAGAATACATAAGGCATATTTGAGGTTTACTTCAGTATCTTTTTTATAAATTACTGAACATGTGTAGAGGCCATGAATTGAATCGTTGTCATAGCAACTAACTAGTCGTGGAAACAAAGAGATTTTTCTCATTCTCTGAAAATAAATCTTCTCGTTATTAATAATTTCGGGAGAAAGAACAGTATGCAGCTTTTCACTTCGTTGAACATATTCATCTTCAAAGTCAATATAGTATCTAGTGATATTTCTTCCATTAATTGCCTTTTCCCAACTTTGGTCAAACTTAACTTTTGATAACAAGCCTTCCTCTTTTGATTCTTTATCACCATAGGGCTTTGTCCCTTGCTTTAAGTACAAATATTTTTCCAGATTAGGGAGCTTGTTCAACTTATCTTTTAATGCTTTGAAATTGTTTTCTGCCCTTAGATTAATCTTTTGCTCTGGGTCTTTTTTTAAACTTTGCACATTAACTAATTGATCTATTTCCCATTCATCATTTTTTAAATCTTTGTATTTTTTATCCGAATAGGCAACCCTTCCTCTGAAATTGTATTGAGCTTGAATTTCTTTTTTAAGAGTTAGTATGACAGTAACAACATCAGGAGCATCTTCAAATATATTTTTTCTTAGTTCGACAGCATCTAAAATTGAAAGGTTAGCTAAAATTTCCTTTCTTAAAAGCTTCGATTGAACATTATATAAAAAAGTGTTTGGTGTAATAAAAGAAATTAATGCACCTTCCTTCAAGATTTCAAATGATTTTTGAAAAAATATCCTATAACTATCTATTTTACCACTTGTGCTTAATGCGTAACGCTTTTTTAAATAGGATTTTTCAATTTTAGAAAATTTAGCACCATAGGGAGGGTTACCAATTACTATATCGAACCCACCGTTTTCAAAGACTCCAGAAAACTCAAGTTCCCAGTTAAATGCCTTCGTTGTTATAATTTCGGTAGCATTGATTAAGCTATTCCCGCACTTTATGTTATTACTAAGATCATTAAGCTTTCGTCCTTTTCTTGCCGTTCTTAACCACAGACTTAATCTTGCAATTTCAACAGCTTCTTCATTTATGTCAACACCGAATAAATTGTTTTCCAGTATTGTATTTTCTACTTCTGTTAATACCATTGCATCACCAAATAAAGTTGCCTTTAGTTCATCAACGTAATTATGTTCACCAATCAAAAACTCCAAGGCTTGGTTTAGAAAAGCTCCGCTGCCACATGCTGGGTCGCAAATAGTTAATTGAAATAACCAATTACGGTAATCCTCCAATCTTTTTAAAAGTGTTCCTCTGGCATCCTTTCTTTTGCGATAGGCAAATTCCTCATCAATAATTTTTAGTTCCTCCTTTTTCTGGCGACAAAGCTCTCCAACAGTATTTTCTACTATATACTTGGTTATAAAACGGGGTGTATAGAAAACACCATCTTTTTTTCTTTTGGTCTTAATCTTATCTATTGCAGATCCTTCAAGTTCTGCTTGTACCTCTTCAATTTCTGTAAGGCTATGTTCAAAAATATGCCCAAGAATATTTACATCCACATCACTCTCAAAATCGTAGCCACTTAAAGTAGTAGTACCTTTATAAAGAATATCATCATCAATATTTATATTATCTAATACTTCATCTGCGGCAAAAAGCCCACCATTATAGGCAAATATTTCATGGTGCTTGTCTTCATGTCCTATATTGAGATAGACAAAGAATTTTTTAAACCTTTCAAATAATGGTACATAGTTGTCTAATTCTTTAAGTTTTTCCCAAGCTGATAATATTCCTCTTACACTGTTGGCAGGAACAAGAAGCCTGTCTTCTGCAAACAACAGAAATAGAAAACGGTCAAGTAGTTTTTGTGTTTTTTTAAATAGTTCTAGTTTATTGTATTGAGGGTTTAGTGCTACTATATTATTAAACAATACTCTTTTAAACTGCGAGTAATCGGCATATAGTTTATTGGTTATTTCTTTTTCCTCATCAAGAGAGTTTCTTTTTATTAAGTAGGGTATATTCTTAAATATATGTTGCTGTTCTAAACAAATAACCAGAGTAACAAATTCTTCTTTAGTTATTTTAAAAAGATCAAACTCTATAAACTCAATAGAGTCGTTAATATAAAATCGCAGTTTTTGAAAGTTGGAAGTAATTATATAAATACATTCAGGGTGTTTATGCTTATAACCAAATGCTTGTTTTTCTACTTTTCCAAGATCAGTAGTATTAGTATCTTTTAACTCAAGCACACCTACCACTTTTCCTTCTACTAAAATAGCCCCGTCACTTTTCGTAGTATCGGCATCGGTTTTCTTTTCTAGCCGGAAACTAAAGTTCAGATTGGGGTAAACTGTATAGCCAAGTATTTTTACAAAAAGGTCATCCACAAAGCCAGCCTGGTATTCTTCCTCTTTAGCATTGCGAATATTCTCCTGAACCTCCGGATTATGAAAATGGGCTTTAAACAGTTCCCATTTTTTTTCAAGGTTCTCTTTATTAAGGTCGTTTGTATATTTCTTAAGTACCGATTTCTGGAAAAGGGACATGGTGGTTGTATATTCTCCGAAAATAAGAAAAGATTTCCGGTGAATTAATTTGGTCAGAATCCGGCATTTTTAGTAGGAAACATAGCAAATCCTAAAGGTTTCTTCTTATAAGTACTACTAACGAGGGATTTTTTGTAGTTGCTTCCATTTTTACCTTCACTTTCCATGAGGGTACAATCTGTCATACCAGCAGTTTTATCGCTTCCACTTCAAAAACAAACTCTTACAATAGTAGGTCGTCATGGTAAGCAAACCGAAACATGCAAAACAGCACCGGATTGCCAACTTACATCAGCGGATTGGTCGCTTACAGTAACAGCTTGGCAGTTTACATCAGCGGATTGGCCGCTTACACCAGCGGATTACTCTCTTACACCAGCGGATAGGCTGCTTACATCAGCGGATTGGTCGCTTACACTAGCGGATTGCTCTCTTACACTGCCGGGTTGTCCTCTTACAGTAACAGATTGGCAGCTTACAACAGCGGATTGGCCGCTTACATCAGCGGATTGGTCACTTACAGCAAAAGTTTGGGCTTCTCCAGTGCCGGAAAATAGTTCTCCATCTATCGAAAAACCAACTACAACAGGCTCAAAACTCAGTTCACTAAACAGTTCATTTTTATTAATTAAATCTTATCAATTATGACTGATCGTCAAAATGCAAAATTCAGTATGTACACTGTTGTAGATGCAATTCTGGATGCTAATTCCGCAGCAGTTGCCACCGTTGCTGCACTCGGCACAGCACACACCAATCTTAAAGCAAAAATTGCTGCCATCAGCAACACAGCAGAGCAGCAGCAAACAGTAACCAGTGGCGTTACTCCCGACAAAAACTTCACCCGGGAGTCTTTGCGCAACACCACCGTTACAAACGCAGGTTTATTGTATGCTTATGCAGTATCAGTAAACGACATCATTCTCCAATCTCTTTCCAAACTCACCTATTCCGATCTTAAAAGTTTAAAAGATGATGAGTTGGGAGAAAAAGCACAAACCATTCACGACAATGCAAACACTCACATCGCATCGTTACCGCCATTTGGTATCACGGCAGCCACACTCACCAGCTATCAAACATTAATTGATACTTACACAGCAAAAGCACCGGCACCAAGAGCCAAACAAAGTGAGCAGGTAGCCTTAACAGAGCAGGTAAAAACTTTGATTTCCGAAACCGATGCATTGCTTAAGAACACAATGGATAAATTAATGCTCAATTTTAAAACAAGCGATGTGGAGTTTTACAACACTTATATTGCTGCAAGAGAAATTATAGATCAGGGCAACATACCAACACAAATTGTTGGTGAAATTACAAGCAGCACCTCAGGCAATGAGCTAAGCGATGTATTAGTAGAAGTTGTCGGGCAAAGCTATTCAGGTATTTCAGATAGCGATGGGGTCTACAGTGTAAAGGTTCCTGTTCCCGGTACTTACAGTGTCAAGTTTACAAAAGCAGATTACTTTCCACAAACAATACCAGGGGTAGTCGTAACATTAGGTCAAAAAAC
Organism: Chitinophagaceae bacterium; assembly: GCA_022843585.1. Taxonomy (GTDB): domain Bacteria; phylum Bacteroidota; class Bacteroidia; order Chitinophagales; family Chitinophagaceae; genus JJ008. The sequence goes on from JALHNJ010000005.1 coordinate 42,266, forward strand.
GGTAGTGGATGTAGAGTTAGTACCAACACCGGCATAAGCCGCCAATCCGTATAGCACAAATACAAAATAAAGAGCCGCCCGAAGGGCGGCTCTTCTCACACTATCCTTTGTAAGAAAAATGAGTAATTAAATCTAATCCAAAACAGCAAGACTTTCACCAATTATCTCCACACATTCCAATATTTGTTCTTTGGTTATAGTAAGCGGCGGCGCAAAACGAATCTTATCGCCATGCGTAGGCTTGGCTAATAATCCATTTTCTTTCAATGCAAGGCAAAGCTCCCATGCAGCATCTTTATTAGCATGTTTAATAATAATGGCATTTAATAATCCCTTACCACGAACAACCGCAATATGTTTTGATTGAAGTGCTTTTAATTCATTCCGCAGCAATTCTCCCATCTTACTAGCATTGGCTTCCATCATTTCATCTTTTAAAACCTGCAACGCCGTCATTGCTACTTTGCAGCCTAATGGATTACCGCCATACGTAGAGCCATGCTCACCCGGTTTTATCGTCAGCATTATTGCATCATCACAAAGCACTGCACTCACCGGTAGCATACCACCGCTCAATGCTTTTCCCAATAATAAAATATCAGGCCGCAGATCTTCATGGTCGCAGGCCAGCATTTTTCCTGTTCTTGCAAGACCCGTTTGTATTTCATCAGCAATAAATAAAACATTCGCTGCTTCACAAAGTTGCTTAGCCTGTGCTAAATAACCATCATCCGGAACAAGTACACCAGCCTCACCTTGTATAGGTTCTACTAAAAAACCTGCTACATTTTTATTATCTAATGCTTTAGCCAAGGCTGCAGTATCATTGTAAGGAATAACAACAAAGCCGGGCATGTAGGGGCCAAAATTTTTCTTTGCAGAAGGATCGCTGCTAAAAGATATTACTGTTGATGTTCTGCCGTGAAAATTTCCTTCACAAACAATAATAACAGCTTTATTTTCTTCAATTCCTTTTACTTCATAGGCCCATTTGCGGCAAAGTTTAATTCCTGTTTCTACTGCTTCCACACCAGTGTTCATCGGCAACACTTTATCATATCCAAAATAGTTGGTGATATATTTTGCATATTCTCCCAGCATATCGCTGTGAAATGCACGGCTGGTTAATGTAAGCTTTTGCGATTGCTCAATAAATGATTTGACGATAGCAGGATGACAATGTCCCTGGTTTACTGCAGAGTAACCACTTAAAAAATCAAAATACTGTTTACCATCCACATCCCAAACATGCACTCCTTTGCCTTTGGTAAGCACTACCGGAAGCGGATGATAATTATGGGCACTGTATTGATCTTCCAGTTCCAAATAATATTGTGTTGTTGATGACATATCAATTGCTGTTTGTATAAAAAGTAAAAAAGAAGAATAATGAAATAGAAGTAGAGACACTACGCCACAATGGGCAATGGCATATTATCCTCGATGATTAAGAAGGTCGAGGTTCTTTTTAAGAAAGATTGATATGCTAAGATGCTGTTGGATAAATTCTAAATTTGATGCAAGATAATAAAAATATTTTAGTGGGTGTAAGTGGAAGGGTTTAAGCTTCAAGATTTGGAGTTTTGCTTAATTTTAAAAGAAACTCATGCCATATACAGTTCCTGCCGGTACAAGAATCGGTCATATACATTTAAAAGTAACAGACCTTGAACAATCATTGCAGTTTTACCGAGATTTATTAGGCTTTGAAGTGCAACAAATGTTTGGAGAGAGTGCTGCTTTTATTTCCGCAGGCGGCTATCATCATCATATCGGTTTAAATACCTGGCATAGCAAAAATGCCGCACCAGCTCCGTTGAAAGCAGCAGGTTTGTATCATACTGCCATACTTTATCCAACCAGGAAAGACCTTGCTATTGTTTTAAAAAGATTGATAGATGCTAAATATCCTCTCACTGGTGCATCCGACCATGGAGTTTCAGAGGCGATTTATTTAGATGATCCTGATAAAAATGGAGTTGAATTGTATTGGGACAAACCAAAAGAACAATGGCCTTTTGATAAAGAAGGAAACTTGCAAATGGTAACCGAATTGTTAGATATTGATGGGCTATTGCAATTAGCTGTGTAATTCCTTTACAAAATAACTAGCCGGGAAGTTGAGTTCTACCTTTTTCTCCTTTGGAAAAATGCCATACACCGTACTACCGCTACCACTCATAGAGGCATAAGTGGCACCTGCCACATAGAGACTATCTTTTATATCTACAATTTCCCGGTGCTGCTTGAAAATTACTTTTTCAAAATCGTTGTGCAATACATCTTTCCATTTTCCTATAGGGCTTGTAACAATTTCTTTAATTGATTTTTCCGGAATACAGGGTGTGATATTTAAAAATGCACGGCCCGTGTCAACGTGTATACCCGGATTTACGATTACGAATTTGTAAGCAGATAAATCAATCGATAATTCTTCAAGCTCTTCGCCACGGCCTGCAGCAAAGCAGGGAGTATTAATAACAAAGAAAGGGCAATCGCTGCCTAGTTCACTGGCATATTCGATCAACTGTTTTTGGGAGAGCCCCAGGTTAAAAATATTATTCAGCATTTTCAAAGCAAAAGCAGCGTCGGCACTGCCTCCACCTAATCCGGCGCCAGATGGAATTACTTTATGCAGGTGCATTTGGATATGCGGAAGCTTTGGAAAATCCACTTTCAGCATTTTATACGCCTTCATACAAAGGTTAGAGGATGTGTCCCCTTTAAGGGCTAATCCGCTAATGGTGAATGGAATGAAGGAGGAACGTTCATGTTCTCTGTATTCGTTAATTTCTAAAATGTCGGTTAAAGGGATGGGGTAGAAGATGGTCTCCAACTCATGATAGCCATCACTCCGTTTTCGAAGTACATTGAGTCCCAGGTTTATTTTACAATTTGGAAAGACTATCAATGAAAATGGTTTATAGGGTTTACAGGAATTCCCGCCGTTGTAATCAGAGACGGGGTTGATGATCTCTATGGAATTATATCAACGTTTCTTTTGCCGGCTGTTTATCTCGTCACGGATGGCAATTGCCCTTATATAATCCTCACTATCCAATACTTCGCCTAAAAGATTATTTAATTCGTCTAATGTCATGGTTTTCAGGTCTTCATTTCCTGTGGGAGCGTCGTCTTCCACAACAGTTTCAGTAGGTTTAGCTTTTTTCTTTTTCCCTTTTGTTGCCTCTGTATCCTCCATTAAAATGCCTGCACTTTCTAAGATGTTTTCATAGGTGTAAACCGGGCAACCAAAACGAACTGCCAATGCAATTGCATCGGAAGTTCTGGAATCAATTTCTACCGTATCATTTTCTGTGGAGCAAACCAGCTTGGAATAAAAAATGCCCTCCTGTAAATCGCAGATGATGATTTCAAGCAAGTCAATAGCAAAAGCATTCATGAAATTTTTCATCAGGTCGTGGGTGAGAGGGCGACTGGGTTGCATTTTTTCTAAAGCAACGGCAATGGCCTGCGCCTCAAAACCGCCAATAACGATGGGTAACCGCCTTAATCCGTTCACTTCACCCAGCACCACTGCATACGAATGTGTTTGTGTGATGCTGTGCGATAAAGCCACTATTTCCAGTTCAATTTTCTTCATAGAAGCCACGAATTTAAGCCTTTAGTTTTAATGCTATAAATTTTAAGGCTATAAAAAAAGCCCTCTTTTAAAGAGAGCTTCTGTAAGTATTCAAGTATTCTATTATGCAACTCCTTTCAGCTTCTTAATAGCCGCAGTAAACTTTGGAATTATTTCAAAAGCATCACCCACAATGCCATAATCTGCTGCTTTAAAGAAAGGCGCTTCCGGGTCTTTATTAATCACCACAATTACTTTACTTCTGTTCACACCAGCCAAATGCTGAATAGCACCAGAAATGCCAATTGCAATATATAAATTAGGAGCAATGGCTACACCAGTTTGTCCCACATGTTCATTATGCGGTCTCCAGTGTGCATCCGCTACCGGGCGGCTGCAGGCTGTTGCAGCATGTAATAATTTGGCCAATTCTTCCACCATACCCCAGTTTTCCGGTCCTTTTAACCCACGGCCGGCACTTACAACAACGTCAGCTTCCGCTAATGGGACTTCGCCGCTGGCTTTGGTAACATTGGTTACTTTTATTTTAGCAGCATCAACAGCTGCGTTAAGCGCAACAACTTCTGCAGTGCCTTCGCCTGCAATTGTTTGGTAAGCGTTTGGATTTAGAGCAATTATTTTTACCTGAGTGCTTACTGCAATGTTTGCAAAAGCTTTACCGGAGAATACATTTTTCTTTACCGTAAATCCATTGCTGGTATCAGGCAATGCAACCGCACCGGATACAAGACCTGCTTTTAAGCGAACTGATAAACGGGGAGCAATTGCTTTACCACTTAAGTTATTGGAGAAAACAATTACAGTAGCGCCGCTTGCTTCTGCCGCTTGGGCAATTACTTTAGTAAAAACCTGTGCATCGAAATTATTTAATGCTTCGTTAGCAACATGATGAATTTTCTTTACACCATATTTGCCTAATGCAGATAAGTCTTCTGTAGTTGTACCCAGCACTACTCCTTCTACACTTGTACCAAGCTGTTCGGCTACTTTAGCACCATAGGTTAATACCTCCAATGAAGATTTTTTTACATGGCCATCAGCGGTATCTATATAAACAAGTACTGACATATAAATTAGTTTAGAATTTTTGTAATTAAGTTTAAATGGCTTTTGCTTCTTCATGAAGTAAACGAACCAGTTCTTCCACATTTTCTGCATCCACTAATTTAACTCCAGCTTTTGCAGGAGGTAAACCAAATCCTGCTACAGCAGTTAATGCTTCAACAGTAATTGGTTCAACTACTTTCAAAGGTTTTGTACGGGCAGCCATTATACCTCTCATATTTGGTATTCTTGCTTCAGCCATTCCTTTTTGTGCACTTACCACTACCGGCAATTCTACTTCGTTTGTTTCTTCGCCGCCTTCAATTTCTCTTGTAATAGTTGCTTTTGTTCCGGCCAATTCAAATTTGGTAGCCAATGAAACGTAGGGGAGGTCTAATAATTCTGCAACCATACCGCCAATAGAAGAACCATTATAGTCAATCGTTTCTTTCCCGGTCAACACTAAATCATATCCGCCTTGTTTGGCTACTTCTGCAATTTGCGAAGCAATGTAAAAACTATCATGACTATCTGCATTAACACGGATAGCTTCATCACCACCCAATGCAAGGGCTTTACGAATGATAGGCTCTGCATCGGCAGCCCCAACAGTTACCAAATGAATGATAGTTGCCGCATCTTTTTCTTTTAATTCGATGGCTCTTACTAAAGCATACCATTCATCATATGGATTAATGATCCACTGCACACCATTTACATCGAATTTCGTGTTGTTATCGGTGAAGGCTATTTTTGCCGTTGTGTCCGGCGTTTTACTGATACAAACTAAAATTTTCATTGTATATTTTTTTAGTTAGCGGAGAAAACAAGTATTAGATAGTTGTTTATGCAACTAAAGCAAAGATAGGGAGGGCAATTTAAAAATTAGTAATTAATAGGTAATAATTTTTGAGATGGACAGGATTGATAAAATAAAGGCAATGCTGGTGGAAAACCCTGTTGATAATTTTCTGCAACATGCCTTGGCACTGGAATATATTAAGCTGGGAAATGATGAAGCAGCCCAGTCATTATTTACCGGATTATTAAACAGGGAGCCCGGTTACATCGGTAGTTATTATCACCTTGCCAAATTGTTGGAGCGAAATGATCAAACAGAAGAAGCAATGAAAATTTATGAGAAGGGAATGGAGGAGGCTAAAAAAGCGGGGGATAACCATGCTTTTGGGGAATTGAGAGGGGCTTATGAGGAGTTGACATTTTGACTATAGCCCTAAAGAAAAAAATAACACATGGATTTGCTGGCACACTTTAAAGACTCCATTAAAAAAAATAATCTTTTCTCACCAAAAGATAAGTTGATGTTGGCAGTAAGCGGCGGTGTGGATTCTGTTGTGCTGTGCGAATTATGCAAACAGGCTGGATATAAATTTAGCATCGCCCATTGTAATTTTAAGTTAAGAGGAGAGGAGAGTGATAGTGATGAACTATTTGTAAAAGAGTTGGCAAATAAATATGAAGTAGAATTTTTTGCTAAAACTTTTGATACAAAAGCAATCTCTCATCAAGAAAAGAAATCTATCGAAGAAACTGCAAGGGATTTGCGCTACGCATGGTTCTATGAACTAATTAACCAATCAACCAATTCCCAAATTAACTACATCCTCACAGGTCATCATGCAGATGATAATATTGAAACTGTAGTGATGAATTTTTTTCGTGGTACAGGAATCAAAGGTTTGCGGGGAATTCTCCCAAAAAAGAATAAAATAATTCGTCCATTATTATTTGCAAGACGAAAAGACATTGAAGATTTTGCCTTCCTGCATCAGTTGAAATATGTAACTGATCATACCAACCTGGAAACTGCGTTCACAAGGAATTTTTTCAGAAACAATATCCTGCCTGAAGTGATGAAGTTTTATCCGGGTGTCGATAAAAATATCATTAATAATATTGAACGATTTGGAGAAATTGAGGAGTTGTATAAACAGGCAATCAATTTGCATAAATCAAAATTGCTGGAAGCAAAGGGAAATGAATTTCTTATTCCTGTTCTAAAATTAAAGAAGTCTGCACCTCTAAAGAGCATTGTTTTTGAAATAATTAAGGACTTTGGTTTTACTGCCCATCAAACAGATGAAGTAATTGCATTATTAGATAGTGAAACCGGAAAATATATTTCCTCGGAAACTCATTGTATCATTAAGAACAGGAACTGGATTATAATTTCTTCTGCAAAAACAGAAGACGCTACCAATATTTTAATAGAAGATAGAGAAAAAGCCGTTCAATTCTCTTTAGGAACGCTGAAACTTGAAACAACTACAAACTATAAACTACAAACCACAAACTTTTCTGTCTCTCTCGATGCAAAAGAAGTCAAATTCCCCCTATTGCTCCGCAAAGCCAAATCCAGCGATTACTTCTATCCCTTGGGAATGAAAAAAAAGAAAAAGCTGAATCGTTTTTTTATTGATCAGAAATTATCTAAGACAGAAAAAGAAAATGTCTGGGTATTGGAAAGTAACCAACGCATTATCTGGGTAGTTGGCCATCGTATTGATGATCGCTTCAAATTAACGGATAGAACAAAAGAAGTGCTTCAATTGAAATTAATCCTTGCCCAGTAACTTCGGATTTTTTAGCTCCTCTAAAATATATTGCAATAAATCAGGCTGCATAGCTGCAATTAAAGCAATAGTGAAGCCAAGGCCAAACAATGCACCCCACAAATGCGCATCATGATTTATATTATCACCCCCTTTTTTTGACATATATACACAGTATGCAATATATAATACCGCATACAGAAAAGATGATAACTTTAATGCCCCAAAGAGATAAATACTACCCCACGGATTAAAAACAATGGCTGCAAATACGACAGCTGATACTGCACCGGATGCACCCAGACATAAATAATTGTAGTCGTCTCTGTACTTGAAATAGGTAGGTAAGTCAGACGCAATCAACCCGAGGAAATAAAGAATGATGTACGAGATATTTCCACCGAGACCGTACATAGAAAAATAAGCTTCAACAACCCGTCCAAAGAAGTACAGGGTAAACATGTTGAAGAAAAGATGCATATAGTCTGCATGAATAAAACCACTGGTAATGAAACGATAGAATTGGTTGTAACGTTTTACCCCATAAGGCCACATGATGGCTTTAGATTTTACCTCCTGGTTACTCATGGCTATAAGTGAAAAAATTACATTTGTCGCAATCAATGCAATTGTTATGGGGCTGTCGATACTATTCATGCTTTAAAAATAAGTTGTTTAGGCCAATCAGCTATGATGATATTTTTCATTTCGTAAAATAGTACAGGCCCGGTAAATTTGTTCTGCTAAGATCAGCCTGACTAATTGATGTGGAAATACCAGTTGCGATAAACTCCATTTATAATCAGCTCTTTTTAAAACAGCTTCATCAATTCCGTAGGCTCCGCCAATTAAAAAAATAAACCGCTTTACACTTTCGTTGGCCCGTTGTTGTATAAAACCAGCCAATGCTTCGGAGCTCATTTGCTTGCCTCTTTCATCCAATGCAACTAAATAATCGTCTTTTGTAAGCAAGTTCAATAGAATTTCACCCTCTTTCTTTTTCAAATCAGTTTCACTCAGTAAGCCTGCATTTTTTGGAGTAGCAATAATATTCCATTCTACTTTAAAGTATTTGGATATACGATTGGTGAAATCTTCTACACCCAAGTTTACATGCGGCTCATGATTTTTACCAATACTCCAGAGATGAATCTTCATATTAAACCCCAACCCCTAAAGGGGAGTGTGGAGGTATTTAAAGATAAGAAGTACTCTTAAAATAAAAGAACCTCCTTTACAAAGGAGGTTCTTTTAGTATGTATGTTGTTTCTTAAAACCCTTTTTTCACTTCTTCTTTTATTTCAACTTCTTTAACCGGGCCATATTTTTCTGCAATCTTTCTAATATCAGCCGCCTTTCCTACCAATATAAACTGCAATTTGTCTTTTGGAAAATATTTTGCAATGATGGCTTTGGCCTTATCAAGGGTGAGTTCATTTACATTTTTCTCAAAATTATTGATGAACGATTCGTCAAAATTATACCAGAACATTTGTGTCATTAATCCTGCCAATTGACCAGCCGTTTCAAATCGTGGAGGAAATTGTCCTTTTACATAGTTCTTTGCTGATGTCAGTGACTGCTCATCAATACCACTATTATGCAATTTATTCAACACTTCTAATGCTTTGTCAATTGCCTGCTCTGAGGTTTTACCAGCCGTAAAAGTAGAAATGGCAAAAGATCCACCGTTTTTCAAGGCAGTGAAACTGCTACGGGCACCATACGTTAAACCTGTATTTACCCTAAGCTCATCATTAAGCATAGAAGTAAAACGACCACCGAACAATGTATTAACTACATCTATTGAAACATAATCTGGATTATTGCGGGCAATACCCGGCGCACCTATATAAAAGGTTGTTTCTTTCGCATCATCTTTATTAACCAGCAAGACTTGCTGTTTGCCAGGTTTTGCAATGGGTTGTGAAGCAAGATTTGCTTGTGGTTTTGTTCCTTTCTTCCAGGATGAAAACAAACTGGTAATTAATGTTTTCATTTCTGCTTTATTAAAATCTCCGGCAATAGAAATAGCAGAACCTTCTGGCAGATAATTTTCTGCATAGAACTTCTTTAGATCTTCAACGGTTAATTGCGTAACAGTTGAAATTTTTCCCTGTACAACATTTCCATACACATGATCCCCATATAAGAATTTATCAAAGTAAGATCCGATTACAGAACGGGGGCTTTCTTTTTGTTGCTCCAGTCCAAGTAAAGTTCTTTTCTTTTCCTTATCAAACTCTGCTGCGTCAAAAGAGGGCTCTAATAATACTTCTTTTAGTAGTGTAAGTATCTTGGTTTTATCTTTTGCAGCCATTTTTGCAGAAAGGCTTGTTGATTCTTTAGAAGCAGAGGTACTGATATAAGCTCCATGAAAATCCAGCTCTTCGTCCAATTTTATTTTATCGTAATTTTTTGTACCATGTTTTAATGCGGTGGCCGTTAGCGAAGCAAGGCCAGCTTTTTCTCCATCATATATTGCGCCGGCAGGAAGTATTACGGAAACATTGATAACGGGAACTTCATGCTGCTCCATCAGGTAAACGGTAAGACCATTTTTCAATTTAAACTTCTCATACGGAGGAAGTTTATAGGTTTGCGCATTCAGTTGCATCGTCATACAAACTGTAATGGCAATTAGAAATAATTTATTAATTGATCGCATAAAAATATCGTTTAGTTAATTTATTCTGCTGTATTTGATTTCAGGATGCCAACCGTACGGTTGATCTTTGTAAAATATTTTGTAGCAACTCTTTTAATATCATCCGCTGTTACTTTGTTAAATGCTGCAGGAGCATCAAACATTTTTTTATAATCACCAAAGAATACCTCGTAAGTGCCAATGTTGTTTGATTTGCCATTGATGGTTTCAACCTGGCCATAAAACTCCATCAGTTTCTGATTTTTAATTTTTTGCAGTTCTGTTTCAGAGATGCCGTCTTTTTTAATTTTTTCCAGTTCTTCATAAATAGCTTTCTCCAAGTCCGTTTCATTTACATTTTTGGCTGCAACACCTGCAATAATAAAAAGAGTAGGGTCAAAGCTTTCACTAAAGTTGGTAAATATTTGGGTGGCTAATTGTTGCTTATCTACTAATGAGCTATATAATCTTGAGGACCGGCCACTGGCAAGAATATCACCAAGGATAGTCAATGCGTAATAGTCATCATGCTTTGCATTGGGTACATGCCAGGCAATACCCAGGTAGGGAGTAGCCACATCTTTTTGCATCATCACTCTTCTTTCGCCAGTTTGCGGCGGTTCTACAATATTGATTTTTGGTGGTTCTGGTTGTGCTGGAATCGGCTCTATATATTTCTCCGCTAGTTTTTTTATTTCATCAAATTTTACATTGCCTGAGATAACTGTTACACAGTTGTTCGGAGCATAATACATTTTAAAATATCTCTCCAGGTCTTCTTGCTTCCAGTTTTTCATATCATCTTCATAGCCAATAACCGGCCAGTGGTAAGGATGTTCTAAAAATGCAACACCCTGTGCTGTTTGAAATAATAGTTGCCAGGGAGAGTTTTCTAACCCCGTACTTCTTTCACTCAGCACCACACCTCTTTCGCTTTCTACAATTTTCGGGTCAATACTCAGGCTGGAAATACGGTCGCCTTCCAAATCAAAAATTATTTCTGTAGCAGAAGAAGGGAACCAGTTTGTATAAACAGTTACATCTTCCCGGGTATATGCATTGTTGGCTCCGCCATTAAATTCCATGGTTTGGTCAAACATTTTAGGGCCATATTTTTTGGCACCATTGAACATCATATGTTCAAAAAAATGGGAGAGGCCTGTGATGCCCTGGTATTCGTTACGGCTACCAACTTTGTAAAAAAGATACATATTGGCATTAGGTATAGAATTGTCTTCTACTACCAAAAACTTCATCCCGTTTTTCAGGATGAACGATTTTACATCCTCCGCTTTCATTTGTCCCTGAGTGGTAACAGCAAGCAGCAGCAAAGCGTTTACAATAATTTTCTTCATAGTAAATGTTTTAATAACAGGGATAAAACTAAGCAAACAGAACATATTACAATCACCATTCACATAAATAAAAAAATCCCGCTGTTGGGCGGGATTCTATAATGATCTAAGATTTCATGGCTTTATTTTATCTCGTAATCTTTTTTGAAAGACATTAATGTAGTTCTATACAAAGCATTGGCGGTGTCCAGTGTTGCCGCTTTTGTATAATATTCAAAAGCCTCAGCAAGATAGTGTGCATCTTCCAGCATAAAACCAATACGATAAGCTTGTTCAGCAGGTGCTTCAAAAGCAGCCCCTTGTTTTTTAATGTTATCGAGAATTACATCAAATGTTTCTTTGGTTACATAGTTAAATATTTTCAGCTCTTCATTAATTTCCCCTTTAATGGCAGCTGTCCAGAAATAACTATTGCCGGGTTTTATTTTTTTCGCAAAATCTTTCACCGGGATTTTCAGCTTGGAAACATAGGTAGTAAAGAAAGGAGCACTTATGTTGTCTGAATTGTAAAGCAAAAATTCAAATTCTTTTGCATCTGCATAGGATTTCCAGGATAATGGAAATTCATTTACCTGCCCGGAATAATTTACCGTGTCAAGGCGGGTATCGATCCAAACGTTATTGATGTTACGGCTTACCGCTCCAACCGTATTCATGTACGCTTTGCGATTGCTGCCTGCAGAACCGCTGGGTTTGGTCATTTGCGCCCAAACATATTTTACATAGTTAGCACTTACAGAGTTGCTGCTAACCCGGCAAGAATCACCAAACATAGTTAAGGCATATGTACCGGGTTTGGCAATGGTAAACATGGCTGCTTCATTACAAATTAATGTAACAGCAGAGCCAGCCGGAACTTTAATGGAGGAAGTGCTGGTAAGTGTTTTGCCTACTTTAGCTTTACTTTCTACTTTGTTTTCCACTACAGAAACGTTTCCTTTAAAGCTATACAATAAGAAACTGTTGCCCTGCCCAAAAACGGTGGCGGTAGTTAAAAATAGGAGGATAAGGAAGAGATACTTTTTCATCTTTTGAGGTTTAAGGTTTGTATTCGAATTTTTGATTGGTTATTTTAATGGTGGTGTGGTTTAAACACCGTTTTGTAATTAAATTTTTTATGCATCCAAACGGCCCAGGCTTCGTAAAAATAAATTACATCCACAGCTAACACGATTACTAGTAAACTAAGCTTCAGGTCAACCTTCAGACGATACTTATCAAACAAATAGATGCCTAGCCACACAAAAAATATTGCCGAAAGAACCTGGGCTATTTTAGCGACTAAATGGAACCAGATATGGCTTTCAAGGTAGTAACGGACGAAAAAGGACATGTGCAACCAACACACAAGCACTGCGATAAGCAGATTTGCCCACGAAGGTAACTTTTTTATGTAGTTATCTTCCAATGCCATAGAAATAATATTGGCATGTACCACAATCCCATTCATATCAGGTATTGATTTACCATAATACCTGCTGTTCATAGGTGTAAATTTCTTATCTGAGATGTCATTAGGGTCTTCGTTAATATAACCGAATAAGACAATCTTACCCTCTATTGAAGAGCTTTCCACATTATCAGCTAATAAGTCCTCATACTGTATAAGCTGGTATTTTTTTAAGCTGCGGGTATAATTGATTATCACCTTGCTAGTACCCTTTTTTTCTAATTTTTTATAAGCAACAGGATCATAGGCTTCAACAATTGCGGCAGAAAATGATTTGTACCTCTTCTTAGCATAGTCATCGAAAAATGGTTCGTAAGAACGAATTGTTGATAGTGAGTCGTTGAAAATATTCACAAATGCATATTGCGAAGCGGTATTTATATAATTACCTGTGAGAGTAACAGTATCACCATCTTTACCGCTTAAGCTCAAGACACCCGCTGCAATAAGATTTTTATTTCTTTTGAAGGTTTCTGTTAGTAATGAATCCTGATGTGGTTCACTTGATTTCATAAAATAAGCATCGAGTGCCATCACTTTTGGCTTCATACTAGCCGCTTTATCTATCATCATTGATAAAACTTCTCTGTCCGCATAGCCTATATTAACTATTACAATATTTGAATCGAGTTTAGTATCGATGCCTTTTTCCAGCTTTGAATAACTAAGGTCATTAGAATCAAAATCTTTCAAACTTAGTTTAATAGGGTTTATGACACCAAGATTAAGCGGAATGGAGCCAAGAACTACAATGAAAAGAAACACCCAAATGGTAGCAAAAATGGTATCCCTTTCATATAAATATTTGGTGAAATGGCTGCCTACTTTTTTGGCGTGACCGCCGATGTGCTTATGCAGTGGCTTTTTCATGCAGATGGTGGTGTACTGGTTGTTGGTTATTGTAATGATTTGCTAATGGTCATTCAGGTTGCAACTTTACAGTTTTTTAACTCAATCTCTAATTGCCTGAGTTATTGAACTGTCCAACCGCAGGTTTTTGCGGGTGGCAAAGGTTGCCATTCCTTTGTAAATCCGTAATTTAGTAGGTCTAATTTATGCGAAATTACTTTTCCATAATTATTGTATGCCTCTTATTTCTGGCATCAGCAAATTCTGCTGTAGCACAGGCACCTCCCAAACCCAGGGATACAACCATTACGGGGCCTCAGACCTTTGCCATGATTATGGGAATTTCATCCTATAAATTTGTTCGGCCACTTACTTATGCGGATAAAGATGCTGAAATGTTCAGGGACTACCTGAAATCTCCCGGAGGTGGAAAGCTTCCAGAAGACAATATTTACACCTTATTGAATGAGCAAGCTACCTCAGCTAATTTCTATACCAAGGGCTTTAACTGGCTTAAAGTAAAAAAGTTGCAAAAAGGTGACCGGCTTTTTATATACCTGGCTGGCCATGGCGATGCGATAGACGAGGAACAGTTTTTTTACCTGGCTTATGATTGTAACCCTGCGGGAGATAAAAACAATTACCTGGTAGGAGGTGCAGTACAATTATATAATCTTAAACTAAAAATTGCAAAAGAAACCGCAAAGGGAGTGGAAGTCTATTTCATTATGGATGCCTGTAGAAGCGGTGAATTGCCAGGAGGAATAGAAGGTCAGGGATTCTTAAATTCAGCTATTTCAGAAAAGCGAGTAGGGGAAATTATTATGCTGGCTACCGGAGCCGGGCAGGAGTCGCTTGAAGATGCGACCATTGGAAACGGACATGGGTTATTTACCTATTATTTGGTAGATGGATTAAGTGGCATGGCAGATTCGATGGGAACGGTGGATAATAAGATTACCGTGGAAGAGATTAAAAAATATGTAGAAAGAAATGTACCGGTAATAGCGCAGCAACGGTTTAAAAGAAAACAAGACCCTGTTATTTGTTGCACCGAAAATAATGCCCAGATTGTTAGTATTGTAGACCCGGCATATTTGCAAAAATGGATACAAAATAAAAAGTTACAGTCAAAGGGGCCGGGTAATTCTGCTCATTCATTTATCAACTCGCCGAGGAGCAGGGCAGTCTTTGGTCCAGCAGATACCGTTTTAATTGAAGCCTATAATTTATTTAATGGGGCAGTTAAGCAAAGCAAATTGATTGGAAATGCATCGGCGGATTATTATTATGAATTAATGGCGAAGAAATTTCCCGGTAATTCTTACACTATTGATGCGCAATCTACCTTGGCAGTAGAATTCATCAACTTTGCACAAAGTAAAATAAATCTATACCTCGATTGCAAGGATGCATCTTCTATTCAAAAATTGCGGGCCCAAATAGATGAGGAAGATAAGTCGGATGAGATTACAACCAGTTTGAATAGAATGGAAAAGGTGGCACAACAGGAGTTTTTTGAAGTAGGGAATATGCTGGAGAAAGCGATTGGGATTATTCGGGAAGATGATCCGGAATTTGCGAAGTCGCTGGAAGGCAGGATGTATTTTTTTAAAGCAAGGGGATATTTTGGCCGTGGCCGTAAATTGGTGGATATTAAAAATGCATTTCAATATGCATACACCGCCTATGCTTCAGATAAAAATGCGGCTTATATCCTAAATACACTTTCTTCGCTTCACCTGGATAATAATCGTATTGACAGTGCTATTTTTTATGCAAAGAAAGCAATTGTAGCGGCACCAAAGTGGCGATATCCTTACGTTACATTGGCCTTTGCGTATAAAACATTAAACCGTCCAGATTCTGCTATTAAGTATTATAATAAATCAATTGAAGTAGATCCAGATAATGCGGATGCCTATGTTGACCTCGGTCACTATTATTATTCCCTTTCAAAAGGCGATTCAGCAATTAATTACTATGAAAAAGCATTGCGATTGGATCCTTCCAATCCTTATGCAAGCAGTAATATTGGATGGGTTAATTATGGAAGAAAAAATTATGGTGAAGCTATCCCATATTTTAAACAAAGTATAAATGCCAATCCAAAGTTTATTAATTCATATAACGGGTTAAGCAAAACTTTCTTTGCCATAAAAGAGTATGACTCGGCCAGGATCTATTACTCCAAAGCATTTGATAATTACCAGGATAAATCTATTGTGAATGTATTTATCGGCAATTTTTATAAGGATCTAAATGAATTTGATTCGGCTAAAGTTTATTATCTCCAGGCGGCTTTGCTTGATCCAAATTATGAAGAAGCATATAACAATCTTGGCAGAGCCAGCTTCGCATTAAAGCAGCTGGACTCAGCAAATTTTTACTATAGAAGAGCTTTGCAGGCTAACCCTTATTCGGCATTTGCCCTTATTAATATTGGATTAGTATATAAAGAACTTAAACGGCCAGACTCAACCTATTTCTATTTCCAACAGGCTATTAAGGCCGAACCGGGCAATCCTTCCATATTGAATAATTTGGGTGTTATCTATGGGCAGGAAAAAAATTATGATTCTGCTAAATTATATTTCAGAAAGGCTTTAAATGTAAGGCCAGATTATAAACCGGCATCCAATAATATACTAAAAATATTCCGGGAGCTCAACCAGCTTGATTCTGTTACTAACTTCTTAAAGGGCTCATCTTTATTGGATGTTAATAGCGCCTCCTTTATGAATGACATGGGAATGGCATTCTATGCACAGAAACGATATGATTCCGCCCGTTGGTATATCCGGAAAGCAATGCAGAAGGAATCTTTTAATTCTCAATACCTCAGCAATATGGGACTTGTATTCCTGGGAATGAAGATGTATGATTCTGCGAAGGTTAGTCTGCAAAAAGCGATGCGACTAGACTCGGAGAACCCGATCATCTGGGCTAATATTTCTAATGTTTTCAGACAGCAAAAGCAGTATGACTCTGCGGCTTATTATTTTAAAAAGCAACTTTTTAAAAGATCATCTCCGGGTCCGCAAACATATTTTGCTATTGGTAGTTTTTTCGATGATATAAAACTGTATGATTCGGCGGTAGTTTATTTTAAATGGGCCGTACAGGCGGATAGAAATTATATAAATGCTTATACAGAAATCGGAGCTATTTATATGAAGATGGAGCTATACGATTCCGCATTAATTTATTTAAGTACTGCAGAAAGACTTGATCCTAATTCACACAATACAGCACTAAATCTTGGGTTAGTGTATCATGCAATGGCCCGGTATGCACTGGCAATTGAATATTTAGAAAAAGCCATTCGTAATGATCCGACAAAAGGAAAAACATATTATCAATTAGCTTGTAGTTATGCTCTTAATAGCAAACCTGCACAGGCAATTACATACCTGAAGCAGGCATATGAACGGGGCTACAAGAATGTAGATAATCTATTAGCCGACCCTGACTTGTCGGGCTTAATGGATTTCAAAGATTTTCAAGATTTATTAGATAAGTATATACCGAATTGGAGAAACAAATAATCATTGAGTTTCTCGTTTTTTCAGTTACTTTTTTTGCCCTATATTTGCCGTCCAATTACAAATGGGAAAGGCTGCGTAGCTCAATTGAATAGAGCATCTGACTACGGATCAGAAGGTTTTAGGTTTGAATCCTAACGCGGTCACAAAAAAGCCCCCCGAAATTTCGGAGGGCTTTTTCTTTTTATACGATTTGATTAGTCTTTAAGCTTTGAAAGTAAACGCAGTAATTCTAAATACAGCCATACAATGGTTACCAATAGCCCAAAAGCACTGTACCACTCCATATATTTGGGAGCTCTCATTTCTACACCTTTCTCAACTGTATCAAAGTTTAGCAAAAGATTGAAAGCCGCTAAGCCTACTACCAATATTGAAAACCCAATACTAAGGGGAGTTGATTCGCTGGTCAATGAAGTAGCAATGGCTGATCCTCCAATAGAGTAGGTAAGCCATTGGATAAGATAAAATACTCCTATGGCAGCCGTTGCTACTACTACCACAGTTCTGAGTTTGCTGGTAACTTTAATAATACGATACCTGTAAATAAGGAACATTACAAGTGTAACTAATAATGTTAATGCTACAGCCTGTACAGGAAGTCCAGGATATGTATAGTTATACATAGCAGAAACAGAACCAACAAACAGACCTTCTAGTATTGCATAGATTGGTGCCAAAAATGTAGCCCATTTCATTTTAAACATCATGACAAGTGCTACTGCTAAACCACCAAAAACACCGATCATCATTAATGGCATAGGGTCGCTGCCTTTATAAAACTGGCTCCATGCTAATAAAGTAGAGCCAATCATTAACATCATCAGCACTCCAAACTTATTCATGGTGCCTTTAAGCGTCATTTCTTCGCCGGTCGCTATTCCTTCTAAAATAGTTCCCTGGTACGATTTTTCCTGAAGCGCAGGATTGCTCGATTTTAATAAAGCCATAGTGTTTTCTTTTAGTTCTATAAATGTAAGGAGAAAAATTAAACTCTAATAATGCCATCTTACAAAAGCTTCCATCGCAGCATAATGTGTTAAACCGAGGTCTGCATACAAGTTGGCAGTGTCTGCATTTCTTTCTTCTGCTCTTTGCCAGAATTCTCTGGAGTCACTTCCCTGGAAAGGCACCATATCTTTTTGCGATTGATGAATGAAAATGCCGAAACGTTTTTTTAATACCTGGTCTGGACTCATGGGTATTGCCATTTCTATTTCTTCAATATTCCACTCTTGCCAGGCACCTTTGTATAACCAGAGCCAGCAATCATTGATCCATTCGTCGCCATCATTTTTAATTCTTTTCAATGCTTCTACTACAACATTAAAACAAACGATATGTGTGCCATGAGGATCAGCAAAATCTCCGGCACAATAAACCTGTTGTGGTTTTATTTTACGCAATAGTTCGATCGTTATTTTAATATCTTTTTCACTCATTGGTTTTTTCTCGATCGTTCCAGTTTCATAGAAAGGAAGATTTTGAAAATGGATATTCTCATCCGGAATTCCAACATAACGACAAGTTGCTTTTGCCTCACCTCTACGAATCAATCCTTTGATGGAGCGAATAGTAGGAGTATCAACCTGGTTTGATTTTTTACGAGCTAAAAATTTTCTTGCGTCTGCTAATATTTTTCCGGACTTGCTGGTATTGATGCCGGCTATTTCTTCGAAGCCCACAGCAAAATCAAGATAACGTGTCACAAATTCATCAGTCACTGCAATGTTGCCGCTTGTTTGATAGCCAACATGTACATCATGCCCCTGATCATGCAAACGTTGAAATGTTCCACCCATACTGATAATATCATCATCCGGGTGAGGGGAGAAGATGATCACTTTTTTTGGATACGGAGATGAACGTTCCGGATGAGCAGGAATATTTGCATTTGGTTTACCACCCGGCCAGCCAGTGATAGAATCCCGCAGCATATAATACACCTGTAAGTTTATTTCATACGCTTCGCCTTTTTCTACCAGTAAATCACTTAATCCATATTCATTATAATCGCTGTTGGTTAAACTTAATACAGGTTTCTTCAACTTCAATGCCATGTTCACTACAGCTTTCTTGATCATTTTTTTCGACCATTCACAATCACCCGTAAGCCATGGCGATTTATTGCGGGTCAATTCTGCAGCAGCAGCTTCATCTACTACAAATGTTACATCATCATGATTCTGCAATAGTGATGCAGGAATATGTTCGGTATCATCATCTTCCACCGCTTTTTTTATAACCGGGGCTTTGCTGCTGCCCCAGGCCATTAATATTATTTTTTTTGATTGAAGGATGCTGTTGATGCCCATCGTTATAGCGAGGCGTGGTACTTGCGATATATTGGCAAACTCGTACGAATTAGCAATACGGGTTGAATTATCCAAAGTGATCAGTCTTGTTTTGGAATAAATGCCAGAACCTGGTTCATTGAAACCTATGTGTCCGTTATTACCAATCCCTAAAATTTGCAGATCAATTCCACCTGCATCTTTGATCATTTTTTCATATTGGCGGCAATGTTCTTTTATATCTTCTTTATTTATTTCACCATTGGGAATATGAATATTTTTTGGATTGATGTCAACATGATCGAACAACTGGTTTTTCATAAACCGGTTGTAGCTCTGCAACGCCACATTATCTATCGGGTAATATTCATCGAGATTAAAAGTGATAACATTTTTGAAACTTAATTTTTCTTCTTTATGCATCCGCACTAATTCTGCATACAACGATTTAGGAGTGGAGCCGGTGGCCAGCCCAAGCACACACTTTTCTTTCTTTTTTTGTTTGTCCCGGATAAAGTCGGCGATTTGACGGGCTACAGAAACAGAGCCTTCTTTTTGATCAGGAAAAATTTGAACAGGAATCTTTTCAAAACTATCGGCGAAATTACCTGAAGCAGCTTTTTTGGCCATGGTGCATAATTGAGTTACAAATATAATTTTTTTTTTGAAGGTTTATGCGGATTTTTGCAGGTTTATGCCAACTAATTGATCTCAATTTCATCCACAAAAAGCCAGGCTTTGTTGCCTTCACCGAGGTTTCCAGCCGGTATTACACCAAAATTGGCTACCTGAATTTTTACAAACCTTGTATTTACAGGGTTTAAAAATTCGCAGATGGCTTCATTATTTGAAATAGTTGGGTTTGATAAAGCAACAGGAGTAAAATCAACGCCATCTGTGGATGTAAGAATTATTACAGATGAAGGTTGATGTATCCAACTACCAGTTTGATGCAGGTAATGCACTTTGACGAATGAAATGTTTTCTTCTTTTCCCAGGTCAATTGTTGCGATACAATCATCGCCACTAAATCCTAAAAACTCTTTTGATTTTGCCGTTCCTTTTTCATTCTGTACACCATTCACTAAAGTAAAAGCTCCATCACCTGGATAATTTTTGGATGGTTGATTGGCCAGAGTGATTTTTTTGCCGGTGGCTTTGTTGAAATGGAAATTTTGATATATAGGATTACTAATTGGTTTGCCATTTAGCTGACCAATAGCTGCTATTAACATGGTAGATTTTATTTCGATCGGAGAGCTATAGGTGGTACCTTCTGCGAAAGTTAATTCATATGGCCTGCCTGCATAATGCGAGATATATTTTATTTCGGTTCCTGGTTGGTTTGTTTCCACTTTCCAGCGAATAGGATTTGAATCATCTCCTGGTAAAATAGTTGCCTTTAAATCATAATACGCCTTACTATAATTTACTTTCCATCGTTGATATCTCTTAAACTGGTCTTGCAAACGCATTTCAAAACTCTTCCAATTCTTGTTTTCTTTTGTTGCCCATAACACTTCACTCAATGCGGCCATGCGGGGAAATAGCATGTACTCCGTTTTCTTTTCATTTGTAATGTATTCTCTCCACAAATTGGCTTGTGCGCCAAGTATATATTTTCCTTCTTCTTCTGTTAATTCTTTTGGAATAGGATCGTAAGCATAAACTTTTTCAATAGGATTGTAGCCCCCGATTGTAACAGAATCTTCATTCTCACTTTGAGAATGATCGAAGTATAACGGATTGCCCGGTGTCATTATCACTTTGTGTTTTTGTTTAGCTGCTTCAATGCCACCGGTTTCCCCCCGCCAACTCATTACGACTGCATTGGGAGCAAGACCACCTTCTAATATTTCATCCCAGCCTATTAGTGTTTTATTTTTGCTGTTCAGGTATTTTTCCATTCGCTGTACAAACCAGCTTTGTAATTCATGTTCGTCTTTCAAATTATTTTCTTTCATTCTTTTTTGACAGTCGGGACAAATTTTCCAATGTGTTTTCGGACATTCGTCTCCGCCAATATGAAGATAAGTGGAAGGAAATAGCGGCATTACTTCATCAATTACATTTTGTAAGAAAGTAAAAGTTTCTTCTTTGCCTGCACAAAACACATCATCAAATACCCCCCATGTTTCCTGTACTAATTTGATGCGGCCATTTTTTTGTTCTTCCACACTTTTATTCGAGATCATATTCGCTGGTATCTCGGTTGATTTTTTTGGAAAACAACTAAGTTCGGGATAAGCAGCAATGGCAGCACTTGCATGGCCCGGCATTTCAATTTCCGGTATTACATCAATAAAACGTTCTTTAGCATATCGTACTACTTCCTTTATTTCTTCCTGGGTATAAAACCCACTGTAGGGTTTATTATCGTTTCCTGTGCCGGGATAACGGCCAATGATGGTTCCATTTCTTTTAGCACCTACTGTTGTAAGCTTCGGGTATTTTTTTATTTCGATACGCCAACCCTGATCATCCGTCAAATGCCAATGAAATGTATTTAGCTTATGATAAGCGAGATAATCGATATACTTTTTTATAAATGAAATGGGAGAGAAGTGACGGCTCACATCCAGGTGCATACCCCGGTATTCAAAACGGGCATGGTCGAAGATTTCAACAAATGGTATTTCTTTTTTCTCTGCTGGGTTCGTTGGTAATAATTGAAAAAGAGTTTGAATGGCATGAAAAGCTGGTTCTGTAAAATTGCTGCTGATAGTAATTCCGGTGTTATTTACTTCAAGCTGGTATGCAGGCTTTCCGCCCGTTGGCATACGTCGCATATTGAAGGTGATATCTGCCGGTTGACCTTTTAGTACAAACGAAATATCAATATTGTAATTTTTCTTCAACTCATTTTTGAAGTACTGGAGTATGGGTTCTTTATTTCCATTCGGAAAACCGCAGTATACAGTGGCTTTATTCTTTAGAATAAAACTGCCCTCCGTTTGTTTTACCTCTAATGGCCATGGAATTAAAGACAGGTTTTTTTTCTGTGCAATAGAAATATTACTCAGGGTAAAAAATAGAAAACTGCTTATTATTAAACGCATAATTTATTAGTTTCTGAGAATGGGTAAGAATATTTTTGATGTATTCGTAGCATCATGATAAATCTTAATCGTCGCCTTTTTAAAATCTGCTTCTACTGCTTCATAAATATTCATGAACTGCTGCGGGTTCCTGTCCGCTAATGGAAACCAACTGCTTTGTATCTGAATCATCAACCGATGACCTTTTTTAAAGGTATGTGCAACATCAGGCAATTCAAATTTTACAGTTTCGATAGTACCCGGTTTAAATGGAACCGGAGTTTCAAAACTATTTCTGAACTTACCTCTCATAATTTCTCCCCGCACCAACATTTGATAACCATCCATTGGGTATTGTCCGCTTGTTGTGCGACCAGCAATTTGTGTCGTTCCGGGATATTTAAAATCATCAGGAAATACATCGATCACTTTTACAACAAAATCTGCATCGGTTCCTGAAATGCTAACTTTTAAATTGGCGATAACAGGACCAGCCAGCGTAAGATCTTCTTCTAATGGAAATGTTTCAAAGGTTAATACATCTGGCCGGCGGGATGCAAAGCGTTGGTCATCGGTCATGTATTCTCTTGTTCTTCTAAAATGTACATCTTCTGTATAAGGAACAGGATTAGCAGGATCGCTGATGTACTCGGTAAAACTGGTTTGTGAGCCTGGCATATTCCAGGAAAGAATTCCATCCTTAGCTAAATAAATATCTCTGCCATTGCCAGCCGGAGGCCATTGTTCTAACTTTCTCCATTTATTTTCTCCGGTGAAAAAGATGGTTGCCTCTGATAGTTTAGGATCTTCACCTTTTCCTTTCAGGTAATAATTAAAGAAAGGAATTTCAATATTGTTCTGGTACCACTGCGATGTGTTGCTTTCAAATTTTACATTGCCCAATTTTGTACCATCATTGCTTGCCCACTGACCATGATACCAGGGACCCATTACAATTTTATTATTAGTTGTTGGGTTTTGTTTTTCGATGGCCTTATATAAATTCCAGGCACCAAAACAATCTTCTGCATCAAACAGGCCACCTACCACCAACATGGCAGGTTTTACATTGTGCATAGCTCTGCGGGCATCTCTTGCCTGCCACCAGGCATCATAGTTAGGATGTGCATATAAGTCTTTCCAAAATGCAACACTGTCTTTCATATGCTGCATCAATTTTGGTAATGGATTCTCTAAATAGAATTTATAATTGTCACGAATGGGAAATTCAAAACCTCCTGGACCAACCGTAGTAGGTTTTGGTCTTGGTTTTCCAAAACCAGAATAAAAACTAAAGCCATCCATTTGAAAAAATGCACCATTGTGATGAAAATCATCGCCCATGAACCAATCGGTAACAGGTGCCTGCGGACTCACTGCTTTTAATGCGGGATGCCCAGATGCGGCTGCCATCGTAGAATAAAAACCGGGATACGAAATTCCAAACACACCTACATTGCCATTGTTGTTTGGAATATTTTTTACCATCCAGTCAATGGCATCGTAGGTATCGCTGGCTTCATCAATTTCAGTACCCGTTTTACTTTTATTAAAAGGACGAACATCTACAAAATCCCCTTCACTCATCCACCGGCCTCTTACATCTTGAATAACAATGATATAATTTTCTCTTGCATAATATCTCCAATGACCAGTCCAAAGCCGGGCAGAAAAATCTTTTCCATATGGCGCACAAGAGTAAGGAGTTCGTACCATCAGAATAGGATGCTTCTCACTTTTATCGTTCGGCATATAAATGGAAGTATGCAATTTAATACCGTCCCGCATGGGGATAGTTTGTTCCAATTTGGTAAAGTTATCCCGTATCCAGGCTGAATCCTGTTCGTTTTGGGCAACTACAATTGTAACAAATAAAGAAAGGAGGAGGGAGATGGCAATTTTTCGCATGGAAGTTAGTTTGAAGTTCTAAATTTACTAATCTCCAATCACTAATAGCTTATTTATGCAATCGAATGTGCAAGTTATCACCCAGTTCTATACAGCTTTTCAAAAGCTGGATCATCAAACTATGAATAGTTGCTACAGCGATGATATTGTTTTTAACGACCCAGCTTTCGGTTTATTAAGAGGAGATGAGACAAAAGCAATGTGGGAAATGCTTTGTAAGAACGCCAAAGACTTTTCGCTAACGTTTTCCAATATCCAGGAATTGGATGAAGAATATGCAACCTGCAATTGGGTAGCAACCTATACTTTTTCTAAAACAGGAAGAAAAGTGGTAAATAAGATCAAAGCTTTTATGAAATTAAAGGACGGTAAAATTATTGAGCACAGCGATGGCTTCAAACTGAGTACATGGGCAGCACAGGCTTTAGGTTTTAAAGGAGTTTTATTAGGGTGGACAGGATTTATGAAAAGAAAGATCCAAAAGAATGCTAGGAAGAATTTGATAAAGTTTATTGAAGCCAAGGGTCAATAGTCAATTGTGAATAGTCAATGGAGTCCTATTGATTTAGGATACTATTCACCATTGACCATTCACTATTCACCGACTATTCCAGCACTCCAAACTTCCCCTTGCTCACCGATTCAATCGCTTCTTCTACTTCTGCCCAGGTATTCATTACAAAAGGACCGTAAGCAGCAATGGGTTCATTAATTGGTTCTCCCGATAGAACAAGGATGATTGTATCTTCTGTTGCTTCTATTTCAATTTCTTCGCCTTCATTGTTGAATAATACAAAATGATCGGTTGCAACTTCACTGCCATTTAATTTAGCTGTCCCTTCAATAACCAATAAGCCGGTGTTATAATTTGCAGGAAAACCAAGAGTTGCTTTGCTTCCTTTTTTCAATTTCGCATTATACACCTGCATAGGAGTAAAAGTAGTGGCCGGACCTTTAGTGCCATTATATTCACCAGCTATTACTTCAATGAAACTTTCTTTATCTGCTAAATAATGGCGGCCCATCATTTTGTTGGTTACTTCCTGATATTTAGGCGTGGTCTTTTTATCTTTTGCAGGAAGGTTAACCCAAAGTTGTACCATTTGAAAAAGTCCGCCGGTCTTGCTGAAATTTTCTTCATGATATTCTTTGTGTAATAACCCTGACCCGGCTGTCATCCATTGCACATCACCTTCACCAATGATGCCGCTGTTACCTGCACTATCATGGTGGGCTATCTTTCCATGATAGGCTATTGATACCGTTTCAAATCCAGCATGTGGATGCACACCTACGCCTCTTGGTTCTATGGATGGAGTGAATTCAATTTTTGAACCATAGTCCAGCATAAAGAATGGGCTCATTCTTCTTTTATCAATTTCTGCGCCGGGAAAAAAATTATGTACCCGGAAGCCATCACCAACCATGTGTGGTGGGGGTGGTGCTATAATTGCTTCAATAGTTTTCTTATTGCTCATAATAATGTCTCCTTTATTTTAAGAGCGGAATTTCCATTAATAATATTTCTGCATCACTATCAGCTTTTATATCTAATACTTCAGCTTCTGTAATTGCTAATCCATCTCTGCGGTTCAGTTGTTCGCCATTGATCGTTACATCACCTTCAATGATGAATGCATAAACTCCATTATTAGAATTCTTCAATTGATAAGCTGTTGTAAAGTCTTTATCAAGCTTTCCTAAACTAAACCATGCATCCTGGTGAATTTGTACTCCGCCATCGTTTGTGCCGATGGGAGATACAACTGTCAATAGTTTATTGTGTTTATCTGCATCAGCAAAACTTTTTTGATCGTAGCGTGGAGTTACATTTTTTTTATTGGGGAAAACCCAGATCTGGAAAAATTTTACCGGTTGATCATGGTTCTTGTTCTTTTCACCATGTTGTATGCCGGTACCCGCACTCATTACTTGTACATCACCCTGGCGGATGACTTGTTTGTTACCCATGTTATCAAAATGCTCCAAATCGCCGCTGGTAGGAATGGAGATGATCTCCATATTATCATGCGGATGTGTACCGAAACCCATACCACCTGAAACGGTATCATCATTCAATACCCGCAGTGCACCGAAGTGTACTCTTTCAGGGTTGTTATAACTTGAAAAACTAAATGTGTGATAAGAATCTAACCATCCATGATTAGCATGGCCTCTTGTGTTGGCTTTGTGAAGAATGGTTTTCATTGTGAACTCCTTTTTTGATTTTTGATTTTACCTATTATAAAATGACTTTTGTCATACCGAGCTTTCTTTAGTAAGCTCTGTGTAAAAAGACACTAAGCGAGGTATCTCAGAGATTGAAATATTCATTGCATATTGAGATGCCTCCTTCGTCGGCATGACAAGACTACGATAGTATTGAGGATAAGAACTAATAGAGCACTTCGCAAATGCTCATCCGTGTTACTTCAGTACAAGTGTGCGACGCAAGGAACGATGATAGTAGCAATGCAGTTGGTACCAAAAAATTATACAGTAAGTTTCTCTTCCACTACTTTATCAGACAACCACAAAAACTCTGTTACGAAATTGTGTACGGCATTTTGAAAAGCATCGTCGAGCAGATCACCATCAGGACTGAATTTTTTATCAACCGCTGGTATTACCAACATATAAGGTGAGGTGATACCAAACAATGCAGGAACCAATAACAACAATTGTTGTGAAGCTCTCATTCCACCCATTGCACCGGGAGAAGCTGTTACAATTCCAAAAGGTTTGTGATGACGTTTTGGAAAATGGTCCAACAGGTTTTTAAGAGCAGGAGAGTAGCTGCCATTATATTCTGGTGTTACTAATATATATGCATCGGCATTAAAAATTCTTTCTGCCAATGGTTGAAACTCTACCGGCACTTTATCTAATGAAACCCAAACAGATTGAACAGCCGGAATAGCCCAGTCTTTCATATCGATGATGTTCACTTCATGTGAAGTGTTTTGTGATATCCAGTTTTTCAGGTGTAGTGCTGCACGACGGGTGAGACTATTAATCCGTGGGCTGCCTGATATTATTTCTATTTTCATTTCTTTATTTTTCGCTTTTGTTACACAAAGGTATATAATCAATGTTTAAACATCAAATATTTATTCTGCAAAGTTTGTTAAGGTTTTGTGGGCATAAATTCATTTTAGTATGCCTAAATACTGTGCCTGATGCTTAATTTCGGACATATCAACATGAACAACATGATTAACAGGAGAAAGTTTATTAAAACATCCGCTTTTACTGGTTTCGCAAGTGCATTGGGGAGTAAGCTGTTAGCTGCTGAAACGATGGAGAATGTAAAAGGCAAACCAGTAGTGATCTCAACCTGGGATGCTGGTTTGCGGGCCAATAAAGGAGCCTGGGAAATATTGGTCAAGGGCGGCAGAGCTTTGGATGCCGTAGAAAAAGGAGTGATGGTGACGGAGGATGAGCAGAATTGTTGCGTGGGATTGGGTGCTAATCCGGATAGGGATGGGTTTGTAACGCTGGATGCCTGCATCATGGATGAAAATTTTAATTGCGGCAGTGTAGCTTTTTTGGAAAGAATAAAACACCCCATTTCTGTTGCAAGAAGAGTGATGGAGAAAACGCCGCATGTAATGCTGGTAGGTAGCGGCGCACAACAATTTGCCGTGGCGGAAGGATTTAAACTGGAAGAACAAAAGTTGTCGAACGATGCACAAAAAAATTATGAGAACTGGTTAAAGAAATCGGAGTATAAGCCACCAGCCATTAATGTTGAAAGTAAAAAAGATCATGGACCTTTTGCGCCATATAAATTAGACAATGGAGAATGGAACCATGATACAATTGGAATGGTGGCGATGGATACCAATGGCAACCTGAGTGGAAGTTGCACCACCAGCGGTGCCGGATTTAAAATGCGGGGACGATTGGGAGATTCTCCCATTATTGGTGCCGGATTATTTGTAGATAATGAAGTGGGTGCTTGTACGGCTACGGGACAGGGAGAAGATGTGATAAGAGTTGCTGGTTCACATTCCGTGATTGAATTAATGCGGCAAGGGTTATCGCCAGAAGCAGCCTGTAAAAAAATAGTTGAACGTATTATAAAGATAAAAGGAGCGAAGGCAATGGATATTCAAGTAGCATTTCTTGCCGTGAATAAAAAAGGACAGGTGGGAGCATATTCAATTCATAGCGGTTTTCAATATGCTATTAAAACTAATGAGGTAGAGAAACTGGTGACTGCAAAAAGCATCTATCCGAAAAAATAATAACAACAACGTGGACAAAAAAAAATACATTATTGAAATTGCTACGTCTGATTTTACAACTACGCAATCTGCAGTGGAAGGTGGGGTAGACAGGATAGAGCTGTGTGCTAATTTGGCCGAAGGCGGAACAACTCCATCATTCGGAACAGTGAAACAATGCAGGGAAGCATTTACAGTTTCTTTATTCCCCATTATACGACCAAGAGGTGGGGATTTTTTATACAACAAAGATGAATTTGAAATAATGCTCCAGGATGTGAAGCTGTGCAAACAATTAGGATGCGATGGGGTGGTGATCGGTATGTTGAATATGGACGGCACTATTGATATGGTTAGAACATCAGCATTAATAGGAGCGGCTTATCCATTAGGTGTTACTTTTCATCGGGCATTTGACAGATGCAAAGATCCTTTTGCAGCATTGGAAGAGTTAATTGAAATTGGCTGCGAAAGAATTTTGACATCCGGTCAGCAACCTTCTGTAGTGGATGGAGTTGAAGTAGTAGCAGAACTAAATAAAATAGCTGCTGACCGAATTATCATTATGCCGGGTAGCGGTGTTAGGAAAGAGAATATAAAAATGCTGGCGGAGAAAACGGGTTGTACTGAATTTCATTCTTCTTTACGAGGAAAGACTGCAAGTAAAATGAGTTTTATACATCCGGGGTTTAAAGATTCTGCGGAGAGTTATATGAATAATGCGATTGAAGTGGAAGAGGTGAGGGAGTTGAGGAGTGGGGTAGAGTAAAGGCTTTTTGGCCTAAGCTTTCATATTTTCATATTATACTGCCCGGCTAAAAATTTCTTTTGCTCCTTGTAAGTTTTGCCAGATAAAATATCGTTGACGGTTTGTTTTAGATTTTCCGGACTTCTTGTATTTTGATTAATGTCACGGAGAACTGTTTTTATTTGTTCAGATTCGTAATACTTAATGATGTCTACATTATTGATATCGATTGGAAAAAGAATTTGCAAAATCATCGACTCGTCAATCAATCCCTGTCGATAAAGATAATTGCTTGCATAAAGAAAATT
Source organism: Chitinophagaceae bacterium (assembly GCA_022843585.1). GTDB lineage: Bacteria > Bacteroidota > Bacteroidia > Chitinophagales > Chitinophagaceae > JJ008. Next base: position 71,858 of record JALHNJ010000005.1, read on the forward strand.
AAGATTATTAGTTATTCCCTTCCGTTGCATTGCTAGTAGGGCAATCATTCGCTGTTGTTTTGTTTTTGTCTTATCAGCTATATAGATGATAACGTTGTTAATGTACATTTCGGGGTTTACATAAAGATTAATAAATTCTTTGGACAAGAATACATCGTTGTAGCTTGTTAAATCGACAACGATTTTTTCTATAGAATCAATTGTATGCGAGAATGAAGCTGGGCTGATCCCTGTAGATAATGTATCTAATGAAAACCCCTTCTGGTAATCATAATAAATAGGAATTGTCTTATCTAAATCATTCTTTGTATTACAAGCCGTAAGAAAAAGCATTACAATATAGAAAAGTAGATTCTTACTCATTTCCAATTCTTACGGCATCAATATAATTTATAGCCGCACCCCCTTCATATACCCCGCATTCGCCTCCACCGCTTTCAATGGCGTAGTACCTGCATAATATTCTTGTTCTACTATATAATATTCCATGCCGTTTTCTTTTGCTGTTTTTAAAACAGATGGCCAGTTGATAGAACCAGTACCAAGGTTTACAGAGTTTTGTCCATTGTTGGTGCCCGGTGTTTTGTTGCGGTCTTTTACATGGCAAAGACGGAAACGGTTTTTATATTTTTTCAGCCAGATTTCTATATCTTCTCCGGCAGCGGCAACCCAATAGATGTCCATTTCATAATCTACTAATGATGGATCGGTGCTGTTCATCATTACATCTTGTGGCAGTTGTCCATCAATAGGTTTAAAAGAATAATCATGATTATGGTAAGCAAAACGAATGCCGTTGCTTTTGCATATTTCACCCTTTTTATTAAAGTTGTCCGCTGCTTTTTTATAATCATCCATTGTTTTTTGCGGGCCGAGCCATGGACAGATCAAATATTTCATGCCAATAGCAGCAGCATCGGCAGCTTTCTTTTCAAAATTTGTATTAATGTCTGCATGACTGGCAACAATCTTCATGCCCAGATCATCCATGTATTTTTTAAAATCGGTATTGCTCATTCCCCAAAACATTCCTTGTTGGCCTTCATAGCTTTCAATTTGTTTATAGCCAAAAGAAGCTACCTGCTGCAAAACTCCTTTCGGATCTTTCGGCATATCATCCCGCAGGGTATATAATTGCAAACCAAAATCTTTTATCCCGGTTGCTTTGTCGCAGCCATCAAAAAATGAAAGTCCGGCCAGGCCACTTAATGCAAATCCTGTAGTGATGCCACCGCTTATTTTTATAAATTTTCTTCTGCTATTGTCCATGATGATTTTTTTAAAAGTTGCCAATCATTTATTATTCAGCCCAGGCTTTATCACCTTTGGCATAAGGCATTTCGCCGTCATATCTTCCCGGTACTGGTATATGTCTTAGCGTTTCTGTCATTCCTGTTTTAGAAGTAAAGAAACCCAGTAGCGTCAATTGTTTCATCATTGTATAATAATGAGAAGGGGCACCTTCAAATTCTTTTTGGTCTTTCCAGGAAATGGTGCTGTTTTTTTGCTCATGGGCTTCCCGAAGCATTTTATCGTCTGCATCCCTTTTTGAATTAAATTCTTTGGCTTCTTTTTCAAGTGTTACCAATAAATCGTGGCGTTGTTGTGGTGTACACTCTACAAACGATTTATTATTCGCTTTTTTACAAGCCTCTTCCAACGCAGCAATACCGTTGGTGAATGCGGTCTGTTGTTTTTCCGTATAACAATCGGTTACCATTACTTTCATAAACTCGCCAATTTTTGTGGCTTTGGCACCCGGTGTGGAGGTGGTTGGTATAATGGTTTCTCCCACTTCATCTAACAAACCAATATTGGCAGCGGTAAAACCAGCATCTGCTTTTCCGGCCGTTTTACAACCGGTTAAAAACACTTCACCACCAATTACCACACCGCCGGTAAGTACAGCGATCATTTTTAAAAGTTCTCTGCGATCCATATAAAAGAGTTTATAGTTTAGCGTTTAGGGTTTTATAGATTTCCTTTTTTCAATTCGTTTACTGCAAAGTCAGCCGCCCTTGCTGTTAATGCCATATACGTTAATGATGGGTTTACACAGGAAGCACTTGTCATGCAGGCACCATCGGTTACAAATACATTTGGTGCATCCCATACCTGGTTATTACCATTCAGAACAGAAGTTTTTGGGTCACGGCCCATGCGGGCAGTACCCATTTCATGAATACCCATTCCCGGAGAATAACCATAGTCATATGCATTTACATTTTTAACCCCTGCTGCTTCCAGCATTTCTTTTGCATCGTTCATCATATCAATACGCATCTTTTTTTCATTTTCTTTTATTTCCACGTCAAAAGAAAGTACTGGTAATCCCCATTTGTCTTTAACTGTTTTATCTAGTGTAATTTTATTTTCATGATAGGGTAGCATTTCTCCAAATGCCATGATACCCATATTCCAGTTATCGCTGGGTACACTCAATGCATTTTTTAAATCATCGCCAATGGTAAATTCAGCAATTTCTGCGCCACGGCCACGGCCTGCACCACCCTGGTAACCAAAGCCACGCAGATAATCTCTTTTATCATCATAAATATTTCTAAATCGGGGAACATATACTCCAGTTGGTCGTCTTCCATATTCATACTTATCACTAAAACCTTCTACTGTTCCGCTTGCTCCACAGCGAAAATGATGATCCATTACATTGTGGCCTAATTCGCCGCTGCTGCTCCCGAGACCACCATCCCATACATCCGTTGCTGAATTCATCAGTACCCATGCTGAGTTTAATGCGGATGCACAAACGAAAACAATTTTTGCTTTGTATTCATAGGTTTTGTTTGTTTCTGCATCTAATATTTCTACTCCGGTAGCTTTCTTCTTGTCCTTATCGAATAAAATTTTTGTAACAATTGAAAAAGGCCGAAGTGTAAGATTGCCAGTTTTCATTGCGGCAGGTAAGGTAGCCGATTGTGTGCTAAAGTAGGCTCCAAAAGGACAGCCTCTCCAGCAACGATCTCTGTATTGACAATTCGTTCTGTTATTATGCGGCTGTGTTATGTTAGCACTTCTTCCAATAATTATTTTTCGGCTGTTTTTATAATGCGCCTCCACTCGTTTCTTTACATCTTTCTCTACGCAGTTAAGATCCATTGCAGGCATAAAATCACCATCGGGTAACACTTCTAATCCTTCTTTACTACCTTGTATTCCTGCAAATTTTTCAGCATGGCTATACCATGGCGCTATATCTTCATAGCGGATAGGCCAGTCAACACCAATTCCTTCTTTAGCATTGGCTTCAAAATCCCACTTATTAAAACGATAACTCTGCCGGCCCCACATTAAAGAACGACCTCCTACATGATAACCACGGAACCAATCGAATCGTTTTGTTTCTGTATAAGGGTGCTCGGTGTCTTTACACCAATAATCAAGTACTGTTTCATTCAAGGGGTAATCCCTTTTTAATACTGGATAGTCTTTGATCATTTGCTGTGTTCGTCCACCGCGGTGTGGAAACTCCCAGGGTTCTTTGTTAGCATTTACATAATCTTTTACATGCTCAATATTTCTGCCCCTTTCAAGCATTATCACTTTCAAACCTTTTTCGGTAAGCTCTTTAGCAGCCCATCCACCGCTGATACCGGAGCCAATTACAATTGCATCATACGTATTATTATCTGCCATGTTATAAGTTTAAAGTTTATTTTTTGTTGTTATTTCAATAGTACAGTTCAAAATATTTTTTTGTAACCCTTTTTAAATTACACATCACAAATCTTAATCGCCTTTTTTAAGGCTGCAATTTTTTCTTTACTGTCTTTTCCCGTTGGAATATATTCTTGCGCCACATATCCTTTATATCCGGTAGCAACGATTGCTTCCATAATAGCAGGATAATATAACTCCTGCGATTCATCTATTTCATGGCGGCCCGGAACACCAGCAGTATGGTAATGACCAAAATACTGGTGATTATCTTTTATGGTTCTTATTACATCCCCTTCATTTACCTGCATGTGATAAATATCATATAGAATTTTAAAATTAGGCGATCCTATTTTTTTACATAGTTCCACCGCCCATTTTGAAGTATCGGCCATGTAATCTTTATGGTCTATTTTACTATTGAAAATTTCTATTTGCAGGGTCACTCCATTTTTTTCTGCCAGCCCAATTATTTGTTTTATTCCATCAGCCATATTTTTCATTCCGGTCTCATCATCCATTCCATTTCGATTGCCGCTAAAGCATATTAAATTTTTATATCCCGCTTTAGCAACAAGTGGTATAGCGTCGGTAAAATCTTTTATTAGTCCCGGGTGAAAGCTTTTGTTATTCCACCCTTCTGTTAAACTTATTTTACCAGCGGTGTAGCACATAGAACAGTTGATGCCATGCCGCTGCAAAGTAGGCCAGTCTTTAGGTGCAATAAGATCAATGGCGCCAAATCCTAATTTTTTAACTAACAGACATAATTCATCTAACGATAAAAAGCCGTAAGACCATTGACAGACAGAATGGTTGATATTGCCTTTTAAAGGGGCTTCCAACTCATCTTTCGTATTGGCAAAACTATTCAGTGAAGGAAAAGCTGTTACAGCCAGTGATCCGGCAGCAACCTGCTTCAGCCATTTTCTACGTGAATGTGTGTAAGCCATAACGTTCTTATTTTTTTTCGTCACGAAAAGAAACAGCAAATAATACAAATACTGCAGCAGCAATAGCAGCAGGAATAAGCCAAATCATTTTATAATCAAATCCATCTGCAGTTTTATAGCTATCGGTAATTAAGCCGGCAACTTTAAATCCAATTAGCATCCCTACCCCATAAGTAGCCAATGTTATCAATCCCTGGGCGGCACTTTTATATTTTTCACCAGCTTTTGAGTTGGTATAAATCTGGCCGGATACAAAAAAGAAGTCGTAGCAAATTCCATGTAGCGCAATGCCAAGGATGAGCATAAAGCTTAGGTCGCCTGCATTTCCAAACGCAAACAATACGTAGCGTAATGCCCAGGCAAGCATACCTACAAGAATTGTTTTCTTAAAACCAAATTTTGAAAAGAAAACAGGAAGGGCAAGTAGAAACAAAACTTCTGATGCTTGCCCAATTGTCATCTTACCAGTAGGATTTGACATTCCTACATTGGAAAGAAAGGAATTTGCATTTTGATAATAAAAAGCAAGCGGAATACATATAAGTATTGATGCAATAAAGAAGATCAGGAAATTTTTATCCTTCAATAATTTAAGTGCATCTAATCCTAATATCTGACCAATGCTAACTTTTTCACCTGTAGATTTAGCGGGAGGTGTTTTAGGCAAGGTAAAACTGTACAATCCAAGCACCAGTGCAGCAGCACCAGATAAGAGAAAAGTATTTTTCAATAAACCTTTTGCCGTATTCTCCTGAGAATCCCAATGAAAAAGATAACTAATAAGCAATCCAGCTACAATCCATCCTAATGTTCCAAAAACCCGTATGATAGAGAATTCTTTTTCAGGATCTTTCATTTGATTAAATGATACCGAATTAACCAATGCTAATGTTGGCATATAAAGAATCATATAGCCTAATGCATAGGGGTAAAAGACAGTAACATTATCCGAACTATACATCATATACATTAAGCCAGCTCCAAGAATGTGTAAAACGCCAAGAATTTTTTCTGCATTAAAATACCGGTCTGCAATAAGACCAATAATAAATGGAGCGATGATAGCTCCCCAAGATTGCGTGGAGAATACATCTCCAATTTTTGCACCGTCAGCCTGAAGATTGGTACCTAAAAAAGTTCCCAATGTAACAAACCATCCTCCCCAGATAAAAAACTCCAGAAACATCATTATAGATAGCTGAATACGGGTCGTAGATTTCATATGCAAACTGTTGGGTGAATCGTTAGTTTTAAAAAATCCATTAAAGAACTAAATGTACTATTTTTAAATTCAGATTATGTTCTCAGAACACATTTTTTCTATTATAATAAATAACAAACGTTTGAAATGCCAAACAGAAAATTAAGAATGGGGATGGTTGGAGGTGGGCCCGGGGCTTTTATTGGTGGAGTTCACCGTATTGCCGCTGCCATGGATAGTGAAATAGAATTGGTATGTGGCGCCTTTAGCAGCGATGCTGAAAAATCGGCACAGGCCGGAAAGGAATTGCATCTTTTACCGGAAAGGGTGTACGGATCATATAAAGAAATGATGAGAAGAGAAGCTGAGTTAGCAGTGGATGAGCGGATGGATTTTGTAAGCATTGTTACTCCTAACCATCTACATTTTGCTCCTGCTAAATTGGCGTTGGAAAATGGTTTCCATGTGGTATTGGATAAGCCAATGACTTTTGATTTGAACGAAGCAAAAGAATTAGAAGCGGTTATTGAACAAAGCGGAAAATATTTTTGCCTTACACATACGTATACTGGTTACCCAATGGTAAAAGAAGCCCGCCAGCAAGTGCTGAGTGGTAAGTTTGGCACAATAAGAAAGATTTACGTAGAATACCCTCAGGGTTGGTTAAGCAATTTCCTGGAAAGCAATGATAATAAACAGGCAGCCTGGAGAACAGATCCAACTAAAAGTGGTATAGCGGGAGCCATGGGTGATATCGGTACTCATGCATTTAACCTGGCAGAATATGTAAGCGGATTAAAAACAACAAAACTTTGTGCAGATATTAATATTGTTGTAGAAGGAAGGAAATTAGATGATGATGGGGCGGTATTATTAAAATATAATAATGGAGCAAGCGGAGTGCTACTTGCTACCCAAGTAGCAGCAGGCGAAGAAAACAATATTAAAATACGAGTATATGGAGAAAAAGGGGGTGTTGAGTGGAAGCAGGAAGACCCAAATACTTTATTAGTAAAATGGTTAGATAAGCCAGCAGAAGTGTGGCGTGCAGGAACAGGTTATCTTAGTTCTGTTGCTGCACATAATTGCCGCACACCAGCTGGTCACCCTGAAGGTTATTTGGAAGCATTTGCAAATCACTATCGCAATTTTGCATTATGTGTGCAGGCGCAGTTAGCCGGTGAAAAGCCCAAAGAGAAATGGTTGGATTTTCCAGGCTATCAAGATGGATTGCGGGGAATGTTATTTATAGAAAAAGTAATAGAAAGTGGTAAGAGTGATGCAAAATGGATTTCGATGGAAGTGTAAAATATTCAATGCTTATTATATTTAATCTAAACTTTTAAATGACAACAATAAAAGGCCCCGGCATATTCTTAGCCCAATTTATGGGCGATGCTGCACCATTTAACAACCTGAAATCAATTTGCCTGTGGGCAGAAGCGTTAGGCTATAAAGCTGTGCAAATACCTACATGGGATTGCCGATGTATCGATTTGCAAAAAGCAGCCGAGAGTAAAACGTATGCGGACGAGATAAAAGCAATAGTAAACGATTGCGGTTTGGAAATTTCAGAATTGTCAACTCATTTGCAGGGGCAATTAGTGGCTGTTCACCCGGCATATGATACTTTGTTTGATGGATTTGCTCCGGAACACTTACGAGGCAATCCAAAAGCCAGAACAGAATGGGCGGTGCAGCAGGTAAAATATGGTGCAAAGGCATCGGAAAACCTTGGCTTAAATGCACATGCTACGTTTAGCGGATCCTTATTGTGGCATACATTTCATCCATGGCCGCAACGACCAGCTGGATTAGTGGAAGAAGGGTTTAAAGAATTAGGGAAAAGATGGATGCCTATTTTAAATTATTTTGATGAGTGTGGAGTAGATGTTTGCTATGAGATACATCCCGGGGAAGATTTATTTGATGGGGTAACCTATGAAATGTTCTTAAAAGAAGTAAATAATCATAAAAGAGCTTGCCTGTTGTACGATCCATCTCATTTTGTATTGCAGCAATTAGATTATATCCAGTACATCGATTTTTATCATGAAAGAATAAAAGCCTTTCATGTAAAGGATGCCGAGTTTAATTCAACGGGTAAACAAGGTACATTTGGCGGTTATCAAAGTTGGGCCAACAGGGCAGGACGTTATCGTAGCCCCGGCGATGGACAGGTTGATTTTAAAACCATCTTCAGCAAACTAACTCAGCATGATTATACGGGATGGGCAGTAATGGAGTGGGAGTGCTGTATCAAACATCCGGAGGATGGTGCGAGGGAAGGAGCTGCGTTTATCCAACAGCATATCATACGGGTAACAGAAAAAGCATTTGATGATTTTGCTTCAGTATCTCCAAATGCAGCAACAAATAGAAAAATTTTGGGCTTGGTTTAAAACTGTTTTTAATTGTAAATTGCTACCTATAAAAAATAAACATGAAAAATTTAATTATCTCATTTGCTGTAACTGCTTTGTTAATTAGTTGCGGGGGCAGCGATGATAAAAAAGCAGAGACTGCCGAAAAAACAGAAACTGTTGTAGAAGATCTATCAAAAAATCCAGATTATCAAAAAGGGTTAGAGCTTATTGGTGGAAGTGATTGTCTTACCTGTCATAAAGTAGATGAAACCTTAACCGGTCCTTCCTACAGGGACGTTGCTAATAAATATGCATCAGCAGGCGATACAATAGTTGCACATCTTGCCGGCAAAATAATTAACGGCGGAAAGGGGGTATGGGGAGAGGTGTACATGACGCCTCATGCTGGTATGTCGCAGGAAGATGCGGAATCCATGGTGAAATATATTTTACTACTTAAAAATAAATAGTCGATGATAAAATTTATTGCAACTGCAATGGCTGTTTCAGTTCTTGCAGCAGGTTGTTTTGATAATTCTGCACCCACTGAAGAAAAATCTCAAGAAAAAGCCATGGAAATTTTAACGGAAGAACAAAAGAAAGATGGATGGCAATTATTGTTTGATGGTAAAACAATGACTGGCTGGCATAAGTATGGTGGCGATTCAGTTGGGAAAGCATGGAAAGTTGCAGACGGAACTTTTTATCTTGACACTACTGAGAGAGAAAACTGGCAAATAAAAGGTGGTGGCGATATTGTTACCGATTCATCTTTTAAAAACTTTCACTTAAAGTTGGAATGGAAAATTGCTAAAGATGGGAATAGCGGCATCATGTTTTATGTGCATGAGGATACTACAAAATATAAATGGCCCTGGGAAACGGCACCGGAAATGCAGATACTGGATAACGCCGGGCATGCGGATTCAAAGATTATTAAACACCGTGCAGGCGACTTGTACGATTTAATTTCAAGTTCTAAGGAAACCGTTAAACCTTATGGAGAGTGGAATCTTGCTGAAATTAAATGTGTAGATGGGAAACTTGATTTTTATCTGAACGGTGAAAACATTGTTTCTACTACTATGTGGGATGATAACTGGAAAAAGTTGGTAGCGGGAAGCAAATTTGTAAAGATGCCCGACTTTGGCATTTATAAGGAAGGTAAGATTGCATTACAGGACCATGGTAATACAGTATGGTACAGAAATGTGATGATAAAGAAATTATAATCACTAAAAGTAACATAATTAAAAAGTCCGGTCAATTGACCGGACTTTTTAATTACTCAATTGTGGTAATTTTTATTGTATTAGTTGGTAGATGTAAATCTATTGGGGTACTTCCGGTATTAATAACAGTATCACCGCTCTTGATAAATCTTCTTTGTTTAAGAATATCTATCTGGTCAAAAATGATATCATCAAGGCTTTCCTCTTCATCATAATAAAATGCCCTTACACCCCAGCTCAATGTCAATTGATTTACCAGCGAACGTTCCTTGGTAAAAATGTATAATGGAGCTTTTGGACGATAGCTGCTTAATACAAATCCTGTATAACCACTTTGCGTCATACCAATCAAAGCGTCTGCATTTACATCCCGGGCCAATTTACAGGCATTGTAGCAAATAGCATCACTCAAAAATGAAGGGGAGTGGGGTTGAGGTACCAATTCATCTTCCCTGTTATAATTATAACCAGATTTTTCTACTTCAATAATAATCTTTCGCATCGTTTCAACGACAAGGGTCGGATGATTACCGGCAGCTGTTTCAGCACTTAACATTACCGCATCGGCTCCCTCTATTACCGCATTCGCCACATCGGTAATTTCACTTCTGTTAGGCTTGTTCAGCTCAATCATACTCTCCATCATCTGGGTAGCTACAATTACGGGCTTTGCCCTGTGCAGGCACATACGGATGATTTGTTTTTGCAATAAGGGAATTTTTTCTACTGGAAGCTCCACTCCCAAATCGCCACGGGCAATCATTACTGCGTCAGATTCTACTATAATGTCACGCAGATTTTCTAACGCCTCTGGCTTTTCAATCTTGGAAATAATCTTTGTTTTGCTGCCTCTTTTTTCCAGCCGGCTGCGAAGATCCTCCAGGTCTTTTACACTGCGTACAAAGGATAGTGCAACCCAATCGAGTTTTTGATCTATGATATACTCCAGGTCAATAATATCTTTTTCTGTTAGAGCGGGTAAAGAAATTTTTGTATCAGGCAGGTTAATACCTTTCTTAGAAGATAATGTTCCACCCATTGTAACTTCTACCCGCACATCTTTATTCTTTAGTACCTCTTTTACTTTTACTTCTAATTTACCGTCATTAATAAGGATCGTATTTCCTATAGTTACATCATCGTGCAGGTTAGGGTAAGAAACATAAATTCTTTCTTTTGTTCCAATAACTTTTTCATTGGTAAATGTCAGAATATCGCCAGGAACAATTTCCATTGTACCATTCTCTATTTCACCCACACGAAGCTTTGGTCCTTGCAGATCGCCGAGTATAGCAATATTAAAAGGTTCTGTTTTATTAATTGTACGGATATGTTCAATAATTTTTCCTTTGTCTTCATGCGCCCCATGCGAAAAATTGAGACGGAATACATTTACACCTGCTTTTACCAGAGCAAGCAATTTGTCGTAAGTATCACAAGCAGGGCCTACAGTGGCTACAATCTTAGTTCGGTGAGTCTTGTGTTCTATACCAGCTTCCTGGTCCATTTGTTCGTGGTAGTACTTTTGGGAGTGTTTCGCCATTCTGATTATTGTTTTTAGCTAGCTAATATCTTTACAATTTTCATCCATTCCTCACTGATCTTGCCTTTATTCTTTACTGCACTTTCTAAGGGCAGGTAGTGCATTTTATTATTCTGAATTCCAACAAACACATTATGTTTTCCTTCCAGCAAACATTCTACCGCATGGTACCCCATACGACTTGCTATTAATCTGTCAATGCAAGTTGGAGAACCGCCTCTTTGTATATGTCCTAGTATGCAGACTCTTATTTCCGCTTTCGGTAGTTTTTCTTTCAATACTTTTTCCACTTCATTGGCACCTCCAAAATCATCACCTTCTGCAACAACAATCAGGTTTACTAATTTTTTTCGTCTTTCTTTTTCCAATAAAGAAGCAACAATATCATCCATATCAGTTTTCCGCTCAGGAACAAGAATATTTTCTGCACCTGTAGCGATACCGCTATGTAAAGCAATATAACCAGCATCTCTGCCCATTACTTCTATAATGAAAATTCTATCATGGGCATCCATAGTATCCCTGATTTTATCAATGGCTTCTACTGCTGTATTTACAGCTGTATCAAATCCAATAGTAAAATCAGTACCCTGTATATCTTTATCAATAGTACCGGCAATTCCAATGCAAGGAATATCAAACTCCTGGCTAAACTTTACCGCTCCACGAAATGAACCATCGCCGCCAATAATTACTAAACCATCAATGCCTCTTTTCGTAAGATTGTCGTATGCTTTTTTACGGCCTTCGGGTTCAAAAAATTCCTTGCAACGGGCTGTTTTAAGAATGGTGCCGCCACGCTGTATAATATTTGCAACCGACCGGGAATCCATGATATTAATATCATCCTCAATCAATCCCTGGTAACCTCTCATGATGCCATAAACTTCCAAACCATGATAACGACCTGTTCTGACAACAGCTCTGATTGCTGCATTCATGCCGGGTGAATCTCCACCTGAGGTTAGAACGCCTATCCGGGTAACTTTCTTTTCCATTTTCTTCTTTAAGCTGGCAAAAATATGATTTTATTCTGAGTGTGTATTTTAGACACAATCAAGCATTTATATGCAGCTCTACAAATATAAGTTTCTCATTTCCATTTTCTTTACAGGAATACCCTTTTACACGGATAAAATATAGCAGGATACGAACGTATGTTGTGGTATTAAATTTTTAGTATGAAAAAGTATATATTTTTTTGGTTGCTTTTAATAAGCGTAACATCATTTGCACAAGCCGATACCATTAACAAAATATTACGGGCATTTCCAATAACTGATTATATGCTCGACCTTAATGATAGTACCAAGCTGGTACAAATTGAAATGCCGGAAAATTTAAAACTAAAAGACAAGCAGATCGGATTGCTTTATGGAGTTTATGAAAACTCTTCGGTTACAGCCATTCAAAAGGGATATGGTAAATGCCAACTCATAAAAGGTAATTATTATTACTTCGCAATTAGTAATAATAGTAGTGGTCAGTCTTTAGTGAAAGGAGATTTGTTGTACACTTTTATGGAGAAGACGAAAATATATAATGGACAGATTCCACAGCTCGCAGCACATTTTATACGATTGCTGGATGTATATGAAACAGCATTGTACGACCGCTATACTATTTTTCAAAAATGGAGCAGGGAAGACGAAAATGAAATGCTGGATTCTATTGTTGCTGATATACGATTTACAGGAAACTATTTCATCAAAGAAAACCCATCGATGGATGTATTAATTCAAAAAGGTGATTATAAAGGAAGGAAAACTTTGTATGTAATGGCAGAATGCCAACAAGCGGATGTTATAAAATTCTTAGATTATATGATTGCCAGGCCCAGAAACTATGCTGGAAAAGAATGGAAAGTATCAGAAATTTTTGCCACCTGGCTTTCTGAAGGTGCACCAACCGTACTAAAGGAATAAAAGCTACATTTATCCTCTCCCCAGACCTCCTGTACAGGAGGTCTTTTTTTACTACCATATTCATTTATCTTTAGTATCACTAAAATTTGATTTATGAAAAAGGCGATTTATTCTTTTGTTTTTTTATTACCGCTGGTTGTTATAGCACAACTACAATATCCTGCAACTAAAAAAACAGAAGTAGTTGAGGATTATCATGGTACTAAAATCGCAGACCCTTATCGATGGCTCGAGGATGATCGCAGTGAAGAAACAAAGCAATGGGTTACTGAACAGAATAAAGTGACATTCGGTTACCTCGATAAAATCTCATACCGTGCAGATTGGTTGAAGCGGTTGGAAGAGATCAATAATTATCCCAAATATTCTTCCCCTTCAAAAAAACATGAATATTTCTATTTTTCAAAGAATGATGGTTTGCAGAACCAAAGTATTTTATACCGCCAGAAAGGGCTGGATGGAAAACCAGAGGTGGTACTTGACCCTAATAAATTTTCCGCAGATGGCACTACTGGCCTTGGTACTTTTTCATTGTCAAAAGATGGCAAGTATGCAGTAGTAGGTAAAACAAAGGGTGGCAGCGATTGGCGTACCTATTATGTAATGGATATGAAAACGTTGAAATATTTACCAGATTCGGTAGAATGGGTAAAAGTATCCGGTGCTGCCTGGCAGGGTGATGGTTTTTTCTATAGCCGTTACCCAACACCCGAAAAGGGAAAAGAACTGTCAACCAAAAATGAAAATCACCAGGTATTTTATCATAAAGTGGGTACTTCGCAGGACAAAGATGTTTTGGTGTATGAAGATCCGGCCAATGCGCAGCGTTTTCATAATGTATTTACCGACGAGAATGAAAGATTTGTTTTACTAAACATTTCTGACCGGGGAAAAGCAAAAGACGGGAATGCATTGTGGTATTTTGATAGCAAATCTGCTGATAAAAAGTTTAAGCCCATTATAAAAGAAGCCGGTGATTATGACTATAGTTTTATTGATGAGATAAATGGCAAGTTCATTATGTCAACTAACGACGGAGCATTGAATCAGAAAGTAATTTTGCTTGATCCTGCAAATCCTCAAAAAGAAAATTGGAAAACAATTATTGATGAAAAACCAGAAAATATTTCTTCTATAACTACAGCCGGCGGAAAGATTTTTATTACCTACCTAAAAGATGTAACAAGCCGTGTGTATGTATATGATTTTAATGGCAAGTTAGAAAGAGAGGTAGAATTGCCTGCATTGGGCACCGCTGGTGGATTTGGCGGCGAAAAGGATGATAAATTTGTTTTCTACACCTTTACCTCTATTACATTTCCACCGACTATTTATCGATATGATATAGCGACAGGCAAAAGCACTGTTTTCAGGAAACCAGAAGTAAAATTTAATCCGGAAGATTTTGTAACCGAACAAGTATTTTATCCAAGTAAAGACGGTACAAAAATTCCCATGTTTATTACTTACAAAAAGGGAACTGAAAAGAACGGTAAGAATCCAACCATCTTATATGCGTATGGCGGATTTAATATTAGTAGCAATCCATCTTTTTCTCCCTCAAGAATTACCTGGCTGGAACAGGGCGGTATTTTTTGTATTGCAAATATCCGTGGCGGCAGCGAGTATGGCGAAAAATGGCATGAAGCGGGTATGCGAAATAAAAAGCAAAATGTATTTGATGACTTTATTGCTGCAGGAGAATTTTTGGTAGATAAAAAATATACATCAAGCAGCCATCTGGCTATACAAGGCGGATCAAATGGCGGTTTGCTTGTTGGTGCTGTAATTAACCAGCGTCCGGATTTATTTAAAGTTGCTATCCCTCAAGTTGGCGTAATGGATATGTTGCGTTTCCAAAAATTCACCATCGGTTGGAACTGGGTTGCTGAATACGGCAGCAGTGACAACGAGGCTGATTTTAAAAACCTGATCACTTATTCTCCTATTCATAATATTAAACCAGGTTTAAACTACCCGGCTACCATAATTACAACTGCCGATCATGATGACAGGGTAGTGCCGGCACACTCTTTCAAGTATGCGGCTACTTTGCAAGAGCATTATAAGGGAGCAAATCCAACACTGATAAGAATAGATGTGAACTCAGGCCACGGTGCAAGTAATCTCAAAAAGGGATTAGAAACCGCTGCTGATATTTACTCTTTTACTTTTTACAACATGGGATTGACACCAAAATTTGAACCGGCAAAACCAGCAGATAAAAAAGCATTTTAGTAATAATTAAATAATTGAAATCCTGTTTTACTAATTGTAAAGCAGGATTTTTTTTATTCTGCCTATTTTTGATTATGAAAATTTTAATAACCGGTGCTAATGGTTTTTTAGGACATTATCTTACCTCTCAACTAATAGAAAAAAGACACAATGTAATTGCAACCGGGAAAGGGGAATGCAGATTGCCTTTTGTGGCAAAAGAAAACTTTCAATATGTTTCCATGGATTTTACTGATCCTTTTGTAGTACATGATGTGTTTGCAGAAATTCAACCCGACGTTGTGGTGCATGCCGGGGCTATGAGTAAACCGGATGATTGCGAACAACAACAATGGCAAGCCTATGTTACGAATGTGGAAGGGACGATAACGATGCTGCTCAATGCCGAAGAGCAAAAAAGTTTTTTTATATTTCTGTCAACTGACTTTGTTTTTGACGGACTAACAGGAATGTATAAAGAAGAAGAAAGCCGTGGCCCTGTTAACTTTTATGGCAAAACAAAAGAAGAAGCAGAAGATGCTGTACAAGAATATGAACATGATTGGGCAATTGTAAGAACAGTGTTAGTGTATGGAAAACCAAGTTCCGGTCGTGGTAATTTACTAACCGTAATAAAAGAAAAAATAGAGAAAGGTGAGGAGTATAGTGTGTTTGACGACCAGGTTCGTACCCCCACCTTTGTGGAAGATCTGGCAGCCGGTATTGTTGCTATTATTGAAAAGAGGGCAACAGGTATTTATCATTTATCTGGAGAAGATGTTTTAACGCCATATGAAATGGCTTGCAAAACGGCAGAACATCTTGGATTAGCCCAATCACTTATAAAAAAGGTAACTGCTGAAACATTTAGTCAGCCAGCAAAGCGGCCAGCTAAAACAGGATTTAATATTGAAAAAGCAAAAAGAGGTTTAGGCTATACACCAACCTCTTTTGCTGAAGGACTTAAAAAAACATTTGCAGGTTAGAATATAAAACTAACTCCTGCTTTAAAAAATCTTGGCGAGCCCGGAGTATAATGGATCTCTGAAACTGGGTTTGGTTCAAATTGTAATCTTGATTCTGTATCAAATTGGGCTTCTCTCCATTCTTTATTTAAAATATTTTCAAGGGATAAGGTGAATTCAAATTTTTTAACCCGGTATGCAGCTACCATATCAAGCAACATATAGCCTTCTGCTCTTACAGAATTTGTTTCATTTGCCGGACGGCTATCAATAAAGCGATATCGAACGGTGCCCCCGAAACCATCTTTGGTTTTAGCAGTTAATCCACCAATACTTGTAAAGGCAGGCGCCAGCGGAATAAAATCTTCTCCTTTTGCTTCTCCAATTGCTCTTGCTTTGGTAAGATTTACATCAAAGTCTCCAAACAACCATTTATTAAATTGATAACGGGCAGATACATCAATTCCCATTCTTCTTGATTTTCCACTTGGTTCTACTACACCTGCGTCGCCCACATATACAAATTCTTGCTCAGAGTATAAATGCCATAAAGCAGTTTTTAAAATTAAATTTTTGTTTGGTTTAAATATAATGCCGAGGTCTGTGCCAAAAACTTTTGGCAGTATATCATCGGCTCCATTATCCAATATCACTCTTGTATCGTTGGAGTGGAAGCCTATGCCATTATTCAGGTAAAGTTTTACTTTTTGATTTGGAGAGTAGCTTATATTCAGTTTTGGACTTACCGTTCCCTTTTTTTGTTTTGAAAAATCAGTAGCACCGGCCAGTTCATCTTTGTACTTAAATATAAAATGGTCGTAGCGCAAGCCTGTATTTAAACTGAATTTATCACTCAGCTCTACATCCTGGTTAACATACAGGAACGAGTTTAATTCTTTCACATCTCCCTTTTGAATACTATTGAAAAAGGTTGTTCTGTTTGCTTTAGCCAATTCAATATCCATCACATCATCATAACGAAAACCTGCACCAAATTCTGAACTGGCTTTTTTGTTACCTATCAAATATGATTTGGCAGCAGTGGTAGTATAGCCAAAAATATTTCTTGTTTCCTGTTGTTGTATCATATCTCCATAAATCGCATCTTCCAAAAAGAATGTAAAATTTGAGTACAGATTAAACTTATAGCGACTAAAGTATAATTGGTCGGTTGTTTTCCAATTGCTTTTCCATTGTTTATTGAATTTCACACTTAGATTGGTACGACTTGTATTTCCTCCTTCTGTATCATCTATTGCACCAAAGCGATTGATAATTCCGGCTTGCACAGCTCTATCGGGTACTTGCCCGGAAGCAAACCATTTGCTATCAAAAGTGGAAGCCGTAATTGTTAATTGGGATTGATTACCTAACCAGGCATTGTATTTCCCCATCAGGTTGAAACGGTGAAAATCTTGCGGACTTTCAAAGTAGCCATCCGTAGATGAGTATTCAGAAGCGATATAAAATTGCTGACGATTTTTTTCTGTTGTTTTATTAAACAATTTTAACATGCCCATTACCCGTTGGGTATTAAATTGCCCTGCTTCTAATTTAATAATATTATTATCTATAAAATCTTTGGTAGAAAAATCTACATACGCAGAAGTAGCCAGATTTCCTTTGCCGGTAAAATAAGGGCCTTTATCAAAACCCACTTTTTCTACCGTTTCGGGAATAAGGAAATGTAAATCTGCATATCCCTGTCCGTGAGCATGGCTTATCATATTTACTGGCATTCCATCAACTGTTATCGCAATATCAGTTCCATGGTCAATATCAAAGCCCCGCAGAAATATTTGTTCAGCTTTACCACCTCCGGCATGCTGTGCTATAAAAAGACCGGGTACAATCCGAAGCACATCTTGTGATGTATTAACGGGCCTTAACCTAATATCAACAGCGCCTATTGTTGTAAGACCGCTTGATTTCTTACTGTTAACTCTTACTTCAGAAAGATCAAGATTTGATTTGCGAAGATTTACATTGATTGAAGAAAGTAGATTTGGTTTTACCTCTACTGGAATTATTTCAGTTTTATAGCCGATATGTGACACTATTACTTCATACGAGCCTGGATTGATAGCAGGGATACTGAATTTTCCAAACATATCTGAGTTGTCTCCTTTATTACCAGCAAGGTTGATAGTTGCACCATTTAAAGGTGTTCTTGAATCTGCATCTATAATAAGCCCTTCAATATTTCCCTTTTGAGAAAAAACAGTAAGAGATAAAGTGCATATAAATAGACTGAGAAATAGTTTGGTTGTCATGTTGGTTGAATTTAGCCTTTCCATTTACGCTGCAAAAGAAATAACAGTTTTATTAACCTGTATTAATTTTTGATGAGTGGCAGCTTATTATAATCTCAGCTGCCACCAATCCAGATTTAACAATTAGCCGTATTTGTTGAAGGAACTTAATATTTACAGGGCAAAATGTAGTATGCTAATTACAAAAGTCAACTACAACCCTTAATTAATCAATTATTTTATAAACAAAATTTTATTATGAAAAAGAAACTTCTTTTAGGTGGTTTAGTAGGTGTTGTGCTGGCCGGTGGAATTATCATGGCGGCCGACCATATTGACGCACCTGCAGTAACAGGACCGGGTAGTACCAGTCCGGGAAATGACATTACAGACATTTATGCATTTCAAAGTCCTGCTGACAACAGCAAAATGGTATTAGTATTAAATACTCAAGGGTTGCTATCTCCGGGTGCTACGGCTACTGCGACTTTTCCTTCCAATGTGATGTATGAATTCAACATCGATAACACTGGTGATAATGTAGAAGACCTGGTAATACAATGCCTGGTGCAAAATGGCAAGATGAGAGTATATGGCCCTGTGGCAGTAGGTACACCGGGTACTGTAAGTATGGTAAAAACTAGTGGACCATTAACAGAGGTAAATGTTACAGCGTATTCTTCTGCTACTGTAAATATTGGAGCCAACAGTAATGGCATAAGAGCTTTTGCTGGCCCAAGAGATGACCCATTCTTTTTTGACCTGGTAAGATTTAGAGAAATCTTAGCCGGAACCCAACCAGGTTTTCGCAATCCCGGAGCAGACACATTTGCCGGCACCAACGTGATGTCAATTGTAGTAGAAGTTCCAAAAACCTTACTAGGTGCTGCTGCAACCATCAATGTATGGGGCGAAACAAAATCTAAATAATCACATTTAATTACTGAAAAAATACAACTTATGATACGCATAAATAAATTCACACTCTTATCTCTTTTTGTGGCAGGAATAATGTTTACAGGCTGCGACAAAAATGATGATGAAGAAAATTTTGATACCTCTGGTACGTTTACACAAAACGACCAAATGGCAAGGCCTGCAATTAACACAGTATTTGTAGACGCAACAAGAAAGAATGAGTTTAATACAACGGTTCCTTCTGCCATGAACGCAGCATTTAATGCACAGTTTCAGAGTGTATTAACAGGCTTTGGTTATACCCAGAATGCATTGGGGCATGATAAAGCAACTTTTACGAGTATTTTAGTCACTGATGTATTGAATGTAAAAATGAATGGTACAACTACTTTTTTTGATGGTACCAACGTTTTAACTGGAAGAGCATTGGCAGATGATGTAATTGATGTTGAGCTATTGCTGATTTTTGGAGGACCTGCCGGTACAGCAAATCCAACCTTGACAAAGGATAATGTAAACACAAACGATAAGGCATTTTTACCTGCCTTTCCTTTCCTTGCAGCTCCTTTCTAATAAATTTTAAACACCGGGTAGCAACATGCTGCCCGGTATTTTTTTAAATATTACCACTATGATCAGGACTTTATTAATACTCTGCATTTCCGTCCTTCTTTTTGCTGCCTGCAACAACAAGAAAAAAATTGCCAGTAAGAATGATTATAGTGGATTTATGAAGGATGGTCTTGTAGCAAACGAAGTAGCAACAATTAATACGGAAATAAATTTCTGGCAGCAAAAGTTAGCTGCTGATACTGGCAGTTATGTTTACATGCTTGAGCTGGCGAGTAATTATTTTCGTTTATTCCGAACCAATGGAAATATCGACGCATTGCAAAAAGGAGATAGTTTTTTAAAACAAAGCTCTGCAAAACTCAATCATACTGATCCGGAAATTCTTTATTCCCTTTCGCAGAATGCAATTTCACAACACCAATTTTTGCAAGCTGCATCATTTAGTGAAGATGCAGAAAATGCGAAAGGGGATATATACACGATTCGCCTTTTGGAGTTTGATGCCAATATGGAACTCGGAAGATATAATGAAGCTTACAAAAGCCTTGAAAGTTTAAAAGATAAATCTGCATTCGACTATCTTATTCGTAAAGCAAAATGGGAAGATCATAAAGGAAACCTGGATGGTGCCATCGTTTTAATGGAACAAGCTTTCGATAAAGTAAAAGATAAAAAGAAGAGCTTGTATTCCTGGGCACTTTCTAACTTGTCGGATATGTATGGACATGCAGGAAGAGTAGAAGAAGCTTATAAAGGATATTTAAGTGTGCTAGAAAAAGATCCTTCCAACTTATATTGCCTGAAAGGAATAGCATGGATCGCTTATGCACATGATAATAATACGGCTGAAGCTAAACGTATTCTTCAATATATACTTTCACAAACGGATATGCCAGATTTAAAGTTGGTGTTGGCACAAATAGCAGAAACAGAAGGTAACGAAGAAGAGAAGAGAAAATTGATAAATGAATTTGTAGCTACGGTTACAAAACCCGGTTATGGCGATATGTATAATAAATACCTGGTGGAAATTTATACAGAAGAATTTAAAGATTACAACAAGGCCTTTGCTATTGCTGACAAAGAGTTGAAGAATCGTTTTACACCGGAAACATGCGATTGGATGGCCTGGGTTTATTATAATCAAGGAGATATTGCAAAAGCTATGGAGTTCTCAAAAAGTTATGTTCATAAACAAACTTTTGAACCGGGTGCTACAATGCATACAGCTTTTATCTATGCCGCTAACGGCAAAAAAGAAGAAGCTAAAATGATGTTGCAAGAATGTTTGGAAAGCTCATTTGAGTTAGGCCCTGTGGCAACTAAACAAATTGAACAGAAATTACAAACGCTTTAATTCATCATCAATACGTTCACACTGCGCTGTAGGATATTGAATGCAATTTCTGCCATCAGGTTTTCTTTATCTAATGTTGGGTTTACTTCTGTTATTTCAAAACAGCAAACTTTCCTGTTCTGCATAAACTTGCTGATCAGGTCTTCTGCTTCTCGTTCTTTCAATCCATTTCCTACCGGTGTACCTGTTCCTTTTGATATAGAAGAATCAAGGCTGTCAACATCAAAAGAAATGTAGATATCGGTGCAATCGCTTAAGTAGCGTAATACCGCTCTTACTACATTCTCCGCACCTTTACTTCTTACTTCTTTGGTCGTAATTACTTTCATGTCATGCTTCTCAATCAGGTATCGTTCTTCTTTTTCATAATCTCTCAATGAAATAAATACGACATCTTCCGGTAAAACTTTAGGAGCAATTTTGCCTATATTTTTCAAATATTCCCATTGCTTACTTGTTTCATCGTCAATATCATGCACCGCACAATCCTCATTATTCTTATTGATTGATATTGCCATTGGCATACCATGTATATTGCCGCTTGGTGTGGTGTAAGGTGTATGCAGGTCAGCATGTGCATCGATCCATATAACACCTAATTTACTTTTGGGCTTTGCCATTTTAATACCTGCAATTGTTGCTGCCGAAGTACTATGGTCGCCACTTAAAACAACGGGAAAGAAATTATTTTTCATGGAATCGCATACCGATTTTCCCAGCCTTTCATAAATAGCAGCAATACCTTTTATTCTTTTGGCATAAGGCGATTCAATTGGCTCATATAATAGTTTATTTTCTACCTGTATTTTTTCTGAGGGGAAGTGTATAAAGAAGTTGCTCATAAAATCCAGCGCAGCAATTTTTATGGCTTCAATACCAAGGCTGGCGCCACGGGTACCGGCACCAATTTCTGAAGGCACTTCAATGATTTTGATATTTTTCATATAAACAATCGTTAAGTAAGCAAGCCGGAATAATTCCGGTGAATAATTTGGTAGCAAAAAAGTGGAACAATCTGTAATTAATCAGGTATGTAAAAATTGGCGGGCAGTGATTGCTCGGCAAAAGAGTAGATAAGGCCTGATTTTTTCGCTATATGCTTCATAAAAGAAACGGGAACAAAGTTAGTAATTTGTTCCCGTGCCGTCAAGTAGCCTTTTTTATTGTTACTTCTTACTCATGAAGAGCCAGAACTGGTATAGAACTGTGATAAGCCAGCTTTTTAGTGTGGCTTTTTATAAATAGCTTAGAAAGCAATGTTTGACCTTTATGAATAACAATCAGCAGGTCAATATTTTTATCGTGTGCAAACTGGTTGATGGCTTCATCCACATTATGCAAGCCAAGAAAATAAAATTCAGGATTAAAGTCGCTGAACATTTCCTTTAGTTTAGCTCTTTCTGCCTGGTATTCTTCAGTTATTGCAACATAATGTTCGCTGTCCACATTCAATATATGCAGGTTAGGTTGAAATGTTTTCAATATTTTCTTGATAGGAACTGATGGGGTTGATGCTTTTACATTTTTATAGTCTGATGTAAGCAAGACGTTTTTTACTTCCTGGTATTTAGCATCCGGAGGAACAATAAGTATTGGGCAAACTTTTTGGTCAACCATCTTCAAAGTATTACTACCAATAAAAGTTTGACCAATTGCAGAACGTCCAGTAATTCCCATGATAATCAAATCTGCCTGTTGATGTCGGGCCAGTTTATCCAGTTCTGTAATAAAGTCCGATCCTTCTTCTGCAAGGCAAGCTATTTTTACAATCCCAAGACTTGCTAACTCAGCTTTCAGGTCTTCTAGTTTCTGTATAGCTTCACCAGCAAGTGATGGCTTGTCATATACATGGTGCAAAATCATGTTAGCACCATAGTGACCACTCAATAACTGTACTGAATAACGGGCTGCATGAAGCGATGTATCGGAAAAATCAACAGGAACAATAACTGTTTGCATAATTTAAATTTTCTTGGTTAGCTTGTAAATGCCTAGTAAATGTACGAATTATACAGCAGTACAATGTTGTATAATTCGTACATTTTTATAAGTTTATTCATGTGCAGCCAATATCGGGATATGACTATGGTAGGCTAATCGTTTTGTATGTGTTGTTTTAAATAGAGAAGTTGAATTACTTTGATGTTTCGGTACTGTTATTAAAACATCAATATTATAGTCTTTTACAAAATTGTCCATTGCTTCGTAAAAGTCATTCATTGTAATAAAATAAAACTCTGTTGTAAACTCACCGAACATAGCCTCCAGTTTACTTTTCTCTGCTTCCATCTCTGCTGTCAATGAAACAAAGTGCTGTTTGTTTACATTAACGATATGCAGCTTAGGATTAAAAATTTTTAGTACAGAACTAATCAGCGGGGCAGGAGTGTGGGCTTCCACATTTTTAAAATCGGATGCAAATGCTACATTGTTTACTCCCTTGTAAACAGCATCCGGAGGAATGATCATAACCGGGTAAAGATTTTTGTCAATCAATTTCAATGTATTGCTACCAAACATCGCCTGGCGAATCGCAGACTTTCCGGTAATACCCATAACAATCATGGTTGCCCGTATGGTATGAGCAAGACGAGTTATATTTTCAATCAGGTCGCCACCCATTTCATGCTCACATTCCACATTTTTTACTCCTGCTTTGTGAAATTCTCTTTTAAGGCTTTCCTGGTAATTATGACAAATGTCTAAATCATCTTCTGATTCATAATTATTATAAATGATAGCTGTTGCATTCTCCTTACCCGCAAGCATTTGTGCTGAAAAACGGGCAGCATTTAGCGATGTTTCAGAAAAGTCAATGGGAATTATGACTTTATGCATAAAGCAGTTTCTTTTATGTATGAATTACTTGGATTGATTAACAGGGTTAAATTTACAGGATTTGAAAGAGAAAGTTTGAAAGTTTTCTCATCATACAAATGCTAACTACTTTTTAGCTAGTTGCAACTGTAAACATTTTTGCTATCAACTCGCTGTCATGTTTATACACATCATCCCTGAAATTTAATTGCCCTTTATCATCCACCCAAGCTGTGTAATAGATAATAAATACCGGAACTGCTTCTTTTAATTTTACTCCTTTTTCTGTTGTTTGATTCATGGCAGAGACGATTTTTTCAGTGGGCCATTGTGGATCATTTCTTAGCAACCATTCTGCCATTTTTTGGGGCTCTTTCAAGCGTATACATCCATGACTGAAAGCTCTTTTATCTTGCCCAAACAAACTTTTAGAAGGGGTATCATGGAAATACATATTAAAACTATTGGGGAAAATAAACTTCACCTTACCCAAAGCGTTACCGGGACCGGGTTTTTGCCGAATGCCAGCACCAACTCTCTCCATGTTTTTATTAGCGAGGTAATTAGGATTTCTTGCTATTGCAGGCAGAATTTCACCTTTAATAATGCTTTGCGGTACATTCCAGTAAGGGCTAAAGTAAATCTGATTCAGGTCGCCATTGAACATCATTGTATTGTTGCCCACTTTGCCTACCACCACCACCATGTCAAACAATTTTTTATTACCATCATACACATGCAGCATAAACTCAGGAAGGTTTACAATGATAAGGTTGCCTTTAGGTTTTTGGGGCAGCCACCTCATCCTGTCCATATTCAGTAATATTTCCATTAAACGCTGCCGGGCAGAAACATTCATGTCTTTTAAAATGCTGGCAGAAATAATTCCATCCTGTTTATACCCATGGCGTTGTTGAAATCTTTTTACAGCCAATTCCAAAGTATCAGTAAAAACAGAACTGGTATCTGTTCCAGGCATATCCAATGTTTGTTGTAGTCTTTTTTTAATGAGGGTTATGGCCGGGTCTGTGGCTCCAATTTTTATAGGGGCTTTTGCAGTTATTACTGGCCAGCCACCTGATTTGGCCAAAGTGTAGTATAGCTGTAATTCTTTTTTAAGACCACCGTACATTTCATTTACATCCTCATAATATTTTTCGTCTTTATGTTTTTTATTCAGTAATGAATCTGCCATTACCAATGGGTCAACCTTTTTTATAGGTACAAATTTTTCTTGCTCTTTTCTTTTTACATATCCTTTTTCATAAGTACTGTTGATAAAACGGATAAAATGTTCAGTAAAACCAAATTCAGTATCCCGGATAAGACTGTCATTTGTATTGGCTGTCATTTTTTCCATGTTAAGGTACCGTTCGGCTTGTTTGTAAAAACTGCTATTTGCAATAGTGGAATCTTTAAGGTGAGTAACCGCATAGTCATATTGATTCCAGAAAAAACGACTTTGCTCGGTTAATCCTTTTGAAGAAAACCAGGCATATTGATAATTACGGGCATTATAAAAACTTCGAATTCGATTGGCAATTTTTTTATCGGCCAATTCTCTTTTGGTAATATAACGTTCCATAGCCATACTATCCAGGAACATATCATTATATGCATTTTCGTTGGTCACACTATAATCTCTGTCGGTGATTTTTTTGGCTTTAGATTTAGCGTCAGCAGGAGCATCCACATCTTCAATTTCAGGCTCAGTAGTGGGTTCGTCTTTGTTGCTATTGCAGCTAATCAATAGCGTTATAAGTAAAGCAGTGCAAAGGATTTTCATTTTCATTGATAAATAGTTTAGGCTTGTAAGGTCAGCAAAAGTACAATAAGTGCGGTTAGCGGGCAATTTATGCACCAAAGCGGCATTTTCCAGGTAGCTTCAAAACAGTTGGTGTCTCAAAATTTTCAGTAATGGCGATAAAAACTCCAGAAGAGCATTTAAATTAGAAAATTATGTCAATTGTCTTCCCTGCCAATAACTAGTGTTAGTGTTAATATATTCCATGAAGGGTACTTTATCGATTTATTTTCCGTCTATATTTGCGTTCATTATTTTTAAAAAATATTCTACCTGATATGTTATTAAAGAATTTGTTCACTGTTTTAATTGTACTGGCCGGTTTATTAAATTTAAATGCACAAAGCACGGCGAATGCAGACGACTCACTACCCATAACTACCGGAAATTTTGAAGAAGAGTACATAAGTAGCGGTGGCGGCTATAGCAGGGTTGTTCCTCCTGAATTTAAAAACATTGATGGTTCGCCATTTATAACCAATGAGTGGGTTAATGCCATCATAAAGCTTGATAATAATAAAGTGTATGAAAATGTAACGGTGAGAGTGAACGTGTATGATAATAAAATTCATTTTAGAGACGCCGAAGGAACAGAAAGAATGATGCTTTCTAAGGTAAAAGAGATAAAAATTAAGGATGAAGCGTCGCCTCACAATAATGCCATTTTCATTTCCGGGTTCACACCTAATAAGGATGTTTTCTTTAAGGTGTTAGTAGATGGGCCGAAAGTGCGGTTATTAGAAAAATTTACTGCCCGTAAAACCGATATAAAGGTGTTTAACGGTGAGCCTAAAATACAGTTTGATGTAGATAAGGAAGTTTACTTTTATTCGGTATCAGTTAAGAATATGTATAAAGGCACAAAGAAATGTGCTGAGATATTAGATGTGTTTGGAAATGATAAAAAAATTACTGATTATGCTTTTAAAAATGGGCTCCGTTGCCATAAAAGAGAGGAAGCGATAAAGCTGGTGGAGTATTACAATAGTTATTGATAGAGGAGGGATTCAATAAAAAATAACCCCGTTACGTTAAGTAGCGGGGTTATTTTTTGTCCGGGATTTTGCACTATTATGCAATACGACCGATAATTTATTGGTTAGCTATTTCAACAAGCAGAATATTACCAGGTTTTTTTGCTCCCTCATTTGAAATAAACATATTGCCATCAGGCTTGAAAGTAATGCCTTCCGGCTGAGTAAATTCATTACTGTTTAATTGATATAACTTTTTAATCACTCCTGTTGCGTCCAGTACCAGCAACTTTGCTTTTCTCCCATCAGTTACATACATATCACCAGTAATAGGATGTATGCCAATTGCTGAAGGCATTATTCCATCACCTTTATTTTTCTTTGATTTTCCAGTTCCAAAAACAGCATTTTGCAAATCGATTTTAAAAACAGGCACTTTTGCCATGCTTCGATTTGTTAAATCAAATGAATAGATGCCTTTGTAATCTTTACTTGTCAGCTCTGCATCTTTTATAGCAACCAATAGGCGGTTATTTTGTTTGTCATAGCAAAGCCCTTCTGTATTGTGTTTAACCGTCAGATGTGTGCTATATTCTTTAACGGTAGGTTTAGCAGCTTTTATATTATCAACTTCGTACAGATGCCCGTCTGCCCGAAGCACCCACACTGTTTCATTTACAAGAGTTAGCCCCTCATAGTCTCCGGGACCCGCAAAGGGTATTTCTTTTTCAATACTTGCTGTAGCGGTATTGTAAATGAAAATAGTCCCTTGTTCGTCCTGTACACAAGCAAAACGGTTTTCATCAATATAAGCAAGCCCAGATATTTCTGTGAGTATTTCAGGCAAGTCCCATTTTTGGGTAATCACAATATCGGCTGATGTTTGTTCTGCAGTTTTAGTTTGTTCACTAACCAGTTTACCAGATTTTGTTTTTTCTTTTTTTGAGGAAGAAGCAACAGCATATTTAATATCACTCCATAAAAAGATTACGGTAGTGGAAATTAGTAGCAGCACAACTATTTTAATTATTCCTTTCATTTTTTTATTTTTTTGTATTCTGATTTTTTCTTTTTCAATTACTTCTTTTCCAAACTCATGTATTGGTTTCATTGCTAAGAATTTTGTTACGCATTTAAAGTAATACAAAATTGCTCTATAAATCGGGAAAGAAATAAAAATTGCTTGTTGAGAAATTAGAATGTCATTAAAGAATAGAAAGAAGATGTTAAAATTGTAATCCACTAATACTTAAATGCATTGTATGGCGGCCAATTGAACTATCACTTCCACTTCTAAAAGCAAAAGAGAAAATCTAAAAGAGATTATTTGTTGAATGCAAACAAAATAAGTTTTAATTCTTATTTAGTAGTCTGAATGAATTTGTATTCATCGGGGTGTCAAAAAAAGCTGTCAGTGCCTTCATCCAGAGATTATCTACTTTGCCCATTGCAATGATTTCTTGCAGATAAAGGCATTTCTTCTTGTATTCTATATTATCCAGCACAAATTTTAATGCCAGCTTCTTTGCGGCATCTGAGTAATAGAGGGTCATACGGTTGATTTTGCATAGTAAGCAAAAAATTGTGCCAAGATGGTATTATGTGGAAAAGTGGAAAAGACGACGCAATGACGTTTAAAATTCTTGCATCAATCCCGAAACTCCTGGCTGATCATTAATCCATAATAACCGCCATCTAAAATACCAATGCCAAGACGACCAAATTCCGGCCGCAGAATATTGGCTTTATGTCCCGGCGAATTCATCAGGTTGGTATGTGCAATCTCCACTGTTTGGGCTAATGCTAAATTTTCTCCGGCATTGTAGAATTTTACATTTGCTTCTCTCATCCGTTGAAAAGGATCTTTTCCGTCAGGTGCATAATGTGAGAAATATCCTTTTGCAAACATATCTCTTGAATGTGCTCTCGCCACTACTGTCATTTCAGGATCTGCCTTTAATGGTTTTAATCCTCTTGAAGTTCTTTCTTTGTTCACCAACTCCAGCATCATTGCTTCCAGTGCCGGACGTTCTACGGCTTTATCATATTTGAAAGAAAGTGAAATTTTTTCCCCTGATTGAGGATGCACTGTCAGGCTATTCATGGTTTGCCGTATAGCATCACCAAAAACCGGAGCCAATTTCCGATTGGCCCATTCAGATTGCATAGCGAGTTTACCGGCAAACCGGCTATCTCTTGTTTTTGTAGTAACACTATCTTTCAAGGGAAGAGATAGCAACAATGAGGAAATGATAATGGCATATAACCAACCATTCACCGCACCGGGTATAATGCCTAAAAACTTATTGATACCATTATTATTTGCTTCCTCGGGGATTGAACGAATAAGAAGTTTTGCAACGAATCCAATTAGTAATCTTGCAATTAGTGCAGTTAATAAAAAAGCAACTGGTAAGAGCCAGGTACCCAGTGAAAATAATTTTTCAAGTCCCCGTGCTGTGTATGGGTAAAAAACATAACCAGCGATAATGCTTCCTGCAAAGCAGAGCAGATCCAGCGAACCACGAATAAAACCACGGCTCCACCCGGCAAAAATGGCCAGTATAAATACAAAGGCAAGAATAAAATCAATCAGGTTCATTAATGGGTAATTTATGATGCTTTGTTTGTTTTACAAATAGTATGCCTTGCAAAGTACAAGACTGTTATGGTTATAAAAAGCGGCATGATTTATAGGTGTATTAGTATAAACTCAAAATCAATTTAAATGGTAAACAAAGGACTATTAGTTCGCCTGGAAGCAAAACCCGGGAAAGAAAAAGAATTGGAGAAATTCCTTCAAAGTGCCTTGCCACTTGCTCTGGAAGAACCCGGAACCGAAAACTGGTATGCCATCCGCATCACCAAATCTACATTTGGCATTTTCGACACTTTTGCAAATGATGCAGACAGAGATGCGCATTTGAATGGTGAGATTGCAAATGCATTACTAGAGAAAGCAAAAGAATTACTGGTTGCTGATCCCTTAATTGAAAAAGTGGATGTGTTGGCGGTGAAATAATGCCAGTAATTAGTATGACATAATTCAGAGAAAAATGCTGGCTAAAATGGTAGACCAAAGAGATTAAAGGAAAAGTATTCGACCAAAAAAATTGAAAAGTTGCCATGAAAAACAGGACGTACAAGAGTGCGACGCAACAACCGATGCCATGAAAAACCGCTGCTGGCCAAAACCACATTTTTCTTCTCACATTTTTACCACATCATTGTGAATAACTGCCTGAGAGCCAAACCTTGTTTTGTGTTTGTTTAGCTTAAATTCGCCGCCTGACTTAAACGCATTTAAACAAGAAAACCGTGAGATTAAAAAGTTTAGAAATCAAGGGATTCAAGAGTTTTGCTGACAAAACTGTAGTAAGTTTTGACGACAATATTACCGGCATCGTAGGCCCGAATGGTTGCGGCAAATCCAATATTGTGGATAGCATTCGCTGGGTAATTGGCGAACAAAAGATCAGTCAGCTACGTAGTGAAAACCTCGATAGCCTGGTGTTCAATGGCTCTAAAACCCGCAGTGCCAGCGGACTTGCCGAGGTTAGCCTCACTTTTGAGAATACAAAAAATCTGCTGCCAACGGAGTTTAGCACCGTAACAGTTACCCGTAAATTTTATAAAAGCGGCGAAAGTGAATACCGCCTGAACGATGTACAATGCCGCCTGAAGGATATTCAAAACCTGTTCATGGATACGGGTATCAGCACCGACTCCTATGCCATTATTGCACTGGACATGGTGGATGACCTGATCAAGGATAAGGATAATAGCCGCCGCAAAATGCTGGAGCAGGCAGCCGGAATTTCGATTTACAAGACCCGAAAAAAGGAAGCCAAGCAAAAACTGGAAGCTACAGAAAGTGACCTGGCCCGTATCGAGGATCTGCTTTTTGAGATCAACAACCAGTTAAAGGCACTGGAAAGCCAGGCCAAAAAAGCAGAGAAATACCACGAGATCAAAAAGGATTACCGGGAAATAAGTATCGAATTGGCAAAGGCTTCTTTGGAAGGTTTCAATCTTACTTACAAAGAACTGAACGAACAGCAAGAAGCAGAAACGGATAAGAAATTTAAAATAGAAGCGGAGATAGGAACAGAGGAAGCAGACCTGGAAAAGCAAAAATTAGAATTTGTAGAAAAGGAAAGGCAATTGCAGAGTATGCAACATGCCTTTAATGAAATGGTGCAAACGGTACGTACCAAAGAGAATGAAAAGAATTTGTCGGCGCAGCGATTAGAACACCTGAAGGAAAAAGAAACCAGCCTGAAAGATTTTTTACAAAAAGCAGAAGGCAACCTGAAAGGTATTGATGAAAGCATTGGCTTTACCAATATGCAGGTGGAAGAAGAAGATAAGTCGCTGGAAAAATTGAATGAACAACTGGCACAGTTGAACAATGATGTAAATGAGAAGAAAGAAGTGCTGGATGAAAAAAGAGAGTCGTTAAATACGTTGCGCAGTGAATACCAGCAAATACAGCGCAACCAATTTGATGCGGAAAAGAAAGTGGCGGTGGCTGATACATCTGTGCAAAATTTACAGCGGGTAATTGGACAAATGGAAGAGGAGAGGAAGCAAAGAGAAGACCAACGAAACCATTTGGATAGCGACAGAATACTGAAAGAAAAAGAACTAAGTATAAAGAAGGTTGACCTGGAGCAATTACAACATCACCAGGAAAATACGAAAGAGCAGATATTACAAACACAATCTGTATTGGATTCTCTTCGCAATAATTTAGCAGAAGAAACCCGTAAACTGGATTCCAAGAAGAATGAACATGACTTGTTGAAAAGCATGATCGATTCAATGGAAGGGTACCCTGATTCAGTAAAGTTTTTACATAATAACAATAACTGGAATCATAACTCACCGATACTTTCTGATGTATTGTATGTAAATGAAGAATACAGAACGGCATTGGAAAATGTATTAGAGCCTTACCTCAGCTATTATGTGGTGAATGATCTGCAGGAAGGTTTACAAGCTGTCCATTTATTAGATGATAATAAAAAGGGGAAAGCGAATTTCTTTTTGCTTGATAAAATAAACAGCGGCGGCGCAGATGTTTCTTCACATTCATTAGAAGGTGCAATACCGGCGTTGAGTGTGGTGGAAGTAGAGGAGAAATATAAAAAACTTGCTGAGCATTTATTAGGCAACGTATTTATTGCAGATAGTGAAGATGCATTGCAAAACAGCAATGGATTTGTAGTGATTGAAAAGAATGGTAAGTATGTAAAAGGGAAATACTCGTTGACCGGTGGTAGCGTAGGTTTAATAGAAGGAAAGAAAATTGGCCGTGCAAAGAATTTGGAGAAATTGCAGGATGAAATTGCTGCGCAAGATGTGGTGGTAGATGCGTTGCGTTCAGAAATACAGAGCCGCCACAATGAAGTGATCGCTTTTAACGAAGATCTTCGGGAAAATGCAATCCGGGAAACGGAAAGGGAAATACAACAGTTAACGAATGAAGTATTCTCGTTGCATAATAAGCTAGAGAATTTACACTCCATGCAGACCAACAGCCAGCATCGTTTGGAGGAATTGGGCTTGCAGATGCAACAAACACATGAGTCTGTAGCTGGCGTAAGAAACCAGTTAGGAGAATTCAATGAGTTGTTGCAGATGAATGCAAACAAATTAGCTGAAGCAGAAGAAACCTTCCGCCAGGCTGAAAGTGCATATAATGAAGCCAACAGGCAGTTCAATGAATTCAATCTGAATGTAACCAAGCAACAAAGTAAGATCAGCGGTCTACGGCAAGAGTTGGATTTTAAAACCAACCAGTTGAACGACCTGAAGCAACAG
Organism: Chitinophagaceae bacterium; assembly: GCA_022843585.1. GTDB lineage: Bacteria > Bacteroidota > Bacteroidia > Chitinophagales > Chitinophagaceae > JJ008. The sequence goes on from JALHNJ010000005.1 coordinate 104,456, forward strand.
ATAGAAAGTAATACTTCCCATCTTACAGATACTGTTTTTAGCATTGAGCAATCCTCCACATTGCTTTCAGAAATTGAAGAAGGTTTATTGCAGTTGATGAAGAACAAAGAAATTGAAGAAGTAAATCTGAATGAAGCCGACCAGGCATATTATAATTTCCGTAACCAGTTGGCAGAAAAAGAAAGTGCTATCCGCCACCAGGTAAAAGAAAAAGAGCAGATCGAATACATGCTAACTGCTATTAAGGATAAGCTAAATGAATTGAAATTGCAATTAGCGGGAATGAAAGAGAGATTGAACGTTGAGTTTCGCATTGTGTTGGAAGATATCTTAGGAGAAGCTAGAGAAGGTGAAGTGCCGGTAGAAGAATTGCAGGAGAAAGCTGATCGCATGAAGAAACGTCTGGAGAATTTGGGCGAGGTAAATCCAACGGCGATAGAAGCATTTACGGAGATGAAGAAACGATATGACTTCATCGTAGAGCAAAAAACCGATCTGGTAGATGCGAAAGACAGTTTATTAAAAACTATTGAAGAAGTAGAAGTAACAGCGAACCAAAAGTTCCTGGATACATTTAACCAGGTAAGGATAAATTTCAATAAAGTATTCAAATCACTCTTTACTGAAGATGACCAATGTGACCTTGTATTGGAAAATCCGGAGAATATTTCTGAAAGTGGTATTGATGTAATAGCGAAACCTAAAGGCAAACGTCCATCTTCATTAACACAGTTAAGTGGTGGAGAAAGAACATTGACAGCGACCGCTTTGTTGTTTGCCATCTACCTGATCAAACCAGCACCGTTCTGTATTTTGGATGAGGTTGATGCTCCGCTGGATGATGCTAACGTAAGCAAGTTCACCAATATGATCCGCCAGTTCAGTGATAACTCACAGTTCATCATTGTTACCCACAATAAAATGACGATGAGTACCGTGGATGTGATCTATGGTGTAACGATGCAGGAGCCGGGTGTAAGTAAACTGGTGAGTGTGGACTTCAGGAACTTGGAGAAGCAGAATTAAGGGGTGAATTGTGAATAGTCAATCTCTATATAAAATTCTAAAAGCCTGGTTTATGCCGGGCTTTTGATTTTTTAATTTTTCTTTGCATATGAATACAATCCTCCTTCTCATCGCCTCCAACATCTTCATGACATTTGCCTGGTACTATCATTTAAAACAGGAAGGGTGGCCTTTGTGGAAAGCCATTGCTATAAGCTGGTTCATTGCTTTGTTTGAGTATATGCTGATGGTACCTGCTAATAAAAGCGGTTATGCAAAAGGGCTATCTGGCTTCCAGTTAAAGATGATACAGGAAGTGATTACACTGGTAGTATTTGGTTTTTTTGCAGTACTGTACCTAAAAGAACCATTTCATTGGAGATACCTGGTAAGCTTTGCTTTTTTGCTGGGAGCGGTTTACTTCATGTTCAGTAAAAAATTCGGATAAGTATTATCTCACTCAATACCTGGTTTTGTCCGTTGTTGCTCCTTCGATTTTTGGCGACGGCTAAAATCTGATTTTACCTTATGAACAAAGGCGCTAAGCAAAAGGTACAACCCGGTGCATAAAAGGGTAGATGCAACTAAACCCCAGCCATACCACTCATCTTCTTTTGTTCTTTCGAAGCAGGCGTATACAATTACAAAAACACTGGCGATTACCGCAGCAAAACCAAAAAGCAGCTTTGTTAAGAATTTATCGGAATGACTGGCCATACTGGGTTAGTTTTGGTGAGGTTTAAAGTTCTCAAAAATAAGGAAAAAATAATTTTGTGTTAATAGTCATTTCTATGACCATTATAGTTTTTAGGTTATTATAATTTTATCTGGTAAATAATAAGTATGAAAAAATTTATATGCTCTTTCGGTTTGGCAATTTGTGTATTACTTGTAGCTGCACAAGAGGCACCGGAAGGATTATTTATTGCATCAAAGGCACCCAATTTTAAAGCAAAAAATCAATATGGTGCAGATGTGGAATTAAAAGACCTTTTGAAAAAGGGAAAAGTGATTTTGGTGTTTTACAGGGGACAATGGTGTCCGTATTGCAATAAGCAATTATCAAGATTACAGGATTCAATCCAATTTATTACGGATAAAGGTGCTACGCTGGTTGCTGTTTCACCCGAAATGCCGGATAATGTCAGCAAAACATTAGAAAAAACAAAAGCTCAATACTCAGTCCTGTATGATAAGGATATGAAGATCATGAAAGCCTATGATGTAGAATTTGAAGTGCCGGAAAATACGGTTACCCGTTATCGCAATACAGGAATTGATTTAGAGAAAAACAATGGTAGCAATGGAAAATTTCTTCCAATACCCGCTGTTTATATCATAGATAAAGAATCTACAATTACTTACCGGTTTTTTGAGCAGGATTATAAAAAAAGACCCAGCGTAAAAGAACTTCTTGATAATTTGTAATTCATTGAGTCTTTTCCGTTACTAAACAAAGCGACTGGCTACGGATGTAATTTCCTTTATATAATATTTCTGGTTCATCCCTTGGTATTGCATTAATGAAATGCAGGTTGTTCTCCTGCACTAAACTTTTCCAACTATCTATAGTATAAGAAGTAAAGCCATATCGGGTAAATGGCATTTGCTCAATACTTTCTTTTGTTCTGATAATTGCATAAAACTTGCCTCCGGGTTTTAGCACCCTTTTTATTTCCTGTAAATGAGGTTGAGGAGTATCCCAGAAATAAACAACGTTGATACAAAAAATTATATCATAACTATTGTCGGCAAATGGAAGTGTATCGCTGCTGCCATGATGCAATTGTAGCTTTCCTGTTGAAATCAGGTGTTGATTATTTTTTATTGCAGCTTTTACCATTGTCTCAGAAAAATCAATTCCGCTTAGGTGTAATCCATCTGCTTGTGCAAAAACCTTTTCAAAGAAAATTCCATTGCCAAAGCCTATTTCAAGAATAGCCTCTCCATGTTTTATTTTCATACAATCAAAAGCAAAATCATAGAGAAAGCCGTTGGCCTTATTCATCATTTCGCCAACTTTATTACCCATTGCTCCGCTAGGTTTGCGAAGCTGCCGGGCCATGGCTTTGAATTTCAGTTGTTGAAAAAAATGTTTGAACATTTTAGGAATTAGGTATTGGTTAAATAGTTTATTGGGAATGCATGATGTTGTAATTTATAAAGACATTTAATCCGTCACGATCCTTATCAACCATTTAACAAATCAACTAGTTAACCAATCAATCACTTCCAAATAATCTTTGCTACTTTGCCATTATTTCCTGCCAGGTAAATAGTGGTTCCCAATTTTGCGATCCTGCATACATTAAAACTTTCCTTGCTGATCCATTGCCATTCTTTACCGCCGTTTGCCGAATAATCGACACCATTTAATCCACAGGTCATAATATCTTTCATCGATAAAAATTCTACGCTGCTTCTATAGCCATGTGGCGGTACTTTAGGAGCTTTCCATGTTTTACCACCATCATTACTTATAAAACAATTATTGTTGGTTGAGTCGGAGCTGTCTTTACTAAAATCACCACCCACCACAATTATTTTTTTACTTCCTTTTAAGTTGCCATTATCATATACCGCCACAGAATTAGCACCGGTGGATTCTTTTCCTTGCACAATAGGAAGTAGGGTAGAGGAATTCTCTGTAAACAATCTTGATTTTGTACCACCGCTTACTAAAAAGAAATTGTTATCTCTGAAAAAACGGATATTGGTTCCACTAGCTGCAAAAAAAGCTTCGCCCGAATCTAAGGTTGGTCTTTTATCTGCCGCCCATTCCTGCCAGCTTTCGCCGCCATTCACTGTTGCAGCTATAAAAGCTTTTCCATCTATGGGGTCGCCTACTACCATTCCCCATTCTCTGCCTAAAAAATGTATCGCATCCAAAAACATTCCTTTGGCATTGCTTTCATACATTACTTTCCACGATTCACCGCCGTCTGTTGTTTTTAAAATACAGGCCGGTTTTTCAACTCCCATAATAATTGCAGTGCTTGCATCAAAAGCTTCTATATCCCGAAACTCTGTTTTTTCAAAACCTTTTACAGTAAACCAACTCCAGTTTTTACCACCACTGTTAGACCTGCCCACTATGCCATTGCTGCCACTCACCCAAATTACATTATCATTTACAACACTCAGTCCCCGGATACTTGTTTTGGTGCCGGAAGTAAGCAGCTCTACAGTGGGGGATTGTGCAAAAGCCTCAGTAGATAAAAAAATTAAGAATGAAAGAAGAACGGTGTACGTCAATCGCATATTAGTTTAATAAGAAGGTAAATTAAAGGGTGTTATTCATATTTCACCATTGTTCTTTTAGAAGAACCATCATCAAACAATTCAAATACTGCATAAGCCGGTGCAAATTCCTGGAAAGATCCTTTCCACCAGTTGCCGCTGATAGCCCCATTGCAATAATATTTAATATCAAGATAATCCAACTCATCCTGCAAATGTATATGGCCGCTCAGGCAAACTTTTATGTTCGGATACTTTATAAATATTTTCTTCAACTGCATAAAATCAGTATGCATCAGGTTACGCTGAATTTTCAAATCACCATTTGCTTCTGTTTTATCAAAAAACAAACCAGCACAAATTGATAAAATAGGAATATGAGAAACAATGCATATAAATTGATTGGCAGGAGTTCCAGCTAATTCTTGTTCCAGCCATTTAAGTTGTTCTTCATCTATTTTAGCGATATAACCACCGGCCGGATTTAGTTGAGTGCTGTCCAATACAATAAATTTCCAATTGCCTTTTGAATAACTATAAAACCTGTTTTTCATTTGCAATGTTTCCACCACCCAAACTTTTCCATAGAGCCGGTCAGTCTCAGGTTTATTTTCTTTGATGAACCAACCCCACACATCATGATTACCTATGGTATGATAAACAGGTAAGCTGTTTTCTTTTTGTAGGATGGATTTAAACAAATTCCATTGTATGGCGGTGTTTTCTTTGTCAATCGCCAATGCATCCATGATGGAATCTCCACCATTAATAATAAAATCAACTTTGGGAGTTAACTTTTGTACATGATTCAATGCCTTTGCCATACCAGCCTCGGGTATTTCACCCGGCTTAATATGTATATCTGACAAAAAAGCAAATCGCAGTGGTTTGTTTTTCTCCTCATTGGCAAAAGATAAGGAGGGCAGGAGTGTGCTGCCAATTACTGCTGCTGATGTTTGCAGAAAATGTTTTCTTTTCATATCGCTGATTATTATTCAGACATTATTTTTTCAACTGCTCCTTTAATTCATCTTTGCTTACCAATCCTTGCTTTCGCCAAACTTCCACTCCATTTTTATAAATAATAAAAACCGGGATGGGTTCAATATTCAATTCTTTTAAAAGATTTGTATGTACGCCGGCATCAATTTTTATAAAGATGAATTCATTCTTCTTATCAGCTATTATATCTTGTAAAATAGGTTCCATTTTTACACAGGGCGGGCACCAGGTGGCACCTACATCTACCAACACCGTTCCGTTGGTCGGGATACTTTTTTGGTATTCCTCCAATGTCATTTGGGGTTGGTTAGAAGAGCCTTCTAACGGTTTCTCTGCTTTTTTCCATGCATTAATACCGCCGGATAATTCAATCACATTTTTAAAACCATTATTACGCATCCAGTCGGCAGCGGCAGCACTACGACCGCCTACCAGGCAATACACATAAACTGGTTTGTCTTTATCTATGTGCTGAACCCTATCGGTAAATTGTGTTTTATTAGTCCAATCAGCCTGTAAAGCATTTTTAATATGGCCGGTATTAAATTCAGTTGTAGTTCTTACATCCAAAATCTGCACTTTAGTTGCTATAATACCTTTTTCAAACTCATCTACGCTTGCCTGACCGGTAGAAACGGCCTGACCTTTGCAGGAAATAAAACCGAAAAATAAAAAGACAAAAATTACGTTTTTCATTACAATCAATTTACTTCAAAAATACGGATAGTTTTTCCTGGCAACGGATTGGAATACAATTACTCTTACTCCCCATTCGCCTGCTAATTAGGAAAATAACCCTATTTTTAAGGGCTAAAATCATTCCCCTTTTATGAAAAAATATGCGATTTACTGGTTGGCATTGGCTGTTGTGGTAATAACCGGGTGTCAGAAAGAAGTGAGTTTTGAACTGGGTGGTTTGCCTGCAGAAGGTACTCTTCAAAGCGAGGTATCAGGAGATTGTTTACCTAAAACGGTAAATGGAGTTTATGAGGAAGGGGTTGCTTTGCTTCCAAACACCAATACAATTACAGTTGATATTGATGTTACCAAAACCGGCACCTATACTATTACTACCGATACCGTAAACGGTTATTTTTTTAGAGGTACCGGCCGTTTTACCACTATTGGAGTAAATACAGTAACGCTGCAAAGTCAGGGAACACCTTTTGCACAGGGGATTAATAATTTTGTTGTTACCTTCTTAGGTTCTGTGTGTGATATACAGGTTGAAGTTTTACCGGCAGGGGCTGGTGGCCCGGCAGTATTTACGTTAGTTAATGGTGGAACACCTGCTAATTGCGCTACAGCTGTTGTAAACGGAGTTTACTTAAAAGATGTTGCCGTTAACACAACCAATACTGTTGATGTAACCGTTAATGTAACGACAATAGGAACTTATACAATATCTGCAAGCGGGGGAGGTCTTACTTTTTCAAGAACAGCAGCGTTTACCACAACCGGTAACCAAACAATCAGGTTGAATGCTACTGGAACAGCAACTACGGCTGGTACGGCTACCGTAACATTTGCAGCACCTTTTGCGGCTTGTAGTTTTTCTGTTACTGTGCAGGCAGGAGCCATTTTTTCAATAGATTGTCCGAATGTAGTAGTTAATGGTACATACAATGTTGGAACGCCTTTGAATGCAGGTAATACAATTGTGATTCCTATTACAGTTACAACAGAAGGCTCATATAGTATTACAACAACTGTAAACGGAATGACCTTTTCAGGTTCCGGATCATTAACCTTTGCCTCAACATCTATTACTCTTACGGGTAATACCAGCACATCGCCAACAGGTCCAGCAGGAACATATAATCTCGGAATAGGAGGAACTCCGGCTTGCACAGCACCAATAGTTGTTACAGGCACTGCAACAGTAGCCTGGAAGTTTACAGAAGGCACAACCACTTTGCAAGGTAATTTTGACATGGGCACTTTACAAGTGATAAGTGTTCCTCCTTTTATTGTGAACACTTATACTTTTACAGGGAGTAATGCTGGCGGACAAAGTTTAACTCTTATCATAGGTGATATTTCAGGTGGAATTACGAACGGAGAAACTTATACTACAACGAGTAGTACCAGTAATAGTGTCGGCATGGTTGTATTGGGAGGAATAAGTAATTTGTATGAAGCAAATGGAACTATTCCGGGCCTCACTTTTACAGTTACCGTTACGAGCCATGTTCCAGCCACAAAAACTATTTCAGGTACATTTGCAGGAACAGTTAAAGACGGACTCGGAGTAACAAAAACCATTACCAACGGTACTTTTACAGGTACTTATCCATAACATTAATAAATAAAAAAAATAAAAAGCATCACTAGAGTGATGCTTTTTATTTAAAACCCTTTTTTCTTCGATTCCAGCGGAGGTAATTTGTAATTATCCAGCACACTTTTCTCTTTGATCATCTTTTCAATATCCTCAATTTTACGGGGAGAAAAGTGGGAGAGTAGCTCATACCCGTTTTCAGTAATCAACAAATCATCTTCAATTCTTACAGCGATACTCCACCATTTTTTATCGCAGTCGCTTCCTTCCGGAATATAAATGCCGGGCTCAATAGTAATCACCATATCTTTTTTCAAAGTGCTATAATTACCTCTGTCGTGTACATCCAAACCTATATGATGACCTAAACCATGCGGATAGTATTTGCCTACCTCCATTTTATTTTTGATGATGCCGAGTTTTACTAATCCTTCTGCAATTACATCTTTAGCCGCCTTATTTGCATCGGACCATTTAGAACCATTCTTTAATGTTTTGAAAGCAGCTTCCTGCGCATCATATACTATCTGGTAAATTGATTTTTCTTCATCTGAAAATTTTCCATCTACCGGAACTGTTCTCGTTACATCCGCTGTATAGCCATGGTATTCAGCGCCAACATCCATCAGCAACATGCTGTTACCCACTTTTGTTTTTGTGTTTTCCATATAGTGAAGAATGCACCCATTTTCACCAGACCCAATTATAGAGCCGTAGCCAACACCCTCAGCACCATGTTTTTTGTGAACGAACTCATGCAAGCCCTGAATTTCCAGTTCAGACATATTGGGATGTACCGTTTTCATCACTTCATTTTGTCCCTGGCAGGATATTTCTACCGCTTTGCGCAGCAAGTCAATTTCTTCCGGAGTTTTAATTTCACGCAGGTCGGCTGTGAGCTGTGTGAAAAGCCGGTTGTCAAATCTTTTTTGATCTTTTAATACTTCTGCTGTAGCTAATTTTTCTTTGAACTGTTTTATCAAATCAAATAAATCAGCACTATCAAATCCATCTGGAACATCCTCAGGAAATCGGTCAACTATTATCTTGGCATACTTTGAAAAGTCGATAGCAAAGCTTTTAAAATCGCTGGCATTGTAAACAGTTTGTATGCCTGATGTTTCTTTTGCTCCATCTATTCCCAGTCTTTTGCCCGTCCATTGTTCTGCTTTGGGATTTCTTTTTTGTATAAATAGTACTTCATTGTAGCTATTCCCTAACGAATCCTGTTGTTCTTCCTTAAAAATCAATAATAATGAATGCGGTTCTTTGTAGCCGCTGAAATAATACATATCGGGGTTTGCATGATATAGATATTCCACATCATTCGAAAATGTACGGGTTGGATATGCGAATACAACCATTACGGAATTATCCGGCATGATTTGTCGTAAAGCATCTCTGCGTCCCGTATGAAAATCTTTGGTGAGATAGTCTTTTGGTAAATTTTCTTCCGTTTCATCGTGAGCAGGCTGTGCAATCAAGTTAAGAGATAACAAGAAGCTGGCAATTGTAAAGCCGATAAATGACTTCTGAGATTTAAACATAAAAATGGTGATTGAGGAACCTAAAATAGTTCAATTCAATCACCATTAAAACAAATTTACATAAATGGGTCACTACGCATTATTCATCGTCTTCATCTTCTTCATAATATGCATCCTCATTGGCTTGATAATGCTCTTCCCATGCTTTTACTGCGTCATCGCTCAGGCATTCGATAATGTCGTGTAAGGCATCCTTTTTTAGCTTCCATTCTGTTTCCATCGGGTCATCATAACGCTGAATGAACAGGCAATGATCAGTTTCCACTGCTACTTTAATGAGAGTAACCGGAGATTCTTCTTTCACCTTCACCAGGTAATAACAGCCCGTTTCCAACAAGTCGTACGAGTACATATCACCTCCCTTTTTTATTAATACACAATACTTTTACCAGTTTTTAAACTCAGAACTTAATGGGCACTCAACACAGTTGGAGTAGTAAGAATTTGATGAGCCAGAAGCAGAATTCAAAATTAGGGATTTGTAGAATTTAGGACAATGAAATTTATGTGAAATGAAATATTTTCAGTTGCATTAAGCACTTATTTTATTGAAAATAAACAAGTTAAATGAATTTGTGAAAATTTTAATTTTAATCAATTTTGACTGATAAACCCGGCTAATTTGCTGGGAAATCCTTCGTATATTTTGTAATTTTCTTACAGTTTGTTGATTCCCGCAAATAAAAATACCTCCAGCAAGCCGGCTTACCGGGCTACAGAAGGTATCATTTTGTAAAATTAGTTTAGCTGAAAAGGCACTTACGTTTACATTCCTTTTTTTCGGTTTTCTTTTCAGTCTGCACTTTTTTGTTGCTTTTTGTAAAGCTGGCAAATGCAACTGCTGTAATACCAGCTAACAATACAAAAACTACCATGATTCTTTTCATAGCTGAAATTTTAGAAGTATAAGGTACAACGATTTTTCCTCATTTAGCATGGCTTATTATAAATGGTTAAAATATGGTTATGTGCGGATATGATAATTCTAGCACATTGTTTCTCCCGATCTTTAAGAAGATAGAATGAAAATACGGTTGAAAAATGATCCCTTTTTTGCAACACGGATAGAAAATTTGCAATATTTTATTATTTATTAGTGGGCTATGACTATACTTTAAATCCCTGGGGCCCGGGCTTTTTGTTAGCTTTCGCCATTAAAACAGTTTGTTTGATTCTGGCTGCTCTTGTTTCTGCTCGTTTGGCACTGTCGATCCATGATAAGAATTGCTTTCGAATACTAAGTGAGAAATTTTGAAAATTTTCTTTTGCTTTTTTATTATTGGCAAAAGTCTTATTCAAATCATCCGGTAATTGATTGTTCGCTGCTGCCTCATCACTGGCGGTTAGTGAATCCCAACTGCCGTTTTGTTTTGCAACAGTAATACTTGCCAACCCGGCAGGCATCATCTGTTTATTTTTGATAAGTTGTTCTACTCTTGTTTTATTTAATTTACTCCATACACTTTTTGGTTTGCGGGGTGTAAATTTCAGCGCAGATTTTTCAGCATCTACTTTTCGGGGCAGGCTATCGATCCAACCAAAACAAAGTGCCTCTTCCACAGCTTCCTCATAACTCACTCTTGGTTTGCCAGATTCCTTTTTAAAATACATAAACCATACTCCGGGTGATGCGGTATGATTTTTTGCTAACCAATCTCTCCATTGCTTCCGGCTTTTTGGATGAGTAGATTTATAATCCGGTGTTGCCATGATTAAATGTACGGATTGCCATTACAAATAAAAAAACCCGGAATATAAATTCCGGGCTGGTTTATGCTGAAGGGAAGGATTAACTTTTAAAAACCAAGGCCAACTGCAAAGCCTCTTGTTGCATTAGGAAAGGTGGATAATTGTGTGGCCGCACCGGTTGTCAGGTTTATCGTATAAATCCTGGTAGTGCCGCCAACAGTCAATAATGCATATGCCTTGTTGGTTGTACCCCCAATATCAAATCCATTTTCTGCCGTAACATCTATTCCAAGGCTACCGGTTTCTACCAATGTTCCATTGTTGGGCGGAATTTGAGAATATAGTTTATCAGTAGCATGATCAATATCAAAAAGTACGGTGGTTGTAGCACCGGCAAAATTATTTGTGTAAGCTGCGGCGGAAACCATTGGTGTACCCGGATTTAAATTACCATCCGTCAATACCAATGTTCCATCATTCGGATTCAATCGTAAATTCTGTCCGGTATTACTTACTACCCGTATCCTGTCAACAGTAGGGTTGAAATCGAACCCAAATGAAGTGCCTGATAATGGAGTAAGGAAAGGAACTAGCCCAACTGTTGTAGCAGCACCTGATGACATATTGATCGCATACAAACGGCTGGTGCTGCCTAGTGCAAAGAGTTGACCAGTTGCAGGACGCATATCAATCCCTAAAATATTTTCACCAGCTTGTAAACCGGTAATGGTTTTGCTAACTGGTGTGCCAGGATTATTAAAATTAAAGATCTGCAGGTTATTTGCATTATCTACTGCATAAGCAATCGGGGCAGTTGGTATAGCTAAGCCGATGATGGGGGTAGCAAGGTTTCCAATATTGGTTGCCTTTCCATTTGTAAGATCAATTTGTAATAAAACTGAATTGGCACCGATTGTAACGTTAGCCAATGCTACCATATTATCAGGCGAAATATCAAAACCACCATCATTAGCAGTGGCAGCGGTAATGCCTAAAGAACCTACTTCAACCAATGTTCCATTGTTAGGAGGATCTTGTTTGTATAATTTATTAGCAGCAACATCAATATCAAATAATGTTGTTGTTGCAGCACCGGCTACACTATTGGTATAAGCTGCAGATACAATGGCAGGAGTACCCGGATTTAATGAACCATCTGTCATGGCTACTGTTCCAGTTTCCGGATTCAATCGTAAATTTTGACCGGATGAAGTAACAAGCCTGATACGGTCAACGGTTGGGTTAAAATCAAAACCAACTAAAGATCCATTGATAGCTGGGGTAAAGGATGCTGTACCTAATGCAGTAGCATCACCATTTTCATAGTTAATGATGTACAAACGACTGCTGTTTCCTAAACCATATAGCTGGCCGGTAGCAGGACGAAAATCAATAGCAATTATTTTTTCACCACCTGTTAGACCCGTGATGCCTGTTGTTGAAATAACTGTTTCGGCAGCATTGGCATTGTATTTTACTAATTGGTTGGCATTGGAAAGGCCATAGAAAACCATATCTGGTTTTACTACCGGCGGTTCCATATTGTCATCATTTTTATCGCAACTGCTAAAAAAGCAGAGAGTTGCTATCAAAAGAGTTGAAAAAATCGCATTTACTTGTTTTAGCATAAAGTTTATTTTAGGATTCAAAGCGAGATATACGAGGAAGCTGTCATTAGAGATCTCAGAAAAAGGATGTTTACTGCATTAATTTCTTTTCCACAATGGTTAATAACTCCAAAGAGGGCTTAAACCCGAATGGAGGGTTGGTTTTGTTATATTTGCCCAACCCCACCCAATGCCTCCCGATTGGGAGGTTTTTTGTTGGCTAATGTGAAGAAAATCTGATGAAAAGGTTTTTATAGATAAAAGGAAATTTACAAAATGCTCATCTGGGTTACTATAGTTGAAGAGTGCGACGCAAGGGACGATGAGTAGAGATACGGACGATGATAAAATAATATTTCTGAAAACGAAGCGATAAATGGCAAAAGAAAAAGAAGCAAGCGACTTATTTAGTTACGACGAAGACAGTATAAAATCCCTCGACTGGAAAGAGCATATCCGGTTGAGGCCGGGTATGTATATTGGAAAGCTCGGCGATGGCTCATCACCTGATGATGGTATTTATGTATTGGTGAAAGAGGTGATGGATAACTGTATTGATGAATACACCATGGGACATGGTAAAACCGTGGAGTTGACGATAGATGGGAAGACGGTAACCGTTCGGGATTTTGGCAGAGGCATTCCGTTGGGTAAAGTGGTGGATGTGGTGAGTAAAATAAATACCGGAGCGAAATACGACAGCAAGGCTTTTCAAAAATCAGTTGGTTTGAATGGTGTGGGTACAAAAGCCGTGAATGCATTGAGCCATCATTTTAAAGTAACTGCCATTAGGGAAGGAAAAGAAAAGACGGCTGAATTTGAAAGAGGTTTTCTAATTAAAGAACATAAAGAAGCAAAGACAACGGAACAAAATGGTACACTGGTAACTTTTGTGCCGGATGAAACTATTTTCAAGAATTTTAAATTTCATCCTGAATTTTTAGAAAACCAGATATGGAATTATTGTTTTCTGAATGCAGGGTTGAAAATTATTTTTAATGGTAAAAGTTTTATCAGTAAGAATGGATTGCTTGATCTGTTGCAACGCAAAACTAATGAAGATGAAATTCGCTACCCGATCATTCACCTGAGTGGTGATGATATTGAGGTGGCCATTTCTCATACCAACGAATACGGAGAAGATATTTACAGTTTTGTAAATGGCCAGCATACTACACAAGGAGGTACACACCAGCAGGCTTTCAGAGAAGCGTATGTAAAAACGATACGGGATTTCTTTAAGAAAGATTATGATGCATCCGATATACGAACGGGGATTGTTGCATCGGTATCCGTGAGAGTAGTAGAACCGGTGTTTGAGTCGCAGACGAAAACAAAACTGGGATCGGTGAACATTGAGCCGGAAGGACAAAGTATGCGGCAGTTCATGATGGATTTTTTGGGTAAGGAGTTGGATAATTACCTGCATAAAAATCCAGCTGTAGCTGAAGGTTTAAAAAAGCGGATTGAACAAAGCGAAAGAGAAAGAAAAGAACTGGCGGGGATAAAAAAATTGGCCAACGAAAGAGCTAAGAAAGCCAACCTGCATAATAAGAAGTTGAGAGATTGTCGTTATCATTTGGATGATGATGCGCCATCAAAAGGAAAAGAAGAATTTGTAGTGAAGCAAAATGAGACAACCATTTTTATTACGGAAGGAGATAGTGCCAGCGGTTCTATTACCAAAGCAAGAAATGTGGAAACACAGGCAGTGTTTAGTTTGAGAGGTAAGCCGTTGAACTGTTTTGGATTGACCAAGAAAGTGGTATATGAAAATGAAGAATTCAACTTATTACAACATGCCTTAAATATTGAAGAAGGGTTAGAAGGCCTTCGTTTTAATAATGTAGTTATTGCTACGGATGCTGATGTGGATGGAATGCATATACGTTTGTTATTAATGACATTCTTTTTGCAATTCTTTCCTGATCTGGTGAAGCATGAAAAAGTGTATGTATTAGAAACGCCATTGTTCAGGGTGAGAAATAAAAAAGATACTATCTATTGTTTTAGCGAACAGGAAAAACAAGATGCGATGGCGAAGCTGGGCCCGAAACCGGAAGTAACCCGTTTTAAAGGATTGGGTGAAATTAGTCCGGATGAGTTCGGACAGTTTATTGGCAGCGGCATGAGAAAGCAGTTAATGAGAGTAGAGGAGGGAGAACATATTCAGCAACTGTTGGAATATTATATGGGTAAGAATACACCGGACAGACAGGAGTTTATTATTAATAATTTGAAGATAGAGCTTGACGCTCCAGTGGAGGCTAATTAAAAGAGTGTTCGAATTCCACGCCGATAGAAAAAGATATTTTGACATTCAGGTTTTGAATGCAGAGAAATATGTAATTCCTTTTATTGAAGAACGGTTTCCGATAAAGCCTGGAATGAGAGTTTTGGAAATAGGTTGTGGCGAAGGTGGCGTACTAAAAGCTTTTATTGATAAAGGATGTGTAGGAGTAGGAGTTGAGTTGGATGCACCGAGAATAGTAGATGCGCAAAAGTTTTTGCCGGAAGATATTGCGGCAGGAAAATTAAAGTTTGTTACAAAAGATATTTATAAAGTAGATACGGATAAAGATTTTGACGGACTATTTGACATCATTGTTTTGAAAGATGTAATTGAACATATCCACGACCAGGCAAAGCTGATTGGATGGATGAAGAATTTTTTGAATCCGAACGGCATTGTATTCTTTGGATTTCCGCCATGGTATATGCCATTTGGTGGACACCAACAGATATGTAAGTCAAAAATTTCGAGATTGCCTTATATCCATTTATTACCAAGTTTTTTGTATAAAGGAATTTTGAAAAATAGAAAAGAAAATGTGGAAGAAATGATGGAGATAAGAGATACCGGCATCAGTATCGAACGATTTGAGAAAATATGTAAGAAAGAAGGGTATAGTTTTTTTCATGTACGGCATTATTTACTAAACCCGATCTATGAATGGAAATTTGGCTGGAAACCGAGAAAACAAGTAGGATTTATTAAGGCCATTCCATTTATAAGAAATTTTTTTACAACCTGTGTTTATTATATCATTCAACCTATTAATAATAATTCAAAATGATACATATAGTTTTTAACGAAAGTGAAGTTGACCTGATGAAGCAGGTAATTGAAATGGATGAAACGTTGGTCGGTGATGTATTGCAGATCAAAGACGATTTTGCAGTAGGGCCTTTAGCAAATATTGACACCAAAGAAGGATGGCAGGCAAGATTAGAATGGTGGAGAGGATTGATGCAAGGATCTCCGTATGCCGCTGAATTGGTGGGTAGTTTTGATGATAGAGAAACCGTAAACCAGATAAAAGCAAAATTGGATGCGAATCCAGAAGAAGAATTATGGATTTGGATGGGACAAAATCAACATGATGTAACGGGTTATTATTGGTTGATGCCAAACTTTAAAGAATACCAGGGGAGAGTGATGGTGTTGTATATGAACAATCTTCCTTTTATCAATGAGAAGGGGCAGATATTTTATCCATCCTGGTTGCATGAAATACAGCCCAAAGAATTCGTAAAAGCAAAGAAACTGGCAAGACCCATTACATTGAGTGAATTTGAAATTGATCCGGATGAATGGAGGAAGATCGCTGAAGAAAACGCAACGGTAAGAATATTGGAAGGGGGAAAGAAAATTGCTGGTAAAGATGAAAGTTTCTACGATATGGAGATTTTAAAAAACATAACTGGTGAGTGGCAGAAAGCAACCCGGGTATTAAGCAATACGTTGAACCGAATGAAAGTGAAAACTGGCGATGTTTTTTTAATGTGGCGGATGAAACAGTTAATAAACAATGAAAAAATTGAAGTAACAGGTGATATGAGCAAAGCATGGAAGGATTTTGATGTGAAATTGGGAGGAGGAAAAAAAGTGGAAGCAATTTCTGAAGAAAATACAATTGAGGGATAAAGTAAATTGAACCGAAAGGCGAAAAGATTCTCACACAATGAGTGCAGCAAAAAACAAAATAACAGAAGTAGGAGGCATCGATAGTGGATTGCATGGCCAATACAAAACATGGTTTCTCGACTATGCTTCTTATGTAATATTAGAAAGAGCCGTTCCTGCCATTGAAGATGGACTAAAACCGGTGCAACGTCGCATTCTTCATGCCATGAAAGAAATGGATGATGGCCGCTATAACAAAGTGGCGAACATTATCGGCCAGGCGATGCAGTACCACCCGCATGGAGATGCAAGTATTGGTGATGCATTGGTGAATATGGGGCAGAAGGATCTGTTGATTGACACACAGGGTAACTGGGGCGATGTAAGAACCGGGGATGATGCAGCAGCAGCCCGTTATATTGAAGCGAGACTCAGCAAGTTTGCGTTAGAGGTGGCCTTCAATGCAAAAACTACCGAATGGCAATTGAGTTACGATGGCCGAAAGAATGAGCCGGTTACATTACCCATGAAATTTCCATTGTTGCTGGCACAAGGTGCAGATGGTATTGCAGTGGGCTTATCCACTAAAATTCTTCCGCATAATTTCTGTGAGATCATTGAAGCAGCTATAAAACACTTAAGAGGAAAACGTTTTGAGCTCAATCCTGATTTTCTTACTGGCGGAATGATCGATGTGGCTGATTATAACCAGGGTAAAAGAGGCGGGAAAGTAAAAGTAAGGGCTCATATTGAAGAAGTAGATAAAAAGACGTTAGCAATTAAAAGTGTTCCGTACGGAGTTACTACTACACAATTGATGGAATCAATTGTAAAAGCAAATGACCAGGGGAAAATTAAAATTAAAAAAGTAACAGATAATACAGCGGCGGATGTAGAGATACAAGTTGATCTTGCACCGGGTATTTCTCCGGATATTACAATTGATGCGCTATACAAATTCACGGATTGCGAAATTTCTATTTCTCCCAATGCCTGTGTGATTGTGGATCATAAGCCGCAGTTTATCGGTGTGCAAGAGTTGTTGAAATTGTCGGTTGATAAAACAAAAGATTTGTTAGAGCAGGAATTAAAAATTAAGCTCAATGAGTTGCAGGAAAAATGGCATTACACCTCATTAGAAAAAATATTTTTCGAAGAAAAAATATATAAAGAGCTAGAAAAGAAGCATGAGACATGGGAGAAAGTGCTGGAAGGAATTGATAAAGCCTTTGTACCCTTTAAGAAGCAACTGAAGAGAGATATTACCAGAGAAGATATTGTGAAGCTGACGGAGAAACCTGTACGCCGTATTTATAAATTAGATATTGATGAACTAAATGCACAGATCAAAGGATTGGAGGGAGATATTAAACAGGTAAAACATGATTTGGCAAACCTGGTGGATTTTGCTGTTGACTATTATGAAAACCTATTGAAGAAATATGGTAAAGGCAGAGAGAGAAAAACCGAGATCAAACAATTTGAAGTGATCGAGGCGAAGAGTGTCGCTATCGCTAATACCAAACTTTATGTAAACCGGGAAGAAGGCTTTATTGGCACTGGATTGAAAAAAGATGAATTGCTATTTGAATGTTCCGACCTGGACGATATTATCGTTTTTGCCAAGCGGGGAATTATGAAAGTGGTGAAAGTGTCTGATAAAACATTTATCGGGAAAGATATTTTGCATGCCGCCGTATTTCAAAAAAATGATGAACGTACAACGTACAATATGATCTACTCTGATGGCAAGGGTGGATTGAGTTATGCCAAACGTTTTAATGTGACGGGTGTAACAAGAGACAAGGAATACGATCTAACCAAAGGGGATGAAAGAAGTAAAGTACATTATCTGAGTATTAATCCGAATGGCGAAGCAGAAGTAGTGAAGATCGTATTAACACCCGGAAGTTCTGCCCGCATCAAAGAGTTTGACTTTTATTTTGAAGAGATGGCTATTAAAGGTCGCAGTAGCATGGGTAACCAGGTAACAAAGTATCCTATCAAATCGGTGAAATTTAAAGAGGCAGGTAAAGCAACATTGAGTGGCCGCAAACTCTGGTTTGATGAAAAGTTTGGTCGCCTGAGTGCTGAAGAAAAAGGAACTTACCTGGGAAGCTTTGAACCAGATGATAGAATATTAGTGTTATACAATGATGGTAATTATGAAGTGACCGACCAGGAAATGACACAGAAGATTGATCCTGATAAAGTATTACATATTGGGAAATTCGATGCAGAAAAAATAATTACCGCTGTATATGTTGATGTGGAGAAGAAGCAATACATGGTAAAACGTTTCAAGATTGAAACTTCTACACAGAAAACAAAATTCTTGTTCATAAAGGAAGGCGATGGAAATTATGTTGAAACCGTAACATTAGATGAAGAGCCAATATTATTAATGCAACAGGGCAGGGGAGCACAGATACGAAAAGCTAAATTGAAGATTGTAAAAATTGCTGAAGTAACTGGTTATAGAACAGTAGGTTCTAAACTGGCAGATTTTAGTAAGTCAACTGAAATGGAATGGGTGAAAAGCAAAGAAACAAACCAGGCTGAATTGTTTGAGTAAATTGTGATATGATTGATCATTGGGAAATATTAGATCTATACAAAGCCTTGCTGGCCGTTGCTGCCGGTGTTATTCTGGGACTTGAAAGGGAATTGAAAGATAAAGTTGCCGGGTTAAAAACAATAACTATCATTTGCCTCGGGGCTACATTGTTTGGTATTCTTTCTTATAAAGTAGGCGGTGAAAGCAATCCAACCCATATTGCTGCTTATGTTGTGAGTGGTGTAGGTTTTCTTGGGGCAGGGGCTATATTTAAAGATGGATTTTCGATTTCTGGTCTCACCACTGCCGGAATTATCTGGTTGGCAGCAGCAGTTGGTTTGGCTATTGGTTTCGGTGAATTTTATCTTGCCGGCACATTTATGGCGGGTACGTTAATTATTATTTTTATTACCCCATTCATTAATAAATTATTTAGATCAAAAAAATTAACCCGCCAGATCAAACTTACCATTTTAAAAGATCATATTGGTCAGAAAGATGATTTGATAAATGGACTTCATGCCGGAGTTTTTTTTGTGGAAGAGAAAAAAATCACACTGGCCGATAATGAAGTGGAACTTTTGATAGAGGT
Source organism: Chitinophagaceae bacterium (assembly GCA_022843585.1). GTDB lineage: Bacteria > Bacteroidota > Bacteroidia > Chitinophagales > Chitinophagaceae > JJ008. Next base: position 123,883 of record JALHNJ010000005.1, read on the forward strand.
AGTTTTGGCCGATGAGAAAATAAAATGGGTGCAAAATTATCTGCTGGAGAATAAAATAATCAAATCTTTTTCTTTTTAATTCTTTTCAACTCTATTACTGCGATTTTCTTCTTTTAATTCGAATCGTTGCATTTTTCTCCAGGCTACTGGTTAGCCGGATTTCATGCTTCTTTTTTCCATCATTAATGATCATTAAGGCAGTATTAGGCGGTATCAAACCGAGGTTCTCAGCAAACATGGATATTTCATTGCTGGCTTTAGCACTATCTAGTTCAATTTTTATTTTAATAGACTTATGTGTAAGCTTTTGATTAGAAAGAATAAGTTGTTTATTGTAAAACAAGGAGATCATATCACCATCAATTTCTCCGTTGTCATATACATCTATTTGTAAAGAGTCGGAATCAACTTCAATTTCGCTGATCACAATATTTTCTCTTTCGGTGTATTGTTTCTCCGTTACATAGTTCACTACTTTTTTTGGAGTTACAGAAACCGATACCAACGTATCATCATAAGATGGAGTCCAAACCTGAACATTTTCTTTGTATTCGCTGATGGCTTTTAACACGGAATCTTTTTTACTGATATCAGCATTATGCGTAAGATTTAAACGGATATCAGCACAAGTGTATTTGTAATCCGGCAAACCAATAAAAGCACCTACCAGGTTAGAGCCAGCCTGCGCCACCCGGAGAGTAGCCTGCATATTCATAATACAATCCACTTCAAAATTGGCGATAGAGCCAAAATATACAATGGGAATATCGTACAAGCTTAGTTGGCGGGTAGTTTTATTGAAATCACCTTTTACTTTTATACTACGGTAGGTATTTTTAAAATAATAATTTAGAATTCCGGAAACATAATTTTTTTCGGGTTGTAGAACCAGTTCAACCAAATAATTATTAGCAGAGCTATTCGTTTTTACATTCGCATAGCCATACCAGTAACCAAAAACGGATTGTGATTGGGAGTAAAGTGAAAGTAACAAGGCAATTATCAGTAGTCCTTTCTTCATGGCTGGGAAGATCGTCAAAAATCAGTCCGCTTTATAACGAAGTTTTACACAAGCTTATTTTAAATACCGCTTCATTTCTCTATCCACATCTTTTTGTTTGATGCTTTCCCGTTTATCATGCAGTTTTTTACCCTTAGCCAACCCGATTTCAATCTTGGCAAGGTTCTTCGAATTCATGAATATGCGAAGTGGCACCAGCGTATAGCCTTTCTCTTTGAGTTTGGCAACGATTTTAGTAATTTCTTTCTTATTCAGCAGTAGCTTACGGTCTCTTACAGGATCATGGTTATTAGTTGTACCATGACTATACTGTGCAATGTTCAATGATTTTAACCACACTTCTCCATCGGAAATAAGGCAGTAACTATCATTAAAACTCACTTTTCCCGTTCGCATGGATTTTATCTCAGTACCTAACAATACCATACCTGCTTCATATTTAGCATCTATGAAGTATTCATGAAAGATGGAGCGGTTTTTAATTTCAAACACAGTTATAAATATTTATAAAAACGATGAACAACTATTTTTTTTGTGTCCTTGTTAATATAACTGATGTAATAGTAGCCATCTTTAAAGGTGATATCAGCAGACGTACTATAACTTCTTATTCCCCAGATAAACATTAATATTTTTTCCCAAACAAAGTTTTTTACTTCTCCAAACCCTGGTTTTATTTTTCCCAACTTTAAGCTCATATTGAAAGAGACTATTGATGGAGGTTTTACCTGCCTGAAATCCATTGTACCCAAGGTAACTATATTTCCCAGAAAGGTTGAGGTGGGGCCAAGGTCATATTTGCTGGACAGGGTTAAAAAAATTTCATTTCCATCTTTATATCCCGTAATCAATAGTTTATTTGCATTACATTTTTTTAAAAAATCTGAAAAACTAATTTCGGTAATATTGCTTTTAGACCAAAAGTCACCAGACTTGGTTATGCCAGAAGATGTAAACTGCTTAATATTGTCTTTTGTAATTGAAATGAAATTTATAAGACTGTCTGTAGAAAGTTCGTAAAAATATAATCTAAGTTCAGTTTCTGTTGTATAACCAGATATGAGTATTGAGTCAGTTAGCCATGAAGAGGGATAGTTTTTTATTTCTTCATTACCAGTTTCGGGGAGTGTAAATTTCTTTATTATGTAATTGCCTGCAGTAATATCAAGTTGTATGAACCATGTATTAAGACTGTTACCACCAACAAGAATTTTCAGATATTTCCCATCCTCAAATGTAAGGGAATTGTAATCGAGAAAATAGACAGGTAGCCATAGATTGGTTGCCGGTATCACAACATTATCGTTTATTATGTTTGTTCCTATCGGCCGTCTGAGAAGAGCTGAGCTGTTATCATCTTGATAGTCAATTTTTATTTCCTCTCTTTTTACTTTCTGGTCATCCTTTATAGTAGTTATAATAAATTCATCTTTCCTTAATTTATGATGTACTAATATTATAGATGTACTGTAAAAATAACATCCAACAAGTTCAGTATCAAAAGGAAACCCAATCGTATCGGAAATAACCGGAACTCCAGTTTTTACATCTGTTGAAACAATATAGTATTTCGATGTGCTACTTTTATAAAGTACGTCAGTTAGTTTCTTTGAACCTGGTACGTGTAAAAGATATTTGCTATACCTGTATAAGTTAATAATATTTTTATCAGCATTGGCATTTGCAAGAAGGGAGTCGTCCGGGTTTTGATCAGCGGTATGGACAGTTATTTCTTTTTTTTGACCTGTTTCAGAAAGGTATGAATGCCGTAGTTGTGTTTTCGAAAGCAATACTGAGTGAAATAGAGGGCTTGAAAAATCAGTATGAACGGAAGTTCCAATAAGTCTCGGCTTAGGGAAGCTGCTTACATCATGCTCAAATATTTTTTCCTGGGCAGTAAGAAGCAAGGTAAATGAATATACTGCTATAAATAATAGCATCTTTTTCATGGGCCCGAATATTGATTAGTTTTTAAAAAGCATCAACACCTTTGCCAGTTTTTCTTTTAATTCTTTTCTTGGAACAATAAAGTCTAAGAACCCATGTTCCAATATAAATTCACTGCGTTGAAAACCCGGAGGAAGATCTTTTTTTATGGTTTCTTTAATTACTCTAGGGCCCGCAAAACCAATCAATGCATCTGGTTCTGCAATATTCAAATCACCCAGCATTCCGAATGAAGCGGAGATGCCGCCAAATGTTGGATCCGTTAATAAGGAGATATAAGGAAGTTTAGCATCGCTTAATTGTGAAAGCTTCCCACTTGTCTTCGCCAACTGCATTAAGGAAAAAGCACTTTCCATCATCCTGGCGCCGCCGCTTTTGCTGATCACCATATACGGCATTTTATGTTGAATGCAATAATCAACAGCACGGGAAAATTTTTCACCCATCACACTCCCCAATGAGCCGCCGATAAATTCAAAATCCATACAAGCAATCACCAGGTCATTGCCATTTACTTTTCCGACTGCTACCCGCATGGAATCTTTCAAATCTGTTTTGCTCCAGGTTTCTTCCAGTCTTTTTTTATACGGCTTCAGGTCGGTAAATTCCAGGTAGTCTTTGCTCCGAATATTTTCAAATAATTCGGTGAACTCATTATTGTCGAACAACAGTTCATAGTATTCGCTGCTGTTAATGCGGTGATGGAAGGTACATTTTGGGCAAACGAAAAGACTTTCCCGTAATTCTGAAACAGTGCAAATAAAACTACAATCCGGGCATTTTACCCACAGCCCTTCAGGAGTTTCTTTCTTTTCAGATGTTTTAGTATTAATGCCTTTCTTAATTCGCTTAAACCAGCTGCTCTTTGTTTCTTCAGTCTTGCCTTCTTCTCCAGCCAGGTTGGCATCAAAATCTTCTATTTGTTTCGCCATAACCAATTGTTGAGGTACAAATATAGGAAAGTTGTCAATAGTGAATAGTCAATGGCGAATGGGCAAATTCTTTAGTAATCATTGACTATTGACTACTCACCATTCACTTTTTTAATACCGCTTCAAATAGCTTGAATATTCTTTTATACTCATCCGTCCAGCTGCTCGGCTCAACAAAGCCATGATCTTCCATTGGGTAACTGGCGAGTTCCCAATTGTCTTTCCCTAATTCTATTAAACGTTGCGCCAATTTTACCGCATCCTGGTAATGTACATTTACATCCACCATACCATGACAAATTAATAGATCCCCTTTTAATCCATCTGCAAAATAGAAGGGAGAACTTTTTCTATATGCAATACTATCAGTGTATGGCTCATTCAAAATGTTGGATGTATAACCATGATTGTATTGTGCCCAATCCGTAACCGGACGAAGTGCAGCACCTGCAGCAAATACAGTTGGTTCATTGAACATTCCCATCAAGGTAATAAAACCACCATAAGAACCTCCGTAGAGCCCAACATTTTTCGGATTTACTCCATGATTTTTTACGAGATAGTTTACGGCGTCTACATGGTCACTCAGATCTTTTCCGCCCATGTGACGATAAATGCCCGTTCTCCAATCTCTGCCATAACCTGCACTGCCACGATAATCAATGTCCAATACATAATACCCATTATCGGCCAGCATATTATTAAACATGTATTCTCTGAAATAACTACTCCACCATTTATGTGCATTTTGCAAATAGCCAGCACCATGTACAAAAAGTACAGCTGGTTTATTGGGATCGGGATTTGTTGGTTTGTAAATTCTTGCATAGATGGGTGCACCATCGGCAGCAGTAATGGTAATTACTTCCGGATCTTTCCAGGCGTAAGATTTAAATTCTTCGCTTTGTGCTTTATTGGTTATTTGCTCAATCTTTCCACCCACTTTATTTTCTTGCAAATACAATTCCCATGGTTTTGTAGAGTAGGAGTAGAGAACAGCTAATTGCTTTTCATCCGGTGAAATAGTTACCTGGTTTGCACCTGTCATCGTTGTTATCTTTTCTTTTTTACCATCTGCAATAGTGAGGCGATAAAAATGTTGTTCACCGGGATGCACTTCGTTGGTGACAATAAAGAAGTATTTTTTGTCTTTTGATAATTGCACCTGCTGCACTTCATACTTACCCGTAGTCAATGCTTTCTTTTCTCCTGTATTTACATTTACACTATATAAATGAGAATAGCCTGATACTTCAGAACGATACCAAAAAGTATTTTCATCCAGCCAACCAGTATTGCCGCCACCAAAACCACCAGTGCCAGGGCCGCCGATCCATGCTTCATCCCGCTGACGATCTAATAATTTTAATTTGTTGGTAGCGGTATCCCAACGCATCAGCCATCGGTCTTTATTGTCATCAGCATATATTTCTAAAACTGCATTGGTGCCTTTTGGCGACCAGGATGGATTAGAAACTGTAATGCCCCTGTTTGCATTTCTTTTTTTTCTTTCTTCTAATTGTTTGGGATAATCTTTTACATAATCAGGCAAATCTTTTATTCCATGAATTGAGTCAAGCTTAATAGCAATAATAGTGTCCCGTACCCGGTCGTACACATAAAAGTCAGAACTACTTTGTTGTGCACCCACTTTGGTACGGGCAGGTATATCAACTGTAAAACCAGTTTCGGTTACATAACTTGGAACAATAGTAGACTTTGCAGCAGCAGATGGTGCAGATTTAAATAAGCGATACGTTACATAACGGCCATCAGGACTAACATTTAATCCTTGTAATGCTTTATCTTCTAAACTGATGGAACGAAGTTCTTTTTCTTTTGTTTTTGGTAATGCTTTGGTATACGCTTCAGCAGCTTCTCTTTTTTCTTTACGTTGTTTTAATACCTCAAAGTATTTCAACTGGTCATTTTTTAACCATTGTTCCTGTGGATTGCTGCCAGCAGTTGGTGGTGCATTTCCTCCGCCGGCACCTCTTCCAAAACCGCTACCAGTTGGTGGTGTAGAAGATGCATCACCCGTTCTTACATTCGTTAATTGCATTGTTTCACCGCTGGCAATATCCCATGCATATAAATTCTGGTTGCGGTTATAAACAATTTTTGTTTCGCTAAAAGAAAACTGTGGATTAGTTTCCATGTCCACTGTTTGTGTAATGCGTGTTAGTTTTCCTGTTTTTACTTCTTTATAAAATATATCACCATCTTTTGCATATAACTGATAGGTTCTTGCAATGTTGTAAATAATATTCGGTTGGCTAGTTAATGCCTGCTTCTCAGCAACGGTAGCTTTAACCGGAGTTTTATTGGTAGTGGTAATATAGTAGATAGAATCAGCATGAGCTTTTTCAGGATTCCAGGAGAAATAAAGGGTAGTACCATCCTGGCTCCAGAATGTGTTTGATGGAGATGTGCCCATCCATTTTGGATCTCTCATTATTTTTTCAACCGTTAACGGACCTAATACTTGCTGTGTAAAAGCAATTGTGGAGATCAACAGAACTAAAAACAAATTAATACATTTTTGCATGTGGTGCAGTTTAGGCTATAAATATAAATGAGAAAGGTAAATGAAACTAAACTGCTTACCATAAATATATAAGTGGTGCTAATTATTAGGAGCACCACTATCTATCCAGCAAATAATGGAATTTTTTTGTGCTGTTGATAAAGTTGTATTTAGTGGCATTCTGCCCGATACAATAGCGGCACGAACAGCAGAAGCGGAAGCTTGTACCTGTGCATGGTTAGTTAATGCACCCGGGCCGTTGCTGCTTCCACTGGCATGGCAACCCGCCTGGTTACAACTACTTTGAATGATCGGGTTTATATCTGCAGCAAAAAATTTGTTGCTAATCGTACTACAATCTACAGAGGAGCCACCGCCATTGCCGCCATTCTCTTTTGAACAGGCTATAATAGTAAATAAGGAAAAGAAAAGGATACAGATAACTATTAATGACTTTCGCATATAGCTGCTTTATTAAGATTTGAATTTCTTTATGCTGCTAACAGCAAAAGTTTTACCAAAGTGGTTTTTGGTATGGGTTTATTTGCTGTGATCAGATAATTTCCGCTACATGGCGATGTATGTTTTGCGATAGGAGTTCCGTAGGAACATCATTTTGGTCGCCGCCGAAAGGATCTTCTATTTCTTCAGCAATCAGTTCTAAACTGGCTAGTACATAAAATACAAATGCTACCACCGGAATAACGTAAAAGCCTAATTGAAATACATAACCGAACGGCAACGTCATGATATAGAAGAAAATAAACTTTTTGATAAAAACACTGTACGAAAAGGGGATTGGGGTATTCTTGATTCTTTCGCAGGCCCCACATATATCAGTAAAAGATTGCAACTCTGCATTGAGAAATAATAATTGTTCACCCGATATTTTTTTATCAACATGTAGCTGATGTATATGCTGATACATTAACAGCGCCACCTGGTTAGGAATATGTTTGGCTTTATCAATTTTATGTAACAGATGCTCATGCTCTTTTTCTTGGAACAATTCAAGCCGGGTTTCTTCTTTGCGTAAATGATTATGCAGGGAAAAGGCGAATGCAGGAATTATTTTTCTGAAAAAAGCTCGTTGTGTTTCATCATCAGCCGGTAAAATAGTGGCCAGCTTCATAGCGAGATTGCGGCTGTTATTAACCAAACTGCCCCAAAGTTTGCGGCCTTCCCACCAGCGGTCGTAAGCCGTGTTGGTACGAAATACTAATAACATGGAGATGGCAAAACCTAACAAGCCATGCATGAGCGGAATATTTTTTACATAGCTGTTTTGCGAAAGCTTCCAATAATCCAGTTCCAGCCAGGCAATAACGCCGGAGTAAACGGAGAGTAAAACAATTAGTGGGAACAACTTGCGAAAGGTATCGGCCTTATGGAATTTGAAAATGAAGGTGAACCAGTCTTTAGTGTTATAAGAAATCATTCGGTAGTTCTTTTGGCGAAAATAGTTATTAGTTTGGAGTTGAGAGTTTAGGGTTGAGAGTTTTAGATTTGAATATTATGGTGTTTTGGAATACTACCTATCTACCCAATCCTTAATATCTTTTCCATTTTACGTCCTTTTGCTAATTCATCTACCAATTTGTCTAAATACCTAACCTTTTGCGTTAATGGATTTTGAATATCCTCCACCCGGTACCCACAGATTACTCCTGTAATGAGATGTGCATTGGGATTTAATGATGCCTTTTGAAAGAAGGTTTCAAAAGTTGCTTTTTCGTCAATTAGCTGTTGCAGTTTTTTATCATTGAACCCGGTTAGCCACTTTATTACCTGATGCAATTCTTCCTTTGTCCTGCCTTTACGTTCAACTTTTGTAACGTAGTGCGGATAAACTGAAGTAAATGTCATTTTTGCTATCCGCTCATTGTGTTCGGGAGTTGTCGTCATTATATATTTCTTTATGTCTGCGAAATGTTGTCAGTCGTGTTAAATTATATTCTGTCCAGGATATATTCGTCAGTCAGCCATTGCGCCAACCTGCTGTTAGCAGCTAATTAATCGATACCGACCCTTGACGCAAAATAATTAACGAATCTCCACTTTTTGATATCTCGAAAGAAACCATTCCTCCGCCTGTGTAAGGAAGGCAGCTTAAACTTGATACTTCTACTAAATATACTGAGTCAATTTTCTTAAATGTCGTTATTGATAAATAATTAGGCTGCTTATTACTCAGGCTATCTGCTATTATTATTTTGCATAGATGATCTCGACTCAAGACTTTGAAATTTAATAAGTCAACCGATGTTGGTAAATATTTCAGGGGTAATGAATCGGCAGTGAATAAAATGGAGTCTCGAAAATAGTATTTGTCCTTTACAGAACTTGCATCTGGAAGTCGCCCACTATCAAATGCGGCTCTGATTGAGAAATTGATAATTTGTGTTGTATCGTTTACTGGCCGAATATCTTTATTATTACCATTTGAACAAGAAGTCAACAATGCAAGTAAGAAAGCAGAGATTATAGAAGATAGTTGACTCATACTATTGCTGCTAACGTTGAAGCATTTGTGTTTGTGGCGGAATTTGAAAACCGTCAGCCTGGTACAAATGCTGATGTAAAATACAAAAGTTCATTGTTTATTCAATTGCTCAATTTATAACGTCGGGCTGGGGCAGAAGCTGATAGTAGTACACAGTTGAAGCGGTGTTATCAGTCCGCCGACATAACACAAATGCAATGTTATGTGCTGTGCTTTTACATTATTCAATCAGTTTAGGCAAGTTGTTTTCTTGATTCTTTGTCTATCCACTCTTTCATGTTACTCCATTCGGAAATAGTTATTTGATTTAGTCGTGGAATAATGTTCTTAATGTCCATTATTAAATTTGGCAGGTTTTGCTCATACTGATTTTCTGTCCGACTGTCAAATGAAGCTGTTTGTTTTATTTTAAAATATTCAAATGCCCAATGCAAACTAAAACTGTCGTTGTCGTAAATGCTTTCGTCATACTTGTCTGCTATGTTAATGATAACTCCAAACTCATGTCCAAGTCTGTCGTAAATTTTTAAGCAAAACTTGTCGTTGTATATGTTTTCAAGACAACCCTTGTCCGTCTTTATTTTGGCTTGTTTGTAATTGAAATTATTGTCTTGAAGCCAATTTAATAAGTCAGAGTTAATATAGTCTTGAACAGTTTTCATTTGTCTAATGCGGTTTGTCAGCATTGCACATAACGTTTGTATTTGCGAAAGTTCTTGTTCCAAATTTAATTGATTTATAACCAAAAATGGAACAAAAGGAAATGGTACAGCATCATTACTTATTCCTCCATATTGATAAGAATAGCAATAAAAAAAGCTGCCATCTGGCAGCTTTAAGTAAGTTGTATTGATCTGTTGTTAATTGCTTACGCATTGCGGTTAATGCAATTCAAATCTTCAAAAGCCACTTCCAGGCGTTTGATGAATGCTTCTTCACCTTTGCGCAGCCAAACTCTGGGATCGTAGTATTTTTTATTAGGTTTATCATCGCCTTCGGGGTTACCTAACTGTCCCTGAAGGTAGCCTTCACTCTTTTTATAGTTATTCAAAACACCTTCCCAGAAAGCCCATTGCAGATCAGTATCAATATTCATTTTAATTGCTCCATAGCCAATGGCTTCCCTGATCTGGTGTTGTGGTGAACCACTTCCACCATGAAAAACAAAATATACTGGCTTTGGGCCAGTCTTCAATTCTTTTTCAATATACACCTGGCTGTTGTGCAGAATAACCGGGGTAAGTTGAACATTACCTGATTTATATACTCCATGCACATTCCCGAATGCCGCGGCTACGGTAAACATATTGCCCACCTTGCTTAGTTCTTTGTAAGAATAAGCTACATGCTCTGGCTGCGTATATAATTTAGCATTATCAATATCGCTGTTATCAACACCATCTTCTTCGCCACCTGTAACACCGAGTTCAATTTCAATACTCATACCCAGCGGAGCCATTCTTTTATAATACTCAACAGATGTTTGAATGTTTTCTTCCAGCGGCTCTTCACTCAGATCAAGCATATGAGAACTGAATAGTGGCTGACCTTTTTCTTTGAAGTATTGTTCGCCGGCATCAATCAATCCACTTATCCATGGCAACCATTTTTTTGCAGCATGGTCGGTATGCAATACCACAGGCACTCCATAATATTTTGCTACATTATGAATATGCAATGCACCAGAAATGCCACCAGAAATATTGGCTTGCAACTGGTCGTTCGGCATCCCTTTGCCGGCAATAAACTGTGCACCTCCATTAGAAAATTGAATAATAACGGGGGAGTTAACTTTTGCAGCGGCTTCCAGTGTGGCATTAATGGTATTGGTACCTATGGTATTAACAGCGGGCAATGCAAACTGGTTGTCTTTAGCGTCTTTGTAGAGTGCTTCTAATTCGTCGCCGAACAGCACACCGGCTCTGTACTTTTTCATTAAGTAGTATTTTTTTTTTAATGTGGCTTAAAAGTTAGCGGCAGCCAATCGTTTTACGGCGCTAATATAGCCGATTTATTGATGTTTAATTACAAACAGGTGTTTGAGTGTCAAATTTTATTCATTATGCTTTCCTAAGTCTTTTTGTACCAGCATCAGGTTTTTTTGAAGGCTGTGTTTTAATTGGGTCTTTACTATATCTCCCATTGACTTGCATTTTTTGAAAACAGAAGTGTTGAAGTAATTGTTCAGCTCATCTTTTAACTGGTTTATTTTTTCAGCGGTAGAAATTTCATCTTTGGTCATAATATCCAGCAGCTCTTTTATGCGGTACCTTGATGATACTACCCGGTAAGTGATCATTGTTCTTTCCTCAAATTGGTATTGCGCAATTGATTCCTTATTAAGATGGGAGAGAGAAAGTTCTACAAATGCATAATTTTCTTTGAAGAATTGTGGTAAGTACAGGTTCTTTCTTCCTTCATAGGATTGCTGATCGAAGTCGATACAACGGATACGATATTGATAGTCTTCAATATCCGGAGTAATATCCACCACAAAATTATAGCTGCGCATATCACCCAGCAATCGAACAAAACAACGTTCATTAAATTTTACAAATTCTTTGGCCAGTCGTATTTTATTGGTTTCCGGTGTATCCATTATTTGCTGAACAAACATATCGCCGGGGATACCGGGTATATGTTCCTCTACCAATGTATTATCACAAGTAAAAAAAGTAATACGGTTGGGAGAGAGGATGTGTTCCAGTTCCAACCCATATACTCTTGATGCATCGGCTATCTTAATGTAATAATGATCGTAGTTGTCGTTGAATTTATTTACAATGCGAATACGGAATGGATGTGAGTTGCCAAAGGTGCAATAGTCAATTCTGGCAACATCTAAGTGACTGATAAAACTGAAATCACCTTCTGTTTTTAGAATGGCATAAATTTTTACAAGGCCATCCCGGATATATTCCCAATCTCTGCTATCATAGGATAACTTTTCCCACAAAGTATCTTTTCCATTTTTGTCTTTTATTGGTGTTGACCAGGTATAGTTAAGCAGGTTAATATACGTAACGGGCAACTTTACTTCACGACCATGTAGCTTTAAATAATTGCGTAGCGCATTATTAACCGGGTACATTGGTTTCTTGCGGGTCGGTTTATCGCCTTGCTTTGTTTCCCGGTCGTTTTTATTTTCTGTAAAACTCATTGGGTGAATGGTGAATAGTCAATGGTCAATAGTGAATAGTCAATAACTTCTAAGGTCGATTATTTATAGCTGATTTCAAACTGTTGAAGTAAGCAGGTGCTTTTAGCAAGCGACTTCCATACCAGCTGAATATTTCTCCATCCACTAAAACGATTTTTGTTTCGGGTAATTGGGTTTGCAATTCGTCAATATGCTTTTGTTGAAAAGGAAAAGGTTCGGAGGAGAGGAATAGTAGTTCAGAGTTAATTGTTCTAAGTTCGGAGACTGTTACTTCAGGATATCTTTTTTTGTTTCCGAAAATGTTATTGAAGCCAGCCTCCTCCAGCATGGAATGTATAAAAGTGTCGCCGCCGACGGTCATGTAGGGGTTTTGCCAGATGAGATAACAAGCTGTGAGCTTTGAGCTATGAGTTTCGAGCAATGCAAAATTATTTTTTATAGCTGCCAACATTTGGCTGGCGGGTTTTTGTTTGCCAGTAATGATGCCGATTTGTTCTATCATTTCATAAGCATCTTCGAGGTTATTGACATCGGTTATCCAAATGGGGTAGTGCTTTTCTAATTCTTCTATTTGTTCTTTTACATTTTCTTCTTTGTTGGCGATGATGAGGTCGGGCTGCAGTTCATGTATAATTTCCATTTTAAGTTGCTTGGTGCCGCCAACTCTTGTTTTACTTCTAAACCATTCTGTTGGATGTATGCAGAATTTAGTGATGCCAGTAACTTCATTTCGAATTCCGAGGTCAAATAATAATTCTGTTTGGGAGGGCACTAATGAAATGATGCGTTGAGGAATAGCAGGTATAGCAACTTTTCTTCCGGTCTGGTCGATAAAATCAGGCATGCAAATATTTGCTGCGAATTTACAAAATCAAAAAGTTGGGAAAATAAATAGAAAGGGAGTTTAGAAGTGGATTCCTGTTCACCGCGCCTCCTGCTAAATTGTGTTTAGCAGGAGGGTTCCGGACTGTTAGTTTCTTTCATGGATTTGGACACGGTGACGTTTGGTTTCTCAAGGATTGGTTGGACTTCTTTCGGTCTTTCTTATTGGGATATTGGGTTTCTCAGTTTTTCAGGCCTTTCTCTACAAAGAAAAAGAAGAAGTTGATTGATACTGGATTTTAAATTGGACGGTCTTTGTAAGGATTTGGACGGTTCCTCAGTTGGATTTGGACTTTTGGACGGTTTCTTTCAATTGGACTTTTGGACTTCTGATTGATTAGCTATCAATCAACTTCTGAGACAAAAGTAATTGTGATTCCATTAATATTATAGAGCAAAATAACTCAATTTTTTTACGACATTTTTTACTCAAAACATCGTAAACCGGCTATAGTATTGTTGCGGAAACCACACAGCTATGTATCGTAGAACTACGAAAAACAGGCTCCGGTATCGATACCGGAGCCTGTTTTAGTTAATAAATGCGTTATTGTGTACTAATTCCCGAGAGATTGTATGACATCGTATTTCGTCACTATGTGATAATTGCCGGCTTCATCTTTTGCCAGTACAGCACCGTTTTCTCTATTAATAAGGTGGCTTAGCTTTTCTACCGGTGTATCATAAGCCACAACCGGGAATGATGGTTCCAATACATCCTGCACTGTAGAATGTTTTATCTCTGGATTGTTGAATATTTTTTGAAACAAACCGCTTTCACTGATAGCGCCAAGTGGACCATCACCATTCAATACAGGTATTTGTTCAATATCATATTTCTTCATTAGCTCTACTGCTTCTAATACAGTTTGTGTAGGCTCTACTGTTATCAAACGTTTGGTTCCTCTTGCACTCACTACATCACGGAAAGTTTTTACAGCCAGGAAACCTCTTTCTATCATCCACTGGTCATTATAAATTTTTCCAACATAACGGCTGCCGTGGTCATGAAAGATACAAACCACCACATCTTCTTTTTTCAACTTGCTTTTTAATTGCATTAACCCTTGTATACAGCTACCTGCACTATAGCCGCAGAACAGACCTTCTTCTTTTGCCAGCTTTCTCGCCATCACTGCACCATCCTTATCTGTCACCTGTTCAAAATGATCTATCACACTCATATCGTAATTCTTTGGCACAAAGTCTTCTCCAAATCCCTCGCTGATATAAGGATGTACTTCATTCATATCAATTTCACCAGTACGAAAATATTTGGTGAGCAATGAACCGTATACATCAATAGCCCAAATCTGTATTTTAGGATTTTTTTCCTTTAAATATTGTGCAACACCTGTAACTGTTCCACCTGTACCTGCTGTGCAAACTAAGTGAGTTATTTTTCCATCGGTTTGTTTCCATATTTCAGGGCCGGTTGTTTCATAATGTGCTAATCGGTTTGCCAGATTATCATATTGATTCATGTGGTAGGAGTTGGGAACTTCCTTTGCCAATCTTGCTGCCACACTATAATAACTACGGGGGTCTTCCGGCAATACATTCGTTGGGCAAACAATAACTTCTGCACCCACAGCTTTTAAAATATCAGCTTTTTCTTTGGATTGTTTATCTGTAGTAACGAAAATGCATTTGTAACCTTTCACCACGGCAGCTAATGCTAATCCCATTCCGGTATTACCACTTGTTCCTTCAATGATGGTGCCACCTGGTTTTAGTTTGCCTTCCTGTTCTGCCACTTCCACCATCTTCAATGCCATACGGTCTTTTATGGAGTTGCCGGGATTAAAATAATCCACTTTGGCTAATACGGTGCAGGGAAGATCTTTGGTTACTTTATTTAAACGAATCATTGGTGTGTTACCAATTGTCTCCAGTATATTATTTTTTATATCCATAGCAAGCTTTTATTCTTTTGGCAAAGGTAAGAATCCTGAATTAAGCCTAAGAAGAGATAATATTTTATGTACCGAGCTTATTGCTACTATCATCGTCCCTTGCAATCGAAGATAAGTTCGCAATCTTTTCTTCCAGTAGAAGGAAAGGTGAGAACCACTCTTGTACTTTCTGTACACTACTCAGCATTTGCGAATCTGTTGTAATTATTCGTGCAGTTATTTTAGGTTAGTGTTACTCTTCATACAAATCACCTTGCTGTGATAATAAATCCCTGTACTTACCAAACAATTTTGATTTGGAAACAAACCCTATGAATTTTCTCTCTTTGTTAAGCACTGGC
The DNA here is from genome assembly GCA_022843585.1 of Chitinophagaceae bacterium. Lineage (GTDB taxonomy): Bacteria > Bacteroidota > Bacteroidia > Chitinophagales > Chitinophagaceae > JJ008. Next base: position 139,112 of record JALHNJ010000005.1, read on the forward strand.
AAATACCAGCTTTGCGTTACATCAAACTTGTCCATTATTTTATGCATGTCATCCTCTTCATGAATAGTAGCAGCAGGTTTTTTCATCAATGACTTGATAGTAACTTTTGAAAACTGCTCCGGCTGAAAAAGTTTTTGCTTGATATCATTCAATTCGATAATACCGGCAAAACGTTCTTTACTATCATGCACAGCAAAAATATTCTTATCGTTATACTTAATTATTTCAACCAGGTCGCTAAGATTTTTATCAATAGAGATACTAGCATAATTGTCTTGTATAATTTCAGCCGGTTCAATAGATGTAAGAATATTCTTTTCTTTTTTATGCGTAAATATCTTTCCCTCCAATGCCAGTTTTTTTATTTCCATTGAATAAGGCTCGTATGATTTTACAATGAAAAATGAAATGGAAGAAACGATCATCAGCGGAATAAACAATTCATACCCGTTTGTTATTTCAGCAATTAAAAAGATAGCAGTTAATGGACAATACATTACACCGCTCAGCACACCAGCCATACCCACTAAGCTAAAATTGCTTACCGGGATTTTAAACCACGGTGTATTATTGATCAATTTTGAAAATGTAAATCCTAAATATGAACCAGCAAACAGGGAAGGGGCGAAGTTTCCACCATTACCACCGCTTCCAATCGTAATAGCTGCTGCTATCGGTTTTAATAAAAAGATCAACGCAGTAAATAAAATCAAACCCCAGTTTTCTCCCAGTAGTTCAAACAAACGGGTATTTTCAGTAATGCTGTTCAGATTTTCACCAGCCACTACTTTTATACTTTCATATCCTTCTCCAAAGAGTGGTGGAAAAACAAAGAACAATGCTGCCAATAAAATGCCTCCGGTCAATGCTTTTAAATAGATGTTTGCTTTCCATTGCTGCAATTTGTGTTCTGTGCCTTTAAACACTCGGGCATAGTAGAGGGAAACAAATCCTGCTGCAACACCCAGCAAAAGATAAAAGGGCACATTGGTATAGTCAAATGTTTCCTTTAATTTAAAATTGAAAAGAATAGTTTCTGCCAAAATTATTTTTGAGCAAAGCACTCCAATTACGGAAGAAATTATAAGCGGAATAAAATAACTGATGACGGTTTCTGTCAATAAAATCTCAATGGCGAAAATTACGCCTGCAATAGGGGCATTAAAAACGGCTGAAATACCTGCAGCCGCACCGCAGGCTATTAATAAGGAACGTTCAGAATAATTCAGGTCGCTGATGCGGGCAATATTAGAACCAATTGCAGAACCGGTGGATACAATTGGCGACTCCAATCCTGCGGAACCACCTAGTCCAACCGTAATAGAACTGGTAACTATATGCTGATAGGTATGGCGAAAAGGAATAAAAGAAGAGCCCCTTGCCATAAACCGTAGTACCATGGCTATTCCTTTTTCAACGTAACCAGCAAAAAAATACTTGATAATAAAAACAGTAATGATCAAACCGATTGCAGGAAAAAACAGATATGCAAATTTTGAAACAGGAATCGTTTCGATCGTTTGTTGCAGATAATGCACCAATGTTTTTAAACCAACTGCTGCAAGTCCGGAAAAAAGTCCCACCACGGTTGCAATAATCATAATGAATTGCACCCGGCTCAGCTTTGTTCGCAACCCTTGAATAATATATTGATAAACCTTCTTAAAGCTTTTGATCATCAGCTCATTTCAGTTGATTGGGGCAAAGATAGGAAAGCGATATAAAGGCGTATTTCTTGTACGAAATCATCAATATATCAAAATAAAAAACCCCTCTGTGAACAGAAGGGTTTTACCGGACTTGAATGATATAGTTATCATCAAGCTTGTTTTCTAAATTCTTTTCTTTTATTACTCAAAAACATATCCAGTAAAAACAATCCCACTACTACATTAATCATCATAAATGCATTAACCCAGGTATTGTTGAAAAACTTACTGAAATCTACTTTACTGATATTTTTAGTTAGTGTTGATTCTTCGCCGCCAGTAAATGTCATTTGCCCGATTCCATAAATAAGAAATCCAATAAACATTGTTATGAAGAAGAACCCTAATCCCCAGATAATTTTTTTATTGATATAGGATTTTGTAGCAGGCGCAATATGAACTCTTGAAATTTCTTCCATTACATTTTTGCTAAACCGCATAGACGGAGCCTCCAGTTCTGATGCTTGTAATAGCTGATTTACCTCCAGCAGTTCCCTGTATTTTTCTTTCCATTCAGCATTGCTTTCAATGAGCTTTTCAATCAGGGTCTTTTCGGTAGCTGTTGCAGTGCCGTCAATATAGTTCCAGAGGCGTTCTTCCTGGTTGCCTTGTTCTGGGTTATTATAAGATGTAGTATCCATAACGAACTATTTAATTGTAAATATTCTTCACTTCTTCAGTATAATGTGTTTCCATTTTTTCTTTTAATCTTGTTCTGGCCCGGTGCAAACGAACTTTTGCTGTATTTGTTTCCAAGCCTAAAATTTCCGCTATTTCTTCCAACGATTGCTCGGCTTTGTAAAATAACGTAATGATTTGGGCATCGTCGCTGCCTAACAGTCCAATTGCATCGTTTACCATTGCCAGTTTCGATTTCTGTTCTACTATATTTGCCCTCATGCCCGAATCAATATTATCTGCCGTTGCAAATACATGTTCATTATCTAAAGACTGAATGTCCAGCCTTTTCTTTCTTAAAAATGTAATGCAGGTATTATTGACAATGGTGTACAGCCAGGTAGTAAATTTTGAAGCCCCCCGGAAATCCGCCAGATATTTATAGGCTTTAATAAATACATCCTGCGCCACTTCTTCTGCATCCTCCCTGCTTTTTATCATCCGCAGGGTTAAGGTAAATACATAGTTCTGGTAGCGATTTACAATTATAGCATATGCCTGGTGATCACCACTAAGCACTTTGCTAATGATTTCATTATCATTCAGTCCGGTTGACATGCACTAATAAGACTACAGGGCAACTGTTTAGGTTACAAGGCAAGTTACAGCTTTCTTTAGGGGTGAAATGTTGCCTGTTAACTGTTTCTGGTAAGCTTCATATATAATAATAGTAGTGTATTAGTACGAAGCCCAATTGACAAGCTGTAACCTGTCTTAGTAAGTCGTAGTCTTAGTCTTTGTAAACCGATTCTTTAAAATATTCTTTGTAGGCTGTAACCTGTTTTAAGAACCAGTAGTCATACAGTATAACAACGAATAAATTACACAACAAAAAAAATAGAAATTATGAACGGCGCAGAAGTTTTAGTACCAGTTACCATGTTTGCAGGTGGATTTGCAATGGTATTCGGCATTTATTACCTTAAAACAAGGCAGAACCTGGCGATGATCGAAAAGGGAATGAACCCCAAAGAATTTGCCAACCGTCCAGCGCCTTATAAAAACCTGAAATGGGCTTTATTGCTGATAGGCTCCGGTATTGGTTTATTCCTGGCTTACTTGCTCGATAATTATGCATTACCAGCAGAAATAAACAAGTTTGGCCATCGGGGAGATGAAAATGTACCCATCTATTTTGCTTTAATTGCAATTGGCGGCGGCCTTGGATTGTTTGGTTCGTATAAAATAGAAAAGCAATGGTGGGATGAAAATAAAGACAAAGTGTAACCAATCCATATAACACACACCTTATCCGGCAATCCTGTTTCACAGGGTTGCTTTTTTATTTTGCAATTACCTCCAACGCCTTCTTTACTGAAGCATCACTACTATTAAGCACCTGGAAAAAACCGGAGTTTCTCCATTTGTATCTGGCCAGTAATGCTTTCAGTCTTAATTGCAACAGCTCTTTTTCTTTGGCAGAAATTTTTTCTAATGTTGCAGCATCGCCATTCCGGCTTTTCAATAATTCATCCCACAATTCTGCATTACCCGTAAAATTGATGGTAAAATCAGAAGACGATTTATATTTTTCAAACAATGTTGTATTCTTCAGGTAGTATTTATACACCGCATTATTAAAATTCCCGCCATTAATTAAACGATTGATATTTTGACGTACCAGACTTGTATCAATAGGAACAAAAATACTGGGAGTTATTCCATCGCCACCAAATAAAGTATCTCTGCAAGCTGTTGCAAATCTTTTTCCGTTGTTATGTATTTTAATTGAATCAGCAGAAAGCATTTCACCGCTACTAAAACGTTCCCACAATTGATCCATATAAACCTTTTTCCCATTTTCATACGAACGCTGAATGCTTCGCCCTAAAGGTGTATAATATCTCGCAACAGTTAATCGCATGGCCGACCCATCGCTTAATGAATATTGCTCTTGCACTAACCCTTTTCCAAAAGTTCTGCGACCAACAATAGTAGCCCTGCACCAATCTTGCAATGCACCGGCTAATACTTCACTTGCACTAGCAGATAATTCATCAACCAATATTACCAATTTGCCTTTTTCAAATAATCCCGGTCTTTTGCAACGGTATTCTCTTTTTTTACTATTGACCCCTTCTGTGTAAACAATTAATTTATCACCATCTAAAAATTCATCGGCCATATCCACCGCTTCATTCATAAAACCGCCGCCATTTCCACGCAGGTCATAAATCAGACTTTGCATGCCTTGTTTAATCAGGTTCTCCATCGCTTGCATAAACTCTTCGTAGCTGTTGTCGGTAAACTTATTTAGCTTAATATAACCGGTGTTCTTATCAACCATATAGGCTGCATCAACAGAAGGAACAGGTATAGTGCCACGGGTAACTGTTACCACTTGTGGTTTTCCATTTCTTAAAACATCTAATGCTGCTTTAGACCCTCTTTCGCCACGTATATGTTTTTTTATTTCATCAATAGTAAAGGGTTTGCCGGTAAGTGCTGCACCATTTACTTTTATTATTTTATCTCCGATCATCAACCCGGCTTTATCGCTGGGGCCGTTAGGATTTACGTACACAACATTCACTGTATCAGAAAAAATATTGAACTCAACACCAATACCTTCAAAATTTCCGGCCAGATCTTCGTTGGCTTCCTGTAATTCAACCGGAGGTAAATAAACAGAGTGGGGGTCAAGGTGAGTCATCATTTCCTGGATGGCTTTGCCTTCTAAAGTGTCAATGCCTACTGAGTCTACATATCTCATTTTAATGAGATCAAGAGCTTCTTGTAAAGCACCTCTTTTATTAGAAGAAAAAAAACCTTTACCGCTATTTTTCCCATCATTTATTTTATATCCCAGAAACATCCCGGCTACCATTATTATTGCAAAAAGAAGCGGAAGCCAAACCTGTAATTTTTTATTGCCCATCATAATTCTTTATTCTGTAATTTGAACGCAAAATACTGGATTTGAGCGGAACAGGCGTTTCGTTCATCCAAATCAACAAATCTTTATGGCAGTTGTAAAACTGATTGCAGACAGCGGAGCTACCAAAGCAGAGTGGTGTTTACTAAATAGCGGTAAGAAGAAAACCATTTTTACGCAAGGTATTAGTCCCTATTTCCTCAATACAGAGCAGATTACAGCCTTATTGACAAAAGAGCTTCTTCCAAAACTTAAAAATGTTCGCATCGACGAAGTTTATTATTATGGAACAGGCTGTGCCAACCCGGCCAATGCGAAATCGGTTAAAAAAGCTATTCATAAGATAATACCGGCCAAAAAGATTGAAGTGACACATGATTTGATGGCCGCAGCAAGAGCTTTATGCGGTAGAGAAAAAGGAATAGCCTGCATACTTGGCACAGGGTCTAATTCCTGTTATTATAATGGAAAGAAGATCATAAAGAATAGCCCCGGACTAGGTTATGTATTGGGCGATGAAGGAAGTGGTGCCTATCTGGGTAAAAAAGTCATTCAGTATTATCTCTATGGTACATTTGATGAAGAGTTAAATGGAAGGTTTGATAATACTTACCGAACGAATAGTGTGGAAATACTGGAAAATGTTTATAAGAAGCCATTGCCTAACCGTTATCTCGCAAGCTTTACCAGATTTTTGGCCGATAACCGGGGGCATTATATGATCGAAAATATAATTGAAGACGGATTAAACGATTTTTTCTTCAGTCATTTATGTAAATACAGGGAAACATGGACTTTGCCCATTAGTTTTGCCGGAAGTGTTGCATTTGGTTTTAAAGATGTGTTACAGCAACTTTGTGATAGTTACGAGTTTGAATTAGGTAAGGTGCTAAAAAACCCAATGGATGGGTTAGTAGCTTATCACAAGTAAAAAACAAGAACAATCAATGGCATTCGAGAAAAAGACAGAACAACCCAGTCATTATCGTCATTTAGAGAAAATGTCTGTTGGCGAGTTGATTACAAATATTAATACGGAAGATAAAACTGTTCCCGGTGCTGTTGAAAAAGCAATTCCCCAAATAGAAAAGCTGGCCGAAACTGCAGCAGATAAAATGCTAATGGGCGGCCGACTATTTTATATTGGGGCCGGTACCAGCGGCAGGCTCGGTATCGTGGATGCCAGTGAATGTCCACCAACTTTTGGTGTTCCTCAAGGATTGGTGATAGGAATTATTGCGGGTGGTGAAAAAGCTATTACCAATGCAGTAGAATTTGCCGAAGATGATAAACAACAAGGCTGGAAAGACCTGTTGGAATTTAATGTATGCGATAAAGATGTGGTCATAGGTATTGCAGCCAGTGGCACCACACCTTATGTAATTGGTGCGTTGGAAGAATGTAAAAAAAGGGGCATTATAACGGGAAGTATTTCCTGTAATCCAGAATCGCCGGTAAGTGCCGCAGCGGATTTTCCTATTGAAGTAGTGGTAGGCCCTGAGTTCGTAACGGGCAGCACCCGAATGAAAAGCGGTACCGCTCAAAAATTGGTACTCAATATGATCTCGACTACTGTAATGATTCAATTAGGCAGGGTAGAAGACAATAAAATGGTGAACATGCAGCTAACGAACGATAAGTTGGTGGACCGTGGTACCATGATGTTGATGGAAAGAATTAAAATGACTGACTATGAGCAAGCAAAAGAATTACTCCTGAAATATGGCAGCGTAAAAAAAGCTGTCGATTCTTTTTCCAAATAGCTTGGATTATTCCAACTAATTTATATATTGTGGCACTATCAATAAAAAGTGGTAATCAGTTACAACGATATTATTTCCCTTCTTGATTTAGCAACTCCTGTTAAATCAACAACCACAACTACAACAACAACCCGTTAAGGGTTGTATATCATCATATCAATACATGGGCAATTTGCTGTACGGAAAAAAAGGACTCCGTTATGCGTTATATTTTATTTTCATTCGAATAATCAGATAAATAAGTACAAATGCAGGTTTTAAAATTTGGAGGCACATCGGTTGCCAATGCAGAGAACATAAATAAAGTAGTTGCGATCGTAAAAGAGAAAATTAAAAATGATACAACAGTAGTAGTAGTGTCTGCACTCGGTGGTGTTACAGATTTATTGCTGAATGCAGCTTCATTGGCAGCTGATGGTAATGAATCGTATAAAGAGAAATTAGCAACAGTTGAGCAACGACATCTTGAAACAGTAAAGGAATTAATACCAGTAGCACAGCAAAGTCAATTATTAAGTTTGGTAAAAAAATCCTGCAATGAGATTGAAGATATTTGTAACGGCATTTTCTTGTTGCGTGAGTTAACGCCACGATCAAAAGACCGGATCGGAAGCTATGGCGAATGGCTTTCTTCGCAAATTATTACTGCTAAATTCAAATCAGATGGCATTGCAGCGATCTGGAAAGATGCAAGAGAATTAATTACTACTAACTCCGGTTTTACATCGGCGGAAGTGGATTTTGCAACAAGTGATACGAAAATAAAAAAGTGGTTAGCTGCTGAAACATCTTCATTATTTATTTTGCCGGGTTTTATAGCGGCTGATAAAAATGGTATCACTACAACATTGGGGAGAGGCGGCTCTGATTATACTGCGGCCATTCTTGCATCGGCATTAAACGCTAAACTGCTTGAAATATGGACAGATGTTAGTGGTATGATGACTGCCGATCCAAGGTTGACCAGTAATGCTAAAATTATTCCGAGTATTTCTTACCAGGAAGCAATGGAGTTATCGCATTTTGGTGCAAAAGTAATTTACCCGCCAACTATTCAACCAGTGATGAGTAAAGGAATACCGGTTTGGATAAAAAATACCTTTTCTCCTGCTGACGAAGGCACCCTGATCGAATCTGCTGCAGGGAGGAACGGGAACATAGTTCGTGGAATTTCAAGCATAAATAATATAGCATTGATAAGTTTGGAAGGAAGTGGTATGGTTGGAATTCCCGGATTTTCAAAAAGATTGTTTGAAGCATTAAGTAATGAAAAAATAAATGTGATATTGATTACACAAAGCTCCTCTGAACACTCTATTTGTGTGGGTATTGATTCTGGTACCGTAAAAAAAGCAAAACAGGCAGTAGATGCTGCATTTGCCAATGAAATAGAATTGCAGAAAGTAGAACCGTTGAAAATCGAAGATGATCTATCCATTGTTGCATTGGTAGGAGAGAGTATGAAAAATCATACAGGTGTAAGCGGAAGAATGTTCAGTGCAATGGGAAGAAATGGAGTTAATATCCGTGCAATTGCTCAAGGCTCTTCTGAAAAAAATATTTCTGCCGTTATTTCTACCAAGGATGTTCGAAAAGCAATCAATGTTTTGCATGAAGAATTTTTTGAAACAACTTATAAGCAGGTAAATTTATTTATTACTGGTGCTGGTAATGTTGGGGCAAAACTGCTGGGGCAATTAAATCAGCAGGCTAAACTTTTGCAGGAGCAGATGCATTTGCAATTACGGGTAGTTGGGTTGAGCAATAGCCGCAAAATGTTGATTGCTGAAGAAGGAATTGATCTAAACAACTGGAAAGAAAAACTAGATGGTGGAGTGCAGGCTGATCTGCAAAAATTTGTGGAGGAGATCATAAGCCGCAACTTGCGCAATTCCATTTTTGTAGATGTAACTGCGAATGATACTGTAGCCAATGTTTACGACCAGTTGTTGCAAAAAAGCATTTCTGTTGTTGCTTGTAATAAAGTGGCCGCTTCATCTGCCTATAGCAATTATAGAAAATTAAAAGACCTGGCCAGAGAATTCAACAGCCGCTATTTATTTGAAACAAATGTGGGTGCTGGTTTGCCAGTGATTGCCACCTTAAATGATTTGGTACACAGTGGCGATAAAGTGCATAAGATGCAGGCTGTATTAAGCGGTACATTAAATTTTGTTTTTAATAACTACGATGGCACCCGAAAATTTGCTGATGTGGTAAAACAGGCACAGGATGAAGGTTATACCGAACCCGATCCACGACTAGATTTAGGTGGAACAGATGTGATGCGAAAAATAATGATACTGGCGAGAGAAGCCGGAGAGAAAATTGAAATGGATGAAATTGTAAACAATTCTTTTATGCCTGCCAGTTGTATGCAGGGAACGGTAGAAGATTTTTACAGGGAAATGGCAAAGGAAGAATCACATTTCAAACAATTAGCAGATAAAGCATCAGAAGCTGGTTGTAAATTAAAGTTTGTTGCATCTTTTGAGAATGGGAAAGCTGCCGTTGGTTTGCAGCATATTGATCCGAAGCATGACCTCTATCATTTATATGGAAAAGATAATGTTGTTTTATTTTATACGGACCGCTATAAAGAACAACCATTGGTTGTGAAAGGAGCAGGAGCAGGAGCAGAAGTAACGGCAAGTGGTGTGTTCGCAGATATAATTCGAGCCAGTAAATAAGAAAAATGAAAAAAGTTATTATAAAATCTCCCGGAACTGTTGCCAATCTGGTTTGTGGATTTGATATACTCGGTTTAGCGTTGAACGAACCGAATGATATTATGGAACTGACATTGCTGGATGAACCCAGAGTCATTATTCATAATAAAGATGAGTTTGATTTACCAACTGATCCGGAAAAAAATGTAGCTGGGGTAGTATTATTATCCATCATGGAAAAAATGGATAATAAGATTGGATTTGAAGTAACTATTGAAAAGCATATCAAACCAGGAAGCGGAATTGGTTCCAGCGCAGCCAGTGCAGCAGGTGCTGCAGTAGCGGCGAATCATATGTTGGGAAATATTTTTTCAACAGACGAAGTGGTACAGTTTGCGATGAATGGAGAAAAATTGGCATCCGGTGTAAAACATGCGGATAATATTGCCCCCTGTATTTTAGGCGGAGTTACATTGATCCGATCCATTCATCCGCTGGATATTATTACTATTCCATCGCCCGATCTATTTGTAACGGTGGTGCATCCTCAAATAGAAGTACGAACTTCTGATGCAAGGCAAATTTTAAAGCAACAGGTGTCATTAAAAGATGCTATTCGCCAATGGGGAAATATTGCCGGATTGGTTACAGGTTTTATGAAAAATGATCTGGATCTAATTGGCCGCTCATTAGAAGATGTAATTATAGAGCCGGTTCGAAGTATTCTTATTCCAGGATTTGCTGAAGTAAAGAAAAATTGCAAAGAAGCCGGTGCATTAGGCGGTGGTATCTCCGGTTCAGGACCGTCTGTATTTATGCTGAGTAAAGATGAAGGAACTGCAAAGGCTGTTGAATCGGTTATGAAAGATGTTTATACAAGAATTGGAATAGATTTCAATACTTATGTTACTACAATTAATAAAACGGGAGTTGAAATTGTTGAATAAATGTTCAATTATCAATGAAATACTACAGCACAAATAAACAATCACCGATAGTTGATTTTAAAGAAGCAACCATTAATGGACAAGCACCGGATAAAGGATTGTATTTCCCGGAAGCTATTCCACAAATAGAAAAAGAGTTAATAGAAAATATAGATAAATTTTCTAATGAAGAGATTGCTTTCCGGGTTATCAAACCCTATGTTGGCAATACAATAACGGATGAAAAGCTTTTTCAAATTGTAAGTGAAACGGTAAACTTTCCAATACCATTAGTAAAAGTGAATGAAAACATTTCATCCCTTGAATTATTTCATGGCCCTACATTGGCATTTAAAGATATTGGTGCAAGGTTCATGAGCAGATGTTTGGGGCATTTTGTTAAGGACGATTCAAGAACTGTTACCGTATTGGTAGCTACTTCCGGCGATACTGGTGGGGCTGTTGCCAACGGATTTTATGATGTGGAAGGAGTGGAGGTTGTTATTCTTTATCCTTCCGGAAAAGTGAGTCCTGTTCAGGAAAAACAACTTACTACGTTAGGTAAAAATATTAAAGCATTTGAAGTAGAAGGAACATTTGATGATTGCCAGCAAATGGTAAAACAGGCTTTTACTGATAAGGATGTTACGGATAAATTATTTATTACATCTGCTAATTCTATTAATGTAGCAAGATGGCTGCCGCAACAGTTTTATTATTTCTTTGCGTACAAGCAATGGATAAACTCCCCTATAGGGGATGGGGGTAATACTCCGGTTATCTCAGTACCAAGTGGCAACTTTGGAAATATCTGTGCTGGCATTTTAGCTATGCAGTCGGGCTTACCGGTGAAACATTTTATAGCAGCTTGCAATGCGAATGATATTGTAACCGGATATTTACAAACAGAACAACTACAACCAAAACAAGCAATAGCTACTTTAAGCAATGCAATGGATGTAGGCAACCCAAGCAATTTCGTTCGCATTTTAGAGATATTTCAACATCAGTTCCCTGAATTGAAATCTAAACTTTCTTCCTATAGCATCAGCGATGCAGAAACCGTAGCAATAATTAAAGAAGTGTATCAAAAAGAAAGTTATGTGTTAGACCCTCATGGAGCAGTTGGGTATCTGGCATTGCAGCATTATTTAAAAGAAAACACAGGCCAAAAAGGAATGGTGCTTGAAACAGCTCATCCTGTAAAGTTTCCGGATGCCGTGGAAAATTGTATTGGAAGATCAATTGAGATACCTGAGGCTGTTCAATCTATTATGAGCAAGGAAAAACAATCAATACAAATGAAAGCTGATTATCAGCAATTCAAAGCGTATCTGATTACTTAAAAGCAACACCCTCTTTATCACTTAGCTTATATTTGCAGTTTGGAAACCGTGTATGCAAAACATTGAACCTTTTTATAACTGGCGGCATATCTATATAAGTGAGGAGGATGAACGTTCGCCTTTTAGCGGAAGAACCTATTCAGAATTTGAATTCTCTCAAACAGTATATAATTATTACATACATCCGCAATGGGATGATTTTGGCAGCCGTACTTTATACCTGAAAGTGTTGATTGCAGATTACGAGGAAAAATATGCTGTATTAGAAATGATAGGCGAATGGAATGATGCCATTGAAAACGACATCATGGAATTGAAAAGAGAAGTGTTGGAAAAATTTATGTTGGAAGGTGTTTATAAATTTATCCTCATTGGCGAAAATGTGCTCAATTTTCATAGCGATGGTAAGGATTATTATGAAGAGCTCTATGAAGAAGTAACAGATGAGAACGGTTGGGTAGTTTGTTTAAATATGCCAGAGCAAACACAATATGACTTTAAACATGCCCGGTTGAACCGCTATGTAGAGTTAATGGAGTTAGATAATTGGAGAACTTATAAGCCCTATCATTTGTTTAAAAAGATTGATGGTGAATTAATGGCAAGATTGGGTAATTGATTCTTATTGACAATGCTATTATAATGTAAAACTTTTGTCAGTTTTTGGCGTTCGGGTAGTATTTTTGCCGAAACCTGATTTCTTCCCTTAAGATTGATATATATGAAATGGTCTGAACTGTTTACTTCTTCGATTGGCAAAAAGTGGGTAATGGCGTTGACGGGTTTGTTTTTGATAATTTTTTTAATTGTACATGCTGGTATCAATGCTTGTATCTGGGCAAATGATGGCGGTGTGATGTTCAATAAGGCCGCTCATTTTATGGGCAGTACGGTGGTAATCCGTATTGCAGAAATTGGTCTTTTTCTTGGTATTTTTCTTCACATCATCCAGGGCCTTATGTTAGAATTTCAAAATCGCAGTAAAAGAAAAAAAGGTTATGCGGTGCCAATGGGTAATAAAGGCAGCAAATGGTATAGCCGCAGTATGGGACTATTAGGAACCATCCTTTTATTGTTCTTCATATTGCATTGGTGGCATTTTTGGGTGCCTGCCCGTTTCATCGGCCATCCTGAATTAACCGAACTAGAAATTAACGGTGTGCATATGCACAATATGTATAATCTTATGCAATATACTTTCCAGGAATTGTGGGTGGTAATTGCGTATGTAATTGCTTGTATCTCGCTATGCTGGCATTTGATTCATGGTTTTCAAAGTGCATTCCGAACAGTAGGAGTGAGCAATGCAAAATATAATAGCCTGATCCAAAATGTAGGTGTTGGTTATTCCATTATTATCTCATTGGCTTTTGCAATGATGCCGGTGAGTATGTATTTGGGATGGGTGTAATGAGAGTTTGGGGTCGTTAGTCAGGAGTCTGGAGTAAAAGACCCGGAAGAAGTTCAATGTTGATCAATAGAATTACAACAGTACAAGAGTGCGACGCAACAGACGATGATCAGGGAACTGTAGCTGGTAACAAAAAAGGAATCATTCAAATCATTTATATCAAAGTAATCAGAGGTATATGTTGGATTCAAAAATTCCCGCAGGTAAGTTAGAAGAAAAATGGGTGGACTATAAAGGCCATTGCAAATTGGTGAACCCGGCTAACAAACGCAAATTAGAGATCATTATCGTGGGTACTGGTTTGGCAGGTGCTTCGGCAGCGGCTTCATTGGGAGAACTGGGCTATAAAGTAAAAGCATTTTGTTTCCAGGATTCCCCACGAAGAGCTCACTCTATTGCTGCACAGGGTGGTATTAATGCCGCCAAAAATTATCAGAATGATGGTGATTCTGTTTTCCGTTTGTTTTATGACACCGTGAAAGGAGGTGACTACCGTGCCAGAGAAGCGAATGTGCATCGCCTGGCGGAAGTGAGTGTCAATATCATTGATCAGTGTGTGGCACAGGGTGTTCCGTTTGCAAGAGAATATGGTGGATTATTGAATAACCGTTCATTCGGTGGCACACAGGTTAAAAGAACTTTTTATGCGGCGGGTCAAACTGGTCAGCAATTATTGATAGGGGCTTACCAGGCATTGGAAAGACAAGTGGCACTGGGAAATGTAACAATGTATAGTCGCCACGAAATGTTGGATGTGGTAATGGTAGAAGGAAAGGCGAGAGGAATTATTGCCCGCAATTTGGTGAATGGTGAATTAGAAAGACATTTCGGTCATGCAGTATTATTGTGTACTGGTGGATATGGTAATGTATTTTATTTGTCAACTAATGCCATGGGCAGTAATGTAACGGCTGCATGGAAAGCACATAAGAAGGGAGCCACTTTTGCCAATCCTTGCTTTACACAAATTCACCCGACTTGTATTCCGGTGAGTGGCGACCATCAGTCGAAGTTGACGTTAATGTCGGAGTCGTTGCGTAATGACGGACGTATCTGGGTGCCAAAACAAAAAGGTGACAAGCGAAAAGCAAATGATATCCCAGAAGAAGAAAGAGATTATTACTTAGAGAGAAGATACCCGGCTTTTGGAAATTTGGTTCCGAGAGATGTAGCATCAAGAGCAGCAAAAGAAAGATGTGATGCAGGGTATGGTGTAGGAACTACAGGACAAGCTGTTTATTTAGATTTCAAATTCAACCTGATCAATAAATACGGAAAAACAGAAGCGGGTAAATTAGGAATTGAAAACCCTGATATCGAAACATTGATGCGGTTGGGTAAAGAAGTAGTGAAAGAGGAGTACGGAAACCTGTTTGATATGTATGAAAAGATCACCGGCGAAAATCCGTATGAAGTGCCGATGAGAATTTATCCCGCGGTACACTATACAATGGGTGGCCTTTGGGTGGATTACGAATTGATGACGAATGTAAAGGGTTTGTATTGCTTAGGTGAAGCCAATTTTAGCGACCATGGTGCAAATCGTCTCGGCGCATCTGCGTTGATGCAGGGATTGGCGGATGGATATTTTGTTATCCCTTATACCATTGGTAACTACCTGGCGGATGAAATAGCTACAAAACCAATTCCCTTGACGCATGAAGCATTTGAACAAACAGAAAAATCTGTTGCAGACAGAATCAATACCTTAATGAACATTAAGGGCAAGCAAACTGTTGAAAGTTTTCATAAACGTTTGGGTAAGATAATGTGGGAGAAATGCGGTATGGCCCGTAATGCACAGGGATTGCAAGAAGCAATCACAGAAATCCAAGCATTAAAGAAAGAGTTCTGGAGTGATGTTCGTATTCCGGGAACTATTAATGAAATGAATCCTGAATTAGATAAAGCTGGCCGTGTGGCTGATTTTATTGAGTTAGGAGAGTTGATGTGTAAAGATGCCTTGAACAGAAATGAAAGTTGCGGGGGTCATTTTAGAGAAGAAAGCCAGACAGCAGAAGGTGAAGCAGAAAGAAAAGATGATGAGTTTGCTTATGTAGCAGCCTGGGAATATGCAGGAGAGAGTAACTGGAATTTGCATAAGGAGCATTTGAATTTTGAGATAGCGAAACCAACGCAACGTTCTTATAAATAAAATTACTAACGAATTAGAATCGTTTTTATGGAACACTATAATATGAATCTGACGTTGAAAGTTTGGCGTCAAAAAAATGCAAGTGATTCAGGAAGATTTGAAACCTATCCAGTAAAGAACATTTCTTCCGAAATGTCTTTCCTGGAAATGATCGACGTACTGAATGAAGAGTTGATCAGCGAAGGCAAGGACCCGATAGCATTTGATCATGATTGCCGGGAAGGTATTTGCGGTGCCTGTTCAATGTATATCAATGGTCGTCCGCACGGACCATGGCATGCCAACACAACTTGCCAGTTGCACATGAGAGCTTATCAGGATGGCGATACAGTTGTTATAGAACCATGGAGAGCTAATTCATTTCCTGTAATTAAGGACTTGGTGGTAGACCGTTCTGCATTCGATCGTATCATTCAGGCCGGAGGTTATATTTCAATTAATACCGGTAATGCAGTAGATGCCAATGCAATAGCTATTAATAAAGATAATGCAGATGCGGCTTTTGCAGCAGCAGCATGTATCGGCTGCGGTGCTTGTGTAGCGGCTTGTAAAAACTCTTCGGCTTTGTTGTTTGTGTCGGCTAAAGTTTCTCATTTGGCTCTATTGCCTCAAGGAAACCCTGAAAGAAAAACAAGGGCTATGAATATGGTGGCTCAAATGGATAAAGAAGGTTTTGGTGCTTGCACTAATACTGGTGCTTGTGAAGCAGTTTGTCCGAAGGAAATTTCTATTGAGAATATTGCGAGACTGAACAGGGAGTATATGATGGCTGGTGCAGCCTCCGATAAGTAGTATTAAAGCTGACAAACTAAATATTTTTCTTAGCCCTTTTAGCGAAGGGCTTTTTAAATTCTAAAATGCCCAGCTTCCTTTTATCGTCATAGATAATAATGGATCGTAACTATTAGGGTCTTTCATAAATTGAATAGCAGGAGTGATGGCAATTTTTTCATTGAGATAATATGCACCTGCAAGATTGGCTCCCCAAAAAAAAGTAGTGTAACCGCCTTCTAATCCCAATGCAGGACCCGAGGTAAGATTTATATTTCCTTTTTTACATAGATTGTAAATAACACCGGCATAGGTATGGAGATAAGTAAAGTTGTTGTATTGGTAAGGAAATGAGCTAACAATTTCTTTGGCACCAAAATAATAATCGATGCCGCCATCAGCTATAAAACCAAAAGCTTTCGATGGTTTCCTATCCATCAAACCTAATCGATTTTTACTCCAAGTAAAGTTTGCGCCAACACCAATAGGATGAGTTTCTGAAAATTCTCCGAAAGCTATATTAACACCAGCGGAAACAGATTTTGAATATCCGGTTGGAAGAACTTTGGTTTTATTGTTTTTTTCTTGCCCAACTCCGGATAATGCCAGCAAAAGACAGGTTAAGGTTATAATTGGATATTTATTTTTTCGGATCAACAAAGTCCACATACAATGCTTATTAAGGCTGATTTTGAATCAAATTTGAGCCTTTTTCCGTAATTAACACGATAGTATAACTTTAAGGCAATAAAAAGGGCAAATTTTACGATTTTTAGCTAAATGCACTGCTATTGAGTTGGTTAGGTAGAATATCCGTTATCTTTTTTCTGACATTCGTTTCTGTTCGAAGCAGTGCCCAGTTTCCTATAGCCGGCACCCCAACGCCAACATCAAACCTCCGGCAGAAAATAGTAAAACTAACCGCCGACAGTTTAGTATTGGATAGCATCAGTATCATCCCCAACAGTATTTCCATTGCGAATGTTGCTGCGGAAGATTATCGTCTGGATTTTATAAAAGCGATTCTCTATTGGAAAAAGAAACCAACACAGGATAGCATTACTATTACCTATCGTGTATTTCCATTTCGACTTGATCCTGTAGCACAAAGAATGCGATTCGACAGTATCATGAACAATTTTTATGTGAAGCCCTACGAATTCAACAACGGACAAACCAATGCACAACGGGGTGTTTTTGATTTCGGAACATTAAAAGCTGAAGGCAGTTTCGGCAGACAAGTTGGGTTTGGTAATAGCCAGGATGCGGTATTGAATTCTACCTTAAACTTACAGTTAAGCGGTATGTTGGGTGATAGTATTGAAATACAAGCAGCCATTACGGATAATAACATTCCCATACAACCAGATGGCAACACGCAGCAGTTAAATGAATTTGACCAGGTGTTCCTTCAATTCAAAAAAAGAAATTGGCAACTTAACTTGGGAGATATTGATATACGGCAGAATCAAACTTATTTCCTGAATTTTTATAAGCGATTGCAAGGAGTTTCTTTTCAAACAACGAACCGACTTTCTAAAAATGTAGTGTCTAAAACTTTGGTGAGTGGTTCGGTAGCCAAAGGAAAATTTACCCGTAATATTATTGATGCACTGGAAGGTAACCAGGGGCCATATCGTTTGCGGGGAGCTAACAGTGAATTCTTTTTTATTGTTTTGGCTAATACTGAACGGGTATTTATCGATGGTGAGTTACTACAGCGGGGAGAAGACCAGGATTATGTGATCAATTATAATTCGGCTGAAATAACTTTTACTCCCAAAAGAATGATCACAAAAGACAGTCGCATACAAGTGGAGTTTGAATATGCCGACCGGAATTTTTTAAATGCAAACCTTTATCTGTCGCAGGAGTTTGAAGTGAATAACAAGCTGAAAATTAGAATCGGGGCTTTTAATAACAGCGATGCAAAAAATTCATCGATCAATCAGGTGTTAGATAATGAACAGAAACAATTCCTGGCTAATCTTGGCGATAGCATTCAACGGGCATTTTACCCGGCGGCTGTCATTGACACATTTGCTGCAGGCAAAATATTATATGAGAAAATTTATATTGGCCCGGATTCGATTTATCAATATTCAACCGATCCTTTAACTGCGAAGTACAATTTGTCATTTGTAGAAGTGGGACAAGGCAATGGAAATTATATTCCGGATTTTAATGGAGCCAATGGAAAAGTATATCGGTATGTCGCACCAATTGGTTTGACAAGGCAGGGTAATTATGAACCGGTACAAATATTAGTAACACCTAAAAAGCAACAGTTAATCAATTTAGGGGTTGATTACATTATCGATAAAAACACATTACTAAAAACAGAAATTGCAACCAGCAGTACGGATGTGAATACTTTTTCAAAAATTGACGATGGGGATGACAGAGGATGGGCAGGTAAGTTTCAATTGAGTAATACCAAAATATTACGGGCTGCAAAAAGCCTCCGCTTAAATTCGGCTCTTGATTATGAATATGTGCAACGAAAATTCAGGCCACTGGAGAGATTGCGTACGGTGGAGTTTACAAGAGACTGGGGATTGCCATTGCTACCCATCCCAATTCCGGTGGATGAAAATATCATCCGGGCTTCGGCGGGATTGAAGGACAAAAGCAATCATGCCATTTCTTACCAGTTTACTAATTACCGGCGAAGTGATAAATACAATGGTATTCAAAATGCAGTCTATCATTCAGGAATGGTTAAAGGATGGCAGTTCAACAATCAGTTTATAATTACCAATTTTAATTCGCTAAATGATAAGGGAACGTTCCTGCGGCCTGCTATTGATTTGAGTAAACAACTAAGCCAACTGAAAAACTGGCGATTAGGTTTTCGCTATGCACTGGAACAAAATGCTGCAAGGCATAAAGCAACGGATACATTGGTACCACTAACTTTCGCCTTCGATAGTTATTCAGTGTATCTAAAGTCGGATGAAACAAAGAAAAACAGGTACGGTATTACTTTCTTTAGTCGTGCCGATAAATACCCGGTAAAAAATTTGTTTGTAAAAGGTGACCGGAGTCTTAATTTAAATTTGCAAACAGAATTGCTGGCAAATCCCAAGCGGCAATTTTATCTGAATACGACTTTCAGGAGACTTAAAATTTTAGACAGTACGGTTTCAAAGCAAAAAGAAGATGAAACCATTTTGGGCAGGGCAGAATATGTAATGAATGAATGGAAAGGATTATTGACCGGAAATATTTTATATGAAGTTGGAGCGGGGCAGGAGCAGCGCAGAGATTTTGCCTACCTGGAAGTACCGGCTGGTACTGGTCAGTATGCATGGATAGATTATAATAGTGACGGAGTGCAGCAGTTAAACGAATTTGAACTGGCCGCATTTGTAGACCAGGCAAAATTCATCCGCATACTTACCCCAACAAATGATTTTATAAAAGCAAATTATACAGCTTTCAATTATAGTTTAAATATTAGTCCCCGTTCATTTTTAGGTGCCGCTGATCTAAAAGGCTTCAAAAAGTTTTTATCCAATCTGAATGTTATTACCTCATTACAAACAAATAAAAAATCGATTGCAAAGGGGAGTTTTGAATTTAATCCCTTTAAGTATTCAGTAAATGATACGGCATTGATTACGTTGAATACAGTGTTATTAAATACTGTTTCATTTAATCGTTTTAGTAGCAAATGGGGAGTTGATTTGACGAACCTTCGCAATACTGGCAAATCATTACTTACCTATGGTTACGAAAGTCGTAAGTTGAATGACTGGCTGATAAAGTGGCGCTGGAACATCAGCCGTAGTTTATTGCTTAGTATTAATGGAAAAAAAGGGGAGAATACTTTGCTTACACCACAATTTGCCAATAGGAATTTCCAGCTTGATATTTACAGCGTAGAACCTTCGCTTACATTCATCCGAAAAACTGCATTCAGGTTGGTGAGTAGTTACAAATTTGATAGTAAGAAAAATAAGCCCTTGTATGGAGGCGAAAAATCTACATCTAATTCTATCAACATCGAATCAAAATATAATATCCTGCAAAGCAGCTCGGTTACCGGCAAGTTCACTTTTAATAATATAGATTATAAAGCTCCCGCAAATACAACGGTTAGTTATATTATGCTGGATGGATTGTTGCCGGGAAAAAATTATTTGTGGTCGCTTGGTTTAAGCAAACGGCTACTCAATAATCTTGAGTTGAGTTTCTTATATGACGGAAGAAAAGCAGGTAGTGCAAAAACAGTGCATGTTGGAAGAGCATCTATTACGGCGTTGTTTTAAAACCCCTGTCCCCCAAAGGGACCTTTATACATTAAACCTGAAATGCATAACATCTCCATCCTTCACTATGTATTCCTTTCCTTCAATTCTCAATTTACCTACTTCACGACAAGCAGCTTCAGAACCGTATTGAATAAAATCATCGTAGCCAATTACTTCAGCTTTGATAAAGCCTTTTTCAAAATCAGTATGAATTACACTGGCAGCCTGTGGTGCTTTCCAACCTTCATGTATCGTCCATGCTCTTACTTCCTGCACACCTGCGGTAAAGTAAGTATAGAGGTTTAGTAATTTATAGGCGGAGTGAATTAAACGGTCTAATGCAGGCTCTGTCATTTTATATTCTTCCATGAACAACTGTTTATCCTCTGCACTATCCATTTCCGCTATCTGTGCTTCAATATTATTGTTCATAATGATCACTTCTGCTTTTTCATGTTTGATGGCTTCTTTCAATGCATCGGAAAATTTATTGCCGGTATGCATGGATGGTTCATCAACATTGGCCACGTACAAAACGGGTTTGTCGGTTAGTAAACACAGATCAGCAATGGCTAATTTTTCTTCTTTATCCAGATCCAATGCACGGATACTTTTTCCTTGCTCTAAATGTTCTTTACATTTTATCAGTGTTTGCAATTCCGCTTTGTATTTCGGGTCTAATTTTAATTGCTTTTCTGTTTTCTGTATTTTCTTTTCTACACTATCCAAATCTTTCAATTGCAGTTCGGTGTCAATAATTTCTTTATCGCTTACCGGGTTGATGGCACCTTCTTCCCGCAATACATTTTCGTCTTCAAAACAACGGATCACATGGATAATGGCATCCACTTCCCGGATATTACCTAAAAATTTATTCCCCAATCCTTCGCCTTTGCTGGCTCCACGAACAAGGCCGGCAATATCAACGATCTCAATCTGGGTTGGAACTATACGATCGGGAATTACCAATTCCGCCAATTTATTTAAACGGGCATCGGGTACATCAACCAGGCCAACGTTTGGATCAATAGTGCAAAATCGATAGTTGCTAGCTTGTGCCTTAGCACTGTTACTAACAGCATTAAAAAGGGTTGATTTTCCTACGTTGGGTAATCCCACAATTCCTGCTTGTAAAGCCATGATGAGTTTATAGTTTGTTGTTTTTTGTTATTGGTTTGAAACCCTCAAAAGCAGGTAGCTTTAAAGGGGGGCAAAGATACGGTAAATCACTTTTTGATGAGGTATGTAAATGCTTTAGTTAAAGTGCTTAACTTCAAACCGTAAACCAGAAACCAAAAACTTTTTATGGCTTTAAGTAGAATTTGGACAGGATTTATCATAGTTGCGTTGCTGGTGGCAGCCTGCAAATTTGTATTTCAACCGGGTCAGCAGGGTCTTTTTAGTCAACTGGTAACAGGGAAAAACTCTGATACGGTTTCCACGAGAAAACTGGATTCTGCAATGGTACCGGCTGCCATTCATACCCAATTGAGCATTTCGAAAACTGCTGTTTGGGGAAAAGAAAAAGTTTACAAGACAGGAGAGAGCTATACGGCTTACAAATTGCTTCCTGCTAATGGGGTTTTTGAAACAGCAAAAGATGCCGTGAATTTATGTATTGGGTTGATCGGTATCATGGCCTTATTCATGGGTTTTATGAGTATTGCCGAGGCTGCTGGCGGAGTCAGGTTTTTGTCGAGAATCATCGGACCATTTTTTTCCCGCATCTTTCCGGAAGTGCCCAAGAATCATCCATCCATGGGGCATATGCTGATGAATTTCTCTGCCAACTTAATGGGGCTTGATAATGCAGCTACACCTTTTGGTATTAAGGCAATGGAAAGTTTACAGGAAATCAATCCAGATAAAACAAGGGCTTCTAATGCGCAACTGATGTTTTTATGCCTGCATGCTTCGGGGTTAACATTAATTCCGGTAAGTATCATTGCTGACAGGGTAGCGTTGAAATCAGCACAACCCACTTCTATCTTCATTCCCTGTATGATCGCAACATTTGTTGCTACTATTACTGCGATGATGATCGTAGCATATCGTCAGCGTATTAAAGTATTCCAGGCTACTATAATGCTGTGGGTTTTGGGTATTACTTCAGTAATTGCGGCATTGATTTTTTATATCCGTTCGCTGGATGTACAAGGGGTTCAACTATTCTCCAGCAGTTTGAGCAACGGAATTATCCTGCTGATCTTTTTATTAATTGTGCTGGGCGGTATCTACAAAAAAATAAACATTTTCGATGCCTTTATTGATGGTGCAAAGAATGGTTTTGAAACGGCTGTACGAATTATTCCTTATCTCGTAGGTTTATTAGTGGCCATCAGCCTGCTAAGAAACAGCGGTGCTTTTGAATTTGTAATGGATAGTATTAAGCAACTTTTTGTTTTATTGAATGGTGATACAAGAATCGTTGATAGTCTTCCTACAGCATTAATAAAACCTTTAAGTGGAAGTGGAGCAAGAGCAATCATGATCGATACGTTGAATGCCCACGGAGCAGATTCTTTTGCCGGTAACCTTGCTTCAGTATTCAGAGGTTCATCTGATACTACTTTTTATATTATCGCTGTTTACTTTGGTGCGGTGGGAATTAAAAATACCCGGTATGCAGTTAGTACCATGCTGCTGGCAGATTTAGCAGGAATAATAACGGGAATAGCGATGGCGTATATCTTTTTTGGATAGCTTAATATAATGGCAATAAAAAAGCTGCTCAATAGTGAGCAGCTTTTTTATTTACGATTTATCTTTTAATTAATAATTCGTCATAAATCCAAATCCTCTTACCTGTGCTGCATTCGTTAAGATGGTAGCATAACTACCTCTGAAAATTAATGTATAATGTCTTTTTTCTCTTGGAGTAACAGCAAAAGAAATAGTGGTTAACACATTACCTGGTGCAGGGGTAGGTGGTGTAATATTCTGCAAGTTTGTTAATGTACCTGTAGGTCTCAAATAAAATGTATCAGTCCTGTTTGTTTCATAAGGAATAAAATCAGTTACATCGGTTATCTGAACATTTGTAAATACATTAGCCTTTTTATTTGCAGAGTAAACATCAAATGCAGGGATAGCATTTTTTGAATACACAAAATTGGCAAATCGTAGTCTGGCAGTTGTATCAGAAATGGCAACAATATTATCTTCAACTATTTTTTGTTTAGGAGAACTAATAGTGTCATACATAAATATTGTATAATGCCTGTTTGCTTTTAAATCCTGTGCAAACGAAATAGGAACCTGTGTACTGGCAGTTAAAGTATCTTTCACCACAAAGGCTCTTGGTCCGCTGGGAACACTAAAACCATATCCGGTTCCAGGAAATACGCTTCCTAGTGTCATCGCAGCACCGGTTACTGGTTTAGAGTCCACATACACATAATTACGGGCCGTATTTACGGTAGCCATATATACCTGCACAATGGCATTGTTGTCTAACCCGGCGTTTAAGGGAGCTGTTGTGTCAAATGTTTTTTCGCAGGAGCTTAGTAACACTCCGCTTATAACAAGAGCAGCAGCCCCGTTCATATATTTTTTAATTGATTTCATCTGTTAGTTTTTTAGTAATTATCTGATACTTTTTTTACTCAGCAAACCATGGTCTTACTGTTATATAGTCCTGTGCAAATGCACCAACCCTGTTTAGCTCATCTACGTTATACAGATACTCCGAGTTGTATCTTGGTCTCAGGCGATAAGTTGGTTTACCAAGGTTGCGGATATATAAATCAGTACCGGTTGGCAATGTAAATTCACTATAAACCTGCTGGTCTGTTATCGGGTCAAGATCAGTATAGTGATACCTTCTCATATCAACCCAGGTTTCTATAACACCCCAGATGTATAAAGCAATATATTTCTGCATCATTACATGTGATAGTGTTAAGCTACCAACAGGAGGCACATTGATCGGATTTGCAAAAAAAGCAGCCCTGGAAGCCGGTGTAATTTGTCTTGATGCTGGAACAGATACCTGGTAATCACTGATCAATTGATCGAAATGCAGGTTCAACGCTTTTACATATGCTGTATGTGCTGCACCTGCATTACCACCTTTTCGTAATAAAGCCTCTGCTTTTAAAAACTGTATCTCGCTGGCTGTCATTATTGGCCAGATGGGTGTGTTCTTAAACACATACCTGGCGTTATTATCATTGGCCGGAGCGGCAGTGCTGCTGAAAATACCTCCAAAGAAATTATCTGGTTGGTCTGCTGCTACTAAGCCATCTGCCCCTTTGTTAGGACGAATTCCCTTATAAGTGCCATTTGGGTTTTCCCTGATAATATACGCTGCACGGGGGTCAACAGTATTAGTAAGGAACATACTATTTATACCCGACATAAGGTTGGCGATAAATCTTCCCTGGCGAAATCCGTTTGCATTACCACGGGTAGGACTGTACCAGCTAAATGTACCAGCTAAACCGGCACCAGACCAGGTGATGTTTGCATTTTCAGCATTGGTTTGCATAGCAAGATCACAATACTTAACAACTGAGTCAGGAGCATATTCTGCTTTGTTCGAATAACGGTGAAATGCTCTTGCCATTACACCATACACAAACTTTTTCCATTTGTTTACATCACCGTTATTAAAATATTTATCACCCAAAGCAAGATTGGCCTGACTTACACCATCACCTGTTCTTGATAAATAGTCAATAGCAAGTCTTGATAACCTGATCGTTTCCTGGTAACCTTCCTGCTGCTCGTTATATTTGAATGTTAGAAGGTCTGGGCGAAATGCTTCAGTTACTATAATTGCATTGGCATGTATATCGGCCACAGTTAAAAATCCCCAAGCCCTGATGGCATGTGCAACCCCCACATAATCCCATTTCTTTTCTTCAGTACCCCATTCTATAATGCGGCTGATATTTTGACCATGTCCATAATAGTGCATTGCCCACACATCACCTAAGAGGTCACTGTTATTTACAAAATTATCACCCATCTGGTCGTACTGGCTTCCAGTTGAGTTTTGGGCAAAATTTTGAATGAACCGCCCAATATAAGTTCCGTCCCTTTGAGTGCCGTAAAAATTACCATTGGCCGAGGCAGAAACTACCATGTTGGCAATAACGCCGGGTAAAAGCTGTTCGATAGGTTGTTTTACCAATGCGTTAGGATTTAGATATGCTTCTTCAATTTTCTTGGTGCAGGAGCTTGATACAAGCAGCCCCGATGCAGCAACGGTGTAAAGCAGTTTATTTATTATTTTTTTCATATCCATTTTTTTAAAGAATTAGAATGATGCTTTAATGCCAATATTAATTTGCACAGGTGCAGGCAATGTTCCATAATCAAAACCAAAACCTCCAACACCTCTTGCACCGGCTGTTAAACCATTTACGGCAGGGTCAACACCACTATAATTAGTCAATAATATCAAATCATTACCTGTAATGAAGGCACTAAGACTTTTTACCCCTTTAATAAGGTTTGGTCTGAATGTGTAATTTATTGTCAGGTCACGCAGACGGAACCAGTTTACACCTTTTTCAATGAACTCTTCCACAGGCATTGTTGCATAATACTGGTCGTTGTAGGCAGGAATAACCACAATTGTATTAGGAGTAGGAGTAGCAGAATTTTGCAACCCATCATTCAATACACCTGTAACTACTCTAGGCTCATACCTGTCAGCAGTAGATTTGCTGATACCATTTTTAGTCAACAATTCATTATTGCCATTATATATATCGCCACCCACCTTTAAATCCCAAAGCATACTAACTCTCCAGTTTTTGTAACGGAAGTTATTGCTCCATCCAGTTGTAAAGTTGGGGTTTCTATCGCCTCTTACACGAAACACCGCATCAATAACTGGTAAACCATTGGCTGGGTTAATTAATATTTGACCAGCATTGTTTCTTGCATAACCAGAACCAGTGATAGATGTTGTAGGCCCACCCAGTGTTAAACCACC
Organism: Chitinophagaceae bacterium; assembly: GCA_022843585.1. GTDB lineage: Bacteria > Bacteroidota > Bacteroidia > Chitinophagales > Chitinophagaceae > JJ008. The sequence goes on from JALHNJ010000005.1 coordinate 165,618, forward strand.
TCTACCTGTATAAAGCCATGTTTCAGCAATATAATATTCAGCAACATTTTTCGGTAATCCAACCACTTTATTTCTCATGCGGTTGAAATTGAAACGCATATCCCAGGTAAATTCTTTCTTTTTCAATACGCTGTAATCAATAGAAATTTCAACTCCTTTATTACGGGTAGATCCTGCATTTTGTGTATTCAATACAAACCCAGTTCCATAACTTAAACGGAAACCTTCAATTATCTGACCTTCGTTTAATGTATTGTAATAGGTGATATCAATTCCGAAGCGGCTTTTAAACAGGCGAACCTCGGTACCCATCTCAAATGTTTTTTGTTTTTCAGGCTCTAGCTCAAAGTTGTTATTTACAAAACCATAGGAGTAGCCGCCACCGCTCGCCTGGGCATCTACAAATACGGATTGTGTAGAATAAGGGCTATTTAAACGGGCCGTACTGGCTCTTGAACCACGGAGTTTCCAATAGTTAAGTATGTTGCCTTTTTTTAAGGCCGGGAACATATCACTTAATATCAGACTGGCACTCATGCCGGGGTAATCATATCTCCGGTTTTTTTCCGGCAGGGTAGAAGCCTGTTCAAAACGATGGGTGTAGTTTAAGAATAAGAAATTTTTATAGCTTATTGCAAACTCACCAAAGAATGCAAGTTGGCGTAGCAGTACATAGTTGTATTCGCCAAATTTATTTCTGTTCAATCTTGCACGGGTGCCGGGTCTGGTAAAACTGCTATCCATATAGTCACCCAGCATTGCTTTTAAAGATTTGTTGTCAATAATTGTGGGTACTCCTCCTGGTATTACATTCCCATCAGCATCTCTGGGAGTAAGATACATTTTACCGTTTCCACCTGTATTAGATAGACCACCAACAGAGTCAACAATATTTGTTCCTCTGATAGCAAACATTTCTGTTTTATAATCCTGCCACATTGTTCCACCCATCAGGCGGAGGTCGATATTTTTACCAACTTTTTTTGTGGCTGTAGCATTAATAGTGTGATTGTAACCGGCATATCTCCTCCAATAGTTATCCAATGAACCACCAGAGCCTGCAGTAACATAAAAAGATTGTGGATGGAAAAAGAGAAATCCATTTTGATTATAGGTATCATATCCAAAGCGACCATTAACTGATAACCATTTAAACGGTTTTAAGTTAACACCCAATGTATAGTTCAATCGTTCTACTTCTTCACCTCCTATATTATTAGCCGTATTCCATAAGGGATTATCGTATTCTCCATTGGCAGAGGCACCATCAAACAAATCACCTTTATCTCCTGTTTGCGTTTCGAAATTTCTTATATCATCTGTAGCAGGCCACATAATCAAACTCAATAAATAACCACCGCCACCTCTCAATACTTTATCATTTTCAGATTTTGTATAGGCAAACGAAGGAATTATTTCTAGTTTTTCTTTGAACAGTTTAGTGGTATTGGAAATTCTTGCACTATACCTTTTAAAGTTATTATTAGGCACAATACCTTTTTGATCAAAGAAGCTGCCAGATACCCTGAATTTAGATTCCTTAAAACCAAAGTCCATACCCAGGTTATGTGTTTGTGCCGTACCTGTACGGAAAAAATTTCTTTTGTTGTCAAATAATTGAGTGCCTTCCGGCCAGGCTGCCCCAAATCTTCTGAAGAAACCACTACCAACAATTTCAGCAGGAACACCGTTTGTTCCTGCGCTATATGTATCTAATGTTTCAGGGTAGCGGGTTATTTTTTGTAAACGAAGACTGTTATCATATTGGATGGCAAATTTATTGGTCTTTGCTTTTCTTGTAGTAATGATAATAGCACCGGAACTTGCCTGGCTACCATAAAGAGCAGTTGCTTCAGGGCCTTTCAAAACAGTAAGGCTTTCAATATCGCTTGGGTTAATATCCGCAATACGATTTTGATAATCACTTTCTCTATTCGATCTGTCTGATGCAAGTCCAAGACCCGTACCACCACCAGAAGTTTCACTCATAGTGGAGTTATCTAACACAACACCATCTACTACATAGAGAGGTTGGTTGCTTAATGATAATGAGTTGAATCCACGAAGCACCACAGAGGAGGAGGCACCGGCCAAACCAGAAGTTTGATCCAATGTTAAACCAGCCACACGACCCTGTAAGCTATTCAGGAAGTTTTCTCTTTGAGTTTCTTGAATTACATCGCCACTCACAGTTTGAGTAGAGTAGCCCAACGATCTTGGGTTACGTTTAATATCCATAGCTGTTACAATAACTTCGCCCATGGTATTATCAGCGGTTTTAAGACTAACACCAATAGCACCATCCCCTGGCTTTATATCTTCCGAAACATAACCAACATAGGTAACCACCAATGTTTCTCCCGGATTTACCTTAATGGAGAATTTACCATTGGCATCCGTTTGCGTAATGCGACGGGTTCCTTTTACCCGTACAGTTACTCCACTTAACGGAGCCTTACTATCTTCTGATACAATTGTACCAGAAACTGTTCTTTCCTGTGCCTGCAGGGCAGGTGGAAGGAGCAGCAGCACCAGTGACAAGGAAAGAAACAATTGAAGAATTCTTCTCATAGCTGTTTTTTTTAGTATTTAAAATAAGCAGTTCACAAAATTTATTACGCCACTTTTACCCCGGCATCGATATAGGGTTTTAGTAAAGGGTCGTTTGCAGGTAATTCTGTTATCAGCATATCAATCTCATCAAGTCCGCAAACACGGATGGGTTGTGCAGAATTTATTTTTTCAGCAATACTCAAACACACTACCATTTTAGAAGACTCTATCATGGCCCTTTTTAGCTGCACCACTTCCCAATCATTATCAGTAATACCATGTTCCACATCAATAGCATTCGTACCAAGGAAACATATATCAGCTTTTAGTTGCTTTATTTTGGCAATAGCTTCTGAGCCAACAGTGATCTTTGAATTTTTAGAAATTTTATCGCCAATTAATATCACTTCAATATTTGGGTGATACATATATTCCAATATTGCCGGAATACTACCGGAAATAAATGTTGCTTTTAACTGGGCAGGAAGAGAACGGGCCATTTCAATAATAGTAGTACCCCCGCTCGTAAGCACAAACATGCCATTGCTGATCAACCCAACTGCTTTTTCAGCAATTGTTTTTTTATGATTTTGTGAGTAAACACCATTGTTGGGAAAATAAACCTGGTTGAAAGAATGGGAGAGGGCACCGCCATGCACTTTGATCACTTTTCCTTCATCTGCTAATTCCTGCAAGTCACGCCTAATGGTATCCTCAGATACATTTATCTCAGAACAGAGCAGTGATGAAAGGACTTTGTTGTGCAGGTTCACCTGGTGAAGGATGTATGCCTGTCTTTCCTTTTTGAGCATTCGTTAGTTTTGATAGCCCAAAATATAGAAATTCCTGCACAAAAACGCAAAAAGCAGAAATAATTTGCAGGAAGTGGAAAAAAGGAGAGAAACTGTGAATTAAACCCAAAAAACAACCCCGCCTATTTGGACGGGGTTGATCAATTTATTTTGATAATCAATATTATTTACCAAATGTGAACCGGGCTGTAAAGCCGATTGCGGCAGGTTCAAAGTTTATATCGGTTACGATGTTTAACTCTGGTTTCCAATCCAGGGATATATTTAAAGGCACATTGTTGAATTTATAATCAAGTCCTACTACACCCTGTGCACCAAAATTGGGATCGGTGGAAGTTTTTTGCGTATTAGTATTAAACGTCTTTACAAAACCAAGATAACCTCCTCCGCCATAGAAATAAGTAAGACCGGATGCAGCAAGAGGTTTATGAAACTCCACCAATGCTCCAATAGCTAAAGGATCGCCAAAGGACAAAAGACCTTCGATGGCTACTTTCTCATTAATAAAGTGTTTGATAGAAATAGAATTGTTAACCATTGCGGAAGAACTGCTGAGGCGAACACCTAATGCAGTTTTATAATCTTGTGCTGATGCTGTGCTAAATGAACCAATAGCAGTAATAGTGATGGCGATTAAAAGTATTCTTTTCATGGTGATTGTTTTTGCTATCAGCATAACGAAAAATGATGCCCCGAAGTCTAAAGGAAATGCAAATGTTATTAGTTGACGATTGCTATTGAACAATAACCAGCAGCAATTTTAAAATAGTTCGTACTTCGTCTTTGGTCTTCTCTCTTCTAACCAACTAAAATTGGGGAGCCGCATTTCTGATGGAGTCTTTTGCCGGATAGGCCAGATGGTACCGGTGACATTACTTCTCAAAACTACTTTACGCAATGCCTGTTCACTAAAATAAATATCAATAATGTCTGATTTGGATTCATTGATGCCGGTATAGGCACTGTCTTCATCCTGTATATAATATATGCACTCTGCAAAGCCATTGGCCCGAACGGAATCGATGTTGCCGTTATTAAAATAACCATCCATACGGGAGGATTTGATCTGGTTGAATATTTCGTTATCCATTTTATTTACCAGGAAGCTATTCTCAAACACTTTTACTTTATCAGCCTTTTTATTTTTAGTAAAAACAAATACTGTATCACCTGTTATCTGGCTTTCCTTAGCCCAAATAACGGGATCTTGAAAAAGCCGGAAGGTTGAATCTCTGAAAGAATAAAAAACACTATCTGCAACAGCTTGTAATGAATCGGAGAAAATGCGAACATTGCGATAGCCTTCAAAGTACCTGTTCGTACTATCTTTTGTATTATTTACTGTTACTACCTTAGTTCCCTTCACCGTGTCTTTCACCACCGAATCTTTGGTCGCATACAAATCAGAGAGGCGGGCAGAGAATAAAGTGTCGGCAGTTATATAAATAGAATCGTTGTCTTGCTTTAAGATCATCAATGGTTTACGGGTGGCCAATATCCGATCCCGTTTATTATCCCTGAATACTTCACCTGCAATGATGGTGGTGCCCTGTGCAGAGTCAACGATTATTACATTACCTCTTGCCTGGGAGGTACCTGTACTATCATCAAAAGCAACATTATCACCAACTATAGAAATTTTTCCATCTCTGATAATTGGTCGTTGTCCAAACTCTGCTTTGCCGGTTTGCAGATTATAAAAACCATCTTTAGTTTCTATCGTTCTTCCGCTACTATCTTTTATCAATGTTTGTGCAATAAAACGAACCAATCCATTTTGTGTATTGTACATTAACGAATCAGTTGTGATATCATAGGCGGGATCTTTTAATATTACGTTGTCCTTAAAATAAATATCTTTTAATCCTCCATAGTACCAGCCTTCTTTGCTTGTTAACACAGTTTTTTTGTTGACTACTTTACCTCCATGTTTGTAAATGCCGATGTTGGTGGTCATATCGTATTCCAAATCTGGAGTAGTTAGTGTTCCTTTTCCATCAGTTAACCGAACAGCTCCGTCAAGAAAAGCAAGTCTTCTGTCAATCAGGTATCGAAGATGATTAGAATAGATATTAGTAGTATCCGCATCATTAATATGCACTTTGCCCCAGGCTTCAAATGTTTTGTTGTTATTATTTATAACACAACTATCGCAATAGAATAAACTGGTTCCTTGCTTCAACTTTACATTTCCGGCCAGTATAGTTAATTGAACGGTGTCCACTTTCCTGAATTCCAATTTTCGTACACCGGGTAAAATATAAACGGTAAGCAAACTATCTTCCGAAGGAGCCGCAGCAGTAGGAGTAACAACCTGTGCCGGAGAAATTATTGCCGATAATAATAACCCGCAAACAAAAAGGCCGTAAAATGTTTTGTTGTGTCGCATTATTTATTCCCACCGGGAATAGTATCTTTTTTCGCTGGCGAAGTTATCGGGCCGTCTTTATCTTTTTTGCCAAAGATGGATAAATTAACGTAGCGTTTAGGATTAGTACGCAGATCATCCATTAATATTTCTGCGCTAAGAATAGCATCATTCAATTTATTGTATAAGGTACGATCATTGATCAATGCACCTAATGTTCCCTCTTTACTGGATATTTTAGCAACGGCTCCTTTCAATTGACTGATCATTGCATTCAGCGAATCAATAGTAGGTTTTATTTCAATAGCAGCTAATTTTTCCGAAGCTGTTTTAAAATTACCTACTGTACTGGTAATATTATCCGTGTTTTTATTTAGTGCAGCGGTAAGGTTCTCTGTATTTCTAAGTGTACCCGCTAATGCGCCTGATTGATTATCCAATAAACCATTTAAGGCGCTACTGGCACGGTTAAGGTTGGCAAAGGTTTGTTGTAAATTAATTTTTGCGTCAGCATTCAATAGGCCATTAACACCACTTAATGTTTGTGCCAATGTATCAAGTGTACTTCTTACTTTAGTGAGTGTGGGATTTATCTGTGCAGATACTTGCGAGAGTAGTCCACTTTCTTCCCGTGTTTGTAGTGTATCGCCAATTTTTAAATAAGTTTTCGAATCTCCCATTTCTATTACTATGTGAGATGCACCTACTAAAGTTGAACCGATATAGGCAACCGAATTATCGGGGATATTAATATCTCTTGTAAGATTAATAGTTATTATTACGCCGCTTACATTCTTATCCAGCTCCCTGTTATCATATACTTTTCCTACCGGTAACCCGTTAATCTTTACTTCATTTGATTTTTCGAGGGAGCCCATATTGCTGAATACAGCATAGACTTTTTTGGTTTTATTGAAAGTGTCTTTGCCTTTCAAAAAATTAAAACCCAATATGAGAATGGTAAGGGCGGTGATAGTTAAAATACCGACTTTTGTTTCGTTGCTGATCTTCATTAGGTTTCTTTTGGGGCTTAAGGCCGATAACAAAAGGCAAATTAGCCATTTTTTTTTTAATCGTTTAAATGAGAGGCATTTATCAAAATAAGAAGAGGCAAACCCAGGTTTGCCTCTTCTTATAAATATCCGATGTTTTTACTATTTAGTTCTTCCTTGCTTTTCTTTATGTTCAATCATTTCAAGAAAAGCTTTAGCATCCAATTCAGGTAAAGGGCTGCTGCTTTGTGTATTGCTGTCTTTTATATCCGTTTCCTGTTTTTCTTCCAGCCAGGCAATGTATTTTTTTAATGCTTCTAAAATACAAGTAGAAAGTTCTTTTTGTCCCTCCTCGCTGTTCAGGTATTTCTCTTCTTCAGGGTTTGAAATAAAACCCGTTTCTACCAATACACTCGGCATGGCAGTAGCTTGTAATACCCAAATACCAACCGGACGTTGTTTCACATCCCTGTCTACACGGCCCACTTTTACAAACTCATCTTGTACATAGCCAGCCAGCGTAGCGCTACGTTTAAAGTATTGCTTTGTTTTTAATAAACTAAGAGCAATAAACTCCGGTGAGGTAGGGTCAAGCTCACCATATTTTTCTTTGTAATTATCTTCTGTAAGCATGGAAGCATTTTCCCGAACGGCCAGTTCTTTATCGTCTGTTTTACCAGCCCCCCATATATAAGTTTCTGTTCCTTTAGCAGTACTGGGTAAATTGTAATAGCGGTATTGAGGAACGTCTTTTGTTTTTTTCTTCCTGTTTTTACCCTTGCCAACATAATACGTTACTTTTTTGGTGCCTATTTGTTCCGACACTCTTTTCATAGGTGCAGAGTTCACATGGATGCATAGAAAAAGATCACCCTTGTTTTCATTAGCAAAATTGGCCCGGGCATGTAATGCGGGATAAGTATCCGTTTTGCGGGTATATAATACTTTGATGTCAGGGAATTGCTTTTCGATCATCGCCCCAACTTTTAAGGACACATCAAGGCAAATATCTTTTTCGTAAGAGTATTGACCTTTTGCGCCGGCATCGTGTCCTCCATGGCCCGGGTCAATTATGATAGTTTTAATAGCTTTTTGTTGTATCCTGTCCGGGCTTGTTTTATCAAAAGAAAAAAAGCTCAGGCAAAAAGCAGCGACCAGAAAGAAGAGAACGGTTCGTTTAATCATGGTTTTTCCTTTTTTAATGGGTTGCCGGAATATTCACAAATAGTTTGCGGTCAGTGGAATGAAGCCTACCTGATAAAGATTTACATTTGCCACCTACCTGATGATGCAACTGTACAAATTTAGGCCAAAAATCTTCTTATACGGGATACTGACTGCACTGTTATTTTTCACATTGACGTGGAAAACAGCTGCTAACGGTATCAGTGGCCATGATTTTCGCAGTCTTTTAACATCTGCTTCAGATACCACAACACCCCTTTTAAAAAAAGATACACTCCGGCCCTTACCATTAACGAACGCAGATACTACAAAATTGCCAGTAGGTGATACCAGCGGTATCATTCAAAAAACAGACACTTTTAGTCTAAAAATTTCCAAGGACTCTTTAGCAGCACCTTTAAAGTATGCAGCAGAAGATTCTGCCGTGGCATTGGTACAGGAAAAGAAAATCATCTTGTATGGAAAAACAAAAACGGAATACCAGGACATTACACTTACCGCTCCAAAAGTAGAAGTGGACCAGGCGACACAAATAGTAACTGCTGTTAATACAAAAGATAGTACAGGAGCAATTACGGAAGAAGCCCGATTTAAAAGTGGTGAAAGTGAGTTTACCAGCGATACGATCCGTTATAATTTCAAATCGCAAGTCGGGCTTACAAAAAATACCTATACTTCGCAGGGAGAATTTATAGTTTTTGGAGAGACTGCAAAAAAGGTGGATGCGAATACCACGTTTATTAAAAGAGCAAGGTTTAGCACTTGTAATCTCGATCATCCTCACTTTTCTATTGTAACTCCAAAAATGAAAGTGATCAACCAAAAACTGGCGGTATCCGGACCGGCACACTTGGAGTTTGAAGATGTACCTATTCCCATTTATCTGCCATTTGGTTTTTACCCATTGAGTCAGGGCCGCCATTCAGGCTTGTTGCCACCACGATTTGCCGTTAGCGAACAATTTGGGTTGGGATTAGAAGGATTGGGCTACTATAAAGTATTAAGTGAATATTGGGATGCAAAAGTGTATGGAAATATTTACTCGTATGGTGGCTGGGCGTTAAACCTTAATCCAACGTATAGAAAACGATACCGGTACAGCGGTGCATTCAATATCGGCCTGTTAAATTCTAAACAAAATTTTAAAGGCGATCCGGATTTTCGCAAAAGCAATAATTTTTCTATTAACTGGAATCACTCCGTTGATAGTAAGGCAAGACCGGGAACTACATTTACAGCCAATGTGCAGGCACAATCCACCAGGTATAATGAGCTAATTACAAATAACACTCAGCAGAATTTTCAAAACCTATTGGGTTCCTCTATTGCATATTCAAAAACATGGGCAGGCAAGCCGTATAATCTTACGCTGAGTGCTAATCATAATCAGAATAATGCTTTGCGTTTAATAAGTGTAAGCTTACCGGATGCAGGTTTCACAGTAAGTACCTTGTATCCATTTGAAAGAAAAAATAGTGCAGGCACACCAAAATGGTATGAAAAATTAGGTGTTGGTTACAATGGTAATTTCAGAAACCAGTTTTCATTTTACGATACCGCATTTTCATTTAAAAGATTGATCGATACTTTGCAATGGGGTGCACAACATAATTTTCCGATCACCTTATCATTGCCGCCAATACTCGGAGGTGCTATAATTGTTTCACCTTCTGTTTCGTATTCGAGTGTGTGGATAGCGCAGAAGTTTCGCCGCAAATGGAATACCGCCACACAAAAAGCAGATACTACAATTACCAAAGGATTTTATACCGATCACCAGGTAGGATTTTCGTTAGGTTTCAACACCGCCATTTTCGGAACCTATCAGTTTAAAAAATCAAGGATTATTGCACTTCGTCATGTGATAAGGCCTTCGCTAAGTTTTAATTATCGTCCCGACCTTTCTAAGGGCAATTACTTTACAGATACAGTGGCACCGGGTATTGCTTACCGTTTTTCTCAGTATAGCGGAGCATTATATCCCGGTTATTCAGAGGGAAGAACGGGTGGTATCAGTTTTGGGGTGGATAACAATGTTGAAATGAAATGGCGGTCTAAAAAAGATACCGGTGAAAATGCCATCAAGAAAATCAGGTTAATTGATGGTTATGGTTTCAATAGCGGCTATAATTTTTTACAAGACTCAATGAGACTATATCCATTTAATCTGTATATCCGCTCCACCTTATTTGAAAAAATAAATATAACGGCGCAAGGAATATTAACACCGTACCAGGTCAATGCTCAGGGACTGGATATTAACAGGTTTGTATGGCAGGATGGAAAATTTAATATAGGTCGGTTGTCATCTGCAAGTGTTTCTGTAAGTACCAGTTTTAAAAGTAAACCAAGAGATGCGGCAAAAGAGGAGCAACGAAAAAAAGATGCTGAAGCCATGCTGGATGATCCGAACCTCGTTGCAGACCAACAACAGTTGTTGAATTATATGCAGCAAAACCCTTCTGAGTTTGTTGACTTTAATGTACCCTGGTCTGTAACATTGGGCTATTCATTATTCTTCTCCAATCGTTTTGATCCCCGACTGGGAAGATTTGATAAAGATTTAAGTTCTAACGTAAACTTCAGTGGCAGTTTTAGTTTAACGCCTAAATGGAATTTTACCATGAATGGTTATTACGATTTTGATACCCGCAAACTCCAAACATTCCAAATGTCGATCAACAGGGAAATGCACTGCTGGCAAATGTCTATCAATGTTACACCAATTGGTTTGTATCGTTCCTTCAATTTTACCATCAGTCCAAAAGCAGCGGTGTTACAGGATCTAAGGATCAACCGTACCCGTTTCTTCACCAATTTTTAAGGTTGATGTTGCAGATAGTAATTCTGCATAGTGGTAAATACAATTTCTTTTAATTGGTCGGAGTTTAAATTTCCTGTTTCAATGGGTGCCAGAAAATGTATCTCTAATTTATGTGGTAAAAAGTAGAACGGTTTATTAACCGGCAATGCTTTTTTGGTGTTAAAGATCACAGCAGGTATAACAGCATTGCCCGTAGTGGTGGCTAATTTAAATGCCCCATCATAAAATTTTTTTAACGGCTCCTTTGTTCTGTTGCGGGTGCCTTCGGGATAAATGGACATATGCATACCCATTGCCAATACCCGCTTCATTTCCTCAAAACTTTTTCGCCGGCTTATTTCACTTTTTCTATCTACTAACACAGAGCCCTTTCTATAAAACCAACCAAATAAGGGCACTTTTGTAAATGAAGTTTTTGCAATAGTTTTATTAGGGCCGGGAATAAAAGGACAGGAGAGAGGAATATCCAATAAGGAATTATGATTGCAGGTTACGATATAGGCTTTTCCGGTTGCAAAATTTTCACGGCCTTTTACTTTCAACGGACAGGCAACTAAGGTGAGCCAAACCTGCATCCATATTCTCGACATTTTAATAAAGATGTCGGAACCTTTTGGATCGGGTATCAGGTAGGTACACATCGTTGGAATAAAAACAATAAGGAATGTACCAACAAAACTCAGTATGCCCCATACTGCCCAAATGCGTCCGATTATATTTTTGATGATGGTCATAAAGTTTTTATATCACTAAAAATAGTTTGTTTTAATTGCGGCCACTCATTTTTTAATATGCTGTAATAAATGGAAGTACGGCGGCGATTATTCCACATGGTCATATGACTACGCAAGATGCCTTCTTCAATACCACCAATCTTTTCTAATCCTTTTCTTGCTCTTGCATTCTCAACATCTGTTTTAAATTCTACTCTTTCCAAGTTTAAGTTTTCAAAACCATAATTCATCATGGCAAATTTCGCATGTCGGTTTATTCCAGTACTACGAAATGCAGGACCTAACCAACTCCAGCCGATTTCAAAACGCAGATCATGATAAGAAATATTTCCGATGCTGCTGCTGCCAGCAATGTTACATGTTGCTTTATCTATAATGGTAAAAGGGCGACGGGTTTCTGCTTTCTTATCTGCAAAAGCCATCTCCATCCAGGTTTTTAATTGTGCTTCATTGCCGAGATGATAAGAAAAATAATACCACATATCATAATCTTGTTTCGCTAATGCAAGAAAAGCTGCATAATCACTTTCTTCAATAGAACGCAACAGCACTTTGTCAGTTTCAAGTATCAGATCATGTGGAATCAGCATAACGTTTATTTAATTATAAAGACCAGTCTATCGGGTCAATTCCCTTGCTGGATAAATACTCATTTGTTTTGGAGAAATGTTTGCATCCAAAAAATCCTCCATAAGCAGAAAGCGGAGAGGGGTGAACAGAACGTAAAATCAAATGCTTCGATTCATCTATCAACACTCTTTTCTCCTGCGCAAATTTTCCCCACAATAAAAACACTACATGCTTCTTTTGTGCAGAGATCGTTTTAATAACTGTATCGGTGAATTGTGCCCAGCCAATTTTTGCATGGCTCATCGGTTCCCCTGCTCTTACCGTTAAGGATGCATTTAATAAAAACACTCCCTGCTCTGCCCAATGGGTAAGATTACCATGATTGGGAATTTCAATCCCAATATCATCCTGCAATTCTTTAAAAATATTTAATAAAGAGGGTGGAGGTGGTACTCCATATTGTACCGAAAAACAAAGTCCGTGTGCCTGCCCTTTTCCATGGTAAGGGTCTTGCCCAAGAATTACCACTTTTACTTTATCGAAAGGAGTTGTATTGAATGCATTAAAAATTAAACTGCCGGGTGGGTAAATGGTTTTGCCTTGTGACTTTTCTGTTTTGATGTGCAATGGAATCTGCGGAAAATAAGGTTTGCTGAATTCGCTTTTTAGTACATTCTTCCAGCTTTCTTCAATTTTAACGTCCATCGCCATTGAAATTTCGGTAAAAGTAAAAAAGCGAAGCCGTATTGACCTCGCTTTTGTGACCCGGATTGGATTCAAACCAATGACCCCAAACTTAGAAGGTTTGTGCTCTATTCAGCTGAGCTACCGGGCCTTTTAAGAGGCGGCAAAGATAGGGGATATATGCTTTTTGGCGAACTAAAAAAGGACCTTTTTTGAATTGTCTCCCGTCTCCTGACTCCAAACTCCCGACTCTTCGCCCTACATTCCCGGCATCCTGAAGCTATCCAAATACACATTCACTTTTCCTTCGGGCAATTCTTTTTTACTGAACACATATAAAAAGCCGATGGTCTTTCCATCCGTCCAGGCTTTTATTTTCCAGAAGTTTTTTTTCTTGTCTTCCCAATAATCAATTATACCACGGGTGTTTTGATCATTATTCAAAAAATGACCCCTACCATAGCCGGTTGCTTTTACAATTTCAAAACCATCTTTCAGGTAATCGGAATAAGAAACTAGCAAATCTTCCGCAGCAGCAAGATCGGTAAGCGGATTTAATAATTTAACGCAGATGATACCATAGGTAACTCCTTCGTTCACACATTCTCCTGTATATACAATAGATGAATCCTGGCTCTTCGCCATTTCAAATTTCATCAGGCAGTAGTTATAAAGCGAACAACCTGATTTGCTGATCGTATATTTTTTCAGGCTTTGGTTATAAGCTGTTCCGCTGCTAACGAGAAACGCAAAAAGGAAAAATATTTTATAAATGAACATGTTGCAAAAATAGGATTCAGGTAAACGGAAACAGAAAACAGTTGTTAAGATTATTAATTATTTCATTCCGGGGAAACGTAAACCTTCGAGAAACAGTTCCACTTTTTTCTCCGGTAACTCTTTGGCACTATGTACATATAATACACCAATAAATTTTCCATTGGTCCAGGCCTTCACTTCCCATTTCTCTTTGTCTACATCTTCCCATTTATCATATACACCTCTTGTCGTTTCATCTTTATTTAATGAATGGCCCTTGTCATACCCTTTTGATTTTACAATGCCATTATCCAATTTCATAAAATCGAGGTAGGTAATAACCGTATCTTCTGCTGCATCTAAATTGTTAACCGGCGCAACTAATTTTACCAGATAAATACCCCAGGTAATTCCATCTTTAACGCAATCATCCGCATATACGGTAGCCCCATCTTCCAGGTCATACGCATCAAAACGGCCGGGAAAACAAAATACTTCCACCGTACAGCCTGTACCACTGATAGCTACTTTGGAGGCTTGTTTGTTGGCTTCTTTTTCTTCTTTAGCAGCTTCCTTTGCTGCTTTGTTTGATTCTTTAGTAGGGGCTTGTGCAATACTGGTTATAGAGCAGCAACTAACCAGGAGCAGTAGTAAGAGTTGGCGCATCGTAATTTTTTTTCTTGGTTGTGGATTAGAGTGTAAAGATAAACGCAATCTCTATTTGGTTGCACCATTTATTATTATATACACAGTGCTTCAAATCTTTTAAATTGCAGCCTTTAACTGCCTGCTATGCCCTCAACTTTTAATTACGGAATTGATACGCTTACTGTTAACAAAGTACTTGCTATTGCTGCGGGCAAATTAAAAGCTGTACTCAACGATAAAGCTATTCAGGCCATTAAGGCAAGTCAACAATCGGTTCAGCAAATTGTGGATGACGGCATAACTGTATATGGCGTTAACACCGGTTTTGGCATATTGGCCAATACTGCTATTTCAAGAGAAGATACAGCCACCTTACAATATAAAATTTTACAAAGCCATAGTGTAGGAGTGGGTGATCCGATTCCGGTTGAAGTGGCCAAACTGATGCTCATCACTAAAGTGCATGCACTGGCACAGGGTTTTAGTGGTGTACAGTTAAATACTTTAGAAAGAATAATCTGGCATATTGAAAACGATGTAATTCCCGTGGTTCCGGAAAAGGGTAGTGTAGGAGCTAGTGGTGACTTGGCACCGCTGTCGCATTTATTTTTACCATTAATAGGTTTAGGTGAAGTTTTTTATAAAGGCACAAGACACAAGGCACAAGATGTCCTTAAACAATTTCAATTATCATCTATACAACTCGGCCCCAAAGAAGGATTAGCTCTCATCAATGGCACACAATTCATTTTATCATTCGCTGTAAAAGCAGTGCAACGAATGCACAATTGTTTGGAAGCAGCAGATATAATTGGTGCAATGAGTTTGGAAGCATTGACTGGTACCAAAGCTCCTTTTGATGAACGATTGCATAACCTGCGGCCATTTACCGGAAACAAATTAGTTGCACAGCGATTAAGATTGTTATTACAAGATTCCGCCATCATGCAAAGTCATATGGATTGTGGGAGAGTACAAGATCCCTACAGCCTTCGTTGTATGCCGCAAGTGCATGGCGCAAGCCGAAATGCCTGGTTACATTTAAAAGAACTGACAGAAATAGAATTGAACGCCGTTACAGATAACCCCATCATTTTTGACGCACAGGATACCATCAGTGGTGGCAATTTCCACGGGCAACCAATGGCCTTACCATTAGACTATTGCTGTTTTGCTGCTGCCGAAATTGGCAACATCAGCGACCGCCGTTGTTATTTATTACTCGAAGGTAAATGGGGCTTACCCATGTTATTAATGAAAGATGTTGGATTGAACAGCGGCTTTATGATCCCACAATACACTACGGCGGCATTGGTAACAGAAAATAAAACATTATGCTTTCCTGCCAGTGCGGATAGTATTCCCACTTCGTTAGGACAGGAAGATCATGTTAGCATGGGCAGCATCAGTGGCAGAAAATTAAATAGGGTATTAGATAATTTGGAATACATCATGGCCATTGAATTATTATCCGCCTGCCAGGCCATAGAATTCCGAAGCCCGTTAAAAAGTTCGGCGTTATTAGAATTTGCGCATGATTATGTTCGCCAGTTCGTAGGCTTCGCCAGCGAAGACAGAATTTTTGCTGACGACATCAACAAAGTATCCGGCATCATCAAAGATTTTTCGTTTGTAGAGAAGGTGAATGAATTTGCAGCAAGCAAAGGAATAATGTTGAACAGCGGATATGAAGGATTTTCTGATCATTAGGGTTTCTTGTCATGACAATGACTCCGAAAGTAAAACGACTTTTTTGTCATACCGAGAAAAGCGAGGTATCTCAAAGACCATAACCTTGAGAAAATTATGGTATTCATCTACAAACAGCACCATTATTACATCTACATTGTAACTAATCCGGAACGAACAGTTCTATACACTGGTGTTACCAATAATCTTCCTCAACGTTTAATAGAGCATTGGGCTAACAGAGGTCAGCCCCAAACATTCGCAGGAAAATATTATTGTTACAATCTTATTTACTTTGAATACTTTCCATACATCAACAACGCTATTGCAAGAGAAAAAGAAATAAAAGGCTGGAGAAGACAAAAGAAACTTGACTTGATTAAGACTACTAATCCAGACTGGACATTTCTTAATCCTTCTGTTTGTGGTGGTTGGCCTCCTGAAGAAGTGATTAAAAGAGAATGAGTGTAAGCGACTCTTGTCATACCGACGAAGGAGGTATCTCAAACGTTTTGTTTACAGTGGATTTAATCTCTGAGATGCCTCGTTCCTCGGCATGACAAAGACTCCGAATGAAGAATGACTCTTGTCATACCGACGCAGGAGGTATCTCAAGAATAATAAATTATAGGTAACTTTTTAAAACAGTAGCAATCAGTTTAAATCTCTGAGATGTCCCTTCCTCGGCATCACAAAGACTCCGAAAATTACAGCCTTCCCGCACTCTCCAACGCCAACTCCATCATCGGCAACAAAGCCTTCTCTCTTTCCTCCGCCGATATCTGTTCATGCGTAGGAATAATATCCGATACCGTTAATAAAGTAGCCGCCGATTTCTTCAAATACTTCGCATTTGCAAATAATGCAAATGCCTCCATTTCCACCGCCACACAATTATTGGTAGCAGCAATATCCGGGGTGCTTTGTTCGGCCCGGTAAAAAACATCGCTGGAGTGTATTGCCGCTGCCTGCACATTCAAATTCATTTCCTGTGCCGTATCATTAATAACTGCATAGGCTTTTCCTTCATGGTATAAATGATCGTTGTTATAACCAAAAGCATGCAGCGCATAAGTAGATTCGCTGAAAGCCCTGTCCACATTGATCAGGTCAAATAATTTAAGGTCGGTAGTATAAGCACCGCAGGTACCAATTCGGATAATGCAATCCACATCGTACTCATTGTACAATTCGTACGAATAAATACCAATAGAAGGGCAGCCCATACCACTGGCACCGATGGTAATGGGGTTGCCTTTATAATTTCCCGTATAATAAAAGATGTTGCGGGTCTGGCTCACCAGTTTTGCATCCTGTAAAAAGTTGCCGGCAATGTATTTTGCCCGAAGCGGATCACCCGGCATTAATACGATGGGTGCAATTTCTCCTTTTTTTGCACTAATGTGAATACTCATAGCAGTTGGTTTAATATTTTAAGTTAACTTTTTTATCGGATAATAACGACTTTTGTAGCAATAATGCTAAATGTTGCATGTTGTATTTTAAACAATTGTTTAATACAGTTTTATTCAGCATTCAACATTCAAAATTCAACATATAAATATGAGTACACTCACAAGCCGCTACGACGCCATCAAGTATAAAACCCCTACCGGTTCAACGCTAAGTTGTAAAGGCTGGATACAGGAAGCAGCATTAAGAATGTTACTCAACAACCTCGATCCCGAAGTGGCAGAACGTCCCGACGATTTAATAGTATATGGAGGAAGAGGCAAAGCGGCCCGCAACTTTGAAGCACTCGATAATATTATCGCCGCTTTGAAAATATTAGAGAACGATGAATCACTCCTCATTCAATCCGGCAAACCCGTTGGTATATTAAAAACACATAAAGATGCGCCACGGGTACTCATCAGCAATTCGCAACTCGTACCCAACTGGGCCAACTGGCAACATTTTGATGAGTTAGAAAAAAAAGGATTAATGATGTACGGCCAAATGACAGCCGGCAGTTGGATATACATCGGCAGCCAGGGTATTGTACAAGGCACTTACGAAACATACGCCGCTGTAGCCGCCAAACATTTCTCCACCAAACCAACGGAGAAAAAATATGATGCCAATGACGACGAGATCATTGAAACCGCCGCCTATGATGGAACATTAAAAGGCACACTCAATGTAACCGCCGGACTCGGTGGCATGGGTGGTGCACAACCATTGGCAATAACGATGAACGAAGGTGTTGCCCTCATTGCCGAAGTAGAAGAATGGCGCATAGACAAACGCATCGAAACAAAATACCTCGATGAAAAATATACCAACATTGATGAAGCCATAAACAAGGCACAAGAATACAAGGCACAAGGAAAGGCAAGGAGCATTGGCGTTTGCTGCAACGCAGTAGAATTATTACAACGCCTTATCAAAAGAGAAGTAGTACCGGATACACTCAGCGACCAAACCTCTGCGCATGATCCGCTGTATGGATATATTCCCAATACACTCACCAATGAAGAAGCGAATGTATTGCGTGAAAAAAATCCAACAGAATATCTCGAACGCAGTTACGAAAGCATTTACTATCATGTATCGCTCATGGAAGACCTGCAGGAAATGGGTGCCATCACATTCGACTACGGAAATAACATCCGTGCCCGTGCAAGAGAACATGAAGTACGCATGAGCCCAACTACAAACCACGAACTACAAACTAAAAACTTTTCCTTTCCTGGTTTCGTCCCCGCCTATATCCGTCCATTATTTTGCGAGGGCAAAGGCCCGTTCCGTTGGGCAGCCCTAAGTGGCGACCCCAATGATATTGCAGTAACCGACGAACTCATCATGAATATGTTTCCGCATAACAAAGGCATGCTCCGCTGGATGAAGATGGCCAAAGAAAAAATTGCCTTCCAGGGATTACCGGCCCGCATCTGCTGGCTCGGGCAGGGCGAAAGAGAAAAAGCAGGTCTTGCTTTTAATGAACTCGTTCGTACCGGCAAAGTAAAAGCACCCATCGTAATTGGGCGGGATCATTTAGACACCGGCTCTGTAGCCAGTCCCAACCGGGAAACAGAATCCATGCTGGATGGTAGCGATGCCGTAGCCGACTGGCCTATTTTAAATGCATTAGTAAATACAGCAGGCGGCGCCAGTTGGGTAAGCCTGCACCATGGCGGTGGAGTAGGTATGGGTTATAGCATACATGCCGGAATGGTGATCGTTGCCGATGGTACCGATGATGCCGAAGCAAGATTGCGCCGTGTATTACGGAACGACCCTGGCATGGGAGTGATACGACATGCAGATGCAGGTTACGAAATTGCTGAAGAGACATTACAGGCAAATGATTTGGATTTTAAGAAGAGGTTGAAGTAAAATTATTTACCAACTGACAGTGCTACTATCATCGTCTGTTGCGTCGCACTCTTGTACGTCCTGTAATTCTATTGAGCATTTGCGAATTTCCCCATTTTTTTATTCGTTATTCCCTTAATTCATCTTGTTGGTGTAAATCACAAAATGCCAATAAGTTTGAATATTTAGCAACAGCAACGGCGTAAACCGAATGGATTAATACATTAATTTTAGTAGCAGTTATTGCAATTTAAAAACTAAAACAACTTTTGGCTTATGGGTATGGCGGGCAACTTACTACGGGTAACAAGAACTGAACTTGATGAATACCTGAAAGACAGTTCTCTTTTGGACAGCAGGCTCTATGATGATGAAACTGAAGAAGGAGACCCGAAATTATCACACATAGATAAAGCATGGGATGGCATAATATTTTTGTTGACCGGCCAGAATATGGAGAATGCCAACAACCATCCGCTGACCCGTGTATTATTTAGTGGACAGGTAATAGATGAAGAACAAGACCTGGGCTATGGGCCCGGCCACTACCTTACACCTGAACAAGTAAAAGAACTGCATGCAGCAATTGCCGCCATTACAGCCGAAGAACTTGCCAAACGATATGACCCTAAAAAAATGACGGAGCTTGAAGTGTACCCTAGCATTTGGGAAAACGAATACGAGCTTGAATACTTGGCGGAATATTTTAAGAAAGTGCAGGAAGTATATGCAGAGGCTTCTAAAAATGATGAGGGGATTATTACTTTTATAAATTAGAATATTTTGACGGGATTTAGGAAAGTTGATATTTAATTAAATCTCAGGGGGAAAACCTCAAACTTTTAGTTAGTATATTGAGAAGAAGATTTGATGCTGTTTTAGACTAGAAGAAAAGTATAGACAAAGTGGTATTTTTTGATTAACGATATATTTTGAATTTTCAGATTGAAAATTAAGAAACCTATAAAGAATGTGACAAAGCCGAAACGACAAACAATCATTTCGGCAGACTCTTTATTACCTAAGCAACAATTTCTTTCCCGTTACGGAATTAAGTCAGCCGACTTTGTCAAGACCGGTCTTGTTTGGGACGATCTAGTTAAGATTTACAACAACTATGCTTCACTCAAATCAAAATTGCAACACTCTGCAAAAGCTATTGTTGACATTTTGTTTTCTAAAGAGGCAAGAGATATAGGAGTTCATTCTGTGAGATATAGAATAAAAGATGCCAATGGGCTTATAGAAAAAATAATTCGTAAAAAGTTAGAAAATCCCAACCGAGAAATAACAATTCAAAATTATCGTACTGAAATTACAGATCTTATAGGAATTCGTGCCCTGCACATATTTAAAAATGATATATATGGCATACATCATTTTGTAATCGGCATGTTTTCACTAAAAGACGAAGAAACTCCAACACATTATTACAGAGAAGGTGACGAAGAAGAATTTGTAAAAATGTGCAAAGGCATTGGCTGCAAACAAGAAAAGCATAAGAAGGGCTACAGATCAGTTCATTACATAGTTTCAACCAGCCTAACAAAAGAAAATTACTTCGCAGAAATACAAGTTAGAACAATTTTTGAAGAAGGATGGAGCGAGATAGACCATAAAATAAGGTATTCATTTAAAAATTATTCAGCAACTCCATTTGACGACTCATTAAAGAATTTAAACAGAATTGCTGGATCAGCAGATGAAATTGGCTCGACAATTAAAAACCTCGAGCAAAAAGAACAAGAGAGAATATTAAAACCAAAAGGCAAAAAGAGAACAAAATAAAATGTTAGATACAGCTATAGGTCCGGTAATAAATGTGTTGAACAATGCGACATTTCAAATAAATGTAACGCATATTGGACGACATAATAAATTTCGTTACAATAGTTACGAAACTGTTTCTGTCGCATCTAACAATACAGGTTACACGTTACAACATTTGAAGACTTTCGGTATCAGAGTTAGCTGTCATGTTAGACAAAGAGATACTTATAATCGTTTGTATGCAGATGTTTATTTAGAATAGAGAAATCGGTATTGGAAGAGTAACAAACTCTATCAAAAAATCAGGCACAGTTCGAAACTCTAACTCCTTGCCATCGAAAACAACTACTTATTGTGTGCAACTTACTATTCAATTAAATTAACAGGAATGTTTTTCAAGAACTATTTAAATGGCTTGTCTGATCAATTGGATATCAAATTCAGGTCGCATCAAAGACCAGGACTAAATTCAGCGGATAAAGGTGAACTCTGTGAGCTATTTACAAAAGACTTCTTAAATAACTACCTTGACAATCATTATAAGATATTTCGTGGTGGTAATGTTGTAAATATTTTAGGTGAGCAGTCGCCCCAATTGGATATTGTTTTGACAAATAGAAATACCCTAAAAATTTTTGATGATAAAGGAATATATCCAATTGAAACTTTAGTTGGAGTTTTTTGTGTCACATCTAATTTGACTTTTCAAAAATTCAAAGAAGATCTTTTAACATTAAAAAAGATTCCAAAGAGAGGGTACTGCTTTCATATGGAAAAGTATTTTGGAGATAAGTTTCGATATGAAACACAAAAAGTTTGGGAAAACATAATTCCATTTTTATGTGTCTTTGGATTTGAAGGAGATTTGAATGAAAAATGGATAGGTGAATTAAATAGCCTTCTTCAAAGCATAGAGAATAAGTCTCTGTGTCCTACAATAATAATGGTTAATAAAAAAGGAATGTTTGAAAAATTCATTAAAAAAGATTCCAACGGCAACATTATCCATTATTATGAATATGTACCTTTATTGGTACCAGGTATTCAAGGGTATGCTTTCTCCAAAATTCTTTTGAATTTGTACAATTTGAGTAAAGAACAGAATTATAGAAGGCCTGATTATGGAAACTATTTTAAAGCTGACTATTAAAGATTTTGTAGTAGCAGGTGTTCGCTAAAAGCAGCATGACAAGGTTGGTGTTTTCTTCACCAACCGATTACAGTAAGTTAACTAAAATTCTTGTGCCTAAGTTGCTGTTCAAAATCCCCTACTTTTTAATAGTTTTAGCTACTAAAAGGCTAGTGAATTCGGCTCCGTTGTGCGTCAGTATTATTCGAAATTTGCAAACAATGACATTTAAAATGAGACACATTTTATATATTCTCCTTTTAATTTTATCATCATGTTCAGTTCCTAAGCAAGTCGGTTGGGACAGAGTTGAAGAAGGTAATGTACGTCACATCGGTTCAAAATCCATGGAAACAAAAATTGATAATGCAACTTATAATATCAGCCTCACAGTATTTTCAGGAGCAAAATCCAAATATTATTGTTTGTTGATTAGTTCATTATGGCGAATTGATAACAACAATATTGTCTTGCTAAAGATTGGAAATGGAGAGACAATTAAATTGATATCGGACAATATTAATAAAGGTCAAGTTGACTGGCCATCATATTCGCCCATAATTGGTGGAAATTCTAATTCCGGTATTTTGACAACAAAAAAGGCCGACTATTATTCTTCAATTTATTCACTGGATGACTATGTTTTAAGAAAAATAGAGCAATATGGAGTTTATAAAATTCGAATCGAGTTTGCAAATACATACAAAGAACAAATTTGGAAAAACGATAAGTTAGGTAGGTATTTGAAAACAGCTCATGAGCTTTTAGAATCGCAATTACAAATGCCAAGTTCCTCCAGCAAATCTATTGAGCAAGATTTTTAGCCAATAAGTTAATAATGGGAAAGAATGCTTCACCTTGGTTCGTGTCCGTAATTAAGAATTCTCCGATGCGAGTCACCAAGCATCTTTTACATACAAAATTTTAAGGGCTAACTAATTTTTTTCCATTCCTCATTATACTGTTCAAGAGTTAATTCCCCTTTCTCATACTTACTTTGTAAAGCCCTTTGTGCTTCATTCCATACAGGTGCTGTTGGAGTTGGTGCTATGTATGTAGTTTGCTTCATCTCTTTATAAGCATCCTTAATCGCCATCTTAATAACAGTATATAATATCAGTGCACCTACAAATAAGCCTATTGCTGCGAATATTAATACTCCTTCAACAGAATCTAAAAAATCCATTGGTATATAGTTTTGGTTGAATAAAAAGCTTGACAACCTAAATTACCCTTTTTTTAATAGTTTTAATTACTAAACGGTTGGTGAATGTGTAATTTTTATGGCCATAGAGTAAGCCGCATTGAGTTTATACGGCTTAAACAAATAGAGAAAGAATTTGGAACTATTGCAGCCCTTAACGAATTACAGGTGTTGCGTAGTGGTTTTGAATATGGCAATGCTCCCGTACTTCGCAAATCAGCCCCCAACGATTTTGAAATAGTGTCCATGCATTGGGAGTTTATTCCTTCATGGGTTACATCAGTCAAACAATTAGAAGAGGCAAGAAAACAAGGCATTCCCTGGCTCAATGCAAGAAGTGAAACGATTCTTTCCAGCAGGATGTTTCGGGATGCGGCATTAAACAGGAGATGTTTGGTACTGGCTTCACATTTTTACGAATGGAGAGCCTATAAACCAGAAGGTGCAAAAAAAGAAAACAAATATCCTTATGTTATTGAAGTGGCAGATGCTGAATATTTCTACATGGCAGGCATATACAATACCTATGTTAATGAAGATACAGGGGTGGTATTAGAGAGTTTTGCCATAGTAACAACTGTTGCCAATGATTTGATGGCAGAAGTACATAACCATAAAAAGAGAATGCCAACTATATTGCCGGATGATTTAGCCTGGCGTTGGATAATGGAAGATCTGACAGAACCGGAAATAAAAGAACTGGCATCTTATCAATTCCCATCCGAGTTTATGAATGCTTATTCGATCAGGAAAGATTTTAAAACTGCACCCGATCCGTTAGAGCCTTTTGAGTATGAAGATTTACCACCTTTAGATATAGCATTGTGATGGAATGGGATTTACATTTAAGTTTTAAGAATGCTAAATTTATACAGAAAGCGAAAGTGGAGTATAAAAGCAAACAGATAATTAGAATAAGTGTACAAGGTTCTAAAAGTGCTTTGTTATTGCAGAACGATTATCCTGGTATTAGGTTTACCAATTCAAAACGGGGAGTTCGTTGGAAAGTGTTAGAACCTAAAGCTATCCCTTTAGATAAAGGATTTCCGGTTTTGCTCAATAGCATCTTTTCGCAATTAGAATTTCTAATGAAAAGGGATTTTGATAAATTATATCCGCAGGAACTTTTTTAATCTTTTCACAGTTTGGTTGGGGTACAGAGAATGTCGAAGTATCTCTGGTTGTCGTGAGTTAGTAACACAGAAAATTTATTACCTGTCCACCAATCTCATCCTCCACGCATTCATCGCCGTCTTCCCTAGTTTCCGGATGAGGCGGTAATTCACAATCAATCCAACTGGTGCACCGATGACCGGTAATAGTTGGGCCATTTTGGCCAGGTCAATATAATCCCGGTATTCCTGCTGGAAATTGCGCCAGTCAAATTGGTTGATATCATCGGGCAATTGTTCTTTCTTAGTTTCCCAGTCCGTTATTTTCATGTACACGGATTGTCGGTGTTCATCGCTGGAAAAAGCCAATTCAAAAATGTGGAGGAGATAGACCCGTTCCTTATAATCGTCCATATCAAACCCATAGAGATTGCCGATCTCAAAAAGTAGTTTGAGCTTAATGCCAATTAAGATGGGAAAGTCGGCCAGGCCGAGTAAGATGCCACCGGCACCGGTAATGCCACCTTCTACAGCAGCCGTGTTTCGATAGTTCTCTATTTTCTTCAGAATAGCCGCTTCCTGCTCCTGGAAATTGATATAGAGTGGCGGTTCACCGGTCGTATATTTTGCACCAAACAACACACCCCGGATCAATTGTTTTACTGTGGTGGTAATGGCGTTATGTACCTTCTCCGGTATCCAGGAATTGATCTTTCCCTGAACTCTTTTAGAAAGTTTACTAAAAAGGGAAGGCCTGCTCCGCATTTTTTTCTGCCAGGCGGCCAGTTCTTTTCTTACTTGAAGTTCGTAGGGTTTCATGTGATAGCGAAGATACAGCCGCTCTGCCCTCCGAAGGAGGGTTCTTAGTAGTTTATAGTATAGAATCTAATTTCGCCAGGCATAGTGTTATGTAGAGAACGAAAATTTGTAAAAGAAATCATCCGCCTTACTGCAATAAAAAAGCACCATCAGATTTATTTAATTGTCGGTTGGTGTTTTCTTTCACCTAACCAATAAAATAAGTACTCTCAGATTTTCAAATAACTTTATAGCTTAGTGGTAGATTAAAATACAGGCACCAACCAAGACCCAAATAATTAATTTAATAGAATAACAATGAACAGGATAACTAAAACAAAGATCTTAACTATATTATTATTGGCTTTTACTGCCAGTATTGCTTATGGACAAACTAATAAACCTGTAACGGAGTATTTGAATGTTCCCGGGCCTATTATACTCAATAAGGATACATTTAAGTTAGCCTGGTCATCACATCCGTCAGCTACTTATTATAAGCAAGAATATATTGGGGCAAAAGACAAAATTGAAAAGTATAAGAAAATGGTACTGGTGGAAGTGCTGGTGGGTAATGATAAAGCAGCCGATCTGGCAAAAGCAAAAATTGCTGAACTCAAACAACTTAAACTAACGAACCCGTTGGTTAACCATGAAGTATTTCAAAAGAACGGGGAGTATATCATTGACTTTTTGCTAAGTCAAAACGCTGCAGATGGTAAGAAGGTAAGTATCATCGAACGAAATGTTTATCGCTATAAAGAGATCACAGATAAAAATGGAAAGAAGTGCATGCTGCTATTTGCAGTAAGTGAAAGAGCCTATGGCAACGATGTGGATAGGTTTTTAGTTTCGTTAAAGAAGAATAAAGCCACCCTCACAAATGCTGTTGCAGCCTTTGTTATTCCGCAAATAACAATCAAAGAATAAGAAAATATCGAGGGAACATTTTTTCTTTGTTCTCAGAGAAATAAAGAGTTTTGCATGGAGACTTGCAACACGGCATAAGTATTTTCTGCCAACGACATACTACATTTTTTATCCAGTAAACCTGTCAGCTCCAGTAACAGCACCATTGCAGTTAGTTTCCTTCATGTTATTAATAAATTGTTGCAGTAGTTTAGCAACCATAGTCTTATCTTTTTCCTCCCAAAAACTGAATTTAGAAATGGCGGTATGTATATCCTTAAGTTCGGTATCGCCGCTATAATATACTATTTGGTACATAATAGCATGTGCTTCGTACAAATAATAATATTTCTCAGCACTAATTATAAAATTAGTCAGTGCTTTTTTTAACTTGTTCAATACTCTGCAATCATCCACACCTTTAATCATATCAGCAAGGCCCAAATCACTATAGTTAAGGCTATCTGTTTGCATAAACGCATCAAAAAGTCTTTTTCGCTGGCTTTTTGATAAAAAGATATCTTTTCTCACTCGTTTATTACGGTCATAATATGACATAAAATCACTTGTAGGAGAAAGCTCATAAGTACCTTCCCAACGGGTGTTTTTATCTTCAGCACACTTCACAAGCCATTCCATGATTAAATACTCCTGTTCTTCTTCATCCTCATTCAAAATCTCCTGCATTTCTTTTATTCGGTTCTTGTAGGCAGTAAAGGCTGCTTCATTCAAATGGTGTTTTACGCCGTATGAAAGTGCAGGTACAGTATATCCCTCACCTTTTTCTTGTTTGTCAAGAAAGGTAAGCACATCTTCATTTTCGTAGAAAGTGCCAGGTGCCGGGCAAATCATAGTTGCACAAAAAAACACTTTAATCATTTTCTCTTTTACCTGCCCTTGTATAACCTCCGTTACTTGAATAACAGCATAATCTCTTTCCCATATATCAACTGGCTTTTTATCATTCCCTTTCAAATGCCCAACTTCAATTACTTTACCTCGTATAATTAATTCACTTTCTTTTACTAGCAGGCGTAGAGGTCTTGGAGAAATAGGGTAGGCAAGAATAGATGATGAAAGAAAAGTACAAAAAAGGATGTTTATAATCTTTTTCATAATACAACAGTTTGGTCAATATAGCAGATACGGAAGTATCGCAGATTACATAAGTACAAACTAGTTTGTTAAAAAAAACTTTAATTCATCTTCCCCGGTTCTCCTTAGTCTTCCTCATCAGATAATGCATCAAACAACCCCCATTTTCAGCTTAACTAACACTGTATCACTCCAAACAAGAGGCATCTGCTCCCGTGCAAAGGCTATCTGTTGTACTGCAAAGGCCATCTGCGCTGCTGCAATGGCAGTCTGCGCTGTTGCAATGACAGGCTGCGGTCATGCAAAGACCATCTGCTCCCATGCAAGAGACATCTGCTGTCCTGCAAGAGCAATCTGCTCCTCTGCAAAGGCCATCTGCGCTGTTGCAATGGCAACCTGCGATGCTGCAATGACAGGCTGCGGTCATGCAAACGATAACTGTTGTGCTGCAAAGAACTTCTATAAACCCGTTTCTCGGTAGTATTCCATCTCAATAAGCAGAATAAAACAGTAGGATTGTTATCCTTCGCCATGGTTCGTATATTTAACTCTGCGATAGAAACATCCGTAAAAGCGAAACGAAATGTTTATGTATAAAACCTTACTGTTTTTGAGTTTATTATTTGTTTGTTCAAACCTATCAGCTCAAACAAAAAATGATAATACTGTAACCGATTCAGTTAAAAAGGAAATGATTGACAGTTCAGCATTGTACGGCTTTATACCTGAGCGGCCAATCAAGGTAGGAGGTGGTCCCGCCGAGCAAAAACAATATTTAGAACGTTTAAGAGATGCGCAGGGAAAAAAGATTAGTTACACCCGATCGGGTAGCTGCTGTTCTTACGAAACAAATTCTCGAAAAGCCTTATTTGGAGGTGGAATGCTGGACATCTATCAAATCACCTATCGAAACAGTGAAAACAAAAAACAAAAAGTAGATGTGTACATTACCTTTTACGATTTTGAGGAGCCTCGTTCCCTCAAAGGATTTGTTTTAGTGGAATGATGCGATGCTTCCACCATTCTCCTTCGCCTGGGTTTGTGTCCATAATTAAGAATGCCCCGATGTCGCTCCACGCATCGGAATTTAAAAAGTGCTTGAGTGTTGCGTGGAGACACGCAACACGGCATAGATGGATGGATTTGCAAATTCAACAAAACAAATTAAAAACGACTTACCTTTAAGAAAGAATATATTCAAGGAAATGTTTTTCACATGCCTAACGATTTACCCAGTCAAGGCTCTCAAACTGAACTTAGAAATTCCGGAATAGATGTTATCGGAGCACTGCCCTGAGGCTCTCAGTTATGTAATTTTTTTTGATTTGAAAGTAAGTTAGTGTCACGGCAGATAGTTTAATTCCTCTAAATCTGGTATTTCATTCAGCCGCAAAACGGAATGCACAAAGATTGCCAACTGACAAATAATTAAGAAATGGAAGAGAAAATGGAAGACCTCAACAGCTACTTTTATCAACAGGCATTGAAACTGGCAAGGATTGGAAGTTGGGTATTCGATGTTGTTACTGACAAAATTCAATGGTCAGCTATGGTACATCAACTACACGAAACAAACCCGAAAACTTTCATGCCTGATTTAGAAACATCTCTAGGTTTCTATAGAGAAGATTTTCAGGCAATGGTAAAAGATACTGTACAAAGTTGTATTGAATATGGAGCTGAATTTGACTTCGAAGCTGTTATAATCACTAAGAAAAAGAAAGAACGATGGGTCAGGGCAATTGGTAATGCAGAAATGATTCAAGGAAAATGCCGGCGGATATATGGGAGTTTTCAGGACATTCATGATTCCAAAATGCTGGAGCTTCAGATTCGGGAGATTTTAGGAAGTATATCAGATGCTTTTTATGCCGTTGACAAAAACTGGAATTTTACTTATTTCAACAAGGAAGCCGAGAACTTACTCTTAAAGAAGTCTGATGAGGTTTTGGGCAAGAATATTTGGGAATTATTTCCATCAAGTGCAGCTACCAGCATTCGGAAAATTTATCAAAGGGTAGCCCGTACGAAAAAAAAGGAGTCCTTTGAATACTATTACCCGGGAGATGGAAAATGGTATGAGATCAATGCCTATCCATCGCAGGGGGGAGTATCTGCATACTTCAGGAATATAGATGAACGTAAACAGGCGGCAGAAAAACTTGAAAAAGCTCATGAAGAGAAAGTCAACATACTGGAAAGTATCGGAGATGCTTTTTTCAATGTAAACAAAGACTGGATTGTAACTTATTGGAATAAACAAACCGAAATGGTTTTAGGAAGGAAGAGAGATGCCATCATTGGCAAAAACCTTTGGGATGAATACCCTGATGCCATTGAAACTGGTTTTTACCGCCAGTACCACAAAGCCATGGAAACCCAGGAAAACCTGGCCTTTGAAGAGTTTTACCCGGCATTGAATAAGTGGTTCGAAGTGAATGTATACCCTTCAACCATCGGACTTTCTGTTTATTTTAAAGACATTACACTGAGAAAAGAATCGGATATACACTTACTTCAATCCAATGAACGTTTTGAAAAAGTTGCCGAAGCAACCAATGATGCGATCTGGGATTGGAATCTTTTAGAAAATACGCAGTATTTAGGAGTCGGTTTCAAAAATCTGTTTGGATACCACATTGAAAAAATTACTCCAACTTTAGCGTCCTGGTCCTGTCACATCCATCCTTTGGATCGAGAGAGGGTATTGCAAAGTCTTTATAGCTCACTCGAAAGACCTGACCAACCTAACTGGACTGCTGAGTATCGTTATGAAAAAAGTGACGGTACTTTTGCCGATGTTATTGACCGGGGAATTGTAATCAGGGATGAGAAAGGACATCCAATCCGTATGGTTGGGGCAATGAATGATATCACGGAAAAAAAAATGTTGGAAATCCAGCTCGAAAAAGAAAGAAGAGAAAAGCAATTGGAGATCACTGATGCTGTTATAACTGCAGAAGAAAATGAACGCCAGGAAATTGGCCGTGAATTGCACGATAATATCCAACAGATATTGGTCAGCAGCCGAATGTTTCTTTCAATGGTGAAGAAAAAGGACATTTCGGAAGCAGGTTATTCCTACCTGCAGCAAACGAACCAAATGATCAGATCTGCCATCGAAGAGATCAGAAATTTGTCTCATTCCATGATTGCTCCGTTTATGGAGAAAACTACCCTGAAGGAGGCCATCGAAAAAATTATTTACAACACAACAAGTTCCAGCGGAATAAAAATCAATATGGAAACTACAGGGCTTGATGAGGAGAAGCTTTCTGAAAAGCTCAGGCTCACTGTCTACAGGATCATACAGGAGCAGATCAGTAATGTTCTTAAATACGCTCAAGCCTCCTATGTATTGTTAAAAATTGTTCAGGCAAATGAGTATCTGTCCCTGCTAATAAAAGACAATGGAACAGGCTTTGACACAACAAAAAAAACGATAGGTATCGGACTCATGAATATTAAAGCAAGAGCCTCACTTTTTAACGGAGAAGTTAGTATCCGTTCCTTCCCCGGACAGGGTTTTGAGTTGTCTGTTATAATGAAGCTTAAATAATTTTCTGCCCCCTTCGCCTTGGTTCGTGTCCGTAAAATAAAAATGCCCCGATGTCGCTCCACGCATCGGAATTTAATAACTGCGTTAGTGTTGCGTGGAGACACGCAACACGGCATAAGAAAAAATTTCAGGTTCGCTGAAAATTTTTCATTCCCAAAATGTCATTTTTTCGGTTTATTTCCACTGGCACCTACTTTGATAAATGGAGGTTATAAAAATTGGAGGTTTTATGACAACAAACATTATCAAAAGAAACAACGGTACAAACACAGTACCAGCAAGACAATTCAACAACTGGGTAGATCAGTTGTTGCATGACAATCTCAACCGTTTTTTTAATGATGATTTTTGGGGGTTTAATGGCGTTAACCAACAGGGAAATGTTCCGGTAAACCTTCGTGAAACTGACAAGACTTATGAAATGTCGTTAGTGGCTCCGGGTCTGCGTAAGGAAGATTTTAAGCTGAATGTTACTGACAACCTGCTCACCATCTCTTACGAACAGAAAGAAGAGCAAAACAATCAGCACAAAGAAGAGGGATGGTTAAGAAAGGAATACAGGATGCAATCATTCAGCCGTAGTTTCTCCCTTGATGACAGCGTAGATGTAAACAATATTTCTGCCAGCTACGACAATGGCATCCTGCATCTTACCTTACCTAAAAAGGAAAGTGCACAAAGACTCTCCAAAACGATTGAGATCAAATAAAAAATGGGGTCTTAACGACCCCATTTTTTTTGCCTTTCTTCTTTTCGCCATGGTTCGTGTCCGTAAAATATAAAATGCCCCGGTGTTGCTCCACGCATCGGAATTTAATAAGTGCTTGAGTGATTCTGCCGAATTCTTTACCTTCAGTAGCACTAAAACCACTGGAGTTTACTTCAGGCACAACATGAAAAAGATTTTATTTTCTTCAATGCTTTTATTAGCAGCTGTTGCTTTAGTAATTGGTTGTAATAGCGAATCTGATAAAAAAACAAACGACAAGCAGGCCGATACCGCTACAACGGTTACTCCTTCAGAAAAAGGAGTAAAACTCATTTGCACAGATATGGGTGAAGACAGCACGGGAACACCACATTATGATGTGTATGTATCTGTGGATGGGATGCAGACAAAGATAAAATCAGTGTATGCATGTAATGACATTGCTAAAGAGTCCTATGCGCAATATCAAATTCCAACAGATGCTATTGCAGCCTGTGGCGGCTGGTATGCCGGTGCCGGCGATTACTATTATGTCATCTTAAGAGAAGGGAAACCCGTTGTGTTTGAAGGCTGGCGGGAAGAGCAACAAGAAGATGACGGCTATCACTGGAAAGAAATCAGTATTAATAACCGGCCTTAGATTTTTAATTTTTTTAAGCCTCGGGTGATGTAAGAAACCATGATAAAATCTTTTTCATACTACATTTTGTTTACCTGCTTATTTAGTACGGCATCCTTTAGCCAGGGCAATCCTAATTTTCAAAACTTACCAAAAGCCACACAGGCAGCATTTAAGCAAATAGCTGCAAAACATAAAATCGGGCCAGTAGATTACACAAAAGTTGAAAATGAAGTAAGAAAAAGCGGATTGGATTTATCTAATATGCCAATAGAAGATGCCATCATGATGATGTTCATGCTTATTACGGAAGATGCCAGAAAAGATATGAAAGACCTGCTGAATGAGATGGATGCAAAAAGGAAGAAAAAAGCAGCCCTGCGCCAGTCGCAGGAAATGTTGAAAAAGGAATTGGATTCCCTTAAAAAGGAAAGAGATATGCTTAAACTTCAGAACCCTAAAAAATACCGGGTGGATTCCTTGACGATAGCAAAAAATATTGATCAAAAAACGTTGCTGTTACAGCAAAATAATCAGCAACAAAAAGAGGCGCAAACATCAGAGACCAAAGCAACTGCCGCTAAAGCTGCCGCAGAGACACATCTACAATCTGCAGAGAATGCGTTAACTAAAGCAAAGCAACTACGGGCCGGGAAAAGATTGCAGTAATATTTTCCGCTATGCAGTAATACCCAACAATACCTATATTAGTAAAGTGAAGTTTGGAATAAACATAATACATGATAGAAAAAAGATCCGCCTGGCAGTAGAACGATTGGCCCCTAACGGGCTATTAGAACAATTTGAAGTAACGGCCCGTAACACTTCTTTTCGGTTGCAAACAAACAGGATGCTCTTACGAAACAAAGGGCTTAAATACAAAAGGCCCGATTGGAAGATCGTAGCAGGTGTAGTATATAACCGTGCAATCCGGGAAAAAATTATAGCAGCCATAGAAGCTAAAATGAATGAAATAGAAAGCTAAGCACTGAAGGGCTGCTGCGTAATTATCTTTTAGGTCTTTTAATATTTTGCTCAATCATGCTCATACCGGCTTAGCCTGTTCGAAAGCTGCCGGATCTGTTGCTGCATATCATTCATACGTTGCAGTAAATGAGTTATCGTTTCAATACCTTCCAGGTTTATATCCATCTCATAATACAGACGGACCAATCTTTCCAGGTGGCTGAGCTGGCTTACCGGCAGAAAGATTTTATCTTCCACGATTGAGATCTCGATCAGGCCGCTATCTTTTAAAGAATTAATAAAGGACAGCTCAACCTGGTGATACATACAAAATTCATCGGCTGCTATCATTTCTTCTGTTTGCATACAAAAGGGTTTATTGGAGTTTACTCAATTGGGTGAACAATTCTTTTTGCTCCGCTGTAAGGTTAGTGGGTAATTTTACTTCATACGTAACATATAGATCACCGGCCTCGCCATCCTTTTTATATACTGGCATCCCTTTTCCCTTCAACCTTATTTTAGAGCCGGATTGTGTTTCTGGAGTCACGGCTAGTTTTACTTTTCCCGACAGGGTATCAACAATAGTTTCTCCGCCTAGTAAGGCCGTGTACAAGTCAATCGTAGCGGTAGTATAAAGATCATTACCCAATCGTTTAAAATTCGGATGGGTTGCAATAGTAAAAGTTATATACAGGTCTCCGGCTGGACCACCGTTTACACCCGGTGCACCATATTCTTTTAATTTTATCTTTTGCCCGTTCTCCACACCCGCAGGTATAGTGATGCGGATATTTTTTCCATTTACGGTAAGGGTTTGTTGATGTGTTTTCATCACATCCGTTAAACTAAGTTGTAATTCGGCCTGGTAATCCTGTCCCCGGAATTTTGTTTGCCTGCTGCGACCTGATCCTCCAAACATCGATTCAAAAAAATCGGAAAAGTCATGTTCTTCCTCACCTGAAAAATTTCTGCTGCTGGTGTACTGTGCCCCGGCCTGGTTGCGGCGTTGCTGCTCAAACTGGTCTGCATGTTGCCAATCCTTTCCATACTGGTCATATTTTTTTCTTTTTTCCGGATCGCTTAATACTTCATTGGCTTCGTTAACCTGTTGAAATTTTTGATGGGCTCCTTTATCATTGGGATTTAGATCAGGGTGTAATTTTCTTGCCAGCTTGCGATACGATTTTTTTATTTCTTCTTCGGAAGCAGTTTTATCAACACCTAAGACTTTGTAATAGTCAATAAATTCCATGTAGCCTTTTTTTCTGAATTATACAAAGATACTCTTTTCGCCGGGGCATTTTTTATTGCTAAATTTCAAGTCAGCCTGACGAAATATCCCCTTGCCTTTTTTGTGTTTGTAAAATAAATAAAATGCCTGATGTTGCTCCAGGCATCGGAACTAAATAAATGCAGGAATGTTTCGTAAAGACTTCCGATATCAGTGTCATTTTTGTATTAGTATCTTAAGCGTATCTTTCCATCTTTAAAAATTTGATAGCCCTATTATGATAAAATTCACCACCGCCTTCTATCTATTTTTAATAGGTACATTTTTCCTAGTACTGCAATCCTGTAAGTCTGGAAAATCAAGAACCGTTTTAACCGATTTTAAATACGAAGACTTTAAAGATTCCATTATCAACAGCAGTACTGATACCTTATTGGATACAAACAATATTTTTGATGATACTAGTTTTATACCGGCCGAAGATTCTGTAAAAGCAATGCTGACCAAAATGGAATGGGTATGGCTGCAGGAGGCCAACCTGATGCAACATTTGGATACGCTTAAGAAAGGACTATCTAAGCAGCCCGGTTTTACAGCAGAAGAAAAAATGATCATTAAAGAAAACATTGCCGTGGTCGATTCTTTTTTGCTGGCAAAAGATACTCTGCCTATTACTACCTGTAAAGAAAAAGAGTGCCTTGTGTATTTAGAAATTAACAGGGCCACACAAAAATTATATCTCTATTTAATTGGTGAGCTGAAAGATAGTTTCCTGGTATCAACCGGCAAGGGGAGTAAATATGAGACACCGCTGCTAAGCCGTCACCCGGCGGGACCCATCTTAACGAAATATACATCCCGCAAATTTCCGGGTGGCAATTATATGGGATTAGGAAATATGCCCTATGCCATTTTTGTACAGGGCGGGTATGCCATTCACGGAACTACTACGGGCAATTTTTCAAAACTCGGCACCAAAGCATCGCATGGCTGTGTTCGTCTTCATCCCGACAATGCCAAAATTATTAATGCGATGGTGAATACAGTAGGGCTGGGGCAGACCTGGGTAACCATTAAGGATGCTGACTAGAAAAATAAGCCTTGCAATTGTTAAAAAGCAATAGGTTTAGTACTGCCCTTATCAGTCATCGGCAGAGCTTTTGATTACGGTCGTAATCATTTTAAATTTTTCATGTGCGTTGATGGAGTAGGGAGCATTGGCCGGTACTACAATTCCATCTCCTACTTTGAGCTGGTATTTTTTATCATTGATGATGACTTCGGCAGCACCGTCAATTATCTGTATATAGGTGTCATACGGTGATTTTTTCTCTGCCAGTTCTTCATCTGCATCAAAAGATGTGATAGAAACATTTCCCGTAGATTTTTTAATGATAGTCTTGGTGACTACAGCATTGGGCATATATTCAATGATCTCAACAACAATATGAACTTTTGATTTCTCTGATTCATTTGTGTCCTTATTTTTTTTACCGTTTGCGTCAGGCAGTTTATCTTTTTCCATTACGCTTTAATTAAATGGTTTAAAATTTACAAATCATCCAGCGCCGTAAGCCGCTTTTGTTTCATATTCTTAAAGTGAGTAGGGGTCAACCCGGTAGTTTTTTTAAACTGAATGGACAAGTGTGCTACACTGCTGTAGTGAAGTTTCCATGCTATTTCAGTAAGTGTTAAATCGTCATACACTAATAATTCTTTTACCCGTTCTATTTTATGTAATATGATGAATTGTTGGATCGTAATACCCTTTACTTCCGAAAAGAGATTAGCAAGATAACTATAGGTATGGTTCAATTTTTTGCTAAGAAAAGATGAAAAATTTATATTGGGCTCTTCGTCCGAATAATGGATCATTTCCACTACAGTATTTTTTATTTTCTCCACAATAATCATTCTTCTTTCCTCCATCAACTCAAGTCCGAATTTTAGCAAACCGTATTTAAGTTGCGAATATTTTGCATCAGGAATAATCCCGATCACCTCTGCTTCTCCTAACTCTACGGCAGAGTAATACAAGCCAAGATTCTCCAATACTGATTTTACAACCATTTTGCAGCGAATGCTCACCATGTTTTTAATGAAGATTTTTGTTTTTTCAATTTTACCTGTATTGAAAGTAAACACATTTGATGGGGATGGCTGTATCATTTTTAATTGGCAACTATTTTCTCTCACCGCTTTCATTGTCTGACTATTTTGTCTGATTCAAGTTAGAACAGTATAACAGGTTAATGAGTGACATACATCACTTAGTTGACTGATAGATATTAGGTGTTGCATTAGTTAGGCTTGAATTTTAAGTGGCAACACTCTATTACATAGCAGGGTATATTACTTACAACGACCTGGCAGGTATTCACAGCCAGTTTCTTCTCTTTCCAGCTGAATGCAGCAGCATTCTAAAATAAATTTGATTGTTCCAAAATCGCTTTTATATTTGTTTTTCACAATATGCCGGTTTCCGGCATTTATAGTTCAGCCTCTTATCGTTACTGCCTCAGCCTCGTAAGTTCATTGATTAGCGCAAAGGATGACATAACACTATGTTTCCAGTTGCGGTTTTTTTGTAATTGCCTTTTTTATTTAACTGTAAAATGCAGCATTTATGAAACTATCAGAATTTATCGGTTTACCAGAAGATCATAAACGATCTATTGTTCTAACAGAAGGAGTGGCCATCGGCAAAAGACAGCTTCCAGATCGCCATGTTTTTCTTTTTCAATTGAATGAATATTATGTAGAAACGCTTTGCTGCAACAAAAGCAAAGAGATCATGGAGTACAGGGTGTTTCAAAATACCAAACAACTGGCTCCTTACCTTGATGCTATACGGATCGATCACCTGTTGCACTAATTAACTTGCATTAAAGCAATTATACTGACAGAGTGTGGGCAGCAATTTGCATATCTGCCGGGGCAGTATATGCTGTTTTTCATTTTCATTTGAATAATGAAAAACAGTACCTTTCTAAAGCCAACTAATTTTAACCAAAACTATTCAGTATGAAAAAGATCATGCTATCTGTTGTTGTTAGTTTTTTTTTACTAACGGGTTCAAAAACATTTGCACAGGTATACATTTACATTGAGGGTGTAAATGGAGAAAGCAAATCCACAGCTTTTCCTTCGTCCACACAGATCAGTAGCTTTCAATGGGGAGCTAGCAATACGGCAGCAGCTAGTAGCACTGGTGCAGCACGGGCAAATGCTGGAAAAGTACAAATGAGTGGAATAACGATAACTAAACAAAGAGGTAGTGCATCATCAGCTCTTCAGATGTTTGTTTTTAATGGTAAAAGAATACCAAAAGCTGAGCTCCGATTTTATAAACCAGGCACTTCCACTGAATACCTTATTATTAAATTGGAAGATGTATTAATAAGCAGTTGGTCAATGTCTTCGGATGGAGAAGCACCGACGGAAACCTTTTCATTGAATTTTACAAAATTTACTACGGAGGATGCTACAACAGGAGCAGGAGGAAAACTTGAAAGGGGAAAACCTGTAGGTTGGGATTTATCAAAGAATACGGCCTATTAACCTGCATTATTAAGTATTCAAGTTTCCAATGTTGTTTGGAGTACATGGTTATGGAAGTATCTTCTCTGTTTTGATTCGTCACTTAAACACAGAATATAATGAAACATCAAACTTTAACAGTCATAGTTGCTTTGACATTCATTTATTCAGGTTCCATCTTTGGGCAAGATATTGCGGGTAGC
This sequence comes from Chitinophagaceae bacterium, assembly GCA_022843585.1. Taxonomy (GTDB): domain Bacteria; phylum Bacteroidota; class Bacteroidia; order Chitinophagales; family Chitinophagaceae; genus JJ008. The sequence goes on from JALHNJ010000005.1 coordinate 203,601, forward strand.
AAAGACCATCCATTGATCACCCGGTATCCGGGTTCGGTAATAGGTTACTATGAAGAGCAGCAATTTCAAAAATATTATATTGCCACAGGCCCTGAAACCGGGTATAAGCAAATTGATAAATGGATTGAAGCAGAGGGAAAGTTTACCCGCATTTATTATACTGTAAAGGGGCAAACAACACTTACGGAAGTGTATAGAAATTATCAATCAGCATTAAAGAAAGGGGAATTTAATATTCTTGCAGAAGGCAGTGATCCGGTAAGTGGTATTTCAAAAGAAGTTGGGGGAAGAGGCTTTTTACATACATTTTATTCAAAAAATCCTTTTCCTCCTAATGCAAAAATTAAAATTAAAACAGGTTCATCCTCTTCTGCAGGTGCTTGTTATATTGCGGCAAAGATTGAAAAGGCGGGAAGTAGCGTTTATGTAGTTATTGGTGGTAGTCAATACGCATCAGATGAAAAAGTTTTTCTGGTTGATATTATTGAGCAAACCATTATGCAAGACGACCTGATTAATGTAAATGCAGACCAAATTCTTAAAAGTTTGAAAGACAATGGCAAAGCCTCACTATATGGGATTTATTTTGATTTTGACAAAGCAACAGTAAAGCCTGAATCAAAATCAACACTCGATGAAATAGCAAAGCTTTTAAAAGCAAATCCAACAATCAATTTATATGTTGTAGGCCATACAGATATGGAAGGTTCATATGATTACAATATTACATTGTCTAAAAACCGGGCTATTGCTATTGTAAATGAATTAGTAAGTAAATACGAAATTTCGTCTTCTCGCTTAACAGCCGATGGAGTAGGCCCTTTGGCACCTGCTTCATCCAATCAAACAGAAGATGGCAAAAAATTGAACAGGCGGGTAGAACTGGTCATGAAGTAAAATACTGTTGAAATTAAACCAAGAGGATGGTTTCAACTTTTATTGCTAAAACTTGATAGGTTTTTTTTAAAGCAAAACTATTTCCCCGCCAACAACTCCTTCCATTTCTTAGTAGTGGCTTTATCGGCTTTCATTGTGCCAAGACTACTCATGTCATATGAAAACTGCCCGGCAAAATGTACAGCTGGATACGGTTTACCCGGAACAATTTCAATATCCGGCGCACTGTGGTTAGGTTTGGAGAAAGAGAACTTATATTTTATATCATTTACTACCGCATCAAAACCAAAGCCCATTCGTAGGAAAGGCCATTTAATATTGGTAACAGCAGACAACGGTACATTAAATACTATACCTTCTTCTGTAATGTAAAGTATACGGCCTGCATCCCATATAAGGGCACCAGCTTCAACTTTGCCTATTAAGCCGGCCAGCCGCCATACTTTTGAAATAATTTTTTCCGCCATAGCATTTATACATTTTTATATTATGAATTTATATCATTTTGCTGGTTGCTGTTCTTTTTATCCCGTTGCGAGTTCCTATCTCCACTTACTTATGCCACGTAGTTCATCTTGTCCCTTATATTTTTTCATCAATAGATATAATGGTAAACCCTAGTTGTCATAAATCTACTACACCACAGGCTTTTTATTTCCATTATTTTTCAGGAAAATTATCCTGCGCATGATGATGAATGACCCTGGAAACTATGAATTAGAAATGCTGGATCTTTTTGAATTGACTCCTGATCTGGTTTGTATTGCCGGTAAGGATGGCTATTTTAAAAAAGTAAATCCGGCAGTATTACAACAGTTAGGCTATACTGAGGAAGAACTTTTTTCCCGCCCTATCGCATTTAATATACATGAAGAGGACCGGGAGCAAACTCTTAATACCCGAAACGAAATGCTGGAAGGTAAGGCACTGGTTAATTTTCAAAATCGATATATAAAAAAAGATGGTTCTATTGTATGGTTACAGTGGACATCCATTTTTTTGCCGGGTAAGGATATTGTATTTGCTATTGCAAAAGATATTACAGAAAGTAAACAAAAAGAAAAAGAGATCGAAGAAAGATTCCAAGCTTATAAAGTAATGGCCACGCATTTTAAAAACCGGGCGGAAGAAAATAGAAAATACCTGGCACATGAGCTATATGAAGAAATAGGGCAGTTATCAGCCGTAGTTAAAATGAATTTGGGATGGTTGAGCCAACATCTCGATAATTTAGGAGAACCAGCCAAAGGAAAAATGCAGGAAGCTTTGCAGGTATCAGATATGCTGATAAAATCTGTTCGGCGGGTTTCGTTTGCCATGAGCCCCAAAATGCTGGAAGATCTTGGCTTTAACGCAACACTGGAGTGGGAGTGCAATGAGTTTTCGTTACTGAATGGAATTCCCTGCACATTTGAAAGCCGTTGTAGTGAAAACAGTATCCCGGCTGCCGTTAGGATTGATTTGTTTCGAATAACCCAGGAAGCTTTTCATAATATAATGGAACATGCAGAAGCTACAGCTGTTCATTTGTCGTTGAAAGAAGAAGGAGATTATGTTTTCCTGGTAATTACAGATAACGGAATAGGTTTTGATGTGGACAAACATATACAATCTGCCGGGCTGCAACATATTAAACAGTTAGCAGCGTCCATACATGCCGAGGTTTCAATTGAAAGTAAACCGGGCGAAGGAACTACTGTAACCGTGGAGGTAAAAAAATAATATTACCCTGCATTTACTTTTAATAAAATGGCGGTAATATAAGCAGCGACATGGATTGCTGTAAAAGGCTTGCCAATAATAAATCTCCGAGCCATTTTATAAAGCCTACCTTTCTAATCATCCCGCTTTTTTCCTCACCAATTAAATACTGGTTGATTTAAAAAATAAACAGGGTTACAGAGCTCTGACAGCACTGTACAGTCATTTTTTTTGTAATCAAATCAACCAAAATATATGCACAAGTCTATTCTTGTTATTTCCATTATGCTACTAAGTTTTTTTAGTAAGACAGTATCAGCCCAGTATGATGCAGAGGTATTTTTTAAAAATTTGAAATTTATCATAGCTGCCAGCGAAGCTAATAATAACTATGCCTCTCTTAAAGGTGAATTGTTGAGTCCGCCAACCTGGAAAAGGAAAATCTATTCATCCACGATAAAGCTGAGTGAATTTGAATCTACTCTTACCGAAATTGACAGTGTTCTTTTTTTTGAAGCTGTTTCCATCAACTTCCAGGTTAAAAATGCTAAGTATTTACTGGATCAAAAGGTTCGTGACGGGGCTGGTATGGCTGGTTATGTAAACGAAGTTTATACTGGTGATAGTCCTGCACTGCAAGATGAAACGTTCGAAGCCATGACCTTGCTTAGAAAAGAAGGAGCGACCCGACATGTAGTAGTTCTTAAAAGGCGAGGTGGAGCTGGCTATAGGATATGTCTTATTCGATAAACGCAACCAAAAGTTGTTCTTTTCATCTTATCAAAAAAATAAAATGCAAAAAATATTTTTATTTCTTTCTCTTTTTATAAATGTTGCAGCTGTGGCACAAACCCCTTTGCCCGTTCAATGTACAGACCTGAAAGAAAAATTGCTATTGGTACAGAAATCGTTTTCTACTATTGAAGCGATGAAAAAAGACAGTATTCCCAGCCTTTTTAAAGATACATGGACAACGGATTTTATGATGTGTGGGGTAAAAGCAATTGTAAGAATTACCCAGGGAGGTAACCGGGAGGAGCTGCTTTTCAAATATGAAAAGAATTTTAAAGCAACGGATGCGGAGGTAGAAAAATTTGCGGATAAGGTACGAAATGAAATTAGTGGAGTGTTTAGCAAAACTTTCCTGGAACGATATGAAAGAAATGAGGGTGACGAATATGCGGCACCATCGCATAACTATACCTGGAAAGTAAATGGAAGTGGTTTCGGCCCAGCTAAGAAAAGTATTGAGTTGGAATATCCGTATCTCGGTTCGCACCTTGCCATCCGGTTTATCTTTGATAAAAGTGTTAAAAATTAACAACTTTTATAAGTCTTGTTCATCAACAATTTGTTCCTAATTTAGTAGCTTATTTTTTCAGAATACTAAATTCATCCGGATGAAGACTTTATTATTATCGGTATTTATTTTTACCAGCACCATTATTCATGCACAACAATCTTATTGGCAGCAGGAGTTACGCTATACCATCACGGCTACATTAAACGATAAGGAAAAAAGTATAACCGGTAATGAAACGATTGTTTACAAAAACAATGCACCAGATGCACTTTCGTTTATCTGGTTTCATTTGTGGCCGAATGCGTATAAGGATGAAACAACTGCTTTGTTTAAGCAAATATCAAATGATCCATCCAGGAAAAAGAAACTCAAAGATCCGGGTGTGGGCTATATTGATAATATTGCCTTTACAGTAAATGGTGTTGCTGCAAAAACAGAAGCTCATCCTGCTCATATCGATATTATTAAATTGTTATTGGATAAACCATTGGAACCGGGAGATTCGATAACCATTGCTACCCCGTTTAAAGTTTTTTTGCCCAACTATTTTTCCCGTTCCGGTTATGCCGATGGAGAATTTATGGCTTGCCAGTGGTATCCTAAGCCAGCCGTGTATGATAAAAACGGCTGGCATGAAATGCCGTACCTTGATATGGGAGAATTTTACAGTGAGTTTGCCAGCTATAATGTTAGTATCACTGTTCCTTCCAGCTATATAGTAGCCGCAACAGGCAACTTGCTTACCCAAGATGAATTGAATGCCTATAAAACAACCGGTGCACAGAATACCACTGACCGCACAGGCAAACCTGTTTTATATACAGCCAGTACATCAACTGCTACAAAAACTTTACAGTACTATGCAGAAAAAGTTCCGGACTTTGCCTGGTTTGCCGATAAAGATTTTGTGATACAATATGATACAATACAATTAGTATCGGGCAAAGTAGTAGATGCTTTTTCTTATTATCATAATAAGAAGAAAACATTATGGGAAAACAGTATTGACTATGTAAAAGATGCTACCCGTAAATACAGTGAATGGGTAGGAGAGTATGGTTATCCTGTAGTGCAAGCCGTAGAAGGTCCTGCTAATAATTCAAGCGGTGGTATGGAATACCCGATGGTAACATTAATTACCAGCCCCGATGCAAAAAAGGAATCATTGGATGGAGTCATCGCACATGAAGTAGGGCATAACTGGTTTATGTCGATGCTGGCGAGTAACGAACGAAAACACACCTGGATGGATGAGGGTTTGAACAGTTATTATCATTTCAGGTACGAAGCAGAAAAGTACCGCTACAATTCTGTTTTTGGTGATGCTATCCCGGCTGATATAAAGAAACTACCAGCCGATGAATTTTTATCCATGATTTATATGGTGATCAATAAGCAAATCCCCATGCAATCTGCCATGGATATTCCTGCAGAAAAGTTTTCAAGCAGCGATGAGTATGGACTTATTTCATACGTTAAAACGGCTTTATGGCTTTACCTGCTCGAGTCAAGTATTGGAAGAGAGAAGTTTGATGCGGCTATGAAGAATTATTTTACGAAATGGAAGTTCAAGCATCCCAGCCCTGCAGATATGCAGGCAGCTTTTGAAGAAGCAACTGGTATGAGCTTAGACAAATTTTTTCAGTTAACGAAGAAAGAAGGAAAGTTTGAATAGCATTATTTCCCCATAATTTGATCATCTACAAGTACCGGCAACGATATGTTCTGTTTATTTAACAGGTAGTTTTCGGTTTAGATAAACCCTTTCAGTTAATTTTACCTCCTTGAGCACAAACAACTATTTACACCGTATCTATGTTTCTTAAAATACTTACCGTTGCAGGTCTTGCAACTTTTGAAATTTACGCCGCTATTCCCGCAGGATTTGCTTTTCGACTTTCGCCCTGGACGATTTTTTTCGCCAGTGTTGTGGGTGGTTTAGCAGGAGCAGTTGTTGCTGCTTTTTTTGGCGATAAGATCAGGGCTTTTTTTCATAAAAAGAAAAAAACTCCGGCGGAAGAAACTAAAAAGCACCCGGTAATAACAAAGCTCTGGAATAAATATGGTGTAGTGGGACTTGGTATTTTAGGCACTATCACAGTGGGAGCACCAATTAGCATTGCAGTGGGGACGGGTTTAAATGTAAATCTTAAGCAATTATTAGTGTGGTGCTGCGTGGGAGTTATAATCCGTTGCAGCGTATTTACAGCTATTGGTCATTATGGTTTGAAGTTGGTGTAGTGATAATGTTTTGAGTTTAGGGTTCAGCGTTTAATAGTACAAATTGCTTAAAACAAATACTTTTGCAGGGTGGAACCTTTACTGAACAATCCTGTTTACCATGCATTGCTTACCGGCGACAAACATCTTAATTTAGGAAACGAGCAGGTGAAATTCTTTGATGAAGAAGTGTCTCCCTTTGCCGGCTTTGAACATAGTTATAATAAAGGATTTGAGGAGTTACACGATTTACTTCCTGCCGGTCGAAAAATTCTGTATGCAAATCCTACTCCAATAGCAACACCTAAAGGCTGGCAATTACAACATGAAATAAAGGGTTTACAATTTGTGTATGAAGGAGAAAATATAATTGGTGAATTTGCTGACCTCGTACTATTATCCGAAGCAAATGTCGAACAGATGGTGCAGCTTGCTAAGCTTACCAAACCCGGGCCATTTGGAAACAGAACAATAGAATTTGGACATTACCATGGTGTTTTTGATAACGATAAATTAGTTGCCATGACAGGGCAGCGGCTGCATGTAGAAAACTATACAGAAATAAGTGCTGTATGTACTCATCCCGATTTTTTGGGAAGAGGCTATGCGAATACTTTATTGCAACATCAATTGCAACTAATACGTCAACAGGGGCAGCAACCTTATTTGCATGTGCGGGAAGATAATGAACGGGCCATTGCTATTTATAAACGGCTCGGCTTTGTGGTTTCCAGGCCAATGATTTTTTATTTTTTGAAGCGGGAGTGATTCTTAATCACTGGTCAATGTAAAATTAGATCGCTTTACTGTTTTGCGGGGAACTCCATTGCTTCCCAATACAGGATTTAGTTTAGGAGTATCAATATTGAATCGTTCTTTCACCTGAGTTTCTAATGTTTTATTTTCCGGCGATACAAATACATTGCCAATGGTTACCAAGCCGTCAACTCCAATAGTGTAATCAACCATCACATAGTAATCGCCTTTTTTTAATTTTTTGGAAGCCATCACTTCAGATTTTAAAGTGCTTATCACCGTGTCCATAAATTCTTTCCAAAGCTTATTGTTATCTTTTTTTACAGCAAGGGCATCTGTTTTATCGATTGAGGTTTTATTTGTTGTGTCTGTTTTAGTTGTCCATTTCTTTATCGAATCCATGGTTACGGCCCCTGCTATTTTCTTTTCTTCCACCACTGGTTTCTTCCGGTTACTATCTATTTTTGAGCTTAAGTCATCACCTTTACGAAGTACAGAGCCGCTGTCTGTTTTAAGCTTTCCGCCATACAGTGCATCTTTAAGTGATTGTGCGTTGGCGGCAGTAAAAGTGGAGGCAACTAATAATAATAGAATTGCTTTTTTCATATGGAGTCCATTTAATCGAGGTGTTATTCAACTAATTCACCCTGCAAGTTAAGGAGCAAAAATGTTAGCATCTTCATAATCTCTGCATTAAAAGCTGCTAATATAACTTCGGATAAACATTCGGCGGGCCAATTATGTTAAGTATCTTTATGATTGTAAAAGCAGAATCATATTTTCGGCTTTTCAATAAATACTCACTTGCAAATTAATATTACTAAATAATTCAACTAAAACATGACTATACAATTAAACGCAGACAAGAGTTTAAGCATCCACCAGGCATTCGGAACCAAGTTAAAAGATTTATTAACAGACGAGTTAAGCAGGTTTAGTGAGCACATAACAAGAATTGAAGTCCATCTTTCAGATGAAAATGGCTCTAAAAAAGGATTGGATGATAAGAGATGTTTGTTGGAAGCAAGATTGGAAGGGATGCAGCCTATTGCAGTAACCAGTTTTTCTGATACACATGAAAATGCTGTTATTAGTGCTATCGATAAACTCAAATCTTCTCTTACCAAAATACTTGGTCGTTTGCGTAGCCATTAAAGAATTATAACTTATTGAATATTTATTATATAATAATTTAATAGTTACAATATGAAAGAGAGCTATGGTACCTTGTCAGAAACTATCAATGGCTTAAAAAAAGAGGGGTATACACTGGATTTTAATGTCAGTCAAAAATGTCTTGTCTGTAATGAGATCAACGAACAATTATCCCCTGAAGAATTTAAGATTGATAAAGTATACCGTTTTGAAGGAGCTTCTAACCCGGATGACCAGTCAATTCTGTATGCTATCTCATCGCTAAAGTTTAATGTGAAGGGTGTGCTTGTAAACGGATATGGTATTTCTGCTGATGTAGAAACAGACGAGCTAATTGAAAAACTACAAATACATCCGGATTAATTATCGACGCAGCATTGCCGTCCTGCTATTTATCCTGAGCGAATCATTTTTTCAGCAAATTATTTCTTGAAATATTTCAGGAATTTAGTTGTCTGCCCTTGCCGTACTTTGATCGGCAATTTTCGCTTGCACTCATATCCAACTTATCTTTGCACTTAAATAGTCCGTTATGGAATTAGGAATTGGTATGTTTGGCGATAATCATTACGATGAAGATGGTAAGCCACAAGCTCCCGGCCAGCGTTTGCAGGAGTTAATCGAAGAAATAAAGCTGATGGATGAAGTAGGGTTGGATTTCTTTGGTATTGGCGAACATCATCGTCCTGATTATGCTGTTTCTGCACCAGAAATTATTTTAGCAGCAGCTGCCACTGTCACAAAAAAAATCAAATTAGGTAGTGCGGTTTCTGTATTAAGTTCTTCTGACCCGGTTAAACTATATCAGAGTTTTGCAACGATTGATTTGCTTACAAACGGAAGGGCAGAACTGGTGGCTGGGCGAGGCAGTTTTATTGAATCATTTCCCTTGTTTGGCTACAACCTGCAAGACTATGATGAATTGTTTGAAGAAAAATTAGAACTGTTACTTAAAATAAATAATGAGAATCCTATCAATTGGAAAGGAAAATTCAGGCCTGCATTAAAAGACCAGGAAGTATGGCCCCGTGCAATGAATGATCATTTGAATATGTGGGTGGCTGTAGGGGGTACACCTGAGTCGGTATTGAGAGCAGGCCGGCATGGACTACCCGTAATCTTTGCCATCATTGGTGGAAACCCGGTGCAGTTTAAACAGCTCTTCGATTATTATCGGAAAGTATATGACCATTATGGTCATGATAAAGAGAAGTTACAGGTAGGAGTGCATATGCATGCATTGTTCGGCGACAACAGTCAGCAAATTGCAGATGAATACTATCCTATTTATTCTTCTCAAATGGATAGAGTAGGTGGTAGTCGTGGATGGCCTCCTTACCAACGACGGCAATACGATGTAGGCAGAAGTGATAAGGGACATTTATTAATTGGTGATGCCAGCGAAGCAATCGATAAAATTTTGCAGATGCAGGAATTATTTGGGCTCACCCGTTTTTCTGCACATATGGATGTGGGCGGACCATCCCATAAATCGCTGGTGAAATCAATTGAAATATTCGGAACTAAAATAGCACCGAAAGTGAGAGAAGCGTTGAAAAATGGTTAATACAAAATTCTACCAAACGATATTTTAAAGCATCGCATGGCAAAAAATCAATTAACAGGAGATAGCCAATTTATAGTAGGAGAGAATAAGGGGCTGGACTATGTACTTGCTTTTTTGTGCCTGGCATTGTTTACCTATGGTTTAATAGATGCCATACAGCAACGGTTTACCAATTTCAGTGCTTCCAGTTTTGTTTTCATGATTGCATTGTTGGCCGCTATCCTTTTTTTTAGAAAAGGCAATAGCAAACGAGTCTATATCCGCATTAACAAAAAAGGAATTTATCAGGATGAACGATTGGTAACCGGATGGGCTAATTTTCACAATGCATATATTACTCAAAAAGAAAAGGTAATAACGCTACAGGATAATTTTCAACTTGTAGTCGAGTATCTGAAGGATGGAACAAAACAAGGTATTCGAAAAAAAATTCCACTTACGAATACGCAAAATAAATCGGAAGAAGAAGTATTGGAGGCTGTAATGTTTTTTTGGAGAGTGTATAAAAGGGAGAAGGGGCTGTAAAATTGTTCTATTGAATAAAAAAGTCCGTAGTTAAATGTTACGGACTTTTTTATTCAATTTTTGAAGCTGCACTTATTTCTTACTCACCTTATATAAACTTCCATTATCTGTAACGGCATACAACATGCCATTGTGGTAAGCTACATCCCGGAACCGTTCGTTTTTATCCGCTAAAATTCTTTCTTCTCCCACTACTTTATTATTTACAATAACTAACCTGGCTATATGCTGGCTGCTTAGTCCGCCGATAAATAAATTGTTTTTCCACTCGGGTATTGCATTGCCAGTATAGAAAACCATACCACTGGGTGAAAGAACCGGATCCCAATAATACACTGGTTGTTCCATACCTGCTTTTTGCTGAATGGCTTCGCCAATTTCATTGCCGCCATATTCTATACCATAGGTAATTACTGGCCAGCCGTAGTTTTTGCCGGGTTTTATGATATTGAGTTCATCGCCTCCACGGGGGCCAAATTCAGCTTCCCATAATTCGCCAGTTACAGGGTGTATGTCTAAACTTTGTGCATTACGAATGCCATAGGCATATATTTCCGGCATTGCATTTTTATTATTTACGAAAGGATTACCCGGAGCAGGTTTTCCTTCTTTTGTTATTTTAAAGATTTTTCCGAGGCCCGAGCTAAGTAATTGCGCCTGTACTCTTCCTTCCATATTTGATCTTTCACCGGTGCTTACAAAAAGATGTCCGTCTTTAGCAAAACGCAATCTTGATCCAAAATGCAATCCACCTTTAAGAGCCGGTGTTGCTCTGAAAATTACCGCCGCATTTTCAACAGTTCCAGCGGCTTCGTTCAATTTTCCTTTTGCAACTGCCATTAAATTGCCAACGCCATTTTTTTCGGAGAAGGACCAATAGATCATTTTGTTCTGCGCAAATGAAGGATCTAAAGCTACGTCCAGCAATCCACCTTGTCCGCCTGCATCTACTGCAGGTAAACCTGTTATCTTTTTTACCAGGTTTCCATTGGCATCAAAAATTTGCATGAAGCCGGTTTTATCAGTTACCAGTAACCGCCCATCTGCAAATGGAATAACAGCCCAGGGTCTTCCAATCTTATCAGCAATCTTATCTGCTTTATAAGCTGTAGTAGTTTTTACACCTGCCACTCTAGTTTGGCCTTTGAATGCAGGTTTATAATTACTATTTGGCTTTTTTGTTTCTACCGGTGCGATAGTTGTATCTGCAGCCACACCTTTGTCCACCGATGCGTTGCTGTCGTTGCACCTTGTAGAAGACGCCGCAATTAGTATGGCTGATAAACAGATGAAGGTTCTTACTTGCATGAATTATAATTTTATAGGTGTAAAAGTAGCACTTGCATCTCTATATATCACTATTTATAAAACTACAAAAACGCTATTTCGGGTTGTTTGTATGAGTTTTTGACCACAACAAATAATACTTGCTTGTAATTTGTAACAAACTGTAGCTTTATACCATGAAAATCGCTTTTTTCTCCACTCAGCCATACGACAGAGAGTATTTTGAACGCTACAATGACCAACACGAAATAATTTTTTTTGAAGCCCGGCTAAATGAACAAACCGTAAAATTAGCTGCCGGTTGCGAAGCTATCTGTGCATTTGTGAACGACAGGCTGGATGCTGGTATTATCCGATCCCTAAAAGAAATTGGAATTAAAATCATTGCGCAGCGATGTGCAGGATTTAATAATGTAGATATTGCTGCTGCTCATGAGAATGGTATTACGGTGGTTAGAGTGCCTGCTTATTCACCCCATGCGGTGGCCGAACATGCATTGGCATTGCTAATGACACTCAATCGCAAAACACATAAGGCATACAACAGAGTACGGGAAGGCAATTTTTCATTGGACCGGTTAACAGGGTTTGATTTATATGGTAAAACTGTAGGGATAGTCGGTACAGGAAAAATAGGACAATGTTTTGCTCACATCATGTATGGACTTGGTTGCAAGGTATTGGCATTTGATCTTATTGCAAACAAGAAAATGGAGAGTTTAGGGGTGCAATATTTACCATTGCTGGAATTATTACAACAAAGCGACATCATATCGCTGCACTGTCCGCTCAACGAACAAACAAAGCATCTTATAAATGAAGATACATTGCGCAGTATGAAAGATGGTGCAATGCTTATCAATACCAGCCGCGGTGCATTGATAGATACAAAAGCGGTTATCACCTCATTGAAAAATGGTAAGCTGGGTTATTTGGGAATTGATGTATATGAACTTGAGGAAAAATTATTTTTTCATGATTTAAGCGAAAGTGTAATTACAGATGATATGCTGGTAAGATTGTTAGGTTTCCCTAACGTATTGATCACTTCTCACCAGGGTTTTTTAACGGATGAAGCTTTGACCCAAATAGCACAGATCACCTTACAGAATATAACAGACTTTGCAGCGCAAAAGCCTTTGACAAATAAGGTATAATTGATATAAGGTAATTTACAATCGCTGCTAATTGCTGAAATCAACGGCAATTATTTCCCCAAGGGAAGTTTATTTGCGCCTATATGGCTTAAAAGGGCCAATTGTCGGCCATTTAGCTTTCGGGGTATGGTATTTGACACATATATGGTACTGTATTGTGCCTTGCGTAGGCCATAACAAAATGCAGCATTTCACTTAAATTTTTTTATGAAAAAAAACATTACGTTATCGTTTCTGTCTTTTGTATCGGCTGTAGTAATATCTTCTTGCGGATCTGGTGAAGATAAAAAAGAAGTTATTGTTGTTCCTGCTTCCACGCAACGTGTAATAATTGAAGAAAAGGAACCAGCTAAAAAATCTACGACTGTTACATTAGATAAAAATGGAGTAAAGGTTGAAGGAAAGAAAGTGGAAGTGGTAATTAAGAAAAACTAATTAGGAATTTATACTGTGTGGGTACATCGCCTCGTTTTTATGCGATATCCTGTAAATCAAAAGTGCTGTTGCCATCTTATTTCGACAGCAACAGCACTTTTAATGTTGTCCCTTTTCAATCTATTCTACTTTGGTTGCGGCAGCTCAAAGACTTTTTTTGTATGTTTAATGACAGCAAATAAGCTGTGAGTAAAACTATTGCAGAGAATCTTTTATCTTTTCAATAACGCTGAATTCAAACAACTTTATAAAGATGGGTAAATGGATTTATTCCTTTTACCGTAAACTGGTTAGCCTATTGATTAATAAATTTGTTTTTTTAAAGTAAATAAATTTAGAATGAATAAAGTATGGTTTATAACTGGTTGTTCTACCGGCTTTGGCCGTAACCTGGCACAGGAAGTTTTGCAAAACGGCGGAAGAGTTGCAGTTACAGCCCGCAATCCGAATGATGTTCAAGAATTGGTAAACAAATTTCCTGAAACCGCTTATGCTATTAAACTGGATGTTACGAATCCGGAACATGTAATAAACTCTGTACACCAAGCACTCGATAAATTTGGAAGAATTGATGTGCTGGTAAATAATGCCGGTATTGGATACTTTGGTGCACTAGAGGAAAGTGAAGAAGCAGAAGTACGCCGCATGTTTGAAATAAATTTCTTTGGACTGGCTGCTGTTACAAATGCTGTATTGCCAACTATGCGGAAACAACGTAGCGGGCATATTATCAATATTTCATCCGTTGGTGGTATGGTGGCTTTTCCCGGTATTGGTTTTTACAATGCCAGCAAATTTGCAGTTACCGGTTATTCAGAAGCATTAGCAAAAGAAGTAGGTGCGTTAGGTATTAAAGTAACAGTAATAGCACCGAGTGGTTTCCGTACCGATTGGGCCGGACGTTCTGCTAACGATACAAAAATTGTGATCGATGATTATGCTACCACGGCACATGCTAATTTGAATACGATTCGTAAAGCCAGCGGCAATCAGCCCGGCGATCCGGTGAGGGCAGCACAAGCTATCATTAAAGTGGTTGAATCGGCAACACCACCGGTACGTTTAATGTTGGGTGTTGGAGCGTTGAAAGGAATTCGCAATAAAATTATTGAATTGCAAAATGATATTGATACCTGGGAAGAAACGACGGTGTGGGCAGACAACCCCAAGGCATAACTAAAGAACTATAGAATTTATGAGCCATCCTTTAATAGGGATGGCTTTTTTTATTAATATAGAAAAACAGATGCTGTACTGTTTTCAAAATAAGATTTATCTTCCCCACTAAATATTTTTCCCATGCCAAAACAACTATTCCTCTTCTGCTTTCTAATTTCATTCGTATTAAACCTAAATGCACAAAGCAAAGCAGATACTGAAGTCAATACACAACTTCACAGTTTTTATAAACCTGTTAAGTGGAGAAGTATCGGGCCATTTCGTGGCGGTCGGTCTAACACTGCAACAGGTGTGGTAGGCGATATTACTACTTATTATATGGGTACCACAGGTGGCGGTCTTTGGAAAACTGAAGACATGGGACTTACCTGGAGAAATATTTCTGATGGATTTTTCAAAACCGGATCCGTAGGTGCTGTCGCTGTTTCCGAAAGCGATCCGAATGTGGTGTATGTAGGAATGGGCGAACATGCAGTTCGTGGTGTGATGACACATCATGGAGATGGTGTATATAAATCAACCGATGCCGGAAAAACATGGAAAAGAATCGGGTTGGAATTTACACAGCATATTTCAAGAATAATTATTCACCCCAAAGATCCGAATGTGGTGTATGTAGCAGCACAAGGCGCATTGTATAGTAAATCAACACAACGGGGTATTTATAAATCAACCAATGGAGGAGAAACCTGGAAAAATGTTTTATATGTAGATGATAAAACAGGATGTGTGGAGTTATCCTTGGATATGAACAATACCCGTATCATGTATGCTGCTATGTGGGAGCATGGTCGTCTGCCCTGGAAAGTTATAAGTGGTGGCCCCGGCAGCGGCTTATATAAATCAACTGATTCTGGTGAGAGCTGGAATAAAATACAGAATGGATTGCCCAAAGAGTTGGGTAAAATGTCAATTGCAGTAAGCCGTTCTAATTCAGAAAAAGTATATGCATTAATTGAAAGCGATTCCGATAAAGAACAAGGAGGTTTATTTGTTTCTAATAATGGAGGGGCTAATTGGTCGTTAGTTACCAAAGATCACCGCTTAATTCAAAGAGCCTGGTATTATATTGAATTGTTTATTGATCCTCAAAATGAAAATACAATTTATGTATTGAGTGCTCCGGCACTTCGTTCTAAAGACGGTGGAAAGACCTGGGAAAATTTATACGGTACACATGGCGACTATCATGATCTATGGATCAATCCCAACAATCCCAAAAACATGGTAATTGCCAATGATGGGGGAGCCGCCGTATCAGTAAACTTTGGTAAAACATGGAGTACGCAAAGCAATATGCCTACCGCACAATTTTACAGGATCAATGTAGATAACCAATTTCCGTATCGTATTTATGGCGGACAGCAGGATAACACTTCTGTTTCTATTGCACACCGGGAATTAGGTAGTGGTGGAATCTCACCCTCCAGTTGGACAGCTTCTGCCGGAGGCGAAAGTGCATTTCTTGCATTCAATCCTGATGATCCACGATTTGTATTAGGCGGAAGTTATTTGGGAACCATTGAAGTGATCGATACCAAAGCAAAAGCTGGCACTAATATTATGGCAGCGCCTATTCAATATCTGGGAAGGGAAACAAAAGAAATGAAGTATCGCTATAACTGGAATGCACCAATTATCTGGAGCAAGCATGAACCCAATACTTATTACCATGGTGCCCAATATTTATTGAAAACAACCGACATGGGTAAAACATGGACGGAAGCTTCTCCTGATCTTACCCGCAATGAAAAAGATAAACAAGGAAAAGGTGGCGGACCTTATACCAATGAAGCAGTGGGTGCAGAAAATTATGGTACGTTAGCATATGTGATGGAGTCGCCACATGAGAAAGGAGTAATATGGACAGGTAGTGATGATGGTTATGTTTACCTGACAAAAGATGGAGGGGCTAATTGGCAAAATGTAACACCAAAAGGATTGGCTGAATGTTTGATCAACGCCATTGAAGTATCACCGCATGATAAAGCAACTGCTTATATTGCTACTACCCGTTATAAATTCAACGATCACCAACCCGGATTATATAAAACAACGGACTATGGTAAAACATGGACTAAGATCGATAATGGAATTCCACATGGTGCATTTACAAGAGTTGTACGGGAAGACCAGGTACGTAAGGATCTTTTATTTGCCGGAACTGAAACAGGTGTTTATCTGTCGTGGAATGGCGGGAAAGAATGGTTGCCGTTTCAATTGAATTTACCAATAACTCCCATTACTGATCTCCGTGTACATAAAGATGATTTGATTGCGGCAACTTCCGGCAGATCGTTTTGGATATTGGATGATTTAGGTTTAATCCGTCAGCATAAAGTAGTTACGGATTCATTTGCAGTATATCAACCGGAAAATACCTATCTCACCAATTCTTACAGCCCGTTAGATGAAACAGATGAAAGCTTTGATGGTAGTGCGGGATTAAGAGGAGTGAACCCTGCATCTGGAGTTGTTATTTATTATCATTTACCATCACTAAAATCAAGTGATGTGCTGACCATGGAAATTAAAGATGCAACGGGAAAACTAGTTCGTACCATAAGTTCAAAACCCGATAGTTTATATAGACGTTATGATGGTGGCCCATCTGCAGAGCCTTTGCTATCAACATCCAAAGGATTGAACCGTTTTGTATGGGATATGCGGCATGCATCTATGCCGGGAGTGCCGGGAGTTTATATTGAAAGCAGTTATAGCGGACATAAATCAATGCCGGGTAGATATTCGGTCAGCATTATAAATGGAACTAAGACGATCAGTACAACAGCAGTTATTCTAGCGAACCCGTTATATGACATAGATACAGATAGGTATAAGGAATACGATAAATTAATGAGTAACATGGAAAAAGAATTAACTACCATGCATCAGCTTATCAATAGCATTTATTCAAAGCAGGGGCAGCTTGAATCTTTGCTGGCTAATTTACCAGCAGGGGATAAATATAATAAGGTAAGAACGGAGGGAAAGAGTTTATTAGAAACAATGAAAACCTGGGATGAAGAAATGGTGCAACGCAAATCAAAAGCGTATGATGATGTAGAAAATTTTCCGAATAAGTTTACAGCTAATTTTATGTTTTTGATCAATCAAACAGAAAGTGATTTGCCAAGAGTAAATAAATCTTCGCTTGATCGTTTGCAGGAATTAACAACTGAATGGACCGGATTAAAAGCAAGAGCAATGGAGATATTGAATAATAAGATTCCGGATTTTAATAAATTGTTGTGGGAGGCAGGAGTTGGAGCTATTTGGAAAAATTAAACAAAGAATTATTAATTTTAGATGCCGTGCTGTTATGTCAGTACGGCATCATATTTTCTTCTAATAAATCTACTATGCAATTTCTTTCTCTTCAACCCTTTGTTCCATCAGGCAAGAATTTTGAATTGGCCAAAGAGTTTTTCCAAGAACTGGGTTTTAATCAAACCTGGAATGCTGGAGCTTATGCAGGTTTTGAGAATGGGAATTGTCGTTTTATTTTACAGGAATACGATCAGAAAGAATTTGCTGAGAATTTTATGCTGACAGTAAATGTGCCTGATATTGCCGCCTTCCGGTCAGGACTACTTGAAAAACAATTTCCACAAAAATTTGGAATTCACATAGGTGAGATCACCAACCAGCCTTATGGAAAAGAAGTAAATATTATAGACCTGGCAGGAGTATGCTGGCATTTTGTAGAATAGAATTTATTTGTTTTCAGCTCCCCTGTAACCATTTTAGGCACATCACGTCTAACGAAAAAACTGTTATGAGAAAGAATCTTATTTTTCTAAGTGGTTTCCTGTTTTTGATGTTCTCCGCAATTGGGCAGCAACAAAAAACAGAAGTCCTTTTATTAGGCTGTTTTCATTTTGATAACCCCGGTCTTGACGTAGCTAAGTTTGAAGATGCCAATATCTTATCTGAAAAGCGGCAAACGGAAGTGCAGGAAGTGCTGAAAAAACTGATCGCTTTTAAACCAGACAAAATATTTGTTGAAGCTCCGGTTACTTACCAGGGCAAACTGGACAGTAACATTACGAAATACAAAGCCGGACAATTGATGCTAAAAGCTTCTGAAACGCAGCAGCTCGGTTATAGGCTGGTAAAAGAATTAAACCTGCCGACATTATATGCTGTTGATTACAACAGTGCGGATTTTCCATTTGATAGTCTCGTTAAATCTGCAACCGAAGCAAAGCAATTTAATCTTCTTGGTTATATAAAACAATCAATTGACAGTATTGAAAAGGCTTTCAATGAATCGCTAAAGAAAAATACCGTTCGGGAGATACTATTGAATCAAAATAGCCAGGTGAATAATGATTTTCTTGTAGGAACTTATTTCGATTTTCTGATCGCTGGCAAGGAAGGCAATCACATAGGTTCCTATCTTACCAGTGAGTGGTGGAGGAGAAATATGATCATCTATGAGAACATTCTAAAACGATTAACGGGCAAGGAAGAAAGAATTCTGGTAATTTTTGGCGCAGGGCATACAGCTTTATTGGAGGTGATGATGAAATACAATAAAAATCTTGAACTGGTGCCTGTGAGTTCTGTATTATGATACAGCTCCCGGACAACAATACTTGTAAATAGCTGCACACCTTAACAGTTCATTTGCCACAAATGGAGAAAAAAATCGTTCTTCATTTTCTACAAGTATTATGTAATGAGAAAATCACCTGCATCCTGCTTAAAACTGCAGGAGATGAGAATAGCCGACTGTCGTATTATCGTTAAAAGTTTATTCATCACTTTTGTCACGATGCCTTTCGTAACATTGGCGCAGCCTCTTGCTGCAAAAAAGGATTATAAACCGGGCATTCTTTCAATTGCATATTTTGTTGAAAGTGCAAACAGCTCCGTAAACTCTCTTACCAGTTTGTTGCGGAAAGATAATTATCGAAACAAGATCACTACTTTGAATAACCCGGTCAATAATGAATTGGGGTTTAGCCTGAAGAATGAAATTTTGACGGCATTAAAACCAATATTAGATAAAGTAAAAAAAACAGACGGTGGAAAATTCAAAGACATTATTGAAAATTTTCTGAGCAAACCAGAAGAAAACGGGATAAAATCAGTTAAAAAATATCTCCCGTCTATTGGCATATTCACAACAGTTCTATCTCTTGTTGGCAACCTGGTGATCGTAGAGAAAAGTATCACAAAAGAAGATTTGAATAAATTTATGGATAAAGTACAACAGTATTTTTACCAGTATGAAAAATTAAATGCAATAAATGAGCAGTTTAGTGAGCAGGTAGAAAAGCTATTGGAAAAATCAGCAGAAATAAAAGAAGACCTGAGAGATTTTTTGGTGGAGAGTATTACTACATTGAATCCGTCTGTTACAAAGCCTTCTTTAAAAGATATGCAGGTGGAAGTGTTGTTGCAGAAATATTATGATCCACAGAAATTGCAAGCATGGCTGGATACTGCCCGCAATCAAAAGGAGGGTTCGCTATATCCGCCGGATGCACCTACTTCTGTAAAACTTGTTACTGCCGGAATAAAAAGAATTCAAAAGGAATTTGAGACGATCTATAATGAAAATTATAGAGAGATGAAAGAACTGATAGCCTCTTTAAAATCGAGTATTCCTAATCTTGACGAAAATCAGCTTAATAAAACAAGTGCGGAGATCGATAAATTATATAATGACAGCCGTCAGGCCGATGTTATTAACCTGAACATTACACAGGTGAATGAAAGAATGAGTATTGTGTGCAGCACAATTAATGCAGGAAAATAAATACACTATCGCCACTTAAATGCAAAGTAACTACAAGGTTTGTCAGTGGCATTGGCTACACCGTGTAGTTTGCCGCTTTCAATGATGTAAAAATCACCTGGGCCGGCTTTGTAAGTTTTGCCATCTATTGTCATTTCAGATTCTCCATCGATCATTAAAATAATTTCTGTGTCCACATGTTGGTGTGGTGCATGGCTTGCGCCTTTTAGTTTTAGATGTGTGGTATGCATTTCATAGTTCTCACACATAGCAGTGGGGCGGTCAAAATATTTTCGGGTGCCTCTGTTGTTTGCTTCCTTATATGTTAATGAATCATAGTTAATTAATAATGTGCCACCGGCTTGTTTGCTTCGTTCCATATTCATGGGTTTTTTAGACCGGAACATTAATACATAATAAGTAACCGGGCCATCGCCGGTGTTTTCAAAAGTCTGCATTTCATGCGGAGGAATAAGCAATACACTGCCTGCCCCAAGCGTAGCAGTTGTATCGCCAATGGTACATTTAAGTGTTCCTTCTTTAATGATGATCAATTCTTCCAACCTATCCTGTGCATGTGGTGGACGGGGTACAGCTCCTTTTTGTTGTGTAGTAGCATGTATTTCAAAATAGGAGAACTCATTGGTAGTTCCTTCCAGGATCTTGCGGCCTTCACGAAGACCATCTTTTTTTACAGGAAGGTCAGCCCAATGATATACACCTGAGCCAACCGGCTTCAATTGAGAAAATGAATTCATAGTAATTAATAGCAGTAAGAAGAAAAATGTGATCCGCATGCCGGGAGGTATTGATTTTTAAAGTTAAGTTTTTCCTACCTAAAGGGGATATAACCCTGTTCATTCGCTGTTATGCTCAATTTATACAGGTTCGCTATAATTAGCTTGCTAAAAGGTAATAGCTTTGCATTATAAACCTATAATATGAAACCAACATCAACCTTATTGCTACTCACAGTAACTGTGATGCTTGCAATAACAACTAATTTTTCCGCTACAGCCCAACAGCAATACAAACTCCGGCAGGTAACCAATATGATGGGAATGAAATCGGAAACTACCATCTATGTAAAAGGGATGCGCAAAAGAACTGAAGGTGGCGGTTTAACAGGAATGGGAGCTAATCTTACAACTATAGAGCAATGCGATAAGCAACGTACTGTTACTTTGAATGATAAAAAGAAACTCTATTTTATTGAGCCGTTCTCAAATAATTCCGAAGAGGAAATTGATGAAGACGTTAAACCTGCGGCAAAAACCAAACCTGTTGCTGCAACAACAACAAAGAAAGGTGGTATAATAAATATGTATTACAATATCACCGATACAGGTGAACGTAAGAAAATGTATGGCTTTACTGCCCGCCACGTATGGACTACTCAAAAAATCAAACCTTCACCTGATGCCTGTATGATGAAGGATAGCATGATCATTAAAACAGATGGATGGTATATTGATCTGCCTGAATTTAATTGCCCTATTCGTTATACACCTTCCAACACTAATAATGGTGGATATCAGCAACCTGACTGTCAGGATAAATATGTTACTCGCCGTAGTGGAAAAGGGAAATTGGGTTTTCCGTTGATTGAAAAAAGAACCATGATAATGGGGAATGGTACTGCGCAAACCAGTGAGTTTGTTACTGATCTTGAAACACTTGAACTTATTACGGGCAAATTGGATTCAATGTTGTTTGAAATTCCTCCGGGTTATACTTTAGCAAAAAGTATGGAAGAGTTAGAGGAAAAATTTGATGTGGCGGAAATCATGAAGCAGGCAGGTAACTCAAGCTATGCTAACACTAATAAAACTCCAGCCGTTAACGAAGAAAAAAAATCAGGTGTGCTTCGTATAGGAGTATATGAGCCAAAAGGTGACGGACAATTACAGTATGCAACATTGCAGCATCATATTGTAGCTAATCTTACAAGCGGCACAATTGAAGCTGTTGCCATTACATCTGAAGAGGATGCAAAAAAATACCATTGCGATTTTGTACTTAATACAGACTTTGTAAAAGTGAAATCAGGCAGTAAAGTAGGGGGCTTGTTAAAAGCAATAAAAAACACAGATCCTAACGCTGCGTCATCCTTTGCTATTGAAGCAAATCTTGTTCTTACCAATCTATCAGACGGTTCTAGCCGATTGCAACAAAATGTAAATGGCAAATATGATGGTAACCCGGATGCAGCTGCAAAAAAAGCATTGGATGATGGATGCCGGCTTGTATTGAAAGGATTGAAATAAGCTGTACAAAAATTTTATTGGCCCGTTGTATAGTATATACAACGGGTTTTTATATTAAAAGAGGTTGAAAATACCGTCCTCACGGTAGTTCAAAAAAGCAGTAATCGGTTAAGTTTACGCTTTCATTTTACTATTATTAATGTTACTTCTATGCGACAGTTAATTAAAAACACCATACTGATTTGTTTAATAAGTATTCCATTATTCGCCCAATCACAAACCTGCGAAGTACTTGATAGGGTACAATTAAAACAAATGCTTAATGAGTTGGGATATACTGTAAAAGATGTAGTCACAACACCCGGCAAAGAAAAATACCAGGTGGACTTTAATAAGGATGGCTTGAATATTCCGGTTGGTTATGAAATCAGCCCGAGCACCAATTATATCTGGCTTACCGTAAACCTTGGAAAAGCATTGGGAGATACATCCCGAAATCATTTTAACTTGTTAAGACAAAATGGTAAGATACAGCCCTGCCAGTTTTATATTACAGAAAGCGGCACGTTAATGCTTGGACTGGCAATTGAAAATCGGGGTGTTACAAATGCTATATTGCGTCGTCACTCTGAAAATGTATCCAGCAGAGTTTCTGAAACAAAGCTCTACTGGGAATTAAAGAAATAATGTTACTTAAATAATTTCAAACTCCCACACGGTACGATAAGTGCCATGTTTTTCTACATACGAAAGAAATTCATTGTAAAATTTATCTGCACCGATCGTGGCACTATCGCCAATTACAATTAATTGTTCTTTGGCCCTGGTGATGGCAACATTCATTCGGCGATAATCTTTCAAAAAACCAATATCTCCATCATCATTACTTCGAACAAGTGACACTATAATATTTTCTTTTTCCTGTCCCTGGAAACTATCAATAGTACTGATGCGCATTTGTGATGGCAATAATTCTTTTGCCGCAGTTACTTGTCCGGAATAAGGAGAGATAAAAGCTGTAATAGCAGGAGACAGATTTTCTTTTTCTAATAATTGCTGCACAATATTCAATTCAGCCTCATTTTGTAAACTCATTCCATCTGGCCCACGTTTTTCATTATAGCCGGAACCGGCGGTATCAATAAATGTGAGGTGAATTCCATCATTAATTAAATGAGCTGCTGTTTGCAATAATCCATTATAAAAATACTGGCTGCTGAAACCAGCAATAGCAGGCCGCATCCTGTATTGGGTGTTCAACAAATAAACGGCAGGGTTGTGGTCAATGGCTACTTCAAGAACAGAACGGTTAAAACCGAGTTGTGCAGCTTCATTACTCAACACAGTAGGAGGTAATTGCCAGTGATCACCTGCCAGCACTATTTTATCGGCTAATGGAAATATAGTCCATGCTAATGGTTCGATACATTGTCCGGCTTCATCAATTACAAGTGAATCAAATTTTAGTTGATTGATCTTTGCATCATACAATCCAATAGGAGTGCCGGCGATTACTTCAGCCTCTGCAAATAATTTTTCTTCATTGTAAGCCTGTAATTGTTTTATTTCGGTACGGATATTTTTTACTTCTTTAAAAAGCAGGTTGCGTTGTTCCCGTTCTGCTTTTCCAAAACTGCGTTTGTATTTTAGGGCCATTCTTCTAAACTCTTCAGCCCTCATTTTTAATTGCTTGATTTCTTTCAGTGATTTACTGTTATTGAGTTTGCCCTCCGGAGTGTGGGCAAAAATCGTTTCATCTACTTTAGTGATATTCCCAACTCGTAGTAGTTTTACACCTTGTTGTATCAATCCTTTGGCAATATTATCTACAGCCGTATTGCTGGGTGCAGATACTAATACTTTTTCTCCGACTTTTATTAGTTGAA
This sequence comes from Chitinophagaceae bacterium, assembly GCA_022843585.1. Lineage (GTDB taxonomy): Bacteria > Bacteroidota > Bacteroidia > Chitinophagales > Chitinophagaceae > JJ008. The sequence continues at coordinate 227,625 of JALHNJ010000005.1, forward strand.
CAATGGCTTCAATAAGTGTGGTTGTTTTTCCTGTTCCCGGCGGCCCATGTACAATGGTGAGCTGCTCAATTGCTGCAATAGCTGCTACAGCCTGTTGCTGACTTTCATTTAATTTTTGATTGCGAAAACTGATTGTAGTATTCTTTACTGCTGGAGCAGTTGCTATTGTTGCGTTATCATGTAATTGTTCAAATAATTTGAATAGCGGTTTGTTATTTTCTAACTCATTCAGCACTTTTTTCATAATGCTGGTGGTACGGGTATCGGGTGCCAGTTTGATACCCACACCATCATCTTCTATCCAATCGGGAAAATCCGGAGCAAACAAACGGAACTCTCCATTTTTTCCATCCAGGCTTATCAATATTCCTTTGATAGGTTCTTCGCCGCTAATAAAACATTCAATGGCGGCACCATCCCTGAACATATTTGCTTCTGGCGGAAAATGAAGTTTGAAACTTATCTCCGGATAATCAGCATAACCAAAATTCTTTTTGGTAACGATTACAGGATGTAGAGCAAGACCTTCTGCTTTTAATTGCTTGAGAGTATGTGATTGGTCAAGTTTATAACGATTGGCCTGTTCCTTTTCCTCAAGGTCAATACATTTTAATAAAGTTTGTAACTGTGGATGCATATTTGTGCGGCAAAAATATTGGAAAAGAGATTGTCTTTACTGATTAACTTTACATCTGCAGGGCATAAGTGAAAAGCTCAACAGCTTTGCTTAAAGCTCAGTCGAATTCTACCTGTACAAGTGTGCGACGCAAGGGACGACGATAGTAGTACTGCAGCTTGGTAAAAAAAATATTAATATATAAAATATGAAATCTTTATTCGTATCTGTTGCAATGATTTTAATTGGCTCTGCTGCCTCAGCACAGTTAAGAGCAACTCCTGACAGCACTAAAAAAGTGCAGATCGTTGAAACATCTTGTGGTCAATGCCAGTTTGGATTAAAAACTAAAAAGGGCTGCGATCTTGCCGTTCGTATCGATGGTAAAGCTTATTTCGTAGAAGGAACCACCATTGATGAACATGGCGATGCACATGCAAGTGATGGTTTTTGTGAAGCTATCCGCAAAGCAAAAGTGCAGGGCAAAGTAAAAGATGATAAGTTCAAAGTGACTTATTTCAAATTATTAACCCCCGAAGAAGCTGCGGCGGAGAAAAAGAATTAAATATATTTCCCACAAAGACACAAAGGTCACTAAGATTTTTCGTTGTGTGCTTATTGTTTTTGTGGGATTTTTTTTACCAACCAATTCCATAATCTTCTCCATGGTTAGATGATCCACCCCACAAGCTGCCATGTTTCCAATCGAACCAGATCGCATTAATAGGGCCGCTGGTACGATCATCGAAGGAAAGTGTATATCCCATTTTCTTTAATTCTGCCCGCACTGCTTCAGTAGTCTTATCGTGTAATAAAATACTTCCGGGCTTTGGTTTCCTATCATCTGTTTTTGTGCCACCGAGTGATAACCAAAGCTGGTTCGTATTAATATTTGCTGCTTCGCTGGCTTGTTGTACCGTCATTCCAAACTCCACCATATTTAAAAAGAATTGCAAGAGGTTTTGCTCTTGTGTATCGCCACCTTGTACGGCGAAACTTAAAAAGGGTTTACCATCTTTCATGGCCAGTGTTGGTGTAAGTGTAACTCTTGGTCTTTTACCGGGAGCGACCACATTAAACGGATTAATTGTTTCATCCAATACAAAACTTTGCATCCGCTGACTCATTCCCACACCTGTATTTCCAGCAATACAAGCAGGCAGCCATCCGCCTGAAGGTGTAATCGAAACTACCCAGCCTTCCTTATCAGCTGCTTCCACAGAAGTGGTACCTCTCCATAATCTATCCATGTATTCCGATTCTTCATTGGCATTGTAAGCAACTTGATTTCTTATATCATGCGCAGGTGCAAAATTTCTTTTTGTAGTATCTGTAGAAAAACCTCTTTTTTTCATTAGTTCCAGATAAGGATTATCCCTGCCTTCAAAAGAATAAGGGTCGCCGGGACCGATTGCCGGATCATTTTTTTCAAAGCCAATTAATGTAGCCCGTTGCTTTGCATATTCTTTACTCAATAATCCTTTCATGGGTTCAGCAGGAGGGAAGTAAGGATCGCCATAATAAAAATCTCTGTCAGCGAATGTGAGGTTCATGGTTTGATACAGCGTATGAATATATTTTGCACTGTTGTATCCCATTGCTTTTACATCAAAATTTTCTAAAATGTTCAATGATTGTAACAACATCGGCCCTTGTGTCCATGCTTGTAATTTATAAACATCAATGCCTTTGTAGTTAACCGATAAAGGCTCTTCTTCTATCGGTTTCCAGTTAGCAAGATCTTGTTCGGTAATTAATCCGCCTTGTTCTTTACAACCTCTTACAAATTCTTTCGCAATATCGCCTTTGTAAAAACGATCGAAGGCTGCCATAATAGCGTCTTTTCTATTCTTACCTTTCTTTAATGCAGCTTGTTCTGCATCTACCATTTTAGTCAATGTGGCTAACAAATCTTTTTGTACAAAAATTTCACCAGCTGAAGGTGCTTCTCTCTTTTCGCCCAAATGCGGTAAGAAAACTGCTTTGCTATAGGGCCATTCTTTTATTCTTGCTTTCCCTCTTTCCATGCTATTGGCAGTTTGCGCATCAATTGCATAACCTGCTGCTAATTCCATGGCCGGTGCTAATACTTCTTTCAAACTCATGGTTCCATATTCGGAGAGCATATAACAAATGCCGCCTGGTGTACCGGGAGTTGTTGCAGCCAGCGGACCATATTCAGGAGGGAAATTGTAGCCCTTTCCTTTAAAAAATTCAACCGTTGCGCCAGTCGGTGCTACACCCATTGCATTAATAGCAATTACTTTTTTTGTTTTTGGATTATAAATAAGTGCCTGCGTTTCGCCGCCCCAGCTAAGCACATCCCACATGGTGCAGGTTGCAGCCAACATTGCACAAGCAGCATCCACGGCATTGCCTCCTTTTTGAAAAATAATTGAACCTGCCGTAGCTGCTAATGGCTTACCGGTAATAGCCATCCAGTTCTTTCCGTGTAGTGGTGGCTTTTGTGTTTGCTGTGCTATTACTAAAAGTGAACAACAACAAGTAAGAGTCAAGAAGAATAAGCGGCGTTTCATGTGTAGTAAATTATAAGCTAAAGATAAAGATTCCGAAATGAGAAAGCACAGTCTGTTTATTAGCTTATAATAGATAGTTTTGCAGCTAAACTTTTCCGGTTGAGCACTTCTGTTTTTTTAATTACACCTCCGTTTACACAACTAAATACTCCGTATCCGGCAACGGCATACTTGAAAGGTTTTTTGAATACAAAAAATATTTCATGCTTCCAGGCTGACCTGGGAATAGAAGTTACAGTGGCTTTATTTAGTAAAGACGGTTTACAAAAATTATTTGCTCAACTTAATAGCACCGAAATTGAATTATCACCCAACGCTGCAAGAATTTTTGCCTTAAAGGATGATTATATTCAGAAGATCGACCAGGTTATTCTTTTTCTGCAAGGAAAAAACCCAACGCTGGCACATCTTATCTGCAAAAGAGATTTTTTACCGGAAGCGTCCAGGTTTGCACAAACCAATGATCTGAATTTGGCTTTCGGCAATATGGGTACACAGGATATGGCCAAGTATATTGCAACCATGTTCCTCGAAGACCTTTCTGATTTTATAAAAGAATGTATCGACCCTCATTTTGGTTTTAGTCGCTATGCTGAAAAGTTAGGTCGTTCTGCAAATAGTTTTGATGAATTGTATAAAGCGTTACATCAGCCATACACTTATCTGGATAACATTCTCATTGAGATCTTAAAAATAAGAATGGAAATGCTGCAGCCAAAATTGCTTGCAATTTCTGTTCCATTTCCCGGTAATTTATATACTGCTTTTCGTTGTGCGCAGTGGGTTAAGCAAAACTATCCCAATGTTAAAACAACAATGGGCGGAGGTTTTGCCAATACAGAATTACGTTCCTTATCGGATAAACGGGTATTTGATTTTTTTGATTTTATAACATTGGATGATGGGGAAGCTCCAATAGAAAATTTAATTGCTCATATTGAAGGAACAAAAACTGTAAATGAATTAAAGCGAACTTTTACAATTGTTGACAACGAACTTGTTTTCATCAATAACAAATCATGTGCAGATTATAAACAAGGAGAAGTAGGCACACCGGATTATAGTGACTTTTATCTTGACAAATATATTTCAGCTATTGAAGTAATAAATCCAATGCACCGCTTATGGAGTGATGGAAGATGGAATAAATTAACCATGGCGCATGGTTGCTATTGGGGAAAATGTACATTCTGTGATATTTCTCTGGATTATATCAAATTGTACGAACCAGTTGCAGCATCATTGCTATGCGATAGAATGGAACAAATGATTGCCCAAACAGGAGAAAGTGGTTTTCATTTTGTAGATGAAGCAGCACCACCTGCATTGATGCGGGCATTGGCTATTGAAATTATCAGGAGAAAATTGACAGTAAGCTGGTGGACGAATGTGCGGTTCGAAAAAAGTTTTACCCGTGACCTATGTTTATTATTAAAAGCTTCTGGTTGCATTGCAGTGTCTGGTGGATTAGAAGTTGCATCAGACAGATTATTACAGTTGATCGATAAAGGAATAACTGTATCACAAGTAGCAAAAGTGAACAAGCATTTTACGGATGCAGGAATTATGGTACATGCTTACCTGATGTATGGTTTTCCTACGCAAACGGCGCAGGAAACAATTGACTCATTAGAAATGGTGCGCCAGTTGTTTAAATCAGGGGTGTTGCAATCGGCCTTCTGGCATTTGTTCACGATGACGGCACATAGCCCTGTTGGATTAAATCCTGAAAAATATAAAGTAAAGAAGAAAACAGAACTCGTTGGAACATTTGCCAATAATGATATTGACCATATTGATCTTACAGGAGCCGATCATGAACTATTTAGTTTTGGATTGAAAAAATCATTGTTTAACTACATGCATGGGCTTTGTCTTGATGATGCCTTACAAAAATGGTTCGACTTTAGTGTGCCCCGAACAACCGTAGCACCTGACTATATTTTGAATGCCTTAAAAGATGATGAGTATTTACAATTTAAACCAACTGCCAAACTAGTTTGGCTGGGCAAGCATACTACCACCGAACATTTTACCCAATCAAAAAAAGGCAACTCCAGAGAAATGATGAATATTGGTTTTGTTACCAATAAACTAACTCAACAAGTGCAGGTTCCAAAAATGCAGGGGGAGTGGTTAATAAAGACACTTCAAAAATTAGCCATTACCAACCCAAAGACTTATACCCTGCAAGAAATAAAAGATGATTATGAAACTGCGGGGCTTGAGGATTTCGAATTGTTCTGGGATAATAAGCCCATCAGCACTATGTATAAATTGGGTTTGTTGAAATTGTAAAATGATTTCATCATAAATTTTAGTCATGCTTCGTCCAATAGATAACTGGTATATAGAAAAAGAAGAACCCCTAAAAAGTTGCCTACAATCTTTGCGTACAATTATTCTGCGCCAGGATGCACCATTTACAGAAGCCTGGAAATATAGTATGCCTTTCTTTTGTATCGGTGGAAAAATGGTTTGCTATTTATGGGTACATAAAAAAATGGGCTTGCCTTATCTTGGAATTGTAGAAGGAAAGGCGATCAACCACCCGGATTTGATACAAGAGAAAAGGTCAAGAATGAAAATATTACTGATTGACCCTGCTAAAAATTTGCCACTGCGAAAAATTGAAACTATTTTGAAAGAAACAATAGCACTTTATACCAAATGATAATACGGGAAGCACAAGTGGCCGATATACCACAAATACAAATAGTAAGAAATGAAGTAAAAGAAAATATGCTTTCCGATCCTGCTTTGGTTCCTGATAAAGATGTGGAAGATTATATAATCCGTCGTGGAAAAGGGTGGGTAAGCGAAATGGACGGAGTAATAACAGGATTTT
>JALHNJ010000006.1 GCA_022843585.1 Chitinophagaceae bacterium
CGGGAACTTATCCTTAAAGCAAAAACGAAATAAACTGGAGTTGAAAAAAAGTGTGAGGTAGCTTAAATGATTGCCTGATAAGATAAACCCCTTATCGTTGATAAAAAACGAGCCTTTATTTTCTACTTTTATTGGAAAATGATTTACGCATATATCAGAGTTAGTACAGAAAAGCAAACAATCGAAAATCAGCGGTACGAAATTTTACAATTTGCTGGAGCAAAGGATTTAATAATCAACAAATGGTTTGAAGAAACTATAAGTGCATCTAAAAAAATTGAAGAAAGAACTTTCAGTACTGTGCTAAAGAAATTAAAGGCAGATGATATACTTATTGTTTCAGAAATATCAAGAATGGGAAGGAATTTAATGCAGATTATGAGTATCCTTCATCTTTGCATGGAACGAAAAGCAATAGTGTATGCAGTAAAAGAAGGGTATGAACTGGGTGATAATATCAACTCTAAGGTATTGGCATTTGCATTCGGATTATCTGCTGAAATTGAAAGAAATCTTATTTCCCAAAGAACAAAAGAAGCCTTGGCAAGATTGAAAGCTGAAGGTAAAAAATTAGGAAGGCCATGCGGTAGTAGGAAAAAGAATCCCAAGCTTCTGTCGCATAGCGAATTTATACGTAACAAAGTTTCCGAGGGAGCAAAGCAGATTGAAATAGCTAATGCATTAAAAGTGCACCGGCACACTGTTAAAAAGTGGATTGCAGAATACATTTGAACTTTTTATTTTGAACTTTGTATTTCAAGCAATAACTTATGCCGTACTAAAATAAATATAGTATGAAATGTATTTTTTGTAAAAACATATCTGACAATTGTGTTAGTATTGAACACATAATTCCTGAATCGCTTGGGAATAAAGAACATGTTTTGCCTAAAGGTGTTGTATGCGATACCTGCAATAATTACTTTGCTGTTAAAATTGAAAAGCCACTTTTCGAACTACCTTATTTTAGAAGTGTCCGATTTAGAAATGATATTGAGAATAAGAAAGGTCGGCCAACTTTAGATAAGGGTATTATAGGTGGAATTGTTTCTGTAGGAAAAGATGAGCAAGGCTTACATATAATTGCCGAGAACTCCGGAGTAGCAAAAGGTATAATAGATGGCAGTATTAAGCACATGATTTTACCGTTTAATTCAGAGCCAGACAGCAACGATATTAATGTATCGAAATTTCTCTGTAAGGCAGCATTAGAATCATTAATATATCGGGTTGGGCCTGTTCAGGAATGGTTAGATGAAATTACCGAGCATCCGCAGCTTGACACAATAAGAAATTATGTAAGGTATGGAAGTAAACCGTCATTTTGGGAATATCATCAACGAAGAATTTATCAAGAAGGGGATGAGTTTTTTAATGAAAAAGTTTCTTCTGAAACATATGAAATACTTCATGAATTTGATTTTTTTTATTCCGATGAAGGCGAACTATTTTATGTCTTAGTTATTATGGGGATTGAGTTTACAGTAAGCCTGTCTTCTGAAGAAATAAGTGGTTACCGAAGATGGTTAATTCAAAATGCAGAGAAAGGTCCATTGCAAACCCATGACGAAATGAGAGTAAGAAGTAATCCGAAGGATGTTAATTCATTGATAGGCAAGAGAATCTCATTTTATACACCTGAAATTTAACTGACACAAAAACTATTCTTAAAGTATCTTTACTTCATGTTTTATCGCAGAAAAATTATATTGGCCTTGTTACAGGTATTTGGTGGCAGATTGGAAAAAATCAACCTGCAGAAATTGCTGTTCCTGGTATGCCAAAAACAAAAGGAGCCGGAGTACGATTTTATACCCTATTTGTACGGTTGTTATTCCCATTCGGCCAAGGCAGATTTATTTACAATGGTGAAAAAAGATTTTTTAACCGATGATGATACCGGCTATATACTAAAAGACAGAAAAAACTATTTAGCATTATTGGATGAAGAAGATAAAAAGCTGGTGAACCAGGCGTATGTTCTTTATAATAAAATGGACGGCGATGGATTAATGAAACACACTTACACAAACTTTCCTTACTACGCTATCAATAGCAGTACTGCAGAAAGACTTTTAACAAGTGAACAATTAGGTAAGGTAGAAACTTGTCGGCCTGATTTAACCAATACAACGCTTTACACAATAGGCTACGAAGGCATATCGCTTGAAGCCTATTTAAACAAACTGATTAAGCACGATATTAGAGTGTTGGTGGATGTTCGCAATAATCCATTGAGCCAAAAATTTGGTTTTTCAAAAAGCCAGTTAAAACGTTACTGCGAAGGCTTAAATATTGAATACATACATTTTGGAGAGGTAGGTATCCAATCCGAATACCGGCAGGAATTAAAAGAACAAAGTGATTACGATAATCTTTTTAAAAGTTATAAAAAGAAAACACTTCCCAACACTATTTCTACACAGGAAAAAATACTTGCTTTACTGAACGATAAAAAGCGAATTGCATTAACCTGTTTTGAGGCAGATATTTGCCAATGTCACCGCAAACATTTGGCTGAGGCAATCGCCCAATTGCCTGAATGGAATTATGAACTAAAGCATATTTAGAATGGCCCTGACCAAAGTATTAATTGCAGTAAAAACTTATCCCACACTTTCCGCCCAATATGACGAATTGGTTTGCACCGCCGGATTCCTGGAAGATGGCAATTGGGTGAGGATTTATCCTATCCCTTTTCGAAAATTAGAATATGAAAAGCGTTACAGCAAATACGATTGGGTGGAAATTGATTTGGTAAAAAATGGGAAAGATTTCAGGCCGGAAAGTCATAAGCCCTGGTCTATTGAATCGGACTTTAATGTAGTGGGTCATATAGATACAGTTAATAATTGGCAGGAAAGAAAGAATATAGTTTTAAAAAAAGTTTATACTAATATTACTCAACTGATTGCTGAGGCAAAAGACAAAAAAATAGCTACTTCTTTGGCTACATTTAAACCAACCGAAATACTTGATTTTACTATTGAAGAAGTTGAACGGGGATGGGACAAAGAAAAGTTGGCTACTCTAAAAGCTAAAGCCCAACAATTGCATTTGTTTCAGAATGCAGAGAATCCTTTTGAGGTGGTAAACAAATTGCCTTATAAGTTTTCGTACAGATTTAAGGATGATGAAGGAACTATCTCAAAATTGATGATAGAAGATTGGGAGATTGGTGCATTGTACTGGAATAGCTTAAAACGCCACGAAGGCCATGACCGGGAAGCTAAAGCCTGTGAAGATGTAAGGAAAAAATATTGGGATGATTTTACCTTAACAAAAGACCTTTATTTATTTTTAGGAACTATTTATGAGAGCCATGCAAAAAACTATCCTTACCCATTTGTTATTATCGGAACATTTCATCCAACTTTTCCAAAACCAGTAAAAGAACAACCGCAATTAAAGTTGTTTTAAAAAAACTCTATTTAGCAATGCTGAGGAAAGAAATCATTTTTATTTCTTTATCAAACTTTCACCATTCCATCATTATCAATCGCTAATTTTAAAGCTCTCAAAATACTATTATTGGCAGTAGGATTTACCTCTTCCATATTATACCAATTACCCTCTTTTGTCTTGTATAATTTGCAGGAGAATTGTCCATTATTATCGCCCTCTTTTGTGAAATTATATTCTTGTAAAACAGCAATAATATTGCCCAGCACGTTGGTTAATTCATAAGGCTTTATTGTGTAATAAAACTGGCTGTTATCTTCTAAAGTAATCTGTTTGCTATAAAGGTTCTTTAGGGCATCTCTCATATTACAATAATAAATTAATTGGTAGTGGCTGCAAAACGAACTTACTAACAGGATTAAAATTTGTCAGGTGACTTCTTATTTACTATCCAGCTCCTTTAACTTGTCATTTAAATCAGCCAATCCTGCTTTTTTTAAGCACTCAACAGAAAATGCACCTAAATCTTGTAAAGATTCTTTTGGAAAGATATCCATCAAACTTCCCCCCTTGTCACTGTCTTTACCGGAAATGCCATGTTCAATAATTCGTGTTAGCAGAAGTACATTCTTCCGGCTGATTTGAATATTCAGTTTGACAAGTTCGTTCATTCCCGGAATACTTAGTAGCGTATCATAGAATTTTGCTACATCATTTTTTGCAAGCATATAATTATTTGTTTTGTTCACAATTTAATTTTCACCTATCAAAAATATATTGAGTTGCTGGATTCATCCCCTATCAAATTTACAGGGGATGTTGCGGGGTCTTTGACAGTTGATAATTTTGTATCGTTCTTAATTAGTGAGTTTGAAAATCGTGTTGTATGAATATCGGGCAGGCAAAGCAAATTGATCTGGTGGATTACCTGGCTTCACTGGGTTATAATCCGGCTAAAATAACAAGGGAAGAATACTGGTATCTTTCTCCGCTCCGGGAGGAAAGGACGGCTTCTTTTAAAGTTGATCGCAGACTTAATGTCTGGTATGATCACGGACTGGGCAAGGGAGGAAACCTGGTTGATTTTGGAACACTGTATCATAATTGTCCAGTGAAAGATTTATTGAAGCGACTACACAGCAATCTTTCTTTTCACCAGCCGCCTGCTCCGGCCTTAGTTCCTGCTGAATCACTGGTTAAAATAATCTCCGAACGAAACCTGGTATCCCTTTCATTGCTACGCTATATTAAGCAGCGCCGGGTAGCGGAAGAGGTCGCCAAAAAATACTGCCGGGAGATTACTTTTTCACTCCATGAAAAAAAGTACTCAGCCATTGGGTTTAAAAATAATGAAGGTGGTTTTGAATTACGCAATCAATGGTTCAAAGGAAGCAGTTCGCCGAAGGCCATTACGAGCTTCGAAAATGGATCAAAAGAACTGTCCGTTTTTGAAGGATTTTTCAACTTCTTATCTCATCAGACAATTCAGCAAAATCAATTCCTTCCTGTTTCCAATTATTTGGTGTTGAACTCTGCATCTTTTTTTGAAAAAAGCAAAGCATTAATGGAGCAATATGATGGCATTCGCCTTTTTTTAGACAGGGATAAGACCGGCCAAAACTGTACATCGCAGGCTTTGTCCTGGGGTAAGAAATTTCAGGATGAAAGTCATTTGTATAAAGGCTACAATGATTTTAATGAATGGATGCAGCAAATCGGAAAATCGCAGAAGAAGGGTTTACGCCAGCTGTAGCAAGGAGTATAATGCCCGTCTGACGGCATGGTAAAATGTACGTTTGTCGGACAAACGGAATTTTACCCTTTCACTCCGGGGTCGTTACGGGGAATTGAAAAGATAATGTGAGGATATGAATGCAGAGAAATCAAATCTTACCAGGAAGGTGACGATACGTTTTAAGCCGGAGGAATACACTAAGGTTAGTGTTTCTTTTAAGACTACCACCAAAAAGAAACTTAGCGAATACATCCGATATGTGTTGCTGGAAAAACCAGTGACGGTTTATACCCGTGACCAGTCTGTGGATGAATTGATGGCAGAACTGGTACTGCTTCGGAAAGAACTATCTGCTATTGGTAGCAACTTCAATCAACTCGTAAAAAGACTGCATACGGCAAGCCATTTTCAGGAAATCAAATCACTGGTTTTACAAACTGAAAACGATCAGAAAAAGTTTCTTGAAAAGACGGGCGAAATCAATTTAAAAATAAGTGAATTGTCAGGCCAATGGTTGCAAGAATAAATACCGGAAAAAGTATCAGCAAGGCACTTAACTATAACGAAAAAAAAGTGCAACAGGGCACAGCAGAAATACTGTCAGCCATTAATTTTTTAAAGGATGCGGATAAAATGAATTTTTATGAAAAGCTGGGGATGTTTGAAAAACTCACTACGTTGAATGAACGAACCACCACTAATACCCTGCATGTGTCGCTCAATTTTGATCCTTCCGAAATTCTTGCAAACGAAAAATTGATTGCTGTTGCAGAAAGTTATATGAAACGGATTGGTTTTGGCGACCAGCCTTTTTTGGTGTACCGGCATTTTGATACAGGACATCCGCATATCCATATCGTCAGCACCAATATTCAGCGGGATGGTAACCGTATCTCCATGCACAATATGGGACGCAATCAATCTGAAGTTGCCCGAAAAGAAATTGAGGTTGAATTCGGGCTGGTAAAAGCAGAGAGTAAAAAGCTAATGGCGGGTGCTGTTTTAAAACCCATCAGTGTACAGAAAATAAATCCTGGCAGGAGGTCAACCAAAGCCGCCATCTCCAATATACTGGGCCTCGTTATTCCGCAGTATAAATATTGTTCGCTGGCGGAACTCAATGCTGTTTTAAAATTATACAATGTGGTGGCCGACAGGTGCGGGGAAGATTCTCATACCTACAAACACAATGGTTTATTGTACCGGGTGCTGGATGAAAAAGGAAATAAGGTTGGCACTCCTATTAAGGCGAGTTTGTTTTATATGAAACCAACGCTCAAAAATCTAGGGCAGCGGTTTGCTGAAAATGAACATTTAAAACAACCTTATGCCAAAAGGTTGAAGACGGCGATTGATTATGTGTTGCTTAAAAAACCCGGTGCTGGTTTATCGCAATTGGTAAACGAGTTGAATAAGGAAAGAATCAGTTTGGTTTTACGGCAGAACAAGGAAGGGATTATTTACGGTATCACGTATGTGGATCATCAAACCAAAACCGTGTTCAACGGAAGCGATTTGGGTAAAGCGTACAGTGCTAAAATGATACTGGAGCGTACACATCCCGGTGCTGCGGGAGTCAGCATTGATTTGGCTGGTGAAAAGAAAAATTCCCGGCAATCCGAAGATGTTGCACAGGCGGCAGGAGTTGCTAAAGTGCAGCCCGGTGAATTAAATATACCGGACATACTTCATTCAACCGCTGGGGCAAATAATCCCATTCCTTTTCAACTGAAGAAAAGAAAACGTAAAAGAAAAAAACAATTAAAATTTTAAGTGATGAATACTGGTGAGAATGAACAGGGGTTGAGAAAGATTACAGACATGACAAGGCTGATGAGCATTGTTGTACTGGCCTTGCATTTTTATTACTACTGTTACCAGGTGTTTAAGCAGTGGGAACTGACCGCAGAAATTTCTGACCGGTTGCTGAGTAACATTCAAAATACAGGATTGTTCCGCCAATTCAATAATTCAAAATTGATTGCACTGGCACTGCTCATTATATCGTTATTCGGTGCCAGGGGAAAGAAAGATGAAAATATCAATCATAAAACTGCGTTCGCCTATATCATTACAGGCACACTCCTTTATTTTTTAAGCTATTTCAGTTTACATTTTCCGTCGGCATTGCAGACCCGTGCCATTACTTATATGTTGATCACCGCTATAGGTTATATACTCATACTTACCGGCGGCAACCTGATATCACGGGTTATCCGGCAAAAACTAAACAACAAAGATATTTTCAATAAGGAAAATGAAACCTTTCCGCAGGAAGAGCGGTTGCTGCAGAATGAATACTCCATTAACCTGCCGGCCGAGTATCATCTGAAAGGAAAGGTGCGTAAAAGCTGGATTAATATTATCAATCCCTTTCGTTCATTGTTAGTACTTGGTTCGCCCGGTGCCGGTAAGTCTTATTTTGTTATACGGCATGTTATCACGCAGCATATCCGCAAAGGCTTTTGCATGTTTGTATATGATTTTAAATTCGATGATCTTTCCATCATTGCTTATAACCATTATTTAAAATGCCGCCATCTTTATAAAACTCCTCCGCAGTTTTATGTCATCAATTTTGAAGACCTCTCCCGGACACATCGTTGTAATCCGCTGGATAAGGAAAACATGTTGGACATTACCGATGCGTCTGAATCTGCCCGTACCATACTGATGGGTCTTAACAGGGAATGGATTAAACGTCAGGGTGATTTTTTTGTGGAGTCGCCTATTAATTTTCTGACAGCCATTATCTGGTTTCTCCGTCGCTACAATGATGGAGAGTTTTGTACGTTGCCGCATGTCATTGAACTGATGCAGGTAGAGTATGATAAATTGTTCACCATCCTGAAGACTGAAAAAGAAATCGAAGCCCTGATCAATCCTTTTGTATCGGCTTATATGAATGATGTGATGGAACAACTGGAAGGACAAATTGCAGCTGCTAAAGTGGCGATGGCGAGACTGTCATCACCCCAACTTTATTATGTGCTCTCGGGGAATGATTTTACACTTGATATCAATAACCCTAATGAGCCAAAGATTGTATGCATGGGCAATAACCCGCAGAAGATACAGGTATATGGAGCTGTCCTTTCTTTGTACGTGTCCCGGCTGATCAAAATGGTGAATAAAAAGGGGATGCTGAAATCAAGCCTTGTCTTTGATGAATTTCCAACGATTTACCTCAACAATATGGACAGCCTGATAGCCACTGCCCGGAGCAATAAGGTTGCCACTACACTGGGTGTCCAGGATTTCAGCCAGTTGAAGAAAGATTACGGGAAAGACCAGGCCGATGTTATTATGAATATTACCGGGAATATTATTTCCGGGCAGGTAACCGGCGAAACCGCCAAACAGCTTTCCGAAAGGTTCGGTAAGATCATGCAGGACCGTACCAGTCTTTCCATTAACCGGACGGATACTTCGGTCAGTAAATCCAAGCAATTAGATACCGCCATCCCTGCCTCCAAAATAGCGGCTTTAAGTTCAGGGGAGTTCGTAGGTATGGTAGCAGACGATCCGGGCCAGAAAATCGATCTGAAAGCCTTTCACGGGGCTATTTTGAACGACCACGAAGCCCTGAAGAAGGAACAGGATCAGTATAAGCGAGTGCCGGTAGTCCGGCAGGTTACTCCGGCCATTGTCCAGCTTAATTATGGCCAGATAAAACAGGAAATCGAGGACTTGGTGAATGCGGAAATGGAAAGGATTATGAACGATCCGGGGATGGCCGGAACGGTGCTGAGAAAGAATTAGGCCTTTGTGGCTGGAGGATGTAATTATTCCCAGCCATAAATAGGTAAAAAAGTATAGTTATGGCTCCGGATAACGGCATTATTGACAGCCATAAGTCAGCTAAAAGAAAAAATTGATGTTTCATATCTGTTCAGGGACTTTAAAAGTCCCTGAACAGATTCTGGATATATGTTTTATATCCCGTTTGTGAGTTTATAGCTCACATTCCGGGTACAAAATATAACATCATAATGGAAAATATTCAGTAAATAATGATATTTAATAGAATTATTTCTCATTTTATGCTCATAGGAAAATTATGGTAGAAAAATATCCCTGTATAATATAAAATATTAGACATAAATGATACTTATAATAGAAAATATTCTTAAATTTGATTCTAAACAGGAGTGTTAATGGAAAAAAATCAATCAGTACACTTACAAGAGATTCTATTTGGATCCTCCGATAAAGCGGAATCGAGAAAAATCAGTCAATTAGTAAAAGAAAAGGCCGCAAAAAAGATTGCGCCGAAATTATACACGACCAATTTTACAGATACCCCGGAAAGTATAATTAAAAGGAATTGGTTCCGGATTCTGGCAGCTCAATACCCGAAATCTTTATTGAGTCACAGAAGTGCACTGGAGTGCAAACCTACTCCCGGCGGCCATATTTATATGACTTATTCCTACACGAAAAATATATCCTTGCCCGGCTTAACCATCCATTTTCAGCAAGGACAGGAGCCAATTGAAGGAGACATGCCTTTTTTTGACGAACTCTACCTTTCCGGGCAAGCCAGAGCATTTCTTGAAAACCTGCAGCAAACGAGAAAAGCCGGGGAGGAATCAAAAACGCTTTCAAGGGAACAATTGGAAGAAAGACTGGAAAATGTAATCAGGTTAAAAGGTGAAGCTGGGTTAAATGAAATAAGAGATGACGCCAAAAAGATTTCAGCCATATTAGGGATGGAAAAAGAATTTGAAAATCTCAATAAAATAATCGGGGCATTGCTGGCAACTAAAACTTCAAAGATACTTTCCTCTTCTGTTGCCAAAGCCCGGGCACTCGGAGAGCCGTTTGATTCCGGAAGAATAACGCTGCTGGAAAAATTATATGAGTCCTTATCGGGCCATGATTATCCTGAATTTGCGGAAAAAAATGTAAACCTTAAAGCGTACCACAATTTTGCATTTTTCGAAAGTTACTTTTCCAACTATATCGAAGGAACCGTTTTTGAAATAGATGAAGCTAAACAAATCATATTGACAGAAACACCTTTACCGGCAAGAAATGAAGATTCTCATGACGTGCTTGGAACTTATAAGATAGCCTCCAATAAAAAAGAAATGTCGGTATGTCCCCGGACGGCAGAAGAACTGATCGGGATATTGCTGAACAGACATGCGATACTTATGTCTGCAAGAAAGGACAAAAACCCTGGTCAGTTCAAGGACAAGAATAACAGGGCGGGGAATACAGAATTTGTAGAATGGCCTTTGGTAATGGGAACATTGAAAAAAGGATTTGAATGGTACAGTGTATTGCGTCACCCGTTTGCTAAAGCTGCCTACATAATGTTTTTAATCAGCGAAGTCCATCCTTTCATTGATGGCAACGGGAGAATAGCCAGGATCATGATGAATGCAGAATTATCCTCCCAAAACCTTTCTAAAATTATTGTTCCGACAGTATACCGGGAAGATTACATGGGAGCATTAAGAAAACTAACACGGCAAAATGATACAGAGACGTATATCAGAATGTTATTAAAAATATTTGAATTTAGCTCGACTGTGTATGGGGAAGATATTGATTCAATGGAAAAGTATCTTCAATCATGTGATGCATTTATGGAACCAAAGTATGGCAGACTAAAGTATAATAAGGAGCAATAATAATTGCGTACACATAGTATTTCACGACCAAATAATTAAACGTTTGCTATTGAGGTATGAAATAATCTATATTTAATTTTAAGAAAAAGAATTTCTCAAAGCGATCCAAGGATGTTGATTTACTGGTACCGTCGAAAATGGATTGATCTAAACTAATTGCTGACCATGATTACTTATCTCACCATTAATTATTCGGACATCTATCCTGGTGAAAAGCCAACGGTTACAGAACTTTTAGCTGGTATAAGTTCAAAGATTATCGTTGTGGTGATGGCAATGATTAATGCCGAATTATCCGATGAGAAAGATACAGAAGAAGTTCAAAAAAGATTAACGCTTTGGGTCGTAAACCAATTTCCCAGGCATGAGGCGGAGTTCGTTTTTAGAAAATTAAAAGCATTTGAGAGCAGAACAAATTCTCCCGTGGCGCTATGGGGCAAACGTTATGCCCTTCAAATGATGAAGAATGAATTTCTGAATTACAGAGACTTTGCGAAAACAACTAACACCCCAGAAGAATCTGTTCGTATATTCAAAGCATATCTTCTTACGGCTGAGGAATTAAATGAAAAAGATTCGGAGGAGTTAAAGGCGATTACTGGTGGGGAAGTGGTAGAAAATGACCCCTATTTCTTTGAAAAACTAGTATGGCCTTTTTTATTAAAACAATTTGATACTAATAACAGGGTGAATCCCGTATCGCAAATGTTTAAGCTTTTTGCTTTAATAAAGTATTCGATCTCCCACCCGGAACTGCTTCAATCGTGGAAGACCTTTATTAGTATGAATGGATTTGAAACGCTGCGATCTTACCTTGGGAGCGTTAATTTTTTGGTTGGCATAGCGCAAATAAGAAACCCTGAAAAAGACTTAAGAGTGTTCTCGTGGATTAACGCCGATCACACAGCACCTCATCTCCATAATCTTGCATTTGATCGAAATGAATTTGTTGCCAATCCGGCAAAGCAAGTTGATTTTCTGGGAATCAGAGAGCGGCCGTTATTGCAAACGGATACGAAAGAATTTGTCGCATTGGATTTGGATTTTCTAACGAATAAAGCCTACAACGGTCCTCTGTTTGATATGTATAGTCAAACCGATATGGCTAATACAACTTCTTTTAAAACCTTTCCTGATTTTAAAGGTCATATCGCTACTGAAGTAAGCGAGAAAATTGTTTTTAAGGGAATTCTTACTAAGCTGTTTCAAAAGAAATATGTTCAGCTGCATTTTGATGATGAAGGAAAAGATAATTATCCAGACTGTTATATTCGAATAGGAAAAAAGGTGTTTCTTATAGAGTTTAAAGATTACCTATTCCCAGGTAAATTGGTGGATCAGTATTCATTTGAGGAAATTAAAAAGCATATTGATTTAAAGTTTGTCAAAAATCAAAACGGAAAGAACAAAGGCATCAGCCAGATTATCGAACACCTGAAAATCCTATCTAAAGGGGGATTCGAGTTTGATAAGTTCAATGGAACCAAGATTGAAATTTACCCGATAATCGTTCATACCAATTTTACTTATCAAATGCCGGGTATAAACTATTACCTAAATAAGCAGTTTGGAGATTTGGTACAACAAAATGCTAACCTAAAGAACCTTTCTATTGAACCGCTGGTATTATTTGATCTTGACAGTTTGTTTGAGTTTTTACAAATTGAACATATGGATTTGAAAATGCTGGAAGGTTTCATAACACGTTACCATCATATTCTGGAAAACAGATTGAAACGTTTTCAGCAAAGAGCATCGCAGGATAACTTCGTCAGGGCTCGGGCAAGTTTTGATGAAATTTTTTCAACTATTATGGAAAGTGAATTAAAATATCTCCCTGTACCCCGGCGAGTGGATGTTTTTCTAAGCAGTATAGGAATGACAAACGAGACCCTTGATGCTTTTTAGAGCTAAATTACTGACGTGCAATTTTTTATAACTTGTGCACTATCAAAGTAATATATATTTTTTTTTGCCGAATGCAGGTGTCGCACGATTTGTACCTTTGCGGACATGAAGCAGGTAACTATAGCTGATGAATTTTTTGAAAACAAGCCTGAGCTTTTAAACGAAATTCACTCGTTTGAAAGAAGGAGAAAATTGCAGTTAATGGATAAATTGCAAAAGGAAGAAGATGCTGTTAACTTCTTCTCTACACTCGCTGAGATCCGCACTGGATTGTTCTTTGATCCTTTATGCAGTGCCCTGCGCTATAATGTCCCGCTGAACGGCAAGCGACCTGACTGGCTACTTACGCTAACCGGTCAGAACATTCTTTGTGAAGTGCTGCGGCTCAATACGCCGGAAGAGGAAAACAAAGCCAGCATGGAACGAAACCGTGAACTCGCCAGATTCCAGCAGCAAAACCCTGGTGTGCCGATCATGGAGTATAGTGGAGCAAAGGTCATAGAGACAGAATTTCTTTGCGGAGCGCAGTGGAAACTGCAAGTAAAGGAAGAAAAGTATCGCGGCATCATCACACGTCATAAACTGCCGTATATCATTTGCGTAAACCCCTCCCTACAAACCTATATAAACAAAACCGATCTGTCTGATTTTCTAACGGGTCGGCATGGATTTTTTGCCACCGATGACAATTTCGGGCGCAACATCACCGGTGTGCTGCTGCAAGGATATTTTGCTGGGCATTGGAGTTATTTTCCGAATAAACGAGCGGAGTATAAGCTGACGGATGAAAATGAAAAGGTGATGGGGGAGTGGAGAAGTTGAAAGTGTTTACTATTACTGATGCAATTACCGTTCTAAGAGGTGAAAAGGACGCGGAACCAAAATACCGGACTGAAGTTTCAGCGCGTATTGTCCATGAATACGGTAAAGGTCCTTATGATCCGGAGGTACAGAAAAAAGTATTTACATCCTTCCAGCAATATTTCATAGATAAATTTGAAAAAGTTTGCGAAGCAGAAACATCTTTTACATTTTACTGTGAAATTTTTATCTTAAATGAACAAGCTACTGACTTGCGCCGGTCAGAACTTTACCATAGTTTACCGACAGGTATTGACCAACAGTATGTATCTGTTTACCGCCGGGTATTGAAAATGATCCTGGAAAAAGGATGTGATATTGAAATGAAGCGAGGGGAAAAGAAAGGCCTTGCATTCATCAAAAGAATTCAACCTATCCTGAATGATCTGCTGTATCTCGGTGAAATGATCTTTGATTTTACTGAATCCTTCGCAGAGTTTTCCATGGTTGAAGGAATTTCGAAGATAATATTTGACGAGAATGATTTGTATAAACAAGTAAGGGAACCGCATCTAGATTATGTGTTTCATAACATCGCGACGGATATGCAAAAAAACCGTGACGAGTACATCATCGATCCCTCCGGTTCTGAAGACTTCAAAGCAGCCATCCAGCAAAGTTTCGGAATTGATTATGGTAATATTGAACTCTTAATAGCGGCTTTATATCATAAATTTAAGCTGGAGCCACCCGATTGCTTATCTGCTGACGCAGACAATTTTTTTACTGACGCTGCAAACATCTGTGATGTCGGGCGGGAGTCCATCAAGAAATTTTTATCAGGTCTTATATTGACCCGGAGCAATAAGATGGCCTTAGCAGAGCTGGTGCGCAAACCCTATTCGATGAACCGGTTCCTGTATCGTCCATTTCTTGAATGGAGCATAAATGAGGTGCCGTATTTCATATGCGGCATTTACAGCCTCGATGAAGCCAAGAACAGCCTCATCCTTAACGCAATACCTTGGGGCAAGTATCCGCAAGAATGGAAAGATGTTCCTGGAATCAAAGCCTATGTCCACCGAAAGCATAAGGAACATGACGATTGGTTGGATGACCAAGTAGAGAAAATAATACTTGGGTGCGGGTTACTGTATGAGCGAGGCGTTGAAAAAATTCATACAAAGGAGAAATCATATTCACTTATGGAAAAGTCGCTTGGGGAAATTGATTTTCTGAGCATCAGCCCGGCAACTAAAAAACTTCTTGTCACCGAATGCAAGCACCTGCTGGGAAGATATGATATGGTGAACTGGAAACAGGATCATGATCATTTTACGGTTGACGGCTCAAAACCCGGTTACAATACTAGGCTTGCTGCCAAAGTCCAATGGATCAGGGAGCACATTAAGCAGGTTGAAGAACATTTCCGGATAAAGTATAAGGATGACTCCATCAGTCTTGACGACTATCTTGTAGAAGGAGTATTCGTGATTAATACACCTACCTTTTATATGTTTAACGCACATCACCGGATTTATACCTACCATGACCTTGAAGATGTATTAACCGGTCACCATATTGATCCTGTTTATACACTTGTTGATGAAACGGAAGATTCTATTGCAACCTATTGGGTCAAGTACCCTTATTTCGCCAAGCGTGAATTGATGTATTTTGACGCTGGTGATGATGACGATGGAGAAGTGGATAAATATGGCTTCCCGATCAAGAAAAGCGAGTGAGATTTTGTCAGAAAATGTTTAATTCATCTTCAATTTTCCATTTCTGAATTCAATTCCTTATCAGCTAATAAATCAAACGGGTTTATCCGGCCAGTATACTCAGAATTAACTGTAAAGGGAGAAAACCCCTCTTTTTCAAATCTCTCGAAGAATGAAGGCATGGCCTGCTTATAGGTTTCATATACGACAGAATGTTTCTGTTTAACACGTTCATTCGGATGATTTTGTTTGAGGAATTCAATTTCACGAAAAAAACGAAGATCTTCATCTATTCTGTGATAAGTATCCGTTTCTTCCAGCATACTCAAGGGAATCGGAAGTTTGCCGGCAGTATCGTTATAAAGATTTCTCAACGATTGGGTCAGTAAAACAAAATCATATTTTTCAGTAAAGGGAACTTTATCAAATACTACGATATCGTTTGATAAACGTTTATCTACATATAAGCCAAAGCCTTCCATCAGTGATTCATCATGATAGGCATCTATTAGCGCCAAGCCATAGTAGGCCTGAATCCTTTGCAATTCAGAGAAATTAAATTCGCCAAAAGTGAGTATTCCCTTAAAATATACATTAATCAAGGAAAGTCTGTAAAAAAGTTCTTGTGCGTATTCAATAAGGAAAGTGCAATAGTAATGTGTTGGGCGGCTATCGTCTTTGTTGAATATCAAAATTGTATCCGAAAAGACCACAGTTTGCAGCGCGAAATGTTTGAAGACTTTCAGGGTGTCAAAGATTGTAAATATGTTATCGACTTTCGATGGATTGGTTCTGACGAGATGTTCAAACCCCAGAATATCGATATATAGAAATGCACGTTTCAATATGTCCTGCTATTAACTTGAAATACAAATTCTAATAAATCTTTTAGCCCATTGTTACATTAGTTTAACCAAACCGTGATTGTAACTTTAACGAAAATTGGTTTGCTCGCATCGATGTCATCAAGTTTTAGATTATTTACATCAAAGCCTTCTCCACCACCGTTCTGAAGCATCTTTGCAAAATAGTCGTATGCTTCTTTTCCATGATTGAGATCTACGACAGGAAAGATATATTCTGTTCCCTGGATCATTCTGTTTATTTCCCCATTGTTTGTTAATCGGATATTGGCTTCATAACCTTTTACACCGTTCCCGATCTCTGGCTTTACCTGTACGTCAGTCCAAGGCGTACCTTTTCGTTTCTGATCTTCTTTGATGACATTGTACATAAATTCAAACGGCAAATATTCTGACTCAGGGTTCAGGTTCCTGGATGTAGCATATTTTAACAATTGGTGGAATTCTCTTTCAGCAAATCTATACGCTTTCTGTGCTTTAAAATATTCCCCTAATTCGGTCGCGTCGCCAAATCCATTTGTAAAAGAAATCTTTTGCGTCGCATCATGCATAACTTTTGTTGCCTGTTCATACGCTTTATAAATCTCTGTATATTTTTCTTGATAAGTCATGATATAAAGTTTATGTAAATAAAATTGTTGTAATTGTGATTAAATAAAATACCGATAATCGTAGGTTACGCCTTCCTTTTTATTCAGGAGTCTGCCAATACGAGCAATAACGTTTGAAGAGTTCACAGTCGCAGGCAACTGACTATAGAGATCGAATGAATTCCAATTCATTTTCGTAAGACCAAGGATTTCAGTCGCAATCAAACCGAGATCACCTTTCCCAAAATGTTTTTTGATCCGTAATGGTCCAGGTATAAATCTTCCTCCCAGATAAAATTTGAAGTATTGATTCTCTACTGATGGTACCACTCCATGTGTCCAGAGCAATGCTTCGGTTGTATTTAACAAAATGCATGTTCCCCGGGGTAACGCATAATTATCTATATCGGGAGTACCATCCGGTTTCAGTTTAGAGGCAACATACCTCATATCCTCTTCAAACGTGACTTCAATCAAATCTATATCCTTTATAGAGTCATTCCCAAGCAAACTATCTTTTAGTCCGGCAATCTCATCTTTTGTGAAAAATGTTCTTTTATGAATAACGACTCGTTTCGGAAATTCATCCATCGTTCGGTAAAACATATCAATGATAGAGGTTCCAAATTTGTAGGCGTCGTTGTATGAAAGATGAGGATGTTTCTGCCGATCCCAGAAAAGCTGATCCTCTACTTTTGAGAGGCGGTATTTCAGACCTTGTCCCCTTGAGTTATAAATATGGCTACACCCAAGGACGATTTCCGATTGATCTCCCTTTCCGGCAACACTGTACCCAATGCCGGCGAATGCTGTGTCCTTGTCCAATGAATCCAATACCCATGGTGTTCGCAAACTCTTGACGTAATAAGACAGTGAAAGCCACCAGTTGATCTGGCACTGCAAAGGATCATCCAATGTATCTTCTTTAATAAACTGAGTGGCAATTCCTTTTTCTGCGCAATATGCTTTGATGAAGTCATGCAAATCGTAATGCTCATTGTCAATGTCATAGGAAGTGTACTCCAACCAGCGAAGGGGGATATAGATGACAAGAACCTTATGAACTCCTTTCGCAACCTGCTGATCAATCGCTGCCATTAACTGGATTCTTAAATCAGTTGAAGCTGTCTTAATGCTCTCCAACTGTGTTGGATCGTTCATGTATGACCAGTTTTCGGTTCCGGGATCAGGAATGATTAAACGTGTTGCAAATGCTTCCTGAAAACCTGGGAATGATAACAGATAGGCTTTGTTGACGCCTTTTGAATCCACTGCGCTAAGATGGCGCGACAGAAACGTTTTAAATTTTGGTGAATCAGCTGCCGGGCAAATAACTCCCAGGTTTACTGAACCACTTTCAAAAAGACTATTTCCAAATGAAAAATCATACGGTTTATTGGTAGATACACCTCTCATCGGATGGAAATCACGCGGAGGCTGTTTCATCCCGGCAATTTTGGGTGAAAATATCAGTTCAGGTTCCGGGTACTGAATACCTCTGTGCTGAATCCATTTCCTGTTAAATTTATCACTCAGTTCAATATTGGATTGGCGTTGCGTCATAATGCCCGCAAATGCGTTATCCCTGTCAATTTTAAATATAAGCCCTGAACCAGACCGGAAAGGGTACTCTATTTCTATCATTCCACCTCCTGTAGAAAACAGAAGTGCCCGCCATTCTTTTATGTAGTCGTTGAATTTACTATTCCATATTTTTTCAAAGTATGTTCGTCCAATTTCCTGGAAGATTTCTTTTTCAATTTTCCCTTCTCCGGTTTCCCTGGTTACTTTAAAGTCCGGGTTAAGTGACAAGAAATAGCTCTGTCCATCGCTCGAAAGCGAAAGTTTAATTGCGGGATGGGTTTGATATATTACATCATTGATTCTTTTTTGTGTGGCTGTTTCCTTTTTCCAAATAAGATCCCTTTTATCGCTCTCTAAATTTGACGCACTTGCGAGTAAATCAGTAATGCCGGATAAAAGCAGACTATGGAATGCAGTATCTTTTTGCAGATTAAATCCTGTTAAAGGGATTCTTGTTATTTTGCCTTTCATTCTTGCTGAAAAAATCCTATTAATATCTGTCAGTGTTCCGATAGCGTATATCATCCCCTTATGTGGTACAGCAATAATTCTTTCTTTTGCTGTAAGGCCACGCAATGTTGACCAGGGCTTTTCACCTTCTATGAATGGATATTCAAACTGAAATACTTCCTGCGGAAATCCTACCCTGAAAGAATTGCTTTTTATGACTGTGTCCAATCTTGTTTGGGAAATGGTGAATGGTGTGGTGTCTATACCGTCGGTAGTAACGCTTATGAGCTCGCGATAGCGGTCCGAAAAGGATTGCTGAGCTTTTGAACATGCGCTTGTAAGTGACACAAACAATTTATCAAAACCGTCGGTTGGAATATAATATGCTGTTCTTCCATTTGCCCTGGCCACTTCAATCAATTTTGCTACTGAAGATGGTATGTTGCGGCCGTACCCGCACCAGTACAGTCTACCAGCCCCTTGTTGCTGATAAGTAGCGGTTAGCGCTTCCATAATAGATTCATCTCTTCCACCAAATCCTGACACAATAAGGTGTTTGTCCTTTAAATAGGTGATCATTTGCTGGCGGAATGTTGCATCCTGTGTGGCGAGTTCGCCTGTCGTGTTTTTTAAGGGACCGTATTTATAGTCTCCATGAAGTTTTATAAATAGCAGTTCTTTGCTATTCTGTACGCGGAAAATTCTTTCAATCGTATCTAGTGTTATATCAATGGGGAGTAAGTTCGCTGTTATTGCAGCATTCAACCCAAGATCATCAAAATTTGTTGTCCATACTGATTGGATCAACCCCATCTCATGAAGCAAGCACAATAATTTATATCCAATTGAAGGTTGTTTTTTTTCACAAATGCGTTGAAAAAATTTTCTTCTGTCGTCTTCGATGGGATAGCATTCTTCCGCATAGAAGGAATATTCCTGGCTCGAATTTTCTGTCGGGTACGAGCCTTCTGTATCTAACCATTTTTGAATTTGTGCTTTTACCTGATCGGATTTTATGTCTAACTTTTGCGCACTGTGACTATGCTTGGATGTATATAGATTTTTTTTCCAGTCCCAAATACAGTCGGCTGCTGAAGGTATTCCTGAAGTAATCGAAGCACCTGCTCCTAACAGGACGGAAAAGACATCATTTTTACTTATTTCTACAGAGCGGATAAACTGGTCCTGTTCTAAAATTAAATTACTCATTAGCAGTCGCTTTGTTATAAGCGATTAAAGGTATGATCACAATGGATGCCAAGCCGGAAAATGGCCATTTTTTGGGTGGTTTTGGCAGGTTGTTATCATACCTGTTGGGGTGTGCGCCGTTTTGTCTTATTCGCTGTGTTTAATTAGTTTTATAAGTACCTTCTTTTCGAAATTTTATGTCTAAGGCCTTGGTATTTATGGATTAATGAAAAGTCTTTTAGTCTGGCCATATATATTATTATAGCTGGCCAAAATTGCTATATGTTGTAATAAAATGGCCAAGTATAAAATTATAACTGGCCAAAATAGTGTATTTCGTATATTTGCTTGAAATGAAGTGAGTTATGAATACCATAATCGGGCGGGCAGAAGAGCAAAAAATCCTCCATTTAAAAAAGGCCTCCAATAAAGCAGAATTAATAGCGGTTCTGGGGCGCCGGCGGGTTGGCAAAACCTACCTCATCCGGAACTATTTCGCAAAGGAAATAGCCTTCGAACTAACAGGGATGCATGATACAACGCTCAAGACGCAACTTCAGAATTTTGCCCTTGCCATGCAAAAAGCTACTAAAAATCCAGTACAGGCGGCTGCACCTGCGACTTGGCTGGAAGCTTTTACGATTTTAGATTCTTACATTGATACACTACCGACCACCCAGCCTGTTGTTATCTTTCTGGATGAGTTCCCCTGGCTACACACTGCCAAATCCAATTTCCTGGAAGCATTTGATCATTGGTGGAACAGTTCGGCTTCCACCAGAAATCATTTAAAAGTAGTGATCTGCGGATCTGCTGCGTCCTGGATGATCGATAAAGTGGTGGAAGCAAAAGGAGGATTACATAACCGTGTGACGCAGACGCTCCGCCTGATGCCATTCAATCTTAACGAAACGGAAGATTATCTGAAGAGCCAGGGTGTCATACTCGATCGTTACGCAATACTACAGTTGTACATGGCTATGGGAGGAATACCGCATTATCTCCAGCATATCGCTCCCGGAGAAAGTGCAGCCCAATGTATCGACCGGATGTGTTTCACCAAAGACGGGGCGCTCACGAAAGAATTTACCTTTTTATATGACTCCCTGTTTGATCATTCCTCGCAGCATGAATTGGTCATACGGGCACTGGCAGATAACGGAGCGGGACTGACGAGGCAGGAAATTATACAGGCAACAAAACTTAGTTCCGGTGGTGGTATCACCCGGGTACTGAAAGAACTGGAAGAATCCGGTTTTATTAAGCCCTATATTCCGTTTCAAAAAACAGCTAACGAAACGATTTACAAACTATCGGATGAATACTCCCTGTTTTATTTGAAGTTTATTGCAGGAGCTACAGCCATGGGTCCCGGCACCTGGCTTTCTCAATTCATGACACAATCCTACAAAAGCTGGAGTGGATTCGCCTTTGAATCGGTTTGCCAGAAACATACGGACCAGATAAAAGAGGCACTGAAAATAGGAGGTGTGCAAACAGGCATTTCTACCTGGAGACATGTACCACCTAAAGGAAGTAAGATGAAAGGGGCACAAGTCGATCTGCTGCTCGACCGAAAAGATAATATCATCAACCTTTGTGAAATGAAATTTTACAAAGACGAGTACACGATCGATAAAGAATATGCGGACGACATCGATAGAAAGGTGCAGATCTTTAAAAAGGAAACAAAAATAAAGAGTACGATTTTTCCAACTATGATCACCACCTACGGCGTAAAAAAAAATAGTTATTACACTGGCCGGATACAAAATGAAGTTGTCATGGATGACTTGTTTAAATAAGCTTTCGCATCCTTATTTCTATTGAATGCCTTCTGCTTATTGCTGTATAAAAGCAGCAAACTCTTTTGGATCAACTGAAAATCCTGTTCGGGTAAACACCAAAAATTTGGCCGGAACCGGATTGAATTCAACTTTTACCTTTTTATCTGTCGCAGGACGGAGATAAAGGAACTATATCGCCCTTACTGATATAAAAAACTACATATTGCATACAATGAATTCGTAATTTTTTTGATATCGGTGATTTCAGATTGTTCGTGTACAATTGTACAGAAATTTCGTTATTTCTTCTCTTTGATATTTCTTTACTAAAGAATAGAAATATTTTAAAATTGTCCGACAAATATCGACATAGTTAGGAATATCTTTTTTAGCTTTGTATTGCTCTTTTACTTTGTTAGTTGAGTATTTCGGTGAGTATGATATTTTCAGAATTATAGACTATTGATTAATAATTGGGTACGCCAGGTGTTCGAATCCTGTCTTCCCGACTAAAAGCTGTAAGTCATTGACTTGCAGCTTTTGTTTTTTATAAAATAGCAAAATATTCCTTTCTTTTAAAATCCTTTATAAACACCAGTAGGGGCAACATTTTGCTTGCTGATTATCTTCTCAGCTATCATTCTCACAATAATATTGCGAGACAACCATGTTGCCTCGTTTTGTTTCTTTAAGGAAGATAACGGTTTTACTTGCAGCACACTTTGTTGTTCAAGAGAGGGTAAGTCGAACATAATACATTCCCAAATTGCTGAATTGCTATTTTTATTAACTGGAGCAGTCTTCAAATTCCGGTAATCCCAAATATGATTGTAGTAAAAACTAGCCGGATACCTTGTTCGGGTACCTTTTTTTAAAGAGATGGTTAGTGAGGGGTCTACTTTGGCTAAAGTCAGTACAGCATCAATCCCTTTTTCGCAAAGTGCAAAATATGCAGCTTCCTGGGTAAAGCGGCTCATTTCATACACACTAAACCCATTGCTATAAGATACTGCATCATATCCGTATGATTTAAGTTCTTGTACTGTGGCTTTTTCGATTGCTTCCTGTAATGAATCATTATTGCCAGGTACTATCGCCACTACAAGTATTTTTTTATGTTGATATGGTAAAGGATATTGTGCTTTCCATATAGTTTCTACCCTTGGTGTAACACAGCCATGTAACAACGACAATAAAAATATTGATAATGCAAGCTTACGCATAGTATAATTATTCTATTACAAAATAGAAGAATCCAGGCAGGCTGGCTATGAGAACCGTTACTTGTAGAAGTGATTATTATCAGATACTAAGGGTGACAAATAAGTTGATCAACTGGTGATTGTTGTAATTCAGGACTTATAAAAGGAATTCCCAGATTCATTCCTCTTAATACCAGTAATATACCCATGGCAGTTATGAATACCGGCACCAGCTTTTGCAGGGAGATTCTCCAACCAGGCTTTATCATTTGCCCGGCATAGCCTGCTAACATCATAGCAGGCAATGTGCCTGCACCAAACATGGCCATAAAACCTACGCTCTGAAAAACTTCTGTAAACGAAAGTGTAGCAGCAAGAGCGATATAAATCATACCACAGGGAAGTAAACCATTGGCCATTCCCATTAATAAAAAACCAGAAGGCCGGATAGCAGATTTTAATAAAGTTGCTATTTGACGCTGAACAAAGAAATAAAATCGATTAAGAAATTTTAAATGAATTGTTTTATGCCGGAGAAAATACAGAATTGAAAGCCCAATTATAAGTGCTCCCATAATAATTGAAAAGTATTGCTGATAGCCAGCGATGTAAATTCTTCTTCCCGCCAAACCGAATACTAAACCGATGGCTGAATAGGTAATGATTCTACCAAACTGGTATAGCAATAACGAAAAAAACTTCTTTGCTCTAGATAAATGTTGAATTGGCAAGGCCAGGCTTAATGGGCCACACATGCCTATACAGTGGAGGCTGCCTGCAGAACCCAATACAAATCCGGATATCAATACAGGCCATAGCATTATATAACGGTTAATAATTTTTCAGCGTAAAAATTTTTACCCTCGCTTATCCAGTTAATTTTCACGGTGTATTTACCCGGCGTAATAAAATCTGATTGAAACTGCTGTGCTGCATTGCCATCAAGTTGCAAAGCAAGTCGTTTGTCTTTTTTTTCATCGTAAGAACAGTAAAACCAAATATTACCATTTATAGATTTGTTTTTCATTTCATCTGGTAATTGTAAGAGTATTCCATCATTAGTTTGCTCCAGCGTTACAATTGAGGCAAGTTCATTTACATTCATAGTGCCATCAATAACTTGCTGATAGCGGAGTTCGCTTTTGTAGTATTCTTTTTCTACCAGTTCAAAGTTTACATTCATGGAGCGGTAAACGAGATATCCCATTCCCGAAGCAAATACAATAAAAGTGAGCAGTAACTTATTTCCCCAATTCATACTATTAGTTTTTTATATTAAAGCCGGTTGAATGGCCCCATAAAGTTTGTTTTGATACTCGTAATTCTTTTATCACCCTGGTATAATCCTACCCGAACACTTATTTTTCTTTTGCTGACAAAATTTTTGGGTAATACGATAAAGAATGAACCTTTTCCCTGTCCTTCTTTTTGTACCAAAATATCTTTCCCATCTGCCTCGATGATACGACCAGGTGCATTTTCCAGCCGAAGTGTAAGCGGAATATCGTTGATTGTTTTGTTGATTACTTTAATGGTGTACAAATTTGACAAGCTGTCCATTCCTCTTTCCTGAAATAATTGCCCCTTGGCTCTTACGATTGTTCCGCCTACATCTTTTCTGGTAACAAGCAACACTGTAAGTACACCCGTTAATAATATAAGAATAGCTGTATAGAATTTCATACGACCTGTGTACCGTAATTTTTTTCCTTCCGCTATTCCATTTTCTGACGCATAGCGTATCAGGCCAAGTGGCTTGTTAATGGCTTGCATCATTTTGTTACAGGCATCTATACAAGCGGTACAACCCACACACTCCATTTGTGTACCATTACGAATATCAATGGCCGTGGGACAAACTTTTACGCATTGAAAGCAGTCAATACAATCGCCGGTTATTTTTTCCTGTACTACTGCTTTTTTAAATTTCCCCCTTGGCTCGCCTCGCTGATAATCATACGCTACAACCATTGAGTTCTTATCCAATAGCACACTTTGTAATCTACCATATGGACAAACTACAGTGCAAACCTGCTCCCTGAAAAAAGCATACACACCATAGAATATGGTTGCAAACCCCACTATAGACAAAAAACCGCCGATATGATTGCCTAAAGGCTCACTAATGATTTTTTTAAGATCATCCATTCCAATGATGTAGGCCAAAAAGAAATTAGCAATAATAAATGCCAATAGATAAAAGAGAATATGCTTGATTACTTTTTTCGCAATCTTAGTACTTGTCCAGGGTGAGCTGTTCAATATTTTCTGTTGCGCTGCATCTCCTTCTATCAAATATTCAACTTTACGAAAAAGCATTTCCATGAATATTGTTTGCGGACAAACCCATCCACAAAACAATCTTCCAAAGGCAGCTGTAAAAAGAACGATAAAAATGATAAACGTAACCATCGTTAACCCAAAGATGAAAAAATCCTGGGCCCAGAATATTTTTCCGAAAATGATGAACTTTGTTTCGGTAATGTCAAAAAGAAATAGTGGCCTGTCATTTACTTTGATAAAAGGTAAGGCGAAAAACAAAGCAAAGAATCCCCAGCTTACCCAAGAGCGGATATTATAAAACCGACCTTGGGGTTTTTGAGCATACACCCATTTTCGTTTTCCCTTTTCATCTACCGTTGCTATTCTGTCACGGAAGGATTCTTTTTCCACAGGCGAAGTGGTATCAGTTTCTACGTTACTCATAATTTCACAGCTTTCAAATATCCTTTCCTATTTTATCGCTTTTATAACAGCAGAGTCGGCAGCAGCATTTGCAGTTGGTGCTTCATCTTTCATTTCAGTTCCCTGTGGTGCTTTTCCATTAGGAGGGTTTGTTCCTACTAACGTTTTGATATAGCTGGTTACTTGCGCCAGTTGCTTATTAGAGTATGTATTTTGCCATTGTGGCATCGCATTTATACCATACCGAATGGTTTTGAAAACACTTTTCACATCATTTCCATGTATCCAATAATTATCCGTTAGATTTGGACCTACATTACCTGCACCTGATTCAGTATGGCAAGAAGCACATGATTTCATATATATAACTTTACCAGCAGCCATGTCTTCTGCACTTGTTAAAAGTGTCACAGTATTTTCATCTACGGCATCCCCTTTTGCCTTCAGGTATTCTTGTATTTTTATTTCTGCTTTAGCTACCGACATTTCATACTCCTGTTGGCTTGATGGCCCCGTGTGAGATACATGAAATCTCCATAGGTAAACAACTGCAAAAACGATAGAAAGATAAAATCCATACAACCACCATGGTGGAAGCTTATTGTTTAGTTCCCGGATGCCATCATATTCATGGCCAAGGTCAAGTTCTGCTTCCTGGCTTACAGGGCGAAGCTTATTCATCCTATCCCACCAGCTTAATTTATTTTTCTTTGCTTCAATTGCTTCGGCCTCTTCCAGCACTACCAATTTTTGCTTTTCATTTTTTAACAGGAACCTGATATTGATAAGCATTGCTATGATAAGCCCAAGCTCCAGAAATATAACTGTTGCCATTACATAAAAAGTAGAAGCAGGCATACCGCCAATGGTTTTGGCAACCGCTACTGTAGTTGTTTCAGCCGGAACTTCTTGTGCAAATAAAGATGTTCCAGTAAGCAAAAGGAAAATCAATAGTACGGATGTAACGGCAACTCCTTTTTCGTTTTTTCTTTTCTTCAACTTCACATCAGCTGCGCCGACTAGTATTCCGGCAAGTATGGCTATTATGATCAATAATAAAATCATGAGAATGATTAGTATTAGTGCCAGCGGATTGCTAAACAGCGATGGCGCAGGCGGACCAGCAGCCCAGGCCGGCTGAAATGATATAAGAAAAGCAACAATCAGTACCAGGATATATTTTGTTTTTTTGGTCGTTGATAAAAACATGGCAGTTGATTTTAATTATCTAATGGAATACGGCTGATATCAGTAAAGGTTTTTTTCTTGGTTTTAAAAACCCAGGTCAGCATAACTGTAAAGAAGAGTACGAAAATGAGTAGCGAAGCCAGACCGTATATATCTATGCCGCTTACTTTTTCTATATAATGGATGAATTTCATAACGTTTATTTAATTGTTTCAGTAATGGGTTGTTTAGGTGCTGTTTTTATATCTGTACCTAATCGTTGCAGGTATGCAATCAGTGCAATGATCTCTTTATCCGGTGCGGTTTCAATCTTATCTGCTTTCAGATTTGCTGCAATTTTTCTTGCCTGCTGCATCAAATCAATATTCGCCAGCTTATCATATCCATTTGGATAAGGAACACCCAGTGTAATCATAGCTCTAATTTTTGCTGGTGTAGAAGCGGTGTCAATTTTATCATCCAACAACCATACGTATTGCGGCATTAAAGAACCGGGTGACATTGAACGGGGATCATACATGTGATTGTAATGCCAGCTATCAGAAAACTTACCGCCTTCTCTTGCTAAGTCTGGCCCTGTTCTTTTGCTTCCCCATTGAAAGGGGTGATCATACACAAATTCACCTGCTTTTGAATATTCTCCATACCTGGCCACTTCATCCCGGAATGGTCGTATCATTTGTGAGTGACAGGTATAACATCCTTCCCGCACATAAATATCCCGTCCCTGTAATTCAAGCGGAGTGTAAGGTTTTACACTGGCAATAGTTGGCACATTCGATTTAACAAGGAAAGTTGGAATAATTTCAATCAATCCTCCAAGTGCAACTAAAATAAGGCTCAGCACAAGCATCATAGTTGGTTTTCTTTCTATCACTCTGTGCCAGTATTCTTTTTTCTTGCTTACTTCTTTTACAATTGGTGGTGCTTCAGCCGCTTCATTCGCTATGAATTTTCCTTTCGCAATTGTTTTATATAAGTTATAGGTCATTAGTATGGCACCAACCAGGTACAATGCACCGCCAATGCTGCGGCTCACATACATACCTTTAATATTATTAACTGTTTCCATGAAGTCGAACTTCAGTTGTCCTTCCGGAGTAAAGGCTTTCCAGTTAAGGCTTTGTTCAAACCCAGCCCAATAAAGAGGAACTGCATAAAGAATAATACCGATCGTTCCTAACCAAAAGTGATTGGCCGCCAATTTTTTTGAATACAAACTTGTTCCCCACATTTTTGGAATCATATAATATAGAATAGCAAAAGCAAGGAAGCCATTCCAACCCAATCCGCCAATGTGTACGTGGGCTATAGTCCAGTCACTAAAATGTGAAATAGCATTTACGCTTTTCAAACTAAGCAAAGGGCCTTCAAGTGTAGCCATGCCATAACAAGTAATGGCTACCACCATAAATTTTAAAACAGGATCTTCTCTTACCTTATCCCAGGCACCACGGAGCGTAAATAATCCATTCAGCATACCTCCCCAACTGGGAGCAATCAACATGATAGAAAAAACAACACCGAGTGACTGTGCCCAATCGGGTAATGCGGTATATAATAAGTGGTGAGGACCTGCCCAGATATAAATAAATATTAATGCCCAGAAGTGAATGATAGAAAGCCGATAAGAATAAACCGGCCGGTTAGCCGCTTTGGGTAAAAAATAATACATCAACCCAAGTACCGGTGTAGTCAAAAAGAATGCCACCGCATTATGTCCGTACCACCATTGCACCAACGCATCCTGTACACCTGCAAACCAACTGTAACTTCCAGTTGCAGAGTAAGGCAATTCAATAGATCGAACGATATGCAACAAGGCAACTGTTACCCAGGTAGCAATGTAAAACCAAATAGCAACATACAAATGCTTTTCTCTTCTTTTAATTATGGTACCAAACATATTGATACCAAATATTACCCATACTAACGTAATAGCGATGTCTATCGGCCAAATTAATTCTGCATATTCAGCTCCTGTTGTTAAACCAAGAGGTAATGTGATAGCGGCTGCAACAATAATTAATTGCCATCCCCAAAAATGTATCCAGCTCAGTTTATCACTAAACATTCTTGCTTTGCACAATCGCTGCAAGGAATAATAAATACCTGCAAACGAGGCATTGCCTACAAAAGCAAAGATGATCGCATTGGTATGCAATGGACGAAGACGGCCAAACGTAGTGGCAGGAAAATTTAAACTGCTTTCGGGGTAATAAATTTGAATAGCTGCCCA
This sequence comes from Chitinophagaceae bacterium, assembly GCA_022843585.1. GTDB lineage: Bacteria > Bacteroidota > Bacteroidia > Chitinophagales > Chitinophagaceae > JJ008. Next base: position 28,989 of record JALHNJ010000006.1, read on the forward strand.
AAGTCCGGCTATCATCCCAACCAGTCCGAAAACGATAGTAGCATAGCCAAATGCTTTTACAATTTTATTGTCGTAATAAAATTTTTCAACTTGTATCGGTTGATTTGTTTCTTGCATACCTGAAGTATTTATTTTGTTTTGGTTTTTGTAGTTGGCTTGTCATCAAATAGTATCCGGGAAGAAGGCGAGAAATCATCTTCAAACTGCCCTGATTTTACACTCCATAAAAAGGCGATCAGGAATAATGCGGCTACAGTAATGCTGGCAATCAGGAGAATAATAATGACACTCATGTTCTTTTTTAAGGTGGCGTAAAAGTAAAATCCAGTATAACGACAATACATAACAGGTGTCAACAAGAAAACTGATTTTTATCATCTAAAAAAATGATACAAAACAAGATTACAGGTTCATGCGGCGGGCAAGTAAGCTGCTGCTGCCAAATGTGATCAATAAAATACTGAGAGAACTGGTTGGCATCAGGATAGCAGCAATAAGTGGAGATAGGTTTCCCTGCACAGCAAAGAATAATCCGATTACATTATACACAATGGATAGTACAAAGCTTGCTACCACAATATTTTTATTAGCATGGCAAAGCCGTATAAATTTGGGAAGCAGGGCCAATTGTTTTGCCTCAATGATACCATCGCTGGAAGGAGTAAAATTATTTGTTTGCTCTGCGACAGCTATACCAATATTACTTTGTTTCAATGCCCCGGCATCATTCAGACCATCGCCGATCATCATCACTTTTTCCCCCTGATCTTGCAGGTGTTTAATATAGCGTAGCTTGTCTTCTGGTTTTTGATGAAAGCGAAGGGTAGCTTTTTTTCCCAATAGATGTTGCAGGTTGTTTCTCTCGGTATCATTATCACCTGATAAAACAGAAAGCTGGTAATCCTTTTTTAATTTGTGCAGTAATCCCGAAATTTCACCCCGGTAATGGTTGCTGAAATGAAAAAACCCTTGTAATCTATTTTCGATACTAATAAATATGGCTGTCCCGGTTTGCCGGCTTGCCAACCCGGTTACGAAATGATAAGAACCCAGCTTAAATAAATCATTTTGCACAAAACCTTCAATACCCTCTCCTATTGTTTCCTTAAACCCGGCAACTGCTGGTTGCTTTCCCTGTGCAAGATGTTTTGCAAGTGCCTTACTGAGTGGATGAGAAGAACAGGCAGCCAATGCGGCTACCTGTTGCAGTTGATAAGCAGTGAGCCTGGCTCCTTCATAAGTAATATGTTGATGTTGGGTGGAAGTAAGTGTTCCGGTTTTATCAAAAACAATATGGGTTACTTTGGCAACTTCTTCAATAGTTTGTGCATTGCGCAGGTAGAAATGATTACGTCCCAGAATCTGCAAAATATTTCCATTGGTAAAACTGTTGGATAATAATAATGCGCATGGACAGGCAATGATGAATATAGCAGTTACAGCAGGCCACAATTTGGAAGGTTCACTTATTTGCCAGTAAATGGCAGCTGAAATAGCAATAGCGAAAACGATATAGGTAAAGTAGCGGCTTAGCAAGTGAACAAAGGAAAGTTTTTTATCGCTGTCATTTTTTTTGAATTCATCCCTGTTCCAAAGCTTGGTAAGATAACTCTGCGCCACTTCTTTTACTACCAGTATTTCAATATTCCCTTCCTTTTGTTTGCCACCGGCATATACCAATTCTCCTACTTCTTTTAATACGGGCAGCGACTCGCCTGTTACAAAACTGTAGTCAATAAATGCTTTTCCTTTTGTTAGAATACCATCGGCCGGAATCAATTCTTCATTATGAATAAGCAAAGTATCTCCCGGTTTAATATCGGGTAATGCAGTTGGCATTTCTTGGTCATCTTTAGTTACAGAAACAGCAATCGGGAAGTAAGATGTATAATCTCTTTCAAAAGAAAGCTGCCGATAGGTTTTGTCCTGCAGAATTCTACCGGCAAGCATAAAGAACACAATACCTGTCATAGAATCAAAATATCCACCACCGGTACCACTCATCACTTCATAAGCACTGCGGATAAATGTAATAATTATAGCGAGGGCAATCGGTGCATCAATATTCAGGAATTTATGCTTTAAACTTTTGAGCGAAGAAATATAAAAAGGAAGCGCCGAGTACAGCAAAACAGGAACGGCTAAACCAAAATTCAGCCAACGAAAAATAGTCCTGAGCCCTACTTCAGTAGTATCAATACCCAGGTATTCCGGAAAACTCATTAGCATAATATTACCAAAGCAAAACCCTGCTATGCCTAACTGCAGTACCATGCTTTTATTGATGGCAGGTCTTTTTTCCTTCAGATCATTCAGGCTGATGTAAGGTTCATATCCAATGCTAGTTAGTGTTTCGGCTACTTTTCGCAATGTGGTTTTATTAACCAATAAAACAATATCAACTTCTTTTCGTGTAAAATTTACTTTGCTGGAAATAATGCCTTCATCAATACGATGAAGATTCTCTAATAAATAAAGACAGGAGCTGCAATGCATTTGCGGCAGATAGAGTGTTACATGCACTTGTTTGTCGTTCCTGAAACTAATGAGTTTGTTCTGTATTTTCTCATCCTCCAAAAATGCAAATTTGTCCTTCCGCACTTTAATACGTTGACTAATACCCGGATTTTTATTCATATCATAGTAATCGCAAAGATCACTTTGGTTTAAAATCTGGTACACCATTTTGCAGCCTTCGCAGCAAAAATTCTTTTCCTGGATATTAATTTTATCGTTGGTACATGATTCGCCGCAATGGTAGCATTGTATTTTATTGTCGGTAAAATTTGATCCGGTCATAGCTATATCCAAGATAGGAGGCTAAAATACGGGGCTAGTATTTTTTAGGGAGTGAGCAAGTTCAAAGATGCAACTGATTTTTGTCAGGTATAGCAGAAAATGAACTGGCTGAGCTTTATCGGAAATAAAAACCCAGCCAGTAAAGAAAACAATTCCTTAGTTCAGCGAACTATGATTAGGGTGTTCAAACATTTTTAGTGCTTTTGGAAAAAGCATATTGTTCTCTAAATGTACATGCTGATGCAAATCCAGCTCAAATGCCTGTAATGCTGCTAAGCATAACCGATAAGTAGTACAGCCATCAGCTGGCGGGTTATAATCTCTGGTGAGTTTCCTTATTTCTGCTAGTAGTGTACCTGCATGGTCATGCTCCTGTTCCATTATACTGATTGGAGAGCCCAGAAATGAATTGCTAATGATCAGTTCTTTGCCCTCATTCAACTGTTTTTCTATTTCTTTAATTCTGGGAAATAGAATAAGCTCTTCTTTTTGCATATGCTCTTCCATTTCTTCCTTCACAGCAGTAAATAGTTGAAGCACTTTTATCATCTCTGGGTGACTTTCGCCATGTTTGGAAGCTACTTTTTGTAAATATCCGAGTATAGCAGGCATTTCTTTTTTTACATAGCTGTGGTGGGTGGTAACAATATACTCTGCTAATTGTTCCAGGGACATTTTTGCATAGTTAACCGATAAGGAACCTGTAATGGATTGTTCAGCATTTTCCAGGTCGGCAACTACATCGGCCAGTTGTAATTCACCTTCTGTACAAGCTTGTTCCAACGTACGCTTTCCTTTACAACAAAAGTCGAGATGATATTTTTCAAATACCGGTGCAGCCCGATGATTTCCGTTTACAATTTGTGCCAGGCTCATTGTTACTAATTCGCTCATGATAATTTATTTAATAGTCATTAAAATTGTTTATAAATCCTTTTTTCGAAATTTTCTTACGGCCAACCAAAGTGGAAGGATGATCCACAAAAGCATAATGCCGGTGGTAAAAAGAATACCAGTGCCGCTACCGAAAAAGTCTTTGTATAAAGCCCCCGTATATCCCATTAATGCACTGATATCCATTTTAAGCATAATGAAAATGCGGCCCAGGTCGATGGGATTAAGGGCAGAAAGCAATAGTGTAATTTTTTCAAGCGGATAATCACTAAAAGAAAAAAGTATGAGTAATACAAGGCTATCGTAGATAAGTGCAAAATAAAACCAGAGTAATAAGGCAAACCCGATACCTCTTGCTTTATCCCGGGCTACTACAGCAGCATAAAATGCAATTGATGTGAATACAAGAGTTAATGAAACGCCGGAAAATAGCAAAGCAAAACCAATTTCATTGGGAGCAAATAATAAAACAGGAATACCAACGCCAATAAAAAAGGCACTAAGTAGTGAAATGGCAACACCAGCGTATTCACTTAATAGTATTCTTGTACGGCTCATTGGTTGAGACGACATGAGTTCGATAAACTCATAGGAATTATAGTAATGAATAGTGGTAAAGACAAGACTTACCAGAGGCAAAACGATCAGTACAATATTCAAAAGGCTTAACATCGCTTTACTACTATTGTCTTCCATTTGGAACATACTGAGTGAAACCACAAAAAGGAAAATGGTATAGGCGATCACAATCTTGCTTCGTAGAATATCGTAGAGCACATATCGGGATAGCTTTAGCATATAAACAGTTTAATAGATTTTTTCGTCATTTTTCGGCTCAAACATTTTATCGATCCATTCAGAGTTTATTATATCCCCCTTCATTATCCTGGCAATGGCCTTTCCCAGCCTCAGCTCTCCAGTTTCCTCCTGCAGTGTACCCATGTCTTTGATGAACTGCATTTTACCTTCCTGCATATACATGACATGAGTAGTTATTTCATCGAGATCACTAAGTATATGCGAGGTAATTAAAATCAGTTTGTTCTTTTTCTTTTCAGCAATGATTTTTTCTTTTAATATTTCGGAAGCTAATGGATCGAGACCTGCTGTTGGCTCGTCAAGTATAAGAATAGCAGGGTCGAATAGAAAAGCGATAGCGGCACTTACTTTTTGCCGGGTACCGCCACTAAGGGTACGCATGGGTTTTTCAAAAATTTTTTCCAGCTCAAATTTTTTGATAAGCTCTTCATCCGTTTGACTAGTTTCTGTTTTTCGAATTTGCTTTAGCATGCTGAATAACTGCCCTATTTTCATATTATCCGGGTAGCGGCCAATCTGTGGCATATAGCCAATTATTTTTCTATAGCCAGGGTCGTTGTCAATAATCTGCTCATTCACAAAAATTTTACCGGTATTGGGTTTTACCATTCCCAGGATGGATTTTATCAGGGTTGTTTTACCCGAACCATTAGGCCCTATCAGGGAGATCACCTGACCTTTTTCAAACACAACTGAGATATTATCGAGTACCTGTAATTTTTTAAATCGTTTGCTGATATGGTCTATCCGAATCATAATTTATTTGGTTTCATCATTGGTTGATTATCTACCAGGTTTGCAGGAGTAAGACCCGGAATTGCTTTTTCAGCTTTATCCAATAGGGAAATAGTAAAACTTCTCATTAATAATAATGCATGTGGATTTTGTTCTACGATCATCGAGTACATGCTTACTGGATGATACGGTATATCACCAGTTCCGTCCTTATTTATATCATACCCTTCATACTTATCCCAGTAGTTACTGGAAAAATAATTCAACATCATGGAGCCATTGGTTGCCAAATCGAAAGAATTCCCATAGAAATTATTGAAGCGAAAATTATTTTCATCACAACTGGACTGCACTTTAATTCCCCATCCGTTCTCCTTGAAAATATTTTTCTCGATTTGTATCCGACTACTCCCTTCCATATGGATGGCAATAGTATTTTTAAAAAAAGTATTGTACTGAATACGGCTATCTGTAATATCTTTTAACAGAATACCATAAGCAGAAGCCCCCCAGTTTTGCTCAAAATGATTGTTGAGCATGATTACCTTTTTGGAATACATAACAGCTACTCCGGCCCCGTTATTTCTAAACGTATTACTGAGATAGGAGTTGTCACTGGAAAACATAAAATGTAATCCATACCGGATATTCTTTTCACTCCAATTTTTCCTGATCGTTGAATGGCTTACAAATTCCAGGTAGATGCCATCCCGGTGTCCTTGCAGCATATTGTTTTCAATAAGCATCCTACTACATTTCCATAGGTGAATTCCATTGCCGGACGAATGTTCTGATTTATTAGTGCCTTTGATCGAATTATTGCGGATAGTACAATGCATAGAATTAGCAATATGAATGGCAAATGAAGTGTTGCTGAATATATTTTTTTCAATTAGAATATTAGTTGCATCAATGATCTTAAGACCAGCAAAGTCGTTCATTGAAGAGTAGCCAGCATTGGCAAAGTGAATACCGCTGATAAAAATATTTTTACCAGTTAAGGTTAGTATCTCGTTTTTGCTTTCCCCATCTAATATGGGTGTATTTACACCGATCAGGTGAATGGATTTATCAACAATGATATTGCCTTCTTTATATGTTCCTGCATTTAATAAGATAGTATCACCGGTTTTTGCAATCTTTATCGCTTGCTTTAAACTGGTTATGACCTTATCTTTTCCCACTATTATTGTGCTGGCAAAAGAGGTATTCAACGCAAAAAATAATACTATTGAAATCAGGCACTTCATTTAATAAGTATATTATAGAGAGTTGCCCAATTAGTGATCCTGCTGCCTTCAATCTCATCGGCTTTCTTTTGTGCAGCGGCTTTATTTTTAAACGCAGCTGCATTGCCACCCATCGGACTTTTTAACTGACTGCTTACCACAAACTCTGCCGTTTTTACTTCAATAAAATCACCATTGTTATAATCAACAAATAATGTTTTTGAAATACTATTGAGTTCTACACCGCGGCGTTTTAAAAAAGTTGCAACACAGTGGGAGTCATCAAACTTATACACTTTGCCTTTTTTTGTTACGATCTCAGCACCAAATTTGGTATCCATGATCGTCATTTTGCATTCTGCACAGTTGTCCTTGCCAAAATTTATTTTTTCTGGCTTTGGGTTACAGCTTCCTAGGAAAAGACCAATTGCTAACAGTGAAACGATGGTGGGCATTTTGTTAATCGATGTCATGTTGTTTTGTTTTTTATATTTCCGCCATTCAAAAAACCATATTATGAAAAAGATGAAGGTTACGGCTACTATTACCCATCCACCTGTATCAGGATAAGAATAGGAATCAAAATTCAATAATTTTTTATGCCCGATCAAAGGTGGTTGATAGGATAAACCGGGAACCTGTATAGCAGCAGTAGGATCAAGATTATGTCCATAATCATAACCCCACAGGTAAAAATCTACCATTGCGGCTATGCCACCCAATACAGAAAGTATAAGATAGATAAATAATAGTCTGCGACTTCCTATAATAGCAATCGCCAATCCGAATAACACAAAAAAGCCCAAAATATAGATAAGGAAATCAAATTCAGGAAACATACTGGCTTCAATATGCTTCATACCTATATAATGATTCAGGCCATTAATTATCTCTACCTGCCCGGTTATTTTATATAGCCATATTTGCATCGAAAGGCCTTCGGGATATTGCGGTGCTATCAGGTAAATAGACCATGCTGGTACAAAAAACATGATACACATTGCCAGCGAACCGATAAAAACAATAATCCTTGATGTATTGCTTAGTTTTCTTTTCATAAGATATCTAATTCGTTTAAGAAAATCCAGGTATGCACAAAAAGAAAACTTTTATTTGTTTGCAGGAGGTAACAACACTCCGTCAATTACATGGATAATGCCATTTGAAGCAGGTATAGAAGTTATTACAGTTGCGGAATTATTGACCATTACTTTGCCATCTTTTTTAGTGATAGTAATATTTCCACCATTTACCTGGTTGAAGGTTTGTCCATCTTCCATCATTTCTATTTTCAGGCTTCCTACATATACATGGTATTGTAAGATGTCTTGCAGCTGCGATTTATTTTTATCTTTCATCAGGTCGTCCAATGTTTCTTTTGGAACTTTATCAAATGCAGCATTAGTTGGTGCAAAAACCGTAAAGGGGCCAGCATTGGATAGGGAGTTAACAAGGTCTGCTTGTTTTAAAGCAGCTACCAGAGTACTATGATCTGCAGAGCCCACTGCTATTTTTACCACATCTTTTGCAGACTCATCATCTTTTACAGCAGACTGCCCCCCGCCAAGGATAGTTTCTGTTTCTGCAGTAGTTGTTTCGTTGGTTTCCTCTGGCGCATCATTGCAGGAAAAAAAGAGAAAAGCGGATAGTACTATTGCAGTACCAAGTATCTTTTTCATAAAAAATATTTTATTGTTTAAAGTGAGCAGACTTACTTTAAGTCTGCTCGCTTCGATAATTATTTTTTTGTAGTATCTGTAGCTGTTACAGCTGGCTTATTGGTGCCAGTACTGAAAAGAAGCGGAACATTTGAACCTGCTGGTGAAACTCTCAGGTAGCCTTGCATTTCCTGGTGTAATGCTGAACAAAAGTCTGTGCAATAGAACGGCACGATACCTGTTTTTTCTGCCACCCATTTTAATGTTTGGGTTTCACCAGGCATGATGAGTATTTCAGCAGTATTAGCACCCTTAATTGCAAAGCCGTGCGGCACATCCCAATCCTGTTCAAGATTCGTAACATGGAAATACACTTCATCTCCTACTTTTATTCCTTCAATATTATCAGGAGTAAGGTGAGAACGGATCGCCGTCATCCATACATGCACCTGGTTCCCTTTACGTTCCACCTTTGATTGCCCTTCGCCTTTCGCAACATACGGATGTGTATTCTCTTCAATTTTATAGATCTTTCGTTGCTTATTCATGAGCAGGCTGGCAGGTATTGCTTCTGCATAGTGCGGCTCCCCGGTTGTAGGAAAGTCAAGTATCAACTTCATCTTATCTCCACTAATATCATAGAGCTGAGCACTTTGTGTTAACTCTGGACCGGTTGGTAAATAACGATCTTTTGTAATTTTATTATAAGCAATTAAATATTTGCCGTGGGGCTTTGCGGTAGGTCCACCTGGTATTGACAAGTGTCCAATGGAATAGTAAGTAGGAACTCTGTCTAATACTTTCAAATCACTGATGCTCCATTTTACTACTTCAGATGAAACGAACATGGATGTGTAAGCATTTCCTTTTCCATCAAACTCTGTATGTAAAGGTCCAAGACCTGGCTTGGCAACTTCTCCATGCAAGGCAGCCTCGTATTTAATAACAGGAATACCATCGTATTCACCATCAAAAGCTTTATCGGCAATTGCTTTTTGCAATTTTGTGAAAGAAAAAACCGGAATGCTGGCTGCTAATTTTCCAGATGCAACAATATATTCTCCTGTAGGGTCAACATCGGTTCCGTGTGGTGATTTAGGACATGGTATCAGGTACAACATATCCGGGCAATCTGCAGGGTCAAGAACCAGTACTTCAGTTTTAATAGTGGAAGTAGCGGTATGTGTATTCTCATCATAAACATTGTGTGCATATCTAACGGATTGCTTTTTTGCTTTACCAGCTTTTAGGTATTCTTCTGCTTTCTTCCAGTTTACGGCCATCACAAAGTCTTTATCTTTTTGTGAAGCATTTACTTCCAACAAAGTATTTGCTTTCTCTGAGTTATAACAACTGAAAAAGAACCAGCCATGTGATTTGCCTTTTCCGGCCCGGGAAAGATCAAAGTTTACACCAGGAGTACGTATCTGAAAAGAAATATTCATTTCGCCAGAAGTAGGATTTACCGAAACAAAACTTATTGAACCTTTGAAATTTTGTTTGTAGGTATTGATGGGAACGTCTCCATTCTGGTCATCCAGCGGCACACTAAAACGGGTAGCGGCTACAATATATTCCGAATTCTCGGTTATAAAAGGTGATGCATGGTTACCAGCACTGTTAGGTATTTCCAAAATCTCCGAAGTACGGAAAGTGGTAAGATCTATTCTTGCCAGTCGGGGGGTATTGTTGCCATTTGCAAAAGCCCACCGGCCATCATGCTCTCCTTTGGTTTGAGATAATGCAATGTGGTGTTGATCATCCCATGGCACAAAACCATGCGAAGTGTTTAACATCGGTTTAGTTTCTTCGCTAAAACCATAACCGCTTTCGGCAGCTTGTGAGAAAACGGGGATGATGCGGAATAAACGACCCGATGGAATACCATAAACAGCCACCTGGCCATTAAAGCCACCAGATACGATATTGTAAAATTCATCGTACTTGCCGGGAGCAACGTACGATTTAGAGGCATCACCAGTAGCAGCCGATTGCGCCGTCTTTGGCTTGCAACTTTGTAGAAATAAAAGGCAAGCAGAGGTCAGTATCAAAACCGCAAGGGTTTTGAAGGAATTGCGTTTCATATTATTTGTTTATTTAAATGAAGGGAATAATTGCTGATTTTTTATTTAACCCCATCGTTTGAACGCATAAACTCTAACAGCTGTCGGGATTCATCTTTTGATATATTCTGGTTTGGCATGCGTACCAAACATTGCTCTAATAATTTTTGTGCTTCAGGGTCTGTCTCCAGCATCATTTCTACATTGGTAATCATATTCATTACCCAATGTGGCTCTCTTTTTTGCGTTACCCCTTTCCAGCCCGGTCCTACTAACCGCTCATCAGTTAATTTATGGCAAGACTGGCACTTCAATTCATAAATACCTTTTCCTGCAGTTACCCAATCGGCATTGAGTGGAGTGGTAAGAGTAACATCTTCAGGCTTAACTTCTGTACCATGAGCTTCAGCTTGCTCTTTGGGTTGTGCTTCTATTACCGGGGAGTTATCTTTTTTTTCTTCGCTACCACCACAGGAGCTGATAACTAAAGCGGATGAAAAAAATGCAATGACGATAGTACTTGAAAGAAGAAGGTTAATGCGTTTCATGTTGAATTTATTTTGTGAGGAATCAATGAAATAATTGACATCCTAAATTTACTTCAAAAAAGACATTAATGTCTTTTTTAGTTGTACAAATGTATTCGTGTAAATTTCTTCCCAAAATGAGGTTTGTCAACTTGTTTTGTGATATTCATCAGCTAATCTTAAAGTCTGGTTTGTATCTTCACCGTTTTAATCCAAAACGAGATGTTTCTTTCAAAATCATTTGGTTATGCCCTGAGAGGAGTTTTGTACGTGGCCCTGCTGGAACCTAAAGGAAAAAAGATCAAAATAGAGCAGATAGCGGACAAACTAGCTGTGCCTCGTCATTTCCTGGCCAAAATCATGAAAAAAATGGTACAGGAAAATATTCTCACTTCTACAAAGGGTCCTTATGGCGGGTTTTCATTATCTCCGATAACATTACAAACTAAACTCCTTCACCTGGTAAAAATTACAGACGGAATGGAACAGTTTAATACCTGTGTATTAAGCTTGCGAAAATGTAATAGCAAAAACCCTTGCCCACTCCATTTCCAAATGCTCCAGATACGAGATGGCATGCTGGCCGAATTTTCTAAAACTTCCATTGGAGATTTATTGGACAAAAAAAACCCTGACTTTATTAAAAGTATTTCTGTTATTTAAACTATTTGTAGTTCATTTCCGGCTAACTGACTTAAATCATATATATAGATAAATCATCCATTTAATTTGCCGCCTGGATTTATCATTATGTATTTACAACCTTTTGAAATTGACCGCCAATCCTCGGCTGCTGATATTGTTGCAAAAGATTACCGTACTGCTGTTGTATTTAGGAAACACGGTATTGGTTATTGTTGTGGCGGCAAGTGGCCGATGGAAATGACTTGTGAACTACAGGGCATTGATGCAGATATACTTCAACAAGAACTGGAAGCAGCCATTCGTACCATACCGGTTTCAAACCAGCTTGATTTCTCCAACTGGAGTATTGATTTTCTTATTGATTACATTATTAATATACATCACCAATATTTACGGCAATCGTTTCCCGAAACAATGCAAATATTGAATGATTTTATAAAAGAGCATATCAAAAAATTTTCCTGGCTCGCTGAACTTGAAACTAAATTTGGTTTATTGATAGAGCAGCTTCATCCATCTATGAGGCGGGAGGAAGAAGTGCTATTTCCCTACATCCGGCAGATCGCACATGCACACAAAGACAAAGAGCCCTATGCTGTACTACTAATTAAAACACTCCGTAAGCCTGTGGAAGATACCATGTTCAACGGGCATGAAACAATGACCGATATTATTAAATCAATCCGGACAATTACAAATCAATACAGTATTCCTTCCAATGTTTGTACTAACCATAAAGTAGTTATGGCAAAACTTAAAGAATTGGACAATGATCTTATGCATCATTTATACCTGGAGCAATCGATTCTTTTCCCAAAAGCTATGGCCATAGAAAAAGAAGTTTTGTCTATATAAGTATTTTTTTTACAATGCTCCCTTTTATTCGTGCAGGCACAATACCGGAATACGAGACTGGAAAATCAACTGTTTCGTACTACTGGGTTTAAAAATGCCATCCAATAGTTTATGTTTTTGTGGTATTGCAATTATCAAGTCAAGGTGATTAGCCTCTGCAAATTCATGAATTCCATCTTCCACATCCGGATTGTTGATAAAATGATAATCGGGATTTACATCTTTAAATAATTCATTGAGCAAATACATTTGCGAAGGTGTTTCGCTATCAAAATGCTTATTACCATGGTCTACATTGAGTATGTGCAACGTAGCGTTCAGTTCGCCAACTATATCTTTTATTCTCTGAACTGGAGTTGTTTTTTTTATTTGCCTGAAATCACAAGCAAAGCCTATTTTTTTAATCCCTGTTCCATATTCTTTTCCGGCCGGTATGCAAATCACTGGCCACTCAAGGTGTCTAATAGCAGTAAGTGCAACACTTCCAAACACTATATTTTCAATATTAGATTTCCCTTTCGCTCCAATAACTACAGCAAACGGCTTGACTTCCTTACAAATGATTTCCATCTCATCTACCGTGTTCCCTAACCTGGCTTCTGTTGCTATTGTTATGCCGGCAGGTAAGATCTGCTGCAAACTGTCCTTCAAGTCTGCAAGCTTCTTTTCACTTTCTTGCTTTAATTCTTCTACCGAAACCAATACAAGCGGTACATCTGAATAGGTTACCGGAATGCTATAAACATGGAATAATAATATATTGGCTTTGATGGCAACAGCCATATCCGCTGCAAAATTTACAGCGTTAAGTGATACGGGTGAAAAATCGGTTGATGCTATTATTGTTTTCATTTTTTTAGCTTATAGTTAAAGTTAAAAGTGATTACTCCTTATTTAACTGATTTTTGTCAGTGCAGCAGTTGATTTCTAAAATCTTTAAATTTTTTGCGCAAATCATTCGGGGGCCTGATTACAGTCAGTTAAACTCCGGTCTATACAACCTAAGTTTGATTCATAAAACTATAATTACATGAAACAGAATATGGGAAATACTGACCGTATTGTCAGAATACTGGCAGCTATTGTAATAGCAGTTCTTTACTTTACAAATACCATTACCGGTACGCTTGGTTATGTGCTATTGGGTGTTGCCAGTATTTTCTTACTAACAAGTCTTATAAGTTTCTGCCCTTTGTACTCCTTGTTGGGAATGAACACCTGCCAGGTAAAGAAAAAAGTATAATTTTTTTTTTAAGCTGAGAATCAGTATCAAATGGTAAGGCTATGAAAGGGCTAGAAAATCCTTCTTATCTGTTTATGTTAATTGCTTTTAATGTGCTGGCATTGATTTTTTTGTTGGCAGCAGTTAAATGGCCACGAATAAGCAGGCTCTTGTTTTTCTTCTTATTCAGCTGGGCATGTTGGATGAATTGGACCACATCACAACGTTCGCCTGCTGATTACCTTCAATATGCTGATTTGAATTTAAGTAGCTGGTACAGGAATTTTATTAACGGTTGGTTTAGTAAGCACATTCCCTTGGTTGTTGGTTTTATTGCAACTTGTCAGGGACTGATAGCAATATCCATGTTGTTAAAAGGCTGGATCTATAAAATTGGATGTTTAGGAGGAATTGTTTTCCTGTTGGCAATAGCACCATTTGGTGTTGGTTCCGGCTTCCCTTGCACCATCACATTTGCAATAGCACTTGCCGTATTATTTAAAAAAGGCAAATCGTATTGGTGGAAAACAGGAAATTGAATGGGCATTACCAGTCTAAATAATTATATATGCAAGGTGTAATAATATATAAAGGAAAATACGGCGCTACCCAACAGTATTCAGAATGGCTGGGAGAGAAGTTGAATTTACCAGTTATACATGCAGCAAACATAAATGGGGAAGCGTTAAAAAAATATGACTTCCTTGTTATTGGAACCAGCGTTTATATTGGTAAGCTGCAAATGGAAAGTTGGCTCAGGAATAATCTTTCTTTTATAAAGCAGAAGAAAATATTTTTTTTCCAGGTAGCAGCCACTCCAGTTGAGCAAAAGAAAAAAAGACAAGCCTATAATAGTGCAGGAATCCCCAAAGAATTACAACCAAATTGCGACTACTATTATTTACCTGGAAAAATGACAATGAAAGATCTTACCTGGAAGGATAAGTTTATGCTGAGAATGGGGGCTATGCTTGCCAAGAGTACTGAAGAAAAAAAGACCATGCTTACAGACTATGATAGTGTTGCTACAATACATATTAAAGAAATACTTGAAGCGGTAAGGAATCATACAAAAAACTAAGCCATCGCTGTTTATTAGATGTATTCCTTAATTTACTACGGCATATTGTCGTTCAGAGAATATCTTTTCACTTTCCCTACTATTTGCTATTTTGGATAAGAATAAACCCATCACCCGTATGCTGGATCAGGTACACATGACATCATTGTTTGAAAATGCAACAGAAGGAATCATTCTCACAAACGGACAAGGAAATATTGTTATGGCCAATCCTGCTGTAGAGAAGATGTTTGGCTATAATAGCGAAGAACTGATAGGCAATCCAATAGAAATATTAATACCTGACAAATTCCGGCCGCATCATCACCAACTAAGAGAAGGATTTTATAACAAACCATCAAACAGATCAATGGGGCATGGCCGGGATTTACATGGAAGAAAAAGAGATGGCTCCGAGTTGCCGGTCGAAGTTAGTTTGAGTCATTATAAACGGGACGATGAATTGTTTGTGATCGCTTTTATTGTGAATATTACCCAGCGAAAAGAAATTGAAATAAGTATGCTCAAACAGAAAGCAGAGTTAGAAAAGATCACCGACAAGATTCGCCAGCTAAATGCAGATCTTGAAATAAAAGTAGAAGAACGTACCTTGATCTTACGGGAGGCACTGCAAAAACTGGAACAGTCACAACAAGAACTTAGCGAAGCGTTGGATAAAGAAAGACAATTGAATGAGATCAAAAGCAGGTTTGTCTCAATGGCATCCCATGAGTTTCGTACGCCCCTTACTACAGTGCTTTCCTCGGCAAGTCTTTTGTCTAAATATACAGCTGCCGAAGAACAGGAAAAAAGAGATAAGCATATACAGCGGATAAAAAATTCTGTCAACAACCTGAATGATATACTGGAAGATTTCCTTTCACTAGGAAAACTAAATGAAGGAAGAGTGGACAAAAAATTGGAAGAGGTGAATGTGAAAGATATACTAACGGAAACAGTGGATGAAATGAAAAACCAGTTAAAGAGCAATCAACATTTTGTAGTGAACTGCAATGAGAATTGCCATTCTATAACGGATAAAAAGCTTCTTCGAAATATATTGATCAACCTGATTAGTAATGCTATTAAATTTTCGGAAGAAGGGAAAAATATTACGATAGATGCCAAAACTGCAAATAACAGGATTGTGATGGCGGTTTCCGATGAAGGAATTGGAATCGGTAAGGATGATCAAGAGCACCTGTTTACCAGTTTTTTCAGAGCTTCCAATGCTGTGAATATACAGGGAACCGGTTTAGGTTTGCACATTGTAAAACGTTATATAGATTTGTTGGGCGGTGAGCTAAAATTGGAAAGTGAACTAAATAAAGGAACAACCATTACTTTTAGTATTCCAATAAATGAATAGTATTATGAAATCAGTTTTAGTTATTGATGATAACCAGGATATTCGGGAAAACACCGCCGAAATTTTAGAATTAGCAGGCTATAAAACATTTACCGCCGAGAATGGGAAAAAAGGAGTGGAAGCTGCACAGCGGGAAAAACCTGATGTAATTGTTTGCGATATTATGATGCCTGAACTGGACGGCTACGGCGTACTTCATCTTTTGCGTAAGAATACAGAAACACAACATATCCCATTTGTTTTTCTTACGGCTAAAACTGAACGAAGTGATTTTCGCAAAGGAATGGAAATGGGTGCCGACGATTATATTACTAAACCCTTTGAAGATATTGAGCTTTTGAACGCCATCGAGATCCGGCTTAAGAAGGCTGAAGTGTTGAATAATAAATATGCACCTTCTAAGCAAGGTATCAACCAATTTATTAAAGATGTAAAGAATGCAGGTCTGGTAAGTCAGCTATCCGAACAATATAATACAGACAATTATGCAAAAAAACAAGTGCTTTACCAAGAGGGCAAGCGACCAAGAGTCTTGTTTTATTTAGTAAAAGGAAAAGTAAAGGCCGTTAAATCGCATGAAGATGGGAAAGAATATATTACGGATCTGTTTACTGATGGAGATTTTATAGGGTATACTGCTTTGATTGAAGATAAAAACTATGACGATTCTGCTATAATACTGGAGGAAGCAGAAATCTTACAGTTGCCACGGGAAGATTTTATGCAAATGATCTATGGCAATATGGACGTAGCAGCTAAGTTTATTCAAATTATTACCCAAAACGTAAAAGAGAAAGAAGACAGGTTACTAAGTCTTGCTTATAGTTCGCTTCGCAAAAGGGTGGCTAAGGCACTTGTTGACATACAATCAAAATTTAATGCGGAGAGTCCCGATAAACCTATTGAAATTTCAAGGGAAGATTTTGCACATTATGTTGGCACAGCGACCGAATCCTTAATACGGACACTCAGTGATTTTAAGGCTGAGAAATTAATAGAAATAAAAGAAGGAAAAATTTCTATTGTTAACCTGGAAAAATTAAAAAATCTTCTTTACTAAAAGTGATACCTGTGTTTTGATAAGATGCCTTCTAAAGGCCGGCTATCCTTTACACTTCTTTTTAGTACTCCGAAGTTAGCTAAAATTTTAGCCCGTTTTTCATAGTTCAATACTCACACTAAATATTAATGGTCAGCATCCCGGTTTAAATCATAATCGTCAACAAAATTGCTCCCACCTTTGTCGGTAGACAATTCTCTGCCATGGTTGTTTTGCTGCAGTAAAGTCCAGTTGTCTGTCATGGTTGTTTCTAACCAAAGATTACCCGATTTACGGAATACCTGCACGGCTAGTTTGAACTTATCCTTAAATAATTTTTCGAGATCACTAACTTTCATGTCCTCAGAAACTTCCACGGCTGCTTCCGGTATTGACAATTTACTATCCCCAATTTTTCTATTCGCTGGAATTATTTGGTTCACAGAAAAATCAGATCGGGAAAAAGACCGGTTATTAAAAAACTCCAACTTTAGAAAAGGAAATGCACTATTGAATTCCTTTTGAATATCACTGATAAGGCGGTTAGACGAAATATGTAAGTGCATAGAATTAATGTTAATAGACATATACAGTTACCTTTTCCTTGTTTTCACTGGTATTACCACGGGGAATACGAATAATTAATTCTCCGTTGCTATAGTTAGCATGTGCAAGCACCACATCTGCATCTTCCGGCAAAGCAAATGCCCTCGTCCACTCAGTATAATTATATTCGCAACGGTCGCTTACACTACTGGCTTCTGTATTTTTTTCGGATTTTGCCGAAATAGAAATTACAGATTGCTCTATTTCGATATTAAAATCTTCCCGGTGCATTCCCGGAGAAGCAATTTCCAAAAGATATTCTGTTGCTGTTTCTATTATATTAACAGCAGGAATAGAAAGAGCTTCAGATGCACTAGTACTGCTATCATCCTCCTGCTTAAAGGGTAGAACTGGAGTTATCCCTTTTTTGATTTCTTTGTTTGTTGCTGATCCTGGATACATAATGATAATTTTATTTTACGAAAATAAAGCTGTGTTTACGCCTCAGGAATGATGTGCCGCAGAAGTTATTATGATTAATATCAGTTGGGGAGAAGTGAGGAAAATCAGTTGGTAGAATGCTGGTTGTCATAATCAGGGGGCGTTAACAGGCGTAGTTTTAGAATATGGAAGAAATAAAACCTCTAAAGAGAAGCTTGCAATTGCAACCACTAAGCCGGGAGCATCATGACGGTTTGTTATTTGTATGGAAAATAAGACAGGGACTTAATAACAAGACAGATTCTTATAAGCTCCGCCAATTTGTAGGCTGGTTTTGGGAAAACCATATGCGACCCCATTTTTTCCAGGAGGAAAAAATTTTGATGCCGTATTTGCCTGATTTACATCCGCTGGCTGGTAAGCTAAAATCTGATCATAATGAAATCAGAGAACTGGTTATCTCCATCGACAGAGAAGTTGACCGATACGATTTAAAGGATTTGGCCAACTTGGTTGAAGCTCATATTCGGTGGGAAGAAAGAGAATTTTTTCAATTCCTGGAATCAACTCTTTCTTTAAAGGATTTGGAGGATGTTTCTGAGCAAATAAATAATCACCCTGTTATTTGCGAGGTAGACTGGACGGATGAGTTTTGGGTACAAGCTGGCAATGTTAAATAAGTTGTGAGGCCCAATAAAATCAATCGTTTATCTCAGGTAGTTTTACAGAAAATATTTCATATCCAATAGTTAGCTAATGAAAGATTATTCCGATCTTCAAAAAGAGAAGCTCCGAATAATCAGAGCTTCTCTTTTTGCAATAGCTATTTAATTTATTTAATGCGTTATGCTCAGCGGATTCGTAGTTGAAAAGTACATCAACTTATCCATTTGTTTATTCGCCACATCATCGAGGTAAACAGCAAAAACAACCATTACTTTCTTTCCATTTACATCAGGAATCTGATCAAATGGAATAAAAATTTCAAGATTTTTCTTAGTTCCTTTATTATAGCTCACTTTTGAGTTTGGCAATAAATTCATTTTAAGATAACCTGCTGCTGTCCCACCCCAATTGTAATAGGTATTATTTGTTCTGATATAATATCCGTCTTCATCAGCCAACCGGGCTACAAAATATACTTCTCCAAGTTTAGAATTTGTCTTCAAATCAAAAGTTGGTTGAATAACTATGCCATTGCGGGTTGTGCTTGTCACCACATTTAACTTACCAAAGTTTGAAATATCCACTTTAGGTACAACATGCACAGAGGTTTTTAAATTTTTGGGATATAATGCTGCAATAATAGCTTTATCTCCTGCAGAAAGTTCAAAGTTGTTTTTTACTGAATAACCATCTGTTGTTTCCCATGGCTGAATTGAATAATGCATGATCGACTTTGGATCGTAAGTGGTGCCATTGGTATAAAACTGATTGGATACTTCGAATACATTAAAATCAACTTTTGCTTTATCCCAGCCCTGGGTTTCTTTATAATATTTATAAACAGAATCTGTTTTTTTCCAATTAACAGCTCCGGGGTAGCTCTGCTCATGTAACAGACCTAAGGCATGTCCAACCTCATGCATAACTACCCTGCGTAGTTCAGCATTATTCCATCTGTTAGGATCAGCTTTCATTTCAGCCATTAGCTGATTAAGATTGTATGGAGGCTGAATTCCCTTTCTTTTAAGACTAGCGATATAGTAGTCAGCATCGGCAAAATACAAGGTATCAAAATTCATTGTTTGTGTGGTTTGCGATCTGAATTTAGCTTCAGTTCCCACTGCTGAGTTGTGGCCTAAGCCTTTTCCAAGCTTAATTCGAATATCTGTGTTCTTGGTAGTATCAGGCACAAACTTAAACGTAATGTTTGCATATTTCTGCCACTCCTTTGCGTTTTGCATTACCTTATCCCGAAGAACCTTACTTCCACCGGGCATAAATTTAACCAGGAGCACTTTCCCATTCTCCCAGGTATGATAATTATCCGACACGCCTCTTGGCTTTGTTGTATCTACTTCTGCAAACATGGCTTCACCAAGCATTGTAGTACAGTTGGGCTTTGGAAAATGTTGTGCCTGCACATTACTGCCTACATAAAACAAACCGATTGCTAAAATCATTAACTTTTTCATATTGTTCCTTTTAAATTATGCCCGAATATAATGCGCTTTCTTTACTTGGCTAATACCCGGCATACGGTATATGTAATTTTTTTGTAATTATTACTGCCAACAGAGGGATAATGCAGCTAAAGCGTTGCAATTATTATGAAGAGATTTTTAATTGCTTGCTGAAAATTACTATTAACGGGTAAAGTCTTTCCAGAATGGCTCTTTTTCAACAAAGCGATCCAGTAATGTGGTCTGATTGGCTGCCCTTACCAAGTTGTGCCCGGGGTAATCTGCCCTGTAATATTTATCATTATTTAAATAATCTGTCAAAAAGCGAATGGCCTGCATATAAATCATAAACTTACCTGCATAAAAGAAATATTTTTTTTCGCTGGGGGTTAATTCCTCCTTCATCTCATCAAAATAGCCCTGTACAATTGATTTATAAAATTCTGCTCTCACTTCTATCTTGCTGCAATCCTTTTCATCTTCTGTAACAGGACATAAATAAGTACGCATCATATCCCCTACATCACTAATAAAATAACCAGCCATTACTGTATCAAGATCAATCACACATAAACCTTTTTCTTCTGCATTAAATAATACATTGCTGATTTTGGTATCATGATGCGTTACTCTCAATTTAAATTCTGGGTTCGTTTTTATATTCTCAAATTCAATTACAATACCTGTATGTTTTTTAAGGGCTTTTAATAGGCTTTCGGCCTCAAAAATTCGTTCCCTATTTCCATTTTTTTGTGCATTTAAAAAATCCTGATATCTCAGTGTCAAATCATGAAAAGAAGGAATGGTGGTTCTTAAACGACTCACGTCAAAATCTCCAAGCAGCCGTGTAAATCTTCCAAACTGTTTGGCAGCTTCGTATGCCTGTTCCGGAGATTTCACCACATTTTTGGAGTGTGATAATGTTACAAAAGGAAAAAGCCGAAAATAACCCTCCCCTTCCCTGTACATCATTTCTTCGCCATTTTTTGTAACAACCGGAGCAACAAATTTATAGTCTGGATGAAATTGTTGCAGATATTTTGTAATTAAACTAATATTAGTGGCAATATCAACTGGCTGTTTAAAGACAGCACTATTAATCCGTTGAAGAATATAATCCCTTTCGGGTGTTATTACCTTCCAGGTATTATTAATTAGCCCGGTACCAAATGCTTCCACCTGGAATGAATTACCTGATAACCCATATTCAAATAAAACAGAGGACAGCATATACAATTAATAATCGTCGTTCAATGCAAAAACTGGTTTACGATACATCCATTGACCACCTGTAAAATCAGGAAATTCTATTGTTTCATTTCCTTTTTCAACAGATAGTTCGCTCAAGGGTGTTACGGCACTCCATGCCGCAGCATCATATACATCCATCGGAGTTGGCAATTTTCGTTTTACGGACTCAATAAAAGAATGAATAACAAAAAAATCCATTCCTCCATGTCCGGCACCTTGCGCATCGGCACCATATTTTTTCCAAAGCGGATGATCGTACTGTTCCAGCCATTCTTTTGCACTATCCCACTGATGTGGCTTAGGTGATTTTCCTTCTATATAAATGCTTTTGTTTACATCCATCCACAAACCATCAGTGCCCTGCACCCTAAAGCCAAGGGAATAAGGTCGTGGCAGGTTTGTATCATGTTGAAGTAAAATAGTTTCCCCGTTGGCACATCCAATTGAAGTAGTTACAACATCACCAAGTTTAAAATTGATTTTTGCATTAGGATGATCTGGACCGCATTTCTTTACAATATGATTATGCAAACCTCTTGCTTTAGATGAAAAAGAAGAAATATTGACAAAGCGGTTGCCCCTGTTAATATTTATATAATGAGCAATAGGCCCGATACCATGTGTAGGATAAAGGTCGCCGTTGCGATGAACGGAATGATGTGTTCTCCAACGGGCTTCGGTCCATGCTTTGTCTCCGAACTCACAACCATTTCCGTATGCATCAATTCCGTTATTAAATTTCACATCCCGTAAATCATGCTGATAACCTCCCTGTAAATGTACTAACTCTCCAAATATCCCCTGACGAGCCATATTTAATACTGCCATTACATCACGCCGATAACAAACGTTCTCCAGCATCATAACATGTGCTTTGTATTTTTCTGCCGCTTTAACTACATCCCAATGATCTTGCAGCGTAATTCCCAGCATTACTTCGGTTCCTACATATTTTATTCCTGCCTCCAATGAAACAATAATCATTTCCTTATGCCATTCCCACGGAGTGGAAATTATTACGGTATCAATTCCTTTTGCCTCCAGCATTTTTTTCCAGCTATACAAATCACCAGTAAATACCTGTGGCATTTTTTTTCCGTTCTTGTTAATCATTTCTTTCGACCTGGTTAACATTCTATCATCAATGTCACAAATAGCCACCACTTCCACGTCTTCTCTTCTGAGCAATAGGTTAAGATGATTTTGTCCCCGTAGCCCTACACCAATTAAAGCCACTTTTACTTTAGCATCAGCATCATTAGCAAACAGCTTTGAAGTTGGTAATACGGCTATTGACGCCACGGCCATACCTGTTGCTTTTACAAAATCTTTCCGGTTCATATTAGCTTTTTAAAGTTGTATTATTATGAATGTCCAGTAATGAAAATAACTGAATAAAAAGTACATTATCAATGCAAACGAGTGCACAATATTTTAATAGCTAGTAACCAAGAAGTTTTGACAGTTAAATACTTTATTAAACACTATTTAGCTGCAGCGTTATCAATATCCTTAACACAACGGAAACCGGTATTTTCCAGGCCTGTATCAGGGCTACTTTTCATTCTACGAGCCACTCTGTACCCGCTGCAATAGCTATCATTACATAAAAAACTACCTCCTCGCAGTACTCTTTTAGTTGTGTACGGCTCTGCAGGGTCATTGCTTTTTGCAGGACCTTGGGGGTTTAATGTTGTCGTATTTTTCAACGTTTCATAATAGGCTGCATCATAGAAATCAGCACACCACTCCCAAACATTTCCTGCCATATCATATAGGCCGTAACCGTTAGGTGCATATCGTTTAGCCGGAGCGGCTGTAATAAAACCATCTTTCTTTTCATTATTGTAAGGAAAATTTCCTTCCCAACTATTCGTTTTTGCTTTTCCTTCATTCACATGTTCATTACCCCAAGGGTAATTATTATTGATTAGCCCACCCCTTGCGGCAAACTCCCACTCAGCTTCTGTTGGTAACCGCTTACCAGCCCATTTGCAATATGCCATGGCATCAAACCAACTTATATGCACAACCGGATAGTTTTCTTTTCCTTTAATATTGCTTGCCTTTCCTTGGGGATGTTTCCAATCAGCTCCGGGTTCCCACACCCACCATTGGCTTACGTCAGTAAGTGTTACAGGCCCACTTGTTTGTTTAAATACTAAGGATGCGGCTACTAATACACTATCAGGAGGCTTGAGAGTTCCCGGTTCAACTTGTTTTTTTAATTCTTCCCAATCCGGTTTCTTTTCAGCAGTAGAAATATAACCTGTGGCTTCAACAAATTTTTGATATTGTGCATTGGTTACTTCATTTACATCCATCCAGAAAGATTTTATTTGTACCACATGCTTAGGCAACTCATCAGCGTATGCCTGATCATTATCTCCCCCCATCATAAAGCTACCACCAGAGATGTAAACCATACCAATAGTTGAGGTATCGCCTGAAGGAATAATTACTAAGCTATCTGCGGTTGGTGGCCTTACAGTAATATTAATGCAAGTATGAACCGTATCTGTATCAGTAATATTTTTCGTATCATATTGTTTGCCAACACAGGAAACAAAAAGACAAAAAATTACAAAGCTGTATAAACAGGACAAATGCATTACGTAAAGTTAACCGTTTACGCTATTTAGAAAAATTGTTACCGGCGCTAAAAGCCAACTCGCCAAAATACTGTGGCTGATGAAAATCCGGTTCTGCAGTTACGATTGGAGACCAAACTATATAATGTGGTTGCAAAAGTTTATCACCACATTTATAAAAATTAGCCCGGCATTGCCTGCTTCTGATGTCAACAATCTGATGATGCATAAAAGTTTCAACTGGTATTAATACGGTTAATTCCCATATGTAAAAATCATCCTTAATATACTTAATAAATGTTTCTGTCACTATTTTTTCAATCGCAGACAAAGGAAGAAATTTTCTAAGCTCTCTACTCTTTCCAAACTCTGCCAGTTTAGTTCCAATACAGTTAAACTCAAAATTATAATATCCAATATCATCAAAAGCGATAAAAAATTCTACGCAGCTATCTTCATACACAGGAGAGTTTATGACTGTATTTATAGCTCGGATATTTTTTTCCCTTACTTTGAATTTTAATAACACATGTTTATCTGATCCTGCTATCGAAAAGCAGACAGACACTTTACTTTTATATGCCGGCCAGGGAAAACAATCAATTGTGTGTGCTGGCAATTGATCTAACTGCAAAGAAATTACAGAAATGTCATTGCCAGAGGAAGAAGTGGCCAGAAATGGTGCTACTAACGATTTCATTAATAGCTAAGCTATGAAATTAGCAGGAATGAATATTTTTCAATCACCTATTGTTTTTTTGGTAGCTATACCTAATTGCGAGAAGTAAATAAATAAGCCGCACTCCAGACCATAATATCTTTCTCCCTTGTGGATATAATGATGTGAATCATTAGGTTTAAACCAAGGAATTGTTTTATGCTTCGACTTTTATAATGTTTACTTAAGCTACCCTATCCTCTAAAATAAATTAAAACACCAATTACAATAGCTGCCAGTAATACAGATACAACAACATCCCATTTACTGTAACTGTTTCTTGCTTCTGCTTTTTGCGCTGGCGATAGGGTTCCCCACGTCAATCCTTTAATTTTTTCAAAATCCGGCTTGTCGGTAGCGAGACTTACAACAGAACAAACCACCACACAGGCGATGAACATATAAATAGCCATATGTGCAAAGTTGATAATGGCTAGTTGAGCAAACGGGCCAGAAGCTCCATCAATCAACACTCCTCCATTCGTGTACATTAACTCACAAACTATTCTTATAGTAGCCATCAGCAAACCAAAGAGCAGAGTTGCGATGGCACCTTTCGCATTTATCCGTTTCCATAAAATTCCTAATAAGAATACAGCGGTAATCGGTGGTGCTATGTATGCCTGCACACTTTGCAGGTATTGATATAAAACACCTCCGCCAATCTTTTGCATAATAGGAATCCATAACATTCCCAGCACAACGACAATACCCGTAGCGATGCGACCGGTGCGGACCAGTTTTGCTTCCGGTGTATCAGGATACATTTTCTTGAAAATATCAACTGTAAATAATGTGGAAGCTGAATTAAAAACAGATGCTAATGAACTCATTAATGCAGCCATCAACCCTCCAGCAACCAGTCCTTTTAAGCCTGCGGGTAAAAGATATTTTACTAATGTTGGAAAAACTTCATCACTTTTTCCAAAGGTGATTAATCCCTTTTTCTTTAATGCAAAGGCGATAATGCCAGGTATTAAAAAAATGAAAATTGGAGCAAGTTTTAAATAGGCACCGAAAATAGCACCTCTTCTTCCAATTTTAATATTATTGGCGGCCAGTGTACGTTGAACAATGTACTGATCCGTACACCAATACCAGATACCGACAATGGTACCGCCAATAAGCATTCCTGTCCATGGAAATTGTTTGTCTGATGAAGGCCGCCACATATTAAAATGATCACTACCCGCTGTAGCTTTTAATTCGCTCCACCCACCCACAGCATTTAAACCCATTATTGTAATAATCATCGCTCCCAACAACAGAATTATTGTTTGGAACGCTTCTGTATAAACAACAGCCCTCATGCCCCCAATAATAGTGTAGGCACCGGTAACAACAACTATACCTATTGCTCCTTCCAAAAACCCGATTCCTAATAATTGAGAAACAACTATTCCACCTGCGTAAATGGTAACAGATACTTTTGTCAATACATAACCCGCAATAGAAAACAACGATAAAAACCATCTTGATCTTCCATCAAATCTTTTTTCTAAAAATTCCGGCATTGTAAAAACACCACTCCGCATATAAAAAGGAAGAAAGAACCACCCTAATAATAATACAATCCATGCATGTAATTCATAATGGGCCATCGGCATTCCTGATTCTGCACCAGTTCCGGCAAGTCCCACTACATGTTCTGAGCCGATATTTGAAGCAAAAATAGATGCGCCTATAACAAACCAACCTACATTTCTTCCTGCCAGAAAATACTCTTCCGTAGTATTATTTTTTTGGCGGGTTACCCACCAGGCAATACCAAGAAGAATTGCAAAATATCCACCAAGTACGATCCAGTCAAGCAGTTGAAGTGAATTACTCATTTGCTATTGCTTTAATTTTTGTTTAAGTGCTCAAAGCTATAAATCGTTTTATGATTGTAGACTTCTCCCGGAGCTAGAACTGTATTAGGGAAATTAGAATGATTGGGGCTATCCGGGAAATGCTGGGCTTCCAGGCAAAGACCTGCATATTGCTGATAGTCTTTACCCTTTTTAGTTCCGGGATAATTACCCTTTAAATGGTAGCCATTGTAAAAATGAATACCTGGCTTTGTTGTCAGCACTGTCATTTCTCTTCCACTTTTACTATGAAATAATTTTGCAGCTTCCATCAATTTACCATTATTATTTTTTAAGACCCAGGTCTGGTCATAGCCATTCAAATTACTACTAAGTTTCTTTGTTTCTCTGAAATCCAGTTGCGTATTTAATACTTCAACCAGGTTTCCTGTAGGAATATTGTCGGTACCTACTTCTACAAAATAATCTGCATTCAAACTTAACTCATGTTCTTTTATATTTAAGTCATCGCTGCCTGACAGATTAAAATAACAATGGCTGGTAAGATTAACAGGGGTAGCTTTATCAGTAGTTGCAGTATATTCAATATGCAATGCATTTCTAACTAAACGATAGCTCACTGCTACTTTCATATTGCCGGGAAACCCTTCTTCCCCATCTTTACTATTATACATAAATGTTACGCCGTTTCCGTCTGAAAGGATTTCGGCATCCCAATATACTTTATCAAACCCTTTAAACCCACCATGCAAGCAACTAATTCCATTATTACCCGCCAGTTTATACTCACTCCCGTTAATCATGAAACTGGCATTGGCAATTCGATTGGCATAGCGGCCGCAGACGCCACCAAAATAATAGTCCCCGGCATTAATATATCCACTTAATGATTCAAAGCCTAAAACAATATCTGCTAATGAACCATTTTTATCGGGAATAATAATATTGGTGATTGTAGCCCCATAATTTATTACACCCACTTGCATACCCGAATCCCCGGTAATGGTGTACTTATTTACTTGCTTTCCTTCATATTCACCAAATGGTTGTACAGTTATTTTTACTGCCATCAGATAAACCGGTTAATAATATTCTCTAAATGCTCCTGCTTGCCACTTTTTACAGCTGGTTCGCCATTTTCAATTGCATAGGCTCTCAAATCTTCTAACGACAATTTTCCATTTTCAAAGTCCTTTCCTTTGCCGCTATCAAAACTTGCATACCGTTCGGATCGTATTTTTTTATAATCAGATTGTTGCAAAATATTATCAGCCGTAATCAATCCTCTGGCAAATGTGTCAATGCCCCCAATATGTGCATGAAACAGATCTTCCATATCTGTGGAATTACGTCGAATTTTTGCATCGAAATTAATTCCACCACCTTTGAAACCACCGGCTTCTAATATTACTAACATCGCCTCAGTTATTTCATTCAGATCATTAGGGAACTGGTCAGTGTCCCAGCCATTTTGGTAATCGCCCCGGTTGGCATCAATACTTCCTAATAAACCGGTATCAGCAGCCACTTGTAATTCATGGGTAAACGTATGACCTGCTAAGGTGGCATGGTTAACTTCTATGTTCAGACTAAAATCATTCAACAGATCATGCTGACGTAAAAAGCCGATCACTGTCTCACAATCATAATCATACTGATGTTTGGAAGGTTCACATGGTTTAGGTTCGATAAAGAATTGTCCTTTGAAACCATTTTTTCTTGCATAATCTTTTGCCGTATGCAGGAACCTGGCCAAATGCTCTTTCTCTCTTTTCATATTGGTGTTCAGCAAACTCATGTACCCTTCTCTTCCACCCCAGAATACATAGTTTTCACCACCCAATGCTATCGTTGCATCCAATGCAGCTTTTACCTGTGCCGCACCATGTGCAAGCACATGAAAGTCGGGATTGGTAGAAGCACCATTCATGTATCGCCTGTTTGAAAATAAGTTGGCCGTACCCCACAGCAATTTTACGCCGCTAGCAGCTTGCTTCTCACCCAGGTATTTTGTAATGGCTTGTAATCTTCTTTCATTTTCATTGATATCATTTGTATAATCAACAGCATCTACATCATGAAAACAATAATAGGGCAATCCCAACTTCGTAATAAATTCAAACGCAGCATCCGCTTTATCTTTTGCTCTTTCTACGGCATCCTTTTTTTCATCCCATGGAAAAATATGCGTTGGCTCACCAAATGGATCACCTCCATTTCCACAGAAGCTATGCCAGTACGCACAAGCGAAACGCAACCACTCCTTCATGGATTTGCCTGCCACCAATTTGTTTTCTTCATACCAGCGATACGCTAATGGATTATCTGTATCCTTACCTTCATACTTAATTGCAGGTATTCCTTTAAAAAATTCTTTTTGTCCAAGAGTAATTGCCATTTTTTTGTTTTAAATGTGGTTAAATAATCAGGATAAACTCAATGACAAAGCATTCGTCTTATCTATTTTCTCCAGTTGATCTTTCAAAAGCAATTTCCATGCTTCATAAAGGTCTTCATATTTACTATTTTTAGCAGGAAGCACTGTTCCCGATGACTTCCTTTTTTTTGCTGCTTCAGCTGCGCTGGAATAATAACCGGCACCAATACCGGCACCGATACCGGCACCATAACTGCCATCGCCTTCATAAAATTCTACGGCCAGATTATTGACGGCGGCAAATGCATTAGTAAAGACATCACTCAAAAATAAATTTGCCTTACCGGCTCTTACTACCGAAGGGTTAATTCCATTGTCCCGCATAATATCAAGTCCGTACCGAAATGAAAAAGCTATTCCTTCCTGCACCGCTCTTACCAAATGTGCGGAGGTATGAATATTAAAATCAAGATTGTGAATATGAGAACCAATAATATGATTATTAAAAACTCGTTCTGAACCATTACCAAATGGCAAGGTCATTAGTCCATCCGAACCTATAGGAATGTTTGCAGCAGCATCATTAAGCCCTGCATATGTTGTGTTCATTCCGGTTAAATTTTTAATCCACCGATTGAAAATTCCAGTTCCATTTATACATAGCAATACGCCGATCCTTCTTTGCTGTTCACTATAATTTACATGTGCAAAACTGTTGATTCGGGATTGCTGATCATAACACAGCTCATCGCTCACTCCATAAATAACTCCCGATGTACCGGCAGTAGTGGCGACCTCTCCTGGCTCCAATACATTTAATGAAAGTGCGTTATTAGGTTGGTCACCGGCTTTATACGAAACAGGTATTCCTTTTTTCAACGATAACCGGGAAGCAACTGTGTCTTTTAAATATCCATGCGAAGCAAACAACGGATGAATGGCAGGAAATAATTTTTTGTCAAATCCAAAATAGTTTAGCACATCTGCTGACAAGCTATTGGTTTTAAAATCCCAGAAAATCCCTTCTGACAACGCAGAAATAGTAGTAGTAACATCTCCGGTCATTTTCATAGCAATGAAATCGCCGGGCAGCATTGCTTTATCTATTTTTTTATAAACAGCCGGCTCATTTTCTTTTACCCAGGCTAATTTACTTGCCGTAAAATTTCCGGGAGAATTCAATAAATGAGCTAATGATTTTTCTTCGCCAATTTCATGAAAGGCTTTATCACCAATTTCCACAGCCCTGCTATCACACCAAATGATTGAATTACGCAACACATGCTGATCTTTATCTATCAACACCAAACCGTGCATTTGATAGGCAATGCCTATCGCCCCAATACCAAGTGGGTCATATTTTTCGGTGGAATGACATTTTAAGATCGCCTGCTTCACATTTTCCCACCATTGATCGGGACTTTGCTCGGCCCAACCATGATGTGCAGAAATGATCTCAGCTTCTGTCTCCGGATAATGAGCAGCTGCCACCGTAGTCTGGGTAACTGCGTCTACCACAGAAACCTTAACTGAAGATGTTCCAAGATCAATTCCCAATAGTAGCATTTATAAATAAAATTTTTATCGAATTTAATGTAAAGTTTAAAAGAGGAAAGGTGAAAGAATTCACCCTTCCTTTCGATTGCTATACGAACTGCTCTGCGAGAAAAATTGTAAATAATAAGATCATAGCTTTAATCCACTAACAAAAAGGTTAAATGCCGGTTTCTTATTATAATCAGCATCAAACAAACAGGGAAAATCATTCTGTCCCATGCTGGTAACTATCCAACTGTCAGCATCAGTCACATTCCATACAGTAATCCCATAGCGTTGTGCTACGGGTACGTTATTTCTATACGACTGAGCTACATATTTATATTTTTGTGCTTGCTGCTCCAATAATGCCGGAGTTATAGTAAACGGACTGACGTTTCCCGGATTAATCCTGACATCCAACTCCGATACATGCACCTGCAATCCTGTGGCAGCAAGTTGAGCAAACATATTATCAATATTGGTGTCAGGCGTATTAATACTGATATGCATTTGCGTGGCAATTCCATGTAACGGTACGGCAGCAGCCTTTAGCTGGTTTACCAATGCAATAGTTGCACTTAGTTTTGCAGGGCTCGATTCAAGATTATAATCATTGATAAATAATACAGCAGTAGGATCTGCAGCATGGGCATAATTGAATGCATCCGCTATGTAGGAAGAGCCCAATACCGAGTACCAATAAAAAGCATCGTTAGTGCTGGTTCCTGTTCTAAAATTACCAGTTTCGTCAACCACTTCATTTACCACATCCCATGCCTTTATTTTTCCTTTATATCTCGTAACTACTGTAGTGATCCAATCCTGCATGGCATTTTTTACCAATACAGGATTTAAAGCACTTCCTGAAGATGTCAATGATCGTAAATAGTTTCCATTATTATTTTGGTGCCATACCAATGTGTGCCCATATACTTCAAGACCTGCAGCCTGGGCAATGCTCACCAATTCATCGGAATTAGTAAAATTATACATTCCATTGTTCTGCACATTAGCAGCATGTTTCATTTGATATTCAAATGTTACTCTGTCAAAATGTTTTTTAACAACTTTTGAGTAGGTCAAATTATTTTTCATGAGGTTGTAGTTGATAGCTACACCTGTTGTAAATGAAGTAGATTCTTTTATAGTGGTATTATCCGGTGGTGGGGGTGGAAAATCTGACGAATCGCTTTTTTTGCAAGAAGCGATAACAATCACTACTGCAAAAAAAACAAACCACTTATAATTAATTACTCCCCGCATTCAAAAAATGTTACCTCATTAGTATATTAATCAAGCATTATTCCTTTCCATAGAAATTTAAAAAACCGGGAATAATTGAAAACTTATTCCCGGTTTTTATTTTAACCATATAACCTTAGGAATGTTTATTTTCTATTGATAATTTGGATTTTGATAAGCAGCTTTTTCCTCAGGCGTTGCATCCATTCCATCAAGTTGCCCTTGTGGAATAGGACGGAGATAATGATATGGTTGAATAGTACGTGTAAACGTTTGTGGTGTATGACTTCCATAAGTTGCTGCACCAATTTCGTATGTACCTGCAAGCTCATTCCATTTTTGAGTACGAACTAAATCAAACCAACGGTGTCCTTCCCCAAAATATTCACGGGAACGTTCCGCCAAAATATAATTGATATCAATATTGACAGGAGTAGCAGCCACCATAGCAGCACTGTTGTCTGCAACAAATGCAGCATTGTTCTTATTGGAAAATTTCCATTTCCCTGCCCTTGCACGGATTACATTAATAAGATCCCTTGCACTTTTACCGGCCACTGTGGTTGCACCTTTTACGGCTGCTTCAGCAGCTACAAAATATAGTTCTGAGAATTTAGCAATTTTAAATGGACGAGTACTGGTAGCGTTTGGCTGACCGAGTCCTGTACCATTATCAGTACGATAAACTCCCAACTTCCAAAGACCCGGATAAACAATCCGACTTATACCACGGGGGTTAATAACAAAATCGGCTCTGCCGGGCAATCTACCAGCGCCAACATTATTGGATGTTTTTCCCGGAAAATTAGCTCCGGAAGGATAAACAATATTGGGTGTTTCTGATTCATCCTCCAGAAAACTCAACACAGGTTGACCCGGGGTGATCGGCAGATCATTAGCATTATATAGAACCGGATTAGGCGTTCCTCCTTTAGGCCAGTTGCCCCTATAAACAGTTGTAAATGTACCATCGTAACGGGCATCCAATGTTTTTTCTGCAAATGTATTTGTGAAAACTCCAATAGGAGGTGCCATACGAGTATAAGGACGGCCTAATGCCTGTACAGCTTCCCGTTGAACGGAACTAACCGCACTACCAGTTCCATCAGGGTTTGGAGCACTTCTGATTACAGTATAATTCCAGTTAACCATCCAAAAAGCTCCGTTGCGGCCATTGCCAGATTCACTGTCAAAGCAATTAAGACAAGCACCATTATAAGTTTCATTTTCCTGCGTATGATCGGCATATAACATCATTTCTTTATTGCGATCATTACCTCCTACATGTAAATCATAAAATGTATTTTCTAAACCAAAAGAACCTGGATTGTCTATGCCTTGCACAGCTATATCATAAGCCTTTTGAAAATAGAAAGCTGCAGTCTGACCATCAGGATCAGTTCTTGCCGATGCCGGGTATGTAGGAATGTTATTAGGATTTTGTAACCACCAGGCGTAGGTTAAATAAGCTTTCGCCAGATATAGACGTGCCAGCGTTTTAGTTGCTCCCCCTGTAACCCTACCGGTAACTGGCAAATCGTTTATTGCTATCAGTAAGTCGGGAAATATTGCTTTGGTGTAAACTTCAGGGACTGTGTTCCGTACAGATTTTCTTGACGCAGTAGTATTGAATTTAAGTTCTCCAGCACCTAAATCTAAGGGTACACCACCAAATGTTTGTACTAATAAAAAGTAATCAAAAGCACGGAAAAACCTTGCTTCAGCTATTAATGATGCAGGAATAGAACTCACAGCAGCTGCATTTTCTATAATACCGCTTGCTGTATTAATATTGGAAAACGCAGTCCCCCATAAAGCATCAGAACGGCTACTGGCTGCAGTTAGGTTGCCTACACCTGTATAATCCATATCCCTGAAGTTAGCATCCGCACTTTGTGCCCATGTATATTCATCGGTACCAGTTTCTAAAGAATTGTAATAATAAGGTTGCCCATAAATAAAGCGTAAGTGACCATACATTGATGTAACACCTCCCTGAACACCCTTTTCAGTTTTGAAAAATTCCGGTGTATAAGTGCTGCGGGGCTGCTCATC
Source organism: Chitinophagaceae bacterium (assembly GCA_022843585.1). GTDB lineage: Bacteria > Bacteroidota > Bacteroidia > Chitinophagales > Chitinophagaceae > JJ008. The sequence continues at coordinate 62,600 of JALHNJ010000006.1, forward strand.
CAAAATTTTCTTACAACCTGAAGAAAAAATCAGCATAAACAGGGCCGTAGCAATAAAAGATTTTATTTGTATATGTTTCATATTCGTTTGTTTTAAAATGTCAAATTAACACCAACAATAAAATTGCGGGTTGATGGAGTATTGTAACCTACTGTTAGGATACGCCTCAAATTTTGACTAAGATTAACTGACGCATTTTCGTTTCCGAATGAGTTAGTCTCAGGATCTAATCCCGATTCTTTATGAAATTCGGAGAACATTACAAATGGATTTTGAGCAGTAACATACATCCTCATTTTAAGATCAGGATTTTTTATAAGGCTTCTGCTAAAGTCGTACCCAAGTGTAATAGTGCGGATTTTTAAGAACCCACCATCGAAGTAGCTAAGTGTGCTGGCATATTTTGGATTATCGTTACTTATGATACCGCCTGGTTTCGGATATTTAGCATCGGTATTATCAGGTGTCCAGTAATCAACATTGATATTGTTTCTACGTCCGCTCAATAAATTTAGATAACCGTTTGATCCATGAATGGTGCTAAATAGTATACCGCCATTTCTATAAAAACCAACAATGCCCAAATCAAATCCTTTATAAGCTACACGGGTATTAAAGCCTCCTTGAAATTTAGGATCTACATTGAAAATCTGTCTGTCTGCAGTTCCGATTGCTCTTACTGGTGAGCCATCAGGATTGTAAGCACCTGTGTATTCCACTTTTATTGAACCTATTATCTGTTGGTCTGTGCCTGGTTCAAGAATATTGCGATAAGGGTCTTTATCCTGCCATAAACCAATACGCTTATAATCGAAAATAGCATTGATATTATATCCAACAAACCACCAGTTTCCTTCATCTCTTGTTTGTCCGGAGGCAAGTGATACCAATTTGTTTTTATTGGTATAGAAGTTAAAACCAGCTTCCCATGTCCAACCATTTTTATTGTCGATGATTGTACCATTTAATGCAAGCTCAAACCCTTTGTTTTGAGTAGCACCGATATTAGACGCAATACTTCCCACACCTGATGTAGGAGGTAAACCAAGACCTAAAAGAATATCTTCTGTCTTTGTAACATAATACTCGATAGTACCAGACAAACGATTTTTTAAGATAGCAAAGTCAATACCGAAGTTTACTGTTTTAGAGAACTCCCATCCTAGTTCAGGATTGGGTAGTGCTGAAACAAAAAAGCCAGTTGCATAATTCGTAGGACCAAAATTATAAGGTCTTGTGCTTAATTGTCCAAGTGTAGAATATGGAGCAATCGACTGGTTAGAGGTTTGTCCAAACCCTGCACGCAATTTTAAACTATTTATGAAAGTGATATTTTTCATAAATGCTTCATTAGCGATATTCCATCCTACAGAAACAGCAGGATAGGTATTCCATTGTTTTCCTTTTGCTAACCTGGATGAAGCATCTGAACGTACAGTAGCTGAAATCATATAGCGATTGTCGTAAGAATACATAACACGACCCATCGCCGACATTAATCCCCATAATTGATAATCCTGATTAGCCGGGTTAATTGTCAACTGGCCATTAGCCTGGCCAAGATTATAATATTGGAACGCATCAGCAGGTATATCCAAGGCTGACATATTTGACCGATTGTATTTATTTTGTTCTGCTGAATACAATGCCACCGCATTCACTGTATGTTTTCCACCAAAAGTTTTGTCGTAAGAAAGAATGTTTTCCAATGTCCAGTGATTGGTTTGGCGATTATCAACCGCTGCATTTGACACCGTATTAGGATTTAAACCATCGCCTACTCCTGGGCCAGTATATGAACCGCCAGTAGTTTGAACGAAATCCAAACCTAGATTTACTCTATATTTTAAACCATCAAGGAAAGGAGCTTTCACTTCCCCATAAATAGCATTGTAAGATGCAAAACCACGGTTTTCGTTAATCCACTGGCTATTGTCTCTTAAATTCTCCACATGATCTTTTGTAAAAACATATTGGTTGTCCAATATCATCCGGATAGATCTTTTCAATGTACCATCAGGATTATATGGAGTGGATATAGGCGACATGCTTAAGTTACTATATAAACCAACCTGGTTTCCTTCACTTTTATTAAAATTTGTATTAGTAGTAAACCCAAAACGAAAATGTTTTCCCACAGCCTGATCCAATGATCCACGCAATGAATAGCGTTTGTAAAGTTGGGTTGGTATTACTCCTTGGTTATGATGATAGCCAGCACCAAAATTATAGCTGCCGGTTTCAGAACCACCCGATAAACTGACATTATGATCCGTAACTATCCCTGTTCTGTAAAATAAATCTTGCCAATCGGTATTTATTTCGTCTGACTCATCCTGTCCGTTGGTATATAATCCAGCAGTAGCACGGAGTTTAATAAACTGAGGCCCGTCCATCATTGGATATTTAGCAAAAACTTCTTGTGAACCAAGATAACCGCTATAGTTTATGCGGGGCTTTCTGTTCTTAGATCCCTTATCCGTTGTAATAAGTATAACACCGTTTGCACCACGAGACCCATAAATAGCAGTTGCAGAAGCATCTTTAAGGATCTCAATACTTTTTACATCGTTGGGGTTGATGTCGGCAATTGAACCTATGAAAGGTATCCCATCAAGAACTATTAAAGGATTATTATCGGCACTCAATGACCTTGTACCTCTGATACGGATTTGCATGGTAGCACCCGGACGAGTCGAAGTTTGTGATAATTCCACACCAGCCAAACGTCCTTGTATGGCTTGTGAAATATTAGGAGCAGGAACTTCCCGCATCTTGTCGCCACCAATTGAAGCAACCGAACCTGTAATAGCTTCCTTACGTTGCGAACCATAACCAACTACAATTACTTCACCCATATCCTTGAAACTGGATTGCAATTGAATGTTAATTTGGTTGTCGTCACCCACTTTTATTTCCCGTTCAGTAAAACCTACATTAGAAATAATAAGAGTGGCTCCTTTCGCGGCAACAATTGAAAAATTTCCATTGTTGTCTGTGATAGTGGTAGTAGAGCTCCCTTTAACCTGTAAGGTAGCACCGGCTACACCTACACCAGACTCATTCGTTACTTTTCCGGTAATAGTGTTGTTTTGAGCAGATACCGTTGAAGGCATTGCCAGCAATACCACTAGTATTGCGGTCGTAAACATCAACAGTTTCGACCCCAGTTTTTTTAGTGGGAGCATTTGTTTTTGTTTGATTATTTTTTTCATGTTTCTCATTTTGGCAAGTAAAAGAGGTTTTGTTAGATGAATATAATTGCAGTGATTGGTTGATTTTAATTGCAAACTATGCGTCGCTGATAAGTCGTAGTGAGTGAGTGATAGATAAACCCTGCTGATGAACAGTAATAGAAATTACAGGCACTGCGGGATAATCCCGGTAATTAAACCCGTCTTTTATCATATAGCAGCTTGGCATAAAAAACTGAATAGGAGCTAGACAATCGTCACTTTTTCTATATCGCAAAACGAATATAGGATTTTTTTCAAAAGTTGCAACCGATTGCAATTTTTTTCTAAAATTTATTTCCCCATAAAAAATGATACTATATATATAATACCATGTTTGCTTCTCTGTTTGTTTATATAAAATACACAAACAGGAACTTTTACTCAAATCTCCCTATGAAAATGTGAGTTAACCAATTTCCAGATAAAAAATAATATTTCTATTGTAAACCTGTTTCCATAATTTTATTACACAGTATTTTCTGTATTTTAGCTGCAACCGATTGCAAATGAAGCCTAAAAAAGAGGTCACTATTTATGATATTGCTCAGAAACTGGCACTATCATCAGCCACTGTAAGCCGTGGATTACAAGACAATCCATCTATCAATAAAAACACCCGGAAAAAGATTCAGGAAGCGGCTAAGGAATTAGGCTATCGTCATAACACATTTGCCAGTAGTCTTCGTAAACAAAAGACCAATACCATCGGCGTTATTGTACACGAATTGAATAGTAACTTTATTACCTCCGTGTTGGCAGGCATTGAAAAAATAACTACAGAAGCAGGTTATGACCTTATTATTGCACACTCCTCTGAAAGTTTTGAGAAAGAAGCGGCGAATGCACTTAACCTTTTTCACAAAAGAGTAGATGGCCTTATCGCCTCTCTAGCCTTTGATACAAAAGACCTGGAACATTACGATGCGTTTGAAGAAAAAGGCATTCCTGTTGTTTTCTTTGATCGGGTAGAAGAAAATACAGAAAGCACCAAAGTAATTATTGATAATTATAAATGCGGCTATCAGGCCACCCAGCATTTAATAGACCAAGGGTGCAAACGGATTGTACTGGTAACAGCCAATCTGAAACGTAACGTATATGCGCAACGTCATAAAGGATACACAGATGCTCTTTACGATAATGAAATCCCCTATGATAAACACCGGGTGCTAATAAAAGACCTGAGTGAACAATGCGGTGTAGAAGCCGCTTTGCAAATATTGAAAATGAAGCCGCTTCCAGACGGAGCTTTTATTACCAACGACTTCTCTGCAGCCGTTTGTATGCGTACCTTAAAAGAAAACGGAATTAAAATTCCGGAAGATATTGCCGTGGTTGGTTTTAACAATGATGCTATTAGCAAAATAATAGAACCACAATTGACCACAGTTAACTATCCTGGTATTGACATGGGAGAAATTGCGGCCCGCAACCTGATCAATCATTTAAAAGGTGTATCGAATATTAAACACACCAATACAATTGTTGTACGATCTGACTTAATTATTCGCAAATCATCTCTGAGAAAACCAATCAAACCCGAAAAAAGTTAATGCTGTTATGAAAAAACTATTGCTGTCTATACTGCTATTGGCATCTGCTACTTTTCTTTTTGCAGAAGACGGGTATGATCTATGGATGCGATATAAAGCTGTTGAAAATAAATCACTGCTTACATCTTATAAGTCTTTATTAAAAGAGATAACAATAAAAGGTAACTCAGCAACTATGCAGATTGTAAAGGATGAATTAATAAAAGCATCTGAAGGAATGCTTAATCAAGTTCCGTTATTTAATGATTCTTTAATTGATGGCAACCTTGTAATTGGAAATATTGGACTATTCGGAACTCCTGGACCTTCTCCTACAATCACAATTAAAGAAATTGGTAGCGAAGGCTTTGTTATATCTAAAAGAAATATAAAAGGGAAATCTCAAATCAATATTACTGCCAATACCGATATTGGTGTATTGTATGGAGTATTTCATTTTCTTAGACTACTTCAAACCGAACATCCTATTGACAAATTAGAATTCACTTCTGCACCAAAACTTCAACTACGACTTCTCAATCACTGGGATAATTTAGACAGAACAGTTGAAAGAGGCTATGCTGGATTTTCCTTATGGAACTGGCATACATTACCCGGCCTTATTGATAAACGTTATATAGATTATGCCAGAGCCAATGCATCGATAGGTATTAATGGAACAGTGCTTACCAATGTAAATGCCAATGCTACTATTCTTACTGCTCCATATCTAAGTAAAGTAGCAGCACTCGCCAATACATTCAGACCATATGGTATAAAAGTTTATTTAACTGCCCGATTTAGTGCTCCAATTGAAATTGGCGGATTAAAAACGGCTGATCCATTAGACGAAGGAGTTCGCAACTGGTGGAAAGAAAAAGCAAGAGAAATTTATTCTTACATCCCTGATTTTGGCGGCTTTCTGGTAAAAGCGAACAGCGAAGGACAACCGGGACCACAGGATTATAAACGTACCCATGCTGATGGTGCAAATACGTTAGCCGATGCTGTTGCACCTTTTAAAGGCATCGTAATATGGCGGGCATTTGTATATGCAGCAGAAAATCCCGATGATCGCCACAAACAAGCGTATGATGATTTTGTTCCGTTAGATGGAAAATTCAGAAATAACGTAATGGTGCAGGTAAAAAACGGTGCTATAGATTTTATGCCCCGAGAACCATTTCATCCATTATTCGGTGCCATGCCAAAAACCCCATTAATGATGGAGTTCCAGGTGACACAGGAATATTTAGGACAGGCTACTAACCTTGTTTATTTAGCCCCTCTTTTTAAAGAAGTATTAAATAGCGACACCTACAGTAATGGCAAGGGAAGTACTGTTGCCAAAGTTATTGATGGTAGTATTGATAAACATTCATTAAATGGCATGGCTGGTGTTTCCAATATTGGTAATGACATTAACTGGTGCGGTCATCCTTTTGCACAAGCCAACTGGTATGCATTGGGAAGATTGAACTGGGACTATAATTTATCCAGCGAAAAAATTGCGGATGAGTGGCTCCGAATGACTTTTACTAATAATGCTTCTTTTATTACAAATGCAAGAAAGATGATGCTGGAAAGTCGGGATATAATGGTGCAATACTCAAATCCAATTGGCCTACATCATATAATGGGTACAGGCCATCATTATGGCCCTGCTCCCTGGGTAAGTAATTTAAACAGGCCCGAATGGAATCCTGTATATTATCACAAAGCAGATAGTGCCGGCATTGGCTTCAACAGAACTAGTTCTGGTAGCAATGCTATAGCGCAATACTTTCCTGAAGCAAGAAAAGTTTGGGAAGAGATCAACAGTTGCGACGAAAAATATTTGTTGTGGTTTCATCATGTATCCTGGCATTTCAAAATGAAAAGTGGCCGAACACTTTGGGATGAACTCTGCTATCAATTTTATAACGGGGCTGAAAGGGTAAAGCAAATGCAAAAAAACTGGAATGGATTAAAACAGTTTGTAGATGTAGACCGGTTCGAACATGTAAAACAATTATTAGGCATTCAATATAGCGAAGCCGTGTGGTGGAGAAATGCCTGCTTATTATACTTTCAGACATTCAGCAAAATGCCAATCCCTTCTCACTATGAAAAGCCTGACAAATCACTGGAGTATTACAAGAGCTTACGGTTTCCATTTGCTCCAGGCAATTAATGTGATTCGAATAAACTGAAATTTATAAAATGACAACAGCTCACAAAAAAGTTGCCATCGTAACTGGTGGTGGCTCTGGTCTTGGTTTTGCCATTGCAGAAAAATTTATTCAACATGGAATCACCACCATCATTGCAGGAAGAGATAAAGCAAAGTTGGATACAGCAAAAGAAAAACTTGGTACCCTTTGTTATGCAATGCCCTGCGATGTAAGTGATTTGTCTTCTATTCCGGCATTTATTACAGATGTAATTAAACAATTTGGACAGATTGATATTCTCGTCAACAATGCCGGTATAAATATGAAAAAAGAATTTACCGATGTTACGGATGAAGATTTTCAAAAGATCATCACTACAAACCTTACGGCGGTATTCAGCATCAGCAGAGAAGTAGTTAAACAAATGCTGGTGCAACAATCAGGTTGTATAATCAATATCAGCTCCATGGCAGCACAATATGGATTACCAAAAGTGATTGCCTATACGGCGAGCAAAACTGCTATTGATGGCATGACAAGAGCCATGGCCGTTGAACTTTCTCCAAAAGGAATTCGGGTAAATGCCATAGCGCCAGGGTTTATTTATTCGGAAATGACAGCAAAAGCTTTGGATAGCGATCCGGAAAGAAAAGCAAAAGTATTTGGACGAACACCAATGGGCATCATGGGACAGCCAGCTGATATTGGTGAAGCAGTTTATTTTTTAGCAAGTGATGCTGCTAAATATATCACCGGTGTTGTATTACCGGTTGATGGTGGGAATAGCATTGGGTTCTAAATTGAACGAAATGAAAAGTAGTTTTATAACACTGTGTTGCCTTTTTCTTGTATTTGCAGCCACAAGCCAGCAAATAACAGGAGAAAAATTATCTGCCAATACTTTTGCATTGGGCAATATTGTTATTTGTGTGGACAAAGATGATACTTCATTGGTTAATTTGGCAGCTGGGTTTTTACAAAAAGATATTGAAGCAATTACCGGTAACAAACCAATACTACAGTCCAGTCTTCCGAATAAAGCAACTACAGTTATAATAATTGGTTCGCTGGAGAAATCATCCCTTATCCAGGCAGTGGCAAAAACAAATAAAATAAAAACGGTTTCGCTAACTAATAAATGGGAAGCTTACTCTATTCAAACCATTAGCAATCCTTTTAGTGGCATTTCAAATGCAATTGTTATTACAGGCAGCGATAGAAGAGGAATCGCCTATGGTGTATTTGAATTATCAAAACAAATCGGTGTATCGCCCTGGTATTGGTGGGCAGACGTACCTGTTAAAAAGAAAGAAACGATCTACATTAAGAAAAATATTTCTATTACTGATTTACCCAAGGTAAAATACCGTGGCATTTTTATCAATGATGAAGCTCCTGCGCTGTCCAATTGGAGCAAATCAACATTCGGCGGCTTTAATCATAAATTTTATGAGAAGGTTTTTGAATTGATATTGCGTTTGAAAGGAAATTATATCTGGCCTGCCATGTGGGGTAATGCGTTTTATGATGATGATTCTTTGAATATAAAAGCAGCAGATGAATACGGTATTGTGATCGGCACTTCTCACCACGAGCCTCTAATGAGAGCACATGATGAATGGAGAAGATATGGTAACAAACAAAAATGGAATTATGACAGTACCGAAAAAGGATTAAAAGAATTTTGGAAAAGCGGTATGGAGAGAGCCTGGAATGAAAAGATTGTGAGTGTAGGAATGAGAGGCGATGGTGATGAACCCATGTCGAGAGAAACAGCAACAGCACTGTTAGAAAGAATTGTAAAAGATCAGCGGGAAATTATTGCAGATGTTACCAGCAAACCTGCTTCCCAAACGCCACAGTTATGGGCTTTATATAAGGAGGTACAAGACTATTATGATAAAGGCATGCGGGTGCCAGATGATGTTACACTTTTATTGTGTGATGACAACTGGGGCAACTTAAGAAAACTACCAAAGCTTACCGATGCGCCAAGAAAAGGTGGCTACGGAATTTATTATCATTTTGATTATGTAGGTGGTCCAAGAAATTATAAATGGCTAAATACAAATCCGCTTCCAAGAATATGGGAACAAATGCACCTGGCATGGGAATATAAAGCCAGGGAAATTTGGATTGTAAATGTAGGCGACATTAAGCCAATGGAATTCCCTATCTCTTTCTTTTTAGATTATGCATGGAACCCGGAGAAGATTGGAGCAGGTGATTTGCAAAAGTATTCACAACAATGGTCAGCAGGTAATTTTGGTAAAGCATATGCAAAAGAAATTGCAGACTTGTTGGCTAGTTATGCAAAATACAATGGGCGAAGAAAACCTGAACTGCTTGATGCAAATACCTATAGTTTAAATTATAATGAATGGAACAATGTTGTAACTGAATACAACAATTTACTTGTAAGGGCAGAAAAAGTAAACAGCCAACTACCATCTCAATACCGGGATGCTTTCTTTCAATTGGTACTACACCCTATAAAAGCCTGTGCTAATCTGAATGAAATGTATTACAATGTGGCACTTAACAAAGAAGCTTATAAAAACAAATGGGCAGAAGCCAATGAGTATGCAGGTAAAGTAAATCAACTATACATGAACGATTCATTGATCACACTTGCATACCATCAATTGAACAATGGCAAGTGGAATCATATTATGAGCCAGACACATATTGGCTATACTTATTGGCAACAACCTGTAAAGCAAAAAATGCCTGAAGTAAAATATGTCTCAAATGATTCTATTATTAAAAATAAAAATTTTGGCATAACGGATGTAATTGTTGCCAAAGTTCCTAACGATGTAAAAGGAAATGTCTTTTACGAGGAAGAAGAAAGTGGAGTTTCAATAGCAGCAAATCACTTCACCAAAGCAATTAACAGTAAAGGAATTACCTGGAAAATTTTACCTGACCATGGAAGAACAGGCTCAGCTATTACCAGTTTTCCGGTTACTGCCAATCAACAAATACCGGGTGGCTCATCAGCACATCTTCAATATGAGATTTATACTTATAGTAAAGACAATGTAACCATAAATTGTTATTTCTCACCTACCTTAAATTTTTATAATGCTGTAGAAGGTTTGCAATATGCCATTTCAATTGATGATGAGACACCGCAAATTTTCAGCATCAACAAAGAAGATAAAAACAGCATCAGTGGTATCTGGAACAAATGGGTGGCAGAAAGTATAATCATTAAATCAAGCAAACACAAAATATTGAAACCGGGTAAGCATATTGTAAAATATTGGGTAGTGAGTCCGGCTGTGGTATTGCAAAAAATAGTATTGGATTTTGGAGGCGTAAAACAAAGTTATCTAGGTCCACCTGAAACATTGTATCAACAGAAAAAATAAAATAATGATAAAGCGATTATTTATTCCGGCCCTATGCGGCATTAGTTTATTGCTGGCCTCTTGCGCCAGCAGTCAAAAAAACTTAGGGGCACCATCAATGCCTTCTTTAACTTCTTTAAAGGAGGTTTTTAAAAATGACTTCGCCATCGGTACTGCTTTAAATACCGCACAAATTGAAGAAAGGGATCCGAAAGTCGATGCATTGATAAAACAACAATTTAATTCCGCCACTCCGGAAAATATTATGAAGGCAGAGCTCATTCACCCACAGTGGGATAAATATGATTTTACCATAGCTGATAAAATGATTGAGTACGGAAAAAAGAACAATATCAAGATCAATGGGCATACACTTGTCTGGCATAGCCAGTTACCGGCTTTTGCAAGAAATATTAAAAATGTGGATTCGTTCAATACCTTTTTCACCAATCACATCAATACCGTAGCTGGTCGTTACAGCGGAAAAATATTTTCCTGGGATGTGGTGAACGAAGCACTGAATGAGGATGGCACCATGCGTAAATCTATTTTCTTAGATAGACTGGGCGACAACTTTGTAACTGAAGCTTTCCGGTTAGCAGCAGTTGCATCACCCAATACTGAACTTTATTATAACGACTATAATAATGAGCAACCAGCAAAACGGGCAGGATGTATTGCATTAGTGAAGAAAGTACAGGCGGCGGGAGTTCGTATTGATGGCGTAGGTATTCAAGGACATTGGCATGCAGGCAAGGTTCCATTCAAAGATATTGAAGCAAGTATTTTGGAATACTCGGCATTGGGATTAAAAGTAATGTTCACAGAAGTGGACATTGAAGTGTTACCCAGAAATTTTTCAGGAGCTGATGTAAGTCAGCGGATGAAAGAAGACCCCTCATTAAATCCATACGTTAACGGACTACCAGATAGTGTACAACAACAATTAGCCAATGATTATGCAGCCTTGTTCAATCTTTTCTTAAAACACAAAGACAAAATAACAAGAGTAACTTTCTGGGGTGTAGATGATGGTCAAAGTTGGTTGAATGGGTGGCCGGTTAGAGGAAGAACCAATCATCCGTTATTATTTGACAGAGCATTACAACCAAAACCAGCATTTTACAAAGTGATAGAAACAAAAAAGAACGAAAAAAAAGGATTCTGATTTTTAAACAATCTACACCATGAGTACAAATGCTTCCCAGAAATTAACGGTATTTGAAAAGATAGGATATAGCCTTGGCGATTTAGCAGCTAACCTTGTATTTCAAACACTGGTAACATACCTAGCTTATTTCTACACTGATATTTACGGTCTGGATGCAAAACATGCTTCTGCAATAACACTTACAGTCGGACTTATTGCTGCCTTTGCATTTAATCCAATAGTTGGTGCTTTGGCAGACAGAACCAATTCGAGGTGGGGAAAATTCAGACCGTGGATATTGTGGACAGCCATTCCGCTGGGTGTAATTGCATTGCTTGCATTCAGTACTCCCGATTTTTCTTATAAAGGCAAAGTGATTTACGCAGTTGTAACTTATACTTTACTCCTTTTATTTTATGCAGCAAACAACCTCCCTTACTCTGCATTAAGTGGTGTAATTACCGGCGACATGAAAGAACGGAACAGCATGTCGGCCTATCGTTTTGTTGCGGTAATGTTTGCTCAATTTTTTGTACAGGTTTTTATGTACTCGATCATTATCTCTGCCGGCAATGGCGATAAAGCAGCTGGTATTGAAAAAGTGATGACCTGGCTGGCCATTATAGGAACGGTTATGCTGATCATAACTTTTCTAACCACTAAAGAAAGAATTGTTCCAAAGCCTGAACAAAAATCAAGTTTGAGTGAAGACTTAGGTGATTTGAAAAAGAACAAGCCTTGGTTCATTATGTTGCTTTTAACCACCCTTGTATTTATTACATTAGCCATGAAGGGCGGCGGATATGTTTATTATTTCGAAAACTTTGTAGATAAAGAAAGTCTTACCCAATTTATTATTCCTGTTACCAATGCTTTATCAGGAATAGGCATGAATTTCTTTGGAGAAGATCCTGTATCAGCAGGCTTTGGACTTTTCAATGCCGGTGGAATCTTATTCATGATAATTGGTATCACCTTATCAAAACCTTTAGCAGATAAATACGGTAAAAGAGATGTATTTGGTATCGCACTGGTCATCTCCACATTTTTTATTCTTATTTTCTATTTTTTTCCTGCTAAATCAACCGGATTAATGTTTGCCTCGCAAATATTGCACGGGTTTTTCTATGGCATTACCATTCCATTATTATGGGCTATGATAGCAGATGTAGCCGATTACAGCGAATGGAAAAACAATCGTAGAGCTACTGCAATTATTTTCTCAGCGATGATGGTGGGTTTAAAAGCGGGATTGACTATTGGAAGCTCATTACTAACCTGGATATTGGGAATTTACGATTATATACCAAACAGTACCAGTGGCCAAACAGCAACAGCCGTAAATGCATCCAAACTGTTAGTGAGCATTTACCCAGCTATTCCATTTTTAGTGGGTGCTGCTTTACTTTTCTTTTATAAGATCAATAAAAAAATGGAAGTACAGATTGAAAGCGATTTAAGACAACGTCGTAGTGCCTAACTTAAAACTTATTACTTACAACCTATAACAAAGTCATGCCAGAAGATCCGATTGACCATATTGATTTTGACAAGTTGAAATATCGTGCCGTTTCACAGCCGCTTATAAAAGATATTTATACAGCAGATCCATCAGCCCATGTTTTCAATGGCAAAATTTATATCTATCCATCGCATGATATCGATGCCGGTGATGCGTTTGATGATTTGGGAAGTCATTTCGCCATGGAAGATTATCATGTACTATCCATGGACTCTCCACAAAGCGAAGCGATTGATAATGGTGTTGCCCTTCATGTTAAAGATGTACCCTGGGCCAATAAACAAATGTGGGCTCCCGATGCTGCTGAGAAAGACGGCACTTATTATTTATTCTTTCCGGCAAAAGATCATGATGACATCTTTCGTATTGGAGTAGCCACAAGCAAATCACCAGTTGGTCCTTTTACCCCACAACCCGAAGCTATCAAAGGAAGTTTTTCTATTGATCCGGCTGTGTTTATTGACGATGATGGTAATTACTATATGTACTTTGGCGGTATTTGGGGTGGCCAGTTACAACGCTGGAGAACGGGCAGTTTTAAAAGCCAACAACCCGAAAGTCCTGTTGCTTTTTTACCTAAAGACAACGAACCGGCTTTGTGCGCAAAGGTTGTAAAGCTATCCAATGATCTGCTGGGATTTACTGAGACACCGAAGAATTTGATCATCACTGACGAAAATGGAAGTCCCTTGCTTGCCGGAGATACTGATCGACGCTTCTTTGAAGCAAGTTGGATGCATAAATACAATGGCAAATATTATTTCTCGTATTCCACAGGGGATACGCATTTCATCTGTTATGCAATTGGCGATAATCCATACGGCCCTTTCAAATATGCTGGAAGAATTTTAAACCCTGTTGTAGGCTGGACCTCTCACCATTCAATTTGCGAATTTGATAACAAGTGGTACTTATTTTATCATGACTCCAGTTTATCAAAAGGTATTACACATTTAAGAAGTGTAAAAGTTACCGAAATAACTTACGATGAAAATGGTTTCATTCATACAATAGATCCTTATAAACCGGAATAACTAAATGACGAATACCATGATGAAAAAATATTTTTTGGTAAGCTTACTATGTATTTCATTGATGAGTACAAGAGCACAATCATTCCAAAATCCTATACTCGCTGGTTACTACCCCGATCCGAGTATTTGCCGGGCAGGGGATGATTATTATATCGTCAATTCATCATTCGCCTATTATCCCGGCCTTCCGCTGTTTCATAGCAAAGATTTACTGAACTGGAAACAAATTGGTTATGCATTAAACAGACCTGAACAATTAAACCTTGACAGTGCAGGAGTTTCAAGAGGATTGTTTGCTCCTGCTATCAGCTATCATAACGGAACATTTTATATTGTTTGCACCGAAGTAAGCAAGCTGGGTAATTTTGTTGTTACTGCAAAAGATCCCAAAGGCCCCTGGAGCAATCCGGTTAAACTACCGCAGGTAAATGGCATTGACCCTTCTTTATTTTTTGACGATAATGGGAAATCGTATATCGTATTCAATAGTATTCCTCCCGATAATATTTCCAAGCATGATGGACATCGTACAATACGGATGTTCGAATTTGATGCAGTCAATCTCAAAGTAACAGGCGAGGAAAAATTATTGATCAATGGCGGCACTGATATGGCCAAAAAACCAGTCTGGATAGAAGGCCCACATTTCATTAAAAAAGATGGTTGGTATTATTTGATTTGTGCAGAAGGTGGTACAGGTTACAATCATTCTGAAGTTGTGTTCAGAAGCAAATCACCAGAAGGGCCTTTTGTTTCCTATGAAAAGAATCCTATTCTAACTCAACGTCAGCTAGATCCAACAAGAAAGAATCCGATCACAACCGCAGGACATGCAGATTTTGTAGAAGGTAAAGATGGAAAATGGTGGGGCATATTCTTAGGCTGTCGTCCTTATGAAGGAGATTTTTATAATACCGGAAGAGAAACTTTTATGGCCCCTGTGGTTTGGAAAGATGGCTGGCCTGAATTTGAATTAGGGGGTGATGAAATAAAATACTCCTACCCCATCAATGCAATTGCTGAAACGAAAAGAGAACCGTTCAATGGCAATTATCTTTTCCGGGATGATTTCAATAGCAATAATTTAAACATCCGCTACCAATTTCTACGAACAGTTCGCAGTGAATGGTATAATCTTACTAATAAACCCGGTACACTCTCACTAAATCTACGACCGGAAACTTGTGCCGGAAAAGGGAATCCATCCTTTGTAGGATTTCATCAGCCACATCTCAAAGGACATGCAGCTACGTCATTAAACTTTATTCCCGAATCAGATAATGAGAAAGCCGGGTTATTATTATTTCAAAATGAAAAAACATACTATTACCTGTGTAAATCAATAAAGGAGGGGGAACCGGTAGTAGAGCTGTATAAAGGAGTTGAACTGGTTACAAGTAAAACAATAAGCAGCAAAATCAAAAAAGATATATTCTTTAAAATAGAAGCCAAAGGAGATAAGTATACCTTTTATTATGCGACTAAAAAAAATAAATGGCAACTACTCTTAGAGAATGCTGATGCAAAATACCTGAGTACAAAATCAGCCGGTGGATTTGTTGGTTGTATATACAGTATGTACGCCACCTCCAACAATAAACCATCTAATACCAAAGCTGCCTATAATTGGTTTGAAGTAAAAAATGATGACGATGTTTATAAATAAACCTCTTTATCGATATATGAAAAAAATAATAACGATTGTTTTAATGCTTGCCAGTGTCAATGCAAGTACGCAGGATTATAAATCATTCCCAATGTGGAATTATAAACTTCCTGTTGAACAAAGGGTCAACGATGTAGTAGTTCGCTTAACGCTGGAAGAAAAAGTGGCGCAAATGCTCAATGCAACGCCGGGAATTCCAAGATTAGGAATTTTGCCTTATGAATGGTGGAATGAAGTACTGCATGGCGTAGCAAGAACTCCATTTAACGTAACATCGTTCCCGCAAGCCATTGGAATGGCTGCCACCTGGGATACGAATTCTTTGCATCGCATGGCCGATTATTCGGCATTAGAAGGAAGGGCCATTCACAATAAAGCAATAGCAACAGGAAAAACCGGCGAACGTTATCTTGGATTAACCTACTGGACACCCAACATTAATATTTTCAGAGATCCTCGTTGGGGAAGAGGACAAGAAACATACGGCGAAGATCCATTCCTGACAGCTATGCTTGGAAAAGCATTTGTAAGAGGATTACAAGGTGAAGATCCTACATACTTAAAAGCGGCAGCATGTGCTAAACATTTTGCTGTGCATAGCGGACCGGAGCCATCAAGACACTCAGATAATTTTAATCCCTCTTCGTATGACCTGTGGGATACCTACTTACCTGCATTTAAAGAATTAATTGTAAATGCCGGTGTAGCGGGTGTAATGTGTGCCTACAATGCTGTCAATACACAGCCTTGTTGCGCCAGCGATCTGTTAATGAATGATATTTTGCGCAAGCAATGGAAATTTACCGGCTATGT
Source organism: Chitinophagaceae bacterium (assembly GCA_022843585.1). Taxonomy (GTDB): domain Bacteria; phylum Bacteroidota; class Bacteroidia; order Chitinophagales; family Chitinophagaceae; genus JJ008. Next base: position 79,062 of record JALHNJ010000006.1, read on the forward strand.
TACAAGTGATTGCTGGGGAGTAGATGATTTTTATCGATACCATAAAACACATAAAGATGCAACAGCATCTGCAGTTGATGCAGTACTGCATGGTACAGATGTAGAATGCGGCCAGACCGTTTACAAAACATTAGTTGACGCAGTAAAAACTGGTTTGATAAAAGAAGATCAACTAAATGTATCTCTGCGCAGATTGTTTACGATTCGTTTCCGCTTAGGCATGTTTGATCCGCCATCAATGGTGAAATATGCGCAAACACCGGCTAGTGCTTTGGAAGCTCCGGCACACAAGGCACATGCATTGAAAATGGCGCAGCAATCAATTGTATTGTTGAGAAACGAAAACAATACTTTACCATTAAACAAGAAAATAAAAAAGATTGTTGTATTGGGCCCAAATGCAGATAACTCAATTGCAGTATTGGGCAATTACAACGGCATCCCTACGCAAGTGATAAGTGCATTACAAGGAATAAAAGATAAAGTAGGCAGCGGTGCTGAAGTGGTATATGAGAAAGCAATTAATTTTACTAATGATACATTATTAGTGTATGCAGATGTGAAGAATCAATTCAGATGGGAAGGCAAACAAGGTTTTAAAGCCGAGTATTTCAATAATAAAGAAATGGTTGGCGAACCTGTAGCCGTCCAAATGGAAAAAGAAATCAATAATTTCTGGCAGGAAGGAGAAAGCATGGTGGGTGCTATGAGAGCAAATAATTTTTCTGCAAAATACAGCAGCGATTTTACCCCAGCACAGGATGGCGATATTACATTTGAAGTGGAAGCAGATGATGGCTATCGCTTTTTGATCAACGATAAAGAAATATTGAATGCATGGCAACGCAATCGCTGGGGTGCAAGAACCTATAAGTTAGAAACAAAGAAAGATTCTGTTTATAAAATTGTGCTAGAGTACTGGCAGGGTGATGGTAAAGCAAATGTGAGATTGAAAACAGGCAATTTTGAAAAAACAGATTTTACTGCGTTGACTAATCGGGTTAAAGATGCGGATGCCATTGTTTTTGTTGGCGGCATATCGCCACAATTAGAAGGCGAAGAAATGAGAGTGGATTTTCCTGGCTTTAATGGTGGTGATCGTACTACTATAATGTTACCTGCTGTGCAAACAGCGTTAATGAAAGCATTAAAAGAAACAGGAAAGCCATTAGTATTTGTAATGATGACGGGTAGCGCCATTGCAACTCCCTGGGAAAGTGAAAATATTCCGGCGATTGTAAATGCATGGTATGGCGGACAAAGTGCAGGCACTGCTATCGCAGATGTTTTATTTGGCGACTACAATCCTGCCGGAAGATTACCCGTAACGTTTTACAAAAGTGATAGCGATCTGCCCTCTTTCCTCAACTTTGATATGTCTGGCAGAACCTATCGTTATTTTAAAGGAGAAGCATTGTATCCTTTTGGTTATGGTTTGAGTTATACAAACTTTACTTACAGTAATTTAAAAACACCATCCGCTATTTCAAAAGGGAAAAATATAACAGTTACTGTTACCGTAAAAAATACGGGTAAAAGAAATGGAGAGGAAGTGGTACAATTATATATTGCATACAATAATTTGAACGGACTTAATCCCGTAAGGGCTTTAAAAGGATTTAAGCGAATAGAACTAGGATCCGGGGAAAGCAAAACGATCACCTTCAAATTAACTCCCGAACAATTATCCCTAATTGATGAAAGCGGAACTGCTTATCAGCCAAAAGAAAAATTAATGATAAGCATTGGCGGTGGTCAGCCAGGGGTGAAAAACAAAACAACCAGTAATGTGGTAAGCAAAATAATTTCGGTTCAATAAGGAAATATGAAAAAGCTTATTTTACTTAATACCATTCTATTATTTACAATATTTGCAGTGGCACAGGTAAAACTTCCCCGACTGATCAGCGATGGAATGATTTTACAACGAGATAAAAAATTAAAAATTTGGGGCTGGGCGGCGGCGAATGAAAAATTGAGTTTGAAATTTAATGGTAAAATTTACAAAACAAAAGCCAGTGCTGATGGCAACTGGTCTGTTATGCTACCACCAGTTAAATCAGGTGGACCATATACACTAACAATTACAGCAAGTAATTCAATTACGATCAAAGATATTTTATTTGGCGATGTATTTTTTTGCAGTGGTCAGAGTAACATGGTACACCAGTTAAACATCCATGATATAACTTATGCCGCAGATATCAAATCAGCGAACTATCCTGAGATAAGACAATTCCTTGTACCAGTTAGCAACAATTTGGGAGCCCCGAAGAATGATTTACCTGATGGCTCTTGGAAAGCTGCCATAGGAGAACAAGTAAGACCTTTTTCTGCTGTTGCTTATTTCTTTGCCAAAAAAATCTATGATAAATATCGGGTACCGATTGGTTTGATCAATGCAAGTGTAGGTGGTACGCCTATCGAAGCATGGACAAGTGAAGAAGGCTTAAAAGAATTTCCTGCGCTGCAAACTACTATTCAAAAAAATAAAGACACCGCTTACGTTAATGATCTGAATCGTAAAGCTGCGAATGCAAACAGACCAGTTGCATCGAAAGATAAAGGAACAATGGAAAGTCCAAAATGGTTTGAAACAAACTATATTCCGAAAGAGTGGCGCCCAATAAATATTCCCGGCTATTGGGAAGACCAGGGAATAAAAGACCTTAACGGCGTTGTATGGTATAGAAAAGAAATTGATATCCCCGCATCCATGATCGGAAAACCTGCAAAAGTTTTTTTAGGGAGAATTGTAGATGCAGATGCTTTATATATAAATGGTAAGCAGGTTGGCACTACAACCTATATGTATCCACAGCGCAGATATGCAATTGGAGCAGATGTACTAAAGGCAGGTAAAAATATTTTTGTAGTTAAAGTAACCAACAACTCCGGCAAAGGCGGCTTTGTTCCCGATAAACCTTATTGCATATTTACCGGCAATGATACGATTGACTTAAAAGGCACCTGGCAATATAAAGTTGGAGAAGTATTTCTTCCCCGCACTGGTGCTGTTGTGGTTGGTATCAATGCACAAAATCAACCGACTGCGCTGTACAATGCAATGGTAGCACCTGCCATCAACTATTCCATTAAAGGAATTCTTTGGTACCAGGGAGAAAGTAATGGAAGCCGGGGGGCTGAATATGCAAAACTCCAGCCTGCACAAATTGCAGATTGGAGAAATAAATGGCAACAAGCTGATATTCCCTTTTTATACGTTCAGCTTCCCAACTTTATGGATGCAAATTATCTTCCTTCAGAAAGTCAGTGGGCAGAATTAAGAGAAGCCCAATTAAAATCGCTATCTGTGCCTGCAACAGCAATGGTTGTAGCAATTGACCTGGGAGAATGGAATGATATTCATCCTGACAATAAAAAAGATGTTGGCGAACGATTGGCATTAGCCGCACAAAAAATAGTTTATGGAGAAAATATTGTTTATTCCGGCCCTATTTACCAATCATCCACGATTGAAAGCAATAAAATCATTATCTCCTTTGATCATATTGGCAGCGGATTGATCAGCAATGATGGGGAAGAATTGGGTGAATTCACTATTGCAGGAGCCGATAAAAAATTTGTATGGGCGAAAGCAAAAATTGAAGGTGATAAAATTATAGTGTGGAGTGAAATAATTTCAAATCCGATGTATGTAAGATATGCATGGGCTGATAATCCAGTGAATCCAAATTTATATAATAAAGAAGGCCTTCCGGCTTCACCTTTTAGAACTGATAAATAACCGAGCATGAAGAAACATATTATCGCAATTGTTATCGCAGCATTTTGCGGACAGCTTCTGTTTGCCCAAAACCGAATTGTGCTTTTTCCTGAAAAATCCAGGGATACTATCAATAAAAATATTTATGGGCACTTTGCGGAACATCTTGGCCGCTGTATTTACGATGGAATTTATGTAGGTGATAAGCAAAAGAAAATCCCCAATATAAATGGGGTTAGACTTGATATAATAGAAGCATTGAAAAAACTTAAAACCCCGGTGCTGCGCTGGCCCGGTGGATGTTTTGCTGACATTTATCATTGGAAAGATGCAATTGGTCCAAAAGATAAAAGAAAACACATCGAGAATATGTCGTGGGGCAATGTAAGAGAAGACAACAGTTTTGGTACACATGAGTTTCTTGATTTTTGCGAATTGATTGGTGCCGAACCTTATCTCGCTGTAAATATGGGCGGTGGCACGGTACAGGAAGCGGTGGAATGGGTGCAATATGTCAATCATGCCAATGGCACCAGCTCTTTAACGGATACAAGAATGCAAAATGGCAGAAGCAAACCCTGGAATGTAAAATATTGGGGTGTAGGGAATGAATCATGGGATTGTGGTGGTCATATGACAGCCGACTATTACGTTAATGAATACAGGAAATATGCTACGATGATGACGAGTTATAGTAATACGGAAGGATTATTTCGTATTGCTGTTGGCCCCGGCACAGAAGATTATGCGTGGACAGAAACAGTTATGAAAAATATTCCTGCCCGTAGAATTGAAGGACTTTCCATTCATCATTACTCCGTTATCAACTGGTCTAAAAAAGGATCGGCTACACAATTTTCCGAAGATGAATATATCAGAACCATGGAGCAGGCTTGGAAGATGGAGCGAATGGTAAAAAATAACAGTGATGTAATGGATAAATATGATCCGCAAAAAAGAGTAGCACTGATCGTAGATGAGTGGGGTGGTTGGTATGAAGTGGAACCGGGTAATAATGGCGCCTTCCTTTACCAGCAAAATAGTATGCGGGATGCCATGATCGCCGGCTTATCTTTAAATATCTTTAATAATCATTGTGATCGGGTACGTATGGCTAACCTTGCACAAATGGTGAATGTATTACAGGCCGTCGTTCTTACAAAAGAAGAAAAATTGGTTCTTACACCTACGTATCATGTAATGGAAATGTACAATGTGCACCAGGATGCAGTGATGATTCCGTTGGCTATGATAAGTAAAGATTATACGCTGGGAGAAAAAAAGATCCAAGCGGTTTCAGCTTCAGCTTCTAAAGATAAAAACGGTGTCACACATATATCATTGGTGAATATGGATGCCAATAATACACAGGAAATTAAAATTGACCTTGGCGGTTTATCAGCAAGCACCATTACCGGTAGAATTCTTCAATCAGGCAAATTACAAGACCATAATACATTTGAAAATCCTGACAAGGTAAAACCTGCTGTCTTTAATGGAGCTACAGTCAATGAAAATAATCTTTCGATAAAGCTGCCACCATTTTCTGTAGTGGTGCTGGCAATTAAATAAAAAATGAAAAGAGTAATTACAATAACTGTATTGTTTCAATTACTGGTATCAATAGCAGCAATTGCACAATTAAACCAAACCTGGCAGGGAAAAAAATGTGCCGTGGTCATTACATACGATGATGCGATCAATGAACATCTGGATAATGCTGTTCCATTACTTGATTCATTGGGATTGAAAGCCACCTTCTATGTTACAGCCTTTTCTACATCGGTACAAACCCGTATGAATGAATGGAAAAAATTAGCACCGTCTGGCCACGAACTGGGCAATCATACATTGTTTCATCCCTGCATTGGAGGCAAAGGCAGAGAATGGGTACAACCCGAGTACGATCTGAACAATTACAGTGTACAGCGAATGGTAGATGAAACTAAAATGACGAATCTTTTTCTACAATCATTGGATGGAAAAACAAAACGAACATTTGCATTTACCTGCGGTGATATGAAAATTGCAGACTCTTCCTTTATCGGCGGAATGAAAAATGATTTCGTTGCTGCAAGGGCTGTAAGAAATGAAATGCGTAAGATCAACGAGATTGATTTATACAATATAGATTGCTATATGGTGAATAATCATACAGCGGAGCAAATGATTGACTGGGTGAAGAAGGCTGTACAGACAAATTCTTTATTGGTCATTCTATTTCATGGCGTGGGAGGAGGCAATGGATTAGATGTTTCTATTCCTGCACATCAGAAATTACTGAATTATATAAAACAAAACGAAAAGGATATTTGGGTGGCACCAATGGTTGAAGTAGCTGAGCATGTAAAAAAATGGCAAGAGAAGAATTGACCGGGCGATAGTAATACTTCCTGATGATCCGGGACAGGTATCATCTTCTCTTGCGCCTGCCCCGAGTTGAGCAAAAGCGAATAATTCAGCGGTAGTACTCTTGTACACTTTGTTCGCTACTCAACACTTGCAAAGCTCAAGCCAAGTTGAGAAATTGTTTTTCATGTAGTGATGCCAACTTTTTGTAAACCATAAATCTTTTTTATGAGTAACCATCAACAATCAAGAAGAAAATTTCTGTATGATGTAGGGCTTACAGGTTTAAGTATTCCATTACTTTCTGCTGTTGGTAATTGTAATGAAGAAACTAAAAAACAAAAAACCATGTCTGCTAAAAATGGAAAACTGGGTATTGCATTAGTTGGCCTCGGTGGTTATGCCGGAGGACAATTAGCTCCTGCCCTTTTACAAACCGAGCATTGCTATCTGGCAGGAATTGTTACCGGCACCCCGTCCAAAGTATCAACATGGAAAGAAAAATATAATATACCTGATAAAAATATATACAGTTACGATAATTATGATTCTATAAAAGATAACCCGGATATTGATATTATTTATGTAGTGCTACCTAATAATATGCATGCAGAATATACCATCCGTGGTTTTGAAGCAGGTAAACATGTAATATGTGAAAAGCCCATGGCGATTACAGTTGAAGACTGTGATAAAATGCTTGCTGCAAGTAAAAAAGCAAACAAACTTCTTTCGATAGGTTATCGCCTACATTTTGAACCATACAATCTTGAAATGGTACGCCTGGGTACACAGAAAATTTATGGTAATCTAAAAAAGATAAGCGGTGGATTTGGTTTTAAGGCTGGCCCTTCGCAATGGAGATTGACACAAAAATATGCTGGTGGCGGTCCGTTGATGGATGTAGGCATTTATGTTATACAGGGCATGTGTTATACAACCGGCATGGAACCTATTGCTGTAACAGCCATAGAAGGGGTAAAAACAGAGGTAGAGAAATTTAAAGAAGTTGAGCAATCTTTAACCTGGCGGTTTGAATTTCCCGGTGGATTGATCGGAGAAGGCAAAACAAGTTATGCCGATAATATGAATTTTTTAAAAGCTGAAGCAGACAATGGAACATTTGAATTAACTTCTGCCTATAATTATAATGGACAAAAAGGAAATACACCGCAAGGTGCCATGAATTTTACAACAGTGAATCAGCAAACCCGGCAAATGGATGCGTTTGCACTGTCTGTAAAAAATAATAAACAAAGTATTGTGCCCGGAGAAATGGGAAAACGGGACGTAAAATATTTACAGGCTGTGTATGAAGCGATGCGAACAGGGAAAAGAGTTTTAATAAAAGCCGAATAGAACCTTCCTGTCGGCAGACAGGTTACGGAACGAGGAAGAGTGCTACCCCGAATTATTCGTTATCACTCAAATCGGGGCAGGCGCAAGGTACGATCATCAGGAAACTAAAGCTGGTAACAAAAACAATAAACAATGTCAAAAAAACTTCGCAGCCACGATTGGTTTGGCAAAAAAAATAAAGATGGAATTATTTATCGCAGCTGGATGAAAAACCAGGGCATGCCTACCGATATGTTTGATGGCCGGCCAGTGATTGGCATTTGCAATACATTCAGTGAATTGACTCCCTGCAATGCACATTTCCGAGACCATGCAGAATCGGTAAAAAAAGGTGTGCTGGAAGCAGGTGGCTTTCCATTGGAATTTCCTATTATGAGTTTGGGTGAAACCTTGTTGAAACCAACAGCGATGTTGTTTCGCAATCTAGCAAGTATGGATGCGGAGGAATCCATTCGTGGTAATCCTATTGATGGAGTGGTATTACTAACAGGTTGCGATAAAACAACACCATCAACGGTAATGGGTGCGGCCAGTGTTGGGCTGCCTACTATTGTTGTTCCGGGCGGACCAATGTTGAATGGACGTTACAAAGGTCAAACAATTGGAAGCGGTACTCATGTATGGAAATTTGATGAAGACATGAAGACCGGAAAGATGACACAGGAAGATTGTGAATTCGCCGAGAGTTGTATGAGCCGCAGCATTGGACACTGTATGACGATGGGAACTGCAAGCACTATGGCAGTAATGGTAGAATCATTAGGCTTAACATTAAGTGGTGCATCTGCAATACCCGCTGCTGATAGCAGAAAAAAAGTAATGGCACAATTGAGTGGACGACGGATTGTAGAAATGGTGAAAGAAGATTTGACTATCGATAAAATATTAACAAGAGAAGCTTTTGAAAATTCTATTAAAGTAAATGCAGCAGTGGGCGGTTCATCAAATTTTATTATTCACCTTACAGCTATTGCAGGAAGAATTGGTGTTGAATTGAATTTAGAAGATTTTGACACCCTCGGTAGCAAAATTCCGTTGCTGTTGAACCTGATGCCTTCCGGAAAATATCTAATGGAAGATTTTTATTACGCAGGAGGTTTACCGGTGATACTAAATGAATTAAAAAAAGAACTCCATAAAAATGTAGTCACTGTTACCGGCAAAAATCATCATGATAATATTGCAAACAATACTGAATGTTATAATGAAGATGTAATTGCAACATATAATGCTCCTATTAAACCGGAAGCTGGTTGCGTAGTGGTAAAAGGAAATTTAGCAATAAACGGTGCGGTAATAAAACCATCAGCCGCTACACCTGCCTTAATGAAACATACAGGCCGTGCAGTTGTGTTTGAAAGTATTGAAGATTATAATGAAAGAGTGGATGATCCAAACCTGGATATTGATGAAACCTGTGTGATGGTATTAAAATATGTGGGCCCTGTTGGTTATCCCGGTATGCCTGAAGTAGGAAATATGGCGTTGCCAAAAAAAATACTGGAGAAAGGAATTAAAGACATGATTCGTATTTCTGATGGACGAATGAGTGGCACTGCCTACGGAACAGCAGTATTGCATGTATCACCGGAGTCTGCTATCGGGGGCAATCTTGCGTTGGTGCAAAATGGCGATATGATTGAACTCGATGTAGCCCAACGATTATTACAATTGCATGTAAGTGATGAAGAGTTAGCAAAGCGTAAAGCAGAATGGCTGACACCAAAACCTGCTGCTGAAAGAGGCTATGTGAGTATGTATATCAAACATGTAATGGGGGCTGATAAAGGAGCAGATCTTGATTTCTTACAGGGAAGTTCGGGTTCTGTTGTTACAAGGGATTCACATTAATTAAACAAGCATAAATAGTCAACATGAAACAACTACTTGTTGTGACTGCACTAGTCACTATCGTAGCATGCAATAATAATGATAAACAAAAGGGAGTGGAACAATCAATCTATAAAACAACCGGCAGCATCGAACGAATAGATACTGCTTTAGATGTCATAATTGACAGCAATGCAAAAGCAGAGGTCATTGCAGAAGGTTTTCAATGGTGCGAAGGGCCGTTGTGGGTTGAAAAACATAACATGCTGCTCTTCTCCGATGTGCCAAGAGATACTGTTTATAAATGGACAGAAGAGAAAGGTAAAGAAGTGTACCTCACTCCTTCCGGATATACAGATACAATACCAAGAGGCGGTGAAATGGGTTCGAATGGGTTGCTACTAGATGCAAAAGGTAACCTTGTTTTATGTCAGTGTGGAAACCGGCAGATGGCAAAGATGGATGCGCCATTGGATAAACCTGCACCAAATTATATTTCGCTGGCAGGACGTTATAACAACAAACGATTCAATAGTCCGAATGATGCGACATATAATAGTACTGGAGAATTATTCTTTACCGATCCTCCCTATGGTTTGGAAACACAAAGTGATAATGATCCAAAAAAGGAAATTGCCTGGAATGGTGTTTATAAAGTAAAAACCAATGGCGAAGTTGTATTGCTGGTTGATAGTATTTCCAGGCCTAACGGCATTGCATTTCTTCCGGGTGAAAAACAATTGATCATTGCCTGTTCTGATCCGGAAAAACCAAATTGGTATATCTATGATGTAGCAGGTGATACACTTATTAATGGAAAAATTTTCTACAGCACTCTACATGAAAAAGAAGGATTAAAAGGATTACCTGATGGTTTAAAAATAGACAGCAAGGGAACTGTTTTTGCCACCGGCCCCGGTGGCATCTGGATATTCAACAGTGAAGCAAAGTTATTAGGTAAAATAAAACTAGATGAATCCGCCTCAAATGTGGCTTTATCAGCCGATGAAAAAACTATTTATGTCACCAACGATATGCAGGTATTACGCATTAAACTAAGAAACTAATAATGAGAATATTCAAACTGAACTCCGGCGTTTTAATTGATCACAACAATCAATATTATACAGTTCCCATTACCGATTGGGATAACCTAATTAACGATGATACTATTTTTTTAAAGCTTACCGATTTTTTGGAATCAGGAAAAGCCACAAAAATAAATAGCATCAATGAAGCAGAAATATTAGCTCCTATCGGCAGCCAACAAGAACTATGGGCATGCGGTGTTACTTATTTGCGAAGTAAAGTTGGACGACAGGAAGAATCTAAGTTATCCGGTGGTGCAGATTTTTATGCAAAAGTGTATGAAGCAGAAAGACCGGAAGTTTTTTTTAAAGCAACCACAAACAGAATAGTGGGGCATCGTCAAAAAGTAAAAATCAGAAAAGACAGTACCTGGGATGTACCCGAGCCGGAACTTACACTAGTCGTAACATCATCCGGGAAAATAATAGGGTACACTATTGGTAACGATATGAGCAGCCGCAGTATAGAAGGTGAAAATCCACTTTATCTTCCACAAGCAAAAACCTATGACCAATGTGCTGCATTGGGTCCCTGCATTTTTATCACTGATAAACCGTTGGATAAAAGCTCTCTTATTTCACTTGATATCTTCCGGCAAGAAAATAAAGTATTTGAAGGAACTGTTGCTTTAGATCAAATGAAACGAACTCCGGAAGAATTGGTCAGTTATGTTTACCGTGAATGTTCTTTTCCTGGTGGTTGTCTTATTATGACAGGCACTGGCATTGTACCGCCCAATGATTTTACGTTACAATCTGGCGACGAAATAAGAATTCGAATTGATGGCATAGGAGAACTCATCAATACGGTAGCTTAAAAAAAATTGACAAAATTCAACAGCATGAAAGCAAGTCTTGTAAGAATAATTTTATTGGGTTTTATTATCCTTGGTTTTGAAAATTGTAATGAAACAACAAACAAAACGATGGAGGAGAAAAAGAACGCAGCACTAAAGGATGTTTACAAAGATGCTTTTTTATTGGGCACTGCCGTAAATGATGAGATCGTTTCGGGTATTGATAAAGCATCACAGGATATCGTCATTCACCAATTCAATACTATTACATTAGAAAACAGTATGAAAGCGGCTTTGATCAATCCGGAACCCGGCGTTTTTAATTTTGGACCCGCCGATGCGTTCGTCGCCTTTGGTGAAAAACACAAGATGTTCATCATCGGACATACATTGGTTTGGCACAACCAGACACCTGCATGGTTTTTTACCAATGCCAGTGGAAAACCAAATACAAAAGAAGAACAGATTGAACGTCTTCGAAATCACATTAAGACCGTTGCAGGAAGATATGCAGGCAAAATACATGCATGGGATGTGGTGAATGAAGTGATAGATAACGATGGCAGCTACCGGCCTACCACCTGGGTAAATGCATTTGGAAATGGCGATACATTAGTAAAGTATGCATTCAGGTTTGCCAGCGAATTTGCTCCTGATACTGAATTATACTACAACGATTTTAATGCGTGGCGTCCCACAAAAAGAGATGGCATTGTTCGCATGGTAAAAATGTTGCAGCAAGAAGGCATCCGTATTGATGGAGTAGGTATACAAGGTCATTGGGGGTTAAACTTTCCTAAAACAGAATATATTGAAGCAGCTATCGATGCGTATGCAGCCTGTGGAGTTAAAGTAATGATCACTGAACTGGATGTAGATGTATTACCATTGACAAAAGAAGGGCAGATCATTGGGCAGGGAATGAGTGATAAACAATTTCAACTGGAAGAATTTAAAACATTTTTAGATCCCTATTCAAAAGGATTACCAGATAGCATTCAAGCATTATTGACCAACCGCTACGAAGAACTATTTGGCATATTCTATAGTAAAAAAGAAAAAATCGATAGAGTAACATTGTGGGGAGTGCAGGATGGTATGAGCTGGAAAAATGATTACCCCATTCCCGATCGTACCAATTATCCTTTGTTATGGGATAGAAATGGAAATCCCAAACCTGCATTGAATGCCGTATTAAATGTTCCGGAAAAACTGAAATAAAATTAACTAGCACATTAATAAATAAACATGGAGCTACTTGTCATATTTCTTGCCATTTGCCTGCAGATATTTTTAACGTATAAAAAGCTCAGTCCTTTTTTATCCTTATTAATTGTAGCTATTCTTTCCGGAATTTTCCTTGGTATGGAGCCCATGCAGATAGTTAAGTCAATTGAAAAAGGAGTAGGTAATACATTGGGAGGATTGGCTTTGATCATTTGTTTGGGTGCTATATTGGGTAAGATATTAGATGCAGGCGGTGCTGCTGAAAAAATTTCTTCCACACTCATTAATGGTTTCGGACAAAAAAACATTCAATGGGCTGTATTGTTAACGGGCTTTTTAATAGGTATCCCTTTATATTATAATGCAGGCTTTGTAATATTAGTACCACTTGTTTTTTCCATCGCCAGCAAAGCAAAATTGCCTTTACTTTATGTTGCCATACCCATGGCTGCATCATTATCCACTACACATTGCTTTCTTCCACCCCACCCCAGCCCGGTTTTTTTAGTGAATGCATTCAATGCCAATATGGGGAAAACATTGATCTACGGATTGATCATCGCCATTCCCGTTGTAATCATTGCAGGACCTTTTTTAGGTCGCTTGCTGAAGAACGTTGAAGTAAAAATAAAATCAGCCTTTCTTTCAATAGATGAAAAAGCCGACAGAGTCTTACCTGCTACTTTTCCAAGTTTTTTAATCGGATTACTTCCTGTTATATTAATTACACTGGCAGTAATTGCTGATAATTTTCTGTCTGACCAGTTACTGAAAAAAATAATATTGTTCATCGGTGATCCTACCATTGCATTATTACTTTCCGTTTTTATTGCTATGTGGTACTTTGGTATCCGTGCAGGCAACAATATGGAAACCACCATGAAGTGGCTCAATGATGCCATTGCCGGTATCGCCGTTATTTTATTGATCATAACTGCTGGTGGTGTTTTTAAACAAGTATTGCAGGATAGTGGAACAGATAAATATATCGCTTCCTTCAGCGGTAAATGGCAAATGCCACCACTGATCTTTGGTTGGGTGATCACAGCTTTATTAAGAGTAGCGATTGGATCAGCCACCGTAGCCGGAATTACCGCAGCTGGTGTAGTTACTCCATTAGTAACATCCGGAGTTGTTTCACCAGAGTTAATGGTGCTTGCCGTTGGAACCGGTAGTGTATTCGGCTCTCATGTAAATGACTCTGGATTTTGGATGTTCAAAGAGTTTTTTAATCTGTCACTCAAACAAACATTTCTTTCCTGGACAATAATGGAAACACTGATCTCCATTCTTGGATTGATTGGAGTTTTGCTGCTTGATCTGTTTCTATAAATTGAAATATTGTAGCGATATTTTTCTATTTATATCGAATGGAGAAATAGATAATCACAAGATTGACTAAAAATGAAAAACTGTTGGTTAAGATGATTGGCCAATCCTCTTTTAAGATTCCATACCAAACCCAACCGCCAATTCCGGTTAGTAAAATAAAAAGCATGAAATAAGAAATATCTCCTGCTTTCTTCGCCTTTATTATTTTAAAAAGTTGAGGTAATAGCGAGCATGCAGTGAGGATACCTGCCCCGATGCCTACATACTCGCTGAAATTTGCCATCCTTTATGCCGGTATTTTTGCCTGTGTTTCTCTTTCCCAGAAACGATGCTGTGCAATTGCTTTAATAAAATCTGCAGCAAGAGATTTATTTTTAGTCGCATATACAAAGCCGGGCAACTCCTTTCTTTCTTCCAGTAATTGTCCTACAGTTGTTTTAGCAATAAAATTCTCCGCATCAATATCTACTGCAATAGCCTTACAATGTTTATACGCCTGATCTACAAAGTGAATAGCATCAGCTTCATTCATTAATGCGGCAATATTTCCTTTTCCACCCGGCACATATACAGCATCATACAACACAGAAGAAACTGTACGTAGATTTTTATCTACTTTAATAGCTTCCCCTTTTTCATTCTTTATTTCGCCCAATCGGGGGGCAATGATTTCAACAACGGCACCTTTATCCATCAATGCCTTTTTTATCTGTTGAATAGAAGTTCCATTTACACCATCTGCAGCGAGTATAGCAATTTTTCTTGTTTGTATTGAATCTTTATTAGTATTAGCCATGCTTAATGCTGGTGAACTTTCAATTCCCTGATCAACTAACTTAGGTTGAAACTTCGCAGGATTTCCATCAGCTGGAATACTATGATTAATCGGTTGCTCCGGTTTATTCGGAACGGTCAATCCCAATTCAATGGCTACATTTTTTGCCAATGTTTTATCTACCTGGCTTAACAAGCCCAGCATTCTTACTCTTATAGCAACCGTTTCTACTTTACTCAACTCAAAACGCAATGCATCAGTTAAATGATTTTTTTCTGCTTCCGACTGGCTATTATAAAATAAAGTGGCCTGGCTAAAATGATCAAAGAAACTTTGACTTCTTACTCTTATTTTTTTGGCATCGATTCTTTCTACATGCGAAGTAAATCCTCCTTCTGTAGCTTTTGCCTGGAAAGGGCATCCTCCACCAAGACTATTAGGCGAGTAACTTGTTCTGTCCGTATTTATTTGTTGCCGCATATGGCCATCCCGCTGATTATTGTGTACCGTATTGATTGACCGGTTTATTGGTATCTCATGAAAATTGGCACTACCTAATCTTGATAGCTGTGTATCTGTATAAGAAAATAATCGGCCTTGTAACAATGGATCGTTGCTAAAATCAATACCGGGTACTAAATGACCAGGATGAAAAGCTACCTGCTCTGTTTCTGCAAAATAATTATCTGGATTACGGTTCAATACCATTTTACCAATTCGTTGTACCGGCACCAGTTCTTCTGGAATCAATTTAGTTGGATCCAATAAATCAAATGGAAATTTATGTTCATCCTTTTCTTCTATAACCTGTATACCAAATTCCCATTCAGGAAATGCACCGGCCTCAATAGCATCGAACAAATCACGGCGATGAAAGTCTGGATCTTTCCCTGAGATTATCGTGGCTTCATCCCATGTTACAGAATGAACTCCCAGTAAAGGCTTCCAATGAAATTTTACAAAGACAGATTTACCCTGGTCGTTTATTAAACGAAATGTATGCACTCCAAACCCTTCCATCATACGATAGCTTCGTGGTATAGCTCTATCACTCATAGCCCACATTATCATGTGCATGGACTCGGGCATCAAAGAAATAAAATCCCAAAATGTATCATGCGCAGATGCGGCTTGTGGAATTTCATTATGCGGTTCTGGTTTAACTGCATGAACCAGATCAGGAAATTTTATAGCATCTTGTATAAAAAATACCGGCATATTATTTCCGACCAAATCATAATTTCCTTCTTCGGTATAAAACTTTACAGAGAATCCTCTTACATCACGGGCAAGATCGGTTGACCCCCTTGATCCGGCTACCGTAGAAAATCGTACAAAAACGGGAGTCTTCCTTTTTGGATCGTTTAAAAAACCAGCTTTTGTATATTTTGCCATCGGTTCATATACCTCAAAATAACCATGTGCAGCTGCACCTCTTGCATGTACGATTCTTTCCGGAATACGTTCATGATCGAAGTGAGTGATTTTTTCCCGCAAAATAAAATCCTCCAGCAATGTTGCACCCCTTTCACCCGATTTTAATGAATTCTGATCATCATTAATTTTCAACCCCTGATCGGTGGTCATAAATTCATTGATACCTGATTCCTTATTTACCGAAAGATCGTTTTGTTTCGCATTGGTATCGGCAGCTGATTTTTTTTTATTAGCCATTTTGTTAGTTTTTATTTGTCATTCTTATCATGTCCTTTCACTTTCACCAATTTGTTATAAAGTCCCACTATTAGGATAGGTGCTACGAGTAATCCTACAAACAAGCCATCCTTCTTTTTTCCGGCGCAATGCAAACCAGTAGCTACTGCTGCGGTACCTATTGCTGACCATAAAAAAATATCCGATGGAATTTTAGAGGTTTGCTTTTCTATTGATTTTGCCACCTGACCTTCTTTTCTTTCTTGTAAAGTTTCCATATATAAGTTTTCTCAATCTTTTACAAAAGCCCTGCCAGTAAAAGAACAGCCAGGTAGAAGATGTGCTTTTATACTCTCATAGTTCTTGAACAATTCGAAACTTATGTAGAATAAGTGAGTTGGAATGGTTAACGTGAAGATAATAAACGAAATGTTCCTTGGAGAAACTAGAGGATTTTATACGAATTCGGATTATCAGCAATAAAAAAAACGATTAAAATCTATTTACTTCTATAGAACAGTTGAGGTAAAGGAGATATGGTGCAATATTTTCCCCAAATCGTACTTTTAAAATCCTGATTGATAAATGATGATTGTAGTTCTACTAAAATAGTAGCCAACTAATTAACTTGTAGATCAGACAGATTATAAATCCTATAATTACTAATAACAAAACCAGTAACGGAATAATGATTTTCATCGAACTACCATTGTGACGCCCTTCTGAATAATGCTCCCGCATAAGTTTCAGATTTCGTTGATTGGCCTTGAACACTACATCGAACAAATCGCCCAGCAAAGGGATGGATCCTATTGCTGCATCAATAATCAAGTTCATACTCATTCTTGCTAATAGAAAGCCACTGGCTCCATTTTTAGCAAGGGTTAAAAGCATAAATCCAGAAATAATAAAGCTGGTAATATCTCCTGCACCTGGCACCAGACCAATGATAGAGTCAAATCCAAACCGGATATTCGTTCCAGGAATTCTGAATTGGGAATCCATCAATTTAGCCAAGCGTTCAAAATTTCTAATAGAAGGATGTTCCTTTTTTTTCATTCTTTAATAATTACTAAGATAATGCCATGTATGTATTGTTTTTGGGGCTCTCATTTTAGCTACTATTTGTATCAAGAGATCACTTACCTCAGGCTGAAAATAGCTACGGGGAAATAGTTATACAACAACAAACCGGTTAACTTAAATTCTTAATGGAAAATCCAATTTCAATCTGGCATATCATTAGATATTTAGAAAAGTACATAAAATGATAAGAGGTGTATGACAGGAAGCTTACGGATCGGAACCAGTAATGGACAAATGCCAGGAAGCAAAATGTCATTTCCTTCAGACTATCAATTAAAAAGCCGGCTTCATTATTATAGCACATTATTCAATACTATCGAAGTCAACAGCAGCTTTTATAAAACGCCTCTTCGTTCCATCTATGAAAAATGGGCTGCTGATGTACCGGATAATTTTCTATTTACGTTAAAACTAAGCCGTAAGATTACCCATGCTAAAAGCCTTCAAAGCGATCTTAATTTTATAAACAAATTTTTGCAAGCTGCGGGAGGCTTAGGAAATAAAAAAGGTTGCCTTTTAATTCAATTTCCCGGAAAGATGGGGTTGGAACATTTCGCAGAGCTGGAAAATATATTGGAAGAGATAAGAATGATTGATCCCAATGAAAAATGGCGATTGGCAATTGAATTCCGGAATGAAAGCTGGTATGTTGGCGAGACTACTGAACTGCTGAATGAATATAATGCCACTATGGTACTACATGATTTTTCCAAAGCTAAGGTTTCGAAATTTGCAGGTGATTCCAAATTTATGTATTTAAGATTTCATGGCCCAGCTGGTAATTACCGGGAATCATACAGTGATCCTGCATTGGATAAAAAAGCAGAAGAGATACGGGAATACCTTGCAGCCGGTAAAGAAGTGTATGTATATTTTAATAATACCGCAGGGAATGCCTTTGAGAATGCCAGATATCTACAGCAAAGGCTGAGTTAAGTATTTATGGAGAACATTTCACTTCACAAAAAAAAAGTTTACTCATTGCTATTTTTCAGTCCATCATTCGGCAACATTATTGTTATTGGTTATGGATGGAAAAAATAGTAAATATAAAGCCTACCGTTTTAGTAGTAGATAATGATGAGGATATGCTTGTACTTGTTCAGCATACACTACTACAAGAGGGATATGATCCTATATTTTCCCCGAATGGTAGAAATATAATGACCATTATAAAAGAACGTAAACCGGATATAGTGTTACTGGATATTAATATGGATGGTTTGGACGGAGCTGACCTATGCAGAAAAATAAAATCTAATCCCGAAACTTCAGCAGTCCCTATTGTCATGTATTCCGGTAATGCAAATATTCAGACAATAACAAAAGAGTGCGGAGCAGATGCATTCCTTACCAAACCCTTTGAACCAGGTAAATTAAAACAGGTACTCAGTAATCTCTTAATTCAATAAAATTTAAGTAATTGATTTTAATATATTAGTGGAATTGTATCGCTATTATTTTGAGCTATATGAAAGAGGCTTCTGTATTTCTACAGAAGCCTTTTCTTTACATGCTTATAATGAGTGCCTGATATTGCTACATTTATTGATTATTATCTCGAGGCATTCATCTGTCCCCTTACTTCACCATTCGAATTATTCGCAGTACCATAGGAATAGTAATAATTTCCCGAGGTAAGTTGTGTAGCCTGTTCAGGAGTTAATACCATAGTGCCAGAATAAGTTCCTGTACCTGTCATACCTGCTGGTAATGTCCATGCAGTACCTGCTTGGGTTCCACCAACTCCACTTCCACCCGTATAGAATGCAGCCGAAGTAGGTGCTCCGCTAAGTCCAGCCCAGGTTGAAGTGTAGGTCATTGTTCTGTTGTTTGGGTTATATGAGCCGGTCATAGTTCCCGAACCCGTACCTGTTACAGCAGGTACCATTTGCGAGCCATTGGCATTACCGGAAAGAGTATAGTTCCGGTTATCATCATCATTGTCTTTGTCGCAACTGCTCATCCCTGCGAAACTTACGAGTGCCAGGGAACTCATTACTATCCAATTTTTTACTTGTACTGTCATCATAGTCTTTGAATTTATAAATTAAAAATATAGTTGACTATGGATTAAACAATTACTATGCCTTGCAGATTTAAGTTGAACTGCAGTATTGATTGAGCAGAAAAATATACAGTATGGTTGTTTTACTGCAAATAACACCTCATATGGAGAACCCGGATAAGATAGTTTAATCTTATGCCTTCTTCTGACCTTGCTTCTGTTTAAGTTAGTTCAGAAGCTTAATAAAAATTTATGGCATGTTGTTTTCATCCATTGTAGTTGAATAAAAATCAAATGAATATCAATGAACAAGTTTACTGGCTATTTATATTAGCGTTGCCGGTGGCATGTATATCCTGGACAGTTACTAAAGAAGAAATTTTTAAAGGTCTTAGAACTTATAGTGAAAATAAAACGAAGTCTAAAAATGTAATTACGAGAAAGTTTTTCTTCATATTCACCTGTGAATATTGTTTCTCCCACTATATTGTAATTTTATTCCTTTTCCTAACGGACTACCAACTGCTCTTGGCTGGTTGGAAAGGCATTATCATAGGAGGGTTTTCTCTCGTATGGATAGCAAATATTTATATGAATCTTTTTTGTTACATCCGGCAGGATATTAAAAAAGTAAAAGAAGAAATTAAGGATATTGAAAGTAAGTAGCCGCAATCATTTGCCTATTTTTTTTTTACAGATGATAACAGGAATTAAGCCTAAAAACACAGAATAAATTTGGCCAAAATAGAAATGCTTACAACTCCTTTTCCAATAGCCCCTTAATCAATGCTGTCCATTGCAATTCAGATATACCAGCCCTTGCACCGGCAGCTACTATTGTATTCCTCAACTTATCACCCAGTGAAACGTTGTTTGTATTCGGAACTTCGTTTCTGCCATGATAGAACGCAGTAACCGCATAACCTTTTCTTCGGACTACGAATATTGAAGTAGCTCCTTCCATAAAAAAATGAGCAATTCCTTCATAAGGTTTACCCGGATTGATGGAAGCATGTAACTCAATTGCAAATTCACCGATAGCAGGATCTGAATGTTCAATTATATTAGCAACTTGTACCCAATCATAACCTTCTCCCGCAGAATTTCCGGGACCGGGAAAATTAATACTCAAATAATCCCCTACCATTGCCAGGCGATGTGGATTTGCTTTCCCAGAATCTGTCAAATGGAATGAAGCACTGAACATCCCTGAAATTTCTTTCCAAACAGGTGGATTTAATAGTCTTTTACTAGCTCTCATAAAGGTTTTAATGGCCTCTTCTTCATTAGGAGATATAACAGTATGTTCAAGATCTACAGCTTTACCAATTTTATTCAGTGGAATTTGCAGGCCTTGTTGAGCTATTTTGTTCATGTAATTTTTATTAGTATATCATTAAAATTAGTGCCAAAATAATAGTATAGCATCGCTCATATTATTATAAAGTAAAGATAGATACCCCCAGTAGTCATGGTAAGTATTTACCCAATGAGGGTATAATTTTATTGAAATGTGCTTTTAGTTCAACAATAATTCCTTCAACCATCTTTCATTTTAAATGGCACATACTTTGAAACATTGCCTGTGATACATTCTCAAATTTTAATTATAAAATTTTATAGCATGCCAACAAAAAAAACAAACGGCACCGAAAAGTCTTTAAAAACTAAAAGTGGTGCAGCAGAAGGAAATTCACAGCTGGAAAAATTTTTTACTGATTCATTAAAAGACATTTATTGGGCTGAGAAGGCACTGACCAAAGCATTGCCAAAAATGCAAAAGGCGGCCACTACAGAAGAATTGAAATCAGCCATTGAAGAACATATTGCCCAAACTAAAGAACAAGTATCAAGACTGGAACAAGTTTTTGAACTATTTGATAAGAAGCCAACCGCAAAAAAATGTGAAGCAATGGAAGGTCTTATTAAAGAAGGTGAATCAATTGTGGAAGAAACGGAAGATGGTAGCATGACCCGTGATGTTGGAATCATTATGGCTGCTCAAAAAGTAGAACATTATGAGATTGCAACCTATGGCGGATTGGTGAGCCTGGCAAGAACACTCGGTAATGAAGAAGCTGCAGGCATTTTAGAACAAACACTGGAAGAAGAAAAACAAACCGATGAAGGGCTAACAGAAATTGCCGAAGGCAAAATCAACTGGGCTGCTGAACAAGAACAAGAAGCATAATGAATTTTTAAAAAGATAGCTCATCATTTTTGAGCTATCTTTTTACCCCTTATAATTAAAAACTATAAAAACTTAACGTACTGGGCTTAGCAATTTTTATTCGGAAGAAACATTTGCAACAAGTTTGGGCAAGTAATTCAATTTGTCATAAGTGTGATTTTTATTAAAGTTTTAAAAAAGTATATGAAAAATTTACTAACAATTGCCTCGGTAGCTTTATTACAGGGTTTACTTCTAAGTTGCTCCGCACCAGCTTACATAGAAAAAGATGATACAGTAAATCTTGCTGATTATAAAACATATATGTGGGTGGAAACAAAAGCTAGTGAAAATGATGAATCCAAACGAGCTACAGCGTATGCCGATATCAGTATTCATAACGAAGTAAACAAAGAGTTGGCTAAGTGGGGGTGGAATGTAGTGAATGAAAATCCAGACATCTATATCAGTTATGATGTATTTGTAGAAAGAACAGTTACTACCGAGCAACAACCTGTATACTCAAATTCCTATACAAGATATTTTTTTAATCCCGTTCGAAGAAGGTGGTCATCCGTTTATTACCCATCAAGATTTGTAGGCTATGACACATACCAGACCCCGGTGAAAGAAGGCACCGTTACTATTACTATGATGGACGCCGAAACAGATAAAAAAATATGGCAGGGTTGGACTACTGAAACCTTTCATAGTTCGGGTATAACGACCATTGATGCTCAAAAAAGTGTAAGAAATATATTCAGGAAAATTTAAAAAACTGGTCTTTACTTTCTTGTGAGAGTAAGAGGCTTCTTTTGTTTCAGTTTTTGATGTTATAAAAAAACTAAATAATATCGATACAAAAAAAGGGTGCGGTAATTTAAATACACAAGTAACAAAAAGCTTCATGTAGCTTATTAGAAAAAATAAATTTTAACCGATGGGTACAAAAAATAAAAAAGTTACTAATGCAGGTAGTGCTGCATTCAACCAGGGAAGTAAACAGGATCCTGCTTATAATGAGGGTACAAAAGTTTCTGATGAAGAAAAGAAAACAGGACATTCCATTTCAACAGCTAAGAAAAAAGAAAAATCTTTTGATGGCAAGATCGGCAAAAACAATGCAGGCGGAAACGAATAAAATTATTAATCATGAATACTAGTCAATCTGCTGATGACATGTCAAGTCTTATGTCTTGTCTGGCAAAAGCAAGAAAAGATGGATATGTAACGGATTTTAATATAACCGAAGCTGGATTGTCATCGCCTGATGATCAAAGCTTCTATCCACAGGAAAAAATAAAAGTTACGAATTTCTATCGCTTTGAAGGAGCCAGTGACCCTTCTGAAAATGCTATTCTATATCTATTGGAAATCAGTGATGGCAAAAAAGGTACCGTTACTGATGCCTATGGTGCATATGCAAATCCTTTGATTTCTGCCTTTATGGATGGGATAACTACAATAGAAAAAATATAAACAATTGCATGGCTTTAGTATGATATGTGATTTGTGGATTAAATAGAATTTATTAATAATAACCTCATATTTTTAATAGAAGCAGTAATATAAATTAAATATTGAGCCATTGTAATTAAATAAATGACCCGTCCATTACTGCATCAAGCCCTGCTTGTTTTATTTCAACCGTAAAACTATCTACACCTTTCTTTGCATATTGTGCCACAAACCGGGCTTTATTCATTTCTATCAAAAAAACATCCACTTCATTTTTGCTGCGGCCTAATGATTTAGAGATCGTATTAAAACTATACCGTATAGCTTTTCCAGCTTCAGCATCTTCGCTGAGTAATTTAAGAAATTCAATTTTACTTATATCTGACATAGGTTAAAAGTAAAGGAGAAAATCCAACTTCGTAAATATGAATTTGAGTGTAATGGCTCACCAAAGTGGCGGTCTTATTGGTTATGAATTACCCCCTGAAGAAATAGCAGGGAATCACTATATTTTAATTGCAAATAATTCCATTGGTAATTCTTTCCCTTTCAGATCGATATGCCCTAAGCTTTCCACCTGCCATGATTCAAGGCCTGCGTTAGTTACAAAATCGGCAGAACCAATAAATTTTTGATTGAGTTCACCTCCCATGGTTCTTATGCGGGCCGTAGTATTCATTGCATCCCCACTCATAGTAAGATCTTTCTTTACGATACCGATCTCTCCTACCATTACTAACCCCAAGTGTACACCGATGCGGTATTCCGGCACCATGCCATACTCTCTGCGATAATAGCTACTTTCCTTTTGGATGATGCGGCGGGCTCTGATTACAGATTGTATACATTTATTTTTATTCCTCTCATTGGAGAGCCACGACACAACGATCTCGTCGCCGACATATTGATAGATCAGTCCGTCATATTCGAGCAGGGCAAGAGAAATATGATGAATAAAGTCACGGATATAAAAGAAATATTTTTTGTGTCCTAACTTTTCTGCCGTGGGGGTAGAATCCTTCAAGTCTATAAAAAGGATGATCCTCTTTTCTTCTTTCGGTTTTACATATTTTCCGATAAAGATATCTGTGAAAACACCCGGCGAATATTTTTCATTAATCTCCAGTATCAATAAAGTGATTATGTATAACAGTAACCGGGAATCAATATAATTTAACAGCCATGTTGTTTCAACTACATAATGATAAAGGGTCTGGCTTGCAGTTACGGGGTTCACCCCATATACAAATAAATAAATTACATAAAAGCTAATGATAGCATAACAAGCAGTGAGTAGACATAGTACAAGAGTTTTTAGAATAAAGCTTAGCCATAGTGGATATTTTCGATATTTGTTTTTCAATGGAAAGATCAACAGGTAGGCCATTGCCGAATAAGCTGTTATACCGAGTACCAACCGCAGAATGAATATGCTTTGTTCAGCCTGGGCAAACGGGTATTCATCTGTTTTCTCGGTGAATGTAAGAGTGAGAAAACTCGAATAGTCAAAGAAAGTCCATACAACACCAACAACTATTAGTGTCTTGAAATAGTATCGCTTAAGTATAGAATTATTACTGAAAATATCCGTCAGCGTCATGAACTTCGGTTTGCTTCTTTTCTTCGGAATTTTTTCTGCTACGTTATTTGTCATATATATAATCAACTGAGAAAAAGAAAATTTGGATGGGCAATAATATTCCTGCCCTTTCCCATTCCGGGAAAAAGAAGTTTAAATGTTCCTTCACTTCGTATTTGAAATCGATATTTGATATTATTACTTCGCCATTTTCTACTGTTAAAAAGGTTGTTTGGCCTTTACGTTTTGCATTATTATATAAAAGAGTCAAGAATGCTGCCACAACTGGACAGCCTTATTAACTGGCCAGACTATTGCACCTTAGTGGATATGACCGGAAAAGAATTAAATAAATTGGAATTACCAGAACTGGAGGAATTGCTTTCCAAGAGAATTAACGACCTTCAAAATTCGTTGGCGGAAAAGGATAAAGAGCAGATCAACAATTGCAATAACGATATTCTTGAAATAAAAAAACTTATACGTTTACGGAACTTATAAGCTTAAGAAAAATAGTTCAAAATTTTTAAGCTATCAGAGATCCTGGATTTTTCATACCTGCATGATCTCTGAATATTTGATTACTTACATTTCATCTAAAAATAAATCCCGCCTATTGGCAGGATTTATTTTTTTGCGGAGAGGGTGGGATTCGAACCCACGGTACAGTGTAACCCGTACGACGATTTAGCAAACCGTTCCTTTCGGCCACTCAGGCACCTCTCCTACCTTTAAAAATTTAGTCCGTGCTAGTAGAACTAAACCCTGTTTCTCAACAGGGGAGCAAAAATAAAGATTACAGGCAAGAAATCCCAAAAAACAATGTGCTAATTCAACATTAACCAATAAAACAAATCCCAAATTCTGGTAAAAGAATTTGGGATATAATATTTTACGGAATTTAATATTCCTACATAGCGGCAAGCTGTACTTTCTGCTGAAGCTCCAACACATTCTCTCTAAAAACGCCATCCGTATCCATCAGATCCTTTACGGTTTGGCAGGAGTGTATCACTGTGGTATGGTCTCTTCCTCCAAAATGCTCCCCGATAGTTTTTAATGAGTTTTTTGTAAAGGCTTTAGCCAGATACATAGTAATCTGTCTTGCCTGTACAATCTCTCTCTTGCGGGTTTTTTGCAGGAGTTTGTCATACGACACATCAAAGTACTCACAAACCATTTTTTGAATGGTATCAATAGTGATTTCTTTGCTGGATGATTTTACAAAATTGCGTAACACTTTCTTTGCTAAGTCTAAGTCGATTTCTCTCCTATTAAGCGAAGATTGTGCCAACAGTGATATTAAAGCACCCTCTAATTCTCTTACGTTATTACTAATATTATAGGCGATATATTTCACTACTTCCTTAGGCATTTCTAACCCGTCATTCTTCATCTTCTTTTCCAATATCTCAATACGGGTATCATATTCCGGCACTTGCAGGTCAGCACTCAACCCCCAGCGGAAACGGCTCAATAATCTTTCCTGCACACCATCCAGATCTTTTGGCGACTTATCTGATGTAAGGATCAATTGTTTATGCGACTGATGTAAGTGATTGAAAATGGCGAAGAAAGCATCCTGCGATTTTTCTGCTTTAGCAAAAAACTGCACATCGTCAATTATCAATACATCAATTAATTGGTAAAAATGGATAAAGTCATTGATCGCATTATTACGACTATGGTCCATAAACTGGTTGATAAACTTCTCAGAACTTACATACAACACCACTTTATTAGGATGTGCTCTTTTAACTTCATTTCCGATGGCCTGCGCAAGGTGAGTTTTACCCAACCCTACACCACCATATATAACTAATGGATTAAAGGAGTTGGTTCCAGGTTTCTCTGCCACCGTTTTTCCAGCTCTGCGGGCCACCCTGTTACAATCGCCTTCAATAAATGCTTCGAATGTATAGATGTGATTAAGCTGCGGGTCAATCTGCATCTTCTTCAGACCCGGTATTACGAACGGATTCTTTACAGGATTATTTATGACTAATGGAAAATCCATTTCGTTGTTTGAAAAAGTTTTAAAACCTTGTCCGCTTACATCCATGGTAACAGGTTTGTTCTTGCTGTTACCACTGTCCACCATGATGCGGTATTCAAGGCGGGCATCTTTACCTAACTCTCTCTTTAATGTCTTCGCTAATAAATTTACGTAATGTTCTTCAAGGTATTCGAAAAAGAATTGGCTGGGAACTTGTATAACTAAAACATTGTTCTTTAGTGATACAGGATGTATTGGTTCAAACCAGGTTTTGTAATGCTGCCACTCAACAATATCCTTGATGATCTTTAAACAATTGGTCCAGATTTTTTCAGCATTTTTCTCCATCAGATTAGTAAGCAGTTTATCTCGTGTTAACTATAGTTGTTCGTCTCAATTTGTCCAAAAAAAATCTTCACACAATGTCAATAAAAAAAGTTGGACAGGATGGCGAATATCACCATTTCTTTTATAAAAAAAAATTTTTATCCACCTGTTTTTTGTGAAACAGAAATAGTGTGTGATTTTGCTAATTTTTTGCCTGAAAATTTGGAAAATTCAAAATCAAGCCTACCTAAAATTATTCCCGCAAAACCCACCTGGTTTACTATAACGTCGTCTCCCTTTTTATTCTTATATTGAATTGGATCATCCAAAAAAGTATGTGTGTGGCCGCCAATGATCAGGTCGATATTTTCTGTTTCTTTTGCCAGTACTTCATCACTTACCAAATTGCTTTCTTTATACTTATTGCCAAGATGTGATAAGCAAATTACCATATCACAATCTTCATATTTTTTCAACCGATCAGCAACTTCGTTTGCTTTTGGAAGCGGGTTTAAATATTTGGTAGCACCAAACAAACTATCCGGTATTAAACCCTTTCCTTCAATACCTATTCCAAACACACCAATTTTAAGTTTGCCTTTTTTAAAAACTTTATATGGCTGTGTTTTATTTTCCATTGGGGTGTTGGTAAAATCATAATTAGCTACTAACATCGGAAACTTTGCATGCCTGGTTAATTGCGTCGCTAAATTTTCCATGCCCGCATCAAAATCATGATTACCAATGGTACAGGCATCATAACCCAGATTTGTCATGGCTTTAATTTCAGGCTCTCCTTTATATATATTAAAGTAAGGAGTACCTTGAAAAATATCTCCGGCATCAAACAACAAAACATGCTCTTCTTCACTTCTTATTTTATTGATCAAACCAGCTCTTCCTGCAATGCCCCCGAGCCCCTGGTTGCGACCACCATCCATAGGAAAAGGCTCTAAGCGGCTATGTGTATCATTGGTATGTAAAATGGTCAATTTTAGAGGGTTGAAATACTCTGCTGCTTTTAAAACTGATGGACCAGCCATAATGGCTCCTGCAGATAGGGCAGCCTGTTGTATAAACTTCTTTCTATTCAGCATTTGTTACCCTTTTTTCAATGTTTGCACTAATATTTTTTCCCTGATTTTTCAGTTTTTTGATATAGTCTAAAATTGCATCCCGCATTAAATAGCCATTTGATATCTGTGGTATAGTTCTAAGCATATCCGCATTATCACCGCCATTCGCTAAGAAATCAGAATTAGCCACTGTATAAACAGCATTAGGATCAAGTGCCTTTCCGCCAATTATTACGTTTATTGCTTTTTTATTTTTTATCTGCATGGTCATTCCTGCAACTGGCCAGCCTCCTCTTTCAGCAGCTATGTTCAAAAACTCTTGCAGCGCACTGCCTTTTACTTTTTGAAGTATTAAAACATTATCAAACGGCATCAATTCAAATATTTTTCCGGTGGTTACATTTCCTGCTGCAAGCTGTGTTAAACGAATACCACCATAATTCACTATTGCCACATCTACTTTCGTATTATATTGTTCTGCCGCCATCGTAATAAAAGCATCCACCATAAAATTACCCAGCGTACCCTCAGGTTGTTTCTTATCCATACTAACCGTAGCTACTCCTACCACATCATTCATTGTTTTGTTTACATTCTCGCTATACGGTTCTAAGAAATTCAACTGCGAAGAATCCGGCTGCTCCGTTGGAGTAATTCTGTATGTTTTGTATTGTAGTGTTTGGCTTTGATAAATAGTGTTGCAGGAAAGTGCAGCACTAATAAAAACAACGACAAGCAGTAGAAAAGGGGGATTTTTTTTCATAACCAATGGGCTTGTTTGAAGGTATAAAATATTTAATACCCAGAACAAAGAATTTAAAAATTATTCCATGTTTTTTATCTGCATCTTTGCATCAGCCTTTATGTCATAAATTTTCAGGATAAAACCCTGACACTATGCAAAAAATTATTTCCCTCAAACTGCTTCCTTCTGAAGCAGCTAACCAAGCAATCGTAAAAAAATATCTTGCGCAAGCAGAAGCTGTTAGCACAGACGCTGTTACAGGTTATCATATTTTAAAACAGTCTATAGATGCCAGGGGCAGACAGCCATGGATCAATCTTTCACTGAAAGCATTTATCAACGAACCGTTTCAAAATAGGGAATTTACTCATTTGCATTTTCAGGATATAAGCAAAGCAGAACGAACAGTTATTATTATCGGTGCAGGACCTGCTGGTTTGTTTGCGGCATTACAATTAATAGAAAGCGGCATAAAACCAATTTTGCTGGAAAGAGGAAAAGATGTAAGGGCCAGAAGGAGAGATTTGGCAATACTAAATAAAGAAGGTGAAGTAAACCCCGAAAGTAATTATTGTTTTGGCGAAGGTGGGGCTGGTACTTACAGTGATGGCAAATTGTATACAAGAAGCAGCAAAAGAGGCGATATAAATCGTATACTCAGTTTGTTTGTGCAGTTTGGTGCAGAAGAACAGATACTGTATGAGGCACATCCGCATATCGGTACCAATAAATTGCCTCATATCATTACCGCTATGCGTAAACAGATACTCGACTGCGGTGGTGAATACTTATTTGAAAAAAAAGTATCAGACTTTATTATTAAAGACAGTGAAATGAAGGGTGTAAAAACTGCTGATGGCAACAGCTTTGAGGCTGATGCCGTGATATTGGCAACCGGCCACTCTGCAAGGGATATCTTTCAGTTACTGGCTGCAAAAAATATTTTGATTGAACCAAAGCCTTTTGCACTGGGAGTAAGAGTTGAGCATCCGCAATCCTTAATAGACAGTTCGCAATACCATTGTGATGTAAGAGGAGATTTCTTACCTCCTGCAGCCTACAGCTGGGTGCAGCAGGTAGATGGCAAAGGTGTTTTTTCTTTTTGCATGTGCCCCGGTGGAATAATAGCACCAGCCGCCACAGCTCCCCGAGAGCTGGTAGTGAATGGCTGGAGTCCTTCTAAACGTAATAACCCGTATGCCAATAGCGGCATTGTGGTTTCCGTGGAAGAAAAAGATTGGCAGGTTCACAAAAAGCATGGTGTATTGGCTGGAATGTTTTTTCAGCAAGATGTAGAACGGAAGGCTTTTGAAGCTGGTGGAGGCAAGTTTGTTGCACCGGCTCAACGTTTGGTTGATTTTGCTTCGGGCAAGCTATCATCATCCCTTCCAGCCTGCTCCTATTTACCGGGACTTCATTCAACATCATTAAAGGAAGTACTTCCCCCATTCATTTACAGAAGCCTGCAGGAAGGTTTTAAGGAATATGGCAAAAAAATGAAAGGATACTTTACCAATGATGCAGTGGTTGTGGCTACAGAGTCGAGAACCTCCTCGCCTGTTCGAATTCCAAGAGATGCAGCAACTTTGCAACATCCTCAAATAAAAAACCTATACCCTAGTGGCGAAGGCGCAGGCTATGCAGGTGGCATTGTAAGTGCTGCTATGGATGGAGAAAGGGTAGCTAATATGATTGCTCTGAAAGTTGTGTAATTATTGAGCTGCCTGTTTTCGGGAAAGAAGAAGCTTCTTTTCAATCAGTTGATTCTTTTGCCATGCTTTATACTCTTCCTTAAATGCTGCTTTATCTTTCTTTTCATAAGGTTGAGCAAGAAGAAAAGATAATTCAGGCTTCCCGGCATCTACCCATGCTGTGTACCAAAAATCGGCGATCATCTTTGCAGAGTTTAGTAATTGATCATTGATGGTTTGCCCCAATAGTTTGCTATATGATTTGGCAAAAGCTGAAGTAAACGATTTTACTTCTTTGCCTCGCCGAATTTGTGTTCTGAATTTTGTTGTATCCACAAACTGTTTTGTGGCTTCAATTTCTTTTCCAAAAACATCAGGCAATAGTTTATGTGCCCGTCTGATACAATCCCAAACGGCCTGTTCAGGTTCAGACAAATACTTTGCTTTATGATTACTATACAAGTTATACTGCTCAATTTCAATTTCCGGCACCATGCTCTCCCATAAACTGTGCAGGCCATGCTGATTGGTTAGTTGTCCATCATAATTAAGAGAAGTGTGCAACGGTACATTTGCATCGCCAATATAATGTGCCAGATCAGCAGCATAAAACAGTATGCTGTCTTTATTGCGGGATCGAAATGCATCTGTTAACTTGTTTTTCATCGTTATTATATGGTATGGAACATAGCCATACTTCAATAAACTGTCAGCAGTAAAAATCTTTTCCGCATCATTCCATTTAAAAGGCATTTTCCAGGCGGCCGAATCGCCAAATGCTTCCAGGTCTATAAAATGTTTGGTGGCTTCCGTTGAATCCTGGCTACGGCGCTGATCAGGCCGTCCTGCATTTTCTACCAGGTAACTCATGTTCTTATAAAAGAATGGCTGCATAGGCTTCGGTAGTTCATACACTGCCAACTGGTGAATAGTACGATGAACCAAAAAACCCCAACTACTAAAAAAAACAACCATTAACAAAATGAGAGCCTGTAAAAAAATTCTGCGCATATTATCGGTTTATATATCTTCTGTAAAGGTGGCCAAAAAAAGTCACTCACAAACCACTCTTTACTTCTTGTACCCGTGCAGTTTACGGTAATATTCCCACCATTCGCCGAATTTTTGAAGCTATCCCGTTAGGACAACTATTTTTGCCTTTCAATTAAACAATATGACCTTACTGGAACTGCAAAATCTAAAGAAATATTTCGCCACCCAAAAAGCAGTAGATGATATAAGCCTTACCGTAGAACGGGGGCAAATATTCGGTTTACTGGGACCAAACGGCGCTGGTAAAACTACTCTTATCCGAATGATAACCGGTATCTTCTACCCGGATGAAGGCCAGATTATTTTCGATGGGAAAAAATTTGATCCTATTAATGATGTGGGTCATATTGGTTATATGCCAGAAGAAAGAGGATTGTACAAGAAAATGAAGATCGGCGAACAGGCCATGTACCTTGCCCAATTAAAAGGATTGAGCAAGGCCGATGCGTTGAAAAAGATCAAACAATGGTTCATCAAATTTGAAATGGAAAGCTGGTGGAGTAAAAAAGTAGAAGATCTTTCAAAAGGAATGTCGCAAAAACTACAATTTGTTACTACTGTTTTGCATGAACCTAAATTAATAATACTGGATGAGCCTTTCAGCGGATTGGATCCCGTAAACAGTAATTTAATAAAGGATGAAATTTTCAACCTCGCAAAAAATGGTGCAACTATCATTTTCAGTACTCACCGTATGGAGCAGGTAGAAGAAATATGTGACCATATTGCCTTAGTTAACAAAGGCAAAAAAATATTAGACGGAACAGTGAAGCAGGTTAAGCAAGAATTTAAAGAAAACCTCTATAGTGTTGGTATAGAACAGGAGCTTTCTTCTATAACCGGAGTTACGCCGTTTGAAATAGTTGGCCAAAAAAATGGTTTACATATTCTGAAAATAAATGAAGGCAGTACTCCCAACGATGTGTTACAATATTTACTTAATCAAAGAGCTACTATTCATTCTTTCAACGAAATTCTTCCTTCGCTAAATGATATTTTCATAAAACTGGTAGAAGGAACACCAGCTGCCCGTCAGTTTCAAAAAATATAACCACCAACGCAAAAAAAATTGATATGAAAAAAATCTGGCTCATTATAAAACGAGAATACCTGACAAGGGTTCGAAAAAAAACATTTATTATTTCCACGCTGCTTTTCCCCATTCTATGGATAGCACTTATTTTTGGTATGGGTTACATAGCTAAAGAAAGTATACAAAATCTAAAAATAGCAGTAATTGACAATTCCGGCTATTTTTCGAAAGAGCGGCTTAATAAACAAAATGCAATTGATAATAGCTCGACCTTAATACCAGAAACTAAAAATGCAGATAAAATAATAGCTGATTATAAGTCGAATGGATATGACGGATACATTGTAATTCCGGCTATGAGTTGGAAAACCGGTACCGATAGTTTGCAATTAAAATCCAATAAATCATACGGCAGTTCTTCAACCGTAACGGTTGAGGCCAAACTCAATCGCATTTGGAATGAAATAAAGAACGACTCTTTACAAATCGATGTTGAAAAACAACAAATTCTGGCAGCTAGTCGTATTACACTTAAGTCAACAAATATAGACGATGAAAAAGCCGATGTAAAAACCGCAGAAGGCATTGGCTATGTCAGTGGGTTACTTATTTACCTAATACTTCTTATTTATGGCTCCCAGGTAATGATGGGAGTAATGGAAGAAAAAACAAACCGTATTGCAGAAGTGATCGTCTCATCGGTTAAACCTTTTCAAATGATGCTGGGTAAAATACTTGGTATTGGCTTAGTAGCCTTAACACAGTTTTTTTTATGGATAACATTTGTGATTATTATATACAATGTTGCTAAGGTTTCAGGCAGCGGTGGTGGGATGGCTAACCAGTTGATAGGGGCTATGCAAGCTATGTTCGGTAGTGTGAATGTGCCCTTGATCTTATTTTGCTTTGGATTTTATTTTCTCGCCGGCTTTTTCTTTTATGCGTCTTTATATGGAGCCATCGGCAGTGCTGTAAACGAAGATATGCGGGAGGCACAATCCTTAAGTTTTCCAATTACCATGTTGGTTATAATTTCCATTGCGTTGATGACTCCGGCAATTGCCAATCCTACTAGTCCGATTGCTATATGGGCCAGCATCATTCCAATTAGCTCACCAATTGTTATGATGGCCCGGATTCCATTTGGTGTACCCAATACCGTTCCCTGGTGGCAGTTAGGTTTATCAATGGCATTATTAGTACTGAGTTTCATTGTTACGGTTTGGTTTGCTGGCAAAATATACCGTACGGGTATATTAATGTATGGTAAAAAGCCAAGCTGGAAAGAGATGCTTAAATGGGCTTTCAGAAAGAACTAATTGATTTGTAAATAGTAAAAGCCATCCTGTAAAAGCAGGGTGGCTTTTTTGTTAAAATTTTCTTTTTATACCATTGAAAGTTGCTTAATACGAAATCAATCGTATATTTGATACGAAATATTTCGTGAATCAACTCTTACTATTAAAAATTAAACGCATGAAACCAAACAACCTTAAACGTGGAAATCTTTTGCTTGCCCTTGTAGCAATAGCATTAACCATTGGATTAGTATCCTGGGACTATAAACAAACACCCGGCAAGTATCAGCAATCTGTAAATGACACCACTCCAAAAAAGAAAACAGACAAGGATAAAAAAGTTCGAGACCTGGATGATGTGTTGGATGAGTTAAACTCCACCGACTTTAGAGTAGAAATGGAAAAAGCGCAGAAAGAAATTGCGGAGGCTATGAAGAATTTCAACAGCGATAAGATTAAGCTGGAAATAGAAAAGGCAATGAAAGATTTTGATGGTGCCAAAATTCAGCAAGAAATAGCCGAGACGCTGGCCAAAGTTGATTTTGAAAAAATACAAAAGGAGGTAGCCGAAGCAATGAAGAATGTTGATATGGCCAAAATTCAAAAAGAGGTTGCAGAATCATTAGCTAAAGTAAACTGGGACCAGATTAAAGACGAAATGAATAAAGTAAAGAATATTGATATGAAGGAATTGGAAACTAATATGAAAAAATTGAGCGAAGAAATGAAAGAACTGGGCCCTAAAATGGAAAAAGAAATAGAAAAGGCTAAAGAAGAAGTTGAAAAAGCAAAAGCAGAAATTAAAGAGTACAAAATATTTGTAGATGGTCTGGATAAAGATGGCCTGATCAACAAAAAAGAAGCTTATAAATTAAAACATAAAGACGGAGAACTGTTCATCAATGATAAAAAGGCTTCAGCTGAGACGTATAATAAATATCGCAGCTTTTTGGAGAAACACAAAAATTTCAACATTGAAAAAAGTGATGATGATTTTGATATAGATATGGACTAAAATAATAGCTAACCAAAGCCAGCCCTGAAAAACAAAAAAGTCCCGCTAATGCGGGACTTTTAGTTATATCGTATCAATGAATTTTTACTTTACTGCACCAAAGCCAAAAGTGGAAGGCAATACTTCAAAATTATTATTCTCGATCATTTCTATATTTAACTGGAAAGCTTCATCTGTTTTGATTACTACTTTCTCTTTAGTAATTTTTTTAAACCCAGCTTTTTCAAAAACGAATTTATAAATGCCGGGCTTCAGTTCATCAAATGCAAAACCACCCTCCTCATCAGTCATTACAATTTTTTCTTTCTTGGAAACAAGGTAAGCGGTTACGCTTACATCCTTTATTGCTTTTTTACTCTCTGAATGTATAACTGTACCATTCAGGTCATCTTTTTTACCAGCACCAGGATCAGGGGCTACGTCACCGGCTTTAGCAGCAGCAAAACCCAACAGGGAAATTGCAAGGATGAAAAATTTTTGTTTCATGGTTATTATTTTGATTGGTTATCCTAACCTTCTTATCACACATCATAATACCTAAGACAGTAATAAAATTAAAACTTTTTTACCGGATTCAGCAACAATTCATTAAACTCATTCCACACATTTTTTACTATTTCGCCTGCTGGTAAAATACTATCGAACAAAGCACTTACCTGGCCTATCTCCAACTCACCTTCTTCTAAATCACCTTCATACATACCCTTCTTTGCCCTTGCTCTTCCCAATAAAGCAGCTAACTGCTCTGGCGTTGCTCCTTTTTGCTGTGCATCCTGCACTTCCTGAAAAAATTTATTCTTCATTAATCTCACTGGTGTCAATTGCTTTAACGTCAGTTGTGTATCACCCTCCTGCGCCTCTATTACTTTATTCTTAAAATTAATATGCGATGACGCTTCTTCACTTGCCACAAACCGGCTGCCCATTTGTACTCCTTCAGCCCCCAACACCATCGCTGCCAGCATTTGCCTTCCGTTTCCGATTCCCCCCGCAGCTATCACTGGTATTTGCACGGCCTCCACAACTGCTGGAATTAAAACCATCGTTGTTGTTTCCTCTCTCCCATTATGTCCACCAGCTTCAAATCCCTCTGCCACTACAGCATCACAACCACTTTCTTCCGCCTTTTTTGCAAATTTCGAAGAGCTAACAACATGCACTACGGTTACACCCTTTTCTTTTAAGACGCTTGTCCATGTCTTTGGGTTACCGGCAGAAGTAAAAACAATTTTTACTCCTTCTTCTAAGATGATCTGAATATGCTTGTCAATATCGGGGTACAGTAAGGGTACGTTTATACCAAAGGGACGGTTAGTAGCAGATTTACATTTAAGGATCTGTTCTCTTAAGACATCAGGATACATCGAACCGCTGCCTAGTATGCCTAAACCTCCGGCATTACCTACTGCACTTGCCAATTGCCAGCCGCTTGCCCATATCATACCGGCCTGAATGATGGGAAAATCAATACTGAAAAGTTTGGTGATACGATTGTTAAAAGGTGTCGGTTGCCCGTTGTCAGGTGTCATCAGTTGAAGGTCTTTGATATTCTATAAAGATAATTCATGTTGCCTGACATCAGACAACCGACACCTTAAAGCTTACAGCTTATCCCAGATCTATACTAGTATTATCCCCGATATTCAACGAACGGGTTTCACCACGAAGATTGGTGTCGCTACCAATAACTGAATCATCCAATACAATATCAAACAGGTTGGAGAATGAACCTATGATAGAGTTTTTTACAATCGAATAATCTATAGTTGTGTTTTCGCCAATGGATATATTAGGGCCGATGATAGAATTTTTAATAGAACAACCTGCGCCAATACTAACCGGAGGAATGATTACCGTATTCTCGTATTGTGAAGCATCTATTTTAGGAGCAAATTTTTTCAATAACAATGCATTTGATTCCAGCATGGTTTCTTTACGACCGCAATCAAACCAGTTCTCTACCTTAAAAGATTGAAACTTTACACCCATTTGTATCATACAATCCAATGCATCTGTAAGACTGTATTCACCATGGCTGCGCAAACCTGCACGGATATTATTCTCCAGGCATTGAAACATCTGGTCGCTTTCCTTTATTTTATAAACACCAACCAGTGCCATATTTGATTTTGGGATCTGCGGCTTCTCCACTACCCGACTAATAAAACAGTCGTCTTCAATTTCTGCTACACCGAACTCACGGGGGTCTTCCACTTTTCTAACTCCAATCATAGAGTAAGGGCTATCTACCACTTCCTGCACATTGTACTCACAAATGGTATCTCCCAACACCACTAGCACTTCGTCGTGGTTAACAATACTTCGGGTTAGTCGTATCGCATGACCAACTCCCTGCCTGTCTACCTGGTGAACATAGTGAGCCTTTATTTCAGGATGCTTAGCCTTTACATAATCCTGTATTTTATCGCCGAGATAACCAACAATAAAAACAAATTCGTTAATGCCCACTTCCTTTAACTGGTCTATAATAATACTAAGAACCGTTTTACCGGCCAAAGGTATAAGTGCTTTGGGCTGCGTGTAACTATGTGGACGCAACTTGGTGCCTGCGCCTGCTACTGGTATAATAGCTTTCATTGATGAACCATGGTGGTTTTTATGTACTAATCAAAAGCCAACGAAAGTAACACTTTTGAAATAAACAAAAAGCAGGGCTATTTCCTGCGGTTCTCATTCGTCTTCACTTAATTTTGCAGCATGCAAAAAGACACACTGGTTTTCGACCTTATAAACAAAGAACTTGACCGTCAGCGAAACGGTATTGAACTAATTGCTTCTGAAAATTTCACTTCCCTGCAAGTAATGCAGGCCATGGGAACAGTGCCTACCAATAAATATGCAGAAGGCTATCCCGGAAAGAGATATTACGGGGGCTGTGAAGTGGTAGATGAAATAGAAACACTGGCAATCGAAAGACTAAAAAAAGTTTTTAATTGCTCCTGGGCTAATGTACAGCCGCACAGTGGTGCGCAAGCCAATGGTGCGGTATTTTTAGCCGTAATGAAACCAGGTGAAAAATTTTTAGGCCTTGACCTGAGCATGGGCGGACATCTTACTCATGGCAGTCCTGCAAACTTTAGCGGTAAAACTTATCATGCATTACACTACGGTGTTACCAAAGATGGTATAGTAGATTATGAACAATTGGAAGCTATAGCCCGCAGCGAAAAACCAAAAATGATCATCTGTGGCGCATCTGCATACAGCCGTGATTGGGATTATAAACGTATCCGTGCAGTAGCTGACGAAATTGGTGCCGTTGTTTTTGCTGACATTGCTCATCCGGCCGGATTGATTGCTGCAGGTTTATTAAACGACCCTTTTGATCATTGTCATATTGTTTCTTCTACTACACATAAAACATTGCGTGGACCAAGAGGCGGCATCATCATGCTGCGTCATGATTTTGAAAACCCCTGGGCCTTAAAAGATCCAAAAGGAAATTTAAGGATGATGAGTTCGCTGCTTGATCTTGCAGTATTCCCGGGTACACAAGGCGGACCATTAGAACATGTGATCGCTGCTAAGGCAGTCGCATTTGGTGAAATTTTAGATGGTTCATTTAAAGCATACGGACAACAGGTAATTGCCAATGCACAGGCAATGGCCAAAGCATTAGTAGCAAGAGGATACCAGCTTATTAGTGGGGGAACCGATAATCATTTGATGCTGATCGATCTTAGAAATAAAAATTTGACTGGAAAGAAAGCACAGGAAACATTAGACAAAGCACATATAACGCTGAATAAAAATGCAGTTCCGTTTGATGATAAATCGCCATTTGTAACATCGGGTATCCGAATTGGTGTTCCTGCGGTTACTACAAGAGGAATGAAAGAAGCT
Source organism: Chitinophagaceae bacterium (assembly GCA_022843585.1). Classification (GTDB taxonomy): domain Bacteria; phylum Bacteroidota; class Bacteroidia; order Chitinophagales; family Chitinophagaceae; genus JJ008. The sequence goes on from JALHNJ010000006.1 coordinate 117,598, forward strand.
GATATGGAAACCGTAGTTAGTATGATTGATAAAGTGTTGATGAATGCAGATGATGAAGCAGTGATTGCCTCTGTAAAGATTGAAGTAAGAGAATTTATGCAGCAGTTTCCTTTGTATCCTGAGTTAGGATAAAATTATTGATGAACTAAAATATTTATAATGATACAACGTCAACAAACCCTCTGGTTACTATTAGCTACTATCGCAGGTGTTCTTAGTTTTATGTTTCCATTTGCTGTAGGAGAAAAAATAGTAGTAAATACAACGATGAAGGAAAGAGTAGATTTTGTAGCAGGGGAAGACTTTTTTATACTTATTCTCACCATTGCTGCAATTGGTATTGCGGCTGTTACAATCTTTCTATTTAAAGATCGCAAGCTGCAAATTAAATTATGCTTACTAGGTTTATTGGTATCCATTGGCATACTCATACTTTATATTTTAGGTATGAATAAATTGTTAGCAAGCACACCGGCATTATGGTCTATACTTCCTGTAGCAATAATTATATCCTATTTTATGGCCTTTCGTAATATAAGAAAGGATGAAAAGCTTGTAAAGTCATTAGACAAGTTGAGATAACCTTTCCAATCATTTCGGGTTTTTACTGTTATTGAACTATAAGTTTTGTACTCCGGTTTTTTCCAGCTCCGCTGATATTTACAACATAAAATCCGGGGGTAATTGATGCAGGCAGTTCAATTGTTCTGGCAGCATTGCCACCATTATGCTGCCAACTGGTTGAATATACTTGCTGTCCTGCCTGGTTTATAATACGCATAGTATAGTTTTCACGGCCTTCGCTACTCAACTCAATCACTATTATTTTATTTTTTACCGGGTTGGGGTAGATCGTAAAATAATCAACTTGCTCTCTGTTAACTTTTACAATGGAACTATATTTAAGCAGTCCGCTTTTTTCGATTGCTTTTATTCTATAAAAAAAAGTTTGCTGGTTTACCACTCGGTCAACTTCGTTGTAGCTGGCTCTGCCACCTGTATTTAATCGTGGTGTCAGGATATGAATAGTTGAAAAATTTATTCCATCTCCCGATCTTTCCAGCTCATATCTTTCTACATCTTCCTCGGTTTCATTTATCCATTCAATTTTATTATCAGCACCTGCAGTATATGCTTTTACAGAAGAAAATTTAACAGGCAATGGGTTTGCCCCTGCACTGGAACTTCCCAATGCAAAAAATCCGAAGGCAGAAACATTGTTCCATGTTACAGAACCATTGGATACAATACCAGTATTACCGCCATTATTATTAAAGTTGCTCCAGGATGTACCAAACTGAGCTACAACAATAGAAGTTAAATCTGTTACATATGCGGCAGTATTACAATTACTACTTCCACTCCAGCTTAATGTAACGTTTACAGAAGAAGTACCGGCCGTTCTTGATAAATCCCAATACTCACAGGCACTAACATGATAAAGTCCGGGTGCGGAAACTGAACCAAGACCAGCTGCACTTGCACGGATAAATTCTGCTGTAAATGCATCACCCGGTAAAGCTGGTGCTGATATACCTGTATATCTATGGCCCGCATTTACTTTACCGATTGGAAAAAGAAATGCCGTGTTTCCATTTTTGCGCATCGGTCCGTTTACAAATGAATTGTCGGAACCACCAGAAATTCTCGAAGTATAATTTGCACCAGCAACTGTACTTCCGGCATCCATGGTAAGCAAATTACCGGAAGTAGTTATATGACCAGCTTGAAGACTCAATGTACCAGCAACAGTTATTGGCTGTTCTAAACTAACTCCTGTAGTTGTATTACCGGCACTATTATTAATGGTAAGGTTATTTACCTGGTTGGCATGGGGAGTAGTAGTAAAAGTTCCGCTATTCTGTATAGCCGAAGCATTATACGTAAAATTAGCTGCGCTGCTAAATGTTCGGGTAGCTAACGAAGTTGATACAGTTCCTGTATTTCCATTTTGCACTCCATCTGGATTAGCCGTTATTAAACCGCCGCCCGGATGTAATATAAATTCATTATTGCTTCCGGCACTTGCTCCGGTAGAGCTAACTACCTGGTGAGTACCTGCATCTAATACACCTTCATTGTTTATAATGAGATGCCCGCCCCACACGGCTGTGCCGCTGCTTGATAATTGAACAGATGATAATAACTGCACACGGCTATTATTAACAATCGTAAAATTGGTGTACGAAATATTTGCAGGTGTTGATGCCAAAAATGTTTGTGTTCCTGATTTATTAAAAGTTATTGTTCCATTAGCAATTGAATTATCAGTGGTGGAAGTGGTCATTATTGCTGTACCCGTTACTGAAAAATCACCATCAATATGCAGCTCCGTAAAATTGGCGGCGTTAGAACTTCCATATGCAAAATCAAACATGCCACCGGATTGAGAAAAGTTACCAGCTACGTTGAGTATGATTTTATTTAATGTAACCGATCCTCCGCTTGCAATATGAAAATCAAAATAGGTAGATGTGGAAGTTGCACCTGTCATAATGAAGTTGCCATCCACATTTACAGTGGCTGTAATATTATCGCCATTGGTGATGGATAACCAGGTTGCATCATTAACCACCAGGTTGCCGCCAATATTCAACGTATAGGTGCTGTTATTATCTGTTGCAAGTGATACCGTATTGTTGCTGTTGCCAATTGTAAAGTCTCCATCTACTGTTGTAAGTTCTCCGTCAAAATCTATTGCAGTAGTTTGGTTCGGGCAGTTCCACGAAAAATTTCCAAAGGACTGATCAAGACCACCGGGAACCATGGAAGTTACCCCAGTTATATTGCAATTTGCAGCAGTATTCCATATAGCTGTTGGAATAGCACTTCCGTTTACATCATGAATATAAGTAGCAGTGCTATTCATTCGTAACACTGCATTGGCTCCTCCTTTGGTAAACACACCATAAGTATTAGGTTGTCCCGCAACATCCAATTCCACTTTTATTGTTCCGTTAATTGCAGCTTCTAAACCAGTAGTATTGGAAGTGGTGAGAATAAGTCGCCTGTCGTTCGATCCGTTATTTCTGCCAGCAATCGTAAGTGTTGCTCCTGCATCAATCAATATAGCGTCAGTAGCAGCAGTTGTAACTGTCAATGTTCTGTTTCCAGATGTGTTGGGCTTTAATGTTACATTGGTGGTTCCCGTTACTTGTAGCTTACCAATATTTTGGGTAGGAACATTTAGAATAGTAAATGTAGTGTTGGTATTTAATAGAACCACATCACCAGCACCTGGCACTCCATTAGGATTCCAGTTATTGGCACTGTTCCAATTGATTCCATCGCCACCGCCATCCCAGGTTTTTTGAGCGGCAACAATTATCGGTGACAAGATCAGAGCAATAAAGTACAAACAAAATTTGCCTGTTTTTGCATGCAGCTTTTTCATGATAGTGGATTTTAGGAGTAAACCATTACTGATTTACTGGTTTTACCTTACGAAAATAGGTTTCGATAAGTGTAAGTACCTAAAAAATGAGATTAGAAAACCTCTAATGTCCGGCAATCAGGTAATTCTACTAAGACTAAATACGAATAGAAAGAAATATAATGTGCAACACTCCTGTTTAAATCCGCTACCGGATTTACAGTAAATAAGCGAATACATACAGAAGATTTTTTACAATCATTCTTTGTATTATTCCTAACTAATAAATGAAATTGTACGTTGAAATATTTTAAAAAAATGTGTAGCTATCCGTTAGTAGGCGAACTGATTTTGCCTATGAAAAAAACAAAACCGATATTATTCTTTTTCTTACAACACAGTTGCTTAATGAGTAATTCTTGCTCTCACTAAGTGTAACCACTAATTCTCCATTTTTAGTCGTTGTTTTGATTGACATTGGCTTTTTTGTTCGCTAAGTTTGGTTGTATCCAATATCCAAACCACCATGAAAGCCACCTTACCCATCATTGCGTTTTTACTATACACATCAATCTCATCAGCACAAATATTACCACAAACTCCCTGGACATGGATGAAGGGGGATAATACAATTGATCAAACAGGAGTCTACGGAACACAATGCGTTGCAAATAGTAGCAACAAGCCCGGAGCAAGAAACTATTCCACCACCTGGCGTGATACTACAGGTAATCTATGGCTGTTTGGTGGGTTAGGGTATGGAATTTCCGGAATGGGCTATTTAAATGATTTATGGAAATACACTCCTGCTACTAATAACTGGACCTGGATAAAGGGTGACAATACAATTGAACAATATAGTATCTATGGTACAATAGGAACTGCTAATGCAGCTAATAAACCCGGAGCTGCATATGGCAGCGTATCATGGACAGATGCTAACAACTCTCTATGGCTGTTTGGAGGATATGGTTATACCGATAATAATTTTGGATTTTTAAATGCCATCTGGAAATACAATCCGGCTACCAACCAATGGACATGGGTAAAAGGCGATAAAACAATTGACAAAGTTGGTGTATATGGTACAAAAGGAACTGCCCATGCAAATAATAAACCTGGAGCAAGATATGGTTGCCGCACATGGATAGATGCAAGCGGTAACTTTTGGCTCTATGGCGGTTTTGGTTTTGGAGAAAGCGGCAACGGAATATTAAACGATCTATGGAAATATAATCCTGCAACCAATCAATGGACATGGATCAGTGGTGATAAAACAATTAACCAACGGGGAGTATATGGAACAAAAGGCATAGCGGGCAGTGCAAATAAACCAGGTGGAAGATACCTTAGCAGTTCATGGACTGATAATAGCGGGAACTTTTGGATGTTTGGAGGTTATGGATTTGATGAAACAAGTCCGGGTAGATTAAATGATATGTGGAAGTATAATCCAACAACCAACGAGTGGACTTGGGTAAGTGGTGAAAAAACTGTCAATCAATTGGGAGAGTATGGAACACAAGGGCAACCCAATATGGCTAACAAACCCGGCTCAAGATATATCAGCAGTTCATGGACAGATGCAGCAGGTGAGCTATGGTTATTTGGTGGTTTTGGAAATGATGCTGCCAGCATAGGTAATTTGAATGACCTCTGGAAATTTAGTCCGGCAACTAATGCCTGGACATGGATGAAGGGAGATAATATTGTTGACCAGCCTGGAATATACGGCACCCAGGGAATGCCTGACCCCACTAATAAATCAGGTGCAAGAACAGCCAGTGTTACATGGACTGATAATAATGGTAACCTTTGGTTGTTCGGCGGCCATGGTTTTGATGGAAGTACTGAGGGAGAATTAAATGATCTCTGGATGATTACCAGTTTAAACATGCTACTTCCTTTAAAACTATTGGATTTCAATGGTGTATTAAACGAAAATACTGTTCGTTTGCAATGGCTATCAGAACAAGAAACTGCGTTTAGCCATTTTAATATACAGCGCAGTTTTGATGGTATTAATTTCAATACTATCGGAAGCATTAATGGTTCCGGCAACAGCAACAGAAATAATTACAGCTACGCAGATAATGATTTACAAAACCGCCAACAAACGAAAGTGTTCTATCGTTTGCAAATGATTGATAAGGATGGTAAAACCAGCTTCAGTAAAGTGCTTGTCTTTGATTTGAACCAATCAACCACAACTTTTACTGTATTTCCTAACCCGGCAGTACATTCCATCAACCTGTCTTTTACACAAGAGAAAAAAGAGGAAGTTTCAATCTTTATTAGAGATATAAAAGGAGCAATAGTAAAAAAGCAAATTCAACATATGCCTGCCGGAAGAGCCAGCACCAATATAGATGTAAGCTCACTTCCTTCCGGAGCCTATATCATTGCAGTAATAAACGGAGGAAAAGCTGTGCAGCAAAAATTCATTAAACAATAAAAAAGGCCGTCCCGTTTAAAACGGAACGGCCTTTTTAGTTTATTCTACTCTTTATTATTGAATAACAAAGGTTTTGCTTTCTTTATAGTTTTCACCACTGATCATCATTACATAAAATCCTGCTTTAACCGATGCCGGAATGGCAACCGCTTGTGATACATTTCCACCCGGATGTACAATTTGTTTTACAGATACTTGCTGGCCTGCTGCATTCATGATACGCAGTGTGTACAGACCTTTAGCAGCAGAAAATCCGATAGTAACCTCGCCGCTTGTAACAGGGTTTGGATACAAGGTGATTCCTTTTACTATTTTGCCGATCTCTACTTTCAGCATTTTGCTGTAGATAACTTTGCCATCCAGTTCTACTACTTTAATTCTGTAGAAATTAGTACCGGAAAGCGGAGCCGCATCAAAGCTTAAATAGCTTTGCTTATCTGTCTGGTTGCTTCTTGCATTTAACTGGCTGATAGCAACAAAGTCATTACCATTAGCAGAACGTTCTACAATATAATTAACTACATCTTTCTCAGTAAGGTTCGACCATTCAATTTGTACACCGCTACCTTTTTCAAATGCTTTTACATCTGCGAAAGTTACAGGTAATGGATTTTGATCGATAGCTGTATTACCCAAAGCAAACGGACTAAATACAGTAACCGCAGTTCTGGTAACAGAACCTGTAACCTGTGTACCAGCTCCTGTACCAGCATGTGTATCCCAGCTGGTACCATTAAAATGAGCAAGAGTTACTGCTGCAGGTAGCGTAACATAATTGCCAGTACCGCAACCACTATTACTAAACCAGTTTACTGTTACATTGATGGAGTTATCATTATTATCATCGTTTGTTTCATCTAAAATCCAGTATTCGCAATTACTTACATTGTATAAACCTGGAGAAGTAATGCCGCCCAAAGCTGTTGCACTGGCTCTTCTATACTCTGCCTGGAATGCATCAACAGCATTGTCTGGAGCTGAGATGGCTATTGGTGAATACATACCTGCATCTCCCACAGGGAAAGTGAAGGCCGCATTACCGGTTTTACGAATTGGCCCATCAATATGCGATGCAGTAGAACCACCGCCAGGTATTGTACCGGTAGAAGTGATTAAAAGAAGACCATTTGAAGAAGCTGTATTTACTACACCATCTGTCAAAGTCATTACACCAGTTACTGTAATATCTCTTGAAAGAGTAACACCTGCAACACTTGAATTGTTGATAGTAACAGCACCAAATGTAGTTGGCTGAGTACCACCAATATCTTGAGCTGAAGAACCATTAAAATTTATAACAGTTGTACCCGGAGTAAATGTACCAGTGCTATTTTTAATCCAATTTCCGGTAATGCTTAAAGTATTTCCATTAGCTAATGTAAACGGTGCGTTGGCAGAAATAGTGAGGTTACCGCTTAAAGTACGGTTACCGCCAAGTGTCCATGTTTTGGTACCAGTAGAATTGGAGATGGTAAGATTTTTATAATCTGTTCTATCGGTAACTGTCTGTGCTGCACCAGCATTATACTCAATGGTAGAATTTGCGCCTAGTGTTATAGTAGGGTTATTATTAGAATTAATTGCAGTGGTAGTGAGGCCTGAGAAACCTTGTGCATCTGTAGTTTGAAATGTTCCATCAATGTTTACGGATTTAGTACCTCCGCCACCGCCAAAAGATACTTGACCGCCGCCAGCATTCATTGTTGAACCTGCACCCACTGAAAGTGTTTTTGTACCTGTACCAAATGTAATTGCATTACCTCCCGAATTAAACAAACTTCCTGAAGTAATATTTCCAACCAAAAGATTATTTGCAAGATTTGTAGTTGTTATTGCAGCTCCTAGTGTAGCACCTGCTGCATTTGTGTTGTTTATCGCAAGGTTATTGTATGTATATTGAGTAACATTAATAGTTTGAGCTGAGCTTCCATTATAATTAACTGTTCCTGTACCTCGTGTAAAAAAACCAAAATTGGGACTTGCCATAAACGTACCACCAACATTTAAAGTTCCTGCCCCAGAGAAAACAATTCCTGTCTCACCACCAGCACCTTGAATATTTCCACTACAAGTAATGTTACCTGAAACAGTAACGCTTCCTGAAGAGATAGTAACTTGTGTCCGTCTATTTGTACTACCTAAATTGCCAGCAATGGGGTTAAGTGCAATAGATCCACAAGTTAAACTTCCTGCACCAACACTTAATATTGTTGCCTGATTTCCAGAATTAGCAGTTGTTCCGTTCATTGTAACAGCACCAGTTACAGTTAAAGCATTCGTGCCTGTGAATGTAAGGTTCGTATTGTCAGTTCCGGCCGCAAACACTAATGTCCCAATATCATTTACGGGGCTTGCATTAAGTGTAATATCATGTGTGTTCCTGATTGTAACGGTTGCTGGAGACGCTAACTCCCCTGGATATCCTTGCAACGCAGTAGGAGTCGCCCAAACTTCTGGCCCTACCGAGTTCAATATTTGCCATGTCCCTAAAGTAGCCCAGTTACCAGTACCATTGGAACGATAATCACCAACAGCTTGCGCCGTTGCAAAAAAATGGATGCCCATTACAGCCATCACAATAAGTAAAATCTTTTTCATGCTCTCGAGTTTTAGTTTTAAAAAGGTTTCGATACGGTTGTGGTTTTACAAAAGAGGATTTTACTGGCGGTCTTCAAGGGGAGAATGGATATATATTTTGGTTACAATGCACAATAACAAATTGTACAAATGCCTATGGTTTCAATCTTTGTTTTTTTGAAATGGGTCTGTGGTCTTTACCGACGGATTTTGGAGGATAGCTTTTTGCTATGGAGACCAAATATAATAGGCGGGGTTTATACTTGCAAGTTTTTACAGGAATTTTTACTGGACTAACATAGTATTTTTACGAGTCTGCCTTTAAAAAGGCTAAATAACTTGATTAAAGTTATCTGTTGTTAAAGGTATTTTGCAGTATGGCTTTCCTTTTTCTTTTTTAAATCTGCGGGTTTGCCGGCAAAAACAAGATTGCCGCCGGCATCCCCTGCTTCGGGGCCAAGGTCTATTACCCAATCTGCACTTTTAATTACATCTGTATTATGTTCTATTACTAAAATAGAATGTCCCTGTTCTATTAAGGCATTAAAGGAGGCGAGTAATTTTTTTATATCATTAAAATGAAGGCCGGTTGTTGGCTCATCAAAAATGAAAAGTATCTTATTGTTAGCCCTGCCCTTTCCAAGAAAGGATGCCAGCTTTACCCGTTGTGCTTCACCGCCCGATAAAGTATCCGACGATTGACCAAGCTTTACATAACCAAGACCTACATCGCTCAATGGTTGAATGGCTTTTGCTAAATTTTTTTCATCATAGAAAAAATCAATCGCTTCATCCACACTCATCTCCAGCACATCATAAATACTTTTATCATTATATTTTACTTCCAGCACTTCTTCCTTAAATCGTTTTCCTCCGCATGATTCGCAGGTAAGATGTACATCTGCCAGAAATTGCATCTCTACCACCTGTTCGCCTTCGCCTTTGCAGGTATCGCATCTTCCTCCATCCACATTAAAAGAAAAATGTTTGGGTTGAAAGCCCCGCATCTTACTCAGCGGTTGCCTGGCATATAAGTCTCTTATTTCATCGTATGCTTTTATGTAGGTAACCGGGTTACTTCTTGATGATTTGCCAATAGGGTTTTGATCCACCATTTCTATCTGCCCAATGCTATCTATATCACCTTTTAATTGTTTATGAAAACCGATCTTATCGCCAAACTCTCCTTTAATTTTTCGTAAAGCAGGAGCCAATATTTGTTTTACCAATGTTGTTTTTCCACTACCGCTTACACCACTTACTACGCACAATACATTCAATGGAAACTCAACCGTAATGTTTTTTAAATTATTATGTCTTGCTCCTTCTACGATAATGGAGCTATTCCATTTGCGAACATTTTTTGGCGGATCGATTGTTAAATCCCCATTTAAATATTTTCCCGTAAGGCTCATCGGGTTTGAAATAATTTCATCGTAATCACCTTCAGCTACAACTTCACCCCCAAGATGGGATGCCAGCGGTCCCATATCAATTATATGATCGGCTTCCCGCATCATCATTTCATCATGCTCAACCACCACCACTGTATTGCCCAAGTCTCTTAATTCTTTCAACACCTGTATAAGGTTAGCCGTATCTCTTGAATGAAGACCAATGGATGGTTCATCCAAAATATATAAGGAGTTGGTGAGATTACTTCCCAAGCTTCTTGTTAATTGTATACGCTGGCTTTCTCCACCGCTTAATGAATTGGCCAAACGGCTGAGTGTTAAATAACCAAGGCCCACTTTTAATAATGTATCAAGACGGTTATTTAATTCAATAAAAATTCTTTTACCTACTTCTTTATCATGTGCACTCAGTTTTTTTTCTACTGAATCAAACCAAACTTTCAGATCCTTTACCGGCATACTGCTCAATTCACCGATATTCTTTCCATTCACCTGTACATACAACGCTTCCTTGCGAAGACGATAGCCATTACAATCGGGGCAATCTGTGCGGCCCCGATAACGACTTAACATTACCCTATACTGAACTTTGTACAATTGAGATTCTACATCTTTAAAAAAATCATTGATACCCATTACCCCATCGCTGCCTTCCCATAATTGTTTGTATTGTTTGTCTGTAAGATCAGCAACGGGTTTATGCACCGGAAAATTGAATTGCTTTGCTCCTTTTATAAAATTCTGACGCCACCAATCCATCTTCTCTCCTTTCCAGGGAGCAACAGCAGCATCATACACACTTAGTCTTCTATCGGGAATAACGAGATCCGGATCAATGCCCAACACCTGTGAAAAACCTTCGCAAGTAGGGCAGGCACCAAACGGATTATTGAAAGAAAATAAATTCGGCTGCGGTTCTTCAAATTGCATTCCGTCCAGTTCAAAGCGGTTGTTGAAGTGGAGGAGTCTCGAGTCCGAAGTCGGGGGTCGGGAGACAGAGTCTTTAGACCGCTTCTTTCCCGACTCTTGATTAACGACTCCAGACTCAGTCTGTACTTCAATATACACATCACCTTCTCCTTCATAAAATGCGGTACCAACAGAATCACTTATCCGGTGTTTATCATCTTCATCAAATTCTTTTACTACAATTCTATCAATAAGAATATGTGTTATTTTTTTTGTCTTTAATTCTTTATCTGTTAACTCTAATAACTCTTCTATCCGATGAACGACTCCCGGCTCCTGACTACCGGCTCCTGACTCCCGACTCTTGACTCCCATCTCACGACTATAGACTCTGGAGAAACCTTTCTGCACCAAAATATTCAACTCTTCTTTAATATCACGGTTTTTATGTTGTTTGAATGTGGCAAGAATAAAAACCTTATCTCCTTCTTTCAACTTCATTATTGCATTTAACACATCCGTTACATCATCCTTCTTTACTTGTTTTCCAGAAATGGGTGATATCGTTTTTCCGATCCTGGCAAAAAGTAACCGCAGGTAATCATAAATTTCCGTCATACTGCCTACCGTACTGCGGGGAGTTCTTGTAATTACCTTTTGCTCGATGGCAATGGCGGGGCAAAGACCTTTGATAAAGTCCACATCTGGCTTATTCATCCGGTTCAAAAACTGGCGGGCATAAGCACTCAGGCTTTCAGCATATCTGCGCTGCCCTTCGGCGTATAAAGTATCAATTGTAAGTGATGATTTGCCTGAACCAGACACTCCTGTAACAACTATTAATTTGTTCCTTGGAATTTCTACGGTAACATTCTTTAAATTATGTACCCGGGCCCCTTTGATAAGGATATTTTCTGCGGAAATTACGGTCTTCGATTTGGCGGGATTTTTCCCTTTTATTGTTTTTTCCATTATTTGTATTGCAAAGGTAAAGCCTTACTGGGCTTGATTTTAAAGCAAAACTCTTAACATTTTCTTAGCACCCTAAACTACAGTTTGCCTTCACAAATGTTTGGCAATTTGATGAAAAGGTCTATTTTTAATTTCCAATATATCCAAAAAATGAAAAACTTAAAATTTAACCCGCCTATCGCCTAAACTTCTACATCACTTTTTTCCGAATTAATCAAAGCCAATATCCATTTGAATTGCTGTGGCATTATGCCATGCAAACAAACCTAAACTGTAGGAGTTATGAAAGCATTTATCAAACAAACTGATCATGAATTAATCCATCTGTTTACAGAAGGAAACCTTGATGCCCTTGAAGCATTGGTGCTTCGGCATAAGGATAAGTTATATACCTCTATTTTGTTCCTGGTAAAGGACAAGTACCTGGCAGAAGATATTTTCCAGGACGCCTTTATCCGCATTATAGATACCATGCGTGGCGGACGCTATACGGAAGAAGGGAAGTTTTTGCCCTGGGCTATGCGTATTGCACATAACCTTTGTGTAGATCATTTCCGTAAAGTGAAAAGAACGCCAACAATCCGCACAGGTGATGATAAAGATATTTTTGAAGTATTGAATTTTTCGGAAGACAGTGCAGAAACAGTAATGATGAGAAGACAAAGTCATGACAGAGTTCGTGACATGTTACAAAGCCTGCCAGAAGATCAAAGAGAAGTTATTATATTGCGTCATTACGCAGATATGAGCTTCAAGGAAATTGCGGCAGCAACTAATTGCAGTATTAACACCGCCTTGGGCAGAATGAGATATGGATTGATTAATTTGCGTAAACTAATGACACAAAAACAGATTGCTTTATAAGCTCTTGTCATTCTGTATCTCCATCCGGAGTAAAACGAATTCCCTAATCAGAATTTTGTTTGCTTGCCATACCGGAAGGCTGGTACAGAATGACACCAAATTGAAAAAGCCCCGTCTCGTATAAAACGTTACGGGGCTTTTTTATGCTGCTATTTCAATTTTATTTTTTCTGCTTTGCAAATGTTTCCAATCCGCAGATAAGCCAATCTGCAAATTCTGCCGGATCCGGTGTATAATATTTTGTCTTCGTTAATAAAACCTGCTCCGGATTAATAATTGCATATTGCGGTTGAGAGGTAGCACCAAAATTTTCTATCTGGAAGGTTGACCACTTATCTCCTACTGATACAATTGATTTTTCTGTTCCGTTTGATAGCATTACTATTCGCTGCTCCGTCAATGGTAAGTTCTTTTTTTCGTCTACATATAGTGACACTACAATAAATTCATTTCGCATCAGGCTATCCACCACTTTATCCGGCCATGCCTTTTCTTCCATTCTTCGACAGTTAACACATGCCCAGCCGGTAAAGTCAATCAACACTGGTTTGTTCTGTTCTTTTGCCAGCTTTAATGCGCCATCATAATCATTATGAATGGGCTCAAAAACACCTGACTGTCCTTTTTCATTATTATAAACGCTATACGTTCTGGGAGGCGGAAAACCACTGATCAATTTAAGATCGGCAGCTTTTGTATTGGTAAGACCCGGAATAAGATAGATAGTGATGGATGCAAAGAGAACAATAAAGGCAATCCTTACGAAGGAGAATTTCTTTACCGGTGAGCTGTGTCCAATTCTTAATTTACCTAACAAGTATAAAACAGTCAGTAAACCTATTAACACCCATAGACCGATAAATATTTCCCTTTTTAAAAGCCCCCATTGTTTTACGAGGTCTGCGTTGGAAAGAAACTTCACTGCTAATGCCAATTCCAAAAAACCGAGTACCACTTTTACATCCGTCATCCAACCGCCAGATTTTGGCAAGGATTGAAGCCAATGCGGAAACATTGCAAACAAAGCAAATGGCAATCCGAGTGCAATACCAAAGCCGGCCGCACCAACAGTAAGCGGCCATGCCCCCTGGTCAGCAACACCTACTAATAAAGTTCCCAAAATTGGACCCGTACAAGAAAATGAAACAATGGCTAATGTAGCTGCCATGAAAAAGATTCCGCCAATATTTCCCAGGCCAGATTTAGAGTCCATTTTGTTTGCTAATCCTGCAGGTAAACCAATTTCAAACAAGCCAAAAAAAGAAAGCGCAAAAAAAACAAAGATGGCAAAGAAGGCTATATTAAGCCAAACATTGGTAGAGATGTTATTGAATATCTCCGGGCTGATGGCTTTGCCTGCCACATGAAAGGGTAATGTAATAAGTATGTAAATCAGGAAAATAAAAGTACCATATAAAATAGCATTGCCAACTCCACTTTTTTTACCGGCAGATTTTTTAGTAAAGAAGGTTACCGTTACCGGAATCATTGGGAAAACACAAGGTGTAAGTAAAGCTATTAAACCACCTAACAAACCCAGAAAGAAAATAGTCAGCAAACTCTTGTCTTTTGTGCCATCATCACCACAAGGGCTTACCGGGTTATTAATATCAATGGAAGCCACTTTGGCCTGCCATGTTGATTCTACTCCATCTTCCATAGGAACGGTAAAGAAAAAAGTTGCTGCAGGGTAAAACTCATCTGCCTTTCCGTAGGTATAATACAAAGTGCCAGAAAGTTTCGCCGGCACCGTACCGCTAATCTCAATAACAGTTTTCCATTCAACTGCTGTTTCATATACACTAACCTTAGTATTTTCAAAAATTGCACTGCTAATTTCTGTTGGCTTTGTTTGCAACGCAAAATCACCTTGCTGTACTATGGAGGAGTCGGCAAATTTTAACTCGGTAGTTTTTATTTCCAGTAATACCTGGTTGGGAGCATATAACTGCCAGCCGCCACTGATTGTTCCGGAAAAGCTGAGTTCATATTTTCCTTCATCTAATTTCTTGCTGATAACTTTCCAATCTTTTATAGCACCCAAACTATCTTGTGCAAGCACAGAGCCAATACCCAGGAAGACCGTACAAAAAAAAGCAAGTATCTTTTTTACAGTTAGCATTGATATTCTCATTTAAAAAACAAACGAGTCCATTTAAGAACTCGTTATATGTAAAATTATTTTTGTTCCCCGTTTATGTTAGCGGTACAGAAAAACTAACTTTTTTTGGCGGCAAACATTTTTTATCATCACAGGTTTGATACTCTACAGTTCCTGAAAAGTTGGTTTTTACCTTCCCTTTCATTTTTATTTTCTGTACAAAATTAACCGTGTTTGAATACTGATGAGCGGATATGCCTAAAGCTGCATCTTTCATTACTTCCATTTTACCCACCTCTTTAACTTTACCATCCAGACTAAATAAAGGATTGGGATTAATTACAAATTCTGTTGGATCAATGATTGCGTCTGCCGGCTGCTTTTGAGAATATAAGTGCCACTTATTTTGTATAGTGGCCTTCATATGAATCTCATAGTTCTTATCATCAATTTTCTTGGCAGTAAATGTCCATGTTACAGGATTTAATTGAGCCTGGCTCATAAGAGTGGTGGCCAAAATCACTGTTATAAATAATAATTTCTTCATTTGTTTATTTGGTTAATTCATGTACGCAAAAATCCTGCTTTTGTGTATTCCAATCTGTTAAAGTATTGAATATGCAAATTTACATATCAAAATCCTGATTTTTTGTATGGAATATGACAAAACCCGTCAATTTAAGGATAAGTAGGTTTTGGAGCTGTACAGGTTGCTATAGGATAGCTTTTGAGCCCTGTTTGATAAAATTATATTCTCTGACGGTCATTTTTCTACACTCACTCTTTATCCGTAACAAATACAAGTTATAAAGGTAAAAGAGTATGATGCCGCACCTCCTTTGGCTTTTAGCCCCCCAATCTGCTGATTGTCCCTAAGAATAATGACCAAGAAGAGAAAGAATGCTACTCAATTCTATTTATTGAGTATGGAAACCAACTTATGATTGCGGAAAAATTCTACAATCTCTACATCCAGAGCCTTGCTGATTTTTCTTAATGTAAGAACAGTAATATTACTTTTTCCAGCTTCTATCCTGGACATACTGGCCTTTTCAAAATTGCAACGAATGGCCAACTCATTCTGTGTAATTTTTCTTTTAATCCGTAATTCTCTTACTCTTTGGCCTATACATACCAAAAATTTTTGATTTGTCATTTTAAAAAAATCTAATTAGCAAAATATCTGCAATGCTATTTAGCAGAAGTGTTGTTTTATATGACAATTTTCAGGTTCTCAACTGATTTAAATCAGTAAAAGATGATTAGATAAAAAAACGTACCCCAATCTGTAGAATAATTAAATTTTTATATGTTGATTTAAAAAGCAACATTTGTGTAAGGTTTGGTCTGTTTTTAGAATTATATATTCAATTATTCAAAAGCATGTTGCTTTTTTAACTGATAAGAGAATAAGGTGTTTCCTGATTAGTAATACGTTTAATAAACGATTGCCACCATGAAATTTTCTATCAAAAAAATACTACACTTTATTATTACACTTGCCCTCCCCGAATTGGGTAAAACTATATGTATTTATATAGCCAGAACGAAACAAGGCAACACTTTCAATAAGCAAAAATTTAATCCTTTACAACGGGTCTATATGCTGACGGGGAATTTGTTGGGATATAGACCTGTTGAACTAATAAATACACATCATCATCACTAAGTAGATTTTGTAAATGTATCCCGGTATGAACGATAGATTCAGGCCGGGAATTAAATGTGATGAAAAAAGGAACGAATGATTTCCCTGTAATGCCCAAAAAGTAGCACTGAAAAGGATTGTTCCTATCAGCTCATAAAAGAAAAAATATCATAGCCATAAATTAAACACTATGGATCAGGTAGGTGAATTTTTTAGCCGCTTATTTAGCAGTAGCGACTGGCCGCCCCGCTGGCATTGCGGGGAATGGACATCCTTTCATGGCTGGTTGTATATCATCAGTGATTTACTAATATGGTCTGCGTATTTCACTATCCCAATTGTAATCATCCGGTATCTTTCAAAAAAGAAGGATATTCGGTTTGTAAAATTATACTTTTTATTCGCCGCTTTTATATTGGCTTGCGGTGCTACTCACCTTTTAGATGCTATTGCTTTCTGGATTCCTGCTTATCGTTTAAGTGCACTGTTCCGGTTTGTAACTGGTATAATAAGTTGGGTTACCGTTTTCTACCTGATAAAAAATCTTCCTCAGATTTTTTCTTTAAAACCACAAAAAGCCTTAGAAGCGGAAATAGAACAACGGATTATATCAGAAGAAAAATTCAGGGGCTTATTAGAAGCCGCACCTGATGCCATGGTAATTGCCAATGAAAAAGGACTGATTATATTAGTTAACCGGCAAACGGAAAAGCTTTTCGGCTACACTAAAGATGAACTTATCAGCAAGCCAGTTGAAATACTTATTCCTACCTCGCTGCATCATAAACATGTAGCTCACCGGGAAAAATATACTCAGGATCCGCATGTCCGTAGTATGGGTGCAGGGCTGGAACTGGAAGCATTGAAAAAAGATGGCAGTAAATTTCCGGTAGAAATAAGTTTATCGCCATTAGTTACAAAAGATGGCACTTTAATCTCCGCTTCTGTTCGTGACATAACAGAGCGAATAAAAGCGGAAAAAAAAATAAAAGAATTTCAGTACTTCTTTAACCACAGCAATGATCTTTCCTGTATTGCCAACAATGAAGGATTTTTTGAAATTGTTAATCCAAGTTTTACTAAGATATTGGGGTATTCCGAAAATGAATTATACAATCATTCATTTATAGATTTTGTTCATCCGGATGATATTGCTGCCTCACTGGAAATATACGGGCAGTTGAAATCAGGTGCCACTGTACTGCATTTCACTAACCGTTACCGCAAAAAAGATAACAGCTACCTGTGGCTGGAATGGAATGCGACTCCCAATCCCATTACCGGAAAATTGTATTGCATAGCAAGGGATATTACCGATCGCAAAAAAGCGGAAGATGCGTTGAGTAAATTAAATGAAGAACTGGAGCAAAGGGTGGAAGAAAGAACAATAGAAATAGAAAAAAATGAAAAACGTTTTAGAGCATTAATTGAGAATAGTCATGACATTATAACCCTGATGAACGACCAGTTCAATGTCATTTATAGAAGCCCTTCCGCATCCCGTACCAACGGCTGGAGCCATGAAGAATTAAAAGATGTTAGCATATTAAAAAATATCCATCCTGCTGACATTGAAATTGCCAAAGAGATTATGCAGGAATTAATAAAAAATCCGGGTAAAGAACTCCATGTATCATTTCGCATTCAGCATAAGGATAAGCATTATCTGTGGGTTGAAGGCACTGTTATTAATTTGCTGCATGATGCAGATGTAAAAGCAATTGTATTCAACTTCAGGGATATTACGCAACGAAAAAAACTGGAAACCCTGCTGCATAAAGCCAACACCCTTGCACGAATGGGAAGTTGGGAGGTAGATCTGGTGAACGAAACCGTTTATTGGAGTGATATTACAAGGGAAATTCATGAAACGGAATACAAATATGTTCCGGATTTATCCACAGCTATCATTTTTTATAAAGAAGGGCCCGGTAGAGACTTAATTACCCAAAAAGTAAAAGAAGCTATTGAATCGGGTAAGCCATGGGATGAAGAGTTGCAAATTATTACAGCAAAAAATAATGAAAAGTGGATTCGTACGATCGGTGAAACTGAATTTATAAATGGTAAATGCGTTAGAATATACGGTAGTTTTCAGGACATTCATCAACGAAAAGAAGCGGAAGAAAAAATAATAGCCAGCGAAAAAAGGTTTCGCACCACACTGGATAATATGCTGGAAGGGGCACAAATAATTGGGTTCGATTGGCGATATATTTATATAAATGATTCATTTGAAAAACATGCAAGATACAGGCGGGATGAAATGATCGGCTATACAGTAATGGAGAAATTTCCCGGTATTGAGCAAACGGAAGTCTACAAAGTATATGAACGTTGTTTTGCTGAACGGGTATCTATTCATCTTGAAAATGAATTTAAATTTCCCGACGGTACGATTGGATGGTTTGAGCTTAGTTTTCAGCCTATACCCGAAGGAATTTTTATTCTATCTATCGATATTACGGAGCGTAAAAAAGCCGAAGCTAACATCATCCGTGCCGAGACCAACTACCGGGAAATATTTGACAAAGCAAGCGATGCCATATATGTACACGAAATTGATACTGGCAGAATTATTGAAGTTAACCAGAAAGCTGTTGCTATAACTGGTTTTAGTAAAGAAGAAATATTGAATAGCAACCCGGAAATATTTACTTCTGATAATCCTGAATATACAGTAACTCATGCCGTAACCTACTTGCAAAAAGCAGCAGCCGGTGAGCCTCAACTTTTTGATTGGTTAACACGGAAAAAAGACGGTTCTGATAGCTGGATGGAAGTAAATTTAAAAAAAGCAACCATTGCGGGAGAAGAACGGATACTTGCCTTTTTCCGAGAAATAAATGACCGCAAAAAAGCACAATTGGAAGTACAAAAATTAAATGAAGAGCTGGAGCAGAAAGTTATCAGCCGTACCGAACAATTAAAACGAACGAATGAAGAACTGGAAGCATTCTCTTATTCCGTTTCTCATGATTTGCGGGCACCATTGCGGGGTATTATTGGCTTTACCAATATCCTGGAAGAAGATTATAGCAGTAAACTGGACGATGAGGCTATGCGAATAACATCTGTCATCAAAACCAATACAATGAGGATGGCCAATCTTATAGATGATTTGCTGGCATTTTCCCGTATGGGCAGACAAGAGTTACTAAAAGCACCAGTCGATACCAATACAATGGTGCGGGAAATTATTGATGAACTAAAACCAACAAATAAAAATCCACAACTGCAATGGCATATTGAACCGTTACCGGAAATTGATGCAGATATTGCAACTATGCGGCAGGTGTGGACCAATCTAATAAGTAATGCCATCAAATATTCATCAACTAGCCAAAAGCCACAAATAACAATAGGTCATTATACTGAAAAGCAGCAGCAAATATTTTTTGTAAAAGATAATGGAGTAGGCTTTAATAACGAATACCGGAACAAGCTCTTTAGAGTTTTCCAACGTTTGCACAACTCACAGGATTTTGAGGGTACAGGAATAGGACTGGCTATTGTAGAAAAAGTAATTACCAAACACGGTGGTAAAGTTTGGGCTGAAGCCGAAGTAAACAAAGGCGCCTGTTTCTTTTTTAGCCTGCCTGTTACCAATGAAAAAAATGAAAAATAATTTTATCATCTAAAAAGAAAAAAAATGCCACTCAATTCTGTAGACATATTACTTGTTGAAGATAATATGAATGATGCGGAGTTAACTATTCGTGAACTTAAAAAACATAATCTCTCCAATAAACTCTTTCATGTAAGAGATGGAGAAGAGGCTCTGGAATTTATTTTTGCCACTGGCAAATTTGCCGGGCAGCGACAGGTGGACTATGTACCCAAAGTAGTGCTATTGGATATACAGATGCCAAAAATAAATGGTATAGAAGTATTGCAACAAATAAAAGAAAACGAACGGACAAAAATTATTCCGGTGGTTATGCTTACTTCTTCTAAGGAAGACCCCGATATACAACGATGCTATGCACTGGGGGCCAACAGTTACATAGTGAAGCCTGTGAATTTTGAAGGCTTTGCCGAATCTATAAAAAACCTGGGCTTTTACTGGTTATTATTGAATCAGCCTCCTCATTAATCAAATATGACAAAGTCACTAAAAATATTAATGCTGGAAGACAGCCACACTGATGCTGAAATAGTACAACGAGTGCTAAAAAGGGATTATCAACCCTGTATTTTCCATCTTGCCATGTCGGAGGAAAGCTTTATAAAAGCCCTGGATAGTTTTCAACCTGATGTTATACTCGCCGATAATTCATTGCCACAGTTTGATGCGGCAAAAGCATTGATAATAACGAGGCAACATAAATTAGAGATCCCCTTCATCATGGTAACTGGGACCATGTCTGAAGAATTTGCTGCCGGAATCATCAAAAGTGGTGCGGATGATTATATTCTTAAAGATAGATTAGCAAGATTGCCTGCGGCTATTGATGCTGCGTTAAAACAACGGAGCAGTGAAAAAGAAAAAAAAGAAGCAGAACAAAAAATATTGCAATCAGAAATTCACCTTCGTGCTATTTTCGAAAACACTTCAGAAGGTTTTCTGTTAATGGACACTGATGGCATTGTAAAAAAGTTAAATAGCAAGGCTGGTGAATATTCTTTTTTTAATCAAGACAGAGAAATACAAGTGGGGCATCCCATTTACGACTTTATTGAAGAAGAAAGGAAAACTGTATTTAAAAAAATACTATCAAAAGTATTGGAAGGAAATACTGTGGAATACCAACGGTCATTCGAAATGGGTGATGGCAATACAAGATGGCTTGATTTTTCTGTAACGCCGGTTTGGGAATCCGGTAATATAAATGGTATTTGTATTTCCGGACGAGATATTACCGCACAAAAAACTGCGGAAGAAAAATTAAATAAAAATTTTATTGAAAAGCAGGCACTGGCACAGCGAATGTCGGCTATCCTCAATACCCTACCGGCAAATATTGCCCTGCTGAATGAAAATGGGATTATAGTAGATATAAATGATGCATGGAGGAATTTTGCAGACGACAACGGATTTATTGGAAATAATTATGGAATAGGGGATGATTATATTGTTATTACAAAAAAATCAGTTGGAAATGGCAAGGCAGATGGCTTAGCAGTTGCCGAAGGAATAGAATCTGTTCTTAAAGATAAAGTCAAAGAATTTGTTTTTGAGTATGCCTGCCACTCTCCAGCATTAAAGAGATGGTTTAGGATGGTAGTATCTCCTTTGCAGGGAAAAGAATATTTAGGGGCCGTAGTTATGCATATTGATATTTCCGAAATACGAAAGCTGGAAAAGGAAAGGCTGGAAAACAAAATAAATGAGCAAAAAAAGGTTACCAAAGCTATGCTCCAGGCACAGGAGAATGAACGCAATGCAATAGGAATTGAGCTGCATGATAATGTGAACCAGATACTGGTGGGTACCAACATGCTTCTGCGAATGGTAAAAGAAAATCCTAAAAAAATAGAAGAGCTACTCCCCTCCTGTATAGAAAATATCAAAAGTGCTATTCAAGAGAACAGAAAAATAGCTCATGAGCTGGTAGCACCCGACTTGGGAGCTGAAACACTATTACAGCAACTGTTCCGGCTAAACCAAACAATGCTGGAAACAGCAGGTATGGAAACTTTTACTCTTCATGATGATTATAGCGAAACCTTATTAAGTGATGACTTAAAATTGGCTGTATACCGGGTAATGCAAGAGCAATATACTAATATAATAAAGCATGCTAATGCCCGAAAGGTGGAAATTACGTTATCAACAATCGCCAATATTTTTACATTAAGAATAATTGATGATGGCAAGGGCATGCTTAACAATAATATCACTAACGGTATTGGATTACGAAATATCAAATCCCGGATCAGTGTATTTGAAGGTATTGTAAATATTGAATCAATGCCGGACAAAGGCTTTGCTCTCAATATAGAAGTTCCAATTTTGTAAATTGGTTACAGATGGATTTAAGAAACCAGTTGGTCCGCCATCAACAATGTTTGAATAATTTCTCTTCCATCGATATTACCTAACACTGTAGAACAAGCTCTTTCCGGATGCGGCATCATACCAAATACGTTGCGGTTAGCATTACAGATGCCAGCAATATTTCTTATTGCCCCGTTTGGATTAGAGGCTTCTGTTCTATTACCCTTTTCATCACAGTAATAAAATATTACTTGTCCGTTAGCTTCTAATTCATTCAACGTTTTTTCATCTGCATAATAACGGCCTTCGCCATGTGCCACTGGTATCTTATAAATTTTCCCCGTATGATTAGTAATAAAAACGTTTTTGCAAACAAATTGTTGATTGGCATTTCTCAATAACCCTCCGGGCAGTAAATGCGACTCACATAATATCTGAAAGCCGTTGCAAACACCAAATACTTTTCCTCCGGCATTGGCAAATTCAATAACACTCTGCATCATCGGGCTAAAACGGGCAATAGCACCACATCTTAGATAGTCTCCATAAGAAAAACCTCCCGGTAAAACGATACAATCTTCGGTACTAAACTTGCTTAAATCTTTGTCTTTATGCCAGAGCATAGAAACATCCTGCCCCAAATCATAACTAAGCGCATCAAACATATCTCTGTCGCAATTAGAGCCAGGGAAAACAACAACGCCAAATTTCATATTTTGATTTTCTGTATGTGAGCAGCAAAGATAAAACATAGCCGCCAAGTGTTTTTCACCATTTCTTACCAAAGGGAAATACAGCCGGAATTTTACCACCCGGGCCCATAATATTGGTAGCCAAGTACAAATGCCACCGTAAGCCAAAACAATAGCAAGGGTAATATGCGCAGTGTGGAATAGAGGTAAGTGCAGGCATGAAAAGCAGCAAAAGGAATAGCCGCCATCACCCAGTTTTCAAAACTATCGCTGTTGTTTACAAAAGGGACTAAAATGGCCCCCAGCAAATATAAAAGCAGCAAACTCCAACCCTTTCGAACCTGTATAAGCATACGCCGGAGGCTATCCTGAACATAATACCCTCCCGCCAAAAAAGGTATTGCTAATAGAAAAGCACTAAAAGCAAGCCATACCGATTGTTTTACAAAAGGCAATCCAATAGAAAAATGAGGCAGAAAGGCCGACCAACTCCAACTATCATCAATAAAAAGGTAAATGGCGAAAAAATAATAAGGAGCCGTTATACCTAGAATACATAATACCCATTCGTTTAATCTAAACGGACGCATTACAGCTAATGCCAATAATACCCAGATAATAAAAGTGAGGGATGGAAAGAATAGAAAACTGGCGATACCTAATGCAAAGCCGATATTGAAAATGGCTCCCTTTGCATTTTGCTGATTGTATATTTTAAATAAGCTGGAAAGAATAAAAAGAAGGATAGTATTAACCAGTATTGGTGCTGAAAAAAAATTCCACTCCGGAAATAAAGAGGTTATCAATAGATAAGCCATGCCCGGGAAATAAGTTGGCTTACTCATCATCCGCTGCGTATTGATAAACCGGGTAAGCATTATTGCCTGGCTAAATAATAAGAGAAACGTAATTATAGGGTAAAAGGAAGGATTTGATTTGCCAAATGGCCCTAAAAACTTCAACAGCGCATTAAATAAAATCCCTTCTTCGGAATCGCTAGTTGGTATATGTGGCCGAAGAAACATCGGGAGTTTTATAAGTACTCCCAATACCAGCAGCAGAAAAATATTAGCCGGAGTTTTTTGTTTAAATATTCCTGTCACGGATAATGGACAAAATTAGCAAGTTTAGTTATACTCGATTTTGGCAAAGCAAATATAGTTACGATACATACAAGGTATGATCATTTGCCGGGCACTTACCTGTTTGGCATACTTTGGCATAAACTCATAACCTTTATCAAGATTTTTTAAGGTGGGATTGCGGGTAAGTTGACCATCAGGTGCAATACTGAAATCAGATAACAAGTTGTTTCTTCTCTCTTGTTGGTTAAAGAGAAAATGCAGTTGATCGCCGGTATTCATTACCTGGTAAGATAGCTGGTCGTCCGACTCATCATTAAATTGACTTTTGCCTACCACATTATTCCATTCCAAATGACCGTTTTTATCGAAAGACAGAATTGTAATATTATCTGCATGATACCGAACTGCTTGTCCGCTATTTCCCTGGCGGGAATTCCACCAATAGTTATTATAATAAGGAGAGTAATAATAATTATTGAAAGAATTCATATACGGCGAACCATATAAATAATTCCAGCGGTTCCAATTATTGAAACGGGAAGTGGTATAATATGCTTCGCTGCCAATAATAAACCCGCCATCTCTTCGGGTAATAATATTTCGAATGAAATAATCGTTGAAAGCCATCTTCAGCGCTGCATCTCCCCTTGCTTCCCTTCTTAATTCTTCTGAAAAAACACTGGTAGTTTCAATTAGCGGCTGTTTGTTTACTTTATCCCATACATAAAAATAAAAGCCTTCAATATTACCCCTTTTTTCCTGGTAGTAAAAAGAAGTTATAAAATACCTTTTATTATAGTTGTCAACCTTAATATGTATTTCATCCAGCCATGTTTTCTCCAAATTCAATTCTTTGGAAATCAATTCATCTGACAAGGCTGGTTTTATTATAAAGGCCGCTTTGTTAATATTATCATTATTTCCCCGTAAGAATTTACAGAATATCAGATCCCCTTCATTGTCCAATTGAAAATCTCCCAGGTAATCATTCCGCTCATCCATATTAATTGGCAACCGGCTCTTTTTCTGCAGCTCAAGTTTATTATTCAGCAAAATTGTAGTCATTGCATACATTCTCTTGTTTTTACTGTTTATTTTAAAAATGCCAATCTGGCTTTTATCTTCACTGGTTAGTACTGTATATATCTTATTATTAGCTGAAAAACCTACCTGGGTTGTATCTAGCTCTATCACTTCGCCAATTTTTTCTCCATTGCCCCCAATTTTAGAAACCATACAATACACAATGTTCTTCTTTTGGTATTGATAGATCATGTAAGCAAAATCTGCGTAGGGGAAAAAGTCAACGTTGATCATCCGGTCGTTATCCGGCACATAGTCCTGCTCTACCTTAGCTATTTGCTGCATATCGTTATTAAGTACAGATATCCAGTTGCGGTTCCTTATATTTTTATACACTAAAAAATTACCCCCTATTTTTCCTACCACCTCAAAGTCAAGGCGACGGGTATCATCTTTTTCTGGTTCAGAATACACAATTTTTTGTGCAGTCGCAGAAATTCCACTACCCACCACGAACAACAAGAAAATCCATCTTATTCCTGACATAATTATCTGGTTTTTTGCTTATTAAAGTTACAGGTTGCCAGCCAAAATCGAGCCTGCTTTTTTAGAGATGATATGTTAATGTCTTTTGCATACGAACGACTATATTAAAACATCCGAAAGCTGCTTTGCCTGGTTATTTATGGACGCAAAAACCGGAAGAATAGTAAAGTTTGGGTAGTTGCTCTTTATAATTAAATTTTGCATATACCTTTGTCATCACACATGGCAGAATAAAAAATCTGTACCGTGACAAAACATAACTAGAGAAAGTGAAAATACCGACTAACAAAGTCACAGCCGCAGGTTTATTAATTGCCTTAGGAATAATTTACGGAGACATTGGAACCTCACCTTTATATGTTTTCAACGCCATTATTGGGGGAAGAATAGTTAGCGAAGACCTTATCGTTGGAACCCTATCCTGCATTATTTGGACACTTACTCTTCAAACAACCATTAAATATGTAATCCTGATTTTACGGGCCGATAACCGGGGTGAAGGAGGAACCTTTGCATTGTATGCATTGGTGAGACGGAGAAAAAAATGGTTGGTAATTCCTGCTATGATTGGTGGAGCCGCCTTGTTGGCAGATGGTATTATTACACCGCCTATATCCATTACATCAGCAATAGAAGGGTTAAAACAATTACCGTCGCTGGGTATTGAAGATGGTAGTGATGCAGTAGTTATAATTGTATTAAGTATTCTTGCTTTGTTTTTCTTCATGCAGCAGTTTGGAACTGCCTCTATTGGAAAACTGTTTGGGCCGATCATGTTTATTTGGTTTACCATGCTTTTGTTACTGGGCATCATCCATATATTCGATGATCTTTCCATTTTAAAGGCTATTAGCCCATACTATGCAATTAATTTTCTTAAAAACTACCCCGAAGGTTTTTGGCTTCTAGGTGCCGTTTTTCTTTGTACTACGGGTGCCGAAGCATTATACAGCGACTTAGGCCATTGCGGAAAAAGCAATATACGATCCTCCTGGATTTACGTAAAAACCTGCTTGTTGATTCACTACTTCGGCCAGGGGGCAAATCTACTTGCACACCGCAATGGACTGCATATTACTGATGAAGTAAAAAAATCGCTAAGTATTAATGCTTTTTACGATTTGATGCCTCAATGGTTTATAATTCCCGGGGTGATTATTGCAACCTCTGCCGCCATCATTGCCAGCCAGGCAATGGTTTCAGGAGCTTATACGCTTATTAGCGAGGCCATGCGATTAAACTTGTGGCCCAAGGTAAAAATTCGCTACCCATCAGAAGCAAAAGGCCAACTTTTTATACCGGCTATTAATTTTTTAATGTTTCTGGGTTGCGTAGGAGTAGTGCTTTATTTCCGCAAGTCATCTAACATGGAAGCTGCTTATGGTTTAGCAATTATCGTAACCATGCTGATGACGACTATTCTATTTGCCAACTATCTCGTCCTTCACCGGATAAAATCCTTATGGATTTATATATTCCTCGGTATTTACATTTCAGTAGAAATAGGCTACCTCGTCGCTTTAATGGTAAAGTTTACACATGGCGGCTATATTACTTTAATCATCGGCTTTTTGATGTTTGCCGTAATGTATATCTGGTACAGGGCCAGAAAAATCAAAAATCGCTACGTGGAGTTTGTGCGGATGGAGCATTATGTGCCTAAAATACAGGAGCTGAGTAACGATAAATCCGTACCTAAATATGCCACTCACCTTGTTTACTTAACAAGTGCCAATAACCCGAAAGAGATTGAGCATAAGATCATTTATTCTATCCTGAATAAAAAACCCAAACGGGCCGATATATATTGGTTTGTGCATGTTGATACGGTGGATGATCCGTATACCTGCGAGTATAAAGTGGAGCATATTATTCCCAATGATATTATCCGGGTTGATTTCCGGTTAGGTTTTAGAATGGAACCCCGTATCAATTTAATGTTTCGTAAAGTAGTGGAAGATTTAGTTGCTAATAAGGAAGTAAATATCATCAGCCGGTACGAAAGTCTGGCCAGCAGTAACACCGTAGGCGATTTTCAATTTATGGTGATGGAGAAATACCTGAGCCAGGATAATGAATTACCATTCTTTGAACGAATAGTTATGAAATTCCATTTCTGGCTGAAAGAGCATAGCCTTTCCGAAGAAAAAGGATTTGGGCTTGACCTTGCAAATGTTACCGTCGAGAAATTTCCACTAATAGTAGCACCGGTTACTACTTTGAAGCTGAAAAGAGTAGAGGAATAAACAGTTTTGTTAATTGTTTGTAGTTTCTTAGATTCGACTTGTAGCTCGGCAATTTTGTATAACAAAACTTTGTTAGGGTAACTATAAACTAAAAACTGCTTTGCCTCCATTCATCTGGTATATCATTGCTGGCATTGCTGCACTTTCCATCATTGCTTATTTTATACAAGAAAGGCTAATCTTTAAGCCTGAAAAATTGAAGCAGGATTTTGCTTTTAAATATGATGTTCCTTTCCGTGAATATTTTTTTGATATTGAACCAGGAGTTCGCATCAATGCACTTCATTTTCACCGGGAGAAACCGAAAGGGTTGATTCTATATTTTCATGGCAATACAAGAAGCATAAAAGGTTGGGCCAGGTATGCGAAAGATTTTTATCGCTTCGATTACGATGTAATTTTAGTGGACTATCGTGGCTTTGGAAAAAGCACTGGTAAAAGAAGTGAGAAAGATATGTTGAGTGACATGCAATTCATTTATGACAAACTCAAGGAGGAATACTCTGAAAATCATCTCATCGTTTATGGTCGCAGTATGGGTAGCGGCTTTGCCACCAAGCTGGCTTCCGATAATAGCCCCCGGTATTTAATATTGGATGCCCCTTACTTCAATTTCTTACGGGTCATTGAACGGTTTCTTCCTATGCTTCCTGTTCGAATAGTGTTACGTTTTCATTTGCGAACTGATCTTTGGTTGCCAAAAGTAAAATGCCACACTTATATCATTCATGGAACTAAAGACATGTTGATCCCGATCCGGCATAGTGAGGCATTGCAAAAAATAAACCCTCGTACAATTACGCTGATTCGCATACACGGCGGCGGCCATAATAATCTTCCATCTTTTGATGAGTACCATAATTTCATAAGGGATATTCTCAAATTCGAATGATATTACCACCCAACTGTTAAGGATTGCATAATTGATACTCTCTTGTGTAATATGGACTATTCTTTGAACGTCAAACACTAAAATGGAGGTATTTATGAAATCAAAACTCTACACATTTTCTTTTATTGCCGTTTTAAGTCTGGTTGCGTTTTCTTGTAAAACAGCTAGTAAACTATATGAGAAAGGGAATTACGACGAAGCAGTTGAATTAGCTGCAAAAAAACTGCAAAAAGATCCAGATGATGCTAAGTTATTAGAAGTTCTTCAAAATGCTTACCGTTATGCTGTTAATGACCATGAAGACCGCATACGTACCAATGCAGAAAGTAACAATGAATTAAAATGGGAATGGATGTACAACGAATATATCTCCCTGCAACGGTTGTATGATGCGATTTACAGAGTGCCTTCAGTATTTAATATTGTAAATCCAGTTAACTACTCTTCATACTTAATAACTTATGCAGAAAAAGCTGGTAATATCCGCTATGATAGAGGATTAACCTTTATGAACCGTTACGATAAACAAAGTTATCGCAACGCCTACCGTGAATTTCAGGCGGCTCTAAAATTTAAACCCGGCCATAGAGATATCATTGTAAAAATGGATGAAGCATACGACTATGCAGTAACAAATGTGGTTATTCTTCCTATGCAGCAATATGGTGGTTATGTATACAGCTCATATAACATTGGTGGCAATAATTTTGATGACCAGTTGATAAGAGACCTCCAATATAGCAGTGGCAACGAGTTTGTAAAATTTTATTCTGGTTGGGATGCCCGTAGCCAAAATATACGAGTGGACCAGGAAGTTGATATGCAACTGGCGAATGTAAATATTGGTAGATATTATGATAACCGTAGCAACAGAAGAGTTATGAAAGAAATTGTGGTAAAAGAAACGGTGTATAAGCCTGACTCCGTAGTAAGAGAATATGCAAAAGTATATGCTGATATAGTTACAACCCGTAGAACAATGAGCTCCAATGCAGTGATGCAGGTGAGAGTAAGAGATACAGATGGACGTTGGTTATGGAGTGATAATTTTACTGGTAATCATAGCTGGACAACTGAATTTGCAACTTATACTGGTGATTCAAGAGCTCTAAGTGAGACAGAGAAGCAATTGGTAAACCGCAGACAGGAATTTGCACCACCAGAAAGTGAGATTATGCGAATTCTGCTGGAACAAATTGGTAACGATGCCCGGTATAGAATTGCAACCTACTTCAACCGATTCTAAATTAAATTATATGCCTCGAGCAAGGACATGTACCGCATGTCCTTTTTTATTTCCATCTTTGCGCCTCATGAATAAGGCAAGATTAAAGAAATACTGGAAATGGTTCCGAATCACAGCATTCGTTTATATTATGATAGGTACTGCTTTATATTTTTTACAAGAGAAGTTTATTTTTCATCCGAAAAAGTTACCAGCTGATTACCAGTACCAATTTGATATTCCCTTTAAAGAAATAAATATTCCAATAACGGATAAAAAAAACCTGAGTATTGTTCAATTCACTGTACCGGATTCTATTAGCAAAGGCATTGTACTTTATTTTCATGGCAACCGTGCCAATATAAGCCGCTACGCAAAGTATGCAACTGATTTTACCAGCAAAGGATATCAGGTATGGATGATCGATTATCCCGGTTATGGAAAATCAACCGGCAAAAGAACAGAGCAAGTTTTATATGATGATGCACTAACGTTTTATAAAATGGCACTTAGCAAAGTATCTGCCGAGCATATAATTATTTATGGCAAATCATTAGGTACCGGGATAGCCGCTCAATTAGCTTCTGTAAGGGATTGCAAAAAACTGATTCTCGAAACTCCTTATTATAGCATGGATGCGTTAGCAAAACATTATTTCTTTATGTATCCTGTAATGCCAATGTCGAAATATTCGTTGCCCACTTTTGAGCATTTTAAATATATCAAAGCTCCGATCAGTATTTTTCATGGTACAAAAGATGCGATAATTCCTTTTAAACATGCAAAGTGGTTATCCCAAAAGAAGCCGGGAACAGAATTAATAGTAATTGAGAGGGGAAAACATAACAACCTGAGTGAGTTTCCTTTATACAAACAGAAGCTGGATTCTCTACTTCGTTAGTAGAGAAATATACCACATTTGGGGTATTGACTTCGTTTGCAGACTACTCTACCTTTGACAGATGAAACACCTTATCCTTTTCTGTTTCACTTTTTCCTTTTTGATTGCTAAAAGTCAAGATAGTACAACTTATACCAATCTTTTGCAATCGGTACCTGAGCTTTGGTTAGCAGATAGTGTTCAAATAAATGCAGGAAAGGGAGAGATGAAATTACTTGATACCAATTCAGTAAAAAAATGGTTTTCCCGTTTGTTGCCTCCTGGTAGTAATAATAGATTAAAGAACCGCAGTTATTACCTTACCGGAAAAATAACTACACATACAAATTTTGATTTATTATTGGTGCAAGAACAAAAGCAAAGAGATGATACTACAAGTGTTCAGGTAGTTTATTTAGTAAGCACAAAAAAAGATGGCACTTATATTTCATCTCTGGAAGTAGCAGTAACCGGAACCCGCAAAAGATCTTTCTACAATATTTCTTCCTGGTTGTATAAAGATTACCAGATTGTTCAAGACAATCAGATTATAGTCAACGAAAAATCATATGGCGATATGAGCTATTACAAAATAAATGGTGGTGGTAGATTTATTCTTTCCTCCAATTATTAGACCTATTCTTCCAGGGTTACTTTGCTTTTAGTAACCCTTAATTTATATCCAACGCCTACTTTCAACGCATAGTTTCTATCTGAATGGCTCACCGGAAAATCGAAGCAAACCGGGTAATTGTATTCACTGATAAGCTCATTAATAATTTCATAGGCAGTTTTGCCAAATGGCCTTTCTGTATTTTGAGTTTCTGTAAACCCACCAACAATTAAACCCGCCAGTTTTGCCAATTTTCCGCTTCTTTTTAGCTGGTGCATCATCCGGTCAATATTGTACAGTTGTTCTCCAACATCTTCAATAAATAAAATCCGTCCTCGTGTTTTTAAATCGGAATCTGTCCCCACCAAATGAGATAGCAACGCAAGATTCCCTCCTACTAATTCGCCAACAGCTTCTCCTTTTTTATTAAACTCATGAGCCGGGCAGCTGTATTTAATTTTCTTTCCTTCCAAAGCGTTTTTTAGAGAAAGAACAAATTCGTTTTTATACCCTTCTTCATTGAATGCACCTGCCATTGGTGAATGAAGCGATGAGATGTAATAATTGGAATATAGATGTGAATGAAGAACAGTTATATCACTATATCCAATGACCCACTTGGGTTGTTTCTTGAATTTTTTAAAATCGATCTTATCAATTATTCTTCCCATGCCATAGCCTCCTCGTCCGCAAAGCACTGCTTTTACTTCATCATCATCGAGCATTTGCTGAAAATCATTAAGTCTTTCTTCATCGGTGCCGGAAAAATAGGTTTGCGAATCCCCGCCAACAGTTTTCCCCAGTTTTACCTGGTAGCCCCATTGCTGTAATGTATCAACACAAGTTTGTACTTTTTCTGCCATCATAAAGCCAGCTGGACAAACTATTCCAATGGTATCGCCTTTTCGCAAGTAGGGAGGTATTTTAATCATGGTTAATCAGTAAGCCCTAAAGTTATTCCAATTCGTTCATTTTGGGCAATGCCTGCTATTCCGGTATTTTTGCAAGCTTACAGCCTATCTGCATAAAGTTGGGTGGCGGACAGAACGATGAAGAGTGCTTATTTTATTCTCTTCCACTGGAAGAAAATAAAATAACAGGCCTTCGGCCACAACAGACGATGCTAGTAGCACTGCAGCTGGAAAAATAAAAATTATGACTGACCCAAAAAGATATTTGATCACTTCGGCCCTGCCTTATGCCAATGGCTTGAAACATGTTGGTCACCTGGCTGGTGCGTATATTCCTGCAGATATTTATGCCCGTTACCTCCGGGCACAAAAAAGAGATGTGGTGTTTGTTTGCGGTAGTGATGAACATGGAACTGCTATTCCAATTCAGGCGATGAAGGAAGGAACTACCGCCCAGGCCATCATTGATAAATATCACCAGGCTATGAAAGAAGATTTTGATGACCTGGATATCAGCTTCGATATTTATCATCGCACCAGTTCTCCATTGCATCATGAAACAGCACAGGAGTTTTTTACCAAACTGAATGATGCCGGTGAATTGGAAACAAAAGAAACGGAACAGTTTTACGATGAGAGCACAAAAACATTTTTAGCTGACCGTTATATTAAAGGCACCTGCCCCAATTGCGGAAGCGACAGGGCTTTTGGTGATCAATGCGAAAACTGTGGCACTACATTAAGTCCGGACGAGCTGATAAATCCTGTAAGTACTTTGAGTGGGGCTACGCCGATAAAGAAAAAAACTACTCATTGGTATTTGCCGCTGGGTAAACATGAACAGTTTTTAAGAGATTGGGTTCTTGAAGAACATAAAGATGACTGGAGAGCAACCGTTGCAGGACAATGTAAAGGATGGATTGATGGTGGCCTGCAATCAAGAGCAGTAACAAGAGATTTGGATTGGGGAATAAAAGTTCCGTTGAAAGAAGCGGATGGAAAAGTTTTATACGTTTGGTTTGATGCGCCGATCGGTTATATAAGTGCCACAAAACAATGGGCGATAGATAATAAAAAGGACCTGCCTGCCGGCGAGGCAAGTTGGAAACCTTATTGGGAAGATAAAGACACCAAGCTGGTACACTTTATTGGCAAAGACAATATTGTTTTCCATTGTATCATCTTCCCCATCATGCTGAAATTGCATGGAAATATTTTACCAGACAATGTTCCGGCCAATGAATTTTTAAATCTTGAAGGGGATAAGATGAGCACCAGCCGTAACTGGAAGCTGGAAATGAGGGATTATATTAATGATTTTGTAAAGAAAGAAAATGGCGGCGGACAATGTGTAGATATGCTTCGCTATTACCTTACACAAATTGCTCCTGAAACAAAAGACAGTGAGTTTATGTGGAAGGGTTTTCAGGATGCGGTGAATAGTGAGTTGGTTTCGGTTTTCGGCAATTTTGTGAACAGGACTTTTGTATTAATGCATAAACTCTGCGGCGGAAAAGTTCCTACACTACATGAAGATATTTTGGATGATAGTGACAAGTTTTTGATCGCTGAAATTGAGAATACCAAAGCAGAAGTGCAATCGGCCATAGAATATTATCATTTTAAAGATGCATTATTTCAAATAATTGACCTGTCGAGAAAAGGCAATCAATATATGCAGAAAAAAGAGCCTTGGATTGTAGCTAAACAGTTAGCTGAAAATCCAGCAGCACAAAAGCAAATTGACAATAGCTTACATATTTGTTTGCAGTTATGTGCCAATCTTGCTGTGCTAATTAATCCATTTTTACCCAATACGGCTAAGAAGATGTTGCACATGATGAAGGTAGTGGACAAAATGCTTGATTGGGAAAATGCAGGTAAATTAAAATTACTGAGTGTGGGGTATAGTTTAAGGGAACCTCAATTGCTGTTTAGAAAAATTGAAGACACGGAAATTGCAGAACAAATTGAAAAACTGAAAAGCGGACTTATTAAACCCGCAACAAACACTAAAATGGAAACTTCACAACCCGAAACACCCAACCCGAAACCTGAAATAGTATATGATGATTTTGCAAAGCTTGAATTAAAAGCAGGGACGGTAACTACCTGCGAAAAAGTAGCGAAAGCAGATAAGTTATTGAAGTTGGAAGTTGATTTGGGTACTGAAAAAAGAACGATCGTTTCTGGCATTGCATTGCACTATTCTCCGGAAGAAATGGTGGGTAAACAAGTGGTAGTGGTCACTAATCTTGCACCCCGCAAAATGAAAGGAATAGAAAGCCAGGGGATGATATTGACTGCGGAAGACAGCGATGGAAAATTACAATTGCTGAAACCTGAAAATCCAGTTTCTCCAGGTTCAAACGTTAGTTAATCGGTAAAAATTTACCCAACTATCGTTTTTTAAACCTAAAGAGAGAGAGTTCCCCTTATAAAGTGGTGTGGCAGGTTTATTGCCCGTTGAATTTCAGTAAATTCAACCTTAAATTCTTTCCGCACCTTGGCAGCAACCCGTTCTGGAAAAAAATTTCTCAAAATCACAGGTATTATCCTCGGCATACTTATAATATTGCTGACAGGGTTTCATTTTTGGTTTCAGGCTCATGCTAAGGGTATGATTGAAGATTTGGTGGAGTCCAAATCGAATAATAAACTGAAATTAAAAATTAAGAAACTTCGCTTTAGTTACTTCAGCAGAAAAATTGAAATTGAAAATGCTGTTTTCATAAGCACCGATACGCTAACAACAGGAACTGCCTATCGCTTTGCAGTGGATAAAATAAAATTGCAAGCCAAAGCGGTTCTGCCTATTATTTTCCAAAATCAATTACAAATAGATTCTCTTAGTTTATTAAGTCCGCACATAGAAGTTACCCGGTTAAGAGCAAGAGAGAAGCAAGAGCAAGTGGAGAAAAACGATGTTTCCATACCTGAGGAAATGGGAAAGATATATTCCTCCATTCAGGATGCCTTGCAATTGCTGGAAATAAAACGCTTTCAGATAGACAATGGAACTTTTACGCTTATCAATAAAATTTCGCCCGACCAATTGCCCGTAAAAATCTCTAACCTTCATTTTCACATTGACAACCTGCAGGTAAGCGATAAAAATTCGGGACAAGATGGTAAGATTTTATTTAGTGATAATGTAGTACTTCGAAGTACTAACCAGGACATACTTTTTCCGGATGGAAGACACCGGCTCAGCTTCAGCAGTTTTCGCATCAACTTACAGAATAAGCTTGTGCAATTTGATAGCTGTACCATTGCTGCTATAAAAACCGATAACAATAATGCTTCCTTTAATGTTTTCTTTGATGTATTGAAATTGACCAACATTGACTTTGACACCTTGTATAAAGCAGAAGTCATTAAAGCGGATTCTGTTTATTGCATTAATCCCAAGTTTAACCTGGAGGTAGAAGTGGGAAAAAAGACTGGCACAAAAAATCCTCCTAAATTGGAAGATATAGTAAAGCAACTCACCGGCGATCTGCAACTGGAACATGTAATTGTAAGCAATGCAGATTTTAATATCAAGTCAATAAAAAATGACATTCCCAGCTCTTTTACGTTTAGTAATAATAGTTTCGAAATGCAGGGACTCAGCATTGAGCAGCAAAGTGAAAAGCCCATTAAGGTAAAAAGCTTTGTAATGGCAATTCGCAATTATGATAATTTTATTAAAGACAGTGCCTACAATATTAAGTTCGACAGTATACTTTTTAAAGACGACCGGATTACGTTGAGCAATTTCCTATTTACCAAACTGGAAGCTGGAAAAACGATGAATTCGTTCAGTATTCCTCAATTCAATTTGCAGGGGCTTTCCTGGGATGACCTTGTGTTTGAAAATAGATTGAAAGCCGACCAGGCAATCATGTTTTATCCGCAAATCAGCTATACAGCTCCCAGTAAAGCAAGCACCAAAGAGAAGCAAACTATATTTCAATCACTGGGGGCTGTAAATGAATATATGGATTTACAATATCTAGAAATTGTAGATGGTGCAATTGATCTAAAGCTAAAAAAAGATTTACGCATACAATTACAAAATGCTGATGTATCCGTTCAAAGTAATTCCTTGCTTACTTCCACCAAAATTGCAGGTATTAAAAATTCGCTTACCCAACTTAGTTTTAAAAATGGAAGCGTTCAGGCAGGAAACCTGAATATATACCTGAATGATATCCGCTACACCGGGAAAAGTGGTCGCTTTAGTGCTGGAAATATTTCAGTGAGTGACAAATCAAAAAAGTTATCAGTATTATTAGAAGACGTAGCTGTAGAAAAAATGCAGGTTGATGAATTTGCCGGAAATATTTTTGCCGATGGAGTAAACTGGCAAAAAGGGAATATTACAATCAAAGCATTTCCCGGAGAAAACAGTGATGAACCAAATACATCCACACTTGAATTAAGAAATGTACAAGGCTATAATACCACTATTAATGCTACGGCTGGTGGCAAAACAATCTCTACCGATATTTCAACTGTTTCCTTTAATGAGTTAGTAAAAAAACCTGACAGTAAATTACTATTGGATGGTTTGGCTATAAAAGGAAGCGACTTAGTAATTAAAGATGAAAATCTAAACGCTACTGTTAGCAATTACAATATAATAGATAATCAAAATTCTTTGTTCAATGAAGTAAGCTATAAAAACAATACAAATAAAACAGGTGTTGCGGTATCTGCGCCCAACATTACATTAATACCACATGTTCAAAAAATATTGAATGGAACAATTGCACTGGATGCTATAACAATTACAAGGCCGGTGATTGATATTGCAAAATCTTCAGGCGGAAAAAGACAACAATCATCGACAGCTCCAAAAATTGAAATTGATCAGGTAAGACTTATAAATCCGGCAATAAATTATACCCAGGAAACTGATAGCGGTAATGTTCGTTTCAATTGGGCCGGAGCTAAAAATGCTGCTGATTTTTTACAATTAAATGGCTTGATAACAAATGAAGGCTCCTTATCACTAAACCAATTGGCTGTTACTCTCACTGATGTCACTTATACCACACCGCAGGGAAATATGTTTAATAGTGGCAATGGTAAAATAGTAGCCAGCCTGAGAAATATCAATCTCAAACAAAATGTGGCACAGGAAGCCGAATGGTCGGCAACCGTTAGCAATGTTGATGTAAAAGATTTTCAATTGGATAGCATTGGCATTGGAAAAATAGGAGTGGCATTAAATACAGGTCGCATACAAGAATTCCATCTCAAATCTTCTTCTATCGGCAATATCAGGAAGCTGATGGCGGAAAATAAATCATTCCGCCTCGAAAAATTTACCGGACATTATACTGGTAGTGATAATAATTTTCGTTGGTACAATGCCGGTTTCAACCGTGTCAATAATACTTTTTCGCTTGATTCATTTTCATTGATACCCATTCAACCCATAGATTCTTTCCTCGCAAATCAAACTTTTCAAAAAGATTATATCACTCTTCGGGCAGGTTCCATTAAAGCCGGCCCATTGGATATTGATAATTATATACAAAACAATATTCTCAACAGTAAACGTATAACCATCGACAAACTTCAGTTCACTGATTATAAAGACAAACAAATTCCGTTCAATGCCGGTATCATTAAGCCATTACCGGTAGGATTATTAAAACAATTGCCACTGCAATTGGCGGTTGATAGCATTTCATTTACTAACGCCGAAATTGAATACACAGAAGTAAGTGATAAAACTAAAATGGCAGGAACAATTCCTGTAAAACGACTTTCTGCAACGCTGATAAATGTAAAAAATTATGATTATTCTGCTACGGATAGTTTAACCATTAAAGCAACAGGTTATGTGATGGATTCTATCTGGACAAAATTGCAGGTAAAAGAATCATATACAGATTCTCTCGGGGGATTTGTAATGACACTGCGAATGAAACCCGGTGACATCACTATTCTAAACCCTGCAATAATTCCATTGGCTTCAGTAAAAGTTTTATCAGGTCGGTTTGATACATTAAACATGCGGGCTATCGGCAGAGAATATCTTGCCCTCGGGGAAATGAACATGTTCTATGAAGACTTAAAAATCCAGATTCTTAAGAATGGAGAAGAAGGCAGAAAGACCTTACTCACCCGGTTAATGAATTTTGCTGCCAACACTTTTGTCATCCGCAAAAACAATAAAAGCAGAATGGGGAATGTATTTTTTATTCGTGACAGAGACAGATCTGCCATTAATTATCTTATCAAAATTGCTATGAGTGGCATGGCCAGCAGTGCCGGTGTAAAGCGGAATAAAAAAATAATAAAACAATATAAAAAAGAGTTGGAAAAACGGGGCTTACCTCCGATTGAACTAGATTAGCTTATAGTTAGATACTAAATATTATTTGCGGGGCTCCTGTACTACTATCAACCCAGTTGCGTCGCACTCTTGTACGTTCTATTCCCTATTCAGCTTATTATACAATCCGTTTTATACTTTCCCAAAAACTCTTATCTTCGATTACGAAATAGTTGCATAACTAACTAATTTTATCGTATGTCAAAAAGAAGTATAAAAAAAGTAGCCGTTTTAGGCAGTGGTGTTATGGGTTCCAGAATTGCCTGTCATTTTGCAGGTATTGGTGTGCAGGTATTATTATTAGATATAGTACCGAAAGATGTGGCTCCTGATGCAAAGCCTGCTGAGAAAAATAAAATAGTAAATGATGCATTGACGGCGGCTATCAAAAGCAACCCC
Organism: Chitinophagaceae bacterium; assembly: GCA_022843585.1. GTDB lineage: Bacteria > Bacteroidota > Bacteroidia > Chitinophagales > Chitinophagaceae > JJ008. Next base: position 156,699 of record JALHNJ010000006.1, read on the forward strand.
TCTCCAGTTTATACCAAAGACGTAATTAAAAAAATAACCACCGGCAACTTTGATGATAATATGAAAGACATCGCCGGTTGTGATTGGACGATTGAAGTGGTGGTAGAAAGATTAGACATCAAACAAAAAGTATTTGAACAGGTAGAAAAATATCGCAAGCCCGGAACGTTGGTCACTTCTAACACTTCCGGCATTCCCATCCATATGATGGCCGAAGGCAGAAGTGATGATTTTAAAAAGCATTTCTGCGGCTCCCACTTCTTTAATCCGCCACGGTATTTACGTTTATTGGAAATTATCCCAACTCCACATACTGATCCGGAGATCGTTGACTTCTTAATGAGTTATGGTGATCTTTACCTCGGTAAAACAACCGTATTGTGTAAAGACACTCCTGCCTTTATCGCCAACCGTGTTGGTGTGTTTGGTATGATGGCGATTATGAATGTAAAAGAAAAGTTGAACCTGAGTATCGATGAAATTGATGCGTTGACCGGACCAATAATCGGTCGTCCAAAATCTGCTACGTTCCGCACTGCAGATGTAGTGGGTATTGATACATTAGTAAAAGTAGCAAAAGGCGTTGCGGATAATTGTCCCAATGATGAAGCAAAAGATCAATTCAATATTCCTGCCTGGTTAGATAAAATGGTTGCCAATAACTGGCTGGGTGATAAAACAGGACAAGGATTTTTCAAAAAGACAAAAGGTGCAGGCGGCGAAAAAGAAATTCTGACATTAAATCTTGATACCATGGAATATGGTGCAAGAGTAAAACCAAAGTTTGCTACACTTGAAGCAGCCAAACCAATTGATGATCTGTATACAAGGTTGAAAATGCTGGTTGCCGGGCAGGATAAGGCTGGCGAATTTTATCGTTTGTTCCATTATGGTTTGTTCTCTTATATATCTCACCGCATTCCAGAAATTAGTGATGAGCTATATCGGGTTGATGATGCAATGATGGCCGGTTTTGGTTGGGAAATTGGTGCCTTTGAAAGTTGGGATGTATTGGGAGTTGCTAAAACAACCGAAGCCATGAAAGCAGCTGGTTATAAAGTAGCACCATGGATTGATGAAATGATTGCTGCCGGAAACAAATCATTCTATAAAGTAGAAAGTGGTAAAAAATATTGCTACGATCCTGCATCTAAAACATACAAAGTTCTTCCGGGTGCTGAAGCATTTATTGTAATGAGTAATTACACCGATAAACAGATCTGGAAAAATGGAAGTTGTCGTTTGTATGAATTAGGAGATGATGTACTCGGCTTACAATGGTTCACCAAAATGGGAAGTATTGGTGGTGATGTATTGGCAGGTATGCAAACAGCCATTGACAAAGCAGAAAAAAGTTATAAAGGATTAGTGATTGCTAATGAAGGTCCGAATTTTTCTGCCGGTGCTAATGTAGGAATGATCTTCATGTTAGCCATCGACCAGGAATATGATGAACTGGATATGGCCATCCGTATGTTCCAAAATACAATGATGCGGGCAAGGTATTCATCCATACCTGTTGTTGTTGCTCCACATGGTTTAGCATTAGGTGGTGCCTGCGAATTAAGTTTACATGCTGATAAAGTATGTGCTGCTGCAGAAACATATACCGGTTTGGTAGAATTAGGAGTGGGTCTTATTCCCGGCGGCGGTGGCACTAAAGAATTTGTGTTAAGGGCTTCTGATGAAATGCATGAGGACGAACCTGAAACAATTACTCTTAAAAATCGTTTTCTTTCTATTGCTACGGCAAAAGTTGCCACTTCGGCACAAGAAGGTTTTGCATTGGGTGTATATAGAAAAGGTTTGGATGAAGTAGTAATGAACCAGGGAAGACGAATTGCCGAAGCAAAAAAATCAGTGATTGAAATTTATGACAGTGGCTACACAACTCCTGTGCAACGAAAAGATATTAAAGTATTGGGTCAATCAGCACTAGGTGCATTGTACTCCGGCATTCATGCCATGCGTACTGCTAATTATGCTACGGAACATGATTCAGTAGTGGCGAAAAAACTGGCTTATGTTATGTGCGGTGGTGACTTAAGTGAGCAAACTTTAGTTTCCGAACAATATTTATTGGATTTGGAAAGGGAAGCATTTCTTTCTTTATGTGGCGAAAAGAAAACATTGGAAAGGATACAAAGTGTGTTGAAGAGCGGAAGGCCGATCCGCAATTAGGCAAAAGTGGTTTATTAATTTCTTAGTACATTTAATAAATCACTTTAAAACCAACTAACCATGCAAGCAACCGTAGTAGATTTCGCTAAAGACCGTGTAGTATATAATATTACTGGTACCAGCAAAGAAGAGCTGGAAAACAAACTCAATTTATTCTTTACTTCGGAAGGATATAAACTAAAATCTGCTGAAGGAGAAACACATACTTATACAAAAGGCAACCGGGTAATGCGGATACTATTTGGTGCTTTTGTAAAATACCATAAACAGTCAGCAATTATAAAGAATGAAGGCGATTTATTCTCTGTCATGCTGCATAAAGACTCAACTGGCATGTCCGGTGGATTGATTGGGATGAACCAGGTAAAAAAAGAATTTGCCCGGTTATCCGAAGCATTTAAGCTTTACTTCAAATAGTGCATGATTGTTGCCCTTTGAGCAATGTGATTTAAGCCTTACCATGTGAAAATTTAACCATTAAACACTTTACACATGAAAAAGCTTGCTTTTAGTTTATTCCTATTTTCAATCGCCTTTTGTCTTTCGGCACAAACAAATTACTCCGGTACTTATGGTTATTCTTTTAAACCAGAAGGCGATCCACCAAAAACAGAAGCAGATAAAGGCCCAACCGGCAAACTGGTATTGCTAAGAATGGATGGCAACAAATACCGGTTCTGGCTGGATGTAGGTTTAGGCTGGCCCAATTATCATGTTGGCGAAACCGATGGCACTATCATTATTGTTAATGATACAGCATCGTTTGATAATACTTTTGAAGACGCTACTACTCCCTGCATTTTAAAATTTAAAATTGACGGCAATACAATTAATATCAACAGCCTTTCAAGCTCTTTTAATTGCGGCTTTGGCAGTGGTGTAAATGCAGATGGGAACTATACTAAGCTGCCTGTGCAGCCAGCATTAAATAACGAATGGCTGAAAAAAGAATATTACAATTCTCCCCGAATAATTATCACCGCAGCAAAAGCTGAAATTTTCCAGGACGAAGGTGGCCTCCACTCCTTTGTTCCAAATAAATATTTTAACAAAGGTGATAACCTGATCAATATTGCTGAAACAGAAAAAACAGTTTACACTGAGTTTATTCCTTCTCCCGGCAAACTAATTTACGGCTGGATTAAAAAAGCAGCCGTGAAAATTGTTCCGGTAAATTAGTATATGGGAACTGTAGAACTAATCAATCATCAAATAGCAATACGATCTCACATTATAACTTACGGCAATGCCGCTGATGACACTATTACGGAAATGATCCGGGATGAAATAGAAACCATGTGGAATGAACCAAAAGGAGTTTTAAACTTCGATGGTTTGACAATGCATGTTCGTTTTGAAATTACCGCCTCGTTTCAACCCGCTATAACGGATGTAGAAATTTATCAGAACCTTGATCCCCGTAATAATTATTTTAGAATCGAAGAATTTGCACACGGAAATATTTCATTCGTTGATGGTTTGGGCTGCAACAGCGGGTATTTTAAACTCGAAAATTTATACAAAGGCTCTACCACTGCGGCCCATGAATATGGTCATACATTAGGATTGGAACATCCAGATAATTTAGATATACGTGGTTTTGGTGTACCCGGCATTATGTATCCAAGAGGAACATTGGTTGACGCTGTTTATCAATACGAACCCGATAAACCGGCTGGTACAAAAGGTGGTACCATGCACCCAATGTTCAGAAGGGTTAGCCAGCAGGATATTGATTTACTAAAACTCCATAAACTTCAGTTCCGTAATAATGTCGCTGTTATTGGTGAGTTTACCAATTTCTGGCATGAGGCACAACAGCCTTAAACTGCCGTATAAACTAAAAACACAGCATTCATCAGGTAATTGCTCTTTTTTGGGGTCAGCTTCGTAACTTACCACCCACATTTCGTAAACCTTAATTTATTTTATATGTGTAAAAAATGGATTACCCTTTTGGGTATTGTTGCAATAACAACGGCCTCTGCACAAACCTTTACTAATAGTGCCGGCGAAACAAAAGAACAAATAAAAAAGAGAGAGGAGACAGAGGCAAAGAAAAAGGAGGAGGCTGAAAAAGAAGCAGGAGGCAACGACAGAAAATCTAACAGTGAAGAACGATCTGATGCTTTACACAAAGCCAGAACTATACCGGCTCCAAGGTTGCCAAAGAATTACTATTGGAAACAATTAAGCAATGGACTTGAAATTGTTGTTATTGAAAATAATAAAGTGCCGCTTGCCACCATTGAAATGGCAGTAAAAAACGGTGCTTACACGGAAGGTCCGGAATACAGTGGTTTGTCACATTTATTCGAACACATGTTTTTTAAAGCCAACAAAGATTATCCTGACCAGGAAAAATTTATAAAAAGAACAGAAGAGTTAGGCATGATTTGGAATGGAACTACTAACGTAGAAAGAGTAAATTATTATTTCACATTTGATAAAGACAGTTTGAATGCAGGCCTTCGTTTTATGAATGCGGCCATCCGCTATCCTATTTACCGAACAGAGGATATGCAAAAAGAACGTCCGGTGGTAGATGGAGAATTTCAACGGGCAGAAAGTGATCCGTGGTTCCAGATTTGGATTGAAACACAGAAAAAAACATGGGGGGATTTGGTGACAAGAAAAAATCCCATTGGCGATCATGATGTAATTAATACAGCAACTCCGGAAAAGATGATGATCATCAAAGACAAATATTATCATCCCAATAACTCCTTGCTGGTAATCTGTGGCGATGTAAACCACGATAGGGCATTTGCAGACGCTGAAAGAATATTTGGCGATTGGAAACACAGTGGTTTTGACCCTCATGAGAGATACCCTGTTCCTGCCTTCAAGCCGTTAACCTCAACTGAATATTTTATTAAAGAATCATCCATTGCACAAACTCCTTACCAAATGTTTCAATGGATAGGCCCTGATTTTAGCACCGATTCCGCCGGAACTATTATTGCAGATGTTTTCTCTGCTGTGCTGCGTCTTAACTCTTCAAAATGGCAACAGGCACTGATTGATAAAGGACTTGCAAGCTATGCAGATTTGAGCTATACCACCAATAAATATGCAGGTCCTGTTACAATATTTGTGGTTCCAAATCCTACCAAATTACAGGAGTGCACCGAAGAAATAAAAAGACAAATCAACCAGTTTAATAGCAGCGATTATTTTACTGATGAACAGATAGCAACTGCAAAAGATATTATACGCAGAAATCATATCCGTGATACTGAGAAGCCTTCGTCCCTGGCTTCCCAGGTTACTTACCAATGGTGCAGCACTTCGCTAAACTACTTTACAGATAACATAGATGCCTATATGAGGGTTACCAAAAAACAACTACAGGAATATGCTGAAAAATATCTTGTAAACAAACCTTTTGTAGCTGGAATGATTATCAACAGCGAAATGAACAAAGAGCTAAACCCTGGCTTATATTTTAAAAATTAATTCAACAGCGATGAAAAAAATAATTCATTATATAGTAATAACGATTATAACCGCATTACCTTTTTCTGCACAAGCACAAATGGGACAGGCTTACGAGATGATGGTGAATGGCGTTAAAGTAATTGTGCAACCCAGCGGCAATGAGATAGTAGTTGTGCAAACGATTATTAAAGGTGGCGTTGAAAACTATCCTGCCAACAAAGCCGGAATAGAAAGCCTTGCTTTTACGGCTCTTACTGAATGTGGTACAACTAAGGATGATAAAAATAGTTTTAAGAACAAACTGGATAAAGTAAGTGCACAAATGTATGGAAGCACTAATATGGACTTTGGCAATTTCAGCATGAATTGTATTAAAGGTGATTTCGAAACCGTTTGGCCCTTATACACAGCCGCACTAACTACACCTGCATTTGATGCAAAGGAATTTGACCGTATTAAGCAAGATGCCATTACTAATATCCGGGCTAACGAATCAAACCCGGATGCAGCTATTGATAAAATGGCAAAGCAAACTGCTTTTACAGGAAAAAATTATGCAAAAGATCCTGGAGGTACCGTTGAAACAGTAACAGCACTTACTGCCGCTGCAACCAAAGCATACTGGCAATCTATTTTTACCAAATCAAGATTAGTAATTGTAATAGTAGCTGACCTTGATAGAAAAATGATTGAAGAGAAAGTTAAAGATTTACTTGCTAAGGTACCGGCAGGTACCCCATTCAAATTATCCAAAGCAAGTTACACTCCAACTACAAATAGTTTTAAGTCATTGCAAAGAGAGAATGCTACCAACTATGTGCAGGGTATTACCAGCGGACCGCAGCCGGGTTCCCCAGACTTTAATGCATTTGTACTAGCCATGCGAATATTCAGCAACAAGCATTTTATAGAAATAAGAACTAAGAATGGTCTTTCTTATGCTCCTGGAGCCTGGTTCAGTGCCGGCACAACTTCCTACTCTAATATATATGTAACTACAACAGATCCTAATAAATACATAGCGGTAGTCCGGCAGTTAATCGACAAGATAAAACAAGAAGGATTTGCAGAAGATGAACTCAAAAATGAAAAAACAGGCTATATTACCAATGTATTTTACCGACAAGAAACCAATGAAGCACAGGCTTCTTCACTGGCGAGCAATGAAGTAATTCATGGAAACTGGAAACGCAGCAATACTATCAGCAACGATATGAAGAAAGTTACTGTTGCAGATATCAACAATGCATTTAAAAAATACATTAATAACATTACCTGGGTGTATCAAGGCGATCCAAAAAAAGCAACGCCTAACTTGTTTACACAAAAAACAACACCAAAGGTTCCGGAAGAGAAAAAAGGGTTTTAAAAAATAACCCCTGGTTTAAACCAGGGGTTATTTTTTGCTGCATAGTTTATCCAATGCAGATTGATGTGTTGGATACTGAAACACAAATCCAGTTTCCTGAACTTTCCGACAACTCACCGTTGCACTCTTTAATACCTCAATACTCATTTCACCTAACACAAGTTTAAGTACAAAAGATGGAACAGGTATAGGAATAAATAATTTCTTTTTTCTGGCTAAATAAAGGGTAAACTGTTTATTAGAAACGGGGTTCGGAGCTACGGCATTATACACACCTCTCATTCTTTCATTCTCAATAGCCGCTATATACATTTGTACTAAATCATCAATATGAATCCAACTGATTATTTGTTTGCCGTTTCCTAAAATAGCAGCTACTCCAAAACTTAATGGCTTTTTAAATTCTTGCAAAGCACCACCCTTATCACTTAATACAATTCCGGTTCTCAGCTTTACTACCCTTTTACCAACTTGCTCAGCGGCTGTAATACTATCTTCCCATTTTTTACAAGTATCACCTAAAAAGGCATCATCTGCAGGAGCATTCTCTGTAAAGGGAGCAAGATTAGGAATAGAAGGGTCTGGACCGTACCAGCCAATAGCCGAAGCACTTATCACAGCTTTTACTTTGTTAGGTAACCGTTTCAAGCTATCCACAATTAGTTTACTGCTGTTTACCCGACTTTTTACGATTTCTTGCTTTCTCTTTTCTGTCCACCGCTTATCAGCAACCCCTGCACCAGCCAAATGAATAATAAAATCAGCTTCCCCTATTGCCGTTTCATCGATAGTTTGAGTTTCGACATTCCATTGGGCAAATGTGTATCCGACTCCAACCTTTTTTTCTCCCCCATCCCTGGTAAGAATAACTACCCGGTAACCTTTGTTAACCAGGGCTTGTCTTAGTTGAGTACCCACTAAACCATTACCACCTGTAATTAAAACTGTATGCATTGTATTAATGATTATAAAGATATTCTATTAATAACACCTGAAGTTCCTGTTAGTTCATCCTTAAAATTAAGCAGGTCATCCCTTTGTTTTGGCTGAGCATAATAAACTGTTATCTTCATCTCTTAATTTATCCCAATGAGTGTTGTACTTTCTATAAAAAATGTTGCAAAATCATACGGTGCTGTTAAAGCATTAAACGGCGTTTCGTTTGATGTACCGCAAGGAAGTGTGTTTGGCATTTTAGGGCCTAATGGCAGTGGTAAAACCACCTTACTTGGTATAGTGATGGATGTGTTAAAAGCAAATAGCGGCGAATTTCTATGGTTTGGACAACCCGGTGGTTCTCCGGATCAACGAAGGAAGATTGGGTCTTTGTTAGAAACTCCCAACTTCTATAGTTATTTATCCGCACTAGATAATTTAAAAATTACACAAGCCATCAGTGGCCGGGGAAATAAAAAAGAGATTGACGAAGTGCTGAAAAAAGTAAATCTGCACCAACGAAGATTCAGCAGTTTTAAATCATTTAGTTTAGGCATGAAGCAACGTCTTGCTATTGGTGCTGCTTTATTAGGCAGTCCTAAAGTATTGGTGTTGGATGAACCTACGAACGGATTAGATCCGGTTGGTATTTCTGAAATAAGAAACTTGATTCTTGAATTAAAAGACCAGGGGCATACTATTATTATGGCTAGTCACTTGCTGGATGAAGTTGAGAAAGTTTGTACCCATGCTGCCATATTAAAAACGGGCAATCTACTTACCATAGGAAATGTGGAAGATATTTTAATGGATGAAGACATTGTTGAAGTAAGTGCTGCTGACTTACATAAATTGGCTGCTTTATTACAAACAATGGGTTCGGCAATAACTATTGATGAAAAGGCAGGAACCATTCAACTTGTATTACCGAAAAATTCGGCTCGTATGGAAGAAATAAACCAGCATTGTTTTAATAACGGAGTTGTATTAACACAACTAGTATTGAGAAAGAAAAGATTAGAGGCCCGTTTCTTTGAATTAACCAATAATTAATACCGAAACTATACACTGATGAATACGCTGATAAGAACAGAATGGTTGAAGATGAAAAAGTATAATGCCTTTTGGTGGATCATTGGCATTACCGCACTTAGCTACCCCGGAGTAAATTACATATGTTACCAGGCTTACGCTGAAATTACCAACAACCCGACAGAAGCAGGACAAATAGCCAAAATGGCTTTAGGCAATCCTTTCGCTTTTCCGGAAGTATGGCGTACGGTGGCCTTTTTCTCTTCCTGCTTTGTATTTATCCCTGCTGTAGTCGTAATCATGCTTGTTTGTAATGAATATACCTTTAGAACTCATCGCCAGAATGTTATTGATGGATGGAGCCGCAGCCAGTTTGTTACCAGCAAATTGCTGGATGTAGCCATGATTTCTCTCATGATCACAATTTTGTATACCGCAGTTGCATTAGTAACGGGTTTTGCTAACCAGGAAAGATTAATACAAGATACCTGGAGTCAATCTTATTATATTGGATTATTCTTTTTACAAACTTTTGCCCAACTTACCATTGCATTTCTTCTTGGCTTTCTTATTAAAAGAGCATTTTTGGCTTTAGGTCTTTTCTTATTTTATTTTATAATATTAGAGAACCTCCTGGTGGGATTATTTGAATGGAAGCATCTGATGGCAGGAGACTATTTGCCCTTGCAAATTTCAGATAAGATTATCCCCCGACCTGCCTTTTGGGGGAAGCTGGATCAGGAAACTTACAATAAATCTTTAGAGATAATTCCGCAGCATATAATACTTACAGTAATTCTTACAGCCATAATTTGGGGAATCTGTTACCGGGTAAATAATAAAAGAGACCTGAAATAAAAATCGGGTATCCTTACCAGAAAGTCTGGCACAAATGTTTCCGGAAAGATAGTAGTGCTTATATTTAGGGATGGCCAAACCGCTTTGCCTATCCGTACTGTGTATTTTCTTTTTTCAAAGTGCTAATGCGCAAAAAAAATTGAGGTGGATTGATGGCATGTACCTGCAATGGGGTTACAATGTAGAGTGGTATACCACAAGTAATATTCGTTTTAAAATGAGCAATGGAGATGACTTTACATTGCATAAAGCTAGGGCTCACAATAATCCGGGTTTTCAAACTATCATCGATAAGCCACTTCAGATCTCCATTCCGCAATATAATTACCGGGTTGGCTTTTATATCAATAAAAAAAACACCAGAGCTATTGAGATCAATTTCGATCATACCAAATATATTGTTAACCAGAAACAGAAAGTATATGTAACTGGAAAAATAGACGGTATTCCTGTTGATGGTGATAGTGTACTGAATGCAAATACCTTCCTGGCATTTGAACATACAGATGGTGCTAATTTTTTCCACTTTAATTATGTACAACATAAAACACTAGCAACTACAAAAAGCAAATCCAGAAAATTACTGACCAGTATCTGGAAAGCTGGTGCCGGTTTCAATATTCCCCGGTCAGATTTTACCTGGCGTGGCGAAAGATTAAATAATAAATTCCATATATCCGGATACAATGCCAGCCTCGAAGGAGGCTTACGCTTATATCCCGGTAAAAAATTCTTTATTGAGTTAACCGGAAAATCTGGTTATGTAAGATATGTAAATGCACTAGCTGAAACTGCTACCAGTAAAGGCAACCGGGCCACACATGGCTTTGGCTACTTTGAAATAATTAGCACATTTGGTTATGATATTAACTGGTAACTTCCCTTTGCAACTGTAATACTATTGTAGGGAAAAAATTCCCCAGATTGGGCGAAATAAAAAATTTTGCCTAGTACCAGGGGTTTGGTACCCGGTTTGTTTACTATACTTCGGACAAGCTTAATATTTAAGGCTATACAATTCAGGTCACCACTAAAAACAACTAACATGAAATTTACTATTGTAATAACAGCTTTTCTTTTTTTACTTGGAAGCTCAAAAGGATATGCTCAAAACTGTGTTCTTACCTGCCCCTCTAATATAATTGTAAAAACAGAAGCTGGCAAAGAAGGGGCAGTAGTTAATTTTTCAGGTGCTGTTGCACAAGGAGATTGCGGTACGCTTAGTTATTCACCGGCATCTGGCTCCTTTTTCAGACTGGGTTCGCACAGTATAATTGTTACAAGTGCCACCGGCCAAAAATGCTCCTTTACGTTAATAGTTACAGACAATGAACCACCTGTGTTATCACCATTATCATTGTCAATTGATAAACTATGGCCAGCCAGCAATAAAATGAAAAAAGTGGGAGTGTATTACACCGTAACTGATAATGGGGAAAAGGTAAATACTGTATTGTCGGTTTCCAGTAATGCTACAGACACTGACAATAAAGATTACGAAATAGTAAATAATAATCTCTTAAAACTAAAAGCTTCCCGACTTCCTGATGGAATGCCAAGAATTTATACCATCACTGTTACTTCAACTGATGATGCTGGAAACAAAACAACAAGATCAACTAGTATTGCTGTTTCCAAGACTATGATTGCTGAAACAGCTGTTACCAAGTAATATAAATTCTTCGTCACTAATACTTCTCTAAAATTTGAATTAAAATAATTCATGTTAAGCATATGAATTTTGCAAAATGCCGAGTAGAATTCATTCAGTACAAGAGTGCGACGCAACAAAAGTTGATAGTAGTAATGCCGCTGACAAAATAATTTTTATCCGCCGTAAGAGTTTGGAGCTGCCGACGTGGATAAAAAACCCTCCGATAGAAATCGGAGGGAACAACTAAAAAACACTAGCTGATAAATGCTCAGTGGTTTCATCGGAACGAACGAAGTTTTGTACTTCTATATACATGCTCAAGGCTTAGTCAGGTTTCTTCCCGTCTAAAAAAGTATTAATAGTACTTATTTGTGTTTGATTATTCTGGTCTGTTTTGACCTCGTAATTACTATAAAATTTTTCAACTCTGGAGTTGTTGCTATGCAACTCCATATTGCGGCGGATATAAGCCGGCACGGTTTCAAACTCATTATTGGGGTCAGCAGCATTTACATTAAACGACAAGTTTCTCAACTTGTGTAATCTCTCCGCTGCCCTACGTTGTTGTTCTTCGGTTTCGTCCTGCAGTGCAGGATCCTCAACCTCGGAGGACAAAGGTGCTTGAGTTTGGTAGGCCAAAGTTACATCCGCCGCTGGAATGTCATCCCGTTCTACGATTTGCATTTGCAAGTCAAGGAGTTCATCCTCTTCATTGCTGGCAACGTTTGGTGAGGGGACCGGTTCTTCGGCAGAGATAGTTGAGGCATTGGCCTCTGCTTTTGGTTCTGCGTAGATATTGGACGGTCTGGCCAGGTAACCTCCCGATGCTGCAGCCACAGGAGAGCTACTATCTTTAATACTGAGTATCAGCTCAGCATCTTTTTCTATAATCGGTTGGGGAACGGATTGTAATTGATTAGCTGAAATTATACTTTCATCTTTTCCTACAATTGACATTTTGCCAACAGTAGATGTACTTGTCATTTCATCCGTAGTATTACTAAGTATTTTTTCGTTTGCATGTAAAACAGGAATTGACTTCTCTGTTTGCAATTCAAAGTGAATAATCTCAGCTACTTCTTCCTTCAAATCTGTAAAATCTATAACAGGAGCCATTATGATTGGTGGTTCCTCTACCAATTTCGGCATCAGATAATCTTCTTGCTCTATAACAGGCGATTGTAGAGATGCTTCCATAACTTCCATCTCTTTTTCTGCTACTTTATCTATTTGATCACTCTTTACTATCCTTAGCGGTTTCTCCTCTTCCACTTTACCCAACACCATTACAATTTTCTCTTCTGGTTTTGGTTCTTCTTTTTTAACTACAGGTTTAGCAAATGGATCTTTATGTTCAAACCCAGTTGCAATTAAAGTGATGCCAATTTTATCCCCGAGTGTGCTATCATAGCCCATACCAAGAATAACATCGGTGCCATCACCAGCTTGTGCTAATAAATAATTCTGAATTACTTCTACTTCATCCATCGTAAACTCATGTTCACCAGCCGATGAATTGATATTAATAAGAATCCATTTAGCTCCCTTAATATCGCTATCATTCAGCAATGGAGAATTCATGGCTTCTTCAATGGCCCGTTGTGCCCTGTGTTCGCCTGATGCTTCTGCATTACCTAATATTGCTACACCTCCATTACGCATAACAGTACATACATCTGCAAAGTCAACATTTATCTGACCGGTACTGTTAATTACATCTGTAATACATTTTGCTGCAGTAGCTAATACATTATCTGCTTTTTCAAATGCTTCTCTCATTTTCAAATTGCCAAACTGGTGGCGCAACTTGTCGTTGCTAATCACTAACAAGGTATCAACATAACCTTTCAATACTTTTATTCCTTCTTCTGCCTGCTGTTGTCTTTTCTTTCCTTCATAAGCAAAAGGTGTGGTAACAATACCAACTGTAAGTATGCCAAGATCTTTACAAATTTTTGCAATAATAGGAGCACCACCTGTTCCAGTTCCACCACCCATACCAGCCGTGATGAACGCCATCTTGGTATTTACTTCCAATATGCGTTTGATTTCTTCTAACGACTCTTCGGTTGCCTGACGACCAATATCAGGATTAGCACCTGCACCCAACCCTTGTGTAAGATGGGGTCCAAGTTGAATTCTGTTAGGTATACCACTATTTGCTAATGCCTGTGCATCTGTATTGCATATAATAAAATTAACGCCGTCAATCTGCTGACTGAACATGTGGTTCACCGCATTCCCACCGCCACCACCTACACCAATCACTTTCAGGATGGACGATTGTTCTTTTGGCAAATCAAAATGAATCATAGTTGTTGAATTAAGTAATTAGTAATGATTTTTAGTTGTCTGGTGTTAGCTCCTTTTATAAATGCTTGTCTTCCTCTTCCTTAAACAAATCAATAATCCCATCTTTGAATTTGCCCCAGAAGTTGTTCAATCCCTTTCTTCTCTTTCCTGTATCTACTGCTGCTTCTTCAACAGTCACTATAACTTCTTCTGTTCCATTATTCTTTAATCCGTCGGGTACTTCGACTTTTTTGTATTCCTTTTCAAATTGCTTGCGGTTATGTTCATAATCATCATACCCTTTCAATATTAGTCCGATACAAGTAGAGTAAGTAGGTTTAGCCAATTCTTCAATATGACCAGCAGCTAAGTGTTCGTTCGGGAACCCAATTCTTGCAGGTAAGCCAGTTACATATTCTGTTAATTGAATAAGATGTTTTAATTGAGAACCACCACCGGTAAGAATGATACCACCATTCAACATGCGATTTTCTAAACCAACTTGTTTTAAATGATACGTAACAAAATCCATGATCTCACTCATTCTTGCCTGGATAATATTTGCCAGGTTTTTTACACTGATCTCTTTTGCAGGCATTCCTCTTAATCCGGGAATAGTGATATAGGCATTTGCTTTTGCTTCATTCGCCAATGCACTACCAAACTGCACTTTCATTTGCTCCGCCTGTGTTTTCAATACACCTAAACCAGTTTTAATATCATTGGTAATATTTTCACCAGCGAAAGGAATTACAGCCGTGTGTTTCAAAATACCTTCATAGAAAACAGCTAGGTCAGTTGTCCCACCACCAATATCAACGATGGCCACACCTGCTTCCAAATCTTCCTGTCCCATTACAGCAGAAGAAGAGGCTAATGGTTGCAATACTAAATCTTTAGTAAACAATCCGGCCTTTTCTACACTGCGATTGATATTCTTGATCGCATTTTTATCACCCGTAATGATGTGAAAATTTGCACCAATCTTTACACCGCCATATCCAATTGGATTAGGAATGTTTTGAAAATTATCAACGGTGAATTCTTGTGGAATCACATCAATTATCTGATCACCTGCAGGAATATATGTTTTATACTGATCATCGATCAGCTGATCAATTTCACGTTGTGTAATTTCTTCATCTGTCTTCTGACGAACAATATCGCCTCTTGTCTGCAAACTTTTTATGTGGTGCCCCGCAATACCCACATACACTTCGTTCACATCCAGGTTAGGATTGGATGCAAAACAATTTTCCAATGCACTTTTAATTGCTTTAATCGTTTCATCGATGTTCAGCACCTGACCATGCTTCACACCATTGGAGTTGGATTTTCCGAATCCAAGAATCTCCAATTTGCCAAACTCATTTTTGCGTCCGGCAATTACAGCGATCTTGGTGGTACCAATGTCCAGACCGACAATAATGGGTTGTTCGTTGTTCATAATTGATGTTTTTAGTTGTTGTTGTTATCGAAATCGTTCGTTTTTTTTTATTTACCAAGCACCTTTGCTACTATCATCGTTCCTTGCGTCGCACTCTTCACCGTTCTGTTCTATGCTCACCATTTTGCCAACTCACTATTCATCTGTATCATTTCATCTCTGCGTACTCTCCGTGATACTCTCTATCTTTCCTTCTTCTCCTTTAAACTCTTAGCCTAATTATATCCTCCATTCGCTTCCTCCGCTACTACCTTAGCCGGCATTACCGCTTTTGGTTTCTTAGGTGCTGGTTTAGGTTTTGGGTCTTTATCTTTCGTTACTTTATTATCTTTTTTCACTGTCATTTTCGGTAAAGTAGATTTCAAAGGGTTAGGACTTTTGTTCTTTGCAGGATTGTTCATCAAATTATCCTGCAGGGATGGATCGGGAGTGGTGGCTGAATCTTTTTCTAATTTCACTACTGGTGGCAAAGCTCTTATAACAGTATCGTTCTCTGCCTCAATTGACTGACGCAGTAATTTTTCTACATTTTTTCTCAATTGTATTGAATCAACTTTTGCATTGCCTGCATACTTTGATGTGACTACTTGTCCCTTATACTGCACATCGATCAATTTGTACTTATCAAATCCGGTCTTGCTTAATACTTGTTTATAAAAAATCATTAGCCGGTTAAACTTTTTATCTATATTTTCTCCGTTCCCCAATTTTACCAGGTGATTACCAACAACTGGTACCATTTCAAAATTTCGCTCCGGCGTAATATCTATTTGTGCCACCTGCGATTGCCAGAAGCCATCATTGTTAACATAATTGGCAACTGTTTTTACTTCCATTAATAAAACACTATCTTTTCCTATTAATTTTTTCTTTTCCGGAAAACCGGTAAAAACAGGAACCCTTGCACTTAACTTATCCGATAATGGGATTCTATTTCCTACACTATCTATGTAAAAAGAATTCCCTGCTGTAGTAAACACTCTTGCCACAGGTTCTTTCTCTGTAACCGTTACATGCAACACATCTTTGTTGTCAAAATAAAGTTCAGCCTCATTTATCCAGGTATTATGCTCCAGCATTTGCTCCAACTCATGAAGGTTAAAAGAAACCACCGGCTCACCTTTAATATCTCCTTTAGTCGCTTTCTTTAATAACAGCTCCACATCTTTCTGATCTATAAATAAATTTTTATCTGCTCCTTTTAGTGTAATAACATAATCACTGCAATGCCCTTTTTTCTTGGAGCTGATGGCAGCCATTAACAATATGAACATGCCGCCGCCAATACATAGCCAAATGGCAACAAACAATATTCTCTTTATGGTTGATTTTGCATTCACTCTTATATAACTTTTAATTCATTCTTAATCGGTTCTACCAGCATGTCAATGTCGCCTGCGCCTGCTGTTATTAATACTTCTCCAAATTCTTTATTCAATGTATTTGCGTAATTCTCCTTTATCCAATTCAACAACTCTTCTTTTCCTAACACCCTTTTATTATCACTCTTCATTTTATCTACTATCATTTCGCTACTTACTCCTTCAATCGGCAACTCTCTGGCCGGATAGATAGGCAACAAAATCACTTCGTCTGCCAAATCCAGTACTTCTGCAAATCCATCTGCCAAATCTCTTGTTCTGCTGTACAAGTGCGGTTGAAAAATGATCGTACATTTTTTTTGCTTGAACAAGGTTTTTGCTCCGTTTATCAAAGCCCTCAGTTCTTCTGGGTGGTGGGCATAATCATCAACAAACACTAATCGTTCATTTTTAATGACATACTCAAATCGTCTCTTCACTCCCCGAAAATTTTCAACCGCTGCTTTGATTCTTTCATTATCTATTCCCAAAGAACTGGCTACCGCAATGGCAGCAACAACATTTTCTACATTATGCATTCCTCCCATATTCAGTTTCACATTCTCCAGCATATTATCCGGCATCATCACATCAAACTCATAACTTCCATTCATCATCCGGATATTCGCTGCATACACATCCGCACTTTCATTCTGCAAACTATAAGAGAGATATTCTTGCGATTTCAACTCTTTTGTTCTCTCCAATCCGAATTTTCCTATTACTACTCCACCCGGTTTCACCCGGTTACTAAAA
This sequence comes from Chitinophagaceae bacterium, assembly GCA_022843585.1. GTDB lineage: Bacteria > Bacteroidota > Bacteroidia > Chitinophagales > Chitinophagaceae > JJ008. The sequence continues at coordinate 174,026 of JALHNJ010000006.1, forward strand.
TCAATAAAAGCCTGCTCCACCGCTTCTGCTGTACCATATATATCCAGGTGATCAGCATCCATGGCTGTTATAATGGCGACATCAGGACTCAACTTCAAAAAACTTCTGTCATACTCATCCGCTTCTATCACACATACATTTCTTTCACTGCTCCAAAAATTGGTTCCATAATTAACAGCAATACCACCCAAAAATGCATTACATCCAAATCCACTATCTCTTAACAAATGCGCCACCATGGTGGTAATGGTTGTTTTGCCATGTGTGCCTGCAATACATATATTAAAAGAACTCTCACTAATTATTTGTAATACATCACTTCTCTTTACCACTTTATATCCGCTCTCTCTATAATAAACAAACTCTTTGTGTTCAGCTGGTATCGCTGGTGTGTAAACGACCAGGTCGACTTTCTTCGGTATCAGATCAACATTCTCTTCATAGTGAACGGCGATTCCACTTCCTTCCAACTCCTTTGTCAATACCGTTGGTGTTTTATCGTATCCGCTTACTTTCACACCACTTGCATTAAAAAATCTTGCGATGGCACTCATTCCAATTCCCCCGATCCCGATAAAATACACCTCGTTCATCTTTTCAAACCCCCGGAAAGGGGCATTCATAAGGACAGTATTAACTTGTACGTTCATGATTCCTAAATCACTTTCAAAATTTCTTCTGCTATTTTCTTATCTGCATCGGCAATTGCTAATGCAGATATATTTTCTATCAATTCCCGTTGCTTGCTTTCATCCATCGACAATTCAATTGTCATAAAAACTAACTTTTGCATTGCTTCGCTATCTCTTACCATCATTGCGGCATTCTTTTTTACCAGCGTCATTGCATTCACAGTCTGATGATCTTCGGCGGCAAATGGGTAGGGTACGAATAAAACGGGCTTTTTAACAACACATAATTCTGCAACAGTCATAGCTCCCGAACGGGCTACTACAATATCAGCTGCTGCATAGGCATATTCCATTTGCGTAATAAAATCATTTACCCAAACTGAACTTATTCCGTTGGTTCGTTCTTTTGCTTTTGCCGAATAGGGTTTTCCTGTTTGCCAGATAATTTGCAAGCCTGCTTTTAATAAATTATCCAACTCTTTATAAATTGCTTCGTTGATGGATTTCGCACCAAGGCTTCCGCCAACAACCAGAACAGTTTTCTTTCCTTCTTCTAGTGAAAAGAATTTCAATCCTTCACTTTTGGTAATTGTTGATTCCGCTATTGCTGTTCGCACAGGATTTCCTGTTATCGAAATTTTTTGACTAGGAAAGAACTTTTCCATTCCGTCAGTTCCTGTAAAAATTCTCCTGGCTTTTCTTCCCAGCATAATATTCGACCTGCCTGCAAATGAATTAGACTCATGAATAAAAGTCTTTATTCCTCTTGCCTGTGCAAATCGCAATACCGGAAAACTTGAATAACCTCCCACACCGATTGCCGCATCGGGTTTGAACTTTTTAAAAATTGTTCGTACCTGTAAAAAACTTTTTAGCAACTTATAAGGCAAACCAATATTTTTTATCAAAGAGCTGCGGTTGAACCCCGCTATATCTAATCCTACAATTTTATATCCTGCCTGCGGCACTTTTTCCATTTCCATTCTTCCCTTTGCACCTATAAATAGTATCTCGATACTTTCATCCATTTTTTTCAGTGCATTTGCAATGGCAATGGCCGGAAAAACATGTCCTCCTGTTCCACCTCCTGCTATGATCACTCTCTTCACCATACAGTTATTTTACATCTGCAATAGCAGCTTTTCCTTCCAGCTGTTCCACATTTCTTGCTACACTTAATATAATACCGATAGCCAAACAGGTAAATATGAAACTCGTTCCTCCCATACTAACCAGTGGCAACGTAACTCCCGTTACTGGAAACAAATTCACCGTAACTGCCATGTTTGCTACAGCTTGTATTGCCAGTGTAAAACTTAATCCTAATGCGAGAAATGCTCCAAACGCATACGGACATCGTTTATAAATTCTAATGCATCGATATAAAAACACTAAATAAATAAACATGATAAATGCGCCACCGATCAATCCGTACTCTTCCATAATAATGGCATAAATAAAATCGTTATATGCCTGCGGTAAATAATCTCTTGTTGTGCTATTTCCCGGACCAACACCAAACATTCCTCCTTTTGCAATGGCGATCTTCGCCTGGTTTACCTGGTAGGCCCCTTCATCAATGTCTTTACTACCATAGATAAAGCTTTCCATTCTTCCTATCCAGGTATCTACTCTTCCAAATAATGTAGAAGAAGATTTTTTTGCTGCAACTACGGCATCCTCATTTTTTTCTTTTCCATGCCGAATAACAGCAGCCGAAATCAGGAATACGATTGGTATCAATGCAACTCCAATCGTCATTAATAAATGTTTAGTACTAACACGACCGATAAACATTAGTAATAAACAGCTTGCTCCAAGTAATAAAGCAGTAGAAAGATTTGCTGGTGCAATTAGTGCACAAGTAATAGCTACCGGTGCGATAATTGGAAGAAATCCTTTTTTAAAACTTTTTATTACCTCCTGCTTTTTACTGATAAGCCTTGCCAGATACATGAACAAAGCCAGCCGTGCAAAATCAGATGTCTGCATGGTCATATTAATTAACGGCAGGCGAATCCAGCGACTTCCTTCATTCATCTTTACACCAAAAAATAATGTATAAAATAAAAGAGGCAAGGAAATAAGAAATGCAATTTGAGCAGCCTTCGAATAGAAAGTATAGTTAACCAGGTGGGCAAAATAAATTACCATAATACCGGCCAGGATAAAAGCTACTTGTTTAAAGAGATATATCTCTGTGTTGCCTTTATAATTTTTATAGGCCAGCGAACCTGTAGCACTATATACTGCCAACAAAGAAACCAACGTCAACAATATCACCAACGCCCAAATAACCTTATCACCTTTCGTTTTACTGAGCAGGCTATTTGTGTTAAATGTGTTTCTAAACTCGTTTAATCGTATGTCTCTTGTTGCGTCCATTATTTATTATAATTCTTTCACGGCATGTTTAAATTGATTGCCCCTGTCTTCATAATTTTTAAATAAATCAAAGCTGGCACAGGCGGGGCTAAGCAATACCACATCACCTTTATCGGCAAAATGAAAAGCTGCATGCACCGCTTCAGCTGCTGTTGATGTATTTACAATAGTGCTCACAGTATTACCAAATGCCTCATGAATTTTTCTGTTGTCTGTTCCAAGGCAGATAATTGCTTTTACTTTTTCTTTAACCAATTCGTCGATCAAAGAATAATCATTCCCTTTGTCTACTCCGCCCAAGATCAACACGGTTTGTTTGGTCATGCTTTCTAATGCATACCAGGTAGAGTTAACATTAGTGGCTTTACTATCATTAATAAACTCCACCCCCCTTACCGTTGCTACATGCTCCATGCGGTGTTCAAGACTTTGAAAATCTTGTACCGCATCCCGGATCTTTTCTTTCCGGATATCCAATGTTGTTGCGGCTACACAAGCTGCCATAGTGTTGTATTGATTATGTTTCCCTTTCAGGGCAAAATCAAATACACTCATCGTGGTAAAATCTTGTCCCGTTCTTACGTACATATCCCCGTCTTTAATAAATGCACCGTTTGGTAGTTCTCTTTTCATACTTATTGGCAGTTGGTTAGATTGAATATTGAACTGGTTTAAATATTTAATTGTTATCTCATCATCAGCGCAGTAGATAAAATGATCTTCCGGTTGCTGATTCATTGTTATTCGAAATTTGCTTTTTATATAATTCTCAAACTTATAATCGTAACGGTCAAGATGATCTTCTGTAATATTGGTTAGTATAGCTATATCCGGCCTGAATGTTTTTATATCATCCAATTGAAAACTGCTAACCTCTACTACATACAATGGTTTTGGATCTTTAGCTACTCTTTTAGCAAATGAATCCCCGATATTTCCTACCAATGCACAATCCAATCCTCCTTCTTTGCAGATATGATAGGTCAGAGCTGTTGTTGTTGTTTTTCCGTTGCTACCGGTGATGGCAATTATTTTGCTTTCACCTTTAAAACGATAAGCCAACTCTATTTCACTGATCACATCAATACCTTTTTCCCTTATCTTTTTCACTATCTCACTTTTCTCTGGAATGCCGGGGCTTTTCATTACTTCATCGGCATTCAAAATTTTTGACTCCGTATGCAGGCCTTCTTCAAAATCAATTCCTGCATTTTGCAATTCGTTACGATACTCGTTTTTCAAAGAACCTCCATCGGAAAGGAATACATCATACCCCTGCTGCTTTGCCAGTAGTGCGGAACCCACACCACTTTCGCCTCCTCCCAATATGACAAACCTTTTTCCCATGGTCAATAATCCGTGTACGGAACACGGTTCTTCATAAGCATTGGACTTTCAATACAACTGCACCACAATTCGATTGATCAGAACATTAGTCTTCTAAGGGGATAATGGATGGGTTTTTCAAGTAATATATTTCTCAAAAGCAATTAGTCTTATCTCAACTTCAGCGTTACGATACTCAACACCACTAACAACACCGTCACTATCCAAAACCGGTTCACAATTTTTACTTCATGGTATCCTTTAACCTGGTAATGGTGATGAAGCGGTGCTTTTAAAAAAGCTCTCTTTCCAACACCAAACTTTCTCTTCGTGTATTTAAAATATCCAACCTGTATCATCACACTTGCTGTTTCCACAAAGAATACTCCACAAAAAATGGGTATCAATAATTCCTTATGAACAATGATGGCCAAGGCTGCTATGATTCCTCCTAATGTCAAACTACCCGTATCACCCATAAAAATTTGCGCCGGATAAGAGTTGTACCATAAGAAACCAATACAAGCCCCGATCATCGCTGCAATAAAAATGGACAGCTCTCCCAAATCAGGTATATACATAATGTTGAGATAATCCGCAAACACCAGGTTGCCACTTGCGTAAGCGAATATGCCGAGTAACACTCCTATTATAGCAGATGTCCCGGTAGCTAGCCCATCCAATCCATCGGTAAGATTGGAACCATTAGATACAGCAGTGATAATAAAAATCACAATCAATATGTAAAGAACCCATGTATAATCTCTCCACGAAGCCGGTAACAGTTTTGAGTAGTTAAACTCATGATTTTTTACAAATGGAATGGTTGTTACTGTTGCCGTATTCGCTTCTACAAAATATTTTGTACTTCCATTGACCTGCTTTTGTATAACAATTGTCTTTGGATCACTTGGTGGTATTGTTCCCACATACTCTCGCCATATTCTTACTTCGCTATTAAAATAAAGTGTCGCTCCAACTGTAATCCCTAATCCAACCTGTCCCAAAATTTTAAACCATCCTGCTAAACCATCTTTTCCACTCTTGGAATATTTCTCTCCTTTTTGTTCTGCTTGCCTTTTTCCCTTCAGCTTCAGGTAATCATCTATAAAACCTATTATACCTAACCATACTGTACTCACCAACATCAACTGCACATATACTTTTGTCAGATCCGCCAATAACAAGGTGGGTATAATGATGGCGAGAATAATAATGATTCCACCCATCGTTGGTGTACCTTTTTTACTTTCTTGCCCCGCCAATCCTTCTTCTCGTATACTTTCACCTATCTGCTTTTTTTGTAAGAAGTTAATTAGCTTTTTACCATAGAATGTGGTGATAAAAAGCGACAACAACACTGCTATTAATACACGGAAAGTGATGAATTCAAAGAGACGATGCCCCGGGAACTTTATTCCTTCACTATTCAACCAATCAAATAAGTGATATAGCATTCCTCGTTTGTTGTTTCTGGTTTACTTTATCTTGCTCCTCGTACCTTGTTATTTATCTAACAGCTCAAACATCTCTTTCACTTCTTCTTTATCATCAAAGTGATTTCTCACTCCTTTTATTTCCTGGTATTTCTCGTGTCCTTTTCCGGCAATTAATACGATGTCTTCCGAATTCGCTAAACTTATCGCCGTCTTTATTGCTTCCTTTCTGTCAACTATCGAGATATATTTCTTTCTATGCGATACGGCTAATCCTTCTTCCATATCTTTTATTATCTGTGCAGGATCCTCGCTTCTCGGATTGTCGCTGGTAAAAATCACTTTGTCACTATGCTCACAAGCCGCTTCTGCCATCACCGGTCTTTTTGTTCTATCTCTATCTCCACCGCAACCCACCACGGTTATCACTTGCTCAAATCCTTTTTTCAATTTTTTTATCGTTGCCAACACATTTAATAAAGCATCCGGTGTATGTGCATAATCAACGATCGCAATCACTTTCTCTTTGGGCGAAACGATATAATCAAATCTTCCTTCCGCTCCTGTCAACACACTCAATGCTGTTAACACTTCTTGTTTATCTTCTCCCAAACAAACCGCTGCACCATATACCGCTAACAGATTATATGCATTAAACTCACCGATCAACCTGAAGTGTACTTCTATATCATTCACCGTCATCATTAACCCATGCAGGCTGTTGTCTAAAATCTTTCCTTTAAACTCAGCGACTGTTTTCAGACTGTAGTAATACTTTTTCGCATTAGTATTCTGCAGCATCACCGTTCCTCTTTTATCATCTGCATTGCTTATAGCAAATGCTGCTGATGATAATGAATCAAAGAAGGCCTTCTTTACCCGGATGTACTCATCGAATGTTTGATGATAATCCAGGTGATCATGTGTGATATTGCTGAAAACCCCTCCCGCATACTGCAAACCCGTTACCCGGTGCTGATGAATAGCATGTGAACTTGTTTCCATGAACACATGTGTGCATCCTTCATTCACCATCTGGCTTAACAACTGGTTAAGACTAATGGCATCCGGTGTAGTATGCGTTGCTGGCACTATTGTAGAGCCGATCTGATTTTCAACAGTGCTTAACAATCCACATTTATATCCCAATCTTGTAAAGAGCTTATATAATAATGTTGCTATCGTTGTTTTTCCATTCGTTCCCGTCACCCCCACCAGCTTAATTTTCTCTGATGGTTTGTCGTAAAAATTACTCGCCATATATGCCGCAGCACTTGCACTATTTTCGACCTGCACATATACAACACCTTCTTTCTTCTCAGCCGACAATTCTTCTCCTACTATTACAATAGCTCCATTCTCAATTGCTTTCTCAATGAACTGATGACCGTCTACCGCTGCTCCCTTTACAGCTACAAATACACTTCCCGGCTGAATCTTTCTCGAATCAATTTGCATGTCACTCACTTCAACCGATGTACTCCCCGCCACCGACCTGATCCCTACTTTATATAATACATCTTGCAATAACACGATAACAACAAACTTTAAACTTCAAACTATAAACCCTCTTAACTTAATTCAAGTATTACCGTAATCCCTTTTGCCAATGCTGTTCCCGGAGCAACAGATTGCATTGCCACTTTTCCTCTTCCTTTTATGGCTACTTTCAATCCCATATTCTCTAACAGGTAAACTGCATCTTTCAATCCCATACCTCTTACATTTGGCATTACCTGTCTGCGAACTGTTGCCTGCTTCATTACGGGTTGATAATTGGCCGCATATACACTTGTCCAATTACTGTTAGATGATGAATCTTTGTAAGACATATTCATTGTCTGGAATACATTCTTTATATCCGACGTATAACCTGAATAAAAAAACTTTGCACTGTCTTTTTTCGCAGCATACAAGGATGCATTCTTATTCTCTACATACATTGCATATAGCTTGGTAGCAATTTCTTTAAATACTGGTGCCGCTAATGTGCCACCATAATGAGAAGCCGCATGTGGTTTTGTACGAATAACAACTATGCAGGTGTACTGAGGTTTATCAGCCGGAAAATATCCTACGAATGTTGCCTGGTAAACTCCATGGGCATATTTAATTGCGCCATCCGATACATGGGCAGTTCCTGTTTTACCCGCAACAGCAAATGGCAATCCTGCCAAAGCTTTTCTTGCAGTTCCTTCAGTTACTACTGCCCGCATAGCATCTTGTGCATTCTTAATGGCTTCAGGCTTACAAATATTTTCATCCAATACTGTTGGCAAAAATTCTTTTGTAACCACTCCATTGCTTTGAATACCGTTTACCAAATACGGTTTCATCATCTTGCCATTATTCGCCACGGCGTTATATAATGTAAGTGTGTGCAAAGGGCTTACCTGTACCGCATAACCAAAACTCATCCACAACATATTTCCTAAACCAGCTTCTCCTTTTGCAGTTGATAATGGAGCCATGGTGGGCTTGGGTACATTCATTAAATCAATTGGTGACCTTGTATCTAAATGGAATTTTTTAAAATAATTTTTGATCTCCGAAGGATTACTTCCAAATGCTTTGAAAGCAAGTTTGCTCATACCCACATTCGAACTATGCGCAAAGCAATCTTTTACTGATAATTCAACTGCACTATGTCTTTCTGCATCCACAACAACTTTACCTGGTGCCACCTCCAATCTTCCTGCACCGCCTACATATACTTTTTCATCAATAGTGCTGCTTCCTTTATCTAATACTGCTAACAATGTTGCCAACTTAATTGTAGACCCAGGCTCTGTAACCCGCAAAGCATAATTATCATCCTCCCAATAAGTACCATCGCTACGGCGACCCAAATTGGCCATCGCTTTTATCTTACCCGTACTTGTTTCCATTACGATCGCAGTACCATAAGGACCTTCGCATTGCTGCATCATTCTTAGCAATGCTGTTTCAGTAATGTCCTGGATATTTACATCGATCGTTGTATATATATCTTTTCCATTTACCGGATCTGTTTGCGAACCTTCAACCGGAATAGCAGTTCCACCGGCGATGTATCGAACCAATCGCTGTCCATCATGACCGCTCAACACCGTATCATAACTTCTTTCTAAACCAACATTCTGTTTTTTAGCGGCGTTATTGGCATCTTTAAATTCTCTCGATAAGCCAATTGTTCTGTTTGCCAATAAGCCAAAGGGTGTTTCTCTTTTGCTATTCACTTCTACAATTACACCACTTTTATTTCTTCCCTGTCTTACCAATGGAAATTCACGGAACACTTTATAGGTTTCGAAATTCAATTTCTTTTTTAACGGATAGTAACGCTGATTTTTATTGAAAGCAGTTTTCAAATCTTTTTTATACTGCGCAGCCGTTTTGTCTTTAAAGAAATCAGCCATTGAAATAGAGAAGGAGTCAACATTCTCATGAAAACGTTTTCCTTTTTTCTCTGTTAATCCGTCTGCATTAAAATCTATGTAGATATCAAAGGTGGGAATTGAAGTGCTAAGCATTTGTCCATCTTCGCTGTAGATCGTACCTCTTTCCGCATCAAGAGAAACAAACCGCTGATGTAAACTGTCGCTCATGTTGCGCCAGTGATTACCCTGAAATTTTTGAATGTAGAAAGCTCTGCCGAGGACAAGGAAGCTAAGCACCACGATGCCTACAAAACTGAGGTACACCCTCCATAATATGTCACGTTTAACGTCCACTGTCCGCTGTTAACCTCCGGATTTAGTCCGTTGGTTTGATTTAGTTGTTGTTAGTTGTATTCGTCCGCCTTTTCTCCGTCCAGTGAAAAGGTTTTATTTAATTCTCTTAATTACTTCCTGTTGTATCTCTCAACACTACCGGAGATTGAACCAATTCTTTTAATCCTAATGGTTCCACTGCCTTGACCAATTCGCTTTGCTTGCTCTGGTACATCACTTTACTTTTTACAGCGATGTACTCATACTTCAATTCTTTTACTTCTTTAGCAGTACGATTTATTTTACGGATCGTATTATCTGCATAATGTCCGTTAAATATGTATAGCACCGCCAGCAATGCGAGGAACAAAAAGAACGGCACCTGTTTTACGATAGACTGATAATTCAGCCATCGCTTCCAGTTAGCCTGCATAGCAGGTGGCTCTGGTTTAAGGTTCTGTTCTTTTTGTGTTTCTTGTTCCTGCATAAAATGAGTTGTTAGCTCGTTGGTTTTGGTTTTTCATTTCTCCCATATTGATAGGAGGGTTGATTTCAAAGGATATAGATTTTCCGAAAATCTTTACACCTTATATATGTAACTGTTCTTTTTTACTTTTCGCTACTACCGACTTACGACTCATGACTCCCGACTTTCTCTGCTATTCTCAACTTCGAACTTCTCGATCTCGAATTTTGTTTCATCTCATTATCCGTTGGTACGATCGGCTTTTTAGTTATGATTTTCAATTCGCTTACAGATTCGGTATTGATAAAAGGATTCTCTTCCGGCTCATCAAATGAACCACGGCGGAAAAAATTCTTCACCAGTCTGTCCTCGAGGGAATGAAATGTAATGATGGCCACTCTGCCTCCGGGCTTTAACAAGGATGGGATCTGCTCCAGCATTTCTTTCAACGCACCTAATTCATCGTTCACTTCTATTCGTAATGCCTGGAAAACCTGGGCGAAGTACTTATTGGGATTTCCTTTCACTATTTCCCGGAGTGCATTTTTAAAACCATCAATGGTTTTGAGTGAGGCTGTGCTGCGAACATCAACAATTTTTTTAGCTAATGTTTTAGAGTTGGTTACTTCACCATACTGTTCAAATAGTTTGTGCAACCGTTGTTCAGTATAAGTGTTCACCACATCAAAAGCAGTTAATGTTTGGCGTTGATCCATCCGCATATCCAACTCAGCATTGTAGCGAATAGAAAATCCTCTGTCCGCTTCATTAAACTGGTGGCTGCTTACACCGAGATCAGCCATAATGCCATCAACCGCAGAAATATTATGCAGGCGAAGAAACCGTTGCAAGTGACGAAAGTTTTGCGGAACAAAAATGATCCGCTCATCATCCGGCAGGTTTTTTCTTGCATCGTCATCCTGGTCAAAGGCAATCAGCTTACCCCTTGCACTTAGTTTTGAAAGAATGGCTTTTGAATGTCCGCCACCACCAAAAGTGCAATCCACATAAACACCATCGGGTTGAATGTTGAGGCCGTCAATTGTTTCTGCAAGCAATACTGGTATGTGATATTGCTCTTCCACACTTATCAATTAGTGCCGCCTCCCAATACATCTCGTCCCAAATCACTTAATGCATCCGAAGAAATTGAATCAAAGAACTGTTTGTACTTATTACTATCCCAGATTTCTAATTTGTCTCCAGTTGCCATCAACACAATGTCTTTCGTTAGATCCGCATACATTTTCAGGCTCGGCGGCAACAAGATCCGGCCTGCGGTGTCCGGCTCTACATAAGTAGCGCCGTTCAAAAAAGCCCTTCTGAATTCCCGTTGTTTAGGATCGAATTCGTTCAGGCCATTAATTTTTGCAAAGAGCGGCTCCCAGGTCCTCATCGGGTAGAGAGCTAAACATTTTTCAAATCCCCTGTTAATAACATAGCGGCTGGTTTCCTCTTCCGGCAATTGCTTTTTGAACCCTGCCGGGAGGAGGAACCGCCCCTTGGCGTCCAAAGTAGCCTCGAATTCTCCGAGAAAGCCTGTCATTATCAGTTAATTGAGTCAAGTTTGAATTAATTGACACAAAATAACACTTTTTCCCACTTAACTACCAAATTTTTCCTATTTTCTTTTATCCCCACCCGTTTTTGCTCCGAAAAGCAAAACTGTAAAGGGTTTGAGAGAATGTTAGGCGTTTTGGAACTTTTTTATGCTGTATAGGTTGTGGATTGCGGTGGATAAGCTGTGAATAGAGCAAGTACGAGGTTGGAAATTTGAAGTACGATGAGAGGCAGTAATTACAAAAATTCTCATTTTTTACCAATGAAAAGTGAAAAATATTCAGGAACACAGTTATAAATAAACGATAGTATTTTCGCCCCTTATCAAATACAACAGTTGGTTGTATCATGACAGACCCAAGAAATATATCCATCAACGACTACACCTACTCTCTTCCTGAAGAAAGAATAGCGAAATACCCATTAGCAGAAAGAGATGCTTCCAAATTGCTTATTTATAAAAAAGGGGCAATCGAAGCAGATATTTACAAAAACATTGCTGAAAATGTTCCTAATAACTCATTGCTTGTTTTCAATAATACCAAAGTCGTAGAAGCAAGATTGCTCTTTCATAAATTAACAGGCGGGGTTATTGAAATATTTTGCCTGGAGCCACATGAACAATACCCTGACATTACAACTGCCATGCTGCAAAAAGAAAAAGTGTTGTGGCAATGTTTGGTTGGTGGTGCATCTAAATGGAAGGCTGGACAAATATTAGAAAAGAAAATCCAATATGGTGAACAAGAAATCATTTTGTTAGCAAAATATGTTCAGAAACGAAACGATTCATTCATTATAGAGTTATCATGGACCCCTGCTTCACTCAGTTTTGCAGAAGTATTACATTATGTTGGTGCTATTCCATTACCTCCATACATTAAAAGGGCTGTTGAAGAATCGGACCATGAACGATACCAAACAGTATATGCCCATTTTGATGGCTCGGTAGCTGCACCAACAGCTGGCTTACATTTTACCGACAACATTTTTAATCAACTCAAAGAAAAAAATATTCAGACTGATTTTGTGACCCTCCATGTTGGCGCCGGAACCTTTAAACCAGTGAAAAGTGACACCATGCAAGAACATGAAATGCATGCCGAATGGATTGACGTACCAAAAAAAATTATTGAAACCATTTTAAAGAATCTTGATAATAACATTATTGCTGTTGGCACTACTTCGCTGCGTACGTTAGAGAGTTTGTATTGGTTGGGAGCAAAACAGTTCGGAATTCGGAGTTCGGAATTCGGAGTTGAACCCGATAGATCGCTAAGTCTTTTGCAGTGGGAAGCTTATGTTTTGAATGAAAAAAATATCGGCGTAAAAGATTCATTAGAATCCTTGTTGAATTGGATGGAGAAAAATAAGCTGGAACATTTAGTTGCTAAAACCCAAATACTAATTGCACCGGGTTATAATTTTAAGATTGTAAATGGTTTGATTACTAATTTCCATCAACCGCAATCAACCTTGCTACTATTAGTTGCTGCACTAATTGGTGACGATTGGAGAAAAGTGTACGCCTATGCTATGCAAAACGATTTTCGTTTTCTTAGTTATGGAGATGGAAGTCTGCTGTGGAGAAAACAACATCTCAAACTTCAGTAAATTATTAATTTCTCTTCAACGGCAAGTCAACTGTAAAAATACTTCCCTTACCCAATGTACTTTCTGCTTTAATATCACCATCATGAGCTTCAACCATTGTTTTTACATAGCTTAACCCAAGACCAAAGCCTTTTACATTATGTACATTACCCGTATGGGCCCGATAGAATTTTTCAAATATTCGTTTTACTGTATCTTTATTCATTCCGATACCATTGTCCTCAATTCGTATCGTAAAATGTTTTGCATTTGATTGCGTTGAAAGCTTGATAAGCGGGGGAATATTTTCTTTGGCATACTTCACTGCATTATCTACCAGGTTATTGACAAGGTTTGAAAAATGAACCTCATCTGCATTAATCAGATCGTTTGGCGCATTTAACTCCAACTCAACCTTTCCTTTTTTATCTTCTAATTGCAATGCAAAATTATCAACCACATCCTGTATAATTTCATGCACATGCAATGGCTTCAAGTTTAAATCCACCTCCTGCTTTTCTAATTGCGATGCCCGCAAGATAGTTTCTACCTGGCGGTTCATTCTTTGGTTCTCCTCTTTTATAATATCACTGAAATAACCCATTTTCTGCCGGTCCTGTATCACTTTTTCATTTCGCATAGCATCCACTGCCAGCGAAATAGTAGCAATAGGTGTTTTAAATTCATGCGTCATGTTATTGATGAAGTCATTTTTTATTTCTCCCATCTTCTTTTGCCGAAGCATGGTACGAACAGTAAGATAAAACGCTGCAAGAATGATTAGTGTAAATAAAACAGATAGAATAATTCTGCCCTGAAGTGATTGGTACACTAAATTCTTTATTACTGGCACTACCACTACTAATATTTCGTTTACTGATAAATTTTCCCCAGGCGATCCGCTGGGAGGGTCTAGCCTTACAACCAGAGACATGTAGTTTGCTGTATCCTGGTAAAAATTAGCAAAGCCGTTGGATTGCTTTTCGAAATAGTTTTCTCCATATCGGCCAATAGTAGCTACCCCAAATTCAAACGGTACATCTTTCAAATCATTATTTAAAAAAGCCCTTTGAACTTTTACCCGGATTTGTTCCTGGTCATACTTGCGGCCAACTGTTACGGGTTTAAAAATATCCAGGCTAAATCCTTCAGGGGCTAAATTTAATTTATTGGCTCCGGTACTGGGGGCATAGATACCAATTTGCTGTACTAAATCTTCGCCGGCACTTTCAGCAGCTTTCATTATCCGTTGCTTAATCTGTTCTTCCCGCAACGAAATCATGCTCTTAATCCATGAAACCTGGATAACAATAATACTGATAAGAGAAAGACTTATCAGCACAGTAATAATGGTAAAAGTTCTCTTCACTAACTATAAATAATTGTTCCGTAAGATAAAAGGTTTTCGAAACATCCCCAATCGGGATAAAAATAAAATTCCTTTGCAAAAATACAGTTCCCAGCCGGGCTCCTATCCCCTCAAGCGGGTATTAACGACTATTTTAACTGGCTTTTAGAATAAAACTAACATAACAGCCTACATTAGTCATTCCTTCTCCCTTTTTTTTGCAACCGAACGCCTTTCTTTTTGAAACTGCTATTCAACACAGTTTTTCCATAATAAATTTTCAGCTTAAATTGAAGTATGATTGAACCAGCATCCGGCATATTATTAATTGCTGACCCATTTTTGAAAGACCCTAACTTTCTTCGCACCGTTGTTTTTTTATGTGAGCATAATGCAGAAGGAAGCTTTGGTTATGTATTAAATCGTCAATATCAAAATACACTGGACCAGTTTTTGCCCGGCATGGAGGAGCATAAACTGCCAGTATATTATGGAGGCCCTGTACAACAAGATTCTATTCATTTCCTGCATCAATACTCCAACGAAATACCCGGCGGCCAGGAAGTAATGAAAGGAACATACTGGGGTGGAGATTTTGACGCATTGGTTGATGTTATTAAAAGCCCTTCCTTTAATATTGATAAGGTTCGTTTGTTTATCGGCTACTCCGGATGGGAGGCTGGACAATTAGAAGAAGAGATCACTGAAAAAACATGGCTGACGGTAAAAGCCAACAACAAAATAATCTTTCAGAAAAATTATGAAACGATCTGGAAAGATTCGCTCAAATTAATGGGTGGTGATTATGAAATGATGGCAAATTTTCCCACTGATCCGCAGTTAAATTAAAACTTCTTCTATGAAACGTACAATACTTATTTTCCTTTTTTCATTTTCTATCTTCGGATCGTATCAATGTAGTACATTAAAAAACCTGGGCCTCATTCCTTCCGAACTGGAAATGGCCATGGGTTTAAAAGATGCTTTATCGCAAGGTCTTTTTAAAGGCTTTAATGCATTTGCAGACCCCAATGGCAATCCATTAGTTCGTTTTGCATTTCCTGGTGATGCGGAGAAAATTGAAAAAACTCTCCGGGATATTGGTTTTGACAAAGTGATCAACCAGGTTACAGGGAAATTTACCAACGCCATGTCCTCCGCAGTAGCCGTTTCAAAACCTTTATTTTTTGATGCAATAAAAAATATGAGTATTAAAGATGCTGCTAAGATTTTAGTAACGGATAACACTCATGCAGCAACCGATTATTTTAAACAAGAAATGAAACCGGGATTGATGACGGCTTTTCGCCCCATTGTTGACAGTACTATTAAAACTGAGGGGGCAGACAGAGAATGGAGTTCCATCACAAATGTTTATAACAAAATTCCTTTCATCAATAAGCCCCTTGAAAACAATCTTACTGACTTCATCTCTGCCAGGGTAATTGATTTGATGTTTGTGATGGTAGCCAATGAGGAAGAGCAAATTCGCACCAAATATGAATTGCGAAAAACAGATATGATGAAGAAGGTTTTTTCGTATGCAGAGCAGGAACTAAAGCGAAGAACATCTTCCCCTAAATAAAAACCCTTCCGAAAAATCGAAAGGGTTATAATTTGTTTTCACAATCCCGGATAAGGCTGGGTTTTCCAGGTTTCCTTATCTCTTATTCAACAGGCACTGCACCTTCTACTAATACTGTTACTTTATTATTAAGTACTTCTACAAAACCACTTTGGATATCGAAGTTCACCACACTATTATGCTTATCCTTCAACACTTTTACACGACCTGCTTTTAAAGCACTTATCAGCGGAGCATGTTTTTCCAACACTTCAAACGAACCACTAATGCCCGGCATTTGCACACCGTACACATCGCCACTATATAATTTTTTTTCCGGAGTAAGAATTTCGAGATTCATCTTAAATGTTTATTTTTTTTTGTCTTTGGCTTATGGTTCGTTTACAATTCAAACCGGCTTTCCGTTCTTTATGACTCAACTATAAACCAAAAACTATAAACTTTGTTACTGCGCTGCCGCCATCAACTTCTTACCTTTCTCAATTGCATCATCAATATTACCTACCAGGTTGAAAGCTGATTCAGGATATTCATCTACTTCACCATCCATGATCATATTAAAACCACGGATCGTTTCTTCAATTGGAACCAACACACCTTTCAAACCAGTAAATGCTTCTGCAACGTGGAATGGTTGTGATAAGAAACGTTGTACTTTTCTTGCACGGCTTACTACTAATTTATCTTCATCACTCAACTCATCCAAACCAAGGATAGCGATGATATCTTGTAATTCTTTATAACGCTGCAACATCAACTTCACTCGGTTCGCACAATTGTAATGAGCATCACCAACGATCAATGGAGTCAAAATTCTTGAAGTAGAATCCAATGGATCCACCGCAGGATAGATACCTAAGTCAGCGATCTTACGACTCAATACGGTTGTTGCATCTAAGTGAGCAAATGTTGTTGCAGGAGCCGGATCGGTCAAGTCATCCGCAGGTACATAAACAGCCTGCACCGAAGTGATAGAACCGTTTTTAGTAGAAGTAATACGTTCCTGCATGATACCCATTTCAGTTGCCAATGTTGGTTGATAACCCACCGCTGAAGGCATACGACCTAAAAGGGCAGATACTTCAGAACCAGCCTGGGTGAAACGGAAGATATTATCAACAAAGAACAGGATATCACGGCCTTTACCGGTGCCATCACCATCACGATAGTATTCTGCAATAGTCAAACCAGACAATGCCACCCTTGCTCTTGCTCCGGGAGGTTCATTCATCTGTCCGAATACGAAAGTAGCTTTTGAATCAGCCAATTCTTTCATATCCACTTTACTAAGATCCCATCCACCTTCTTCCATGCTATGTTTAAATGCATCACCATATTTCATAATGCCAGCCTCGATCATCTCTCTCATCAGGTCATTTCCTTCACGGGTTCTTTCACCTACACCGGCAAATACAGATACACCAGAATAAGCTTTTGCTATATTATTAATTAACTCTTGAATCAATACAGTTTTACCCACACCTGCACCACCAAACAAACCAATTTTACCACCTTTGGAGTATGGTTCAATAAGATCAATTACCTTGATACCTGTAAATAGAATTTCTGATGCTGTGCTCAGGTTTTCAAATGCAGGAGGTGCACTGTGAATGGGGCGACCACCTTTTTTAGACACTGCAGGCAAACCATCGATCGGGTCACCCGTTACATTAAACAAACGGCCTTTGATATCATCACCAACAGGCATCGTAATAGCAATACCAGTATCCACTACTTCCATTCCACGAACAAGACCTTCGGTACCATCCATCGCAATGGTCCGTACGCTGTCTTCACCAAGGTGTTGCTGTACTTCCAATACAAGGATGTCGCCGTTTTCTCTTTTTAATTCTAAGGAGTTATAAATTTCCGGGAGAGTGCCGTTGAACTGAACGTCAACTACCGCACCGATTACCTGTTTTACTTTACCAACGTTTGCCATATAAAGTGTTTATTAAAAAATCCCGGAAACTACCGGTATTTTCAGGCCGCAAAGGTAAGGGTGCGGGGTTAATCCGCCAATTAGAAACGAAAGGTTTTTTCTAGTGGGGAAAAGGGGTTAAAAAGTTATACCTGTCTAAAGAGATGGATGGTTTCCATTTTTTTGAATTATAAGGCCAAAGGAGGTTGCAACATAGTTCCCTATTTGCAATTTTAAGTGCACATCCTGTAAATGAGGTTCTATATCCACCTGAAAATCTTCCGGTAATCCACCAAAAGAAAAGTCGAGTTCCTCCACAAAATGCCCTTCATTTTCCAGATCTGCTACAATTTTATTGATATCTCTTTGACGATAAATTACTGTGTCATTATTATCCTGCGTATCATGGTTTGAAGAAATATTATATTCAGTAGTATGTACCGCCCAACCCCTGTTTTTTAAAGTTTTAAGCTGGTTTTTCAGAAACGAAAACCCCTTTTCTATTGTTCCAAGGTGCTCGAAGGAACAACTGCTCCAATTAAAATCAAAATTCCTTAAATCAGCAGGTATGTTATTCATATCTACCGGCTGGTACTCTACCCTATTGTTAAAGGTTTGACGGTCGCAAATGGCAGATTTATATAATGAATCCAAACCAAAGCAAAGCTGGTTATCATTATTCCATCCTTTAACAATCCCTTCATCCGGAAAAATATCAGTAGCCAAAATATTACATCCATATTTTGCAAATACAGATGGCAAAGGCTCAGAGCCCACTGCAAAAACAAGCCCCCTTTTCCCTTCTTTTAAACAGCCCCTCTCCCATAATGCCTGCATGATGTATACAAATTCCCACTGCTTTCGATGAAAACGTGGCTGCTCTCCTATTTCAGAACACCATTTTTTATACCAATCCCTGTAAAAGTCTTTAGCCTTGCAAAGCTCTGAGTTTCGCTTATCTAAATCGTTTGGGAGAGGAATATTCCAGCTACGTTGTTCATTCATTACCGTCATAATTAAATTATTTATCTGCCAGCCTTTTATATACCTTACAATACTCAGCTGCTTTTTCCTCCCAACTAAATTCCAGTCCTCTTTTGATAATTTTTTCTGACAACCCGTTACGTTGGTACTCTGCTATTCCGGCTTGAAAAACCCACTGCATATGATCAGGATCAAAAGAGTTAAAGTAAAAAGCCACATCAGCACCGATTTCCGGAAGTGAAGTGGAATTGGATAAAAAGATAGGCTTGCCAAATGCCATAGCTTCTACAACCGGAGCACCAAAACCTTCTGCTAAGGAAGGCAAACTAAATGCCATACAGTTTTTAAAATACCAGGCCTTATCGGCTTCCGAAACAGGGCCAACAATTTTTAATCTATCCCGAACCCCCATATCTTCTGCATTTTTTTTCATTTTCAAAATATAATCTGGCTCATCCAGTTTGCCGGCTACTACCAATTCAATATTATTGTTCGCAAGCAGTGGTACCAGTGAATGAAAATTCTTCTTCCTGTTTACATATCCCATTGCAAATAGAAAAGGTCTGCTTGGTTTATAACCATCGGGGTTTTGAGGGGGTACATTTACATGGTGTGTGCCATTATGAATTACAACTACATCCTTTCCAGTAATATCAAGATTTTCAACTACGTCTTTTTTACAATGTTGGGAAATACAAACAAGTGCATCTGCTTTGTCAATCAGCTTTTGGGTGTGTTCCAGACTTAATCTTATTTCCCGGGCTGTTTTATCCTCATGCAAACAGTTCAGGTCATGTATTGTGAGTAGTATTTTTAATTTACTATTAGCAGATGGCAATATTCTGCCAGATTGAAAAGGAGCATGCCAGATGTCACAATTCCACAAAAATGGTTTAAGAAAACTGTGATGCCATTTTCGTTCTACAATGCAATTATTACTGTCTTCAAATGTATCATCTTCGGCAGAAGGTACATAGAATGAAATTTTTCTTCCCTTTTCTTTTTCAAGCTGCCTGTTTACATAATTGCCAAGATTTAAGCAATAGTGGTATAGGCCTGAATCCCGATACCGCATTAAATCACAATCAAGAATAACCCTAGGCATGCTTGAAAATATATTTTTGAAGTTTGAAAAAATTGACTTTATCCTATTAAAAATCCAATGCTAAATAGCTAATAAACCTGACTTACCAATAAATACTAAACATGATATAAATCATACGCAACTGTGAAATAAATACCATATTTAACCAAATAGCGGCCTTATTATTGCTACAGTTTTGCAAAATCCATGAGAAAAATTATTCTTGACTGCGAAAGAATGAAGTTTCCCGACACGGGGCTCTATCACTATTGTATGAACCTCGGAAAATACCTGGAAAAAAACATCGATTTGCATAATGAGCAATTGTTTTTTTATACGCCTCCAGGAGAGCAGCACTGGTCATACAGCAAAGCAAATCATTTCACACAAAATCCTCTCCAAAAATTCATTTTACCATCAGTTAAGTCTTTTGACATATGGCATTCCACTTACCAGAATACGCATTACATGCCAATGCTGAATAAGAAGATCAAGGTTGTTTTATCTATACACGATCTTAACTTTATGTATGACGAAAGAAAAACCCCGGCTAAAAAACAAAAATATCTCAGATACCTGCAAGGCTTAATAAACCGGGCTGATGCCATCATCTGTATTTCTGAATTTAGCAAGAAAGATGTGCTGCAACATTGTGCTATAAAAAACAAACCAATGTTCGTAATACATAACGGAACCAACTTGCTCGTATCGCCTGAACTTACTCCGCAATCCTATAAACCAAGAAAGCCATTTTTATTTTCTATCGGTGTTATCAACCGCAAAAAGAATTTTCATGTGCTGCTACCGTTGTTAAAAAAAAATACGATGGAATTATTAATTGCAGGAAAATATGATGACCCGGACTATCTCTCCTTCATAAAAAAAGAATCAAAAGCCATGGGCGTAGCAGATAATGTTCATTTACTGGGAGCTGTTTCCGAACATGAAAAATCCTGGTATTACAATAATTGCAGGGCTTTTGCATTCCCCTCCGTTTCTGAGGGATTTGGGTTGCCAGTTGTTGAAGCCATGAGTTGTGGTAAGCCATTATTCTTATCAGATAAAACTGCCTTACCGGAAATTGGTGGTGATGTATCTTTCTATTTTAATGATTTTAATTCAGACAATATGCAGCAGGTATTTAATACCTGCATGGAGCAATATGATGCTAATGGATTTCAGGAAAAAATAAAAGCAAGAGGCCTGAGTTTCAATTGGCATAAATCAGCCAGGCAATACCTGGAAGTTTATCGTTCGTTATATTAAAATAACTTTACCGGTACATGAAAGTTTACAGGCGTCTTTTAGCTTATGCCCGCCCTTACAGGTGGTTTGTAATACCCTTTTTTATTTTCACTATTCTCGCTGTCATCTTTAGTATATTTCAATTTGCATTAATTATTCCTTTATTAAATGTATTGTTCGAACATAAAAGTGGCAACGAGATTTTATCAGCCCCATCTTTCTCCGTTTCCACTGGCTTTATCCGGGATATTTTTTACTACCAGGTTTACCGGTTAAAGGCCATTAGCCCTGTATATGCACTTTATTTTATTACATTCATCATAGTTTGTGCTGTTTTATTAACTAACCTGTTTCGATATCTCGCCCAACGAACATTAATAAAAGCAAGAACATTACTGGTAAAAAGAATCCGGGAGGCTTTATTTGAAAAAATCAATCATCTGCACATGGGTTTTTTTACCAAAGAGCATAAAGGAGATTTGATTTCCCGTATGAACTCTGATGTATTTGAAATTGAAGGGGTAGCAGCAAATTCACTGGAAGTAATGTTCAAAGAGCCTTCCATGATTATTGGTTATTTTGTTGCATTGTTTTCTATCTCCACACAGCTTACTTTATTTACACTCGTCATTATTCCTTTATCTGCAATAGGAATTGCCACTGTACAAAAGAAACTAAAGAGAGATGCCAAAGATGCACAGGCAAGTATTGGTCGTTTGTTGACAATTATGGACGAAACACTCACCGGCATGCGAATCATCAGAGCTTTCAATGCGACTGGTTTTACTTTAAGAAAATTTAGCCGGGAAAATGATTTTTATCGCAATGCAAGTTTGGCCGGGTTTAAAAGACGGGAAATGGCACCAGCATTTTCAGAAGCGGCTGGGGTTTTAGTAGTAGCAGGTATTTTATTATATGGCGGAAGTTTAATTTTAAAAAATGGCCAAAGTGCTGCGGGCATACAAGCCAGTGAGTTTATTGCTTTCATTGCTATTTTCTCGCAAGTTTTAAGACCTGCTAAAGCAATGGTAATTGCCGGAGCCAATATTCAACGGGGACGAGGTGCAGGGGAAAGAATCTTAGAAATTATTGACAAGCCAATTGAAGTAGTTGACAAAGTCAATGCAATAGAAACAAACGGGTTTCATCACAGCATTGAATTACAAAATGTTGATTTTTCATATAACGATACACCAGTTTTGAAGGACATCAGCTTCACCATTCCGAAAGGAAAAACAATAGCATTAATTGGTTCTTCAGGAGTTGGCAAGTCCACCATCGCCGATTTAATTCCCCGTTTTTATGATGTAAAAGGTGGTGCTATTTTATTAGATGGGATAAATATCAGAGAATATAAAATGGAATCGCTCCGCAGCCTGATGAGTTTTGTAACACAGGAAACTTTTTTATTCAACGATACTATTTTCAACAACATTTCTTTGGGCCGTCCTGATGCAACCGAAGAAGAAATAATGGAGGCAGCAAAGATTGCCAATGCCCATGAATTTATTATGCAAACCGAAGATGGGTATCAAACTATTACCGGCGACAGAGGCATTCGACTATCGGGCGGACAACGACAACGGCTTTGCATAGCCAGGGCAGTTTTAAAAAACCCTTCTATTTTAATCCTTGATGAAGCTACTTCTTCTCTTGATACAGAATCTGAAAGAATTGTTCAGGATGCCTTGAGCAAATTGATGGAAGGAAGAACTACTTTAGTTATTGCCCATCGCCTCAGCACCATTAAAGCAGCAGACGAAATTATTGTACTGCATGATGGACAAATTATTGAAAGAGGCCATCATAATGAGTTGATTGAAATTGAAGAAGGTGTATATCGGAAATTAACCCGGATGCAGCATATTGCCTGATACTCTGAAGAATCTTCTAAAAAAATATTGTACCGCTGTCCGGAATACCCGAACTTGTTCGTCAGTATAGCGTCAACGCTATTATATCAACTAACAAAACAAGTATTATGGAAAAGTTCATGCTTATTTTTCATGGCGGCATAGACCACCGCAGCTCTCCCGAACAAATGCAGGCAAATATGGGCAAATGGATGGCCTGGATTGACAAGCTGGCCAAAGCCGGTAAATATGATTCCGGCGAACCATTATTGCCCGGTGGAAAATTAATTAAAGGCAATGCTACCGGAGTAACCGACGGTCCTTACACAGAAGGTAAAGAAGTGGTAGGTGGTTATTTTATAATTAATGCTGCTGATTACGATGAAGCAGTTGCTTTGTGTGAAGGATATCCTGATTATGAAGCAGGTGGAAGTGTGCAGGTACGCCATGTTATGAAAATGGATATGTAGAATGTCTTCAAATAAGAATCACATTAATGAACTGGCCAATCATCTTTTCCGGCATGAGTCGGGAAAGATGATTGCTGTTTTATCCAGGCTGCTGGGATTACAAAATCTGGAAACAGCACAAGACATCGTACAGGATACATTGCTGCAAGCCATCTCCTCGTGGAGTTATGGAAAGACGCCTGATAATCCGGAGGCATGGCTGTACCGGGTAGCCAGAAATAAAGCCATTGATTATATAAGAAGAAAAAAGAAATTACATGAGATAAGTCCACAATACGCTTACCTGCTGCAGTCCGAATACACCCTCACCCCTACTGTGAGTAATTTGTTTTTAGAAAACGAGATTCAGGATAGTCAATTACGAATGATGTTTGCCTGTTGCCACCCGTCCATTCATCCCGATTCGCAAATAGCACTTACCTTAAAAACATTGTGTGGATTAAGTACTACTGAAATTGCAAAAGCCTTTTTAACCAATGAAGAAACAATCAGTAAAAGAATTTACAGAGCCAAAGAAAAAATTAAAGCAGATAAAATTGAGCTGGATGTACCCGCTGGCAATGAGTTACTCATACGATTAGAGGCTATTTTAAAATCATTATATCTTTTATTCAACGAGGGCTACAATTCCTCACATCCTAATCAACTCATCCGGGAAGAGCTTTGTGCCGAAGCTATGCGGCTTTGTCAACTACTTTTACGAAATCCGCTTACGGCCTTTCCCCGAAGCAAAGCTTTGTTATCATTAATGTGTTTTCAATCCTCCCGTTTGCATGCAAGGCAAGATGACAAGGGCAATATCATTCTCCTGAGACAACAGGACAGAACGAAATGGAATAGGGAATTAATTAGCAAAGGCTTTGAATTATTAGAAGCAGCCGCTGAGCCATTTGAAATCTCTACCTATCATTTTGAAGCTGCCATTGCTGCACAACATGCAGCCGCACCATCTTTTGAGCAAACAGACTGGAAAAGTATTTACCATTTATATGAACAGCTTTACCAATTACAACCCAACCCGGTTGTAGCAATGAACAAAGCTATTGCATCTGCTTACGCAATAAATAAGCAAAAGGCATTGGAAGAATTACACCAAATAAAAGGGTTAGAAAAACATCATCTCTATTATGCATCTATTGGCGAGATGTATTTTGAATTGACACAAAAAGAGATGGCAAAAAATTATTTTACAAAAGCCCTCGGGCTTACCAATTCGCAAACGGAACAGCAATTTTTGCTCAAAAAAATCAGCAGTTGCTGAAACAACTACTTTCCTATTTTTGCGGCATGCACTTGATTGAAGTAAATAGCCCACAGCTTGCCAGCCAATTCATTCGTGTCAATGTAGAAATAAATAAAAATGATCCCAATTATATTCAACCGCTGAACAAAGACATCAACGAAGTTTTTGACCCAAAGAAAAATAAGGCCTTTCGCTTCGGTGAAGCCATCCGTTGGATTCTAAAGGATAAAGAAGGGAGACTGATTGGCCGTATTGCAGCTTTCACCAATAAAAAATATAAAAACAAAGGGGATGATGTACCTGTTGGCGGCGTTGGTTTTTTTGATTGTATAAACGATCAGACTGCTGCGGATATGCTTTTTGATGTGGCTAAACATTGGCTGCTACAAAAAGGAATGCAGGCCATGGACGGCCCAATCAATTTTGGCGAACGGGATCGCTGGTGGGGTTTAGTGGTAAAAGGCCACGACATTCCACCCATGTATTGCATGAATTTTAATGCCCCCTACTACCAGCAGTTGTTGGAAAATTATGGATTCAAAGGTTTTTTTAACCAGATCTGTTTTGCTATGAGCACTAATCAGCTCATTCAGAAAAAATATTATGATCGTCATGCCGAATGTGCAAAGGACCCAAATTTTAGCTCGGCACATATTAAAAAAAGCCAGCTCGGCAAATTTGCCGCTGATTTTACCATTGTCTATAATAAAGCATGGGCAGGTCACGGCGGTTTGAAACAGCTCGAAGAAAAAGTAGTCCTGAAAATGTTTCAGTCTATGAAACCGGTAATGGACGAACGGGTTAACTGGTTTATCTATTATAAAGAAGAACCGATTGGTGTATGGATCAATCTTCCTGACCTGAACCGTTGGTTCAAATACCTGAAAGGAAAATTCACTCTCTGGCATAAGCTTAAATTTTTATGGGTAAAATCTACCGTGCCCAATAAAAAATTTACGGGATTGGTTTTTGGTGTAGTACCAGAATTTCAAGGCAGGGGTGCTGATAGTTATCTTATCATTGAAGGATGCCGGGTGATTCAGAATTTAAAAATTGAAAATGGCAACTACATTCTTGGTAAACCTATTTATGACGACTATGAAATGCAATGGATTGGCGAATTCAATCCTAAAATGATAAATGTTGCCGAGGCCATTGCCGGAAACCGTAGCCGAATATTAACTACTTATCGCTACTTATTTGACAGAACGAAGGAATTTAAGCCGCATCCGATATTGCATTGAGCCAAGAGACGGGAGTTAAGCGTCGGGAGTCGGCGCTTCTAATTTTTAAACACTTATTTTTGCTTTAGGAGTCTTACTATTGACTTCCGACTAAAGACTACGACTCTTTTCAATGGACAAATTCATCGTTTCAGCAAGAAAATACAGACCACAAACCTTCGACACGGTCGTAGGGCAATCGCATATAACAACCACACTCAAAAATGCCATTAAGCATCAGCAACTGGCGCATGCATTTTTATTTTGCGGACCAAGAGGTGTGGGCAAAACAACCTGTGCAAGGATTTTAGCTAAAACTATTAACTGCGAAAATCAAACTAAAGACGGCGAAGCCTGCGATAAATGCCAAAGCTGTACTTCTTTTAATGATGGAGC
Organism: Chitinophagaceae bacterium; assembly: GCA_022843585.1. Taxonomy (GTDB): domain Bacteria; phylum Bacteroidota; class Bacteroidia; order Chitinophagales; family Chitinophagaceae; genus JJ008. The sequence continues at coordinate 200,468 of JALHNJ010000006.1, forward strand.
TTCTATGAATTATTTTGAATTGGATGGAGCTTCCAACAATTCAGTCGATAATATCCGTGACTTAGTAGACCAGATTCGCTTTGTGCCACAAACCGGCAAATACAAAGTGTATGTGATAGATGAGGTTCATATGCTAAGTTCTTCCGCCTTTAATGCATTTTTAAAAACATTGGAAGAACCTCCACCCTATGCCATTTTTATTTTAGCTACCACAGAAAAACATAAAATACTCCCTACTATTCTTAGTCGTTGCCAGATATTCGACTTTAAACGTATCACTACCAATGATACGGTACATCATTTAGAAGAAATATGTACCAAAGAAGAAATAAAAGCTGATAAAGCATCGCTACAAGTAATTGCGCAAAAAAGCGAAGGCTGTATGCGGGATGCGTTGAGCATTCTTGATAAAATTGTAAGTTTTACCAATGGCGAACTGAACTATGCTACCACATTAGAACACCTGAATATTCTGGATGCAGATTGCTATTTCAAATTGCTGGAATGTATGCAGCAACAAGATCTGTCGGGTGCCATGTTGCAATACGATGATATCAATCGTAAAGGCTTTGAAGGTGATTTGGTAATAAATGGGTTTGCAGAATTTATGCGCAACCTGCTGGTATGTAAAGATGAGAAGGCAGCTGTATTATTGGATGTAGTGGAGAGTTTTAAAGACCGCTACATCAGCACGGCAAAAACCGTTTCTCCTGCCATTCTTGTTAGTGGATTGAATATTTTAAATGAAACGGAATTAAACTACAAAGTTGCCCGCAATAAAAGATTACATGTAGAACTGGCTCTTATTAAACTTTGTTATTTGCAACAGGCATTGCAATTAACCGCTGATGGATCAGGAGTAAGTAAAAAAAAACTAGTTGATGCACCCATAGCTTTCCGGGCCGCTCCTATTAAATTATATACAGGGACACAAGTTCCTGCCACTCCAATCGCCCCTGCTAAAACACAAACGAAGCAATCAGAAGCAAAGTTGATCATTGAAACGCCTTCAATAAAACCCTCTCTTGTAAAAGAAGATAGCAATGCTGCCTATCAGCCAACACAAAAAATAAAAACTGAAACGGGAAAACTTTCGGCACTCGATAAGATCCGGAAGCAATACCAAACCAATGGAAACAATGGCAATGCTGCCATTAACCAACCATTGCAAATTGATGAGTTAGAAAAAGCATGGGATGGATACATTCAAATATTAAAAGATGCGAAGAACCCGGCAGTTCCTTCTTTTCAGCTTGCACTGCTGCGGCTAAAAGATGAAAATTGTTTTGAAGTCGTTACTGGAAACAATATTGAAAAACAATTTGTAGAGCAGGAACGAAATAAACTGTTTGCTTATTTACAGGAAGCCCTCAAAAACAAGCTACTGCAATACAATGTAACTATGGAAGAAAAAACGGATGACCGCCCACTAGTTGAAATACCACTTTCCTCCAAAGAACAATTTTTAAAGATGGCTGAACAATACCCTTTAATAAAGGAAATGAAAGACCGGCTACGGCTGGAGTTGGATTATTGATTTCCAATTGACTATTGCCTTTTCACCATTCACTATTTTACCTTAATTTCGACGAAAATTAAAAGGCAATGGCCGAAGTGATATTGATGCCCCGACTCAGCGACACCATGACCGAAGGTGTAATTGCTGCCTGGCATAAAAAAGTCGGAGATACCGTAAAAAAAGGTGACCTCTTAGCAGAGATAGAAACTGATAAAGCTACTATGGAATTGGAAAGCTATAAAGATGGCGTTCTGTTACATACCGGTGGCGATAAAGGCACAAAGATCCAGGTAGATGAATTACTGGCTATTGTTGGAAAAGCTGGTGAAGATGTTTCTTCGTTATTGAAAGGTGGAAGTGAGCAGTCAGCCCCAAAAGAAACAGCCCCCGCTCCTGCTCCTCAACCAGCCGAAAAAGCAACAGCAACTTCCACTCTTGATGTTTCTAAGATGGATGAAGTGGTATTAATGCCACGATTGAGTGATACCATGGAAGAAGGTGTTATTGCATCATGGCTAAAAAATGTTGGCGATACAGTAAAGAAAGGCGATGTACTTGCGGAGATCGAAACTGACAAAGCCACGATGGAATTGGAAAGTTATAAGAACGGAACATTGTTACATATTGGCGCAGAGAAAGGAGAAAAAATTCCGGTTAACGGTTTGCTTTGTATAATTGGTGAGAAAGGAAAAGTAGATGTGGAGGCGATTGTTGCGGCTACCAAAGGCGGAACGATAAGTCAGGAGTCAGGAGCCAAGAGTCAGGAGCCGGTTTCCGAAACTGCAAAAGCTGTTACAGAAACTACACAAGCTGTTGCTACATCATCTTCTACAGAAAATGGAAGAGTAAAAGCATCTCCTCTTGCAAAAAAATTAGCTGCTGAAAAAGGAATTGATATAAAAGCAGTGAGCGGATCAGGAGATGGTGGAAGAATTGTAAAAGCAGACGTTGACAATTTCAAACAATCTGCAAATAAAACTGCATCAGAACAACCTGCTGCAAAAGCTACTGCTCCGGTAGCAGCATTTACTGCAGGCGAAGAAGGATACACTGATATTCCCAATAATCAAATACGCACCATTATAGCCAAGCGTTTGGGAGAAAGTAAATTCAGTGCTCCGCATTTCTATCTTACGATGGAAATTAATATGGACAATGCGATGGCGGCAAGAGCACAACTAAACGAAGTTAGTCCGGCCAAGATCAGCTTTAATGACTTAGTCGTGAAAGCCGCTGCATTAGCATTACGTCAGCATCCTGCTGTTAATGCATCATGGTTAGGAGACAAAATTCGCCGTTACAGTCATATTCACATAGGAATTGCCGTAGCTATTGAAGATGGATTGATAGTTCCGGTGGTTCGCTTTGCTGATCAAAAAACATTGCCACAAATTGCGGCAGAAAGCAAAGAGCTTGCAGGAAAAGCAAAGAATAAAAAATTACAACCCAACGAATTTTCAGGCAATACCTTCACTATCTCCAATCTTGGAATGATGGATATAGATGAATTTACTGCTATCATTAATCCGCCAGACAGTTGCATTATGGCAGTGGGCAGAATAAAAGAGATAGTAGTGAAGAAAGGAGAAGGTTTTGCAGTAAGCAATGTGATGAAGATAACCTTGAGTTGCGATCATCGTAGTGTGGATGGTGCAGTAGGTGCTGCATTTTTACAAACTTTCAAGAAGTACTTAGAAAATCCTATTACGATGCTTCTCTGATAAAATAAATCATCAATCATAAAAAGCCATTCGCCAGTTAGCGGATGGCTTTTTATGTTTCTAATATCTTGTGTTGAACCTATGTATAGATATCAGTATTATCACTTAACAATAAAAGTGAAAGTGCTTAAATGACAAAAAAAAATCATTGTATATTTTAGCACCAGGCATTCCCAATATATCTTTCTCAAAAATAATCCACCATGAACAACTTCGAAGAAGATGATGATATGAATTTCTCCTGGACCGGTCTTTTTTTCGCAACCGGTTTAAGCCTAATTGTATTTAGTTTTTTTATGAAAATACTTGATGGCGAACATGAAACTTTATTCCTGCAAATTGGCGGCATCGCTTTATTGGTTGCATCAGTACTATTGCTGAACAAGTATTATTCTCGTAAAAGAATAAAAAAGAATTCACCGAAAACCGCCTCCATCTTCCTGGAAGAATAGAGTTGTTTACTTTGCTACTTTTAATAAAGCTAATTTTCCATCCATCGTTGTTACTACAAGAGTTTCTTTATCCAACACTCTTACCGTATTCACCATGGAGTTATCAATTTTATGTGCCCATACTATTTTTTGTGTTGATGGATCAATGCAATACACCACACCGCTTTTTGTACCAAAGAAAACCAACCCATCTTTTTCAATCAGCATAGAGGGGACATGTTCGTAGCCAAATCCTGCATGCATTCGCCAGGCAGTTGATTGCTTTTCACGGCTGCTTTTATATGCAACAATCGTATCCTGCATCGTTTTCCCGTATATCCATTTACCGTCGGCTGATATACCAATTGACTCCCGGATAGTAGCATCATTGTTTCTCCATAAAGCTTTACCTGTCGTTGCATCAATAGCAGAAATATAACGGTCAGGCGCCACCACATACACTACCCCATCAACTGCGACGGGTATGCAGGATGCCGGCGAAAAATTTCTAACAGTTGAACCATTGTTCCATTTCCAAAACAACTCGCCAGTTGCACTATTTAATGAATAAAGATTTCTATCCCATGCGCCGAAAATTATTTTGCCTTCATATAGCAACGGAGTACTTACCACAGGTCCGTCCAACCCACTAAACTTCCATATAAGTTTTCCGTTTTTATTATTTAGGGCAACGAATGAGTCATCACTGCCACCAATAAAAACAGTATCGCCATTTATAAGTGGTGAGCCCAACACAGCTGCTCCAGCTTTGTATTGCCACTTTAATTTTCCATTCTTTACATCCAATGCATTTACAAATCCATCTCCAGATCCAAATACAACCAACCCTTTTGAAACAGCAGGAGAAGAAAAAATTGCTCCTGCGGTTTTATACTTCCAAACTTCCTTTCCATCTTTTAAATTAAAACAAGTCATCACTCCATTTTGGTTTCCAACAAAAACTTTATCATCAGCTACTGCCGGAGTTGATATAATATTAGCTTCCGAAGAATAAGTCCATGCCGCAACTGTTTTATTATATTGTTGGTTGATGGAATAATCCGGTCTTGTAAACTTTTTAGTTACATTATATTTTTTTTCTTCAATCTTTAAGGCTGTCCAAGATTTTAGTGTTTCCTTTTCTGGTTTTCGTTCTGAAAAAACAATGGAGTCTTCCCGTACATCCACCAGATTATATCCCCCCAATGCGGCTTTAGCTCTCAAATTAGAACGGCCCATTACCCCGGGGATATCTTCAAAATTCATAGCCTTATTTGAATGACCATGACCACACAATACAGCCCATGTATTATGATTTTTTAAACGATCAGTTATTTCATACCAGTTATCTAATCCATTATCCATTGGGTAATGATTCAGAAAAATAACAGGCTGCCCCGGTTGTACCTTTTTCAATTCTGCATCAAGCCAGTTCACCGCATCTCTTGGCACATGTCCATCACTCATTCTTACATAAGGCCCGGATGCACAACCCAAAAAACGAATGCCGTTGTATTCAAAACTGAATTTATCATACCCAAAAACAGTAGTAAACATAACGCCACCGCTTTCACTCCAACCTGTATCATGGTTCCCCGGAATAATATGCCAGGGTACATCAAGACTATCAAGGATCTGTTTCGCAAGTTTTAATTCTTCATTCGTACCCAACTCGGTAATATCGCCGGTTAAAACAACAAAGGCAATATCATCCATTGCATTAATATCTCTAACGGTACGCCGCAGATCTTCTTCTGCCGATCCATTTGGCGAGCCGATATGTGTATCGGAAATAAAAGCAAAGCGGAATTTTTTAAACTGCGAATGAGCAGTAACAGAGAAAATAAGAAATGCCAGCAGGAGTAAATTCTTCATACAGCAAGTTACTTATTGGATGGCGCATCCATATTTTTGGTTAAATATATTTTCTACAATAATATTTCACCTGCATAAAGCCGCATATATCATGGATTCCTTATTTTCGGTATTCAATTTTTAACCAAAACGCCAATGACTATTCTAGACATCTCCTCCTGGTGGCAAGCCATGCCTTTTTTCAATAAAATATTCTGGGTATTTGCGTTGCTTTTTTCCATTCTGTTTTTAATACAACTGGTAATGTCATTTATTGGTGGTGATGGAGATGTTTCTGCTGGTGATGCTGATGAGTATGTTGGTGGTGATGATGGTATAGGTTATGAATTCTTCACCATCAAAAACCTCATTGCGTTCTTCACTGTTTTTGGATGGACAGGTATTGCTGGTATTAATGGCGGTTTAAGTAAGGGTTTAACAATCGGGCTTGCATTACTTGCTGGTTCATTAATGGTTGTAATGATGGCGGTGCTTTTTCGCAATATGAACAAGCTAAGACAAAGCGGTACGTTACAAATAAAAAATGCAGTAGGGATTATTGCAGAAACATATCTTTTTATCCCTGCAAAAAGAAGTGGCTTTGGAAAAATACATATCAAAGTGCAGGGCTCTTTACACGAACTGCAGGCAATGACAGATGATGAAGAACAAATTGCAACCGGGAAACTGGTAAAAGTTACATCAGTAATAAACGATAGCATACTTTTAGTTACATCAAATCTTTCTTAATCAACTTTAACCTTTGAAATTATGGCGGAGAATTTATTATTAGTCATTGCGGCGGGGGTCTTATTTTTCTTTATACTGGTATTTTCTATGTTTCGCCGGTACAAACGTTGTCCTTCCGATAGAATATTAGTGGTGTATGGAAAAGTAGGTAAAAACTCCGAAGGTTCTTTAACAGCAAAATGTATTCATGGTGGGGCCGCATTTATATGGCCTATTATACAAGATTATTCTTTTCTCGACCTCACTCCTATTTCTATTGAAGTAAACCTGACCAGTGCATTAAGTAAGCAAAATATCCGGGTGGATGTGCCTTCCCGTTTTACCGTTGGTATTTCTACAGAACCCAGTGTAATGCAAAATGCAGCAGAACGTTTGCTTGGTATGCAACGCCCATCTATACACGACCTGGCAAAAGATATTATTCTTGGACAAATGCGTTTGGTAGTGGCCATGATGGATATTGAAGAGATCAATAACAACAGGGATAAATTTTTGGCAAATATTGCCGGTAACGTAGAAGCCGAGTTGAACAAGATCGGTTTGAAGATGATCAACGTAAACGTAACCGACATTAAGGATGAAAGCGGATACATTGATGCATTAGGTAAAGAAGCAGCGGCAAAAGCAATCAACGAAGCAAAAATCCGGGTGGCGGAGCAAGAACGTACCGGTGATATTGGTAAAACAACCGCCGAAAAAGAAAGAGATATTAAAGTAGCCGAAACACAAAGGGACCGTGATATTAATGTGGCAATGGCAGTAAAGGAAAAAGAAATTCAAATTGCCGGAGCCAACAGAGATGAAAATATTGGAAAAGCAGAGGCAGAAAGAGATACGAGAGTAAAAATGGCCGAAGCAAATGCCATTGCGGTACAAGGAGAAAACCTTTCCAAAATTGAAATTGCCAATTCAGATGCATTAAGAAGAGAAAGAGAAGCCGAAGCATTGAAAAAAGCGATGGCCGCCGAAAAAGTACAAGCTGCTAAAGCATTGGAAGAAGCCTACCTGGCAGAAAAAAAATCAGAAGATGCCCGTGCAGAAAGAGACCGTGCCACACAAAATGCAAGTATCGTAGTAGCAGCTGATATTCAAAAACAAAAACTCATTATTGAAGCACAGGCTGCTGCAGAACAATTAAGAGAAAAAGCAAAAGGTGAGGCCGACGCCATCTTTGCCAAACTGGAAGCGGAAGCAAGGGGTATGTATGAAATACTTACCAAGCAGGCTGAAGGTTTGGAACGAATTGTAAAATCTGCCGGCAACGATCCAAAAGATGCCGTGTTGCTATTGATCGTTGATAAACTGCCTGAGTTAGTGAGAATGCAAACTGAAGCCATTAAAAATATTAAGATCGATAAAGTAACCGTTTGGGATGGCGGCGGACAAGGCGCCGATGGCAAAGGTTCTACAGCCAACTTTATGAGTGGCCTGTATAAATCAGTGCCGCCATTAAAAGATATTTTTGATATGGCCGGTATGGATCTGCCCACTTACCTCGGAAAGAAAAAAGATGATGCCGCTGTAGATGTAGAGGCGGAAGAAATCAAGAAAAAATAAAAAAGAAAGGGAGGCTTAGACCTCCCTTTCTTTTAAAAATATATTTTCAATAAATATTGAAAATTCGGAAACAGCATTGTAGCTTTGTTCCATGAAACTTATAGAAGCAAAACAGCAGTTCATCAGTAGTTGGGGAGCTTTTGGTACCCATTGGGGGATTAATCGTACCATGGCGCAAATACATGCCCTGCTTTTAATCAGCCCTGACCCCCTTACCCAGGATGATATGATGGAAGAACTCAACATTAGCCGGGGTAATACCAATATGAACATCCGGGAGTTGATCAACTGGGGACTGGTAGAAAGAGTTTTACTCTCCGGTGAACGGAAAGAATATTTTACTGCGGAAAAAGATATCTGGAAAGTAGTTAAACAAATAGTAAAGGAAAGAAAGAAACGAGAATTAGAACCGATGCTTCAATTGCTTGACAAACTGGAAGCCGTGGAAGGTGATAAAAGAGATAAGCATGTAAAAACATTTGTAGATACTGTAGTCAGTATTAAAAAACTAGGCAAGCAGGCCGATAAAACTTTAGACACAATGATCAAGGCAGAAGAAAGCTGGTTTGTAAGTTCGCTAATGAAAATGTTTAAATAGTAGTATGAAAACAATAAAAGCCATTGATGTTTTTTTACAAACCGGCTTAGTAATAATCATACTTGCAGGATTGATTATATCGACTGAAGAGACACTGAGCCCCGCTAACTATGTTGTCGCTTTAGGTATAGTTCAATCAGTAAGCATACTGATTAATTTATTCTTTTCCGGTAATTGGAAAAAACTACAGTGGAGAAAAATACACCATGTCGGCACTTTGCTGGTTATTATAATACTTGTAATTATCTTCAACGTAGAAGCTCCAGCAAATTCTGATAAGCAATATTACGGTTTAGGTGCTCTTTTCTACACTAGTGCAGTAGCTCTTATTTTGGTTTTATTTTATTTCATTATCAGTTGGGTAGAATGGCGAAGATTGAAATCCGAAGCATAATTTAAATAGCCGGGTTACCGGCTTTTATTTGAACTTATATTTTCATTTTTTTCTGAAACATTAAATACTTTAGTATGCTAGTTATTCGTAAAGCAGATTACTACTTCCAGTTTACAGTAGGTATTATTATGCTACTTTCCATACCGGTTCTTTTCATTTATGGTTTTTTTACCGGGCTATTTTTTATGGGCTGCTGGCAGCTTTTCAGTGCTTCCTTCAATACCAGTTCATTTATGGGGGCCGGCCTCAGCAAAGAAATAGGCTCGTATTGGAAATGGACTGGAATTGTAATGGCCTCTTTGTTTTTATGCGTACCACTGGCGGAACTGTTTAAAGCGGATGATGTAGTGCTGGGCGGATTTGCTGTTGTTGCTTCTATTCCGGTTGCAATTTATTATCTGTCTATTTATAACAAACTGCTAGCCCATTTAGCATTAAGAAAAGAGCTAGGAGGATTGTTAAAATCAAATCACTAATTATGAAGCATTGTAAAATTGTTATAGCAGGCGGTACTGGTTTTATTGGCCAGGAAATGATAAAACATTTTGGCAAAGAAAATAACATTATCGTATTGACACGGCAGCTTCCGGATGCGAGTAATAACCGAAACCGATATAATTCGCTAAACGTTGCAGCACTTAAAAATGTAAAATTTATAAAATGGGATGGAAAAGAAGTAGCAGAATGGTGTAATGAGATCAACGGTGCAGATTTAATAATCAATCTCGCAGGCAAATCAGTAAACTGCCGTTATACTGAGCAAAACAAAAAAGAAATTCTCGATAGCCGGATTGATGCAGTAAATGCCATCGCTACAGCAATAAAAAAATGCAGTACTCCGCCTTCATGCTGGATCAATGCCTCCTCTGCTACAATTTATCGTCATGCTCAGGACAGGCCACAGGATGAATATACCGGTGAATTTCATAGCGGCTTCTCCGTTAATGTATGTAAAGCATGGGAAAATGCATTCTTCAATCAACAAACTCCCGGCACCAGAAAAATAGCATTACGAATGGCAATAACATTAGGGCCCGGTGGTGTATTGATTCCCTATTTCAATTTATTAAAACTCGGTCTCGGTGGAAAACAGGGAAGTGGAAAACAAATGTATAGCTGGATTCATATTAAAGACACCTGCAGAATGATTGAATGGATAACTGAAAATGAAAATATAGAAGGCACCTTTAATTGCTCATCACCAAACCCGGTTACGAATAAACATTTCATGCAAACATTAAGAAATGTAACCGGCTATACAATAGGACTTCCGGCTTTTGAATGGATGCTGAAAATTGGCGCAGTAATAATTGGAACGGAAACAGAGTTAGTACTAAAAAGCCGCTGGGTGATTCCTACCAAAATAACTGAAACGGGCTTTCAATTTAAATATCCGCTATTGGAAGATGCACTTAAAGATATTATTAGTGAAGTACCTCGTAAGCAATACCGCTTATTTTGACAGAATTACATCTTAGCTTTACACTATGACTACAAAAAAAACACTGGTACTTGGTGCCTCCGACAATCCTTCCCGCTATAGCAACCTTGCTATTCAACGACTGCGTAAATACGGACACCCCGTAGTAGCCGTAGGAAGAAAATACTCGCAGGTAGATGATGTAGTAATTGAAAAAGAAAAACAAGCATTTGAAAATGTTGATACCGTAACACTTTACCTTAACCCTGCACACCAGCAGGAATACTACGATTACATTCTTTCCTTAAATCCTAAGCGTATCATCTTTAACCCGGGTGCAGAAAATGAAGAATTAGCTGAGCTGGCCAAACAAAAAGGTATTGAACCAATTGAAGCCTGCACATTAGTAATGCTAAGTACCAGCCAGTATTGATAAATGAAATTGAAACTAAATGACTTTACAAAAAACTGTAACGGCCTACATCCCGTAGCTTTTAAGAATCGTGGCACTCCTTTTGGCTATTCATACGTGTTGATACTTGTCTTTCCAAATCTTGTATCTCTATCCCACTGAAAACGGCAGTCTACATTCTTCTCTGCTGAAATATTTCTGACTTTAAAAAGTTCAAATGAAAAACCTACGTACCGCAGCACTATGCGTAAGTGCCATGCTTTACAGTTTGTGTTTAACAGCACAAAACGAAAAACCGCCCATTACAGAACCAGACTATAATAAACCCAAACTCTTCAACAACCTGCCGGAAAAAATTCCTGTTACTGTTGACGAAATTAACAACCTCCTTAATACAGCGATAGGTGAAACTATCAGCCTGAAACTCTCAATTACTTCCAGCATTCAATTTGATGGTAAAGTAATTTATGCTGCCAGCAAATACGGTAATAGTATTCGGAGTGTTGTAATACGCTCCAGCAATTATAACGGAGCAAGTTTCACTATTTCTAAAATCATCAGTGCCGGAAAGGTTGTGTCTTATGCTGGCAGAATTATGAGTTTCGCACATGGAGATCTATATGAACTGCAAAAACTCGATGGTCAACTTGTGTTGGTTAAAAGAAATTACTATGAGCTTGTTAATGAATAAAAAATATCAATGACAAAATTTTATAAGTGACCCGTTTTTATATCCTTGCCCCTATTTTCCTATAGAAAACAAAAAATCCAACGTATTATGAAAACCCTTTTACAAACAGGTCTTCTGTTGCTGGCTATCAGCAGCACATTGACCAGCATTACACAGGTACCGATCTATAACAGTAATCCCACCGCTACGGCAGTAGTTTTTCTTGACTTTGACGGACACACTATAAATGGAACCAGTTGGAATTACAATGGCCCTATTGTGTGTGCAGCAACAACGTTGAATAATACACAAATCACAACCATATTTAACCGGGTTGCCGAAGATTTCCGCCCTTTTAATTTGAACATTACTACTGATTCTGCCAAATTCCTCGTAGCACCTCTTAACGGGAGAATGAGAATTGTTCTAACTGTAAGCTCTGGTTGGTTTGGAAGTGGTGCTGGTGGTGTTTCTTTTGTAAGCTCTTTTACCTGGGGAGATGATACACCCTGTTTTGTTTTTACCGCTTTATTAAATAATAATGTAAAAAATATTGCTGAAGCTGCATCACATGAAGCTGGTCATACAATGGGCTTATATCACCAATCAACGTATAATGACAGTTGCGTTAAAATTTCTGACTATAATTTCGGCGCAGGTACCGGAGAAATAGGTTGGGCTCCCATTATGGGAAATGGGTATAATAAAAATCTCACATTGTGGAATATTGGTCCTTATTCATTTAGTTGTACGGACTATCAAAACGACCTTGCTGTTTTAACTACTTTAAATGGGTATTCCTATAGAACAGATGATCATGCAGCCACATTTGCAGCAGCAACCGATGCTCCTTTTGTTTCTACTCAGTTTACTGTAAATGGTATTGTAGAACGTAATACTGACGAGGATATGATAAAGTTTACTCAACCTTCTTTTGGCAGGTTTCAGTTAAATGCTATTCCGTATAATGTAGGTACAGGTAATGCCGGCTCTAATCTCGATTTGCAAGTCACTTTATACAACAATTTACTAACTCAATTGAATTTGTATAATCCCGGAATATTGCTCAATTCTTTTATTGATACCATTCTTAATCCCGGTATTTACTATTTAAAAGTAGAGGGTAGTGGTAATATCTATGCATCCAACTATGCAAGTCTGGGTTCTTATTCGCTGCAGGGAACTTTTACTGAAAACATTGTACTACCATTAAGAAGACTCGAATTGAATGCTATTTCAACAGACGACAGACATAATCTCAGCTGGATTATAGACGCTGACGAGCTGGTAGTACAACAGACTCTTGAAATTGCAACAGATGGCAGGAGTTTCATCCCCCTATCGCATCCTGCACTAAATGATCGTTCATTCATTTACCGGCCAACCATTACTTCGACAGCTCAATACCAGTTGAGTGTAACATTCGATAATGGACATCAGTATTATTCTAATATAGTTACACTTCGAAAAATAGGATCGGATTCAAAAGCAAAACTGGTAAGCAATCTTGTTAACAGCAACACACTTGCTGTAACAAGCCAGGGCATTTACACTTATTACATTTATGATTTTAAGGGTAGAACTGTAGACCAGGGACAACTTAAAATTGGCTTAAACAGCATTAATGCCATAGGTATTACCAATGCTGGTATGTATATAATTCGTTTTGTCAATGCTGCAGAAGTGTGGACTGAAAAATTTATACGCCAATAAATTTCTTTTGCGGCTACTGATAACAACATAGTTAAAACACTAGTTCTATTTTTCTGTTACATCCAACAATCAACTTTCATAGAGTATCTACCTGTTTGGTAACACAAAAAAGTATTCGATCCTTAGAGTACTTTACGTTAGTTATGCTAAGTACTAACCACTACCAGGTCGTAGATAACCAAACAGCTGCTCGAAGTTTTACGATTCCTTCCGGGTACTAGCACTCAATCTTTATTGATTCTCCAACTGTTTTGTTGCACCATTAAAAAATTTTCACAAATCTTGCATTACCGTACCCCACTGATTACTGCAGTTGCAAAATCCTAACTGCTGAACTATATCCTATTGACTTTAAAACAAGTTAAAATGAAAAACCTTCGTACCGCCGTACTATGCATTAGTACTATGTTCTTGTACCTGTGTTCATCAGCGCAAAAGAATGACAAGCCGCCTGTAACAGAACCAGATTACAACAAACCCAGACTTTTCGACAACCTGCCGAAAGAAATTCCAGTAAATGTTGCTGAACTCGAAACTCTTGTTAGAACTGATGTTGGACGTAAAGGCAGTATAGGGCTGTCTCTTTCTGCTAACCTTAAGTTTGATGGTGAAGTTGTTTCTTCTGCAAGCAAATACGGAAACACTATTCAGAGTGTGGTAATTCGCTCCAGCAATTTTAATGGTGCACAACTTACTATTTCCCGTACCACCAGCCCGGAAGGAGTTGTTTCTTATGTGGGCAGAATTATCAGCTTTCAACATGGCGACTTGTATGAATTGCAAAATCAAAATGGTCAGTTTGTTCTTGTTAAGAAGAACTACCACGAATTAATTAATGAATAAACTTTATCCAATGGCTAAGTTTTTTAACTGACCCGTTTTTACATCCGTGTCCCTTTTTTGTACCTATTGAAAATCCTAAAATCCTCCTTGTTATGAAACCATTTTTAAAATCCGGTCTTATGATACTGGCGTTGATCAGTACCCTGACCACAACCGCACAGGTGCCAATTTATAGCAGTCACCCAAGTGCTTCCGCAGTACTCTTTTTAGATTTTGACGGCCATACTGTAAATGCCACCAGTTGGAATTATGCAGGGCCAATTGTTTGTGCACCCACTACGCTGGACAATACCCAAATCACCACTGTATTTAACAGAGTTGCCGAAGATTACAGGCCATTCAATATTAATGTAACTACCGACTCTACTAAATACCTGGCTGCACCAGCGAACAGGAGAATGAGAGTGCTGTTAACCACATCAAACAGTTGGTATGGAAATGGCGCCGGTGGTGTTGCCTTTGTTGGCTCTTTTGTATGGGGTGATGATACACCTTGTTTTGTATTCACCAACCTGCTCAATAATAATGTAAAGAATATTTCAGAAGCAGCGTCGCATGAGGCCGGGCATACATTGGGTCTGTATCACCAGTCAACCTATGATGCCAGCTGTAACAAAATTTCTGATTACAATTACGGAACAGGTGCTGGCGAAATAGGCTGGGCACCTATAATGGGTGTTGGATATTATCAAAACCTTACCCTCTGGAATAATGGACCTAACTCATTTGGATGTACCAACTACCAAAGCGATTTGGATGTATTAACAACAACTAACGGCTTTTCATATCGTACAGATGATTACTCAGCTGCATTTAACCAGGCAGCTAATGTTCCTTTTGTAGCAAACCAGTTTTCAGTAAATGGTGTAATTGAACGTAATACCGATCAGGATTTAATCAGATTTACCCAACCCTCTTTTGGTCGCTTCCAGCTAACTGCCATTCCATACAATGTAGGAACAGGAAATGCAGGGTCAAATCTTGATTTACAGGTTACCTTATACAATGGTTCACAAACGCAATTGAGTGTTTATAACCCTGGTACTTTGTTGAACTCTGTGGTAGATACCTTACTTAACCCCGGCACTTATTATTTAAGGGTTGAAGGAAAGGGAAATGTATATGCACCAAACTATGCAAGTCTCGGTTCTTATGCCCTGCAAGGCAACTTTACCGATAATACTACACTTCCATTAAGAAGGCTTGAATTAAATGGCCAGTTAGTTGGCGACAGGCATCAGCTAACATGGTTAATTGATGCAGATGAGCAGGTAGTTGAGCAAATATTGGAAGTATCTACGGATGGCAGAAACTTTACACAAGTAACACAGCCTGCCAATGCAGACCGTTCCTATATCTACCGGCCTAATTTTTCTTCAACTGCACAATACCGTTTGCATGTAACATTTGATAATGCAGAACATTACTACTCGAGAGTAGTAACTATTCGCCCTGCAGGTTCTGACCCACGTCCAAAGTTGGTTAGTACTGTAGTTAATACCAACACTGTTGGAGTAACAAGCCAGGGTGTTTACAATTATTTTATTTACGACTTAAATGGTAAAACAATAAGCAAAGGTCAGTTACAAAACGGCTTTAATAGTATCAGTGCTCCGGGTATGAATGGTGGCGGCATGTACTTTATTCGTTTTAGTAACGATGCCGAGCAATGGGTTGAAAAATTCATTCGCCAATAACTCTTTCTTGTTCTGATAACAGAACATTAATCCGTACCCCTATTGTTTGTAAAAGGTTTTCCTGTAACTTAGGAAAACCTTTTTTTATATGCGTTGGAGAAAATTTAATGGCGACCTTATTGAGACCCCGATCATGGAAGCTGTTGAAACAGCCATCAAAAGGGAAATCGCCAAAGGCTTTCGGTTGAAAGTTTGCATCGGCACCGACTCACAAGTAAAAGGAAAGGAAACAGAGTTTGCCACAGTTATTGTTTTTCTAAGAGAAGGACATGGTGGCTTTATGTTCATTCACAATGAAAAAACCCGGCAGCAGTTCTCTATTAAAGAACGTATGCTTACGGAAGTAGCAAAAAGCATTGAAATTGCGTATGAACTCTGCAACCTGTTTACTGTTTACGATGTGGATATGGAAGTGCATGCAGACATCAACACCAATCCACACTTTAAAAGTAACGATGCATTGAAAGAAGCGATGGGTTACATTCTTGGAATGGGCTTTGCCTTTAAAGCCAAACCTGAAGCTTTTGCAAGCAGTAGCTGCGCCAATAAAGTGGTGAATTAAAAATTGCGACCCCTTCTTGTTGATGTGGGATTTTATCCTGCATGTAACCCCTTCTCCCCTATTTTGTTTTGCTTTGAAGTTTTCGTCTCCTTAATACTCCAACAATTAGTAGAATAAGAAAACCTGCGCCAATTGCAATTCTTACCATTGCTGCTTTGCGTTGCTTATCCCTGTTTTCTTTTTGTAGTTGAAGAATATAGTTATAATTATTCCTGTTTTCCTGTTTACGCAAATTAGTATCTGACAGGTATTGTGCTTTTGAAATACTATCTCTCATTTTTTGAAGAGCCGCTACAATAGAATCACCATTTATCTTTTTAATTTCCGTTGAGGTGGTATCAGCAGGCTGGCCAACAACAAAAGTTCCTGACAAGATGAAGATGCCTAATAGTATAGCTTTCATGGTTTTTTATTGAAGCTAAAAAAAGGATTGAAAAATTTATATACCGGCAAAAAGGTATTCTATTCTGCTACAATAATGGGGCGGGCGGCAGGAGTTGTTTTCTCTATAACAGGCCACTGTACCAACAGGCTGCTGGCCGTTATTGTATTGGCGCCTGTGTACATACGTTCCATCTTCTTACTATCCTCCTGAGCAAGAGAGAAAGTAATGAGAACCAGCACAAAAAGCATCACCACAATATTTTTTTCGGATAGGAATCTTCTCATAACACAAGGTATAATAGGCTGCAAAATAGTTCATAATTGTCAGAAAAACCGCACTATAAATGGGGTTTTCTTTTTTAAAGCCTTGTAAAACTACTATTTAAACCCCCGATATAGTCGAGTAGTTGCTTTCTCCCGTCTCTTTTTATGGCGGAAGTAATAAAATAAGGCGGTGGCTCTTCCCAACTGTCGGCCATAGCCGCTAAAAAGGCTTCCACATTTCTGGTGGTGGCACCGGGTTTATTTTTATCATTTTTGGTAAATACAATCACAAAAGGCACCTGCCACTCACCTAGTTTATTGATGAACTCCAGGTCTATTGCCTGCGGCTCATGCCGGCTATCGATCAATACAAAAATACAAACGAGGTTTTCTCTTTTGCGGATGTAGGATTCGATCATATTCTCCCAGTTATTCCTGGCCTTTTGAGAAACGGTGGCATAGCCATACCCGGGAAGATCTACAATATTCCACTTTTTTTTATCGGAAGAAACAATTTCAAAATGATTGATCAATTGTGTTTTGCCCGGCGTACCTGATGTTTTTGCCAAATGGGTTTTGCCGGTAATCATATTAATTAGTGATGATTTACCTACATTACTTCTACCGATGAAAGCATACTCCGCATTTTCAGGCGGTGGACATTGCTTATACGTTGTGCTGCTGATAATGTATTGGGCCGAAACTATTTCCATGATGTGTGCAAGATAAAGTAAACAACTTGCTATAAAACCATAAACAGCAAACACAAAACTATAAACTTGCTTTACCTTTGCACCCCATGTCTGAAATATTACCCCACGACCATATCATACCCTTTAAAGATTCGGAGCAAACGAAGAAAGAACAGGTAGCTGATATGTTCAATAAAATTGCCGGAAAGTATGACCAATTAAACCGCTTTCTATCGGCCAGAACTGATATTGGCTGGCGTAAAAAAGCCATCCGCCGTTTTAAAAAAGATAAGCCAGCACATATATTAGATGTAGCTACAGGCACAGCCGATATGGCGCTGCTGGCCTGGAAAATGCTGCAACCTGAGCGGATAACAGGCATTGATATTTCAGAAGGAATGTTGGAGCTAGGCAGAAAAAAGATTGAAAAAGAGCAACTTGTGGATAAAATCCACTTACAGCTCGGAGATTCGGAAACAATAAATTTTGCGGATAATACGTTTGATGCCGTGATGGTGGCATTTGGAGTACGGAACTTTGAAAACCTGGAAAATGGCCTGGCTGAAATGAAAAGGGTTGTAAAACCCGGCGGACAGGTAGTGATACTTGAGTTTTCAAAACCACGACGCAAAGCAATAAAAGGTTTGTACAATTTGTATATGGGTATAGTGGCGCCACAAGTGGCCCGTTTATTCAAGCAAAATAAAGAAGCGTACCAATACTTATGTGAGTCGGCTAATGCGTTTCCGGATCGCCAATTATTTACTGACATTTTAAAAAAAGTGGGCTATACTCAAGCTGAGTACAGTTCATTAAGCTTAGGAATATGTTGCATTTACTCCGGAAGAAAGCCAGTATAAAGAATAAGATGGCCTCCTTGTTGTTAGCAGGCACACTGTTACTTTCATCAATGGTGCAGGCACAGTTTGAAGGCATAGAGATAAATAAATTGGATCATGATGTAAAGCCTTATTATTTTGGCATTACCATCGGTGTGAACCTGGCTCGTTTTCAAACAGAATTACATCCCCGCTTTTTACAGTACGATAGTGTGATGGTAGCAGAGCCTGTAAACTCTGGTGGTCTTACTCTCGGCTTGCATGCAACAGCAAGATTGTCCAATCGTTTTGCGCTTCGTTTCAATCCGCAATTAATGTTTATTGAACGCAGCATTTATTACAAATTAAAATATCCCGACTTTGATGGTGCTACGGAAGCCACGAAAAAAGTAGAATCGGTTATCATGTCGTTTCCGATCCAGTTAAAATTTCAAAGTGATAGGATTGGCAACTTTAGGGTGTACACATTGGCAGGCTTTAAAGCCGATATTGATATGGCGAGTAATGCCCGTTCTAAAAGAAGTGAAGACCTGGTAAAAATTGGCAAATATGATTTTGGCCCTGAGTTTGGAATTGGTTTTAATTTTTTCTTCCCCAGTTTTATATTTTCTCCTGAAATAAAGATCAGCAATGGCCTGCGTAATATTCATGGCCGTGATGAGAACCTTAAATTCTCCAATGTATTTGATAAGATACAATCAAGAATGATTGTGTTTTCCATTCATTTGGAAGGGTAGTTTTACTTCAAAAACTTTTGGGTCATAACGATTTAAAAACTACCCTTCGCTATTTGCATGTTACTAATAAGGATTTGATGAATGTGCTTAGTCCTCTTGAAGACATCAAGGATTTTTTATAACGACTCTGTAAATTGTAGGCTGTATTTGCGAAACTATGGCGGGCATACTAAAATCTTGCATAAACATACTCAATAAGTTGAAAATCAGTTATACAATTTTCAATGATTAAAAAAAATTGATGTTCGTATATTCGCTAATACACAAGTTAGCAACAATGCTATAAGAACAATCTTTATGACATTTCAAACTCCAATAGTTTGCTCTATCTTAATCATTCCTTTTTTGTTTTCATGTACTTCAAATAGGCATATTTTTTCAAAAGAAAGATTTTTCAATTTTGAGCAACTAAAAGTTAATAAAGCTACTGTTACCGAGCTAAGAATCGGTTCGAAAGATATCACTCCAACTCATCTAATAAGCATCGGAGAAGGCATATATCCTGATGCCAATAAGTACGACCTGGTAACACCGAAAACTTTTAGAAGGTTGGTAAAATCTTTTGAAATCGAAGTTGAATATTTCTACACGGCAATCGATAGTTCTGTGAAAGTTATTTTATATCAATGGGACGACGTAAGCATGACAAACCCTTTGCTTGAAAACGATCAAGACTTATCAAAGAAGTTTGGGACATTTCAAAAAAAGTTTAATCAGCTAAGTAAAGAACTTACTAAAAAGCTGGGAAAGCCTACTCAAAATAATATTGAACAAGGCAAATCCGACGACTCAACCTTTCGAGATGATTTCAAATGGGAAAATCAAAATGGCCTTAATGCTTACTTATTTATGTTTGGCAATAATAATAATGGTTATAGGCAAATCAGACTGGCCGTTTATAGACGCTAATCCGGTGACGATGAAAAGCACTGTTGCTAACATGAACTGTGTAAAAAAGCAAATAAATTTTTTACTTTTTTAGGGTTTAGGTGAACAATAGTTAGGTTGATACAAGCTGTTGTTTTTTACTACCGCAAATACCTGTTTTAAAA
>JALHNJ010000007.1 GCA_022843585.1 Chitinophagaceae bacterium
GGAAGTGCTAACTGGTAAGCCCTCCAATAACTATTCTCCGCATGTAAACCACCGGCATTACACGATATTGAATTCACCGGCGTTACCACATTAGACGTTGACTGCGTTAACGTAGCCGATGCACAATTATCCGTTGATCCTACCGTAAAATTAACCACAGCTCCACACTGACCAGCATCACTACCTACTACTATTGGCGCAGGACAAGTAATTACTGGGGGCGTAACATCAACAACGGTTACGGTAAACGTACATGGGGCAGCAACTAAGTTGCCGGATGCATCTGTTGCTATGTGTGTTACCGTTGTTGTTCCCACTGGGAATGTTGAACCACTGGCCAGTCCAGCTGTTCTTGTTACTACGACTCCGGGGCAATTGTCAGTTGCTGTAGGTAAGGTATAATTAACTACTGCGCCGCACAGACTACCAGTAGAATTGGTTGTAATATTAGAGGGACAAGATGTAAACGTTGGTTGCTCTGCATCATTTACCGTTACAGTAAATGTACAAATGCCTCCTCCTATAGAAGAACTAACAATTACAGTTGTTGTTCCAACAGGAAATACGCTACCTGATGGAATAGAATAAGTAATAGTGCCGCAAGTTCCACTGGTTGTTGCAGGCGGATAATTTACAACCGCACCACATTGGCCTGCATCATTAGAAACTGTGATGTTTGCAGGACATGTAAGAGTACAAGGTGGGGGTGGGCAATTAGCGGTCACCAAATCTAAAGACCAAGAGGCCAATGAACCCCCATCTCCTCCTGCATCATCACTTATTGTAAGTGTCCAAATTCCGTTAGGATTTTCACCAACAAAAGCAGCCAGTGCCTCTTCAGGTGCTAAAGGTGAAGCCAATGTAAGATTAACATAGGCATGATCATTAGCAAGTCCATTGTTAGTTGTATAAGGAACCTGTCCGGCGGGGTTTGCATCATCGTCCCATAAAGTTCCATTAAAAACATTATCATTTGCGCCTCCATTGTCAGTTGTAATAGTAACGACTGTACCAGCTGGAGAAGTTAATGTTATATCTAAATCGCCACAAAAGGTATGCGTAATATTGGTTAAAAGGTTTAGATCAATTAACTGGGGGCCTGCTCCAACAACATTTATTGTAGAAGATACAGTAGAAATTGTTGTTGGAATTACAACAGGAGTGTTATTAGAAAAAGAGAAAGGTAAAACAGGTGGGGGTGCAATAAGCCCCTGAATGATCAATGACCAGGAGGCCAATGAACCACCATCTCCACCAGCATCATCACTTATAGTTAATGTCCAGGTCCCATTGGGATTTTCGCCAATAAAAGCTCCCAAGCCTTCTTCAGGTGCAAGAGGAGAAGCCAATGTTAAATTCACATATGGATGATCCGTAGCTAATCCCGCATTGGTAGTGTACGGAACTTGACCAGCAGGATTTGCATTGTCGTTCCATAGAGTTCCATTAAAAACATTATCATTAGCTCCACCATTGTCACTTGTAATTGTCACAACTGTACCTGCTGGAGAAGTTAAGGTTATATCCAAATCAGCACAAAATGTATGTGTAATATTGGTTAGCAAATTAACATCATACAGGAATGTAGGTGCCCCTGATACTACAACAGAAGAAGTCACTGTAGCTATCACAGTAGGGATTGCTACCGGTGTGCTATTAGTAAATGTTTGTGCTGGTGTCGGAATACATTGAGCAATAATACTCTTTGAAATAGTTACAAACAATACTGTAAGCAGTAATACGTAAAATTTTAATTTCATAAAAGCAGTTTTGGTATGTTAAAAAATAAGGCGGAGTGAAACAATTCAATAGGGGGAGGAAAAATCAGGGGTTGTAATCCAAATAATTACAATCCGATATTAAGAAAAAAAAGAATACCCGCCAAATGCAATACTTGAAAAAAGACGATTCCGGTTAAAAAACACGCCGTAAGGGATTTATATGAGAGTTTGAGTTACTAAAACCACTGATATTCCTGGTATTTCAGGCCAAAAAGTAAAGATCCCGGTTTACTGAAACCGGGATTTTTTTAATTTATTTTGACGCTTTAGCCCACGAGTCTTTCAACCCTACTGTCCGGTTAAAAATCATTCCGCTGGTGCTGCTGTCTTTATCCAATACAAAATAACCTTTGCGGATAAACTGATAGGCGTCTGCTGAATGGGCATTTTTCAAAGCAGGTTCAGCAAAAACAGATTTAATAGTTTGTAATGAATCCGGATTTATATAATCCTTAAAATCACCTTCCTCAGATGAAGGATCTTCGACTTTGAAAAGGCGGTCATATAATCTTATTTCTGCAGAAATTGCATGCTTTACACTTACCCAATGCAAAGTGCCCTTTACATTAATGCCGGAAGTATCGCTGCCACTTTTGCTTTCGGGGATATAGGTACAATGGATTTCTGCAATATTACCGGCCTCATCTTTTAGTATGCTTTCACATTTAATGATATAAGCACTCTTTAATCGTACCATTTGACCGGGTGCTAAGCGAAAATATTTTTTTGATGGATGCTCCATGAAATCATCTCTCTCAATATACAATTCATTACTGAACGGTATTTCTCTTGTGCCCCCATTGGGGTCTTCAGGGTTATTTTCGCTGGTTAGCATTTCATCATCCGCTAAATAATTTGTGATTACAACTTTCAACGGATCGAATACAACCATGCGGCGCAATGCTTTTTTATTCAGGTCTTCCCGTACAAAAAATTCAAGTAATCCAACATCTACAATATTTTCTCTTTTTGAAATACCCACTCTATCACAAAATTCACGGAGTGCTGCGGCAGTATACCCCCTCCTTCTCATACCACTGATTGTTGGCATACGGGGGTCGTCCCAACCAATAACATGTTTTTCGTTTACCAGTTGCAATAATTTTCTTTTGCTCATTACCGTATAGGTCATATTACGGCGGGCAAATTCATATTGATGCGATGGGTATATCTCTAGTTTTTCTATACACCAATCGTATAACTCACGGTGAGGAACAAACTCCAACGTACAAATGGAGTGAGTGATATTTTCGATGCTATCGCTTTGCCCATGTGCAAAATCATACATCGGATAAATGCACCATTTGTCACCGGTGCGATGATGATGTGCATGCTTGATACGATATAGCAATGGATCCCGCATTATCATATTAGGACTTGCCATATCGATCTTTGCCCGCAACACTTTTTCTCCATCTTTATATTTACCAGCTTTCATTTCTTCAAACAGCTGCAAATTTTCTTCTACACTACGGTCTGCATATTTATTTCTTTTGCCGGGTTCGGTGGGTGTGCCTTTTTGTGTGGCAATTTCTTCTGCCGTACTATCATCAACATATGCTAATCCTTTGTTGATAAGTGTTATGGCAAATTCATACAGCTTATCGAAGTAATCAGAAGCATATAATTCATTCTTCCATTCAAAGCCGAGCCATTTTACATCGTCTTTAATGCTCTCTACATACTCTGTTTCTTCTGTTACCGGGTTTGTATCATCAAAACGAAGATTGGTATAGCCGCCATATTTTTTAGTAAGGCCAAAATTTAAGCAAATGCTGGTTGCATGACCGATGTGCAAATACCCGTTTGGCTCCGGTGGAAAACGGGTAACAATTTGTTTGTACCTGCCCTCCTTAAGGTCTTGTTCAATAATTTCTTCGAGGAAATTAATACTGCGTTCCTCGCTTTTTAACTCTGCTGACATAGTTTGCAAAGGTAAGGAAATGAGAGGGTTGACGTAGTAGCCTGTCGATAAAATAATATATTATATACAACGAATTACGCAAGAAATTACCGAGTCAAACACTGAAATTAAAAAAATGCTGAGGAAAGCCCGGGGTGATGCAGTTTGCAACCCGCCTGCCTTAGCTGTGCGGCAAGCAGGCGCAAGTAAAGACGAGAGTAGTAATGTAACTAACAAAAAATTATGCCTTAACTTTCGTTATTACTAATTACTTGTTTGTGGCAGTAAAAAATGACCTTTTTTATTCGAAGCTTCCGTTGAATGAGATTCCATTGAGTGATCTATTAACGGAAGAACATTTGTTTTATAAAATCCCGGACGACTGGCATGTACTGATTACCGACGTAAAAAATAGTACACAAGCTGCCCTGGAAGGCCGCCATCAAACTGTAAACTTAGTGGCAACCGGCAGCATTGTTGCTGCACTAAATGTCGCCAACAAAGACAACATATTGGTACCATTCTTCTTTGGGGGTGATGGAGCAACTTTTATTATTCCTCCGTCCCTGTTGCAGCAAACATTAACAGCATTGTATCAACACCAGGAAAACACCAGGAAAAATTTTGACCTCACACTAAGAGTTGGGCATGTACCTGTAGCGGATTTGTATAGTGAGAAGAGTGAGCTTAAAGTAAGCAAACTAAAAACTTCGCAACGATTTACTATACCTATAATACTTGGTAATGGACTTACGTTTGCAGAAAGGAGAATAAAAAATGCCGATGCTGCAATACCTGAATTAGATACTAATTTACCCGATCCGGATATGTCGGGGATGCATTGCCGCTGGGATAAGATTAAACCTCCATCCAACAATTTTGAAATAGTGAGCCTGTTGGTAATTGCACAAGATGGAATTTTGCAAGCTGAAGTTTTCCGGGATGTAATGATTACCATTGAAAAAATTTATGGTAATTCTGTAACCCGAAAACCAATCAGCATCGATAAGTTGAAAATGAAAGCCACATTTGAAAAAGTAGCTGCGGAGATGAGAACAAGGTTAGGAAGCTTTAGCATAACCTATTTGGTAAAAACATGGTTTACTACTTTATTGGGCAAAGCTTACTTCAAAACAAAGAAAGGAAAAGAATACCTCTACAAGCTGGTTGACATGAGTGATACATTAGTTATTGACGGGAAAATAAATACAGTGATTACTGGTACAGCTCTACAACGGGAACAATTAGATGGAGTGCTGAAACAGATGGAAGAAGATAACCGAATTTTATATGGCCTTCATGTAAGTAGCGAATCCGTAATGTCATGCTATGTAAGAAATATGGATGACCAGCATGTACATTTTGTAGATGGCGCAGATGGTGGCTACACCAAAGCGGCCGGTGTACTAAAAAAGAAAATTGCAACTCTAAAAGAGTTGAAATTTTAACCTACCCGATAAACTAACTACTAATTTTGAACTTCGGATGCAAAAAATCCGATATCTGCCAGTACCAGAGAAGGCTCTGTGTAGTTCAGCAATGTGCTTTTCAGATTTCCTGTAAGCTCATCCCGGCTTATGCAAAAAGCCGACTTGATTAATGACAGTTTATACGAATTGATTTTAAACTGAGCCAACCTTGCTCTTTGGATGGTATGGCTGTCGTGCAATTGAAACTCCTCGGCAATATGTGCCTGGTCGTTGTAGAATGGATGGTTCATACAGACGGATATTGGTTTTTAATAGGACTGGACTTTTCTAAAACGAAGTAAGGGAAATAAAATTGTAATCCCCCCTTTTACCCATAAAATCAACAAGTTATATTTTAATTTTAAATAGTTATTCTATTGACATAGCAATTTTACCATTACCGGTACCTGCTCCAAAAAGATTGACTTTACCCAATACTTAAAAATTGCCATTGGCTTTTTCTGGGCTTACGGGGAGAATATTTCATAAATTAATATTGTTAGTGCTACTGAACCAATTGGTAATAGCCATAAGTCAAGCCGCACTATCATCATTTGTACTTATTCTTTGAATCACCGGTATTTTCATTATTACTTGCTTCATCAGCACTCCTATTTCGCTGATGGCGAATAAGCATTATCTTTATAAAAATAATTACTCTGTATGTCGTTGCTTAATCAAAACAATAAGAAAGGAAAAAAGAAAGACAATAAGAAAGCAGCTCCGGGTGCAAATGCGGCTGGCTCTAAATTTATACAAAAGCCAACTAAATCAGGAGGCTTCGTAAGCAAGCAATCTAATACCGGCTCGCAAAGAGGTAGCTAATTATCTTTCTTCTTCACATTGACTTTATAGCGAAGTATCATATCATCATTGTATAACAGGTACAACCATTCTACATCGGGGGAGGTTGCTTTGTAAAAATAATTGTACTGGTTATTGTTTGCAGAGAGTTTAGATTCTCTTGGTCGAAGAAATACCAATGATGATTGAGATAGTATTGAAGAGTCTGGTAAAAATCCGGCACCTATATTTCTCTTTTTCTCAGCAGCCGTAATTTGAACTTGCAAGCGAATGGTGTCGCCTTCTACTGCTTCTATTACACCTGTGGCCGGATAAAAAGAACTGATTTCATATTTAGCAAAAGATTTCTGCTTAAATGGCGAATGGCGAAACTCTTCCGGCACTTTTGTATACGGTAGCAATGTCCATCTCACATCATCCGGATAATGATCGTTTAGAAAAACTTCCGGCGTTGTAAGAAAATATTTTTCGTCGTAATCTTTTACAAACTCATTCGTTTTTGATGATATATAACCACTTGCCCAGGTTACATCCAGTAAATGCCAATTCCCATTAATGCTTACAGCATTCCAACAATGGTTAACGCCAAAATTTTCTACTGGTTTATTTAATGTACTTCTTGCATAACCGGTAATAATCTCCGTTTGAATACCGGCATATTTGCAAAGAACATGAAAAAGCCGGGCATAACCGTCGCAAACCGTTTGTTTGGTTAATAATACCATTTCGGCAACCCGTTCGTCTAATGAATTAAATTGACTATCATCTATTTCAACCTTATTCTCAAAAAAAATCATAGAGTAGGTTCCAATTACCGGAGCCTTGCCAATTCGCTTTGGCTTATAAGCAATATTGTCTGTTATCCATCGAAAGATGGCCGTTACTTTTTCCAATTCTGTTTTCCTGGAACTCGTTAGCTGTTCTGCCAGCTTAGCTGCATTTCCCTGTGCAAATACAGAACTAAATGAAAGAAAGCATAATATGGTTAAAAACAGTTTCACATCCTTCAGGCATAATAAATATAAAAAAGGCTGCACATAAAAGCAACTGGACCTGGTAATTAGCAAAAAAATTCATCGTTTCAAGAATTTACCCTTCAATAGCTTTTCCATTACCTCTTCCTTTTGATTGCGGCTGATTGGGATATGTCTTTCACCAATTCGAATATCGCTGCCTTCAATACTGTCAATTTTTGATGCAGCTACAATGTATGATTTATGAACCTTTAGAAACTTATCAGCTGGCAGGTAATCTTCTACTGATTTAAAAGTGAGGTAAGTCATATACTTTTTATCTGCAGTGTAGATAGTTACATAATTCTGCAAAGCCTCTACAAACAATACTTCGTCGTAGGCAATCTTCACCAGCTTATTATCTGCTTTAATAAAAAAGTAAGTTGCTGCTGTTGCCTCGGAAGTGTTTTTGTCCCTTACTTCATAATACTCTTTTGCTTTGAGTGTAGCTTTTAAAAACCGTTCAAATGAAATTGGTTTTACCAAATAATCCAGTGCATTTACCTCAAAACCTTCCAGTGCATATTGCGGATACGCAGTTGTAAAAATTACAGGGGGTGCATTTTGCAAGGTCTTAAAAAATTCAAGGCCGGTTATTTTAGGCATTTGAATATCTAAAAAAAGAAGTTGCACTCCCCCGTTGCTGATAATATCTGTTGCTTTAAGAGGATTATCGAACTCCCCCACTAAATTTAAAAAATCAGTGTCAGCAATATATTCTTTCAATCCTTTTCGGGCCAGTGGTTCATCATCTATGACAATACAGTTAATACTCATGATAAATGAAGATTAAGTTGCACATTAAAACTATTTTCGGTTTCATCAATTTTCAATTCATGCATGGCGGGATATAAAAGCTCCAATCGCCTTTTTACATTATTCATTCCAATGCCGCCCTGCTTTTCTGTTGAGGTATGCTTATCCTTTGAATTAGATATTGAAAAAACAAAAGAGCCATTTACCCGAAACATATCCACTTTTACAAAATTTGGCTTGTCACTAAAATGCGATATGTGCTTGAATGCATTTTCTACAAAAGGAACTAATAACAATGGTTCGATCAGAAATCCTTTTACATCCCCGGCGGCATTAAACTGTACCGAATATTTTTCGTCTTTCCGCAATTGCTGCAAGTCAACATAATCTTTCAGGTAATGAATTTCTTTTTCGATTGGGATTTTGCTATCATTCATTTCATATAACTGATATCTCAAAAGTTCAGAAAATTTATGTAATGCCCCTCTTGCATCGGCATTATCTTTTTGAATAAGAAAGTAAACAGAGTTGAGAGAGTTAAAAACAAAGTGGGGGTTGATCTGCGATTTTAAAAAATTCAATTCCGCTTCTGCCTTTTCTTTTGCTGTTTCCGCCATGCGTTGTTGCAGTTTTCCATAATCAAACATCAGCTTGATGGATGCACCGGCAAATACCAAAATAAAATGAGGAATGATGTTATCGTAGAGCCTGTCTTTAATATTAGAAGTCCAGTCATACAGAGCCGGACTATTGAGTAACCGGCCAAGGATATTCATTTTAACTGCACTGCTGAGAATAATAAGCGATAAAAAGGAAATGCCAAGCATCAAATATCTCTTTTTATATAGCAGTTGCGGTATCAACACATAATTAGTAATGTATATCATCAAGGCCAGATCAAAAACTTTGATGAATGTAACGGCGAATGCTTTACGGGAAGATGAATAATCGTCTACCCGCAATAAATACCAGGCACCGAATACCATTAACCAGAATAAAATATGATGTGCTTTATATTTTAATAGCCCTCTGTTCTGCATAAGTCAAAATAAAAGTACTAATTCCCCACGGCAAAACAGTTTACACCAATTGCAGACTTTACATGACAAGCAGCGAAATATCCTTTTATCAAGTATCTGATGCCACTGGTGTAAATTTTTAGTATCAAAAAATAAATAAGGCAATCTTAGCTAAAATTATCAGCCATGAAACGAATAATGAGCTTCTTCGTTATTTCCCTGGTTGCCTTATCAAGCTGCGGCCAGCATAATTCTCAGCAACCCAATAAAAAAAACCCGCAAGATGTTGAAGTTGGTGGTCGCTGTGAAGATTGTGAAGCAATGTATGAAAGCCCGGTTCCTTTTAATAAACTTAAGAGTATTGATACATTACCGGGGTTTAATACTGCAGGGCCAAAAATTGAAATTAGTGGAGTAGTCTATAAAAGTGACGGGATAACAGTTGCGCCGGATGTAGTACTATATGTGTACCATACAGACCAAAAAGGTGTATACCCAAAACCGGAAAAGAATAAAGGAATGATCAGCAGACATGGTTATATAAGAACATGGATTAAAACAGATGAACAAGGAAGATATAAATTTTATACATTGGTGCCGGCCTCTTACCCAAACAGCAATAATCCAAAGCATATTCATGTTATCATTAAAGAACCCGGAAAAAGTGAGTACTGGATTGATGATTTTCTATTTGAAGATGACCCACTGTTACCAAAAGAAAAAACAAAGAGCCCTAGAGGTGGCAACGGGGTTATCCAACCAATTTCTGATGGCATGATATTAAAAGCGACAAGAAATATCGTGTTAGGGAAAAATATAACTGGCTACCCCGGTTAGTATAATCAGGTTTACTTTACGTAAAAATCAGCTCTAACCCGGTAATAGGTTATAGCCCTTTCAACAAGATTGGCAATCATTCCATTTACTTTTAATCGCCACATATCTTTCTCTTTATCAAAAGTACATTCAATGGTTCCATTAGCAACATTTACGTAGGATACCTGGTCGCCTGAACGAAATGAATATTTGGCTGCTACATCTCTTCCCCCGGGGCTTATTTTGATTTTATACTTACCCGTTTTCAATTTTTTATCCCGGAAAAACATGGTAAAGAATTGATCCCGCTGTTGGATTGCAATAGTAAGGTCGCCACTAACCCGATATACTTTTAATGTGGCAGGAAGTCCTTCAATAAAAAAATTGTTAGAACTGACCGTATCGGTAATAAACAGCGGACACTTTCGTAAAACAGTGTCCCGCTCCTGCTGGGCAGAGGCTGTAAAAGAAGCTAATACAAGTAGGAATAAGGTTAGAGACCGCATTATGCTATGCATTTAAAGATAAAAAGTACTGAAATTTTTCAACTTACATACTACTCCTTTTGTAGTACTTGGTTTTTAAACCCTCTGACCAAACAAAAGACTACCAATTCGCACCATATTGCTCTTTTCCACCACCGCAATTTTATAATCACTGCTCATGCCCATTGAAAGAATCCTCAACTTGGGGAATTGATCGAAAAGTGCTTTTAGTTTTTGAAACTCTTCTTTTACTATTTCCATATTTTCTGTAAAACTTGCCATTCCCATTAAACCGGCAATTTGAATGTTTGTAAGTGGCGAATCATTCAATTGGCTCATTACCTGATTAAGTTCAGCTTCATCGAAACCAAACTTCGTTTCCTCCTGTGCGATATGTACTTGTAGCAGGCAATCAATAACTCTCTCACTTTTAGCCGCCTGTTTATTTATTTCCTTCAGGAGTTTTAGACTATCTACTCCATGTATCAGTTGCACAAATGGAGCTATTAACTTTACTTTATTAGTTTGGAGGTGACCAATAAAATGCCAGCGAATGTCTTTAGGAAGCTTTTCGGCCTTTTCTACCAATTCCTGTACATAATTTTCACCAAAATCCCGTTGGCCCAGAAGATATAGCTCCAGAATATCTTCAACCGGTTTGGTTTTAGATACTGCAACCAACTGCACATGCTTTTCATCGAGATAGTTCTTGATGTTATTGTATGCTGAAATATTTACCGCCATGCTAATTTTTAAAATACCCCCGTAAAGGTATAACCGGAAAAACGGTTTTCGTTAATTTTATTGATCAAATACACTAACCTCTTATTTTTTAGTATGAATTTTAAAAGCATCAGTCTTACTATTATCATCATATTTTCATGTGCTCAAAAAAGTAATACACAAACGTATAATGGCAAAATAGTGATCTTTTTTAAAGACACTATCGAAGGAAAAATAACTGTAGACCTAACCGGCGAAAACAAAGGATTGGTATATATTGAAACTTCAACTGTAACAAAATCAAAAAAGAAAGGAGAAAAATCAACTGCTTCGGTTACGGAAAAAAACGGTTATAATCCCGCCATAATCAGTGCCCTGTTTATTGAAGGGAAAACATATAAGTTTAAAGACCTTCGGGTGGATTATAAAGATGAAAATAATCTTGAAAATTGCTGCGTAGAAAGAATTGCAGGAAACGACAGCATTGCTATTTATCAATGGAATAATAAAGACGGACGTATATCATATTACACAACAACACCCAGATTTAACGAATATGCTGAAAGCATAGAACATCCAAAGTATGATGAAGGAGGATTCAAATCATTTATGGCAATTAAACTAAGTCGTTGCAAAAGTCTTGGCGATAAAATCTATGAGATGGCAGATGGCTATTTTTATGAAAATAAAACAGCTTCTCTGGAGGAGAAGCTGCAAGTTTGGAAAAATATTATACGGGACTATATAGCCTGTTGGTAATTTATTTCAAAATACTTCTGCTGATAACAATTCTTTGTACTTCGCTGGTTCCTTCATAAATCTGGGTGATTTTGGCATCACGCATTAGCCGTTCTACATGATATTCTTTTACAAAACCATAACCACCGTGCACCTGTACGGCCTCCACCGCTGTCCACATGGCCGTTTCAGAAGAATATACCTTCGCCATAGAGGAGCTTAAAGTATAATCGATCTTATTATCCTTTTCCCAGGCCGCTTTAAGACAAAGTAATCTTGAAGCTTCAATTTTTGTAGCCATATCTGCCAGCTTAAAAGCTATAGCCTGGTGATTCATGATCTCTGTTCCAAATGCTTTCCTGGTTTTTGCATACTCTCTTGCAAATTCAAATGCCCCGCTGGCAATTCCCAATGCCTGAGAAGCTATACCAATTCTTCCACCCGCCAGCGTCTTCATGGCGAATTTGAATCCAAACCCATCTTCACCAATTCTATTTTCCTTTGGTACTTTTACATCACTAAACATTACTGTATGTGTATCACTTCCCCGAATACCCAATTTGTTTTCTTTGGCTGCGACCGTTACACCCGGCCAGTTTTTTTCAACGATCAAACAATTGATACCCCTGGAACCTTTTGATCGGTCAGTTTGTGCCATCACTAAATAGGTAGATGCTGTACCACCATTGGTGATCCAGTTCTTAGTTCCATTCAGTAAATAATAATCGCCTTTGTCTTCTGCTGTTGTTTGTTGAGAAGTAGCATCACTTCCTGCTTCCGGTTCGCTCAGCATAAAAGCACCGATATGTAATTCGCCATCCTTAATACCCTGTGCTAAAGGAACAAGATATTTTTGTTTCTGCTCTTCGTTGCCATATTCCTGCAGTCCGTAACAAACAAGGCTATTATTAACACTCATTACCACACTCACACTGGCATCTATTTTTGAAATCTCTTCCATAGCCAGTACATAACTAATAGTATCCATTCCGGCACCGCCGTATTTGGGATCAACCATCATACCCATAAAACCAAGCTCTGCCAGCTTCATAATCTGCTCACGGGGAAACTTTTGTTTTTCGTCTCTTTCTATTACACCCGGCAAACATTCATTTTGCGCAAAATCTCTTGCCGCCTTTTGAATCATTAGTTGCTCTTCAGTCAGTTGAAATAACATATAGTAGATATCGTTTAGGTGTGCAAAGATAAGGGCAAGCCTTTCTCCAGCATAAACCGTTCAAATTTGCAACTAATTCTACCATAACCTATATTATCGTTGTTATGGCAGACTTTTTTGGCCTAACTTTGCACCCGTAAATTAAGGCTATGAAATTAGCCATAACAAAAATTGATATTTATCGAAAATGTTATTGGCGAATTCCATGTGGCTTAAATAAATAAAGATATTCACATGAAAAAAATCCACATTGCACTGCTTGTACTGATCGCCGGAGCTATCGCCGTGCTACTTACATTTTTAAAAACCACCAGTACTTACGACACTGTTGATACTGCAATTTCAAAACCGGGCAAGTATGTTCACTTAATGGCAAAGTTGGATAAAACCCAGCCCGTTGAATATGATGCTTTAAAAAATGCGAACTATTTAAGCTTTACAGCTGTTGATACATTAGGTAAATCAGTTAAGGTTGTTTATCATAATACAAAGCCAGATAATTTTGAGATCAGTGAACGATTAGTGCTAAAAGGAAAATACAATGATGGTATTTTTAACTGTGATGCGATACAAACGAAATGTCCTTCTAAATATAAAGAGGAGATGAAGCCAACTGATAAGAAATTACAAACGGCCACTACTGAATCGCCAACTTCGAACAATTCTGCCGAATCTAAATACTAACAGGGAATGGATTATATAGGTGAGCACCTTTTACCCGGACGAATAGGACATTTCTTTATTGTACTTTCTATCGTTGCTTCTTTTGTAGCCACTTTTGCTTATTTCCGGTCTGCTAAATCAATAACGGAGTTAGATGGAATTTACTGGAAAAAGCTGGCCCGTATTGCTTTTATCACCGAGGTTGCTTGTGTAGTTGGCACTTTTGCGGTATTATTCTATATTATCCATAGTCATCTTTTCGAATATCATTATGCCTGGAAGCATAGCAGCCTGTCATTAGAATTCAAATATCTTCTTGCTTGTTTCTGGGAAGGACAGGAAGGAAGTTTTATGCTGTGGAGTTTTTGGCATTGTGTATTGGGTTTAATCTTGATTAAAACCAGCAAGCAATGGGAAGCACCTGTAATGACGGTGGTTAGTTTTATGCAATTTGCCCTTGCTACAATGATTGCTGGCATATACATCTTCAATTGGAAGATGGGCTCCAATCCTTTTATATTATTAAGAGATTCCGGCGTATTAGATAATGCACCCGCACTTCATATTGGCGGTGATGTAAATCAACCGTTGCGACAAGATTATTTGCTATCCATAAAAGATGGAAATGATCTGAATCCATTGCTACAGAACTATTGGATGGTAATTCATCCGCCGGTATTGTTTTTAGGATTTGCTTCTACGATTGTTCCGTTCGCATTTGTGATTGCCGGATTATGGAAAAAGAAATTTGGCGAGTGGACAAAACCTGCCCTTCCCTGGGCCTTATTTTCAGCAGCTATTTTTGGTGTAGGCATCATGATGGGGGCTATGTGGGCTTATGAGTCGCTTACATTTGGTGGCTATTGGGCTTGGGATCCGGTGGAAAACGCATCCTTAGTTCCCTGGCTGATATTGATATCAGGCATTCACACACTATTAATTTATAAGCATACTGGACATTCATTACGGGCAACGCATTTATTTTTTATTCTTTCTTTCGGGTTTGTGCTGTATTCAACTTTCTTAACACGTAGCGGTATATTAGGTGAAACCTCTGTGCATGCCTTTACTGATCTGGGAATGAACTTTCAATTGCTCACCTTCTTACTGGTTTTTGTTGTTCCTGCATTGGTTTATTTTGCTATGCGATACAAAGAAATACCGGCAATAAAAAAAGAAGAGGCTGCTTCGTCAAGAGAGTTTTGGATGTTCATTGGTGCTTTAGTTTTCTTTTTGTCAGCAATAGTTATCATCGGAAAAACTTCGCTACCTGTTTTAAATAAATTAATAGGTACCAAATTAGCTCCCCCAGAGAATGCAGAATTTTCTTATAACCAAATTCAGATTTTTGTCGCCATTATTGTAGCTGCTTTAACAGCAGTTACCCAGTACCTCAAGTACAAGGAAACACAAACAAGATATTTTTGGAAGAAGATTGCACTGCCAACTTTGTTAGCCATTGTAGCAGCATCACTTATTCTCGGGTTTGGTAAAGTGAATTATGAAAAAGAAACGGTAGGCTTTATGGCTGCAATATGGGTGGCTGTGGCTTGTAGTGTTTACACCATTATTGCCAATGCGGCTTATATATGGATTGGCATTAAGGGGAAATTAAAAATATCAGGCGGTTCTGTTGCCCACGTAGGTTTTGGTATGGTATTATTGGGCATACTTATTTCTTCTTCCAAGAAAGAAGTATTATCAGACAATGTTAATGGCATTCCTGCTCCTTTAGCTGAAACAGAGGACCCTAGAGAAAACCTGACATTGGTAAAAGGCCTTACATCGGACATGGACAAATACAGTCTTACTTATGAAGGCGATTCTTCACATCCTAAAAAAGAATTGTCGTTTTATAAAATACGTTTTAAAAGAAAAGATGGTAAAGAGGAATTTGTATTAACACCTAATTCTTTTGTTAACTACAAAGGCAATGAAGGATTAATGTCGAACCCGGATGCAAGACATTACTGGACACATGATGTGTTTACCTACATCACTTCAATAGCTAATCCCGATAATACAAAAGATACCGCTTCCTTTAAACCGGTGCCGTTAAAAACAAACGATACAGTCTTTTATTCAAATGGCTTTATTGTGATGGAGGATTTGAAAACAAAAGACAGTCTGCCAAAAGAACTATTTGGCGAAGAAGGACTACTGCATGAAGCACCGTTGAAAATCTATTCAAAAACCGGATCCGTTTACACTGTCACTACACGCCTTGCAGTAGCTAAAGGCAATATATTGTCGCTACCGGATACCATTACTGCAGAAAGTATCGTACTTCGTCTTCAAAAAGTAAATGCTGATCAGACTATAGAATTAGGAATTAAAGAATCTAATTCTATAATGGAGTACGTAACTATCAAAGCCTATAAGTTTCCATTTATACGGTTGCTATGGTTGGGGGTATTGGTTACAGCGATAGGCATACTGATGAGCATGGTACACCGCATCAGCCAAAACCGCAAGAGCCGGCTGCAGTCATAATTTTGGCTTTTTTGAAACAGCAACTTGGGTAGCTTTGTTGTCAAATTAGAGAATGCCAACCCTGTTTTCTATTTTTACAGCGCAATGATTTCCAGTAAGTCATACTATATAAAGCTTTTATACCTCTTGCCGTTCCTGTTGTTACTCTCGGGTATGTCTTTATTTGCCCAATCTGATACCATTCCAGCTGCTGCTGATTCTACGGAATTAGCCTTGCTGAAAATGAAGGAGCAACGAAAAAAGTGGGGGCCGAATGATACGATTTTAACTTCCGCCATTTTCTATCAAAACGAAATTGTAAATTATAAAGAACAGGATATGGTTTGGATTTCCAAACTGTCTCCTGATAAGTTGGCCAAGTTTATACAAGAATGGACCAGGTTGCGCAATGCAGTGTATGTTACTTACCCTTATGCAAGAGTAGCCGGTGCCACTATTAATGAAATAAATCTCAAACTGCACGGAGTAGAATCTAAAAAAGAGAGAAAAGAATATATCAAAACCCGGGAGAAAGAATTAAAACAACAATTCAGCGATCCCTTATCTAATCTTTCTGTATACCAGGGGAAAATTTTGATGAAACTCATCAACCGGCAAACAGGTAATAACTGCTACGCAATCATCAAAGAATATAAAGGCGGATTAAATGCAAGGTTCTATCAAACAGTGGCTTTTTTTGTAGGTGGCAACTTGAAACAGGAGTGGGATCTTAAAGAAAACCAATTAGACAGACAGATCGAAAATATTGTGAAAGAGATTGATGGGAGTTGGTATGGGAATCCATATAGAAAATAAGGATTGGATTTACTCCTACAAATCTTCTCCGCCTCAAAAAATTTCCTCTTTATCTTTACTTGATTAAAATAATCTACTTGTTGCTTTTATCAGTAATCGGAAATAGATAATATGAAACTTGATATACTTGCCATTGGCGTTCATCCCGATGATGTGGAGCTTGGATGTTCCGGAACATTGATCAATGAAATAAAGCTGGGGAAAAAAGCCGGTATA
Source organism: Chitinophagaceae bacterium (assembly GCA_022843585.1). Classification (GTDB taxonomy): domain Bacteria; phylum Bacteroidota; class Bacteroidia; order Chitinophagales; family Chitinophagaceae; genus JJ008. The sequence continues at coordinate 16,852 of JALHNJ010000007.1, forward strand.
ATTGACCTTACACAAGGAGAACTCGGCACAAGAGGCACCATTGATACCCGTTACGACGAAGCTGCTAATGCAGCAATGATAATGGGAATACAGGTAAGAGAAAATTTAAAAATGCGGGATGGCTTTTTCACAAACGATGAAGGACATCAATTGCAAGTAATACAAGCTATCAGAAAATACCAACCAGATATAGTTATTGGTAATGTATTGCATGATCGTCACCCCGACCATGGCCGTGCGGGAAAAATGATAGCAGACTGTTGTTTTCTTTCAGGTTTAGCAAAAATTGAAACGAAGGATGAGAACGGAAATGCACAACAACGATGGAGACCATCCTATGTTTTACATTATATTCAAGACTGGTATCATGAACCCGATCTGCTGATCGACATCAGCGATGTGTTTGAACAACGGATGAAAGCTGTGCAAGCCTATACCACACAGTTTCATAGTACCAATACGAACAATGGGGAACCGCAAACTTATATTTCTACTCCCGATTTTTTAGAAAGTGTAATTGCCAGGGCAAGAATGTTTGGAAAAAGGATCGGTGTTAAATATGCAGAAGGCTTTATATGTGAGAAAAAAATTGGTATAAAAAACCTTAACGCACTAATACAGAACGAAACATAAACGTTTGTTTGAAAACAACTTAGGCTGAAACGTTAAACAAAATCCACAATTGTCAACATCAACCGTTTGCCTCAAGTTTCCCGCCTTTTATAAGCTTTAATAAGTTATCTTTGCCGCTGAAAAAGTTAACTATGGCAAGCCCAAAATTCTCCAGTGCATCTCAGTCCTTTCATGGCGAATTAAAGAAAAGAATCAGTGAGTACTTTACCAATGAAGGCAAAGCATCAACAGGAAATTTCTCTTTATATTTCAAAGCAATTTTATTGGTGATAAGCTTTATAGCAGTTTACACCCATCTTGTATTTTATACTCCCACTACATGGTTGGCAATTGTTGAGTGTATTGTTCTCGGCGGACTTACAGCAGCTATCGGTTTTAATGTAATGCATGATGGATTACATGGAAGCTTTAGCCGTTATAAATGGGTTAATGAACTGGCTGGTTTATCACTTAATTTTTTAGGTGCTAATAATTTTATGTGGCGTTCCAAACATAATATCATTCACCATACGTATACTAACATTGAAGGAATTGATGATGATATTGAAGCAAAGCCCTTGCTTCGTCTTTGCGAAACACAGAAGTATTATAAAATTCACCGTTTTCAGCATTGGTACTTTTGGTTAGCTTATTCACTTCTTTATATCTGGTGGGTTTTCTTTACCGATTATAAAAAATATTTTCTTGGAAGAATAGGACCAACATCATTGACAAAAATGTCGATAGGGGACCATATTTCTTTCTGGGGCTTTAAATTATTGCATGCCTTTATTTTTATGGCAGTTCCTATTTATACACTTGGTTTTTCTACCTGGGTGATTGGTTTTCTTATCTATGGTATGTTTACCGGAGTGGTACTTAGTATTGTTTTTCAATTGGCACATACTGTTGAGCATACACATTTTCCCAAAGCAAATGTTGATACAAACAGAATGGAAGACGAGTGGGCAATTCACCAGTTAAAAACTACTGCGAATTTTGCTACCCGCAACAGATTGATCAGTTGGTGGGTTGGTGGTTTAAATTTTCAGGTTGAACATCACCTTTTCCCTAGAATATCACATGTACACTATCCCGCTATCAGTAAAATAATTAAAAAGGCCTGCGAGGAATTCAATGTTCCTTATATAGAATATCCTAAAATGCGGGTGGCAGTAGCGTCACATGTTAATCACTTGAAAAGCCTTAGTAAAAAAAATAATCATTAATACTTAGTTCAAAATATTTTCTCCGGAGTTGCTTTGCAACTCCTTTTTTTTGCAGTAATATGGTGCTGCAGATTATCCACAAGTTTGACAGCAATTTTGTTCTTATTATAAAGCAGTTTAATTTACACCGTTTTTCATACACCTTACATCATGTTCAACGACACAACTTTCGACCCCAATTTTGTAAGTAATCCCAACAATAACATTTTCGGATTACCAACAAATGAAGAAGATTCAAGACTTATAATTGTTCCCGTACCATGGGAAGTTACGGTAAGCTGTACAGCAAGCACCGCCCGTGCCCCTGAAACTATTTTACGGGCAAGTATGCAGGTTGACCTATTTGATCCGGAAATGCCCGATGCATGGCAGCAAGGTTTTTATATGCGGCCAACAGATAAAAAAGTGTTGATGAAAAGTGACTACCTGAGAAAGGAAGCCGAATTATACATTGATTATATCTCCAAGGGTGACGAAGTAGCTGCCAACACCTTCATGTGCAAAACACTGAAAGAAGTAAATGAAGGAAGTGTTTTCATGAACAACTGGGTGTATGAGCAAACAAAAGCTTTAATGGAAAGAAACAAATTGGTTGGATTATTAGGCGGCGACCATAGCACACCACTTGGATATATGAAAGCAATTGGTGAAAAGCATGGCAACTTTGGCGTTTTACAAATTGATGCGCATTTTGATCTGCGGGAAGCTTATGAAGGATTTAATTATTCCCACGCAAGCATTATGTATAATGCGTTGAAAGAAATTCCGCAGCTAGAAAGATTAGTACAGGTTGGTGTTCGTGACTTTGGCAGCGATGAGTGGGAATATGTAAAGAACAGCAACTTCAGAGTAATCACCTACTTCGATAAGGAAATAAAGAACCGCCAGTTTGAAGGACAAACCTGGAAATTCATTTCTGAAGAAATTATCAGCAAACTGCCAGAAAAAGTTTTTATTAGTTTTGATATTGATGGATTAGATAGAAAACTTTGTCCCTTTACCGGTACACCTGTTCCGGGTGGTTTTGAATTAGACCAAATATTTTATCTGTTTACCAAACTGCTGGAAAGCGGCAAAACGATTGTTGGTTTTGATTTAAATGAAATTGGAATTGGCGGAGATACGGATTGGGATGCCAACGTGGGTGCAAGAGTGCTTCATAAGCTATGCAATTTAATGGTGACAACTAATAATTGATGCAGCAGTTTCAAATTATCCTGAAGAATGAGAAGAAAAAACAATATGAACGCATTGCTTTCTTTATCATTATTGCCAATATAGCTGCATTTATTTTTTTATCATTCGTTTCAACCAGCAAAGCAGGACGTATTTCTTTTTTGGTAGGTGCTGTTTCCGTTTTTATCTGCCTTGGCATAGATTATTTTCTTACCCGTATAAAAAATAATGAGGATACACCTTACCGGCTTTTTGCATTATTTGTGATCTCAATGGTTTGGATCAATTCATCCTACTGGTGGATAGGCATAATTCTTTTTGTACCAGAAATGTTTTACCTGGTTTCCAAACGTCCGTTATTAGTAATTGCCGGAAAAGATAAGATCATCTATCCATCCTTTCCAATCAAAAACATTGTATGGCCTTCTTTAAATAATGTGATCTTGAAAGACGGCCTGCTGACCATAGATTTGAAAAATAACCGACTTATTCAGCAGGCTATCGACGACAGCAAAACCTCCGTAAATGAGCAAGAATTTAACGACTTTTGCAGGGAACAACTAAGTAAATGAGTTTACAACAATCTCCATACATCCTCTACTCAGACGGTAAGGGCAATATTTTTGAAGACACTTCATTATTTGTAACGGGCCGTAGCGGTTGGGATGCTTTTGAAGTACCCGAAGACGAATGGATCGAACTGCCGGATGGCGGCTCTTTGTACGAACTACCAGGACGAAAGGGAATTGGTATTGATGTAGTAACAGGTGAAATGCGTTTATGTGATAAGGGATGGGCCGTTGCTGCTTTTATTCCTCCGGCACATACTGGTTTTTATTTAGCAGCCTACGAAACAGATAAAGATGCTCCAACACTACCCTTGTTTTGTTATACGGCTACTGGATGGTTGGATAATAAATTCTATGTGCCTGCCACAAGAATAGAACAAGATATACGACAAGATTGTGAAGGATATGATCAGAAAAAAGTGGAAGAAGGCGTAAAAATTTTACAAAAACATTATCCGCATAATCGTTTAGTTAGTCATCTTACCAGTAATTGTGCATTAACCTATACTTGTCCTGCGGCAAGAAATTTTTCATTAGGGAGATGGGAATGCCCGGTGCCTGTATCGCCTGCTTGTAATGCCAATTGTGTAGGTTGTATTTCATTGCAGCCAGATGAAGAACCCATTGTTTCAACACAAGACCGGTTAACATTTAAACCCACTGCAGAAGAGATCGTTGAGTTTACAGTGCCGCATCTTGAATCTGCTCCTTATCCAATCATAAGCTTCGGTCAGGGTTGCGAAGGCGAACCATTGTTGATGTGGGAAACCATACGGGAAGCAATCATCGAAATAAGAAAACATACCAGGAAAGGAAGCATCAATATCAACACTAACGGCTCCAAACCAGATGCAGTAAGAGCATTGTGTGAAGCAGGACTTGATTCTATTCGTGTAAGTACCAACTCTGCACGGAGAGAAACGTACATGCCTTACTATCGCCCTAACAATTATGATTTTAATGATATCATAGAAAGTTTGAAAGTTGTTACCTCCTTCGGCGGCTGGACTTCTATCAACTATTTTGTTTTTCCGGGCATGACAGATTCTGTGGAAGAATATGAAGCATTAAGAAAACTGATAAAAGAAACCGGATTGAAAATGATCCAGTGGCGCAATTTCAATATTGACCCCGACTGGTATTTGGGAAAGATCGGTGTAACTGAAATTGGTGAATGCCTTGGTGTAAACCAACTGCAACAATTGATCCGGGAAGAATTTCCTGATTTAAAGTTTGGCTATTTTAATCCCCCGATAGAACGAATCAAAGGAAAATTTGAAATGGATTTTGCGCATCATTAACCTTACATGAACCAACAAACTTCTCAACGAAATATTTACATCGGAATAGGACTTGCTGTACTGGCTGCATTTATTTGGTCAGGAAATTTTGTTGTAGCTAGAGCAGTTAAAAATGAAATTCCTCCTATAAGTCTAAGTTTCTATCGCTGGTTATTAGCATCCTTTATTATTTTCCCTTTCGCATTAATAAAGTTCAAAAAAGAATGGCCTGTTGTAAAACGATCCTGGCATTATTTGTTATGGGCTTCGCTTTCTGGCATTGCTCTGTTCAACACATTTGTATATGTAGGGGCACATTACACTTCTGCAATTAATCTGGCATTGATTGGCACCACCTCCTCTCCCATCATGGCAATTATTTTTGCCCGAATATTTTTAAAAGAAAAGATCGGTTTTTTAAAACTGGCTGGTCTTATCACTTGTATAATTGGTGTATTATTCTTGCTATCGAAAGGAAATTTTCAAAATCTGCTTTCACTTCAATTTGGCGAAGGCGACTTGTGGGTTTTGCTGGCCGCATTTTGTTTTGCCGTGTATAATACATTGGTAAAGAAAAAACCCGCCGCTATTTCTCCTGTCAATTTTTTGTTTGTCATTTTCAGTCTCGGCGCATTGCTGTTACTCCCTTTCTTTGTTTGGGAAACAAATCAATACCCGGCGGTTGAGTGGAATACGCCTCTTTTATTATCAATCTTATATCTCGGACTAGGTGCTTCTGTTATTTGTTTTCTTATCTGGAATATTGCTATCGGTAAATTAGGCTCTGGCCGCACTGCTTTATTTGGAAATTTAATTCCCGTATTCAGCAGTATAGAAGCTGCCATTATTTTGAAGGAAGAATTTAATTGGGTTCATGTTACCAGCATGATAATTATTTTCATTGGCATTGTACTTGCCAACTGGAAACAAAAAACCGGATAAAAGTCTTCACACATTTTATCCGGATACTGTATTGGGCATATTTTTATTTCAACCTACATTAATCAATATTTTCCTGGCAATTGTCCAATTTCATTTTTTCCATTTGTTTGGCAGCACTGTTTTTTGTTACTTCTACCATTTCAAGCCTTGCCCGGGTAATACTTTGTTTTACGTTACAAGCAATATAATAACTACCTCCTGCTTCTGCATCAATTTCAATTTCCGTTTCTTTCTTAAAAATTCCGGCACCGCCCACTCTTGCACTTATCTTGTGCTTTCCTGCAGCCACGGCAATTTTCATGTACTTATTGTTACTCAACTTGCATTTTTTCTCGTCATCAGCATAAATAGCCCAGTTAGCACCGGCGGCATTCCATTGGCCCACCCGATACACATAAATAAACGTACTATCTGCTGGGTGGTTAGTGATAGTTGCAAAACCGCTTTGGGAATGCAAAAGAGCCATAATAACTACGAACAGTAACACTAAATTTTTTTTCATGTAGATTTTTTTTCAAATATAGCCGGAAAAGCTATAACCAGAAATAGCTTGAAAATCTTTAAAACAGCAAACCTTAACATTTAATAAATAAGCTTTTATGCAAGTTGCACGGGGTTTGCATCGTTAATAACAGGTGTGAACAAGAATGGTTACCACCCTTAATCACCAAACAGTAAATTTGCTATGAACAACACTTACATTATGTCTGCAACCCTGGATGCAAAGAACAGAAATCAGGCCGCTATGATCACAGCCGGGTTTGTGGGCTTTATGATACTGATTATGCTTCTTTTAAAATGGAAGTTGCCAGTATTTGAAAAAATCACTTACTCGCCGGGTATTGAGGTAGAATTAAACCTGCCTGAAGAACCGGAACCTCCTGTGGATGGTGGCGGAGGTGGTGGAAACCCTGTGCAAGCTGCCGGTGCAGCCGGAATTGCAGCTCCGGCTCCTCCAACTCCGGGTGATAAAGAAGATTCCAAAGCATTGGATGAAAATGATGATAAAGACAATACCGAAGTAACAAAACCGGTAGCGACTAAACCAAAAGCTACAACAATTACTAATACATCGGTAGCCAAAGTAGAACCGAAAGTAGTTGCGCCTCCGGCTCCTCCCCGCCCTAAAGCGGTGCTTGGGAAAACGACAACTGGAGCAGGAAAAGGTGGCGGAACTGCCGACGACTACGACAGAGCTGGTGGATCTGGCACTGGCAGCGGTGTTGGAAACGGTAGCGGAACTGGTGGCGGAAGCGGTACCGGGAATGGTGGTGGTAATGGTTCTGGCGGTGGAAGCGGCAGCGGACCGAAAGTTACAAGAGGCGATAGAAAAATTGTAAGGCACTATTCCTTTACAGGAGATCTGGATAAAGCGACTGTTTACGCAAACATCACTGTATCGCCTGACGGTACTGGTAAGTTTGTTAGCATAGCAAAAGGTTCAACGAATACAAGCAATGCTTACAAGCAAGCCATCATGCAATACCTACAAAATATTAAGTTTGATAAAGCTGACCATGAGTCAATGCTCACCGTTCAGTTTAATTTCAGAGTAAACTAACAACTAAGGACGAACAAATAAAGGGGTGTTATGATTCAATCATAGCATCCCTTTTTTGTTATTTTGCAGGCAATGAATTACCAGGAGACAACAGATTATTTATTCTCACGCCTGCCCATGTTTAGTCGCATGGGTGCAGCTGCTTATAAAGCCGACCTTACAAATACGACCAGGCTATGTGACTCATTGGGCAATCCACAGCAGGCATTTAAAACTGTTCATATCGCCGGCACAAATGGTAAAGGGTCTACCAGTCATATGCTCGCCGCTATTTTGCAAACGGCAGGATACAAAACTGGTCTTTATACTTCACCACACCTAAAAGATTTCAGGGAACGAATAAAAGTAAATGGTGAAATGGTAAGCGAAGATTTTGTGATCAGCTTTACCAAAAATATTACGCCATTAATAGAAGAGATTGAACCTAGTTTTTTTGAGATCACTGTTGCGATGGCATTTGATTATTTCAAACAGCAGCAAGTAGATATTGCCATTATAGAAACTGGCTTAGGTGGCAGATTAGATAGTACCAATATTATTACTCCGGAGATTTCCGTTATTACCAATATTGGCTGGGACCATATGAATTTACTCGGCAATACCCTGGAAGAAATTTCTTTTGAAAAAGCTGGTATCATTAAAGAACATATTCCGGTAGTTATTGGAGAAACATTACCTGAAACATGGCCGGTATTTGAAAAGAAAGCTATAGAAGAAAATGCTCCAATATTCATTGCTTCGCAAATACGTCGGGTTGCCGACTGGAAATGGGAAAAGCATGAATTGATCGTTGAAGTAACAGAACAACATCATACAGATCATAAAGTATATCATCTTGATCTGCCCGGTATTTATCAAACAAAGAATTTGCTGACGGTTTTGGAAGCTTGTTCGCAATTACAACAACGAGGCTGGAAAATTGATGATGCCATCATTCACAAAGGTTTAAAAGAAACAAAAAAGCTAACCGGCTTGCATGGCCGCTGGGAAACAATTCATCAATCACCTCAATTGGTAGTTGATGTAGCGCATAATGTGGAAGGTATGAAGCAATTGGCCCAGCAAATTGAAATGACAGAGCATAATGAATTGCACATCATTGTGGGGATGGTAAAAGATAAAGATGTAGACAATGTACTCAGGCTATTGCCAAAGAATGCCCGTTATTATTTTACCAGAGCACAAATTCCCCGGGCATTGCCTGAAGATGAATTAGCCTCGAAAGCAAAGCGACTTGGGTTGGAGGGAAAATCATTCAGTAATATTGATTTTGCATTATTGAGTGCCGCCCAAAAGGCACATAAAAAAGATTTAATTATTGTTTGTGGCAGTGTGTTTCTTGCAGGCGAAGTTTCACTATCAGTAGTTAAAGAAATTTGGGGCAAAGAAAGCTCTGGCATTTTAGATCACTTCTGGCATTTTTTGGATGGGGTGCATTAATTGAACTAGTAAGATAATTCTCCTAATTTTTCCAATGCATACAATATACAGCTTAAATGCATAGACTGTACAATTTTATGTTCTCTTACTAATGCTTTTAACTCATCGATGCTAAGCAAAACAATTTCTATTTCTTCATTCGCATCTAACTTTTGCTGGGCTACCTTTTTACCTCCTCTTGCCAAAAACATGTGCAGGAAATTGGTGTTGGTAGAAGGGTTTGGAGAAATTTTGCCAAGATAATCATACGAAGAAAAAGTATAACCTGTCTCTTCTAATAATTCTCTTGCCGCAGCGGTTTCATGATCTTTATCTGTATCATCAACACAGCCTCCGGGGATTTCTATGCATACTTCACCTATCGCATGGCGATATTGTTTTATCATCACCACTTTCCCTTCCTCGGTAACCGGAACAACACCTACCCAGGTAGGAAATTCGTATACATAATAAGGCTCTATAATTTTACCAGTTGGTGTTTGGTATTTTTCTTTTCTTACTTTGAACCATTGGTCGTTAAAGAGATTTTCGGAGGAAAGTGTTTGCCATTTAGGATTCATGAAGAGTTGTTTCTTGTTTCTACTACCATTTCATTCTTTCCCGCAGCGACGTAATATGCGCCACATGATGTTTACCATGCCAGGCATACATACCTAACAGGTACCAAAGACGCATTGTTTTTTTATGCTCCGGATGAAAAACGGTTCGGTTGTTCCATTCATCATCCGTTACATATTTCAATGCTTCAAACCATCGGGCATGTAATGCATGTAATAAGGTGATAGAAATATTAACTGGCAATTTTTCTACATCATGTAACTCCGCCCACAGTTTTTCTTCGTATGGCTTTATAGTTGGATTGTCTTCTGTCAACGCCAATTTAAATCGAATATAAGCATTCATATGGCTGTCGGCCACATGATGTACCAACTGGTGAACTGTCCAACCGCCATTCCGATAAGATGTTTTTAATTGAGCTTCATCCAAATTTAAAATTGCGTTCTCCAAAATGACGGGTAAGAATTTAATATCCGCCAGCCATTCAATTTTTTGCTCAATAGAAAACGGCTTTGGTTCATAATTCCCTATCGGATAGCGAAGGTCTGCTGTAAGGGTTGGCATAGAATTCTATTTTACAATTTCTAAAAGTTCAACTTCAAATATCAAGGTAGCGCCGCCCGGAATATCACTGCCTGCGCCCCTGTCGCCATATGCCAGATCAGATGGTATCCACAAACGCCAATGACTGCCTTCACTCATTTCAGGTAATGCAATTTGCCATCCTTTAATTAACGCAGTTAACGGTGCACTAAATGGCTGTCCTCTTTTAAAAGAATTATCAAACTCTTTACCATCAAGAAGGGTTCCTTTATAATGTGCTTTTACTTTATCTCTCAGTTCTGGTTTTGCACCAGTTCCTTCTTTTAATACTTCGTATTGAATTCCACCGGGAAGTTCTTTTACATTTTCTTTACTGATGTTTTCTGTCATGAAAGCAGCACCGGCTGCTTTTTGTGCTTCAATTTTTCCTTGCATAAACTGTTTTAATTTATTTTGCAAACTCATGTTTATTTGACTATTGACTCATTCTTCTCTTAACGAATGCCCTGTTAGTTTAATAAATACATCTTCCAGATTAGCTAACTTCATTTCTTTTGGGCGTTCAAACCCTGTGGCAATTAAATTATCAATCAATTTATCTGGTGTATCTAATGCAATGATATTTCCGGAATCGATGATGGCTACTCTATCACAAAGATATTCTGCTTCATCCATGTAATGAGTAGTGATGATTACGGTGGTTCCTCTTTGACGGATATTCTTTACCAATTCCCATAAACTTCTTCTGGCCTGTGGGTCAAGTCCGGTTGTTGGCTCGTCTAAAAAAATAATGCGTGGCTCGTTGATCAATGTGGTAGCCACTGAAAAACGTTGCTTTTGTCCGCCGCTAAGTTCTTTCACCTTTGCCTTGGCTTTGTCTTTCAGGTTCACCATTTCCAATAGTTCCATCGGATCAACGTTACGATTGTAAAGACCACAAAATAATTCTATCAATTGCAGCAAATTCAACCCAGGGTAATAACCACTTGTTTGTAACTGCACCCCAATTATTTTTTTGATCTCGTTAGGTTCCTTATCCAGATCGATACCATCTACAATTACTTCGCCGCTTGTTTTATCTCTTAGCGTCTCAATAATTTCCAGGGTGGTGGATTTGCCAGCACCGTTTGGCCCTAACAATCCAAATATCTCGCCTTCCTGAACATCGAAGGAAATCCCTTTCACTGCATTGAATTTGCCATAATTCTTAACAAGGTTCTTTACTGATATTATTGTGTGCGACATAAATTGATTTATATACTAAAGATATGTTTCCAATTCTTCCATCATGTCTTTGCTTCCAATAAACATTGGCGTACGTTGATGTAACTCTGTTGGCTGAATATCTAAAATATTCTCTTTCCCGTTAGTGGCTTTGCCTCCTGCTACCGTTACTATGAATGCAAACGGGTTGCATTCATATAACAATCGTAGTTTCCCTTTTGGTTTATCAATTGTACCCGGATACATAAATACCCCCCCTTTGATCAGGTTGCGATGCACATCCGAAACCATGCTACCAATGTAGCGCTGTGTATAAGGACCTCCGTTTGTTTTATCCTTTTTCTGGCAAATTTGAATATAATCTTGTATCGCTTTTTCGTATTGGAAAAAATTACCATGATTAACGGAATATATTTTTCCTGAACCCGGGCATTTAATATCAGGATGACTTAATGTCCATTCTCCAATAGAAGGGTCGAGTGTGAAACCATTTACACCTCTTCTTGTGGCATATACCAACATCGTAGAAGATCCATAAACAATATAACCAGCAGCTACCTGCTGGTTACCGGGTTGTAAAAAATCTTCTTGTGTTACAACAGTTCCAACTTCAGTTTTTCGACGATACACACCAAAGATTGTTCCGATGGATACATTTACATCAATATTACTACTACCATCCAACGGATCGAACAAACAAACATATTTCGATTTGGCACTTTTAGCATCATCAAATGCTACAAAATCATCCAACTCCTCGCTGGCAATACCGGCGCAGGCAATGCCATGCTTTAGTACACCGGTAAACTGATCGTTGGCATAGATATCAAGTTTTTTAACTTCTTCGCCCTGTACGTTCACTGTTCCAAAATCACCAAGGATATCAACTAAGCCGGCTTTGTTTACTTCTGTATTTACCCTTTTTGCCGCCAAACCAATATTTCTAAGCAGGTGTGATAACTCGCCGGTAGCCTGCGGAAAATCCCGCAACTGCTGGATTGTAAACTCATCTAAGGTTTGAACTTTACGGTTAACATTCATACTGGCACATTTTGATAATGACAAAAGTAAGGCATTGAGCGGTAGCTGAAAAGTTAGCGATATGGCAAGATTATTCCGACATTTGCAAACTTAATTATTAGAGAATTGAAAGTTGCCTATTACTGGTTTCCAGTTGATATTTCTGAATAGGAAGAATATTACAGGCTACCGTAAAATTAATCAACGAATTAACTAATTAACCAATCAACTAATCCCCCGATGAAGGTCTTCAAATTTGGTGGTGCTTCTGTAAACAGTACAGAAAGGATAAAAAATCTTGGTGAAATATTACGACTCTTTCCGGATGAAAGAATTGTAGTGATTATTTCTGCTATGGGCAAAACCACCAATGCTCTTGAAAAAGTAACGGATGCCTTTTACAATGGCAGAGCAGAAGAATCTCTTCAGCTTTTTGAGCAAGTAAAGCAACAGCATCTTACTACAGCCAAATATTTACTGGTTACAGAATACCTTGTTTGTGAAGCGGAACTTAAGAACTTTTTTACCGAAGTGGAATGGCTCTTGCATGATAAACCTGTTAGAGACTATGATTATTATTATGACCAGATAGTTTGTGCCGGAGAATTATTTTCCACTTCCATTGTTAGTGCTTATCTTAATGAAGCTGGTATTACTAATAAATGGCTGGATGTGCGGGATGTTTTTAGAACAGATGATGATTTTAGAGACGCAAGTATCGATTGGGATTATACAACTAAACAGATTGAGAATTCAGTGGTACCTGAATTTAGAAATGCTGATATTGTATTGACTCAGGGCTTTATTGGTGCTACTGATGAAAATGAAAGTACAACCCTGGGCAGAGAAGGAAGTGATTATAGCGCAGCGATATTTGCCAATATATTAAATGCCGAAAGCCTTACCATCTGGAAAGATGTGGAATCGGTGATGAATGCAGATCCCAAACAATTTCCGGGTGCTGTTTCTATTCCTGAATTGAATTACAATGAAGTAATTGAGATGGCTTATTATGGCGCACAGGTGATTCATCCTAAGACCATCAAGCCACTACAGAATAAAAACATTCCTTTGTATGTGAGATGTTTTCTCGATCCCTCACTTCCGGGAACTGCTATTCATAATAAACCGGTTCATAATCTTCCACCTATTATTGTATTGAAGGAGAAACAAGTAATCCTTGAAATGAGCTCCAAAGATTTTTCTTTTATTGGGGAGCAACATGTAGGACATCTTTATCATTTGTTTGAGAAATTTCACATCAAACCTAACCTGACGCAGAATGGGGCTATCAGTTTTATTTGTGTATTAGATGACCGGGCAGATAAAATTGAAAAAATCGCTTTAGCAGCATCTGATTTTTTAGATGTGCAGGTAATAAAAGGATTATCGCTGTTAACTATCCGGCATTATACAAATGAGATGCTGGAAAAAATTACCGAAGGGAAAAGTATTTTGCTAAGGCAACAAACGTTGGATACAATACAATTATTACTACAATAAATTATTGCTGTGGCACTTCGATGGTAACTGTTTGTACCATTTTTTTGGCTACAGGTTTATCATGCAACAAAGCAGGTTTCCAAATACCCATTTTTTCAAGGCGGCTAATGAGCTCATCATTTAGATCGTCGCCGTCCTTAATACTTTTTAATATTTTAAAGTTGACGGGCACACCGTCTTTATCAACTACAAATTCTACTTGCACATACGCTTTATTCAATCCCTTTGGAAGATAGCTTACCATGTCTTTTCCCAATTGAGTGAGATAATTCATAAACGCATTTCCTCCTCCGGGAAACTCGGGCCATTGATGCACTGCATCTGCTAACACTCCAACTGTTCTTGTACGATGCTGCACCGGTGCTTTCTTTACAGGTTTCACTTCTTGCTCTTTTACCTTTTTGGGCGGCACATCATTTATTATATATTGGCCTTTATCACCAATCATTACTATGGGTAATTGCTTGTATTTTTCAAAATAGTCAAAGGCATCTTCCAGTCTATCTGCAAACTTTTTAAGATCATGGTCGTCTTTAGTGATACTCTCAAGATACTTTACACTTTTCTCTTTATTGAAGCGTATTGGGAAAATATGCACAGGAATAAAATCCTGCCCCTGGTTTTTTGCATGAGCGGCTAAAATATAGAGCTCATCAATTTGCTCATCCCGGATGGGAATGCAGCCTACCGTTACGCAACTGCCATGAATAAAAATGGCACTACCAGGTCTTAAAGAATCACTCAATATTCTGTCGGAAACATTTGGATAATTAAGACCCAGCGATAAATGGTAATTACTCTTCGGATTAAATTCATTGATAGCATAAAAACCTTCCGGCACCTGGTAATCGCCTTCCATTCTTTTGGGACCCAATGAACCTGCTAATGCACAAACTTTATAGGTCTTAAAAAGTTGGAACGGCTCTTTAATATCATCCTTTACCCAAACTTCCAATTGGCTATCGTACTTAAAAGACCGGATATAAATATAATTGGCAGGCCATTTTAGTTTCTGTGCGGCAAATTGTTTTTGCAGTGTGTCTTCTTTTCTCAGCAATGCTTCGCTGGGACGGGGAAAAGTTCGCTGATAATCTATAAAAGAGAAGGAATTACCTCCTTTTTGAGAAGGCGGTTGTGCTGTTGCAATTGTAGCAAAAATGGAAAGCAATAAAATGGATATGAAAAGGTTTCTCATCATAAATACTATAGGTACTAACGGCAGGCAACGGATTTTATTATAGCTCTTTAGCTAAACTCATTGTAAAGGTAAGAGTTCAGCATCAAAAGTTAAGAGTCAGCGGCCGAAACTATAAATTTTAACGACTCGCAACGGACTAACGACTAAAGACTCTTATAAATTTCCCCTCGCCTCCTGCTCCCTCTCCAATGCTTCAAACAGGGCTTTAAAATTTCCTTTCCCAAAGCTTTTGGCTCCTTTCCGCTGGATGATCTCAAAAAATAATGTCGGCCTGTCTTCTAAGGGCTTGCTGAATATTTGCAGGAGATAACCTTCATCGTCCCTGTCTATAAGAATACCAAGGTCTTGAAGCGGTTGAAGGTCTTCATCAATCTTGCCCACCCTATCCAACACTGTTTCATAATAGCTTGGCGGGATATTTAAAAATTCGATTCCTCTTTTTTGTAATTCAGTAACCGTGGCAACAATATCAGCCGTAGCAATTGCCACATGCTGTACACCTTCACCATTATAGAAATCGAGGTACTCTTCTACCTGGCTTTTCTTTTTTCCTTCTGCCGGTTCATTGATCGGGAATTTTACATAGCCGTTGCCATTGCTCATTACCTTACTCATCAGTGCGGAGTATTCAGTAGAAATATCTTTATCATCAAAACTTAAGATATTACGAAAGCCCATCACATCTTCATAGAATTTTACCCAGGGATTCATCTGATTCCAGCCAACATTGCCTACACAATGATCTACGTACAACAAGCCTGTTGAAGTTGGATTATAATTTGTCTTCCATTCTCTGAATCCCGGCATAAAAACACCATTATAATTTCTTCTTTCAATGAACAAATGAACGGTATCGCCATAAGTATGAATTCCACTGATCACCACTTCCCCCTTATCATCTTTCAACGTAGTTGGCACCATATACGATTTGCCGCCACGTTTGGTAGTTTCTTCAAAAGCTGATGTTGCATCCTCCACTTTTAAGGCAATTACTTTTACTCCATCGCCGTGTTTGTAAATATGATCTGCAATTGGATTATCCGTCCTAAGCGGTGTAGTTAAAACAAAAGTGAGTTTGTTCTGGCGAATCACATAGCTCACCTTATCCTTCATACCAGTTTCAGGACCTGCATACGCCAATGATTGAAACCCGAAAGCTGTTTTATAAAAATGGGCGGCTTGTTTGGCGTTGCCTACATAAAATTCTACGTAATCGGTTCCTTGTAGCGGTAAAAAATCAGTTTGGATAGTTGTTGATTCTGTAACAGGTGTGTTCATGATTTTGAAATTAAATTATAAATCCTTCAGGAAAAGAGTTCTGTCAGAGCAGTGAGATCAAAATCAAATGCTATCCATGGCCAATGTTTCCATGAGCAGGTTAAAATTGCTGCGTTGGTCGGCAAAAAGTTTATGTGGATAGTCGGGAAGCATTAGGCAAATTTAATTAAAATAACGGGCTGAATTCTTAATCTTCAAAAACTATCTTTGCTCTCATGTTAAACTCTTCGACTACGCTCAGGGTAGGTATCCTCGGTGGCGGACAACTCGGCAGAATGCTTTTACAAGCAGCCGCAAATTACCCTGTTGAAACATTTATTATGGAAAACGATGAGGAGTGCCCCGCTGCACATCTTTGCCACCATTTTACCAAGGGAAATATTAAAGAGTTTGAGGCCGTGTACAATTTCGGTAAAGGATTAGATGCCATTACCATTGAAATTGAAAACGTAAATGTAGAAGCATTAGAAAAACTGGAAGCCGAAGGAGTAAAAATTTATCCTAAACCATCCGTGCTTAAAACAATTAAGAATAAAATTCTTCAAAAAGAATATTACAATAAAAATGAAATACCGAGTTCAGAATATGTAATCACAAATTCATTGGCTGAATTGAATCAGCACCAGGATTTTTTACCCGCTGTTCATAAAATCGGCGAAGGTGGTTATGATGGCAAAGGTGTTCAACTGCTAAAAACAAAAGAAGATATTGTAAAAGGATTTGATACGCCATCTGTGCTGGAAAAAATGTTTCCCATCCAAAAAGAAATTGCACAGATGATTGCTATTAATGAGAAAGGCGAAACTGCATTGTATCCGGCAGTAGAAATGCTTTTCGATCCGCAACTTAATTTACTCGATTATCAACTCTGCCCTGCCGAACTCGAAGAAAAAACAAAATGGAAGGCTGAAGCTATTGCGTTGTCGGTAGTAAGAAATTTTAAATCTCCTGGCATTTTTGCGGTAGAAATGTTTGTTGATAAAGAAGGCAATGTCTCGGTAAATGAAACAGCTCCCCGGGTTCACAATAGCGGACATCATACCATCGAAGCTCATTACAGTTCCCAGTTTGATATGCTTTGGCGGGTTATGCTCGGCTACCCGTTGGGAAATACTGATCCGATTTTACCTTCCATCATGGTGAATATTATAGGCGCCGAAGGCTACTCCGGCGATGTAAGATATGAAGGACTGGAAGAAGTGCTGAAAATTGAAAATGCCTTTGTCCATTTATATGGCAAAAAACAAACAAAGCCGGGACGAAAAATGGGCCATGTGACTGTCCTCAGCAAGGAAAAACAGGAATTGATTCATCAATCGAATAAAATAAAAAGAACCTTAATATCAAAAACCTGATATACAGCTTTTGAAGATTATCCCCTTTTCATAAAACAGATCAGCTCATTTTAATTCCGTTTTAATACCCCGACTTTCAAAAGCCTTCTATCAGCCTGATTAGCCGCCCATAATTGCTTAAAATTTAGTGCAAGGATTCGTATGCTTTTGACGTCCAAAAGCTTGCAAATATCAGCTACCTTTAGCAACCCATTTTTTTTACCATTTTAGACCAAACCATGCGAATACGTAATATTTCTCTTTTGCTGATTTCACTTTCAGTACTAATAGCCTGTGGCGGAAAGAAAAAAGAGGCTGCCACCCAGCAAAAACCCGGAGGCTCCAACCAGCCGCCAATGCGGGTTGATGGCTATGTTGTGAGTCCGGAATCTTTCCAGGAAAATATAGAAGTGCCGGGCACAATTGTCGCCAACGAAAAAGTTGAAATCCATCCGGAAGTTTCTGGCCGTATTGTACAGCTAAATGTGGTTGAAGGAAAATATGTTGGTAAAGGAGCTTTACTTGCCAAATTATATGATGGTGATTTACGGGCACAATTGAACAAACTGTACATACAACTAGCTCTTGCAAAAAAGACTGAAGAAAGACAAGCCCAATTATTAAAAATCCAGGGCATAAGTCAACAGGATTATGACATTAGTTTGCTCCAGGTAAACAGCCTCAATGCCGATATTGGCATACTGCAAACAAGCATTGCAAAAACAGTAGTAAGAGCACCCTTTAGCGGAAAGATTGGGTTAACAACAATTAGCCCGGGTGCATATGTAACCCCTGCTACTATCATTGCAGTAATTAATCAAACTGATCAATTAAAACTTGATTTTAGTGTTCCGGAAAAATATACGGGTCAAATTAAAATTGGCCAATTGGTTACTTTCACATTTGAAGGTTCTTCAAAAGAATTAGGGGCCAAAGTAATCGCTACAGAAGCGAATGTGATGGAAAATACACGAAGCCTTACTGTAAGAGCCGCAGTTGTTGGAACCGACAACGGTTTACTGCCGGGTGCATTTGCAAAAGTAAAATTGAGCTTTGATCCGGATCCAAATGCACTTTTAATCCCTACGCAGGCCGTATTGCCGCAGGCAAGAGGCAAAAAAGTTATTTTATACAAAAGCGGCACAGCTGTTTTTGCAGATGTAACGACTGGTGTAAGAGATTCTGCAAGAGTGCAGGTTCTTGATGGGTTGCAACCGGGCGATACTGTTGTAGTAACTGGTTTATTAAGTGTGCGGCCCGAGGGAAAAATTCAGATTGGAAAAATTGTGAACAACAAAAAGTAAATGGTCAATCATATTAAGATGATTCATTCGCTATTGTCCATTCACTATTCACAACAATAATAATATGAACATATCAGAACTCAGTTTACGCCGGCCGGTATTAGCAATTGTGATGAATATCATTATTGTTGTGTTTGGTCTTATAGGTTTTAGATTTTTAGGCGTACGGGACTACCCGGCAATTGATCCACCCAATATTAGTGTACGTACTTCGTATCCCGGTGCCAATGCAGATATTATTGAAACAGAGATTACCGAGCCATTAGAAAAAGCAATTAATGGTATTGCGGGAATTAAAAACATGACCTCCAGCAGCAGCAACGGTAGCAGCAATATCAATGTGGAGTTTGATTTAAGTATTGATCTGGAAGCCGCCGCTAATGATGTAAGAGATAAAGTATCACAAGCACAACGTTCACTACCCACCGACCTTGATGCACCACCGGTCGTCTCAAAAGCAGATGCAAGTTCTGACCCCATACTTGCAATGACGGTGCAAAGCAATACCCGCAATCAATTACAGATGTCGGAGTATGCAAACAATGTATTGGTAGAAAGATTGCAAACTATACCCGGCGTTAGTGGTATACAGATTTGGGGCGAAAAAAGATATGCGATGCGTATCTGGATTGATCCTTCCAAATTAGTTGCTTTTAATATTACAGCAAATGATGTGCAAGCTGCATTGCTGAGAGAAAACGTAGAACTTCCTTCCGGAAAAATTTCCGGAAGTAATACGGAATTAACCGTCCGCACTTTTGGGAAAATAAATACAGAAGAAGAATTCAACAACCTGATTATTGCAAACGTAGGTGGTGCCGATATCAGATTGTCAAATATTGGCGAAGCAGTATTGGGACCAGAAAACGAAGAAACCGTTTTAAAAGGCGACGGTATTCCAATGATCGCATTAGCAGTTATTCCGCAGCCGGGCTCAAATTATGTATCTATTTCTGATGAATTTTTTAAACGGTTGGAACAAATAAAAAAAGATGTTCCGGAAGATGTAAAAATCAATATTTCATTAGATCAAACCAAGTTCATTAAAAAATCAATACTGGAGGTTGAAGAAACACTCATCATTGCATTTTTGCTGGTAGTAATGATCATTTATGGTTTCTTCAGGGAGTGGATCATTGCTATACGTCCGTTAATTGACATCCCTGTTTCGTTGATTGGTGCATTCTTTATTATGTACCTGATGGGATTCACGATTAATGTATTATCGTTATTGGCAATTGTATTAGCTACCGGCCTTGTGGTGGATGATGGTATTGTAGTTACAGAAAATATCTACAAAAAGATGGAGAAGGGAATGGACAAATGGCAGGCAGCTCTGGAAGGAAGTAAAGAGATTTATTTTGCAGTTATTGCCACCTCTATCACATTGGCCGTCGTGTTTCTTCCCATTGTATTTATGGAAGGTTTTACCGGCAGATTATTCCGGGAGTTTGGTATTGTAGTAGCCGGTGCCGTATTAATTTCTGCATTTGTATCATTAACACTTACTCCGGTACTGAACGTAAAACTTTCGAAAAAGAATCCACACAAACATTCCTGGTTCTATAATAAGACGGAACCCTTCTTTAGAGGGATGGAGAATGGGTACCAGTCTTCTTTGAGAAAATTTATGAAAATAAGATGGATGGCATTTGTTATAATAGCTATCTGTATAGTTGGAGGAATTTTTGTTTTCAAACAATTAAAATCCGAACTGGCCCCGATCGAAGATCGCAGCCAGTTTCGTTTAGGCCTCACTGCTCCGGAAGGTACCTCCTTTGATGCGATGGATGCCTATGTAAACAGGTTGAATAATTTTATGCTGGATTCTGTACCGGAAAGAGATGTTGTGTTAAGTGTTACTTCTCCCGGCTTTAGTGGTACAGGTAATGCTAATACAGGCTTTGTAAGAGTTACTTTGGTGCCCCCCAGTGAGAGAGATCGATCCCAAAAAGAAATTGTGGCGATGGTAAATAAGAACATGTCGAAGTTTAATGAAGGCCGGGCCTCTGTTATTGAAGAACAAACCATTGCCGTAAATCGCCGTGGTGGTCAACCGGTAGCATTTGTGATTCAAAATAATAATTTTGAAAAGCTAACAGCTATACTTCCTAAAATTTTAGACGAAGCCAGACAAAGTAAAGTGCTGTCAAACCCAGACATTGACCTGAAGTTCAACAAACCGGAATTAAGAGTTGAGATTGACAGGTTGAAAGCGGCACAATTAGGTGTAAGTGTGGAAGATATTTCTCAAACATTACAATTGGCCTATAGTAATCGCCGCTTAGGTTATTTCACCCGCGAAGGAAAGCAATATTCTGTATTAGGTCAGGTGGCTCGTAATGACAGGGATGATCCCAATGATCTAAAAATATTATTTGTCCGCAACAGTCGGGGTGAATTAATAAGTTTGGATAATCTTGTAACAGTTACAGAATCAAATACCCCCCCTGCTATTTATCACTTTAATCGTTATAAATCGGCAACCATTTCGGCTGGCCTTCAACCCGGCTTTACCATTGGTGATGGCATAGAAGAAATGGAAAAGATTACGGATAAAATGCTGGATGAAACATTTGCAACTTCTTTATCAGGTTCATCAAGAGATTTTAAAGAAAGCGGCGGTAATATTTTCTTTGCATTGATACTGGCCTTTGCTTTAATATTCCTTATTCTCGCTGCGCAATTTGAAAGTTTTATTGATCCGTTCATTATAATGACAACCATTTTGCTGGCTATACCCGGTGCCTTTTTATGCCTATGGATTTTCGGGCAAACATGGAATATTTTTTCACAGATTGGAGTTATCATGTTGATTGGATTGGTAACCAAGAACGGTATCCTGATCGTGGAATTTGCCAATCAAAACCAGGAGAATGGAATGAAAAAAGTGGAAGCGGCTATTTTTTCTGCAACACAGCGTTTACGTCCGATATTGATGACAAGCCTTGCGATGTCGTTAGGGGCTTTACCATTAGCACTATCATTAGGCGCATCATCTACCAGCCGTATACCGTTGGGTATTGTAATCGTGGGTGGCATTATGTTCTCGCTGGTACTAACATTGTACGTAATACCAGCGATGTATTCATTCTTATCTACAAAGAAAAAGAAAAGTGAAATTGACAAATACACGAATCCATCCTCACAACAAAAAGAAACTGTAGCCCATCAAGATTAAATACGGATTATGACGACTAAAAGAATTTTATTAACCTTATCATTTTTTATCACTCTTTCTACTTCGGCACAGCGAATGCTTACTTTAGAAGAAGCAATTGCTACTGCATTAAAACATAACTACGATATTCAATTATCAAAAAATGATTCTGCGGTTGCAGCTTTGGATTACTCTTATCGTAACGCCGCATTTTTGCCCCGCTTAAATGCCACAGCTGGGACAAACTGGAACAATAATGACCAGCGGCAAACATTAGCTGATGGTTCAAAGAGAGAACAGAATGGAATAAAATCTAACAATATTAATGCGGCCCTCAACCTTAACTGGACATTGTTTGATGGATTAAAAATGTTTTTTACCAGAGACAAGGCTGAAGAATTAATAAAACTTGGAGAACTGGGAATAAAAAATCAGGTAATTAATACTGTTGCAGTTGTTATCAATACCTATTACGATATTGTAAGACAGAAGCAGCAATTGAAAGCAACGGAAGAACAAATGTCATTGAGCCTGGAAAGAGTGAAAGTGGCACAATATAAATTAGACATTGGGGCAGGTGCGAAGCCCGATGTGTTGCAGAGTAAAGTGGATAACAATGCACAAAAAGCACTTCAACTGGACCAGCAGGCTACGATTGCTCAATTGAAAGAACAACTGAACCAGGCGATGAATATCAGAGATGCTGCTCCATATGATGTGGCGGATTCTATTCCATTGAATATGAACTTAGCTCTTGGAGATATTCAAAACAGTATTGTGTTGACGAACCCAACTATTCAAATTCTAAAGAAAAATATTGACATAGCCGGACTTACTTTAAAAGAAAGAAAAGCAGAAAGATGGCCAACTGTTTCGTTTAATTCCGTTTATAACTTTACCCGTACTAATAACCAAACGGTTATTAATCCCTTTTCTCCCCTCTTCAACCAGAGTAAAGGTTTGAACTATGGAGTGACAGCCTCTATTCCGATACTCAATAATTTCAATGCAAAACGCCTTGTTCGCCAGGCAGCGCTGGACATACAATATCAACAATTAGTATTGGAGAGCCAGGAAACTCAATTGAACCTCGCAGTGATCAATGCATTTCTGGAATACGAGCAACAGAAAAAAGCATTGGCTTTAGAAGAAGAAAACATTTTGCTTGCTAAAGAAAATGTGAGCATCGTATTCCAGGTATATCGACTAAACTCCACTACTCTTATTCAACTGAAAGAAGCAGAAAAAAGCCTGCAGGATGCACAAACAAGATTAATTACTGCCCGATACAATACTAAGTTGGCAGAAACTGAATTGTTGCGACTTAAAGGTGATCTGGTTAAATAGTTTTTAGTTGCAGGTTTGTAGCTATTTTTGACAAAACAATTTTCATGAACCCACTTGTAGGAATTATAATGGGAAGCGATAGCGACCTGAATGTAATGCAAGCTGCATCGGATATTTTAAAACAGTTTGACATTCCGCATGAAGTAACAGTTGTATCGGCACATCGTACCCCGCACCGTATGATAGAATATGCACAAACAGCAAAAGGCAGAGGACTAAAAGTAATTATTGCCGGAGCAGGCGGTGCTGCACATCTACCGGGCATGGTGGCTTCCGTAACTGTTTTGCCTGTAATTGGTGTTCCTATAAAATCTTCCAACTCAATTGATGGCTGGGATTCGGTTCTTTCTATTTTACAAATGCCCAATGGTGTTCCTGTAGGTACAGTTGCTTTAAATGCCGCAAAGAACGCCGGGATTTTAGCAGCAGAAATTCTTGCTACGGCAGATGAATCCGTTTCCCAAAAAGTAGCTGATTATAAAAATTCCCTGAACAACGAAGTAATAGAGAAAGTGGAAAAAATGAAAAGAGAAGGCTGGGAAAATAAGTTTGATTAACAATGATGAAGTCTCGCACCCTTTTTCTATTGTCACTTATTTTTATTTTCTCCTGCAAGAATGACAATACTATATTGCAGGAAGTAAAAATCTTACCACACTACCCTTCTGCCTCAGGCGTAGAATATAGTAACAAACATTTCTACATTATCGGTGATGATGCGAATAATTTATTAATACTTGATAGTAATCTCAACTCACTGGATTCACTAGCACTTTATTCTTTTGCAGAAAAAAGAATTCCTAAAAAAGTAAAGGCTGACCTGGAAGCAGTTCTAATTACACCAAAGAATAAATTGTTATTACTTGGTTCGGGTTCTTTATCTCCTTATCGGAATATCGCATGGCTGATTGACCCGGCTACCAAACAACAAGACAGCATTCGGTTAGATACATTTTATCAGCGTTTGCATTTGTACGGATTGAAAGAAATAAATATTGAAGGCGCCTGTGCAATTCCGGGTGCTATCATACTTTCCAACAGGGGCAGCAAAGGATTTCCAAAAAATCATCTTGTATTTACTGATAATTCTTTTTGGGAAAAACAAAACAACTCAGCTGTTACCAGCATGCTGGTTGGTTCGAATACAGACAGTTCAGTATTTAATGGAGTTTCAGGTTTAGCTTATGCAACTAAAAGCGATCAGCTAATTCTAACTGTATCAACTGAGGATACCCGTAATACTATTGATGATGGTGCCATTGGCAAAAGCTATCTATGGCTGGTAAAAAGCATATCTTCTAAAAAGAACTGGAAAGCCATCAACCCTGATCGGATAATTGACCTTGAAGAAACGGACCCCCGATTCAAAGGACAAAAGATTGAATCTGTGTGTATAACAAAAGAGACAAAAAATTTTCTCTACATCACCCTTGTTGCTGACAACGATAATGGCAGCAGCACCCTCTTTAAAATGGTAGTGGAAAAGGATTAGTGATAAAACTAATAAAATGTAGTATTTTACTAATACATTTTATAAACCAACTTATTGTCCTTATCATATCAACCCTTGTTTATGATAATACTTACCCGCATTACAACACTTTTAATACTGGTTTCAATTTCTTTAAATGCTATAGCACAAACACCACTAAAGGTTAGAGATGCCAGCATTAAAGGGTCGCAAACATTTGCAATTGTACTTGGCGTATCAAAGTATAAATATGTAAGGCCCTTAGCCTACGCAGATAAAGACGCAATTCTTTTCAAAGATTATTTAAAGTCGCCCGGCGGTGGTAGCGTTAAAGATGAAAACATTTTTATGCTTTTAAACGATAAAGCTTCCAATGCCAATTTCTGGGGGAAAGGTTTTCAATGGCTGAAAGCAAAAAATCTCCAACGTGGCGATAAACTTTTTATATATCTCGCCGGACATGGTGATGCAATTGACGAAGACCAATTCTTTTTCCTGGGCTATGATTGTAATCCTGCCGGTGATAAAAATAATTACCTGGTATCAGGTGCCATTCAATTATTCAACCTGAAGAAAAAAATTGCCAATGAAACTACTAAAGGAGTAGAAGTATTTTTCATTATGGATGCCTGCCGTTCTAATGAATTACCCGGAGGCGCAAGTGGTCAAAATTTTTTAAACTCTGCTATTTCTGAAAAGAAAGCCGGCGAAATAATTATGCTGGCAACAGCGGCCGGGCAAGAATCATTGGAAGATGCTTCTATTGGAACTGGACAAGGTTTGTTTACTTATTATTTAGTAGATGGATTAAATGGTGTTGCGGACTCTGATAGAAATCCAGATGGGAAAATATCATTTGCAGAAATACAAAATCATGTAAATAAAAATGTCCCCTCCATTGCGCAGCAACGTTTTCGCAGAAAGCAAGACCCCTATTTCTGTTGCACTGAGAATAGCGATAAAATTATCAGTAATGTGGATACTGCTTATCTTAGAAAATGGCTGCAAAAGAAAAAACAGGAAACAAGACGTGGTGGTGGTAATTCATTCACCGGATTTACAGATAAGCAATTCCGTTTGTTTGAAGCAGATACATTGCTGACAGAAACCTATGAACGTTTTAACCGGGCCGTAGAAAATAAAAATATAACCGGTAACTCTTCTGCAGAAGAGTTTTTTCAACAACTGAATACAAAGTTTCCGGGCAATCCTTATACATTGGATGCTAAATCAACTTTAGCAGTTGAATATATAAACGAAGCACAGGCAAGAGTTGATCGCTACCTTATTTGTGGCGATGATGCATCGGATAGAATTAAAAGAGAAAATACAGCCGCAGCCGACCATCTTGAAAAAGCCATTGCTATGGTGAGGGAAGATGATGCTGATTTTGCTAACTCGTTATTAGGAAGAATGTATCTATTAAGAGCTGGTGGTAACAATGTAGATGTTCAAACTTCTTTGCGCAGTGCTTACGGGGCTTTGGCGATAGACCCCAACGGTGCTTATATTCAACATAAGCTGGCACAACTGCATCTTTCCAATAAAAACAATGACAGTGCTTTATACTATGCAAACAAAGCAGTTAAAACTGCTCCTAACTGGGCTTGTGCATTAACAACATTAGCACTGGTTAGAAATGCTGCCAACCAGCCCAATGAAAATAATAATAAACCACAAAGCAAAAAGCCTGTGAGAAAAAGTAGCTTCGGCGGTGTGACCGGAGCAGGCCTTAGCCAGTTAACACCCACTTTTTCGGCTGATGGTCAATCAACCATTACGGGTGTTAATCCGAGAGATATTTTTAAAGCTGATCTCGGTATAATTTATCAAATAGGCCTAAGCTCAAACATATCAATTCGTCCGTCAACAGTTGTTTCAATGGAAGGCGGTGAGCTGATCTATGAAAGAAGACCTCCTACCGGTGGGCAAGTTTTCAGAGATACAGTATCGCTGAAAAACACATCCGTAACAGTTTCACTTCCGGTGATAATACATTTATCCAGCAAGAAGATTGCACCTTATATTTCTTTGGGACCATCCTTTACTTATATGATCAGCCAGGAGGAAGAAACATCAACAATAGTTCCTGTTAAAAAATCAGTGCTACTGGGAGATGCGGCTTTTGGTGTTGATATCGGTCTTGGCAAGAGCAGATTGATGATCTCTCCTGAATTAAGGTACACACAAGGGTTTAATAATTTAAAAGGAGATGGCAACGGAGAATTCAGTCGTACCATTTCATCGTTGAAGAAAAGAGGAATTACGTTTAGTATTTATTTGAGAGGAAGGTAAGATTTCAACTAACAAAAAAGGGTGACTTGAATTTCTTCAGGACACCCTTTTTTAATTTTTTATTGCTCACTCATCACCACAAACTCCTGCTCCAATCCCAATGAGTTATCATATAATTTTTGAATAAACTCCCTGCCCCATTTTGCATAATAGTAAGAAAGATTTTCCCTGCGTTCCTGTAATCCATTACCGGGAAATAATTGTTCTTTTATAGTATGTATTTGTCGCTGCCTGTCGGCGAACTTTCTTTTTTCTGCCCGCAGCATTTTCTTTTCTAACTCTTGCAGGCGATAAAGAGTTTGTATTTTTAATGCCTCCACATGTTTTTCCAATGTTACATCAATAGCAACCGCCTGCTGTTTAATGCTGACGTATAATTGTTCTGCTGCCGAGAAAGTGCCATTCAGTTTTAATTTATTATCAGACTCCCTTGCTACTAACCGGTTTATCAACTCCTGCTCAGACAAAAAGAAATCTTCTGTTGTGAACCCAAGTTTACTGATAGCCTGTTGCCATTTTTTTTCTACTATTAAAAAGGAGTTGCGTAATACTAATACCGGGAAAGGCACTTTATAATGTTGAAACAAACTTTTTAATTGCAGCCAGTAAGCCGTTTCACCACCGCCCCCAATAAAAGCAATATTCGGCAAGATCGTTTCCTGGTATAAGCCTCTTAAAATCACATTCGGACTAAACCGTTCAGGGTGCTCTTTTAATTCGGTAAGAATTCCTGTTTCAGAAAAACTCTCTTCCCCATTTACCATTTTCCACTCTCCATTTTCTTTCTCTATCCTGTCTCTTCTATTATCCTTCAAATAAAACAAATTGATCTCTCTTGGATTTGCCTGAACCTTGTATCCGGCCTCCGTTAGACCAGCTGCGGTTTGCTCTACGATGCCCGATGCAGTTTGGTGCAACAAATCATCTTCAAATATTTTTGCTGTCAGTTTTTTCAAATTTGCATTGTCGGGAAGCAATACAATTAATCCATACTCCGCAAATAAAGCATTCACAAAACTGAATGTTGCATCCTGTATGGTAGATCCTTCTTTATAATGCTGACGAAGTAATTCAACAATTTCATTCCCTGAAGAGTGTACGGTCACCTGCCCTTCTATTGCATCAATCAATTTTACCAGTTGCTTATCGATCTTCATTCTGCCAACAGCACCGGTTTGCTTGGTTACCCAGGCTAATTTTTCTCCGCCCAACCATATATGATTCAGCTCATCCAGATCAGCATCTTCAGAACCAATATAAAATACCGGTACAAAATTATTTTCTGGCAGTGATGCAGATAACTGCTCCGCTAATTTAATAGCATGAAGAATTTTGTAAATGAAATATAGGGGGCCAGTAAAAATATTATTTTGATGGGCAGTAGTAATAGTGAATGTATTCTCCGATAATAAAAGCTCGATATTAGTTTTTGTTTTATCAGAAATTGTCACAGCTGCATATTGCTTCTTCAATTCTTCTACCAGCACTTTGCGATTTACAGTAAAATGCTTTCTTTCTTCAATTGCTTTTTTAATTCCCTGCCTGGTTGGTGGTTGTCCAAAAAAAGGTTCTAGTGCTACCGCATGGTCAATATAATCTGCTGCAATCTTTGAGAAAGCTCCTGTTTGGCGGTAAGGTAAGCGGGTAGTTGTACAGTCCATAATATCCCGTAAAAATAAAATTTGTTTGCCAGCGATCTGATACTGTTCTTAAAATTAACGTTACTTTACTTCATACGCTACAACTGTATTTTTCCAAAAGGTAGGCACATATAGTGTTTTTGTAGCTGGGTTGTATCCAATATCGGCTGAATTTATTTTAGCAGCTCTTCCATCCAACAGTATTTGTTTAGATCCCTCAGCAGCATTTACATGATATACTACGCCACCCCAGGTAGATACAATAAAATCATCCCCGCCAATATTTTCTATACCATCTGTTCCTCCTTCCATTCCATCTACGATCATGGTTAAGGATTTATCAGCATTTACTTTGTATAAGCCGCCAGCATCCAACACATATAAAACATCTTTATGAAACAACACTCCATTAGGACCTTTCAGGTTTTCCAGATGAACAGCAGCAATACCGTTCTGAATGCGATACAATTTTTTAGCTTTTGAATCGGAAACATAAATCACTCCGCTACCATTAATAGAAATATCGTTTAATCCCACAGCACCCGGCACTTCAATAGTTGAAATTATTCTTCCCTGGTGAAGATCAACGACCACTACCTTATCCATATCCGCCACAAATAAGGTATGATGATACAATCCCATTCCTTTTGGTGCATTAAAACCTGTGATCCATTCTGCATTTATCACTTTACCATCAACTCCCATCTTACCAATTGAACCAAGCCCATCTTTTCCCCATGGATCGGTACCTTCAATATTTGATACATATAACACCTGGTGATCGGGGTCGTATAAAACAGACTCCGGCACTTTAAATACAGAATCTGTTTCCCATCTTTTTACCAGCTCATGTTTTTGTGCAGTAGCAGTAAAACCAGCAGCAAGACAAAGAATTATAAAGAAATGCTTCATATAACAAGTTTAATCGGACATAAAGTTACACATCTCATGAAAACCTTTCAGGATTAAATGGACTCATTCCCATCGATGTGTTTTTTGCATTGAGTATTTCATCCACCAATTTACCTGTTCCGGCACCCAAACTCAATCCCAACATGGAGTGACCTGTTGCCACCGTCAGGTTCTCATACTTTTTAATACGTCCGATATAAGGCAACCCATCAGCTGAGCATGGACGATAGCCATACCAAATATTTTCTTTTGCTGGTAAAGGCACATCGAAATCTGGATAAAACCGTTTCACCGCATCCAATATTCCCTGCACACGGTTCATCCGTGGTGGTGTTTTATGAGAAGTAATTTCCATCGTTCCGCCAAAGCGAATTTTATTACCGTCCATCGGAGTTATTGCAGCTCTTCCTTCAATCATCACTGCAGGATAATTTACTTTGTAGGGAGAATTTTCTAATGTAACAGAATAACCTCTTCCCGGCATCAATGGAATTTTTACATCCAGCAGTTTTGCAGTTTGTCTTCCCCATGAACCAGTCGCTATCACCACTTCATCCGTATCAAATGAATTTTTATTTCCATTTACACTATTCGCTGTAATTACTTTATTTACTTTCCTTCCTTGCTTTTCAAATCCAACTACTTCTTCATTCGCAATCAGCTTCACTCCTTGCTGTTTCAAATACGTAAGCAGGCTTTTCATTAATTTGTTAGGAAAACAATGTGCATCACAATTAAATAAAATTGCTCCTTCTCCATTTATTCTTGTTTGCGGTTCCAGTGCCTGCAACTCATCTTTCGTCAACAATTTTGTATCAGTTAATCCCAATGCATGTGCTTTCTCTACGGCATGTCTTGCATGTTCTCCACCAGCTTCTGTTTGAAAAATTTCTAACAAGCCTTTACGTTCATACGAAAAATCAAATGCAGGAATTGATAGCCACGATTCATATTCTCTCTTACTAAGTATGGCAATATCTCTCAACGGTACCGCAGCAGTTTCCACATGATTCTTTGTTGCACTGCGAACAAATTTCAGCCCCCAGTTGATCAAATTCCAATCCATACGCGGCTGCACATAGAAAGGACTTTTTGAATTCCACATCCATTTAAAACCCTGCTTTACTATTCCCGGTGTTGCCAGCGGAATAAAATGACTGGGGCAGATATACCCACAATTACCATAGGAACAATTATCACTAAAATCGCCTTTGTCAACTACTGTTGCTTCCCAACCTGATCTTTGTAAATAAAATGCAGCACTTAACCCAATAATTCCGCCGCCAATAATTGTAACTTTCATTTGTTTACTCTTAATATTTTTTTTGCCAACTGCATTGCTACTATCATCTTCGTTGCGTCGCACTCTTGTACTGCATGAATTCTACTCAGCATTTTCCATTTCTCTGCCACCCCTTACAATTTCACTTTACAGTTTAGGAATTTTATACCCATTATGATATGCCGCTGCAAGATATTTCTTATTGATCTTTTCATCCGTAAAACGGCCCGTAGATTTATTCCAGCTTAATTTCTTGCCGGAACGAAAAGCAATGTTTCCCATTTGACTCAAGACTGCAATATGCGAAGCCGATTCGATCGGGCATTTTAACTCTGCTAACTTTCTTGAACGTATCACATTCACAAAGTTCTCCATGTGTTTATCCAGGCCGTTATCAATACGAAGCTTTCTTTCTACTTTGATTTTATTTGTACTTCGGCCTTCTTCTACTACTTCCCATCCGCTTCTGTCGAGTTCTAATGTACCGTTATCGCCAATAAAAGCAATGCCATGTTCTCTATTGAACAATCCATTTTGAATTCCTAATGCATGGTCCCAAACCAGGTTGAACTTATCAAACTCGTACATGGTACATAATGTATCCGGTGTTTCCTGCGGCGAATTAGGGTCAGCAAAATTTCCGCCCATAGCACTGATTGTTTTAGGAACAGTTGCATTCATTCCCAGCAATGCATAATCTAATAAATGTACCCCCCAATCCGTCATCAACCCTCCTGCATAATCCCAAAACCAGCGGAAAGTAAAATGAAACCGATTCGTATTAAAAGCCCTCTTCGCTGCGGGCCCCAACCATCTGTCATAATCAATACCAGCAGGCACCGCAGAATCAGCCACAAAAGGAATTGGTTTTTTCCAACCCAAATAGCACCACACTTTTACGGTACGAATATTTCCCAACTTTCCAGAATGAACAAAATCCACCGCATCCACAAAATGTTGTTGACTACGCTGCCATTGCCCTGCCTGCACTACCCTGTTATATTTCTTTTGTGCAGCTATCATCACATTACATTCTGTAATGGAATTACCAACTGGTTTTTCTACATACACATCTTTACCAGCCTGGCAGGCATCCACCATTTGCAAACAATGCCAATGGTCAGGAGTGCCGATGATAACAGCATCCACTTCATTCATATCCAACAAACCCCGATGATCATTAAATGTTTTCAGTTTAGAAACATCAATATTCATCTTTGTTAATTCAGCTAATCTTTTATCGATCACATTTTTGTCAATATCACAAATAGCAACAAGATTTACACCCGGTACTTTTAATATTGCCAGCAGGTTCGACCAACCCATACCATTCACTCCTATCACACCTACATTTACCTGGTCAGATGGTGCAATCCTATTTTTGAAAATCGCAAACACATCATTGTTCATTGCAGAAGCAAGGAATGCACCTGCAGTAAGAGCAGAAGCCTGGTAGAGAAATTTTTTTCTTGATAACATAAATGTTATTTTTCATTGTGAAAACTCACCCTGCAATAGAGAATATTACATCTCAGGAAACCATTCACATTTCACCATTCACTAAATCACCTGGAACCCATACGCATAAGGGTCGTCATCCGTATCTATCGAAATAGTATTGTGTCCATAAATTTTTGCCCAGCCTTCTACCGATGGCCGAATGGCAGGTTTGCCGGCAACTGTTAGCTCTTCTTCGATCCGCCCAATGAATTTACTGCCGATAATACTTTCATGGATAAACTCATCTCCCATCTTCAACTTTCCTTTGGCATACCATTGTGCCATTCTCGCTGATGTTCCCGTACCGCAGGGTGAACGATCAATCGCTTTATCACCATAGAAAACTGCATTTCTTGCAGTCGAATTTTCATCCAGCACTGCACCAGTCCACAGAATATGTGAGCAGCCATTTATTGTTGCATCGTCCGGATGTACAAATTCATATTTGGCATTAATATTTTTCCGCAACTGCCTTGCCCATGCAATTAATTTATCAGCCGGGTAATGTTCCAGTCCTCTAAAATTTTTCTGCACATCAACTATCGCATAAAAATTTCCGCCATACGAAACATCTATTACCAACTCTCCTAGGTCCGGACACTCAACCGGCAATTCTGTAGAATGTAAATACGCCGGGACATTCGTAAGCTTTACACTTTTTACTTTTGAATTTTGCATTTCGTAGTTGATCATCACCAATCCGGCCGGAGCTTCCATCCTCACCACTCCCGGAATTTTTGGTTGTATCAATCCTTCTTCAATGGCAATGGTGATGGTACCGATAGTTCCATGACCGCACATAGGCAGGCAACCACTGGTTTCAATAAATAAAACAGCCACATCATTTTGTGGATCATGCGGTAGATAGAGAATACTGCCACTCATCATATCATGCCCCCTCGGTTCAAACATCAGCCCTGTTCTTATCCAATCGTACTCCCGGAGAAAATGCTGTCGCTTTTCACTCATGTTTTTACCTTCCAATATCGGTCCGCCTTCTTTTACTAACCGAACAGGATTACCACAGGTATGTGCATCAATGCAATTAAAGAGGTGCTTCATTCAATTTTTGTAAATTCGTTATATATTGCTTGCAAATGGAAACTTACGGAAAGATACTACTCATCGCAATGCCAGCCTTTTTGCTGCTTGTACTTTTTGAAAAATGGTATGGCTGGCGCAAAGGAAAAGACACGGTGCGGAATATGGACATGGTGAGCAGCCTCAGCAGCGGCGTTACCAATGTTACCAAAGATGTGATTGGCTTGTACCTGGTCATTCTGTCCTACCCATTTTTTCTAAACAATATAGCTGTTACAAGCATCCAGGCTACGATACCGGTTTATATTATTGCTTTTTTTGCATTGGATTTTGCCGGCTATTGGGTACATCGCCTTCAACATGTAAACAATTTTTTCTGGAACGGCCATATTGTGCATCACAGTAGCGAAGAATTTAATTTGGCCTGTGCGTTGCGCCAAAGTATTTCATCGATTGTAAAAATATTTGCTGTTTTTTTATTGCCAGCTGCATTACTCGGTGTTCCGGCAGAAGTGATTGGCGTTGTTGCCCCGTTGCATTTGTTTGCACAGTTCTGGTATCACACCCAGCATATCAATCGCATGGGATTTTTAGAAAAAATAATTGTAACCCCTTCTCATCATAGAGTACACCATGCCATTAACCCGGAGTATATTGATAAAAACTACGGGCAGATATTTATTTTTTGGGATAGATGGTTTGGCACTTTTCAGGAAGAGCTTCCGAATGTACCGCCAGTATATGGAATTACAAGACCGGTTCGCACCTGGAATCCGATCAAAATAAATTTTCAGCATGTATGGTTACTGATAAAAGATGCGTGGCGCACCAACAACTGGAAAGACAAATTCTTATTATGGTTTAAACCAACCGGCTACCGCCCTGCTGATGTAGCAGCCAAATACCCGGTGTATAAAATTGAAGATGTTTATCATTTTGATAAATATGATACCCGCACTTCACCGGCATTTAATACCTGGTGCTGGGTGCAATTATTAATGCTGCTTTTATTTACCAGCTATTTGTTTGGCAATATTGCATTGCTAAACAGTTTGGATAAATCCTATATTATCTGGTATGGAGCCTTTCTTTTTGTAAGTGTGTATGCACTTACTGATCTGATGGATAGAAACCAGTATGCAATTATTCCCGAAGTACTACGCAGCGGTTTGGGACTTTATTTTTTATATACACAGAATGATTGGTTCGGTGCCGGCCAATGGCTTTCTTCTGTACACTATATTTTCGAAGCTTATTTTATTTTGTCCATTTTGGTGGCAGGATGGTTTGTACTAAAGCATAAAAAGGAAGATTCAATGGTAATTGCTTAGTACTTTTTTTACCGCCTTATTACTACTATCAGCCTAATTGCGTCGCACTCTTGTACGTTCTGATCTCTATTCAGCATAGTAGAAGTTTTGCTTCACCTATTATAGCTCTTGTTAATAAGCACTGTTTGCAACTTACAATTGTTGAAAACCTGTTTACAATTGCCCTCCGCTAATACCCATGCCAGCAGGCGAATATTCTACTTTTGTCTGTAAGTTTCAACACTTCGTTTTATTGTGTTAATTCAATCTCCAAGTATGACACTCAGAAAGCTATTTCCGATTCTATTTTTATTTGTTGTGGTGAATGCAACGGCGCAGCCAATAAAAACACAAACAACAGCACAGTTGCTAAAAACGGCCAGCACTCTTTTACAAGCCCAGCAATTGGAAGCAGCAGAAGAATACTATAACACTGCCCTTACGAAAGCTATTGCAACAAAGAATCCTTATCACCAGGCACAGGCATATGAAGGCTTAGGAAATATTTATAATAAAACAAACCAGCAAACACAGGCTATAGCAGCATACCAGAAAGCAGTGAAGTTTTACAAATCACTCAACATGACGGTGATCGCTGATGTGGTGAATAATCAATTACGGGGCTTGCTTGGCTTTGGAGATCTCTATGCCGGTGTTGAAATTGGTGCTAAGGGAATTAAACTCAGCATCATTGAAGTTAAGATCGATAAGAACGGTGAAAATGATTATACGTTAAAACTGGATAGTGCCATCAATACAGATGCCGCAGCTTTATCTTACCAAAGTGAAAAAGAAACCTTTGATGCCGTAACTATTTTTTACAATATCATCCGGGAGAAATATGAAATTCCGGCTTCCAAAATTCATATCGTTATCAGCAGTGGATTAAAACAAGAACTGGATAAATACAATAAGGTAGAATATTTTGCGAATGTGGTGCGACCCAAAGACCTCGACCCGAAAATAAAAATCAATTATATAACCGTTGAACAAGAAGCAGAATTAAGCTTTAAAGGAATTGTTCCTTCAGTCAACCGTCTGTCGGCCAACCAGCTCGATGTTGGAAGTGGAAATACCAAGGGTGGATATATTAACAGCAGGCGGAGTTTTATTCCAGTCACTTTTCCATTGGGCACCAAATCTTTTCAACGTTTGCTGGAAGAAAAAATGCCGGGCAATGCAAAAATTGATGACTACCTGAAGGCTGCGGAAAAAGTTATGATTGATAGTCTAGGCAGAATGATCGTTTACCAGTTCAGGGACAAACCAGATTTTAAATCAAGAGATATTATTTATGTATCCGGCGGTGTGGTATGGGCCATTGCATCGTTAATGCACCCGGAACTGATAAAGCAAAACCATGTAGAACTGAACCAGGAGGATATTGCCAATTTTCGTAAACTCGTTTATAGTGATTATGATAATCTCATTAATCCTGATCTAAGTAATCGCCTGAATGAGGATGATGCAAGAGCATCACTGGAAAATATAAAACGGGTGGTAAAAACCTACGATCAAAAAGCATTGCTATCTGGTACTATCTGGTTAGATGAAGTAATTAAGCATGTCAACTCAATGAATGCTTCCAAGAAGCTTATTTTTCCAAGATATGCTTATGTAGGTTGGATAAGCGGATACATCATGGATAAGATCAGTAAGCAGTACACGGGACTAGCCAGTCGCTAAAAAATGCAACTTACTAATCATCCTTGCTTACGCAAATATTTTGTAAGTATCACAATTTGTTGCCCCTCTACTCTTCCTTCAATTTGCTCGGTGTTATCCGGTACTAATCGAATGTTGCGTACTACTGTTCCAACTTTTGCATTGATGGTAGAACCTTTTACATCTAATGATTTGGTGAGCACCACCGCATCCCCATTCTGCAGAATAGCACCATAGCAATCTTTGTGTAGATCAACTGCACTATCGTTTTCATGATCGCCGCTGGCTTTGGCCCAGGCAAGGCGTTCATCATCGAGGTACAACAAGTCAATACTTTCTGCAGCCCAGCTTTCATTGCGTAAACGGTTCAGCATTCGCCAGGCCATTACTTGCACTGCAGGTACTTCACTCCACATGCTGGTAGTAAGACATTGCCAGTGAGTATTGTCTAATTCTTCTTTCTTTTCAATTTGGGCCAGGCACTTGGGGCAAACCAAAATTGCATCATCCATATTGCCGGTGGCAGGAGGCACTTCATATACTTTCAAATTTTCTGTGGCCTCACACAATTCACATTTGTTGCCGCTACGTTGTATCAATAGATCTTCTTGCTTCATACTTATTTTTATTGCGGCGAATGTAATTGTAAAACTTGTGTTTAATATGAGGAATATTTTGAAACACAAAGACACCAAGTCAATGAGACACAGAGAAAAAACTTTGTGCCTTGGTGTCTCCGTGACTTTGTGTTTCAAAACAATTACTTCACACTATCTTTTGTTATTTCACTATTTACAGTACGCCAGATTCCCAAAGGGTTTTCATTCTTCAATTCATCAGGCAATAATTCATTGCCCCAATTTTGAAAAGCAATGGGTCTTGCAAAACGTTTTATGCCATCTGCGCCAACAGAAGTAAATCTCGCATCTGTTGTTGAAGGGAAAGGACCGCCGTGGTGCATACTTAAACAAACTTCTACACCCGTAGGCACACTGTTTAAAATTAACCGACCACAAATATTTTTTGCAGCATCCACTATTTTTTCATGAATCTGCATATCACTATCGGTTGCCATTAATGTAACGGTTAGTTGTCCTTCCAATTTATTAGCAACTTGCAACATCTCTTTCATATCCTTACAGCGAACTACTAATGAATAAGGTCCAAATACTTCCTGGTGCAACACGGGATTGCTTAAAAAAGTTTGTCCATTTGTAGAGGCAATAGTTGGGCTTCCCTGGTTCAAATCTGGTTTTGTTTCGCTAAAAGCAACAGTATCTACTCCTTTTTGTGAAAGGGCATGATCTTTTTTCTTCCGGTAATTTTTAAAAATGCCGGGATGCAACATAGTACCCGGAGCTATCTTAGTAATTTCTTTTCCTAACTCTTCTATAAAAGTATTTAACTCTTTACCATCAAGTCCAATGATGATACCGGGATTGGTACAAAACTGTCCTACACCCAATGTGATTGATCCCGCATACATTTTAGCAATTGCCTTTGCATCAGTTTTCATTTTCTCTGGCAGTAAAAAGACAGGATTGACACTTCCCATCTCTGCAAACACCGGAATAGGTTCTTTACGTTGATTGCCCCAATCAAATAATTGTTTGCCCCCAGCATATGATCCGGTAAAACCAACTGCTTTTGTATAAGCATGTGTTACCAATGCTTTACCAACTTCAATACTTGCACCATGTACATGGGTAAAAACCCCATCAGGCATATTGCAGTCAGCAGCGGCTTTTAATATTGCTTTCGCCACCATCTCACTTGTTTGTGCATGTGCAGGATGTGCTTTTACAACAACGGGACATCCCGCAGCAAAAGCACAAGCAGTATCACCACCGGCAGTAGAATAAGCAAATGGAAAATTGCTTGCGCCAAAAACAACCACTGGCCCCAATGGAATCAGCATTTTTCTAATGTCGGGTTTTGGTGGTGTTTTATCAGGAATTGCAGTATCTATTCTTGCTTCCAGCCACTCTCCTTTTTCACATGCATCTGCATATTGATTCAATTGAAAAATTGTACGACCTCTTTCGCCCCGTAATCTTGCTTCTGGTAAATTAGTTTCTTCACCTGCAACCTGTAATAACTCATCGCCGCAGGCTTCTAATTCTTTGGCAATGGCCCGCATGAAATCGGCCCTTTGCTTCAATGATAATTTACGGTAAACATAAAAAGCTTTCCATGCCTGTTGCATTACTTCTTCTATTTCTTGTGCTGTTGCGTCTTGGAACATTGATCGTAATTATTTTTATTAGTGATTACTGATTATTGATTATAGGTTCGGACGTGTAGCAATACCATCATTAATTATTTTCAGCACTCTTTCCCGTTCTTCTCCTTCAATTACTAAACGTGGAGCTCTTACATTTTCGCTACCAATTCCGGCTTGCGTTTCAGCCAATTTAATATACTGTACTAATTTTGGATGAATATCCAGTTCAAGCAATGGCATAAACCAACGGTAGATCTTTGTTGCTTCTGCTATTTTACCGGCTTTTACTAAATTATAAATGGCAACGGTTTCTGCAGGAAATGCACAAACTAATCCTGCTACTAATCCATCTGCTCCTAACACCAATTCTTCCATGGCTAAAGTATCTACACCGCATAGAATTTTATAGCGGTCTCCAAAACGGTTGATCAATC
The DNA here is from genome assembly GCA_022843585.1 of Chitinophagaceae bacterium. Lineage (GTDB taxonomy): Bacteria > Bacteroidota > Bacteroidia > Chitinophagales > Chitinophagaceae > JJ008. The sequence goes on from JALHNJ010000007.1 coordinate 55,904, forward strand.
TTGTAACATTCGTAACATCTCTTGTACTTTCTTTTATCGCCGTAATATTTTTACTGGATTGTAATTCATCAAACATATCAGGTGTTACATCTATTTTATAATCTACCGGATTGTTGTAGATCATAATCGGCAAATCAGTAGTAGCTGCTATTGTTCTGAAGTAGGTAACAGTTTCTCTATGATCGCTTTTGTAACGCATCGGTGGCAATATCATTAATCCGGCGGCACCCCATGCTTTTGCCAGTTCGGCCTGGCGGATGGCTTCTTTGGTAGATCCTTCAGCTATATTAATTATTACCGGCACTTTACCAGCTACTTCTGCTACGGCAAATTTTACCAGTTTTTCCTTTTCGTCTGTGGTTAATACGCTGGCTTCACCTAAGGTGCCACCCAGTATAATACCCGTTACACCCGCCGCTAATTGAGCATCCAGGTTTTTTTTAAATAAGGGTAGATCCAATTCGTCGTTGGCCGTAAATTTTGTCGTAAGTGCAGGCATTACACCCTCCCATTGAAATGACATATTCATTGATTTTTAATTTGATAGGAATGTTTGACCATTTAAAGATTATTACCCGAAAATGCAAAACAAAAAGAGGCTTAAAGGTAAGGCTTCATACCCGTTTATCCACAAGGCATAACAAACGGTTGCCTGATATTACAAAGGGTGCTTTTGTACGGGAAATAATCATTAATTTTCAACTTCAAAATTTATTATTGCCTTCACATTAAATAAACCGTCAATGAGACTATTTTCTACCCGGCTAACAAAATTATTGTTCCTTATTCTTTTACCTGGTTTTCTTTTTGCTCAGGTAAAAGATTATTCACTTCAACTTACTTCTGGAAAATATTTACCGGAAGAAAACAGAAATACTGTTAGTAAGCAATCTGATGTTTTTCAGCAAAGTCTTTTTAGTGGGAAGCATTATGTAACTATTCAATTTTATGCAACCCCGGACCAGGCTACCAGGAGCAGGTTAAGCTCGGCGGGTATTGAATTGATAGACTACATACCCAACTATGCTTATACAGCAATAGTAAAAGAGAATTTTGATCTTGCGGCTATACAAGGACTACCCATAAGAAGCCTTCTGCAGTTTTCTACCGAACAAAAAATGCCGGCATCTTTTTTTAAAGGTATAGTACCTGCACATGCAATAAAACAAGCTGGTTATGCTGATGTGGTGGTTACAACGTATGAAAAAATTAGTGCGGATAAAATTGCTGCAGCATTAAATGCGGTTGGAGCAGCTATTATCGCAGACAATCAAATTTTTAAAAATTATGATATCCGGGTTCCGATTGCAAACGTAAATGCATTGGCAGCTTTACCCTTTATTCAATGGACAGAGCCTATTGACCCGCCGAATGTGTTAGAAAATGCCCCGGGCAGATCACTTCACCGGGTTAATATTTTAAATGATGGTGTTAGAAATTTAAAAGGCGATGGAATTAATATTGGCATTTGGGATGGTGGCCAGGTCAATCTTAATCATCTTGACTTTTCACCTGCAGGCAGAGTTACAATAGTAAGAGCAGGCGGAGTATCCGATCATGCGACGCATGTGGCAGGTACTATTACGGGAAAAGGAATTGTAAATCCTGTAGCCCGTGGTATGGCGCCAAATGCAACATTATTCTCCTGGGATTTTAATACAAACATTCAAACCGAAATGGCAACCGAAGTGCCTAATCGTAATCTTTTAGTAAGCAGCCACTCTTATGGTTCCTCGGGAACACCAAGCTGTTCGTTGAATGATCCTTTAGGAGTTTATAGCACTACTTCAAGAAATACAGACGTAAATCTAAATAACAACACAACACATCTGCATGTTCATTCTGCCGGTAATTCAGGCGGTGTATGTGCAGGTGGATTTATGACAATAACCGGAAGTGGAAAATCAGCTAAGAACAACCTCGTGGTTTCAAATGTTACCACAACAGAAGCAATTTCCGGCTCCAGCAGCCGCGGCCCGGTACAAGATGGCAGAATAAAACCAGAAATAAGTGCAATGGGAACCAACGTTTTTTCTACCTGGATTCCTAATAGCACTTATGCTACTATTTCAGGAACATCAATGTCTACACCGGGTGTATCCGGAACTTCAGCTTTATTGTACCAGCGATATAAACAATTAAACGGAAATGCAAACCCTATATCATCGCTTATTAAAAATGTTATTTGTAACGGAGCTTTAGATATAGGTAATGCCGGACCTGACTATACTTTCGGTTTTGGTCGTATTGATGCCTTATCAGCTGTAGAAATTCTGGAAGAGAACCGCTATTCCGTAAACACCATTACTAATGGTGCTACTAACTTTATTGATGTTACTGTACCGGCGGGTACAGTGCTATTGAAAGCTATGTTAACATGGAATGATCCGGCGGGTGCAGCAAATGCAAACCCGGCTTTGGTAAATGATCTTGACCTAACTGTTGTTAACGGAGCTACTACAACCCTCCCTTGGATAATGGACAAAAGTAACCCTGCAGCACTTGCTACCAGAGGTGTAGACAATTACAGTAATATAGAACAGGTTACTATTACTAATCCTGCTGCCGGCACTTACAGATTAAATGTAAATGGTACCAACGTAACAACTGGGCCTAACCAGCAATATGCTCTAACATGGATTATAGAACAACAGCACATCGAGGTACTTTTTCCCAATGGCGGTGAGAACTTTATTCCAGGTACTGCAACCGGCTCGAACATTCAATACATAACATGGAATAATGCAGGAATTACAGGCACACAAACAGTTGAATACTCTACTGATAATGGAGCCAACTGGACTACTATTGGAAGTGTTGCTGCTAATGTTACAAGATTAGCCTGGAATCCTATTCCTTCAGTAAGCACTGCTACTGCACTAGTCAGAGTAATCAGTGGTGCTGTATCTGATGTAAGCGATGCTAACTTTAGTATCATGGGACAACCGGTTTTACAATTTGTAAGTGCTGCAGCATGTCTTCCAGGCGAAATCAGTTACACCTGGCCTGCAGTAACTGGTGCCACACATTATGATATATACAGACTTGACCAGGCTACCGGAGATTTTGTAATGATGGCTTCTAATATAATAGGCACCGCACATACAATTACAGGCCTTACTCCCGGAGCAACAATATGGGCTGCGCTGGTTGCAAAAAATAATACCACTGGTGCTCAAAGCCCACGATCAAATGCAGTTAGTGGAACGGTTTCAACTGGTGGCGGGGGTCTTGCTCCTATTGGAAATGTTTCCGGCCAGGCAAGTGTTTGTGGCAATATTCAAGTTCAATATTCTGTTCCAACTGTTACAGGTGCTACATTATATACCTGGACTTCTCCTCCGAATACAACTATCGCCAGCGGACAAGGAACTAATACAATTTTGGTAAACTTTTTTGCTGGTAGTAGCAGTGGTAACGTTACAGTATTTGCCAGCGCAGGTTCCTGCCAAACAAGTACATCTACTTTCCCTGTCACGTTCAGCAGCGAAGTGCTACCCCCGGCTAGCGGAGGAGATCAAACTAGTAATATTTGCCCTCCAACCCCCATACCAACATTAACTGCAACAGCAACCGTACCTGCCGGACATACTTTAACTTGGTTTACAGCCGCAACAGGTGGTTCTATAGTAACAAGTCCAACTTTAAGCACCCCGGGTACAGTCACCTATTATGCTTCTAGTTCTAATAATGCAAGTGGTTGTATCAGTCCTTCAAGAACACCGGTTACATTAACTATAAATGCAGTTTCAGGAGCAGCTATAACTGCCGGAGGGCCTCTTACATTCTGCCAGGGTGGTAGTGTTGTATTAACTGCTACTGCAGGTACCTCTTATATATGGAGAAATGGGGCAACACAAGTTGCCACTACCCAGGCTTATACAGCCACTGCTTCTGGTTCCTATACAGTAGAAGTAACTACAGGCTCTTGTGTTAATACTTCAGCTGCAACAAATGTTACTGTAAATCCAACGCCAACTGCAGCCATTACTGCTGGTGGCCCAACTACCTTCTGCCAGGGGTTAAATGTAGTGCTTACTGCATCGGCAGGTTCATCCTGGTTATGGAGCAATGGGGAAACAACACAGTCCATCACTGTAACTACTTCCGGCAACTATTCAGTAATTGTTACCAATGCATCAAATTGCAGTACTACATCTGCTGTAACGGCTGTTACTGTTAATCCTAATCCGGCTGCCGTAATTACTGCAACCGGAGGTATAACAACAGTTTGTCAGGGTGGAACTGTTACACTACAGGCCAATGCAGGCAACTCCTATTTGTGGAGCAATGGAGCCACTACACAATCAATTACACTTACCGGACCAATTGGTACTACAAACTATTCAGTAGATGTAACACAAGCTGGCGGTTGTGTATCATCATCCTCAGCTACAGCGGTTACCATAAATCCATTACCAACAGCTACAATTACTGCTGCAGGTCCATTAGCATTTTGTAATGGCAATAATGTTGTTTTAAATGCTCCTGCTGGCGGCACATGGATATGGAGAAATGGAGCAACACAAGTTGCTACTACACAATCATACACCGCTACTACTACCGGTGCTTATACAGTACAGGTAACAACAGCAGCTGGTTGTTCTAATACTTCGGGTATTACCAATGTTACAGTAAGCCCTAACCCGGTTGCAACGCTGGCAGCAGCGCCATATACTAAATTGTTCCCTGGTTTAAAAACAAACCTTACTGCTACTGTTAATCCAACCGGAACGTATACTTATACATGGCTACGAAACGGTAATGCTGTACCGGGTGCAACAACAGCTTCTATTCCAAATATTGATTTGAATGGCCTTGGCACTTATACCGTAACAGTAACAAATACTACTGGCTTACCATGTTCTAACACATCTAACGCCGTAGTAATTGCCGACTCCATCAGTGCTAAGTTGTTTGTATATCCAAATCCATCTAAAGGAGCATTCCAGGTTCAATTCTATACCACTAACACATCTGCACATACCGTTTCCATTTTTGATGCTAAGGGAAGTGTAGTGTATAGAAAAGAATATAACCTGAGCATCCCTTACCAGCAAATGGATGTAGATATAAGAAGACATGGTGCTGGTGTGTACCAGGTGGTATTACACGACAAAACAGGAAAACGATTGGCGTACAAACAAATAGTAGTCGCTCAATAACACTCAAACAAAATTTTCCGAAGGCTAAACGTATTTTTTACGTTTAGCCTTTTTTAATATTTTGTCAGCAAAATAATTGCCAGGTTTCATGAAATTGCAACCCTTACAAGTTTATAAATTCAAGCAAGTACTGCGCATTACTTTAATGTGGGTATTTATTGGAGTGGTACTGGAATTACATAATGCGATCAACTACAATCCTGAAACAGGGAATTATTTTTTTTATCCGCATTTTGGCGAAACAATGCTTGAACACTTATTAATTACTGCTGTAGGACCTTTGATGGGCGGAATACTATTTGGATCTCTTATCATTTTTTATTTGCGGGAGAAATTAAAAACCAGTAGCTATAGTAAGAAGCTGTTAACCCATTCAGTTATTTATATTGTTGCAGTATTTATTTGCGTAGCAACGGTTGGTTTCATAGCCGCCTTAAATGATAACACAACAAATCAGTTTATTGAAAAACTATATGCTGCAATCATTAATTTACGGGTAATGCGATTAATGTTTGATTGGTATTTTATCGTAATCATTACTATTTTTCTTTTAGATGTAAGTGAAAAATATGGACAGGGTATACTGCGAAAAACTTTGCTGGGAAAATACCATACTGCCCGAAAAGAAGTAAGAGTATTTATGTTTCTTGATTTAAAATCTTCCACCACTATTGCAGAAAGAATTGGGGAAGATGCTTATTTTAATATGTTAAAACTTTTTTACAGTCTTGCTAATGAAGCAATAGTTAACAGCAAAGGAGAAATATACCAATATGTAGGTGATGAAGTAATAGTATCATGGACTGAGGCAGATGCAATAAGCGAAGCCAATGGCCTGAATTGTTTTTATAAAATAAAAGAAGCCGTTACAACTGCAAGTGATGAGTTCAATAAGCGATATGGCGTAACGCCTGATTTTAAAGCTGCTATACATGCTGGCCGGGTAGCCACCGGCGAAATTGGATTAGTGAAAAAAGATATTGTGTACTCCGGCGATGTATTAAATGCTACAGCTCGTATGGTTGCCTTGTGTAATCATTACAAAGCTGATTTGCTGATTTCAGATATGCTATTTGAAAAACTTAAAACAAATAGTAACTATCAGTTTCAGTATGTAGATAGCCCGGATTTGCGGGGCAAGCAGGCTAAACTCGGATTATATAGTGTAACAAAAAAAATCACCCCTTCACATAATCATAAATAGCTTGCTGTGCTGCCAATGGCAAGCCATCGGAACTTACCCGTTCGTTTTCGAGATTGTTACTCAATAAAACTGCCTTACGGTTATCTTGTAATTGCAGTTGTAGTATATGTTCAATCTCAGCTTGCAACGATTTGTCATAAATCGGGAAAACAACTTCAATACGACTATGGAGATTTCGGTTCATCCAGTCGGCACTTCCCATATAATATTCAGGTTCTCCATCGTTATGAAATACAAATACCCTTGCATGTTCCAGATACCTGTCAACAATGCGCCGGACTTTAATATTCTCACTTTGTCCGGTTACACCTGGCGCCAAACTACAAATACTTCGTACCAACAGATCTACCTGTACTCCTGCCCTGCTGGCTTCGTATAGTTTTTCTATCATGGCTCTTTCCTGCAGGTTGTTCAACTTAATAATTATCCGTGCGGATCTTCCTTTCGATGCGTTCTTAATTTCACGGTCAATCAGTTTATTAAACCGCTTGATCATATTGAACTGTGAAACCAACAAATGTTTAAATGAAATCTTCCCATACAAAACAGGCTGTGTTCTTGATTGCAGATACACAAACAATTGCTCCAGCTCATCTGCAAATTCAGGCTGTGTAGTAAAAAGAACATGGTCGGTATAAAAACGTCCGGTTGATTCATTAAAATTACCAGTGGCCATAAAAGAATAATTCTTCCATTGCTTGCCTGCCTGCCGGTCAGGCAGGTTCTCCCATCTTTTTACCAGCGCCACTTTTGCATGCACTTTTAAACCCGGTATGCTGTTGATGATCTTTATGCCCGCTGCTTTCATTTTCTTACTCCACTTCAGGTTATTGGCCTCATCAAACCTGGCTTTTAATTCCACGAACACAGTCACTTTTTTACCATTTTTAGCAGCACTGATCAGCGCATTTACAATATGCGAATCCGCAGCTACCCGGTACAGTGTAACATATATTTCTTTTACCCCCGGATCTATTGCTGCCTCATTAAAAAACCGGAGTATATAGTTATAAGAGTGATAAGGCAAGTGCAGCATTTTTTCTTTCGCAGCAATACTCTGAAAAATGGAATGATGAGTATCAAACTCCGGGTGCAGAACCGGCGACCAGTTAGTATAGGTAAGCTTCCCTTTTACAGGATTTGGTAAGCTTCCCAAATCTTTTAGATTATGATAGCGGCCACCTTCTACCATTTCTTCTTTACGAAGAAGAAAATATTTTTGAACAAAATCTCTTACCTCTGCAGGCATTGCGCTATCATATAATAAACGGGTAGCATGCCCTACTTCTCTTTTCTCTAATTGTTTTTCTATTTTTTCGGCAAGGTCGCCAATAAATTCATCCTCCAGGTTCATCTCAGCATCACGGGTCAATTTTATACTCCATGCTCCGTGAATAAGGACAGCTGGAAAAATTTCTTGTAAATTTTCCCGGATGACCTCATCCAAAAACAAGAGATAATTGTCATTGCCAAGCATAGGTAGTTCCGAAAAGCGGGGCAAATTAGAAGAGGGAATATTTAATACCGCATACTGATGTTTACCGGGTTGGTCTGCTGGTTCTATATCTACAATAAAATACAACGCATTGTTCTCCAAAAAAACATTGGGCTGATTTTCTTTTTGGAGCAATACGGGTTGCAGAAACGATAATACTTTAGATAGAAAATATTCCCGTATTGTTTCTTTATGTTCTGGCCGTATAGGCTCTCCGTAATAAAGGAAGATATTATTTTGTTGTAATTCCGGGATAATCTCCTGGCTTAAAATGCGGCCAAATTCTTTCTGGTGACTGAGCACTGCATCCTGCACCTGCTGCACCAATTCTTTCGGGTATTCATCCCGCAACGATATTTTTTTTGCATCAATACTGGTAAAGGCAAAAATAGACGGCATCCGAACCCTGAAAAACTCATCCAGGTTAGATGAAAAAATGGATAGAAAAGAGATTCGGCTATACAAGGGCACCGTTTTATCCGCTGCTTCCATCAATACCCGTTTATTAAAACTAAGCCAGCTTAAATCCCGGTTTAAAAAAACATACTTATTATCATCTGCCATACTGTGGAAAGGTTTATGGACTAAGATAATGGATTAAGCGAATATTTCTATAATCATTGTACAGAATCTGTTTTTAGCGGCTGAAAGGTTAATTTTTAGCCAGAATCCAGTTCTTTTCATTTGAAAATTCCTAATGTGATCTATACCTGATTAAAGTCAGTATAAGGGACAGGCATAAATAATAACTTGCAGCTATTAAAAAGGTAAATGGATAAAGCAATACTTATATTTTTAAGCCTGTTACTATTAAACAGTACTACTGAATTGCACCAGTTGTGGAAATTACCTTTATTATCCCGGCATTACCAGGAGCATTGTAAAAAAGATCCGACCCTGAACTTTTTTACATTTCTCAAAATTCATTACTCAAACCATATTGGCCATAAAGACAATGATGATGGTAAGGACCGGGAGCTTCCTTTTAAGTCAACAGGGACAATTGCGCATACTGATATTTCTGATTTTACAATAAAGTTGATCCTGTCTTCTGATTCGAACAACAATTTTCCTGTAGCAAATACTTACCATCCCGAAGGCATACTTTGCCATAAAGCATTTTCTATTTTCCATCCTCCCCGCTTCAGTTGATTATGTTTTAATAGGTATTACACAACAGCTTAAATACTGTTGTGCATTTCTAATATTTAATATTATAACAATGAATGAAGCACAAATTCACCTGGCGTTAAATCATGCGCCATTATTTCTATCTGCTTTTGGTGGAGTCCTGTTAATACTTGGAATGACCAGAAAAAATAATTCTTTCAAGCAACTCTCCTTATACCTGTTGGTATTAGCCGCCATTTTTACAGTCCCTGTTTTTCTTACCGGCGAAGGAACAGAAGAGATGGTAGAAAATAGTCCCGGCATCAATGAGGCAATGATAGAACAGCATGAGGACATGGCAAAAATTGCCCTAATTGTTATTTGTATCAGCGGTGCTGTAGCGTTGATTGGGCTACTTTTTAAGAAAAATGCTGGGCTATCAAAATTAGTTTTCGTAAGTGTTCTCTTTCTTTCTTTTGCCTCTTTCGGCACAATGGCACAAACAGCACATCTAGGCGGTTTAATCAGGCACAGTGAGTTGCAGAATGCTACGCCAACTGTGAGTGAAGGAGCAGAAAACAATAAGAATGTTGAAGGAACAAATAAGAACAATAATAATGACGATGATGATTAACCAAATTATAAAAGAGAGGAATGTTCCTCTCTTTTATTTTGTATAACAGTAAGGATATAGTTGGAAAAGCACAGAAACATAATTTATACCTTTAAACATGTTTCTTAATTCTAAAATTATTATATGCCAGATCTAAGAAGTATACAAACAGAAGTTGACACAAGCTATTTATATAAAAAATCAGCTGAAAAAGAAGAGGATAAAACTATATCAGAAATTTTCAGCAGATGAGTGAGATTGAACATGGTCATGCAATTGCCTTCTTACAAAAACTTAATCTTTCTGAAAGCAATATGCCCTCCCCTTCTTTTCGGGTAAAGGCCCTCAACCGTATCGGTAAAATTTTTGGTTATGATTATGTGCTTGGCGTATTAATGGATACAGAAAAGAGTCTATCCAATTCTATTAAAAATCTTAAAAGAAAACGAATCAGGCAGTCACCGGATCAGAATCACTTCACCTTCCAAATCGTAATCGTAAGCTTTGGTGATCTTTACATTCACAAATTCACCAATAGGTAATTTACTTTTGGAGTGAATGACCACTTCATTATCAACTTCCACGGAGTCAAACTCGGTACGGCCAAGATAGCGACCCGCTTCTTTTTTATCGATCAGTACTTTAAATTCTTTGCCTACTTTTTCCTGGTTCAATTCCAGCGAAATTTCCTGCTGCACTTCCATTACCTCTTGTGCTCTTCTTTCTTTCTCCTCGTTCGGCACATCATCAATTAATGAATAACCGCTGGTACCTTCTTCATGCGAATAAGTGAAGATGCCCATCCGGTCAAAGCGTTGACGCTGTAAGAATCCTTTTAACTCCTCTACATCATCTTCTGTCTCTCCCGGAAATCCCGCAATCAATGTTGTGCGTAAACAAATACCGGGAACCTTTTCACGGATGGCGGCTATAAGATCTTCCATTTCTTCACGGGTAATCTGCCGCTTCATAGCTTTCAACATATTGTTGGCCGCATGTTGCAATGGCATGTCGAGGTAATTACAGATATTCTCTCTATCCCGCATTACATCCAATATCTCTAATGGAAATTTAGAAGGATAGGCATAATGAAGCCGGATCCAAACCAGTCCTTCAATATCTGCCAGTCTATTCAACAGGTCAGGCAACATTCTCTTTTTATAAATATCGAGACCATAATAAGTCAGTTCTTGTGCGATCAGCATTATTTCCTTCACACCTTTCCTGACAAGACTTTCAGCTTCCTTCACCAACTCTTCTATCGGTCTGCTTACATGCTGCCCTCTCATTAATGGAATGGCGCAAAAAGCACAGGTACGGTTACAACCTTCTGAAATTTTGAGGTACGCATAATGCTGTGGAGTAGCCAGCAATCTTTCCCCAATCAATTCCATTTTATAGTCGGCCTCAAATTGCTTTAAAATGAGGGGCAATTCCATCGTTCCGAAATACGCATCTACTTCCGGTATTTCTGCTTCCAGGTTGTTTTTATATCGTTCGCTCAAACAACCAGTGACATATACCTTGTCCAACTTACCTCTTCGTTTTAGTTCAACCTGGTCAAGAATGGTATTGATACTTTCCTCTTTAGCTTTATCAATAAAGCCGCAAGTATTCACCACAACAATGTTGTGATCCGATTTCTTATTCTCATGCACCACATCGATTTCGTTAGCCAGCAACTGTCCGCTCAGCACTTCGCTATCCACCATGTTTTTGCTGCACCCAAGGGTGATGATGTTTACCTTATCTCTTTTTAGTGTTTTTGTTTTCATTCCCATTTATCTACCAGTTGGCAGATTATTTACTTTCTAAATTAAACAAACTGTCTACAAACTCATGCTTATCGAATACCAGTAAATCTTCCATTTTCTCACCTACTCCTATAAACTTCACGGGTATTTTAAATTGATTGGCGATGGCTAAGACAACACCACCTTTTGCCGTCCCATCCAGCTTGGTTATAGCCAATGCTGATACATCTGTTGTTGCCGTAAAATGCTTTGCTTGCTCCAATGCATTCTGTCCTGTAGAACCATCTAATACTAAAAGCACTTCGTGAGGTGCATCTGGTATTGTCTTCTGAATCACCCGTTTAATTTTTCCCAGTTCATCCATTAAGTGAGCCTTATTATGCAAACGCCCAGCTGTATCTATCAGCACTACATCGCTTTGCTTTGCCACTGCACTTTGCACTGTGTCGAAGGCAACCGCAGCCGGATCGCTGCCCATATCTTGTTTTACGATCGGCACACCAACTCTTTCACTCCAGATCGTTAACTGGTCAACAGCGGCGGCTCTAAATGTATCGGCCGCACCCAGCAAAACACTCTTTCCAGCCTTTTTAAAATTATAAGCTAGTTTGCCGATAGTAGTTGTCTTTCCAACACCATTCACACCCACTACTAATATAATATAAGGCTTTGTTGGTAAATCAGAATCAAAAGCATAACTATTTGATTCAGGCGCATCTACCAACATTGATTCAATTTCTTCCTGTAGCATTTTATTGAGTTCGGATGAACCCATGTACTTGTCTTTTGCTACCCTCTTTTCAATTCGTTCAATGATCTTTACCGTTGTTTCAATCCCAACATCCGCACCTACCAATGCCTCTTCCAGGTTGTCAAGCACTTCTTCATCAACCGTACTTTTGCCGGCTATGGCCTTGGTTATTTTAGCCAGAAATCCTTCCTTGGTTTTTTGTAACCCCTGGTCCAGGCTTTCCTTTTCTTTTTTGCCGAATAATTTATTGAAGAATCCCATTTGCTTTTATTTTGTTTCTCGCAAAGACGCTTAGCCGCAAAATTCAAATTCGCCAATAACGAGTTTGCGCCTTTGCGAGCCAATTGGATTTAAACAACAAAAGCCATCCGTTTTGTCACGAATAGCTTTCGAATATAATTACCTAACGCAAAATTACTTTTGAGCTAAGAAGTCTTTCACTTTGTCTTTGTGAATGATCTGCTCTTTAAAAGTGTAAGCACCTGTTTTAGGGCTGCGTACAGCCTTGATCACCTTTGTCCAGTTCTTTGCTTCGGCTGATGCCTTAAGGTCTTTTACTTTTGCGTTCTTTGAAGCTGCTTTTGCCATGATTACTTGATTTCTTTATGAACAGTTACTTTTTTCAAAATTGGATTGAACTTTTTAAGTTCTAACCTTTCAGGGTTATTCTTTTTATTTTTTACAGTGATGTAACGGCTGGTGCCGGGCTTACCACTTGTTTTGTGTTCGGTACATTCTAAAATTACCTGTACACGACTTCCTTTCTTTGCCATGATTATTAAACTTTAAATTCGATTAGATTTTTTCACCCTGAGCTCTTAGCTCTTTTACTACGCTAAGAAGTCCATTCTTATTAATAGTACGAAGTGCAGTAGTTGATAATTTCAACGTAATCCACTTATCTTCTTCGGCAAGGTAAAAACGCTTCTTCTGCAAATTCGGCAAAAAGCGACGCTTTGTTTTGATGTTCGAGTGAGAAACTTTGTTTCCACCTATCGGAACTTTACCTGTAACCTGACAAACTCTGGCCATAATTGATACTTTTTTCGGACGGCAAAGGTAAGGGAAAGAAATTGATAATTAAGAAGGATTAATGAAAATTTTAGGCCTAGTCCGTCCGGCTTTTACCCACAGGCTGTGGAAACCGGTTTTACCTTGAATTTCAACGGCTAAAATACAGATTTTGAGCCCGACAGCCAATGGAATATGTTCTAAAGCTGGCTATATCATTCCATCTCTCCTTTTGCCCAATTGCTTGTTTTCAAATAACTTCGCCACTCCAATCGAAGATTTAAACACTAAAATCCCAAATCAAATCAATATGGCATACGACTTAGTAGTTCTCGGTAGCGGTCCTGGTGGTTATGTGGCAGCTATCCGTGCATCGCAGCTCGGTTTTAAAACAGCAATTATTGAAAAAGAAAGTCTTGGTGGCATTTGCCTCAACTGGGGCTGTATTCCTACTAAAGCATTGCTGAAGAGTGCGCAGGTGATGGAAGATATTAAACATGCCAGCGGCTATGGAATTGAAGCAACCGGTAAAGCCAATTTTGAGGCAGTAATAAAAAGAAGCCGTGGTGTTGCAGATAAGATGAGCAAAGGCGTTCAGTTCTTGATGAAGAAGAATAAGATCGATGTAGTGATGGGCTTTGGAAAACTGAAAGCAAAAGGTCAAATAGAAGTAACTGCTGCAGATGGCAGTAAAAAAATAGTAGAAGGTAAACACATCATTATTGCAACAGGTGGCCGCAGCCGTGAGCTACCTGCTTTAAAGCAAGATGGTAAAAAGATCATTGGGTATCGGGAAGCAATGAATTTACCAACACAACCAAAATCAATCATAGTAGTTGGCAGCGGCGCTATCGGTGTTGAGTTTGGTTATTTCTACAACAGCATGGGAACGAAAGTTACCATCGTTGAGTTCTTACCAAGAATTGTTCCTGTTGAAGATGAAGAAATTTCTAAAGAACTGGAAAAAAACTTTAAGAAAAGTGGTATCGATATAATGGTGAACAGCGAAGTGACTGCTGTTGATACATCAGGTGCTGGAGTAAAAGCAACCATAAAAACTGCAGATGGTGAAAAAGTATTAGAAGCCGATATATTACTAAGTGCTGTTGGTGTAGCGGCTAATATTGAAGGCATCGGTTTAGAAGAACTAGGTATTAAAACTGACAAAGGCCGCATTATGGTTGATAAATATGGCCAAACAAATATTCCGGGTTTTTATGCAATTGGTGACTGTGCCCCGGGCCAGGCTTTGGCCCACGTTGCCAGTAAAGAGGCCATCATTACAGTAGAGAACATTGGTTACAACGAAAAGAAATTCAATCACCAGCCTGAAGCATTGGATTATAATAATGTGCCAGGATGTACATATTGCTATCCTGAAATTGCATCTGTTGGTTATACAGAGAAGCAAGCAAAAGAAGCTGGTTATGAAGTAAAAGTTGGTAAGTTTCCATTAAGTGCAAGTGGTAAAGCCTCAGCTGCCGGACATCCGGAAGGATTTGTAAAAGTAGTATTTGATGCAAAATACGGTGAGTGGTTAGGTACACATATGATTGGTTACAATGTAACAGAGATCATTATTGAAACGGTATTAGGCAGAAAATTAGAAACTACTTATCATGAAGTATTGAACAGCATACATCCTCACCCAACAATTAGTGAAAGTGTGAAAGATGCCATTGAAGTAGCGTATGGCGAAGCGATACATTTGTAAGAACTGTTTTTTATAGACTTGAAAGGGATTATGAGAAAACTTATAATCCCTTTTTTATTTTCCCCTCGAAAAAATGTATACATCACCGCCATTTTCTGTACAAGGAATAAATATTTTTTTTGGTATGCTATCTAAATAACTTATTAATGTTTTCTGATTACAGTATTCATTATTAAAATCGAAAACAAGATTATTATTATCAAGTGACTTTGGTAATGACCAAATTGGTCCTAATTGATATTGACCGATTAGCTCATTAATCTCATTAAATATATATATTGAACTATTTGCTCTTCTGGAATCTTTAAGTAGCCCAGAATATGCAATACAGTTTATGAATTTAAAAGCCTTACTTTTTGCAGTTGTTGTTTTTCCCAAGTAAACTAAGCTGTATTCTAAATAACCTTTATCTGGATACATTTTAAAAATATATTCACTGCCTGGTTTATTCTTAGCTAATACTTCCTTTTGATATTCAAGCAAAGTAATATCGCCGTCACTTTCCTTGACTTTTTCTTGGCATGATAAAATATATGAAGAGATAATAATGAGTGTGAATAATCGCATTTTCAAATTTAATTCAAAAGAAGTTTTGGTTTTGCTAACTAATAAAAAAGCCCCGGAATTACTCCAGGGCCTTTGCTTGCCATTTGCATATGTTGGTTGCGACCTTATAACTTGATAAACTTCTGATTGATAGACTCCCCATCTTCTTTTTTCGTTGCAAGGAAATACATTCCCGGCTGCAATCTGCTAATATTAATTGGTTGAACTTTAGCTGTAATAGCCACAGTCATAACTGTTTGTCCGCTCAGGTTCATAATAAAAATTGTTTTACCGATCCACCTGGCATCATACGATAAATCAAGTGTCATACTGGTAGTTGCCGGGTTTGGGTAAAGGTTTGGCTTCAACCATTGCGGTGCTTCATCCGGTAAAGGTGACTCAAAGATCAATGGCACATCTAATCCCTTGGATGATAATAGCGAATTGCGAATACCACCATTGGCAAATAAAGCTCTCATTCTTGCTTTTTGTCCTTCTGTAAAAAGATTGACACATTCATCGCTGGTAAAATCCATGTAGTTCATATACATATCCCCTGTTGTTGTATTACCACAGGTACGTCTGATACCGGTCGGGCATCCTACAGTATAATCGGCTTGTTTTGGCGTGTCTGCCACACCATCATCTCCGCAATATTCATCACCCCATAAATGTTTAAGATTTAACCAGTGCCCTGCTTCATGTACTAATGTTTTAAACCCATCGCCAAAAGCAGTGGTGCTTATTACAATTCCATCTTTATCAGCTGGGCCTCCTATTACGCTGGCATAACCAGCATAATTTTCCATGTTACAAACCCAAATATTCAAATAGCTTTTAGTATCCCAGGCGTTGGCACCAGTTTCAGCAGCCATTTTCATTTTATCATCCGGTCCCCAGGATTTTACGGGTGTATATTTTCGGTTGATACCCGATGTAGATCTTTTACGGGGATCTGAAGTGGCCAAATGAAATTCAATTTCTATATCGGCTGCAAGGCTTTTAAAATGGGCTGGTGTATTTGCGGTATCTGCATGCTGACGGCGAAAACTTTTATTTAATGTTTCCAATTGAGCAGCTACCTGTGCGTCAGTTATTTTTTCTTCCGGAAAATGATACAGGTTATGAATAACTACGGGTATGCGAATGATAGCACTTTCAGTAACTATCGTACTTCCATTTGTAGCAATATATTGATTGGTAAAATTTTCGATAGCATGTACGTTTTGCGCCGAAATGGAAGTAGCTGGGGAAAAGCACTTACGTTGCGCAGTCACCTGTGAAGATGATAGCAGTATAAAAAAGGTAACAGTTATTAACGCCTTCATAGTTTCCAAATCATTGAGATTACGCTATGACAAAAAATATTGCCATGAGTCGTTCATGAGAAATTGGAAGTAATAAAGGATAGTTTGGAAATAACTAAAGGCGATTCAGGGATGGGATTTTTGGGGAAGAATTTTCTTCGTAGCACCAAATACTGATCAAATATAATTCTTTTAATTTATTGTGCAACACCTATTTGTATCGTATTTTTCCTATAATGGCTTACTCTTATAATCGAATTAACAGGCATAACCACCGCCAGCACTTATTTTTGCAACAACACAATCTTTATTCATGAAAAGAATACTTGCTTTAGCCCTTATACTCAGCCTTGCATCTTGTAAAAATGATGATGGGAATGATCCTGTTGGACCAAAACCAGATGCTCCAAAAAGTATCAGTTACTCTATAATTAATACCTATCCGCATGATACTTCTTCATACACTCAGGGCTTGTTAATATATAAAGGTGAGCTTTATGAAGGAACAGGTAACTATGGATTTTCAAAACTGAGGAAAGTTGATTTAAAAACAGGGAAAGCTATTCAGGAAATTTCTTTAGACTCTATGTATTTCGGCGAAGGTGTTACGATATTAAATGACACCATTTATCAACTTACCTGGAAAGAGAAAAAAGTGTTTGCCTATACACTGAAAGATTTTAAAAAAGTAAAAGAATTTTTCATTGATACAGAGGGATGGGGATTAACCACAGATGGTAAAAATCTTATTGTAAGTACGGGAGGTAGTGATCTATATTTTTATGAACCTACTAACTTCCAACTAATAAAAACGCAAACCGTAACCGATGCCGGAAGCCCTTCTTTCAACTTAAATGAGTTGGAGTTCATTGATGGGTTTGTCTATGCTAATCAATATCAATATCCGTATGTTTTTAAAATAAATCCTGAAACGGGGCAAATAGTGGCTAAAATCGATTTGAACAAAATGTGGGATCGGGTAAAAGCTATTGACCCTCATGCTGAAGTTCCTAATGGTATTGCCTACGATTCAGCCACAAAGAAAATATACGTTACAGGGAAATTATGGCCAGAATTATACGAAGTACAGTTTAGTCAATAACATAAATCACCGAGCTGCATTTCTTTACATCCATCAAAGCCGTAAAATTTGAACGCAGCCCGTTAAAGAAAGCAGCTACAAGATTGGTGCTTCCATTTTTATATTTACTGCTGAGCATAGAAATATAAAAGCTATCGTACCACATGGCCTTGTGGTCTTTTATCTTCAATCCATGTTTTGCCATTAACACTTGCATAGAACGGGGGGAGAAATGATATAAATGCCGTGGCACATCATAAGCGGCCCAATACTCTATATAAATAGCTGCATCAGTGGAAGTATAATTAGGTACTGCTATAAATATTTTGCCATTAGGCTTGAGCAGCGATTTCAATTGTTGGACATAATCATTCAACTCATGCACATGCTCCAGTACATGCCAGAGTGTGATCGCATCAAAACTTGCCAGCGGGAGTTGAAAAAACTGGTTGATGTCTGCTAATTCTAATCCGTATAATTTTTTAGCCACTGCTTTGGCACCAGCATCCGGTTCCAAACCTGTTACCTGCCAGCCTTGCTGTTTCATTTCATTAACGAAAGCTCCTGTTCCACTACCCACATCTAATAAATTTCCTTTACTAACTCCTGTTGCTGTAATTACCAGTTTACTTTTTTGCAGCAAGGTTTTTTTTCTTACTGCCTGGTACAAACGATTTATCAATCCCCTGGAAGTATTGGAATGTGAAATATAATTTTCTGATTGATAGTAAGGAGCAATTGAATCTGCATCAGGTATATTTTGTGTAAACCGGAGAGTGCAGGATTTACATTCAACTATTTCAAACAGGTCGCCGCTTACCGTATAATCTTTTGCAGATAGTACTGGTTTCAGATCAGTTGAATCACAAACGGGACATGTAGTATGATGAATAATAATACTCATAACGTAGCCGCAAAGTAAATGGAAATGAAATAAAAATCAGGGAAGTATTTTATACGTTGTATTCGTTACTGAAGGTACAAGCACTTGATTGTTGGAAGTAGATGAAACGCTTATTCCATTCTGTGAGAAGTGCCAACCGATAAATACAAAGGCCGCCAACGCAATTGCCAGCGCATAAGCCCACCAGTATGATTTATTTGCTTCCGGATGACTAAGCATCTCTACCATTTCCGCTGAAGTTCTTTGGTCTTCTCCTACCCTAACGTTATGTTCTGCTTTTTCCCGTATCACTTTTTCAGCGGCTACGGGAGTTTCATAAGCAATTGAAATAACATCGGAAGAGAATTTTATTTCGCCGCCTAATCCTTTTGTTATTGTGCCAACTCCATTCCAATTGATCGTATCACCGTTCTCAACTTGTTTTTTCAAATCAAAAGCAAAGTCGTTAAACTTCAATATGGCATCTCTTTCACCTAAGTCCAAGGCATTTGCTAACCAACTAAAAAAATTGGTCGTTGGTGAAGTTGCAGCAGATTTCATGCTGATGGTATAGGCAGGCGGGTTTATCCTTTTATTAGAAAATTCTACCTGGGCTGGTATTTTTTCTAATAAAAAAGTGCCGATGCCCGGCACTGGTAATTTGTTATGTTGTAGTAAGTATTGATAAAGCTTTTCGTACATCATCGGGTCTTTTGGTCGAACGAAAATACGACTCCGCCGACAAAGTTGAACCCATAAACCGGATATTGACTCCAACGCTGGTATTCTTTATTAAATACATTGTTGAATTGCGTCCAGAGATTAAGGTTTTTAGTGATCTTAAACTCCAATCCGGCACTCAGGTCGAATGCACCACCAAGACGACCAGGTGAGGTATCTTCTTCAATAAAAAATGGGCCTCTCCACGCAAACAAATCGGTTTTTAACCAAAGGTCTTTTATTATTTGCAAACGCATAGCAGCTTTTAGCTCAAGTGGTATGAGGCCGTATGCTTTCTCATTATCCTGCAAACCCGTAAATTGATTGAAAGAAACTCCGGTAATTAAGGAGAATTTCTCATGAATGGTAAAACCTAATTCACCGCCAAAATTTAAGACTTTGATTTGTCTTTCATTCACCACATTAAATGATTTACCATCTCCTCCTGCCGATGTATCATTGATAAACAATGGTTGATTGGTTAATTTATTGAACGCCACTTTTGCAGCATAACTAAAATGACTTCCAACAGATCCTTTAAATCCGGCAAAACGTTCTTCGATCCAGGTGTTTTTAAAAGATGTTGGCATCCACAACCATGGATTTTGTGATACTAAGTATTGATAACTGTTTTTGCGAATGTAGCCTGTCCATCCTGCCTGGAAAGTGAATCGTTCATCATCTGTACTGATATCAGCCAATACATTCGGGAACATTTTAAATGTCTTATTATCCCATGATGGACGAATACCAACCTGTGCATTAATATTAGAACCTTTAAATAAAACGGAAGGCGACAAATAATACATAGTATTATTAATGGCAGTTTTATTTTTAGGGCTGAGGCGTGTAAGGTCGAAAGTTACACCCAGCTTAACAGCAAATGACTTTCCGATCGTTTTTTCCAATGGCAGGTTCAAGACTGTATTGCTCTCAGAGTTCTTTAAATAATCGCTGAATACATCGATCTTAACCTCTGGTGCATAGGTTAACCCAAACTCCGTCTTATTAATATTATGCATGGCAATACGGGCAGAGATAGTCTGGAAGTTCACTTTTAATGAATCCAGGGGGAATGTAAGTGAAGTTGGGAGATAACCATACTTATACATTTTTTCCTGTTTCATGCCAAGGCTTGCATTCCACTCAAGGTTATTGCCCGACTTAAAGAAACCCGCCAAGTTTACGTTGGTATTGGAGAATTTTTGAAAATCTCTTTTTCCATCAGAACCAACATGCTTTGCATAAATATTTAAACCAGCAGTTTTGCCATCACCCAATGAAATGCCGGCTTGTATAAACGGTGTCCGCAAACTTCCAAAACCAGCTTTAATATAGCTGCTATTATCAAATCTACCTGCTGTATCAATATCCAATGCAAGAGGTTTCAACGAACCTGGCTGGTAAGCAAATAGCAAATTCTGATTAGGAATATTATAATTCAGTTTTGCTTTTGTAGTATCTGGTGCTGGCGGTGTTGCGTTGAAATTAATTTTTGCTGCTTCTCTTAATACAGGTTTAAAGCTTGATACGATGTCAATACCACCTTTGCCGGTAGTATCTTTTTGAGCATTGGCACCCAAGATTGCAAGAATACCTGTTACTAAAAAAGAAAACTTATATATAGACTGTTTGTTCATTGTCAATTTCGTTTATCAATTATTAACCTTACTTGATTTCTCTTCTTCTTCAATCACTACATTCAGCTTAGCCTGTGCTTCGCTTTTCAGTTCAGCATTCAATGTATTATCAACAATGCTTTGGAAAGTAGCTTTTGCATTGAAATAATCCTTCTGTTTTAAATACACATCACCCAATAGTATATAAGATTTCGTCACCCAGTAATCATAAGAGCCTGATTTATTAATTGTTTCGAACGCCGCTTTTTCTGCATCAGCCAATTTGTTTATCTGGAAAAGACAGTTAGCAATTTCATACCGGGCCTCAGCTGCTAATGCTGCTTTATTTAATTGTACAACTGATTTATAGGTAGCTATAGCCAGATCATACTGCCCATCTACCTGGTGAGATTTTGCAATAGCCATATTCGCTAAGGATTTATCATCGCCACTGCTTCCTTTTGCAGCGGTAAGCTCTTTCGCATTCTCTACTGCTTCTTTCCATTTTTGTAACTGATACTGGCTGCGTAACAAACCTCTCATTGCTTCCAGTTTATTTTCCTGGCTGGCTGTAATTTGTTTCAGTTGAGCAAAATAGGTTTCCGCTTTTGCATAGTTTTTCAATTCAAAGAAATTGATCCTTGCACCTGTAAGCACAGCTCTTTCCGCATATTTGTTTGGTGCATTTGCAGCAACAGCATCATAACCGATCATTGCATTTGCCCAATCTTTTCTTGCATTATAAATTTCTGCCCTGTTAAAATTTGCATCTAATGCATACACACCGTCAGGGAATCTTTGCAGGTAATTATTAAAGCCAGCTAATGCTGCATTCATATTCTGGTCATCATATTGTTTTTCTGCTGCTCCATAAGTCAACGAATCTTCTGTACTTACACTTAAGGGACGACCTACCTGGCGCATGAATACTGCGTACTCATCCGGCTTGCCGTCCTCTATATAAATTGTTCTTACATTATCTATTGCATCTTCTGCTTCCGGAGAGTTTGGATATTTGTCTATTAGCTCCTGGAATGTTTTTATTGCCTGGGGATTATTATTAAGATTGTAATAAGACGTTCCTACTTTTAAATAAGCCTGGGGAACAAGACTTGCATTACCACTTGTCTTTATTACATTTTGCAAATAGGGAATAGCTTCTGCAAATTTCTCATCACTCATGTAGGTATTTGCTACTTCCATATTTGCATCCGTAACCAATGAAGAAGTTGGGAATTTCCGCATCATGGTGTTCATCAGGGCGATCTTCTCTTTAGGGCTGTTTACACCAGCCAACATAGCATTTTGGAAAGTTGCATAATCTTCTGCTGGCCATGAAAGCTTGATCACATTATCATACATCGTTTTTGCCTTCGAATAATTTTTCAGCATGAAATAATTATCGGCTGTTCGGATATAGGCATCTTGTGTAAAGGCATCCGTATTCAATGCCGGGGCTTTTGCCAAAGGCTCAAAGAAACTAAGTGATACAGGATAATTTTCTTTACGCAGATAAGAATAACCAAGATTATAGCGGGCATTGGTAATATTTGTTTCCCCGCTGTTTGGTGCTCCATTATCAATATAAGCATGATAATATTTAATAGCTGTATCCAACTTATTGTTGCGATACCCAATTTCACCTTTCCAGAAATACGTTAACGGCAGAACGGTTCTATTATATGGATCATCTAAAACTTTATCGAGTAAAGCATCTGCTTCCCCGAGTCTTCCATCATTCACCATTTCTGTTGCACGGCCGTATAAAATTCTTGGGTAAAGTCGCTTTGCATTTTCAGATGGCTTTGCTAAACTTTCTAACAATGCCTGTGCATCTCTGTAGTTATTGGTATTAGCCAATACATCTACCAATAATTCTTTTGCTTCGGTGTTATAGGTTGAGTTGGGATAATCAGTCATGAAACTACTTAAACTGTTCAATGCCTCATCCTGATAACCTAGTTCATAAGAAAGTTTGGCATATTGATATTTTGAAATTTCCTTTTGTGCTGCATTACTGCTGTTGGAAGAACAAAACAAGAATGCATTTCTTGCATTTGCTTTCTGTCCCGTTTTTAAATATGCATCGCCCAGTAAATACATCGCATGCTGACTTAAAGAATCATCTTTTCCGCTTAACTGCTTAAAGCCTTCAATAGCTTTATTTAATTGATTGGCCTGATAATAAGAGTAAGACAATTCATACAAATCTTCTCTTCTTACTTTTTTGGAGCGACTAACATAATCTTCCAGGTAAGGCAATGCTTTTGCATAATCCTTTTTTTCAAAATAAGCATGGCCGATCAGTTGTTTTAATTCCAAATCATAATACTGGGAACTACTGCCAGATTGTAATTTCTGTTGTATATAAGTGATGGCTTCATCTTTCTTTCCTTGTATATAATATATCTGTGCGATATAATACGGAACGACGGTACCATAATTCTTTTCGTTTTCAACAATTTTAAAACTTTGCAGCGCATCATTGTACTGCCCATCTCTGAAAGCAAGAAACCCGTAATAATAATTTGCATCCATATAATTGGGATCGTCCTTGATGGTGCGGATGCTATTAAATAATGGCTTTGCCTGTGCAAAATTTTGCAGGTTGAAATAAGAATAACCGAGATGAAATTTCATATCAGCAATCTCTCTGTTGCTCAAGTTTTCAATGGCTGTTTGTTCGTAGCGTTGCACTGCTTCTGCAAACCGTTCGGTGCGGAACAGGTATTCGCCCAAATGAAAATTCATCATCTGGGTTCGGGCAGTATTTTTTTCTACATCAATATATTCCTTGGCTTCGTCTTCTGCCCTTCCTTCGTTTTGCTTGAGTGCACAAACAATGGCGTAATAATTTATTTCCTGAACAGTGATCGGCCTGTTTACCTTGTCGGTTTCCCGAACGGCTTGCTTCAATTCTTTAAAAAGAGGATAAGCCAGACTGTATTGCTCTTTTTGAAAATATTCCTTTGCTTCCTTGAAAGTTGTTTCAGGATCGGAATAGTAACGGGTTTGTTGTGCAAATACAGAAATTGAAAGGAAAATGGCGAGTGCTAATAAACTTTGATACTTCATTTGGGATGTCCTTTAAACCGGTGGTCCCGTTTTTTGCGGGATAATTCCTAACGCTGCGAATATTCAAATTATTTCAGGTCAGACCAAACATCATTCCAAACAGATGTGGATAAGTGCTGTATGGATATATGTTTTAACATTTCGTTCATGTTAGCAGCTAAAATTTCGAATAAAATATCTTTTAGTAATATTGCTGCTGAAAAATCAAACCCATGAAAAAACTATTCAGTACAAAATACTCCGACAACTCCATTTCATTTGCATTATTGTTGCTCCGCTTATCTCTTGGAGGCTTAATGATAACACATGGTTTTAAAAAGCTGATGAACTTTGCCGCAAAATCGGCCACCTTTGCCGACCCTTTTGGTATTGGCGGACCAGCGTCCATGAGTTTAACAATTTTCGCAGAATTCTTTTGCGCCATTTTCATTGTAATTGGGCTAATGACAAGATTAGCCTGCATTCCATTGATAATAGCAATGTCAGTAGCCCTGTTTATGTCGCATGATGGGAAGATTTTTACCGAAGGTGAAATGGCCGGTTTGTACCTTTTGGGATATATCGCTTTATTTTTTACAGGGCCAGGCAAAATCAGTATGGACAGATTGATAGGGAAATAGTTATTACCTTCCTAATATGAGAAAAGTACAGCTAATAGAATATAGCATAATAGTCATTGGACTTATTTTTGGCTACCAATTTATTACAGGCTTTTTAAAAGTAATAATACAAATTACTTACAATTTTATTGGTAGTCCTGAGGGTTTCCGTACCATCCTCATTCCATCCTTATTGACAGCTCTCATATATGCCATCAGTTTCGTTGTGTTAATTAGAAAAAGCAAACAAATTGCGGCTTTTTTAAACAAAGGCCTGACTAATGATTTTGCTCACCTGAAAATTGATACAAAATCATTGTTGCGGATTGTATTGATTGGTATTAGCTTTATTACAGTTCTATCAAACATTCCTTACTTTATAGTATTGGGTATAGAACTTATAAATAGTCCTGGTATTGATAATGTGGAATATGAAGGAGCTATGGAAGATTCCTATAATGATCCCTTCTACACCTTCGAATTCTATTCCCCATTGATACAAATAATAGTTTCTTTAATAATTCTTTGTTTCTCTAACCGAATCAGTGGTTGGTTTATCCGAAAGAAAGATCAGGAAGCTATTGTTTTTGAATCTGGTGAAGAAAAAATATAATTATGTTTTCAACCGATACACAAATACGGGTACGCTACGCAGAAACTGACCAGATGGGAGTAGTGTATCACAGCAATTACTTTCCATATTTTGAAGCAGCAAGAGCGGAGTCCATCCGGCAACTAGGATTTACCTATGCCGATATGGAAAGGATGGGTGTGATAATGCCGGTGGTGGATGTACATTGCCGCTATTTACGACCCGCATTGTACGACGATCTGCTAACGATCAAAACAATGTTGAAAGAGTTGCCGGTTCATCATAAAATCGAATTTCATCATGAAGTGTATAATGAAAAAAATGAATTGCTGGCTGTGGGCAAATTGATCCTATATTTCATGGAAGCCAAGACCATGAAAAAAACGGTGATGCCTCCTCTACTACTGGAAAAGTTACAACCCTATTTTTACTAATTTTATTGAATGGAGAATTTAGATGAGCCTTTGCAGGAAATGAGTACTACCGAACCGACACCTGCGGTTGAAGAAGCGATTATTTATCCTCCAAAATTTGAAAAAGAAGATAAATCTGCTAATATCTGGCTACGTTCTTTTGCAAGTCTTGCTGCTTATCTCATTCTAGGTTACTATATTTTTCCGAGTTATAAAATGCTGTTGCTGATCACAGCGATCGTTATGATCCATGAATTGGGACATTTTTTTGCCATGAAATTTTTTCGGTACAATGAACTGGGTATTTTTTTTATACCGTTGCTGGGTGCTTATGTTTCCGGCACAAAAAGAGAAGTGTCGCAAAAACAATCCGCTATTATTTTATTAGCAGGGCCTTTGCCGGGTATTATCATTGGGAGTATTTTATACCTGATCGATCAAAATAGTTCAGGTCATTATTTGTTTGATATACCGTATGAAAGAATTGGATTACTGTTTGTGATTCTAAATCTTATTAACCTGCTGCCTGTATATCCTTTAGATGGAGGTCAATTATTGAATAGAATATTTATTGACGAAGAAAGCATGGTGAGTAAAATATTTATTGGTTTGTCAATTGGGGCCCTCGCTTTTTTTGCCTGGAGAATGTATACAACTACCGGAAGTTCATTTTCTTTTATCTTGTTGCTATTCCCCATTATGATGCTACTGCGGCTTTTTGGCGACAACAAATTAAGTTCCATAGAAAAAAGAATAGAAACCGAAGGAATAAATACGGATCTAGAATATGAAGAATTAGCAGATAAAGATTACTGGCGGATCAGGAATATAATGATTGAAGAACATTCTTCATTTAAAGATGTACCGAAAGCTCCGCCATTTGAATACGATGTAAAAGAAGAACGGATAATGACTACCATTCAAAGTTTGTTGCACCGCCACCTGATCCAGGATGTTTCTATTGCCGGAAAAGTGCTGATCTTTCTTATTTGGGCGGCTGGACTTGCTTCTCCCTGGCTATTGAATATGGACATGAGTTTCTTTAGTCGGTTTGATTTCTGACCTTAAATAAAAGATTCTCTCCGTAATCTGACATTCGAAGGATTGATTTATCTTACTAGTACAAACCTCAAATCATGAAAAAATATTTTCTTCCTGCATTGTTATTTGTTCTTATCTGTTGCAAATCGGGTGATAAAAAAAATGAAGCTGTAACTCCAACTGACAGTATGGCTTCAAATACAGATACTGTTACTACTCCTTCCGATCAACCAGCCAGCAGCGGCAAAATAGATATTGAGACATTTGGCGATATTAAAATTGGCCAGCCGCATGAAAAAACGGTGGAAGCATTGGGAGAACCTGATAGCAAATCACCAGCGGTGGAATGGGGTGCCGATGGATTAATGCATGAGGACTGGACTTATAACGCAAAGGGGTTAATACTAAATATGAGCTATGCAAAAGGCATTTCGGAAGGCACCAAATATATTTCGTCCATAAGGGCCAATGAAAAATGCACATTCAAAACAAGAGCAGGAACGGGTATTGGCAGTAGCTATACCGAAGTGCAGGAAGCCTACAAAAGAGATATTGATGCAAGTGCAACCGATAAAGAGCAAATTACTGTTGGCTCTATTTACGGCGGTATTATTTTCACTTTTAAGAATGAAAAAGTAGCTACTGTTTTTCTTGGAGCAGCAGCTGAATAAATATTTTCTCGCAAAGGCGCAACGACGCAAAGAATAAAATAACGATTCTCAAATTTTGCGGCTTAGCGTCTTTGCGAGATTTTTTTTAAACTCTATTATAATCTCCCCGCCAGTTTTGTATAGCTTGCTTGATTTGTTTCTGCGACATTTTCTCAGCTACGGCTTTTTTTGCTAAAGCAGGCATTTCATCATCGCTTGCAAAACGCAGCGCAATGATTTGACTTAATCTTATTTCTTTATCGAATGGTTTTCCTGTAAGAATATAGTGACGAAAATTTTCTTCGGCTCTTATTGCTCTGTCTTGAGCTTTTAAAGCAAATACTCTTGCATACCAAAAGATGCCAATTAAACCGAGGAACACAACAACAAGTAACGCTGCAGAATAATGAGTGTGTGCATCCGCCTTTATTAGATTAACTATACTGCCAATTAGACCAGCCAAAATTAATAAACCTGTAATACCATGGTAGCCTGCTACCAATCTAGTGTGATTTTTAAAATTTTGTTCCATAAGTAGTTTATTGTTTGTGGTTTTTAGTTTGTATTTCGTCTCCCAAAATAGTCTTTTACTTTCACAATATCGGAGTCTAAAGCCCCTCCTTCGGAGGGGTTTGGGGAGGCTCCTATTTCAGCTCATCCAGCACTTTATACATTTTGTTGACTACCGAAGCCGTGCGGCCACTATAATTATTTATCAGGAACGAAAAAATATACTCTCTTCCATCCTTTGCTTTATGATAACCGCAGAAACCTTTTACATCACTGATGGTACCGCTTTTCATAGTCATTCCATTATAGATGGGCAAAGAGTTATAGAAAGATTGAAACCAGACTTTTGTTTTCGCATATTTTAAAATTTCTACCTGTGCATGAGTGGTTACCCGATTGAGAGGTGAAAGTCCGGACCCATCGGCCATATTCAGTTCATCCGGGTCCAATCCTTTTTCTTTCCAGAATTTTTTAACGATAGCTACGCCGCTATCTGTTGAACCAAAGCCTTGTTTTTCATAAGCGAAAGTTTTTATTAAAGCTTCGCCATAAAGGTTGATACTTTTTTTGTTGAACCAGTAGATGATAGAATCGAGGGAGGGGGAAAAATGAGTGTAGAAGATGTGATTTTGTTTCAATGATTCAATATACTCATTTGTAAAGTCATCTTTGAGATCATTAAAAAATATTACACCTTGTGTTTGTGATACTAAATCATTCATCAATTCTGTGTAAGGTTGTTTTGAAGAACCGGAAATGATAAATTTCTTTTCGCCCATAGGGATTGTGCCTTTTACAGATTTGTCGAAATAGATATAGGCGTTATCACCTGTTCCTTTATCAGCTGCTTTTAGTTCGTTGATTTGAGGAGTTTGCCAACTATTATTTATTATCTTGACGTTGCCACCTATTTTATTTTCAGAACTTAAATGAAGCTCATACTGATTTTCTTTCCAGTTTATAAAAAATGTTCCTGCTCCATAATAGTTTCCGATGTCTTGCCAAATCCATCCATCAGGAATTGACTGATGAGTAAAATTCGGTGCAGAAAAAACAATTCTACCATCAACGTAGCTTATTTTAAGTTTGACAAATTCACTTATCCATTTTTTTATTACTGTGCCATCAGCAGTTGATTTCCATCTCCAACTTCCTAATGTAGGGTCTCCAGAACCCAAAATATAGATATTCCCATGTAAAATACTATCCTCAATTCTTCCATTATACCCTAGAATTGTCTTATACCTAAACTCCTTCCCCAACAATTCAAAAGCCGTAACACTGGTAATAATTTTTTGTGTAGAAGCAGGTGCTAAACCTATTTGCGAGTTTTTATCAAACACCACCGCTCCAGTTTTTGCATCTATCACATACAAGGAACTGATGGCATGTTTTAACTGGCTATCGGCTTCAAATTGTTGAAAGGCTTTTTGTAAACGCTGTGATACGGTTTGGGCAACGATACTACTAACCAGTAACAAACAACCCGATACCAGTAAGAAAACTTTTTTCATAGTTCAGTGGTTATAACTTTGCCGTCAAATTACTTCTTTTCGTTCTAATCATATCTTAAATGAGTACGAATTCTGTTAACGCCTCTATCATCACCATTGGCGATGAATTATTGATAGGTCAAACCATTGATACCAACTCTGCTTTTATTGCACAAGAGTTGAATAAGATTGGTGTTTGGGTTCGCCGCCGTGTTGCCGTGGGTGATGTATATGATGATATCTGGAATGCATTGGATGAGGAAGGAGCACAATCAGATATTGTTATTATAACTGGCGGTCTCGGCCCTACTGCGGATGATATTACAAAACCATTACTGTGCAATTACTTTGGTGGCAAACTGGTTTTAGATGAAAAAGTATTAGCTCATGTAAAATATTTATTTGAACAAGTTTTTCGCCGCCCGGGTGCTTTGCTGGAAAGGAATATTAAACAGGCAGAAGTACCGGATGTGTGTACGGTTTTGCATAATGCGAGAGGGACGGCGCCGGGGATGATGTTCCCCCCTTCGGGGGGCGGGGGGGCTTTGTTTTTCTCCCTCCCCGGTGTACCCCACGAAATGAAAGGCCTTATAAAAGATGAAGTAATTCCAAGGCTATTAAAAGAATTCGAACTGCCCACCATCATTCACAGAACTGCTTTCACTGCCGGAACCGGTGAATCAATTTTGGCAGAATTATTAACTGAGTTTGAAAAATCATTACCTGAATCTATAAAATTAGCTTACCTGCCTAATTATGGCATGGTAAAGCTTCGGCTTACTGCAAGAGGCAATAATAAAGAAGAAGTAGAAAAAGAACTGCTCCCCTATTTTGAAAAATTGCAGGATCTCATAAAAGAATATTTGGTAACGAATGAAGATGTTGGATTGGAAATAGTAGTTGGAAATTTATTGAAAGCAAAAAATAAAATGATGGGTACAGCCGAAAGCTGTACGGGCGGATATATTGCTCATTTGATAACAGCTGTGGCAGGTTCATCCGACTACTATAAAGGAAGTATTATAAGCTATGCAAATGAAGTAAAAGAAAATGTATTGGGTGTGCGACGTGATACTTTATCGACTGTGGGTGCGGTAAGCGAAGAGACCGTAAAAGAAATGGTAGCAGGAGCTATTAAAACATTGAATGTTGATTATGCAGTTGCTACTTCCGGCATTATGGGCCCTGGCGGTGGCAGCGAAGAAAAACCTGTTGGTACGGTTTGGCTGGCGGTCGGCAACCATCAAAAAATTGAAACCCTGAAACTGAATCTCCGTTTCGATCGCCAACGAAATATTGGTATGACAGCGGCCAATGCCCTCAATTTGCTCCGCAAATTTATCATTGCTAACGGTTGATAGCCTTTTATAACCAAATCATTACCTTTGGCCGGTTAAAATTGCTTGTCTGTCTTGTTCATCCGTGTTAATGCAGTTGAAGTGTGCGACGCAACGAAGATGATAGTAGCAATGCCGCTGACTAACAAAAAAAATTATCTATGGCTGTTGTTGATTTAATAATGCCGAAACTGGGTGAAAGTATAATGGAAGCAACCGTGTTGAAATGGTTCAAACAACCCGGCGACGAAGTAAAAATGGATGAAACTGTATTGGAAATTGCTACCGATAAAGTAGACAGTGAAGTGCCGAGCACCGCAGCCGGTGTAATTGAAGAGATTTTATTTAATGTAAATGATGTGGTTCCGATCGGAACAGTGATCGCAAAGATCAGAACTTCTGCTACGAGTGATGAGCCACGAATGGCGAGTAACACACCCACAACTCCAGTGGTTGAAAAAGTTCAAGACGCAGTGGTTGTAGAAACTACTCAACCACAAACGGCTCCTTCGGAAGGCTCAGGATTCAAACCACAAACTAATTCCGGATCTCGTTTCTACTCTCCCCTTGTATTAAATATCGCCGCTAGCGAAGGTGTGAGCATGACGGAATTGGAAAATATTCCAGGGACTGGTAATGAAGGGCGGGTGACGAAGAAAGATATTTTGCAGTATGTGAGCGGAAGAAAGTCTGGAGTTAGGAGTCAGGAATCAGGAGCCAAGAACTCCGAAATGATAATACCTGTTTCAAGAGTAGAGGCACAACAAGAAACTGGCAACCAGCAACAGGTAACTAAATTTCAAGGAAATGTGGAGATCATTGAAATGGATCGGATGCGTAAATTGATCGCTGATCATATGGTTCGCAGCAAGCATACCAGTCCGCATGTTACCAGTTTTACCGAAGCTGATGTTACTAATTTAGTGCAGTGGAGAGACCGTGTGAAAAAAGATTTTGAAAAAAGAGAAAATACAAAGATCACTTTCACCCCGTTGTTCATAGAAGCAATCGTTCGATGCATTAAAAGATTCCCATTGATCAATAGTTCGCTGGATGGTTATAATATCATTGTGAAAAAAGATATTAATATCGGAATGGCTACGGCCTTGCCAAGTGGTAATTTGATCGTTCCGGTCATTAAAAATGCGGACCAGTTGAATTTGGTTGGCCTTACTAAACAAGTAAATGGATTGGCCGATGCGGCCCGCAACGGAAAACTAAAAGTTGACGATACAACTGGTGGCACTTTTACATTGACCAATGTGGGAACCTTTGGTAGTTTAATGGGAACACCTATCATTAACCAACCACAGGTCGCTATTATGGCGGTAGGCGCCATTAAAAAACGTCCCGTTGTGATCGAAACACCTGCCGGCGATAGCATTGCCATCCGCCACATGATGTACCTCAGCATGAGCTACGATCATCGCATTGTGGATGGAAGCCTTGGTGCTACTTTTTTAACAGCTGTTGCGAAGGAGTTGGAAAATTTTAAAAGTGACAGGGAGTATTAACCGCTGATTAAAGAATTAATTTGATTAACGCTGATAGTTAAATAACAACATTAATCGTACAAACTACTTGTACGATTTTTTTATTTTGCCATCGTCCATTTCTCTGGGCATCGTTCCTTGCGTCGCACACTTCAACGGCATTAACACGGATAAGCATTTTCAAATACCCTGTACTCGTTGCGACTTTGCTCCTTTGCGTCTTTGCGAGAAAACTTATCGGGATTTATTCAGTAGGCACTCCGTAAGTCCTCCCCTTGAAAATATACTTACTGCCCTTTCTTTTTATTTCATACAGGTTATCATAGTCTGTATCTTTTAGATCGCCGGGAACAACTGTGGAACCGGTTAGCATATTGGCAATATCATCAATCGTGTTAGAATGGCCAACCACCAATATATCCCCTTTCTTTATTGATTTCAACTTTTGAATAAATGCAGTTGCCGAATCTTTGCCGGGGCTATAAAATTCTGTTTGCACTTTATCCAGATACTCATCCAATGGTTTTGCAGTACCCGTAGTTCGCTTAAATTTTGTAGAAAATATGTACTTGATGTTTTTGCTTTTAAGCTCTTCTTTCAACGCCAAAGCTCTTTCATTTCCTGCGTCGCTTAGCTCTACATCGCTGCTCATATTGGCAGCGGCCACCGTCTTTTCGCCATGGCGAACAATATAGATGGTATTTCCACAAGAACTAATAAAAAACAACCCTGCTGCGAATAATAAATATTTCATAATAATTTCTTTAACAATCTAAAATTAAACTACTCTTTCATTCTTTGCGTCTTTTTTGTAAATTAGTTATACTAAACCCAGATAACACTATGAAATCATTATCAGAAACCTGGTTCGCCGAAGGCCGTATTGATTTTGAATTGAAGAAATACACCCTCCTCGCCTACCTGCAGGAAGTAAACAAATACTTCAACGAAAATAAGTTGTACCCGCAACTGGCCGACATGGTCTTCCATTATAACAACATTGTCGCCTTCCGGGAAAATAAGAAATACCTGCAAGAGCATTTTCCTAAGAAAATGACCGGCATACAAATGGAAAAACTACAATTGCTTTACCAGCAAATGATAGAAGATGATGAACTGATGCAGGAGTTGGAAGATATTATTCACTATGCCGCCGGCAAAATGAAAACAACCATCCAGAATGCTACCGGTATTTATGAGTTTGTAGAAGAGCAAATTGAAATAACTCCCATTGGCATTATTCCATTGGATATACAGGAAGGCTATTTCTTTTTAAGTAGTGGCAATACCAAAGAAACAAGTGTGTATCACTACCGTCTTTCCATTTTTGAAAAACATGATGAAAAATACCGTAGCATCAGAACATTATTTATTGATAACTGGCAGCGGGGTATTTCTCACACTTATGAAAATATTAAATCAGAATTGATACGACGCTGGAAAGACCTTCCCAACCCGGCAGTATATGCTATTGAAACGGAATTGAATTTTCCGGTGGATGAAACTTTATTACCAGTAGCCAAGAGAAGTTTGGTGAAGTTTATTTCTACGGCTGCTTAATAAGGATGCCACGGTTAAAACCGTGGCATCCTATACATACATGATAACGGATTAACTTATTCCACAATTTCCAATCCCCAATCTTTTCCTTTCTTTACTGCTGGAACACCTTCGGTGATCCATTTAGCAGGCTTCTCTCCTTTTAACAACCAGTCGAAGAATTGTTGCTCTCTTATTTGAATATCTTTTTTATTCTTTCTTTCTACCAGGTTGTGTGCTTCGCCATTATAGTTCAGCATCCATACTTTTTTATTCATTCTGCGCATTGCAGTAAATAATTCTATGCCCTGGTACCAGGGAACAGCACCATCTGCATCATTGTGCATGATTACCATTGGTGTTTTAATTTTTGGCACATGAAAAAGGGGTGAGTTCAAAATATATAAATTTTGCTTTTCCCATAATGTCGCTCCAATTCGGCTTTGTGTTTTTTCGTACTGAAATTGGCGGTTGATACCACCTTCCCAACGGATACCACCGTATGCACTGGTCATATTTGCAACTGGCGCACCAGACCAGGCGGCTTTGAACATATCAGTCATAGTAACTAATTGTGCCACCTGAATACCACCCCAGCTTTGTCCTTGTATGCCGATATTAGCACCATCAATCCATTTGTTTTTTGCAATCAGATCTTTGGCCGCACTCACTACATAATCATAGGCACTTTTGGCAGGGTAGCCAATGGTATAATGAATATCCGGGGAGAAAACTACATATCCACGACTTACAAAGAAAGAAATATTCAACCGGCTACCAGTTGGTGTTGGTGGAATATAACCATGTAATGTTTCAGAATGTGTTTCATAGAAATACATGATCATTGGGTATTTTTTTGTCGGATCAAAATTTTCGGGCTTATATAAAATACCTTCTGACATTTTTCCATTGAATGCTTTCCATTTGTATAGCTCTGCTGTACCCCAATTGTAATCTTTTTGCTGCGGGTTGGTAGAGTACAATTTTGTTTCACCGGATAAATCACTACTTACAAATAACTCTGGAGAAACTTCATAACTCTCTTTCGTGTAAATATATTTATCAGCATCCTTAGCTTTAGCAGGATTTCCTACCGATGCTTTTACTTTTGATAATTGAACAGGTAGCATTTTAGATAATAACTTATAACTGGCAAAACCATCTTCTTTACCTGTTTCACTAAATGTTTGTAATAATAAGGTCTGACCTGGTTTCACAAAACGTTCCTCCCTGTCAGTTGAGACATAGCGATACCGGGTTTTAGTTTTGCGTCCCTGACCGCCAGTAATTAACAATGGAGCCATTTTCCCTCTTGGGTCCACCTGCCAAACATCGTATCGATCATACACAAATAAGGCATCATCATTCTCCTGCCATCGCATTATTCCGTGAGGAGAAGGATCGCTTGGCGAATCATGATCCTCATCATACAAAGGCAATTTTATTTTAGCCGTAATATTTCTTGCAGAATCGCCATCCCAGGCAAAATAATGTCTTGCTTTACTGTCATACCACATGATATATTTTCCAGCAGGGGAAATCATCTGCGGAGCAATGAAACCAGTCATATCTTTTTTTACCAATTTGGTAGTTCCCTCATTTATATTAATGGCATAGATATCTTTTTTGGTATTACCGGTCCATTGACTTTCTATTCTTTTTCCAAAATCCGTTACTCCTACAAATTGATCCCCATCACCTTCGTTGGTTTGATATACCGTTGGCAATTGTTCTGTTGCCAACTGCTTCAGCGTTTTATTATCAAATTGGTAAACGGCCAGGTAGTTGGTTTGCAGATCTCTTTGCAAGCGGCTTAACTGTGTAGTTTGTAAATAATCATCATTGTAATGCCATACGTCCACTTTCACAAGATCAATATCTATCAAAGTAGTATCCTTTGGTGGTTGTATCGGTGCTGTTCCAAAGAACAATCGCTTACCCGATTTGCTGAAACTAACATTTCCAAACTCACTTATCGTCATTCCTAATTGCATACCTACCGAATTTTTATCGGCCAACATGGTTGCACTATCCATTCCTGCAGTGTAATACCAGAGCTTATAGAATTTTTGTAATTCTTTTGGTTTCGCATCTCTTTCTGCCAAATAAGCAACTTGAGAACCATCTTCAGAAAAAGAGAAGTTCTTAAAATCATTGCCGCCTTTACTCAATAGAATTGTTTTACCTTCTTTTAAATCATAAAGAGATACAGATTGTTTGCTTAAAGAATCTTTAGGATTTTTTGCTTGCTCAATAATCAGCTTCTGTCCTTTTTTACTAAAACTATATTCCAACACATTGCTAAAAATTTTCTCTTTCCCATCTATTAGATTCCTCACCACCAAATCTGTTCCTGCATCAACGGGACCGGAAGGTGTTTCGTCGCCTTCTGCATCAATGTTTGAGTCGGGAGTCAATACGCCTTCATCATCACTATCATCCCGGTTCTTTTTTTTCTTTTCTGGTATTGTAGCAATCACTTGCTTTAGAGAATCAATTACTTTACCGAGACTATCAGCAATTCGTTTATCAGTATTATCTGGTTTTTTGGGTGCTTCTTTTTTCTCAATTGTTTTTTCCAAATGATAAGCTACCCAACCTGCTTCTTTCTCCGGTACTTTATAATTTTTTACTCTGGGCAATTTCCAAACACTGTCTTTGCCTAGTTCAACAATAGCAAAAGAATCTTTTGGCATATCGTCGGGTCTTTTCTTTTTGATGCGGGCATCTCTGGTGTCTTTAAAAACGGGTTTAATACGAAATACAGCATAGCGGCTGTCTTCTGTTATTACCACATTATATCCACGGGCAATTACTTTTTTGTAGCCTGCGTCTGATGATTGTATCACCAGTTCATTATCACCTTCCTGCGGATTGATAGAATATACTACCCATTTACCATCATTACTGATCATTCGTTCACCGATGCTTTGCCAGCTATCGTAGACGGAATGATCCAATGGTTTTTTTTGTGCAAATACTGAAGTTGCCAATAGCAACATTGAAATACTAAAGAGGAGCCTCATAAAAAATAGTTTTGAAGGCTCTAAAGATAATGGGGAATCAGGAATATTATTCAGGCTTTTTACCAACGATAAGTCCGTATTGCCATAAACCTTTTTTCAGGCCGTTGTATTGATAGCGGCAAGCTTTGATATTGTTTTTTTGCATATCTGTTGCTGGTTTTGAGAAATTGATCTTCTTCCAGAGTAAATACAAGCTGGCTAAGTAGTAAAACCGGTATAAGCGGCGGGAAGAATGAGCTGCTTCTTTAGAAATATTACGATAATTAATATTTGTAAAGCCTTCATTGCTCATAAAAGATTGAAATCGTTCAGGAGATTCTAAGTAGTTAACCAGCCAGCCATCTATCCAATTCCTGATTATTGGGTGTTCATTATTTTCAAACCGAGTTACAAATCCATCGGCCACCACTAACCTTCCGCCTGGTTTTAATAACCGAAATGCTTCTTTAATAAATTGCTCTTTGCTGTCTGCATAGCAAATACTTTCACATCCCCACACTACATCAAAACTTGCATCAGGAAAATCCGTCATGCAATAATTCATCACTTTGAAGTTGACCAGATGATGTACGCCTCTTTTTTCTGCGTTAGTGTGGGCCTGTTGTACTTGTCGTTCACTTAAAGTGATACCTGTTACTTTGCATCCAATTGTTGAAGCCATAAAAATGCTGCTACCTCCTACTCCGCATCCGGCATCTAATACATGGTCGGTTGATTTTATGGCTGCGGCTTCTATCATTACTTCATTCATACGAAGTAGTGATTCAGGAAAAGATCTTACTTTTTTATCCCAGTAGCCGTAATGAATAGCCAGGCTGTTATTCATATCCCAGGAATCTTTGTACGCATTTTCTGTGTCCTTATAGTATTGTATGATGTTGTTGTGATAATCAGTCGGCTGCATGTTGTGTTAATTTTCGTTCTTCCCGTACCAGTAAAATAACATGAGTGATCAATGCAATAGCAATAATTGCAAAACCAATATAAAACCATTTGCTGAGCAACTCGTTTTCGTTGTACACAGCAAAGGCTAGTAAGATTCCATAAACAGGCTCCAGGTTGAAAGTGAGGTTTACTGTAAACGCAGACAATCGTTTCAATGCATAACCTGAAAGTTGAAATGCAATGACTGAGCAAAACCATGAAAGCACCAGCAACCAACCCAGATTTTCAAGGCTTGGCAAAAAAGTTTCTGTAGGAAACTGTTGTAAATAAAAAGGAAGCAATATTGATAACGTTAGGAAGCCGCCGGTTTGCTGCCAGGTAAGCATTGTTTCTACATTCATCCTTTTTAAAAACTCCCGGTTGTAAATAGGAAACAGGGATGCTAATATTGCGGATATGATACCGATAATGATGCCGGTTTTATATTGCTCATCAAAATGGAAGATGACGTAAATACCGACAATTGTAATTATACCTAAGAATAATTCCATCCAATTAATTCTTTTCTTCAATATAAATGGCTCAAATAGTGCAGTAAAAAAACTTATGGATGAAAAACAAACTAATGCCACCGACACATTTGCATATTTAATAGAACCATAAAAAGTAACCCAGTGCATAGCAGCAATAAAACCAACGGCAGCAATTTTTAAAATATCAATGGCCGGGATCTTTTTTATTTTCTTCATCAGCCCAAATAGAATCCACATGGTGACTGCGGTCAATAAAAGCCGGTACCAAACGATCATGCCTTCATTCAAAGTGATAAGCCGGCCTAATATGCCAGTAAAGCCAGCTAAGAAAACAGCTATATGAAGTTGGATGAAGGCTTTTTTCATTGAGGCTCTAAACTAAGAAAAAGACCCCACCCAACAATTAATACGAATATCAACAACTCCGTTCCCTTCTCCTTGAGAAGAGGGTGGAAGTATTTCCGAATTTTATGAATATTGATGGGTGAGGTATTATTTGCACTACAATACCTGATACTATTAAATGACACTTGCAAAATGCCGAATAGAACCTGCCTGACGGCAGACAGGTTACCGAACGATGAAGAGCCTGCCTGTCGGCAGACAGGTGCGACGCAACAGAAGAGGAAAGTAGCAATGCAGCTAGGTAAATAAAATTACTCTGCTACCACCTCATTTTGATGAAGAGCCTTAACCGAACCGGTTACGACTTTAGTTTTTTTTACCCTCTTTCTATAATTGGTAAACAGGCTGTGCCAGCGGAGCTTAAGTACTCCTAGAATTCCTTCTTTTACAATGCCTTTGTTCATTTTAGAAACACCATAAGCTCTGTCCTGGAAAATGATGGGTACTTCTTTTAATTTGAAACCAAGTTTCCAGGTGGCAAATTTCATTTCGATCTGGAAGGCATACCCTACAAATCTTATTTCATCGAGATTGATGGTTTCCAAAACTTCTTTTTTATAGCAAACAAAACCTGCAGTCGGATCTTTAACCGGCATCCAGGTTATCATTCTTGTATATAATGAAGCCCCTTTCGATAAGGCGATCCTGTTTTTGGGCCAGTTAACAACGCCGCCACCTTTTACATATCTTGACCCAATGGCCAGATCAGCACCTTCATTTTTGCAGGCACTGTATAATCGTGGCAGGTCTTTGGGATTATGTGAAAAATCTGCATCGATCTCAAATATATATTGATAATCTTTTTCAATGGCCCACTTAAAGCCATGAATGTAAGCGGTACCTAAACCAAGTTTACCGGTTCGTTCTTCTATAAATAATTGACCAGAAAATTTAGATTGTAACTCTTTTACGATTGCGGCAGTGCCATCAGGTGAGCCATCATCAATCACCAAAATATGAAAGCCTTCTCCAAGGTTGAAGATGGCATGAAGAATACTACTGATATTCTCTTTTTCATTAAAAGTTGGTATGATAACTAATTTCTCCACTAATACTCCAAATGGTTCGTAACGAATTTACAATAATAGGAAGTAGCAAACCTGTTAATTTTTTTGCTGTGAATAATTTGATTATAACTGCCACAAGGAATTCGCCGCAGCCGTCCATCCGCTACTGTATGCATTTAATTACGGCTCATTTCACAGGTTATTAGCATTCACTAACTCTTTTTAAGGATGGTTCTGGTGTAGATCTCAGTCAATTTTTGCTTGGTATGTTGGGGAAAATCGCCTTTCATCATCCAATCATAGTACTGAGGCTCAGATTTTAATATATCTGCAACAGGGCGGCCTTTAAATTTGCCAAAATTGAAAACTTCTATCCCATTCTCCATAATAAAACGGCGGGCAAAATCCACGATCTGGTCTTCACCGATTACTTTAAGAATAGAATCAATACTATTGCCCAACTCCGGGTAGCGTTCAATTTGCGACTCCAGTATTTCATGTGTAGCCGATGCATCTACCTCTGCACTGTGTGCGCCGTCAAGAGCTTTACCACAATAGAATTTATAAGCTGCTCCAAGTGTACGTGGCTCCATTTTATGAAAGATGTTTTGAACATCCAGCAACTTACGGTTCTTCATATCAAAATCAACCTGCGAACGCAAAAATTCTTCCATTAGCAATGGAATATCAAATCGGTTAGAATTATAACCGGCAAAATCGCAGCCATCCAGCATTTGCTTTATTTCCTGCGCTACTTGCTTAAAACTGGGAGCATCTTTTACCATCTCATCAGTAATTCCATGTATATCGCTGGATGCTTTTGGAATGGGCATGCCGGGATTAATGAGTTTCCGTTTAACGCTTTTTGTTCCGTCCGTCAGGATCTTCACAATTGCGATCTCTACAATTCTGTCTGTTCCTAAATTAACGCCGGTAGTTTCCAGGTCAATAAAAGCGAGGGGTTTTTTAAGTTGCAACATCAGGGTTAGTTTCTCTTATTTTATAATATGGCCGGTAAAGTTAACAGTTTACAATAGGTAACAAAATCAAATTTGGGCCCTAAATATTTGTGCGCCAAAGATAACGGAGGATGAAGCTTTGCATTAAGTTACTTATTTGTTTACAATCGTTCGGTTCAATGAGCATCGTCCCTTGCGTCGCTCCATTCATCGTCCCATTCTTTGGGCATCATTGTGCCACTGCAAAATCCTGCAATTCTCAAAAAGCTCCTAAGTAGTAACATTTATAACACAAAAACAACAGCCTTTTCCCTATGCAAAATGCCGCAACTAAGCTATCTTTACGGTCTTATACTAAAATCCATTTTTATTCGTTTAACAGTCAAATATCCCGGAAAATGAAAAATAAGTTTCTTTTAGCAGTACTTCTTTTCGCAGTTGTTGCCACTATAACATCCTGCTATTCATCCCGCAAATCGGGCTGCCCAACCAATGTAAACTCAACTGGCAAATTCAGAGGCTAAGGTTTTCAGCACATTTACATTCTAAAATAATTGTTATTCAGCAAAGACTGAGATTAACAACCATTCTTTTAGTGTATAAGGAATTATTACTTGCATAAATTGGAACAAGAATAAATAATCCCTACTTTTGACTTCAATCATGACAACATACACACATAATCATCATCATTTCTTGCTCTCTACGAGTAGGCCATGAGGGTATTATGCTTAAATCATAATAAAGGGCTTACTAAACAGTAAGCCCTTTTTATTTGTAATACATCCAACAAACAAATTATGCAGGAAATATTAAGAATAGCGGTACAAAAATCGGGTCGCCTTTATGAAGGCTCCATGAAACTGCTCAAAGAATGTGGTATTGAGATCAGCAATGGCAACAATCAGCTAAGAGTAACAGCCGCCAATTTCCCGGTAGAGGTTTTCTTTTTGCGGGATGATGATATTCCTGAATATGTACAGGATGCCGTGGCAGATATTGGTTTCGTAGGTGAAAATGTAGTAACCGAATCGAATAAACAAACAGATAGTATTGAAAAACTGGGTTTTGGAAAATGCCGTCTTTCAATTGCAGTACCTAAAAACGGGAACATGCGAACAGTGAGTGACCTGGAAGGAAAAAAAATTGCTACCAGTTACCCATTCATTCTTTCCAACTTTCTTAAAGAAAGAAATATAACCGCTTCCATTCATGAAATAAGCGGCTCAGTAGAAATTGCTCCGAAGATCGGACTAGCGGATGCGATTTGTGATTTGGTTAGTTCGGGTAGTACCCTTTTTACCAATGAGCTGAAGGAAATGGAAGTTATACTATCATCAGAAGCAGTATTGATCAGCAACAAAGAATTAAGTGCAAATAAAAAGATCATACTTGAAAGTCTTTTATTCCGCATCCGCTCAGTAAAAAAAGCCAGAAATAATAAATATGTGCTGCTGAATGCTCCTAATTACAAACTCGATACCATTTGCAGTTTACTACCCGGTATGAAAAGTCCAACAATTCTGCCACTGGCAGAATCCGGTTGGAGTTCAGTTCATTCTGTGATCAACGAAAGTGATTTTTGGAATGTGATTGAGAAGCTGAAAGTCGCAGGAGCACAAGGAATATTAATTATACCAATTGAAAAGATGATCGTATGATGAAAGTTTTTACATACCCGGACAAGAAAAAGTGGAACAAAATAATTCAGCGGCCTGTTGCTGATAATGCCGAACTAGGAAAAACTGTAAATAAAATTTTGGAAAAAGTAAGAAATAAAGGCGACAAAGCTGTTTTGCAGTACACCAAAGATTTTGATGGCGTAAAACTAAAATCACTTTCAGTCACCCCGGATGAAATAACGAATGCAGATAAATTAGTTAGCAATGAATTAAAAACTGCTATTCAACAAGCAAAAAAAAATATAGACACATTTCATGTAGCTCAAAAAGATGAAGTAAAAATAATTGAAACGATGCCTGGCGTAGTTTGCTGGCGTCAGTCAATAGGTATAGAAAAAGTCGGGCTATACATTCCCGGTGGCTCTGCCCCACTCTTTTCCACGGTATTGATGCTGGCGGTGCCTGCACAAATTGCAGGATGTAAGGAAATTATTCTTTGCTCCCCACCATCAAAAGATGGAACAATTGATCCGGCTATTATATATGCTGCAGCTATTTGTGGCGTCACAAAAATTTATAAAGTTGGTGGTGTGCAGGCTATAGCTGCAATGGCGTATGGAACGGAAACAATTTCAAAGGTGTTTAAAATATTTGGCCCCGGTAACCAATATGTAACACAGGCTAAACAACTAGTGCAGCAGCAAGCTGTAGCTATAGATATGCCCGCAGGCCCCTCGGAAGTATTGGTGATTGCCGACGAAACAGCCATACCGGAATATGTAGCAGCC
Organism: Chitinophagaceae bacterium; assembly: GCA_022843585.1. Taxonomy (GTDB): domain Bacteria; phylum Bacteroidota; class Bacteroidia; order Chitinophagales; family Chitinophagaceae; genus JJ008. Next base: position 98,844 of record JALHNJ010000007.1, read on the forward strand.
GACCTTTTATCACAGGCAGAACATGGGCCGGACTCCCAGGTGATTTTAATAACCACCAGTGCTGCATTCGCTACAGCAACTACAGCAGCGATTGAAAAACAATTGCAGGATCTACCAAGAAAAGGTATTGCAAAAAAAGCATTGGAAAATAGCAAGCTGGTAATTGTTGCAACTATAACAGAGGCAATTGAGTTATCAAACCTATATGCACCGGAACACCTGATACTTTCCTGTGCCAATGCAATAGAAGTTTCAAAACAAGTGATTGCAGCTGGTTCTGTATTCATTGGCAACTATTCCCCTGAGAGTGTGGGAGATTATGCCAGCGGCACCAACCATACTTTGCCAACCAATGGTTATGCTGCTATGTACAGCGGTGTTTCATTAGATAGTTTTACCAAAAAGATCACCTATCAGCAATTAACAAAAGAAGGTTTAACAATGATCAGCAATACTGTAATGGAAATGGCAGAAGCAGAAGGATTAACAGCCCATAAGAATGCAGTGGCTATTCGTTTAAAATAATAACATGGAATTCAACTTAGATAATTTAGTAAGAGAGAATATTAAAAGGATGACTGCTTATTCATCTGCACGGCATGAATACAGCGGAACGGCAAGCATTTTTTTAGATGCAAATGAAAATTCATTTGGCTCCCCGCTGTCTGAAAATTATAATCGCTACCCCGACCCTTTACAATTAAAGCTAAAAGAAAAATTAAGTAATATCAAAGGTGTTCCTTTTCAAAATATTTTTTTAGGGAATGGCAGTGATGAAGCAATTGATCTGCTGTTTAGAATATTTTGTGAGCCGGGAAAAGACAATGTTATTATCTTCCCTCCTACTTATGGCATGTATGAAGTATGTGCTGAAATGAATAATGTGACAGTAAAAAAGGTATCGCTTACAGAAAATTTTCAGTTAGATCTGAGTGCCATAGAAAAAGCTATTGATGCAACTACAAAATTAATTTTTGTTTGCTCCCCAAATAATCCCACTGGCAACAGTATTAACAGAAATGATATTGAAGTAATACTGAATAATTTTGATGGGCTTGTAGTGATTGATGAAGCTTACATTAATTATGCGAAGCAAAAAACATTTATACCGGAGCTAACAGAGTATCCAAATCTTGTTATACTGCAAACATTGTCCAAAGCCTGGGGTTTAGCAGGACTTAGACTAGGCATGGCTTTCGCCGGACAACCGATTATTGATTACCTAAACAAAGTAAAATATCCCTATAACATTAATACGGCTACGCAGAATTTAGCTATTGAGGCATTGAGCAATATTTCCAGCATTAACAACTGGACAAAAACTACCGTAGAGCAAAAAGAGTGGCTGAAAGAAGAATTATTGGAGCTGGAATTTGTGCAGACCGTTTATCCCTCTGATGCTAATTTTATTCTGGTGAAGATGACAGATGCTAAAAAAGTTTATAATTATTTATCGGCTAAAGGTATAATCGTAAGAGATCGTTCCAATATTATTTTATGTGATGACTGTCTTCGCATAACTATTGGAACACCGGATGAGAACAAACAATTGGTTGAAGCACTAAAACTTTACGGCGCATGAAAAAAATATTATTTATTGATAGAGACGGCACATTGATAAAAGAAGCCCCTCCTACTTACCAATTGGATTCATTTGATAAACTGGAATTTTACCCGGATATGTTTAGCTGGATGAAAAGAATAGCCACTGAATTGGATTTTGAATTAGTGATGGTAACCAACCAGGATGGATTAGGAACGGCTTCTTTCCCGGAAGAAACATTCTGGCCTGTTCAAAATTTTGTAATAAAAAGCTTGATAAACGAGGGAATAAACTTTGCTGAGGTATTTATTGATAAGACATTCCCCAACGAGAATGCTCCAACCCGCAAACCCGGAACGGGGATGTTAACTCAATACATAAATAACTCTGCTTACGATTTAAGAGGCTCATTTGTCATTGGTGATAGAATAACGGATGTGCAACTAGCAAAAAATTTAGGTTGTAAAGCGATCTGGCTAAACAATGATGCTAATCTTGGAGCAGCCGAAATAAATGATGATTTGCTAGCCCTTCAACCCACTATAGCACTAGAGACAATTGCATGGAAAGATATTTATGAATACCTGAAATTGGGTGAACGGGTAATACAACATGACAGAAATACGAATGAAACAAAAATTGCGGTCCTTATAGATCTTGGTGGAAAAGGCATATCACAAATAGACACCGGCTTGAATTTTTTCAATCATATGCTGGAGCAACTTAGCCGCCATAGCGGTATTGATCTGTCTGTAAAAGTAAACGGTGATTTACAAATAGACGAGCACCATACAATAGAAGATACAGCGATTGCTTTAGGCGAAGCATTTTCGTTGGCGTTAGGTAATAAAATCAGTATTGAACGGTATGGTTTTACCCTGCCAATGGATGATTGCTTAGCACAAGTAGCTATTGATTTTGGTGGCCGGAGCTGGCTGGTATGGGAAGCTGATTTTAAAAGAGAAAAAATTGGTGACATGCCTACTGAAATGTTTTATCATTTCTTCAAATCATTTGCAGATGCCGCCAAATGTAATCTGAATATAAAAGCGGAAGGTGATAATGAACACCATAAAATAGAATCGATCTTTAAAGCTTTGGCTAAAGCTATTAAAGGTGCGATTAAAAGAGATGTAAATAATTTGCAATTACCAAGTACAAAGGGAGTGCTATAGTGTCTGACGTCTCGCAGAGCGTCTGACACTTTTATAACTGGCCTGGCCAATATTAACAATAGCCTGAAGATAAAATGAATACAGTAATAATCAAATACAATTCCGGCAATATCCAATCAGTACAATTTGCATTGGAGAGAATTGGCATTAATGCAATTGTAACAGATGATGCGGCGCAAATAAAATCAGCAGATAAAGTAATCTTTCCCGGTGTAGGAGAAGCCAGTTCTGCTATGAACTTTTTAAAAGAAAGAAAATTGGATGAGCTGATTATATCATTAAAGCAACCTGTACTCGGCATTTGCCTCGGCATGCAATTGCTTTGTAAATATTCTGAAGAAAATGATACGAATTGCCTCGGCATTTTTGAAAATGTAACAGTTAGAAAATTTCATGCTACTGAAGCAAATTTAAAAATTCCGCAAATCGGCTGGAACAGTATCAGCAACCTGCAATCTGGTCTGTTTAAAAACATAGACAACAACAGCTATTGTTATTATGTACATGGATATTATGCAGAACAGAATGAGCATACAATCGCTACAACAGAATATGGAATAGCATATAGTGCAGCTATTCAAAAGAACAATTTTTACGGCGTGCAATTCCATCCAGAAAAAAGCGCAGCGGTAGGTGAACAAATTTTAAAAAACTTTTTAGCTATATAAATACAATGACAATAATTCCTGCAATAGATATTATAGAAGGTAAATGTGTAAGATTAACAAAAGGCGATTACAGCCAGAAAACCATTTACAATGAAGACCCTTTGGAAGTTGCTTTACAATTTGAAGATGCTGGTTTAAAGCGATTGCATCTTGTTGACCTTGATGGCGCAAAAGAAGGTGATGTAAAAAACTGGAAAGTACTGGAGAAAATAGCCAGTAAAACTAAGTTAGAAATTGATTTTAGCGGTGGCATCAGTAGTCAAAAAAACCTTGAAATTACTTTTGAATCAGGAGCAGCTTATGCTGCTGTTGGAAGCATTGCTGTTAAAGATGAACTTACTTTTACCGGATGGCTATTAGCATTCGGACCCGAACGATTTATTATAGGTGCTGATGTTAAAGATGAAATAATTGTAATCAAAGGATGGACAGAAACAACCACTTTGACAGTTTCTGAATTGATTTCTACATACAAAACAAAAGGAGTAAAACAGTTCTTTTGCACGGATGTAAATAAAGATGGGTTGTTGCAAGGCCCTTCCCTGTCACTCTATAAAAAGATCATGAACGAGCATCCTTCCATTGATCTGATAGCCAGCGGTGGTGTTTCAACTATTAAAGAATTAGAAGAGTTGAGGGAAGCAGGCTGCCATGGAGCCATTATTGGAAAAGCGATTTACGAAAACAGGATTTCTTTATCTGACCTGAAGAAATTTATATAATGCTAACAAAACGAATCATACCATGTCTTGATATTAAGGATGGCAGAACTGTAAAGGGCACCAACTTTATTGAGTTGCGTGATGCCGGCAACCCGGTTGAATTAGCCATGCGTTATTGCGAAGAAGGTGCCGACGAATTGGTTTTTCTTGACATTACTGCAACTACCGAAAAAAGAAAGACCCTGGCAAAACTGGTAAGAAAAATTGCTACGCACATAAATATTCCATTTACTGTGGGTGGCGGTATCAGTACCGTGGAAGATGTAAGTGTATTATTAGAAAATGGTGCCGATAAAATTTCTATCAATACATCTGCCGTAAAAAATCCGCAATTGATAAATGAGCTTGCAAAAAATTTCGGTAGCCAGTGTGTAGTAGTTGCGATTGATGCAAAAATTATTGATAACGACTGGAAAGTAGTAACACATGGCGGTCGCAATGCAACCACCCTCCTTACTATAGATTGGGCAAAAGAAGCTACTGAAAGAGGTGCTGGTGAATTATTATTAACTTCTATGGAAAACGATGGAACCAAAGTAGGGTTTGCTCTTGAGATTACTAAGGAAATAACCAACAGTGTTACTGTTCCGGTAATTGCTTCCGGGGGTGCAGGGAGTATGGAACATTTCGCCGATATATTTCAACAAGCTAATGCAGATGCAGCACTGGCAGCAAGTATTTTTCATTTTAAAGAGATAGCTATACCTGATTTAAAACAATATTTAAGGAATCAAAACATCGCTGTTCGGTTATGATCTTCATTGTTTTCATATCATTGGCCGCTACTTACTTTTTTATACAGTATTTTGAAAATCGCCATAGTCAAAGAATAAAAGAGCAACGGGAAAGAAGACAAGAAGCGTTCAACAACTTACTCACTACTATTCGAAAAAACGAAAATTCGGAAAAAATATAAACCAAATAATATGAAACCTGATTTTTCAAAATATAGCGATAGGCTTGTTCCGGCTATTATACAAGACAGTATCAGCCAAAAAGTATTAATGCTGGGATTCATGAATGAAGAAGCATTGGAAAAAACAAAAGAAGAAAGCAGGGTTACTTTCTATAGCCGAAGTAAACAACGCCTCTGGACAAAAGGTGAAACTTCAGGCAATTATTTAAACGTAAAAGAAATAATAGCTGACTGCGATAACGATACCTTGTTAATCAAAGTTCAACCTGATGGACCTGTATGCCATACAGGAGCAGACACATGTTTTAATGAAAATAATTCTTCTTTTAGTCTTGAAAAACTGGAACAAATTATAGCCGATAGAAAAAATAATGCTTCAGAAACTTCTTACACTTCTTCTTTATTTTCAAAAGGCATCAATAAAATTGCGCAGAAAGTAGGTGAAGAAGCTGTGGAGCTTGTTATTGAAAGTAAGGATGATGATAAAGAAAAATTTTTAGGCGAAGCTGCTGACTTGCTATTCCATTATCTCATTTTATTAAATGCAAAGGGGTATTCATTAAATGACGTAGAACAGATATTAGCTGCCAGGCACAAAAATAAATAATTTTTTACAACGATGGTATTGCAACAAATAGTGTACAGCCTTTTCCAGGTTCTGTTTGCACATCTGTTTCACCATTGTAGAAATTTACTCTTTCGTAAATATTTGACAGCCCAATGCCACGATGTGTTTGTTTCGGACAGAATCCAATTCCATCGTCTTTAATAATAAGGTGAGTATCTCCATCCCTATTCTGCAACACAATATCTACCCTCTTCGCTTTGCTATGTTTAAGAATATTCTTTAGTTGTTCTTGCACAATTCGCAAAAGGGTAACTTTCTTTCCCTGAGAAAGCATTTCGTTTTCATAATCGAAAACAAACTTTATTTTAATATCTGTAGCAAGATGAATATCATCTATTAAAGTTTGAATACTTTCTACAAGACTTTTTCCGGTAAGTTGTGGCAATACCAGCTCCTTCGATAATTTTCGAATTTCTTCTATAGCCAGTAGAATATAATCAACCGTCTTTTTCTTTGTGGCCTTTTCTTCTTTACCAATAGGCTTCATCATGTCTACAAAGAGTTTCGCCGTAGATAATATCTGGTTAACATTATCGTGAAGTTCATGGCCAATTCTTGTACGTTCCTTTTCTTGTGCTCTTATGATAGTTTCAGAAATCTCTTTTTGGCGTTCTAACTTTTCCGTCATTAACTCTCCTTCCAGCTGCTTAAGATTAGTAACATCATGCAATGAGCCGATCATTTTAACAGGCAACCCGTTTTCATAAACGATATAACCTTTATCCCGCACATGTTTGTAGGTACCGTCGGCGCATTTGAAAAGATATTCTTCCTCCCATGATTGTTCTTTGTTATCCGTACTTTCTTTTACTTTATCGCTAACTCTGTTCCTGTCATCCGGATGTATTCGACGTAACCACCAAGAAAGACCTTTCGGTGCATCCATATTGTACCCGATCATATCCATTAATGCATCGTTACGAAATATTTGCCCGGTTTGCATATCCCATTCCCAAATCGCATCTGAAGTAGCTCTGGTCAACAATAACAGCCGGTCATTTGACTGGCGTAGTCTTTTTTCTATTTCGTATTTATCGGTAAGATTAATAGCATAACCACCTAATAATCGCTTACCTGATGTACTATCAATTTCAAAAAGGCTGATATGAAAAACTAGGTTGGTGCCATCGGCCAGTTCAGCTCTTTCAATATGTTCTGCAGGTTTGCCGGTTCGCAATACTTCAACATGCTTGGCATACATGTTAGCAACAATAGAACCGGGTACTAGTTCTGTTATCTTCTTATTCAATGCATCAGCTTCTTCCAATCGAAAATATTGCAGGAAGGTATGGCTCGCAAAAACCAAATACTCATCTTCATCAACTACCCACGCCAGATTAGGCGTTTGCTTCATAAATGCTTTGAATAATGCATCTCTTTCTTTTAACTGACTTGAAAGTAATCTCTCCTTGGTTATATCAATAATATTGGTAACTACAGAAAAAACCGTATGAGTAACTTCATCAAATAATGGTTGGGAGCTAAAGTGTAACCACCTGGTTTCCCCATTACGAAGGCGAACGATCAACACTTCAGCTTGTGGCTGCCCTGTTTTTAATGCCTGCATAAAAGGTGTATCAGCAAATAAAACTGCATTATTGCTTTCATTAGTAATTTGCCATGCTAAATTCCAGAGACTTTCAATATCAGTAAGTTGATACAGTCGCTCTAGTGTAGTACTAAATATTTCAGCAGCCCGCTGGTTAACTGCTATCAATTCTCCGTTTATATCCTGGAAAAGAATTCCCGCACTCAATCCTTCAACAATTAGTTGATAATTTTTTTCACCTAATTTATTATACTGGCTTAACCTTTTATCATCAAGAATTTTATGGCCAACACATAAAAACATATTACGACCTTCCTCATCAATGGTTGAACTGATCTGCCATTTTGTAGGATGATAATAACCGTTTTTTAAATAAAGCTCCATTGAACTGGTAGTACAATTAGCCGCCTCTTTAATTGCAGATTTAAAATCATTAACATTGACCGGGTGGAGGAAATCAAAAAAGTTTACACCTTTCGTTTTCAGGTTTTGGAGGTGAAGAGTTTTCACCATGTTTGCATTGGCACTTATTATTTTGCCATCTTCATTAATAAGAGATAGAAGAAGCTCCCGACCCTGTTCACTTTCACTAATAATCTTCTTTAACGCAGACCACTTCGCTTTCATTTTCACTAAATTATTTTTACTTATTCTTTTGAATTTATTTTACAACTGCATTTTCACGAATAAGTGCAGGAACTTTTCCAAAATCATTAGATTTATCAATAAAGTGTTTAGCACCTAACTCAAAACATTGCTGACGATAATACTCATCAAAATGGTTGGTGATCATAACAACCTCACATTTGTAATTTTTCTCCCTGATATATTTTAGAATATCAATTCCATTTTTACCAGGCAGATTAATATCAAGGAGAACTACATCAGGCTTCTCTAAATCAAGCTGAATTTTTGCTTCTTCAAAATCAGTAGCTACAACAGTGTGGCTTACATTGGTCTCTTCTTCCAATAAGCCGATCATACGATCAACAAAATTCAGATTGTCATCAACAATTAATATTACCTGACCTTTATTCATGAGGTTATCATACGGCTACAAAGAAAGCACCAACAGAACGTAATAACTGTACGGGAATATGTATTATTAATGTAGCTATGCTACTACATTTTGCAAAAAACAGCTTGACTTAAATCAAGCTGTTTTCAATAGCATACCGGGTTAATTCTGCATTGTTGCGCATATTCATCTTTTCCATAATACGGGAGCGGTAAGTACTAACAGTTGTGGCGCTAAGTGAAAGTTGAGTTGCTATATCTGAAATTGATTTTCCTGAAGCTATTAATTTGAAAACATCAAACTCTCTATCTGATAACGATTCATGCAGAGGCAAATCAGTAGTAACACCGAAAGAGTTGGCTAATTTATCGGCTATTCCGGGAGTAATAAATTTCTTTCCGTTTATAACTGTTTCTATAGCCCGAACAAGGTCATCATGAATTGTTTCTTTACCCAGATAACCAGAAGCTCCGGCTTTCAATACCCGTATAGCATACTGTTCTTCGGGGTACATACTCATGATGAGTACGGGCAATTTGGGGAGCAATTGCTTGAGTTGCTGTAGTGCATCCAGGCCACTTCTTCCCGGCATGTTCATATCACATATAACCACATCCCAGGTTTCTTTTATTGCCTGAGCAATCAATGATTCCGCATCGCCAGCTTCTCCTATAGTAATAAAAGGATACTGCTCCGTAAGAATTTGTTTAAGGCCCCTTCGGACTATAGCATGATCATCAGCAATAAGTATCCGTATCATAAAGATTCTTTATTTAGGGCTAAATGGAATTTTTACGCTAATTGTTGTTCCCTTTCCCAGTTCACTTATCGTTTCAAAAGCACCTCCCATCATAAGTGCTCTTTCATTCATACCCAGTATACCCAATTTTTTAGTGCCACTTGTTGCAAATTTATCAAATCCTTTACCATTGTCAGTTATATCTAAAGTTATACCATCAGTATCTTGTCTTAAATTAACTTTCACCTCCTTTGCACCAGAATGTCTTGCAACATTAGTTAAAGATTCCTGGAAAATTCTGAATAAACCTGTTTTAATATTTTCTGGCAATTCCATATTCAACACATCATTTGAAAATATGGTTTTAATATCTGATCGCTTTTCAAACTCTTCTAACTGCCACTCCATTGCTGCTACTAATCCTAAATCGTCAAGCAAGCTTGGTCGGAGGTCAGATGCTATTCTTCTTACTGTTTTTACGGTACCATCCAACATCTCTAACAAGTCTTTTATTTTCTGTTTTACTGGTGCTATTGCGTCAGGTCCAATTTTTTTATTTAACCAGGATACATCCATTTTAAGTACAGTGAGATGCTGCCCAAGCTCATCATGAATTTCACGGGCAATATGTGTTCTTTCTTCCTCTCTTATGTTATTTAAGTATCCTGTTAATTGCCTTAACTGATCCGACGTTCGTTTTATTTCTGCCTCGCTTTTTAGTTTTTCTGTAACATCTATAGCTACAACTAACCTGCCTGGGATATTATTATACAGAATGTCGTGAGAATTTATTTCAACATCGATAAATGCTCCATCCTTCTTTTTATGCTTCCAAACCCCGGTACTACGAATACCTGGCTGATATTTCTTGGATTCAGCAATAAACCGATCTTTATCTTCCTCTGGCCTTAAGCTAATTAAGTCCAATTCCATAAACTCTTCTTTTGAGTACCCATAATGAATTATTGCAGCCTCATTAACATCAAGAACTTGATAATTACCAGTTCCATATACCCACATTGGTAATGGGCTATTTCTGAAAAGCAGTCTATACTTTTCCTCGCTTGCTTCAAGCTCTTTTTGGGCTTCTTTGAGAGCCGATACATCAATACCGGTTCCAATTAATGACCGTTTATTATCAATTTCTAAACGGGACGCTTTAAAATAATAGGGCCTTCTTTTTCCATCTTTAAAAACAAAATCTGCCTCCGCATCTCCCTCTCCTTCATTAAATACCTTTTTAATCCGCTCCTCAATAAGAGCAAGCCCCTCGCCTTCAAAAAAATTAACTGGGCGCATCTTTGAAATTTCGATTGCCGAATAGCCTGAAACCACTTCAAACTGCTTATTCCACCTCAAGAATCGGCGATTTTCATCATACCAATAAAAAATACCCGGTAAACTATCAATCAACTTATCTGACAAATCCCTTTCTAACTGTAATTTTTTCTGCGCATCTATCCTGTCTGTTAAATCTCTTATTACAGATAAAAAGCGACCATCTGGTAATTTCTGTGACCGGACTTCTGTCTGCACTTCGGTGCCGTCTTTCCGCTTCATTATTCTTTGTTTTACTGTGGAGGCCCCTCCGCTAAGTACATCATACCTTACCGGACTAGCTGACAACTCTTTTGCAGTAAGAATTTGTGATAGCGACATATTTGCTAACTCTTCTTTAGAATACCCAAGCAACTCAACAGCACCGCTATTTACATCCAGAATTCTTCCCGCTGCATCATACAAGGCAATGGCATCAACAGCCTGCTCTACTAATGTGCGGTATTTTTCTTCATTTAGTTTTATTGTTTCTGCTGCTTTTTTTCGTTCTGTAATATCTCTTATGAATGCACAGAAAAATTCACTGGCTCCCTGCTTTACCGGGGTAATACTGATTTCTACCGGAAATTCATGTCCGCTTTTGTTTAGCGCCGACATTTCCAACAATTTATTCAGAACAGGTCCTTCACCAGTTTTAATATAATGTTGTATTCCTTTTTTATGATGGTCCCGGTACTTTAATGGTATGATAGTTTCTTCGAGAGTCTTGCCGAGAATTTCTGATTCCTTCCAGCCAAAAATCTTTTCCGCCTGTGGCGTCCAGAAAATAATAGCACCTTCTAAATCAATGCTTACAATGGCATCAAGTGCAGAGTTCATTATTAACCTGCGTGTTTCTTCTGCACTCCTGATCAGTTCTTCGGATTTTTTCCGTTCTGTTATGTCTATAATACTTCCCCGTACCAGCGTTTTATCTTTCGATGGCAGTAAGGCAAGCCAAACTTCACAAGGAATTAGTTTTCCCTCAGCATCCCTATGAATCCATTCAAATGAAGTTTTTTTCCCACTTACAGCCAGGTTGATCTTATCAATTGCCATTTCAACTGATGATATTCCCCCCGGTTGAAAGTCCGGACTTAATTCCGCGGGGCCAACTCTCATTAATTCTTCTTTCGACATTTTAAAAAGACGGGTAGCACTTTCACTTACACTACTAAATTTTTGTGTATCCATGTCAAGTACCACCAATGCTTCAGGTGCATTTTCTACCAGGGTACGATAAAGATTTTCACTTTCCAGTATTTTTTCTTCAGCTGCTTTCCTGGCAGAAATATCTTTTGTAGATATATAAACACCTATCACTTCTCCGCTTTCGTCTTTTACCGGCAGATAATTAACTAATACCCACGGAGGAAAATTTTCAAGGTGAATGCTAAGCTCATACTCGACCTTTTCACCTAAAAATGCTCTCTTCAAACTTGTGCGGATAGGCTCATCTTTTTCATCTGGTATGAGATTCAAAATATTCATACCAACTGTAACTGGCTTGCCCCATGCTTTTTCAAGATTATACTGTGCCACTTTGTTGATTAAAGTAACCCTGCAATCCCTGTCCAACACATAAAAACTTTCTGCAGCACCTGATAAAACATAGTGCATATTTTTCTCAGAATTACGTAAAGCCTCTGTCGCCAGCTTTCTTTCTGTTATATCATCAATCGTCCCGATATACCCCGTTATCATTTCATTGTTATTATAGAGAGGCACTGCATTGCCGCTAACCCAGCGTATACCGCCATTTTTGTGCACCAGGCGATACTCTGACATTGACACAACACCTTCGGCTGATTTTTTATACCAACTGCTTTGCAGTTCGCCTACATCATCAGGATGTACTGCATCAATCCAGCCATCACCCATTGCCTCTTCAAACGTCATTCCGGTAAATCTTAGCCATGTTTCATTTACATAAGTAGTTTTACCAGTAATATCAGTTTGAAAAATTCCTACTGGTGCATTTTCTGTAAGTGTACGGAATCGAAGTTCATTATTGATTAGTTTTTCTTCTGCCCTTTTCCTTTCTGTTATATCACGGCCAAATGCAATTATTTTACCACCCTCTAATAAACGGGCCGTTACTTCAACATCGAGCAGCGACCCGTCTTTTTTCTTTAACTGCCGGTTAATTCTTATTGGTTGCCCGGCTAAAAGTTCAGCATACTTCTCAGGATTTTCAATAATATTACCTGTTAAAAAATCCTGTAAGCGTAAAGATGTAAACTCATCGTAAGTATACCCCATCATTGCAGCGGCACTATTATTAAAGTTGTATACTGTTCCATCAACGGAATAGATAATTATAGCATCAGTTGCCTGCTCAATAAGTGAGCGGTAACGTTCTTCACTTGCACGCAACTCTTTTTCAGCAAGATATATTTCTGTTACATCAACCATTGACCCAATCATTCTGGATGCTTTACCATCGTTATCCCGAATGATATGTCCCCTATCCAGAAAATGTAAATAGGTGCCGTCTGCTTTTGCGTACCTGTATTCCTCTTTCCATACAAGTTCATTACCTGCAAATGTTATTTTTAATTTTTCCTTCACCCTTAAAATATCGTCAGGATGTATGTTTTGGTACCAATTATCTATAAGAACTATTTCCTTTTTTTTACTAAAGCCCATCTTAGTATAGTAGCTATCATTCCACCACAGGCTATCATTGGTAAGATCCCAGTCCCATACAAAATCACTGGTTGCCTTTGCAATAATCTGAAAACGGGCATTTGCTTTTAAAACCTCCTCTTCTGTTTTCTTCTTTTCGCTAATGTCCCTTATAAATACAAGCAGGCGGCCATCATTTAAAAGTCTTGCATTAACTTCTACCAGTACCGGATCACCATATTTATTCCTGATTAGCCGTTCGGTAATTACATTCTTTCCTTCCTTTAATTCTTCAAAGTGAAAAGGATGTTGCTTAAAATCCTCCTTATCAACTATATCAAAAATGCTGAGTTCCGAAAGTTCTTCTTTAGAATACTGGGAAATGTTACAAGCTGCGGGATTTGTAACAATAAACTTTCCATTTGTATCAGCTACAAAAATTCCATCCGTAGCCTGATCAATGAGGCCTCTGTATTTTTCTTCGCTTTGACTTAACTCTTCTCTGGCAAGAAAAAGATCAGTTACATCTGCCATTGATCCTATCAACCGAATGGCCTTACCGTTTTCATCCCGCATTACATATGACCTGTCGTAAATATGAAGATAAGTGCCGTCCGCTTTTTTAAACCGATATTCATCACTCCATGTAGCAAGAGTAGTTCGTGTAAGAATATACTCAATGTGTTCCTGTACCCTTTGTTTATCATCCGGATGAAGATGATCATCCCAAAAAGAAGTGTTGGTAATAGTTTTATTGTCGCTAAACCCGAATTTATTATAGAAATTATTATTCCACCAAACACTACCCCCCTCCCGTAAGTCTGCATCCCATACAACGTCATTTGTAGCACTTGCAATTATATTAAACCGCTCAAGTGCCTCTTTTAACTCGGCCGTCTTTTCTGCTACCTGGCTATTAAGTTTTTGATTAAATTCTGTAAGTAATTGCTCCGATAATTTCTTTTCAGTGATATTTCTATGAACAATACTATACCCAGTGACATTATTATTTTTATCCTTAAGTTGCGTATAGGAACCTTGTATATAAATTGATTGCCCGTTCTTTTTTTTATACTCCAGCTCTTCTGACAAATATGCTGACTTTTTAAAAAGATTAATGATGCGTTCTTTCTCATATGGTAATTTTTCAGCCTGTAAGAGTTCCTGGTAATTTTTCCCGATTGCTTCATCTTTCGAATAACCATAAACTTCTGTGGCACCATTATTCCAACTTTGAATCGTAAAATCTTTATCAACTGATATAATTGCTTCTCCTGCCTGGTCTACAATATCAGCCAGATAAGAAATTCTTTTTTCATTTTTCTCTCTTTGCTTCAGATCACTAAAAATGCGAAAGAAAAAAAGGCATAAAAAAATTAGAAATAATGCTGCTAATATTCCAAAAAGCTTTGCTGTTTCTCCGGCAACAGTTTCCCGGTCTGCGTTGGATCTGTTTAATAGTTCCCTGTCTTCTGTTTCAATTTGAAGAATTGTCTCCCGAATTTTTTCCATCAACTCCATTCCTTTGCCGGACTGGAGTATTTTCGTAGCCGTATCCCGGCCTAACTTATCAATAATTTGAATAGAGCTATTGGCGAATAATACTTTTTCCCTTACTAATTGTAATAAATGGATAAGCTCTTGTTTACGGTTCGGATATACAGAAAAAAGCTCCCGTATTGCGTTGGTGTCTTTATCTAGTTTTTGAAGTCCCAGGTTATAAGGCTCAAGAAATTCTTTATTGGTTGAAATTATATATCCCCGCTGACCGGTTTCAATATCCTGCATATCATCCATTATAGCTTCCATTGCCCGTAATGATTGCAGCGTTTTATTGACTAACTGGTTATCTGCTGCCGCTTTTTCCATGTTACGGTAGCTATACCACGCAAAAAAAGAGATGACAAAAAGAGAGATTATAAGACCGAAAAAAATGTTACGTCGTGTATAGAAATAACGCATGGTGTAAGGCTTGCTTTGACAACTATCTGTTGCATCAATCAATTAACACATAGAAAGTACTATAACCCATGAGAATTAATAAAATTGACCAATGCTGCCGTATTTTTTAAATTCAGTTTTTTAAGAATATTATACCGGTGCACCTCAACAGTTTTTAAAGATATGTCCAAACGCACAGCAATTTCTTTTGAAGACAGTCCTTCCCTTATAAGCTTAACAATATCTAGTTCCCGCTTAGAAAGTAAGTTTAAATCGGTCTTTACTCCGTCATCTTCAAGTTCCTGTTGAGCAAGAATATTTTTCACTTCATCACATATATATTTCTTACCGTCGTTTACTTCTATAATCGCAGACAGCAACTCGTCCTTAGATGAATTTTTAGTAACATAACCCACCGCACCCATTTGCAACATTTTGCGGGCATAGGCGGGCATGGTATGCATAGAAATGCCTATTATTTTTGAGGTAGGGGAAACTTTACGAACAAGCTTTGTGGTTTCAAAGCCGTTTACAGGCGACATATTAATATCCATCAACACAATTCTAGGTTTAAGTGTTTTAGCAATTTCAACAGCCTCTTCAGCATTGCTGGTCTCACCTATTACCTCAAATCTGCTATCGCTATTGAGAATAAAGGACCATGATTCTCGTATAAGTTTATGATCGTCAACTAATAGAATTGAAATCTTGTCCATGTTACAGTTATTAGGTTTAGTGCTTGGTTATATAAGATAAGCAAAAAAAGGAATAACAATTGGAAAACAATCACACTAAAACAGATGAAACTAACTAAAATCAAGTTTTAAGTATATACACTTAGTATAAAAACATCATTTACTGCACCTTATAGTACATATATAACAATGTGCCGGATACATAAAGTTATCCGGCACACTAAATTAAAAGTTACAGCCTTACTGCTTCTTCAACTTAATAAGATATTTTCCATAGCTCCCGATTGTAACAGTATGATCAAGATACACACCAAAAGACTGTTCGCAAGGTGAAACTACATTATCGTTACTTGGAGATGTATTAACAGACATTATTCCAAATGGATTCCATGGATAATCACCATACTGTTGTTTTACTACTGATGTTACATTAGTTAAAGGATCAATAGTAACTACTATTGGCTGATTGTTGGTTGGTGCCAGGTACCTGAATGATAAATGTGTGGCATCAATCTGTGTTACAGTAATTACATCACCCGGAAAATAATCTTGCCATTCATCTACTACCACTTCATAATTACCTGTAGTATACAATGCTGAATTGTATTGACAAATTGCTGAGAACCTAACACTGGGGCTAAAGCCCGGATGATCTGGCTGAAATGCTGCTGCATAACCCAACCCTATTTCAGGGAAGGCCTGGTAGAGTTTACCTGATTGAGCATATACGTCAGCTCCTACATCATAATTATCGCCTAATGCAATGGGTACGCCAAACAAAGTAGCAATTTGTGCAGCAGTAATAGTTAACGTAGTTGGGAAACTTGTTACTCCTGCCTGATATACTCTAACATTCGAGTTGCTATTATTCTTACGAATTACAATATCAAACTTAGAAGGTGGAATATCGTTTGGAAAATAGAGGCTTACATTAACCTTTCCGTTAAATCCGCCAAGATTAGTCATATCAATAGCTGCACTCCCCGTTGCATCTTTTACAATTTTTGGGGCAGGCACTCTTTCGAGAGCTACTTCCTTTGGAACAAATCCGTCATTCCTTTCGCAGCCTGTAAAGGCAATAGCTGCAAGAAGAAAATATAATATACTATGCTTTTTCATGTTAATGATTTTAGCTTTTTTAAAAAAATTATGGCATCCAGAATACTTTAAAAGTAGAAGGTGCTTTTTGAGAGGGTGCTTTACCGTTTAACTCTAACTCGGTTTGACTCCATGGTAATGAAAGTGGAAAATTATTGCCCAATTGTACCGGAACAGCCAACTGTGGAATTACAGCCGGGTTACCATTGACGGGTGGCTGTACTAATCCTCCGGGTGCCATGGTTGTATTTCTCGGATCGAACAAAACGGGATATCCGGTTCTTCGATAATCAGTGTATTGATCAACCGATGAACCAACACTTGCAAGCCATTTCTGTGTCATAATATATTCTAGTTTTTTATCCGTGTTCCCGGCATCATACAATGCAAGGATGGCATTGATATAATCAGTTTGTGGGCCTAATGCAGGTACAGCTTGCACTGGTTTTACGTAAGCAGTTATTACATAATCTACCTGCGCCATTGATGCAGACATGGCTGCACTAAATACTGCTCTTGCATTTCCGGGTATTACACCTGCATTTATTAATTCTGCTTCGAGATATAATCTATCGGCGTAGGTAATTAATTTATATGGAGCCGCACCCGTTCCACTTGCATTATTTGCTACTCCACCTAAACCATCATCATACCTGCCACCAACGGGATAAATTCCAAACAAGCTGATAGCATTCTGTTGAGAGCCATTTCTATTAGGGCCTACAGACCCAAAATAGATACTTACAAAAGCCCCATCCCTATACTCACTTGAATTAGGTGTTGTTCCGTTCGGTTTGATTTGGTTATAGATATAGTATGGAATCCTGGGATCTGTAATGCCGCTAAATACTGGATTATATCCTTTCATAATTTCATAAAACCAGGGACTTACATGTTGTGTACGTTGTGTTGCTGTATAGTCGGCAAACCCTGGATTACGGTCTGAAAGCAATGCAGATCCAAAAGGCATTACAAAACTTTCGTTGACTGCATTAATTAAATTAGCTGGATTAGATAATAATGCAGTAACCTGAGCTGTTACATTCTGTACTTTCCTCATTTGCGTATACAGTTTCAGTTTCAATGTATTCGCAGCTTTCAACCATTTTATATTAGCATTACCTACCGGATTATATCCACCATAGATTACATCATCTGCTCCAGGTTTTGAAGGATTAACTGCGGGATTGTTTAAATCTGTAATACCAGCATCTATCATGCTTATTAGCTGCGGATAAATAGCGGCATCGTCATCAAAAACTGGTTGCTTTATTCCTTCTTTAAATCGGTTGAATTCTGAAAAAGGCACATCACCCCATACATCAACCATTTGGCTAAATGCATATGCTTTTAAAATTTTAGCGATTCCAACATATACATAACGACTTTCAATTGTACCTTGATTAATTACCGCATCTAAATCCGTGATAGCAGCATGTAATATTGCCCACGAATTAACAACTATACCATCATTCCCATTCATTCCGTATTGATCCGACTCTTCTCTGGTACTTTGCTGATGCATATACACCGAAAGACCATCTGATAAGCCGGTACCATAGTTGGTTGCCAATGCTGTACCGATCTGTAATTCTGCAGAAGTTAGCAAGGTAGAAACCGGCACTTTAGTAGGATCATTTAGATTTTTGTTTACATCTAGAAATTTTTTGCACCCTACTACCGACAGCATCACCGCTGCTGTGAGTAAGTAAATGATTTTTTTATGTTGTAGCATGACTTAAAGAGTTTGTGATTAATTAAAACGTTACATTAAGATTAAAGCCAAATCTTTTTGCAGTAGGTGCTGCATCCAGTTCAATACCTTGTATTACTGTAGCTCCATATGCACCAACCTCCGGGTCAAAATTTACATACTTAGGTGTGTTGGGTGCAAGGAACCAAAGATTACGGCCGCTAAGTGATACTGATATATCAGTAACTTTTAACTTGCTTACGAAATTCTTTGGCAGGCTATAACCCAGTGTTATTTCTCTAAGCCTGTAAACAGTTCCATCAAACACATTAAACTCATCAGATGAATTGATACCAAAACCACCTACACCAGTCACTCCTGTAAAGAATAAATCGTTCGTACTGATTCTGGTTTGATTTTGTACTGTTTTACCGCCTGACAATATTGGTTGGTGCGTATTGGGATTTCCATAAACACCAGGGATTATCCATAGCGTTTCTCTGTCTTCTGTATCTTTTGTTACACCTCTGCCTAACAAACTATAAATAGAATTTGAATAGAAGTCTCCTCCTTTTGTCATATCAAATACTGCAGCAAGAGTGAATCCTTTATAGGTTATAGAATTGCTGATACCTAACTTGAAGTCGGGGTTAGGATCTCCAATCTCACCCTGATCAAGAGATTCAATGATCCAGCCAGTTGTTGGATCAATCAACAATTGACCATCATCTGAACGATCTGCCACCTGTCCTCTTAAGTAACCGAATGGTTTGCCGGGCTCCAACCAGGCAGATACACCGCCTGTAAATCCACCACCCAAACTTGTTCTTTCCAAACCATCTACTAATTTTTCTACGATGTTCTTATTCTTGGTAAATGCGCCTCGAATTTCCCAAGTAAGATTTTTTGAAACTATTGGTCTTACGGTTAAACCTATTTCAACACCTTTATTACTGATCTCCCCAATATTTGTATTGAAAGAAACATAACCTGTAGATGTTGGTACACTAACCGGATAAATAAGGTCAGTTGTAGTTTTATCATAAGCGGTAAAATCAAGATTTATTCTTCTCTTAAAAAATGAAAGATCAAGTCCAACTTCTAATTCTTGCGTAAACTCGGGGGTTAGATCCGGATCAACAGTTAGTCCACTATTTGGCAATCCACTTAAGCTTGCATAGGGAAGACCTAAGAAATTAACAGTGCTTAATGTAAACACATCTTCACCATTATGTGGCGGCGCATCATTACCTACTTTAGCCCAACCTGCTCTTATTTTACCATAGTCAAACCAATTTGATCTAAGTTTGAATGCATCACTAAATACTAAAGAACCAGAAACTCCCGGATAGAAGTAGCTGGCATTTTTGTATGGCAAAGTAGAAGTTCTGTCATTTCTACCCGAGACATTTATGAACGCAAAGTTTTTGTAGCCTAAAGTAGCATCACCAAAAAATCCAACGATTCTTCTTTTGCTTCTTGTATCGGCAGCAAAAGTTTTCTCAACTGTATTAGAAAGATTAAAAATTCCGGGTACAATAAAATCACTTCCTATATCGGCTTGTCTTTTAGAATTTCGCTGATTAATGTCGTTTCCTAACTTAAAGTCCAGTGAAAAATCATTACCTATTTTGGGAGTAAATACTACCACTAATGTTGATTGTAACTCTTGTGCCCGAAGGTTATCTTTTATAAGTTGCCCTAACCCTGAGGCTGCTCTTGAAAATTCGTCTGTTACCTCATCTCTGTTTACATGGGTAGAGTTAAGGCCTATATTATAATTAACGTTTATCCAATTGTTTACTTTATAACCTAACCGGAGACCTAATACCATTCTTTCTTCGATAGTTGTTATTACATTATGATAAGCTGCCCATCTTGGATGATCGTAGTTACCTGCAATAAATGCCAATGGCACTCCGCCTAGATCCTGGGAAGGGAGACCAAATAAATCCCAATTCCTTGCCATGTGCATGGTACGTGCAAACTGTGATGAAGCACCGGGAGTTTGATTATTTCCAAAGAAACCTCCTTTTTGTTTTGACCTTGCATAGCTAAGGTTACCGCCAACCGTAAATCCCTTATGTTTTGTTTGTCCACCAACACTTACATTATTTCGAATATAACTTGAGTTTTCAACATACCCCAGGTGATTAACATTGGAAGCCGTTAAGCCCAGCGATGTATTTGCATCTCCCCCGTTTACATTAATTGAGTTTTCATACAACATACCCGTTCTAAAAGCGTCTTTCACATTATTAGGAAATGCTTTGTAGGCTGCATTGTTATTGGGAAATAATTCAGGATAGGCCGCCAGGTAAGTTGCCCATGCTGCAATTGAATCAACACCGGAAGCACTGGGACGAAGAATGTTACCATCCTGATCATACACATTACCTAACCCAAATCTTGCACCCCATGATCCGTTTGAACCTGTACGGGGATCAAAGTTGGCACCAGAACCATACGTATTTTGATATTCTGGTAAGTTAGAAATCCTTTCTGCTGAAATTCCTGATTTAAAGCTTACATTAAAAGGTTTTGCTCCTTTTCTTGCACTACCCGATTTTGTTGTTATAACTACTACACCTCTCGAAGCCCTGGAACCATATAATGAAGCAGCTGCAGCACCCTTTAGAATACTAAAACTTTCAATATCATTAGGATCAAGATTTGCAAGACCACTACCATAGGCTGTTCCTCCAGCTGTTTGACTGGTTGTTGTTAATTGATCATTACTATAAGGAATACCATCTACTACAATCAGTGGCTGTGTTTCTAAACCAAAAGAAGAGTTGCCTCTTATTTGTATACGGGTAGCAGCTCCAGGTGTTCCCTGGGATTGTCGTATATCCACACCGGGTACTTTTCCTTGTAACCCTTTTAATAAATCTGGCTCGGATTTTTGTAACACAGAATTAGGGTCAACTTTTGTAACAGCATATCCTAATGCTTTTTCTGTGCGGCGAATGCCTAATGCTGTTACTACAACTTCTGAACCTGTTGTAACAATTCTTTTTACAGGAATAGAGATCGAACTATTCTCTCCTACAGTTACTTCAGTTGTTTCCAGGCCAGCACCGGATACAATAATCACATCTCCATTTTTTGCCTGGATGCGAAACTGGCCATTATTATCTGCCGCCACACCTCCGCTGGTTCCTTTTATTCTTACAGAAGCTCCAGGCACAGTTGCGCCGGCTTCGTCGGTCACCGTACCGGTAATAGTCCGGGTTTGACCAAAGGCTAATGTTACAATTAACATCAGCACAATAAAGAGTGATGCAATTTTTCTCATACAAGAGTTTTAAGATTTAAGAAAGAGTTAAAAACTGAAGACCAGCATTAACCCAATTGTGCTTCGGCAAACCCTGTGTATAATCACAAAACAGAAAAATAGATACCTGGGAGACTAAAAAGAATGTTCTAAAGATTTTACTATCAGCTATAAAAAAAGAGCAGGTAGTAGAAACCACCTGCGTTGTGTAATTAACGTTACACATGAGAAAACTTATAAAAAATGCGATTGAAGTAAGAATTAAAAACTAAAGTAACAGAATAAATACATCACATAACCAATAGCAACACCTGTAAATTCACCAAAGCGAAATAATCAGTCACGAAAAACATTTATTGGTGTTAGACAAAACAATCAGGATAAACGTTGAAGATGTATAAATTGTTACATGGCAATATATCGATACTATAAGTACTATTAAATCAGTCTGCCCAATCAATACACTGCTTATCCCTGTTAAAAACAGGTAGCAATCAAAAATGTCCGCTTATCATTAAACGAAGTATAATCTCAACAAATTGAATGGCTCTTCGAAACGAAATAAGAGATGATGAACTCGAAAACAATCATACTTAAAATGAACGATCGTTAATCTTTAGTAGTGAAATTAGCTGCATGTTTTTGCTGACGTACAAAGAGTTCATGCATTCAATAATAACAAAATACTAAACCAATCAGGAAACTTTAAAACCAACAATTGCTGTTTTATTACGTTCAACATCGGCTTGATACCGTTTATCACTAAGTAGGTAAAAATGGAAGCTAAAAAAGCAGCATTAAAATATTTCAACATCTCTATACAATTGAGACTGTTACTGTAGCAGATGTAATAAATCAAAAAGACGAATCGATTTATATGTATTATATCATGAACCAAAGCCACTCTGACCAACGAACAACCAAAAACACTACCTATTTTAAAAATGAATGGGTATTCCGGCTTATTGCTACACCTTTCTTTGCCATTTTTGTTCCAAATATTACACCGCTTGTTTACCCACAAAATGAAACTGCCACATCACTTATTATTAATTACGCATACTTTGCTCTCCTTGTCCATTTATTATGGACTGGTAATCGCTGGATTGTTTTCAACTTGCGAAAGAATAATCAATGGATAAAACGACCAATCATTAAGTCTGTTTACATAGTTTCTATCCATTTAATTTTTTCCTTTTTCCTGTCCCTGATACTTCATTATACATGGAACACACTTATAGCTTACCACCCTGTTCCATTGGAGAATATTTTAATGGCCTCATTCATCGCTGCCATTCTATCAATTTTAATCGCCACACTTTATGAGATTGTATTATTAACAAGAGAAAGAAGAATGGACCTGTTAACTACTGAGAAACTAAGCAACGCAAAAGTACAGGCCGAATTAAATACACTTAAAAGCCAGATTGACCCACATTTTATTTTTAATTCTTTAAATACTTTATCTGCCTTGATCATTGACAATAAGGATAAGGCTTTACTCTTTAATGAAAGACTTGCTAAAGTGTACCAGTATATCCTTGCTAATAGAAGTAATAATCTTGTATCTGTAAAAGAAGAACTCCATTTTATAAAAGACTACTTCTTCCTGCTCAAAATTCGTTTTGAAGATTCCCTTCACATCAGTATGAATATTGAACAAACCGCTCTGAACCGGTATTATCTACCCACCATCGCTATACAAACAGCTATTGAAAACGCTATCAAACACAACCAATTCTCAAGTATGCTGCCATTATGGATTTCAATTGATGTAACCAATGATTACGCTATTGTTGCAAATAATAAACGGCCCGTAAAATACAAAGTTCCCTCTTCGGGCTTAGGACTTATTAATCTCGATAACCGGTATAAGTTAGTGCTAAACAAGTCAATCCATATTGATGAAACGAACGAAGATTTTACCCTCTATTTACCCATCATAAAAAAATAGCCTGCCATGATTAAAGCCATAATTATAGAAGACGAAAAACCCGCCGCTGCCAATCTTGCCAAAAAAATTTCCCAGGCCGACAATAGTATTGTGGTTGAAGCTACTCTTTCAACTATTGAAGAAAGTGTTCAATGGTTGTCAAGCCATACATTGCCAGAACTTATTTTCCTTGACATTCATCTATCAGACGGGCTTTCTTTTAATATTTTTAAAGAAATAAAAATAACTAGTCCGGTAATATTCACTACTACTTACGACAGTTATTTAATGGAAGCTTTTGAATTGAACAGTATAGATTATTTATTAAAACCTATCGAAACATCCAGGCTAAATGATGCATTGGAAAAATTTAGAAATACTAAAAACTATTACTCTGAAAATATTTATAAACTAATTCAGAAAGTGGATAACAGCACACATTCAAAATACAGGCTGATAGCACGCAAAGGCCTTGAACATGTACCTTTAAAACTGGATGATATAGCTTTATTCTATACCGAAAATCGCCTTACTTTTTTAATTGACCGGGATGGGAAAAAATATATTGCCGATAATAATTTATCAGCTTTAGAGAATGAGCTTGACAAATCAAAATTCTATCGGGCAAACAGGCAATACATTATCAACATAGATTTCATTAAAGGATATAAAACGGCAGAGAAAGTAAAGATTTCTGTGGAAATGGCAGTTGATACTATTAAATCTCCTGTAATGATAAGCCAGGATAGTGCTGCGGATTTTCGGGAATGGATAACGCAGGTGTAGGGATAAATATAATAAAGGGCCATTCAATTGTTGCATATTGAATGGCCCTTTTATTGTGGAGGCGACCGGAGTCGAACCGGTGTCCAAACATATTCGCCGAAAGCCTTCTACATGTTTATTCAATTTTAGTTTGTCGGGAATTAACTGGAAAAAGACAACCGATTAATTCCTTAGCTGAATAGGCTTAAGCAACTGGCACAGCCTGCAGTTGCAGCATCTTGTTTTGTTTTTAAGTCGGCGGCGGGGCGTGGTAACAAGCCAACCTGCCCGGCGGCCCTAATGACTACTTAATCACTGATTAGGCAGCCATGGCATACTGAGTATTGCCATTTGAGATTTTCGTATTCAGATTAAACTGCTAATTACGCAACGCAGTACATGCTTATACTCTCAAAGATCTATGCTGTCAAAACCAAACGCCCCCATTACTTTTATTGAAGTTATTTCAATTAGGTTTTTATTTACCAGGCTATTTACTACTATCATCGCCTGTTGCGTCGCACTCTTGTACCGTAGGAATGCTACTCACCATTTTCAAAGTGCAAGACTGTATTCCTAATTGATTTTATTTCAAATCAGCCGGTAAAAATACGAAATTTAAAATCATAGCCACAAATCAATTAAAACATTTTCCCCTGCATAACATTTCATTTTAACAAAACAAGTAGCTTTATCCCACTATGGTAAATAATCCTGAAATATTTTATACTCAACGGATAAAAGAATTAAAAGACGAAAAGGCAAAACAACTCGGGCGGAAAAATCAAATGGCATGGCTACGGTTCTTCTCTGTGGTGGCCGCATTTACAGCAGCATGGTTTCTATGGCCATTTGGCCTACTTCCCGGTCTTGCCTCTTTCATCGTATTTATTGGGCTATTCATTTATTTTTTAAAACAAGACATCAATAACAACGAAGAAATTGAAAATACAGAACGACTAATCACAATCAACGAATCGGAGTTACAGGTGCTTAATCATCACTTTCTGCATTTACCAGAGGGAAACCATCACCAGGTGGCAACTCATCCTTACACCAACGACCTGGATATTTTTGGAAGAGCTTCTCTTTATCAATACATCAACAGAGCTACCTCTCAACAAGGTAATGCTCTAGTTGCAGAATGGTTGATGCAGCCGGCTGCTGTATCTGTTATTCAAGAAAGACAGGAAGCTGCAAAAGAATTAGCAACTAAAACTAATTGGCGCCAACAACTACAAGCTTACGGAGTTGCCGAACCCATTACCCTCGCCACAGAGCAAAAAATTACCAACTGGCTTACAGAAGAAAATAAATTCATTCATAAAACAGGTTGGAGAATTGTACGAGTTCTTTTACCGGCAATAAGTCTTACTGTACTGGGTCTTTTTCTTACCAGTGTAATTGAAGCCAATCGATTTTTACCTGCTGCTGTGTTATTACTGATTATTGCATCCGGCATTTCAAAATTAGTACTACCCGCACATTACAAACTGAGTAAGATTGCACCGGAACTGGAAACATTATTCAATAGTATTGGCTGGATAGAAGAACATGATGTCAAAAACTCCTACCTGCTTCGCTTACAAAAAATCTTTAATCAGCCCGAAGAAAAAGCTTCCCATAAAATAAAAGGTCTTACTCAGATATTAGAAAGGTTAGACTTGCGCCTCAATTTCATTGTATTCATTCCATTAAACACTTTTCTTTTCTGGGATTTGCAACAGGTTTTTGCTCTAGAAAAATGGAAAGAGAACAATAAACAAAGTATCGACCATTGGTTTGCCGGTCTCGCTGAAATGGAAGCTATCTCCACCATTGGTAATCTTACGTTCAATCATCCAGCATGGACATTTCCAGCTATCAGCAATGAAGATGCTGTATTCGAAAGTGTGGACTTAGGTCATCCATTAATTCCAATTGATAAAAGAATAAATAATTCTTTTTCTACAAAAGGCGATAATCAATTAAATCTTATTACAGGTTCTAACATGGCAGGGAAAAGCACTTTCCTTCGCAGCATTGGTGTAAATATGGTGTTGGCCATGATGGGCGCCCCGGTTTGTGCCGACAGTCTTATTCTCTCCCACATGAAAGTAATGAGCAGTATGCGCATCAGCGATAATCTTGAGGAAAGCACTTCTACTTTTTATGTCGAATTAAAAAAACTAAAAGAAATTATTGAAGCCGTAAACAGAAATGAAAAAGTGTTCTTGTTATTAGATGAAATATTAAGAGGAACCAATTCAGCAGACAGGCATATCGGTTCTAAATCACTTATCAAACAACTCATTCATCATAATGCTGCCGGAGTACTGGCTACACATGATTTGGAATTAGCAAAACTTGCAACAGATTATCCTGCTAATATTCAAAACTATCATTTTGATGTGCAGGTAGCCAACGATGAATTGTACTTCGATTATAAATTAAAAAGAGGCATCTGCCAAAGCATGAATGCCTCTATATTGATGAAGAAGATTGGAATAGAATTGTAATTAAGAACTTCAAACTATTACTTACCCCAACCAAACCAATCATTACCATTTGCATACAACATCAAAGCAATTAGTATTACAAAGCCTGCGACTTGCGCATACTCCATAAACTTATCACTTGGTTTTCTGCCGGTAATCATTTCCCAAAGGGTAAACATAACATGGCCGCCATCCAACCCTGGAATTGGCAATATGTTCATGAATGCAAGTATAACAGAAAGCATAGCTGTTAATCTCCAGAAAGATTCCCAATCCCAAACTGGTGAGAATATAGAGCCCATTGATTTAAATCCACCAACGGCTTTGTAACCTTCAGTCTTTGGATTTACGATTGCTTTGAACTGGGTTACATAATCATTTAATTCCGTAAAAGTCATCTTAACACCGGCGGGGAAAGCTGGAAAGAAATTATATTTAGTCACTTCATATTTTAACCAGCCAAGACTATCTAATTGCTGCATCGAACCATATGGGTTAAACCCTATTTGTCCTTCTTCATTTATTTTGGAAACAAAACTGGTATCTCTTCCGTCTCTGTTCACCGTTATTAAAACATCCTTGTTCTTTTTTGTTTCAAGAATACTGGTCAGCTCATCAAAATAACCAAACCGTACCGAGTCGATACCAACTATCAGATCATTCTTGCGAAGGCCGGCCTTATATGCTCTCGAAGTGTCATTTACATTCAAAACCATTGCAGGATAACGAGGCTCAATAAATCCGCTTCTTTTTTTGTTCTTGTTATCTATTAATTGTCCAATAAATCTTTCCGATAATGTAAGCTCCATCGGCTTGCCGTCTCTTTCAATCTGCACTACAGAACCGGTAATTAATTTCTTTTTAAATCGGGTTAGGTCATATACTTCTTTTCCATCTACACCAATTATCTTATCGCCATTTCTAAATCCATTCTGAATTAATGTGCTGTCACCAATATGCACACCATACTTCATAGAACTGGATGGAACTTTCTTATCGCCCCATATCATTAATATAAAAGCATAAATAACAAAGGCTGTAAGAATATTCATGATAACACCTCCAAGCATCACAATCAATCGTTGCCATGCCGGCTTGCTTCTGAACTCCCATGGTTGTGGTGGCAATTTCATTTGCTCTTTATCCATACTCTCATCGATCATTCCGGATATTTTTACGTATCCACCCAATGGCAACCATCCTATACCATACACAGTATCACCTACTTTCTTTTTCACCAATGCAAACCAAGGGTCAAAGAATAGAAAGAATTTTTCTACCCGGCACTTAAACCATCTTGCAGTAATATAATGTCCAAATTCATGCAGGATAACGAGTATGGATAAAGACAGGATCAACTGTCCTGCTTTAATCCCTACCACAGACCAGTTAATGGCTAAAAATTCAAATACACTCATAGTTATATAATAAAATAAAAAATCCCAAACCTATAAAGCAGATTTAGAATTCCGGTTTTTACAGTTTGATTAAATCGGCAGCGAAGTTACGAGCCTCCCCATCGCTTTCAAAATATTCCTCCAGCGTAGGATTGGCGATAAAAGGGATTGATTGCATGGCTTTTTCGATAACATCTGTCATATCCAGAAAGTTGATTCTATTGCGTAGAAAGGCATACACAGCAATTTCATTCGCTGCATTCATTACACAAGGCAGGTTACCACCCTTATTCAATGCATCCATCGCCAAACCTAAATTTCTGAATGTTTTAACATCAGGCTCCTCAAAACTCAGAGTATTTATCTTTTTAAAATCATACCGGGGAAAATCGTTCTTAATTCTTTTGGGAAACGCCAGTGCATATTGAATGGGCAATTTCATATCCGGCAAGCCCATTTGTGCTTTTATACTTCCATCTTCAAATTGCACCATACTGTGAATAATACTTTGTGGATGAATAACTACCTGCACTTGTTCAGGCTTTAAATTAAAAAGCCATTTGGCTTCGATCATTTCCAGTCCTTTATTCATTAAAGTAGCAGAGTCGATAGTAATCTTTGCACCCATAGTCCAGTTAGGATGTTGTAAAGCATGTTCTCTTTTTACATTCACCAAATAATTGGGCTTGCGGCCAATGAACGGACCACCCGATGCTGTAAGAATTACTTTTTCAATTTTGTTCCTCGTTTCACCAACCAAACATTGAAATATAGCAGAGTGTTCAGAGTCTATTGGAATGATAGGAACCCTATGCTCAACTGCTTTGCGCATTACAATATCACCAGCTACAACTAATGTTTCTTTATTAGCAAGACCGATGATCTTTCCGTTCTCAATAGCTTTTAACGTAGGTTTTAATCCGGCATAGCCAACAATAGCAGCCAGCATAAAATCGTAGCAATCCATTGAGGCTACTTCTTCTAATGCTTTTTCCCCGGCAAATACTTTTACATCGGTTGAAGCCAATGCTTCTTTTACTCTCGCATATTTTTTCTCATCACCAATCACCACTACATTCGGATTGAACTTAAGAGCTTGTTCAATTAGCAATTCATCATTATGATGTGCTGTTAAAACTTCGGCAGAAAATAAATCAGGATTAGCTTCAATAACATCTAAGGCCTGCGTGCCTATAGAACCAGTGGAACCAAATATAGCAATGCGTTTTATCGTTACTTCTGAACTCATGTTTTTTTCGAATTATTATTCTCCCTTCCATTTTGCCAACTCATCTGCAATCTTCCTGTCATTACTAAGACGGGGCACTTTATTCTGTCCACCCAATTTACCAATTGATTTCATGTAATCAATAAAACCATTTTTGCGAACGGCGGTTATTTTTAAAGGCGTAAGAATATTACCGCCTACCAGATCATCATAATATACATTTTTCTCCCGAAGCCTATGGTCTATTTTAGCAGCAAAGGCTTCCATATTCTCCGGCTTGTTTTCAAATTCCACAAACCATTCATGATAAGATTTTCCTTTATCACTACTTACATAAGGCGCTACGGTGAATTCTGTTACCTGCACATTGTCTTCTGCAGCTGCTTTTAGTAAACTATATTCAACCTCTTCACCTATTACATGTTCGCCAAAAGCAGAAATAAAATGCTTGGTGCGTCCTGTAACAACTAAACGATAAGGATCTGTAGAAAGAAACTTCACCGTGTCTCCTAAATTGTATCCCCACAATCCGGCATTACTATTAATGATCAGCGCATAGTTCTCTCCTACCTTCACATCCTTCAATGAAAGCCTGGTTGGGTTTTCATTAAAAATTTCTCCCGCCGGTACAAATTCAAAAAAAATACCGCTATTAGTGTTCAATAATAATCCTTCTGTATCCTGTGAATCCTGAAAAGCAAAAAATCCTTCACTTGCCGGAAACAATTCTATCGTGTCAATTTTTCGGCCAATACTTTCCAGCAGTTTGGCTTTATAAGGTTCAAAGTTTACACCGCCCTGTACCATTACACTAAAGTTTGGAAACAGTTCGCCTACTTTTTTTCCGCTTCTTTTTATCAATTCATCAAAATACATCTGCATCCACGGTGGTATGCCGCTGATGAGTGACATATTTTGATTGATCGTTTCGTCAACGATCTTATTTAGCTTGGTTTCCCAATCTTCAATGCAGTTGGTTTCATACGAAGGCATTTGGTTAGTGCGGAGATATTTAGGCACATGGTGATTAACAATGCCACTTAATCTACCTGTTGGTATACCGCCCACTCTTTCCAATTCTGGCGAACCTGAAAGAAAGATCAATTTACCATCTGCAAATTTTGTGTTGCCCGTTTCAGCCATATAGCAAAGCAGTGCATTGCGGGCTGTATTGATATGATTGGGAATGGAATCTTTTGTAATCGGGATATATTTGGTACCACTGGTTGTGCCTGAAGTTTTGGCAAAATAGATGGGCTTGCCTTTCCACAACACATTATGCTTACCCTCCTTGATCTTATCGACCCAGGGCCGCATTTGCTCATAGTCACGGATGGGGATGGCCTGCCGGAACTCTTCATAAGAACCCACTTTGTCCAAGCCAGATTCCTTGCCTATTTCTGTGATTCTGCCCACTTTGATAAGCCCTTTGAGGATATTTTCCTGGTCGGCCACCGCAGTGGTCATACCTTTACGGATACCTTTATATATATAAGAAGCGAAAGGCCGGGCTAAGAATGACTTGATTTTCATCCGAAATGGTTCATTTTTTATGTTGAGGACGGATGCTCATTTCCTGTCAAAATTTTCATTTTCTGCTAGTTATATGAAAATTCAAGCAGGGTTAATTTTGCGCTAAGTAACAGAAAACCCAAAAGGGGTACAAATATAACGGATGCCCCGGCAAAAAAGGGGGTATTTAATGTTCATAAATCTTTGATTTCCCGTTTGCGGGTACGATTTTTCCCCTTACCTTTGCCGTCCTAATTTTAATAGTATGATAGCTGTAATAAAAGTAGCCGGACAACAGTTCAAAGTAGAAAAAGACCAGACTTTGTACGTACCTCGTTTAGAAGGTAAAGCCGGTGATAAGGTAGAAGGCATTGAAGTATTATTGGCATCTGCCGATGGTAAATTATCTGTAGGAACAACTGTTGCTGCTGAGATCATTGACCAGGTAAAAGGTGATACGGTAATTGCTTACAAGCAAAAAAGAAGAAAAGGTTTTCACAAAAAGAAAGGACACCGTACAGCGTATACAAAAATTAAAGTAACAAGTATTGCTTAATCAGTTTTCTTTTTGAACTGATAAACTAATTAACTCATCAATTTAATTTAATACAATGGCACATAAGAAAGGTGAAGGTAGCGTAAAGAACGGCCGTGATTCACACAGCAAACGTCTTGGTGTAAAAATCTTTGGCGGTCAACCTGCAATCAATGGCAACATTATCGTTCGTCAACGTGGTACCACTTATCATCCTGGAAAAAATGTTGGAGTTGGAAGAGACTTCACATTATTTGCATTAACTGATGGTCTTGTTGAATTCCGTAAAGGAAGAAATGACAAGACATTTGTTTCAATTGCACCAGTAGAAGCATAAGCCGGTTTGTTAGCCCGTTTGGAATTTTGTGGAAAAAAAATTTGGGTAGTATAAAATAATTGTTATTTTTACTATCGTTAACCCATTTATACTAACATTAAATTCTAAACAAAATGGCTACTAAGAAAAAAGCTGCAAAAAAAGCGGTAAAGAAAGCGGCTCCTAAAAAGAAAGCTGCTCCTAAGAAGAAAGCTGCTAAGAAAAAGAAATAAGTTGAAAAACTTCTTCAACTAAACCTAAAGTCCTGATCACTCAGGACTTTTTTTATGCCTTGTTTTCATAGGGAAAACAACATTTTCAATGTCTCAGTTTTTTCTATTAGGATACTCCGAAAATTTTATTGATAAGAAATTTTTGTCGCCTCATCTGTGACTAAGTAATTCTTAAATTAGCAGCATGGATAACTCCACCATTGCTGATAATTTTTCGTTGCTTTCCAAATTAATGGACATACATGGCGAAAATTCTTTCAAGTCGAAAACCTATGCCGCCGCCGCATTTAACATCGAAAAGCTCCCAAATCAGCTAAAAGACACCCCCCGGGAAAAAATATTTTTAATAAAAGGAATTGGAGAAAGCACCGGAAAAAAGGTGGTTGAATTATTAGAAACCGGAAAATTAGAAGTGTTGAGTGAGTTAATAAATACTACTCCACCCGGTGTCATTGAAATGCTGAACATAAAAGGAATTGGTCCAAAAAAAATAAATACCATCTGGAAAGAGATGGAAATAGAATCGTTGGGTGAATTATTATATGCCTGCAATGAAAACAGACTAACACTTTTTAAAGGCTTCGGAGAAAAAACACAAACAAACGTACAAGAAGGAATTGAATTCTATTTTCTTAACCAGGGAAACTTTTTATTCGCCCAGCTAGAAGAAATATACCCTCAGGTTGAAAATTATTTACGCAAATTATTTACGCCTGATAAAGTAAGAGCAACAGGTGCATACCGGCGGCAGGAATTAACAATTGAAGAATTAGAATTCGTTGTTGCAGAAACAAACGATGCCATTAAACCTAAATTTCAAACAGCACAACCACCTGAATTACTGGAAGAAAATGAAGACAACTTATTGTACAAGTTGAAGAATGGATTAAAACTCCGCTTATACACAGGAAAAGAGAATATTACCAAAAGACAATTCCTAACCACCGGCAGCCCTGCATTTATTGAAGCATTTGAGAAGGCATTTCCTTCAATTTCCTACGGAGATGGCGAAAATGACGAGGCGGTATTCACTGAAGCCACAATTCCATACATCACCCCCTGCCTCCGGGAAACGGCTGGCATCATTGAAAAAGCAAAAAATAACACCCTTCCTGAATTAATAGAGCCCGGCGACATCCGTTCCATCATCCACAGCCATAGTAAGTGGAGTGATGGAGCCAATACTTTGGAAGAAATGGCGGATGAATGTATCAAACGGGAATTGGAATATTTAGTTATCTCCGATCACTCTCAAACTGCATTCTATGCAAATGGGTTGAAAGTAGATCGAATAATAGCACAACAGCAACAAATTGATCAACTCAATAGTCAACTGGCCCCGTTTAAAATCTTTAAAAGTATTGAAAGTGATATTTTAAACGATGGAAGTTTAGATTACCCGGAAGAGATTCTAAAAACATTCGATCTTGTCATCGCATCTGTACACAGTAACCTGAAGATGAATGAGGAAAAAGCGATGAAGCGATTGCTGACTGCTATTGAAAACCCCTACACAACAATTCTGGGCCATATGACGGGTCGTTTATTGTTAAGCCGCAATGGTTACCCGGTTGATCATAAAAAAATAATTGAAGCCTGCGCTGCCAATCATGTGGTAATTGAATTAAATGCTCACCCACGTCGTTTAGATATTGATTGGAAATGGATTGAATATGCCATTGAGAAAGGCGTTCTGCTTTCTATAGACCCCGACGCCCATTCTTTGGAAGGATATGATGATGTAAAGTATGGAGTACTGGCTGCGCAGAAAGGTGGAATGACAAAGAAGTACAATTTGAGTAGCTATTCACTGAATGAGTTTGAAGAATTTTTATCCAACACTAAGAAGAAAAAAGGAATCTAACATTGCATGAACAATCCTATTCTATCAGTAAGAGAAATGCAGAAGCAGGATATTGATTTAATAATTCAGTACTGGCTGGGAGCTGATGATCAATTTTTACTTGGCATGGGTGTTGACACAGGTAAAATGCCCGGTAAAGAAGACATGAGAAAAGCACTTTCAGAACAATTGGGCCAGCCGTATGAAGAAAAGAAATCGTACTGCATTATCTGGCAGATGGACGGAAAAGCAATTGGTCATTCCAATATCAATAAAATAAAGTTTGGCGAAGAAGCTTATATGCACCTGCATTTATGGACGCACAACTTAAGACAAAAAGGCGCTGGTGAGAACCTTGTAAAGTCGACGCTACCCTTCTTTTTCAAAAATATGAAACTAAAAAAAATATATTGTGAACCCTATTCGCTAAACCCTGCTCCAAATAAAACTTTAGCAAAAATCGGTTTTCAATTTATTATAACACATAGGACAATTCCAGGCATTATCAATTTTGAACAACAGGTAAATTTGTGGGAATTAACATATGAAAGATTTGTAAAGGAAATCGTCTGAATAAAAATTTCAATCCGATTATAGAACCGGCAGCTCTACATGAAAAATAGTTCCTTTCCCTTGTGCCGTTTCGAACCATATATTTCCTTTGGCTTGCTCCACTATTCCTTTACACATAGCTAATCCTAAACCAGTGCCAGACGACTTGGTCGTAAAATTGGGAACAAAGATTCTTTCCTGCATTTCAACAGGGATACCCTCACCATTATCTTTTATACTGATGTGAATAGTATTCCCGTCACGACGTTCAGCAATTTCAATACTACACACTTCATCTTCCTTAGTAGCTTCTACAGCATTTGCAAATAGGTTGGTAAACAACCGGTTCATTTGTGTCTTATCTGCCTGCATCATTAACCTGTCATTAACCGGCCACCAGGTTATCCGCACATTTTCGTTGCGACTGAATAGATCTTTTAATGAACTAATCACATCATGCAAATCAAAATCTTCAACTTTTGCTGTGCCAATGTTGGCAAACTGAGAGAAGTCTGCTGCAATTTTAGAAAGATGGTCAATTTGTTCTACCAATGTATTGGCAACACTGCTTGACAACTCTTTTACGTTGGGCTGGTTACTATTAATCGCATTTTGCAAATACTGCATACTCAGTTTCATTGGCGTCAATGGGTTTTTAATTTCATGCGCCACCTGTCTTGCCATTTCTCTCCATGCACCTTCTCTTTCGCTTTTGGCTAATGCAGTTGCACTATCACCCAATTTTGCCACCATCTTATTATATTCCTTTACCAGCTCGCCAATTTCGTCATCCCTGTTCCACTCAATCTCATCATTATGTTTACCCAGGTTTACTTCCTTCATCTTGTCGCTGATCAGTGAGAATGACCGGGTGATACGATTGGTAATAAATAAAGCAATTAAGCCGGCAATTAAGAAAATAAAAGCATTAAGGTTGATAATTGTTACAAGGAAGTTAGATATTTCCTGCCTCAGTTCTGGTTTGGAAGTAAAGTAGGGAATATTGATATACGCATACACATCTCCTTCTTCATCCCGTACGGGAGAATACATACTCAAAAATTCAAAATTGCCTATGGTTTCATCCTGAGAATATTGCACTAATCGCAGCCTGTCTAACCGATAGAATGCTGCCGGATCCATTTTCTTACTTAGTACCCCATGACTGTAAACGTTGGCCTCTGATGAAACCTGTAAATCACCCCTAAGGCTATACACATTTACATCCACCC
Organism: Chitinophagaceae bacterium; assembly: GCA_022843585.1. Lineage (GTDB taxonomy): Bacteria > Bacteroidota > Bacteroidia > Chitinophagales > Chitinophagaceae > JJ008. The sequence goes on from JALHNJ010000007.1 coordinate 134,474, forward strand.
CATGTATATCAGATACTTCATCCACCAATAGTTGTAAATCATAGTTTGATACAGAGTCGTAAATCTTTACCACATCATCGAATGTGCTGTGATCAGCTAGTTTTTTTTCCATTTCATTCACCATGATCTTCATGGTACGGCTCAGCTTGTCATTATTACTACGTTCATATCTACCAATGAAAAAAGAAATGGTAGCTACTCCTATTACAAGAAACGAAAAAACACTAATGAAGATAATAGTAGTATGTACTTGAGAACGGATATTTAATTGCAACAATTTGCGAAATCCCTTCCAATTATAGCCTGTTTTAAATAATAATGAAAGTAATTGCACAAAAGCAACCAGGAAAAGAAACGAACAAAAAATATACGAGAACAAAGTAATTGTTTCAATTGTAGTTTCCCTTTTACGGGCTATTACCACCACCTTGTCATTACTGGCCTTGTACCACAGCTCTGTATAATCTCCATTCTCTTTTGTTTTAAACTCTTCCTTCGGTATTTCAGCTCCATTAAGCCAGGTAGCAAAAGGATAATTACCCGGGGGAGATACCAATCTATTTCTTATATAAACTGCATTAGAATAAATGGGGGAGTTTTCTAAATCAGTTTTTCTATTCTGGCGGAATAATTCGGGAAATAAGGCATCACGGCTAAAATTTTTCAGGTTAGAAACAATAAAAAATGAGCCGAGTTTACTATTTGTTGTATCTATCACATCTCTGCGGATGATGTAATTAAACTTATCAAAAGATGTTTCATAATAATACAGGCCTTCAATTTCCGTTGGCTTCGACTGTACCGTAAAAATTACATTTAACGCTTCAAATGAGGTGGGGTCTTCATTGAACAATGGTCTGTCATACTCATCATACACATATAATCTTGTATCGTACTTGTTAAGATAACCACTGTAGTTTCCCGCAATTATACTATCTCTAAATTGTCCACTACCTTGTTCATCTTTAAAACGGAAGAAATTATCACTCAAAAAATCATTGTCTAAATACTTAATAGCAATACTCATTAACCGTTCGCTGGAAGGATCGGTTTGTATAGCTAATTTATCTGCAAGCCTTTTTCTTTTCTCCCATTCCACTTTTCCATTTTCAGAAAGCATAATAGCAGCAATAGAAACAGAAAAAACAAATATCCAGGAAAGTGTACCTGCAATATTGATTCGAACATGATTAATAACCAGTGAACGCCGATTGACAAACCATGTATAAACCAATAACCAAAGCAATACCGGCAAATAAAACAATACCTCCGAATTACCAGAACGTATCGTCAGGTAAATCAATCCTGCCAATCCGATAGCAAAATAAATAAGAAAGCTTCTTCCTTTGAATAAGGGGAATATAAAACGAAAAAGTAATTGCGACAGATAATAATACGAAAGCGATAAACAGGCTAATGCAGCAAAGCCGGCAACCGTATAAAAATTAAGACTAAAGAAATCTGTTACATCAAACGATATAGTAGAATCTGATACAAGGCTTCTAATGACTGTTGCTAATACAAAAGTAGAAAATAACAACAGGCACAAAGAAAATATACCAGCTACCCATTTATAACGTACAGAAAAACTGGCCGCAGGATTTTCAAAATCCCGCAGCTTGGACCAGGCAAACAAAACCACCCAGCATAAAAAAAGCGAATTGATCAATAGATCACCCAGAGAACGTTGTATTGGATTAGAGCCATAAATACTGGGGTCAAAAAGTTCAAATTGCCGTAAGTTCAATAAAGAAGGGTAATAATAAGTAATAAGACGAACAGCCAGTAGTAGCAATACCAACATACCAATTCCTGTCCATGCGCCATACTTTCTTGCCACCGAATCAGCCAAAAGGTGCAGGAAAAGAAATAGAAATATCAATGCCCCAAAGCGAAGGAATATTGTTTGCTTATCATTATATGGAACAGCAGCTGCGGTTTTCTTTTCGAGATAGAATAAAGGATTGCCGGAGATTGATTTTACCGGGAACTCAGTTACTTTTTTACTTATAAGCACTCTTTTATCTGCAGTGCTGCTGTACGCAAATTTTTTAGGTAAGTAATCAGTCTCAATAAAAAATTCAGACCGAACAGGTATCAAGGCACAAGAAATCACTTTGTCATTAAAACTAACAGCAGGTAACGTTTTTCTGATACAATAATACCAGCCGTTTGATAAATGAATAAAATAGTCGCCATCCGTTGAAGCAAGCAGGTCTGGCGGCGGTACATTTAATTGGTCGCTCCAAAACTTCATTTCTGTTTGCCCAAACTCATTCTCGCTATAAAGAAAGAAACCATATTGTTTTGCAGCAAGGCCTTCAAACTCCTGCAGTGATTCTTCGCTTTTGAGTAATTTATTTATCAAAGTAGTATCACTGGTCAGGGCTGCAAAATCCTTTTCTTGTTTGTGCAAGTATTTTTCTGCCAGCCGCACCTCTTGTGCTACAGATGAGCGGTTGCTATAAAGTTTGTTGAAGAAAAATGAAAATGCAAATAGCACTGCTGAGAAAAACAGCAAGCTGTACTTATTAAAAAAAATATTTTTTTTGAGTGGCTTCACTAATCCTGTTGCCGTTGATGTTTGATGGTGTTCCAGATGGCATCCATTTCCTGCAAACTCATATTTTGTAAAGCTTTTCCATTTTGCAAGGCTAATTGTTCCATCTGTGTAAACCGGTGGATGAATTTTTTATTAGTTCGCTCCAGGGCATTTTCGGCATCCACTTGCAAAAACCGTGCATAATTAATTAAAGAAAAGACAACATCGCCAAACTCTTCCTCTGTTTTTAGCTTGCTACCCTCAGCTATTGCGGCTTTTAGTTCCGAAATCTCCTCCTCAACCTTATCCCAAACCTGCTCCTTATTATCCCATTCAAAGCCCACCTGTTTCGCTTTTTCCTGTAATCTCATCGCCTTTACTGTAGCGGGTAGTGATTTTGGAACTCCCTCAATCACCGATTTTTTACCTTCTTTTAGTTTGAGTTTCTCCCAATTGCGTTTTACATCGTCTGCATCATTTACTTCTATAACTTGTCCCGCATTTGCGGGATCGCTATAAATATGCGGATGACGGCTGATAAGCTTTTCACAAATTCCATTTATCACTTCATCCAACTCAAACTGCTTTTGCTCACTTCCAATTTTTGCATAAAAAACAATATGCAGTAACATATCCCCCAGTTCTTCTTTTATCCCTTTCCAATCTTCTTCTGTGATAGCATCCGCCAGTTCATACATTTCTTCAATCGTCATTTGCCGGAGCGACTGAATTGTTTGCTTTTTATCCCAGGGGCATTTTTCCCGCAGCTCATTCATTATGTCAACTAACCGTATAAAAGCAGCACCCGATTTTGAATCCATATTTTATAATATTAAAAAGTAAATGCCGAAAAGAAAACAAAGAAAAGGAACAACACCGTCATCATTACAACTGATAAAATAGTAACCAGCAGGAATTTAATGAGTGTTTTAGCTCTTCGCTGCTTGTAAAAATTACGCATTGCCTTGTATAGATAAAAGAACAATAAAAAGAAGAGCAGCAAAACAAGCCATTCGAGCACTCCCGTATGAATAGCATTTTCCAATTCTGCCACTGCAAATACTACTAACAGTAATAAAAAACTAAATACATACAAATGAATGGTAAACACTCCATGATCTGCAAAGTAAAACTCTTTACGACGCCGGATGTAAACCAAGCGTAAAATAAGTGCAAACAGGGGCAGAGAAACAAATAACATATAAGGAAGCTTATGTAAAATATTATTTCCTAATTTCTTCCACGCCTCTTCCGGGTTATTACGATACTTATTATTAACCTCAATTTGTTTTTTGGTTAGCCTGCGCATAAACCAACCATCTCTCTCAGCTGCTGGCAACAATGCTTCCAGTGAATCATACTCTTGCATTGTTTTATAATTTACAGAACCGAACTGTATAACGCCTCCTTCTTCTTCTATTGCTTTATACATGTCTTTCTGTGTAACAGGATTAACCGTGTCTTTTGCAATTCTCAAAGCCTCCTTTAGTATTATATTTCCCGTATCCTTTTTCAACCTGTCTTGCAACTTCTTAATATAACCAACCCTCTCTTTTGCTGACAATAACTGGTCTGGGTTCATGGTGAAATTTCCCCTAGGCGTAAAAAAAGTAAAGAAAAGAAGGAAGAAAATGGCTGATGTAAAAACATACATCTTAATAGGATGCAGATATCTGGCCCGCTTCCCTGCCAAATATTCCTTTGATAAAAAACCAGGTTTTAAAATCAGATGATGGATAGTGTGAAAAAAGTTGCTGTCGAAATGGGTGATATCATAAAAAAAATGGGTAACCATGTGCCAGAATGTTTCTTTAGGAACTATGTTTTCCTGGCCGCAATTATGGCAAAAATCCCCCTGCACTATGGTGCCGCAGTTCAGGCAATCTTTCTCTTTTCGGTGGGGAATGTGAGACACAATAAAATTTTCTTAAAAATAAGTACAAAAAATACAAGCTGTCAATCTTTTTCGTTACTGAACAATTAAACTACTTTTGACTTGAAAAACAATATATCCAGTATGAAAAGCATCCTTCTCTTATTTACTATTCTCACTTTTTCTACCCTGCAAGCACAATACTATTACAACGACATTATCGGCACCCAGGAAACAAACCGCCAGATGAAAACTTACCAGGCCAATAAAGTAAGAACCGTTTCAGCAACCGGTTATGATAAGCAAGGAGCTAAATCAAACGACTTCTCAGAGTTTCATGAAGTAAAAGAAAATGGTACAGCGTTAAAATCATCCTCTTTTGCAGGCCTTAATAAAACAGTTGTGTATAGCCGCTTTGATAACCAGGGACGAGTTATAAATACTGTTGATTCTTCTACTGCTGTGCAAAGTACTACCAGTTATGAATATGATGCCAGTGGGAGAATAACAAAAATTCAAAACATTGTTACTGACCCAGAAAACAATTTTAATCAAATAGAAACTCATCTGTGGATTTACAATAGTTCCGGAAAGCCAGAAAAAATGTGGAGGATAATCAGTGCAGGTAATACAGGCGGTGATAGCCTCGAAATTCGATTGGTAACCGACGACAATGGTAACCCCGGAGAAGAAAGAACGTTTCGCAGAGGAGTTGAAACAGGTTATCTCTACTACTATTATGATGATAAAAACCGGGTGACCGATATTGTACGTTACAATTCTAAATTGAAGAAACTATTACCTGATGTTATGTTTGAGTATGATGATAATGACCGGGTGATTCAAAAAATTACTCCGACTTCAAGTATAAGTCTTGGTTATCTTATCTGGAGATATGTTTTTGATGCCAAAGGATTAAAAAGTAAAGAAGCACTTTTTAACGATGATAAACAAATGACTGGTAAGATTGAGTACAGTTATGTATTTAACTAATGAAGAAATAACAACAAAAAAAGGTTAGAAAATTCTAACCTTTTTTTGTGCCCAAGACTGGATTCGAACCAGCACGCCGTTTCCAGCGCCACCACCTCAAGGTGGTGCGTCTACCAATTTCGCCACCTGGGCAACCCATTCCCGATTTTCGCAAGAAAGACTGCAAATGTAAAGATTTTACTTTTTCAGCACAATTCTAAACGTAGTTCCTTTTCCGGCTTCTGATTTTTTTACAAAAATTTGTCCTTTATGATATTGTTGAATAATTCGGCGGGAAAGACTAAGTCCCAGCCCCCACCCTCTTTTCTTTGTTGTAAATCCGGGTTTAAATACATTAGCAATATTTTGCTTGCTGATTCCTTTTCCGGTATCAGTTACATCTATTGTTAAATTCGCCTTCTCATCGTTAATATCCACCACTATCCTGCCCTTTCCTTCCATGGCATCCAATGCATTCTTCAATAAATTTTCAATCACCCAATCAAATAAAGGTGGTGATACCATTGCCAGTATTTCATCCTGTCCGAATGAATTAACCGTGAACACAATTTTACCTGCTGCCCTTTTCCGCATGTAATCAACCATACTGTTGATCTGGTTCACTAAATTTATCTCTTCTAATTGTGGAGTGCTTCCAATTTTTCCAAAGCGGTCTGATACCAAACGCAACCTGTCAACATCCTTTTCCAATTCCGCTACAATTTTTTCATTGCCTTTTGTTTCTTTCAACATTTCTACCCATCCTTCTAATGATGATACAGGTGTTCCCAATTGGTGAGCTGTTTCTTTGGCCATACCTGCCCACACCTGGTTTTGTACGGAACGATAATTACTGCGCAGCGAAAGAAAAACAATTATGATAAAAAGTGCGACAATAACAAGTTGTACGATTGGATAATATCGTACTTCATTCAATAGTTGAGTATGTCCATAATAATACCTGCTCTCCTTTCCGTTATTAATAGGGTCAGGATAAATTAAAGGACGATTAGCGGACTTCAATACTCTTAATTTTTTTTCTAAATAATTAGTATCGTCCGCAATCATCGCAGAATCAAGATTTCTTGAACCAGTGATACTATCGTTTTCATCCGTTTCAATAATTGGAATATCATAGTTAGCATCAATTATTTTCTTGGGAAGTTCAATATCGTCTGTATTCAGGCTAAGTAATGACCGGGCAGCAGCAGCCCATAGTTCCACCTTTTCCCTTTCCCTGGTTGCAATGTTTTTTGCGAGGTATTGAGAGTAAAAAACAGTGCCGGATACAATAAATATGGCAACAATTGCCAACACAGTTCTTAAATTAAGTAGTTGCCGAAACATATTTCGAATTTACCACGGATAAACCGGCTTCCCGTATTTTTGAATAAATATTTTAACACCATTGAACGCATCACCTAAGGTTGCTATTGTAATACTTAACTGGAACGGGAAACATTACCTCGAAAAATTTCTTCCTTCCGTATTAGCTACTTCCTATACAAATTTGGAAGTTATTGTTGCTGACAATGGCTCTACAGACGATTCCATAAATTTTCTTACCGCTACTTATCCAACTATTCGATTGATCCGGCTCCACAAAAACTACGGTTTTGCCAAAGGATATAATGAAGCACTGAAACAGGTTAGCTCCGATTATTATATGTTGCTTAATTCTGATGTAGAAGTTGAACCAAACTGGCTGCAACCAATGGCAACATTGTTAGAAAGCGACTCAACTATCGCAGCTTGCCAACCCAAACTACTCACTTATCACAATAGAAAATTATTTGAATATGCCGGTGGAGCCGGGGGTTGGTTAGATAAATTTGGCTATCCATTTGCCAAAGGAAGAATTTTTGATGTGTTTGAAGAAGACCAAGGACAGTATGATAATTCGGAACCCATCTTCTGGGCAAGTGGCGCTGCATTATTTATCAGGGCATCTGTATATCATGCTATGAAAGGTTTTGACGAATATTTTTTCGCACACCAGGAAGAAATTGATCTATGCTGGCGCATCCAATTGGCTGGACATACAATTTATTCCTGCCCTGCATCTGTTGTATACCATGTTGGCGGTGGCACTTTACCAAAGGGCAATTCATTAAAAACATTTCTCAATTTCCGGAATAACCGGATCATGCTATCCAAAAATCTTCCCTTCTCTAAAAAAATAATTGTAGTACCGGTAAGATTTTTTTTAGATGCTGTGTCTGCATGGAAAGGATTGCTAAATGGTGATGGCGGATATTTTATAGCTATTTTCAAAGCACACCTGGCATTTATTAAATGGTGGTTATTTCATAAAAAGCAAAGTGTTTTTTCTATGAGCAAAAAAGCACCCCTTTCCGGATTGTTGCAAAAAAATGTGGCCTGGCTTCATTTTGTCAAAAAGAAGAAGTATTTCTCAGAAATTGTCGATACAACAAAGTGATTTTATATTGCCGAACCCTTATTTTTGCACCACAAAGTTGCAACATGAATAACCAACACGAATACCAACAGGAATTACAAAAAGTACAGGACAGGGATTTCACTCATAACTGGGTATCCTCATCGGCCTTCCTTTTTTACCTGCAAGTAGCATGTATCGTTGCTTTTGTACTGGGTGGCTGCTATATGTTATCTACCAAAAGGTATAGCAAAATAGAAGCCCCCGTTCAGGAGAGTTCACAATACACTCCCAAGTACAAATAATCAGCTTAAAATTTTTTTAAAAAGGGTGCAAGCCTTATTTTTGCATCCCGCCGATAAAAAGGCGGATAAGTTCTTTTAAGAGCTGGATAAAGAGTCCGGCAAACAATTGCGAAAGTAGCTCATTTGGTAGAGCACGACCTTGCCAAGGTCGGGGTGGCCGGTTCGAGCCCGGTCTTTCGCTCAGGAAATCCTTCCTCCTACGGTGGAGGGATTTTTTTTGATAGTACGATTATTGGCCCTGCTAATTACTACTATCAACCCAGTTGCGTCGCACTCTTGTACTGCAGTAATTCTACTGAACAAGATTTCGACAAGGCTGAAAAAATTTTTAAAAGTGTCGCCCCGGTGGTGGAATTGGTAGACACGCAGGACTTAAAATCCTGTGACCCGCAACGGTCGTAACGGTTCAACTCCGTTCCGGGGCACTTTTTTAAAGCGATTCAATAAAATGAATCGCTTTTTTTATTTGTAGATTTGAAACAAAGGAATAAATACCAATGTCAACTGAAATAAAATGCCCCAACTGCGGAACTTTTTTTGAACCCAACGAAGCAATTCGGGAAGAGGTTGAAAAGGAATTGAGAAACAAAGCTGCGGACTGGCAAAAGAAAAAAGCAGAAGAGTTTCAGCAACAATTACAAAAAAAAGAACTGGAACACCAGCAGCAGCTACAATCTGAAAAGCAAAAATTACAATCCCAGATTGAAGAAAGTCTAAGAAAAACAATTGCTGCTGACTTTGAGAATCAGCTCCGATTATTACAGGAAAACAATAAAGACAACGAAGAAAAACTAAAATTAGCCCGCCAAAAAGAAGCCGATTTTCTACGCAAAGAACAAGAACTAAAAAACAAAGAAGCTGAAATAGAATTAAACGTTCAACGGCAATTACAACAAGCCAGGGAAAAACTAACTGAAGACATTCGAAAAATTGAAGAACAAAAAGTAGCTGCAAAAGATACTGAATACCAGATGCGGCTAAAAGAATTAGAAAAACAACTCGACGACCAGAAAAAACTGGCGGAAGAAATGCGCCGCAAAGCAGAACAAGGCTCTATGCAATTGCAAGGCGAAGTACAGGAATTGGCATTGGAAGAAATGCTGAGTGCTGCATTTCCATTTGATGTAATAAGCGAAGTAGGAAAGGGTGTTCGTGGTGCTGATTGTATACAAACGGTTCGCAACAATTTTGGACAAGAGTGTGGCAAGATTATTTTTGAAAGTAAACGAACAAAAGATTTTGGTAACGACTGGATCGAAAAATTAAAAGCAGATATGCGCAGCCAGGGTGCCGATGTAGCAGTAATTGTTACACAAGCTTTGCCTAAAGAACTCGACAGATTCGGAGAAAAGGATGGCGTGTGGATCTGCACATTTGCAGAAGTAAAACCAATCGTTCAAATGCTGCGTGATGGAATAATAAAAATTTCAACCGCGTTAAAAAGCCAGGAGAATCGTGGAGATAAAATGCATTTGTTATATGATTACCTCACTAGCCGAGAGTTTGCAGAACAATGGCAAGCCATCCGGGAAGGTTTTATGAGTATGCGACTATCCATACAGAAGGAAAGAGATGCTATGGAAAAACTTTGGAAGCAACGGGAAAAACAATTAGATAAAGTATTGCTAAGTGCCGCCCATGTTCGTGGTTCAATAGAAGGAATTTCTGGCAGCGATGTTGATTTGAATTTGTTGGAAGATGGATCAGAAGAAGAATAAATTAATATCCCGCAAAGAAAAAAAAACTTCTTTGCGGGATATAGCCTCACCTAATCCTTTGCACTATAAGGAAACTTCTTAGACGCATTTCTCATTAGAGCATTCACCAGATTAGTAGCCGATGAGCCAACTGAGCCGGAAGCCTGGTAATCATATTTCCACAATAAATTACCGGATTTGCCATCATGGATATTAATTGTTGTCTGCACATTATTGGTATTACCCCATGCTCCAAATATTACTCCAACAGCAATAGCCGCACCATCAGACATTGGCTTTTCCATACTAGATCTGTTTTGAAGTACTGCATCTACACCTAACAGTTTAGCTAATTCAGTTCTGTCTTTTGCTGCCAGGTCGTTATAGGAAATGCCAGCTTGCTTCAATAACGCATTGGTTCTTGTTACATCCTGGAAAGTAACGGTGTATGCAAATTTATCAGACCGGCGTAAAAACCAACTATACATTTTATCCTGTATGGCAAACCCAGTCTTTTCATTGATGTCTTGCAATTGTTCGGCAGTTACCTTCTTTGCTTCGTTAGGACGCAAGGTCGTTGTTACATCAGCCGGAAGTATAGCAACTGTTTTATGCTTTGCTAATGCAGCATCAAATTCATTTGACTTGTAGATCCTGGGGCCGCAGCCCGCCAATGTGGCAATAAGGAGTAGTGAAAAAATTATTTTCATGATTTAAATATTTCTACAAAGAAATTTGAAAAAACAATATGTAGAAATAAAATTTAGTTAACAATCCATGCTAATACCAATCCATCAAACAATTTGTAATGAATTGTTAGTGCCGTTTCATTTTTTGAAAAAAAGCAATCTATAACATTAGTTTCTTCATTTTGCTTTTGTAATTGTATTTCTCGGCGAAAGTCCACTCCTCCGCCCCCATACCATTTAAATACCGCTTCTTTTGCCGACCATAAAATAGTGGGCTCATTAAAACTCATTAAGGCAGTATTAGTTTTCAAACCTTGCACCAGGTTAAATATTTCATGTTCGGTACTACTTAAAAATTTGTACATGATCTTTCCAATTTTTTCTACCGGTATTTCAATATCAATACCTACACGTTGGTTTTTGCTGACTATCGCTGCAGCATAATCACCGCAATGCGAAATGGAAAAATGGTATTGGGTATCTGGCAAAAACGGTTTACGGGTATCAGCAATTTCTATCAATTGATAGGGAAAATCAGGAAAAAGGAATTGCAAAAGGAAACGACCAGCCAAATGTTGCAGCCGTTTGTGCGGATGGGTCACTTCCCGGTGTAATGGCACATTGCCTTTAAAGAATTCTTCGGTCTCTTCTATCTTCCAAATACCCAAACGGGTGTTTTCGTTGATTTGTTGTTGAAAAAAAATCGGCATTAGTTACTGTTTCCTGTTTACTTTGGCAGTCCGTAAATGGCAAGTAAAGATATGCTGTAGAAGTGTCCAATGCAACGAAAGTTGATCTTTCGATAAACCCAGGACAGCAATGCAGCCGATTAAAAAATAAATTATGATTTTATCAGACACAAGAATATTAGAAGAAATAGAGAAAGGTACCATTAAAGTATTTCCGTATAACCGGGAATGCCTGGGCAGTAATTCATATGATGTGCATTTGGGAAAAACACTTGCTACTTATAAAGAACATATGATAGATGCAAAGAAGCACAATCAGATCGATTATTTTGAAATACCGGATGAGGGTATAGTGTTGTATCCCCATATTTTTTACTTGGGTGTAACTGAAGAATACACGGAGACCCATGCCCATGTTCCTTTTTTGGAAGGCAAATCATCAACGGGAAGATTGGGAATTGATATTCATGCTACGGCTGGTAAAGGTGATGTTGGTTTTTGTGGCAACTGGACGTTGGAAATCTCAGTAAAACAACCGGTAAAAGTTTATAAAGGAATGCCGATTGGCCAATTAATCTATTTTCCGGTGGAAGGACCCATTGAAGTGTCGTATGATAAAAAGAAAAATTCCAAATACAGTAATCAGCCAGACAGACCGGTGGAGAGTATGATGTGGAAGAATAAATTTTAAACCCCTACCCCTAAAGGGGGAGTTATGAAAAAGTTCAATGTATTACTTTACTGTTTACTATTACTTACAACAGGATGCGGTGATATGTCTAGCCCAACAAAAAACATTCCTGGTCCCTATTTTTTAGAACAATCTGATTCAGATAAATGGAGATTGTATTATGATATGGGAAATGGAGATGGACATGGCAGAGGTGAGGTAGATGAAATTGGATGGACGGATAAACATATTTTTATAAAATTAAATAGTGAATTCTATTTGATCGACAAAACAAAGGATGAGCAATTTCTAAATGCGAACGAAATAGTAGAGGGACCTTTCGATGAAACAAAATTTAAATCACTTTTAGACTCGCTGAATATTAGAAATCTCAATCTTCGAAAACCCTAACTGTTCAACTTCCAGAGTGTGAAATTAAGAACCGTTGCAAAACTTACCCAACTGATATATGGAACGAGTAGCCATGCCGCCGTTTTGCTAACATTGGCAAAAGCAAAAATGGTAAGAAGAATAAAAACCCACATTCCAATTATTTCTACTAATGCCCAACCCATTTCTTGCTGGTAAAAGAATATAAATGACCAGAAAAAGTTCAATATAAATTGAATAGCAAATAAAGTTATAGCTGTTTTCTTTAGAATACTACTGGCTTCTGCTTTCCACACCAGGTACAATGCAATTCCCATCATCACATAAAGTGTTGTCCACACCGGGCCAAAAATCCAGCTAGGCGGATTCCAGGACGGTTTATTGATTGTTTGATACCAACCATCAATAGCTGTTACATTGAATAGTCCGCCTACTCCTCCTAATATTACAGGAACGCTGACTGATATGACAAATTTCCAAACATTGCTCATAGCTCTATAACAGTTTAAAAATGATTAGGTTTACAAAGCCCCAATACCAAATTTTTTATAATAAGCAATAAGCCAGGCTACAACTTCATTATAGCTTCTCTTTCCTGCTGGTTGATTATTGGCTTTTAAAAAATGTCCATAACCCCACATTACAACTGGTTCAACAGGATTTTTATACCGGCGATAAAATTTTATAAACTCTTGTTGATCTTTTTTTACCTGCGGATGTGCTGTTACCTGAAATGACTTCGCTAATGTTGTATCTCTTCTATATACCTCTCCTACTGCATAATTATACATGTCGTAATACACCGAATAACGAAAGATAGCGGAGTTATAGGACTTACTAGCCAGGTATCCCACAAAATTGGCCTCATTCTCTTTTCCATACCCCAACTGGTGGGCAATTTCATGTGTAGTAACAAATGGTTCCAGAAATCTCGGAACTGTTGTATTAACCTGTCCTTCTCCTGAAAACGGATTATAATATCCCTGGAAGCCTAAATAATTTCCGAGATAACTAAATAAAGATGGTTTGATTGATGTTGGATGATACTTCAAAAATGAATATTGCTTGGCTGCTTCATCATAAGCTTCCGCTGCATTATTAAACAAGGTCTTCTTTTTATCAAATGAATCCCGCTGTGCTTCGGTTACAAATGCAGCATAGTAATTTACCTTTTCCTGCATGGCCGTTGTTAATGTATCAAGGTCGGCTAGACTATATTGCTTTACTTTCAAATCTAATTGGTAAGCAATGCCTTGTCGGTTATAATTTAAGCCCCATAAAAGATTAAAGAAGACATAGAGAAAAAGTAAAATAAAAATGCCTTGCTGCATAGCCAATACAAAATACCGGCGGGTGAGTTTCTTTTTAATCAATAATCTGAAAAATTTGATTACCCGGTAGCAAACAACCATTATAATAAATGCATAAAACAAGTCTCCGATACTAAACGGGATCCAGCCAAATAAAAACCGCTGTACTTTAGCTATTAAAGGATATACCCCCGTGCTATAGTTCCTTTCTACCCAGCCCGGATACCAGGAAACCCATTTTATAAGGATGGTGAGTACGATAAGTAGTACCCAGCTCCAGCTTTTCATAAGTCGGGAAAAAAGACGGGTTAAAAACTGTTGCACTCTTTATTTTTTTAAATATCTTCAAAATCAGGCTTTTAAACCCGGGAATAACTACGAAAATAATATAAAATCAGCCTTAATTTTTCCGTTTATTCCCTTACCTTTGCACACTCTTTTAAAAAGTTGACACATGAGCCGCCGGCGAGAGTTTGAAATAGCTTTTGTAGGATTAAAACCCGGTGTTCATGAATACAACTATTCAATTGATGACAAGTTCTTTGAGGCATTCCAGCAGCCCGATTTCAGAAACTGCAAAGCCAAGGTAAAACTATTGCTTGACAAGAAAAGTTCTTTCATGCAAATGAAGTTTGAAATTGGCGGCGCTTTAGAAGTTACCTGCGACCGTTGCAATAATAATTTACCATTTGACCTGTGGGATGAATTCAACATCACTGTAAAAATGGTAGAAGAGCCAGATTTGATGAATGAACAGGAAGAAGATCCTGATATGTACTACATCGCACAAAGCGATAGCCATGTGGATGTAGCTAATTGGATCTACGAATTTATTGTCCTGAGCATCCCTTTACAAAAGGCCTGTGAGTTTGAAAAGATGAACGGACCACATTGCAATAGCGAAGCAATGGATATGCTAAAAAAAATGGAGCCCAAAGAAATAGAGAAGAAACCAGCAGAAAACCCGATCTGGAAGGGTTTAGAAAAGTTTAAAGATTTAGAGTAAATAATAATTGAATTGACATTTTAATATTTGAATTATGCCAAATCCCAAACGCAGACACAGTCAGCAAAGAACTGCAAAACGCAGAACACACTATAAAGCGACTGCTGCAACATTATCAACCGACAGCACAACTGGTGAGTTACATGTACGTCACCGTGCACATGTAAGTGAAGGTAAACTTTACTACAAAGGAAAAGTGGTAGCTGAAAAAGCACCTTTAAGAGCTCAGTAAGCTGTTGTTTAAGTACACATTCTTAATTCCAAATCCATTTGGCTAAATTGCTGATGGAATTTGGAATTTGTTGTTTTGTTAAGTGTCACAGAATACATAAATCCTGTAATCAAGTAGCATGAATATTGGAATAGATATGATGGGTGGTGACTTTGCCCCGCTGGAAGCAGTGAAAGGGGTAAAAGAATATTTATCCGGTCATAACATTCCTGCTACTCTATTTCTAATAGGCGATGAAGCTCAGATAAAAGAATTACTGAAGCAGCATGAAGTTTCTTTGGAGAACATTAAAATTATTCCTTCCGAGGAAGTGATTGGCATGCAGGAACATCCTACTAAAGCTCTAAAGGAAAAGAAAAAATCGTCTATTGCTATTGGCTTTCATTTACTGGCCTCCGGTAAAATGGATGCCTTCATCAGTGCTGGTAATACTGGCGCAATGCTGGTAGGCGCCCTATTTAGTATCAAAGCCCTTGAAGGTGTAATTCGTCCCACTATTTCCAGCATTGTTCCAAAAGCAGATGGTGGAACAGGCTTGTTGCTTGATGTAGGATTGAATGCAGATTGCAAACCAGAGCAGCTTAACCAATTTGCTATTATGGGTTCTGTGTATGCGCAACTAGTATTGGGCATTGATAATCCCAAAGTAGGATTGGTAAATGTGGGAGAAGAAGAAGGCAAAGGCAATTTATTATTGCAAGCCACCTATCCCCTGCTAAAAGAAAATAAACATATCAATTTTATTGGCAACATTGAAGGCAGAGATGTGTTACAGCCAAAAGCTGATGTAATGGTTTGCGAAGGCTTTACCGGCAATATCATTTTGAAAATGGCCGAATCGCTTTATGAAATAAGCCAGCAGCGAAAAGTAAAAGATGATTTTTTTGAACGCTTCAATTTTGAAATATATGGCGGCACTCCTGTATTAGGTGTAGCCAAACCTGTCATCATAGGGCACGGCATTTCTGGTGCCCGTGCATTTATGAATATGATACATCTTGCCCAGATAATGTTAGAAAAAGATGTAATGCAAAAGATGAAGGAAGAACTTTCCTGACCTTTTAATTTATTTTTGATCCAATTTAATAAATACCGTTTTCCGGGTATAAAGAAGTTCCGGTGGTTGAGTATCTTTAATTCAAACATTGAACCTTGAAATTTCTCTTTACCACCTATTTCACCCTGCTAATTTGGATAGCTGCGTTAACCCAAACCTCCGATAATAATATTTTGGTGAGTAAAGCTGTTTATCTACCGGTAGAAAAAACTGTATCCTATAAAATTGGCAACAAAAGTATCCCCATAAAAATCATTCAATATGGCACGGTGAAAGATATTGTTTACATCAATATGCATGACAATGAAGATGCAGCAGTAGAAGCAGCTCTTCAAGTATTGGAAGTACAAGGTGGCACACTGATCAAGGTTGAAAATAACGGGCAGCGGGTTATACGTTTCAAACTAGGCAATATTATTTACGGTTTTGACCCCAATCGCATTTATGCAAGAATTGGTATTCAACAAACATTGCGGGATAATAAAAGAACCAGCCAACAAGCGGTTGTAGAAATTGAAAAGTTTGCGAAATACTTGTTATCATTCATACCCGACAGTACATCCTGTATAGTTGCTCTGCACAATAACACCGAAGGTTTATTTTCTATTAAAAGTTATACGGCAGGCGGCAACCGGCAACGGGATGCAAAAGCAGTGTATGAAAATCCTGAAAAAGATATTGATGATATAGCGTTAACTACCGATAGTCTGCTTTACCAAAAAATGGCGGATGCAGGATATAATTCTATCTGGCAGGATAATGAAAAAGCAAAAAAAGACGGATCGCTCAGTATTTATTGCGGCGAAAGAAACCTGCGGTATATTAATATAGAAACGCAGCATGGAAAAGTAGCGGAGTATATTGAGATGCTGGAAAGGTTATTAGAGATATTGGCAACCGAAAACAAAAAATCCCCTTCGAAGAGTGAAGGGGATTCTCAGTGATTCCGCTGGGACTCGAACCCAGGGCCCATACATTAAAAGTGTATTGCTCTACCAACTGAGCTACGAAATCAACCTTTCCCGTTTTGGGAGTGCAAAAATACATGCTAAGCTCTATCATACCAAAACTTTTTCAAACAGTTATTAACAGCATTTCCTGATATTTTCATGACCTTATGGCTTGCAAACCATTTACCTAAGTTTTCTACTTGTTCATTTTAGAGTAGGTTTGTAGGTAATAACTAAATTTCCATGTCAGCATATTTTAAAGATAAAGTAGTAGTAGTTACTGGCGGCACCGAAGGCATTGGTAAAGCTCTTGTTGAAGCACTGATAAATGAAGGTGCGAAAGTAGCCACCTGTGGCCGCAATCATGATAAACTATATATGTTGCAATCAGCTTTTCCCTCCGCTTATCTTCATACGATGGTGGCGGATGTAAGCAGCGAAAATGATTGCCGCCGTTTTATGGAAACAACCATCAAAAACTTTGGCGGTATAGATATTCTCATAAACAATGCGGGTATTTCCATGCGGGCAATATTAAAAGAAGCCGACACCGAGGTTATACGCAAAGTGATGGATATAAATTTTTATGGCACTGTTTACTGCACTAAATATGCATTAAACTCCATCATTGAAAGAAAGGGAACCATCGTTGGCGTTTCGTCCATTGCAGGATATAGAGGATTGCCCGGAAGAAGTGGATACTCTGCCAGCAAATTTGCAGTGCAGGGTTGGTTGGAAGCTATCAAAACCGAATTGATGGCTGATGAAGTGCATGTAATGTGGGTATGCCCTGGTTTTACCACTTCAAACATTCGTAGTGCTGCATTAAATAAAGAGGCTACTTCGCATGGGGAAACACCAATGGATGAAAGCAAAATGATGTCAGCTGAAGAATGTGCAGAACATATTTTAAGAGCAGTTCGCAAAAAGAAAAGAACGTTGGTGCTTACTTTTACAGGTAAACGAACCGTCTTCATGCAAAAATTCTTTCCGAAGTTGGCCGATAAACTGGCTTACAAATTTTTCTTTAAGGATGGTAAGCTCGTAAAATAATTACGCCAACAAAACAACAAACCATAAACTAAAAACTGTTTTGCCTTTACTAACCCTTACATCTGATATAGGAAGCCCCGATTACCTTGTGGGTGCAGTAAAAGCACAGCTATTACAATTAAATCCCGAGTTTCAGATTGTAGATATTTCTCATAATATTCCACCGTTCAACTATCCTCAGGCGGCCTATGTATGCCAGAGTGCTATTAAAAATTTTCCCGACTATTCTTACCACCTGATATTAGTTAACCTCTTCGAAAAAAAACCTGAGCAATTACTACTGGCTTTTCACAAAAAACAATATCTTATTTGTGCAGACAATGGATTGCTTACAATGATATTGGAAGAAACTCCGGAAATAGTAATTGGGATTCCGCTTGAGAAAACTGCTATTAAGAATACCATTCATCTTACCACTGTAATGGGAAGAGTAGTAAATCAAATAGTAAATGGCGAATCCATTCAAAATATAGGATATTCCGATGTAAAGTATGTGGAGAAAAGACATTTACGTCCATTACTAGATACAAATTCAATGGAAGGGCAGATCATTTTCATTGATAGTTTTGAAAATGTAATTGTAAATATTACCCGTGAGCAATTTGAAGAACAACGCAAAGGCCGCAGCTTCCGCATTGTTTTTAAAAGGGACGAAATGATTGACCGTATCAGCGAAAGTTATGCAGACGTTATCGAAGGTGAAAAATTAGCCTTGTTCAATAGTGCCGGTTATCTCGAAATTGCCATCAATAAAGGAAATGCCGCCGGGCTTTTTGGCTTGAAAGGATTTTCCGAAAAACTCCGACAAGGACAACTTTCCTACCAAACGGTTAAGGTTTATTTTGAATAATTGGACCAGTCTTTCTGCCTCTACGATTAAATTCCTAAATATAGACCGGTGGAACTGAAATCTACCTCTGAAACCCTATTTTTGCTTTCCTTCAATTCTTGGGTAAATAACACTTCTTTACCTGTACATACAAGATTGCAAAGGAATTAAACCAATAGTTTAGTTTATGAACTTCAGAAAAGTCAATAACATTACAGGTTGGGCAGTTTTCTTCATTGCCCTGATAGTTTATTTCGTTACCCGTGAAGCCAGAGGCAGCTTATGGGATACCGGCGAATTTATCGCCAGTGCTAAAGGGGTTCAGTTACCCCATCCTCCCGGTGCACCGTTGTTTGTATTACTCGGTCGTTTTTTTATCATCTTGTTTGGCGATAATGGAAACACTGCCGCCAGTGCGGTGAACTTTATGAGTGCATTAGCCAGCGCTGCTACTATTTTATTTCTTTTCTGGAGTGTAACTCACTTTGCCCGTAAAATGTTTGTAGGTGTAGGCGAAGAATTAAACGCATCACAAACTTTTACTACCATGGCAGCCGGAGCCGTTGGTGCATTAGCTTATACATTTAGTGATTCTTTTTGGTACAGTGCGGTGGAAGGCGAGGTATATGCATTGTCTTCTTTCTTTACGGCTTTAGTATTCTGGATCATGTTGAAATGGGAACATGCAGATGAAAAAGCAGGCAATGATCAATTTGCAAAAGCAAGAAGCGATCGCTGGATTGTATTGTTCTTCTTCATGATGGGTTTATCAATTGGTGTTCACTTATTGAACCTATTGTGTATTCCCGCTGTAGGAATGATTTACTATTATCGTCGTTATACTGTTACTACCAAAGGTGCAATTATTGCATTTCTTATAACCTGTCTTATTACTGGAATTGTACAGGTAGGTATCATTCAATATTCAATGAAGGCTGCCGGGCAGTTTGATGTATTCTTTGTAAACTCCTTAGGAATGCCATTCTTCTCTGGCTTTGCTATTTATTTTATAGCCTTAGCGGCATTAACAATATGGGCATTACGTTTCAAAGAAAATAAGGTATCGCATGTTACTTTGATCATATGGTTTGCATTATTTCTGTTTTTATCAGCCCTTCCGTTTATTATTCAACCAGGATCGGGTGTTAATATAGGAAAACTGCTATTAGTATTAGCAGCCGCAGGTGCCATTGGCTATTTCTTAAAAGCATCGGCATTAAAAATTGTAAAGCTTTCTCTCTGGTGCTATGTATTTATCATGCTGGGATATTTCGTTTACTTCACTGCATTGATAAGAGCGAACGCCAACCCGGCTATTGATATGAACAATGTTGACAATCCCATCAACCTTGTTTACTACCTGAGCCGTGAGCAGTATGGAACACAACCATTGCTAACTGGTCCGCATTTTTCTGCTGATTATAAATACGGTAGTGATGGAAATGTTGAGTTTGAAGATGGCGATATGAAATATGTAAAGGGAAAAGATAAATACATTCCAATCGGAAAAGCAAGAGAACCATTATACGAAAGTGATGACATACAATTATTTCCCCGTGTGTGGGACTCCAGTAACGATCAGTATCATGCTGATTTTTATGCGGACTGGCTGAACTTAGGGAAGGAACCAAGCCCAATTACCGGAAGGGAGAGATATACTCCACCAACCTTTGGCGATAATTTAAATTGGTTCTTTACTTACCAATTAGGCCATATGTACTGGCGATATTTTATGTGGAATTTTGCCGGTAAACAAAATGATGTACAAGGTCTCGGTAATACAAGAGATGGAAACTGGATAAGCGGCTTTTCTTTTATTGACAATAAACGCCTTGGCGACCAGGATAAATTACCTGATTCGTTAAAAGAAAATCAGGCTCACAACAAGCTATATTTATTGCCATTTATATTAGGTATAATAGGTTGTGTATATCAATTTATCAGAAATAAAAAGGACTGGGTAGTCAACTTCCTGCTGTTCTTTATGACAGGTATTGCCGTTGTTCTTTATCTTAATCAGCCGGGTAACCAACCCCGTGAAAGGGACTATGCTTATGTAGGATCTTTCTATGCGTTTGCTATTTGGATTGGTCTTGCGGTAGTTGCTTTTGTAAAAATGGCCCGTGAAAAAGCGGATAAAATCACATTCCAAAACACCATTTTATTTGGAAGTGTTCTAACATTCTTTATTGCATTAATGAGTGGCGCCAGCAATGGACCTGGTGACAACCTCATGAGTGCTATTTTTATTACTGTTATTTATGCCGCCATTGTTGCAGCCATTACTTTTCTTGTCAGGGCCATATCATCTGATGGAAAAAATGACAGAATACTCAATCTCTCCACCACTATTATTTGCTTAGCTGTTCCATTATTAATGGCACAGCAGGAATGGGATGACCATGACCGTAGCGGAAAAACGACTGCACCAGATTTGGCAAGAGATTATTTAGAAAGTTGTGCACCCAATGCCATCATCTTTACATTTGGTGATAATGATACTTACCCATTATGGTATGCACAGGAAGTGGAAGGTGTTCGTCCGGATATCCGAGTAATCAATAACAGCTTATTGGGGATTGATTGGTATATCAACCAGCTAAGAACAAAAGTTAATGATGCTGATTCTATTGATGTGCTTTGGTCGCCAGAACAAATTGAAGGACATAACAGGGAGTTTTTACGCTACAGAGCACAAGGCGATCCCAATGAATACTATGATCTGTATGATGTAATGAAAAATGTTCTAGGCAAACCAAATATTGATCCTGATACAAAAAGAGATGTAGGTTTCGGTAGTTTCCCGGTTTCAAAATTCAGAGTGCCGGTGGATATAAACCTGGTACGTAAAAACGGAACGGTAAATGCGACTGACAGTGTACTTTCTGAATTACGATTTGAAATTCCGAAAAGTAAATTAGATGGCGGGCTTGTCAGAAGTGATTTCATGATTTTAAATATCATCGCATCGAATGCATGGAAACGTCCAATTTATTTTACCTCACCCATGGGTGAATTAGGATTTGGCCAATACCTGCGTAAGGATGGTTTATCTTATCGCTTAATACCCGTTGAAAATAAATATCCGCAACAAAACTGGGTAGTTGATACCCGTTTCCGCCAGGTTGGATTGGGTGGCTCCCAAATAAGAGACAATAACACAGATACAATGTTCAATAACCTGATGACCAAATACAGGTTTGCCGGTGCGGATAAAAAAGGAATGTATTATGACGAAGAGAACCGTCGTCATTTACTAAACATCCGTGCATTGTATGGCGAAGCTGCCGGTAATCTTGCAGATATAGGCCGCCAGGAAGATGCCAAGAAGTTGCTTGATAAGGTTGAACAAGGAATATTAGCGGAGAATTTCCCTTATGCTATGACGGGCCGTTACAACAGCCATAACCAAACCGGACTTATTTACCTGGAAGCTTGTTATAAAGCTGGAAAAGCTGATCTGGCAGAAAAAGTCAGGTTAGCCCTACGCAAAGATCTCGAACAACAAAAAGCATATTATACCTATCTCAAAACCAGCAGACCCGAATTGTATGGAGCTTTTGAACGTTCAGAAGATCCGATTAATGAAGCGCTGCTGATGGTGTTGGATGCTATTGAGAAACAATATGCGCCACAAGTGCAACCTAAAACAAATGTAGAAGGTAACAACCCTAGTATTATTAATACCGCACCGAAAGATTCGGGATCAAAAGCAGATTCGCAACGATAATTTTAAACGCTTGATAATTTCCCAAAAACCTCCTGCTTAAACAGGAGGTTTTTTTATAAACTTCTTTGCCATTAAGTTGTTGTTAAGATGAAACGAAGGCAAGGTATTTGTTGTAAATTGTACATCTGATGAAAGGTTTCCATTTCACAAAATTTGATGCGGACAGCGATGGTAAAAGCAAGTTTCAGCAACTGCTAGACCTCTTTATGCAATTACTAACTTATACAAGTGGTGATGTGGGAGAAGCTATGCAATGGATGAATGAATTAGACAAACAATACAAATTAACCGATGACGAATATGGCATGGGTGATTTTATTGATGAACTAAAAGAAAAAGGATACCTGACAGATAATAATGAGCAAGGCGAGATAAGAATTACACCAAAAACTGAACAAGGCATACGAAGAAGCAGCCTGGAAGAAATATTCGGTAAGCTTAAAAAAACAAAACAAGGCGATCATAAAACATTCAAACCGGGACAAGGTGATGAAATAAATCCGGAAACGAGACAGTTTCAGTTTGGCGATATGCTGGAACAAATCGATTTTACAGAGAGCATCCGCAATGCGCAAATTAATCATGGTATAGATAGTTTCCGGATGCAAGAAGAAGATCTAAGTATCCGGGAAACAGATTTCAAAGCACAAACATCTACGGTGCTGATGATCGATATTTCTCACTCCATGATCTTGTATGGAGAAGATAGAATTACTCCTGCCAAAAAAGTAGCCATGGCATTAAGTGAACTCATTAAAACAAGATACCCGAAAGACACATTGGATATTGTAGTGTTTGGGAATGATGCCTGGCCGATTGAAGTAAAAGACTTACCCTATTTACAGGTTGGGCCTTATCATACCAATACCGTTGCCGGATTAGAATTAGCCATGGATATTTTGCGCAGAAGAAAAAATCCGAACAAGCAAATATTTATGATCACTGACGGCAAGCCAACTTGCTTAAAAATTGGAAAGCGGTATTATAAAAACAGCTTTGGATTAGATAGAAAAGTGGTGAACCGCTGTATCAATTTGGCAGCGCAATGTAAAAAATTAAAAATACCGATTACCACTTTTATGATTGCAACAGATCCTTACTTACAAAAATTTGTTCAGGAGTTTACTGAAATGAATAATGGCAAAGCATTTTTTGCTTCATTGGATAAGTTGGGAGCATTTATATTTAAAGACTTTGAATCAGGGAAAAGAAAAACGGTTTATTAAGCAAGTCATGAAATTATTCCTTCTCCTTACAGTTGTAGTTATATCTTGTAATCCAAAAAAAGTTGTTGAAATCGAAACAAGTGTTCCACTGCCTGTAGAAGTAACCAAAATAAGTTCAACTACAGTGGGATTATTGATGAGTTCGGCTAGTATTGGAAATGCAATGAAGATAAAACATAATAAAATCTTTTATGATGTAGTATTAAATAATGAAGAAAAGGTTAGATATGTTTCAACTCATGATAATAGATTCAAAACATCAGATGGAATAAAAATTGGTCAAAGCTATAAACAAATTAAGAAAAAAATGACATCGGAATGGCCTGAGCCGGGATTTGCATATTGTGGAGTTGGAGGATCAGCCTGGACAGTTGCCTTCACTGATGACAATTTTTTAAAAACAAGAAATATATCTGATACAAGTAAGGTGAAATTTTTCTTTAAAAGAATGAACTAAATGATGAATACCAAAAAAATAAAAACACTCGGCGAACTAAAAGCAAGTGGCTACAAGCCTAAAAGTATTAAAGAAGAAATACGCCAAAACTTAATTTCCAAATTAAAAAAGAGCCAACCTACCTTCTCTGGTATTATTGGTTATGAAGACACGGTAATACCTGATGTAGAAAGAGCTTTACTGAGCAAACACAATATTTTGTTTCTTGGATTAAGGGGGCAAGCAAAAACAAGGATGGCGAGGCAAATGGTGGAATTGCTGGATGAATATATTCCCGTAATAAGTGGTAGTGAGATAAGCGATGATCCGTTAAATCCTATTTCCAAATTTTCTGTTGATTTGGTTGTAGAAAAAGGAGATGCCACGCCTATTGAATGGATACATAGGAGCCAGCGGTATGGAGAAAAGTTAGCCACACCCGACGTGAGTGTAGCTGATCTAATTGGTGATATTGACCCGATAAAAGCGGCGAATTTAAAATTAAGTTTTGCAGATGAACGGGTATTGCATTATGGCATCATACCAAGAAGTAACCGGGGAATATTTGTAATAAATGAATTACCGGATTTGCAGGCAAGAATACAGGTAGCTTTATTTAATATTCTGGAAGAAGGTGATGTGCAGATCCGTGGATTTAAATTGCGGTTGCCGTTGGATATTTTATTTGTATTTACGGCTAACCCGGAAGATTATACGAACCGTGGTTCAATTGTAACTCCATTAAAAGATAGAATTGAAAGTCAGATTCTCACACACTATCCAAAATCATTGGAAAATGCGTTGGAAATTACCGAGCAGGAAGCTGAAATAAGTGACGAACAAAATGCAAGGGTTAAAATAAGCGACCTCTTAAAAAGATTGATCGAGCAAATTGCTTTTGAAGCAAGAGCCAGTGAGTTTGTAGATAAAAAAAGCGGCGTAAGTGCAAGGCTTACTATTTCTGCATTCGAAAATGCGGTGAGCTCTGCTGAAAGAAGAGCAATAATCAACAATGAAAAACAAACACAGGTTTGGATGAGTGATTTAGTTGGCATCATCCCATCTATTACCGGGAAAGTAGAATTAGTATACGAAGGCGAACAAGAAGGGCCTTACCAGGTAGCTATGAATTTGGTTGACAAAGCAATTCGTACACAGTTTGCCCTCTACTTCCCTAATCCAGACACCTTGAAGAAGAGAAGAAATACAGGTAAGCCATCCCAGGAAGAACAAAAAGATGATAATCCTTATCGCCCCATTACCCAGTGGTTCGATAAAGGCAACAACCTTAATATTTCATTCAATACAACAGATAAAGACAAAATACTATTGCTTTATAAAGTGGATGGTCTTCATTCATTAGTAAAAAAATATTTTCCCCAACTAAATGAAGAGCAGACTGCTTTGATGATGGAATTTGTATTGCATGGCCTTTCTTCTTATTCTCTCATTAGCAAAAAAATATTTGAAAATAAGGTTGAATTCAAAGACCTGATGGGCAGTATGATGAATTTTACAGAGAAGGATTTTGAATTTGATGAAGAAGCGTAATTTTTTGTGGAAAGAAAAAGCGGAGATATTTTTAAGGCCAATTTTTTCAGAGATTATTTAAAACAATACATGTATAGATTTTCACAATCTTAGCCCGATACTTCCTCCACCCCAAAATTTCACGGGAAAATTATTTTGTATTAGTGGCGAAATAAATAAACGATAAGTAATACCTTTTTTTCGAATGGGCTGGTATCGATACCCTGCGAGTAAATACCAATAAGAAGTCATCTCCTCACTAAAAAAATCGGGCTTGCTTCCTGGCTCCGGCAAACAAAACACTTTTGTTCCACCACTAATTGTTGGAACATACCCTGTACCCAATTCTAGAAGGTGATTTTGCCTTCCTACCAGATAATTCAACCCAAATGGAATGGCTAGCTGAAACCCGGCATTACAACTTTCGCCAAACGTTCCTAATGGTGCACCTCCAATACCAATATTAAACCCTAACCCATTTTCCCTTTTTGCAAATCGGGAGTCTAATTTAATACTGAAGAGACTTGCGGGTCCTAATGCCTCAATTTGAAATTGAGAAGCCTTTTTGGAAACAGCAGACTGGGAATAGCCAGTAAAAAAATTGATAGATAATAGAAATAGCCATACAAATCTCATGTTCACTTTAATTTTGTTACTTGACAATAACCTTTAAAGTTTCGTTGCCCTAAATAATATTTACTTCTCGTTCTAATATAACTGCAAATTTTTCTTTTACACTTTGTAATATTTCTTCACTAAGATTATAAATCTCCTCTCCCTTTGCATTTCCATAATTCACTAATACTAAAGCCTGCATTGCATGGCAGCCAGCATCGCCTTTTCTATACCCTTTCCAACCGCATTGTTCTATTAACCAACCTGCAGCTAACTTCATATTTCCATTCGACAAAACATATCCAACAATAGAGGGAAACTCCTTTTGAAGAATAGAAAATTGTTCATTACTTACTTCCGGGTTTTTAAAAAAACTTCCTGCATTGCCTATTTCATTCGGATTAGGTAATTTGGAAGAACGAATATTAATTACTGCATCAGAAATAGATTTTATGGAAAGTTCTTTTACTTCCATTTTTTCTAACTCCTGTTCCAGAGCCCCATAACTGGTATTAAAAACTGGCTGTTTTCTTAACCTGAATGTAACGTTCGTAATTACAAATTCATCTTTGTATTTTCTTTTGAACACACTTTCCCGGTAGCCAAAATCACAAGCCTTCAAATCAAATGCATAATTCGTTTTTTCCTTTTTATGAAATGCTTTTAATTCATGAAATACATCTTTTATTTCTACGCCATAAGCACCAATGTTCTGCATTGGCGATGCCCCTACGCAACCTGGAATTAAAGAAAGATTTTCTACACCGGCCCATTCGTTTTCTATGCAGTATAAAACAAATTGATGCCAGTTCTCTCCTGCCCCGGCTTGTATGTATACAAACTCATCGTCTTCTTTAATCTTTACTATACCCTTAATCTCATTTTTAAGAACAAGCCCATTAAAATCTTGTGTGAATAAAATATTACTTCCACCTCCAAGTATTAGAGTGGGGAGTTTTGAGTTAGGAGTTATAAGTTCGCTTAGTTCCTCAATATCACCAAAGCTGGCAAAACTTCTGGCTTTTATATCGATAGCAAAGCTGTTATAAGGCTTTAATGAGATATTTTCCTGAATTTGCATGCTGCAAACATCCTGAATTTTATGACAGCAACCATCATTGGCGCCACAGGACTTATAGGCCGGTATTTACTTAATGATTTATTACAAGATAGAAATTACGATACAATTCGAATATTAATCCGCCGCCCATTTGACCTTACTCATCCTAAATTGGAAAAGAAACTCGTAGACTTTGCTGACGCCGAAAGTTTTCGACTGGCATTGGAAGGTACAGATGTGGTATTTTGTGCTATAGGTACTACACAGAAAAAAGTAAAAGGTGATAAAACTGCCTATCGAAAAATAGATTTTGATATACCTGTAAATGCAGCCCGATTCTGTAAAATGAATGGTTGCGAAACATTTATCCTTGTCTCATCTGTAGGTGCTGCTAGCAAAAACAATAATTTTTACTTGAAACTAAAAGGCGAAGTGGAAGATGCGGTGAGGGATGTGGAATTGAAATCAGTACATATTATGCGGCCTTCTATTTTATTGGGTGAAAGAAAAGAATTTCGCTTGGGAGAAAAGATATCAAAAGGCATTATGTCTGTGTTTTCATTTTTGATTCCTGCAAAGTATAAGCCCATTCATGGAAAACAGGTAGCGATAGCCATGTTGGCTGCAGCAAAAAAGCGAAATAAAGGTTTTTACATATATCATTATCCTGAAATAAAAGCCACACTTATTTCTTAACTTCATCGGATAAATTTTTGTATGAAAAGATTCCAGCTTCTTGTCGCTATATTGATTGTTGCAGTTCAACTATCTTACTCTCAAACTGCAGAATCCTTTTATAAAAAAGGAGATTCGCTAAATAAATTAAAGGAGTATACCAATGCTGCAGCCGCATATGCTGCAGGTATAAGATATGAAGGCAAAGATGCAGATTTAAATCGCCATTGGATGGCTGCCAAAGCATGGTCGCTGGCAAACATTCCGGATAGTGCGTTTTCGTTGCTTAATATAATGGCCAAGTCTGACAGGATTTCACCATCGGATGCTACCGGGCTTGAAAACGACAAAGATTTCTCTAATCTACAGTCTGATAAAAGATGGAGCGACTTACTAAACAAAGCAAAAGAGAAGGCAAGTAAAAATTATAACGTAGAAGAATTAATATATGGTAGAAAAGATGGAGTTGCATTAACAATGCTTCACCTGAAACCCACCTCAAAACCAAATGGGAAAACAGTATTATGGGTGATGGCCGGCTCCTGGTATTCTTCTTACCAGCAAGCCGAAAGATCTGTTCGTCCTTCCTCTATGTATTTAGATAAAGGATTTACTGTTTTTCTTGTGATACTCGGTTCTCAACCCCGCTACGCTATTCCTGATGAAATTGAAGATGTAAAAAGAGCAGTTCGTTATATCCGGTATAATGCAGCCAAATTAAAAGTAGAACCCAACATGATTGGCATTTACGGTGGCTCTGCCGGAGGACATCTTTCCCTGGCAGTGGCAATGGCAGATGAAAAAATTGATTCCACAGCACAAGATCCTGTTAACCGTATGTCATCAAGAGTACAGGCAGCTGCAGTACTGTATCCTCCAACTGATTGTTTAAACTGGGGTTTCACTGGTGCTAATATGGTTAATATGGGAGATTTGCTAAAAGGCTCCGGTGTGTATGGTGCATTTGATTTCCGGGTTTGGAATAATAAAACAAGAACATACGACCATGTAACTGATACAAGTTCAAGAAATAAAATTGGGCGGGAATCGTCGCCTATTTACGCAATTTCTTCTGACGACCCTCCTGTTTTTATTATACACGGTGATGCAGACAAAACTGTACCCTTGCAGCAATCAACATCTTTTGTTGCCAAACTAAATGAAGCAGGGGTTGTAAATAAATTGATCATCAAAAAAGGAGGCGATCATAATCCGATGGATATGATGCCGGAGTTATATCAATTTGTAGATTGGTTTGAAATGCATTTGAAATAAACTCACACCGCATCCACATCTGTCACAATCGTTACACTTCTGAAACTTTTGTTTTGATGAAGGATTGCCACTTGTTCCAATAGATCTTTTTTACACTGATTAATGGTTTTGCCATCCCTTGGTAGCTTAATAAGCAATTCCATTAAAAACTGATTTCGTATGCGGCCAACAACAGGTTCTGCCGGGCCTACCAAATAAGGTCCATATTTACTTTTCAATGCATCCGTATAAGTATGTGCAGCCCTTTCCACTACTTCTTTAATCTTATGTTTGAAAGTGAGATGAATAAGTCTTGAGAATGGCGGATAAGAAAACTCTTTCCGCTTTTTTAATTCCTCAGCAAACATCGATTTGTAATCGTGTTGCTGAACAACTTGCAATAATGGATGTTGGGGTTGAGAAGTTTGTACCAACACTTTTCCGCTTTCTTCTTTTCTTCCGGCACGGCCACTTACCTGTTCTATTAATTGAAAAGCCCTTTCATTTACTCTAAAATCAGCAAAATGTAAAAGTCCGTCCGCATCAAGTATTCCAACCAAATCAACATTATCAAAATCCAACCCTTTAACTACCATTTGCGTTCCAACTAAAATATCAATCCGTTTTTGTTCAAATTGTTGGATTAACACATCATGGGCATTTTTCCCTTTCACGGTATCAATATCCATTCTCGCCACTTTTGCATCGGGGAAAGTTTCCTGTAATTGTTCTTCTATTTTTTCGGTACCAAAATTTCGTTGTAAAAATTTATCGCTGCCACAGGCTGCGCAGGTATGCACCGGCGGATACGTAGTACCGCAATAATGACAAACTAATTTATTGCTGAGCTTGTGAAAGGTCAACGATACATCACAGTATTTGCATTGCGGAATCCAACTGCAAACACTGCAAATCTGGTAGGGTGAATAGCCTCTCCTGTTTTGAAACAAAATAATTTGCCGGTTTCTCGCTATTACTTCATTCACTGCTTCAACTAATTGAGGCGATAACATGATTTTCGATTTATCCTTCTGCATGATCTTTCGCAGGTCGATCATTTCAATTGGCGGCAGTTTTAAATCCCCGTAGCGCTGCATTAATTCTACCAAACCATATTTACCTGATGTGGCATTATAATAGCTTTCTACAGAAGGTGTTCCGCTGCCCAGCAATGTTTTGGCATTGAACAATGATGCAAAATAAATTGCCGCATCCCTTCCATTATATCTCGGAGCAGGTTCTTGTTGTTTAAAGGATGAATCATGTTCTTCATCACAAATTATCAATCCAAGATTTTGGTACGGAAGAAACACAGACGACCTTGCTCCCAGTATCACTCTTAATTCTCCGTTTTTTACTTTGTTCCATATCTCCACTCTCTCATTTTGGGAAAATTTAGAATGATAAATACCAATATATCCTCCAAAGTGTTTTTGTAATCTTCTGATAACTTGTGAAGTCAATGCAATCTCCGGCAGCATGTATAAAACCTGCTTACCTTGTTTGATGTGTTCTTCAATTAACTTAATATAGATATTCGTTTTACCACTTGAGGTTACACCATGCAACAAACAAACAGCTTTGCTTTGCAATTGCTCTTTTACTTCTGCAAATGCTTTTTGTTGTGCTTCGCTTAATTCAAAATCAATCTGTACATTCTTAGGCAAGTATTTTATTCTATCAATAATTCTCTTCTCTATCCAAAGAATTTTCTTTTCTACCAATCCTTTTAATTGTGCTTCTGATGCACCGGATTTTTTTAAAAGAGAAGATTTAACTACTTCTCCTTCTGTTTTTACTAAATGAAGATAGCTGAGGAGCAGCTCCATTTGCTTGGGAGCTTTTGTCCAGTTATTCAGCAGGTCAGATAATTTTTCCTCACTGTCATATTCGGGATTCAGCAATACATAGGTTTCCTTTTTCGGCGTATAGGTTTGTTTCAATGATTCCCATACAAAACAAACTTTCTTTTG
This sequence comes from Chitinophagaceae bacterium, assembly GCA_022843585.1. Lineage (GTDB taxonomy): Bacteria > Bacteroidota > Bacteroidia > Chitinophagales > Chitinophagaceae > JJ008. The sequence goes on from JALHNJ010000007.1 coordinate 165,635, forward strand.
AATAAGCCGGTTAATAACAGGATATACATGCGATGAATCTAATACCTGCTGTACTTCGGAAAGATTTAATTCCTTTTTTATCAATAATGCTTCGGCTACAATATATTCATCATGATCGAGTGCAGAAAATTCATCGCCATATTCTTCATTATACACCAATATAGTCTCGCTGGATAATTTAAAGTGAGCAGGTAAGGCAGCAGCCATTACTTCGCCTTCACTGCACATATAATAAGAGGCGATCCATTCCCACAATTTGAGTTGTTCTTCAAATATTACAGGCTCCACATCGAGTACATTGAGAATATCTTTTGTTTCAAAAAATTCTGGTTTCTCATTATGCAATTCCTTTACGATACCTGCATATTTTTTACTCTTTCCTAAATTCACTTCTACCCTGCAGCCGGGTTTTACAATTTCCAGTAAATGGGCTGGCACAGACCATGTGTAGTTTTTGGGTAATGCGGCGGGTATGATAACTTCTGCAAAAACACCCCCATCCTCTAAAGAAGGGCTAACGTTTCTTATATGTAAATTTTCCTCCTGCATTAATAAATTGAGTTAGCTATTAATTAAAGGTACTTTATCATTCCCCTTTAGGGGTTGGGGGTCTCCAGGCACCATTATATTCAATTAATTTCTCTTCCATAATATTATATACTTGCTGCTTGAGCTTTTCTACATCAGCAGCAACATATCCAGTTACTGATATTTCATCCAGATAAAGAATCCTGTTTTCACCGGGTGTCATTAAGAATAAACTTTCATACGGCATCCTGCGATAGGCATCTAAAAACAATACGGGTTTAAGGGGTGTTTGTGTTTCTATGGCCAACTTGAATGCACCATCGTAAAATTTTTTTAATGGCTCCGTGCCCATATTAAAAGTGCCTTCTGGAAAAACTAACACAGAAATTCCTTTTTTAATTAATGATTTTAATATGAGTACACTCTTTGCCCTGTTAGCGGGACTGCTGCGATCTACGGTTACAATAGCATTTCTATAAATAAATCCGAACACCGGTACTTTACTCATCTCTACTTTTCCTAATGGTCGTATTGGCTGACGATAGGCTTTGGGAATCATTGCTGAATCCAGGTAAGAAATATGATTGGTGACAAAAATATAAGCCTTCCTTTTATTATGCGGAGCTTCGTATATTTTTTTATGCCAGATAAAAATTAAGAAGAACCAGCTATCAGCCCATAGAGTACACAAACGCATTACCATGTTGCCACCTTTTATTCGCCCAAAGAAACTGGCGATGATAACAAATGGAAATATCAACAGCATGACTGCCACAAAAGTGATGAAGGCGTAGAGACTGTATATGGCTTTTAGAAATTTCAAATGGGAATAGTGAATGGTGAATGGTGAATGGTGAATAGCGAACAGAATGTACAAGAGTGCGATGCTTCGCCTTCGCTCAGCACAGGCTCCACAAAGGATGGTAGTAGCAATGCAGCTGGGTTCATTATTTTTTATTTTTGTATTTATTATCGTCGCCGGGGCAACTGCATTGAAAATCGGTTTCCAGATCAATAACGGTAACTACAGTTGTTGATTCATTGCATTGGGCATATACAATTCGTACCCGTTGGTCATCTTTGGTAACACCTTCCAGCGCATAGCGGGGACAACGGGCATTTTGCAGATCGCTTTTGTTGTAATTTATTTTTCCATCTTGCATAATCTCTTCTACTTCTGCCTGCGAAATTTTGCGGCATTGCATTCTGCATTTTGCATGGTTGCTGTATTCGAGATAGGATATGCGGCGGTCGAAACCTCTGTCCCGGTCAGTTTTATTGCTTGCCGGATCTTTTGGCTTTGTAGTAGTGGTTTTGGGTTTTGGTTGAGGATCATCACTTTTCCGCAATTGATTAATTACAATAACAGCGATCAGCAGCACGGCAATGAGGATATAGGGAGCCCATTTCTTATTCAAAGTCAAACATTTGGATAAAAATACCTGAATTTAAAAAATCAGCGAAATCAAACTTAATCCTCCTAACAGTGGTTTATCTTTGCCGCCTTATGCCGGAATCGAAAACAGTGGCTTTTCACACCCTTGGTTGTAAACTGAATTTTTCAGAAACATCTTCCCTTTCCCGTTTGCTGGAGAATGAAGGGTTTGAAAAAAAAGAGTTTGATGATGTTGCCGATGTGTATGTGATCAACACTTGTTCGGTTACGGACAATGCCGATAAAGAATGTCGCCAGATCGTTCGGAGGATACAACGAAAAGCACCGGAAAGTTTGGTAGTGATAACCGGTTGCTACGCACAATTAAAACCAAAAGAAATTTCCGAAATACCGGGTGTAAACCTGGTTTTGGGGGCTGCAGAGAAATTCAACATCGCCCAACATATCCGTGAATTAGCCAAAGGCGACTCTGCGAAAATTTGCAGTTGTGATATTGAAGAGGTATCGGGTTTTCATGCCTCCTGGTCGGTGAATGACCGTACAAGAACTTTTTTGAAAGTACAGGATGGCTGCGATTATAATTGCTCTTTCTGCACCATTCCTATGGCAAGAGGAAAAAGCAGGAGCGATAGTATTGCCAATGTGGTGAAGCAGGCCAATGAATTAGCGAAGAACGGCGTAAAGGAAATTGTTCTGACAGGAATTAACCTCGGTGATTTTGGCAAAGGACCTGATGGAGCCGGAGAAACAATTGCCATCAGCAACCGGGACGAAAACTTCTTTGAGCTCGTTAAAGAATTAGACAAGGTAGAAGGCATTCAGCGTTATCGCATCTCCTCTATTGAACCGAATTTATTGACGAATGAAATAATTGAATTTGTTGCCAACAGCGACAAGTTTATGCCGCACTTTCATATCCCATTGCAAAGTGGAAGTAATAGAACGTTGGGTGCTATGCGCCGCCGCTACAAGAGAGAATTGTATTCAGAAAGGGTAGCGTTGATAAAAACATTGATGCCGCATTGTGCAATTGGAGTTGATGTGATTGTTGGTTTTCCCGGGGAAACAGAAGAAGATTTTAAAGAAACATTTGACTTTTTGCATTCGCTGGATATTTCTTACCTGCATGTATTTACTTATTCGGAAAGGGATAATACATATGCATTGACATTAGGCCCTGTTGTTCCTGTCAATATCCGCAACGAACGAAATAAAACCCTCCGCAATCTTTCTTATATGAAGATGCAATACTTTACTGAGCAACATGCCGGACAAACCCGAAAAGTATTGTTCGAAAAGAATGGCAAGAACGACATAATGGATGGCTACACGGATAATTATATTAAAATTTCTACTCCATATAGAAATGAATGGGCGAACAAGATTGTGGAGTGGGAAATATAAGGAATGTTAGCTCAGTTGGTTTAGAGCATCACGTCGACAACGTGAGGGTCACTGGTTCGAGCCCAGTACGTTCCACACTACCGTCTAATAACTTTCTTTTTACTCCCGGTGCAACTTTCCTACATTTAGATTGTCATTTATTAGAGATGCAGAAATACCAGGTAACGATACAGTTTGAAATAACCGACGATTTTATGGACTTAGTGCCGGAACATCGTACGTATATCAACCTACTTATCAATAACACCACTATTGATCATTATGCGGTAAGCATGGAAACACAACGTTCGTGGATCACTTTAAATGCAGCAAGTAAAAAAGAAGTAGAAAAGATTTTAAAAAAATCTCCGCTGTTTAAATTCTGGACTTTTGAAATTGATGAGTTGTTTGTTTTAGACGGACAGCATTATCGTTTGCCGGAAGTAAATCCCAATTAATTATTGAATCGTCACTGTATTGACTACAAACTCCCGACTAACGACTCATCTCTCCGCCCACTTCGGTTTCTTCTTCATCACCTTCTTATACACCGGACAAGTTTCCGAATGAGCACCGGGCAAATAACCAGCACTCATTAAAAATTCATTTACAATTTCGCCGCCCGTAAAACGAAAAGTTTGTTTAAATAGTTTTACCCATTCTTCTTTTGATTTGGGATGATGTTTATCTAACCAATTTTTAAAAGAGTCGTTTTCTTTTTGAATTGTTTTTATTGTCTTTGCATTATGAATGGCGGCCTCAATTTTTAATCGATTGCGGATGATGCCTGCATCCTGCATCAGCTTTTCTTTTTTCTTGTCGGTGTAACGTGCCACTTTATCAATATTAAAATTATCAAAGGCTTTGAAAAAGTTATCTTTCTTTTTCAATATCGTTTCCCAACTCAGGCCGGCCTGGTTTATTTCCAGTACTAATCTTGCGAACAGCAAATTATCATCATCAATCGGAAAGCCATATTCCTTGTCGTGGTAATCCCGGTGAACGGTATCTTTTCCCTTATTTAAAACAAACTCACAATAAGTAGTTGCCATACAATCAATTTGAGCCGAAAATAGATGAAAAATATTTTGTCTGAAAACTGCTACACCCCTATCTTTGCCGTCCTGAAAAAGGGAGTTTAGCTCAGCTGGTTCAGAGCATCTGCCTTACAAGCAGAGGGTCGGCGGTTCGAACCCGTCAACTCCCACTAAAGACCTCAAATTGAGGTCTTTTTTTATTTATAAGGGTGGCAATCCTTTTATAAAAGCCCCCCAAAGGCCAATCCCTCTTTCCTTAAAATTGATTTGAATTAAGGGAAAACTGCTTTTGTAAGGTATTGCAAATAATTTTTACTTTTGCTGTCAGATGCCTTTTACCCAAAACGATACACTAACTAACACCAGCGAAGAAACAGATGTTCTTACTGCCGAAGATGAAGGCTGTAATCTCATTGTGTGGAATGATGATGTAAATACTTTTGAATGGGTTATAGATACCCTGATGGAAGTTTGCGGTCATTCGCATGAACAGGCAGAACAATGCTCCTACTTTATCCATTATAAAGGTAAGTATGCGGTAAAAAATGGCTCCTACGACGACCTGAAGCCACAATGCGATGCTATTACTGACCGAGGCATTAATGCTACCGTTGAAGTTGTTGCCGGCTAATAATTACTTCCTTCTCTATCACTTTAAAGAATGGTAAATCAAATGGGCTTTGCTAAGCAATGTCATAGCTTGAAAAATAAAATTCTTTCAGGCTTTATACCCGGTTTAAAAATAATACTAGTAAAGAGATTAAAAGCTGTAAAAAATTATCCCCCTGTTGGACCAGCAGGACCCGTTGGGCCGGGATTTACAGGACCAGTTGGCACCTCCCCTGGTTCAGGAACATCCTTGCCGCAACTGATTGATAAAATGGAAAGAGTAAGCAACAAGCATAAAACGATTCCAATCTTTTTCATACAATTACGTTTGATTCGATGTAAGTGAAATATTATAGCCCCCTAAAAGTAATTTTTTTTCTGAAGTTTAGAAAATATTAATCCTATCACTTATTTATAAGCCAGCAAATCATTAAGTTGGGCACATCCTTTACGACCAATGCCACTTTTTGCACTTGATAAAGAATTAGTATTTCCCCCGGTTCAGTTGGCTGAACCGGACGGCCTATTGGCCATGGGTGGCGACCTTTCGACCGAACGACTGCTGCTTGCTTACAGGCAAGGAATTTTTCCCTGGTACGAAGGAGATACCATTTTATGGTGGTGTCCCGATCCCCGCTTTGTTTTATTTCCCGGTGAACTGAAAATAAATAAAACAACAAAAGCTTTGTTGAAAAGAAATGAAAATGGCTTTGAGTTCACCACCAACAAAGCATTTACACAAGTAATTAATAATTGTAAAGAATCAAAACGACCCGGACAAGAAGGCACCTGGATTACGGATGAAGTAGAAAAAGCATATACCCGTTTACATCAATTGGGCCATGCACATAGTGCGGAAGTTTGGAGCAATGGTGAATTAGTTGGTGGGCTATATGGCATCATTCTCGGTAAAGTATTTTTTGGAGAAAGTATGTTTAGCAAAGTAAGCAATGCCTCCCGCTATGCATTTATAAAATTTGTTCATCAATTAAAAGAAGAAGGAATTGAATTAATAGATTGTCAGGTGTACACGGAATATTTAGAAAGTATGGGAGCCAGAATGATTGAAAGAAAAGAGTTTATCAGCCTCTTAAAAAAATTAATTTAATTATTTTATCATTTTTTCCTTTCCCGTATATAAAATGTCTCCCGGAAATGACAAACATTCCTGTGGCAACTATCACTCTCTTGCTCATGTTCACAATAAGCAAAACATTGTGCACAGGCAGCATATAGTATCAAATCATTTTTTGAAAAATCAATGGCAGGCAACGAATCAATAAGGTGTTCTTTCATCCATTTGTACTGCCATTGAAAATAATCGCCGGGCAAATCATATTTTTTCAAAGAATCCTGTGTATAAACATACCGCCAAAAAAGTTTTCGATAGATAGAATCGGATGATATAATATATACCCTGCTTTTCTGTCTGTAGTTGTAGGTTTCCTCCCACTCAAAATTCGGATTGTAATCTCTTTCGGGCATATGAATTGGCTTACCCAATCCTTGTGGAATACTTTTATAGTAAGCTATATCCCATTCTCTACGTTGCGCTTCTGAAAATAATGGCGCCAACAGCAAAAGAAAAAGCACCTGCTTCATAAATGGTTTTAGAAACAGATGCTTATAATTAAAAAATTACATATTAGTTAGAATCTTGTTCCAAGATAATGCGGCAACATTGCTCGCCAGGTATTCCAGTCATGCGGCCAATCCTGTCCCCACACATCTAACTCATACCAAATGCCTTTATCGTATAAAACTTTAGCAAATTTTCCACTTGCATCAGGATCTTCATAATTGCCACTTCCGGTAAGTATATGAATGTGTTTGCTTTGGCGTATTTGTTCAAGTATGTTGTGGTCGGTAAGGTTTTGCATATAATGCCAGGGACTGTTGAAGTAAGCATCGTCATCAAAATAACCTTTAGTGTATTCTGACAGATCGTACACTCCGCTCATGGCTATTACTCCATTTATCAGATCGGGACGTTTTAAGAATAAATTCATACTATGTAAAGCACCAAAGGATGCGCCGCAGGTAATAATGGGAGTTTCATGGCTGGTATTCGTTTTAATAAAAGGGATTACTTCATTAAAAACATAACTATTCCATTGTTGCTGTCGCATAGATTTATGTTTCGGCTCCATTTCATTATTCAACCAGCTTTCATTATTAATGCTGTCGATAGAAAACACCCGTACTTTTCCTGCATCAATAAAAGGTGCCAGATGATCCATTAGCTGAAACCGTTCATACTCTAAATAATCGGCGGCAGCGGTAGGAATTAGCAATAATGCGAACCCATAATCCCCATAGGCTGCTATTGGCATTTCTTTGCCAAGCGAGGGGCTATACCAGGAGGCCAGTTCTTTTTTCATCAGTCAGTTTTGATTTTGTAAACCCAGAAGGGCAATTTTTTACGAATATAATTGTAAAAACGTAGCCAGAAACTCCTTTCTAATCAAGCCAACTTTGCCCATTTAAATTAGTGGGTAAATAAATTAGTAAAAATCCTTGGTACTTTGACTAGGTAATACTACTTTAGTTTTTCAGTATTTTTACTGTTAATCGGTTTTGCTACTGAATTAAAAGCACTGTTTCAAATTGCTCTATATATAAAAACTTGTTTATTTCTCAATTTGTGGTTGCATTCCCATCCTGTTTAAACCAAAATATCGTAAATCCTTTTTCCGTTGCAAACCTTTCTAACAATAATTAGTTGTTGCGGTATATAAAACTTGGTTAAGTCAAATTAGTAAAGCTGTGGAAATGAGAAAAGAGCAGATCCGTATTATCCTTGTGGATGATCATAAGTTAGTGCGCCAGTCCTGGAAAATGTTGCTGGAAAACAACCCCCGCATGGAGGTGGTGGCTGACTGTGAAAATGGTTCTACTGCCATAGAACAGGCACAAAAACTTTCTCCTGACATTATTCTTGTTGATATTAATATGTCGCCAGATAATGGTTTTGTAATTACAGAAAAACTAGTGCAGATGATGCCATCCTTGAAAATTATTGGACTATCTGCTAATAACCAGCCCAAATATGCATCCCGGATGATGGAGCTCGGAGCAAAAGGATATTTAACTAAAACGTCTTCACTGGAAGAAATCAATCACGGCATTAATGAAGTGCATGAAGGCCGCTTTTATATTTGTAATGAGATTAAAAGACATTTACCTCCTTCTGAATAATTACCAAATTCGAATAAAATTCTCCTCTACCACCCTGCTTTTCGCCGTCTACTCAAAACAAGGTAAATTTGCCGCCCTAACGGGTTCTTATAAACATTGTTCGGCTTTCGCCCCCAATAACTCGGGGTCTGCGACAAAATGCTCATCTGTGTTACTACAGTACAAGTGTGCGACGCAAGGGACGATGATAGTAGTACTGTCGTTGGCAACATAAATTTATTACCTGCAATGGAATTATCGAAAAACTTTGAACATAGCGCTGCGGAAAAGAAATGGTATCAGCACTGGCTTGATAAAAATTATTTTCATAGTGAACCTGATGGCCGTGAACCTTACACCATCGTTATTCCACCTCCAAATGTAACGGGTGTGTTGCACATGGGGCATTGCCTTAACAATACTATCCAGGATATTTTGATCCGCCGTGCAAGAATGCAGGGTAAAAATGCTTGTTGGGTTCCGGGAACCGATCATGCTTCTATTGCTACTGAAGCAAAAGTGGTGCAGATGCTGCGTGAAAAAGGTATTGCAAAATCATCCCTCAGTCGTGAAGATTTTTTGAAATATGCCTGGGAGTGGAAAGAAAAATATGGCGGCATTATTTTGCAACAGTTGAAAAAGATGGGTTGCAGTTTGGATTGGGAACGTACCAGTTTTACGATGGACCCTGATTATTATAAATCAGTGATCAATGTGTTTATTGATTTGTACAATAAAGGATTTATCTATAGGGGTAAGCGAATGATTAACTGGGATGTAAAAGCCAAGACCGCTTTAAGTGATGAAGAAGTAATACGGAAAGAAACACAGCAGAAACTTTTTCATTTACAATACAAATTAGATGTACCCGGTGAGCAACACATTGTTATTGCGACTGTTCGTCCGGAAACGATAATGGGTGATACAGCTATTTGTGTACATCCTGATGATGAACGCTACAAACACCTGCATGGACAATTTGCTTTTGTTCCGTTAATTAATCGCCGTATTCCAATTATTACTGATGATTATGTTACAATGGATTTTGGAACGGGTGCTTTGAAAGTAACTCCTGCACATGATATGAATGACAACCAGCTTGGACAAAAACATAACCTGGAAGTGGTTGATATTTTTAATGAAGACGGAACACTGAATGCAGAAGCGCAGATATATATTGGTGAAGACCGCTTTGAGGCCAGAAAGAAAATTGCCAAAGAGTTAGAGGAAAAAGGCTTTTTGTTAAAAACAGAAGATTATACCAGTGAGGTTGGTTATAGTGAAAGAACAGATGCAGTAGTAGAACCACGACTCTCATTGCAATGGTGGGTAGATATGAAAAAAATATCCGGGCCCGCATTAACTGCAGTAATGGATGATGATATAGAATTCTATCCTGCAAAATTCAAAAATCTCTACCGACATTGGATGGAGAATATAAAAGACTGGTGCATTAGCCGACAGCTTTGGTGGGGACATAGGATACCTGCATGGTACACTCCTGATGGTGCATATGCAGTAGCAGCAACAAAGGAAGAAGCGTTTGAGAAATTGAGAGTTAATAATTCAGAATTAATAATTAATAATATCTCACAGGACGAAGATTGTCTTGATACATGGTTCTCCTCATGGCTATGGCCATTTGAAGTATTTAAAGGTTATAGTGATCCGGGTAATAAAGAAGTAAACTACTACTACCCTACTAATACATTAGTTACAGCACCAGAAATTATTTTCTTTTGGGTAGCGAGAATGATAATGGCCGGGTTTGAATACAAAGGAGAAAAACCTTTTAATGAAGTTTATTTAACAGGCATTGTACGGGATAAACAAGGCAGAAAAATGAGTAAAAGCCTCGGTAACTCTCCTGACTTATTAGAAATGATTGAGAAGGATGGAGCGGATGCAGTTCGCTTTGGCATTATGATTTCATCACCTGCAGGGAATGATTTAATGTGGGATCCAGCTGGCAATGAACAAGGAAAATTCTTCATTAATAAAATGTGGAATGCACTGAAGCTCGTTAAAATGTGGGATGGAAGGCAGACCGAAAGTCAGAAAGACCGAAAGACCGAAAGCAACTTTGCTACGGGTTGGTTTGAGAATCGTTTAGCGCAGGTAAGATTAGAATTGGATGAACAGTTTAAAGATTTTCGCCTAAGCGAATCATTGAAAACTATTTACTCATTAATATGGGATGATTTCTGTAGCTGGTATCTGGAATGGGTGAAGCCCGGCTTTGAACAGCCTATTGATAAAGCGGTCTTTGAAAAAACTGTAGGTTTCTTTGAAGAACTGATGCAATTGCTGCATCCGTTTATGCCATTTATTACAGAAGATATTTATCACCATCTGAAAGAAAGGAATGATGATTTGACTGTGAAACAATTTTCTTCAACCAAAGCTGTTGATGCTTCTATAATTGCCAATGCAGGTTTATTAAAAGAAGTTATTACTGCCATCCGTGATGCAAGAGTTAAAAATCAATTGAAGCCAAAGGATGCAATTAAACTACATGTACTTACTGATAGCAACGAAACGTATAAATTAATTGAAAACATTTTGCTGAAACAGGTTAATGCTGAATCTTGTTCTTATACAGCAACAACCGTTGCAAATAGCATTACAGTTGTTGTGCAAAAAGATAAATTCTTTATTGAAACAACAACTGTATTAAACACTACTTCACAAAAGGAACAATTGCAAAAAGACCTCGACTACCTGAAAGGCTTTTTAGTTTCCGTAGAAAAGAAACTCGGCAACGAGAAATTTGTACAAAACGCAAAACCAGAAGTAATAGAAATTGAAAGAAAGAAAAAGGCTGATGCTGAGGAAAAGATTAAGGTGATTGAAGAAAGTCTGGCTGCTTTATAAAATAAGCTGCCAGCTATGAGTTTCGAGCTGCGAGACTTAAAGTCACATCTTTCTGGTGGCTTATTTGAAGCTATTAGTTTAAACGACCCAACTCAGAACTCCAAACTCAGAACTCTAAACTATCTCGGTATAATATTCACCGGTACAATAAACTCAAAAATGCTTGATCCTTTAGGATTTCCGCTTAACGGGTCTCTGTCCTGTAAAACACTAAACCGGAAACCAAAGGTTAATGGGTATTGGTTCCACCATTTTGTATCTACAAAGAATTCTGCCCCAACACTGCGAAAATCCAATGTATTTTTTTTGTCGTTTGAATACAATCGTTGAAAATCATAAAACAGGTTGGCACGGAGACGCTGCAGGTATAAAATATTTCCAAAGCCCCAATCGGGGTATAGTAACGGTAAATGATAATTTACAGACAAGCCCAGCATTCTCGAGCCTGCATTGGTGCGATAAAAATCATTAAAGCCTCTTGCATTAGGGAAACGACTGCTGAATAAAGCAAGGCTGGTATCCCGTTGTTGTAATGCTCCTGTTACAATTATATTATGCGTTGATAAAAATCCTGGAACATAGACAGAAGCGGTTCCAATAAACTGGTAACCTTCGTAAAAACTAATAGCATGACGATGATTGGCAGCAACAGAATAGGCCAATCTTGGATAAATATGTTGTTCAGCTCTTTGTACCTGCTGGGTGTATGAAAAAAGATGTAACAAATAACTGAAAGAGGTAGTGCCTAATGAGTCTTTATAAAAATCTTTATTGAATTCATTTCGCAGCACATAAAAACTGCCTGCATTAAAACTTCTAAACGTTTGGCCTTTTGTTTTGGCCAGTGGAACAGTGAGTCCTATACGACTATCTAGTTGGTTAAATTGTCGGATCTTATTACCGATCGTTGTTTCCCTGTTAAATGTCATTTCGGTTCCAAAATTCAAATACGGAAACCACCCGGCGTAAACAGCGTTCAATCCCACACTGCTTAATTTTTCATTTTGATTATAAGAATAGAATAATTCTGTTTCTAATGTGTTGAGCACATTCTGGCCATACAAAGAATAAGTCAGTATTGGATCAGAATAGTATGGCCTCCAGCTATGGAAGTTTAATAGCCTGCTGGCTTTACTATAATTACTCACCTGAAAATTTCGTTCAGGCAAATTAACCGGCAACATCTCACTACTTTTTCCGGATTGAAACACCGGAAATTTTTCCGTTAACTGTTCTGTCGTTGCAGTGCTTATCTCATTCCAAATAATATCATTTTCATTTATTTGCTTAAGTTGATAACCTTCTGCGGTGAATACCGACCAGGCCACTTTTCCATTTCCTGCATTTACGTAATAATTCCCCAAAGGTCCATTGCTGATCTTATATATTTTCTTATCGCTTAGCCGCAAAGCAAATACATCATCATTGCCTCCATAACTTGCCGTAAAATAAACAACTCCGTTACTTACACAAGGATACCCCACTATATTAAAAGAAGGATTGGTAAGACGAACTGTATTGCCCGTTTCAATTTCGGCGGTAGCCAACGCAGTCGTTCCATCTTTTAAACGTACAGCAGTCACCAGATTTTTATCATCAATAAATTTAGGGTCTGTAAATAAATTGATTTCTGCGGAGCGAATAGATTGCAACACCTGCCCGTTTGATGCATCCAAAATATGCAACTCACTTTTTCCATCAGCCGCTACTTGCACTGCTGCTACTTTGGAACCGTCTGCAGAAATATCCGGAGTAAAGTATTTTGATTTCTTTGTTAATGTTTTTTGCTGACCAGTAGTTATATCCAGCATTTTAATTACACTGTAATCTCTCCAACCCCACCTTGCATCATTTTCATATGCCGCATAAACAATCATTCCATTCCTGTAAGAAAATTGTTCATCGATAGAAAAATCTCTCATTTTCAATTTATGTTCGCCTGTTTTATCCTTCAAATAAAATGCAGGACGATGCCGGTAGCTTGTTTTTAAATAGACCAATGAATCTTCTCCGGCATTGTATGGAAAATAATAGTTAGTGATATAACTTTTTTTAACGGGGAAAACATACTCATCTCGGGAAACAGAAACCCGTTCTGTTTTTTTCTGGTAAAATTCAAATGCTTCTTTCAAAAATGTTTTGTACTCAATACCTGCATGTGCTTTTATTGCCGCTTGAAAGGGGTAGATCAATCCTTTATAAGCACTTGCATCTTTTGTTACTTTCGTCCAGAAATCAGCACCATACTTTTCTCTTCCGTAATTAACTAATAAATAGCCGAGCTTATAGTGATCAGGAACATAATCTTTCAGTGAACCGTTTCGCAACTTCATCCAGGAATATTTTTTACCAGCTTGCCAAATAGAAGGATAAGCATTTAAAAATAATGGCAGCCTTCCTCTGCCCTGCTTACTCATTATGGTTTCATTATACACTGCATCGCCTTCATAAAACCAATCAGGAATGGCCGCATTGATTGCCAACGCATATCCATCTTCACCAAAAAGCACTTTCATCGCTTTGCTCAACCCATTATTAAAATTATTGAACTGCTGTACATGGCGATACTCATGCAATGCTAATTGGTCGCCCCACGATACAGTTCCCTGGTCAAAATTATTGAGTGCCGGTGTCAGGTAAAATTCACTTCGATAAGGGCCTAAACCTACATAGCCATTGGCAACAACGGTTTGATGTTGCAATACAATATTTACTTTTTTTAATTGACTACCCAGCGAAGACGAACCAACACCCGGTTTGGATTGAGAAGCGAGATAATGTACAATTGAAGCCACCCGGTTAGCCTGGCTATCTAACCCTGCAGGAAAAATTATTCTTGCTGAATCTGTATTGATCTGTTTCCATTTTTGTGCAGGTGGTGTTCCTCCAAATTGTTGTGACCTTATACTGATACTAATAACCAATAATGAACCAATTAAAACAAGCCTTAGCATGGTGGATGGTATTTTAATGGAAGTTACGCAGGAATGTGAAATAATGGATTGCTTAACCGGCGTCTTTTGCAATAACTATTAACTTTGCTGCATGGCAGAAGACTTACAAATTATCGTGGGCAATAAAGCCGACCAGTATCAATCATTAATTCCGCAAATAAAAGGGTTACTGGAAGGCGAGCCAGATCTAATTGCAAACCTGGCTAATGTAGTAGCTGCTTTAAAGGAACAGTTTGGATGGTTTTGGGTAGGCTTTTATCTTGTTAAACCCTCCGTTGCTGATAGTAGCAGCGAATTAGTATTAGCTCCGTTTCAAGGACCAGTTGCATGCACCCGTATAAAAAAAGGAAGAGGTGTTTGTGGAAGCAGTTGGGCCGAAGCAAAAACAATCGTTGTTCCAGATGTAGAAAAATTTCCAGGACATATTGCGTGTAGTAGTTTATCCAAATCAGAAATTGTTGTGCCTGTTATCAGAAATAATGAAGTGGTAGCGGTTCTGGATGTTGATAGCGATGAGTATGACCAGTTTGACAGTACTGATCAAAAATATCTTGAAGAGATTGTGAACCTGATTGCCTTTTAAGATGCAGCAAACCATTTCTATTCTTGTAACAGGAAAAGTACAGGGTGTGTTTTATCGCCAAAGCACTAAAGAAAAAGCAGTGGCATTAGGCTTAACGGGCAAAGTTATGAACCTGCATGATGGAACCGTACAAATAATTGCCACCGGCAGTTCGGAGTCCTTAGATTTACTAATCGCCTGGTGCAAACAAGGCCCGCCAAAAGCAATCGTAAAATTGGCTGCTGTTAAAACAGTTCCCTTACAGGTTTTTGAAAAGTTCACTATTGAACGACTTTAGAATTTTACTCTCAACGTTTAGTGAGTCGCATGCAGGTAAGCTATTACTAATAATGCCAGATGGCATAAAACCAGCAGCACTTTACTAAGCATCCATAATTTTGAATGATGCTTTTTTAATTTCTTCACTCTCTCCTTATGAAAGCGATGGATATGTGCTGTCTCATCCATAGTGGGTGTATGTGATTTTCCTGCGGCACCATGCGGTTTTTTATCTTGGTGAATGGGTGCTGCTTTCATGGGAGTTTCTGTGCTGCTTTTAGCTGGCTTATCAGTAGCATTATTATCACTTATGGCTGCGGCTTTCACAGCATTTTCTTTTGCCATCATACTTACAGGTCTTGCTAAAAAGAAGGCCAGGAATGTTGCAGTTAAGATGAAATATCGTGTCATAACTAATTGTTTTATGACCCAAATTTTCATCCATCGATGCCCCGAAAACAAGGTAGTAAATGCGTAAAAATCAAGTGCCGTATTTAAACTGGTAAAACGCCTTAACAACTGCGTATGAATGCCTTATTAGCGACAATGCGTACAACTACGTATTCTGCAGGAGTATCTACGTAATCTGGCCGGCGGGCTTTGAAAGTTCATAATAGGAGATTACTTTAGGGATAGAATTAATCCCGCCTGGTTGAGACTCCCTGCCGCTATTTTTAACCACCAAAAATTAAAATCATGAGAAAGAACAAGATCATCGGCTTAATGCGTAAGCAAATTCCATTACTATTTCTGATAACCGTTTCAAATTTATTATTTATCGGATGTAATAATGGAGGAAGTGAAAACAAAAGCGAATTGGCTGATACAACAAAAGTCTTAGTAGGCGATTCAGCAGAAGTAGCAGGTGAGCAAACTGATTTAAATAGTTTGCTAATGACTGCTGATGATCAGGTAAGAATCTTCAATCAAAGCAATGACGTTAAACAAATCTATTTTCAATTCAAATTTGTGAGAGGGAAAGGGATGACATTGATAGCGACTGGGGTTGATAAAAAAGGAAATGTAATTGCCGGATCAAACCCCATTGAACTTCAAATAATACCTAAAACCAGGATTAATCTTCCCCAAAATGGCTTGTTTACAACCCAGATAGTAACCAGAGGGAACGTTAAAGAATTGTATGGATTACCCAGTTTAGGTAAAGATGAGGTAATAGATGATACCGTCTTCAGGAATATACGCTTTACTCCACTTCCGGTATTAGGCGGAGGCAATGCAGTTTTTTATGCTATTACAATCGATCCTCAAACTGCAACAGAACCTTATAAAATGAATATGACAGGACAAATTCTTACTAATCCAAGTCCACCTGCCAAGCCATGTGAAGAATCATGCGATGCAGATAATTAAAAGAATAGAAATCAGTCAGGGATGTTATTTATTTTACATCCCTAACTGATTAATTAAAAAAAATTATATGACAAATCAAATCACCCTCCTCTCTCAGAAATTCAGTTTCGACAAACTGACAAGTCAGTTCCCCTCATCGGGCAGTCCCTTTAAGAAAATATTTTTTCAAAATGAGCTGCGATCTTTAGAAGGCGGCTCTGCTACCTTTGCTGTTATCGCCTATCCTGCCTGGAAAGGGACTATCGGCAAATGGGTCGTAGGCACCAAGATAAATGGAGATGATTTGGGCGGAGGTAGTCCTATTCCATTTGAAGCTCCACTTGCTTTTGCAAATAATGAATTACTATTTGCTGCCAAGTCTGATAAGAAAGTAAAAAAGAAAAGTAAAAAAAAGAAAGGCTGCAAAAAAGATAATCCCGGTGCTGACTTTCGAAAATTAGTAAGAGAGGTTTTCCGTGACCCCGATCTGGCCAAGAAAAGTTTTTTCACTTTTACACCCACTATTTCTGAAAATCCACATATTGGATTTGATGTAACATTAGATGCAGGTGGTACTATTGCCAATGCAATGGCCAACCCTTGCCCTCCTGCCAAACCAGCTGAATCTGAAGCATAGAAATAATTCTATGAACCACACCTTACAGCAAATTCTTGATTGCTCCGAAATCTGGGCTTTATTTATACCCCTTATACTTATAGTAAGCGGTAAAGAAAATACAGCTTACCTAAAACCCGTTCGTATCTATGTTTGGGTAGCATTAATAATAAGCGTCTTAATTGTATTGATTGCAAAAAGGAACCAATGGTTTGGACTACCAAAGGAAACATCTCCGGAATGGATCGGAAGTAATAACTTTCTTTATAATCTTCTTTCTACAGTAAGGTTCTTACTTTTTAGTTGGTTTTTTATTTTATTGAATCAAAAAACGTTATCTACATTTAAAAAAGTAATTCCCCTGGTATTTATCTTTTGTTTCGTTATTAATTTTATTTTTTTTGAAGACTTCTTTAGCTACTGGAGTTTTAGTGGTCGATTGTTATCAATAGAAGCGACAATACTATTATTTTATTGCCTGCTTTATTATATGCACATGTTGAATGACGATGAAAGCTCTTTCAGAAAATCACCTTCATTCTGGATTGTTACCGGATTAAGCATATATGTTGTAGTAAACGTTCCGATTTTTCTTTTTTACATAGCATTGTACAAGCAATTTGAAGAATTTACTGTTGGCATCTGGGATATACACAACATATCCTATATAATTTTTTGTATTTTCTTAGCTAAATCATTTTATGAATCCAGGAAGTGATATACGATTTATAGTTATAATAGCAATTGCACTAATGCTTTTGCTTTTTGCCAGCTTCCTGGTGGCATTGATCTTTAACCAACGGAAAAAATTAAAGTATCAACGTTCCATGGAAAAACTCCGGGAGCAACAACAAAACCAACTCATCGAAGCCGCTGTACGCAGTGAAGAAACAGAAAGACACCGCATTGCCGAAACGCTACATGATGAAGTAGGTGCTATCCTGTCTTCTGCCAAATTACATTTATTGGGAATTAAAACAGTTACTCTGGACGACCGGGATAAAGGATTACATGATAAGGGCAGCGAATTACTAAATGATGTAATTCAAAAAGTAAGAGGTATTTCACATAACCTTCACTCTAATATTTTAAAAGAGTTTGGATTGAACGAAGCTATCCGGCATTTTATTAAAAAAATTACACAGGGCACTATCATTAATGCTACCACGGCGCTGGATGATAATTATCAAACGATAAATGCCGATAATGATATCAGCATATACCGGATGGTACAGGAATTAATAAACAATATCCTGAAATATGCCGATGCCACAGAGGTAATTATTAGTTCCACTTATAAAAACAATGAATTGGATCTTGTTATTTTTCATAATGGAGAGGGGCTTACCCAGGAACAGTTTGAAAAACTTCGCTATGATAAAGAAGGATTAGGACTAAAAAATATACAGAACCGTGTTATCTTGCTGAAGGGAAAGATATATTTCACTCATGGTGCTGAAGGTTACCGGATCAATATTCATGTACCAGTAAAACCCACCGAAGAATGAGCATTATTAAAATAGCCATAGCGGATGATTATAAGATCTTTCGGGACGGACTGAAAGTTGGTCTTTCTGCTGATGAGAATCTTACGGTGATGCTGGAAGCCGACAATGGAGAAGACTTACTAAAGGCATTGGAAACAAATACTCCTGATGTTATATTAATGGATTTGAAAATGCCTATCATGGATGGCATGGAAGCAACGAAAGCGGTTAGAAAAAAATATCCTGCTATAAAAGTATTAGTAGTTACAATGTATGAGGATGATAAATTTATTATTCACATGATGGAGAACGGAGCCAATGGTTATTTATTAAAAAATGCAGAGCCGGACGAAATAATAAAATCTATTTATGCGGTGCATGAAAACGGATATTATTTTAACGACCTGGTGAATAAAGCACTGCTGAAAAAACTGGTACTAAAGAACAACCTGAAACCTTCCTTTAATCAAAATGTGGAATTAACCGAAAGAGAACTGGAAGTACTTAAATTGATTTGTGAAGAAAAAACGGCCGCTGAAATTGGCAAAGAAATTTTCTTAAGCCCCCGCTCGGTTGAAGGCATCCGCCAACGTTTGATAGAAAAAGTAGGTGTTCGTAATTCAGCAGGATTGGTAATGTTTGCCGTAAAAGGTGGCCTGGTAGATTGATCCTATTTTTTTAGATTATCCAGCATATCCTTCGTCATAGCCGCCAAATCATAATCTTCTTTCCAGCCCCAATCATTTCTTGCTACCGTATCATCAATACTTTGTGGCCAGCCATCTGCAATAGCTTGCCGGTAATCGGGTTTATAGGAAATAGTGAAATCTGGAATATGTTGTTGAATGGCAGCCGCAATTTCTTTGGGGGAAAAACTCATACCTGATACATTATATGATGTACGGATCTTTATTTTTTCCGCCGGTGCTTCCATTAATTCAATGGTAGCTTTAATGGCATCCGGCATATACATCATCGGCAAATAAGTATCTTCTTTTAAAAAGCATTCGTATTTTTTTTCTTCCAGTGCTTCATGAAAAATTTCTACTGCATAGTCGGTCGTTCCACCACCCGGTGCTGATTTATAAGAGATCAAGCCGGGATAACGAAGACTTCTTACATCAACTCCAAAACGTTGATTGTAGTAATTACACCAAAACTCACCGGCATATTTACTTATACCGTACACAGTCGCTGGCTCTATAACTGTTTGTTGCGGGCAATTCTGCTTGGGTGATGTGGGACCAAACACGGCAATGGACGACGGCCAATATACTTTATGTAACTTTTCTTCTCTTGCAATGTCCAGCACATTCAGCAAGCCTGTCATATTTAAGTTCCAGGCAAGGCTGGGATTCTTTTCTCCGGTAGCCGAAAGAATCGCCGCCAATAAATAAATCTGTGTAATGTTTTGCCGAATCACCTGCACATGCAACATTTCTTTATTCATCACATCCAAACTAACATAAGGACCAGTTCCTTCCAATAAGGGATTTTGTTCTCGTAAGTCGGAAGCTATTACATTGGCATTGCCATATATCTGGCGCAACGCCATTGTAAGCTCCACTCCTATTTGCCCAGAGGCTCCTATTACAAGAATCTTTTCCTTCATCATGATGTGTTATTGAATTACAAATGTAAGGGCTTAAACTATTTCTACAGCTTACTGACTGTAACTTGTGGCTTGCTCCTTCCATCTTATCTTTGCCGGATGGAAAAATATTTGAAAGATCTATTCGCCAATCAGACGTATGATGAGAATAATTTCTTCCTGATGGCTGGTCCCTGTGTAGTAGAAAGTGAAGAAATGATTATGAGCATAGCGGAAAAAGTTTCAGGCATTTGTAAAAATCTTGGCATCCCGTATATTTTTAAAGCGTCGTATAGAAAAGCAAACCGTACCAGTGGTACATCTTTCACTGGCTTGGGAGACGATGTAGCTATGAAAATGCTGCAAAACACTGGTAAGAAATTTTCTCTTCCAATTGTTACTGATATTCATTCTCCCGAGGAGGCCGCCAAAGCTGCTGAGTTTGTAGATGTGTTGCAGATACCGGCTTTTCTATGTCGCCAGACCGATTTATTAGTTGCCGCCGCCGCCACAGGAAAAATTGTGAATATAAAAAAAGGCCAGTTTGTAAGTGGCGAAGCAATGAAATTTGCAGTGGATAAAATCCGCAAAGCCGGTAACGATAAAGTGATGCTGACCGAAAGAGGAACCACTTTTGGCTACCAGGATCTGGTAGTTGATTATAGAAATATTCCTGCGATGAAGGCGCATGATGTGCCGGTAGTAATGGATGTTACACATGCATTGCAACAACCCAATCAAACAAGTGGTGTTACTGGCGGCAATCCACAACTCATCGGAACTATTGCCAAAGCTGCTATTGCTACGGGTGTAGATGGATTGTTTATTGAAACACATCCAAATCCATCTAAGGCCTTGAGTGACGGGGCGAATATGTTGCAGCTGGATTTGCTGGAAGAATTGTTAGAGCAATTAATAAAAATAAGAAAGGCGGTTATCTGATTTATTTTTAGAACAGGTTTGGGTTGATTGTTAAAGTATTTTATACAAGAAGTGGCGTATATTCAAGTATTGTAGCAATACTAATGCGACCCTTTCTAACCATATTAAGTTTTTTTGCGACGACTTTTGGGTTCGGTCAATCACTTTCACACAAATACTTGCATTTCCGAACCGACTATTATTGGGACACAACACTTTTTAAATCCGAACAGGATTATTATTACGACCTATCCAATGGAAAAATCACCCGGAAAGAATATCCAGTGATAAAATATATGTTCACTGAAATTGTAAGTGACACGCCACTAGTCACAAAAGACACATTTGAAAGACGTGGTTGGTCTGAATATCCATATAAATACATTAGGAAAGGAAACAGCATTTATCTCCAATATTTCGATTTAAGAAAAAGAAAGCTGCAATTAAACAAAGAGTATTCTTTTGACCGAAGAGACACTGTAAAGTGGTTAGCAAACAAAAATTCCCTCGATAGTAAAGATGGAATTTCGGTAGGTGGCTTTTCTACATATTTAGGTGAAGAAATTATTCAAATCGATGGAAAGCAGTATAAGACTTTCCATTTTTTTGAAGATCATGACGAATTAAGTTCCCACCCGAGTTATTATACCAAAGATATTTTTTTAGAACAAACAACACTAATACCTATCAAATACATTACGACACATTACAATTATAAAACACATCAAAAACTTTTGTATAGTTCAACAACTATTTTGGCTTCATCAAGTGACACATTGCCTGACTATACGAACAAGAAAATTGAAGACCTAGTTACTTATGAGAACAAAAGTACTATCTGGACAGAAAGGCAAAAGCAAGAGTTTTTTAAAATGTTTCCGGGCAACATGACACAATATATTGACTGCCTTATAAGTAAGTTGGACAGACATATCAGCTTCTTTCACTTTGAACAAAACATGTACTTCAAAAGACTTGTAGTCAGCAAAGAATGCGAGTGAGAAGTACTGCCTACAACAGGCAGTTTTGCGTCAGCAGGGGCGACGAATAAATCCTCATCTAAACACTGTCTTTCACAAACATAGGTAGATAGTAAATCAACAAAAAATGGATTCCCTTTTCCAGAAATCCATTTACTATCTTAAATAAAATTCTTACTTATCTTAAATCTATCTCTTCAACTCCAGGATATTTTGCTTTATCAAATGTGAATTGTGTATCTGCTAAAGGCGTATTAGTTTTCATTGTACTTACGGTATAAGTATAACGGTTGCCTGCATTCTCCAGCACTTTGGTGCTGTAAATTGTTTTAGCGGTTTTATCTACTTGTACATATACTTTATGGAAAGGTTTGCTTTTATCAAGCGGAGTCATTTCTATTTCCTGAACTGTTTTAGTTCCAACTTTCTTTTCGCCATTTAAGATGTAACGAAAATCTTTATCGTAGAAATTGGTAAATAATTTTTGTGGGGTAATCATCCCACTTGAAGCATCCAATTTACTAATGGTTACTTCATTGGCGGCCTTATCATAATTCCAGATGGTGGTACCATTGCAGAAAATTTCCTGACCGCTAAAACTTACCCGGTATTTCGTTCCCTTCATCAGGATAGTACCTGTTTTAGTAGAAAGGGCTTTGCCGGAAGCATTTTCAACTTTGTACGAGAACCCTGCCTGAACACTGGTAAAGGTTTTGAATTTGGCACTAACACCGTCTAAAATAGCTTTTGCGGCTGCATCGCTTGCTTGGGCAAGTGCGAACATTGAAACAGCAATCATCGGGACTAATAGGTACAATTTCTTCATCGTTATTGTTTTGTGTGGCGGCTTTTTACAGCGGCGCAAAGATAATTGAATTACTGAAATACTACTTGGCTAAAGCTTCGCAGCACAGTGTAG
>JALHNJ010000008.1 GCA_022843585.1 Chitinophagaceae bacterium
CTTCCATCAAACAAACATTTCATTCCACGTCTTGCACCGCATCCGCTTTCTGTAATGGTTACGGAGGATGAACTAAATATAAATTTTATTGAACAGGGGTCTCCTTCTTCTCTATACTCGGCTACAGAAGAAGATTTCAACATAGCTTCACCTTTTAGTTCGCCGGTACACTCTCCATTATTTTTTTCGAAGTGTATAAAAAAGTAAAGGCGGTCATTTTTTCTTCCATCTCTTATGGATACAAGATTCATTTTACTGCTGCTATAGTCGGCAGAAAGCTTATGTGTTCGTGGAAGCGTATCAATCGGGTTGATCAACTCTGTTACTTTATCTTCCAGCGCATCAGTCATAATGAGCATAAAGTTTTTTGTATCTGCATTTAATACAAATACATCTTTTCCTTCACTCACACTGCCATCAGCATTTTTACGCAAAACAGTTTTAGTGATGGTGTACTTCCGATCCATCTGTACCGATTGTGCAGTGGCTGAATTTTGATCTGGGCGCAAAGCTGTCATTGCCGCAAGAAACTGCTGTTTCTTGTCGAATGATAATAAGAACACAGCCTTTTTATCTGCCGTTACTGTCTTTACAAACAAGTAGGTTTCTCCACCGGCAACTTCTACTTTACCTAATGGATATATTTTAGGCTTTACTCCTTTTGCATACACTTTGGTTAATATGGAGTCGGGCACAAACTGAGTAAAAACTTTATATCCAATTAAGAGAGAATCTTTTTCTTTTTTGGAAAGAATACTGTCTGCAGCTATGTAAGGCAGTTTGAGTGGCTCAAAGAATTCAATAAAATCCGATACTTCAACCGGATCTTCACCGGCAAGAGAAGGCTTCTTTTTTTGTTTGCAACCGGCAATGATAATAAGTGCCATCGCAGCGAATATGTATTTCCTTAAAGAAACCATAGTTGGATATTAAAGTACCGAAAGTAAAGGTTTTGTCCGGACAAGACAATAGTAAATTTTGTGGTACAAATCTATTTTTTTAGTTTTGTCTAAAATTATTTTTAGTCATGCTGAACTATTCTACCAGCGAAGAAAACTACATCAAAGCCATTTTCCATTTGCAAAGGCAAGATGGAACGGTAACAACAAATGAACTGGCGAATGAACTAAAGACAAAACCAGCTTCTGTTACCGACATGATGAAAAAACTAAAAGTAAAAAAATTATTGAACTATCAACCATACCAGGGCTTTCGGTTAACGAATGAGGGTAATAAAGTCGCTCTGGGTATTATCCGCCGGCATCGCCTCTGGGAATATTTTTTAGCCGAAAAACTAAAATTTTCCTGGGATGAAGTGCATGAAGTAGCGGAAGAGCTGGAGCATGTAAGCAATAAAAAATTAATTGATAAGTTGGATGAGTTTTTGGGCTTTCCCAGAACAGACCCTCACGGCGATCCAATACCGGATGCGAATGGGAAAATTGAAATAAGTAAAAAAATTTGCTTAACAGCAATGGCATTGAATACA
Organism: Chitinophagaceae bacterium; assembly: GCA_022843585.1. GTDB lineage: Bacteria > Bacteroidota > Bacteroidia > Chitinophagales > Chitinophagaceae > JJ008. Next base: position 1,490 of record JALHNJ010000008.1, read on the forward strand.
ATTGGTGTTGTGAGTAGTGTAAGCGATCAATCGAGTGAAATTCTTGAATTATTAGAGCATAAAAAGATTGCCATTGGTACAAAACTAGAGGTGAAAAAGAAATTTGAATTCGATAATTCGATGGAAGTTAAAATTGGACGGCAACCAGCTTTCACCATCAGTAATCAATTAGCAGAAAATATTTTTGTATTGAGTAACTAAGTAGTATGGAAACAATTGAAAAATTTTTTACAGAGATCGGTCCTGTTTTGTCGGCACTCATCGCTACCACTTTTACCTGGGTAGTAACTGCACTGGGTGCATCCTTAGTTTTTTTCTTTAAAACAATGAGCAGAGGTGTACTTGATCCCATGCTTGGTTTTACCGGCGGTGTGATGGTAGCAGCAAGCTTCTGGTCGTTGTTGAATCCAGCTATAGAAATGTCGGAAAAAATGTACCCGGGTATGAGTTGGATGCCGGCAGCTGTAGGCTTTACAGCAGGAGCAATGTTTATTTTTATATTAGATAAGTTCACACCGCACCTCCACATCAATTTTGGTGTAGAAGAAAAAGAAGGCTTAAAAACCAAGCTGCATAAAACAACCTTACTTATTCTTGCTATTACTTTGCATAATATTCCGGAAGGTTTAGCTGTAGGGGTCTTGTTTGGAGCCGCTGCTTTAGGGATGGAAGACGCATCTGTTTCTGGTGCTATTGCATTGGCAATAGGTATTGGTATTCAAAATTTTCCGGAAGGGATTGCTGTATCTATGCCATTAAGAAGACACGGTGTTACAAGATTAAAAAGTTTTTGGTACGGTCAACTATCTGCCATTGTTGAACCATTAGCTGGTGTAATTGGTGCAGTGGCTGTTATATATATGCAACCTATTCTTCCATTTGCATTGGCATTCGCTGCTGGTGCAATGATCTTTGTAGTGGTAGAAGAAGTAATACCGGAAACTCAACGGGATAAATATACCGACCGCTCTGTATTAGGATTTATTGGCGGCTTTGTTGTAATGATGGTATTAGATGTGGCACTGGGCTAACTTAGGAAGCTGGTCTTTTATGTCCCCGTATTAAATGTTTAAAGCGACTAAATGTTTCTGGCTTGATGTTTAAATAAGAGGCCAGATATTTCTGCGGTACCCGTTGCATCAATTCAGGATTCTTAGTTACAAAATTCAGGAACCGTTCACGGGGTGTCATTTTTACCAATTGTATTTGCCAACGGTCTTTAATAACCATGGCATAGGTAATCATTAATCTTGCCAACCGTTCCATTCGGTGTGATGATGCGTACACTCTTTCCAGGTCATCGTAGGTAATCGAAACAACTGTACTCGGTTCAATAGTTTCAATAAAGTAATCAGAAGGTAAACGACTATGAAATGATTCCTGGCTTACGATCAAATGCCCCTCCATAGAAATCTGTGTATTGATTTCATGATTACCTTTTACATAGTATTTACGGATCAACCCCTTGGCAATAAAGTTGAAATAGTTTTCTACTTCTCCCTCCTTCGTTAGTAATTCTTTTTTGCCGAAACGGCGAACTTTTATAACGGGCAATAAGTTTTTATTAAACTCTGCTTCGGTAATGTCGGTGAACTTACCAAGGTAAGATTGAAATAGCTTAATTGAATCCATAACCAGAATGAACATATAAGGTACAACTATAATTGATTTAAATCAAGAGAAAATGCAGGTTTGTTTTGAAAGGTTATTTCTTACAGTAAGGCTTTGTATTTGATGAACGACGAACGGGGCGTACAATAGTGCGACGCAACAGGTGATGCCCGCTGAACCGGACGCTGGCTAACAAAATAAATAACTCAAATAGCCGCCTTAAACCCTTCACCATAAACCCTTAGTTTTGCATCCTCAATTAGATATAAACCTCTAAAAAACAATAACCAATATGGCACAAAAGATCAACGTAGCAAACCCGGTTGTAGAGTTGGATGGCGATGAAATGACCCGGATCATCTGGAAGTTCATTAAGGATAAATTGATTCTCCCCTACCTGAATGTGGATATAAAATACTATGACCTGGGCATGGAATACCGTGACCAAACCAATGACCAGGTAACGATTGATGCTGCTAATGCTATCAAAGAATATGGCGTAGGTATAAAATGCGCCACTATTACTCCGGATGAAGCAAGAGTAAAAGAATTCTCCTTGAAACAAATGTGGAAGAGCCCGAACGGAACGATCCGCAACATTTTGGATGGTACTGTTTTTCGGGAACCTATCGTTATCAGCAATATTCCTCGTTTGGTTACTAACTGGACGGCACCGATCATTGTTGGCCGTCATGCTTTTGGCGATCAATACCGTGCTACTGATACGGTGATAAAAGGAAAAGGAAAGTTGACCATGACCTTTACTCCTGAAGGTGGTGGCGATGTACAAACTTTTGAAGTGTTCAACTTCAAAGGTGATGGTGTAGCAATGAGTATGTACAACACTGACGAAAGTATTATGGGTTTTGCAAGAAGCTGTTTCAATATGGCCTTGAGCAAAAAATGGCCGTTATATCTTTCTACAAAAAATACGATCCTCAAAAAATATGATGGCCGTTTCAAAGACATCTTTGAAGACATCTATCAGAATGAATTTAAAACTGCGTTTGATGCAGCAGGCATTGTATACGAACACCGCCTGATCGATGACATGGTGGCGAGTGCATTGAAATGGAATGGCAATTTTGTATGGGCTTGTAAAAACTATGATGGTGATGTGCAAAGCGATACCGTAGCACAAGGTTTTGGTTCATTAGGTTTAATGACTTCTGTATTGGTAACACCTGATGGAAAAACAATGGAAGCAGAGGCGGCACACGGAACTGTTACCCGCCACTATCGTGACCACCAGGCTGGCAAACCAACATCTACTAATCCTATTGCCAGCATTTTTGCATGGACAAGAGGTTTGGCTTTTCGTGGAAAATTAGACGGCAACCAACCGCTGATCGATTTCTGTAATAAATTGGAAACTGTTTGTATTGAAACCGTAGAAGAAGGTAAGATGACAAAAGACCTTGCGGTTTGCATACATGGTAACAAAGTAAAACATGGTGACCATTATCTTTATACAGAAGAATTTTTAGAAGCTATTGATGCTAATTTGAAGAAGAAGTTGGAATAAGTTCATTACCGACTTATAAATAATAAACCCCGGAATGATTTTCGGGGTTTTGTTTTTTGTAGACCAACTAATTGCTACTAGCAGCGTCTGTTGCGTCGCAATCTTATACGTTCGGTTCATTGCTGATTTTTGAACCACAGAGGCACAATGACAGGGAGAAGCACGGAGAAAATCCCTGTGAACCACTGTGCCGCTGTGTCTCCGTGGTTTACTTAATAAATGTGTCAGACAGTCTGCGACACCTCAAACACAATTTCACCAAGCTGATTAGGATTAAACCATTTTATTGACGCATCTTTTTTAAACCATGTCATTTGCCGTTTGGCATATTGCCGGGTATTTATTTTTATTCGTTCTACAGCATCGTACAAAGTTGGTTTGCCTTCTAAATGTTCAAACAGTTCTGCATAGCCTACCGTTTGTAAAGCATTCAGGTTTTTATATGGCACCAATTGTTTCACCTCGTTCAATTGCCCGGCTTCCATCATGGAATCTACCCTGCTGTGTATGTTGCGGTGCAGTTCTTCTTTCGGCAGTTCTAACCCGATCTTTATAATATTAAAATCCCGTTTTGCTTTTTCTCCTTTTCGAAATAAAAGTATGGATTGTCCGGTGCTTTCCACTACTTCCAAAGCTCTCATCATCCGCTGCGGGTTTTGTATTTCACCAACAGCAAAAAAGTCAGCATCTTTTTCCTGGATCTGTTGCTGTAACCACTCAATACCTTTTGCCTCATATTCTTTTATGATGCGTTCTCTTATTACCGGATCAACGGCTGGAATAATATCCAGTCCTTCACAAAAAGCTTTGATGTAAAGTCCGGAGCCTCCAACCAGTACTACTACATCATGCACTTTAAATAATTCTTCTGCTTTTTGCAACGCATACTTTTCAAAATCCACGGCTGTTATTTCATCCTGTATAGAATGAGAAGCGATGAAATGATGCTTTACTTTCTGTAATTCTTCTTCAGAAGGTCTTGCTACACCAATATTCAATTCTTTAAAACATTGACGGCTGTCGGCAGAAATTATTGCGGTTTTAAAATGTTCAGCCAGTCTTATAGCAACACTTGTTTTTCCAACTGCAGTGGGGCCTGCAATGACGATAACTGTTTTATGTGTTACTGCTGATGTCATTTTATTTAAAACCCCGGCATATAAGCCGGGGCAGTGAAAATATTATTCAGTGTTCAATACATTATGCTTCTTCATCTCCATCTTCGGCTATCACTTCGCTATCACCGCCGAGGTCCTCGCCATCTTCATCTTTTTCACCAAAACCTTCGCCAACTTGTGTCAGGTCGTATTTCTCTTCTATGTCCGCAAATTTTGGACCCAGCAAACCTTTAGTTCCATACTGGCTTGGCGCAATTCCTTCAGTTCGTATTGTAGCCGGGTATATAATTTTTGAACTTTCTTCTTTCGAAACATTTATTAATTCAATCAGGAAACCCCAGTTCCTGTTAAAATCATACTGGTAAATAAAACGCTGGTTCGGATTTTTGATCTCTGACCCAATCGTTGTTTCACTCATTATCAACGGAGCTACTTTATATTCTTTTTCATAGACTTCCAGTGAAATTTCTCTGCCTCGCAGCCAATGGTCATTACTGCGGTAAAAAGTAGCCTTGTGTTTATTATCAAACTCATACGACTTTAATATCGCTTCATGCAAATCCTGGAAGGTTTGTGTATGCTTGATTACAACATCCCTGTACACACTTTCATCTTCTTCAAAATAAATCCTGAATTTTAGAATAGCCATAGAGCAAATTTATGGAATTTGATTTAAGACTTCACAACTGTTAAGCCAAACTCTTTTCCCTTTTCCAGCATAAATTGATAGGCGGCTTCATAGGTATTGGGGATAACTCCGTCCAGCATCGCATCTTTCAGCGCATCTTTTATTATACCCACTGGTTTAGATGGTGATAAGCCAAATGTTTCCATAATAATTTCCCCGGTAATTGGGGGTTGCCAGGTCCGGATATGGTCTTTTTCTTCTACTTCTTTACACTTCTGCCGCACCAGCTGAAAATTTTCCAGGAAACGTTTTACTTTTTGCTTATTCTTAGATGTAATATCCGCTTCGCACAACATCATTAACGAATCAAAATCTTCGCCTGCATCAAATAATAAACGACGAACAGCAGAATCAGTGATATTTTCTTTTGTTAAACTTATAGGACGTAAATGCAATTCCACCAATTTTTTTACTAACCGCATTTTTTCGTTCTGCGGTAGTTTTAGTTTGGTAAAAATCTTTGGTACCATTCTTCCACCCACTGCTTCATGTCCGTGAAATGTCCAGCCGTGACCTTCTTCAAATTTTTTTGTGGCAGGTTTGGCAATATCATGTAATACGGCAGCCCATCGCAACCATAGATCATTTGTATTGAAAGCTAAATTATCCAGTACCTGCAAAGTGTGATAAAAATTATCCTTATGGCCGTGACCATCTTTATATTCTGCTCCTGCCAAATCTACCATTGGCGGAAAGATAATTTGCAGCAATCCGCATCTATATAATAAATCAAATCCGATTGATGGCTTAGGTGCAGCAATAATTTTATTCAATTCATCCGTAATTCTTTCCTGCGATATGATTTTTATCCGATGAGCACTGTCTATTATTCCCTGCCATGTTTTTTCTTCGATAACAAAATTAAGTTGCGTAGCAAATCGGATGGCCCGCATCATTCTCAATGGATCATCACTAAAAGTTTGTGATGGCTCCAATGGAGTTTTAATAATACCGTCTTTAATATCTTGAACTCCGTTAAACGGGTCAATTAATTTGCCGAAATCTTTTTTATTAAGACTGATGGCCAGTGCATTGATGGTGAAGTCTCTCCTGTTCTGATCGTCGATAATTGTTCCGGGCTCTACCTCAGGTTTGCGGGAATCGAACTGGTAGCTTTCTTTCCTGGCTCCTACAAATTCTATATCAAAGCCATCACCAACCTTTATATGTGCAGTACCGAAGGTTTTAAAATAATCAACCTGCGGGGTTGGATTAAATTGTTTAGCTACTTCTTTGGCCAATTCTATTCCATCTCCCACACAAACAAAGTCTGCATCTTTTGTTTCTCTGCCTAATATTTTATCCCGTACAAAACCACCTATCAAATAAGTTTCCATTCCCAATGCTTCGGCAGCATTGGCGACTTTTTTTAATAGTGCTAATTCTTTTTCTGTGCAATTAATTTCCATACAATTCGCAAAGATAGAGAGAAAGGTTTCGGGTTTTTGTTTTCAGTTATGGGCGAATAATGGTAGCAGTTCCATTGTCCCATTTAATAACTGAAGATGGCGTGGCAACAGCTATATCCGCCTGGCGGTAGCCCACTACATAGTCAACTTGCGTTTTAATTTCAAAATCAATATCTGCAAATATTTTAGCAGTTGGCTGACCCGAAATATTAGCAGAAGTGGAAACGATGGGCTTGCGGAATCTTTTAATAAGATGTTTACAGAATTGCTCCTGACAAATGCGGATAGCTATGCTTCCATCGCTGCCGGTTAAATTATCGGCCAGGCCAATAGCACCTTCATAGATGACTGTAGTTGGCTTGGTTGTTTGTTGTAAATAATCAAACACACTTAAATCTGGACTGGCTACATATTGCAACACGTCTCTTTCATCCGCCACTAAAACAATCATTGCTTTTTCATCAGGCCGTTGCTTGATGTCGTAAATTTTTTGAACAGCATCTGGATTAGTAGCATCACAACCTATTCCCCATACCGTATCAGTGGGATAAAGAATAACGCCGCCGTTTTTCAGCACCGTTAAACAGTGTTCAATATCTTTTTCAAAATCTACCATAGCGATTTATAAACATCCATTACAGATGCCGCACATTTTTGTTGTGAAAAATTTTGTGCATGTTGCCAGCCTTTATCAATTAAGCCGGCAGCAAATGCTTTGTCGAAATAAATTTTCTTCATCCCTGCTGCTATTTCTTCTGCACTCACCGGGTTTACATAATAAGCTCCGTCACCACCAGCTTCCGGTAAGCAAGATACATTAGAAGTGATAACCGGCACTTTGCTCCACAATGCCTCTAATACCGGAATACCAAAGCCTTCAAAGAAGGAAGGATATATCATAGCAATGGCCGACTGATAAATAGCGGGAAAATCAACCGCTGATTGAAATGATTTTGATGATTTCGCTGACGGGCTTTCAGAAAGGAAAATAATTCTTTCTTCTAAACTATTTTGTTTGATAAAATCTTTTACCTGTTGTTTGTACTTTCTACCATCGCCAATAACTACCAAAGGGATGTTTAACTCATTTCGCAATAAAAAAACTGCCTTGCAGATATTCAACAAATTCTTCCTTTCAATAATAGAACCGACAGATAAAAAATATTCATCAGGTAAGCCGTATTGTTTTTTTACTCGTTGCTTTTCTTCGCTGCTCACTTCTTTTCCAAATGATGGGTTACAGCTTTGATAACAAACAGTAATTTTTTCTTCGGGTGTTTTATAAAATTCAATAATATCTTTTTTCGTTTGCTCACTAATGGCAATTACTTTACCTGCATTTGCACAGGCATGGCGGAATTTCTTATTATAAATTTTTACATCAATGGCATTGTATTGTTCAGGGTATCGTTCATGTATCAGATCATGAATAGTAACGACTGATCTTATTCCTGTGTCTTGTATGCCCATTGGTATTTCATGACTGAGGCCGTGGTATAGATCGATCTTCAATCGTCTTAAATCTTTTTTTACCCAACTGCTCCGCCAGGCTGAGCTAAATGCTTTATTTATTAATCCCTGCGGTAATACTTCATGAAAATTATTTCCTTTTATGTCAAATAAACTTGATTGCTTTGGATTGAATAAATAATATTGATGCTCCGGGTAATATTCTGCCAACGATTGTAGCAAGGTTCGGCTGTAATGACCCAACCCTGTGTCGTTGTGATATGCTCTTTTTGCATCAAACCCGATGTTCATTGAGCAAAGATAAGTCTGCAAGACCGGAAGACAGAAAGTCTGAAAGACATTCACGATAACTGAAATTGACTTTCGGACTTACAGACTTTGCTGACTTTCCGACTTAACAGTTATTTTCGCAGCAAATTTTGCAAGCAATGAAAGAATTAATATTGGAATCATGGGCTAATCGGGAATTATTAAAAGACAATAAATACAGCGATGCGGTAAGAGCCGTGATTGAAGAAGTGGATAAAGGACGATTAAGAGTAGCTTCTCCATCCGATGCGGGTTGGACGGTGAATGAATGGGTGAAGCAAGCCATTCTTATGTATTTTGGTATTCAGCAAATGCAAACATGGGATGTAGCACCGTTTGAGTTTTACGATAAAATGTTGCTGAAGAAAAACTATAAAGAACTTGGTGTAAGGGCTGTACCGCATGCGGTGGCGAGATACGGCGCATACTTAGCAAAGAATGTTGTACTGATGCCTTCTTATGTAAACATTGGTGCATATGTGGATGAAGGAACTATGGTAGATACCTGGGCTACCGTTGGTAGTTGCGCACAAATAGGAAAAGGCGTACACCTGAGCGGCGGCGTTGGTATTGGTGGTGTGTTGGAACCATTACAAGCATCACCTGTAATTGTGGAAGATGGATGCTTTATTGGCAGCCGTTGTATTGTAGTAGAAGGTGTGATTGTAGAAAAAGAAGCGGTTTTAGGTGCCAATGTGGTGCTAACCCAATCAACAAAAATTATTGATGTGAGTGGTGCTGAGCCAATAGAAATGAAAGGCCGTGTGCCGGCAAGAAGTGTGGTGATACCGGGTTCGTACACCAAGAAATTTCCGGCTGGAGAGTTTGGTGTTGGTTGCGCATTAATTATTGGTCAGCGTAAACCAAGTACCGATCTGAAAACGAGTTTGAATGATGCGTTGCGGGATTTCAACGTATCAGTATAGAGACTTATATTTGCAATCCACTAAAGCCCAGGTGGCGAAATTGGTAGACGCACTGCCTTCAGGTGGCAGCGTTCGAAAGGATGTGCTGGTTCGAATCCAGTCCTGGGCACAAAAAACCCTTGTCAAACGACAAGGGTTTTTGCTTTTCAAATTCTTTACTTATTATAAAACTGCCAGCTCGGTTTATAATCTCTTCCAATGTTTTGATTGGTCAAAATTGCTCGTAGCATTTCAATTGGCATACTGTTCTCATGTAAGATAGCATCATGAAATTGTTTGATCGGCATCTTCTTCGTATCAACCAATTCTCTTTTCAAGGCCATAAATTGTAAGCCCCCTATCTTATAAGCGATCTGGTATAATGGGCCATAACCACCTGTGAAAGAACGGCGCACCTCTCCTTCCGCATTAGCTCTTTCATGTCCAACCCGGTCAACCAGGAAATCAATACACTGCTGCGGTGTCCATTTTCCTAAATGATAATTCAGCGAGAAAATGATCCTGGCGCAACGGTGCATTCTCCAGAACAACATACCTATTCTGTCTTCTGGTGAACGGGGAAATTTCATATCCCACAATAATAATTCCCAGTACAAGGCATTGCCTTCGTGCCAGAAAGGAGTGGCGAAATTGCGGTATGTTTTATGTCTGTCCGTCATAAATCCTTGTAAGTGGTGACCGGCTAACAATTCATGATGCACCGTGGCACGGGAAAAATGCGGGTTGTTTCCACGCATACTCATCAGCTTCTCTTCATAGGTCATGGTGTTGGTAGGGTAAGAAATGATCAATGATGTTCCGCCCAAAAAGAAGGGGCTCACTCTTTGTCTTTCTGCCGACATCATATACATACCCCAAGCTTCTTCTGACAATGGCGGTAATGTTAAGAGGTCATGCTTCTTTAAAAAATCAACGGACTGTTTGTATAGATCATACATGGCTTCGGGTTGTTTTCCCGGCGGCACATAACTCATTTTTACTTTTTCCTGTGCGGCTTTCCAATTATCGCCAAAGCCCATTTCACGGGAGGCTTTTAATAGTTCTGCATCGCACCATGCAAATTCTTTGTTGGCAATATCTACCAGCTCTTCCGGAGTGTAAGCGATCCACTCAAATTTTAATTGCCGTCTTAACTCTACATCACCAATAGGATTACCAATGATGCCGCTACCATCATCTTTTTGTAGCGTATTTACTTTTCCTTTCCTTTTTACAGCTGTTGCAAATACATTCAGAAGGCTATCTGTTTCACTGTATGTTTTAGGAACCCACCAGCTAAACATCGGATCGTAACCATTATAGAAATTAAAATAGTCTTTCATTAATCCCTGTAATCCTTTTGCCGCATCCGATGCCAGGTTGGCTTGCTTTGTTTCAAGACTATCAATACTTTTTAATTTTTTGGTGGCATTAGTAATTTCTTTGTTGATCTCATTTAACTCTTTGGCTGTTTCTTCACCATTTACAGCAATACCTCTACGGCGTGGCTTTTGCAATTCATATAGCCTATCGGAGAAAGAAAGATGCTTAGCTACCTGGTCGTAGGTTTTTTGTTCTTCCAAAAGTTGATACTGCTCACTCTCCAGGTTTCTTTTAAACAACACATAATCTACTTTGCCATTGATATTCCATTTTTCAAATGGCGATTTTCTTAAAATATCAAGGTATTGGTCGATCAACTGCAATAATCGTTTTCTTCGTTCGGGAGAATTATAATTGTTTCCCTGCTGGCGCATGAAGAAATTCTCAGACGATGCAGTGCTGTAAAACCGCATGATGCTGGCTTTGTCAGCATCATATTGGATCATGGCATCCGCCATCTCACTTGTTTGCGAGTAAAGATTGTTAGTTTGTTGTGCAGACAATTGTACTACCGGTATCAAACTAATCAATAAAAAAATAATAAGAGTTTGTTTGGTCCATTTCAATGTTATCATAACCATTTTTTTATTTGCTGGTGAAAATATAGAAGGTTTATAAAAGAGATATGCTTGGTTATAAACATATCAAGTTTTAATAATCCATAATGATGAATTGTGGTAAAAGGTAAGATAAGTTTTAGAAACTGTAAGCGATGATGATTAAGAGATTCTTAAATGGCAACCATTAAACTACAGCCCCGCAAATCACTACCGTCAATACGGCCAATCACTTCAAAGGTTCCATCTGTATTCAATTTACCGGCATCATCGGTAGCAATAAAACTACAGGAGTAAATATTTGCTAAATCAATAATATTAATAACCCCGGAACCTTGTTTTTTTATAAGTAGTGGGTCTTCTTCATCTCTAACCAACACTTTCATCCAGGGAGGGCAATCAAAAATACCGTCGCATTTGGAGTAAGCTTGTGAAAGTAATTCGGTCATTCCGTATTCAGAATGAATGGGCATATCACCAAAAGCATTTTGCAATAAGCGGTGTACTTCAGGTCTTATCATTTCAACTCTTCTACCCTTCATACCACCTGTTTCCATGATGGTGGTATTTTTTAATGGCATGGGAAACTGTTCTGCAAAATCCAGCAAAGCATATGTAACACCAATCAACAATACTTTTTTTCCTGTTTCTTCTAATGACGCCAATACCGTATGTAATTTTTCATGGTCGTACAAATAAAATCCGCTTTCGGAGTGCTGACTTGCTGAAATTAATTTATCGACCATGTAAACAAGCGACGAACTGCTTCTCTCCAGGTAGGAAGGTAGCAGCCCGATAATACACCAATCCTGAATATCGCCATAAAAAGCAGCAAAACCCTTTAGAAAGCTCTCTTCATATAGTAAAATGTCTTTTACAAAATGTTTGCTGTTTATACTTCCGGTGGTACCGCTGCTTTCAAAAACAAAGGCTGGTTCAAACAAACCGGTGTTTATGGTATGGGATTTAAAAAAACGGATCGGCAGAAAAGGAATTTTTGCCATGGATTGAACCGAAGCCGGGTTTACTTGCAATGCATCGGTATATGCCTTGTAAACAGGGTTATTTTGATATTGAAAATTGAAAATTTTAAGGGCTGTTGCCTCAAATTCCCCTGGTTTGACCTCAAAAATTTTATGATTCCATTGTTCCTGCATATTCGTTTTGTGTTGCCTAATAATGTAAATTTGTAATACCTCAAATCGCAGTCATGAAAGTCCGTCAAATAGCAATAGCAGCCGTAGCCATCATCATAATTGCTTGTAACAAAGATAAGTTTACCACTACTCCGCAGGTAGAAATAAGATCTATTTCTCCTGAAAATGTAAACAGTGGAAACTTAGTTATTGTTAAAGGTAAATACACAGATAAAGAAGGAAACCTGGATTCTGCTTTGGTTGTTTACAAATGGTATAATGACGCAATTGTTACCCGTACAGATACATTCCGTTATTCTTTTGAGGCATTAGGTTTGCCACCTAAAACAATTGAAGCAGATATTGAACTCGTTTTTGAATACAATACTTTCAATACCGATTTTGCAAAGCTGGGGGGTGTTATACAAGACACTACAGCCACTCTGGGATTAGTTTTAAAAGATAAAGATTCATTACGCAGCAACTACTCTGAATCTGCTCGCATAAGGTTATTAAAACCCTGAGTTTAGCGTTGAAGCAGCTTCAAAGGCTTTTGTCACATTTTGTTTACAGCAACCTGTTTATAGCATGTTGTGCAGTTGTAATGGTGAACCAAAGTTCAAGACTGCTATTACAACAGCCTCCCAACATCAACCTTCTTTTTTTTGTTTTCTTTTCCACTATTTGCAGCTATAGTTTTCATTGGTATCTTACCGGGGAGTCTCTACTACCATCGCCCCGAATAGAATGGACAAAGCAATACAGGACTATTATTCTATTACTTTTTTTTATTGGGTTGATTGGTGCTGCAATTTTCTTTTTGTTGCTTATTCAATTTTGGTACTTGCTTCTGTTTGCTGCGGTAATTACATTTCTATACTCTGCACCAAAAATTCCGCATCCCTGGTTAAGAGCTTTGCGTAAAGTAGCATTGGGCAAAACAATTTTCCTGGCTATAGTGTGGACTTATGTTACAACGATCTTACCTATTGTTATATCAGTAGAGTCATGGCGAACTGATTTTACTTTTTTTGCGATCAGCCGCTTTTTTCTTGTCTATGCTATCTGTATATTATTTGATTACCGGGATCGGGAAGATGATAAGGCCGCCGGTATTCGTAGCCTCATAACTTACCTGGATGCAAAAGGAATTGCGAGACTCTTTGTTTTTTCTCTTTTAGTTTTTGCAGCGGCAACATTGGCTTTATTATATTTCGGTTATAACCCGCCAACAATTGCCCTTTTGCTTGTTCCCGGAATTATTACTGCGGGTTTATATAAATATGCGACCCGACATTTTTCGGACATGCTATACTATTTTGCGCTGGATGGATTGATGGCTTTATCGGCGTTACTGATGCTGATACTTTGACAGGCTGAGTAGCGAACAGGACGATGAAGTGTGCGACGCAACGAAGCCGATAGTAGTACTTAGCTGGTTAGCAAATTGTATTATTTTCCTAATTGATTAATAATTATTTTTACAACTCATACTATCTAACTATGGCAAAAGCAACAAAAGCAAAGAAGTCAATCATTACAGATAAAGCATTTGAATTTTTTCGTAACTATATTAATAATGCATCGCCAGTAGGGTTTGAAACCTGGGGGCAAAAGCTATGGTTGGAGTACCTGAAGCCTTATGTGGATACACAATATGTGGATCCTTATGGGACTGCTGTTGGCGTAATTAACCCTGATAATAAATTTAAAGTTGTAATAGAAGCACATGCTGATGAAATAAGCTGGTTTGTAAATTATGTAACCGCCGAAGGACTAATTTACTTGAAAAGAAATGGCGGTGTTGACCATCAAACAGCTCCTGCATCCCGGGTAATTATTCATGGAAAAAAAGGGCAGGTAAAAGCGGTATTTGGTTGGCCTGCTATTCATACAAGATTGGGAGCAGATAAAGAAACACAACCTAAAACCGACAACCTCTGGCTGGATTGTGGCGCAAGAAACCGTAAAGAAGTTGAAGCATTGGGAATTCATATTGGTGCAGTGGTTACATACCAGGATGGTTTTGATGAGTTAGCCAATGGAAATTATATTGGCCGTGCCTTTGATAACCGTGTTGGTGGTTTTATGATTGCAGAAGTGGCCAGAATGTTGAAAGAGAATAAAAAGAAATTGCCTTACGGATTGTATGTTGTAAATGCAGTACAGGAAGAAATTGGATTAAGAGGTGCAGAAATGATTTCCCGTAGAATAAAGCCGGATATTGCTATTGTAACGGATGTTACACACGACACTACCACACCGATGATCAATAAACAGATTGAAGGTGATGTTAGTACTGGTAAAGGGCCATCTCTTTCGTATGCACCTGCAGTACACAATAAGTTGCTGGCACTGGTAGAAAAGGTGGCTACTGATAAAAAAATTGCGGTTCAATGGCGGGCATTGAGCCGTAGTACGGGAACAGACACTGATTCTTTTGCGTATTCAAATGATGGTTGTCCTTCTGTTTTGATCTCTATTCCTTTGCGTTATATGCATACCACTGTAGAAATGCTTCATCGGGATGATATTGAGAATACCATTAAACTGATGTATGAAACTTTGTTAACTTTGACACCGAAAACAAATCTTAATTACCTGTGATGATTTTCTTGTTGTATATAGACCCGGGTTCCGGAAGTTATCTTGTTCAGGTAATTGTTGCTGCGGTGTTAGGAATTGCTTTTTTCTTTAGAAATATTAAGAATTATATAAAAGCTTTTTTCTACCGTTCCCCCAAAAAACCAGATGATAAATCTGAAGCCTGATGCCTAATTCATTTACTCCACATCCTTCTTCTTTCAGGGATCCTTCAGGATTTATTTTTGAAAAAGACGGGGTGCTTTACAGGCAGGTAAATGAAATTTTTAAAGAGGATTTTGATTTTTTTGTCAGCAGCGGTTATTATGCAAAACTGGTAAAGCAAGGTTTATTAATTCCGCATGAAACAATACAGGAAAACCTTACTAGTTCATCAGATTACTATCTTACATTAAAACCTGAGACCATTTCGCTTATCTCTTACCCCTTTGAGTGGAGTTTTGATATGCTAAGGGATGCAGCTTTATTAACGCTGCAATTGCTTAAAGAATCCATAGCACATGGAATGGTGCTTAAAGATGCTACCCCTTATAATATACAATGGCATAATGGCAAGTTGATTTTTATTGACAGCCTTTCCTTTGAAAAATATGATGAAGAAAAACCGTGGATTGCTTACCGGCAGTTTTGCGAAAATTTTCTTAGTCCGCTGTTGTTGATGCATTATAGCAAGCTGCCATTACAACAATTACATTTAGCTTACCTTGAAGGCATCCCTTTGGCAATTACTAAATCACTGCTTCCGTGGCGAAGTAAATTTTCTTTACATACTTATTTGCATATCCATTTACATGCAAAGGTTTCAGGAAAAGAAAGTACTGCAAATAATAGAACAGCAAAATTTTCTAAACAAAAATTAGTAAATCTTATTTCCAGTTTGGAAACTTTAGTTACAAAATTAAAAACTCCGGGACAACAAACGGCATGGTCGGCCTATTACAACGAAGCAGCACAACGGGATGATTATCTTGACAGGAAAACAGAAATCATTCAAGGCTGGCTTACAAAACTTACTGAAGTAAAAACAGCCATTGACTTTGGCGCCAATGATGGAATGTTTTCGAAATTGTTAGCTTCCAATAATATAAAAACAATTGCTACTGATTTTGACCCCATTTGTATCAACAATCTATACAAGGACATAAAAAGTAAAAAGGAAGAGAAGATTCAACCGATTATTCTTGATATTTCTAACCCTTCTCCTTCTATTGGTGTCAATAACACAGAAAGAATTGCTTTTTTAAAAAGAGCAAAAGTCGATTTAGCTATTGCATTGGCAGTAATCCATCACTTAGCAATTGGAAAAAATATTTCATTTGAACAAGTTGCTGATTCATTTCAGCAGGTTTGTAATTGCCTGATCATTGAATTTGTTCCGAAGACAGATGGGAAAATTCAGTTGATGTTGAACAACAAAAAAGATATTTACAATAATTATACAGAAGAAAACTTTACACAAGCGTTTAGCCATTATTTCAAAATAGAAGAAAAGTTTCCTGTTGGTAGCTCCGGCCGTGTACTTTACTTAATGAAGAAACATGGGTAAGCTCAAAAAAATACTGGAGTTAAATCCATTCTATTTATTTCTGTTGCCTCTTTTTTTTGTACTACATGGAGTCGCAGAAAATTATCCGCTTATTCCTTTTACTGATGCATTAAAATTAACTGCCATTTATCTTGGCGGTTCCCTTTTAATTGCTATTCTCTTTTGGATTTTTTATAGAAATATCAGTAAAGCATTTTTATTAGCTTTTTTAATAATGGCCTACCAGTTTGCTTTTGGAAGTATACAGGATTTCTTAAAAGATTTTTTTGAAAATACTATTATTTACAGATACAGGTTTATCCTTCCTTTTTCTTTACTCATTTTTATTTTTGCAATTATATGGATAAAAAGACGGAAAAAAACATTGCTCCAACTTTCATTATACCTTAATATTCTATTTATATCACTATTACTAATTGACGCAGCCTCTTTAACCGTAAAAGCCAGTGCCCGGAAAGAACCGGTACAATCTTCTATTAAAGAACTTACACTATGCGATAGTTGCACAAGACCTGATGTATACTTACTCGTAGCCGACGAATATGCAGGGACCAGCACATTAAAAGAGCTATTTCAATTTGATAATTCAGAATTTGAAAATAACTTAAAAAAACGTGGCTTTCATGTTATAAGTAACAGCATATCTAATTACAATTTTTCGCCTTTCTCTATTGCTTCAATGCTTAAGATGGATTATCTTGAAAAGCTTGTTGGTAGTAATACCAGTTCCAATGATATGAACATATGTTACAGCACCATAAAGGAAAATAGAACTTTTGACTTCTTTAAGCACTCCGGCTACAAGATTTACAACTACTCCATTTTTGATTTGCCGGGACAGCCCACTGTAGCCAAATCATCTTTACTTCATGGTAAAACAAAACCCATTACTTCGCAAACCTTTACCTATCGCATTCTTAAACAGCTGGGATATCATTTAGCGAAAGACTTACGATTAAAATTTGCGATTGAAGGTATCATCTATAAAGAACTAAAGGCTAATGAAAAGATCTATTCGCTTACCCAAAAAACAGCTCGGGAAAAAAATCAAGGCCCAAAACTCGTATACACACATCTTTTAATGCCACATTATCCATATTATTTTGACAGTAAGGGAATCGCCACTCCCATAAATAAACTAACTGAATCCTATAACTTAAATGAAAAAGCATACACAGAATATCTTTTGTACACCAACAAAAAATTATTAGCTCTAATTGACCATATCAGGGTTTCTTCCCCGACACCTCCAATAATAATATTAATGGGAGACCATGGGTTCCGGCAATACCGACATAAAGTTGAGCAGAAATATAATTTTCTGAACTTTAATGCAGTTTTTTTCCCTGATAGTAATTATACAGGTTTTTATAAAGGGATGTCGAATGTCAACCAATTCCGGGTAATCTTAAATTCACAATTCGGGCAACGGCTCCCTCTTTTAAAAGATTCAATGAGTTATTTAAGACCGTAATACAAAGCAATTAATGATACAGCCCTTAAAAAAATATTCGATATATCTTTTCCTATTACCAATATTTTTTGTTTTGCATGGCTATGTGAACTATTTTGGACGTATACCTGCTAATGATACGAACATATTATGTCTGAAATATATTGGAATTTCGCTACTCCTCGTCTTTCTATTCTATTTTCTGTATAAAAATTTACAAAAAGCAAGCATTACTGTATTTATTATAATAGCTTACAATTTTTTCTTCGGGCCGGTTCATGATTTTTTTAAAAATATTACCGGCAACTCTTTCTGGGTTAAGTACACTTTTATTTTGCCGGTTTCTGCACTTCTCCTTGTTGCGATAATTATACTACTTAAAAAAACTAAAAAGGATTTTTCAACCATTACCGGATATCTGAACTTACTTTTCCTCCTTTTGATTTTAATTGACGTAGGAAATCTTATTTTAAAGAAAAACAAGAAGACATTTATTACCTCCGCAAATCTCCCCAAAGAACTAACCAGTTGCGACACTTGTGCAAAGCCTGATATATATCTAATTGTAGCAGATGAATATGCCAATAACAAACAACTAAAAGAGATTTTACATTTTGACAACTCCGCATTTGAAGCTGATTTGACTGCCCGGGGTTTTCATATTATTCAAAACTCAAAAAGTAATTATAATTCCACTCCCTTTTCTATTGCTTCTTTGCTGGGTATGGATTACATAGATTCATTAGGAGATCGTTTCAACGACAGAAGCCTGAATGCTTCATTTAATCAAATTAACGATAATGTTGTTACGGCATGGTTACAACATGAAGGCTATGAGGTAAAAAATTATTCTGCATTCCCCTTAGCAGGAATACCCAATCCGGTGTCTTCATCTTTTTTTACTACCGGAACAGATCTATTTACTATGCATACATTAGTGGGTAGGTTCAACAGCGATCTTCGTTGGAATTTTATTACCCGCTTTAAAATAAAATCTGAAATAAGAAATTTTGTACAGGTTAGACTCAACCAGACTACCAATCTTATTAAAAAAACAATCATTGAAGCAAATCAAAAGAGCAGCAAGCCACGATTTGTGTACCTGCATACAATGATGCCGCATTTCCCATATCTGATGGATAAGAATGGCAATGCAGATTACAGTGCTTCATTTCTTGAAACGAACCGGTTTAACACAGACGGCTACATTGGTTATCTGCAATATAGTAATAAAGTATTTATTGATATGATTGATAAAATAAAACAGGGCTCGCCGAATGCCGTAATCATTTTTATGGGTGACCACGGCTTCAGGCATCTTGAAGGAAACGATGAAGGTCATTTCATGAGTTTCAATTCAATATTCATACCTGGTAAAAACTACAGCCAGTTTTACGAAGGCATGTCGATGGTTAACGAATTCAGGGTTTTATTAAATACACAGTTCAACAAGCAGCTACCACTTTTAAAAGATTCTACTATCTTTTTAGAAAATTGGTGGTAATTGAGAATGAAAAAAACTATATCTGACATACAGCATATTCTTTCAACCCGCTGGGCAACCCTAGCTATTTTATTTATAGCGATAGCCAGCCGCATTACTCATTTAATTTTTTTCTTTAACATAAGAGTCGATCGTAGTTACCAATTGTTGGCTACACAAAACTTTGTACACGGCAACGGCATATCAACGGCCTCTGTTCTATCAACCGACCTTTCAACTATTACTTATACCCCATTAATAAAATGGCCACCCGGCTATTCATTATTATTGTCACCTTTTTATTCAATAACAGGGAATAACTATCTTCTATCCTCCCTTTTTCTCGACATTGCATTTGGTATCATTTTAATATTTGTAGCAAGGGCTATCTTAAAATTACTCGACACCCCGCTTTTCCTGATTAATATCTACACAGTAATTTCCAGCTTATTTATTTACTATTTTTATTTCATCACCTCTTCTGATGGAATTGCCGCTACTCTCTTCTTAATAGCACTTTACTATACACTGGCTTTTATAAAAAACAAACTCAACTTATCAAAAGGAGTGTTATTAATTTCATTATTTCTTTTTGGCTGTGCTTTTATGAAATATCTTTTTATGCCAGCAGTATTTGTTGTACCACTCTACCTTGCATGGAAAGGTTTTATTGATAAAAATAACATACAGCTTCGAGCAGGGCTATTATCGGGACTGATTGTGGCTATAGGACTTATAGCAGTATTATTCTACCAAAAAAGCATAAGCGGTGATTCTGTTTATGTAAGCGATGCACCCAGTGGTTTCTTTGCCGAAAATCTTCTTTCAGCCTATCCCCTCGTTCCGGCAGCTATTGTAAAACCAGACACAATTGGGCTATTGCTTAATTCATCTACTAGTGAAAGTCAGGTACTATCCATATTCAGAATTTTATACTTTTTTTCTTTAGTTCTGGTAGTCGTTTGGCTTTTAACCCGTTTTATAAAAACTAAATTTAAGAACCCTACATTAACCACTGATTATTTTTACTTGACTGCAGGAATTTCAATGTCTACTATTTTACTACTTGCCGCACTATCAATACGAGTTGCAAAAGCAGAAGATATGCCAGGCAATTGGTGGACTTTTATACAGGAACCAAGGTACTATGGCCTTCCTAACGTTTTAATTCATATAGCAATATTTGCTTTTTACCAGGCCTATAAAATAAAATCTGATAAAATAACAAAAATCATTTTCTGCTTTCTTCTTGCTTCATTACTACCAGAACTATTTCGGGGAGCAATATTTACAGCAAAAAGAGTAGCTAAATTTAGTAAAGAAGAATACAGTTGGCAATCTGATTTAAAAATTCAGCAATACGCTGATGCAATAATTAACAAGGAAAAGGGAAAACACTCCTTAAAAAAAACTATAGTTACTGGAACTTCATATTACTTCAACAACCGGATTAGCTTATATAGCCACATCCCAATCTTACATGAAACAGACAAAATAAATAATCCTGCATTACTACAGACAAAAGAAAACATTTTATTGTTGGTTGTTCTGGATGAAAGTTCGTTTAGTAAACTAAACTCACTTCTTATAGAAAAAAACTACGCTTTCGCAGGACAGTTTCAAAATTTATATTTCTATACAATTAATTTATCTACTAATATTACCCACAAAGAGCTACTGTTAAGTTATTGAAAATTGTAGCAAATAATAGCAGTACTTTCATAATATATATGTTTGGTTCGGTATCAAATAAAATAAAAACAATTTTATCTGGCAAAGCAGCGAGTGTAATTGTTATTTTAGTAGTAATAGCAGGACGTATTAGCCAATTAAGCTATCTTTTTAATATCCGTTCAGACCGGTCCAATCAAATACTTGCAGCGCAAAATTTACTAAAAGGACATGGAATTAGCCTTGCTTATACACTGCCGGGTAATTTATCCGAAGTATTTTATGAACCATTAATAAAATGGCCGCCTGCATACTCTTTTTTGTATTCCCTATTCTATTCATTATTTAATCAAAACTATATAATAGCAGGTCTTGCAATCGATATTTTTTTCGCAGCTATACTCATTTTTATTACCCGAGCCATATTAAAATCACTTGACCTACCCGTTTATCTCATTAATATTTACACTTTAGTTACAGGTTTTATAATTTACTCATTTTATATCAAGCCGTCCTCAGATGCTGTTGCCATCACCGCTTTCCTTTTTGGAGTCTTTTTATTCCTGACCCTTTTAAAAAGCAACAAACAGGTTTTCTTAAAAACTATCGGAATAATTTTCTCCCTTTTGATTTGTGGAAGCACAAAATATTTATACATCCCCATCATCTTCATTCTCCCATCACTTTTACTTGTAAAGGGATGGAAAGACAGTAATACAAAAATCAGGAATGCGGGTATTATTTCATTGCTGGCTTTAGCATTTTCCATCGGCGCATTATTATTATATCAAAAAACAACAGGGGGCTCTGCGGTTTATATTACACAGCCAAACCGGGGGTTTTTCCCTGAAAATTTATTATCACTTTATCCGGCTGTTCCCGCTGCCTTTATTAACCCGGAAATTATTAGACTTGTTAATCCTAACAATTACAATATAGCAGCATTTATTTACAGAATATTTCAGCTTATTCATATTTTTTTAAGCATTCTGCTTATAGCCTGGAGTTTTAGAACAATCATTAAAACAGGTTTTAAAAACTCATCTCTCTCTTCTATTTTTGTTTATCTAACAGTTTTTGTTTTGGTGGCAATAACCGTTTTACTGGCAACCTTGTCATTAAATATTGAAAAAGAAGATGGCTATTGGACTTATGTGCAGGAAGCCCGTTATTACGGGCTTCCGGTTCTTTTGATCCAATTAAGTGTTTTCATTTGTTACTATTATAAAAAAACAGTCAAAATATTTAAATACGCATTTCTGATTGCACTTTTATTGATACTTCCTGATATGTTCCGTGGAATACTATTTAGCGCAAGTCGTATTATTAATTTCAATAAAGAAACACCAAGCTGGAAAATTGAATACAATCTTCAACAATATGCGGAAGCAGCAATACAGAAGGCAAAACAAAAACATACCGTAAGTAATGTTGTACTCGCCGGCTCATCTGACTATCTAAATAACAGGATAAGTATCTACAGCCTTATCCCTCAAATGAAAAACATTGGCACTCTTAATAATCTTGCTGAGATGAATACGAATACACCTACATTAATACTGGTTGTTTTACGTAGTGACGTATTATCAGACTTTCAACCCTTCCTTGACAACCCTAACAAAGAAGTTGCTGGTTACCTGAATGGGTTCTACTTTTATACTGTTTATGCCGAACCTCATTAATTCAAGATCTGTTTTCATTGTGGTGCCTGCTTACAATGAAAGTACAAGCTTGCAGCTTGTTGTACATCAATTGCTGGCTAATGGATATACCCCAATAGTTGTTGATGATGGTTCTGCTAAATCTCTAAAGCCTTTTGTTCCCACGGCTTCCGCTTTTTTTATCCGGCATAAGGTTAATCTTGGTCAAGGGGCAGCGCTACAAACCGGAATTAGTTTTGCCCTTGAAAAAAATGCAGCTTATATAGTAACTTTTGATGCAGACGGACAGCATGATGCAAAGAATATTAATGAGCTACTACAAACTTTAATTGAAACCAACTCAGATGTTGTTCTCGGATCAAGGTTTATGAAAGGCTCTGTACATAATATGACAGGTAAAAGAAAAAGGTTATTAAAGCTAGCCCGTTATATTAATTATTTCTTTTCCGGTTTACTGTTAACCGATGCACATAATGGGTTGCGGGTAATGACCCATGCAGCAGCAAAAAAAATTCAACTTCGGGAAAACCGTATGGCGCATGCTACAGAAATTCTTTCGCAGATAAAAAAGAACAAATTAAAGTATATAGAAGCCCCGGCTACAGTTTTGTATACTGATTACTCCCGCCAAAAGGGACAAACAGTATGGAGTAGCTTCCGTATTTTTTTTGACATACTTTTAAATAAAGTTTTCAAATGAATGGAATACAAATTTTACTGATAGCCTCCGTAGTTGTTATTATGTTCTTTTACATAGTTCGGCTTCGCAGTGCCATTTTTGATCTGATTATATTAACTATATTTTCCGGGTTGGCTATTTTTTTTATTCTATTTCCTGAATACACTAACGATATTGCCCGGAAGATGGGAGTAGGACGAGGCGCTGACCTCCTATTCTACATATGCATCTTCTTTTTCATTTTCATTATACTGAAGATGTTTGCAAGGATTCGTCGGTTGGAATCCACACTAACTGAACTCGTTCGCCAGCAAGCTATCAAAGAAGCACAGTCTCAGTCCACAGAAGTAAAAGAAGAAGGAAAATAAAGACAACTATTTCATTTCTGGAAACTTAATGATTAGTTTTACCAACTACATATGTTTGACCCTAAAAAAATACTGATATTGGCACCGCACACAGATGATGGTGAATTGGGATCTGGTGCCAGCATCGCAAAATTTTGTAGCGAGGGAAGAGAAGTTCATTATGCAGCATTTTCATCTTGTCAAAAATCATTACCGGCAGGTTTAGCAGCAGATACTTTAGAAAAAGAATGTAAGGCCGCCGTTAAAGA
Organism: Chitinophagaceae bacterium; assembly: GCA_022843585.1. Classification (GTDB taxonomy): domain Bacteria; phylum Bacteroidota; class Bacteroidia; order Chitinophagales; family Chitinophagaceae; genus JJ008. The sequence goes on from JALHNJ010000008.1 coordinate 25,314, forward strand.
ATTAGGTATGGATGCAGGCAAGCTGATGTTTTACAATTTTGAAGTAAGAGAATTCTCACAAAAAAGACAGGAAATATTAGAAGAATTGGTCAGTCTCAATAAATATATTCAGCCAGACCTTATTTTCATTCCTTGCAAATCCGATATTCATCAAGACCACCAGGTAATACACAATGAAGCGCTACGGGCTTTTAAATATAGCTCCCTGTTTGGTTATGAACTTCCGTGGAATCAAAAGCATTTCAGCCCTACCCTTTTTATAAAATTATCTTTAAAAGAGGTTGATAAAAAAGTAAAAGCTGTTAAATCATATCAATCCCAATCGCATCGCAATTATATGCAAGAAGATTTTATCCGTTCATTAGCCAAAGTTCGGGGGGTACAAAGCAATAATGAATTCGCCGAAGCTTTCGAAGTGTATAAAATCATCAGCAAATAGTTTAAAATAACTATTTCACTAACGCTATCTCTAATACCTGGCTCATCGTTTTTACGTAATGGAATTTAATCCCTTTAATAAAAGCAGGCTCTATTTCTTCCACATCTTTTTCATTCTGGGAACAAAGAATAATTTCTTTTAGGCCGGCTCGTTTTGCTGCCAATACCTTTTCTTTTATTCCGCCAACAGGTAATACTTGTCCACGCAATGTTATCTCCCCCGTCATAGCTAAAAATGGCTTTACCCGGTAGCCAGTTAACGCAGAAGCAATGGCTGTCATCATAGTAATACCAGCACTAGGACCATCTTTAGGTACTGCTCCTTCTGGTACATGAATATGAATATTTTTCTTTTCAAAAAGTTTCGTATCCAGCTTATATTTTTTTGCATTGGCTTGTAAATAACTTAACGCTGTGCTGGCACTTTCCTTCATCACATTTCCTAAGTTACCTGTCAATCGCAATTCGCCTTTACCGTCACTTAAACTTGCTTCTATAAAGAGAATATCGCCGCCAACATATGTCCATGCCAGACCAACAGCTACACCAGCCATATTCGCTGTTTTATAAATATCGTTGCTGTATCTCGGCTTTCCGATAATTGTTTCAATATCATCAGCGGTTAAATTCGCTTTAAGCTTTCCTTTAAATGCCAATTCCTTCGCCTGATAACGCATAATAGAAGCTAATTGGCGATCTAATTCTCGTACACCACTTTCCCTGGTATAATCCTGGATTACCTTTTCCAAAACCTTATCGCTGATCTTAAAATCACTGGTTTTTAATCCGTGCAGTTCTTTCTGTTTAGGAAATAAATGTCGCTTAGCAATTTCTACTTTTTCTTCTACAGCATAGCCGCTCAGATCAATTACTTCCATTCTGTCTCTTAGAGCAGGCTGTATATTTTGAAAATTATTAGCGGTGGCAATAAATAATACTTTGCTTAAATCATATTCTCCTTCCAGATAATTATCATAAAAAGTATGATTTTGTTCAGGATCCAATACTTCCAATAATGCAGAAGAGGGATCGCCACGGTGATCACTCCCTACTTTATCTATTTCATCCAATATCATTACCGGGTTAGATGATTTTACTTTTCTCAGCGATTGTAAAATGCGTCCGGGCATAGCACCGATATAGGTTTTTCGATGTCCTCTTATTTCACTTTCATCATGCAATCCCCCAAGACTTAGGCGAACATATTTTCTTCCAATAGCATTCGCAATACTGCGGCCTAATGAAGTTTTACCAATACCAGGAGGGCCAACAAAACAAAGTATCGGGCTTTTCATATCGCCTTTCAACTTCAATACTGCCAGGTATTCTAAAATACGTTCCTTGATCTTTTTCATTCCATAATGATCTGAATCGAGAGTCTTTTGGGCTTTCTTCAAATCATAATGATCTTCGGTATAATCTTCCCAGGGAAGTTCCAGCATCAAATCAAGATGATTATACACAACTGAAAAATCGGGAGTGCTCGGATGCATTCTTTCCAATTTTTCAATTCCTTTCTTGAACATTTCTTTTGCAGAAGCCGGCCATTTTTTGGCTTCCGCTTTTTTCTGCATTTCCTTTATCTCCTGCGAATTGCTATCACCACCCAATTCTTCTTTAATACTTTTCATCTGCTGTTGCAGAAAGTATTCCCGTTGCTGTTTATCTAACTCAGTTCTTGTTTTCGTTGTTACTTTATTCTTCAATTCAGCAAACTGCAATTCTTTTTGCAGCAATTGCATCAACAAATCGGCCCGTTGGCGAATTTGATTCAGCTCCAGCAAACGTTGTTTGTCTTTGATGTCGGTATTTAGATTACTCGAAACAAAATGAATCAGGAAAGCAGGGCTTTCAATATTCCGGAGAATAATTGAAGCTTCTGTGGGAATGTTGGGCGATAGCTGAACAATATCAGCCGCCAGGTCTTTTATATTGGCTACATACGCATCAAAATCTGCATCTTTTGGAGACTCCTCTTCATGCAGCTTTTTTATTTTAGCTTTAAAGTAGGGCTCTTCATCGGCAATTGATTCAATAAGGAAACGGCTTTTACCTTGTATGATAATAGTGGTGCCTCCATCGGGCATTTTTATCAGCTTTACAATTTTGGCCACGGTGCCTATACTTTCCAGATCTTTTACTTCAGGGTCTTCTACATTTGTGTCTTTTTGCGCCACTACACCTATCAGTTTGTCAGTTTTGTAAGCTTCATTTACGGCTTTGATACTTTTATCCCGGCCAACCGTAATTGGCAGCACCACTCCGGGGAAAAGCACTGTATTTCGTAGTGGCAATAATGGTAATTCATCGGGTATTTCAATGCCATTGGGGTCTTCCTGATCAGTTTCATTCAACGGAATAATCGGCATAAAATCCATCTCATCTTCTGTACGCAGCAAAAATTTTTCAATATTTATATCCATAATCTTTGTTAGACAATCTGTCATTTCTGTTTTAAGGGGCGATAAAAATATAACGGGAAATCAGTATTGCCAAGATTCATGCCGTCATAAAAAAACTGCCAAACTATGTAGCTGGCAGGTAAGGGTTTATACGAAAAAGTCTCCCCCTTTTTTAAGGGAGAGACTTTCATATAAAAATATTATTCTATAACGCTAATCCTACAGAAACCTGGAATCCCTGGTTTTTCCATTTATCATCATCTGGTAAGTCGCTGATATTATTTAAGCCAACGGCGTAGCGGCCATTAATCCGCATGGGACCTACTTTAAATTGCACACCAGCCAACATCGACAAGTCGCCTTTCTTAAATGCATCTCCACCATTTTGCAAAGTTGTTTTATTCTGGTCAATCAGCACGCCAAACTGCGGACCTGCCTGTAAAGAAAGAAAGCTGCCAATCAATTTGTAATTGATTAGAATTGGAATAGAAAGATAGTTCAGCTTAATATTACTGTTGGAACTAAAAACATCCTCGTAAATGTTTTTATAATTACTATCCAACCTTGTAGAATACTGGTTGAATAAAACTTCCGGCTGCAGAACTAACTTATTGCCCATTCTTATTTCTGCAAAACCACCAAGATGATAGCCATACCTGAATTCGTCTTTAAAAGATTTGCCATCTACTTTAGTAACGTTGGCCCCCCCTTTAATACCGATGTGAAACTGGGCCATAAGAGCCTGGGTAAGTAACAATGCTGCGAACAGCGTAAGGAGTCTTGTTTTCATGCGTTTGTTGTTTTAATAATTTTACACATGTATTCGCCGGATTAAAGTTCATTTCAACTTAGAAGTAAAATGGTTCTCGAAGCGATGTACTTGTGTGTTTTTAAATTGTTTAAAAGCCGGACAAAAATTTCAAGTATAGTGCCAGTAACCCGGCTGCGTTGTTAAATAAAATATATTACTCATTCATAGCAACCTGTCAAACAGTTTATGTACCCATTCTATTGTAAGTTAAATGTGAAGGTTTTCTAAAATCAAAAAATAAACCCAGTATTAAATGAGAAAAGGGTATTAAAATTACTGGTGGTTGCCGGAAAATAATAATCGAATATCAATTGAGGCTGCACAAAGAACTTGCCGATTGAATATTCACCCCGTAAAAACAAACTGAGTGAAAGTGGTTGAAATTTTAGTTCATCATCCAGGTATACATTCTCCGAATTAAACAATACATTATTAGCCGTTCTTAAATTGGTTACATACGTTCCGCTTGATTGGTTGAAGCCAAACTTTTGCGTACCACTTGTAAAAGACACTTGGGGTGTAAAACGGACATGGTCTTTTTTGCCAAAGACATCGATCCAATAAAAATCATGGCGTAGAGAAGTCATAATTGAAAAATCGCTGACTGTTTCTTCAGTATTTACATAAGTAAACCCTCTTCTTCTCAACCGCAAATCTTGTATGGAAGTTTCTCTTTCCGAATAATCTGTGCGACTGCCCCAACCATAGCTGAATGCTATCATTGGTTTTATCCACCAGTTGCGGTATGTGAAATACGCTGACAATTCATTTTGAATAGGCGTGGTATAAAAAGGCAACGAATCTTTAGTAAAAAATTTGGTGTAAGAAATACCTGTTGCCATATTTCGGTTTTGTAAATAATCATAAGAAGGAGAAATAGCAAACTGGTATAGGTTCATACTCGTTTCATCATTTGCCATATAGCCAGTTGTAGTAATTCCAAGCCCCCCTTTATGATAATAGCCAATGGTGGGAGAATACGTAAGCCTTTTTGAAGCATCAATTGATGAGTTTGCTTTATTAAGAAAATTGTAATAGCCTTTGGCAACTGAGGCACTGATCAGTAAAAAACTTCTCGGCAATAATATTGAATCCATAAATGCGTCAAAATCTCTGAAGAGTTCGTCGTAATCAATAGTGGTATCTATAAATGAAATATCATTGGTAGAAATAATAGCAGTATCACTGGTATTGCCTTGCGAATATGCGGCAGCACACAGCATGATAGATATCAGCAGTATTGATAATCTTTTTAACATCGGGCAGTCGTATGCTTGATTTCCCGGGATATTGTTCTTTACGATCCGGTTTGAGACTTATCGGTTAAAAAAAAGTTTAAAAATCAACTCACTGTTTTCAAACGAATTGTTGAATAAAATATTGAAGGGCTTAAGGCATTATCTATAAGGAAAGCTCTAAAACCGTAATCTCAGGCAAAATACCCACTCTTCCGGGGTAACCGATAAAGCCAAATCCCCTGTTGATGTATAAGCGTTGTGCTTCGTTTTTATATAAGCCTGCCCATTCTTTGTACACATATTGCACGGGGCTCCATTTAAAGCCAGGCAACTCCACGCCAAATTGCATGCCGTGGGTATGGCCAGCCAACATCAGGTCAATGTCTTTATAGCTTTCGCAAACTTCCCCTTTCCAATGTGAGGGATCATGGCTCATTAATATTTTAAATGGATAGGCCTCAGCACCCGTATAAGCTTTTTTCAAATCTCCATATTTAGGGAAACGGGCTTTAGAACTCCAGTTCTCCACGCCTAATAAGGCAATTTTATCTTCTCCCTTTTCCAACACTACATGCTCATTCATCAATAATTTCCAGCCCAAAGCAGCATGGACTTGTTTCATTTTTTCCAGGTTGAGTTTTTTATCTTCTTCATTGTCCCAACTTACATAATCGCCATAGTCATGATTGCCTAAAGTTGAATAAACACCCATCGGCGCCTCCAGTTTATCAAATACATCCATATAATCTTCCATTTCAATCGCCACATTATTTACCAGGTCGCCTGTAAAAAGAATTAAGTCAGGCTGTTGTTTCATGATCTTCTCTACCCCTCTTATAACCGCTTTTTTATCGGTAAAACTTCCTGAATGAATATCAGAAATATGAACAATTTTCAACCCTTTAAATGCTGCCGGTAGATTGTGGTAGGTGAGCTTCGTTTTATTAACCTGGTAGCGGTACTTGTTGCCAAACCCGTACACCAATGTTCCAAACAAGCCACCACCCACTGCCATACCAGCCCAACTTAGAAATACGGAACGGGTTATCCCTTCCTTTTCGCCAACCTTGGTAAGCACAGGTTTATCAGTACTCATTTTACCCACCAACCATTGTACACCACGCCGTATATCGTCTATAAAAAAGAAAAGTGAAGCTATCAGTTTGGCAAAAAATAAGCCTGCAATAACCGAGAAAATAGCAGTTCGGGCAAATTTTGCTTGCCTGTCAAAACTAATATATGGCAGTGCTATCAGCATTAATATTGCTCCAATGGAGAGCACCCAATACACGGTATAAATGATGGCTCTGGTTCTTGGAGCTGCGGATTGAGAAACTATTTTTAGTGCCTGAAAAAAATAAATATCAAGGAGTACCATAAAACCGAGCAGCACCCACCAAAAAGGAGTATTTCGCATATATAACTAACAAAATTAAGCCGTGAAAGATTAATTATAGGCATTGTTTTGCTGAACACTTATTTTTGCCAGAATGCCGTAAATGGGCAAAACTTAATTTTGCGTTCTTGCTTTCAGGCGGCAATTTTACCACTAACATTTAATCATTACAAGGAGTATTCGGCAAAATGGGAAGAATAATCGGTGTAGCAAATCAAAAAGGTGGGGTTGGCAAAACTACTACAGCCATCAACCTGGCAGCAAGCTTTGCTGTACTGGAATATAAAACCCTGCTCGTAGATGGTGACCCACAGGCTAATAGTACAACTGGTGTTGGATTTGATCTGCACAATATTACCCAAAGCCTGTACGACTGCATGGTAAATGAGGCCAAAGCAAAAGATGTTATTTTAAAAACAGAAATTCCTAATCTCGACCTCATTCCTTCTCATATTGATCTGGTAGGTGCTGAAATTGAAATGATCAACTATCCTAACCGGGAGATGGTGTTGAAAAGTCAGTTAGAAGCAATCCGGGATGAATACGATTTCATAGTTATAGATTGTTCTCCATCACTTGGCTTGATAACTGTAAATGCTTTAACTGCAGCAGACTCTGTAGTAGTGCCGGTTCAATGCGAATTTTTTGCACTGGAAGGATTAGGTAAGTTATTAAACACCATTAAAATAGTCCAAAGCAGGCTAAACACTGCTTTGGTTATTGAAGGAATACTGATGACGATGTATGATGGCCGTCTCCGTCTTTGCAACCAGGTGGTGAGTGAAGTTCGCCGGCATTTTGAGGATATGGTATTCAGTACAATCATCCACCGGAATGCAAAATTAGCTGAAGCTCCCAGCGCCGGAAAACCCGTAATATTATATGATGCCAGTAGTAAAGGTTCAATGAATTATCTTAACCTGGCAAAAGAGATACTCCAGAAAAATGATTTAACGAAGATTAAGAACGAAGAAAGAATATTGGAGTTGTAGGTTCATAGTTTGTAGTTCATTGTTTTGTAAAAATCGATAAACTGCAATATGTTACGCTGAACTAAGAACTGTAAACTACAAACAACAAACTTTAAATGACCACTCCCAAACAAAATAAAGATTTACTCGGCAAAGGCATCCGTTCTTTATTACAAAATATTGATGCAGACCTTAAAACTACCAGCGGCACATTAAAAACAAATGTGGTAGAAAATGCAACAGGTACTAATCGGGTTTCTGTTGATGATATTGAACCTAATCCAAAACAACCACGCCGTGACTTTGATGAGAAAGCATTACAAGAATTAGCAGAATCTATAAAAATCCATGATATTATTCAACCGGTTACAGTTTCAAAACTGGCCAATGGGAAATATCGGCTTATCTCGGGAGAAAGAAGATGGAGAGCATCCAAGCTGGCAGGATTAAAAGATATTCCTGCTTATGTTCGCCAGGCTAATGATGCTCAGTTGCTGGAATTAGCTTTACTGGAAAATTTACAACGAGAAGATTTAAACGCCATGGAAGTTTCGCTTAGTTATAAGCGGATGATGGAAGAATTAGATTACACCCAGGAGCAAGTTGCAGAAAGAATGGGCAAAGACAGAAGTACAGTTGCCAATTTTATCCGTTTACTGAAACTACCACCCGATATTCAGTTAGCTGTACGAAATGGCGAGTTGAGTATGGGTCATGCAAGAGCATTGATAAATGTTGATACGATTGATAAGCAGTTGTTCATTTTCAAAGAAATAAAAGACAAAGGGTTATCCGTTCGCCAAACAGAAGCATTGGTTCGCAATCTCTACAAAGACGGCGGTGGTGTTAAAAAACCAACAAAAAGTCAGTTGCCTCCCGCCTTTCAAAGAATAGAAAATAAATTAGCATCGCATTTCAGCACCCGGGTAAAGCTAAAACACAGCCGAAACGGAAGCGGCCAGATCATTATTGATTATTATTCGCAAGATGAGTTCAATAAAATACTCGGCCAGTTAGATGCACCACTTGATTAATACACAATGAGAATATCCTTCTCTGTTTTTTTTGCTTTTTATATGTTGCTTTCTGTGACTTCTTTTGCACAGGAAACAGCAATCGATGTGTCTAAAAAAGATTCTACCCCGGTTGAAAAAAAATTTAAAATTACAAAAGACACAATAAATAAACATAGTCCAAGAACTGCGGCAATCCGCTCCGCTATTTTACCAGGGCTTGGACAAATCTATAATAAGAAATATTGGAAGCTTCCTATTGTGTATGGCGCACTAGGCACTTGTGCCGGTGTATTTGTATATAACCTGCAATGGTATAAAAGAACAAGGTTTGCCTATACTACACTTGCTACGAATAATACAGCCGATTTTTCAAAAGTGCATCCAAAATTGCAATTTCTTATCAATAGAAATGATCAAAGCACCTTGCAATATTTACGTAACCAATACCGCAGAGACATTGATTACTCAGTGCTATTCTTTGTGTTGCTATGGGGTTTAAATGTTGTTGATGCCACAGTAGATGCACACTTAAAAAGTTTTGATGTAAGCCCAGACCTCAGTCTGCAATTTAAACCCGGAAGAAGTGAATTAGCTGGCACCAATGGGCTAAGTGTGGTGTTGAAGATTGGAAAATAAACCCTTTATTCATCTAACTCTCGCCAAATAAAATCCGTACCAGCACGGGTATCATAAAGATTCTTTAATAGCTACATTTGTAACACTAACAACTTATTATGAAGATTGTATTGATTGGTTATGGCAAAATGGGCAAGGCCATTGAAGAAATTGCCATACAAAGAGGGCATCAAATAGTTTTGAAAATTGACCAGCCGAACCTACATGAGTTTACCAAAGAAAATATAGCTAATGCTGACGCTGCTATAGAATTCACCAGTCCGCACAGCGCATTTGAAAATGTAAAAAAATGTTTGGCCTTTGGCATACCCGTTGTTTGCGGCTCTACCGGCTGGACCGATCAATTGGAAGAACTAAAAACTTTTTGCCATAATAACAATGGCTCCTTTTCTTACTCCAGCAATTACAGTGTTGGGGTAAATATTTTCTTTGAAGTTAATAAACGATTGGCTGCCCTTATGGCGCCGCATAAAGAATACGAAGTAATTCTGGAAGAAACACATCATACACAAAAGAAAGATGCCCCGAGCGGCACTGCAATTACTTTAGCTGAACAAATACTGGAAGAAGTAAACCGAAAAACGAATTGGGTAAATAACCTGAGTGATAATCCTTCTGACCTGGAAATAATTAGCCAGCGGATTGATCCGGCTCCAGGGACTCACAGTATTAAATACTCATCAGTAATTGATGATATCGAAATTATTCACACTGCACATAACCGAACTGGCTTTGCCACCGGCGCTGTGCTGGCAGCAGAATTTATAAAAGATAAAAAAGGATTCTTTACGATGAAAGAAGTCTTGCATCTTTGATTGCATCATTTATGAACCGCATTAAACTTCTCATATTTCTTTTACTCAGCACAGTAGTTACCCATGCACAGGTAAATACGGATAGCTTGCGGGCAGTTATTAACTCCGGCAGACCTTACGAAGAGAAAGTAAATGCAGCTATTAATCTTGTCAAGAGTTTTGAGCTAAAGAATTTCGACTCGGCCATTATTGAAGGCGATAAAGCTTTACAAATGGCAAGAAAGAATACTGACTCTACCAGTGTTGCAGAATTAAAAAGAACCATTGGTGTGGCTAATTATTTTAAAGGCAATTATGATGTGGCCGCAAAAAACTATTATGAGTCCATTGCAATTTTGGAAGGTAAAAAAGATAAAAAGAGATTAGCTCCTGTTTATAATGATCTGGCTAAACTCTATCGTAAAACAAAAGACCTGGATCGCTCCATCGAAAATTATAATAAAGCCAGTGCCATTTACACGGAGCTAAAAGATACCAGCGGAATTTCTATGATACTAAATGAATCGGGTGTGGTATATGAATACAGGGAAGATTATAAGGAAGCCATTAACCGCTACACAGCCTCTATGAAATTAGCAGAAGCTGCCGGCGATTCATTAAGTGTATCTTATTCGCTCAGTAATATTGCGGGGGTGTATGTGATCGAAAAAAAATACGAACTGGCAGAAGCTAATTTATTACGGGCCTTATACATCCGGCAGGAGTTGAAAGATAGCTTTGCTATGGCACTAACTTTTTCCGACCTCGGTGTTGCGATGAATGCAAAAGGCGATTATCCCAAAGCCATTAAATATTTAACCTTAAGTAACCGGGTAGCCGAAAGATTAAAATATCCCGAATTACAATCGAACAACTACACCGAACTGGCAGCAGTTGCGCAAAAGCAGGGCGACTTTCAAAAAGCATTTGAATTCTTTACTAAAAGAACTGCATTGAGAGATAGTTTGTACGACCTGGAGAAAACCCGGCAGACCAAAGAAATGGAAGCCAAATACGAAAGTGCAAAAAAAGAACAGCAGATAGAGGCGCAAAAAAGCAGGCTCCGCCTTCAAACATTTCTTTTTATAGGCATTGGCGGTTTGATTTTGCTTTCCTTACTCTTTGCCAATTCTCAATACAAACGCTACCGTTTAAAAAAGGAAACGCAGTTACAGGCGGAGATAATGAAACAGCAGGAAATGGCTGCCAAAGCCGTGATGGAAGCAGAAGAAAACGAACGGGAACGTATTGCCAAAGATTTGCATGATGGTGTGGGACAAATGATGAGTGCGGCAAAAATGAATTTATCGGCCTTTGAATCCGAAATACATTTAACGAGTGACGAACAAAAAAAATCGTTAGAAAAAATAATTCAGTTGGTAGATGAAAGTTGTAAAGAAGTAAGAACAGTATCGCATATTATGATGCCGAATGCATTGCTAAAAAATAATTTGTCTGTAGCTATCAATGATTTTGTAAACAAGTTGAGCCAGAAAAATCTGCGGGTGCAGGTATCTACAGAAGGATTAGACGAACGATTAGATTCTACTATTGAAACCGTATTATACCGGGTGATACAGGAATGTGTACATAATGCCATCAAACATGCCGGTGCTACTACACTGGATATTTCGCTTATCCGTGACAGGGATGGTATCAGCGGAACTATAGAAGATAACGGCAAAGGTTTCGATATTGCCGACAAGGACAAATACGAAGGCATTGGTCTTAAAAATATTATTACCCGTATTGGCTACCTGAAAGGAACCGTAGATTTTGATTCTGCCCCCGGCCGGGGAACGCTGATTGCTTTACATGTTCCTGTTTAAATCGCTGAACGACTAACTTTCCGCCTTTATTCCAGCATTAGCTACTCTTTAACAATTGCCTTGCTGCAAATCTTCCCACACCTGCATCAAGTATGGTGTCCGGTAGTTCGGACAACGACCTCAACAAAATTTAGTATTTTAGAACCTCAACTGACATGAAACAAGAAAAGATCACACTGGCACTGGTAGATGACCACCAAATTGTAATTGACGGCTTAACGTCTTTATTAAAAGGTCATGAACGTTTTCAATTTGCTTTTGCTACAACCGACTCCAGCGAAGTAGTTGAAAAATTAGCCACAACTCCTATTGATGTTTTACTGACCGATGTAATGATGCCAAAATTGCCCGGCAATAAATTAGCCCGTCAGGTAAAAGAAAAATATCCCGAAATAAAAATTTTAGCTCTCTCTATGAGTGGCCAGGGCGACCTGGTAAATGAAATGATAGAAGAAGCAGATATTGCAGGTTATGTGTTGAAAAATATTGGCAAACAAGAACTCGTAACGGCATTGGAAAAAATAGCCGGCGGCGGCATTTATTTTAGCGAAGAAGTGATTGATGAACTACAACGCAACAGCCAGCGAAAAAAACAAAAAGAAGAAGCCCATCTTACAGCAAGAGAAATAGAAATTATCCGGTTGATAGAAAAAGAATACAATAACAAATTGATAGCGGAAACATTATTCATCAGCGAACGTACGGTTGAAACGCACCGCAAAAATATCTTTCGCAAAACAAATACAAATTCGGTGATTGGGTTGGTGAAGTATGCTTATGAGCATAAGTTGATTTAAGATTAATAAAGGAATAATACTTTAGGTAGAATATCATAACCACAATCCAAATGACTGGCTGGCTTACTAAAAGAAAGCGACTAAAGCAGATTCAAAATCTTGAAGCCTTACTGGTTAAGGCGTTAATTCCTTTCCATCCAGACATGGGTAATACTTACAAAAATGCCAAACTTTGCGAAGTATACCCAGTAGTAAGTTCTCAATCATTTATTCAACTACAACATGAGATAACCAAACTTCATCTTGATAAAAACAGAAAAAATTATAAAAATTTTTCCATACTTAGCGGAGTTCAGATACAAAGGAAAAATTTTACCGATTATGTTGAAATTCCTATTGAAGTAACTTGGGACTTAATTAGTAAAATCTACATAGACAAACCAAACGATTTCTGGAAATTCTATGAAGTTGATACTTTGAAGATTGTGAATTTTGGGAAAACAGAAATTCCCATTCTTAATGAGGACGAAGAGAATCTAAGAAAAATACTCAGTTCAGTTGAGCAAAACCAGTTTCAAAAAATAGTGATAGAAGATACTTTCGAAATCGAATTGAATGGGAAAATTTTTTACGCCATAGTTGATATGGAAGATGGCAATTACATCGTAGTAAATAAAAAGGGACAGGTTTTTAGATTGAATCACGATAGCAATGAACAAATTAGAATAATAGGAAAATCAATCAACAATTTCTTATTTGAATTTTCAGGACGAAAAGAAGATCTCGAAAAACATTTTGAAGATTAGTAACTACACCCAATACTATGTTACAAAAACTTATCCTCTTGCCTCCTTTCCCTTTTATCCATCGTCAGTTGCATATCCCCTAACTTTCAATTAAATTCGCTGAAAGCATCCACCAAAGGCTCAATTAAAATTGTTTCATTATGCGGACTACATTTCTAGCTACAAGTTTGGTTTTATCTCTAACCCTTACAGCCCAACCTCCTCAAGCTCCTTTATACAGCGTCAATAATATTATGCTGGAGTCAAGTCTGCACAAACAGATTTGTGTTTCTGGTATGAAGTATTTTAATAAAGCACTCTATTTTGCTTCCGAAAGATGTCCGGTTATTTATGCTGTTAACCCTGAAAATGGAAATGTTGTCAGCAGCGTCAACATCAATGTTCCGCAGAATTTTGAAATGGAAGGTATGACGTCGTACAAAAACAAACTGTACATGATCTCTGAAAATGTAGCAGCTGTGTATGAAGTAAATCCGCAAACGGGTGAATTAAAAACAGTACAAACATCAGAAGCACTTCCTCCCAAATCAAAAAACGGAGATGGCATGGAAGGCATCGCTGCCAATGAACAACATAAAAAGTTTTATCTGCTGCAAGAAAGAACAGAGGACAGGACAAAATCTCAAATCTATACTTACACGGTTGAGCAGGCAACGGATGATGCAGTTCCGGTATTGAAATATGAATCTGTGATTGAACTTCCACTGGAAAGTACACAATGGCGCTACTCAGATATTTGTGTTGATAGTGCTAACAACCGCCTTATTTGTTTAAAGTCATACTCCAAAGGAAAGTTGAGACAACAGTTTTTGGAATCTATCACTATTGATAATAAAGGAAATCTGATTCGGGAAACATTGGCGAATATTCCGGTAGAAAATTTTAGCGAAACCTCTAACAAGTATAAAGACGAAGATTACAGTATGAACCTTGAGGGGATTACGATAGATGAAGCAGGCAATATTTATATTGTAAGTGACAATACTTCCGGCAAAGCTGATTGTGCTGCATATGCAAGAGAGAAAACTATATTGCTGCAACTTAAAAGGAAATAAAAACATACTCCTTCCACAGCATTAGCAACAAAATAAATTTTCTTGTATATTGGTTGTATGAACAATTCTTCAACCAAAAAGATGACAATGGCTGTTGTTGTCATCATTGCATGGACTGCTTTGATCTTACAGTTTTACCTTATCCTGCAAACCACAGGCACCACCGGTTTCAGTACACTTAAAACGGTTATCAATTTCTTCAGCTACTTTACTATTCTCAGTAATTTACTAGTGGCTGTTTGTCTAACCACTTCATTACTCAGCCCAACATCAGGGGTAGGTTCATTCTTTTCGAAAGTCAGCGTACAGTCTGCAATAGCAGTTTATATTTTTATTGTCGGGCTGGTGTATAATACCGTACTCAGAGGCATCACCAACCCCACCGGCCTGGATTGGATCGTAGATAATTTGTTGCATGTGGTAGTGCCGGTTCTCTATGTTTTATATTGGTTCATTTTCGCTCCTAAAAAAATATTGCAGTGGAAAAACCTTGCTCCCTGGCTTATTTTCCCGGCTGCATATTTAGTCTATTCCTTATTGAGGGGACCAACGGCGGATTGGTATCCATACCCCTTTTTACATGCGGGCAAACTTGGATACGGACAAGTAGCTATTAATTCAGTATTTGTATTGCTGGCATTTTTACTTGTAGGACTGGGTGCTATTGCCTGGAACAGGCAAGGAAAAGCCGCCGAACGTTAAAAGAAGCAGAAAGCTTGCTAAAGAACAACCATTTGGTATGGTTTTACGACTTTTGTGTAGCGATTAAAATTGAACATGAAAAAAGCTTTACTACTTATTGTACTTATAGTTTCTGTAACGCCCCTTTACTCCCAAAAGGTGGATAGTATTTACTTTAATTTATATACGGACAGCCTTAAAAGGGGCCAGCACAATTACATTAATGTAGATGGTAAATTATCCAACGGCCGCTGGATGCCGTTGACCGCCAAAGACATTCAATTTACTTGCTCTTCTGCCAGTTTCGATGGCAATCAATTGATAATACCAGAAACCTTTAAAGAAGAGAAAGTAGTCGTCAAAGCTGTATTGAAAAGCAACAATGCAGTTTGGTTAGAAAGAACTATCTGGATAAAAAAGAAACCTGATGGCGACCTGCCCACTAAAGAAGAAATATTAAATACGATCCCCAAAGGAAAGGGGAAGAATAAGAACTAATAAAAAACCCGTCTCGCCAAATACGAAACGGGTTTTTCTTTTATCATTGAACAGTTTTTACGCCGTTTTCTTCGCATCTTCTAAAAATTTCGCCAGTCCAATATCTGTTAACGGATGTTTCAACAAACCAAGGATCGAATCTAATGGACAAGTACAAACATCAGCACCAGCTTCCGCACATCTTACAATATGCAGCGCATTACGAATGGAAGCAGCCAAAATTTCTGTTTTAAAGCCCTGTACAGAATAGATATGAGATATCTGTGCAATTAATTCAATGCCATCCCAACTGCTATCATCAATACGGCCAATGAACGGAGATAGGTAAGTTGCACCTGCTTTTGCTGCTAAAATGGCCTGACCTGCAGAAAACACCAGCGTACAGTTTGTTCTGATACCATTATCGGTAAACCATTTAATGGCTTTAATACCATCTTTGATCATTGGCACTTTCACCACAATATTTGGGTGAATAGCAGCTAATTTTTTTCCTTCTTCAACAATTCCTTCAAAATCGGTGCTTATAACTTCTGCACTAATATCGCCATCCACCAATTCGCAAATGGTTTTGTAATGGTTCATGATCGCTTCCTGTCCTTTAATGCCCTCTTTGGCCATTAACGACGGATTGGTGGTTACACCATCCAAAATTCCCAGTTCATTCGCTTCTTTAATTTGGGCAAGATTAGCCGTGTCGATAAAAAACTTCATGTTGTTGGTTTTGCAGAATTAAATATCCGCCTTCGCTAAAGCTATGGTGGACAAGAAGAAAAAAAATGGCAGGCTGATTACATCGCACCGCTCAACCACCTACTCTTGCTGCCTTCCGGCCCTGGGAGGGTTCAGCAGGAGCTGGTCGTGTAAGACCTGCCGGCGCAAAGATAAGGGTGTGAGGGCAATTTTTAGGTTTGAAACAAGGAGAATAGCTAATTTTTTATTCTATTACTAGGATAGATTCTATAATATAAAAATCCATTTACTGAAATAAGGCTATATAAAGAATTTCTAAAAAGTTATAGTATCTTGATATTCTTACTTGCTATGCATCAATCAACCAAAACAAACTGGCTTTCCTATCAGTCACTTACCCGTCTCTTTGGTCAAATAGCCGAAGAACAATTAGAAAAAATACTTTCTATCACAGAAATTATTGAACTCGACGCCGGTGAGTATTTATTTCAGCAAGGAGAATCCGGCCATGCTTTTTATATCGTTTTATCTGGGCGTTTCAGAGCATTGCAAAACAATGAAGATGGCATTTTTATTTTGGGCGATATTTCCGCCGGCGAACCAATTGGCGAATTATCGCTTTTTACCAAAGAAAAACATAGTGCATCAATCATTGCCCTTCGCAAATCAAGTGTGTTACGATTAGAAAATCACCAGTACGAAACTTTAGTTCAACATTTTCCTTCTTTTGCCAATACCATTACAAAATTTGTAATTGACCGCCTAAGCAGAAATGCACTGCAAAAGAAAATGGATGCTGCTCCAAAAAATATTGCCGTCGTAAATCTTCAACCTTCCAATGATGTAAGTAATTATACAAGTAATATTAAACAACAACTCCAGCTGCTTGGGTTCGAAATAAAAATATACGATCACCAATCACAATCAGAAGATAATTATCAAGAAACTTTTGATAGTATGGAAAAGCATGCGGGATTGAACTTTCTCGTATGCGATATAGACCATTTAGAATGGGCTAAACAATGCATTGCATATTGCGACCTGGTAATTGTAGCCTCCGACTTTAAGGCCGAGTGTTCTTTATATGAAATTGAGAAGCACTTAAATTTATACACCAGCAATGTAATGAATAAGAAAATTTATTTATTACTGCTACATCCTGAAAATGCCCCATTACCAACTACTACCCGCCGATGGTTTACTGGCCGTATTTTCGACCTGCATTTACATATTCGCAAAAATAATATAGCCGATACAAGACGGGTTTCCCGCATCATTACCCACCAGGCTATAGGTTTAGTATTGGGAGGGGGCGGTGCAAAGGGTTTTGCACACATAGGTGTATTAAATGCTTTAATTGAAGCTGGTTTTGAATTTGATTTTGTGGGCGGCACCAGTGCCGGGGCTATTTATGGAGCCTGTGTTACCCATGCAGATTTTGACATGGAACAAATTATGCACCTATGTAAATCCGCAGGGAATGGAAAACTAACATCTAATGATTATACGTTACCGTTTATTTCGTTGATGACGGGAAAAAAAATACGTCGTTTTCTTAATAACACATTTGGAGATGCGCATTTAGAAGATTTCTGGGTGAACACTTTTTGTATTTCTACCAATTTTTCAGACGCTTCATTAAAAGTACATGAAAGCGGACTTGCCAGCCAGCAAATAGAAGCCAGCATCGCCATTCCTGGTGTATTTCCCCCGGTGATCATTGACCGGCATTTGCATATCGATGGTGGAATTGTAGATAATCTGCCAATAGAAACGATGAATAAAAAACCAGTTAGAAATATTATTGCTGTTTCATTATCAGCAGAAGCTACTTCGTTAATTGAGGAACAGGAAATTCCAACCGCATGGAAAATGTTTTGGAGCAAGTTCACCCGTTCTCAAAAAACGCAACTACCAGGCTTGTCAACTATCCTTGTTAATAGCATAACCATCAATAGCCGTCACAAACAAGAGGCCAGCAAGTCGCATGTTTCGCTTTACTTAGAACTCGATTTAAAAGAATTTAAGTTTCTTGATTGGACCAAATGGGAACAGCTAATTCAAAAAGGCTATCATCAAACAAAACAGCATCTTGATGAAACCCCAGCCCATAAACAATTTTGGAAATAGATGCTCTTTCAGTAAAAATTTTAGCTTAGCCTTTTTAACGCTGAAAGGTAGAATTAACTCTTGTAGCACCTATCAACTCATCGGCTCTTGCACCAAAAGGACGGAAGTAAACCAGAACGATATATCCATTTTCAGTTCCCCAATAATTTCCTTCGGTATTTTCTACAGAAGGCTGAACGCCGGCTTGTTTCTTGTCAGTAAGTGTAACGTATGAATAATTATAATAACCCTGCTTTAAATACAATGCTTTTTCATAGATACCTTTCTCCTCATTAAAAATCATTTTAGAATTTTCATTCTGCTGGTAGTTGGTCAATTCTCCAAATACGTACACACTTTTTCCTTCGTACGCCCGGTTGCCGGGAGGAACAAATGTGAAATGCGTCCACGCATAATCACTTTGCCAAAATGGATTTGAGTTGTCCCTGTTTTCCAGGGTGTAAATGCCATTGAGATCCTGGTAATACACATAGATCTGTTGCCGTCTTTCTCCATCGGCTTTTACATAGACATCAATATTGTTGCTGGTATCACTATCTACCAACCGTTCCATTCGTTCACTCATTAGTCGCAGACTGCGCAGATCGATCCATCTCCATTCTTTTCCGGCGGCGAATGTAGTATTCTCTTCATCACTGTATTCATAATAATTCCCCCTGAAAATTGTTGGTCTGTCTATTACAGTGGAATTTCCCCAAACATTATTTTGTAACACCACCACTTTTAAATCTTGCGGGGAAAAAGCGTTGATTTGATTAGAAGCTGTGCTTACTGACACTTGTACCCGCTGATGAGTTTGAAAGAAATTACCATTGTATGGCTGCAACACTTGTGCGGAAACAGATACTTTGGGATTAACGACCACTAATCGTTTCGTAAAAGCCAATTTAGAAGTATCATCATTCAAAAAAACTTTCAACAAATAGTTGCCCCCTTTTGTGGGAGCAGAATTTCTTTCGGGCAAAAAAGCCTGGTAATGGGTGTACTTGGTTTGTATGATTGATGAATTGCGATAGGTAGTAATGCGATTGCTTTGAAAACCCCGTATATAATCAAAGGTTTGCACATTGGCCGGTGTCCAGTCGGCATTGCACAATTGAAAACTGTAGTAATAAAATTTTACATCGGCATCCATATCATCAAAATGCAGTTCCAGTTGGTCGTTGGTATTCAGCATAAGAATCGGATAGCTATAAATGTCGCCGGCCTTGTACAATTTAACAGAACGAATATTTTCTTTATAGATATGATCAGGTATTTGCGCCTGTGTTGTAAGTGCTGTTATAAAAAACAAGAAGAAGACTATTCTTTTGAGCATGGCGTTATAACAGGTTATAATCATTGAATATTGCGAATTTCAGGTAAAAAAAGAGAGAAATCTTCTTTACAGGCTTATTTTTGACGAAAGACTATTATTTTAATTTGAACGTTGCAGGCTTCATAGCAAACCGGGTGGCTTTTAACCAGCAAAAATCATTCTCCAGATTTATTATACGTCTGTCAACCGTTGCCACTGTTATCAGTGTGGCGGTAATGATTGTTACTTTATCGTTGGCTAATGGTTTCCAGGAAACGGTAAGCCAGAAGGTATTTAGTTTTCTTGGCCATATTCGTATCCAGGAAAAACAGCCGGGTAAAGCCATTATTTCTGAAGACACTCCCATAATTAAGAATGATTCTTTGATAATAAGTGTTCGTCAAAATCCACAGGTAAAAACTGTACATCCTTTTGCTACCCGATATGCCATTCTTAAAACAAAAGATGAAATAGAAGGTGTATTGCTCAAAGGGTTTGACAAAACCTACGATTTTAAAAATCTTGAACCTTTTCTCATTTCAGGAAGGCCCATTCAATTTAATGACAGCAGTTATAGCCGGGAGATATTGCTTTCAGCCAATACTGCATCCCGTTTGCAATTAAAACTGAATGATAAAATATTGGTCTACTTTATAAAGTCAGACGGAAGAATTAGACCTGATAAGCTAACCATTACCGGCATTTATAAAACTGGTATTGAAGAATATGATAAAACTTTCGCCATTGGCGACTTAAAACTTTTACAACGATTAAATGAATGGCAGGAGAATGAAGTGGGAGGTTATGAAATTTTCTTGCATGACTATAAAAAAATTGATGCGACTGCCAATGAGATTTACGACCTCTATGATTTTCCTATAACCTGGGATGCTGTAAGTGTAAAAAATATTTCGCCTAATATATTTGACTGGCTGAACATGCAAGACACTACCCGTAATGTACTGATCGTATTTATGGTCATCGTAGCAGTCATCAACCTTATTACCTGTCTCTTAATACTGGTACTGGAAAGGATAAAAATGATCGGTGTATTAAAATCATTAGGCGCCAGTAACTGGACCGTTCAGAAAATATTTCTTCGCCATTCTGCACTTATTACCATTACAGGTATTGTGGCGGGAACTATTGTTGCCTTAGCACTTTTATGGACACAACAGGCAACAGGCTTCATTAAGCTACAAGAAGAAGCCTACTACATGAGCAGCGCTGCTGTAAAAATTGTATGGTGGCAGGTGTTGGCTATTTGTGCCGGTACCTTGCTGGTTTGCTTTCTTGTCCTATTAATTCCCTCTATACTGGTAAGAAAAATTCAACCCGTGAAGGCAATACAGTTCAGATAGAGAAGTTTGAAGTTCATTGTTCTGAGTTCGGTCGCTGTATCAAGAAAAAGCTAGATAATATGTGAGAGGATAATTCCACAAGCAACTGCAGCATTGAGTGATTCTGCTTTTCCTTTTTTTCTGATTGTAATTTTTTCGTTGGCTAATGCAAATACTTCAGGCCTGATTCCTTTTGATTCGTTGCCGATAATGAGAATACCCTCATTTATCTTTTCCATGTCTGCAATATCTTTCCCCTTTAATGCGGCTGCATAAATACTTATATCCTTTTGTCCGAAAAGCCATTCGCCTATATCCGTGTAAACAACCTTCACCCTCGCAATACTGCCCATGGTTGATTGTATTACTTTAGAATTATATACATCAGCACAGCCGTGGCTGCAAATAAGCTGATTTATACCAAACCAATCTGCAATGCGGATAATTGTCCCCATATTGCCGGGGTCTTGTACATCATCCAACACTATTGTAATTTTTCCTTTTGTAATTATGGGGCTATTTTCATCAAACTGCTGCACCAAAGCCAGCACTTTATTGGGTGTAGTTAGCAGTGATATTTTTTCGAGTTCGAATGATGAGATTTCAATTATATCCCTGCTAATAAGCTGTTTTTTATTTTCATCTATCCACTCTTTTAACGCATAAATTTCTTTTACATTTACCCCATCATCTTCTAATAATTCCTTTACCAGCTTGGGGCCTTCGGCAATAAACAACCCCTCCTCCTTCCTGAATTTTTTCTGGCCTAAACTTTGGATATATTTGAGCTTCGATTTTACAAGCATACTTGTTAGTTATTTATGATTTTCAGCCAATCCCCTTTACTCTTAATTACCCGCCTTACAGGTATTGCTGTTATAATTATGGTGTTGGCTTCTTCCTGCGCCACCATCGTTAAAAATTATCCCAAAGGCAAGCCGTTTGTTTACGAGACAAATATCACAGTAAATGGCAACTTTTCAAACGAAGAAAGGGAAACTCTCGAATCCCGCCTAAAAGGGCAGTTGGATGATAGTATGCGTTCCCGGTCAGTATCGAAGTTGTTATGGAGTGTAATGAAGAATCCACCTGCATATGACAGCAGTAATGCTGGAAAATCCATGGTCTTCATGAAAGCATTACTTACATCGCTGGGGTATTTTAAGGATACAATTACTTATGAAAGCTCAATTGATACCGTAAAAGGAGACCAACTCAGAACTACCATTGATTTTGAGGTAACTCCGGGTAAGGTTGTAAAAATTGATTCGTTCAGCTACAATATAAAACAAGCTGACTTGCAAAGTATCGCCATTGCTAACCAAAAGGATGCGTTTGTAAAAAAAGGAGAGCCATTTGCAAAAGCTGCCATTTCGGTTGAGTTAGACCGCCTGGTGGATCTGTACAGGAATAATGGCTACTTACGTTTTAGCCGTGAAGAATTAATTGGCTTGTGGGATACATTAGATGTTTCCTTATTACAACCAACATTAGATCCATTTGAGCAATTAGCACTATTGGAAAAATTAAGGGAACGCCGGGAAAATCCTACCGCCAATCTTGAAATAAGATTGAAGCCCGGTTTTGACAGCACCCGCCTCACCAAATATTACATTGGCAATATTACAGTTTACCCGGACATAACATTAGACACATCAGCCACTACCCGTAAAGAAACGATGGTAAACGGAGTAAAAATTGTTTCTTTCCTAGATATGTTTAAGCCCAGAATTTTTCCTCAAAATATTTATCTAAAACAAGGGCAGCTTTACGACCAGCGCAACTATTTTAAAACCATCAACCGGTTTAATTCTCTCGGCTCCTGGAGATTGGTAAATATTGAACAGGTACCAAGAGGAACTTTGGATACAGCTGATTTTAATATTCGCATGACCCCGGCAAAAAAATATTCTTTCACTGCCAACCTTGAAGGAAGTCGTAACAATACTGCCGTATCCGGCAACTTGTTTGGAATTGCCATTAATGTTGGTTTACAGAACCGCAATTTTGCGAGAGCTGCCAACCAGGCCAGCACCACATTGCGATTTGGAGTTGAGACAGGAAGAAATAAATTAACCGATATAAAATTTATTCAAACCCGACAACTGAGTTTGAACCATACTATTTATTTTCCAAGGCCGATTATTCCTTTTATAAAAAACATCCCTGAAAATGTAAGAAACAGCTTTCGTACAATACTTGCCTTAAATGCATCGATTACAGAACGAAGAGAATTGTATAATTTAAATAATGTAAACGCATCCTGGGGTTATGAATTTCAAGCCGGCAAAAAATTCTTTACTCTTCGTATTCCTAATATTGAATATTCCTATTTTAAAGCCTTGCCCATATTAGAAGATATTTTCATTAACAATCCTTCGCTGCGTTTTATTTTTACTGATGGATTAATTTCTTCTATCCAGGGAGGAATGACAATTACAGGAGGAAAAAATAAAAATGTAAATGTCTTCCGCAGCAATATTGAAGCGTCAGGTTTAATTACCGGCCTTATTAAGAATAATAATTTTTTGGATACTAACTTATACCGGTTTATTAAAGTAGATGCTGAATTTACCCGCAAGATCGTTTTAGGAAAAAATGCTATTGCCCTTCGGATGTTTGCTGGTGTTGGGTATGAATTTAACTCTACGGCCAATGAAAAGAAGAGGAACAATCTTCCATTCTTTCGTCAATATTTTGCAGGAGGGCCAAACAGTATGCGGGCCTGGGCTTTGCGCCGCTTAGGGCCCGGATCTGTTGTAAAAGATTTTGACGGTATAACAGGTTTTTCAGACCGATTTGGCGATGTGCAATTAGAAGCGAATGTTGAATATCGTTTCCCGTTAGGAAAACTATTTGGTATTAAAATAAATGGTGCTGTTTTTACAGACATGGGCAATATATGGTACTTGAAAAAAGGACCTCCTTCAATAGGGCGGCTACCAGAAGAGGTTTTCAATTTTAGCCGGTTAGGAACTGATTTGGCAATTGGCAGCGGTGTAGGTATCCGTGTTGATTTTGATTTCTTTGTTGTTCGCTTTGATGCATCCCATAAAGTAAAAGACCCAAGCCCTTCAACTGACAGAGCCTACTTGCAAAACAAGTGGTTTGGCTATGTAAAAAATGATTTTTTAAGAGGAACTCAATTTCAGCTGGGTATCAGCTATCCTTTTATCTTATAATTCTTCCGGCTTATTCTTTTGTTGAAACTTCCGGGCAAAAGCTTCCATGCTCAAAGCATCTTTATTTAGAAAATCTCCTATCCTTGTGCGACATAGGCTGCTAAGATGTGCGCCACAACTCAATGCATCACCAAAATCTTTCGCAAGACTACGGATATAAGTTCCGGTTGTACAAACGACTCTGAAGTAAACAAGCGGCAATTCGATTTTAGTGATTTCAAATTCTTTTATCGTTACTGTTCTTGGCTCTATTTTTACTTCTTTTCCTTGTCTTGCTAATTCGTAAACTCTCTTGCCTCCAATTTTAATGGCTGAGTGTGCTGGTGGTATTTGCTGTATTTCACCTGTAAAACCAAGTGTTGCTGCTTTTATTTTTTCCTCTGTCAGATCATCAATAGATTTAAAATTTTCTGGCTCACTTTCTAAATCGTAAGTTGGCGTGGTTGCTCCAAGTGTAATGCTACCGGTGTATTCTTTTTCCTGCGCCATAAATTCATTGATGCGCTTGGTAAATTTACCGGTGCAGATGATCAATAATCCGGTAGCCAGAGGATCTAATGTTCCTGCGTGGCCTATTTTTTTTATGCGGATAATATTGCGAAGTTTCTGCACTACATCAAACGATGTCCAATGCAATGGTTTATCAATTAATATTACTCTTCCCTGTAAAAAATCGTTTGTTGGTTGCTCCATTCCGTCAAAAGTAAAGTTTGTAACTGGAAAGACGATATTAAATAGACATTCTCGTTTTTAATTCAAGATACTTATTAATAGTATTGATAGTAAGATTTTCCGGGGTTGTAAGAATAGAAGGAATACCATTTTTATGCAGTTCTTTTACCATTTGTCTTTTTTCAAAAGCAAATTTTTCTGCGATCGCTTTAATGTAAATATCTTCTAAAGAACTGGCTTTCCCTTCCAGCAACGATTTCATTTCTGTATTTTCAAAAAACACAACGAGCAGCAAATGATATTTTGCTATTTTTTTTAATGCATTCATTTCCCGTTGCAGGCTCTCTAATGATTCAAAATTGGTGAACAAAACCAACAAGCTTCTGTTTGTAACTCTATTGCGGATTACAGAAAACAGTTTTTCGAAATCTGATTCTAAAAAATCTGTACGCTGTTTGTACAAAGTTTCCAGCACCATGTTCATTTGCGTGGGCTTCTTGTCAGCTAACAAAAAAGTATCGAGATTTTTTTCAAAAGTAATAAGACCAGCTTTGTCTTGCTTTACCAATGCCACATTACTCAATACCAACGATGCGTTAATAGCATGGTCAAGTAATGTCATTCCATGAAATGGCATTTTCATAACTCTCCCTTTATTTATCAGGCAATAAATCTGCTGGCTACGTTCGTCGGTGTAATTATTTACCATCAATGCATCCTTTCTGGCAGTAGCTTTCCAGTTAATGGTACGGTAATCATCGCCAATTACATATTCCTTTATCTGTTCAAATTCCATGCTATGCCCGATCTTTCGGATCCGCTTTACCCCTGCTTCCTGTAAGCGGTTGCTTACGGCTAACAATTGATAACGCCGCATTTGAATATAAGATGGATATACCTTCACAACTTGCTCTTCCCGGAAAACATAATGTCTTCTCGCCAGCTTTAAAGGGCCATGAACGAATACATTAATATCGTGAAAAACATACTCGCCTCTTGTATCCGGCCGAACAGTGTATTCTAAATTATACTGCTCATTACCAGCAACAATAATTTTTCGCATCCATTTTCTTTCCTGGAATTGAGCAGGTAACTCATCAATAATACTAGCTTTTACAGTAAAGCCATAATTATTGAAAACATAAATGAAGACTTTGTTCGGATCGCCTATACTAAACCGTTCTGAAACATCTCTGCTCGCTACCATTCCTTTTTTTTTGCTATATATCAGAATTGTATCTACTACCACTGCAATAACCAACAACAATAGCAACAGTCCGGCTATTTCAAAAAAAGCCGGAATAAAATAGCTGATTACAAACAGCACTGCAGCACCGCCAGCGATATAGAATACGATGTTATTTAAATAGAATCTTTTCATTTACCTCGGCACATCCATACTTTGAATAATTTGTTTAATCACATCATCCTCGGTTATACCTTCCATTTCCTTATCCGGTGATAAAATAATACGATGACGTAGGACTGGTGTGGCTACTTCCAGTATATCTTCCGGTGTTACAAAATCCCGACCTTGCATAGCCGCCATAGCTTTTGCGGCATTCATTATAGACAATGAGGCCCTGGGAGATGCTCCGAGATAAATTGATTTATGATTTCTGGTCTGGTGAATAAGCTTCCCAGTAAATTGTAATAATTTTTCTTCTATTAACTGAGCTTTGATTTGTTTTCTTAATGCGGTAATCTGTTCACCACCTAATGCAGGCGTTATCATATCCAACGGCTTTACATCGCCCATGCTGTTGAACTTATTTAATATGGCTACTTCTTCCGTTTCTGTTGGATACGGAACAGTAATTTTAAATAAAAAACGATCCAGCTGTGCCTCCGGCAAACGATAGGTTCCTTCCTGCTCTACCGGGTTTTGTGTTGCTAATACCATAAAAGGTGCTGCCATTGGATATGTTCTGCCATCAACAGTTGCTTGTCTCTCCTCCATAATTTCAAGTAAGGCAGATTGTGTTTTTGCAGGAGCCCTGTTAATCTCATCTACTAAAACAATATTGCTGAATATCGGCCCTTTCTTAAATTCAAACACAGCTTCCTTGGGATTAAAAACCGGTGTGCCTAATACATCCGAAGGCATCAGATCAGGTGTAAACTGAATACGGGAAAAGCCGGCATTCACACTTTTTGCCACCAACTTAGCAGTGAGAGTTTTGGCTACACCCGGTACGCCTTCAATAAGCACATGCCCATCGGCTAGCAAAGCAGCAATGATCAGCTTTACCATTTCATCCTGCCCTACAATTATTTTCTTTATCTCACTACGGATAGAAAGTACTGCTTCATTTAGCGCAGACAAGTCGGTACGTGGCTGAAAAATTTGTTCTTCCATATTTATGTATTTTGATAGAATGTTTCTAATTGTTTATAAAACCCTGTCAATTGATTTTGACTGATTGCAGAAGCGGTATCAATATGATTAATAAAAGAAATAATCTGACTGATCTCTCCTTCTTCTGCACCTGATTTGTACCGAAGATTTTTTATAAATTCTTCATCCAGGTTGCCGGTTGCCAGTTTGTATTTATTACGAACATGCTCCAGGAAATATGCCGACATCTTTTTGCAAAGATTTCGATGGTCGCCTTTATCATAATACAATCGGCCAATTGTTTTTACAAAATCGAGTGATTCATTTTTTGGCTTCTTAATTAGTGGAATATAACGCTGCCTTCTTCTCATTTCCATTAACACATATAATAGCAGCAAAGCGATGGCTAACCAAAATGCTGCCCGGAATGGCTTTTTCCCGTCTTCATTCTCCATATTTATCAGCACTTTAAACCAACCCTTCTTTTCCTGTTGCCTGTCTGATTGCGGTTTTCTTATATAATACTCATCCCAGACTATTTTTTTTGTTGCAGGATCAATTACAGACAATGCCTTCTCGTAATAATCTATATTATTTTTATGGAGTAAAAAATAGTTGCTAAAAGCTAAAGGCTCCAGGTGAATGAAAAAATTTCCTTTACCGGTACGAAGATGAATAAAAAGAAGGCGACCCGTTCCATCATACCCTAATACGTTAGTGGCAAAAGAATCAATAGTTGTAAAATAAGAGTTGAAACTTTTGCCGGGGTAACTGTATGCCATAGTTTTTTCATATGGTGGTGTAGCCAACGAAGTTTTCATATTGTTATTCAAATCCTCAATACCAAATATGGAAAGATCGTAGGAGCTACTTGCACATTTCAACATCCGATCGGCAGTAGCAGAAATATATTGAGCACTAATAAATACATCATTTCCTTTCTGGGCAAATGAAATAAGCTTATCCATTTCATCTTCATCAGCATCAAAACTTTTTGTAACAACAATATAAGCTTGCCTTGTATCAAAATACGAAAGAGAATCCCAATAGCCGGGTACTTGCCGGCTGGTATATATTGATGCCTTTGGAAAGAGGTGAGGTAAGTTTTCAAATGCAACATAGGTGCCATATGGAATTTTATCCTGACGCTTTAATGTTACTCTTTCGTCGAGTTTACGCTGGCTTTTCTTATTATTTGAAACAAACAAGAACAATAAAGCCCCTATCAGTACTGCAATTAATATATATGGTGTGCTTTTTTTCAAATTCTTGCCAGGTTTTTTTCAAACAAATCAAAATCGTTTCTTATGATCTTATAAGCATCTTCATTAATTTCAAATTGACCATACCAGGTGTATTCATAATTTCGGGTAATGCGAAAAAATTCTTTATAATAATTAGTAGAGTGAAGTTCCAGAAGATAATCAAAATTTGTTTTGTCCAGTTTGTAATTGATTACATTTTTCTCCGACATATTTTTCAGCAATCGCAAGAACATTAATCGTACAGCCAACCTGTAATTGGCTTGTCGGGCAGCTTTATCTATTTCTTTCTGATAATTAATAGCGAAAATATCTTCGGTGGCAATTTCTTCCTCCTCCGCTTTCACAATCTTATTCTTCTTTCTAAACAACCCTATATTACTTTCTGCCAGGAACCACATAATTACAGCTGCAAATACACCTATAATGATCATCCAAAACAAAGTTCTAACCCATGTTTGCTGCCCCAGTGGTGTATATTTCTTATTGTTGGTCTTTTCTTCTTTAACCTTTTCAATTTCTGCATTTGCATACCAAAAGGCATCATCTTTCTGCATCGCCTTCTTTACACTATCCGGTAAATTTCGTTGTGATATTGATAAACTATCGTACTGATCTTTATCCTTAAAATAAACTCCTTCATCACCTGTCTCTTCGTCATCTGTATATTCATCCTCTTCAGGAGGTGGTTCTGGCTGTACTTGCTCGATTACTTCTGTTGTATCATACTGTGCACTCAATTGCACGGCAAAAATTTGCAGTAAGCAAAACAATAGTAGGCTTATAATGAAAATCCTGCTTATATGTAATTGAAAATTTTTCAGCACTTAAACATCCTCCTCATTTAGCTGTTCAGAAAGCTTACGTCCTAACCGTATTGGATAAATAATAAAATACCAGATTACAAACAGAACGGACAATGCAAATATGGCTGTAGTAAGAATAGAAATATCATTATACAGACGGGTAATAAATCCTTCAAAAAAAGCGGCTAATCCAAAAACAGGAATTAACCCGATCATAATTTTTACACCATCTTTTGCTCCTTCTTTGAAAGCATCAATACGCCGTTTGGTGCCGGGGAATAAAAAACTTTTTCCCAGTATCAACCCTGCAGCTGCTGCAATGATCAATGCCGTAATTTCTAAGGTGCCGTGTACAAATACCACCAACCAAAAATCAATTCCTAATCCTTTAGAAGAAAAAAACTGGTCGAAGGTGCCGAGCATAACTGCATTTTGTGCTTCCATGTACAAACTTGGAACTCCACAAAAAATTCCTGAAATAAACATCAGCATTGAAACCCGAATGTTGTGTATCATCAGCATTAACCAGCTTAATACAGGATTACCATGCTCGTAAATTCCAAAAGGATTCCCGTTTTCAATATTTTCCAGGGTGTGATCAACATACCGGTCGCCAAAAATACTTCGGGGGATACTTTCATCTTTTGCAGAAACGAAAAAACCAATTGCAAAAAAAATAAGAAAGAAAATAAAGGAAAATAATACTACCCGGTGATGTTTTCGGATAGTTAACGGCAGATCATACTTCCAGAAAGTAATCAACCTGTTTGATTCCTCTTTTCGATTTTTATAAATATCAAGGTAAATTCGGGAAGCCTGCGAGTTGATAAAATGGGTAACTTTTCCTGAAGGATAAAATGTTTTAGCATAAGCGAGGTCATCTACCAGTTGGGTAAAATCTGCCGCCATTTCATCAGGATCGGTCGATGGAAGGTGCTGATTCTTCAGCCACCGGTCTTTATTTTTTTTTATAAATAGTGCCTCTCTCAAAAAGGTGCTTTAGGTTGTAAAATACTGCATTTATAAAAGATAAAAGCAAGCGTTTAAAATTTTATTAGCTAAAAAATATTAATTTGACCTTTTAAATAAAACCCGGCTAATGGCGGTTATAAAAGTCCCGACTAACTTTAATATAGATGTTGAGTTTGAAATACCGGAGTTTTACAGGCGGCTTATTTCATTATTGATTGATGTTGTTATCGAATACTTCTATCTCCGTATTGCCACAGAAATCTTTAAAAGTATTGCCCAAAATTCGTATGGTTCAGCAGATAGTGGCTATGATCTGAGTGCTGTTGGGTTACTACTTTTTCTACCCATATTGCTTTATCATGTAGTGCTGGAAATTACCTTAAACGGACAAAGTATTGGCAAAAAAGTAACGGGAATACGGGTAATTCATGAAAATGGGGGCCGGCCAAGTATAAGCCAATTTCTTATCCGTTGGCTGCTTCGGGTTTCCGATGTGTGGATTGCCATGCTTTTAATAATATTGGCCACAGACCCTAGTTTTGGCCGAAATGCCGAAACTACTTTTATTATATTGGCAGCACTTGGATTTTTAGTAACGGATATTGTTCTTGTAACTTCTTCCAAAAAAGGTCAGCGGATAGGCGATATCCTTGCCAAAACAATTCTTATCCGCATTAACACTAAAAGCAATATTGAAGAAACAGTTTTTCAGGATGTGGCAGATAGTTATGTCCCTTCCTTTCCTCAAATAATGCAATTAAGCGACAAGGATATTAATGCGATTAAAAGCATTTTAGAAACTGCCCGAAAGAAAACAGATTTTAATATGGCCGAATCTGCAAGTTCAAAAATAAAAGCACACCTAAAAATTGAATCTAATATGTCACCGTTCGATTTTTTAGAAACATTACTGAAAGACTATAATTACTTATCGGTAAAATAATTTGTCTCTAAATTCCTCTAAATTTAAAACCACAAAGACCACTTTAAAATAGTGGTCTTTGTGGTTTTTTTAAAAAATAAGTTATTGAACTATCCTTGTAATGCTGTTAATCCTCCTGAAACCAACGCTAAAATAAAAAAGGCCAGTCCAATAATAGTTAAAACGCCCAGGTAGCGAAATGTTTTCTTCAGGCTTCTGAACGATTCCGAAAGCATCAGATCATCTCCCGATGTAAGAGCCAATTTCATTTTATTAGCGAACTGCAACGTAAATAGCAATGGGAAAAAATATAACAAGGCAATCAATATATATACAATCATCATTCCCGCACCAAGCCCTGTAGTTGAAATTCCTTGCTGTCTATACATATCATCAAATTCACTTGAAGCTTTACTGATAGCCAAAGAAGCAATAATTCCAAAAATTACCATAATAACAAGTGTTATCATTCCGCAAATAGCTAAAAACTTAGCCCATTTTGCAGCTTCGCCTAAATGTGATTTTGCATCGCTGGAAACGCCTAATTCAAATAAAGATGAGTTTTGATTTTGATCCATAGTAGTTTATTTTGGTTTTTATAAATGTACTTCGCTTTGCTGAGTATCCAAATTTTGTTTTAAACAATTAATATGCCCTTGCAAATAATACCCTTTGCGTTGAGGGATTTCCCGTTAAAATACACTTTCCCTGTTCTTGTGTATTCTCCAACGGAATACAGCGTATCGTTGCTTTTGTTTTATCTTTTATCGCTTCCTCTGTTTCAGGAGTTCCATCCCAATGTGCTGAAATAAATCCTCCTTTTTCATCTAATAGTTTTACAAATTCTTCCCAACTATCTGCAGATGTAATATGCTCATCCCTATAAATTTTTGCTTTTTCAAACATATACACTTGTATCTCGGCCAATAAATTTTGTACATATTGTGCAATACCTTCTAACGGCACCACTCTTTTTTCTTTTGTGTCACGACGGGCAATTTCTACCACATCCTTTTCCAAGTCTCTTGCTCCCAATGCTAATCGCACCGGCACTCCTTTCATTTCATATTCGGCAAATTTCCACCCCGGCCTGTTGTTATCATTATCATCATATTTAACCCGAATGCCGAGTGCTTTCAATTCCTTAATAATTTCATACGCCTTTGTATCAATCAAAGCTTTTTGTTCATCGCCTTTATATATTGGAACAATTACTACTTGATGTGGTGCAATACGTGGAGGAAGAATCAATCCCTGGTCATCGCTATGGGCCATTACCAATGCACCGATCAATCTTGTACTTACTCCCCAACTGGTGGCCCAAACATATTCCAGTTTATTTTCTTTATCGCTGAATTTAACATCAAATGCTTTTGCAAAATTTTGCCCCAGAAAATGCGAGGTACCAGCCTGTAATGCTTTTCCATCCTGCATCAATGCTTCAATACAATAAGTATCTTCTGCGCCTGCAAAACGTTCATTGGGACTCTTTACTCCTTTTATTACAGGAACGGCCATCCAGTTCTCTACAAAATCGGCATAGACATGCAGCATTTTTTCGGTTTCTTCAATGGCTTCCTGCTTAGTAGCATGAGCAGTATGACCCTCCTGCCATAAAAATTCAGCAGTCCGCAAAAATAACCTGGTACGCATTTCCCAACGTACCACATTGGCCCATTGATTTATCAGTAAGGGTAAATCACGGTACGATTGTATCCAACCTTTATAGGTATTCCAAATTATGGCTTCGCTGGTGGGTCGAATCACCAGTTCTTCCTCTAATTTAGCTTCAGGGTCAACCATCAATTTCCCTTTATTATCCGGGTCTGCTTTTAGGCGGTAATGTGTTACAATGGCACATTCTTTTGCAAAGCCTTCTGCATTTTTTTCTTCCGCTTCAAACAAACTTTTTGGAACAAACAAAGGGAAATAGGCATTAACGTGGCCTGTATCCTTGAACATTTTATCCAATGCATCACGCATATTTTCCCAAAGGGCAAACCCATATGGTTTTATTACCATACAGCCCCGCACAGCAGAGTAATCTGCCAGTTCCCCTTTTATAACTAAATCATTATACCATTGTGAATAATCAATTGCCCTTGATGTAATCTCCTTACTCATGTTTTTGTAGTTTAATCCGTTACTAAGCTTTGCAAATAATTTAACAGGCTTTCGCACAATATTTCAGCAAATGGTCAAATCTTTGCTGTTGAATTGCAGATTTTTGTGCCTGCTGAAAGTCGCACAAAAGTAGTAACTTCATTTTTAACCCGATTAAACCATTTGCCATGAAATCATCAATTTTACTCCTGGCATTCTTTGTAGCTGCTGTAAGCAGTTGTACTACCGCATACAAAACCGGTCAAACACCGGATGATGTGTATTTTTCACCTGCTTCACCTCAGGATGAATATGTGCAAACCGAAAGCAATAAAAGACGTAACTATCGTAGCGATGAATATTATGACGACCGTTATTTACGAATGAAAGTAAGTAATCGCTACCGCTGGAACGATTTCAACGATTGGTACAGCTACGAAAGATATGGCTTTGGATATAATTACTTATACGGCAGCTATAACAACCCTTACAACTCCTGGAATTATTATTATAATCCCTATTGCAATGGAGTCGTAGTTGTAAATCCTAAAAACAATTACGCTTACAGTAAGCCAAGAACTTTTAACCTTGGGACCTACAACCCGGTTGCAACAAATAATAGCAAAAGCAGCAATGTATTTCGCTACACCAATACATCCAATAACAATAATTCGTATAACGCACCGAGAAATAGCAGCAATCGCAACAATAGCAATTCTGGGAATGTATTAAGAGATATTTTTGGCAGCAGTAATAACAGCAGCAAATCAACTAATACCAATTCAACTAATAATTCTTCTAACAGCGGCGGCAAATCAAGCAGCTCCAGTTCATCTGGTGGTAGTGCTCCGGTAAGAAGATTTTAAATAACCTGGAAAAGCCTTTTAAATAAAGGCTTTTCTTATTGGCGGGCAACCCTGCCCTGTTTCACTTAACTATTCATTTTATTTAACTAAGCAATCATGAGAAAAATATTTTTCATATTAACCGGTATTGTTTTTTCATCTGCATTGCTTGCTCAAGAACCTGCCGATGCACTTCGATATTCATGGCATTCATCAAGCGGCTCTGCAAGACAACAAGCCATTGGGGGTGCTATGGCTTCACTTGGTGGTGATATATCGGCCACATTTGTAAATCCAGCGGGGCTTGCATTTTATAAAACCGGCGATTTTGTACTTACACCAGGCTTTAATTTATCAAACAATAAGTCCACCTATTTTAATCGTACCGAAAAAGACAAACGGAACAATGTCGCATTTGGCGCAAGTGGTATTGTATTGGGCACCGACAAGGGTTTGGATCGCCAGGGACGAGGAAGTGGCGTCGCAGTTTCAATAGCTATCAACAGAACCGCTAATTTTGGCAGCAACGTTTTATATAGAGGATTGAATACACAGAGTTCTTATTCCCAAAAATTTTTAGAAGAACTACAGAACGATAATGTAACAACAGATGCGGCAGCTTTTAATTATCCTTTTGGAACCAGTCTCGCCATAAATAGTTATTGGATAGATACAGCCAATGGTTGGAATGCTGGGAATAAAACATTTCAATCATTAGCAGCTCCGCTATTACAAACGGGTGGTTTATTGCAGGAGCAACAAGTTATAAACCGTGGTGGCATCAGTGAACTTGCATTAGCATTTGCAGGTTCAAAACAAGACAAATTTTTTTGGGGTTTTACCCTTGGCGTTCCTTTTTTACGCTATGATAAAGAATCAACTTTTACCGAAGCTGATGCAACAACCAACAGTAGCAACCGTTTCGATTTTGCATCTATTACTGAAAACCTTACTACTAATGGAGTGGGTGTTAATATTAAATTGGGTATGATTTATAAGCCGGTTGAATATGTAAGATTAGGACTTGCGTTCCACAGCCCAACTTTTTACAGCCTTACAGATACATACAATGCCTCTGTAACTGCTGATACTGAATCCTTCCAGGGACTTCAGACACAGAACTCCGGAACATTTACCGGTGGTGCAGATGCACAGTTTAATTATTGGATGTTTACCCCATACCGGGTAATGGCCAGCGCATCATATGTATTGAGGGAAGTAGAAGATGTAAGAAAACAAAAAGGATTTATTACGGCAGACGTTGAATACGTAAATTATAAAGCTTCTTCTTACACTACGGATCCGGAAGCTGATAGCGAGGAAGCAAGAGATTATTTTAAAACTTTAAATACTGCCATTGATAACGCCTATAAAGGAACATTTAATTTTAAATTAGGCGGTGAGTTAAAATTCACTACCATTATGGCAAGGTTAGGAGCAGCATTTTATGGTAACCCTTATAAAAATCTTGGCCAAAATGAAAAAGGAAGCCGCTTTTCTTTGAGCGGTGGGTTAGGGTATCGCAACAAAGGAATGTTTATTGATCTTGCTTACGTACACACAATGGGTAAAGATGTTCATTTTGCATATCGCCTGGAAAGAACTCCGTTTACGGGGGCAAACATCAGATCAACCAATGGCAATGCAGTTGTAACTATTGGTTTTAAGATTTAAGTCGTAATCAAACTAACAATTGAGAAAAGGCATCAGCAATGATGCCTTTTAGTTTTTTAGCTATTTCTTGGGCTGCTGTTTGTATATTTAATATCAACTGACAAAAGCTCCTATTATGACGTTTCTGCAAAGAATGACACCGCTACTTTTTATTGTTATTTTCTTTGGTTGTAAATCGGCTACGAAGAGCAATTATGCAATTCCGTCAGAATTTGAACAACAGGAATATATTTGGTTAAGCTGGAATGAAACAGGTTTTTTGGGTGGTGCCCCTTTCTATACAACGATTGTAGAAGCAATAAAAGAAATTCATCCTTACGTAAAAGTGAAAATATTTTATGGGCCACAATTAAACAATGACAAAACACAAATGCAAAAAAGAATTTATGATGTATTGCTAACAAACAAAATAGATACTTCAAAAATTATACTTTTCTACAATGAACAACCCTATGGTGCTATACAAGACCCCGGTCCAATCTTTTTGAGAAATGAGAACGGCGAACTAGCCATTGCCGACTTTGATTTTTTTCATCCGGATAAACGTTCAGCAGCCATTGACCGGAATGTGGCAGCACAAATGAATATACCGACCATTTCATCCGCCATGGTTTCGGAAGGTGGTGCCTGGCAAACCAATGGAGAAGGAACAATGCTGGTAGTTGAATCAGTTGAACTGGACAGAAATAAAAACATGACCAAAGCCCAAATTGAAGATGAATATAAAAGAGTACTGGGAGTGTCTAAAATTATCTGGCTTAAAAACGGATTAAAAGAAGAAGAATGGGGAAAATTAGAAAATGGTTTATACGGTATTGGAACAGGAGGACACATTGATGAATTTTGCCGGTTTGTAAATGCCAACACTGTACTGCTGGCAAAAGTTGATGAAAAGGACACCGTTGATAATGAAATTTTAAAAGAGTCGTATCGTAGGATGGAAGAAACTTATTTAACACTGAAACAAAGTACTACTAAAGACGGGAAACCTATTGAAATAATTCGTTTACCCGTTGGACCGTTAATGACAAAAAAATTATTGTTTAAAGATTTAGGCAATGAAGAACAATCTTGGTTTGATGATGTAAAAACTGATTCCGTTGAGTTTTACCTGGCAACAGGATATATGAATTTTGTAATAGCTAACCAGGTTGTAGTAACTGCAAAATTCTGGAAAGAAGGCTTCCCGGATGAATATAAAAAAACAGATGCAATAGCAAAGCAAGTTTTAGAACAAGCATTTCCCGGAAGGAAAATTGTACAGATAGATTGCATACCATTACACCACGATGGAGCAGGTTTACATTGTCATTCGAGAAATGAACCAACAACTAAAATTAAATAAACATAACTGCGGATACTCATCAAATTGAAACTTGATCTTTAAAGAACTATATCCTAAATGTGTTTAATCAGAACCGATATTGCAACCGAAAATCAATTAAATCAGCTACTTCTTTATGGGCCTTTAAATTAAAGCCGGCAAACCAATGGCTGCTTAATTGATATCGCAATCCCCAGCGATGATAAAACCCTGTATGAAATGATGGATAGCGGGTGATATATTTTCCTATTTGTTGGCTGAAAGTAACTTTTCCTAATAGAAATTCATGACCAAGTGTTATTGCTGTTGTTAATCCGGGCTTACTATTATCATGTGGTGCTGTAGCATCATTTTTGTAACTGCTATAAGAAATTTCAGCACCCCCGGTAAGTGCATTAATTCTGCTTACAGGAATGGAAACCTGCGTAAACATGCCTAACATAAACCGGCGTTTTGCTTTCCAGGAAAGATGATAAGCCTGACTTGGAGTAAACACTATTCCTGCATCAATAAAAAGCCCCTCAGGTTTTCTTTTTGCCCGAACAAATTTGTGCCTGGGTAGTATATTATTATCCGGATAGTAAAGTATAGATGCCGACAACATCATCCAATTAAGACCAGCATTGGGTTGATTGGCATGACCATTCGAAATATGATTAAAGTTCCCATTTATTTCTGTGGTAATTTTTTTGCTTACCCGAAAACCAATACCAGAACTTACATGAAGATAAGGAGTAACATGATTGCTATATGCAAGGTTGGTGTTATTAGAAATCTCATCATAAGGTTTTGAAAAATAACCTATACCTACATCTCCTCTGAACTGGAATTGAAAACTTTTGCCAATCCGATAAACAGGTTGTAAAAAAATGGAGGCGATTACACCTTTCCCAAATACAGGGCTTTTAAAATCCAGATATGACAAATTAAAACCACGACGTAAATAGGTACGACAAATACTGAAAGAGGAATAATCCAATCGCTGAAGCGAATAATCAATACCCAATGCAAAAGGCTTTACACCTTTTGCACTATTTACGGATTCTTTGTGAACCAGTGCGGAACCTCGTTGAAAAGTAAATGCAAATACCTTTTTAGAAATAATACTATCAACTTGTTCCTGTGCAATAAGACAGCATGGGAAAAACAAAAACAGAATAAAAAATAGTCTAATCATTTAACTGAAATAACATTATTACTTTATTACAAGTACGGAATTTCCAACCATCCCTGTAAATCACTGTATTGAGAGAGATATGAAATATCGGCTCCCGAAGGCACAGGAATTAATTAGCTTTTGTAATTGGTAGTTATTATTTCAATCGAAAGCCCTTGCCAGCTTATGCTGCATTCAAACGCAGTGAAAGGAAGGTACTAAAGGAAGATTATAAAACAGTATTTATTTTAAAGTAAACCCCTCCAGGAATTTAGTATTAAAATCACCGCTTCTGAAACGTTCGTCCTGCATTAATTGCAAATGGAATGGAATGGTTGTTTTTACTCCTTCAATAACATATTCACTTAATGCACGGTACATTGTTTGAATGGCCTCCGGACGGGTTTGCGCTACAGTAATTAATTTTCCAATCATGGAATCATAGTATGGTGGAATTACATAGCCAGCATACACATGGCTATCCACTCTTACACCATGACCACCGGGTTGGTGCAACACGGTAATTTTTCCGGGAGATGGTCGAAAATCATTATACGGATCTTCTGCATTGATGCGACATTCTATAGAGTGATTGCGGGGGATATAATCCTGGCCAGAAATTCTTTCGCCCATAGCAATCTTAATCTGCTCTTTTATCAAATCAAAATTGATGACTTCTTCTGTAACGCAATGTTCCACCTGTATACGGGTGTTCATTTCCATAAAGTAGAAATTGCGATGCTTATCTACCAAAAATTCAATTGTTCCAACACTTTCATAATTGATAGCACTAGCCGCTTTCTTAGCCGCCTCTCCCATTTTAAAGCGAAGCTCATCAGTCATAAATGGTGAAGGTGATTCTTCCACCAATTTTTGATGTCTTCTTTGTATGGAACAATCTCTTTCACTCAAATGACACACTGTGCCATATTGATCACCGGCTACCTGTATTTCTATATGGCGTGGCTCTTCTACAAATTTTTCCATATAGATGCCATCGTTCTTAAACGAGGCAGCGGCTTCTGCCTTTGCAGTATCGTATGCTTTTTCTATTTCGCTTTCTTCCCACACAATTCTCATTCCTTTACCACCACCACCTGCAGTTGCTTTTAATATTACCGGGTAGCCCATATCTTTTGCAAGACCCTTTGCTTCATCCACACTTTGCAACAAACCTTCACCACCGGGTACCACCGGAACACCTGCTTTTATCATGGTTTCTTTTGCTGTGATCTTATCCCCCATAGAATTGATCATATCAGGTGTTGGCCCGATAAATTTTATTCCATGATCATTACATATCTGTGCGAATCTTGAATTTTCTGCCAGGAAACCATAGCCTGGATGTATTGCATCTGCATTGGTAATTTCAGCAGCGGCCATAAGGTGAGCTATGTTAAGATAAGAGTCTGAACTTTGTGGTTTGCCAATACAAACTGCTTCGTCAGCAAATTTTACATGCAAACTATCTCTGTCGGCAGTAGAATATACAGCAACTGTTTTAATACCCATTTCTCTTGCTGTACGAATAACTCTTAAAGCAATTTCTCCTCTATTGGCAATTAGTATTTTTTTAAACACAGAAGTAAATTAAAAAGTAAAAAATAAAAAGTAAAAAATCCAGTCCTCCCAGAGTCTTTTGAATTTCGACTTTTTGCTTTTGAATTATTATGCAGGCTCAACAAGGAACAACGGCTGATCGTATTCTACCGGAGAAGCATCTTCTACCAGCACTTTTACGATCTTTCCTTTTACTTCACTTTCAATTTCGTTGAAGAGTTTCATGGCTTCAATAATGCAAACCACTTTGCCCGGTGATACCTCTGTGCCAATATCGGCAAGATTGGGTTTATCAGGAGCCGACTTCCGGTAAAAAGTACCGATCATCGGACTTTTAATAGTGATCGTGTTAGAAGCCGGAGCCGCTGGCTTATCAGCCGCAGACGGTAATTCACTTGCTGGTTGGTTTGCTACTGCCTGTTGAGGTGCGGGAGTAAAAGCTGGTGCTTGCTGAAAAGAAGAAGAAACGATTTGTGCTACATGTTCTTCTTTTTGTTTTATAGTTACTTTAAAGTCTTTCTGCTCAATTGTTAGTTCTCCAATATTCGATTTGTTGACCATCTTGATCAACTCTTGAATTTGTTTGTAGTCCATGTTTTTCAATTTAATAGACGTTTTGGTTTTAGAAAGCTGCTTACCATTTGGTAAGGACGGCTAAGGTAGTGAAATCAAAATGAGAAAATCAATGATTTTTTGCAGGTTTAGGCCCAAAACGGGACAAAATCATATAAAAATGGCCTTAAATCGGTGATTTCAGGCCATTTTCAGTCTTTTTTATGAAGTCATTCTTTTACTCTTTCAACGTATTCACCCGTCTTGGTGTTTACCCGAATAAGCTCCCCTTCATTAACAAATAAAGGAACACCAATGGTAGCACCGGTTTCAACTGTTGCCTGCTTCAACGTTCTGGTTGCAGTATCGCCTCTAAGACCAGGCTCTGTGTAAGTAATTAATAAAACTATTTTATCAGGTAATTCAGCCCCCAATATTTGGTCTGTTTCGGTATTGATCAGCACACCTACTTCCTGCCCTTCTTTTAAATATTGTGGTGCATCAATAGCAGATTCCTGTAAGGCCACCTGTTCAAAAGTTTCATTATCCATGAAATTATACCCGGTATCATCTTTGTACAAGAATTGGTAAGTACGTCTTTCAACTCTTACTGGAAAGATATTATCGCCTGAGTTCCAGGTTTTTTCAATAGAACGGTTGTTATCAACCCCTTTTAGTTTTGCCCATACTTTTGCTGCGGCACGGGCCGTTTTGTTTTCGCCAAACTCTACGATAGTGTATAAACTTCCATCAAGGTTGATAATTAAACCACGGCTGATATCTGATGTTGTTGCCATAAATAAAAATGTTTTAATCTATATTAACCCTGAGCTACGCTAAAGGGTTTGGGGCGGCAAAGATAAGGGAGCAGTGCCTGACGACAAAAGGAAAAGAAAGGCAAGTTTTAAAGCCGGTACAACTGAATATTGAACCCGGTCGTCGTTTATGGCATCATTTATAATTATTTATCTTTTCTTTGAGTGCAATGAAAAAAAATATAATTCTCATATTGTTGCTGGCAGTTTCATTTGCAGCATCATCCCAGGTAGATACCATTCAACCCCCGTATAAAAAATTTCCAACTTATCCGCCGGTAAAATTGCTGCTACCCGATAGCAGTTCTTTTTACACAAAAGTTGACCTTCCAAAAAAGTTACCTGTAATACTGATGCTTTTTAACCCTCAATGTGAGCATTGCCAGCATGAAACCAGTGAGATAACTAAAAACATAGAAAAATTTAAAGGCCTGCATATTGTAATGGCCACTTTTGCTCCTTTTGATTCGATGATGAAGTTTAGAGCACAGTATAATCTGGCATCATTCAAAAATATAGTTGTAGCGCAAGACACACATTATTTTTTACCTAGCTTTTTCAATATTCGCAACCTTCCCTTTCATGCATTCTATAATAAAAAGAAAGAATTAATTTCAGCCTTTGAGGGCTCGTTGCCACTTGAACGTATTCTTTCAATTTATAAAGATTGAATCAATTAAAACTTTACGCTATGAAAAGAATTGGATTATTCCTTTTAGCAACTTGTTTTGCAGCTCTAACATTTGCACAAAGTACAGAAGGCGACCCCGCAAATAAATTAAAACCAGATTTACCTGCTTTTAAATTACTCTCGCTTGATAGTACTAAAGTGCAAACAAAGGATGCTCTTAGTAAAGACATGCCCACAATGATAATCATTTTCAGCCCCGATTGCGACCATTGCAATATGCTGGCAAAAGAATTAGTAAT
Source organism: Chitinophagaceae bacterium (assembly GCA_022843585.1). Taxonomy (GTDB): domain Bacteria; phylum Bacteroidota; class Bacteroidia; order Chitinophagales; family Chitinophagaceae; genus JJ008. The sequence continues at coordinate 67,192 of JALHNJ010000008.1, forward strand.
CCACCAAAAAAAATTTGAAGATATACAGATAGTAATGGGTTCATTTTTTAAAGGGTTGAAGGAGATACAGTCTTTTTACGAAAGAAATGAACTATCTAAACTCAAGCACCTTGCTATAGGAAAAGATCACAGCTATTTTTTTGCCAGCTACTATAAAGCCAGCAAATTCCCATTTACCGCACTGTACAATAAAGACCAGCAGCTAATCGCCACTTATGAGCTAAACATTGACATCACTCAAATAGCCGAAATTTTCAATAAATAAGCCACTATTTGCTATCCGGAAAACGTCGTGTTCTCCTACCTTTGCGCCGCAAACCTGCCTGTCGGCAGACAGGTAATTCTCAATTAATAAATTATTCTTCATGAAAGTAACTGTTGTAGGTGCTGGTGCCGTAGGTGCTACCTGTGCTGATAATATTGCCCGTAAGGAGCTTTGTACTGAACTTGTTTTACTTGATATTAAAGAAGGCATTGCCGAAGGCAAGGCTCAGGATATGATGCAAACAGCCACACTTCTTGGCTTCGACACAAAGATTACCGGCAGCACAAATGATTATACCAAGACAGCTAACAGTGATGTAGTAGTAATTACATCTGGCTTGCCCCGCAAACCCGGTATGACCCGTGAAGAACTAATTGGAGTAAACGCCGGCATCGTTAAAGGTGTTTGCGAAAATATTTTAAAGCATTCTCCCAATGCCATCATTATTGTTATCAGCAACCCGATGGATACAATGACTTATTTAGCATTGCAATCAACCGGCATTCCTAAGCACAGAATAATTGGAATGGGCGGCACATTAGACAGTAGCCGTTTCAAATATCAATTAAGCCAGCATTTAGAATGCAGCCCTGCTGATTTAAATGCAGTGGTTGTTGGCGGACATGGTGATACAACGATGATACCGCTTATTCGCCTGGCAACCTGGAACAGTACACCCGTTACTAATTTCTTATCTGCAGAACAGCAAGATAAAATTGTAAAAGATACCATGGTGGGCGGTGCTACTTTAACTGCTTTGATCGGTACCTCTGCCTGGTATGCACCGGGTGCTGCAGGAGCTGCATTGGTTGAAGCTATTGTAAGAGATGAAAAGAAACTCTTTACCTGCTGCGTTGCATTAGATGGGGAATATGGACAGAAAGATATTTGTCTTGGTGTTCCGGTCACTATCGGCAAAAATGGTTGGGAAAAAATTCTTGATTTTAAATTGAACGATGCAGAACAAGCAGCCTTTAATAAAAGTGCAGATGCGGTGAGAAATATGAATGATGTGTTGAAGACTTTGTAATAAATAATAACTAACTTATGAAACGGCTGATATTATAATCAGCCGTTTTTATTATTTGAATGCCCTCAAGAAAGAAACCTTATTAAAAATATTTAACTTTATAATAAAAGAAAAAGCATACCTAAAAAAAAGAAAAAATAGAATAAGTATACCGCAGTATTTGCTCTCTTTTTCAAACTTTTCTCTTCTAATTTGATTGCTCTTTTTGCAATTGGGAAAATAACACTTCCTCCAAAGTTAGAATTCAGTATTCTGGCAAGAATGGAAGAGCTACTTCTATCAACTCTCTCAAATTTAAGTGTATAGTAAATTTTTAATGCCAAAAAAAACATACTTATTATGAGAAGTACTTTACTTGCCATTTTAAATCAGTTTTTATGAAGTAGCTAGTGCTTTCTCCCACTAAACACTCGTCTGTAGCTTGCCCCTAAATTTCTAGCTTGATTTTATTATATAACAGGCTTTTTATTTAGTTAAATGAAAACAATACCGAAACAACTTCCCTTCAAAATCAAAAGGCGTTGTAGCTTTTGTAATATCTTTTATCGCAGCAGAATTTATTGCGGTAGTATCCAGTTCAAATTTTCTAAAGTTGGTACTAAAGTAAATGGCACCTCCTTTTTTTAAACCCTTTATACAATCATTTATCAATCCCACATGATCCCGTTGTATATCTAAAATATCTCCCATCCGCTTGCTATTACTAAAAGTTGGCGGGTCCATAATGATAATATCAAAATAACCAGCAGGCAAGGTTTTAAGATACTGTTTAACATCTGCATGAATAAATTGGTATTTTACTTCGTCTGAATAATTATTCAGTTTTAAATTCCGCTCAGCCCATCCCAGGTATGTTTTTGACAGATCCACCGTCACCACCTCATCAGCTCCACCTGCAGCAGCATATACGGAGAACGATCCGGTATAAGCAAAAAGATTCAATACTTTTTTTCCCTTACTCTGTTCCCGCATCATTTGCCTTGTAATGCGATGATCAAGAAATAATCCCGTATCTAAATAATCACTAAGGTTCACCAAAAATTGCAACCCGTTTTCTTCCACTATAAACTCATGTTGCACTTCATCATATTTCTGGTACTGCCCCAGGCGGCCCGGTTTTCGTTGCCGGAGTTTTAAAAATATATTCTCCTTCTCTATCCCTGTAATTTCAGAAATAATGGCCAGGCTTTTTTCCATCCAGTTGTCATGTTCTTCCTCCATCATCCCATGCCGGCGTTTATATTCCGCCACATATAATTTGTCGCCATACAATTCAATACAAAAAGGAAATTCCGGCAGGTCATGGTCATACACTCTATAACAGTTGATCCCCTGCCGCTTTGCATGCTTGTGGATGTGCCGCCACACTTTTGTCAACCGGTTATGTAGCATCGAAAATTTCTCGTCCGTCATCCGCTTATTTTTAACGAAATTAGCTGTTCCTTTTATGTATGCAATCGTTGATATAGAAACAACCGGAAGTTATGCTGCGGCTAACGGCATAACAGAGATCTCCATTCATGTTTTTGATGGAGATAAAGTGATTAAAAAATTTGAAACGTTAATTAACCCGCAACAACCTATTCCTTATTACATACAAAGTATGACAGGCATTACAGATGCTATGGTGGCTAAAGCTCCTTTGTTTGCTGATGTAGCAGAAGAAATATACAATCATCTTACGGGCAATATATTCGTAGCCCACAATGTAAACTTTGATTATTCTTTTGTAAATGCGCATTTAAAAGAAGCCGGGTTTAATCTGGATAGCAAAAAACTTTGCACGGTAAGGTTAAGCCGCAAGATCTTTCCCGGTTTTCCATCCTATAGCCTCGGCAATCTTTGCCAGTCGTTAAATATTCGCATTACCGACAGGCACCGGGCCGGTGGAGATACCGCGGCCACAGTAGAAGTATTTCGCCTGTTATTACAACATGATAAAGAACAGCATATTCAAAAAAGTCTTCTAAGAAACTCTAAGGAATCTACGCTACCCCCGAATGTACCTAAGCAACATTTTGACCAATTACCCTATACACCGGGAGTTTATTTTTTTCACAATGAAAAAGGCAAAGTAGTTTATGTTGGGAAAGCAAATAATATACGTTACCGGGTAAATAGTCATTTCAGTAACAATTCCGAAAGCAAACAAAAACAAAATTTCCTCAAACATATTCATGCCATCAGCTATCAACCGTGCGGCACAGAATTAATGGCCTGTATATTAGAATCAACAGAAATAAAAAAAAGATGGCCTATTTTCAACTCTTCGCAAAAAAGATGGGAAGATGTGTACGGTATTTTTATGTATGAAGATCAAAATGGTTATTTACGATTAGCGATTGATAAAAACAGGAAACGATTACACCCGGTATATACTTTTCATTACCTCGTAGATGGACATGCTATCATTAGAAAATTAATAAAGGAGTTTGACCTTTGTCCTAAATTATGCTTCCTACAAAAAGATCCCGGTAGATGTGATGGCATTAGCGAAGGTTATTGCCAGGCCGCCTGCGAACAAAAAGAACAAGCTGCATCTTATAATAAACGGGTGCAACAAGCCTGTGAACATATCCGTACACTACCAACTTTTGCCATTGTTGACAAGGGATTGAACGGAGAAGATCAATCCTGTATATTAGTTTGCGAAGGTATATTTTATGGCATGGGCTATATACCTGCTGATGCACAAATAACAAATCCTGATTCACTAAAAGACTACCTGACGTCCTATAAAGAGAATAGTTTTATAAGAAATCTTATTCACGGTTATGCAGCCAGGTTTCCGGCAAAAGTGATTCGATTTAGTACAGAGCTTGCTGGTTAATCAACCCACTCAAAATTTTCTGCAAACGGACCTGTTTTAAACTTTTCAACTTCAGCTGAAGGCAAAACTGCTAACTTTCTTGTTACACCATTCATCCAAGCAATATCAACAGTGAGTATAGCGGATACTGTTTCCGGATTCTTCATTATTTCATGCTGAATAGTGAACCGGGAAAAATCTCTTTTCGCTTTTAATAATTTCAGATTAATAGTTACAGGATCACCTGGTCTTATTTCTCTTCTAAAAATGCACTCTTCCCTAAAAATGATGGGGCCGATTTGTAACTCAACCATACGTTTCCAGCTTAATCCTTCCTTCTCAAGATATGCAACCCTGCACATGGCTCCCCAGTCGTAATAAACGGAATGACGGAGGTGAAAATTCGGGTCCAGATCTGACCATCTTACCTGTACCGGAAAAGTAAAAGCATCCATAAATCGTAAATTTTAAGGCTAAATTAAACGATTGATGCAGCCGAAGTCCTTTTCAACCTGTATTTTTGTCAACTTAAATTTTTATATGAAGTTACTATTATCGTTTGCCGTGCTATTTTTTACACTTACATTAAAAGCACAAACAGGTACTACTAAACCAGCTACAAAGCCTGTTGCGAAACCTGTTACAAAACCCGTTGCTAAAGCCCCTGTACCAGTATTAAAAAATATGTATGACTCTGTTAGCTATGCAGCAGGTGTTAGCGTAGCCAATTTTTATAAACAACAAGGAATTAAAAAATTGAATACCGTAATGGTATCTAAAGCTGTTAATGATATTCTTGGCGGCAAAACTCCATTACTAGACGATCAGGCATGCAATAATGTAATGAATAGTTACATGAGCAAAATGCAAGCAGAAAAATCTAAGCCGAATATTGAAGCCGGGCAGAAATTTTTAGCTCAGAATAAATTAAAACCTGGTGTAAAAACAACTGCCAGTGGTTTGCAATATGAAATAATTAACGAAGGAAGCGGCGAAAGACCAAGCGGTACTGATAGTGTAACCTGCCACTACAGAGGTACATTTATAAACGGCAGCGGTTTTGATAATTCATATGACCGTGGTGCTCCTATTACCTTTTCTTTAGCAGGTGTTATTCCCGGATGGACAGAAGGTCTACAGTTGATGACTCCGGGTTCAAAATATAAATTCTACGTTCCTTACACACTGGGTTACGGTGCATTTGACTATATGTCAATACCCGGCGGTTCTATGTTAATCTTTGAAGTGGAGCTACTAGAAGTTAAGAAAAAACTATAGATTTTATTTTCCTTATTCTATGGCTTCAATTCATGGTTGAAAATTTGTATTTAGACCAAAGGACTCGCAGATAGTGGGACTTGAACATACAAAACAGGTAATAAAAAGGGGATGGCTAATAAGCCACCCCCTAAGTTTTAATAAAAAATCCTGAGCATTATCTTTTACTTACTATAATTTTTTCTATTGTCTTTTCACCGGTCTCCGGTATTAAAATTATAAGGCTGTACATTCCCGGATTTAAGTTTTCAACCTGGATATTGTTATTTGTAAAGACTTTCCATTGCTGTAATATACGGCCGCTCATATCAATCAAAGTCAATTGCCGGGGTGAAGAAATCTCTTCCAATACTATATTTACTTTGCCAGTACTGCTTGGATTAGGATAAACAATTGCTTTCCCTAATTGACCTTCGCCACGAACTGCACGGATCTCGCTGAATTTATACTTTGTGTCTAAATCTATTTGTTTCAGGCGGTATTGAGTGACACCTTTTGTGTTATTCAAATCAGTATAAGTATAAGTAAGGTCAGAGGAACTATTGCCTCCGGCAGCTTGAGAGGGAATAGTTATGAGTGTTTGCCAATTCCCATTACCAACTAATCGCTGAATTTCAAAACCTGAATTATTGGTCTCTGTAGCTGTTATCCACTTTATCGCTACGCTGCTATTATAACGTGTAGCGCTGAAGAGACTCAAAGATATAGGAAGGGGAATATTTGAGCCACATGGAACTCCACCATTAAAAAATACAATAAATCTAAAAGTCCTGCTACGACCCTGAAGGTTATTATTATTATTTGGTCCTGTGTAATAACAATAAGTTACCGTACCATTATTATTTAATGTTCCTCTGCCGAAGGAAATTCCCGTTAAAATTACAGGGGGATTAGTAGTAGTTTCCTGCACCAATCCAATCGCTGGAATATTGTTAGGATCAACTGGGGCTTCAAATGTTAAGGTGACTGTTCCTGTAGCTGTTACTGTAACACCATTTATTACAGTATCGGGGCAATTACCACCACCATTGTTAAGCCTATATTCAATTGGACAAGGGGTTTGTGCAAAAACCAAAGTTCCCGACATTAATAGTAATAGCGAGAGTAAAATCTTTTTCATTTTTCAAGTTTTTAATTAAAAATTAGTTTACATGTACAGAAATATGAGCAGTTGTTTCATCCACAATTGTGGTGATTCAAAACCCGGGTTTTAGGCATTCAAATAGGAAAAGACTTCGAAGTCTCGAACAGCGTTTTTAAGTAATTTGCTTTTTAGAGGAGTGGATGGAGAATGCAAATAGATTTTCCAGAAGAAAAATGTTACTGCATATCTGATAAATCAGAATTTACAAAAGCAATGCCGGGGGGAATTATAATTTTAAAAAAGTTTTTTAATCCATTCCATTACCTTTTTAAATTGCTGGTCCTCAGTAAGTTCAGTATTATCCAGCACTAGTGCATCAGCAGCCTTTTGAAGTGGGCTTACGGCACGGTGAGAGTCGATATAATCTCTCATTTCGAGGTTATTTTTCACCTCATCAATACCCACATTGGGGTTTTTTTCATATAATTCTTTAAATCTACGTTGCACTCTAACTGCATTATCTGCGGTCATAAATATTTTAAGTTCTGCTTTAGGGAAAACGACTGTTCCAATATCTCTCCCATCCATAACAATTCCCTTTTTCTCACCCATTTTTTGTTGTTGAGCAACGGCAAACTCTCGAACTTCTTTAATTGCAGCTACATCACTTACTTTTTCTGCAACAACTAAATCCCGAATCAAGTATTCAACATTCTCTCCGTTCAGATGCATTTCGCTATTATTGCTCTTGGGGTTAAATACAAATTCAAGACTGATACTTTTTAGCGCATTTTTTACTTCTTTTTTATCCGCCCAATCAATATTATTTCGCAAAAAGTATAATGTGATGGCCCGGTACATTGCTCCGCTATCCACATATAAATAGCCAAGTTTTTGAGAAAGCTGTTTGGCCAATGTGCTTTTACCGCAACTTGACCAACCATCAATTGTTATCACAATCTTTTTTTCCATTCAGAGCAAAAATACAAATGCTGTAGCACACTTGAAATCTATCCGAACAATTCTCCAAATAAAAAATCCGCCTCTTTTAAAAGAGACGGATTTACTATTCCTAATTAGCTTTTAAGCTTTTGATTTTTCTTCTGTTTGACCTTTAAAAGAAAATTTAAGTTTGCCATTCTCTTTGTCCTCATCAGCTTCCAATACATCCCCGGCTTTTACATTCAGGTTAAGTATTTCTTCTGCAAGCGGATCTTCCAAATACTTTTGAATAGCCCTGTGAAGTGGCCGTGCCCCAAATTGCTGATCGTATCCTTTATCAGCTAAGAATGATTTTGCAGCTTCTGTTAACTCAAGACTAAAGCCAAGTGTTGCCAGTCTTTTTGTAACACCTTTCATCAGAATGTCGATAATATTGAAAATATTTTCTTTTGTAAGACTATTAAAAATGATAACATCATCAATACGATTCAAGAACTCCGGAGAGAAAGTCCGTTTTAGTGCTTTTTCAATTACCAACTTGTTATTTTCTTCCTGGTTATCTGTACGGGCTTGTGTTGCAAAACCAACACCGTCACCAAAGTCTTTCAATTGACGAGCTCCAATATTGGAGGTCATGATTATTAAGCTGTTCTTAAAATCAACCTTTCGGCCAAGTCCGTCTGTCAACTGACCATCATCTAACACCTGCAATAAAATGTTATAAATATCCGGGTGTGCTTTTTCAATTTCATCCAGCAGAATTACACTGTATGGTTTACGACGAACTTTTTCGGTAAGCTGTCCTCCTTCTTCATATCCTACATAGCCCGGAGGTGCACCTACTAAACGGCTTACTGTAAATTTCTCCATGTACTCACTCATATCAATACGAATAAGTGCATCTTCTGAGTCGAACATATATCGGGCAAGAGACCTGGCCAACTCTGTTTTACCAACTCCTGTTGGACCAAGAAATATAAATGACCCAATCGGTTTTTTTGGATCTTTTAACCCCACTCTATTCCTTTGAATTGCTTTTACCACTTTTAGGATTGCGTCATTCTGGCCAACAACCATTCCCTGCATATCATCGGCCATTCTCCTCAACTTTTCAGTTTCAGCCTGCACCATACGTTTTACCGGAATGCCAGTCATCATACTCACTACTTCAGCAATATCTTCTTCGCCAATAGGGAAACGTTTATGCTTGCTTTCCTCTTCCCATTCGTTTTTGGCTTTCTCTAAATCTTCCTGCAACCGTTTTTCAGTATCTCTTAGCGAAGCCGCTTCTTCAAACTTCTGACTTTTGACTACTTTATTTTTTTCATTCTTAACATCTTCGATTTTTCCTTCCAGGTCAACTATGTTTTGAGGAACATTGATATTTTTCAAGTGCACTCTTGCACCCACTTCATCCATTACATCAATTGCCTTGTCAGGGAGTAATCTGTCGGTAACATAGCGATCACTCAATTTTACACAGGCATCAATTGCTTCCTGGTCATAATTTACATTGTGATAATCTTCGTATTTCGATTTAATATTATTTAATATTTGAATGGTATCATCTACACTTGGCGGTTCTACCATTACTTTTTGGAAACGACGATCCAATGCACCATCTTTTTCAATATACATTCTGTATTCATCTAATGTAGAAGCACCAATACATTGAAGTTCTCCTCTTGCCAATGCTGGTTTAAATATATTGCTTGCATCCAAGGATCCACTGGCACCACCAGCACCAACTATTGTATGCAACTCATCAATAAATAGGATCACATCCCGGTTTTTCTCCAGTTCATTCATGATAGCCTTCATCCTTTCTTCAAACTGGCCACGGTATTTTGTACCGGCTACTAATGCAGCAAGATCCAAAGAGATCACTCGTTTATCAAACAGCACTCTTGAAACTTTTCGCTGAACTATACGTAATGCCAATCCTTCTACGATGGCCGTTTTACCCACACCTGGCTCTCCAATTAAAATTGGGTTATTCTTTTTACGGCGGGAAAGAATTTGGGAAACTCTTTCAATTTCTGATTCACGGCCAACGATTGGATCTAATGCACCCAATTCGGCCATTTTAGTAATATCTCTGCCGAAATTATCTAATACAGGTGTCTTACTTTTTGTAGCACCTTGTTTAGCACCGCCTTTTTGCTGAGAATATTTTTTCTCTTCATCAAAATCATCGTCATTCTCATCCTGAAATTCGGCACGGGGATCATTTGATTTTACAATCCCCAACTCTTGTCTGAAAAGATCGTAATCCACGTCAAATTGATTTAAGATTTGTGTTGCAATATTTTCTTTATTCTTTAAAATAGAGAGCATCAGGTGTTCTGTTTCTACTGTAGCACTTTTTAATGCTTTTGCCTCCAGTACGGTTACCCTGATCACTTTTTCTGCCTGCTTGGTAAGCGGCAGACTATTTATATTGGCAATATTCTTACCAGTTTTATCTTTTACGGCGAGTTCTATTTCCTTTCGTAATTCATAGAGGTCAACATTAAAGCTTTTAAGTATGCGAACAGCGGTATTATCCCCTTCACGAATGAGACCGAGTAAGAGATGTTCTGTGCCGATGAAATCATTTCCCAAACGCAATGCTTCTTCCCTGCTAAACGAAATAATTTCTTTGACTTGAGTAGAAAAATTATTATCCATATTAAGATAATTGGTTGTTATACAATATTAACGAATAAATTTGGTTCCCGTTCTCCTGTACTTATAAACGGAATGTTGATAATTTAAGTTGTTTGGGGAGGACAGTTTTAGCAGTTTTCAGGGTATTTTAATGTGTCCCGATTCAAACAAATTAACTTCTGTACTAATGCAAGTCAAAACGGATACCAAAGAGAAATTTCATGCCATCACAGTTGATGAGCCAGTTCTTTCTGCTACTATGACAGATGAACTGGATGTTTGTTTGCTGCCTTACCTGCAAAATGACGTTAAAAATGTAGTGTTAATAGCAAAGAATATTGAGGAAGTTGATATACCCGCTGCTGAAAAACTGGTACAAATACAACAAAAATTTTATGAGAATAATGCCTCTTTTGTTATTTGTGAATTACAAAAACCGGTAGAAGATTTTTTGGATGAAAATGAACTTTTGGAAATGATGAATGTAACGCCAACCGAAAGCGAAGCTTGGGATATTGTACAAATGGAAGAGATAGAAAGGGAGTTTTTAAATGATGAAGAATAATTATGTAAGACCAGGCAGCATTTAGTTTTCCTTTACCGTCTTTACTCTTTTCAATAATACAGCAAAATCGTAGATTGTCACATGTTTGCAGTTACCATACTTGGAAATAACTCTGCCGTACCGGCTTTTGACCGTCATCCTACCAGCCAGGTAGTAACATTGGACGGAAATAATTATTTAGTAGACTGCGGAGAAGGCACACAAATACAATTGATCAATTACAAGATCAGGCGAAGCAAAATATCACACATTTTTATTTCTCACTTACATGGCGATCATTATTTCGGATTAATAGGACTATTAAACTCACTTAGTTTATTAGGGCATAAACAGGAGATGCATGTATTTGGACCATCCCCTTTAAAAGAAATAATTGAGCTGCAACTAAAAGTGGCGGATACGCAAATCTGTTATCCATTAGAAATTCACCATATAACAGAAGCTGCTACATTGGTTGATAATGAAAAGCTCCGGGTAAAATGCTTTCGTACCAATCACCGGATTGAGTGTTATGGTTTTACGTTCGAACAAAAAAAACAGCCAAGAAAATTAAATGTAGAAAAAGCAAAAGAATTTGAAATTCCTTCTGTTTTTTATGATCGTTTGAAAAATGGGGAAGATTATACCCGCAAAGACGGGACAATTATTACCAATGAGTTAGTAACAACGACAGCGGAGCCAGCGAAAAAATATGCATTTTGTGCTGATACAAAATATGACGAAACAATAATTCCGCATATCCAAAGTGCAGATATGATATATCATGAAACAACTTATCTTGACAACCTGCGGGAAAGAGCTGAAAGCCGTTTTCATTCCACAACCAAACAAGCTGCACTCATTGCACAGAAAGCCGGGGTAAAAAAATTACTAATCGGTCATTTCAGTAGCAAGTATGATACTTTAGAAGAGTTTGAGGCTGAAGCAAGAGAAGTTTTCCAAAACACTGAATTGGCATTGGAAGGTGTTTGTTACGAAGTATAGAAAAAATTATTCTTTTCTTACAAGAATTACATTATAAGATTCATTTGAAGCAATAGCACTAATGTAGATAATACTATTTTCAAATTCCTCAACATTGTGGCTGTTTCCCAAAGACTTAAACTCTAATTCAATAAAATTTTGTTTTAATTCATCAAATAGCGCCTTACTATATGTAAAAAAACGTAACTGAATAACATGATAATCTTTAGTGGTTGTAACACTCAACAAGTTCCCCATTTTCTTGTCCTCTTCAGCACTATAAATTATTTCTCCTTCTTGAGTACTAAGCGTATCAATTACCGAATACCCTGCTATATTTATTAGCCTTTTAAAATTTTGAAAACTACTGTCTCTGATAATCTCTACTAATTTATTAGAACTAATAATATTAGAACTAGCTACCTGCTTTTGTTTTTTGACATTGCACCCAACTAATATATAAATTAGATTTAATAGTAAAATTTGTCTCATTAAGGCTTATTTATTACCCAATTATAAAACAAAGGAAATTCGTTTCGCCAGGTAGCTTCATTATGTTTGCCATCGTCCCTTATTACAGTAATCATTTTTGATTTGGAAACTTTAGCCATTTGTTCAAAGGCTCTTAGCATATCCGGCACCATTGATTCTCCTTCTTCTTTACCGGCATAGAAATAAAATTTAGATTTTACTTTCTTTCCCTTTGATTCTATGTAACTATATATCTCTGGTGACACCCAAAACGATGGAGAGAATACTCCTGCACCACCAAAAACTTTAGGATATTTTAAAGCTGCATACATCGAAATCAATCCACCCATTGAACTACCGGCTATGATCGTTTTCTTTCTGCATTTTAAAACCCGGTAATTTTTATGAATATAAGGTCGTATTGTTTTTACAATAAAATCAACATAGGCATCGCCTTCTCCTTTTCCAAAACGAGTATTATCATAGGGATTGTATTCGTTCATCCTTTTATCACCACCATTATCTATTGCTACAACGATACAGTTTTTCGTACTGGTTGAATCTAAGAACTCATCCACACCCCATTCCCCGGAAAATGAGCTGCTATCTTCAAAAATATTTTGACCGTCGTTCATATACAGCACCGGATATTTAGTTTTTGATGATGTATAATTTTCTGGAAGATAAATCCAAACTCTTCTGTTTCGATTTAGCTGCGGAATGAAAAATGAAGTTTCTATGATGCGGACATTTTTGCTGGCAGAGCTAGTTGTTTTTTTAGATGGATATTTATCCTGCCGATCTTCAATTTCAAGACGGGTAGTGCTTTGTGATAAAGCAGAAAACGCAAAGAAAAGGGCAATGATAATTGAAGGGAGCTTGTACATGAAACTATTATTAGAAAAGACTATGCCGAAAATTTTTTGAATAATACCAGGGAGAATGAAAAGCTACAGCTTTATAAAAGTAAACTCAAAGAAATTCTTTCCATGCTTGTTTTCAACCGTAGCAGTGGCAACTAAAAGGCTACCCTTTTCAAAATCCTCCGTTTCTATTAATCCTTCTGTGTTATTTTTTTTTATTCCGGAAGATTTGAACCCAAGTGTCTTTAATTGAGACTTCAAATCATTATTGATTTCCGAAATAAAAGTGTTGAAAGTAAATTCTGTTATTTTATTCTGTTCATCTGATGAGCAAGCTAAAACATTTCCGTTGGTCTTTGGCTCTTTGCCAAAGTAGAATAACATCCCTTTCTCATCCCTGCTGCTATCCAGCACTATATAGTTTAATGAAGAAACCAGTTGTACTAAAATTGAAAAATCTGCTTTTTCTGCAATCTCTACCAACTTTGTAGCAGTAATTGATTGCTGCTCCTGGGAATTTGCTTTTAAAAATATTAGAGCAAAGGAAATAAGTAGTAATACATTTTTCATTCGAAAAGTTTTTATCCCTTCATCAACTCCTTAATTTTCTGGTGATGTTTTTCACTCACCGGCCAAACAGGTAAACGAAAAGTGTTTTTACATAATCCCATTTCTGACAGATAAGCTTTTACACCGCTTGGGCTTCCTTCTGCAAACATGGAAGCGATAATATCAATGTATTTAGAATGTAACACAGTAGCCTCTTTAAATTTTCCTTGTAAACAAAGACGCACCATATCAGAATAGTCTTGAGGGTACGCATTCGCCACAACAGAGATCAATCCTTCTGCTCCCGCAGCTATCATGTGCAGTGTTATCGGGTCATCCCCACTAATGACCATAAAATCAGCTGGTTTGTTTTTAATGATCTGGTTGAACAGATCGAAATTGCCGCTGGCTTCTTTGGTGGCGAAAATATTTTTCAGTTCATGTGCGATGCGTAGCTGCGTTTCAGCAGTTACAGTTTGCCCTGTACGTCCCGGAACATTGTACATGATAATTGGCAACGGTGTAGCGGCATCTAATGCTTTGTAATGTTGAAAAATTCCTTCCTGGTTGGGTTTATTATAATAGGGAGCTACAGAAAGTATCGCATCGTACTCCACAAGATTAAATGATTCAAAAGCGTCAACAACTTCAGCCGTATCATTGCCGCCAATACCGGCTACTAATGGCAAGCGACCTGCCACTTTTTCCGCTACAAAAGAGAATACTTCTTGCTTTTCTGCACCATGAATGGTTGCACTTTCACCAGTTGTCCCTAATACAACGAGGTATTCTACCCTTCCCTTTATCCAAAACTCAATCAGTTTACCGAAGCTTTCCCAATCAACTGTTCCATCTGTATGAAATGGAGTTACTACTGCTATTCCTGTTCCGGTAAATTTTTCTCTAAGGGACATTTTTTGTAGATGATTAAAATTTAATAATTGCTGATTTTGAAATGTTCATCTGTGTTATTGCAGTACAAGTTTGCTACGCAACAGATGATGCCATGAAAAACTATAGCCCGGCTAATAATTGTATTACTCCCGACTCATGACTAACGACTCCCAACCCTTTCTCTACACTTCTTCCCAGAATCCCATCTTGCCAAACTTTTCAATTCTTGTCTTCACTCTATCTTCTGGTGTTGCTTCTTTCAATTGTTTGATAACGGGGATCAAATAATCTTTTAGAATTTGTGCCGCACCATCATAATCCCAATGTGCACCACCCACTGGTTCTGGAATAATTCCATCGATCAATCCAAAGCCCAGCATTTTATCTGCAGTTAATCGCAACTGTTCTGCCGCAACTTCTTTTTTATCCCAACTGCGCCAAAGTATAGATGAACAACTTTCCGGACTGATAACTGTGTACCAGGTATTCTCCATCATAAACACTTTATCACCCACTCCAATTCCTAATGCACCACCACTTGCACCTTCTCCAATAATAACACAGATAACCGGTACTTTCAAACGGATCATCTCATAGATATTACGGGCAATCGCTTCACCTTGTCCTCTTTCTTCTGCTTCAAGGCCCGGATATGCACCGGGTGTATCTATTAATGTAATAACTGGTTTATTAAACTTCTCTGCCAATCGCATCAACCGCAATGCTTTTCTATATCCTTCCGGATTAGCCATACCAAAATTTCGCATCTGCCGCATTTTGGTATTAATTCCTTTTTGCTGCCCGATGATCATTACTGTTTCTCCACCTAAACTGGCGAAGCCGCCTACCATTGCTTTATCGTCTTTTACATTGCGGTCGCCATAGAGCTCCACAAAATTCTCCGCCATTTTATCTATGTACTTAAGTGTATATGGCCGGTCAGGATGGCGGCTGAGTTGTACCCGCTGCCAGCTACTGAGGTTTTCGGTAATTTCTTTTCGTTTATCTAATATGCCCTGCTCCAGCTTTTGAATCGTATCGCTGAGATCCAGTTTGGTCTTTTCCTGGCGATGTTTCATGCTGGCAATCTCATCAATAAGGTCTTTGATGGGCTTTTCGAAATCGAGAAATTGTCGGTTAGCGTCGGTTGGCATAGGTTCTAAAATGTGCGGCTAAATTAAGGATTATATAATAATGGGAATTTTTCTCCGGAAAGGTTGATTGTCAGTGGATAAATAATAGAAAAACTTTTGGCTGAAAAAGATTGCGGGGCTATCTTTGCCGTCCTGAAAAATGGCTCGGCTTACGAATCATTCAAAGGAAACGGATCGGTAGTTCAGTTGGTTAGAATGCCGCCCTGTCACGGCGGAGGTCGCGGGTTCGAGTCCCGTCCGGTCCGCATCAAGAAGAAAGGCTGATTTATTGTGATTTTATTTCAGCTAAAAACCTAAATAAACTGCCCGTTGAGAAAGAAATTTCTGACGGGCTTTTTTATTGATTGAGGTTAAGCCATCTTCTGCAATAAAAAAACATATAAGACGTCTAAAGGGTACGGTTATTGGTTAAACGTGTAGCTATGAAAAACAAGGTTAAAGGATTCTATTTTTATATTTCTTCTATTTTTATTGCATTGCTGCATTTACCCGCAGCATTTGCAAAATCAGCGGCAGCAAATAAATTATTCTATACGCCACCGGCAGATTCTACTACTAAAGCAACTATAGAGACAGTAACGAAGCCTACTCCTTTTTTAAAATCGGTGTATGATAGTCTGCACCTGAACTTAAAAGGTTTAAGTAAAGAAGCCTACGATTATGCTAAAAAAGGAATGGAAACATTGATAGCAGAAGGCAAGCTTTTCAATCAATCCATAATTTCTATTATTGACTTTAGCCAACCAAGCGGCAAGAAAAGATTATTCATTATTGATTTGAATAATTATAAAGTTCTCTTCAATACGTTGGTGGCACATGGCAAAAATACAGGACAGGAAATTGCCAACTCTTTCTCCAATCAAAACGAATCTTTTAAAAGTAGCCCGGGTTTTTACATTACCAGGGAAACCTACCAGGGAAAAAACGGCTACTCCTTAAAGTTGGAAGGTGTAGAAAGAGGCATTAATGATAAAGCCTATGAAAGAGGCATTGTAATGCATGGCGCTGAATATGTTTCGGATGCTTTTGTAAATGCCCGGGGTTTTATTGGCCGCAGCCACGGTTGCCCTGCTGTGCCGGTACAATTGAACCGCCCCATCATCAATACAATCAAAGAAGGCACCTGTCTTTTCATTTATCATCCTTCGTATGTTGACAGGTCGGTAGTTTTAGACTAATCCACCACTGTTTAAAACTCAATCCCCACTCCATTTGCCAATCTTTATCTTTGAGCATTAATAAATTATTATGCTCAAGATCGGCGTTATTGGTGTAGGTCATTTAGGAAAGTTCCATCTTAACAACTGGAAAGAAATAGCTGGTGTGGAAATAGTTGGTTTTTACGACCCGCATGATGACACTGCAAAAGAAGTGTCTGATAAATACCAGCTACCCCGCTTTCTCGACGCCGATGAACTGATCAATGCCTGCGATGCCATCGATGTAGTTGCTCCAACCAATTTTCATTTTGAATGGTGCGAAAAAGCCATCAAAAAAGGCAAGCATGTTTTTGTAGAAAAACCATTGGCTAATACCATGGATGAAGCAAGGCAATTAGTAAAGTTTGTAAAAGAGTCGGGCATTAAATTCCAGGTAGGACATGTAGAACGTTTTAACCCTGCTTTTTTGGCTATAAAAGATATGCAGTTAAACCCGATGTTCATTGAAGTGCATCGTTTGGCACAATTCAACCCAAGGGGTACAGAAGTAAGTGTGATATTGGATCTAATGATACATGATATTGATATTATTTTAAGCATTATAAAAAGCGATGTAAAAACTATTTCTGCCAGCGGTGTAGGTGTGATGACAGAAACACCTGACATCGCCAACGTTCGTATAGAGTTTGATAATGGCTGTGTAGCCAATCTTACCTCCAGCCGTATTTCCATGAAGAAGATGAGAAAGATCCGACTCTTTCAAAAAGATTCTTATATCGGCATTGATTTTCTGAATAAGAAAACTGAAATCATTAAACTGAAAGAGCCACAAGATTCCAATGTATTTGCTTTCGATATAGAAACTCCAACAGGAAAAAAAACTATTGCTATGGCCAATCCTATTGTGCCGGAAGTAAATGCTATTAAGAAAGAGTTGGAAGAATTTAGAGATGCTATTCTCAACAATACAAAAACAGTTGTATCTGAAATGGATGGCCTGTCGGCTATGGATGTAGCCCACCAGATACTGGAGAAGATTGGCAATAATGTTATTACTCACGGATGAACCCAGGCAAAAAAATATCCATTGCCTGGTATGCCATAGCTGATTTTATCAGTGCAGCACTGGCATGGGCTTGTTTCTTTTTTGCTCGTAGGGCATTACTTGATCAGCCGGTAATTGAATCAGGTGTACTACAAACCGATGAAAATTTTTGGTACGGCATTTTTTTTATTCCAGTTGGATGGCTAATATTATATACCATTGTAGGGTCTTATAAACATCTCTATAAAAAATCGAGACTGTTTGAATTTACCAGCACTTTTGTTTGCAGTCTTATCGGTTGCATTGTTCTCTTCTTTGCACTTTTATTGGATGATGTAAAAAACGATTACTCGTATTACTATATCGCTTTTCTCTGTTTATTCGGACTACATTTTGTTTTTACTTTTATGGGCCGCTGGATTATTCTCAACAAAATGAAAAGACAGTTACTGAATGGAAAAGTTTTCTTTAATACCTTAATGATAGGCAGCCAGGAAAATGCTATTCGTGTATTAAAGGAAACAACAAAAAGTTTGCATGATGGCGGCTACCGCTATACAGGTTTTGCAACAACAGATAATCTCTGTAAAAACGGTATTCATAAGCTGATCCCAAAATTGGGTTCCGCAGATGATATTGAAAATATAATTGACAACCACCATATTGAATTAGTTGTGCTTGCGTTAGAAAAAACGGAACAGCCGCTACTGGAAGATATTATCAATCGACTGAGTGAAAAAGATGTAGAAATAAAAATACAGCCCAATACATTGGATATTCTTTCCGGCTCTGTAAAAACGAGCAATGTAATGGGTGCCGCCCTTATTGATTTGCAAACAGGACTGATGCCGGAATGGCAACAAAATATAAAACGGTTAATCGATATCGCTGTTGCGCTATTCGGTAGTATTATTCTTTCCCCTTTTATTTTATACATTGCTATACGGGTAAAATTATCTTCAAAGGGATCTGTTTTATTTCCACAGGAAAGGATTGGATACAAGGGTAAACCATTCAGGATGTATAAATTCCGGTCTATGGTGCAGGATGCAGAAAAAGATGGCCCAGCTCTTTCTTCTGAAAACGATCCCCGCATTACCAAATGGGGTAAAACCATGCGTAAATGGCGATTGGACGAACTACCACAACTCTGGAATATATTAATTGGTGAAATGAGTTTGGTAGGACCAAGAGCAGAACGACGTTTTTACATTGACCAGATCATTGCCCGGAATCCCTTTTATAAATACCTGTTGAAAGTAAAGCCGGGCCTAACCAGTTGGGGTATGGTACAATTTGGCTATGCGGAAAATGTAGAAGAGATGGTGGAGCGAAGCAAATTCGATTTACTTTATATCGAAAACATTTCACTGGCTCTTGATTTTAAAATAATGATTCATACTCTGCGGATCATATTTAAAGGAAAAGGCAAATAAGGAATTTTAGATTATTCCTGCCCGACTTTCAAAAATATTTATTGAGGTCAGGCGGGGATTGCAGAATTTTGATTTTACATTTGAGAAAACTCCAACCTTTGAGAAAATTCATTTTCTTACTGCTTTTGATTCCTGCCGTAAAAATCACTGCATACTCTCAATACTGGCAGCAACAAGTCAATTACACTATTGATGTTTCCTTAAACGATAAAGAACATACATTAAACGGATTTGAAAAAATTGAATATACTAACAACTCTCCTGACACATTGCGTTTTATCTGGTTTCACATTTGGCCAAATGCGCATAAAAATGATAAAACGGCTTATACCGACCAGGCTTTGGAAAACGGTAGCACTAAATTTTATTTTTCCGGTAAAGAGGACAAAGGATATATTAACCGGCTGGAGTTTAAAGTAAATAATGTAACCGCAACGATTGAGGATCATCCTAACCATATTGATATTATTAAACTCGTCTTGCCTTCTCCCCTATTACCCGGCGAGAAAACAATTATCACCACACCGTTTCATGTAAAGCTTCCCTTTAATTTTTCAAGAGGGGGACATGATGGGCAGAGTTATCAGATCACTCAATGGTTTCCAAAACCAGCCGTATATGACAAAAATGGCTGGCACCCGATGACCTATCTGGACCAAGGGGAATTTTATAGCGAGTTCGGGCAATTTGATGTGAGCATTACCCTTCCCGAAAATTATGTGGTAGCTGCTACAGGTGAATTGCAAAATGCACAAGAAAAAGAATGGCTGAAAACAAGAAGTAATTACACCTGGGAGCCAGTTACCGCAAAAGAGAAAAATACTTACGGCCAAACAAAAACAACTTTGCAGCTTTTTCCCCCATCAGCTACTAAAACAAAAACATTGCAATACCGCCAAAATAATATTCATGATTTTGCATGGTTTGCTGATAAACGGTATATAGTAAATTATGATAGTTGTCAATTGACGTCAGGCAAAATCGTTGAGGTTTATAGTTTTTATACTCCGAAACATAAAAAATTATGGGAAGCCACTGTTGGCTATGCGAAAGGTGCAATAAGGCATTACTCAAATTTGGTGGGAGAATATCCTTATTCTATTGTAAGTGTGGTGCAAGGACCGGATAACCTTGGCGGTGGTATGGAATATCCAACCATCACTTCCATTTCTCCAATGAATGATGAAAAAGCACTGGATGTTGTTATTGCACATGAAATAGGTCACAACTGGTTTTATGGAATCCTGGGCAGCAATGAAAGGAAACATCCGTGGATGGATGAAGGCATTAACAGTTACTACGATGCCAGTTATAAAAAAGCTAAGTATGGCGAGCCATCAAAATTGGAGCAACTGATCTTTGAAACAAAAGTGGTTACAAAAACAGATCAGCCAATTGAGTTGCCAGCAGAAAAATATAGCTATATTAATTATGCGCTTACAGCTTATTATAAAACTGCTGAATGGCTCCGTTACCTCGAATCACAACTTGGCACTTCCGCATTTAATAAAGCCATGCAAGATTATTACAACCGCTGGAAATTTAAACACCCACAACCGGAAGATTTTAAAAGATCAATAGAAGAAAGTGCAGGTAAAAACTTAGATAAAGAATTTTCTTACTTAAACAAAAAGGGAACACTGTCTACACAGCAACGAAACGGAACTACGGTGGCCTCCATATTCAGTATAAAAAAACTGGATGCATTTAGTAAGAAGCCAACCAGGAATTTAATTGTATTTGGACCTTTGATTGGCATAAATAGTTATGATAAAATAATGCCCGGGGCTTTTATCACTAATATCAAATTGCCTCCATCCAACTTTGAATTTTTTATTGCCCCCATGTATTCAACCGGAGCAAAGAAATTAACCGGTCTTGGAATGGCCTGGTACAACTTCTATCCCAATAATATTTTCAAGAAAATAGAATTGGGTGTTAGTGGTTCCACTTTTACAATGGATGAGTTTACAGATAGCGACGGCAACAAAAACTATTTTGGTTTCCATAAAATCGTTCCGGGCATAAAGCTTACGTTGCAAGAGAAAAATCCACGCAGCTCTCTTACCCGTTTTGTACAATTCAAAACCTTCTTGATTGGCGAAGAAGCTCTTCGCTTTTATCGTGACACTGTAATTACTCAACCGGGCCCGGATACAACTATTACCAATAAATACAGAACTATCAACGAAAACAGAACACTCAACCAATTACAATTCGTTGTAGAAAATAACCGGATACTATATCCTTATCGTGGCGAATTAAAAATAGAGCAGGGTGAGGATTTTGTTCGAACTGCATTTACAGGAAAATACTTTTTCAATTATCCTAATAAAGGAGGTTTGGATGTTCGTTTGTTTGCAGGAAAATTCTTTTATACCAGCAGCAAAACTTTTACCAAACAGTTTGCTACAGACCGTTATCATCTGAACATGACCGGTGCAAATGGATATGAGGATTATACCTACAGCGATTATTTTGTTGGACGCAATAAATTTGAAGGAACTGCCAGTCAGCAAATAATGGTTAGAGATGGAGCTTTTAAAGTAAGAACAGATTTGCTCGCCGATAAGGTTGGGAGAACTGATGATTGGTTGATAGCAGCTAATTTTAGTACCACTATTCCTGCTGGCATAAACCCGTTAGAGCTCTTACCAATTAAAATTCCGTTGAAACTATTTTTTGATATCGGCACTTACGCGGAAGCATGGAAACAAGGTACAGAACTAGACCGCTTTATTTTTGATGCGGGATTACATATCCCCCTATTCAAAGAAACCGTGAATATATACATGCCGCTTGTTTACAGCAGCGTATTCAAAGATTATATACAATCTACCATCCCTGAAAAAGGAAGATTCTGGAAAAAGATCTCCTTCTCCATTGACATCTCCAATTTTAGTCTTCGGAAAATAGACCGCAACTTTGCTTTCTGATGAGTGAGCTACAGCAAATACAATATCTTACTAACCGGAAAATTGATAAGGTTAAGTGGGACAATTGTATAAGCAAAGCAGGTAATGGCCTTATTTATGCGTACTCGTTTTACTTAGATACCATGGCAAAGCATTGGGATGCTTTGGTATTAAACGACTATGAAGCAGTGATGCCTTTAGCTTGGAATAGCAAATACGGAATTATCTATTTATATCAACCTTTTTTGGCTGCGCAACTGGGTGTTTTTGGAAACTGTATTACAGAAGAACTGGTTGAAAATTTTATCCGGGAAATTCCAACTTCTTTTCGGCTGATTGAAATTTCTTTGAACAGTAAAAATATTTTTGGCTCACCTACAGGTTTCACCATTCACAGAAGTAATTATGTGTTGGATTTGAATAAGCCATATCAAACTCTATTGGGCAATTACCGGGAAAATATTCGAAGGAATATAAAAAAAGCCGAACAACTTCGTTGTACTATAAAAAAAGATTTTGATGTAGAAGAAGTGATTACACTGGCTGTACAACAGATGAAAGCACAAAATAATGAACCAACTGACAACATCAATCGCTTTCGAAAATTGTATCAATCATTGAAGGAGAAAAAAATGACAGCTACTTATGGCATCACACTCAATAATGAGTTGCAGGCATCCTGTGTTTTTTTCTTTTCGCATAACCGGGCCTATTATATTTTAGTAGGCAATCATCCCAATGGAAAAACAATAGGCGCATCTCATCTTTTAATTGATGCGTTTATCAGGGATAACGCAGGAAAAGAAATGGTGCTTGACTTTGAAGGTTCCGATATATCCAGCCTCGCATTTTTCTATAACAGCTTTGGAGCTGAGCATGAAGTGTACCCTGCGGTAAAAATAAACCGGCTTCCTTTTTATTTGAAATGGCTGAAGAGATGAGTACGGAGTTCGAAGCCGAACCCTCCTAATTTGAAATTTCTCACTAATGACTACTGACAATACTCTCAGCAAACAATAAATCAATTGGCCTTGTGATCTTGATATTATTCTCTTCCCCTTCTACCAGTGAAACTTTCATTCCGTATGCTTCTGCCACAGTCGCCTCATCGGTAAATTTATCTTTGTAGTCAATTTGAAAAGCAGGTAGCAATATTTTACTATGAAAAGTTTGTGGAGTTTGTATCAGCATTACTTTATTTCTATCAAACGCATCACTTCCTTCTTCTGTAATTAACCGGATGCTGTCTTTTGATGCTATGGCAGGAATTGCAGTACCTGTTTCTACAGCCTGTGCATAGCAGCGATGAATTAATCCCTTTGTCAATAAACAACGAACTCCATCATGCACAAAGATGATAGACTCTTCTTCTACCAATGCCAATCCATTTTTTACTGATTGAAAACGGGTGTCACCTCCTGCTGTAATTCGTATCCGGTCTTTATCAAAGTAGGCATCAATAATTTCCTGACCCATATCTGTATAATCAACCGGCAATACAAGTATTATCTGCAAATCTTCATACGCTTCCAAAAAAGTCTTCAACGTGTAATAAAGTACCGGCTTATCCTTCAACAACATGAATTGCTTTGGAAGATTGCTTTCCATCCTTGTTCCAGAGCCTCCGGCTACTATTATGGCGTATTTTTTCATTAGCTATTTACTTATAAATCTTCACTTCATTTATTCCATTGCTACTCCTCATTCCTCTGTACATCCCTTCACTATTAAAAACCATGGCTGCATTTCCTTTTGCATCTACCCCAATCATTCCTCCTTCGCCATCAATCTTCATCAGCTTATCATGCACCACAATATTCATGGCTTGTTCTAATGAAAGCCCTTTGTATTCCATCAGGCAACTAACATCATAGGCTGTAACAGCTCTTATAAAAGGCTCACCATGGCCAGTACAACTGATAGCACAGGTTTTGTTATTGGCATAAGTACCAGCTCCAATTATTGGGCTATCTCCTACTCTTCCAAATTGTTTATTGGTCATTCCACCGGTGCTGGTAGCCGCAGCGATATTGCCATGCATATCTACTGCAACTGCCCCAACAGTTCCAAATTTCTTATCCTTAACTATTACATTATGATCTAAAGCTGCTTCATCTGATCCTTGCATTTGTATCCATTGATCATGCCGAAACTCTGAGAAAAAATATTCATCTGCTTCAGTTTTCAACCCATTTAGTACAGCAAAATCATAAGCCCCTTTTCCATTCAACATTACATGTTGGCTCCTGGTCATAATTGCATAGGCTAATTCTACCGGGTTGCGAATATGTTGTACAGCACTAACAGCACCCGCCATTGTAGTTTTTCCATCCATGATGGAAGCATCCATTTCCTGGCTACCATCCTTACCAAAAACAGAACCACGACCTGCATTAAAAAGAATATTGTCTTCTAATGAAACAGTGGCAGCCCGAACAGCGTCAACCGCAGCTCCTCCTTTTGCTAACACTTCACTTCCTTTAGTAAGTGCATCTTCAAGAGCTGTATGATATGCAAGCTCCTTCTCATCTGTCATATCCGTTTTAAGGATTGTTCCTGCTCCCCCGTGAATCACCAAAGTGTATTTAAACATACGTGTAAATGGGTATTATTTAAAAGGCGAAATTAGTTAATTTGGGCCCTATTAAAATTAAGGCTTTGCAATTCCCGAAAAGAAAGCTTACTCAAGGTGATATTATTCTGATAATCGCCAACCTGGTTCCAATTTTTGGAGTTTGGTTCTTAAACTGGAGTGCCGTAGAAGCATTTATTGTTTATGCACTGGAGACATTAATGATTGGGGTGTTGACAGTATTAAAAATGCTTGTAGTAACAGCATTTCGAAAAAAAGATATCTGGCACAACCGGGGAAGTTCTTCACAAGTATCCGGGCTTTTCTTTATTCTTTTTTTTATTATGCACTTTGGCATTTTTGCACTAGTACAAACAACCATCTTCTCTCAATCAGCAGGCATCACACCTCCTGGTAAAGGTATGATGCACTTTTTCTTTCATTGGTATGAATACATCACTAAAGATGTCGGGATTATGCTTATGAGTTTAGGTGTTGGACATTTGGCAAAGAACTTTATTCCTTTTGTTGCAACCGGGGAGTACAAAACGACTTCGATGATGAATTTAATGTTTCAGCCCTATGGAAGAATATTTATTCAACAGTTTACAGTAATCCTGGGAAGTATGTTCCTTAATTTCGGATTAGGAAAGGTCTTTATTTTAATATTCGTGGTAGCAAAAATATTTTTTGATGTGTTTGTAAACTTTGAGGACACTATTAATAAATCAATATCCAAAATGGAAAAAGAATCAGGAAAGCAATAGTTCACACTCATGCAATAATTTCTCCTTAGAGATAGTTACAGTTCCTACTTCTTCACAAACTAAGCCTCCCGCAATATTTGCAACTTCGGCCATTAAGTGAATATTTTTTGTGACTGCATATACCATTGAGGCTACAGCAATCACCGTATCGCCAGCACCAGATACATCTGCAATATTTCTGAAGTGTGAAGGAATGATGCTGGAGTGTTTATCCTGCTGATAAAAAACTCCTTTTTCGGAAAGTGTAATAAAAGAGATTTTATGCTGCAACAACTTTTGTAACTCCATATGGATATCCTGTAGCAAGGGTAAAGTTACCTTGTCGAAAAGAAGGTTCAAACCTTCTTTAACTTCTTTAAGATTAGGTTTAAAAATATCTGTGTTCTGATAGGAAAAAAAATTCTTTCGCTTTGGGTCTACCGCTGTAATTACATTTGCTTTTTTACACAATGCGATTACTTCCTGAATAATTTTTTCTGTAAGAACACCTTTATTATAATCTTCAAAAATAATTATATTAGGCTTTTGTGCTGCAATAAATTTGTTTACTTCAGCCAGTAAATCCTTTTCATCTTTGCCAGCAAGGTCATTGGTCACTTCAGCATCCAAACGCATCATTTGCTGATTGCGACTGATGATACGGGTTTTGCTGGTGGTAATTCTTTCCGTACTCTTCAATAAATAATTTGTATGTATAACATTGGTAGTAAATAATTCGTCCAGCAATTTGCCTTCCGAATCATTACCAGCAACAGACAATATAAAGACCTCTGCCCCAAGTGATTTACAGTTCAACGCCACATTACCAGCACCACCGATTCTATACTCTTTATTATTCAGCGATACAACAGGCACAGGTGCCTCCGGTGAAATCCGATCCACTTTGCCCCACATATAAGTGTCAAGCATTACATCGCCTATTACACCAATTTTTAGTTTCGAAAAAGAATCAAATAGTTTTTTGAAATCTTCCATACCTCAAAATAAGGGATTATTTTTTGAACAAAAGAAAACGTCCTGCGTGAGGCAGGACGTTTCTACTATTTTGCGATTTAATTTTTCTTCGGCTTGTGTAATTGATTCAATCCTTTCACCACATCTGCTGTAATGTTATATGCTGTATCCCGGTAATAAAAAAGACCCTGCTCATAAGAAACGATATATGAGTAGTCTTTTGTTTGATTATATTCTTTTAAAAATCCTTCAATTTTTGTTTTGATATCATTCTGTCTTCTCACCATAAAGTCGCTGTACTCCTGGTCAAGCTGTTGTTTTCTTAATTTCAGCTGGTCATCCAGCTTTTTCATTTCTTCACTTGCTACCTGTGATTGTGCTTCACTAAGACTTCCGGACTGAGCCTGGTTTTGGTAGTAATTAAATTTTTGTTGCAGGTTCTTGGTAAGTCTATCTATTTCTTGATTTATAACTTGCTCTTTTTTGCTTAATTCATCTTTCACTTCTTTTACCATATCAAAGTTGGCTGCCACGGAGTCCATTTCAAAATAGGCAATTTTAAATTGTCCATTTGATACGGATGAATCAGACCCTGGGTTTTTTGCACTTGCTTTATTCCCTTTTCCGGAACTGAAATGCATGATAAGAAGATAACCGGCTACAAGGCTCAAAAGCACATTCCAAATTAATAATCCGTTTTTCATTCAGTTCTTTTTTTGCAAATTAAGTATGATTAGGGTGGCAAATATAAGCATTCAGTCCACTTTAGGAAAGACTTAACAGCCAATGTTATAATAAAAAAGGAGCAAGAAAAATCCTTGCTCCTCGTAATCGTTTTAATCAATTTTTAAGCGAAAATTCATGATTATTCTTCTTCGTCAAAAGCCATAGCCTCACGGGTGCTTTGCAGCAACTCGTATTCTTCCTTGCTTCCTACGATCATGTTCTCAAACTCTCTCAAACCAGTACCAGCAGGTATCGGATGACCAGTGATTACATTCTCTTTCAATCCAAGCATATCATCTGTTTTACCATTGATAGCAGCTGAAGACAACACTTTAGTAGTTTCCTGGAATGACGCCGCTGATATCCAGCTTGGCACACCTAAGGAAGCTTTAGTGATACCCAACAACGTCGGAGAAGAAGTAGCAGGTTTTGCATCACGGAATTCAACCAGCTTCTTGTCGTTACGACGAAGGATTGAATTCTCTTCTCTTACTTCACGCAGTGTTACAATCTGACCTGCACGAAGTTTAGTACTATCGCCGATTTCTGTTACAACCTTCTTATCATAAATGAAATCGTTCTCTTCTACAAACTCAAACTTATCAGTTAAATCATCTTCCAGGAATCTTGTATCTCCGGGATCAACGATGTTTACTTTACGCATCATCTGGCGAACGATACACTCAATGTGTTTATCATTGATCTTCACACCCTGTAAACGATAAACTTCCTGGATCTCATTCACTACATACTCTTGTACAGCGAATGGTCCTTTAATAGAAAGAATATCGAATGGTGCAATCTGTCCGTCACTTAATGGAACACCTGCTTTTACAAAGTCGCCATCCTGTGCAAGGATCTGTCTTGTTAATGGAACAAGATATTTTTTCTGTACACCATCTTTTGCTTCAATGATAATTTCACGGTTACCTCTCTTGATAGCACCCATCATAACTACACCATCAATTTCAGAAACTACAGCAGGATTGCTTGGGTTTCTTGCTTCGAACAATTCAGTTACACGAGGGAGACCACCGGTAATATCTCTCAATTTACCTAATACTCGAGGAATCTTCACGATTACCTGACCTGCTTTCACTTCTTCACCTTCTTCCATAATGATATGGCTTCCGGTAGGTAAGTTGTATGATTTTTTATCCTTTCCTTCTACTAAGATGGAAGGTATCTTGGTTTTATCTCTTGTTTCGATAACCACTTTTTCACGGTGACCAGTTTGCTCATCAGCCTCTTCACGGTAAGTAACACCTTCGATAACGTTATCAAACTTCACTGTACCGTTGATCTCTGCCATGATTACGTTGTTGAACGGATCCCATGTGCAAAGAACATCACCTTTATTTATCTTCTGGCCATCCTTCACATTCAAGGTAGCACCATAAGGAATGTTATTAGTGATCAATAAACGATCATTCTTGGTATCGATGATACGAACCTCACCAGTACGTCCGATTACGATTTGTGCTTTAGCGCCATCTTTGTTTTCAATGATAACAGTACGTAATCCATCAAACTGTATGGTACCATCAAACTTAGCAGCTAATGTAGATTCAACCGAAGCAGAACCTGCTACACCACCTACGTGGAATGTACGAAGTGTTAGCTGGGTACCCGGCTCACCAATTGATTGCGCTGCGATGATACCAACAGCATCACCTCTTTGTGCAATGTTGCCAGAAGCAAGGTTCTTACCATAACATTTCACACAAACTCCACGTTTGCTTTCGCAAGTCAATACAGAACGAATTTCTACAGTTTCAATTCCGGCTTCTTCAATCTTCCTGGAAATATCTACTGTAATTTCATCGCCACCTGATACCAATAATTGTTCACTAACCGGATCAAATACATCATGCAATGAAGTACGACCAGCTATTCTATCACTCAATGGTTCAATTACGTCTTCGTTATCTTTTAATGCTGATGTTGCAATACCACGCAGTGTACCACAATCTTCCTCAGTAATAACCATATCCTGTGATACGTCAACTAAACGACGGGTCAGGTAACCTGCATCCGCTGTTTTAAGAGCCGTATCCGCCAGACCTTTTCTAGCACCGTGTGTAGAGATAAAGTAATCTAATACGTTCAATCCACCTTTAAAGTTGGAAAGAATTGGATTCTCAATGATCTCAGAACCCGTAGAACCAGATTTTCTTGGCTTTGCCATCAATCCTCTGATACCAGCCAGCTGTTTGATTTGCTGCTTAGAACCCCTTGCTCCGGAATCAAGCATCATATAAACAGAGTTGAAACCTTGTTTATCGGCTGCTAACTCACGGATCAATGTTTCAGTAATTCTTGTATCCACACGGCTCCAGATATCAACGATCTGGTTATAACGTTCATTGTTAGTAATGAGACCCATGTTATAACTATCCCATACTTCATCTACTTCAACCTTAGCGTTGTCAAGTAATTCTTCTTTTATATCCGGGATAATAAGGTCATTAATACTGAAGGATAATCCACCCTGGAACGCCGTACGGAAACCTAAGGTTTTAATATCATCCAGGAACTTCGCTGTTTTTGGAACGTTGGTAATTTTAATGATATCACCAATGATCTCACGAAGATTCTTCTTGGTTAATAATGTATTTACAAAACCAACCTCAGCCGGTACGTGTTGGTTAAATATTACACGACCAACAGTTGTTTCAATTAATTTATGCTCCAGCAAACCATCAGCATTGCGGATGTTTGTTTTTACTTTAATCCAGGCATGCATATCAATGACACCTTCGTTATAAGCAATCAATACTTCTTCAGATGAGTAGAATGCCTTGCCTTCACCTCTTACTGTTTCAGTTGCATTGGTTCTTTTCCCTTTGGTAATATAGTACAGACCCAATACCATGTCCTGAGAAGGAAGAGTGATTGGAGTACCATTTTGTGGGTTAAGAATGTTATGCGATGCAAGCATCAACAATTGGGCTTCCAGGATAGCAGCATGGCTCAATGGTACATGCACAGCCATTTGGTCACCATCAAAGTCGGCGTTGAACGCAGAACATACCAATGGGTGAAGTTGTATCGCTTTACCTTCGATCAACTTAGGTTGGAAAGCCTGAATTGATAAACGGTGAAGTGTTGGGGCACGGTTCAACATGATCGGATGCCCTTTTAATATATTTTCTAAGATATCCCAAACCACAGCTTCCTTCTTGTCTACCAGTTTCCTTGCAGACTTCACTGTTTTTACGATACCTCTTTCAATTAATTTACGAATGATAAAAGGTTTGAATAATTCCGCCCCCATATCTTTTGGTAAACCACACTCATGCAATTTCAATTCAGGACCTACCACGATAACAGAACGACCAGAATAGTCAACCCTTTTACCCAATAAGTTCTGACGGAAACGACCTTGCTTACCTTTCAATACATCGCTCAATGATTTCAATGCCCGTCCACCTTCTGCTTTTACAGCATTTGATTTTCGACTGTTATCAAACAATGAGTCAACGGCTTCCTGCAACATCCTTTTTTCATTACGAAGGATTACTTCAGGTGCTTTAATTTCTAACAATCTTTTCAAACGGTTATTACGAATAATAACCCGACGATAAAGATCATTCAGATCAGATGATGCAAAACGACCACCATCCAAAGGCACTAACGGACGCAGTTCTGGTGGAATAACCGGAATGTATTGCATAACCATCCATTCAGGACGGTTATTAATTCTTGTATTTGCATCACGGAAAGCTTCCACTACACTTAAACGCTTTAAAGCATCTGCTTTACGTTGTTGTGAAGTTTCAGTAGCCGCTGCATTTCTTAGATCAAACGATAATTGATCCAGATCGATGCGCTGTAACATATCATGCACCGCTTCTGCACCCATCTTAGCGATGAATTTATTTGGATCGTCATCAGGTAGATACTGATTGTCTTTTGGCAATGTATCAAGGATATCCAAATACTCTTCTTCCGTTAACAGATCACCAGGATTTTGTCCTTTGTCTGCACGGATACCTGATTGGATCACTACAAAACGTTCATAATAAACGATGGTTTCTAATTTCTTAGAACTAACGCCTAACAGGTAACCGATTTTATTTGGCAATGATTTGAAATACCAGATATGAACTACAGGCACCACCAATTTGATGTGTCCCATTCTTTCACGACGAACTTTTTTCTCCGTTACTTCCACACCACAACGGTCGCAAACGATTCCTTTGTAACGGATACGTTTGTACTTACCGCAAGCACACTCATAATCTTTTACCGGGCCAAAAATTCTTTCGCAGAACAAACCATCTCTTTCAGGTTTGTACGTACGATAGTTGATCGTTTCGGGCTTTAATATTTCACCATAGCTTCTTTCCAGAATGGTATCCGGAGAAGCAAGACCGATGGTAATTTTTGAAAAAGCCGCTTTGGGACGATTCTCTTTTTTCATAGCCATTTATTGTTTCTAGTTTCTTTTAATGTTGTTTACAAGTCCTAAAGTCCGTGAGACCGAAAGTGAGAAAGTTTTACTCATTCCAATTAAAACTGTCTTCCTGACTTTCCGTCTTTCCGACTATTCAAACTTCAGATCAAGACCTAAACCTCTCAGCTCATGCACCAATACATTGAATGATTCAGGTACACCTGGTCTTGGAATATTCTCGCCTTTTACAATTGCCTCGTAGGTTTTTGCACGGCCAATAATATCATCTGATTTCAGTGTCAATAATTCCTGAAGAATGTTTGATGCACCATAAGCCTCGAGTGCCCAAACCTCCATCTCACCAAAACGCTGACCTCCAAACTGAGCCTTACCACCCAACGGTTGTTGAGTAATCAAACTGTATGGTCCGATCGAACGGGCATGCATCTTATCATCCACCATGTGGTGTAATTTGATAACATAGATAATACCCACAGTTGCTTTCTGGTGGAATTTTTCTCCTGTTTCACCATCATACAAGTAAGTGTGACCATACATTGGTATGTTGGCATCCTTACAATATCCGGCTATTTCATCCACAGAAGCACCATCGAAAATTGGAGTAGAGAATTTCAATCCCAATTTTTCGCCAGTCCATCCAAGGATAGTTTCATAAATCTGTCCGAGGTTCATACGACTTGGTACACCCAATGGATTCAACACCACATCAACCGGTGTTCCATCTTCTAAGAACGGCATATCTTCTGCACGAACGATCTTAGCAACAATACCTTTGTTACCGTGACGGCCCGCCATTTTATCACCCACTTTCAACTTACGTTTTACAGCGAGGTAAACTTTGGCCAGTTTCAATACACCTGCAGGTAATTCATCACCAATACTGATGTTGAATTTCTCTCTCTTATAACGACCTAATTCTTCGTTGAACTTGATATTGTAGTTGTGCAATAAAATATTTACCTGGTCGTCAACTTTTTTATCGCCGGTCCAACCCAATGGATTGATGTTAGCATAATCAAGGCCACGGAGATTTTTCTCAGTGAACTTAGCACCTTTGCCAATTTGTATTTCACCAAAGTTGTTACCTACACCAGCAGAAGTATGATTTGCAAGAAGCGTAGAAAGTTTTTCTAACAATACTTCCATCAGATCATTTTCATTCTTCTCATGCATCTTCTCCAACTTTTCGATCATTGCCTTCTCTCTCACTTTGCCATTCTTATCTTTCTTGGCTCTTTGGAAAAGTTTCTTGCCGATCACAACACCCTCTACTCCATTTGGAGCTTTCAATGAAGCATCTTTTGCATCACCAGCTTTATCACCAAAGATGGCACGGAGTAATTTTTCTTCCGGTGTTGGATCTGATTCTCCTTTAGGAGTGATCTTGCCAATTAAAATATCACCTTCTTTTACTTGCGCGCCAATTCTGATAATTCCATTCTCATCCAAATCTTTGGTAGCTTCTTCTGATACGTTTGGAATATCTGGCGTCAATTCTTCTTCACCCAGCTTAGTATCTCTTACTTCCAATTCATATTCTGAAATGTGAACAGAAGTAAACATATCTTCTTTAACTACTCTTTCGCTGATAACGATAGCATCCTCGAAGTTGTAACCCTTCCATGGCATGAATGCCACTTTCAGGTTTTTACCCAATGCTATCTCCCCATTCTGTGTTGCATAACCTTCAGTTAAGAAATCGCCTTTCTTCACTTTCTGACCCTTCTTAACAGCAGGGTTCAGGTTAATACAAGTTTCCTGGTTTGTTTTTATGAATTTGGTAAGTCTGTAAACAACTAAGTCGTCTTCAAAGCTTACTAATTTTTCTTCTGCTTCACGATCGTAACGAACATGAATTTCGTTTGCATCAACAAACTCAACCACGCCATTACCATCTGCATGAATTTGAATTCTCGCATCTCTTGCTGCTTTTGCTTCCAACCCTGTACCAACAATAGGTACATCAGGACGTAACAATGGAACAGCCTGGCGTTGCATGTTCGATCCCATCAATGCACGGTTGGCATCATCATGCTCCAAGAATGGAATTAAGGAAGCACTCAAACCAACAATTTGGTTTGGAGCAACGTCCATAAATTCTACATCACCTTTATCTAGAATAGGGAAATCACCAGTCTCACGACTTACAATTTTCTCTTCTGTAAAGTTGCCTTTTTCATCCAGCGGTGTATTTGCCTGTGCAATTTTTGCCAGATCTTCTTCTTCTGCACTCAGGTAAGTTAATTCCTTACTTACTTTAGCATCATGCACTTTACGATATGGAGTTTCGATAAAGCCCATGTCATTGATCTTGGCATGTACACAAAGTGTAGATATCAAACCAATGTTTGGACCTTCCGGCGTTTCAATTGTACACAAACGACCATAGTGAGAATAGTGTACGTCACGAACCTCGAAACCAGCTCTTTCACGACTTAAGCCTCCTGGCCCGAGAGCGGAGATACGACGTTTGTGAGTGATCTCAGATAATGGATTTGTTTGATCCAGGAACTGCGATAACTGAGATGTTCCGAAGAATGAATTGATAACAGAAGAAAGAGTTCTTGCATTGATCAAATCCACCGGAGTAAATACCTCATTATCTCTAACATTCATTCTCTCACGGATCGTTCTTGCCATACGGGCAAGACCAACACCGAACTGAGCATATAATTGTTCCCCAACAGTACGTACACGACGATTACTTAAGTGATCAATATCATCGATCTCTGCTTTACCATTGGTTAAGCGAACAAGATATTTGATGATCAAAATAATATCTTCTTTCGTCAACGTCTTCTTCTGCAATGGCAAATCAACATTTAACTTACGGTTGATCTTGTAACGACCAACTTCGCCTAAGTCATAACGTTTATCACTGAAGAATAATTTGTCGATGATACCACGGGCAGTTTCATTATCCGGCGCATCAGCTCCACGAAGCTGGCGATAGATAAACTGAACCGCTTCCAGCTCACTGTTAGAAGTATCTTTATTCAACGTGTTGTATATGATTGCATAATCACCACCAACATCTTCTCTCTGAATGAAAATACTCTTTACATCCATTTCAGAAATAGTATCGATACCTTCTTCATCCAATACAGTATCTCTTTCCATTACAATTTCGTTTCTTTCGATAGAAACAACCTCGCCGGTATCTTCATCCACAAAATCTTCAACCCAAGTACGGAGTACACGGGCAGCTAATCTTTTACCGATATATTTTTGTAATGATTTTTTATCTGTTTTTACTTCATCAGCCATACCAAACAACTCAAGGATATCCTTGTCTGTTTCGTAACCGATAGAACGTAACAAAGTAGTAACCGGGAATTTTTTCTTACGGTCAATGTATGCATACATCACATTGTTGATGTCTGTAGCAAACTCCATCCAGGCACCTTTGAAAGGAATAACCCTTGCAGAGTAAATTTTAGTTCCGTTCGGGTGAACAGACTGACCAAAGAATACACCAGGTGAACGGTGTAACTGTGATACTACTACCCTTTCAGCTCCGTTGATAACGAAAGTACCACGGGGAGTCATGTAAGGGATGTTACCCAGGAATACGTCTTGTACAATTGTTTGGAAGTCCACATGCTCCTCATCGTTACAGCTCAAACGAAGTTTGGCTTTAAGAGGAACTGCGTAAGTCAATCCACGTTCCATACACTCTTCGATAGTGTAGCGGGGCGGATCGATAAAATAGTCTAGGAATTCCAATACGAAAATGTTCCGGGTATCCGTGATCGGAAAATTTTCTTTAAACACACGGAACAAACCTTCGATGTTGCGTTTGTCAGGTGTGGTTTCTAACTGGAAAAACTCTTTAAAAGACTGAATTTGCACTTCGAGCAGATCTGGGGCTTCAGCGAGGTGCTTAATCTTACCAAAATCCACTCTTGAGTTCACTTTAGTTGAAGACATATGCGAAAACCGGTTTTACAACGTTCAAGACATAACAAATCACTCACAGGCCATCATTTTTAAAAAATGAAAACCAATGAAAGTCAACTACTTGCGCATGATTTGGGATGTCAAAATATATTTGGCCAAAATAAAGGATGGCAAAGGTAGGGATTTATACTTCTTAAACAAGAAAAATTTGCCAACAATAACCCGGCCAAAATACCACTAATAGGCCATTTTTGAGACCGCCTGATTGCTGTATTTTGAAGCAAAATTCTACATGACCTGGAAAGAATTAATAATCGATTATTTCACCCTTACAAGAAAGGAAAGGATTGGAATTATTGTTGTTGTTCTTCTCATTACAAGTATCTTCTTTTTACCAAAAGCATTTATTAGGAATACCCAGGCAAATGCCGCAGCTGCTGATACCAGTTGGATAGCTGCAATGAAGAAACTAGAGACTACTGATACCGTCAATAATTATCAGAAAACCGGGCAATACAATGATGATAATAACAGTAACTACTATCAATACGACAGAACCAAAAACAAATATTATGGAGAGCCAAAAGGAGAATTGTTCTATTTCGACCCCAATACTATTTCTGCAGAAGGCTGGAAGAAGCTAGGTCTCCGGGAAAAGACAATCGGTACTATTTTAAATTATTTAAACAAAGGCGGCAAATTCAGAAAGCCGGAAGATGTAAAAAGAATTTATGGTCTTTTTACAAATGAGTATGAACGAATAGCCCCTTATATAAAAATTGAATCAACAAGCGATAATAAGAATTATGCTGAGAATACACCTCCAGGAAACACAACTCCCAAAACTTATGCACCCCGCTACGTAGTTGTTGATCTTAATATTGCCGATACTAGTGCCTTAATTGCATTGCCGGGTATTGGCAGTAAACTGGCAGCCCGGATAATTAATTTCAGAGATAAGCTGGGTGGTTTCTATTCGATCAACCAGGTAAAAGAAACTTTCGGTTTACCCGATTCTACTTTTCAAAAGATTAAGCAATACCTGAAATTGGAAAATGGCTCTCTGAAAAAAATCAATATTAATACTGCAACGGTTGATGAGATGAAAACACATCCCTATATCAAATACAGTTTAGCTAACCCCATTATTGCTTATCGAAATCAGCATGGACCTTTTGCGAAAGTAGAGGATGTAAAAAAAATAATGGCGGTGACCGATGAGGTTTACAATAAAATTTCACCCTACCTCTCACTGCAATAAAAAACCCTCTGCAAAAAAGCAAAGGGTTTTAAAATTTATTCAGTTACAGAATTAAGCGATCTCAACATCTGCACCAGCTTCTTTCAATTTAGCTGCAATATCTTCAGCTTCTGCTTTAGATACACCTTCTTTGATAGGCTTTGGAGCTCCATCAACTAAATCTTTTGCTTCTTTCAAACCTAAGCCAGTCAAATCTTTTACAATTTTAACTACACCTAATTTAGAAGCACCACCGCTCTTTAATATTACATCAAATGCAGTTTTTTCTTCAGCTGCTGCTGCACCTTCGCCACCACCTGCTGCTACTACTACTGCTGCTGCTGCTGGTTCGATACCGTATTCTGATTTTAAGAAGTCAGCTAATTCCTGTACTTCTTTTACTGTTAAGGCAACTAGGCCTTCTGCTAATGCTTTTACGTCTGCCATTGTTTTGAATTTTTCCCGTCTTCACCGCTCTATTTAGCTCCGACGGAGTTTAAAAAAATTTGTTGTCTGCCTTTATTTTTATAC
Organism: Chitinophagaceae bacterium; assembly: GCA_022843585.1. Lineage (GTDB taxonomy): Bacteria > Bacteroidota > Bacteroidia > Chitinophagales > Chitinophagaceae > JJ008. The sequence goes on from JALHNJ010000008.1 coordinate 104,374, forward strand.
CATCTGGCCAGGTAGTTATTTAAATTGCTTTCGCAATGAAATACTCTTATTCTGCTGCTTCAGCCGCTACCTCAGCACCACCAGCTTTCTGCTCATGATGATTTAGTAAAGCTGCCAATACTCTCTTCGCAGGAGATTGCAATAAGCCGATAACTTCACCGATAAGCTCATTCTTAGTTTTGATCTGAGTAAGTGCTTTCAATTGATTATCGCCAGTGTAAATATCACCATTGATAAAGGCTGCTTTTAATACTGGTTTTTCACCGTTGCTTTCTTTGCGGAAAGAACTAATGATCAACGCAGGATCTTTAGGGTTTTCAGAAAACATCAACGCTGTTACTTTATGCAATGAGTCGTAAACGCCTGCATATTTTTCACTGTCTAATGATTCCAATGCTTTTTTAATGAGAGTGTTCTTAGCCACTTTCATTTCTACGTCTTTGCTAAAACAAGCACGGCGTAATTTGCCAACTTGTGCTACTGACAGAGATTCTGTATCTGCCACATAGAAGTTGTTATATTGAGAGAACTTGCCTTTCAGCAATTCAATCACTTCATTTTTTTGATCTTTAGTCATTTTATAAAGTTTTGACTGTTCGTTTTAATTGTTTCTTCTAAAGTTCAGCTTAGTGAACAAATGCTTTTGCATCAATAGTAATACCAGGGCTCATTGAGCTGGCCATACTAACTCCTCTTACATAAGTTCCTTTAGAAGAAGATGGTTTTGCTTTCAAAATTGCATTGATCAACTCAAGGCTGTTCTCTGCAATTTTTTCAGGTGTAAAGCTTACACGACCAATTGAAGCATGGATGATACCTACTTTATCAACTTTGAAAGCGATTTTACCACCTTTTACATCGTTGATAGCATTTGCTACATCGTTAGTAACAGTGCCAGTTTTAGGATTCGGCATTAAGTTACGAGGACCTAATACTTTACCTAATTTACCAATCTTAGGCATTACAGATGGGGTAGCGATGATAACATCAACATCTACCCAACCGCCTTCGATCTTTGTTACATACTCATCAAGGCCAACATAGTCAGCACCTGCTGCTTTTGCTTCAGCCTCTTTATCAGGGGGACAAAGAACCAATACCGTTTTTGTTTTACCAGTTCCGTGAGGAAGTGATACAGTACCACGGATGGCCTGGTCTGCTTTTTTAGGATCAACACCCAAGCGGATGTGAAGATCTACAGATGCATCAAATTTGCAAGTGGTAATACTTTTTACCAATGCAGACGCTTCTTTTAAAGTATACGCTTTGTTGCCATCCACTTTTGGATTTACAACTTTTCTTTTTTTACTAATGAATGCCATTTTAATTCGTTTAAGGGTTCTTTAATTAGTTTTCCCAAGGGGCTTTTCCTTCTACGTTAAGTCCCATGCTGCGTGCAGTACCAGCTACCATTTTCATGGCACTTTCAATTGTAAAGCAATTCAGATCAGGCATTTTGTCCTCAGCAATTGCTTTAACCTGATCCCAATTTACTTTACCAACTTTTGCACGGTTGCTTTCTTTGGAACCCTTTTGAATTTTAGCGGCTTCCATCAGCTGAATAGCTGCAGGTGGAGTTTTTAAAACGAAATCAAAACTCTTGTCCGTATAAACTGTGATTAATACAGGGATTACTTTCCCTTGTTTGTCCTGCGTTCTTGCGTTGAACTGTTTGCAGAATTCCATGATGTTAATACCCTTGGAACCCAAAGCAGGACCGATTGGAGGTGCGGGGTTAGCCTGGCCACCTTTACACTGCAGCTTTACATAGCCGCCGATTTCTTTTGCCATTTTTTTATCTTTTTTGGTTATAGCGACCTTTCGTCTCTTGGATTACTTAGTCTCCCAAATTCAATTGACTGTCAAAGCTTTCTGCTTAGCAGCCCCGTTTTTATCTTGATTTATACAAGATTAGAACAGTTAAAAAGAACTAATTGGGGCGGCAAAGGTAAGGGTAAACAGCGGATGGGCAAAGGTTTTGAGAATATTTTTTTATTGGCCCTTCTTTACAGGAAAGCTATTTGTAATAAAAAAGCCATTCGAAGGTTTTCGAATGGCTTTTAATATTTTAAAGTAAACCCCTAGCTCACTTTCTCTACCTGCATATAAGTCAACTCCACAGGCTGAGAACGGCCAAATATCTTAACCGACACTTTTAATTTTTTCTTCTCGTCATTTACTTCTTCAATAATTCCGTTGAAGTCGTTAAATGCACCTTCAATGATCTTAATTGTTTCACCTACTATGAAAGGCTCACTCATGCTCAATCCACCAGCTTCGGCCATTTCATCCATTTTACCCAGCATCTTATTTACTTCGGCTTTACGAAGTGCAATTGGGTTTTCTTTTCCTAAGAAATGGATTACGTTAGTAGTATTCTTAATGATGTCTCTTAGATCATCATTTAATTTGCCATCTGCAATTTCAATCATTACATAACCGGGATAATAGTTTCTTTCCCGCATTACCTTTTTGCCATTCGCAACTTTGTACACTTTTTCAACAGGTAAGAAAACCTGTTTTACCTGCGTCCAACCGCCACGGGACACCTCTTTATCAAGGTACTCTTTTACTTTTTTTTCTTTACCGCTAACTACCCGTAGCACAAACCATTTGGTATCCTGCTGCTGGGTATTTTCAGTACTTGTAGTATTCGTAGTTACTTCCATGACCTCTTAGTAAAGTTGATTATAAAAAAGCTTCAATGCATTACCGATGGCGGTATCCATTCCAAGCACTACAAATGTGATTACAATGGTAGCAGCCAGTACAATCATAGTTGATTGTTGTAACTGAGGCCAGGTAGGCCAGGTCACTTTTTCTGTCAGCTCTTTATAAGACTCCTTAAAATAATTAGCAATCTTGATCATAAAATTCAATGTTTGATAAGTTCAGCTATTACAGTTTGTTGTTTATAAAACCTCAAACTTAATCAGCACGGGCACTAGGATTCGAACCCAGATCAAAGGTTTTGGAGACCCGTATGCTACCGTTGCACCATGCCCGTATGAAAGCTAAAAGCTATTAGCGGTTAAGCCAATAGCTTCTAACATTATTTTCAAAGATAACTTTTTACTGTGAAGTTTTTAGGCTATCAGCTAAAAACTTCAAGCTATCTACTTTTTTACTTAATGATCTCAGTTACCTGACCTGCACCAACTGTACGGCCACCTTCACGAATCGCAAATTTCAAACCTTTTTCCATTGCGATTGGTTGGATAAGCTTAACAGTGATTGAAGTGTTATCACCAGGCATAACCATTTCAGTTCCAGGAGCCAGTTCAACCTCTCCAGTTACGTCCGTAGTACGGAAGTAGAACTGAGGGCGGTATTTCTGGAAGAATGGCGTGTGACGTCCACCTTCATCTTTGCTCAATACGTAAACTTCACCTTTGAAATCTGTATGTGGAGTGATAGAACCTGGTTTGCAGATAACCATACCACGACGGATTTGAGTTTTCTCAATACCACGTAATAAAAGACCTGCGTTATCTCCAGCTTCACCTTCGTCCAACAATTTGCGGAACATCTCAACACCAGTACATACTGAGTTAAGTGGAGTTTCCTGCAAACCAACAATCTCAACTGCTTCACCAACTTTGATACGACCTCTTTCGATACGACCTGTAGCAACTGTACCACGACCAGTGATAGAGAATACATCTTCTACAGACATCAAGAACGGAAGATCAACCGGGCGAGGAGGCAATGGAATATAAGAATCCACAGCATCCATCAATTCAGTGATAGCACCGATCCATTTTTCTTCACCAGCTAATGCCCCAGTTGCAGAACCTTTGATGATTGGAGTGTTGTCACCGTCAAAGCCACGTTTAGTAAGCTCTTCACGGATCTCCATTTCAACCAATTCCAATAATTCTGGATCTTCTACAAGATCAACTTTATTCATAAACACCACCATTGTTGGTACACCTACCTGACGAGCCAAAAGGATGTGTTCTTTAGTTTGAGGCATAGGTCCGTCAGTAGCGGCAACTACAAGGATAGCACCGTCCATCTGAGCAGCACCAGTGATCATGTTTTTCACATAGTCGGCGTGACCAGGACAGTCAACGTGTGCATAGTGACGAGTATCAGTTTGGTACTCAACGTGAGCTGTATTGATAGTGATACCCCTTTCTTTTTCTTCGGGAGCTCCATCAATATCATCATATTTTTTAGCTGTCGCCAGGCCTCTTTTAGAAAGAACTTCTGTAATTGCGGCAGTCAATGTGGTCTTACCATGGTCAACGTGACCAATCGTACCAATGTTTACGTGGGGTTTGTCCCTCTTAAAGGTCTCTTTTGACATTGTTATCGGTTTTTAATTGTGTTTTACTAATTGTTGTTTTTATTCAATGAAGCCAGCAGTATTGCTACTATCAGCTTTTGTTGCGTCGCACTCTTCGTCGTCCTTTTTTCTACTCAGCAATACTTTCGAAAATTTCTATTGCTACCTGCCAGCTTAGAGCCGTTAGTGAGAATCGAACTCACGACCTCTTCCCTACCAAGGAAGTGCTCTACCACTGAGCTACAACGGCTTTTCACTGCCGTCGCAGGCAGTATTCGAAACTGGAGCGGAAGACCGGGCTCGAACCGGCCACCTGAAGCTTGGAAGGCTACCGCTCTACCAAATGAGCTACTTCCGCTGGTAAATTCTTTTAAAGAACTATTTATTAAATCAACCGCATTTGTCTCGTTTTAAAAGAGACTTTGGCGGGTAAAGTGGGCAGAGCTGGATTCGAACCAACGTACTCGTGAGAGAACAGATTTACAGTCTGTCGCCTTTAGCCACTCGGCCATCTGCCCCCAATTAATCCGACGCTACCGTCTGATTAGTGAGCCGAAAACTGGAGTCGAACCAGCGACCTACTGATTACAAATCAGTTGCTCTACCAACTGAGCTATTTCGGCTTGTTTAAATGCAATAAAGAACTACCCCCATTTTTGGGAAGGCAAAGGTAAGGGAATTTAATAATTGGAAAAATTTTGGAGGAGGAATTTTTTGTTTGTTTTCAACTACTTGTGAATAATTGAATGAAAATAATTGAATGTGCCGAAAAATTTGCTTGCGGAACATTCAATATTGTTGTGACTGGAAGCAGATTTCGACTTTCATAATCAGAGTTTCCCCAATGCCTTTTGCCATACTGGTTTGCCAATAAAGATTTTGCTTTTTGCAAATGGTGAATAGAATTACAGAACGATGAATGGTGCGACGCAACAAAAGCTGATAGTAGTAATTGAGTTGGTAATATAAAAAAGACCCCACCGAAGTGAGGTCTGTAGTTTTTTAAGCTGCTTGTTTTTCTTTATTTCTTTTGATTTGAGTTACCATCGAGTCGAAAGCATTATCAAACGACTCTTCAAATGATTTACTAGTTGATTTTACAAAAAAATTGTGTCTCGGCACATGCACCCTAATCTCAGCAATCTTGTCCTTAATGTTATGGACAACATTGTCTAGTTTTAAAAACACATTTACCTGAATGATGCGGTCACTGAATTGTTTCAGTTTCTCCAGTTTGCGGTTAACATACTCAATTAACTTACTGTCTGCATCAAAATGAACAGATTGAATTTTTACGTTCATAGTCATCTTTTTTAAAACGATAAAATAATAAATAAAGAACTTTTGTTGGCCTTCTTTTAGGGATTTGGAGTTCTTCTGTCTGACTTCAAGTTAGTTCATATGAGGGTTTCTCCCAAACAAAATTCTCTTAATTTTTTATTGTTCTGCAGGTAAATTTTTCAAGCTTTTGGATGAGCTTTTTTGTGTATATTTTTTAGCTTTTCTATAGTATTGTGTGTATAAATCTGGGTAGAAGCGAGGCTACTATGACCGAGCAATTCTTTTACGGCGTTTAGATCGGCTCCATTGTTCATTAAATGCGTGGCAAAAGTATGCCGAAGTACATGGGGGCTTTTCTTGTCGATTGTGCCGACGGTTCCGAGATATTGATTTACCAGCAAATAGGCATATTTGGGATAGAGTTTTTTGCCTTTTTCTGTTACAAGGAGAAAACCATCGGTGCTTCCTATTTCTTTATTCCTTAATTCCTGGTATTGTTTAATATTTTCAATTGTCTCTTGGCTTACAGGAATGACTCTTTCTTTATTTCCCTTCCCTAACACTTTAATAGAAGACCGGCTAAAATCAATTTGCTTTTCTTTTAGTGTGATCAATTCACTTAAACGCATCCCAGTACTATAAAATATAGTTATCAGCATTTTGGCATTCAAGCTTTTCCAGGTATCACTAGTTTGTGTGATGGTTTCAACCAACTTTTTTGTTTCTTCTTCATTTACAAATACGGGTAATCGTTTACCAATTTTTGGACTAATAATTTTTCCCATGGGGCTACTTGCCAATATCTCTGTTCTTACACAGTATTTAAAAAATGATTTTAGACTTGATATTTTTCTGTTGATGGATTTTGAAGTAAGGCCATTGTCCTTGAGACTGGCTAGCCAACTGCGAATGAATGTATGATTGATGTGTTTTAATGATGTTTCACCGAATTGTACACTCAGATAGGAGAAAAAATCGTTCAGGTCTGCGGTGTAAGATGTGATAGTATTGACAGAATACCTTTTTTCGTATTGCAAGTAGCCAATGAAGGGCTGAATGATTTGTTCGGGATTAGCAGGCATAAGATATTGCAGGGACTTTACCTTATAAATAAAAGAAGGATAGCAGCAAAGTTATACAACTTGCTGCTATCCTTGAATATGATTAACCTAATAGGTTATTTTTCGATTTTGCCGCTGGCCAGGTTCTGCTTGTACACAGCTTTAAGCACTTCACCTCTGCGTCTTACAGAAGGTTTAATGAAAGCCTGACGTTCACGCAACTGAAGTAATACTTTAGATTTTTCGAATTTCTTCTTGTACTTCTTTAGAGCTTTGTCTATGTTTTCGCAGTCTTTAGAATCAATAATCAGCATAAAATTTTATACCTCCTTCGGTATTTTTTTTAGGAGTGCAAAGATAAGGGGGAAAAGTGAAACTCTGAAACGAGTGAGGAAAAGATTTATCTTGCCTTATGTTTACTGGCATAATTGAATCTATTGCGATAGTTAAAGAGGTCATTATCAACGGCTCGAATAAAACATTTTGGCTTGAGTCACCAATATCTACTGAGTTGAAAATTGACCAAAGTGTGAGCCATAATGGCATTTGCCTTACTGTTGAAGAAATAAACGGATCCGCTCACCGGGTAACGGCTATAGAAGAAACCTTGCAAAAAACAAATGTAGGTAGTTGGGAAAAGGGCAATCTTGTAAATCTTGAACGTTGCCTTCGCTTAAATGATAGAATTGACGGACACCTGGTGCAGGGTCATGTTGATACAACAGGAGTTTGCCTAAGTAGAAAAGAAAAAGGTGGTAGCTGGTTGTTTGAATTTGAGTTTCCAAAAAAATTTGCAGATCTGATAATTGAGAAGGGGTCTATTTGTGTTGACGGCATAAGTTTTACAGCTTTTAATGTAAGAAAGAGGACTTTTAGCGTTGCCGTTATACCATACACTTTTGAACACACCAATATAAAAAGTGTAAAAAAAGGCGACAGTATAAACCTTGAGTTCGACTTAATTGGTAAGTATCTGCTTAGAAGATTATCTTTGAAATAGAAATAACTAACCCATTTCTTCTATCGCTCCATGACTGCCGACAATACCGCCAGGTCTTACTACCCTGCCCTTGATGGTTTGCGTGGAGTTGCTATTTTACTCGTTGTCTTCTTACACAACTTCGGTTTCATGAATTATTTCTTTTTCGGTTGGTTAGGCGTTGATTTATTTTTTGTTCTTTCCGGGTTTCTTATTACCGAAATTCTTTTAAACACAATTGACAAACCAAACTTTCTCAGGAACTTTTTTATGCGTCGGGTTTTGCGCATTTTTCCTCTCTTTTACCTTACATTGATTATTTGCCTTTTAATCTTACCTACTATCAAAAGCATTAACATTGAAAGTAGTTATTACACCAATAATCAATTGTGGCTCTGGACATATTTACAAAACTGGCTCTTTGTTTTTAAGGAGCCCTATGGCGATAAAATATTATTGCACACATGGTCTTTAGCTGTAGAGGAGCAATTTTACCTTGTCTGGCCTTTTATTATACTACTCATTCGTAAGCCAAAGCGACTTCTTGTAATAGCCGCATTAATATTAGTAGTAGTAATAATTGCTCGATATGCAATTTGGATGTACAAAATTGAAGACTTATCCTATGGCAGCCTCTATACATTTACAAGAATAGATGGTCTATGTATAGGAAGTATACTTGCCTTGCTTATGCGAACTAATCCCGGCTTTTTAAAAAAATATACAACATTTATTGTGCTACTGATGGCTGGAATAAATTTTGGCTTCTATTTTATTAATACGCAGCAATCAGTTACCCTTCCCTATCTTTCTTTTGTAGGATATACTACGTTTGCAGTTCTTTTTGGAATTCTTGTATACGAAGCTGTTACCGGTGAATCAAAAATCATTCAATTTCTTTTAAATATTCGCATCCTAAAATTTTTTGGGAGAATATCATACGGTCTTTATGTTTATCACTGGCCGGTTTATATTTTGTTATTCCCCTATTTTCGTGACTTAATTCTCAACAAAATAAATATCAGTTACAGAGTTGCTGAAACCGGAAGTGGCATTATTGTAACAACTGCTGCAGTTCTCTTAAGCCTCTTAAGCTACCGTCATTTTGAAAAACCATTTTTACAATTGAAAAACAAGTATGCATAAACCCTATGCAATGCTTAATTCTTACTACTTTTAACAATCACCGGCAACAGTTTTACAATCAAAAACAATAGACTTTGCCGGTGTAACTACACTATGTACTCTGCAAAAAACTATATAAATAGAGGACTCACTTTTCTTAATAATCAGTGGAGACCCGGTCATAAAAAATTATCTACATTGATGATTTATGGCACAGATCTGTGTGACTCTGCCTGTAAACATTGTCTTATCTGGACAAAAAGACCGGTTAACTATTTGCCTTTTGAAAAAATAAAAGAAATAATGAACAGCCGTTGTGTTACGAAAAAAACAACAGTTGGACTAGAAGGTGGTGAGTTTCTCTTGCACCCTGATGCAATGGATATAATGGCCTGGTTTAGTAAACATCATCCCAATTTTGATTTGCTTACAAATGCATTAAAACCAGAAAGTGTAATTGAAGCTGTTGAAAAATGTCCACCACAACGTTTGTTTATTTCTGTCGATGGCGACAAAGACTCTTACCTGCACATGAGAGGAAAAGACGGATATGAAGGCATCATTAATGTATTAGAGAAAACGCACAAGAAAGTACCTATCAGTTTAATGTTTACATTATCTCCGTATAATGATTTCGACGACATGAAGCATGTGGCAGGTGTGGCTAAAAAATATGGCATTGATATGCGGGTTGGTGTTTATAACGACATATCATTTTTTGACACAATAGAAACAGCTCACTTTAACGATATTGGTTCGCTTAAATCTGATGAGATACGTTCTTATAAAGAAGCAAAACAATTAATTGGTGAGAAGCCAGAGCACACAACTGGAATGATGCCACCACCTGTAACTAAAGAACAGTTGATCAACATAAGGGAAAATATTCCTGATATAATTAAAGAGTTTCCGGAAAATTTTGATTTTCTTGTTTTGTATGATGAGTGGAGACGGGGTGGATTAAATTTGAATTGTTATAGCATACTTGATAGCCTTGTTATATTACCCAACGGCGATGTACCTATTTGCCAGAATTTAAATGTCATGATCGGCAATGTTTTTACCAATAGCCTCGATGAGGTTTTTAACGGAACAGAGGCGCAAGAAAAACAAAAACATTACAGCAAGAATTGCAATGCCTGCTGGATAAATTTTCATCGTAAGTATGATGTAATATTATATCGAAGTTTTGAAAAGTATTTTGGTCAATTTGCTACAAGAAAAATGTTAGGTCAATACTGGTGGGAAAAAGAAAAGAAAAAAAGCTATAAGCAAATAGTTCGTTCATGAGTAAGAAAGTCATCATCATTGGTGCTAGCTCGGGCCTGGGAAGAAGGCTTGCAGAATTATACGCTGAAGAAGAATGTATTATTGGCATAATGGCCCGAAGAGGTAATCTATTGAAAGAGCTGGAAATCCAGTATCCTGGAAAAATATTCAGTCACCAAGCAGATATGGCCGACGAGAATATTTCATTACATATAAAAGAGTTAATCAAAAAAATAAATGGTGTTGATATTATTATCATTGCTGCCTCTGTAATTAATTTCAACAATACATTGGCAGAGAAACCCGAATTAGAAACAACTATAATTAATGTAACAGGTTTTACAAAAATTATTACTGCTGCCTGGGAATATTTTCTTCAAGCAGGCAAAGGACATATTGTTGGCGTAACATCTATAGCGGCAGCAAGAGGAAATAAAGCAGCCCCGGCCTATCATGCCAGTAAATCCTTTCAATCTATTTACCTGGAAAGTTTACGGGTAAAATCAAAAAGTGACAAAGCAAATATTAGCATAACAGAATTAATTCCGGGATACATTGATACTGCAATGGGAAAAGGAGATCGGTTATTTTGGGTTGCTTCCCCAAATAAAGCTGCCAAGCAATCAAAAAGAGCAATCGACAAAAGGAAAGCAAGAGCATTCATAACAAAAAGATGGTGGTTTGTGTTCCATCTCCAGCGACTTTTACCGATTTTTATTTATGATGCAGTGGTGAACGGTTCGTGGAAGTTGAAACGTAACAACTAAACTGGATACTTTGAAAGAGGAACAACCTTCTTTAAAAAAAATTTTACAGCCTTACCTGCTCATATCTATTGCTGGCTTATTTGCATTTGCTCCTGTTAGTTTTATGTTACGATCTCTAAAGAACGACATTATAGCTCTTGAGTATCCTATCAATCACTTCATCAGCCAGTCAATACACAACGGAGAAATTCCCTATTGGTTTAATACATGGGGAATGGGGTTCCCATTGCAAAGCAATCTTACATGGGGGATATTTAGCACCCCTCAAATGCTTTTTAGCTCTCTTTTTAATTATAATATCTATACACTGCATATAGAGTTTATGTTTTTTGTACTACTTGCCGGATGGGGTATGTTTTATTTGCTACAAAAACACATTCTAAAAGATCAAAACCTCTCACAGTTATTGGCTATATGCTATATGCTTTCCGGGTTTATGGTAGGTTCTACACAATGGCTTTTATATATTACCGCTGCCGCATTTATTCCGCTCATTATTTCCAGCTTGCTCAGCCTATTGAAAAATCCGTCATTAAAAAAATCAATCCAATTTGCCATTGTTTATACATTGATGTTTACAAGTGTGTATGCAGCGTTTAATATTATTACTACATATAGTCTAGCCATTTTCATTTTACTCTGGTTTTTATTTTTTGAAAAGGAAAAAAATAAGAGAGTTTCAAGATTGAAATATTTGGGGGTTGCTGCTTTTTTTACAATACTTCTTTGCATCCCTTGTTTATATTATACAATGGAAGTGCTAAAAAATATTGGCAGAGGGAGTTCAATTACAACTGACGTTGGATTCTTTAATTCGAATTACCTGCACCCTTACTCTCTAAGTAATTTACTTCTGCCATTCACTTCTGTAAAGATGAATTTTACGAATACAGAAGGAACTATGCTGCACAGTTATATGGGCTTATTTATACTACTTCTTTTACCACTTGCAGTATGGAGGACTGTAAAAGAAAAAAACAAACCAGCTTTATTTCTTCTTATTGCAGCCTTTTTGTTTTTACTAACCTCTTTTGGAGGAGTAACCCCGGTAAGAAATTTACTAAACATTTTACCCGGATTTCCATATTTCCGAAATCCGGCAATTTTCCGCCTATATTTTATTATAGCCCTTATCATTTTTATAGGAATAGCATTCCGAAATAAAAATATGAAGGAACTATTCTTTTTAAAGAACCTTGAAACAAAAACTATTGTTCGCCTGACAGGGTTATTATTGACTATTTGCCTGATTGTTGTCTTCCTTAATATTAATAATTTAGAAACATCTTCCTTAAGCAATTTTACGGCTTTTGTAAGAAAAATTAATTACAAAAGCTCATTACTGATAAGTTCTATTATACAGGCATGTTTTCTAATTATAATTCTTTTACTGATAAAATCAAACCGACAAGATTTATTACGAATAACTTTTACATTAGACCTTTTAATAAATACGCTTATTTGTACACCCTTTTTCTCGGTGAGCAGTTCCTCCATTTCAGAAGTAAATGCTATTTTACTTCCGTCCAAAGGGTTTCCATTGCAATTAAAAGGGCCAGATGATGTTACCACCACTTACATGGATAGTAAAAACAACACTTGGCATAACATAAATATTTTTAGAAAAGAAATCTCTACCAAAGATGCATACAGAGGACCATTAACTTTAAACAATTTCTATTCTGATTCCTCAGCAACAAAAAATAAAGTAACCAAGACTAAAAACCTTGTTGTTTATTTTGAAAATGATTCTACGACCAGCTCCATTCAGTTATTGATTCAACGACCAACAAATATCAAAGCATCTGTAAACGTCGAAGACTCTTCAACTTTAATCGTTTTGCAAAACTATTATGCCGGATGGAGGGCATTTTATAACAATAGAGAAGTTGAAATAATAAGCGATAACCGACCTGGAATGAGCATTAAAATTCCCAAAGGAGAAGGCATAGTGGAATTTAAATATGAAAGAAAGCTTGTTTGGCTTGCTGCTCTTGCTTTACATCTTATCGTAATATTATTCCTTGTATGGAAAGGCATTAATGGGATTAGAAGACATAGAGTTAAATCACCTTACCCTTCATAGCCTTATTCACCGCCTCATCCATTAGTCGTTCAGCATATGGTCTTGAGATTTCATTTAGTTTTTCGATAGCAGTTTGAATTGAATCTTTATTTGCCAAGGGCAACAAGTTAGTCAACTCATTCATGGCATTTTCTGTTTTACTTAATTCATCAGCAGTTAGAAAAGAACGATTCTTTTTCAAAAATTGGCTTGTAGTATCCAATAAAATGGTTGCTTCAGTTTGTGCTTCAACTAATGCTCTTATTTGTATATCTTCTTTTGCATGAGTAATAGATGCAAAAAGCATTTTTTCTACTTCATCATCTGTTAACCCATACTGGGGTTTTACTTCGATAGTTTGCTCTACGCCGCTTCTTAACTCTTTGGCTTTTACCTGAAGAATACCATCTGCATTAATCAAAAAAGATATTTCTACTTTAGGCAATCCTGCCGGCATACCGGGAATTCCTGAGAGGCTGAATTCGGCAAGTTTTCTATTATCCTTTACTAAATCTCTTTCCCCTTGGTAAACGGCAATCCGCATACTTCCCTGCCCATCTTTTTGTGTAGTGTATTGACGGGAGGCCTTAGAAGGTATTTTAGAATTACGAGCCATTAGCACATCCATTAATCCACCCATTGTTTCAATGCCAAGTGATAATGGAGTAATATCCAGCAATAAAAGATCTTTATTGTTTCCGGCAAGAATATCGGCTTGTATAGCAGCTCCAAGTGCTACTACTTCATCTGGGTCCAATGAATCATTGATTTTTCTTTGAAAAAAATCCCCCACCATTTTCTTCACCATTGGCACTCTGGTTGAACCTCCTACCATTACTATTTCATCAATACTACCAACTGTAAGACCAGCATCGCTAAGAGCATTTTTGCAACAAACAATTGTTTTGTCAACAAATTGTTTTATCAATTGCTCAAATTCAATCCTGGATAAATGCACTTTTTTATCAATAACATTTCCAGCAAATGAATCTTTTGAGCTCAGGTAAATTTTGGCTTCTTCTGCAAGTAGGCGTAATTCTTGAGAAAGGTTTTTATTCTCAGACAATTCACTTTCCGATATTCCTATCTGAAAAATCCAATGCTTTACGATAGCACTATCAAAGTCATCTCCTCCAAGATAGGTATCTCCATTGGTGGATAGCACTTCAAATATGCCTCCTGCAATTCTTAGTACGGATATATCAAAAGTTCCTCCACCCAGATCATAAACAGCAATAGTTTTAATTTCATCTTTATTCAAGCCTATTCCGTATGCAAGGCTTGCAGCTGTAGGCTCATTAACTATACGCAACACATCGAGGCCTGCTAGTTTTCCGGCATCTCTTGTTGCTTGTCGTTGCGAATCGTTAAAGTAGGCGGGAACAGTTATTACCGCTTTGTTGACCGGAGTTTTGAGAATATGTTCTGCTCTTGTTTTAAGCTCCTTTAATATCAAAGAAGACAACTCAACAGGTGAGTAGAACTTATCACCCGCCTGAACTTTTACAAGACTATCGGTATTATCATCAATTACTTTATAAGTAAAAAAGGAAGATGTGTTACGAACATCATTGTAGGATTTACCCATTAATCTTTTAACGGAAAAAATTGTGTTCTGTGGTTCCTTTATAAGGTATTTTTTGGCATCATCTCCAACGGAGATACCAGCTGCTTCGCCAAAATGAATAACAGATGGCACTAATGCATTTCCGTCAAACTCCTTCAACACCACTGGCTTTTTGCTATCTGGATGTATTACAGCCACTAAACTGTTGGTAGTTCCTAAGTCAATACCCACAATCATTTCTTGTTGCTGAATACTTCCCGTTGCTATGTTGATGCCAATTTTTGCCATTTCAAGAATTAAAGGTCTGCAAATGTATAACAAGTCAGGCGGAGGATGTTTTGAAAAAGGGAACTTTTGTGTGTCTACCACCTGAAAATAAAAAAGGAGAGTGATTTACACTCTCCTTTAAGCCTTATAGATTGCTGATTATCGCATCAGGTACATTTTACCGTAACCTTTGTTAAAGTATTTGTCAGTTTTATCGCTCTGTGATTTATACTTATCCAGCGATTTGCCATTCAAGTTTGTAACTACGCGGTAGAGATAAATACCATTTGCCAATTTTTGTCCGTACTGATCGGTACCATCCCATTTAAACTCGGTTATATTACGCCCAATTTGCAATGGCCCTAATTCATCTTTTGTGATTTCCCGAACAATTTTTCCGGTAATAGTCATTATCTCAATCTTTATGTTCTGTGGAACTTCGCTACCTGTTATGGTGAAAACGAAGGCCGTTGATGTTGTAAAAGGATTTGGATAATTGAGCATATTTGAAATCATTGGCTTATTAATCACTTCAAATATTATTCTATACTCAATTGCACCTGCTGCGTTTTCGCTTCTATCCTTACCTGTTACAATTAACTCGTATTCTCCATCCTCGGTAAAGTATGGTTTAAAATTAATCATCGCTGTGTTATCAACACTTGGCGCCTGACCAGCTGGTGTAAACTGTAATGTATCATTATTAAAGTAAAATCTTCTTATAGCTCCGTTGGGGTAACGAACATTCAATGTAAGCAATGAAGTATCATTCAGTATCATCCACCTTGCTTCGTCCTTGAGTTTAACAACAATATCAGGCTTTGAAGAAACAATATCTCTATTCAAAATATGCACTCCATCAAACGTAACATCCAACAATGGATTGAGGCTATCGGGCTTTACATACAAATTGCGGAATGCAAAATTATTAAAATGATATTGCTCTGGCTGGTCATCATCTGGGTTTACTTCCAGGTACAAAGTGTTTAATCCAGAGAAATTTTCCGTATTGATTAATGCTCCTACATGCAGGGTATCATTTACCGGATCATTACCCGGAAGGGGTCTTTTTCTTGGTAGTGGAATTATATGAGGCACATTATTTTTGTCTGTAATTACCATTTTTACTTTTACACTATCAAAGTCTACATGGGTTACATTTTTAAACGCAATTTTAAAGTCTAGAGGTTCTCCCACATCAACAGTATCTTTTACTTTTAAAAATATATTGGCAGCCATTGCCCCTTCAGGAACCGGGTCGTAAGTAATTTTCCAAAATTTCAATTGGTATGCCGTGTAATTAATAGAATCAGCATTTCGCATTCTTAATTTTAAATATGGATAAGCTTCGGCATCAATAGAACTAATATTAAAATCTTGCTGATTAATATCCAATCCAGAAAATAAAAGAGACTCATTACCTGAACCTTCAACACCAATAACATCAACCGTTGGCGCATCACCAGGTGTTACATCAGGAGCCTCTGTTCCGCGCCATTGTATTTCTTTCCAGGCCTTAGCTTTTCCAAAAGCAGGTGATGTAATATAACCAACAGTATCGGGAGTCATAAAATCTCTGGTCATTGATACTAAATCAAACTGGCCGACACTCATTGCGGAAGACGGCGCAAAACCTGTATTCCCTTTTATATACATATGAATAAATGATCTCGGCTGGTTAAATGAATCAAGAACATTAAACCCAACATTCTTTAATTTATGATATAAAGTATTGCCAGCCCCATTGATACCTTCGTCAGCAATCCAAGAATCAATATACCCACCAGCAGGTTGTCCGGCGTTCATTATATTTCTAACCACCACAATGTAACCAGGAGGAATTGAGTCCATAAAATCCATAGCCAACTTTCTGGTTGCCGGGGTCATATAACTGTACTCATAATTCCATTGTCTGCTTGGTTGGCATGGTAAAGCTGAACCATACCTGCCCGTTAGATTTTTATCCGCTTGAAATGTAAGAGGGTTAAAAATATTGAAAATAAGAGAAAAACCTACACAAGCACTCCGTATAAAAGGAACACCATCAGGAGACACAATTAAATCCCCTTCTTGTCCTGTCGCAGATCCAAACACACCATTCTTTGCAAAAATAAAATGTTCTGTAGAATCAAATTTCCAGGTTCTGATTTGACCATCCAATGTAATATTATCGTGGTCAGACTTAAGGTGTTGAAAATAATGGCCCTGACTGAATCCTAAATCGCTATTAGGCAGGTAAATAAATGAAGAAGTATTCCAAAGTGGAGAACCAGATGTTGGAACCGCCCCAACCCTCCAATAATAAACAGCACTATCCTGAAATGCGAAACCGGGAATAAATTCTAATACACCACCTGTTGAATTTATTGATCTTGTAACTTTTAATGGCGAATTAAACAGCTCAGTTGTATCAATCTCCATATTATATTGACGGAGGGAAACAAACGGATTAGCCGTTGTTGCTATTAATTTAATATCCTGTCTGTTAACAATTGAATAAGGATAAGGATAGATGGGACGAGCCTCGTCTTCGAAAATAAATACATCCTTAGTAATCGTATTATTTGTTTCGTATAGCTCATCAACTGAATTATCTGCATCTACTGTTACAGTAATCTTATTGAGGCCTTTATCCCTTGTAGCTACAATGGGTATATTAAAACTGAGAGAATCCGCAAAACGAATACCTGGAATAGTTTCTCTATGAATTACTTCAGTTGTAAGATCAGGATAAGTTCGCTTTACTTCTATAACTATCTCCTTATTAGTAGCTCTGCCTAAATTCAAAAACTTAGCGTCAACTTTAAAAAAAGGCTCTGCCACTGAAATAAACGTTGGTGAAACTTTAACCAAGGGATCTTCAATAGCATAATCAGGCTTATCAAATGCATGTAATTTCAATGCAGGATCTCCATGCAAAGTTGTCTGTTCACATTGCATTCTTGCATAAAAATCGTTTTGTGTAGTGAGATTAAAGGTCTGAGTTATAGCCTCTTTCATTATCTCCCCAATTGATTTACCATACTTAGTTTTTGAGAAAGCATCATAAGTCCGGGTATTATATATATCCAGATAATGAACAATTCCCAGAGAGCTGCTTGCTAATGATGCTACACCACCCCGTTCATTTGCCAATACATATTTTTCAGATATAGTTTCATTGGTTTGTAGTCGTGCAAGATTAAAATTGAAAAAATTACCGGCGTTACAACCAAGAAAAATAAATACTGGGTATTTCCCCTGGTTGTTATAGTTCTCTGGATCATCAAGGTTATACTCAAGTGTAGTCGCAGAAGAGTGACCAAAATATGTAACCACTCCTATTCCTTCAGTAAAGAGGCTTTTTAACCTCGCACTATTTGATTGCTCAACAGGGTCCGTAGACGTTTTACTAAATGTATGAACGTTAGCACCAAAAAGTGTATCCTGAGCTATGGCCTTGTAGTTCGTCATATTGATATCGAGTATAGACTGTAAATTCTGATCGCTGGCACCAACTATATGCACTATATTTTTCTTCCACTGCTGAATGCCTATAGAAGGAGACGAGATAGCCTGAGCTTGCTCATACTGTTTTACCTTGTTCAAATACAAACTAACCTCATCAGGCTTTATTACTGAAAGACGACCAATAGGGGTAATCGGAATTTCACTTCCCGGCTCGCAGCTTAACAATATATCGGAACCCGGGCTACCAAAAGATGGTATTAAGGCCAATTTACTAATGTCGGGGTGTGCCCTGTTACTACGATACTGATAATACAAAACAGATTTCCCAATAAGAAAAACATTCTTGATCTCACCTGTAGTAAAATTTCTTCTTGCCCACATTAAAAAGTTTCTAATACCCAGTGGAGTTTTTGTAATACCAAAGCCAAATTGATCAATCAGCTCATCAATCATATAAATTTTTGCATTAAACCCGCCGCCGAGAGCAGAGCTTCTATATGCTTTATATTCTTCAACTGGATTTATTCCTCCTGTCCCATTAAGTAATGCCGGGTGACTGATGATTAAATAATTTCCTTGATTTGCAGCATTAGTAAAATTTACAAAATTGCGTTGTTGAGCATTGGTAATTGCTGCAATATTTGATGCATCATGACTAACGAGAATAAGCTTTCTGGCACTTGCAGATGGAAGCAGCAATACTTTTAATAAAATAGGATTATCTATGTTAACGACATATCTTTTCCCATTTGTAATATCATACAGTATTGGCGCTGTACCGTTATGATTAAAGTTTGTAATCTCTAAATAATTTCCTGCAGGATTTGCTGATAATTCGAAATAAAAATTTTTATTGCCGCCAAAATCAAAAATGCGGGGATAAATCAATTGATGCTTGGCTATTACCATCCTGTTATTTGCCGTAGTAGAAGCATTTTTTATTTGAATAGCTGCGGTTCCAGAACTGATATCTGCTAACGGAACTGTTGCAGTGGCTTTGATATAATCAAAAAAGTCCATTGTTTGATTTAGAATAGGACTACCGTTTATAGTCACTTCAACTTGTCGTGGTGTTAATGAATTACCTGCTGCGTTAAGTTTAAAAATAGCATTAGGCGCACCAGTACCATTAAATACATGGAGGTTTGAAAGTGTGACAGTACGTATACCACCTGTACCAATATTTGCAGAAGTTAAACCTTCACCAATATCATAGGCCGAAGAATAAATGGTAGATCCAACCACAGCCCCAAAGCCCTGATTAAAAATTTCATTATAAAAGGTTTCTTCATTATGTATAAAATATGGTTCAACAGTTGGTAGTGGCCCACTCAAATTATTAGGTGTTGGCGAAAATCTTAAATTACTACCTGATGTATTTACTGTAAGAAAAAATGCAGCAGTATCTGTCTGTCCATTCCATTTTTCATTTAGCTGATAATCTGGATTTCTGTACAAATCTTTGTCTGGCTTTCCATCAGCCATTTCACCCCAAAACTCAATATAATCGCTGCTTCCCATTATACCTGTTTGTACAGATGTATATAATGTAATCTGCTCGCCATTGCGCCATAATTGAAAATGTTCAGCCGGAACAGCTCCTAATCCCAATGAAGAAAGAGTAGGTTGACTTATTCTGTATAAACCAGTGGTCCAAACTGGAAATTTATAATACGTTTTATTATAATCAATCCACTCGTTATTAAATGTCTGCGATTGTGCAAAAAGACTTACAAAAATCGACAGCGTAAGTAAAAATTTTTTCATGAAAGCAGGTTTTATCAGGTACAATTAGTTTAGTTCGTTTTTTCTTTTCTTCCTACAAGGTTTAGTTGCAGAGAAAATACATGGGTAAATAAAGGGTTCGATTGGTTGGCCAGATTAGTAAATGAATAATCGATCGTAACATTTTGAATACGAAATCCAGCTCCGGCACTTGGCTGATAAACCCATACTTTTCTTTGGTTTATCGTATCACCATCTGCCAGTGCTTTTTGAAAATTATTTATCCCACCCCGTAGAAAAAAAATATTATTTACATTTAATTCTAAACCCAATTTTGGATCGGCGCTTACCGGATTAGAACTAATCAGCGTATTTCGTTGCCCATCAAATGTTACATCAATATTTGCTTCGGCTAATAAACTTGATTTTTTACCCAACAAAAACTCTCTGGCAATACCTAACACCACTCTTGGAGCAGTAAGCTCTGTTGATTTAACAGGAATCTCGTTATTCGTAAGGTATAAAACCTCTTTCTCCCTTTCTGTAAAAGTGAATGACCATGCATTAAAAGTGCTGGTAATATCCCTGCCAGCGATACCAAAACGCCATTTATTGCTGCGAATCTGCAAACCTGCATCTAAACCAAATCCCCAGGCTTTTGCAAACTTGCCTACACTACGATGAATGACTTTTGCATTTAAACCAAAGTTTATATTCTTATTAGCCTTCTCTTTTATTTTTTGTGCAAACGAAAAAATAAATGCATAGTCTGCAGAAGAAAAGGCCTGTATATTATTATAATTAATGGAACCATCCGGCTCTACCAAAAACAAGGTATTCATAATGTCATCAACAGCGAAGCGTAAACCAGTTATACCGATTGTACGTTTGTTGTTTGAAGTAGGAAGAGCAATACTGGCATAATCATATTTACCAATACCAGCAAAATACTCCGCATGCATCAGGTTAATTTGAGGATTGTCTTTAACACCAACAAGGCCGGCTGGGTTCCAATAACCTGCAGTACCATCATTAACAGACGCCACCTGGGCGCTACCCATAGCTAAGCCCCGGGCACCGGCTCCAATATTTAAAAACTCATTGGAATACTTTCTGAATTGTGCGTTGGCAGAAAAGAAAAATAAAGTTGTAATTAGGGGTAGGTATAAGCGGTTCGTTTTCATTCATAGAATTTTCTAATAAGCAAATGGTAGAGGTATGCTTTCATTAAGTACGGGATTCTTGTAAAATTAGTCTTAAAGCCTGTAAAATCATAGGTTTGGTGGCAAAAAGAACAGATATTGAAAACGAATTAATTAGAAAAATATTGCCTTTGAGAACAGACTATAAGATTCTCCCTTACTTTTGTGTAAATCACTGCTTTAGATATGAATTTGATAGAAGAATTACGTTGGAGAGGAATGATTTCGGACATTATGCCCGGAACTGAAGAACAACTTAAAAAAGAGGTTACTACCGGGTATATTGGTTTTGACCCTACTGCGGACAGTCTCCATATTGGCAGCCTGGTACCCATAATTCTATTAATTCATTTTCAAAAAGCTGGACATAAACCCATTGCATTGATTGGTGGTGCCACAGGAATGGTAGGCGACCCCAGCGGAAAAAGCGAAGAAAGAAATCTACTCAGTGAAGAGGCATTGCAAAAGAATGTGGCGGGTATAAAAGCACAATTAGAAAAATTTCTTGACTTTAACCCATCGCTCCCGAATGCTGCGGAGCTAGTCAACAACTATGACTGGTTCAAAGCTATTTCTTTTATTGATTTTTTGAGAGAAGCCGGCAAACATATCACTGTTAATTATATGATGGCTAAGGATAGTGTAAAAAAACGCATTGAAGGAGATACCGGAATCAGTTATACGGAGTTCGCCTACCAAATGATGCAAGGTTACGATTTCTATTGGCTGTACCAGCATAAAAATTGCAAATTGCAAATGGGCGGAAGCGACCAGTGGGGTAATATGACAACTGGCACGGAATTAATACGCAGAAAATGTGGAGGCGAAGCATTTGTATTTACTAATCCCCTTGTAACAAAGGCTGATGGAGGAAAATTTGGTAAAACTGAAAGCGGTAATGTTTGGTTGGATCCTATTCGAACAAGTCCGTATCAATTCTACCAATTCTGGCTGAATGCAAGTGATGCAGATGCAGAAAAATGGATCAAGATTTTTACGTTTCTTACAAAAGAAGAAACAGATGATATACTCGCAGCACATCAAAATGATCCGGGGCAAAGATATTTGCAGAAGAAACTAGCCGAAGAAATTACAACATTGGTTCATGGTAAAGACGAATTAGAAAAAGCAATTGAAACCACACAAAAACTTTTTGCCAATCAAAATGCACCTGCAGAAAGCCTGAGTATTGAAGATCTGGAAGGAATGGCTGGTGTAATAAAATCTGATCTGTCCAAAGAAAAAATTTCGGCAGGTATAGACGTAGTTTCTTTTCTTGCAGAAACTTCCATCTTCCCAAGTAAAGGCGAAGCGAGGAAAACAGTACAAGGTGGAGGAGTAAGTATCAATAGAAATAAAGTGGAAGGAATTGATTTTAAAATTGACAGTTCACTACTCCTCCATAACACTTACTTATTGGTACAAAAAGGAAAGAAAAATTATTACCTGATCAAAGCAGTATAGTAATTCATCTTTTTTAATATTAAAAAATTACAGCGACTTTATTGCCTTCCACATTAAATCAGCTACAAACTGATTTCCCTTAGTATTTAAGTGGACTCTGTCATAAGTTAAAATATTTTTTTCCTGATTGTCGGGGTTATTAGTTTTGATGTAATCTAAAAATTTTTGCCGAAGGTCAATCAGCAGTAAATTATTTTTCTTTGCCATATCCCGGATAATATTGCTGTACCGGTTTAAGTCACCATCTAAAGGATTACTCATATCTTTCTTCTCTCCCACTACTGCTGGTGTACAAAGAATAGCTTTAATATTTTTTTCTTTGAGCTTTCTTAATATAGCAAGATAAAATCTCTCGAACTTATCTGCATCCGTGCCTGTACCCAATAATGTTTTATGCCACACATCGTTTACACCTACATAAATCACCACCACATCAGGGTTCTTACTAAGCACATCTTCTTCTAATCGCAAATACAGATCATATACTTTGTTACCCCCAATTCCTGAACCAACAAAATCAAATTGCTCTGCTTTCTTTTCCCCCTTGCAAATACTATCCAATTGAAGAATATATCCTTTGTAAGGTTTTTCTTTAACTCCAAGTTCAGTGATTGAATCGCCAAAAAAAACAACTTTAGTTTTCTTTTGCGGCACAAAAGAACAGGCTATAAATACGAAAGAGATGAACAACATTTTCTTCATGCTAGAATTATTTTTTGAGTCAACTAATTGCTATTATCAGCTTCGTTGCGTCGCACTCTTCAGCGTTCAGTTCGCTACTCACCCTATTCGAAGTGCAAAACAAATATCTTAATTCTCTAAATGTAAAAAACAAAAAGCATCCGGATATCCAGATGCCTGACTATTTATTTAGGTTGCGTAAAAGAAACCTATTCTACATCCACCTGCTTTCTTATAACAGAACCTTCTGAAGCTTCAGGTAGAAATTTTCGTTCTTTTATCAGGTATCCATTCCCCTTTTCGCAGAAATGTACTTTTAGGTTCTCCAGGCTAATGGGGTTGCCATCAGGTATATCTGCAATATTAGAGTGCAAAATATCATGCCCATCAATAATAATTACCAATCCACTACCAATTGCTTCCATTTTATTTCCTTCTGTGATAAGCATGCCTGTATCTTCTCCTAAGCCAATACCAATACAACCCGGGTTTGCAGCTACGGCTTGTGATAATCTTCCAAATCGCCCCCTTTTTTCAAAATGGGAGTCAACAATAACATTATCTAAAAACCCCAGGCCGGTTGTAATTTTTACTTCGCCTTTCAAGTGAGCTCTTGCTGCGTTGCCCTCATAGATCATCGTATTGCTCATTGCCATTGCCCCTGCACTTGTTCCTGCAACGACAAATCCTTCTTCTTCCTTATATCTTTTTTTTAATAACGATAAAAATTCTGTACCACCATCGGTAGCACTCAATCGCAGCTGATTGCCTCCGCTAAACATTACTCCATCGCAATGTCGAATACGTTCAATATACTCATTACTCATTGCATCTTGCCTTGTACGAATATGCATAACACCAATATTGGTACAGCCAATTTTACCAAATGCATTGAGATAATTTTCGCCTACTTCATATGGAATCATGGAGGCTGTTGTAATGACTTCTATCCTGGCAGCGGGTCCGCCTGTTTCTTCCACCACCCGGCGAAGAATGCCGAGCTCAAAAAAGTTTAGGTTATTACGGTAAACTTGTCCGGTTTCTAAATTGGTTCCTTTATCCTCTGCTCCGCCTATGGCTATTAGTTTTCCCTTAGGATGGCTCATTCAATGGGGTTTGATTACCAACAAAAGTAATTGAAAAAAGATTTAACGATAACATTGAATGTGTTAGTATTCCTTAAAATAGTAGCAAGTTGTGGAAATGTGGAAATATAAAGGCTTCCAGATGTAAATTCAGCTACTATCTCAACTTTTTGCAAATGCCGATATTCCTTCTACCAACACATCCAAATTCTTTGTTGTTGTGTACACATTCGGTGTTACCCTCACACCATTGATATTCTCCCATACAATACCAACCGTATGTACTTTATATTTATCCAATAAGAAAGAATCGAGTTCGCCGGGTTTCCTTCCTTCTACTAACACATTACCAATAGCACAACCATATTTCGGGTTCATAGATGTGTTCAATTTTACCTTCGGAATGTTTTTTACTTTTTCCATCCAGTAATTCTTCAGGTAATGCAATCGTCTTTCTTTTCGTTGGCTGCCGATCATTTCATGAAACTCGATGGCTTTGCCAATAGCCTGTTCTATAAACATCGGTCTTGTGCCAAGATTTTCAAATTTCCGTATGTCATCTTTCAATGGGTTTTCGCTGGTAGCAAATAATGGGTATATGTTTTTTATTTTATCCTTTTTTACATATAATAGCCCACTTCCAATTGGAGCATATAGCCATTTATGCAAACTTGCTGCAAAATAATCGGCATCGAGGTCGGGGATTTTGAAATCGAAATGCGCAAAACTATGTGCACCGTCCACCAACACTTCTATTCCTCTTTTATGCGCTTCCTGTGCAATTTTCTTTACCGGTAATATCTGTCCGTTCCAGTTAATGATGTGAGTAACATGCACCACTTTTGTTTTTGTAGTAAACGCATTTACAAACTGCCGCACCATATAATCTTCATCTTCACTTGGCAATTCCAGACTTATCCATTTCATTTTTATTCCATCCCGCATTTCCCGTTGCTTGTATGCATTGATCATGTTTGGATAATCCTGTAACGTAGCTACCACTTCATCCCCAGCTTTTAGTTGTAATCCAAAAATTATAGTTTCTAATCCTTCGGATGAATTTCTGTTGATCGCTATTTCTTCGGGACTACTACCAGCCAGCTTTGCCAGGTTTTTACGTAATGGTTCTCTGCCCTGATCTAAAATCCGCCACATATAATAACTGGGAGCTTCATTGCAATAATCATAATATCTTTTCATTGCATCCTGTACCGTTTTGGGTGCGGGAGAAATTCCCCCATTATTCAAATTAATAAGTGATGGAGATACGGTAAAGGATTGCTGTATATAATACCAAAAATCTTCTTCGCTGGCCAATTCATCGGGAGAAATGCCTTCTACATTCCTTAATGCACTATCCAAATTTCTGCTCCAGGCTGGTTGAGTTAATGACGAAAGAAATGCAGTAACTGAAAAAATACCGGCTCTTTGTAAAAATTTACGGCGGTTGGTTTCGGGCATGGTCGTTCCTTTTGATAAATGTAGTGAAAAAGTGGAGAGCTGTTAGTTCCGAATTTCGAGATTAAGGTTCGCTGAGTTTTTTTAAATGCCATTCCGATAGCACATAGAGTATTCCAAAATGTTGAGAAGCGAACAGAACCCTGAAGAGTGCGACGCAAGGGACGATGATAGTAGCACATAGTTGGTTACATAATTAAAAAAAACTAACTTCCAACCTGTACCGCTGATAGCGGAATTTTTAAACTAAATAACACATGCAGATTCTTGAAATTAAAGTGCTAAAAGGACCAAATTATTGGAGTGTTCGTCGCAATAAATTAATCCAGATGAAACTGGACCTGGAGGATCTGGAACAACGACCCACTAATACAATACCTGGCTTTCGGGAACGACTAGAAAAAATGTTGCCCAGTTTATATGAACATCGTTGTAGTGAAAATGTGCCCGGTGGCTTTTTTCAACGGGTTGATGAAGGCACCTGGATGGGACATGTGATTGAACACATTGCACTGGAGATACAAACATTGGCCGGAATGGATACCGGATTTGGCAGAACCAGAACTGCCGAAGGAGAAAAAGAGGGTGTGTACTATGTAGTGTTTAGCTATATGGAAGAAGATGCCGGAGTGTATGCGGCGAAGGCATCCGTTAAAATTGCGCAGGCATTGATTGATGGAACAGACTATGACTTGGCAGAGGATATACAGGAAATGCGGGAGATTCGGGAAGATACAAGGCTTGGCCCATCAACCGGGTGCATTGTTGATGAAGCTGCAAAAAGAGGAATTCCCTATATAAGATTGAACAAACAAAGTTTGGTACAATTAGGGTATGGGGTTAATCAAAAAAGAATTCGGGCAACAATTGCTTCAACCACTTCTAACATTGCGGTAGATATTGCTTGTAATAAAGAAGAAACAAAACTGCTATTGGAGGCTGCTGAAATTCCGGTGCCAAGAGGAACTGTAATTAGAACAGAAGAAGGATTAGATGCGGCGATTGAAAAATTTGGCTATCCATTAGTTATAAAACCTATAGACGGGAATCATGGCAAAGGAAACACTACTAATATTACCAACAGAGACCAGGCATTAAAAGCATTTGAAGCGGCAAAAGTTTATGGTCGCAATGTAATTATAGAACGTTTTATTACAGGCTATGATTTTCGCTGCCTGGTTATTAATAATAAATTTATTTGTGCTGCATTACGTACACCAGCATCGGTTATTGGGGATGGAGTGCATAACATTCAATGGTTAATTGATGAAACCAACAAAGACCCTCGCCGTGGGTTTGGACATGAAAAAGTGCTGACACAAATTACCATTGACCAATTTACCCAAAAAATGCTGGACGATGCAGGTATTACATTAGAAACAATTCCTAAAAAAGGAGAACAAGTTTTAGTAAAACCAACAGCTAATCTTTCTACCGGTGGTACCAGTACAGATGTAACAGATGAAGTACACCCAGCTAATATTTTTATGTTTGAACGGATCGCAAAAATTATTGGTCTTGATATTTGTGGTGTAGATGTAATGGCGGTTGATCTAAAAACACCAGTTGCTGAAAATGGAGGTGCGATTCTAGAAGTAAATGCAGCTCCTGGATTCCGAATGCATATTGACCCATCTGAAGGATTACCAAGAAATGTGGCAGAACCGGTGGTGGATATGCTATTTCCAAAAGGCAGTGCAGGTCGTATTCCTATAATAGCAATAACAGGAACGAATGGCAAAACAACAACCACCAGATTAACAGCGCATATTGCAAAAAGTGCCGGTAAAAAAGTTGGTTATACTACTTCTGACGGGGTGTACATACAAAACCAATTGATGATGAAAGGTGATTGCACAGGGCCTGTATCATCCACCTTTGTATTAAAGGATCCTACAGTTGACTTTGCCGTATTAGAATGTGCAAGGGGTGGAATTTTAAAATCGGGATTGGCTTTTCAAAGTTGCGAAGTAGCTGTAGTTACCAATGTAGCAGAGGACCATATTGGCCTTGGCGGAATCAATGATATTAATGCCATGGCAAAAGTAAAACAGGTAGTACCCGAAACTGTTTTTCAACACGGTTATGCAGTATTGAATGCCGATGACGATTTAGTGTACAAGATGAAAAATGATCTGCGGTGCAATATTGCCTTATTTAGTATGGATGAAAACAATCCACGTATAAAAGCACATGCGGCTACGAATGGCCTGGCATGTGTGTATGAAAATGGATATGTTACCATAATGAAAGGCAGTTGGAAAATACGGGTATTACAAGCAAGGGATATTCCTTTGACGTATGAAGGAAAAGCAGTCCATAACATCAACAACTGCTTGCCGGCGGTACTTGCTACCTATTTATTCCGTGACATTACTATTGATGATATACGAACAGGATTGCAAACTTTTATTCCGAGTGAAAGTTTGACCCCCGGACGATTGAATTTTTTCCAATTCAAAAACTTTACCATGCTGGCGGATTTTGCGCATAACCCGCATGGACTAAAACTGCTTTGCGATTTTGTAAGCAAACTGGATTATCCAACAAAAATTGGGGTAATCTCCGGCACTGGTGACCGGCGGGATGAAGATATCCGGGAATTGGGAGAAATTTCTGCACAGTTCTTTGATGAAATTATTATTCGTTGCGACAAGAACCTTCGTGGACGTACTGCCGACGATATTATTGATCTTTTGCAACAAGGAATTCGGAAAGTGAATCCGGATCTTCCAACCGTAATAATTCCTAACGAAGATCAGGCCTTGGATTATATATATGAGAATGCCAAACAAGGAGCTTTGTACACCATCATGTGCGATGTGGTGGCCAGAGCTTTGGATAAAATTAAAGAGCTGAAAAAGAAAGAGGAAGAAGAAGGTATCTTGTCAAAGTGATTAGTTTGTAATTGGGTATAATTTTCTCAATCCCGGTATAAATTCCTTTAAAAAGCATTTGGGAGAAAAGCCTGATAGCCCTATTTTTACACTCCCAATTGAAAAATTGGCACTTCGATAAATTAAGTGTGATTGGCCTATGGTGTAATGGTAACACAACTGATTTTGGTTCAGTCGTTTAAGGTTCGAATCCTTATAGGCCAACAAACCCCGCTAAATGGCGGGGTTTTTATTTGAGCTTCGATAAACATACCGCAAAACTGCTTTTCCAGTTATTAGTCACCACTCCGAAAGTTTTCTGAATTTTTGATTTATCTAACACAGAGTAGGCAGGTCTTTTAGCTGGTGTAGGATATGCGGTTGTAGAAATTGGATTTACCCGACAAGTACTTCCAGTGATCTCTTTAATAGCTAAAGCAAATTCGTACCAACTGATAATTCCTTCATCAGTATAATGATAAATACCCGGCTGCCAATTAGCAGAAGAAACAATCGCTAAGATAGCTTGGGCCAAATTAGCCGCATATGTTGGCGAACCAACCTGATCAGCTACAACGCTAATTTCCTCCTTTTCACTCATTAGCTTGAGCATCGTTTTTACAAAGTTCTTTCCAAATTCCGAGTAAACCCAAGCCGTTCTGATAATGATAGTATCAGGATTGAATTGTAAGGCCTCTTGCTCACCTTCTAATTTTGATGCACCATACACACTTTGTGGGTTCGTAGGAGCTTCTTCAGTGTAGGGCTTAGTGGCTGTACCATCAAAAACATAATCAGTTGAAATGTGAATCAACTTTGTATTGTATTCCTTGCAAACTGCCGCCATCACCCCTACTGCTTCTGCATTTACCTGGAAGGCCAGCTCCTTTTCTGTTTCGGCTCTGTCAACAGCGGTATAAGCAGCACAGTTAATTAAATATTGCGGATGATAACCTTTAAAAAAATTACGAAGCAGTTCAAAATGATGAATGGGCAAATCTTCCCTTGATAAGAAAACAAATTCATACTGCGGAAATGAAGATTCCAGTTGTTTTAGCTCTTTTCCTAACTGACCGTTAGAACCTGTGACCAATATCTTTGGTTTTACAGACATTTTATTTACCCTTCAAATACAAAACTATTAATACAATTAGCAAAAGTAGGTAGCAATTGATCTTTCCCCGAAACAATTGCTTTATCAACTGGCACCTTCCAATCTATATTCAATTCCGAATCATTATAAATAATACCGCCTTCGCTTTCTTTATTATAAAAGCCATCACATTTATATAGTACTTCTGTTTTTTCGCTTAATACTGAAAATCCATGAGCAAATCCTTTTGGTACCAGCAACTGCTTTTTGCTTTTTGCTGACAGCACTTCACTATGGCTTTTGCCATAGGTTGGCGAGCCTTTTCGTAAATCTACAACCACATCCAATATTTCTCCCCGCAGCACCCTTACTAATTTGGTTTGAGCAAACGGTGATAATTGATAATGTAATCCACGAATCACACCATAGGTGGAGGACGACTGGTTGTCTTGCACCCAACGTATATCAATACCTTCTTGCTTAAAAGTATTTTCATTGTATGATTCAAAAAAGTAACCACGACTATCCTCAAACACTCTTGGTTTAAAAACCAATAATCCTGGAAAATCTGTTTTATGAAATGACATATTATAAACTCCAATAAGCTCTGTTAGTAATACAATTACGATAAATTCCTTTTAGATCAGCCACCAGTCCATGAGACTTGGTTATGCTGGAAAAATATTCGTCGTCCAAATCCTTGTACTCGTTATGCGGCACTGTTACAATTACAACATCATAATCATTTGCAATTTTGTCAACCAATCCAAAACCATATTCATGTTGCAACTCTTCCGAATCGGCATAAGGGTCTTGCACATCCACATTTACGTAATACGATTTCAAGGCCTTTACTACATCAGCTACTTTTGAGTTACGAATATCACTCACATTCTCTTTGAACGTAGCTCCCATTACCAGCACTTTGGATAATTTTACGTCCCCTGAATTTTTGATAATATGCTGTACAACTGATTTTGCAACATATTTAGCCATATTATCATTTATATTTCTTCCTGCTAAAATCACTTCGGCATCGTAGCCTAACTCGCTAGCTTTGTATGTAAGATAATAAGGGTCTACACCGATGCAATGGCCTCCAACCAGACCCGGCTGAAATTTTAAGAAATTCCATTTAGTACCCGCCGCTTCCAGCACTTCATATGTATTAATATTCATCATTCCGAAGATGATGGATAGTTCATTCATTAAAGCAATATTCAAATCCCGTTGCGTATTCTCAATAATTTTTGCTGCTTCAGCTACTTTAATTGAAGATGCTTTGTGTACACCTGCTTCCACCACCAGTTCGTACACTTTGGCAATTTCTTCCAGCGATTCCGCATCGCAACCGGAAACAACTTTTATGATTTTGGCCAGTGTATGTGTTTTATCACCTGGATTAATTCTCTCTGGTGAGTAGCCTGATTTAAAGTCAATAACATCTTTTAAGCCGGATAATTTTTCAATTACCGGTAAACAATCTTCTTCTGTGCAACCAGGGTAAACGGTAGATTCAAAAACAACGTAGTCACCTTTCTTAATAACCTTACCAATAGTTTCTGATGCTTTTTTTACCGGTGTTAAATCTGGCACATTATGTTCATCCACCGGTGTTGGAACAGCTACAATAAAAAATTTAGCCTCCCGTAATACATCCAGCGAATCGGTGAAAGTAATATCGCATCCATCAAATGCTTCCTTTTCTAATTCATTACTGGGATCAATCCCCTGCTTCATCATCTCCACCCGTTTTGCATTGATATCAAATCCAATAACAGATATTTTACGGGCAAATTCTAATGCAATCGGCAATCCAACATAGCCTAATCCTATTACAGCCAGTTTCTCTTTTCTATTTACTAATTCTTGGTACATTATTTTTATTAAAGTTTATTTCTGACTGATAAATTCTTTCGGTTGTTTATTTAATTCCTCCGGCGGCAACGATTTGAAATAATCGTATGTTATTTTTAATCCTTCTTTTCGATTCACTTTTGGCTCCCAACCTAACAATGTTTTTGCCTTGGTAATATCCGGTTGACGTTGCTTTGGATCATCAACGGGCAAAGGCTTGTAAACTATCTTTACTTTATTACCAGTTAATGCCAGAATTTCTTCTGCAAAATCCTTCAACGATATTTCGTTGGGATTACCAATGTTAACGGGCATTGAATAGTCGCTAAGCAGCAGACGGTAAATTCCATCTACCAGATCATCTACATAACAAAAGCTTCTTGTTTGGGAACCATCTCCAAACACCGTAAGATCTTCACCACGCAATGCTTGTCCAATAAAAGCAGGTAATGCTCTGCCATCATTCAATCGCATTCTTGGGCCATAGGTATTAAATATTCTAACGATCCTGGTTTCTACCCCATGAAAAGTATAATAAGCTCTTGTGATTGACTCCATATAACGCTTCGCTTCATCGTATACACCTCTTGGACCAACCGGATTGACATTACCCCAATACTCTTCTGTTTGTGGATGTACTAAGGGATCTCCATATACTTCGCTGGTAGAAGCTACTAACATTCTTGCTCCTTTTGCCTTTGCTAAACCCAAACAATTATGCGTACCCATGGCTCCCACTTTCAATGTTTGTATTGGAATTTTCAAATAATCGATCGGGCTGGCAGGTGAAGCAAAGTGCATGATATAATCAAGATGACCGGGTATATTGATAAACTTAGTTACATCATGATGATAAAATTCAAATTGCTCTAATTTGAATAGATGTTCAATATTTTTCAAGTCTCCTGTAATCAGGTTATCCATTCCAATTACCTGGTAGCCTTCTTTGATGAAGCGATCGCAAAGATGAGAGCCCAAAAAACCCGCAGCACCTGTTATTAATACTTTTTTACGTTGCATAAAATTTTAGTTTACGGTTGCTCTTCCGACACTTTGATAATGAAATCCCAGTTCTTTCATAGCGGCAAGATCAAAGAGGTTGCGTCCATCGAAAACAGCCTTATTTTTTAGACTAGAAGTAATTTTAGAAAAATCAGGTGTGCGGAACTCATTCCACTCTGTAGCGATAATCAATGCATCAGCCTCTTTCAAAGCATCGTATTGATTTTCTGCATAGGTTATTTTATCTCCTATCACTCCTTTCACATTTTTCATTGCTTCCGGGTCAAAAGCAGTAACAGTTGCCCCTGCTTTTGTTAATTCATCAATCATATATAAGGCCGGTGCTTCCCGAATATCATCGGTATTAGGTTTAAATGCTAAACCCCATAATGCAAAATGTTTTCCCGCAAGGTTGTTATTGAAATATTTTTTAATCCCGGGAATAAGGTGCAACTTCTGATCTTCATTTACTTTCATTACTGCATTTAATATTTCAAAATCATAGTTTACTTCTGAAGATGATTTTACCAAAGCCTGTACATCTTTGGGGAAACAGCTTCCACCATATCCAATACCGGGAAATAAAAAACGTTTACCAATTCTATCATCACTGCCAATTCCACGACGAACCATGTCTACATCAGCACCTAGTTTTTCGCAGAGACGAGCTACCTCATTCATAAATGAAATTTTGGTAGCAAGAAAAGAATTAGCGGCATATTTTGTTAATTCAGCAGAACGTTCATCCATGAATATTACAGGATTACCTTGACGCACAAAAGGTGCATACAAATCTCCCATCACCTTTCTGGCTCTTTCTGAATTAGTCCCAATCACCACACGGTCTGGTTTCATAAAATCATCTACGGCTACTCCTTCTCTTAAAAATTCAGGATTAGAAACAACATCAAATTCCCCTTTATAATTTTTTGCAATGGCAGCCTGTACTTTTTCAGCAGTTCCCACGGGTACAGTGCTTTTATCAATAATTACTTTATAATCAGTAAGCATTTTCCCCAAATCATCTGCTACACCTAAAATATATTTCAAATCAGCAGAACCATCCTCACCCGGAGGTGTTGGCAGCGCCAAAAAAATAATCGCTGCATCTTTTACACCTTCTCCAAGATTGGTAGTGAAACGAAGCCTGTTTTCTTTCAAATTGCGAAGAAATATCTTTTCCAACCCGGGCTCATAAATCGTTATCTCGCCTTTAGTCAGTTTATCAATCTTGTTCTTATCAATATCAACACAGGTAACATCATTTCCTGTTTCTGCAAAACAAGTGCCTGTTACTAAACCCACATATCCTGTTCCTACTACTGTAATTTTCATATATCTTTTATTTTTTTATATATTCTAAAACCTTGCTCGTAATAAATTGTAATTGTTCTTCATCCAGCTCTGTATGGATAGGCAACGAAATAACTCTTTCCGTCAACCAATCAGTTACAGGCATTACTTGCGAGGCTACATTAAACTGTTCAAACATTTTTTGTTTATGACCCGGCACCGGGTAATAAATCATTGCTGGTATTGAATGACTGGCTAAAAATTCCTTCAATAGATTTCGATATTCAGCCGCATTTTCAACTCCATCTAATATCAATGTGTACTGATGAAAAACATGATGTGAATAAGCAGCCCTGTAAGGAGTTTTTATTTTAGGTTGATTTGCAAACGCATTATCGTAATAATCAGCAGCAGTTCTTCTTGCAACTATATATTCATCCAGATGTGCCAACTTAATATTTAAAATAGCAGCCTGTATAGAATCAAGGCGACTGTTACAACCTACCACATCATGATAATATTGTTTGCTCTGACCATGGTTAGCAATCATTTTCATTTTTGCTGCCAACTCATCGTTATTTGTGAAAATTGCACCACCATCACCAAAAGCTCCCAAATTTTTAGACGGATAGAATGAAGTAGTCCCAATATCTCCAATCACTCCTGTTTTCTTTTTTGTTCCATCTGCAAAACAATAATCGCACCCAATTGCTTGTGCATTGTCTTCAATAACATACAGATTATGTTTTTTAGCAATTGTCATTATTTCTTCCATCGGTGCTGCCTGTCCATATAAATGGACCGGTACAATCGCTTTTGTTCTTGGAGTAATTGCATTTTTTAACGCAACCGGGTCAATGCAAAATGTTTTTGCATCTACTTCCACAAATACTGGTGTAAGGCGAAGCAGGGCAATAACCTCTGTAGTAGCAACGTATGTAAAAGATGGTGTAATCACTTCATCGCCCGGTTGAAGACCGAGTGCCATCATTGCAATTTGCAAGGCATCTGTTCCATTGGCACAAGGAATAGTATGTTTTGCACCAATGTATGCCGACAAGCCAACTGCAAAATCCTGTACCGCTTTCCCATTAATAAAGGCAGAACTCTCCATAACATCCATCACAGCTTTATCAACTTCTGCTTTGATTTTTTGGTACTGAGTTTTCGTATCTACCATTTGTATAGGACGCATTCGGATTTATTTACATTTAAAGTGCCGCAAAAATAGTAAAATAGAGGTAGTTTACCCGATTGCTTTTACATTTGTTCTTTATTTATAACCAATCATTTGGGCATATTTCTCTACAATATTTTTATTAGGCTTTTCCAGGCAGCAATCCATGTGGCTTCTTTATTCAACGAGAAGGCAAAAAAATGGGTGGTAGGAAGAAAAAACATTTTTAAAACCCTTGAAGCAGCTATTCCCGTTGGAGAAAAAATTATCTGGATGCATTGTGCCTCATTGGGAGAGTTTGAGCAGGGTCGGCCAGTAATAGAACAATTAAAAAAACAATACCCAGCTTACAAAATACTTCTAACCTTCTTTTCCCCATCCGGTTTCGAAGTGCAGAAAAAATACAACAATGCCGACTGGGTTTTTTACCTGCCACTTGATAGCCCACGAAACGCAAAAAGATTTTTGGAAATAGTTCAGCCTTCGTTGGTAATTTTTGTAAAGTATGAATTCTGGTATTATTACCTTAAGAAAATCAAATACCGGAATATTCCACTAATCTTAATATCTGCAATTTTCAGAGAGAATATGTCATTCTTTAAATGGTATGGGGGAATGCAGCGAAAAATATTGTCCCGTTTCAATCACCTGTTTGTACAAGATGCTGAATCTAAAAAACTAATTGACGGTGTTGGCCTATCTGCAATATGCAGTGTAGCTGGCGATACAAGGTTTGACCGGGTAATTGAAATTGCATCATCTTGCAAACCAATTTCTTTGATTGAAAAGTTTATAGCTGAAAATAAAGTGCTAATAGCAGGGAGTACCTGGAAAAATGATGAAGAGCTTCTTAAAAAGACAGCCGATTTCCTGGCGTCTAAAAAAATAAAACTCATCATTGCCCCGCATGAAATAAAATCAGAACATATTGCGGAGATAGAAAGACTATTTCCTGGGAGTCTGCTTTATTCATCTTTATCCTCTTTACAACAAATAAATGCAGAAATATTAATTATTGATAACATCGGCATGTTATCTACTTTATACAAATATGCATGGTGCAGCTATGTTGGCGGAGGTTTAAGCCGTACCGGTGTTCATAATGTAGTGGAAGCTGCTGTTTACAACAAACCCGTTTTTTTTGGACCTAACTATGAAAAATACAGGGAGGCAAAAGAACTTATTACTAAAAAAGGTGCATTTGCTATAAATGATAAAGACGAACTTGTTGCCCAGCTCAACCAGTTCTTACTAGACCCCACCTATTACTACGAAATAGGGGAAAATGCAGGTAATTATGTAAAGAAAAATGAAGGTGCTGTAGAAGTTATCATTGACTATATTCAGGAAAACCTTCTCTTAACAAGCTGATCAAATTGCTGTACAGAAGCATGGTCGTTATTCCAACCCAATTTTAATTTTAGTTCCCGGCTAATCCAATATTCGGCTTCAGCATAAATATTAAAGCTGTTGATAGTTTTAATGCTTCTCTCGTACATTGATTCATCTCCCCGAAAAAGCTCATTTATAAAAAGGAACCGATCATTAATACCAACGGCTTTGCGCAGATCTTTAACAGGAGTCTCTTTCAGCATTTCAATCAATTCCGTTTTGCCCTGCTTCAATTTATCATTCAATGATTCGCCTTGTTCCGGAGAGGAGGTATTCACATCTTTAGACTGATGTGAAAGAGTGGGAATTTCTGTCATCGGGTCAAACATCATATCCAACTGACCGTTTTTCTGCACTACCGATAAAGTTCCTTCATCTACCAGTACAGTTTCTTTTACCTCTTGTGTTATTATTTTTTCAACCGGTTTAGGTGCATATTTTTCAAATTGTGCCGCTACTGCACCAACTACATTGGACTGAGGAAGCATAACCGCCACTTTTGCGGTACCGAGACTTTGGGACTTGTTTTGCTGCAACTTCGTTAATTCAAACTGCAATAACTGAACAGTGCCAAGCAGCAAAGCCGGGTCAGCATTTTGCTGAAACTGTTCTTTTAATTTACTGATGAGAACTTCAATTCGTTCCATTATGGTATTTTTGACCGCTGAAAAAATGAATGCTTATTGAACAGGCAAACGAAGTAGCAAGCTACTAACGCAACAAGTGTTCTAAAATTACAAACAGTTTGCCAATAAAGTAAGTACCGTTACCAGATAATTAAATCTTAACAATGTTTATTGAACCTAACACCAGCGGGCAGCGCCGGGGAAGTATAGAAGTAATTTGTGGCTCCATGTTCAGTGGGAAGACGGAAGAGTTGATTCGTCGGCTTAAAAGAGTAAAAATTGCCAACCAAAAAGTAGAGATATTCAAACCTGCGGTTGATGTGCGATATGATGAAGTGAAAATCGTTTCGCATGATTCCACGGCTATTCAATCAACCCCCATTGATAATTCGCAAAAAATATTGTTATATGCAGGTGAGGCGGATGTAATTGGTATTGATGAAGCCCAATTCTTTGATGAAGAAATTGCCAATGTGTGTGATGAGCTTGCCTTTCGGGGCATTCGGGTAATTGTGGCGGGATTAGATATGGATTATCTCGGCAAACCATTTGGCCAAATGCCTTTTATAATGGCTAAAGCTGATTATGTAACAAAACTTCATGCTATCTGTATGCAATGTGGCAATATTGCCAACTATTCCTACCGGAAAATACCAAACGAAGACCAGGTAATGCTTGGTGCAATGGATGCCTACGAACCGAGGTGCCGGAATTGCTATCACAAATAAAATATCCCATAATCCCACAAAGCCAAATTCTTTGTGTTTATTGCACCTTTGTGGGGAGATAAATACTATTATTCGAGAAAAAACTATCTCGCCTGCCCTTTAATTTTTGTTTTTCCTTTCATATTCACTTTTGTACCGCTGCTGGTTGTTTCCATATTCATGTCCATATCAGCAGATACCACCAAACCAGTTCTGCTATCAACCACTAATTCGCCTGTTTGCTCACCTGATAATTTCAATTGCTCGTTGTCTGATTCAATTTTAGTTTTTTCTTCCAATGTCACCATATCGCCTTCAATTTCTGTAACAGTATAAGTCGAAGTGTACTTTCCGCCCATCGGACCGCTGGTATTGGTTGTTTTCTGCCAGCTATCTCCCACTTTTACTTCTTTATTTGGAAAAATATAAAGCACTCTTTCAAACTGTTCTTTTATATTTCTTTCGTTGAACTGCTGACTAAATGATTGCATCATCTCCTTCTTTTTTGCTTCATCAAGACCCAAAGAATCGGCAATCTTCATTCCCATTTCCTGAAAACCTTTCACATCCTGCACTTTTCCTTCTGCATCAACTTTCATTACAAACTGCTGCCCTTTTATTGCTCCCAGTAAGCGGTTCACCATTGCCAATGGGTTGTCGGCAGCTGAAGTGTCGCTACCGCCAACAAAAGGCTTTTCAGTATCTACTTCTATTTGCATACCCATTACTCCCATATTCATTTTGAATCTGTCAAAAGTAGTTTTAATGGTTTTTAAAGCCCCATCATCTTCTGTTACGAGCATAGAATAATAAGTTGACATATCTATCTGTTGCTTCGCCCCCATCACTTCCTGGTCAAGGTTCATTATCATTTCATAATCATAGCCTCTGCCTTTTTCAAAATTAAACTTCATCATTTTTGATGTAGTAGCAGACTTTGTTGACTGGCATGATTGAATGCCCATAACAGCAGCGAGGCTGATGATAAACGTAGCTATGACAAGTATCTTTTTCATTTTATTCTTTTATTAGGCTGCAAATTATATTATTAAAGGCAGACGCAAACTGATGGAATCTGTATTTTCGCAGTTAAACAAATATTTATCAGTTCAGTCCGCCACATATTTACACTTTTTAAGAAAGACCTGTTGCTGGAAGTAAGACAGCAATACAGTTTCTACGGCATCTTGTTATATATAGGCGCAACAATCTTTGTATTATACATGGCCATTGATGAGCCAGAAGCAAAAGTGTGGAATGGATTATTCTGGGTTATCCAGTTATTTATCTGTATCAATGCCGTTGCTAAAAGCTTTCTGCAGGAAAGTAAGGGAAGGATGCTTTATTTCTACTCCATCGCCAGCCCCGGCGACTTTGTACTCGCTAAACTACTATTCAATACTGTGCTGATGCTCGCCATGAGTTTGCTGAGTTTGTTTTTATTCAGCCTTTTTCTTGGTAACCCGATGCAAAAAATCTGGCAATTCACAGGTCTAGTTTTGTTAGGGGGCTGGAGTTTAAGTCTTGTATTTACTTTTTTAGCTGCTATTGCTGCAAAAGCCCAGCAAAATGCAGCAATTATGGCAGTTTTAGGCTTTCCTATAATAATTCCTCAGCTGCTTTTATTAATGCGATTATCGAATGCAGCCTTTGCGCCGCTGCTTACCATTCCAAT
This sequence comes from Chitinophagaceae bacterium, assembly GCA_022843585.1. GTDB lineage: Bacteria > Bacteroidota > Bacteroidia > Chitinophagales > Chitinophagaceae > JJ008. Next base: position 143,809 of record JALHNJ010000008.1, read on the forward strand.
TTCAACGGTTCTTTTACTCGTGGCGTTGGATGCAATGGTAATATTACTGGCTGTTATATTATTCCCTTATCTCTGGAAAGATTAGAAAAGATTGAATATTTTTCGCTGAATATTGAATTGATTCCAAGTTTAGTTAATTAAGCTATAACATCTTTAAATACAGCGTTAAGGAGAATGGATTGTTTAACATTCTTCTGTTTAATATTGCCTTTTACCCTTAATTTTGCCCTCACATTTAGCAGGCCGATAGCTTCATTGGCCACCCATGACGAACACAAAAAACTATATGTACAAATCCTGGTGGAAGATCGCAAGTATTCTCTTGCTTATCTATACGGTTGTTGGTGGATTTTTAATGTCGGTACCAGCACTTCCAGCCCTCCAGGAAACAATCCGAAATTTATATTTCCATGTTTGCATGTGGTTTGCTATGATGATACTTTTTACTGTATCTGTTGTCAATTCCATTAAATACCTCCGCACATTTAATTTGAAGTACGATATATATGCCCGTCATTACGCTGCTGTTGGAATTGTAATGGGCGCATTAGGATATGGTACCGGTGCAATATGGATGACATACACCTGGGCCGACCCAAACAATCCGGCCTTTCAATCATTTAGTGCATTAGCAAGAGAACCAAAACTGATTGGTGCTGCCATTGCGTTACTTATTTATTTTGCTTACATGGTATTGAGAGATTCTATAAGCGACATAGATAAAAGAGCAAGAATAAGTTCAGTATATAACATCTTTGCTTATGCTATGCTTTTCCCTTCTATCTGGATATTGCCCCGGGTAATGGATAGTTTGCATCCTGGCAGAGAAGGTAATCCTGCATTAAACACCAGCGATATTGACAGTAGTATGCGGATCGTATTTTATCCCGCAGTAATTGGTTGGACTTTATTAGGTGTATGGATAACTACTTTAAAAATCAGGCTGCATTTACTAAAAGAAAAACAGCTACTATCATGATGCAATTCAAAAAAATAATTGGCTCTCTACTATTACTTCTGCTTTCGTTTCACAGCCATGCGCAAGACAAAGAAGTGCAAATGGGTGATATGATGCGTGACAACGGCAGAATTTATGTGGTTGTAGCCGTTGTGCTTACCATTCTTATCGGTTTAATATTATATGTTGTACGATTAGATAAAAAAATTACACGATTAGAAAAAGAAAAATAATTGACTTCATAAAGTAAGATGTTATTTATAACATTTTACTTCTTACTTATAATAACGATTGCTTAATAAAAAACAGAACTCATGTCAGATCAACATTACAGTTTCTTCGGCGCCGTTGAAAAAAGTTTCGACAAGGCTGCCAAATTTACCAAATGGGATATTGGTATTCTTGGACAGATCCGGGAATGCAACGCCGTATATCAAATGCGTTTCCCACTAAAAAGAGATGATGGAAGTATTGAAGTAATTGAAGCGTACCGTGTACAACACTCTCATCATAAAACACCTTGTAAAGGAGGTATTCGTTTTGCAGCAGAAGTAAACCAGGATGAAGTTATGGCTCTTGCAGCATTAATGACTTACAAATGCGCCATTGTAAATGTTCCATTTGGTGGTGGAAAAGGCGGAATTAAGATCAATCCAAAAAAATATTCTACCTGGGAATTAGAAAAAATTACCCGTCGTTATACAGCAGAGCTGATTAAGAAAAATTTTATCGGCCCGGGTACTGATGTTCCTGCACCAGATTATGGAACCGGCGAAAGAGAAATGGCCTGGATACTTGACACCTACACTGCCATGCATCCGGGAGAAATTGATGCCGCTGGTTGTGTAACGGGTAAGCCGGTAACACAAGGTGGTGTTCGTGGACGCAGAGAAGCAACAGGTCTTGGTGTTTTCTTTGGGCTTCGTGAAGTATGTAATATGCCGGATGTAATGAAAAAGCTTGGCTTAACAGTTGGCGTTGAAGGCAAACGGGTAGTAGTACAAGGATTAGGTAATGTGGGTTACCACAGTGCTAAATTCTTCCAGGATGCAGGTGCTAAAGTAATCGGCCTTGCCGAATACGAAGGGGCTATTTACAGCGATAAAGGATTGGATATTGATGCAGTTTTCAACCACAGAAAAACAACCGGCTCTATATTGAACTTCCCCGGTGCTACCAATTTTGAAAAAAATGCGGATGCATTAATAATGGATTGTGATATTTTAATTCCTGCTGCGCTGGAAAATGTAATTGATGGCGATAATGCACCAAACATTAAAGCAAAAATTATTGGTGAAGCGGCAAACGGACCATTAACACCAGAAGCAGATGATATACTTGGCAAGAAAGGTGTATTAGTAGTACCAGATATGTACCTGAATGCAGGCGGTGTAACCGTTTCTTATTTTGAGTGGTTAAAAAACCTGAGCCATGTACGTTATGGCCGTTTGGAAAAACGTTTTACTGAAAATCTAAACTCACATATACTAGGACAAATTGAAGAGTTGAGCGGTAAGAAAGTTAAAGATGCTTCAAGAGAATTTATTATGCATGGGCCAGACGAAGTAGATTTAGTGTACAGCGGCCTGGAAGAAACGATGATAACCGCAACGCATGAAATTATGAATGCCTGGAAAGCAAACCCTGAAATACCAGATATGCGTACAGCGGCTTATGTTGTTGCTATCAACAAAGTAGGTACCAGCTACGCAGAACTCGGTATCTTCCCATAATATAAAATACTATTATACCAACCTGTCTGCCGGCAGGCAGGTTGCTTATTTATTTCAATCCCATTCCAAAATTTTGGAATGGGATTTTTTGTTGCCCATAATGCTTCAGCGAAGTATGTTTATTTGCATGGCTTCGTTGCTAGTATCAACTTAGTTGTGTAACGATCTTATACGGGATACCTTGCAATGCCCAACAGAAATATCGAACGATTAAAAGTGTGATTCAACAAACGCCAACAGTAGTAATACCGATGATAAACTAATTCTCTACGGCAACTCTTCCAGCAACTCCAGCTTTCCTTCCGCCCTGCGCCAACCATAAGTTGCATCCCCGTTTGTTATAACGATAAACTCCACAGGCACACTCATATTATAACGCAAGGCTTGTTCTAATACTTTTTCATCCAATTTTACGGAGGCTGCTTTGCACTCCACCATCATCCAGGGTTTGTGGTTTTCGTCGTACACCAAAATATCAAACCGCTTTTTTAATTCCCCGAGTTTGATTTCTTTTTCAATGGCAATTAAGGTGGAGGAATAATTTTTTACCTGCAAAAGGTATTGAACAAAATTTTGTCGCACCCATTCTTCGGGTGTCAGCAACAACCATTTTTTTCGCAGTGCATCAAAAATAAAATCTTTACCCCCTTCCTGCCGTATACGGAAGGCCGGTTCGGGGTAAGGGATATTCATCATGCTTCAAAAGTAAATGATTAAATTCGCAGGCATGAAATATCCATAAAAATTATCGAGCTAACTTACATAATAGCGATGACAATTTTTGTGGATATACTGTGTGACAAATTCCTATAACTAAAATGGACACATGAAATCAAAAGAAGAAATAGTACAAAACTGGTTGCCCCGCTATACTGGGGAGTCCTTGAAAAATTTTGGTGAGTATATTTTGCTAACCAATTTCAGCAATTATGTTACCATGTTTGCCCAATGGAACAATGTGGAAGTAATTGGTGCCGGCAAACCCATGCAGTGTGCCACGGCTGATAATATCAGCATTATCAATTTTGGAATGGGCAGCCCTACTGCTGCTACGGTAATGGATCTGCTATCCGCTATTCAACCAAAAGCCGCATTGTTTTTAGGCAAATGTGGCGGATTAAAAAAACGCAATAAACTCGGCGACCTAATTTTGCCAATTGCAGCTATACGTGGAGAAGGAACTTCCAACGATTATTTTCCGGCAGAAGTACCTGCATTGCCTGCCTTCGCATTGCAAAAAGCGGTGTCTACTACTATCAGGGATTATGGAGTAGATTACTGGACCGGTACTGTTTATACTACCAACCGCCGTGTGTGGGAACATGATGAGCCATTTAAAGAATACTTGCAAAAAGTAAGAGCTTACGCAATTGATATGGAAACGGCTACTGTTTTTACCGTTGGTTTTTACAATAAAATACCAACCGGCGCATTGCTATTGGTAAGCGACCAACCAATGACACCAGAAGGAGTAAAAACCGAAGAAAGTGATAAAAGTGTAACGGCACAGTATGTGGAAACACATCTGAAAATTGGCATCGACTCCTTAAAGATGCTCATGAATGATGGCATGACCGTAAGGCATTTGAAATTTTAAATTCTACACATAATGAAATATTTCATCCTTCTTGTTGCTTTGTCAACGATACTTCTTTCTAACAGTGATTGCAGTACAAAGAAAACAGAACGATTAAAAGGCAAATTAGAAATTGCAGGCATTTGTTCTAATTATACCATTAAAGTGATTGAAGGTAAAATTGATACTTCCCTTGTAGTTACCAATTGGACGGATGAAACGACGGGTAAAACATACAATAATGTTTTTAAGCTGGGTAGCCCTTGCACATTTCCGTCTACTATAAAACAAGGAGATGAATTTTATTTCACAATAGATACCTCCCCTCAAAAAGATTGTGTGGTTTGTATGGCTTATTATCCCACACCTGAAAAAGCAATTGCTATTAAAGTAGAGAATTGATGCAGCCACTCTTAAGCATACAAAGCCTTTCGCTTGATTTTATAGCCGACTCAGGTACTGTCACTGCTTTAAAAAATATTTCTTTTACGGTGAATCGTGGCGAAGTGGTGGCCCTGGTTGGCGAGTCAGGTTCGGGTAAATCTGTTACTTCGCTTTCAATATTGCAATTACTTCCTTCTCCACCTGCAAAATATGTTTCGGGAGAAATATTTTTTTCCGAAAATGGCAAAGAAAGCATTGACCTCCTTAAAAGAAACCGTTATCAATTACAAGATATTCGTGGCAATAAGATCTCTATGATCTTTCAGGAACCAATGACATCATTAAATCCGGTGCTTACCTGTGGCGAACAGGTGATGGAGTCATTGCTGCTGCATAAAAAAATATCAAAGACAGAAGCCAAGAAGCGAACAATAGAATGGTTTGGAAAAGTTAAGCTGCCAAATCCTGAGGTAATGTTTAACCGCTATCCGCACCAACTAAGTGGCGGACAAAAACAACGGGTGATGATTGCGATAGCCATGTGCTGCGAACCGGCTTTGTTGATCTGTGATGAGCCTACTACTGCACTTGATGTAACGGTGCAAAAAACAATTCTGGGTTTAATAAAAGAATTGCAGGAGCAATCAAATATGGGTGTAGTTTTTATAACTCATGATTTAGGAGTTGTAGCAGAAATAGCAGACAGAGCATTGGTAATGTATAAAGGAGAAATAGTAGAACAGAATTCCGTGAAAAAAATATTTACCAATGCAGTACATCCATATACGCAGGCATTACTGGCTTGTCGCCCCGTAAATCATGAAAGGGGAAAGAGATTGCCGGTGGTGAGTGATTTTTTAGGTACGAAGTCGGAAGTAAGAAGTCAGAAATCGGAAAGCAGCTTAAACGATGAAACGACAATTCCGACATCTGACATCCGACACCTGACACCCGTTCTCCTCTCTGTAAAAAACATCTCCGTTCACTTCCCTACAAAAAGAACATTATTCGGCAAACCTTCTTCCTTTACAAAAGCGGTAGATGATGTAAGTTTTGAAGTGTATAAAGGTGAAACACTTGGATTGGTTGGAGAAAGTGGTTGTGGTAAAACAACATTAGGAAGAACATTACTTCGCCTGATAGAACCCACGGCGGGAAAAATAATTTATAATGGTATCGACCTTACTGCAAAGAAAAAAGATGAGCTGCGTTCGCTAAGAAAAGATGTACAGATAATTTTCCAGGACCCCTACTCTTCTCTCAATCCAAGAATGACAATTGGCGCTGCTATTGCTGAACCAATAAAAGTGCATCAACTACTTGCTACAGATAAAGAACGGAAAGACAAAGTAACGGAGCTACTCGAAAAAGTAAACTTGAAAGAAGAGCATTTTAATCGGTACCCCCATGAGTTTAGCGGCGGACAACGTCAGCGTATTGTAATTGCAAGAGCATTGGCCTTAAATCCGTCTTTTATTGTTTGCGATGAATCTGTTTCTGCATTGGATGTTAGTGTGCAGGCACAAGTATTAAACCTGCTGAACGATTTGAAAAAAGAATTTGGTTTTACCATTATTTTCATCTCGCATGACTTATCGGTTGTGCGTTACATCAGCGACCGCATCATGGTAATGAACAAGGGTAAAATTGAAGAAAGCGGCAACGCAGATGATATTTACTTCAATCCTCAATCCGCTTATACAAAAAAACTTATTGCCTCTATTCCCAAAAGAATTACCGTTTAATCAATATAAGCTGCATCAGCAGTACCATCATCTTCATCCGTATAAAACTCTTTGGCACTTTTTCTTTTTGAGTAGAGCATTTTTTTAAGTTCCTTTTTCAGGAAAGTATTCATCATTTCTTCTTTCACTTTTATGTTCGTAAACCCAGTAAAATCATATTCATTAGCATGTCTTCGCAGGGCTGATAGCGGAGGATAAAAGACATAATTGTTCCCTACCAATGAATCCGAAAAATCAAACTTATTGGGGTCTTGTGGTAGTAATCCAACTGTTGCCAGTTTCCAGGTTAAATCATCTTTTTTCTGCTTGTATTTGAAGAAATAAATAAATCCATTTTTGCTTTTATGCTCTGCCTTCAATCTGCCAATATAAGCAATGGTGTCTGGCTTACCATATGACTTTTTCTCGAGCAAAGCACTCCTGCCTAAATCTAAATGATTGTTGAAGGCTATAGGAAATTTGTCTTGTTTCTTTCTTTCCTTTAAGTCCGTATATAATTCATACCGATACTCATCCATGCCTGCAAAATAATTCAGCATTGTGTCAGGAAAAGGTTTGTTATTGTCCATTAACAATACCATCGTATTATACTTAAGTCTTTTGTCTTTAGAAGACAGCATTTGCTGTATCAATGGTTTCACAGAAGCATTTGCATCCCAATAGGGTAACAGTAAAGTTGCATAAAGACTTAAATCATCGTTACCAGAATCATCCTCGTCTTCATGGTCATAATAAGAAGTCGACTTCTTTTCCGTTTTGCTTTCTTCTGCTTTGGCAATGGCAATTTTCTTTTCTGCAATAACCTGCTTTTTTAATTCATGTTTGGCTTCCAGCATAAATTTACTGTAATACATATCGTAATCCTTCGAAGCTACCAGGTTACTATCTACCATTTTGCCCAACAATTTCATGATATTACTCTTATAATCTTCCAAATTCAACAATGGTAATAAGTCAGGCAATATTGTTCGGGTGAGTTTTAGCGAATCAGAAAGTTCATCTAAAAATTTTCCATCATCATAACTATAGTTTGGGGAATATGAAAAATTTCTGTTTAAAGAGCTATAGTCGGAATAACTATTAACCGCAAAATCCAATACAGGTGGTTCCGTATTAATTATATCCCGAAATGTTTGATAGGCTACAGACGTTTTTTGCTGCAGCAAATTTTCCAACACTGCATATTGCAATTGTATGGTATCGCCCAGCGCATAATACAGCTCTTTCAGGTAGGCTGCTGATGCATTTGTTTTAATGTCCCCCAACTTGCTTATCAATGCTTTTTTGGTGTCAAGATATTTCTTTTTTGTCCAGCTTAGTTGATTAATTACATTTTTTAGCTGTGGCAAATCCGTTGAATCTAATTCAATGGTAGTAATACTTTTCACAGCCCGTTTGTACAATACAGTATCGGTGCTCATAAAATCTTCAAAAAATAAATTAGATTTTTTGACGAACGGATTAACACCTTTCAGTGTATCAACCGGTGTAAACGTTTCGTAAAATGTATTTATAAATGAGCTGGGTTTTGTCAACGTATCTATTTGTGTAAGCAGCGAAAATCCAATACCATCTTTGTAATACGTTTTATACCTGAGAGCCCTGCTGCTACCTGTATCTGTAAGCATCAATTCCCAAACCTTTGTTTTATTAGGTAATTCTATTTTTTTTCTCGACTTAATAATCCATGTACTATCATGCGAAAAACTTCCTTCATTATCCTTGTCTAAAGCACTACTATCTTTTGTATAATAATACCTTGGCGAACGGTAAAAAGAAATGTATATTTTTTCTCCCGTAGTATCATTGCTGATTGTTTTATTTCTGAAAGCCCCAGCTTCCAACAAATCAATTTCTGATTCTTCATCAGCGTCATCATCATCACCACCAAAATAATTGTAACGGGGAATATCTAGTTTTATCTTTTTATCTTCCGGGAATACGGGAGTTTTTACGGTATAATAAAGTGAAGTGTCTTTCTGCAATTTTACTTCGCTGTATACAAATGGTTTTATTTCAAAAGAGTTTAGAAAATCTTTCATAGCCACTGTCTCCTGCTTACCCCGTGCTATTAATGTATAATAATGCGGCCCCTGAACAAGAAACCTTGTCATATATATTGCGCCGCTCTTATCCTTAAAATTGCTCTCTAAGGCAGCATATCCCTTATAGGTTGTTTGCTTACGGCTCAATTGCGAGTCAATAAACTCAGACGACATAAAACTTTCCTCCAACAAACCGAGGTCGAAGGTGTCTTCCTCCACAAAACCATAATTATGAATATCAGTTTTTATAACACGGTAATGTGTTCCGGTCTGTTTATCTTCTGCATCATAAATCCAACTTCCATCGTTACCAATATATGGTACATGTGGCATATTTACTGCAAAGCCTCCATGAGGAGGAGAAAATTTTTTCCAATCGCTGGCTACTGGCACTATACCATTTTTAAATTCCTTTAATTGTATACTTCCAAAAAATCGCTTTGCTTCATCCCCGGTCTGCACATAATCACCTGTGCCACTCATCTTAAAAAAGATAATTTCAAACGGTGTAATGAAAATATTATACCGCTGCATATCTCCTCTGCGTGTACGATTGATTATGTCTAGCCCTTTGTAACCATTTTTAGTAATAGCTGTTTTTGTAATAATTTTCCCCGGTACATTCTCATACAACAAACTGTCGATTTTCCTATACACATTTTCTGCATTGTGATTCCACATCCAGGCATTGGTCATTACACGGGTTACCATATAGTAACTACCATTGGCCATATCTGCATACTGCCGCTGGTCAAGTGCCGCATCTTCGCCAAACTTGTAAAATTTGCCGGGTATATCTACTTTAAACAAACCATCATCCGCAGTTTCTGTTTTAAAAGAAACCGGTACTTTAATTTTATCAACCAGGTCTTTTGTTTTACTGGCCCTCTCTCCCATTTTTACAGGGCGAAGTTTATAGCCGCTATCACGAAGCATTTCAATAACACCCCTGTTGCCGGGTAAATGTGCTGCACCAACACCCACAAATAAAATAGTACCGGATTTAATTATCGAATCAATGGAGTGTGCCTGTATTTCGTTTCTCTTGTATAAAAATTTTTCATCAAAAGCTTCGGAAAAACTGTTGTACTTATTGATAGAGTCCAGCAAATCAAGATTACCCGTTCTATATGCTTCCTGCAATTTATCGGCAGAATATTCTTCATCCCTGTCTCCATAGCTTCTTACTTTTTTATTTTTTTCCTTGGCTGCATCTTTATATGCTTCAGCCATTAATCGCATACTTTCTCCATAGTCTTCTACCCCGGCTATTCTTTTTCCCCATTTCTTTCCGCATTGAAAAATGTACATATCCAAATAAGTATCTTCTTCAAAATCGCTGGATTCATTTCCATAACTGCGATACAACAAATTGTTGATTGTTGACGGGCTACTGTAAAGCGAACGTTCAATTTTATTATCGTATTTATAAAATTTAAGTGTGTTGATGCTTAAATATTCTGAAGGAGCAGCAGAAAATCCTTTATAACCCATTTGACCGTATCCATAACCTTCGGTGAGGTCGTACTTACTCATATCTTCCTGCCATGTTTCCGGATTTGTTTCCAATGCCACCATTTGTGCACTGCGGAGAGCAATATAAAACGAGTCAGGTAAATTGAACGCAATCTTGCTGCTTACATGCATGGTGCCAATCAGATAAGATGGTTTTTTAAGACCATTGCCGGTAATCTCCCAGAGAAGGCTGGGGTATTTTTTTTCTTTCGGTTTTACCTGGGCAATGCCCGCAAAAAATAAGGAAAGGCAGATAAGAAGAGATAAGGTTCGTTTCATAAAGGAAGAGTAGCCGGAATTATGTGGTCAGAGATCCGGTTTATTTAGTGTAAAACAAATTTAAGATGCCCGCCAGCAATAAAAGCATAAAATTATTTTGAAAACCAATGATTTGGCTGTTGAATCCGACTTAATATTGTCATCTGCATAGAATGTGAAAATTAAAATACCTTTTTAGGGCAAAAAACCGTACTTTCGCCAGCTTTTAAAGCAGTCGTTTTGACCAAACCTGGCGCCGTAAGGCCGGATTAGGATCAACTCTCCGGCTACATTAACCGGTTTGCGTCATGAGACTTGTATATAAACCCCAATTTACTCATGAAGCTTTCACAATTCCGATTCGACCTTCCTTTAAACCTTATTGCCCAAACCCCCACCAAGAGACGTGAAGATGCCCGTATGATGGTTGTTAACCGTCACACTGGAAACATTGAGAACAAGCACTTTCGTGATATTCTTGATTATTTTGACGATAAGGATGTATTTGTAGTTAATAACACCAAAGTTTTTCCTGCCCGTATGTATGGCCGCAAGGAAAAAACAGGTGCTAAAATTGAAGTGTTTCTGCTGCGTGAATTGAACCGCCCTAACCGCCTTTGGGATGTTATAGTTGATCCCGCAAGAAAGATCCGTGTAGGCAACAAACTTTACTTTGGCGACCAGGAAGACCTGGTAGCAGAAGTTATCGATAATACCACCAGCCGTGGCCGTACCATTCGTTTTTTATGGGAAGGCAGCGAAGAAGATTTTAGGGCTCAGTTAGAAAAGCTTGGAGAAACTCCTTTGCCTAAGTACATTAAGCGTAAGCCTGATGAAGAAGATAAAGAACGTTACCAAACAGTTTATGCAAAACATGAAGGAGCTGTAGCAGCACCAACTGCCGGTTTGCATTTTAGCCGTGAGCTCATTAAACGTTTGGAGATAAAAGGAATTCGTTTTGCAGAAGTTACATTACATACGGGTCTGGGTACTTTCCGCCCGATAGAAGTTGAAGATCTGAGCAAACATAAAATGGATGCTGAGTACTACAACATTGATGAAACCGCTTGTAAGATTGTAAATAGGGCGAAAGAATACGGTCATCGTATTTGCTCAATCGGCACTACTACAATGCGTGGAATGGAGTCATCCTTCACTGCACAAAAATTATTAAAACCATCAGAAGGCTGGACGAATATGTTCATTCACCCACCGTATGATTTTAATATTGCTGATTCATTGGTTACCAATTTCCACCTTCCAAAAACAAGCTTACTAATCATGACTTGTGCTTTTGCCGGCTATGAATTAGCAATGGAAGCGTACAAAAAAGCGATTAAAGACAAATACAGGTTCTTTAGTTATGGTGATGCATTGCTGATCATCTAACTTAACCATACTCTCATTTATTTACAGCTTCACTTTGTGAAGCTGTTTTTTTGTGTACCGAACTTGATTGCTACTATCAGCCCAGTTGCGTCGCACTCTTGATCTTTCTATTCGCTACTCGCCATTTTGTATCACCTCATTCCAATCACAATAAATGATTTACGCACAGTTTATACTTAATCATATAATTCTTAACGCTTCCCTAACAGCATTATTTAGTAAATTACTGATGGAGGAAAACAGTATATGAAAAAAATTCTTGTTTTATTTGCCCTATGTTTATTTTTTATCGCTTCGTTTGCCCAATCTTATAAAGGCTCTGAAGAAAATAAAAGCATTCAGCAAAAACTCAATGATGAATATTGCACCGGCTTTTTCAAATCTGCCGACGGACAAATTTTGGATGTTGCTTCCGACCTATCCAGCAATGCCTATTTTAATATTTTAGATTGGATGCAGGGAAGAGTGTTGGGTATACAAATTTACAGAACAACATCAGGAGTGAGTGTGCCGGTAATTAGAGGAACCGTGCCGGGCATTTATGTAGATGAGATGCCGGTAACTTTAAGCTTTCTCAATTCCTTACCTGTTTTTGATATTGCGATAATCAAAATCATCCGATCACCTTTTATGGGTGGGTTTAATGGTGGCGGTGGCGCTATTGCCATCTATACAAAGAATGTAGAGGAAGGGGACGAAGAAGCTGATTCAAAATAAATCTATTTATCAATTGGTGCGTAATCTACCGGCACCAGGTTTGCCATTTTTTCACTCCATGACCAGTAGGAAGAAGTAGAAAAATCCCTGGGATTAAAATAGTTACCGCCTTTATCAATAACGATATACATATCATTCAGTAAGCTTACATAAGAATGCTGAAATATTCGTTTGGGAGAAAAAGTAACCCGGTTATAGGCAGTTTCTTCATCCTCATTTTTATAGACGATGTATAAGAATTGATCAAAGTACAAAATCTTATACTCTCCTTCTGTTTTCGCAATCAGACTATCTGCCGTTAACAAGTTTGTTCCTACTGCTTCTGTAAAATCTTTTTCCTGCAATATCTTCCGGTAATATACTAATGAATCTTGCGGGTGAGAAGAGCCGGAGTCATTTCCTACCGATACTGTCATGTTGCTAAAGACTTGGGTAAACCTTGCCGGCTTATAAACTTCTTTTACTCTTTGTTTCTCTAAGTTTGGTGTACGGGTAAGTCGTCTTACATCAAATCCGTTTTCCTGCAATTTATTATCATACAAACTCTTCATAAAATGCGGTATAGAACCTTTGTATGCAATATCACGGTTCATTTTCCAGCGATTTTGTAATCCTTTCCGCAAATTTGTCATTTCCTCGAAATAGGTATAACCCAGATATATAAAACTTTGCTTCCTAAAATTAATCTCAAACTCTTCTAATTGGTAATGCACCATATATCCAAGTGCTTTATTTTCCAACAGAATTGGTTTATCAGCATATGCCTGTAAGCGGTTACTTTTTTTATAGTATCTGAAACGGATTGCTTTTTCATTTTTAATTTTACAAAGCGTCGCATTCTCTGATGTTCCTACAAAGTAGTCCATGAATGTTTTCCCCCATCTTTCCCATCCACCTTCTTCATATTGTTCAATCGTTACGTTCTGTAGTTCTTTTACTTTCACCGTCAACTCTACTTTTAACTTTAGCGGTAACTGTTCGCTACTAAAACTATATACGTTAGTCTCATATCCAATACATGAAATTACAAGGTCATGCTTCCCAGATGGAATATCAATCAACTCAAAATTGCCTGCATTATCCGTAACAGTTCCTTTTGATGTACTGCTTATAAATACACTACTACCGGCAATAGGAACACCGGTAACATCATTCACCACACGGCCTTTTATTGTTCTTTGTGCAGTTGCATCAAAGAAAAGGAGCAGGAAAAATGAAATTGCCGGTATGAGTTTCATACCGGCAATTTACTAAAGCATTTTTTAAGAAAATATGTATTAACCTTAATTAACCTATTATCCAACCCAATCTCCCCAATCTTGTAATCAAAGAAATAAACAATTTCAAAGCGACTAATTTGCTATTTAAATTTCATACTTAGCGTTATAATATCAGAATTTAAGCCATTTGTTCTTGAATAATGTCCATACCTCATTTCCAACATACTGATTCTCTGTATACCCAACACCCCTTTGAGGGGAGTAATTTTAAATCCTGCCCCATAAAAATTACTATTGAACTTTGACAAGTCATAGTTACTGGTGAAATATTGATCGGCAGTAGTATGCATTTTATAGGGCGCAAAATAATCTACCGCCGTTTGAGAATAATAACGATAAAAAGGTATAACTGAAAAATAAGGGTTGATTTTTATTGGTGTTTCCAGGTTAATGGTATGGGCATTTAACCCCCAGTTATCATGATAATACCGATAAAATCCTCTTACAATAATCTTATCTCCCAGAAAATAGCTGGCTCTTATTCCTAAAGGAATTTTGGTTCTGGTATCCGGCAAATTTTCTACTACTACGGCATTATTATTTAAATAAACTCTGTGAAAAGGTAAACCAAGAAAACCTTGCTGCTTTATCATTTCAGCAATAAACATTACTTGCAACCGCTTATTAATAATATGCGAATAGGACAATGAACCACTGTATGATTTTCTTGATCTATTTTCATAATCATCTTCATCATCACCCCCACCACCACTGCCCGTAGGTCTTAGCTCTATTGGCAAAATATATTTAAGTTTATCAAGAAATACCTGGGCCTTTGCTGTAAACTCGCCATTACGGTTTTTTGTTTTTTGTGCAAACATTGCATTCACTCCGATAGATTGGTAATCAAATTCAGAAGACAATGCGACTCCAACACCAATAGTAGAACCTTTCTTTTGATTTTCAACTGACCAGCTTAAAGAAGGGAATAATCTTGAATCAGCTCGGGAAGCACCAGAAACAGTATGTGGATCAACATTGTCAGACGAAGCCGAAGTATAATGGTCAAACCCTATTTCAATATCATAGGTATGCTTCCTTTCCTTTTTATCCCAGCGGGTAAACTTAACATCAATAACGGTCGAAATATCCGTAAGTTTTTGAGTGCCGATACCACCTGTTACAGCCGAATTATTTCCATCTTGTTTATAATAACTTGTTACAAGATTTGCTTCCTCAAAACTTAATTTGCGGCTCTTATATCCTGCACTGTCTTTAGGGTTGGTTTGCGCAAATGATGCAAAAAAAGTCAGCACTATTCCAGCAACCGATAAACAAATTCTTTTCATTGAAATGATTTTAAAATGACTAATTAGTTACATCCACATCCGCCTCCGGTTTTACCACCGTTAGCTCCAGATGCGCCTTCCCGATAACTTTGAAAACTCATTTCTGTTTTTTCTATTTTTCGGGCACTTAATGTCATTTCACTATCATTCAATTTATTTTTCTGATATTCTTTTACCGTTGTGCAGGAAGCAAAGGCTATTGCCGAAAAAAACAAGGCGAGTGCAATCATTCTAGCTGTACTTCGTTGGTGGTTTTTTTTCATTTTAGGTTTATGTTTTTTGACGTGTAGATTTTATCATTGTCATCCACAATAATACAAGCAAGTCCTGCTACCTGATTCACCATATCTAAGCCCACTTTTATTCCCATGATCATTACCGGGGTTGCCATTGCATCAGCTATTTCTGCATTAGTGCTAATAATAGTAACGCTTTTTATTCCGCAGATAGGTAGACCAGTTTTCGGATCGATAGTGTGAGAATATTTCTTCCCGTTTATGGTAATAAATTTTTCATAATTGCCCGAAGTGGCAATGGCCATATTCGTAATATTGAGATAAGAAAAAGGATGAAGGGAAGAGTTAGGATCGGCAATACCAATTGTCCACTCTTTTCCATTTGGTTGACAGCCCCATGCTGTTAAGTCTCCGGCAGCATTTACAATTCCACTCTTAACTCCTTTCTGTTGAAGAATAATTTTAGCTCTTTCCGCAGCATAGCCCTTCCCTATTCCACCAAAGCCAACCCGCATTCCTTTTTCTTTCAAAAAAACAGTACACTTTTTTTCATCTAAGATTACGTTCCTGTAATTAATTAAATGAACAGATTTTTTTGCCGTCGCAACATCCGGCAAAGCCGTCATTGTTTTATCAAAATTCCAGAGCTTCTTATCTACAGAACCATATGTAATATCAAAAGCTCCTTGTGTAATTTCTGATATTCGCTTAGATCGTTGTATTAAGTCAAAAACCTCTTTATCAACTTTTACGGGTCTAACTCCTGCATAAAAATTTATATGATTTGTTTGGCTGGATTCGTTAAATGTGGTGAGTAATGTTTCTATTCTACGGATTTCGCTTACCGCATCATCAATTCTTGCTTTAGCCTCCATTACGTCATCAGACACAATGGTAATCTCAAATCGATTACCCATCAACTTAAGTACTTTTCGATGTAGGGAAAGCGATATAGTAAGTACACTACTTTCGGGCATCAGTTGTTTCCTTTAATAAAAGTATAAACTGTTCGGCCGTAAAATCTGGAAGACCTTCCCATGATTTTAACAGCTTTCCTTCTGCATTCAACAATAAAGTGTAGGGAAAAATCCCATCGGGATTGTATTTATCAGCCAGCTTCTCATTACTCTTTTGCTGATCTTTAGCTAGTTGATTCTTCTTAAGGCGGGGAAAATCGGCATTGATTAATACCAGGTTACTATCAGCAAAGTTCTGGAAAGATGTATTTTCAAAAATTGTTCTTTTCAAATTGATACAGGGAATGCACCAGTCGGAGCCTGAAAAATTTAATAAAACAAATTTATGCTCCTTTGCAGCCTTTTCTTTTGCTTTTTCAAAATCTGTCTCCCATCCAACTGCAATAAATATACTTGTAGCGATAAAGAAAACAGAAAGAACCTTCATTCGTTATAATTTGATATCAAATCTAACGGAGGCGGCAAACAAATAGTATGACTTTTGTCACATTAGTAAAAAAAATCAATCATTTAACTTTTTATTCTACTCCAACCCAAACATACCTTTATTCAATTGCTGTAATATTTGTGTTTTGTATGCTGCAGGAACCAACAGCGAAATATTATGTGGGCTTCCACCATAGCTTACCATACGAACAGGAATATTCATAATTGAACCAAATAGCTTTTTCACCATATCAGCAGTTTCAGATATCTGGTTACCTACTACCGAAATTATGATCTGGTTGCTATCAATTTCCACGGTACCAAATGGCTCCAGCTCTTTTATTATTTCTTTCAGGCTGGTTACATTATCGATGGTTAATGATACTGCTACTTCAGAAGTAGTAACCATATCAATTGGAGTTCTGTATTTCTCAAACACTTCAAATATTTTTCGCAGGAAACCATAGGCCAATAACATCCTGCTGCTCTTAATGCGAATAGCCGTAATATTATCTTTTGCCGCTACCGCCTTTACACCAACGCTGCCAGCCAATTCTGTGATGGTGGTTCCTTTTGCATCAGGTTGCATGGTGTTGAGCAATTTTACCGGGATGTTGTATTGCTGTGCAGGCCAGATAGAAGCAGGATGTAAAATCTTTGCCCCGAAATAAGCTAACTCCGCTGCTTCATCAAAACTCATTTGTTCAACCGGCATTGTTTTCTTTACAATCCTTGGGTCGTTGTTGTGCATACCGTCAATATCTGTCCATATTTCACACACAGATGCATTGATAGCCGCAGCAATTAATGAAGCGCTATAATCACTGCCTCCTCTTTTCAGGTTATCAACCTCGCCTCTCGCATTGCGGCAGATATAACCTTGTGTTACAAATATTTTCTTGTCGCTATGGCTTTTGAGTAGTTGACTCAATTTTACTTTTATGCTGCCGATTTGTGGTTCATCATAATGATCAACCGTCATAAATTCTAATGCTGGCAATAACATATGGTCAATACCCTGATCTTCCAGGTACACACTAAATAGTTTGGTAGATAATAACTCTCCCTGAGCCAGTATATCTTTACTTAATGCTTCGCTGAAAGAAATACGAAGAATAATATGCAGGAATTCAAAATGCTCTGCAATGATGCTTTTGGCTTTTGCTAATGAAGTTTCCTTTTTTACTAACTCGCTAACGAAATTCTGGTAGTGTTGCTCCAGCTTTTCAATGGCTTGCTTAGCAGTAGTTCTGTCGCCTTTGGCGATCAATTCACCAATTTCTACCAATGCATTAGTTGTTCCGGACAATGCTGATAATACAACGATTGTTGGCTCTGTTTCTTTGGTCACCAACCCTGCTATGTGGTGCATACGTTCCGGCTTACCCACACTTGTGCCGCCAAACTTCATTACTTTCATTTTCTTATCTTTTATTTTTAATTGGGAAAATGGAATTCGTTAAATGAGCACATACACAGATTTAATACAAATGGCTCATTTCATTTTGTCCCCCCTCCCGATTTTTTTATGGATTAATTAATCTGCAAGCAGGGCGCAAAGATAAGCCCCGCCAAGTAAGTTTAAAACATTATAAAGGTGTTAGCTCAAACTTTTCAGCTAAGGATCTAAGATCATTAACTACTTGTTCCAATAAGGGGATACCGTCAATCATTCTTGCAGCTTCAAACTCTCTTTCCGGATCTCCGGGCACCAATACTTTTTCTTCACCAGCAACTGTTTTTGCATTTCTGAATCCCTGTATCCAATGATCCATACTTTGTTTGAATTCATTTGCCGGACGAAAAGCATCTATTCGCATCGCTCCTAAAAAATGGCCAATGCCTTTTCCGGGTTGTTGTGCAGGCATAGGAACATATGCCGGAAATGGCGGTACCCACGGCGCATAGTTTGCACCACTTAATAAAGCAGAAAAAATATCTACGATAGCTCCCAATGCATATCCTTTATGTGAGCCATGTTCTCTGTCTCCTCCCAATGGCAACAATGCGCCACCGGTTTTTAATGCATGCGGATCATTAGAAGGATTACCATCTTTATCCTGCACCCAACCGTTTGGTGTTTGCAAATTTTTCCGTTGCAGGATTTCTAATTTTCCATTGGCAGCAGTAGTTGTAGCAAGATCGGCTACAAAAGCTGGTTCGTTTCCTGCAGGTGCTGCCACACAAATG
Organism: Chitinophagaceae bacterium; assembly: GCA_022843585.1. GTDB lineage: Bacteria > Bacteroidota > Bacteroidia > Chitinophagales > Chitinophagaceae > JJ008. The sequence goes on from JALHNJ010000008.1 coordinate 162,527, forward strand.
GGATTTGTGCCAAGCATTTTATCTATAGAAAATGTTGGTGCTACTAATGGACTTGCATTCGTCATAGCAATACCCATCATATCATGTTCCAAGGCCATCATTGCGTGATACGCTGCGATACCGAAATGATTACTGTTTTGTACACTCACCCAGCCAGTACCCACTTGCTTTGCTTTTTCAATAGCGATCTTCATCGCAAAGGGAGCGATCACTAATCCCAATCCACTATCACCATCTACAACGGCTGTTGACGGAGTTTCATGAATAACTTTTATCTGTGGCGTAGCATTCACTCTCTTTGCTTCCCACAATCTTACATATCCACTCAGTCTTGCGATACCGTGTGAATCAATACCACGAAGATCAGCCGACAACAATGTTTTGGTAGCTGTGTCTGCATGTTCAGGTGAACATCCGATCTTTTGAAAAATGGCATTGGTAAAATCAACTAATTGCTGGTAAGTAAATATTTGCTCTGGCATGCGGCAAATATAAAGCATGTGATGGTTTTAAATCCCGGCCTGCTTAACAACCATCTTAACCGGATCCCAGTTGATGAGTTTTTTTTGAAAATAGCTTTCGTTGCAAGCTAAACAAGGAGCAGCGGCACGAAAACCAAATGTTGCATCTTCTACAACAGGTTTGCCGTTGCGAACAGATTCAAAGAAGTTAATAAAATGATCAAGTCTGTCATCATAACCGGGAGGAGCCATAAAACGGATAGGTGAAGCATCTACAGAAAGACCTTCTGCATTCGGGTATTTCTGTTTATAGTTTCGCATGATCTCCCTCTGCACTGCTTCGGGATAAGTATCGAGAGCATCCCATCCGCCGATATTTGGATGCTTTGAAAATTTATTCCGGTAAATAGTAAAATCATTCCATCCAAAATCAATCATACCCTCTGTGCCATAAAATTTTACTTTACCGCTTTCCACTTTTTCAGCACCGCTGGCAAGATTTACTTTCAATAAAACCTGGAAAGCCGGATGTTCTTTAGCCGCTGCGTATTCCATTACCCCTGTCATTACATCGGGAACATTACGACCATCTTTCCAATAGCTAAGATCACCGGTTGCAAATATTTTTGACGGGCCTTTTGAATCAGTTAAAAAATGAATGCCTGACAAAAGATGCACAAACAGATCACCGGCCACACCGGTGCCATACTCTTTATAATTTCTCCACCAGAAAAAACGTTTGGCATCAAAGGAAAGGCTGGTTGGGCTTTTGAAATATTTTTTCCAGGCAACACTTTCTGTGTTTGCATCCATTGGCATTGTATATTGCCATGCACCTAAAGCTGTGTGACGATCAAAAGAAGCTTCGATACAATTTAACTGGCCGATCTCCCCAGCCCTATAAAATTTCTTTGCTTCTGAATAAACAATACTGCTGACCCGTTGACTCCCCACCTGCAACACGACTCCTGTTTGTTTCTGCACATTGATCACATTCCAACCCTGGTTGAGTTGATGTACAACCGGCTTTTCACAATACACTGCTTTTCTTTTCCGCATCGCATCAATGCTGATCTTATCATGCCACTGATCACTGGTGCAAACAACAACAGCATCAATATCGCTGCGATGCAATAATTCTTCATACGACTGTGTGGTAAAAAGTTGCTGGCCGTATAATTCTTTAGCTCTCTCTAATCTCCCTTTATACAGATCACAAACAGCTACTAGTTTTACACCCGGTACTTCTAACATAGTTTTTGCATTACGGCTGCCCATAATGCCAAAACCAATGATACCGACATTGATATTATCAACAGCACTGATCGTTCTTTCGTAGGGGATAATTCGCTTTTCAATTTCCTCTTCGCTAACACTGGCATACGATGTAAGCGGAGCGATCAATGAAGCAGCTCCTAACTGTTTTAAAAATTTTCTTCTTGATGACATATGCTGGATGCTTGTTACTGGTTAGTTGATTGGAGTTTTCTTATTGCTGATTCATAAAACAATTTATTCTTCTTCATATCCTCCATGTTATTATTCTCGTTGGCTTCGTATTCCATCGAAACAACGCCTTTGAATTTTTGTCGCTTCAATTCTTTAAGCACTGCCGGTAAATTACAAACACCTTTTCCAAATAAAACATCTTCTGTATTTACATTATCAAATGCAGCTACGTCTTTGAAATGAAGTCCCCATATCTTTCCTTCCAATTTCTTCATTGCAGCTTGTATGTTTACACCGTTTCTTGCCCAGTGACCAATATCGGGCCATGCCCCAATTTGTTGTCGTCCTTTCATGGCAGCAACTGTTGAATCGGGATGCCAGTAATGACTGGATGGTTTGGGATGACAATGCAACGCCACTTTTACCTTATACTTTTTTGCGAGCCGGTTAAATTCATTAAGGTCTTCCCATTCTGGTTCAGCAGTAATAAAAGGAATGCCCATGTACTTTGCAAACTCAAAGAATTTTTCAAGGTTGTCTTTATTGTAATAGTACTTATCTATTACACCCAGTGCCAACACTTTTATTTTCTTGTACGCTAAATATTGTTTTAGTTTATCTCTTGCATCGCTGTCGAGAGTGTAACTAAAAACACCCGGCATCTCTCCGCCTACTTTTTGCCCTGGATACACTTCAAGATATTTTACACCCAGGCTATCTGCTTTCTCTACTGACTCTAAAAAAGAATATTTATGAAAGGTCCAGGTTTGGATAGAAAGCTGCCAGTTGTTTTGAGCAGTTACACAAAAAGTGGAAAGTAAAAAGTAAAAAATCAAAACTTGTTTTCGCATAAATTAAAATTCACTGTATTTAAATCCCATTTTACCGTTTATATCCAATGGAAGGTTTTTGCTTCCGAAAAGCAATATGCAATTATTAAGCATTACAGAAAGTTCTCTTCTTTCTATGCTTCTCTTCGGGTCAAATTTTGTCAATCCCCATTCCTTCCATTTCTTTTCCAAACTAAAAACATTATGCACCTGCTTAAAAAAATCTGTTTTAAAATAAGGCCTTAAACGCTTTAAATAATTAAAGCAATCTTCTATATTCATTGGCCTGTCCCATTTTGGTACTCTGCCGCGAAATCCATAGTGAAAATTAAATGACTTAATAGCGAAATAAAACTTAGTCCCATCCACCAAACTATCCGGATAAAAAAACATTTTATTCCCCCAACCTTCTGCTTTACCTGTACCTTTTAATATTCCGGTTACCCCAACTTTTTGTATGGCTTCCCAATGAGGATCGGTTGGCTTCACATCCACAAAAGGCATTAAATAAGTTTTTGTTTTCAACAATTCTTGCTGCACCATTCTTACCGGCACTTCTCTTACTTTCTTTTTTAATTGAACCGTCTTCGCAGCTAATACTCCTGCTGCCTGCCCGGTCAATAAAACAATAGGCTGCAAACGGGTGGTACCATTCACAATATTCGTTACCGAAATTCCTTTTTCACAAACGATCAATCCATCTATTGTTTCAGGTATTAATGCCCCCATCGGTACATTAAAAGAAGGTATTGGTGGAAATTCTATCTCCGGCACTTTGCCGGGGTATCTTGCATGATGATGATCCACCGGGTAGTCACCAACGGATATACCTGTTCTGTACAAAGTGGCGTCATACGGATTCTTAATATGATTGATATTCATCCGCACTACCCCTTTTAGTCTTCGGCCCTCCCGGTTATAAGGGATCAATGCCATGCCGCCATCCAGCTCATCATCAGCCAGTCCAATATTTTTCATTCCTAATGTTGTCTGCATGAAATAAATAAAACCCAGCGTATGTTGTTTTGCCAACTCGTAAGCAGCAGCTCTTTCCGTATTGTTTTTCTCAACTACATTCAAATAAATATCATTTCCAAAGGGTGGCCAGTTAAGCATGTATTTATCAAACTTTGCGCCGGGGCTGCGTGGCAGTTTCCCATAATTCAGCATTTTAAATTTATCTCCGTTCCAGGGCTTGTCCTCACAAGGAGCATCAGTGCAAGTGCAATAATATTTTTTAGCATCATAACTATCCGGCTTTGCAATTGTTTTATCAGCATCCTTCCCATAATCTTTCAGTACAGCCGCCCAGGTAAGATCTTGTATGATATCATTCTTTTGTCTTGCTTCTTTTTCTCCGCTGATAGCCGGGTCATCCATTCCCAGGTCATATGCTGCACCGGCTTTGGCAAACACATCACCCAATTCTGTTCCATCAACAATAACCGTTGCCTTTACTTCCAATCCTTCCGTATTGTCCTTATTATAAAAAGACGCAGCAATAACCTTATTCCCTTTTTTGGAAACCGTTTCAAATTCATATCCAAATACGACGGTGAGATTTTTTTCCTTCATCGCCCATACCTTGAAAATACTGTCAGCAACACGGGGTTCAAAGTTGGTATTGCTAACCCAACCTGTATTCAAACGATTTCTTCCATAATGCTTATACAAAGCCTGTCTGAATTCTTCCCACATACCACTGGGTAATTGATCATTTCCATCCGTGCAACTTACTCCGGCAGCCGTGAGCATTCCGCCAAGCATCATCGTTGGTTCAACCATAACTGTTTTTACTCCCAGTCTCGCTGATTGAATGGCCGCAGCTGTTCCCCCAACACCGCCACCGACTACTAAAACTTCTGTTTCAATTTTATGGAACTGACGTTGGGCAATACAAAAAAAAGGAATGAGTTGGATGAATAGAATGAAAGCTCTCTTCATATAGTCAAGTTACAGAATGAAATACAAAAATTAAAAAAAATGCTCCCGTAAAAAGGGAGCATTCTTAAGCAAATAGTATTGGTTCTTTAAAAAGGTAAATCGTCTACTGGCTCAGTTATTTCATTAGGCACATTGCTGTTGCCCGACATTGCTGATGAAGCATTGTTTGGTTGCTGATAAGAAGCCCCTCCCAATGAGTTTTCAGCTTTGCTGCTTCCTAACAATTGTACTTCTCTTACACGAAGTGAAAGGGAAGAACCCGGTGTGCCATCATTTCTTTGGAAAGATCTTGCTTCAGGTTGCCCTTCTACAAATACCTGTGTGCCTTTTTGCAGGTAAGGAGAAATTGCTGTTCTGTCTGTCCAATACGCACAGTCTACCCAAATGGTTTTTGTTTGCAAAACTCCCTGGCTGTCTTTGTACTTTTCTGAATGGGCAACGGTAAAGTTGATTACACTTTTTCCATTTACAGTGTTTACTACACAGTCTTTGCCTAAGTGACCGATAACTTGCATTTTAATCATAGTGCTCAATTTTTAATGTGACGTAATATAATTTATGCGGTAAAATACTAAATTTTGTAGTACAAAAAATAGCTGCAAATAGAAAAAGTTAGAATGTGAATAAATAGCTGTTAACTGAAATTATTCTTCTGACCTCCCACTAGCCGCATCTATGATTCTTCCAAAGAAAATCGCATTCATAAATAACTTGGTACCGCCGAGCCAAAATGCACGGAAGTTTGGATTGTCCGCAATATTAATTACACGACCGCTGCCAACTGTATTTACAATTACCGCTGCCGAGTTTTTTATAGCGTCTTTATTCTCTTTACTCACCCATCCGCTTTGCATGGGATTGGCTCCATAAAAAAATGGAGTAGCATATGGATTTTTGCTTTTCTCCATAAAAACACTGTTGGCTTTAAATAAACTTATTGTTGATTGACTGTACCCATAAGTTAATGGATGTGTAAGGTCTGCTTCGGCACCAAAGATTGCGCCTGTTACTCTTTGTGCACCATCTATCTGCTCCCGGTCGATGTAACGCTTTTTTTGCAAGCTATCAACCGGAGGTTTTGCTTTTTTAAATTTCACATCACTGATTCCGCTTTGTGCAGCCCAGGTAACAGCATCTTCTGTTACAATCAATGTGCCACCAGTTTGCACCCAGCTTTTTAATTTTTCTTTATTCAGTTCACCATAATTACCACTTACTAGAATTATGGTATTGTATTTATCAATATCGGTTCTGTTAAAAGAAGTTGTTTCCAAATGTGTAGTTGGAATATTCATTCGCTGATCCAACAAATGCCAAACTTCGCCTGCATCCAATGCATTTACACCAGTACCCGTAAGCATAGCAATATTCGGTTTTGTAAGTACTACAAATTTGGCACTTCCTATATCTACACCCGATGTCGAAGCACCGGTTTGTAAGGGATAAGCTTTTAGTTTATTTCGGCTAACCACATCATTCAACAATCGGTTGATTTCATTTGCTGAATGCGATTGCCCTTGAATAGGTATTAATAATGTTCCATAATCAAATGCTTTATTGGAATTATTGATTCCGATTTCAAATGAACGGGTAGAAACTTTTACAATTAATCCGGCAGTTTGTAGTTCATAAAGTGCTTTGGGTGCAAGTAATTTGTCCCACTCTACCAGGTAACCATAAGATGAATTGGCAAGAGTTGTTTTAACAGTAGGCTCTTCTGCATTTGTTACTTTTGTACCCAATAAAGATGATGTAAACTGTGTTGCAGCTAGTTCTGCCGAAGACAAACCAAATGCAAGCGGCATTGTCCACGCAGTGATGTCATAAAACAGACTGTCTTTATAATTGAATGTTTTTTCAAAAATAGTTTGTATTAATTTATACTGTGGTTGATTGGCGGGCACAACAAATGAAGTGGCCGGTTCAAAATCTTTTCCATCTGCTTTCAATTTGCTGCGTAATTTATAAACTTCAATTTGATGACGTAGCAACATTTCAGTAAACACAGCAGATTTTGTTTCGTCCTTTTTATCGCCATACACAAATGCTTTGGTTGCTGCTGAAGAACCTTCTTCTAATGAATTTTTGAAAAAATCTCTTTGGAATGAAAGAAACTCTTTTCTTAATGCATTCGCTCCTTCCAATGTAGATAGTGCTGTTACAAATTGATTTTTTATTGTAGCCGGAAAACTTAGCAAGCCGTTTGCTGTTTGTTGAAGATGCCCCCTTGATGAGGCTTGCTCAAATAAAATACCTATGGCGCCATTAATGTCTGGATAAGTAGACCCTTTACCATAATAAAAATCATCATAGTTCTCCTTGGTAAAATATAAAGAGCCAATATGATCTAAATATTTTGCATGAAAAGTTCCCAGTTTTGCTGTTAGCTCCTGGTTTTTTACTGGTGTCAGCGGATTAACTCTTGATGGTACTCCCGGTTGAAAAAAGAACGTAGCATTACTTCCCTGCTCATGATGATCGGTTAAAATATTCGGTTTCCATTTATGAAACCAACCTAAACGATTCTGACTTTCCACATGCACTGCTGGTAACCAGTCACGGTTCAGATCAAACCAGTAATGATTAAAACGGCCACCCGGCCATACCTCATTAAACTCTCTTGAATTTGGATCACTTACCAAATTTTTACTTTTATGTTGATTAGCCCAGGTAGAAAAACGCTGTAACCCATCCGGGTTAAAAGAAGGATCAAAAAGGATTATCGTATTATCCAGCATATCATCAATTTTTTTCCCTTGTGCTGCTGCTAAATAATATGCACTCAATAAACTTGCATTGGCACCGCTTGCTTCATTACCATGTATTGAATGCCCGATGTAAACAACAATAGGCATGTTATCAATATTTACAGATGCAGATTTTGAAGGATCTGACAATTGTAAATGCTGTTGCCTTATCTGCTCAAGATTTGCATGATTTTTTTTGGAAGTAATGATCAGCAAAACTTGTGGTCTGCTTTCATAACTTAATCCCATCATTTCTAACTTCACTCTATCTGGTGCTGCCGTTGCAATTGCTTTCATATAATTCACCAGGCGGTCATGCGTTACATGCCACTCTCCCACTTCATGATAAATTACATCTTTAGGTTTGGGAATAGCAGCATTATAAGTAACAGAGTCAGGCAAATAATATTTTAAATCTTGCGCAAAGAGGCCTGTGCAGCAAAATAATAAGATGGCGATAATGTTAATTTTCTTCATAATGTGATGGTTATAAATGTAGAAGGGAAGATAAGGAAATCCTGTTTAGAGTTGAAAATTTGAGGCTTAGAAATACCCGCATGCGAAAACAACGGGCCAGTTTTTCATTCGTATATTTGCAGCTTGAATTTTTTTTAATATGAGCAAGAAAGGAAAAGTGCTGGTAGCCATGAGCGGCGGTATTGATAGTACCGTTACTGCCCTAATGTTGAATGATGAAGGCTATGAAGTAGTAGGCATTACCATGAAAACATGGGACTATGAAGCAAGTGGCGGCAGTAAAAAAGAAACAGGCTGTTGCAACGTAGATAGTTTTAATGATGCAAGGCAAGCAGCGGTTGAACATGGCTTTCCTCATTATATACTTGATATACGGGAAGAGTTCGGCGGTTTTGTGGTAGAAAATTTTGTAGAAGAATACTTGGCCGGAAGAACACCAAACCCTTGTGTTCTTTGCAACACACATATTAAATGGAGAGCTTTATTAAAAAGAGCTGATGCATTGGGTTGTGATTTTATTGCTACCGGTCATTATGCAAAGATCCGTCAGCATGATAATGGACGTTTCGTAGTAAGCAAAGCCATTGATGATACCAAAGATCAGAGCTATGTATTGTGGGGATTGCAGCAAGATCTATTGAGCAGAACCTTATTACCATTAGCCCCCTATCGCAAAACAGAAATTCGTCAAATGGCTCTTGACTATGGCTATCCTGAACTCGCTAAGAAAAGTGAGAGCTATGAAATATGTTTTGTTCCGGATAACGACTACCGTGGGTTTTTAAAAAGAAGAGTAGATGGATTAGAAGAAAGAGTGGCGGGTGGAAATTTCATCGACAAAAGTGGCAAAATTCTAGGTACTCATAAAGGCTATCCGTTTTATACAATTGGTCAAAGAAAAGGGCTCGACATAACATTTGGCAAACCAGTTTTTGTCACCAAAATAGATCCTGAAAATAACACCGTTATGTTGGGTGATGAAGAAGATTTGGAACAAAATGAAATGCTGGTTGGAAAGATAAATCTGATTAAATATGATACCATCACCCCCGGTATGGAAGCTACTACCAAAATCAGGTATAAAGACAAAGGCAGTCTTTCCAATATTTACCCTGAAGGCGGACAAATAAAAGTTCGCTTTTATGAAAATGCCAAAGGCATAGCACCCGGCCAAAGTGCCGTGTTTTATGAGGGGGAAGATGTAATAGGGGGAGGAATAATACAGTCGGGTATAATGAGTCTGTAGTCATAAGTCGATAGTCTGGAGGAAATACCTTTGAATCAGTGACGAGAGTCACGACTCAAGCCTATTGACTCCTAACTATTTACAGGCAATAAAGCCCATCTTAATACGTTTTAAAGCCGGGAATCTATGTTTCCCCGCTTTTTGTTTGTAGTTTTAAGGCAGCTAACTGTCCCTGAAAACAATCTTAAACCAAACGAATTTGTTATCCGTAAATATAGAAAGACCACTTATGAGATTCTTTACAATCACCCGTCTGAGCCTGTTGTCTATTTTCGCAGGTACTTTTTTTTCGTGTAGTCCGGAAAAAGAAGAATTTACAACCGAACCTTTAAGCGATTATATGCCATTAATAGTTGGCAAATACATTACGTATCGACTAGATTCCATGGTATTTAAGCAATTTGGAAGCGTAACCGAAATACATGAGTATCAGGTGAAACACCAGGTAGATGCTATTATAACTGATAATTCAGGAAACCCCAGTTACAGAGTTAACCGCTACATCCGGGATGCATCAGGAATTGAGCCATGGCAGGTGCAGATAGAAGGTACATTTTTCATTACTCCCAAGTCCGACCAAATAGAAGTGATAGAAGATAATCTTCGTTTTATAAAACTGCACTTACCAATCCGTGATGGCTTTAGCTGGAAAGGAAATAGCTACTTAACTGACGATCCTTACAGCCCGGCCGGATATAATTTCAGTAATGATAACGATATGGAAGACTGGGATTTTTATTATGAGAATTTTGCACCAACATTTACTTATAAAAATATCAACTACACGGATGTTTATACCGTTGAACAAGTTGACGAGTCATTAAATGTTCCCATTACTGTTCCTACTGCTTACGCTTCCCGATCCAGGGGTGTAGAAAAATATTCAAAAAATATTGGGTTAGTGTACCGTGAATATGAGTTATGGGAATACCAACCTAATACTGGTGGCTCTGGCGGCCCTTATAAAAATGGTTTTGGGATTACCATGTGGATGATTGATCACAACTAATTTGCACCAGTTGTTTTTGAAATAGAACCGCAAACATTGTATCTGCTTTTTTATCATAGCCCCTTAGCCATTCCATCTTCACTTCGTTGAGATGGAATTTTTTTTTGATATAAGCTACCTGATCTTCATTCTCCTTTTTAAATACTGAGCAAGTGATATATAGTAAATGCCCGCCCGGCTTCAGGTGATTAATTACAGTATCAATAATTTTTCTTTGTAAAGTTGCGTAATCGTTTATTTTCTTTTCATGGAAATAACATAGCTGTTCGGGTGTTCGTCCCCAGGTACCGCTTCCGCTACAGGGAACATCCGCAATAACAAAATCAAATTGTTGGTTTAAAAGGTCTGGAACCGGTTTAGCTAAGTCTGCTACCAAGCTTTTGTATTTTTTTATTCCTGCTTCTGCAAAGCGTTTCTTCAAATTTGCTATAATTGATTCTCTTATATCGGAAACTGTCAAATCAATTTCTCCAATAACATCTTTCGCTAATAATGACTTGCCACCGCTTGCTGCACAGCAATCCCAAATTTTAATTTGTCCCGAAGATCTCTGCCTAACTACCTGCAACAATTCCCCTACTCTTTGCGAACTATAATCTTGTATTACAGTTTCCTTATTTAATTCAATTACTTTATCAGCCTTAGAGGAGTTTGGCAAAGCAAGACAAGTTGAAGAAACAACAGTGTAGGGAATCTCTACTTTATCTAATTTGTTTATGACTGACACTTCTTTACCCGGACGTAACCGAAGAAACAAATCAGGCTGCGATAAATGAGAAAAAATAAAACTGGGTTTATCAATAGCATCACTAATCTCTTCTTTCCATAAAAAAATATCCTTGTCAATAAATTGCCAGCTTAAGAAATCTCTCTTTTCATTTAACCCAAATGATACTTTTTCATTCCACTCTGGTTTCAACTCTTCCAATAATTTATCAGAAGACGATGAACAAAGAAATAATGCAGCCATTATTTTTTCTTCTGTAGGGATACTTTGCAATGCATTGCCTAATCTGAAATAGCTATAACACAAATGACTGATGACTTTTCTGTCTTTGGAGCCATATTTTTTATTAGCAGAAAAATATTTCTTTAGGAAAGATGCAAGTGGTTCAACCCCATCATACTGCTTAAGAATTGCAGTTGCTGAATTTATATATGAGTAATAACGGCTCATTTATTTTCAATAAAATAAAAAAAGCGGCTGTGATCTCACAACCGCCCAACTAAAGTTAAAATATGATTATACACCCAACAATGTCTTCACCGGGTCTTTCCCAATCAATAATTGTTCAGGATTTTCTAATAACTCCTTTACTCGTACCAGGAAACTTACGGATTCTCTTCCATCAATAATCCGATGGTCATAACTCAATGCTAAATACATCATTGGCTTAATAACCACCTGGCCATTTATTGCCATTGGACGTTCCTGAATTTTATGCATGCCTAAAATTGCACTCTGCGGAATATTGATAATCGGAGTACTCATCAACGACCCAAATACACCACCATTAGTAATAGTGAAAGTTCCGCCTGTTAAATCTTCTGCGGTCAATTTACTATCTCTTGCTTTGCCTGCTAATACCACTACTGCTTTTTCCACATCCGCCATACTCATGCTTTCTACATTGCGCATTACGGGAACAGTTAATCCTCTTGGAGTGCTAACGGCAATACTAATGTCTGCATAATCATGATATACCAACTGGTCGCCATCAATGTATGCATTTACCGAAGGCCATTCTGCTAATGCTACAGCACATGCTTTTGCAAAAAAGCTCATAAAGCCCAAACCAACTCCGTGGATTTCTTTGAATTTATCTTTATACTTAGTTCTTATTTCCATGATATTGCTCATATCCACCTCATTAAAAGTGGTAAGCATGGCAGTGGTATTCTTTGCTTCAACAAGTCTTCTCGAAATAGTTTTACGAAGATTGCTCATCTTCTCTGTACGAACATTACGGCTACCAAGTTCTGTTCCCGCAAATGCCTTTTTTCCCGGATTAGCTAATGCAGCGAGTACATCGTCTTTCAAAATTTTTCCAGCAGTTCCGGTTGGAGTTACAGTTTTAGGATCAACTTTTTTGTCTGCAATTATTGCTGAAGCAACAGGACTTGCTTTTATATCATTAGGTACAGATGCAACAGGAGCTGCCGATGCAGGCTTCTCTTCTTTTTTTGCATTCTCCTTTTTAGGCTCTTCTTTTTTCTCCGGTGCAGGTATTTCGCTGCCTGCAGGTTTGCTGGCAGTTTCATCAATACTCGCCAATAAATCACCAATCTTAATGGTGTCCCCTTCCTGAATAGCACCTATCTTTAGAATGCCGGCTTTTTCAGCATTTACTTCAAAAGTGGCTTTCTCACTTTCTAACTCAGCAATCACTTCATCTCTTTCTACATATTCTCCATCTTTCTTGTTCCATTTCAGCAGGGTTACTTCACTAATAGATTCACCAACTGTTGGAACTTTAATATCAATCATAAACTCTTATTTCAGTTTTAAATACTAAATGCTGTTTCAATAATTTCTGCTTGCTCCTGCAGATGTACTTTATTGTATCCTGTAGCAGTTGAGGCAGAGGGCTGTCTGCTTATTATTCCAAAATTAATGGTATTCAAATTCATTTTCAGATATGAAGCTGCTCCCATATTTTGTGGTTCTTCCTGCACCCAGAACCAGGTGGCTCTATTGTATTTCTTATTCATTGCTTCCAACTGCTTATAGGGTAACGGATAAATTTGCTCTAATCGAATTATAGCTACATCTGTTCTGTTATCCTTTTTTTGCTTTTCCGTTAAATCGTAATACACTTTACCACTGCAGAATAGAACCTTCTTAATTAATGCAGGATCAGCTGTAACGTCATCTATTATTTCCTTAAATCCGCCTTTCGTAAATTCTTCCATTGCAGAATAAGTACCCGGATGTCGAAGATTAGCTTTGGGAGAAAAAACGATCAGGGGCTTGCGGAAAGGCCATGCCAACTGTCTTCTTAATGCATGAAAGAAATTAGCCGCCGTTGTGATATTGACAACAATGATATTTTGCTCGGCACTCATTTGCAGAAACCGTTCCAACCTGGCACTGCTATGTTCTGGCCCTTGCCCTTCGTATCCATGCGGCAGCAACAGGGTAACCCCATTCATTCTGTTCCATTTTTGCTCGCCGGCAGTAATAAATTGATCAATCATGGTTTGCGCACCATTGGCAAAATCACCAAACTGTGCCTCCCATAATACAAGAGCATTAGGGTTTGCCATTGAATACCCATATTCAAATCCTAATACACCATATTCACTCAATAACGAATTGAATATTCTAAACTCCCCTGTGGCACCAGGTATACGACTAAGTCTATTATAAGGCTTATCATTTGCTTCATCTCTTAACACCGCATGGCGATGAGAAAAAGTACCTCTCCTCACATCCTGGCCGCTCATCCGCACATCTTTTCCTTCTAATAGCAAACTTCCATAAGCCATCAATTCAGCGGTAGCCCAATCTAGCTTATGTTCAGTTTCAAAGAGTTTTACTTTATCCTGTAAAATTTTTTCAACCTTTCGCAATGGCTTAAAATCAGCAGGCAAAATCATCATTGCATCAAACACCTTTTTAAAATCCTCTTGTTTGATTGAAGTATCAGGAGATTGTTCAAAATCTCCATGATTCGCATGACGCAACTGTTTCCACCACAGTTCTGGCTGTTGATAATGATAAGGAAGGGGGTTTTGCTTTACCTCATCCAATCGTTCCTGCAAATCACTCCAGAACTTTTGTTCCATTTCTTTGGCTAACTCTTGTGCATCACTCTCTCCATTCTCCAGCAAATATTTTACATAAACTTCTCGAGGGTTCGGATGTTTATCTATCAACGCATAGAGATGTGGTTGTGTAAATTTAGGATCATCGCCTTCATTATGCCCATGGCGACGATAGCAAACCATGTCTATAAATACATCTGAATTAAATTCCTGTCGATAACGGGTTGCAATCTCTACACATTTAACTACTGCTTCCGGGTCATCACCATTTACATGAAATACCGGAGCTTGTACAGCCGCCGCTAAAGATGTACAATAATCAGAGCTGCGGGCTTCGTCAAAATCTGTTGTAAATCCAATTTGATTATTGATAACAAAATGAATCGTTCCTCCAGTACTATACCCGGAAAGTTTGCTCATTTGCAAAACTTCATACACTATGCCCTGGCCTGCTACTGATGCATCACCATGTATCAGGATCGGCAAAATTTTATCATACTCACTTTTATACATCACATCAGCCTTTGCCCGGGCAAACCCAACTACCACCGGATTCACCGCCTCAAGGTGCGAAGGATTCGGCATTAACTTCAAATGAATTGTTTTGTTGTTTGGTGTCTGCAACTCACTTCCATATCCCATGTGATATTTAACGTCACCACTACCCATGGTTTGATCCATTTTTGCAGTGCCTTCAAACTCGCTAAAAATCTGTTCGTAGGTTTTACCCATAATATTGGCCAGAATATTTAATCTGCCTCTATGCGCCATTCCAATAACTACTTCCTGCACATCATGATCGGCGGCAATATTAATTATTGCATCTAATGCTGCAATTGTTGTTTCACCACCTTCCAATGAGAATCTTTTTTGGCCTACATATTTTGTATGAAGAAACTTTTCAAACATCACTCCTTGATTCAACTTCTCAAGGATGCGTTTTCTTTTTTTCAAAGGCAAAGGATCGTTGAAATTTTGTTCCATTTCTTTGGCCAGCCAGTTCACAATATTCTGGTCACTTATGTATTTGTATTCTAAACCCACACTTGATGCATACACTTTTTGCAACTTGTCAAGCAGATTGCGCAGCGTAGTTACGCCCAAGCCAAGTCTTTCACCTACCTCAAATTTTTTATCCAAATCTTCTTCGCTTAAACCAAAAAAAGAAAGTTGAAGAGTTGCATTACGGTCCTTACGTTCCCTAATGGGATTTGTTTTTGCAAGCAAATGACCTTTATTGCGGTAGCCCAAAATCATCCGATAGGCAGCTAATTCTTTTTTCCAATTGCTTCCACTACCAGCAGTTGAAGGTTCAACAGATGTTGTTATAGCTGCAGGTTTACCGTTTGAAAAAGTGCTGATTCTCTCCATTGCAAAATCAAACCCTTCGAAGAATTTTTTCAGTTCAGGGTCCACACTTCCGGAATCTTGCACAAACTCACGGTACAGGTTTTCGATAAAGGCAGGGGAAGAATTAGTTATGTAAGAAAAGTCCTTCATGTAGCTGGAAAATTTGAAAATAAAGCAATTTTTGAGGCCACAAATATCGCTTAAAATACCGAAATTCAGGCTCGTTTTGAGGGATTTAGAAGGGCGAACCCGGTTCTAAACTAGTTCAACATTAGATTTGCAATACTAGCCCTTCAATTTCTTCTAAATTATTAACCGGTAAGTAGCGAATTTTCGATGATTTCTCCTACCTTTGCAGTCCTTAAAAATCAAAAAGAATGGCTAATCACAGCGCAACAAAAAAGGATGCCCGTCAGGCTGCAAAGAGAACAGCGAGAAATAAATATTACGGAAAAACTACCCGTAATGCTATCCGTGACCTGAAAGCATTGAAAGGAAAAGAGATGGGCGACAAATTCCCAGATGTTGCTTCAATGATCGATAAATTAGCTAAACGCAATGTAATTCATAAAAACAAAGCAGCTAACCTAAAAAGCAAATTAGCAAGAAAAGCTAACGCAGCAGCGGTAGCAAAGTAAGCTATTTCAATACATTATTTGAAAAGCATCTCTGATTGGGATGCTTTTTTTATTAACCCAATTTATCTGTCGAAAATATTATGTAGGCAAGCTAATTTCTTCTATCATCATTCCTTGCGTCGCACACTTGTACTGAAGCAACACAGATGAACATTTACGCAGCCCCATTAAATATCATTGTCTTCGATGTTCAAGCCTTTTGTCTTGCATTCTTGTTCCTATTCACTTCGTATATTTATTCTACAACATCGCCAATTCATATAATCAAACAATATCATGCAAAAACTATTCTCTACTTTGTTGCTTCTTTTAATCGCAGCTCAATTTTCATTCTCTCAAAACATAACCACAAAATTTGAGCAATCAAAAGGCACCCAAACACCTACCTATTTTGAAATCATTGATTGGTGGAAAAAATTGGGTGCACAATCAGGCAAAGTAAAAATGCTTACCATGGGTATCACCGATGCTGGTTATCCATTGCACTTAGTTGTGGTATCAAACAATGGCGATTTTATTTTCGACAACATTCGTAAAAGCAATAAACGTATTATATTAATCAACAATGGTATTCACCCGGGTGAACCTGATGGCATTGATGCAAGTATGCTGCTGGTAAGAGATATTGTAACAAATAAATACAAAATTCCTGATAATATTGTTCTTGCCTTTATACCAATTTATAATATTGGTGGTTGCTTAAATCGTAGTCCAAATTTTCGTGTGGATCAGAATGGTCCCGAAGAGTTTGGCTCCCGCGGCAACTCTCAAAACCTCGATCTTAACCGGGACTTTATTAAATGTGACTCCAAAGATGCAAGAGCATTCACAGAAATTTTTCATTTGACAGATCCTGATATTTTCGTAGATAATCATGTAAGTAATGGTGCCGATTATCAACATATCATAACACTACTAACAACACAACATAATAAGCTGGGCGGAGTAATGGGAGAATTCTTAAATAAAAAATTTGAACCAGCCCTATACACTTCTATGAAACAAAAAGGGTATGACCTGATCCCATATGTAAATTCTTTTGGCGACACTCCCGATAATGGCTGGCCAGAATACTGGGACAGCCCCCGTTATAGCAGTGGCTTTGCAGCCTTATGGCATACATTTTCTTTTGTACCAGAAACCCATATGCTAAAAGCGTATGACTTGCGGGTAAAAGCCACTTATACATTAATGCAAGCTTTTATTGAGTTTGCTGTTAAAAACAGTGAAGAAATAAAAGCAGTACGTAAAAAGTCTAAAGAGTCTGTCAAAACATTTACTGACTTCCCGCTTAACTGGACATTGGATAAATCAAAATTCAGAGAAGTAACTTACAAAGGTTTTGAAGCAGGCCGTAAGCCAAGTGAAATATCAGGTCTACCCAGATTGTATTATGATCGTAATAAACCTTATGAAAAACAAGTTAAGATTTTCAATCATTTCAACCCGCAAATAGTACTGAAAAAACCAGCAGCCTACATTATACCTCAGGGCTGGTGGAAAGTAATCGACTTATTGAGATTGAATAAAGTAGAAATGAGACAGTTAAAAAAAGATTCATTGATCGAAGTGCAGGTATATAAAATAGAGGACTACAAAACATCTCCCCGGCAATATGAAATGCATCATCTTAATAGTGATGTAAAAGTTAGCACCAGTTTGCAAACACTCAGCTTTAAAAAAGGCGATTGGTATATTCCAATGAACCAGGTAGCAAATCGCTTTTTAATGGAAGTGTTAGAACCACAAACGGAAGATTCTTATTTCGCCTGGAATTATTTTGATGCCATACTCAGTCAAAAAGAAGGCTACTCTGCTTATGTGTTTGAAGATATAGCAGCGGACTACATGAAAAAGAATCCCGAAATCAAAACAAAACTGGATCAGCGAAGATCAACAGATACAACCTTTGCTAAAAATGCAAGAGCCCAGTTAAACTTCATTTATCAAAACTCTATCTGGAATGAGCCTGCATTTATGCGTTATCCTGTATACAGGGTAGAAATGCCGAAGTGATATTTTTCTACTTCGGTAAAAAATAATTTATTTACGCAGTTTCTTTGGCTAATTCTTTTTCAGCAATAGGTGTATCTTCAGATACATCTATTTTTTTGAATATCCTGCGGCCAAATAAAAGACTTAATAAAAGAACAAAAATACTCAGGTACCCAACCCAGTTATAGTTAAGCACCTTTCCTGATTTTTCGGTAACTACGATCATACCTGCAAATAATGCAGCTAATCCACTACCCAATTGTTGAATACTGCCATTCACACTCATAAAGCTTCCTCGTTGCTCTGGCTTTACTACTTCACTGATCATTGCCTGTGCAGTAACGATTCTTCCGGTGGCCACAGTAAACCAAATAGCAAAAAATAGCAACACCACTCCAAATGGAACATTGGGCATTCGGGTAATAATCAATACCATAAATAAGGAAAGAAATACGGATACAGAAAACACAGCTAATTTCCCCTTCTTATCGGATAGTTTTCCCAGATAAAGAGCTGCCAATAATGAAGCAATGCCACCCGCCAAATAGATCATTGGAGTATGATCTTTCGAAAAACCTTTATTGTATTCTAAATAAGGATTGATAAAAGGGATAATTAAAAAATGTCCCATCATTAATAAGCAAGAAAATATAAGTGCAGACCGCTGTTCTGGTATTTTACACACATTTACCAATACTGAAAAAGGAGAGGTTATTTCATCGGCTTGTTTCTCTTTAATATGAGACGTCATGCTCGGAATAAACCGAATAATAAGTGGAATGAAAACTATTCCAAGTGCTCCAATTAAAAGAAAAGGTACATGCCAGTCATGTTTAAAAAGATTCGTTAAGTATAAGGAAATAGGGACTCCCAAAATGGAGGCAGCTGCAAAGCCACCCATCACAGCACCCATAGCCCGGCCTCTTCTTTCATAGGAAAACATATCAGCTACTATAGAAAGTACTTGTGCTCCAATGATACCACCAAACAATCCGGCAACAATTCTGGCACCTAATAACATTCCGTAAGTAGGGGCAAACCCACAGGCTATTGTTCCAATTACAAACCCGATATAGGCGAATAGCAAAAATTTCTTTCTGTCAAACCTGTCAATAAACATTGCAATGCCTAAGCCTGAAAAAAAAGCTGCAATAGAATAAGAAGCCACAAGAATACTGAATTGCATCGCCGTTACGCTCAAGTAATTACCCAACGGCATCATTATCATGAAGTCAAGGATATGCGTAAAATTCAATGAAGCCAATAAAGTTAGTATGATGCGTTCTTGCTTATTCATAAACTGGTTAAAGGTCGGGAATCTGGGAGGGAAAACAAAAGGATAGTTATTGTCAATTCCGGGTACTAACAGCGAATGACAGATATAATTATCTTTAGAACACTAACAACAACGAACCGAAAATCTGATTTCCCGCTTTTAGTCGGGCAGCTTATTAACTAATTCCTCATTCCTCGCTTATGCAGCAAAAACAATACGGTGTTTTTTCACTTCCTGTTATAGTAGGAGCATTGGGGTTTTTTGTGGACATCTTTGATCTGCTTCTTTTCAATATTGTAAGAATTGCAAGCTTTAAGGAGCTTGGCGTAGCTGAAGAAGCTATGAAAGGATTGGGAGAAAGGATAATAAGCTGGCAAATGATCGGACTTGTCATTGGTGGGATTCTCTGGGGTATGCTTGGTGATAAAAAAGGAAGAAAAAGTGTTTTGTTTGGAAGTATAACTCTTTATTCTCTTGCTACAATTGCCAATGGATTTGTAACCAATGTTGATCAGTACACCTGGCTTCGTTTTATTGCAGGTCTTGGTTTAGCTGGTGAGTTAGGTGCCAGCATCACACTAACAAGTGAAATTTTACCAAAAGAAAAAAGAGGTCTCGCTGCTACTATCATCGCAACAAGCGGTGTAATGGGAACCATCACCGCTTATTTTGTTTATAACCTGAGTGGTGAAGACTGGAGATTGTGTTACTACATCGGTGGCGCAATGGGTTCATTATTATTACTTCTTCGTGTAAGTATTTTTGACAGTAGCATGTATAATGCAGCAAAAAACAAGCAGATTCAGTTTGGAAATTTTTTAATGATGATAACAAAACGGGAAAGGCTCTTTCGATATCTAAGAGCTATTTTCATTGGATTACCCGTGTGGTATGTCATCGGCATTCTGATTACATTTTCAAACGATTTTGCAAAACAATTTGGAATTACGGGTTTTGATCAGCCAAAATCTTTAATGCTGCAATACGTTGCATTAGCCTTTGGCGACCTTGGAGCCGGTATTCTTAGCAACTATATAAAAAGTCGAAAGAAAACATTGCTATTATACTACGGTATTCTTGCTGTGTTTATAACATTGTTCTTTGTATTGAAAGGAGGTGGTAATGCTTTTAATATGTACCTGCTTTGCATGGGACTTGGTTTTGGTTCAGGTTTATCAGTTCTGTATATCACAATGAGTGCAGAACAGTTTGGCACCAACCTGAGAGCAACTGCTGCCATCTCCATTCCAAATCTTGTACGTGGATTTTTACCGCTAATGCTGATCTTATTTCAATTCCTGAGAAGTGACAATGTGTTTAATAATTATGTAACTGCTGCATGGGTGACAGGTATAATCGTAATGGTCATTGGTTTTGTTTCGGCATTGTACACAAAAGAAACGTTTGGTAAAGATTTAGACTTTGTAGAAAAATGATGCGCTGATTGAACACTCTTTAAGCATAAATAATTCCATGCACAAACGGTTGAACCGCCTCCTTTTTCAACTGTATTAATTCCTATCTTTAAACTCAACAACTTTTATCATATGTCTGCCAACGATTACTCAAGAAGAAAATTTTTAAGAGATGCATTATTAGCATCTGCTGCTGTTGCCACACCTGATTTATTGATGGGAAATGGTTTTGGAAGGGCTGATAAAGTAAACCTTGCTTGTGTAGGTATTGGTAACCGAGGTGCAGAAATTATTCAGGCCTTATACGATACGGGATTGGCAAATATCGTTGCTCTCTGTGATGTGGATATGGAAGCACCGCATACATTAGCTATATTGAAAAAGTTTCCCGATGTGCCACGATTCAAAGACTTTCGCCAGATGTTCGATAAAATGGGAAACCAGATTGAAGCCGTTTCGATTGGGACTCCTGACTTTTCACACTTCCCTATTACCATGATGGCGATAGGTCTTGGTAAACATGTGTATGTAGAAAAACCGATGGCCCGAACATTCAACGAAGTGGAGCTGATGATGAAGGCTGCTGCAAAACATCCGAAAGTGGTAACACAAATGGGTAACCAGGGACATTCAGAAGCAAACTATTTTCAATTCAAAGCATGGAAAGATGCCGGCATCATTAAAGATGTAACAGCCATCACTGCACACATGAACTCTGCAAGACGCTGGCATGGCTGGAATCCCAAGATCAGTTCATTTCCCGCAGCTGAACCTATTCCATCAACACTTGATTGGGATATTTGGCAAATGCACACACAAGGCCACCAGTTCAATAAAGATTTTGTAAATGGTCAATGGCGTTGCTGGTTCGACTTTGGTATGGGTGCTTTGGGCGATTGGGGTGCACATATCCTTGATACAGCACATGAGTTTCTCGATCTCGGTCTTCCATACGAAGTAGATCCGCTTAAATTGGATGGTCATAATAATTTTTTCTACCCAATGTCCACTACTCTTTCATTCAAATTTCCAAAAAGAGGTAATATGCCGCCTGTAGAAGTGAAATGGTACGATGGAGTTGATAATCTTCCGCCGATACCTGCAGGCTATGGTGTGCAGGGTCTTGATCCCAGCATTCCACCACCAAGTACAGGTGTAATGCAACCTGCAAAACTGAATCCGGGTAAAATCATTTACAGCAAAGAGCTAACATTTAAAGGCGGCTCACATGCAAGTACATTATCGATCATTCCGGTAGAGAAAGCAAAAGAAATGGCGTCTAAGTTGCCCACTGTTCCAACAAGCCCATCGAATCACTTTGCTAATTTTCTTAAAGCTTGTAAAGGCGAAGAAAAAACAAGGTCACCGTTTGCTGTTGCCGGCCCGTTAAGCCAGGTGTTTTGCCTCGGTGTGCTGGCTCAATGGACAGGTGAAAAAATTGTGTTTGATCGAACAAAGAAAATTATCAGCAGCAGTAGAAAAGCAAATGAACTATTGATTGGTCCGCCACCACGCAAAGGATGGGAGCAGTATTATAAAGTATAATTTTGAGAATGATATCAAAAAAAGAAGCCAACCTTATAGTTGGCTTTTTTTTTATTAGTTAGTTTGAAAAGTTTATTTCAACTTCCTGATCTTAATACTCCGGAAACTTACTGCATTGCCATGGTCCTGTAATAGGATATGTCCTTCTTTAGCTTCACCAAAGCTTGGCCAAACTTTGTATTTACTGATCGCTACAAGGTCACGGTAAGCTTGTGAACCTCTTTCATATTCCAATACCTTAATACCATTCAGATAATGCTCTACATGATTGTTAGGATAAACAATCACTCTCGCCATGTTCCAGCCTCCGGGTTGTTTAATAAATCTTGCTGTCTTATTTGCTTTGATCAGATCATATAAAGAAGCCAGGGTTCGGTTTCCGTCTCTGCCCATTTTAGCATCGGCATGCAATGAATCATCCAGCAATTGGTATTCAAGCCCAATAGCAGAACCCTGGTTATTTTCTGATAGTGTTACAAAGTATTTCAACCCGCTGTTAGCTCCTGGTGTCAATTTAAACTCAAAAGAAAGATCAAAAGCACTAAATTTTTCTTTTGTTACAATATCACCACCGTTGGTTGACTCCTTCCCTTCTGAAGAAAGCACAGTAAGAAATCCATCTTTTATCTCCCATCCTTTTTCAGGAAAAGAATTTTTATAGGCACCTTTCCAGCCGTTACTTGTTTTACCATCGAATAACAATTTCCATCCATTAGCTTTTTCAAAAACTGAGAGATCATTCGGAATAGTGTTCACTACATATATATCTTTTGGAAAAGGCAATGGCTTCAAACCTGTTGTTTTGATCCTGATATTTTTCCAATGGATTTTTCTTCCCGCCATTTCAGGTTTGCTAATGCTGTGAACCTGGAGAGCAATAAAACCTTTCTTGTCAACTGCATCAACCATATACGCTGCAGGAATATTATTTACCCATGTTTTAATCGTTATACCGATACATTCTATTCTCACCTTATTGAAAACACCATGCTTATAAGCATTTTGCCCGGAAGGATTCAGCATCATGGGATATAACCAATCTCTTCTTCCCTCATCATACAAGCCCCCAGTCCATTTCCTAACTGAAGGATCTAATTCATATTGATACCCATACACCTTTCCTTTTCCCTTATTCGCAGCAGGATCAAAATGGCTTCGGAATTGAATTCCTGAATTAGAAGTTGTGTCTTCTATCATCACTTCCAGTTCAAGAACAAAGTCACCATACTCTTTTTCAGTTATTAAAAATGTATTGGGTGTATTAGGAACTGTTGTGCCGGTAATCACTCCATTGGCAATAGTATATTCAGCGTTTCCGGCTACTTTTTTCCAGCCTTTGAAACTCTTGCCGTCAAACAGTGTAGTCCACCCAGCTTTATTCTGCTGACCGAAAACAAAAGAAAATGAAAGGAAGAAAAGAAGTGAAGGAAGCAGGAATTTCATGCAACAAATTTTACTTTTTGAGCATTGAAGTTAGTGGAAAAAACCAGCGTAAATGGCCTTACGGTATTTGCCCTGACTCTAAATACAATAAATCCGGCATAATATCAGCCGATCTTATTTTTTTAATTGCTTAATAAACTCACTCATGTGCTTAAAATAAAAAGCAGATTCTACCTCTTGCCAGTATTTGTAATATGCTTCAGCTGTTTCGAATTGCTGGGTTGGTTCGCTGATCATCACAATCTTCAACTTTGGATCAAAAGCTTTTTCAAAATCGGCAAGCAGTGAAGGGATATTATTTGTTTTCTGTAATGCCTCCTTTACTTTCGTTTGAAATGGCTTGTCTTTTGCAAGTTTTTTAAAATACGCTAAAGCTGTAGGATCACATGCTTCGGCACTATCTTTACTCGCTTCCGCAACATACGCATCAAAAGAACGCAACTCCCTGGACATCTTTGGGTAATGGCCTTCTTGTGAAAACCAAAGTGCAGGTATATTGATCGAAGGTTTTTGTTTGCCAAGAAAATGTGGCCGCCATGACGAACGGGGCATCGTTTTCCGGATAGCATCCGGTCCCAGATCACAAGTCAATGCAGCCAGCATTTCCACATATTGCCTTACCAGGGAGTCTTGTATATCAATGTATGTATAGACGAAATCAAAATAAACCAGCCCCGCTACCCGGTTTGGATGATGCTCGGCTATCCATGTCATATCCATTGAAGCTGGTATCCGGCCTGCAAAGATTGCCCTTTCAATTTTCAATGCATCCATAAAAGCCACTACATCTTCACCATTCGTAGCAACATCATAACCCCAACCGGGATCGGTTGATTTGCCCCAACCTCTGCGGGTAATGGCATAAACATGATTTGTGCCGGTAAACTTTGGAGCGAATCCTTTGAAGTCATAATCAACCCACTCACCAGCATCTCCATGAAAGGATTGTAGAAAGATGAGTGGTAGACCACTGCCTCCAAAATCGAGATAGTGCAGACTAATTCCATCAAGCTGTGCAAACTTTTCTTTGTAGAGGGTTGTGTCTTTTTGTTGTGCCTTTACTTGAAGGGAAAGCAATAAAACAGAAATGGCAAGAACAATTACTAATTGAACATTTTTCATACTTAAAAAAATTTAATGATGAATAATATTCAAAAGGTACCGGCCTTCAAAAATACTGACTGCAACTAAAAAAATTACAAACTAACAACTACATCTTTCACGAATTTTAATACATAGGTATTAAGATATACAGCTTGTTATATTACCGTCATAATTGTTCAACGAAAAGGAGGAGGGATATACATGAAGTAGATAAACAAAAAAGCCCTCCGATAAATCGGAGGGCTCAAAGAATATGGCAGCTACCTACTCTCCCGCATTGTGGTGCAGTACCATCGGCCATGAGGGGCTTAACTTCTCTGTTCGGTATGGGAAGAGGTGAACACCCTCGGCAA
>JALHNJ010000009.1 GCA_022843585.1 Chitinophagaceae bacterium
GATAAACAACGACAGGATAAGCAAGATCAAAATGAATTAGATGATACGGCAAGCTCCCGTTTACAAAAGTTTATTGGCATGACCAATGCAGAGATTGATAAATTGGTTACCCAAAATGCGATCCTTATAGGTAATACTTCAGTAAATAAAGATGATTGGAATAGACTAAAACAGGCACTTACTTTTTCAAACAGTACTTCTAAATTAATTGGTGATAAGGTATCATTAATAAATGAGCTGATAAATCGTAACACCGTAGTAAAGCTTGACCAGGATGTTCTGTTTGGACCCGGGCAATACAATCTTTCACCTTCTGTAGCCTATAACATTGGCAAAATATTTGATCCGGTTGCAAAAGAGATTGATTACTTCGTAAAAAAATATCCCGACTTTCCATTGTCGCTTGTAATCACTGCAAAAGGTTATGCCGATGCTACTAAAATAGATGAAAGTTCTTTTTTGTATAAAAAATTAAGACCTACTCTTACTATACCTGAATCAGCTACTGCCACCAACGAACAAATTAATACAGCACTGTCCAATGCAAGAGCAAAGTCTGTAATAGAATTGCTTAAAACATTTACCGTTGGAAAATCTGCTGATGGGAATAATATCAGGAACCTGTTGTTTCTGCATGAAGGCAAAGGAGAAAAATTTCCCAATCCTAAAATAACGGATTACAGTATTAACGACCCCCGCCGACGCATTGTGCTTTTATTCTGGAGTATTTTCCCTGATTAACTATTTTCCGCCAAATATTTTTTTCAGTATATCAGAGGTCCTGGCCAATGGATTAGCTCTTATATTAGCTTCTTCTTTTGCAACCTGGTCAAATAATGCATCTACGGCTTTGCCAACAACATAAGAAGTAAGATTGGGATCTGCCTTTTTAAATGTAGTGGGTAGTTTATTGTAGGTATTAATAATATCAGAATAATATTTTGTAGCTTCTGTTTTATCTAAGGATGATTTTACAGAAGGCGTAAATGCAGCAATCAATTGTTGCTTGGTTTTTTCTTTAAAATATTTCGTGGCTTCATCTTTATCACCTTTAATAATATTCACAGCATCTTTCAGCGTCATCGCTTTAATGGCATCTACAAAAATAGGTTTTGCAAACCCCACTGCATCTTCTGCACCCCTGTTTATTGCCAGTATGGCTTTATCAACCTGTGCGCCCATTCCCAGATTGCGCAATGTTTTTTCAGCCTTTAAAGCATCGGGAGGCAAAAGCATTTTATACAACTCATTACCAAAAAATCCATCTTCTTTATTGAGATTTAAAACTGCATTTGTAACTCCTTGGGATAAAGCTTCTTTAATTCCTTGACCAGCCTCCCCTTCCGTAATACCTGAACCTGACTTATTACCCCCTAATATTTTAGGCAATGAAATTTGAGAATAAGAAGTAGATGCAGCTAGCAAAAAGCTTGCAAACAAAGCAATAGAAAAAGTTTTCATAAACGAGATTTTAAATCTGGCACAAGATAGTACTCCCTGCTGCTTGCTGAAAGTACCGGAGCAGATTTTGACGTTATTTTATACTATTAACTGTGCGGTACTAGTGTTTATTTTACGCCACCACCAAAAACCCTTCGTAATAGTTCGGTAGTACGGGCAGCAATGTTCTGACGGATGTTTAGTTCCTCTTTTGCCACGAGGTCAAAAAGAGCATCAGTAGCCTTGTTCGTAACGAATGAAGCAAGGTCTGGATTTATTTTCTTGAATGTAGTAGGAAAATTATTATAGGTATTGATTACATCACCATAATACTTAGTAGCATCAACTTTATCTAATGATGTTTTAATAACAGGCATAAAAGCTGCCACCAACTTATCAGTAGTTTTAACTCTAAAAAAATGTGTAGCGCTGGTATCACCATTTTTTACCAACCCAATTGCATCGCTTAACGTCATGCTTTTTATAGCGTCAACAAAAATTGGCTTAGCATAACCAGCAGCATCCTCTGCACCGCGGTTAATTGACAGGATAGCTTTATCCACCATTTTACCCATACCCAAATCTCTTAATGTGTTTACCACTTTTTGTGCATCTGGTGGCATTAAAATTTTATAGAATGCATCGCCAAAAAAACCATCTTGTTTGTTCAACTTCAAAACGGCTTTTACCAGACCCTGGCTCAACGCTTCCTTAATTCCTTCCCCAGCCTCAGCTTCTGTTACACCGCCAACATTTGGAAGGTTAGATAACACATCACAACTACTTAGTGATATTGAAAGAAGAGCAACTGCCAGTATTTTTTTCATGTTTTTAATTTTGTGCTATTATTAAGTAGCGAAAACCACGCCATGCTACATTTTTAAGGCTTGTTTACGATGAAGAATTTTGTCTCTTATAATTCTAAAAAACCGGGCTCTTTCTTTTTCACTCACTTCGCTTAGCAACGTAGCTCTTTTAATTTGGTTTTGAATGTGATTGTTCATGTTTTCATTAAATGCCGGGTCTTGCGTAATCATGAAGTTAATGGAAGTATGTGCTACATACGACATTTTATTACCATCCATTACAACCATCATACTATTATCCCCAATCAACACTTCATTAAAATACATCCGAAACTTTCCGATTGGTTTCTTTTCTGCATCACCATAATTGAATTTATATCCTAACGCCGCCTGTTCTTCAAGGTGTGCCCACATTTTTTCCATTGCTTCATATAATCTCCACACATCTTTATCCGACTCAAATACCCCACCGTCATGGTAAAATTCAATCTGCCGGAAGAAAATATTCATACTTTCCAGATTCCAGACCTCCACACTTGGTATTTGGTTGTACAGATGAAGTACTTTTTGTTCCAATGCAAATAATTCATCGGGCTGGTCTTCAAACTTAAATTTTCGTTTTTCAAACTCTGGAAATTGAAAATAGGTTTTCAACCAGAAAAACCATTTAAAAACCGCAATTTCCCGTATGTGATAGTGATGGAAAATTGGCAGATCCTTGCACATATAATAAAACTCCTTTTCCTTAAAACTATTCATATAAGCAAGGTTATGCATCATACTTGTTACATATTCTTCAAACCTGAATGTTTTTCGATCAAGGAATTGCCCCTGAAATAGAATACCGGTAGGTTGTAAATTCATTAACCTATCCAGCGATACCCTATAATGATTACAAAGTATTTGAAGCTCATCGATTGTTACAGATTTTTCTCCCCGTATTCTTCTGTATGCACTATCGGTACTTATTTCGAGCAGTTTTGCAATTTCCTCTACTGCAGACTGGTTCTCGCCTATTTTATCTTTTATAGATTTAAAAAGCTGCTCCTGTATTTGCCCGGTTGTCATTGCTATAAGTTACGTTTTCTATCCTGTATCTTGAAAAGTAAAATATTAAAGAAAATATTGCGTTGCTTTTCACTGCTCTCACTAATCAGGGTTGCTTTTCGCATAAGGTTTTGTAGGTCTTCGTTTACCTGGCCACAGAATTCTTCATCCCGGGTATAGATATAATTCAGAACATCATAATTAAGATAAACAGATCGCATATGATCTGTTATTACGAGGATTGTATTGTCGCCCAATACAACCCTGTTATAAAAAAACCGGAACGGAACCTTTTTACCTTCTATATTTTCACCCGGCATGAATTTGTAGCCAAATTCTGCTTGTGCTTTTAAATGTAGTATTGTTTCTTCTAATGCATTATACACCTGCCTGATATCTGCTGCGGAAGAAAAAAGACCCGACTCTTTATAAAACTCAATCTGCGAAATATTGCTATTGATACATTCTGTATTCCATATTTCAGTAGAAGGTATTAATGTATACGCCTTTGTGAACTCCCTGCTTTGTTGCTCTATCTCAGGGGAAACACAGTTAAAATCAAATCCTTTATTAGTAAAGTCTGGATGTTGTAAAATACTTTTCATCCAAAAAAAATAACGGAATGCAATTAGAGGGGAATAGTAGAAGTTATGAAACAATGGAATGTCTTTGGTGAGATAAATAACTTCCTTTTGAAAAAAACTATTGATATGATGGGCTAATCCAATAAGACCCGACAAATATTTTTGATAAGAGTATTCCTTGTTATGTATTCGTATATTTTGAAAAAGAATAGTCCCGCTTGTACTATTTAATAGCTGATCCACAGATAATTTAAAATGGTCACAGAGCAATCTTGCTTCTTCTAATACTAACGGAGTTTCGCCACGGATACGGCGGTAAGCACTGTCGCTGCTTACATGGAGTATTTCTGAAACAACATCCACCATAGACAGATCCTGCGGCAGCATTTCTTTTATCCGCTGAAATAAAAAGTCCTGTGAGTTGGCAGTGGTCATGGTAGGCTCCTTAAGCAAGATTGCATTCAATCTTAAGCAGAACTCCCCCTGTTCTGTTTGTAAAAGTTACTCGATTTTAAACAAACCGACAATATGCCACGGGGGATTTTAGTAAAATTTGCCAATTCAAATCGATCAATTGCAAAATTCAATTTCTTATTCCCCTTGCCCGGATATAGCTTGGCAGTACTAAAACTTTAATTATGAAACGACCTCTTTTTATCCCTGATTGACTTTGTTCCTCCGTAGCACATTGAAGAGCAACTACTTTGCTATTAAAATTGGCTTTTTACTAATAATACGAAAACATGAAAATAACCTGCCTGTTTCAATCTGACCCTAATTAGTTATAACTCTATGTATAATGATTCTTAATCACCAAACTACTAATTATGAAATCACAGATTATTATTACTGTTTTACTACTTTTTGCTGGCAGCTCTTTAGCGCAACTATCAGAACCGCCCAATCCATCACAGCCTTTTTCCAGGGACTATTATCTAAAAAAAAGTAAGAGCAATAAAACTGCTGCCTGGGTAATGCTTGCTGCCGGAACCGTATTAGTTGGAACTGGTATTGGAGTTGGACTAAATGAATCGACTGATGCTTTTGTAACCATATTTACTGTTGAAGAAGAAAAATATTCCAAAACTGGTGAGATTTTATTTTTTTCCGGTCTTGCTGTTGCTGCTACAAGTATCCCCCTTTTTATAGCTTCTGATAAAAACAGGAAAAAGGCTAACGCTGTTTCCGCATCTTTAAAAATGGAAAAAAGTTTGTTGTTGCGCCAGCAATCTTTTGTAAAAACTAATTTTCCTTCAATTACTATAAAAGTTAATTTAAACAAACTATGAAAAAAATATCCTTCTGGGCCAAAAGCAACAAGCAAGCTGCCCGCATTATTATTGTTGTTTCATTTATTTTAATAGCAGTATCCGGAGTTATAACTGGTACTTTATTAAACGAACTTAGCCTTACTATACCCTTTTCTGGTCTTATACTAATCTTTTTTATTTATTTCGTCAGCATTCTTTATTATCCATCGCAACTACAAAAAAAAATACCTGCGGGCAGATTTTATCATTGGCAAAAGACCTGTGATTTTGCACTTGCTCTTTCAGGGTTTTTGATAATAGTATATGTAAGCAATGATAAGTTTAGAACGCTACATAACATTCCAATACAAAAGGCCGCCGCCAGTACCAGCTCTTTGCCCAGCGATAGCAGTCAGAAATCATATAAATCAATTAGCGCATTTTCTGCTTCCTTAAAAAATAATGAAGGAAAGAAACTGAAATTGAAGGAAAGAAAAAAACTGCTAAAAGAACAAGTGAGAGCTATTAAAAACTCAACTGACCTATCGAAAGGTGGTAAGATTGCACTGATTATTCTCTCTGTAATTGTTGCTCTTGGATTACTATATCTTGTCGCAGCTCTTGCCTGTGGTCTCTCTTGTAACGGCTCTGCCGGTGCTGCTGTATTAGTGGCAATTGGGGGAACTGCCTTAGTTGCATATCTCCTCGTTATCGTAATCCGTGCTATTAATCAAAAACAAAGAAAAAAGTTATTAAACCCGGAAGAGCCTGCAAAAACCGGCTAATAAATCGCTGATTTTCTGATTAAAAGACCTCTGTTTTTACTTCTAAAGACGAGAGGTCTTTTTATTTTTTCTTCGGTCGGCAACCAGTACCTTTGCCCCTGCTGAAAACGACCCTGCAGCACACAGGATAGCTAAAAATTAGTATTGAAAAATAGAAAAGCAGTTGTGGTAAAGAATAATATATTTATCATACCGGTTTAATTCGGGGAATGCTGAAAAATATTATTTTAGCCCTTTAGAGGCAAGATAAAAGGAGTTTCCGGAAAATCCAGACCAAAGAGTACGGCGCAGCAACCGAAAAGCGATATTAGTAGGCAAACCAAAAAATTACTGTTTATGAAAAAAACGATTTTTATTTCTTTTCTTTTTGTTTGTTGCTTCCAGCTGAGTAGCCTTGCTCAAAAATCAAGAGTAGGTTTTAGCTTAACTGGCGGTCTTGCCACTCAGCGGGGAACTGTAGATGGCACAAAAGAAAAAGGTTTATATACTCCGGGTTTTGGCGTTGGCTTTTTTGTGGATGCTCCGATTAAAAACAGCAAATTCAGTTTTCAGCCAGCTATTCAATATATACAAAAAGGAAAAGTACAACAAGAACTACTTGGTGTATTACAGCCAAAAATTAGTGTTGAGCTTCGCTATGCAGAAATGCTATTTAATTTTGTATATAATACCGGTGGTAGTGCTGGTGGTTTTTTTATTGGCGCAGGTCCTACGCTTAGTTTTAATTTGCCCAGCAAACAAGTTACTGAAACAAGTGATGGCACAAAAACTGAAAGCGATTTAAGCTTTGGTAACGAAGTTGCCAATGCTTATAGAGGAATTGACTATGGTGCTAATTTTGTTATGGGCTATCGTTTAAAAGGTGGTTTTTTTGTATCGGCCAATGGTACATTAGGATTGAGAAATCTAATTCCTGCTAACTCTTTGGCAACTGGTGAGATCAAAAACACCAATTTTGGACTTAATCTTGGTTGGCTGATCAACAACAAATAATTTACTGATCTTTTTATAAAAAGCCTCCATACTATGGGGGCTTTTTTCGTCTTTGACTGCCACTGCCAAACCAGTACCTTTGCCTGCCCGAATACACAATTAAAAAAATTGTGGTCAGTCGGGCAGCAATTTTGAAAAGTAATTGAAAACATGAGTACAACACATTTATCTGAACAGGAACAACTACGCAGAGAAAAATTAGCCGAACTAATAATGATGGGCATTGAACCTTACCCGGCACCATTATTTCCGGTGAATAGTAATGCTGTAACTATAAAAGAAAATTTTACAGTAGAAACAAAAGAGCAGTTTTCGGATATATGCCTGGCTGGCCGCATTATGAGTGTGCGGGATATGGGCAAGGCAAATTTTTGTGTGCTGCAGGATTCAACTGGCAGAATACAATTGTATATCCGAAGGGATGATATATGCCCGGGTGAAGACAAAACATTATATGATATTGTTTGGAAAAAATTAATTGACATCGGCGATATCATCGGCATTCGTGGATACGGTTTTATTACCAAGACTGGGGAAACATCTGTACATGTAACAGAATTAACCATTCTTAGCAAATCGCTGCGACCATTACCTATTGTAAAAGAAGCAGAAGGACAAACTTTTGATGCGGTTACCGATCCTGAATTTAAATACCGCCAGCGA
Source organism: Chitinophagaceae bacterium (assembly GCA_022843585.1). GTDB lineage: Bacteria > Bacteroidota > Bacteroidia > Chitinophagales > Chitinophagaceae > JJ008. The sequence continues at coordinate 7,569 of JALHNJ010000009.1, forward strand.
TATGCTGATTTAATTATCAATCCGGCTGTTAAAGAAACTTTCTTAAAAAGAACAAAGCTGATCAACTCCATCCGTGAATTTTTAAATAACCATGGCGCTATAGAAGTTGATACACCCGTTTTGCAAAGTATTCCCGGCGGTGCTGCTGCAAGACCTTTCAGTACTCATCATAATGCGCTGGATATTCCTTTGTATTTGCGAATTGCCAATGAGCTTTATTTAAAAAGATTGATTGTCGGCGGATTTGACTGGGTGTATGAGTTCAGCCGCAACTTCCGTAACGAAGGAATGGACAGAACGCATAATCCTGAATTTACCATTCTGGAGTTTTATACTGCCTATAAAGATTATTTCTGGATGATGGAAACAACAGAGCAGTTGTTGGAAAAAGCAGCACTGGATGTTTGCAACACTACCGATGTAACGGTTGGTGCAAATACCATTTCATTTAAAGCACCATTTAAACGCATCAGCATTTTTGATGCTATACAAGAACATACTGGTATTGATGTAAGTAAAATGAATGAAGAACAACTTCGTTCGGTTTGCAAACAGCTACATATACCCGCTGATAATACAATGGGTAAGGGCAAATTGATAGATACCATCTTTGGTGAAAAATGTGAGAAGAATTATATACAACCAACTTTCATTATTGATTACCCGGTGGAAATGAGTCCGCTTACTAAAAAGCATCGTGACAAGCAGGGTTTAGTAGAAAGATTTGAGTTAATGATCAATGGAAAAGAAATTGCCAATGCGTATAGTGAGTTGAACGATCCTATTGACCAACGTGAACGTTTTGAAGAACAAGTAAAACTTTCTGAGAGAGGTGATGATGAAGCCATGTTTATTGATTATGATTTTCTAAGGGCTTTGGAATACGGTATGCCCCCAACATCCGGAATTGGTTTTGGTGTAGACAGGCTTTGTATGTTACTTACCAACCAGGCTTCTATACAAGATGTGTTGTTGTTCCCGCAAATGAGACCGGAGAAACAACTGGAGCAAGAGGAAACAGAAGAATAAATTATATTGATTTAAATTTTACAAACCATTCTGCATCAACCAGAATGGTTTTTTAGCACTTAAAAGATTTTCTTTATATAAATTTAGATATATGAGGAAAACGATTGTTTTGATAATGTGCAGTTGCTTTTGTGCTTTACTTAGTGAAGCGCAAATAAAAAAAAGTACTGTGGTCGCTCAATTTAGTGTTGGGGATATAAGTGCAATTAGAATAAATAAGAGCCAGGAAAAAGATCAAAAAAATATTTTCCAATCCGGCGTTGGATATTTTATTAAAGACAATTGGGAAGTTGGCATTAATTTTAATTACACCCACATCAATTTTATTTTTGCCGATTATGCTAAAAAAACTAATACACTTGGAATCGGCATTTATTCTAATTACTATTTTGGTAGGGGTAAATTAAAACCATATGTTACTTTTCAAACAGGATGGCGGCATGAAAAGGGCTCTTCTTATTCAGGTTGGGTAGGACACAAGAATATAAATAGAAGCTACTTCTATGCTGACCCAGGAGTCGGATTAAACTGGAATATCAAATCCAAATTTTCCTTATTTAACGAAGCCGCTTATAGTCAAGATGATTTAAATCTTTCTTTTGGTATTCGATTATTCTTTAACAAGATGAAAAAACACTAATTAAACAAACAAATCATTGTACAATTGTGCCCCGGGCACTACTGAATATTTTTCTAAATCAGTAATACCTTCTTTGGCCAGCACCTGCTCATCTACAAATAAATTACCGGTACATTCACCAGAAGGCTGGCGTAAAATATAATATGCGGCATCTGCCAGTATATCAACAGTACGACTCATTTTCGCCAGCACTTCTCCACCCAATAAATTCCTTACAGCCGCAGTATCTATTGTTGTTCTTGGCCATAAAGCATTTACCGCAATTCTATCCTTCTTAAACTCCTTTGCCCAACCAATCGTCATCATACTCATGTTGTATTTGGTAATTGTGTAAGCCACATGCTTATCAAACCATTTTGGGTCGAGGTTGATAGGTGGAGAAAGTGTAAGGATATGTGCATTCTCCGATTTTTTAAGATGTGGTATGCATGCTTTAGTAACTAAAAAAGTTCCCCGCACATTGATGCTTTGCATCAGATCAAAACGCTTTGCTTCTGTTTGCTCTGTAGAAGTAAGCGAAATAGCTGATGCATTGTTTATTAAAATATCAATGCCACCAAATGTTTCAATGGCTTTATCAATTACATTTTGAATCTGATCTTCAAAACGAATATCACATTGTACGGCCAATGCCTTACCACCTGCAGCTTCTATTTCAGCAGCGGCAGAAAAAATAGTTCCTCCCAGTTTTGCATTCTCTTCTACACTTTTTGCAGCAATAACAATATTGGCTCCTTCTTTTGCTAATCGTAACGCCATTGCTTTACCTATTCCACGGGTAGCTCCGGTAATAATGGCGGTTTTATTTTTGAATGACATATTGAAAATTTTAAATTTAAAAATATTAATATTCTGGTAGTACAGGTTTTGTTCCTGTAATGGTATCAATTTTTTGCATTATTTCAGCAGATAATTTTTCTACTGCGGGTAATGCGCCTAAGTTTTCTAGTAATTGCTCTTTGCGGCTTGCACCTAAAATTGTTGTTGTAACATTTGGATTTTTTATAGTCCATGCAATGCTTAATTGAGCTAAAGTAATTCCCAGTTCCGTAGCCAGAGTTGCTAATTCTTTTATTTTATTTAAATAACTTTCTTTCATCCAGCGGTCTTTTAACCAATCAAAACCCGTTATAGCAAAACGACTGTCTGCTGGAACTCCATCATTGTATTTTCCACTTAATAGCCCTGATGCTAATGGGCTCCAGATGGTAGTACCCATTCCTACCGTTTTAAAGATCATCAGGAATTCATTCTCTATTTTATTTCGTTCCAGTAAATTGTATTGCGGTTGTTCAACCGAAGGACCAATCAATCCATACTGGTGTGCTACCCGGTGAGCTTCCATTATTTCTACTCCACTCCACTCACTGGTTCCCCAGTATAAAATTTTTCCTTGTTGAATAAGATTATGCATCGTCCATACCACTTCTTCAATGGGTACTCCTTTATCCGGACGGTGACAAAAATATAGATCGAGATAATCCAATTGTAACCGTTGCAATGCTTCATGACAAGCCTCTACCAAATGTTTTCTGCTCAATCCATGTTGATTGGGTTTGTTTTCAGCTCCCCGCCAACCCCAAAATGCTTTAGATGAAATGGTGAAAGAAGATCTTTCCCAGTTTTTTTGCTTCAATACTCGACCCATCATTTTTTCACTTTCCCCCAATGCATATCCTTCGGCATTGTCGAAAAAATTTACGCCATTGTCATAAGCAATTCCCATTAACTCATCAGCTACGCCGTCATTAATTTGTTTGTGAAAACTTACCCAGCTGCCAAATGACAATACGCTTAGCTGTAAGCCGGTTTTACCCATGTACCGATAATCCATATTTAGATTAGTGTTTTGTTTTGGTTGAGAAGAATTCGATATTCCTGCTATCCTAAAGATAGCTTTTTGGCACCTACTCAAACAACAGAAATATTATTGCAAAGTTTATTGCGGAAATCCGCTATCAGAAACTTTTACCGTACCTGTGGGTTGGTGAAAGATGACACTATTGAGGTCTTGTGTGGCTGTTAATCCTTTTCCTCCGTATATATTTTTTCCAATGCCAGTATAGGTAGCATACTTATCCGTGTAAAAAAGTTTGGTATTCTGGTCCCACCAGAGGTCAGGTGCTTTAAGTGTATCACCTTTTAATGTAATTACAATTACACTATCCCTTAAATACACTTTACCCAGGCCTTCATAATATTTGGCATACTTACTATCTAACCAGGTTTCTACTTTATTAGTGCTGTCGTAAAAATCTACATGAAGGGAGTTTGGAAATTCTACATACAATGTATCTGTAGATACTCTGTACATTAACGGTGCTTTCAACTTAGCTTTCATTTTACCCGACTGGCTCAGGTAACTTTCTACATTGATAGCTTCTTCTTTCATTATCACAGCCTTGTTCCAGTCGTTTACCACTTTCACATCATTCTCGCAGCTATAAACAAAACAGCAGCCTGTAATAAGAGCTGCTGTGTAAAATATTTTTGTATAAGAAAAAAAATTAGTCATACTTACGTTTAATAAACCAGGCATCACTGAGCGAAAAGCCTATGGAAATCCGGAACATATTTTCCCGGAGCAAGTTATTATTATTTCCTCTTTTGCTATATTCAAATGCAAGGTTCAACGTTTGATTTTGGTTAGGAGCCTGTCTGCTAAAACCCAGTGGCAAGCCGAATCCAAAAGATCCGCCCATTATTCCTAATTTACTGCCCACATTTACATAATCGGTGCCCGTAAAAAAGCCAAAGCGGTAGGCAACATTGCTAAAATAATTCTTCACTCTGGGTGTTGGGCTTAACTGACCACCAATTCTCAACTCCCATTTGTTTTGTAATTGATCTGCCTGACCATAATAGCGATACTCACTCCAGTTTTGTTGCATATAATCAACACCTATTAACCAACCACCTTCTTTATTAAAAATGGCAAGTTTCTGCAATACAAAACCAAATGTGTAAGATGCTGGCAATTCTATTTTTCCTTTTACATCCCGCAGATCAGATACACTATCTAATCTGATTTCTCCCTGGCTTGGGTCAAAAATAAAAGTTTCTCTAAGTATGTCCTGGGTAGCGTTTAACTGATGCCCGATATTACCATAAGCACCCAGTGTTAATGATACGAGTTTGTTTATTGGAAGTTTGTATTGTATGCCGGCGTTAAAATAGAGTTTACCAAAGTTTGCTTTGGTTTCATAATTTGCCTGGTAGTACTCTACTGTATCGTTGATAAGGCTTCTCCTGGTGTTATAATTTTTTTCGCCAAATAAATAGCCGGCGTTTACACCAATACTAAGATTTTCCTCTGCAAGACCCCTATTCTCTCCCTTACCTACTGTTTTATTTCTTTTGATAATACTGATACCCGTACCAATTGATGCAAGATAGGAACCTCCATCTCCTTCAAATCTTGTGAGGGCACTATCAATAGGATTGAAAGGTGGATTGGGATTAATTAATTTTTCAGTATTAAACATTTTATAGCTGATCCTCGACATAGGACGCAGCCCGAACGATAAACCCCAGTTTTGTTTTAGTGGCAAGCCTACCTGCACATAAGAAAACAGTGCATTGCTGGCAGTAAAAGTTTTAGAAGTTGCCGGCTCAGTTAGTTTACGATTCTCTACGTTGATACCTATATCTAATATAGCTCTGCCTGAAGTAAGCTTTTTTGATTTTAATTCTTTAGTACCCTGAAAATAGGCATACGATGCAGGGTTGTTGAAATTTATAGATATATAATCCACATAACCGGCAGAAACGCCTCCCATACCACGGGTAATAATATTTGTTGATGGAACCAGATCGCCGATGCCATACCGGGAGTAAGGTGAATTATCCTGTGAAAAAGCAGGGGAAACAGCAGTAAGTAGTAAAACCAAAATCGTTGCGCAAAAACCTCGTAACGTATTGATTTTCTTAGGGGTTATTAACTTCACTAATTGCATACAGACCTTTAAATATTAAATCAGGGTCTGCAAATATCTTGTTTTTAAGGTGCGAACCCAAATACACTATATCACCCCCGGTTAACAGCACGTTAAAGTTCCTGAACTTCTCCCTGTATGCATCTATAAAACCATCGATCTCTTTGGCCATTCCCATCACCACTCCGGTGAGAATATTGGTGTTGGTATCGTACCCGATTAATGGCACATTGCTGTCGGCCTTTACAATTGGCAGCTTGGCGGTATAATAATTAAGTGCTTTGAGCCTCATTTCCATTCCGGGAGAGATGGCACCTCCCACAAACTCATGGTATTTATTAATAAAGTTGTAGGTAATACAAGTTCCAAGACCGATAACAAGATTATTGCTCGAAGGATAAAAATGAACCGCTGCTGCGGTGAGTGCTAACCGGTCAGCACCAATCGTTTCTGGTTTACCAACAGGCGTAGTAAAGGCAACTTTGGTGAGATGGCTTAGTTTATGAAATTTTGTATTGGCTGCCAATAATTCTTCAATGGCCGGGTTATGTTCTATTACGGATGATAAAATGGATTTAGTGGGCTTCACCCTGTTGATGAGAGCTTGCATTGTTGGCAGCGAATCATCCGGTAATACCACCACTTCTTTCATCTCCTCTTTATGAAAGACCGCACATTTTTTTCGGGTGTTGCCAAAATCAAAACAAAGAGTTGTAGACATAATTATTTTTTCTCTGGTGCTATTATAATTTAAAGCCACCCAAATTTTTAAAATGGCCGTTCAGTTTTATCTTCTCTTTTAATTGCTCCATACTTACCACCATCGGCAGCACTTTTGCCAAATGCAAGTTCAGGTATTTTTGACGTTGTCTTTCATCCAACAAATGCAGCAATTCATATTCTTCTGCTAAAGATAACCCAATGTGGTGAGCTACTTCGTAGGTATTCAGCACTTCATCTTCTTTTTTAAAATCTTTATTTACGTTTAATAATTTGTGCAACTCCCTTATACCAGTCATTAATTTTCGCATAGTATCCGGGTTTCCTTTTTCGTTATTGTCAGGATAGTTTACAATAGCGCCGCTGTATAATTTGTCGGGTAGTTCTTTTATCACTTCTAAAATGCGAAAGACCTTTACACCTTTTGTTTTGATATCCATTTCACCATTCTCATGCAGTTTGTATAATTCAGCGATCTCTACCAGGGAACCATAATCCTGCATTTTATTATCGATCACCGTAGGAATACCAAATGGTTTCTTTGCGGCATGGCATTCAGTAATGAGTTGTTTATACCGGGGTTCAAATATGTGCAGGTTCAAATCTTCACCGGGATACACCACAATGCCAAGTGGAAATATGGGAATGAAATTGGTCATTACGCAAAAGTAAAAAAGAATGGGGAGGGGTAAGTGACTAACAAGGTTAAAATTCTGAACTCTATTTCCCACTCGCTACTTACCAAACCCTACTTTCTTGTTTAATTCTCTCAATCGTTCATATTTTAACGAAGTGTACCAGGCTGTAATTTTTGCGCATATATATCCGGCATAGCCATCCAAAAAGCCCAACCGGAAAATATAGTAATTGATAAATGTAAATACCGGGGAAAGATATCGTTTAACCCAGGTTGCTTTTTTTCCCAGTTGATGATACTTGCCCGCATTCAGCAAAGCATACTGTTGCATTTTTTGTTTATAGTCATCAATGCTTTTTACTGTTTTGTGCAATACATATCCATTAATTTTTTTTACAGAAACTCCTGCAGGGATTACCAATTTTTCATGCACCGCAGCATCATCCCAGTTTACCTGCTTTCGGTTAAACAAGCGGATATGCTTATCATTTCCCCACTCACCAAAGCGTAACCATTTATCACCAAAGAAATTTTTAAATTTTATTTCGCCAACAACTTCAGCATTTTCCGGTTCAAAATTCAATAAGGTTTCTTTTAATGCATCATCAATAGCTTCATCCGCATCCAACGATAATATCCAATCGTATTTTGCCAGGGCATTGGCTTTGCGTTTTGTTTTACCAAAACCTTCCCAACTTCCCTGGTGTACTTGTGCTGAATAAGCTTTTGCCTTTTCTATTGTATCATCTGTGCTTCCATTATCATACACCACAATATCATCTGTAAGTCCCTGCAGACTTTGCAAGGTTTGCCCGATAATACTGGCTTCATTTTTACAAACAATAACTACTGATAATGATTGCATACGTACAAAGATTGCATCTTTTTTGTGTTCAGCAAGTTTAATATATAGTGCCTTTGCTGTTTCTTGAAAACCTATAAAATCAATGGTCATTCTGGCTGAATATTGTAACTTGTCCGGTATAGTTTATAAACATTCAACATCCCGTTCATTCTATGTGGCAGCAACTTTTACAACAAATGCAGCAGGGAGATATTAAAGCACTGGCACGGAGTATTTCGCTGGTGGAGAATGAATTTCCTGGATATGAATCTTTATTGCAAACACTTCCCACTGTTCATTCAAAAATTATCGGTATAACTGGTCCTCCCGGTGCTGGTAAAAGCACATTGGTTGATGCATTGATTGGTCAATTAGTAGAAGCAGGAAAAAAAGTTGGAGTGCTCTGTGTTGACCCTTCCTCTCCATTTAATTTAGGTGCTGTGCTGGGCGATAGAATCAGAATGAGCAACTGGTACACTCATCCTAATGTTTTTATCCGTTCGCTTGCAACAAGAGGTTCTATGGGTGGGTTACATCCAAAAATTATTGAAATAACGGATTTGCTTAAAGCATTTCAGTTTGATCATATCATCGTAGAAACAGTTGGCGTTGGGCAAAGTGAAATTGAAATTGCAGGGTTGGGTGATGTAACCGTGGTGGTAGTGGTGCCCGAAGCCGGTGATGAAGTACAAACCATGAAAGCAGGCTTGATGGAGATTGCCGATATTTTTGTAGTGAACAAAAGCGACCGGCCTGATGCGGATCTGTTTGTAAGAAACTTACAGCAAATGCTGGCACCCGCATTTAGTAACCATTATAATGAAGTGCCGGTTGTAAAAACGGTAGCATCACAAAATGAAGGCATAAAAGAGTTGCTGGCTATAATAAAAAACCAATTACAGAAGTCACATCTAACGGATAAAACATTCTGGTTACTCGCCGAAAGGGCTTTTTACCTGATTGAGCAAAAAAGAATGAAAGGAGTAGATAAAGCTGTTCTCAAAAAGGAGATCGAGGCTGCTTATACAAAAGGCAGTTTTAACTTATACAAGTTTGTTGCTGATAAATAAACGCTTACAAAAAAGCAAAATTTAAAAAAGTAAAACTCCTGTTGCAACCACGAAAGAATCTCTTCGTAAATATTCCATTAAAACTTATTAAGGGCTGTGGATTTTATACCTTCTCTATTGATTAAAATGTTTTTACCTTGAACGGAAGAAATGAAATCCTTAAACTCATTGCTACAAGCTCTGTTAGCTATTCTTAAAAAGAGAGTAGCTGTTTTTATTTTTTGCTTGCTGATTTCTTTTTACTCCATCGCCCAAACACCTATACAAGGGGTTGTAAACACTTATCATAAAGTAATTGATATAGTTCCTTCTAAAGCCTGCATTGTGGTTGAAGATCCTACGGGTTTAAATATAAACTCAATGGTGATGCTGGTACAAATGAAAGGAGCCGATATTAACACTACAAATACTTCCGCTTTTGGTGATATAACAAATATCAACAACGCAGGTAATTATGAAATCGGAACCATTTGCTTTATAAAAGACGACTCGGTGTTTTTGTTTCATACTTTTTTAAACAACTATACACCCACAAATGGGAAAGTTCAGTTGGTACAATTTGCTGACGGTGTTTCCTTTAATGTTGTAAATACTGTAACAGCATTGCCATGGGATAGTGCAACAGGTTTAGGCGGAGTGATTGCTATACATGCAGACCTTAGCATTACATTAAATGCCGGAATAGATGCAAGTGGAAGTGGATATAAAGGAGGCCCTTTAGTCCATAGCGGTAGCTTTTGTAATAATTCTCCGGGTGCTAATGGTTATGTGTACAATGGAACTGTTTCTACCCCATCAACACAAAATGGGGCAAGAAAAGGTGAAGGTGTTGCATTTGTAAGTGCCGTTCAAAGCGGAGGTCGTGGAGCACCAGCTAACGGCGGTGGCGGTGGCAATAATCATAATAATAGTGGTGGTGGTGGCGGCAATCTGGTAAGTGGTGGTTTAGGAGGTGGCAACTCAAGTTCTACTGGTTGCTCTCTAACTTTTCAGGGGTTTGGTGGTAAAGCTCTATCATCTTCCGGAGGACAAAAAATTTTTATGGGGGGCGGTGGCGGTGCCGGCCATAATAATAACAATGCTATAGTAACCACAGGTGGTGGAAATGGTGGCGGAATAGTTTTTATATGGGCTAATAGTATTGATGGGAATAGCCAATTAATTAGAGCCAATGGTGGAAGTGGCGGAAATTCTTTAGCAGACGGTGCAGGTGGTGGTGGTGCAGGTGGAACTGTAATTATGCATATTACTAATTATACCAGCACACCGATTATTGAAGCTGTTGGAGGGAATGGAGGGAATTCAAATGATGGAGGGAATATCCAACAATGCTTTGGAGGCGGTGGTGGTGGAAGCGGTGGAGCCATTTATTTTACTGGTTCAATTCCATCAATCACAACTTCAATTGATGGTGGATTAGCAGGAGCAGAAACCGGTAGCGATCCTGGTTGCAATCCGCCTCAACCTGCTCAACCTGGAAGTAACGGTAACATCTTCTCCAACTACACCTTCACTCGTTCAACCAGCCCTGCCGCTTATTGCAGATTCTTATTACCGGTTAAGCTACTCTCTTTTAATGCAGCATTAATAAATAAAAAAGTAGAGATTGACTGGATGGTAGAAAATCCTGAACTGGCTAAGCATTATTTGATAGAAAAAATAAATAGCAATAACGAAAGGTCTGTACTTACCACTATCATCGCTAATGATGTTCAACGGAATTATACAACGATTGATAATAATCCAACCCCTGGCAATAATTTATACCGGTTAAAAATCATTGAAAAAGATAACTCAGTTACTTATTCTGAATACAAACAGGTTTTTATTAATTATCCGGCTAATCAATTTTCAGTATATCCAAATCCTGCAACTAATAAAATAACCATCAATGGAAACTTTGTTGTTCCTGTTGTAATGAGACTAACAGATATCAGCGGCAAATTGATTTTACAACAACAGTTATCTGGTAATAGTATCACAATAAACTTACCTCCACTTTCGCCGGGAATTTATTTACTCGGTATAGGCGAAAAAACGCAGAAACTAATTATCCATTAATCCCAATCACAACCAATTGGTGCGCCGGGTGGAATTTCCTTATGAATAGTAGGCTTTGCTGCTTCCGGTACATTCATTCTTTCTAATGCCAGCAATAAATGTCCTTTGTATGTTTCGTCGGTAGCAGCTTTTTCTTGCTTATCTACAAAAATCCATAAGTCAGATATTGCTTTTTGCAAAGCTGCTTTAACAGCAAACGAATTATTGTCGTTAACACTGGCTGACATTAAATAAGTCAATAATACTTGTTCAGTTTGCAGCTGTATTAATTTATGTATGCCTGTTTGTCTTGGTGCTTTCCATGTTTTTGTAATCAACGTATTTATCATTTCGGCTACACCCAAACCGTTGCTCTGCACTTCATACTGTGCCATTCTGCTCAACCTTTGTGCATTAAATAGAAAAGATAAAGGAAGATCTGCCGCTGTTTCTGCAGGCGACAAAACATCAAATACTAATCCGGTTCTTTTCTTAAACAATTCTCTTGAAAAATCATATCCAGCTGGTCGTGGTGGAATTAGCTGCGCAATTCTGTTGGGTAATTCTAAAAATTTTGGATCAAGGCAATCAATAATTGCATTCAATGCTTTTTTCTGTTCTTCTTTTGAAAGTGATTTGGTTACTAATTGTCCATCTCCTCTTGTAGCATACGTATAATTCATACCGCCAACTAATTTTGTTACGGCTTCTACTTGATAACGATGATAAAAATAAACCGGCACTAATGCATCTTCCAGCATTGCCATTGGCATACCGGTTCTTATATTCTTTTCTCCGAATTGCGACAATGCTTTATTACGAACTTTTATTGATTCCTTTAATTCTATTACTGCATCGTTGCCATTATCCCATAAATGTGCTTGTGGATGCAAACCACCTGCAGCCCTGGCATCCTGGTCAGAAATAAATTGTAACCCCTTTTTATTTGCATCAACTAAAATTTTATTTAATGCTGTTGCTTCATTTGTTCCGGAAGGAAAATCCTGGTAACCCCAGGCGATGGCTGCTTTGTCCCATTCTCCAATTTTTAGATCATAGGCATCACTCAAATCAATTTCGCCAGCTGTATTTAGTTTTACCAATGGATGCGGGTAATCCATTACACTGGCACGGTTGCTTACACTGGCAGCATAATTATGCATCAACCCAATGGTATGACCAATTTCATGTGCTGCTAATTGTTTTAATCTATCCAATGCCAACTTCAGCATTTTATTATCGGCAGGTATGCCATTTTCATAAGGCGCTAATAAACCTGACGCAATTAAATAATCTTGCCGTACTCTTAATGAGCCGAGTGTAACATGCCCTTTTATAATTTCTCCTGTTCTTGGATCAGCTACTGATGCACCATAGCTCCACCCTCTGGTAGAACGATGTACCCAGTTAATCACATTGTAGCGAACATCCATAGGGTCTGCGTCCTCCGGTAATAATTTTACCTGGAAAGCATTTTTATATCCTGCTGCTTCAAATGCCTGGTTCCACCAGCTGGCTCCTTCCATTAATGCGCTGCGGATTGGCTCAGGTGTTCCGTTATCCAAATAATAGATGATTGGTTTTACAGGTTCACTAATAGCCGCAGTTGGATCTTTTTTCTTCAGCCTGTGCCTCATGATGTAGTATTTTTCAATCGGCTCGGTTACAGGTGTACTAAAATCATAAAAGGAAACAGGATAATAACTACTTCGGGGATCAAATACCCTTGGCTGGTAATCATTGTCTGGCAACTGCACAAATGAATGATGCATCCGAACTGTAATCGCTTCGGCTGATGGTACAACATCTCTTAAATAACTACCTGTATTGCCATCAGCATTAGTAAATGTGGTTGATACTTCAAATTCTGTATTCTGCGGAAAATTTTTTGTTCGCTGTAAATACATTGCGGAGCGACTTTTATCTAACGAGTAATTTCCTTGCTGGTTACTTCTTAAACGATTGCTAACCTGCATGGCATCCCGTAGTAAAAAATCTGTTGCATCAACCAAATAATGATTGTTTGATTCTGCCTCCAATGTAAATCCCCATAGAGTGGATTGAGCAAAAGATTGTTCTACTGCTCTTTTCTCGGCCACATCGTTTGTTATTGCCCTGTAATTTTGATTGGGCTGAATTAATAATATTTTTCTTCCAACTTTTGAAAATTTTACAAGGCGTTTGCTGCCCAGCAAGCCTCTGTCAAGCCCTACATCATTAGAGCCAAGCCCTGCAGGTAGTGAAGTAACATATAATAGTTCCGAATCCAGCTTATCTATTTCCAGCCAAACCTTGCCTGAGTTTTCATCCCAATAAAAATTTAAAAAGCCTTCATACTTTTTAAGGTCTTTTGTTTTTTCTTCAATAGTGGGAAGCTTTTGTGCTGTTACATAAATTGGTAACAGTAATAAGAAAGCAATCAGCTTTTGCATATGCAGATGGTTTTATCTGCTCAAGTTATACTAAATACATTTTAATTCGGACCAAAAAAATTATGTATAATGCCGATAGAGTAGCTGTTTAGTCGAGATAAAATGTGGGCTATTATAGATAACGTATCGGTATTAAACAATGTAAAAAAGTGTAACAATGATTTTTATGAGAGGAATTAACTGGTCTTATTATTTTTCCACCAACGGTAACCTATATATCCTACAATTGCAAAAGGAGTAAATGCGAGGTATAGAATACCACTGTTCATTCCCTTGGCTGGCTTTTCACCAAGTTGTTGGGCGGTTTTTGTGCATATAGAACATTGCGCCGATATATCGATAGTGCTAAAGAGGAAAAATAGTATTGCAAAAAATAAAACTGGTATCACTTTTTTCATACCCTCATATTTACTGCAAAATTATACCCTTTTCACATCTCTTCCGGCTTTTGTGTATCCAATAATTCATAATAAAATGAGTTTCTTTCTTCGGCAAATAAGGCTTGGCCAAATTCCTTCTGCGCCAGCTCAAATGCATCGTCTGAGATTTTCTGTCGTAACTGCTGATCATTGAGGAGTTGTATGGTAGCTGCCGCAAAAGTTTCAGGAGTATCAGCTATTATCGCATTTACATTATTTGTAATACCAGGAATGCCAGAGATGCCCAGCGAGGTAGAAACTACCGGCACTCCTTTGGCAAAAGCAGTAATTACTTTAATTCGTATACCAGATCCAATATGTATTGGAACAATTAAAATCCCATTTTTAAAAACACTGGCCACATCCTCAATAAAACCGGTAAACTGTATATTTTTTTGTGCCACATATACGCTTCTAAACCTCTCTGTCCAATGGCCGGTAATTTTTATTACAGTGTCAACTCTTTCCTTATTTATTAGCGGATATACTTTTTCTAAAAACCAACTTAGTCCTTCCTTATTGGGAAAATGCGACTCCCCTCCTACAAATACTAATTGCGGATGACCAGCAGCATCATAATCTTTCACTAATTCGTCATCAAATAACGCAAACGGCCTTGCGACCAACACAGAAACAGTAACACCTTTACTAATTAATAGCTCTTTGTCTTCCCGGCATAATGTAATTACTCCATCATATTTATGAAGCCAGTTTATCTCCATAGCTTCTGCTACGGAAGATATGTAAGATGCATAGTCTTTACTGTATCCCACAGAAGTCAAATCACTGCATATACGGGTATGTGCAATTTCATGATGAACAAATACTTTACGGGGATGAGCTGGTAACACTTCAATAAGCCCCATATTTATTGAATGTTCTACCTGTATTATATCATACTCCTTTTGAGATGTAATTTGTCTGACTGTATCTATAAAAGATGCATCATTGTTTATCAACCCGTTAAAATGCTTTTGCTTTTTTAGTTTATAGGCATGATCCCGTTGTGAAATTTTTCTGTACTGCTTTTTAAAGAAAGCTTTTAAGTTTTTTAGAGCTGGTGACTTCTCATACCCAACCGTTATTAATTGCAGGGATGGAAATTTTGTTTTAAAATCGTTCAGATATTCGACTGCAATATTGTGGGGTGTAACCAGTAAATCAATTGAATGTTGCTCTTGTTGCCTGGCTAAAAAAGTAAGTTGGGCATGTGCTCCACCCGAATCGACCGGGAATAGCTTAAAACCAGGAATGACCAATATGCTCAACTGTTTCATTGTAAACTTTAATTTCAACGGAAATATGATAAAGCTATTGCAACTTTACTGAAAATTATGAATACTCCACTTATATCTATTTGTATACCAGCTTATAAAAGGCAGGATTGCCTTTTCCGGCTATTGAATTCCATCAACGAACAAACATATAAGCAGTATGAAATTATAATAACAGACGATAGCCCTGGAGATGAAATTCGTAATGTGCTAAAAGCATTCACTCAGCTCCCTATTCAATATTACAGCAATAAACCAGCATTGGGCTCACCCGGTAACTGGAACTATGCTATGTCAAAAGCCAATGCAGATTGGATTCACTTGCTGCATGCAGATGACTGGTATGCTTCTCCAACATCTTTACAACATTTTGTAAATGTTATTACAGAAGGAAATTCTGATTTTATTTTTTGTGCCAGCAAAGAAATAAATCTTGCTACCAACAGCATAAAAAATATGGAACTAACCGAAAAGAAAAGAGAATTGCTGGACGGCAGCCCGATCAATCTTCTATATGATAATGTAATTGGTCACCCCAGCACTGTGATTCATAAAAAAGATACTTCGATTCAATACGACACAGCTTTTAAATGGGTAGTAGATATTGATTTTTACATCCGCTATCTTCAGCAACATAGAGGCTATAGTTATATTCATGCCCCAATGATCAATATTGGTATAGATACAGAACAGGTATCAGAGAGCAGTTATAAAAATCCTTTTGTAGAAATACCGGAGTATCTCAATCTTTTTAATAAATTTCCTGAAACTATTGTCCGCACAAATAAATATGCTTTTCATTGTTTGTGGAATCTTATCCGCAAATTCAAAATAAAAGATGAAACATATATCCGGGAACATGGTTACAATGGAAAGAAGCTAGAGGGAGTCGCTGCTATTATTAACTATCAAAAAAAAATTCCCCGTCTTATTTTAAAACAAACTAATTGGTCTGTTTATTTTATGAACAAGTGCTATAAAAGCTTTACCAAAAAATAAAGCCTTGTATTGCTACAAGGCTTTTTATCTTTTAAGAAACCGCTTCCGATTCCATTTTCTTCTGAACTTTCTTTCTCTCATCTTCGTTCAGTATCACTTTTCTCATCCGGATGAAGTTTGGCGTTACTTCAATACACTCATCTTGCTGAATGTACTCCATGCACTCTTCCAATGTCATGAGTGTCTTAGGAGCAATTTTAGTAGCATCATCACTTCCGCTTGCACGGTGGTTGGTTAATTTCTTTCCTTCCGTGGCATTTACTACCAGGTCGCCTGGCTTAATGTTCTCGGCAATAATTTGCCCAGTGTAAACCTCTTCTCCCGGATCTACAAAGAATGTTCCTCTATCCTGCAATTTATCGATGGAGTAACCGGTTGTTTTATCAGTACTTTTTGATATCAATACACCATTATTTCTTCCTGGAATGGGCCCTTTCCATGGTTTATATTCTGTAAAACGGTGTGCCATTACAGCTTCACCGGTGGTAGCAGTCAACATTTGTGTACGTAAGCCTATCAAACCTCTTGAAGGAATTTCAAATTCCAAATGCTGCATTTCACCTTTGGTTTCCATGATCAGCATTTCACCTTTACGACGGCTAACCAGATCAATTACTTTAGAAGCAAATTCTTGTGGCACATCAACAACAAGGTTTTCATAAGGCTCACATTTCTTACCACCTATCTCTTTTACAATTACCTGCGGCTGACCTATCGTTAACTCATATCCTTCCCGACGCATTGTTTCGATCAATATACCTAAGTGTAAGATACCACGACCGTACACCATCAGGCTATCCCCTTCTTCGCTATCTTCTACTTTGAGGGCCAGATTTTTTTCTGTTTCTTTCATCAAACGATCTCTAAGATGTCTTGATGTAACGAACTTTCCATCTTTACCAAAAAAAGGTGAGTTGTTAACCGAGAACAACATATTCATCGTTGGCTCATCCACACTTATTACGGGTAATGCTTCCTGTGTTTCTGCATCTGAAATAGTATCACCAATATTGAAATCTTCGATACCAACTACAGCACATAAATCGCCGGCTATTACTTCTGTTACTTTCTTTTTACCCATTCCTTCAAACACATACAACTCTCTAACTTTTGTTTTCTTAACACTACCATCGGCCTGCATTAATACAACATTCTGTCCTTCTTTCAATACACCACGGCTTACCTTACCTACCGCAATACGGCCAAGGAATGAAGAGTAATCTAATGAAGTGATCTGCATTTGCACCGGCCCTTCATTTACTTTTGGCGGTGGCACATATTTTACAATACCATCCAGCAGTGGATTGATATTATCAATTTGATCTAATGTATCATTGAACCAACCATTTTTTCCAGAACCATAAAAGGTTGGAAAATTTAATTGCTCTTCTGTAGCATCCAGATTAAAGAACAATTCAAAAACTGCATCGTGAACTTCATCTGGACGGCAGTTTGGCTTATCTACTTTATTAATAATTACAATTGGCTTTAATCCTAAGGCCAAAGCTTTTTGTAATACAAATCTTGTTTGCGGCATCGGACCTTCAAAAGCATCCACCAACAGACATACACCATCAGCCATTTTCAAAACCCTTTCCACCTCACCACCAAAGTCGGCGTGACCCGGCGTATCAATTACATTGATTTTTACGTCTTTGTACATTACAGAAGCATTCTTACTGAAAATAGTGATACCTCTTTCTCTTTCAAGGTCATTACTATCCATGATCAGGTCGCCAGTTTCCTGGTTTTCACGAAAGACTTTTGTGGTGTGTAATATCTTGTCAACCAGTGTAGTTTTACCGTGGTCAACGTGGGCAATGATTGCTATGTTTCTAATATCCATAATTCTCTTTTTTCAAACGAGCGGCGAAGGTACGTTAATTAAGCGGGGGGAGCAAACGAAAGGCCTAATTAATAAAGGCTTAACGCAGTTAGAAACAAGGATTTAATGTAGTTTTAGCAAAATTGTAGCCATGAAATTTCTCAAATGGTTAGGCCTCATCCTTTTAGTGCTGATCGCCGTTTACTTTGTGGGGCCAAAACCCTCTCACCCCAAGCTTACAAAAGATCTCCCCACTGTTCCTGCCGATGCAGCTTCGCTGGAAAAATACATCAGTGATAATGAAGCCA
Source organism: Chitinophagaceae bacterium (assembly GCA_022843585.1). Classification (GTDB taxonomy): domain Bacteria; phylum Bacteroidota; class Bacteroidia; order Chitinophagales; family Chitinophagaceae; genus JJ008. The sequence continues at coordinate 25,741 of JALHNJ010000009.1, forward strand.
AGCAAAAGTTGAAACCTGACAATGAAGCCCGGATTTTGTGGTTCAACGATTCTTTAAAACAGGTAACAGAATATTCGATAGTTTATTTACATGGTTTTTCTGCCAGCCAGGAAGAAGGCGATCCGGTACATTATGAGTTTGCTCAAAAGTTTGGTTGTAATTTATTTTTAAGCCGGCTTTCCGATCATGGAGTGGATACAACAGAACCGTTATTGAATTTTACGGCTGATAGAGTTTGGAACTCCGCCAAACAGGCTTATGCCATTGCAAAACAATTAGGTAAAAAAGTTATTCTCATGGCCACCTCAACAGGAGGCACATTAGCATTAAAGTTGGCGGCAGAATATCCTGACATCGCCGGGTTGATTTTACTTTCTCCCAATATTGCTATTAATGACCCTAATGCATGGTTGCTCAACAATCCCTGGGGTTTACAAATTGCCAGAATGGTAAAAGGCAAATACAATAGGGCAAAGGATACAACAACAACCTATGCACAATACTGGAATAATAAATACAGGATTGAGGCAACCGTACAGTTGGAAGAATTGCTTGAAACAACCATGAAAGAATCAACTTTCAAAAAAATTACACAACCAACACTATTGCTCTATTATTACAAGGATGAAGACAACCAGGATAATGTCGTGAAAGTGTCGGCTATGAAACGAATGTTTAACCAATTAGGTACGGCTGCTAATTTAAAAAGAGAAGTAGCCATACCCAATGCAGGCGATCATGTAATTGGCTCGTATGTAAAATCAAAAGACATACAAAAAGTGCAGGAAGAGTGTGAGAAGTTTGCAACAGAAATATTGAAACTTAAAGAAGTGGCAGCTTATTGATAAATAAACAGCCCCGATAAACCGGGGCTGCAAAATTGGTGGACTTTAGAATTTAAAGGAGTTCGCCTTCATCAGGACATTTGGATTGTGATAGTTTTCATAGATATGGATTGTTTGAACGGTCTTTCAATTATTTCATCAGAGCCTTAACCTTAGTCATTGTTTCTACCGCAAAGAAACGCCTCATCTCCATATTAAAATATAGAACAATACCCTAATCTTATGTAGTAAGTAGAACTACATCTGCGCCATCGTTTGCGTAAGCTTTTGTGCAGAATGAAACAGCGCTGCCCTGAAGCAGTTTGATTCCTGCCCTTATAGCATATTACTCCAGGCTGCTACTGGGGAGCCAAAGCGATTTTAGGAGTCCTGTCTGCATAAAACAAGCCCCAATGTTTTTCCGGCTCAAGTGGGTGGGGTGAACCCTTCCAGGCCTCATCAAAGGCTTCAAAGAAAAAAGTAAGCACTCTCCTTTTTTCAGACCAGTGCATTAGTTCTTCGTAATACCGCTTTTGATATTTTTCATTTACGTTTTCCGGAGGGATTCCCCGCCCATTTGAGTTCGTGGCCCAACCTGCTTCGGTAATGATCACCGGTTTACCCGGGTAAAGATTGGCTACTGCATCAAAATTGGACTGTGTATAAGCTATCGCCTCATCAATCGTTTTATACTCCCACACCGGGTAAGTGTGTATGGAAATAAAATCCACCACTTCCGCAAGAGGTTCTAATTTATTGAGCCAGGGCACATAGTTTTCGCAGAAGGTTACAGGTTGTTTGGCTGATTTCTTTACGAGTCTTGCATATTCAATAACACTTTCAACTGAAACTAAATGATCCGTCCACCTCACACAAGCTTCATTACCTACCGAGAGGGAAAAAATTATATCAGGATACTGGTTGGCATACTCAATTAATCTAATAATTTTCTTGCCATTGCTTATTTTGTTTCTCTCTAACTGTCCTTCGTTGTACACTCCACCGCCCCAGGGACAATCAGGATTATTTATCTCTGCTTCTATATAAGCACCAAGCATTATTTTGAAATCCAACTTTTCTTTTTCTATCACTTGCAATACCGTTTCAGCATGTTCATCACAATCGTATAATCGTAAATACTTCCAATGCTGTTGAAGAATAAGTAAATCTTCTTTCACTTCTGCATACAAAGGTGTAATACCGCCCGGCTGTTGCCCATCACGGAAGCCAGAATAGCAAATTGCTTTTGCCACAGGTAGATTAAACTGCTCAAAAAAATCCATTCTTAAAACTTTAGTTTTTCGTCTTTATCCCAAATTCCCCAATAAGCACCTACTGTTCCTTCTGCACCCACCTTCCAGCTTTCATCAAAAGAAGAAAAATAAAATACCGGTATATCTTCATTGGCACTCCAAAGCTGTGTATTGATAAAATAATCCCTTGCACTCTGTGCAGATGGTTGTGCCCCTTTAGTATTTTCACCCTGGCTGGGCCATCCTGTTTCGGTAATGATTACTTTTTTCCCATTGGCAGCCTGCGTGGCCTGCTGGTACATTTGCTGCATGTGCGCCAACGAATGTTCAAATGGGCAGCCTTCCCAAAATGGATAGCAGTTGCATAATATCACATCACAGGCTTCGGTAATTTTTGTGCGATGGGTAAACTCATAGTAAGCATCCACATATCCAACAGGTATCTGCGATACCCGGCTTTTTACTTCATTGATAAACCACAGCAATTCTTCTTCACTTAAATCATTTCTATACATTACTTCGTTACCAACAGCGGCTATATCAACTAACCCTTCATTGGCTAGTTGTATTAATCCTTCCACCTCCCGGCGATTTATTTCCGCATCATTACCCAGCCAGGCGCCCACTAATGTTTTTATACCGAGCTCCTTTGCAACTTTTGGTATCAGTTCATTACCATCGGTGCAGGAAAAAGAACGTACCCATTTTGTATGGGGTCTTATGATTTCCATTCGTCGACGCACCTGTGCTTCAGAAATGATATCACCGGGCTTTTGTCCTTCTTCATATAAACTGAAACAAAAACCATGTACTCCCGTTTGTAAAATTTCTGCAAATAAGTTAGTAAGGCCTTCTTCTGTTTCACCAGCCAGGTAATTTACTTCTGCTAAATTCTGTGATGAAAAAATATTTTCTTTGCGGTATGACATAAAATTGTATTGCTTAGTTAAACTTAAATTTTTCGTTTTCATCCCACAGGCCCCAAGAGGTTCCTGCCCATCCTTCAAAATGGATTTTCCACGACTCATCGAAGGAGGAGAAGTAAAACAGTTTTACTCCCGCCTGTGCCACCCATAATTGTACTTCTGCATAATACAGCATTTGATTTTCTTTAGAAGGCACTGCATCACCAACTACCTGCCCGCTGGAGGGCCAGCCTGTTTCTGTAATAATTACTTCCTTTCCATTGGCTATAGCATTTACTTTACTATACATTTCCTGTAGGTAAATACCTGCATGTTCAATATGAGCACCTTCCCAAAACGGATAACAGTTGATTAATAATTTGTCGCATGCCTGTACCAGTTTAGGATGGCTGATTAGTTCACTATATATGTCAATACAAGATACCGGTACACCACTGGTATTTTTCTTTACTTCATTAATATAACCGATTAAAACATTTTCGTCCTGGTCGCCTCTGAATAAAACTTCGTTACCCACTGCAGCCATATCTACTACTCCTTCCTTTACAAGTTTTATTAAAGACTGTATTTCCCTTTCATTCTGCTTGTTGTTCTTATCAATCCATGCACCCATCAATACTTTGAATCCCATTTTTTTGGCAATGGCCGGAATCAGCTCATAACCGTTTGTAGTGGAGAATACCCGAACCCATTCAGTATGCCCGGCCAGTACCTTTAAGCGTTTTATAATTTGTTCTTCTGTTATCTGGTCGCCGGGATTTTGATCTTCTGTAAATACCGTGAAGCAAATGCCATGCATACCATTATTAAATATTTCGCCAAATTTCGTTTTGATAGATTCCCCTTTCATTATTTCAAAATCAATACCGGTATTAACATAAGCGGGATATTTTTTCAACAGCATAGGCTTGGTTAATCCTTTAAAATTTAAGCCTGCAAATACACTAGTAACGCCGTATCCAGAAGGTTTTGGTGCTTTTCTTCTGGCGAGTTCAGCACTTATTTCTCTTGATTTTTCTTCGGTAACATCATAATTTCTCATAACCCAAATAGCAGCTAATGTTCCTAAAACGGGAATAGCAGAAAAGAATAATCTTAACTCAAACATCGTTTCATAAGTTTGGGTTGCTGCGCCAGATTTAAAATGTATGATGGATAATATTGCCCCGCTTAAAAGACCTGCGATAGCTAACCCAAACTTTACCATCCACCAGTAAATAGCCCCAAAAATCCCTTCTCTTCTTTTCCCGGTGTTTAATTCGTCAATATCAATTACATCTGAAGTCATTGACATCATCAACGTAAATAAACTACCTATTCCAAAAGAAATAAAAGGCAAAGCAAACAAAAACAAATAAGGCTTTCCCGGAACAAATAAAAACAATAATGAAACGTAACCCAGTATTGAAATTCCCTGCGACCATATAAAAGCTTTCTTTTTGCCCATCACCTTCGACATTCTGGCCACAATGGGAATAATTAATATGGTTGTAAATATGGCGCCCACACATCCAAATAAAGTTGGCCATACTCCCTGACCATCACCATTAAACAAATAATATTTTATAATGAAAAATGAAAAACCTGCGGTAGTATTAAAGGCATTGAAAATAAAAAAGGTGGCGATACATAATTTTCTGAAAGGAATAATTTTCAACGCTTCTTTAAAACCCTGAATAATTAAATCAAAACTTCTGCCGGCATTTTTTAAGTTTAAAGGTTCGTAGTTTTCATTTAACGTGGATTTACTTTTTATAAAAATACCAGGAATGACAGCTAATATGGTACATATTATTGCAACATAAACGGCCAAGGTTCGGGTGGCTTCTTCTGCTGATGGAAAGAATTTAACATCATACATAATTACCCAAAGCCAGGGTGCAAACACCCAGGCCAGCTGACCTATTAATTGTGAAACGGCCATGATACTGGTTCTTTCATGAAAGTCGTCACTCATTTCATAGCCCATGGCAACATAAGGCACACTAAAAATTGTGATGCCTAAATAAAAAATCAAAGAAACCAACAGGAAATAAGTAAAATTATAATTCACTGAATTTTCGGGATATAACTGCCACATGAAAGCAAAAGAAATTCCCGTTAGTATACCGCCTACAATAACATATTGCCTTCTTCTTCCCCATTTAGATTTGGTATTATCTGTAATAAAACCCATAATGGGATCTGTAATCGCATCAAAAATTTTAGGAATAAAATAAATAATACTAAGCATCCATCCCGGAAATCCTAACTTATCAATTAATATAACTATAAAAATTCCTAATACCGCTGGAAACAGTTGATTAGCCAACATCCCTAATCCAAAAGCAACTTTTTGCCCCATGGGAACTTTGTTTCTTTCACTGGTTTGATAATTTGCCATAACAATCGTTTTTATTTATTCATCTGACTAACAGGTTTGCTGTGTTTATATAAACAGTGATGTTTTCAATTGCACTCGTACGGTTGTAAAGCTTTTCAGTGTCTTCAATGATTAATGATGGTTCAGGTATTTCTTTTACTACGCCATCATTGTATTTTATCAGCAAGCCTTGTTTTTCGCAGAGGAGATATAACACTGGCACCTGGCACAGTGTAAACAGTATGGAATTTTCCGGCAATAGCATTTTTATCGCTTGCCCTTTTGTATTGATAACAGTTACTTCTTTGGCTTTTTTTAAAAACTCTTCTTTACGAAGTAGTGCAGGATGAAAACTCAATTGCCCGTTGCTTATCCTAATTCCCAATTCGCCAAAGCGGCTGATGATGTCTTCCTTTACCTGTCCCGTCATTCCGGGTTGTTGTGCTCCTTTGCCAAAAGGTGTATGCGAGTAGGGGTCAGTAGGGAAAGCCCCATATACTTGTGGCGATTTATGTACACCAACTCCTTCTTTAATGGCATGGAAATGCGCAAATATTTTTTGTAGTGTTATATTGTCTGTTGTAGTTTGTTGTGCGGTTGAACAAATTTCTTCTACGGCCAATAGTAATTTGGAAACCATGTGCCAGTAGATAGAACCCAATCCTTCATAAGCGAAGAAAGTGCCTGACCGTCCGGTAAATGCTTTGTGATTAAACACTTCTTCAAACAACTGTAATACGGCAGATGCTTCTTTGTTTACACTCTCCTGGTATTTTTCCGGCAAAGCCTGCAATGCTTTTTCTACATCACCTGCATTTCTGAAATTACCATTGAAGTGATAACCACCGATTATATCTTTTTCAATAATGCCTGCACCACCATCCTGCAACAGTAATTGTAAAAATGAGTTGCTCTGTACGGATTGTACAGGAATATTATTCTTCTTTAAAAAAGAAGGAAGTTGCTTGTTAGGATATAAAATATAACTATCCTGGTCGGGGCGATAGAGTGAGCTATTCTTTAACGCATCTAATAAGTCTACCGTTTTTGGTGCTGATAAATAACCACTGCTTAAAACGGCTACCTGGCCCTCCAGCATTTCATCCAACGGTGAAATGCTTAACTGATGGGCGTCATAACTTAATAAATTATACGTATGGTACAATCCATCATTTCTTTTATTAGCTGTTATAGATTGTTCGGTAAATGCTAAAGCAGCATGAATAAACTGGTCGATATTCGCAAAACTTATCGTTGCTTTATTCCCTGAAAATTGGTTAGCATAAATATTTTCTCTGTAATTGCTTGCCGCATTTCCTAACTCATCCAGCATTTTTTTCTTTTGCTGATTCGTTAATGATGCCGGTAAGGCATCGGCATATTTTTCAAATATTTCAGCGACAGCAATAAAATAGACTTGCATTTCTGCTGAAAGTGAAACTGCCTTATTCTCTTTTGATTCGAACAACGGTTGAACGAAAACTAAAAACCTCCGCAGGTAGTATAAAGTAACCATGGAAAGGCCATTGCCTACCAATGCATTATTGGCATCGTTCCATTCAGGCCGTTGTGTATTCATCCATATGCCGCCACCGGGTACTAAGTTGGTGAGCTTAGCCAGCAGCATAGCCAGTATCTTTTCTGTAAAATTTACTGTATGAATGGCACTACCACTACTAGTAACTAAAGTGCCGTCTGCACCAATTGTTTCTTTTCGTTTTGCTAATTCTTTTTCGGTTGCATGATTGTATTCAATAGTGTCCTTAGGATTAGCCAATATTTGCTGATAGTTTTTTATTTTATACGGCACATTCGCATACACAAACAAATCTTTCTCCAACAGTGATGAAAGCAATTGCGGATAACGGTCTTGTGCAAACTCCAAAAACTTTTGCAGGTAAATAACCTGGTGGTCGCCCCAGTAACCGATATAGCTCCAGGGATTATCCGGCTCAATGGTTTCCCAGTCAAATCCATCTTTGGTTACCCGGTATGGATTGTAACCATCAAAGGTGGAGGCGTTGAGAAATTTAAATATCATTCCCTCTATGTAAGCGGGGTAGGAATGTGCTAATGCTTCCCAGTTTTGAAAAATATCCCGCCAGTTGCCTTCGTAATCTAAAATTTTGGAGCCATCCAATTCACTGCTTGTATTAATAGTGAATTTATTCCACGGCCTGCTAGGGTCGCCGTGGCGGCGACTGAATTTCAACGGCAGGTATTCCGTTGCCAAGCGAATAAAATCAACATCGGCTGATTGGACTGCTGTTTCTTTCAACGCAAATACAGAAAACGAAGCAGGTAAAGCCTGGCAATACTTTTCATTTTTTTGAAAAGCATTATTGTTTGCCTTTTTGAAGTAAGTAAGAAAATCATTTTTGCTGATAGTATAACCATCATCAAAAATGCCACCCCGCATAATGTTGAAAAGTGTATTGGAAAAATGCCGGGTGTTCCCTGGCTCATCAGCACTGTATTGCAGACCATCTGCTGCTGCTACCAAAGCAACGAGGTTTTTTGTTCCCTCCTCTACATCAACTAATATTTCCTGTAAGAGTTTAGGATTGCTCCTTATATTTTCTGCTAACTGAATAACTGCCGATTGACTTTGATTTACATTGGCAACTATCAGCCAGTTTTTTTCTTCACCGGCAGTAAGCAAAAAATTGCTTACCATAAAATAAGCACCTTTTTCACCTTTTACATCTGCTTCCTCAACAAGCTTTTTCCCATTTCTAAACTGCGATAGCTGCAAAGTTGAAAGCAGGTACATTGGTTTCGATAACCCCCAGCCCCAAACCACATTTGCTTTTAATGCTTCGCTGGGTTCTGCTTTGTCAACAATTATGGCACTGAGTGCAAAGATGCCCAAACCAGAATCGGGTAACAGTTCACTTCGCTTATACGCATCGCCAAGGTTGCTGGTAGTGCTCTGCAAATTACTATCGATGCCATAGGGTAATATATTCTGCAACCCATCCAGTAGTTCCACTGCTAAAGAAACCGAAGAGTGATTAATCAATTTAGCTTTTCTTACAAAGCCAAACTGATTACTGCTATTCCATTCATATTGAAAACTGATTGCGAGGTCTTGATTAATTTCTTCAAAAATGATTTTATTGCCAAAGCGATTTTTATAAACGTTGCGTTGACAATTAAACACCGCTTCGCTTCTTATGGAAAATGGTTCCCAAACATGCACTTTGCCATCAATAGTTGCTCGCACAATTGTTTTACTGCCGGTAATTTCTGCCGACTCTGTAATCTTATCATCGGTATAATAAGGGAACAATGCATGTTCAGCATCTTTACGGCCTGCAGTGATGCCGCCGTTGCTGGCAACAAATAACCAGTGATTAGAATCGCTGACGATACTCATAAAGAAGGGACGCATAGCAGTCACATCAGAAATTCTATAAAAAATTTCTTCCCCTATTTTTACTTCTTCTAACTTACTATGCTGCATAACTTAAAATATATTTTAACTTTCTTTGTTTGCCACGGTTTATTGAATACAATTAGAAAATGTCTACACATTTTTGCATACCAATCCTGATTGCCAATAGCTATCGCTTTGACAGTAATAAAGCTTTTAAAAAGAACGGTTATTTCTGCTTAAATACTTTTACATAATCCACATACATGGATTGCGGAAAAGGAGTTCCAGATGTGGGGAAGCCAACAAAGTTTCCTCCTACTGCCACATTCAGAATAATGAAAAAAGGATGATCGTATACCCACTGGCCTGTTACATCCTCGGGAGTTATTCGCTGGTATAAAAAATCATCAACGAAGTAATCAATATAACCTTCGCCCCATTCGATTGCGTAGATATGATAATCTGTATCGAACCGTCCGTTGGTTAAGCCATATGCTTTGGTTTTTGCATTGCCCCCAGAGTAGCCTGGTCCATGCACACTTCCATAAGTGATAGAAGGCTGCTGACCCCTTTGCTCCATGATATCAATTTCGCCACACTGTGGCCAGGGCGTTGCATCAATATTGGAGCCAAGCATCCAAAATGCTGGCCATACACCCGGACCGCTTGGTGTTTTTATTCTGGCTTCAAAGCGGCCATAGGCTTGTGCATATAGATCTTTTGTTTTTATTCTGGCCGAGGTAAAACCTGCCCCGCTAAAGGATTCGCTTCTGGCAGTAATAACTAATTTTCCTGTGCCATCTAATTGAACATTTGAAGAACGGGATGTGTAATACTGTAGTTCGGCGTTTCCCCAACCATTATTACCCGTACCAATATCAAACGACCATTTAGTATTATCAGGTGAAGCACCTGCGGCACCATTAAAATCATCGCTCCAAACCAATGTCCATTCCCTTTCAGGTAATGTTTGTACCGCTTCTTTTTCGCAACTGCTCAGCAAGAAAAAAAGTACCATTGAAAAAGAGACGATCTTTAAAAAAGAAGTTCGGGATTTTATATTTATCGATATCATAATTCGTTTTTTAACTATTAATACTTGAGACTTCGTATTTATAATATTACCTATAGAAATATACATTATCAACAAAAACGTTTGGAATGCTACCGGAGAGAACCAATTGTGCAAGATTTGCTCTGGTAGTGAGACCTGTAAAGCTGGCTAATGGGATGTCTAAACTTACCCAATTACCAGTAACTAAGGTGGGTCGGATTATCGTAATTTCATGTTGCACATCATCACCACCTCCAAAAGTACCATTGGCTCCAAAATCAATAAGGAGTACTTTAAAATTATTAGGAAGTGCTGTATTATCAGGAGTCCAGATATCCAAGTGAAAATGCGTCATCGCACTTGCATTTATTTTGTTGGAAGTAAATTCTATTCCAACAAAGTTTAAATTTTTATACCGGATAATATTGTCATTACTGATTTGTATAAAAAACTCATCTGCTGTTGAAAACTGCCAACGGGTATTCCATGTATCAACCGGAACATTTGTATACGCATTACTGTACATAGAAATTACATTAGCAGGGCTACGGGTGGGTGGTACAGGGGCCGGAGTTGCCGGCAAATTGGCCTGACCTACTGATGTTAAAGTTAATTTACCAATAGCTGTATTATTATTCAGCTTTGCTGTAATTGTTGTGTTGCCGGCAGTAAGTACTGTAATCAATCCCACTTCATTTACATTGGCCACTAAAGGTGAGGAAGAAGAGAAGGTAAAATAGTGTGGCGTAATGGCAACTCGTTGATTTACCCCAGTTGGTAAGTTTACTGTAGCCTGAAGTCCATCAACAGTAATCTTATCCCCTGTTTCAGCATTGCTAATTACCCGGTCTTGTCCTGTAAATATCAATCCTTGCAGGTTAGCAATATCACCCAATTTTTCAAACCGTACTTCATCAATCCAGAAAGTATATCCTCTTCCGGCTTGTGAACCGGTAGAATAATAAAACAATCCTTTTTCAGCAGTTAGTTTTGAAGCATCTGGTATAGGTATGATTACTTTTTTCCAATTGCTGTTTACGGGTAAATCTATCAGAGTAACCTGGTATTTATTTGCCCCTAAATCATTACCAAATCCAAGCACACCAATAGTAGCAGCTTGTGAAGCTTTTATATAAAAGGTCAAGGCATTAAAGCCGGATAAATTTCTACCTGTTTTGCTAAAGAAAACACCTCCTGCATAAGAGCCTCCTGGACTATTATCATCGGGTACATCAAACCGCATTGATTGTCTGGTACTACCATAAGCTACCTGGTTGTCCACCTGAAAAGCTTTTACATCCGACCCACCAAAAGCTGCATATGCCAAATCACTGGTGAAATCATCAATGAAAACTTCAGCCGTACTAGGAAAGGAAGGGTTTTGCAAATCTGCAACATCCCGTTTCTGACAACCCATGCCTATTAGTATCATTAGTCCTAAAAGGCTAAACAACACACGGTGGAGTGATTGATTTTTTTTCATATTAAGTTCTTTAAAATTATTAGCAAGCATATTTTTATTTACCAAGATTGAATTGAATGTAAGTCCGTATTTCCCACTCATTCCCATCAGGAAAACCAATAGCAGTTGGGTCGGGCACCCAGTTACCGGCTCCATCAATTGTTTTAACAGGTGAATAGCGGGGAGAGTAGCGGTCTAATGTTCTGTAAGTTCCCCTGATGCCGATTTTAGTGCCAGGCATCATAAACCAATCCGGTTTACCAATTTCAGTGGATATATCTGCAATTAACTGTAGCGGAAACGTCAAGTTAAAGTCACGGTGGTAATCAAAAGGTCCCCAATCGTTGAACTTCCCAATAGCAATGAATTTTGTTTTCTTATAAATACTTCTTAAATCGAATCCATAGCGGTTGATGGTTCTTGCATCATTTCCGTTTGCCTGCCCGTTACCTATATAGAGGTTCGCAATTAAACCAAGCTCAGGATTTACTTTAGAAACTATCCTTGTATTTACTTCCCATAAATCTTGTGCTGGTGCAGAACCAGGAAATACAAATGTTGCTCTTCCATTTCCTAAAATACCAATGGCTGCATCTTGTACAGTTGGTAAATGACGATACACTACATCTGCACTAATGGCAAACTTAGCATCTTCGGAACGGTCGTTATCCCACTCATACATCCAGGTACCAGGTGTAGGGTCGTAAGTCAATAATAATTCTCCCCCTATCGTTTCCCTGTTGCTGCGAACAGAGAAGGGGTCGTCTAAAATATTTCTGGGTCTGCCGGGTGCAAATACATCTGCCGGTATTGGACCTTCAATTGGTTTTTGATATAAAAAGTTAGGAGCAATTTGCAATTTGCCAACATTTACGGTAAATCCACTTAGCACATTATACATATTACCGCTACCAATATCTTTCAATCTCCAGCCGGTAAATGTTCTTGTTTGATCTACACCACCATTTGCCACAAGACCCATGTAAGAAGCAAGTCCATACCATTGTATAATACCGCTGGCATAAGTGAGTTTTATTTTACCGCCGAAATTGTCTTCCGTTTTTATTACATCCTGATAAACTTTCCCTTCTCTCATCAATTGAAATACTCTGCCATTCAGCGGTTGCCCAGCCCATAAGCCGCCAATATCAAAAGTGAATTTTTCAAATTTTCTTCCAATGCTAAGTGCTGCTTTTCTTGTTTTAGGAACCGGTACTGCAAAAGAACTTTGTAAACCACTTCGTTGTTCTAAATCTTCATGAAACATCCCGGTTACATCAAACTTAGCCAGCTTACGATGGTACTTAACTAACACTGCCGGGTTGGCTCCCCACCATAGTTCCGGGCCAAATGCAATTTTTAATCCTTTCAATGCTTTCTTTGCTTCTATTTCAAAACCAAATGGTGCTTCGCCATTATATATATCTATGTTGGGTCCGTAGTTGGCTTCCGGATATAATCCAAAGAAATCTCCTTCGTATCCCCAATGATAATGACCGGTACGGTAAAAACCTGTTAGCTTAAATGTTTTATTATCCCAGTTGAAGCTGCTGCGGTATAATTGAAAACGGTTATTAGAATTTACCAATAAAGGTCCATTAGGTGTGTTAACTGTTATTTTTCTTCCCCGGTTTTCATAAAACACTTCATCAATCGGGTTCTCGGCCACATTGCCCAATGCATTAAACTGTATGTTGGCCGTTACGTTTGGTGCTGGCTTTGCGGTAATACCAATGTTGAAGGATTGCATGTGGTCGAAACCTAACCGGGTAGGATAACCTGTGGTAGCAGGGTCGTCTGCTTTTGGTGTTGAAATTAAACTACCGCCAGTATTGTAAGTGGTGAAGTTGGCCTGTAAGTCGCTCAAGTATAATTTGCCTTTGTCTTCAGCCTGCAGTGCGGCCTTATCCCCTCTTGCCCTTAAAACAGCATCGGCCATTTGTATATTATCCAACTGGTTGAGTTGCGCTTTCGCTTCTGCTTTATAAGGATTAAACTGGTGTACCTCTTTCAATGCATAATAAGCAGCACGGGGATATAATTCATAAATACCTCTTTCATTGGTTTTGCCTTTTGCACAAATGCCAAACCACTCTTCGTTCATATTGTTTTCACCTTCTTTATAATCATTGAGATAACCACCATTTGACCAGGAAGCAGCTGCATCATGCTCATCCAGATTTGTGGTCTGCCCTGTTTTCCACCAGCCATCACTAAACTGAAAAGTAAACCCTCCAAGACTGTTTTCTGCTTTACCCATACCGGCAGCATTCGAATAAATTTCCTTCCAATTACTAACCAAAACTTTTGCCTGGTATTCCTGGTCTTCATTGTTGGCTTGTGTGTTGTACGCATCAGCGCCAAACTCGGTGAGTATTATCGGCTTACCGTATTCTTTTTTAGCCCGGTCATATAAATCAGTAAAAGTGAGGCCCCGGTAAGTATTGATACCGAGAATATCAATCGCTGTACATTCCCTGGCAATTATATCGAGGAATAATAGATCACCATTACAGATAGATATTGGGCGACTTTGATCAATTGCTTTCATTGCCAACACTGCATCATTAAATAATTTATACATGTGGCCGGCCGCAATAGTTGACTGGCGGTCTTTCATAGGAATGTTTTCTGTTTCGGCGCCTCTCCAAAAGAGGCCGTAGTTATTTTCATTCCCTAACAAGAATAGCAACAGCCCTGGTGTGCCTTTGTATTCGTTTACCATGGCAGTTACTTCTTTCAATAAAATTTCTTTTACGGCCGGGTTGGAATAATCTGTATTAGCTTCCCACTTGCCCTTTACCGTTAGGCCATAGCGTCCAAAAGAATGATTGAGCATGGTGTAAATGCCATAATTCTCATAGATGTATTTAATCCATTTGGCCGGTACACCTGTGTACTGGCGAATGGTATTTACACCCATGTTTCGAAGCAGTGGCATTTCATAATCCAACGCAGCCCGAATTATGTCGTCAGATTGTTTCCACAAACTATAATTGAAGTTGGTACCCACGGGAAAGTAGTCCCAGTTCATACCGTTGACAATGAAATCACTTCCATTAACAACGAGCCGAAAGCCATCATCAGAATTTTTCAGGTTAACACTATTCGTTTGTGCTTGAAGTAAGTTTCCGATGAAAACAAAGGCAAAAATGAGAATTGACTTACGCATATAGCTTGGTAGTTTAAATGTTATGCAATCGATTTTTCTATGGTGCTTAAAATAATATTATTCAGAAATAACGTATAAAAGCATCCTTCAATGTTAAAACTGACAATTTTTTAAAACAACTTCTATTTCAAAGAAAGGTGTTACTAAAAAATAGTAATGCCTTTCTTTTTCTCTCACTACTCAATTAATGTGAAATCATAACTCTTTCTGTGTCTATAACCGTTCCATTATTTTCCATTAAATGCACTATGTAAACTCCATTGCCATTTCTCCTCAAATCAACATTAATTGGAGTATATGCACCTGACATAATATTTAAAGAACTGTAAACTAATTTTCCTGCAGCATTATAAATAGCAAGTCTTCTTGGGGAAAGATTATTTACATCACTATAGTATCTAACCTGAAATTGTCCTGAGGACGGATTGGGGTATATGAATAGTTTCTTTCTTTCAACACCTGATACTACTACATTATTCGAAGTACTCGTACATCCGTCTATACTGGTAAGTTTTAATGAATAAGTTCCTAATCTATCCACATCTACAACAACAGAATTACTTGTTTGTCCGGTTAACAATATTCCGTCCCGATACCATTCAATTGAATTACCTGCACTCGCTGTCGTTGTAATTGTAACTGTTTCCCCCGGTTGCAATGTATTGTTTGGTACTGCTACAATAAATGGTGTAGCCGGAATTGTTTTAGTAGATACTACTATCTCAGATCTTTGACTTTCGCAACCTAACGTATTGGTTTGACTAACATAGTAACTTCTATTTCCTACTAAGTTTGTAGCTGGTACCGGAGCAGACAGATTTCCTGTTCCACCAGTTGAAACAGTATACCATTTCAGCGTATTACCGCTAACACCTTGTGCAGTTAATGCCTGAGCAGTAGCATTTAAACAATAATTGATAGGGGTACTTGCTACCGTAGGTGCTGCCGGTGTTGGATTAACCGTTACTGCTATCAAAACTCTGATACTCTCTATCATTGCAGCACTCATCTGGCTAACATAATAATTAGTTGTTCCGATAGTTGCTGTTGAAGGTGTTGGGGCAGTTGTACTTCCTGTTCCACCTGTTGGTACTGTATACCATCTTAATGTGTTCCCAGGTAGTGTTGTTGCAGTTAAGCTAGAAGCTAATGCAAACTGACAATAGGTAACTGGCGTAGTTACTACTGGTGGAGGAGTAACAGGTATTGCACCAAACTTCACATCATCAAAATAATAGGTTCTCTCTCCGGCTACGGCTCCCGTTGTTCCAAAGTTGAAGAAGATCGATGCTTTGTTATAGCTAAACGAAAGGTTGATCGCCGCTGTACCAGTTGCCTGGTTGGCAAAATTAAATTCTAAGGTCTGCCAGCTTCCCGCTGTTCCCGTAAACATCGTTTCCGTCTCTACCGATTTTGTCGGGTCTGTTTTGTCTTCTACTTTTAAGCGTATCGGTATATTGGTATGGGGACTCCATACTCTTATATTCATTTTCTGCTCCGAAGCTGTAAATGGAATATTTGTTGCAAAGCCTGTTTGTACATTCGCTACTACTGCCGTTATCGTTGCTCCTGCCCACAACTCGGCTGTTGACGTCTTGATCACTTTACCTACTTTATTGGTCGGCTGTGTAGGATCTGTTTCCACAGTTGCCTGTTCTGCTCCGCCAAAACCTACCAACCCATAATTTACTGTCGCATCATCAAAGGTTACTGGTAAGTTCATTTGTGTTAAGCCACCGCCACCACCGGCTGCACCAAACTTCACATCATCAAAATAATAGGTTCTCTCTCCGGCTACGGCTCCCGTTGTTCCAAAGTTGAAGAAGATCGATGCTTTGTTATAGCTAAACGAAAGGTTGATCGCCGCTGTACCAGTTGCCTGGTTGGCAAAATTAAATTCTAAGGTCTGCCAGCTTCCCGCTGTTCCCGTAAACATCGTTTCCGTCTCTACCGATTTTGTCGGGTCTGTTTTGTCTTCTACTTTTAAGCGTATCGGTATATTGGTATGGGGACTCCATACTCTTATATTCATTTTCTGCTCCGAAGCTGTAAATGGAATATTTGTTGCAAAGCCTGTTTGTACATTCGCTACTACTGCCGTTATCGTTGCTCCTGCCCACAACTCGGCTGTTGACGTCTTGATCACTTTACCTACTTTATTGGTCGGCTGTGTAGGATCTGTTTCCACAGTTGCCTGTTCTGCTCCGCCAAAACCTACCAACCCATAATTTACTGTCGCATCATCAAAGGTTACTGGTAAGTTCATTTGTGTTTGAGCAAATGAAGGAGAGACAGAAATAAGAAATAGGCTAAAAAAAAGAAGAATTAACTTTCTCATACAGCAATTTTTTAAGTGACAATCGTTGTGCCTGCAATAGCTTTTTATAAACTAACCAGCGGCACTTTTATAGCAATCAATATTTAGTTCTCTTTTCCACTGATGTGGTAAAAAAGTACGGTTTAAAGGTAGCTGCACTAGTATTGCAGTTCCAAAAAAACAGCCACATCAGTACTACTACTGAAACAAAAAAAACCTACATTTAGTTTAAAACCACTACATCTATACTACATCTGGTCACATATAAGCCATCCAACCGGATTTGTTTAAAAAAACTGCTCCTGCTTTTTTTAGTAGTAGTATGGGCTATTTCGAAGAGTTTTGCACAAGAATATATAGGCAAGGGGGAGATTAAAAGTTTTACCCGTAGCCAGTATGGCGG
Source organism: Chitinophagaceae bacterium (assembly GCA_022843585.1). Lineage (GTDB taxonomy): Bacteria > Bacteroidota > Bacteroidia > Chitinophagales > Chitinophagaceae > JJ008. The sequence continues at coordinate 42,893 of JALHNJ010000009.1, forward strand.
AGGTGCTCAAAACTGGGCCATGGCGCAGGATAAAAACAACCGCCTTTATGTAGCTAATAATGAAGGGCTGTTGGTGTTTGATGGTACAAATTGGCAGGCATACCCAGTCCCTAATAAAACTATTCTGCGTTCAATTGGTTTTGGCCCGGGCCAAAAACTATTTGCTGGTGCTCAGGATGAAATTGGATATTTTGCCCCAGACAATTCAGGTCGTCTGCTTTTTACTTCTATAAAAAATCAATTACCCCTCAGCGACAGGATCTTTTCCGATGTATGGGAATTGGAAGTGGCTGGTAACGACGTTTTCTTCCGTACAAACGCTAAGATTTTTAAACTCAGTGATGAAAAATTTACGGTTTACCCGGCCCCATCCAACTGGATTTCGCTTCATAATGGCCAAGGCAGCATTTTTGCACAAGATGATAAGGCCGGACTGATGCGCTACGAAAATGGCAATTGGAAAACTTATATTCAAAAGGATTTACTGCCGCCCGGTTTTTTTGTAACAGATATTGCTCCCTATAAAAAAGATACCAGTCTGGTGAGTACGGCTGGCCATGGTTTGTTTTTAATGATCGAAAACAAATTGCTTCCATTCCGATTTAGCTATACTGATTTTAATGCCTTACAGCATATTACCTCACTATCCGTTCTTAATGATTCAACTTTTTTAATCGGTACTTATTTTAACGGAGTATACCACATCAGCCGGAAGGGAAGAGTACTGGAAAATGTATCTACCAAAAACGGGTTGCCTAATAACACGGTGCGTTTTGTATTTGATGATAAAAATGGCAATGCCTGGGCAGGGTTGGATAATGGCCTTGGCTTTTTTTCTTACAATAATTCTATACGTCATATTAACCCTCCTGCATTTAATAATGGTGCCGGTTATAATGCAATTGCACAAGGCAGCGATTTATACTTTGCACTTTCTACGGGGCTTCATTGGCTCCCTTTAGAATCACAGGCTAATCTTAGTGCCATAACCAGCCAGCCGCAATTAATAGTTAGCGGTCTCACCTGGAATATATCGGCTATAAACAACCAATTACTTGCCGGGCGGGATGATGGTTTATGGAAAATCAACAATCGACAGGCTACAATTTTTTCAGCTTCATCCGGCTATTGGAATGCTAAACTATTTCCGGGTGCACTACCAGAGCAAGTAGTAACTGGCAACTATACAGGTATTGAGAAATATACATTGGTGGATGGAAAATTAACCAGGCTTGGGCAAGTAGGAAATTTTTCAGAGTCCAGCCGTTATATAGAAATGGATAATAAAAATATATGGGTATCACATCCCTACAGAGGAATATATAAAATTGATCCGGGTACCAATGCTGTTACTTTATTTACACAAAAAGATGGACTCCCTGCTGACCTCGACAACCATGTATTTAAAATAAAAAGCAAGATTGTGTTTGCAACTTCGGCAGGTATTTATGTGTATGATGCCGCTAGTAATAAAATAATACTTGCAAAAGAGTTTGAGGCCTTGTTTGGAAAATTACCTATCCGTTATTTAAAAGAAGATGAGAAAGGCAACATCTGGTTTGTGCAGGAAAAAATGGTGGGAGTAGCCGATTACAGTACTGGCAATCCTGCTATTCATTATATACCTGAACTAAAAAATAAAATACTCAGCGGTTTTGAAAATATTTTCCCTTACAACACCCGAAATATTCTGATAGGTGGCGAAGCTGGCTTTTATAATATTGATTATGAAAAATACCGGGAAAGCATAAAACCTTTTTCTGCCTATTTAACCAGGGTAAAAACCATTAGCGGCGGCGATAGCATATTGTATGGAGGTTACGTTTTTGACAGTAGTACCATTAGTAACAAAATTGAAATCCCCTTTAAGCAAAATTCATTGCAGTTTGCTTATGCCGCATCTGTTTTTGGGCAACACCCCGGGCTGGAGTTTAGCTATTATTTAGATGGCTTTGATGAAGGATGGAGTGATTGGGGCAATAAATTAGAAAAGGAATATACTAACCTGCCAGCTGGTTCCTACATCTTTAAAGTTAAAGCCAGAACTAGTCCATCTCATGAATCAACAGTTTACGAATACGCTTTCAATATTAAGCCACCCTGGTACGAAACCATCTGGGCTTATGCTTTATATGTTTTATTAGCCGGGTTAGCTCTTTTTGCGATTTTAAAATACCAGTCGAAAAGACACCGGAAAAAATTAGCCGCTAAGCGACTGGCCGACAAATTGCGGTTTGAAGAAGAGCAACAGCAAACAGCTTACCGCCATCAGTTGGAATTGGAGAAATCAGAAAAAGAATTAATTGGATTACAAAATGAAAAATTAGCCGCTGAGATAACACATAAAAATGCCGAGCTGGCCAGCGCTACCATGAACCTGGTACAGAAAAAAGAATTTATTCTGAAATTAAAAGCAGAGTTGCAGCAATTACAAAAAGCGGTGAAAGTGGGAGATGATAACCCGGAATTGAAAAAGGTTTTAAAAGCATTGTCCGAAGAAGAAAAGTTGGATGAAGAGTGGGAACATTTTTCGCACCATTTCAACAGTGTACATGGAGATTTTTTAACCATTTTAAAAAATAAATTTCCGTCGTTAAAGCCACATGAGCTACGACTTTGTGCTTATTTGCGCATGAATTTAAGCAGCAAAGAAATTGCACCACTGATGAGTATTTCCGTTCGGGGTGTTGAAATAAGCCGGTATAGATTGCGTAAAAAAATGGTATTGCCTACAGAAATAAACCTTGTACAATATTTATTGGAGCTTAAGGCATAATAGCCTTCAGCCACAACCATTTCACACCGAAATAGTTTCATTTCCCACCCTTTTCCTATCTTCCCTTTTCTTAACAAGCTTGCTATGTTTAAATCGAAGATTGCCGGAATAGGAATGTATGTTCCCTCCAATGTGGTTACCAATAATGACCTGTTGAAATACATGGATACCAGTGATGAGTGGATTCAAGAACGTACGGGTATAAAAGAACGACGCTTTGCCCACCGAACTGATGAAACAACCACTACTATGGGTGTGGAGGCTGCCAAAATCGCCATTGAAAGAGCCGGCATCACTCCACAGGATATAGATTTTATCGTTTTTGCTACCTTAAGCCCTGACTATTATTTTCCGGGTTGTGGTGTTCTATTGCAACGGGCTATGAAGATGAAAGAAATTGGCGCCTTAGATGTACGCAACCAATGCAGTGGTTTTGTATATGCATTAAGTGTAGCCGACCAGTTCATTAAAACTGGTATGTATAAAAACATATTGGTGGTTGGTGCCGAAAAACACTCTTTCGGTTTAGACTTTACAACCAGGGGAAGAAATATTTCAGTAATATTTGGCGATGGTGCAGGGGCAGTAGTGTTACAACCTGCTGACATATCCTCTTCATCAGGTATTCTTTCTACTCATTTGCATAGTGATGGTGAAGCGGCAGAAATATTGGCAATGTATAATCCAGGAACCCATGCCAACCATTGGGTAAAGGAGAAAGTCGCTGATTTTAACAGCAATGAAATAGGCGATATGTTTATGAGTCATGAAATGATTGACAATGCGCAGAATTTTCCTTTCATGGACGGTCAATCTGTTTTTAAAAAAGCAGTAGTCAAATTTCCGGAAGTAATTATGGAAGCATTACAGCAAAACGGACTTCAAACCTCTGATTTAAAAATGCTGATTCCACACCAGGCTAATTTGCGCATTGCACAATTTGTGCAACAAAAGCTAAAACTAAACGATGACCAAGTGTATAATAATATTCAAAAATATGGCAACACCACAGCAGCTTCTGTTCCAATTGCTCTTTGCGAAGCATGGGAAAGCGGAAAAATAAAGGAGGGTGATTTAGTTTGCCTGGCAGCATTTGGTAGCGGTTTTACCTGGGCCAGTGCTTTATTAAGATGGTAATTGTGTATATGTCCCTTTATAATCATCTTCTAATAGTCAAATCGTTTTGGTAAGGTTATTGAACTGTTTACTAGTATGAAAAGATTATTTCCTCTTTTAACCCTTATTTTAACAACCGTGATTGCTGATGCCCAAGAGAACAGTTGGAAGATAAAACTGAACAATAAAACATTGGTAGCTACGACCGATGAAGATGAAAATAAAAACAGTATAAAAATAAAGTCAGAAGAGTGGAAGAAAAATGGATGCCTGGAAATACAGTTTACAGAAGCTGAACCTGATACCTGGTGGCGGTCTTTTCTTTTTTATGATGAAAATGACAATGAGATATTAAGAAAGGACAGCGTTACCTCGTATAAAATAAAGATTGGGTTTTTACGTAAGTCCTTCGCAGGAAAAAAAGAAATAAGAATCTACACTACAATAAGTCCCAAAGACCCTAACCTCGCAGTGAGAGTTCGTCGGGTACATTTATGTACATTGCGGCTTCAATAATACATGAGCCGCAACATTATTTATATTATTAATCCCATTTCCGGTACCCGTACCAAGAAAGATTTGCAAGAATATATAGAGAAAAAAACAACGGAGAAAAAAGTTCCTTTCCAAATTTTTCCATCTGTTGCCAGTGGCGATTATTCTTTTCTTCATTCTATTATTAAAGAACAAAAAGTAACAGACATTGTAATTGCCGGGGGTGATGGAACAGTAAACCAGGTGGTAGGCAGCTTAATGGAGTTACCTGTGAACTTTGGGATTATTCCCTGTGGTTCTGGGAATGGGTTAGCTTATACAGCCAAAATTCCGAAGCAACCGGCCAAAGCTTTGAACATTATTTTCAACGGAAAAGCTTCGGCTATTGATGGCTTTACTATTAATAAGCAATTTGCCTGTATGCTTTGCGGGTTAGGATTTGATGCAAAAGTGGCACATGATTTTGCAGAACAATCAAAAAGAGGGTTGGCAACTTATGTAAAGCAAGTAGTAAAAAATTTCTTTTCCGCCAGCACTTATAATTTTGAATTAACGGTTAACAACAAGATTATAAAAACAGAGGCCTACTTCATCAGCATTGCTAATAGCAACCAGTTTGGAAATAATTTTACCATTGCTCCCGAAGCAAGCCTGAGCGATGGATTGCTCGATATTGTTATTGTAACCAATCAAAGCAAGCTGAGTTTACTACTGCAAACACTAAAACAAGTTCGGGGAAAGAATAAATTACAGACCGGGGCTGTAACCGGAAAAGAAAAAGGGGTTATTTATTTTCAAACAGATAAACTAACAATAAAGAACCTCTCTGTTGCGCCATTGCATATTGATGGCGATCCTGCCGAAACGCCTGAAAAAATAGAGATAGTGATGAAAAAGAAAGTTTTTCGGCTTATTCAGCCCATATAAAACACTACCATCTTCTTGGAAAAATGCTATTTCTTTGAGAAGAATCCGCCGCATTTTTTTTACTAAATAAATCAAGCATTTGCTGGAACCCCTTTGTATTAGATGGTGAATGAATAGACCCAACAATATCTTTTTCTTCCCGCTTAGTAAGATGAAAGCTTAATGCCGCTTTATCTTGCTGGTTATCGGCTGCATACTGAAACGCAATTTTATAAACAGGGATGTTATTATTTGTAGTATAGTAATTCAATAAATCATTTTGCGAATACTCCATCATCTTAAACCAGTTGTGTTGCAGCAATAAGAAAGGCTTGGTGATATGGTCACTGATATCGTCCGATACATAAGGCACTTCCCAACCTCCGGCAGTTCGGTCTCTTATTTGTATTATTAATACACCGCTGGTATTTTCCTTAATCCAATCATCGAACGATGATAAGAACCGAAGGGTAGTTTCCTGTCCATAATTATCTCTCAATCCTGCATCCATTACATCCACCACAGGATTGGATGGAAGCCACACATTGGGCAATACTACCGGGAACGTAGCATTCATTCGTAATGCTGTAAGCATACGAATATTGTACGGGTCTTGCTTTGCAAAAAATCTGGTGAAGTCAATCACATCAGGATCCACAAAAGGTATGGAAGTGGTATCCTGTGGTGCCAGCATCATAAACCGAACTGGTTGTGTGCTGATGATCATTTTGCGGCTATCTCTTGTAACAACTGAGCCAAAAAACATTAGTGGAATGTTGGTTGCCTTTTCATCGGCTTCATAATCCCGCAATTGTTTGTTTAAATATCCATTGGTATTACTGTTCAACTTTTCTTCAAAAGCAAAGCCTCTGTCTTTTACATACTTATAAGGACCAATAGAAAACTTTTGTGCCGGCGCAATTAAGTCTCTCGCAAAAAATGAAGTAAATAACGGATTCAACAGGTCACCGGAAATATCATCCACATATTGTTTATCCTGCAGGTATATATTATTGCCTTGCTGTCTTCTTAAATATAATTCCCGGAAGTAGGCTGCTCCAATCATTCCACCGGATGCACCATTGATGAGGAATGTTTTCTTCATAATGTCGCCTTTGGTAATACTATCTAAGTGCTGCAGCACACTCATCGTAAATGTAGCACTGCGATGGCCGCCGCCACTTGTATTTATCAAAACCAACAATGGTTTTTCACTATCCTGTTTTTTTTTCCAGGTATTTAAAATACTAATCATATTCTGTTTGTCTGCATCCATATTCTCTTTGGTGCATAAAGCAAGCAAACCTTCACGGGTATAAGCAGGACGTTCATCCTTATTCCAATAATTTATACCATATGCTTTATTACGAGGATCGATCCAATCCTTTTGATAAAAAATATTCAAAATCAGCACTAACCCTACCAGATACGGAATACTCCAGCTTTGTAAAAAATAAGTGATAGCACCAGCCACACCAATTAAAATAGAAAAGAAAATAGTAATACTGGCAGCAGCAGGTAATTGAAAAAAAGCACTATCAAGCAAAAAGCCAATCATCACCAAAAAAAGAAAAGCAAAAAATACAGAGAGAATAGCTGCAAAGTGATGCCGCTTAAAAATAGATGCTACAAATTCATCTGTATAATGCGATACATCTCTTACTGGCCGCAGGCGAAATGGTGATTCTAAATAAGTTTCCACTTTCATTAATGTTCCGCCATAATAAACCTCTTTTATAGGACTTAAATGAGTGATATACGATTGTGGATTAGAAAACATCGGCATCATTCTGCGAAGAATTGAACGATCGGCACGAAAAAAATAAATAAGTGATGCTGCTAAAATAAAAATCAAGCCGCTGGTAAAGCCGCCAAATAAGAATAATACTTCAGTTGTGGTAATTAACTCTTTAAAATGTGCAAACTGGTATGCTTTGAAAAAATAAAACACAAGAAAAAGCCCGGGTATAATTGAATTATTAATACAATATTTTAAAAATGGATTGGTAGTAGCTGCCAGAAAACGAAAATGTTTGGTAAACAAAATAAAACTGGAAATATTCCAGCTCATAATAAACATACCAATAGCGGCACCAACTATAGCAGAGCTGATCGGGTTTACATTACCCAAATATTCCGGTGCAAGAAATAATGAATCCGCACCGAATGTTTTCATGAAACTTCCATTCACTGTACTGAACATAATGAACCAGAAAAGCAGCAACACCTGGTACTTCCTGAAATGAAGAAACAGTAATTGAATAGGAAAGGAATAAAAAAATCCCCGGAGCCAGGCTTTCATTTTTTAGAAAAATAGTTTCGACTTAAAAATACTGATAAATACTTGCGAAATCAAGCTATATATAGACGCTTACTTTAGTCGGAGACTAAACGAAAAAACGGAAAGCACTAATATGCATGCCAATAACAGGTGCAGAGGTTGCGCAATAGCGGGAACATTATAAAATGCCATAACTAATCCGGCAACAATTGTTGCTACTATACACCCAAGAATAAAAAATGTATTTGCCTGCAACGATTTAATGCCTCTTGATTTAAACCAAAGTGCTATGCCCCCGATAGCAACAAGCCATGAAAAACTTCTATGAATAATGAATATGCTATCCAATCTTGAAATCCAAAGTTCCCGCTGCTGATATTTTAACGATTTTGAAATTTCATCAATTTGCTCCCGCACTTGTGTCCCTAATATAATTTGAATCAGGAGTATTACAATAAGCGAATAAGATAAATATTTTAAAAACTTTGCTTCTATTTTCCGTTCTGCTTGTAGCTTATAGATAATTATTAATGGCACGGCTGCAATCAGCAATGCTACCAGCATATGTATGGTTACTTTAACTACGGCAAGATTATGGTCCACTACTTTCTTTCCTAACCAACCTTGAAAGCCAACCGCAACCAACAGGAATAAAGAAAGTAAAACAACGGGCAGATTACTTCTGCGAAACTTTCTAAAACTCCAGATAAAATGGATGAAAATAAAAACACCGAGTAAAGCACCAAGCAAACGATTTATGTATTCGATCCAGGTGTGGTATACATTGAATGTATGGTCAATGTCCTGGGCCTTCAGGTATTTTTCAAAATCCGGGGGCAATTGGTCGGCACTGGTGGGTGGTATCCAGCGACCGAAACAGGTAGGCCAATCGGGGCAACCCATTCCACTTTGCGTCATCCGCACAACCCCACCTGCCAATATTACTAAAAAGACCATTATGGTTACAAACCAGGTATACTGCAGGTATTTTTTGTTGGAATCCATTGCGAAGCAAAATTAACTGCACTTGTTTGCTAAAAATAATTTTTGTTGACTGAAATTGCAGCAAATGTTAGCTTCCTTTTATCAAAAAGAATTAATAGAAGCCGGTTGCGATGAAGCCGGAAGGGGTTGCTATGCCGGGCCTGTGTTTGCAGCGGCTGTTATTTTGCCTAAAGATTTTCATCACCCTTTGTTGAATGACTCCAAACAGCTTTCAGAAAAACAGAGGGGTGAATTAAGACCCATTATAGAAAAAGAAGCCATTTCGTTTGCTGTTGCTTCTGTTAGCAATGAAGAAATCGACCAAATAAATATTCTGAATGCATCTTTTAAGGCGATGCATTTGGCTTTGGATAAGTTGAAGAAAAAACCACAGCTCTTATTGATTGACGGCAATCGCTTTGTTCCTTACAAAAAAATTCCACATCAATGTTTTATAAAGGGTGATGGCCGATTTGCTGCTATTGCTGCGGCAAGTATATTGGCTAAAACGTACCGGGATGAATATATGTATCAGCTACATCACCAATTTCCGCATTATGGATGGGATAGAAATAAAGGGTACGGCACTTTAGTTCACCGGGAGGCAATTTCAGCGTTTGGTCTTTGTGATCATCATCGGAAGAGTTTTAAGTTATTGCCGGTGCAGGCTGAAATGTTTTAATTTTTATCACGCAAAGACGCTAAGGGACAAAGCCGCAAAGGAAAACTTAAAGACAATAAGACTAATCGCAAATGGTGAGTAGAATTACCGAACGATGAAGTGAGACCTTCTTCCACTGGAAGAAGCTAGACAACAGGTGATGATAGTAGCAATTTGCTGGCATCATAATTTTTACTCCCCCCATTTTCCTAAGCCTTCTCTTATTAAAACAGGCTCTTCTTCGGTACAATCAACAACGGTTGATGGTACTGTGCCACCAATTCCGCCATCTATTACAAAGTCAACTTCGTTCATAAAATTTTCATACATCACTTCGGGGTCGGTATAATCTTCTACCATTTCGCCGGGGAGTGATGCACTTAATATTGGACGGCCTAATTCTTTAATGATGGCCATGGCAATTGCGTTGTCAGGAATACGCAGCCCGATTGTATCTTTTTTGCTTTGTAATATTTTGGGTACCATTTTACTGGCTTGCAGAATAAAGGTGTACGGCCCCGGGAGATAATCTTTTAAAATCCGGTAAGTAGGGTTTGAAATAGGTTTTGCAAAATCGCTGAGGTGAGAAAGATCGCTGCATACAAAAGATAACTGTGCCTTTTTGGGTTCTACATTTTTTATCCGGCAAATTCTCTCAACGGCTCTCTGTTGCAAAATATCGCAGCCCAGCCCATATACCGTATCGGTTGGGTAAATAATGATGCCACCCTGCTGTAAGCTTTCTACCACTTGTTTTATCAATCGTGGCTGCGGGTTATCTGGATGAATGTGTAATAACATAAATGTGCCTTCGGTTTAAAAATACAGGGTTTTGCTAAAACAAACTGTTACAAACTCAGTTTTGACGTACAAATCGTAATTTGGCGGCAAATTAAGATCTCCAGTATGCAGTTAAAGCCGGTTCCCACTTTCGATTCATTGAGTCCTGAGGTATTCAAAAAGGAATATTATGAGCCCGGCCAACCTGTTGTAATCAAAAATCTTGCTAAAGAATGGCCAGCGTATGATAAATGGAACTGGGATTATTTTAAGCAATTAGTAGGCGATAAAAAAGTACCACTTTATAATAACGTAAAAAGTGACGCCTATACTCCCATTAACACGGCTGATGATTACAAAACCTTTGGCGAGTATATTGACATGATAAAAGCCGGTCCTGCTGCGTGGCGAATTTTTCTCTTCAATATTTTTGACCATGCTCCGCAACTGATCAACGATTTTAAATGGCCGGAACATTATATGAAGGGCTTTATAAAAAAATACCCGATGCTGTTTACCGGCGGACAAGGCAGCATCACTCACATGCACTTTGATATTGATCTCTCTCATATTTTACATACACAGTTTAGCGGCAGAAAAAGAGTATTGATGTTTCCTTTTAAAGAACAGCACAAATTATATCGCAAACCGTATGAAGTATTAAGTCTTGCTGATTTTTCTAAATATTATGAGCAAAACGGAAGTCCTGATTATGAAAAATTTCCGGCACTAAAACTAGCCGAGGGTTTTGATTTTATATTAGAGCCGGGTGATACGTTGTTTATGCCTGCGGGCTATTGGCACCATATGGAATATTTGGATAGTGGCTTTGCTATGAGCTTACGGGCCTTGCAACCCACTTTTGCCGGAAAACTAAAAGGCATGTGGAGTTTGATTGGTATGCGTAATATTGATACGCTGATGAAAAAAACTGCTCCGCAATGGTGGTATAAAAGAAAAGAGAAGAAAGTGTATGAGAATGCGGCGAGGGTGCTGGCTAATTTAGGATAAACGCTTCTTGCTAATTTCATTTACAATAAAAGTAGAAATCTCTTCTGCTCTATTATAGACCATAAAATGTCCTCCTTCCTCAATAAGAACATCGGCCTTGACTTTTTTAAACCAGAATAGTCTGTCTGCAGTACCGTGTATATGAAAAACATTGATTGACCTTTCTTTATTTTTCCAGGAAAGTATTTGACCGATTGCCCATTTTATGAAATTTGGTGAAGTTTTTTTAATTGAATTTCGCAATAAAGCCTTTTCAGTCTTAGACTTTACTCCAAAAAACCAATACGTAATAAAAGAAGTCGATGCTAACAAAGTAGCTGGAATAATTTTATGCAGTCCTAGAAAACCAGCTATTTTATAATAAAAAGAAAGCTCATTTTTATTGGAAATGCTTGATATGAGAATCAGATGTTTTGGAGAAATAACTTTAGATAATTCAGTAGCAACAATTCCTCCGAATGAAAGTCCGACAAATAAAAACGTCTCAGTTGTATTGATTTGAGTTGAAAGCCTGTTGCAATATTCTTTTAATGTTTCCTTTCTTTCAACTTCGAGCCATGTAATATGAACTACTTTCCAGTTGCTTGGTAATACTATTTTCTGAAATACAGTTTCATCAGCACCCAATCCGCTAAAAAAGTAAACTGTCAATTATTTTTATTTTAGTCTTACTGTATCGTCCAAACTTCATTTCCCTTCAACAGTTTATCCAGATCAGCAGGCTTTCTTGTTTTGGCTTCCTCTAATTGTGCAGCCATCACATCTTCATAGCAAGCCCGGTTAGTTTGATAGAAAACGCCGAATGGTCTTGGTAAATGACCTTCAATTTTCGGGTCATCAAATATGCGGGTTAAAATCTGTGCTTTGTAAATATCCTGTTCATCATGTATCCATAGATCATCGGCACTGTGTCCGAGATTTAAATCAACCACCACTGGTTTAAAGCCATCGAGTTTTATTCCTTTGTCTTGCGCTGCACCAAATAACAATGGTTTGCCTTGTTCTAAGAATAAAGTTTCTGTGGGCTTGCTTCCTTTCTCTGTAAATATTTCAAAGGCACCATCATTAAAAATGTTGCAATTCTGGTATATCTCTAAAAAAGATGCTCCTTTATGTTGATTGGTCCTGATCAACATGGCCTGCAAATGTTTTGGGTCTCTGTCCATCGTTCTGGCTACAAATGTTGCATCGGCTCCCAATGCCAGAGCAAGTGGATTGAACGGATGGTCGATACTTCCCATTGGTGTGCTCTTCGTTACTTTCTTTTCTTCGGAGGTTGGAGAATATTGTCCCTTTGTTAATCCATAAATCTGGTTGTTGAACAATAATACATTTACATCAAAATTTCTGCGCAGTAAGTGAATGGTATGGTTACCCCCAATACTCAACCCATCACCATCACCGGTAACGATCCACACACTTAGCTCGGGACGACTGGCTTTTAAACCAGAAGCCACCGCTGTAGCACGGCCGTGGATAGAATGCATACCATAGGTGTTCATATAATAAGGGAACCGACTGCTGCAACCGATACCGGATATAATTACAATATTTTCCCGGGCAATACCCAGCGTAGGCATTACTTTCTGCACCTGGGCCAGTATAGAATAGTCGCCACAACCGGGACACCAGCGAACTTCCTGGTCGGTAGCAAAATCTTTGGCTGTTAAAACGGGGGCTGTTGTTGTTTCACTCATACATTGGGGATTCAGGCAAAATTACTATTCTAAAAACAAATGTTCAATTTTCGATAGCCCAATGCATTATTGGGGATTTTCCAACAAAGCTTCCCAGTATTCGGCCGCCCTTCTCGTATGGGGTATTACAATGGTTCCACCAACAATATTGGCAACAGCAAATACTTCATACATCTGTTCGGTATTTACGCCAAGCTCATGAGATTTACCAAGGTGATATTTAATACAATCATCGCAACGAAGCACCATGCTGGCAACCAAGCCTAATAGCTCTTTCGTTTTTACATCCAATGCGCCTTCGGCATAAGTGTTGGTATCCAGATTCCAAAGGCGCTTGATAACAAGATTATCCTTGCTCAATATTACATCATTCATTTTAGTTCTGTAATCGTTAAATTCTGTTACAAGATTGCTCATGATAATAGTTTTATGTCTTCAAATGTAGAAAACTTAACCTTTCATCATTTACCAATAGCGGAAACAGCAGCAAATTTGTATTTTCAGGAACCAAAATAATTTTGGGGTGGCCAATGCCGCCTTATTAACTAATCCCTCGTCTGTAAACCATGTTACATAAAAGGAAAATACTAATCATTTTCATTCTAACTGCTTTCATAGTTGTAAGCATTGCCGCTTCAAAAGCTCCTGTATTAAAAGAAAGGAATTTAAAAATATTACCCAAAGACATCAGCGATGCAAAACTGGATAGCATTATGCAAACGTATAATGTGGCATTGGGTGTAAAATGTAACTTTTGTCATGCCCCTTATGATAAAATGAATTTTGCGATGAAAGATTCGCTGGATTATGCATCTGATGCAGAACCGATGAAAGAAGAAGCGAGGAAAATGATGCGGTTGACAATTGACATTAACAAAAACTATTTTTACTATAATAAAGATATTCGTCCTGAATATTTACATGTGGTGCATTGTAAAACTTGTCACCAGGGTGAACCATTTCCACCAGAAGATTAATCATTATTCTTCTTGCATGCTTTCAACCAATCTTTAATACCTGCTACTATTTTTTTGGCTACCTGCTTATGAAAAGCAGGGTCAAGAATTTTCTTTTCATCTTCTTTATTACTTAAGAAAGCTACTTCTACCAAGCAGTTTGGATAATCTGTTGGTGCACTCAATGCAAAGTTGAAATTGCCAACATTGCCGAACTCGGCTAGTTCAAGTTCAAGCATACGGTCCAGAATATGTTGCGTTAACGGACGAAAACCAATATGCTTATAGTATGTACTCACACCGTTCACACTATCCTTTACAGAAGAATTTAAATGAATACTGATTAGAAAATCGGGATCCTCTTCTTTCAGCATCGCCGTTCGCTCCTGCATACCGAGAGAAATATCAGTTTCTCTGGTCATAAACACCGTGGCATTTTCATCCAGCAACTCCCGCTGTAATTCTCTTGCGATTAGTAAGGTGTATTTTTTTTCTGAAATATTAGTGCTAACTCCTGTGGCTCCATTGTTCGTTCCACCATGCCCAGCATCTACGGCTATTTTCACTTTTGAAATTTCAAGCTCTTGCGGTTGTCTTTTAACTCTTATAGTTAGTTTCTTTCCTACATAATAAATACTGTAGCCCCAATGTTGTTCGTGGTTTAATTCAATAGATACCCGATATACATCGTCTTCTGTTTGTTCATAATATACATTCTTTATTTCTTTTGCCGAAGATCGCTGTGTAATCCAGTTTGTATTAGAGCTGGCACCATAAATATCAATCACCAGTTTTGACGGATTGATTTGCTGGATGCTCCGGTAAGGGAGCTTTTCATCTAATGCGATGCTCAGGTAATCATACTTTTCGTCACCAATGGCCAATAAACTGGCTGTTAGATAATATGCTGCGGCTTTAATGGAGCTGTCTTTTTTAAAATTGCTTTTTGATAAATACGCAACATGGTTTTTTGATAGCTGCACTTTATAATTTACAGCTGTACTATCCACCACTTTAATAACAACTCCTGTATCCAGGTACGTAATTTTTGCGCCGCCTAATCTATCAAAGCCAAAACCATATTCCAGGTATGGTTGTGCACCAATAGTTGTTCCCATTATGGGTTTTACAACTATAGGCTGTGCACTTGCCTCTACACAGTAAAAAATGATAGCATAAAAAGTAAATCGAATCATACCAGAAAGATAAATCAAAGTAAAATATCGTTAGCACACGAGAAAAACTATCTAGTAATATTACCAGTTTTCTATACTAAAAAATAGTAGTTATTCAATCGCTAAAGCATTCGCATAAAAACCCGTTATCCTCCTTTCCGTATTATTACTGAACAGCATTTCGGTTTTACTGAATTTTAGTATAAACTCCTATAAGTAAACACTATGTACATATGAATCCCGTTAATATTGCATCCGGATTTATCAATTGAGATAAACCGGTCTTTATCCAATCCTAAGAAAAAACTAATGATATGACGTGGAATTCTACAATGGGTCTTATATCCACTCTGGCTTTAATCTTACCAGTAATCTTGGTGCTAACGCTTCGACTAGGCAGGTACAAAGCATTTCCTGCTTTAATTACCTATTATTTTTTATTGTTCACCTATAATTTAATGACCGAGGGCTATATTAAAGCGGATGACGACATAATTTTCTATTGGGGGCTTGCTAATAATTTGCTAGACGCTCCGTTAATGATTTTATTTCTAAGTTATTTTAGTACCTCGCTGGTATTTACTAAAAATCTGAGATTACTAATTGCTCTATTTGTTGCATTTGAAATAGCCGTACTTTCTATTAAAGGTATTAATACAGAGGCTATAACAATCATACTTGGGCCGGGAATTCTTATTGTCTTTTCACTCGGTCTTTACTTTTTTATTAAGCAAACTAAAATTGCTATTACTCATCGTAAAGCAACGGGTAAGGCATTGATTTGTGCAGCGCTGCTTTTTGCTTATGGTTGTTATGCTATTGTTTATCTTATTTACTATGTGTTTAAAGCGCATATAGAAGAAAGCGGAAAAATTAGCCAGGAATATGTAGCTGACACCTTTCTTGTGTACTTTTTTGTTACTACACTATCTTCCTTATTAATGTGTGTGGGAATTGTTGTTGAAAGAAAACGTATTCAAAAACTAAATGAGTTGAAAGTAACCCGTAAAGAACTTTCTACTATTTATACCGACACAAAAACGGCTGCCCCGGTAAGGACAGCCATGCTTGATTTTGATAAAGAATTGTGGAATTAAAAACAATACTTTCCTTCAGCCACCATTTTATCTGCAATTCTTCTTCTTGCATCTTTTACATTAAAGGGTTCTGCTTTGGTAAATCGTTTTAAGCCCATTAATATCATTCGTAACTCATCCCCATCGGCAAATGAGTTAACAGAATCTTTTCCTGCTTTGTTTACTTTGTCTGCTGCATCGAAGAGGTAAGTTCTCATTATATCCAGGTGTAATGCAGAAGCTGCTGCACCTTTTTCTTCTACCATTTTCGTTACTCTTAATAATACACTCTCCGCATTAAAGGTTTCAATAGCCATATCAGCAATATTCATCAGTACCTCCTGTTCACTTTCAATTTTCATCATCAGCTTTTGTACTGCTGCACCAGAAGTCATCAAGATTGCTTTCTTCAAATTCGCCACCAATTTTCTTTCTGCTGCAAATGGTGTTTCATCCTCTGCACCAAAATCAGGAATACTCATCAATTCTTTTTGTACTGCCATTGCAGGCCCCATCAGATCCAATCTTCCACCCATGGCTCTTTTCAATGTCATATCCAACGTGAGCAAACGATTAATTTCATTCGTTCCTTCATAGATACGGTTAATGCGACTATCACGGTAAGCTCTTGAAGCATTATACTCCGCACTAAACCCATTACCACCATGTACCTGCACCCCTTCATCCACTACATAATCCAACACTTCGCTACCATATACTTTCAGCATCGCACATTCAATGGCATATTCTTCTGCCGCACCTAATAATGCTTCATTAAACGGTTTACCTGCTGCTAACAACTCTTCTTCTTTTTGATCTACCCAATTGGCTGTACGATACAATGCTGATTCCGCAACGAAAACTTTGATCGCCATTTCAGCCAACTTATATTTAATGGCGCCAAAGTTTGAAATCGGTTGCTTGAACTGCTCTCTTGTTTTTGCATAGTTAACAGTATCTGTTACTGATCTTCTTGCACCGCCCAAAGCTGCTGCACATAATTTTAAACGGCCGATGTTTAAAATGTTGAAGGCGATCTTATGTCCCTTACCAACTTCACCTAATAAATTTTCCACAGGTACTTTACAATCCTGAAAATATAATTGTACGGTAGAAGAACCTTTGATACCCATTTTATGTTCCTCGGGACCTTGTGTAAACCCTTCTGTTCCCCGGTCAACAATAAAGCCAGTGAATTTATCACCATCTACTTTAGCAAACACCGTATATACTTGCGCAAATCCACCATTGGTGATCCAACATTTTTGTCCGTTCAAAATATAGAACTTACCATCATCACTCAACTTAGCCGTTGTTTTTGCGCCCAATGCATCACTACCACTGTTTGGTTCTGTTAATCCGTATGCACCAGCCCATTCACCAGTAATTAATTTAGGAATGTATTTTTCTTTTTGTTGTGGCGTACCGAAATATAAAATTGGTAAAGTACCAATTCCGGTATGTGCAGCAACTGCAACGGAGAATGAATGGCCTGCACCGAGATATTCATTTACGATTGTTGAAGTCACAAAGTCTTTTCCTAATCCGCCAAACTCTTCCGGAAAAGAAGTTGATAGCAGACCTTGCTCACCAGCTTTTGTTACCAACGATTTCATTAAGCCCGGCTCCAGGTCATCTATACGGTCGAGATTAGGGTACACCTCTGCTTCCAAAAACTGGTTGCACATATCCCGGATCATTAATTGTTCTTCGCCAAATTGTTCGGCTACAAATGTTTCAGCTGCTGATGATTCTTTCACCAGCCATTCGCCGCCTTTCAACACTGCTTTTGTTGCTGTTTCAGTAGACATAAGAAAAGTTTTAAGGATTTATATTCTATTAATATTTTTCTTTCGATGCACTCACTACTCTACATTCATCACTTTATTTCAAATTATCGTACACCACCTGCAACACCTCTTTACATACCTCAATTTTATCTGGCGGTACTGTTATCAATGCTTCATTCAATGTTTCATCAGCAATGGCCATTGTTTCTTCCTGTAGTTTCAATGCCTGTTTAGTTAAAAAAATTAAATTGATACGACGATCATTTTCCGAAGCCACTCTTTTTACCAGATTGGCTTTCTCCAGGTTATCAACTAGTCTTGTTATACTTGGTTTATCTCTAAAAGTAGCGTTGCACAATTCCTGCTGACTAATGCCTTCCTGTTTCCATAAATGATAAAGTACACTCCATTGTTCGATGGTAATATTCAGTCCGGCGGCATTAAATTTTTTCTGTAACCGGCGGGCAATAGCGGTGGAAGCTTTACCTGTAATAAAGCTGTAGAGTTCTCCCTTCTTAAATTGGTTGTTTGGCATATAGTTGTTTGTGCAACTATCCAAAATTAATAGTATTTTTGAAATAAGCAAGTTTAATTTTCCGCAAAATTTACGGTGTTCGCACATGGATCAGCAATGGCTTTCTTATAAGAACTCAGTTATTTACTACTACCAGTTTGGCAACGGGCCAAAGCAGGCAGTCTGTTTTCATGGCTATGGTGAAACAGCTACCAACTTTGAATTCCTGGCTAAGTATGCTGGAAATCAATATAGCTTCTACGCCATCGACCTACCCTTTCACGGCAAAACCGATTGGAAAGAAGGATTAAATTTTACCAAAGCAGACCTACAACAAATAGTAGAGCAGATTACAGGTCAGGAAAACCGGCAACTTTCATTAATTGGTTTCAGCTTAGGCGGTCGCATGGCCCTTAGTCTCTATGAAGTCATTCCCGAAAAAGTGGAACGGCTTATTCTGCTGGCTCCAGATGGATTAAAAGTAAATTTCTGGTATTGGCTGGCAACACAAACCTGGTTGGGAAATAAATTCTTTGCTTTCACTATGAAAAAGCCACACTGGTTCTTTGGCTTGCTGCGATTAATGAACAAGCTAAAATTGATCAATGCAAGTATTTTCAAATTCGTTAATTATTATATCGGCGATGCTGAAGTGCGGCGGTTATTATATGCCAGGTGGACCGCATTGCGAAACATACAACCGAATATCAAAAAAATCAAACAGCAAATTATCGTCAATAAAACCCCGGTTCGCTTAATCTATGGAAAGCATGACCGTATTATTCTTTCATCGGTAGGCGAAAAATTTAAAAAGGGTATTGAAGAGTATTGTACAATAAGTGTTATCCATGCCGGCCACCAGGTACTGCATGAAAAACATGTGGAAGAAATACTGCCGGCTTTGTTGCAATGATTAGTTTTGTCCAATTACATGATCCTTCTCTACGTTATTATAACATTATTTATTCTCTACAGCTTGCTGATCATTTATTATTGGCGGACATGGAGTTCAATCGTCATTTTTCACCCAACAAAAAAAGACGCACAAAAAAAAATAGCTCTCATCGTCCCCGCACGAAATGAAGAAAATAATATCGGAAAATTATTATCCGCATTAACCAATCAATCTTATCCAAAAGAACTCACTGAAATAATTGTAGTGGATGATAATTCTACAGACAACACCGCAGCTATTGTTCAACAATTCCCTTTTGCAAAGCTGATTCAATTAAAAGAAGATGCTATCAACTCTTATAAAAAGAAAGCAATAGAAAAGGGCATCGCTGCTGCTACTGGTGAATTGATAGTTACTACCGATGCAGATTGTATTCCCCCAAAAAACTGGTTGCAAACAATTGCTTCATTCAAAGAAGAAAAAGAAGCCATATTTATTGCTGCTCCGGTGGTGATAAATTGTAACTCATCGGTATTGCAGGTTTTCCAGGCAATGGATTTTATGGTATTGCAAGGTATTACCGGGGCCGTTGTTGCCAGTCAAAAAATGTCGATGTGCAATGGCGCCAATCTTGCGTATGAACGAAATGCATTTTATGCGGTGAATGGTTTTACTGGCATCGACCATATCGCTTCCGGCGATGATATGCTGCTAATGCATAAGATTGTAAAACTATATCCGGGAAAAGTACATTACCTGAAATCCAAAGAAGCCATTGTAAGTACAGAGCCTATGCAAACATGGAGATCATTTTTTAATCAGCGTATCCGCTGGGCCAGTAAAGCCGGTCTCTATAATGATAAAAGAATTTTACCGGTGCTATTATTGGTATATCTCGTCAATGTATCCTTTGCTGCATTATTAATAGCTGGTATCTGGGATACTCACAATTTATTATACGCTGCAATTTTATGGGTCGTCAAAACATTAGTTGAGTTGCCTTTTTTTATCAGCGTATCAAATTTCTTTGACAAGCAATGGGCCATTAAACTGTTTTTCATTTTTCAGCCGCTGCATATTTTTTATACAATTATTTCCGGGCTATTTAGCCAATTTGGTAAGTATGAGTGGAAGGGAAGAAAGGTGAACTAAACCCCAATCCGCTGATTGGGGAGCTTCCGAATATTTTTCCTAAATCAATTTCTATTTTAACATGTACCTTCTCTTCTATCGAACTGTTTTATAATCGCTGGATAAAGATATATTTGTACGCATTCATTTTAAACATTCAATGAACCAATCACAATCATTCCAGGCAGCAGCATGGCGACGGCTTAAAAAAAACAAAGGTGCTGTTTTTGGATTGGTGATTATTATGCTGGCAACACTCATTGCCATCTTCGCATATTTTATTGCTCCTGATTCCTCCCCTTATGCCAATAGAATAATTGTTGAAATTGATGGAAAAAAACCCGGATTTAAACAAGAGTTTATTAAAGTAAAAAAAGATAAAGACGTTGCTTCAACCGGATTTTTTCAGCAACTGCTGAGTGGCAAAGAAGATGTGCATTATTACATTCCCATCACCAATCATGAAGAGAAAACAGACAGCATTATTGTTCAAAAATATATTGACGAAGGTGTATCTGAAAGACAAGCCTATCACAAATCGCAATTACATGAGAAAGCAATTACTCAATTAAAATTTCCAATAGGCACCGATAAATATGGCCGGGATATTTTAAGTCGCATTATAGTAGGTACCCGAGTAAGTTTAAGTGTTGGGTTAATTACGGTCATCATTTCATTAAGTATCGGATTGATCTTAGGCTCATTGGCGGGTTATTTCCGTGGCCGTACGGATGACATCATCATGTGGTTCATCAATGTTATCTGGAGTATTCCTACTTTATTACTTGTCTTCGCCATCACCTTAGCATTAGGAAAAGGTTTTTGGCAAGTGTTCATCGCTGTAGGTTTAACCATGTGGGTTAATGTTGCCAGATTAGTCAGAGGCCAGGTACTGGGAGTACGAGAGTTGGAATATGTGGAAGCATCAAAAGCATTAGGGTATTCTAATTTTAGAATTATTGTTCGACATATATGGCCGAATATTATGGGACCTGTAATGGTTATTGCAGCCAGCAATTTTGCATCGGCAATTGTTATTGAAGCTGGCTTAAGCTTTTTAGGCATTGGTGTACAACCTCCGCAACCAAGCTGGGGATTGATGATAAAAGAAAATTACAATTTCATCATCACTCAAAATCCAATGCTGGCATTAGCACCGGGCTTTGCTATTATGCTATTGGTACTCGCCTTTAATTTATTGGGTAATGGTTTACGAGATGCATTAAATGTGAGAGGAAGAATATAACAACAAAAAATAACTACATCACTTTTACATTACGGCTAAAGCTTTCGTCGAGTGAAATAAAGGTTTCTGTTCGTTCGATACCTTTTATTTTTTGCAACTGATCGTGTAAAACAAAACGTAATTGTGTAATATCCTTGCAAACTATTTCTGCAAACATGCTGTAGTTGCCGGTTGTATAATTTAACCGCACTATTTCCGGAATTTTTTGGAGATCTTTTGCTACCGTATCATACAACGAACTTTCTTTAAGGTAAATACCAATGAAGGCGATCACATCATACCCCAGTTGTTTTAAATCTGCCTTCAACCTTGTACCTTTAACCACTCCTGCCTCCTGTAGTTTTTTGATACGAACATGAATGGTGCCGCCGGAAACAAATAGTTTTTTTCCGAGATCGGCGTAA
The DNA here is from genome assembly GCA_022843585.1 of Chitinophagaceae bacterium. GTDB lineage: Bacteria > Bacteroidota > Bacteroidia > Chitinophagales > Chitinophagaceae > JJ008. The sequence continues at coordinate 64,787 of JALHNJ010000009.1, forward strand.
GAGATTTCAGCATTCTCCATCATGTGATGAATGATCTGCAGATCGAGATTATCAAGATTTAATTTCGTTGCCATTTTGTATATTGATTTTAGATATTATTCATAATAATTATCAAATATTTGAATAATTTCTATACTTTCAAAATATTTATTAGAAAATTTGGAACGAAAAGCTTTTGAAGCCTATATTTGTGTCGTCAACAACGCCGAAAGGCACTAGTTCTTGATAATACTGTGGGGTGATGAAATTGCGAAAGCATGGCAGACATACCCTCTTGTCTCGGGGGTGGGGAAAACAGGATAAACGTAGCATAGAGCCGTTTTGATAGCAATATCAAAACGACCGGGGTCGACCACCGAACTTTGTACTACAGCTAACTGCCCCGTGGAGGTTCGAACCCTCCCCCTACAGCACTTTAAAAAGCCTCCGAAATTCGGAGGCTTTTTAATTTCCTCTCCGGCAATCCCTTTGAGCACTTTCATTGAAATAATATCTTGCACTGTCTTTCATTTATAATTTTGCAGCCAAAAAAATCAAGCATGAAAATTATTTCAATCATTGTATGTACTCTTATTACTTTAATTACAGTGGCCCAGGATCAAAGTGTAAAAGCATTGCAAGCCGAGTCGGGTAAAACAATAAAAAAAGATCCGGCTGATACCAGTAAAAAGAATTGGAGAAAGGGTGGTATCTATAGCCTGAATGTATCGCAGGCATCTTTAACGAACTGGGCTGCCGGTGGAGACGAATTTTCTCTTGCGGTTAATTCCCTCCTTAGCATGTATGCTTTTTACCAAAAAGACAAACACAGTTGGGACAATACATTTGACTTTAACCTCGGCTATGTAAAATCTACCAGTATCGGTGGAAGAAAAAATGATGACCGATTTGATCTCTTATCAAAATATGGATATGCGCTAACTTCTAAACTTAATCTTGCGGGTTTGGTCAATCTTCGTTCGCAATTTTTTAAAGGTTACTCTTTTGATAATGTAAAAACTCTTTCCTCCAACTTTATGGCACCAGGATATTTGTTAGTGAGTGCGGGGCTTGATTATAAACCCAATAAAGCACTTTCTATTTATGTTTCCCCGCTAACAGCCCGTTGGGTAATTGTAAGAGATACCGCATTATCCAATAAAGGTGCATATGGAGTAACACCGGGTAAAAAATCAAATTTGGAGATCGGTGCTTTTGCCTCCATCAATTATTTAAAAGAAATCTCCAAGAATATAACTTATAAAGCCCGGCTTGATTTATTTTCAAACTACAGAAGAAACCCGCAAAATGTTGATTTGTTTATGTCTAATATCCTGAATGTAAAATTGTCAAAAGTATTATCGGCTACCTGGGGTGTTGATCTTATTTATGATGATGATGTTAAATTATTTGGACCTAACAAAACTTCACCGGCCTTACAAGTAAAATCATTAGTAGGTATTGGATTGTTGATTAAGTTCTAAACAATCGTTTGATATAATTTTATTCGCAATAACATGCTGCTTTTTTAACAGAAAGCAGCATTTTTTTTACAAACAGTCATTAGCATATTTATCTTTTAACATTCCTTATAAAATAAAATAGTTCCGCCATCTATTTATTCTCTCTTTTATATTTGCGCATATCCGTTATCCGCTAAAAACTTTTCTGTTTTTCTGCTTCTCTTATAAGCAGTATCCATATCACCACCAAAACCGAACTATTAAGTATGAAAAAAGTATCAGTTCTTATTATTTTGCTTGCCAGTTGCCTAACTGTATTATCACAAGATGCAATTATTAAAAAGCTTCAGGTAGAATCGCTACGAACAATAAAAAAAGATATCCCGGACAGTACCTGGAAAAAATGGAAAGCAGGTGCATTGTACAATATCAATGTAGGTCAAAGTAGCCTGAGCAACTGGGCTGCCGGTGGCGATGATTTTTCATTAACCATTTCCACTTCGCTTAACCTGCACGGTTTTTATAAAAAGAAAAAACATAGCTGGGATAATACTTTAGATATAAACTTTGGCTATGTAAATACTACCAGCCTTGGAAGCCGTAAGAATGATGATCGGTTTGATTTTGTTTCCAAGTATGGCTATTCACTGGACAAACACTTAAATCTTGCATCGCTTGTAAATTTCCGTTCGCAGTTTTTTAAAGGCTATACATACCATGATAATACGAAAAGTTTTGCATCAGCACTATTATCTCCCGCCTATGTAGTTACAAGTTTGGGTATGGATTATAAAGCAGGTAAAAGTCTTTCCATTTTTGTTTCGCCAGTTACCTCCCGCTGGATAATTGTAAAAGATGATAGCCTCTCTGCCAGAGGTGAATATGGAGTAGTCCCCGGTTCACATAGCCTAAATCATCTTGGTGCTTTTGCAACTATCAATTATCAGAAAGCTTTCAACAAGTATGTATCATATAGGGGAAGGATAGATTTATTCTCCAACTATAAAAAAGATCCCCTGAATGCAGATTTATATATGACAAATTCTCTTTCAGCCAAAGTAGCAAAGATTCTTGCTTTTAGCTGGAACGTAGATATGATCTATGATGACGATGTAAAAGTATTTGGCAAAGAGAGTTCATCACCTGCTTTACAACTAAAATCAATAATAGGAGTTGGCCTGCAAATAAAAATATGACCGCTGATTTTTTGAGTATGGTTTTTTCTCTCTTCTGCACTACTCCATTTATCTTTGTGCGGTATGGGCCAAAAGAAATTAATTCGGTTTGAAGAGCTATTGACTTTTAAGAATGTATTGCAATATCCAAAAGATATTAATGGTAAATGGAATGAATTCTTCGGCAATACAAATCCCATAACCTTAGAGCTGGCCTGCGGCAAAGGAGAATATGCAGTTGGACTTGGTCAGCTTTACCCAAACAGAAATTTTATCGGTATTGACTTAAAAGGAAACCGCATATGGGTGGGTGCTAAAAAGTCTTTGCAAAATAATCTCACCAATGTCGGTTTTCTAAGAACAAAAATAGACCAGGTAGCAGAATACTTCAATCCGGGTGAAGTAGCTGAGATCTGGATCACTTTTCCTGATCCACAACTACGAATGTCGAAAGCAAAAAAAAGATTGACACATCCAAAATTTTTACGACTATATCAACAATTTCTTGTTTCCGGTGGTTTACTACATTTAAAAACGGATAGCCCCGATTTATATACTTTTACGAAACAAGTGATTGAGCTGTACAACTGTCCGGTATTGAAAGAAAGCGACAATGTGTACAAGGAGGAAATGATACCTGAAGAGTTGAAAATAAAAACACATTATGAGTCGCTTGATATAGCCGGGAGCAATCGTATTCACTATTTATGTTTCTCTTTGCCTGCTACGCTACCAGGCAAAGAAAAAGATGAAGAGCTAAAAAAATTATTATCGAAACATGAAGGAACTGATTGAGGGCATTGATTATTATATTAATCCGGCTGGATATGTGGTACTAACAGAAAAATATCATTTAGATAAAGGCTATTGCTGTGGTAATGGCTGTCTTCATTGCCCCTATTACTATGAAAATGTGCCGGAGCCCCGCCGGAGTGAGTTGCTTACAAAAAAAGAAAATATATAAATATACGGGCTGTATGCCCCATATTGAGTAATGCGGGCTACAACAAAATGCTTTAGTCAAAAAGTATAACTTTAAATAATGGCTACAAAGAAGAAATCGTCCGGTAAATTAAAATCTGTACGGCCTTCCGGTAAGAAAGATGATAATTTTTTTGAATTGGTGTTTGAAGTAGCCCGTCAAATTCCGAAAGGGCGGGTAACTTCTTATGGCGCCATTGCTGCATGCCTTGGAGCTAAATCATCTTCTCGCATGGTAGGCTGGGCCATGAATGGGGCAGGTAGAGTAAAACCAAAAGTACCAGCACACCGTGTTGTCAATCGCCTCGGTATATTAAGTGGCAAACACCATTTTACACCTTCTGGTATGATGGAAAAACTTTTAAAAAAAGAAGGTATTAAAGTAAAGAATGACCAGGTGCAGGATTTTAAAAATGTATTTTGGGATCCGGCAGAAAGTTTAAGATTATAAACTCAGCCTTAAGCATAAAAAGAGAGCACCATAGAAATGGTGCTCCGTAACCAAAACCAACCGGAGTATGCCGGCTAATTGCCCTCGGGGTGCAAATGCCATGCCACCCCATTTTGGGAATATTATAAAGCTATCTGACTCGTTTTTCAAAATTCACTGAGTAGTTCAAAAAAATTTAAAAGGCTGCTGTATTATTAAGTAACTTTTACTAAATAATAATTATTTACCCTTTCATATATGATTGGTTTTACTTTAATAACGCTGCTTTATATTCTGTTTATTGTTTTTGTATGTATTCGCATACTATTGTCAACACAGTATGCCAACAAGGCGTTAGCCTATATCCTGTTTGCCATTTTTCTTCCTGTTGTAGGTGTAGGATTTTATTTTCTTTTTGGCGTTAATTACTGGAAAAAAAGACGGTATAGTAAAAAAACAATCCAGGACAATGAAATTCTGGAAAAACTAAAAAAAGGAATTGTTCAATTTGATGATACTGCTATTCAGCATCAGGATGAATCTGTACAACAACACACAGAGTTAGCATCAATGCTTGTCCGGGATCTAGGAAGTCCGCTTACAAAAAATAACACAGTAAAACTCTTAAAGAATGGAGAAGAAAAATTTCCGGAGTTATTGGAGGCAATCAAAAACGCCACGCATCATATCCATATTGAATATTACATTTTTGAGTACGACACAATCGGCACCGAAGTCATTGAATTATTAATCAAAAAAGCAAAAGAAGGTGTTAAAGTGCGGCTTATCTATGATGACTTTGGAAGTCCAACCATAAAAAAAGCTACTGAAAAAAGAATGCGGGATGCTGGTGCAGAAGTTCATCCTTTTCATAAAGTAAGATTCTTTTTGTTTGCCAACCGGCTCAACTATCGTAATCATCGTAAAATTGTAATAATAGATGGGCAAACTGCATTTGTAGGAGGCATTAATGTTTCTGATAAATACATTAACAACGGCAAAAACAAATTATACTGGAGAGATATGCATATCCGTATTGATGGACCCGCTGTGTACTATCTTCAATATCTTTTCATTACAGATTGGAAATTCTGTTGTAACAACTCATTGAAGACAGAAGAAGTATATTTTAAAAAATTGAAAGAAACGAAGCAAGATAGTTTTGTACAAATAGCCGCCAGCGGCCCTGATTCTGTTTTGCCATCTGTACTTTATTCAATACTGCAGGCTATTTACATGGCTAAGAAAGAAATTCTAATTACAACTCCTTATTTTATTCCGGGAGATAGTATTATGGATGCATTGAGTGTGGCTGCACTAAGCGGCTTATCAGTAAAAATGCTGGTGCCGGGGGTAAGCGATTCAAGAATAGTTAATGCCGCTGCAAAATCGTATTATAATAAATTGTTGGAAGCCGGAGTAGAAATCTACCTCTATCAAAAAGGATTTGTTCATTCTAAAACAATGGTTACCGACTCTATGCTTACTTTGTTAGGTACTGCTAATATGGACTATCGAAGTTTTGAGCTTAACTTTGAAGTGAATGCACTTATATATGATAAAGAAATAGCAGAAGAAATGCGTAGTACTTTTTTTGAAGACTTGAAAGATGCTGAAAAAATTGATAAAGACACCTGGTTATCCCGCCCTTGGCATGTGCAATTGCCTGAAAAATTTGCCAGGTTATTTTCACCAATATTATAAAATCAATTACCCTTGATCCGATTGATAAAAGATTGGAAAGTTTCTTTATTCCAATTGGCAAATCGGCCCCTTTGTACTACCAGTGTGTTATCCATTTCCGGCTGCAAATAATAGTGAAATGCAAATCGTTGCCGTGGATCGTACCAACCTGTTATTTGTCCAAACCGAAGATCGTTTAATAATATTGTATCAGCATGTTTTTCAACGGTATAATATCGCTGAGAAAATTTTATTATTTTATTTGCTTCTTCTCTATCAGGCAAAAGGTTGAGAATACTGTCATTCCTTGGAGAATAAGTAAGTTCATTAGTCAATTTTTTATCAAACACAGAAACATACCCGGTATAAAACCCGCTATCCATTTCTGCTGCTACAAACCAAAGCCAGTTTTGTAAAGGTGCTGGTGTAGTAAAAACTCTTTTGGCAACTATTTGTTGATTGGCAAGCACATTTGTTACCCTGTTATTAATAATGATTTTATTAACAACCGTGTAACTAAGATAAACTAAGCAAGAAAAAAGTCCTGCTTTCCACCAAAATCTTCTGGCTTGTTGTCCATGTTTTATAAATAGTAACATCACCAATGCTATTCCCGGAACAATAGAGAAAAAAGGATCGGCAACATAGATGGTATCAAATGAAATGCGATAGCTGCTGAAGGGTTCAAACCAGCCAACTCCATAATTGTTAAACGCATCGAGAAAAATATGTAGAGCAGATATGATAAGGAAAAAAAAAACCCATCGGGCAAATGAAATTTCTGCATGTTTTAAAAAAAATCTTGCAACAACTGCCAGCACAGGACTGATTAAAAGAACATAAAGAATGGAATGTGTAACCCCCCGGTGAGCATGCAGGTTATCCGCGGTGTTGAGCCATAAAGCAGCAGCGAAATCAATATCGGGCAAGCTGTGTGCTATTACACCCGCCAACATAGCCTTTCTACCCAATTGACGTCCTGCAAAAGCCTCGCCCATGCAGGCACCAAGAGCAATATGTGTAATAGTGTCCAGCGAGGTGGTTTTAAAAATAAAAACTATATTTTACAGCTGCTGCCGTAATTCTATTTTTTCTTACGCAAAATAAACCATCCTATTATAAATACAACTAGAAAAACAAGAAAAAAAGCCCACCACATACCGGCTTTAAATATCGTTTCGATTGCTCCGCAACCAGATAAAAAAGTAACGAGTAAAAACAGTGTAAAGATTTGAATACTTTTAAGCATATCGGTTAAGTTTAATAAATCACTTTATTACTAATGTTGTGCCGCTTATTGAGTCGCCAACTTTTATTTTTCTATTGTAAATGGTAATATGATAATAAAGCCAGCACTAATTAATTAGTAATGGCTTTTAAGCGCTGCTTTTTTATTATTCCAGTTTATTCGGGAAACAGCTTCCCCGTATTGTTGTAACCCGGATTTATGCTTTTTGATTATTCTCTTCGAAGTATCTTATTTTATTGTACAATGTTTTTCTATCAATATTAAGACGGGCTGCTGCTTTTGTTTTATTAAATTTCACTTCCTTTAAAACTTCCATGATTGCCTGGTATTCTGCATGAGAGGCTGCATCCTTTAAGCCAAGCGGGGAAGCATTTACATTGGTGGTTGATGCAGCCTGTTCATTTTCTGAAGATATAGGATTGGTGGTTTTATCTGTCACACCTCCAATAATTTCCCAGGGCAATACATTGCTGGTTATTTTTCCGGAGGAAGAAAGTAGTGCTGCGCGGCGAATAACATTTCTAAATTCCCGCAGGTTACCCGGCCAGCTATAGTTTAAAAACAATTGCATTGATTCTTCATCAAATCCATCTAACTGTTTGCCCAGTTCGCTACAAGCCTTTGCCAAGAAAAATTCAGAGAAAGGAATTATATCTTCCTGGCGCATACGAAGGGGTGGTATAGTAATTGAAAACTCATTAAAGCGATGGTATAAGTCTTCCCGAAATTTCCCTTTTCTATAGGCCTCCTGCAAATTTTCATTAGAAGCAACAATAACCCGCACATCTGTGGTCTGATCTTTATTACTCCCCACTCTTTTAAACTTTCTTTCCTGCACTACTCTCAGCAAAGTGGCCTGAACATCTAACGGAAGATTTACCACTTCGTCGAGGAAGAGAGTTCCTCCATTTGCTGCTTCAAAAAAACCTTCCTTATCAGCGAGTGCCCCGGTGAAAGAACCTTTTACATGCCCAAACAATTCACTTGCGGCCAACTCACGGGAAAGGGTACCACAATCCACCGCCATAAAGGGCTTATCCTTTCTATTACTACTTTGATGAATTGTTTTTGCAATTACTTCTTTGCCGGTTCCGCTTTCACCATACAATATCACACTGTAAGGAGTAGGTGCTACCAGCTCTACCTGCTTATACATTTCTGCAGTGCGGGGTGCTCCACCTACAAGATACTCTTCATTAAATGAGATATTCTTTGATGCTATTCTTGAACTCCCTGCTTCCTTTTTATCAGATGTTCCAGCTGCTGCGAGACCCTTGTTTATTACATTGATAACTTCTTCGGGTATTAATGGCTTGGTTATATAATCAAATGCTCCCTGGCGCATTACTTCTACAGCCATTTTAATATCGGAGTAACCTGTTATAATTATTACCAGTGCAGAGGGATTTATTTCCCTTAAACCGGTTAAAACTTTCACACCATCCATATCGCCCAAACGAAAATCGCAAAGCACAACGTCAAAGCTTTCTTCTTTGAACTTAGCCAGTCCCTTATTTCCGGTATAGGCAGTATCCGTTTCAAATCCCTTGCGTTGCAAGAAATGACTCAGCAATTTGCACATATCCATATCATCGTCTATAATCAGGATTTTTTTCATTGTCTGTGGATTGAGTAGATGGTAATAATGTTTAAAATTAAAGTAGATATTTTAGAACAGTGTGAGTAATTATATTCCCTCCAAATTATCTCAGGTAGGTGTATTTACAAACAAAGTGCCTGAAATTGCTGAATTTGATACTAAAAATTGCTTGGCAAATGTTTTGCGTATAAAACAGAAATCGTAATTTGAAGTGAGAGTGAATAACTTAAATGCAACCATGACGTCCCTTGTAAAAATTTTAATTGTAGACGACGAAGTTGATATCTGCTACTTTTTAAGCCGGAATCTTGCCAAAAGAGATTTCAATGTTTCTTATGTACATACATTAGGAGACGCTGAAACCCAGTTGCAGCAAGAGAAACCGGCGATTGTACTATTAGACAATCACTTACCAGATGGTTTTGGTATAAACTACGTTACAAAAATCAAGAGTAAATATCCGGATGTAAAAATCATTATGATTACTGCGCATGATAGTCCGCAAGACAGATCAAAGGCTTATAGTAATGGCATAGATTTCTTTCTTTCCAAGCCATTTACCATTACCGAGGTAAATAAAATAATTGATGTGCTGATAGAACAGGAGTAAGACTGACTCCTTTTTTCCACGCCCTGTGGAATTATCTCCACAGCTTAGTTTGTATGTATTAGGCAAAATTAAGCGTAATTACAAAGCTGGTTCCCTCGTTTACTTGGCTACAAACACTGATGTCTCCTTTATGATTTAGTATTATATTTTGAGTATTTGTAAGACCAAGGCCATTTCCATTTTGCTTGCTGGTAAAATAAGGTTCAAATATTTTCGATACCGCTTCTTCATCCATACCAGGACCGTTATCCCTGATTATTACTTTACACTTATCATTTTCGCCTTTAGTTTCCAGCCATAATTTGCTTCCTTCCCTACCCTCCATAGCTTCCAACGCATTAATGATAATGTTAAGCATAGCAATTTTTATCCTTTCATTATCAACTGATACATCGCATATATCAGTGCTGTAATTTCTAATTAATTCAATATTCGTTAAAGCCACCCTGTCTTCTGCCTGCTTTAAAGCTTCATCCAGCAAATTATTAATGGAGGTTTTATTAAAAGAAAGCTCAGAAAACTTAGTGGAGTTCAGTAAATCAGATATAAGCTGGTTGATACGCTGACTGTTTCTACCTATCATTTCAAATAAGAAATTAGTATTTTCTTCCGGCACAGTCATCTCACTTCTTAACTGATCCACTGCCAAATTGATATTAGTCAGTGGATTTCTTACTTCGTGTGCAATGGTTCTGGCCATACGTCCCGTAGCAGCAAATTTCTCCTGGCTCCGCATCTGTACTAATTCACGGTTGGCTTTATCCAACTCGGCAATCCTGTTCTTTAATTGGTTTTGGAAATCAATTATCTTCTTTTCTGCCTCCCGCCGGGCCTTGCTTTCTTTTGTATGAGCAATAAAACCAACTACCACAATTAATACCGCCATTGCGAGGGTAGAAATAATAATAGTGTTTAAGGCCTGAAAATTATTGGAAAGTGTTTTACTTCTTTTGGCAAGCAAATCCATTTCATGTGCTTTCATTGTACCTATTAAATTTCTGACATTTTCCATAATCCTTTTTCCTCTTACTTGCTGTATAAGAATCGTATCGTTAACCATTTTACGATTCCTGTTATAAATAGTAATGTTTGATTGTAAAATATTATATCGGGCAGTTAATTTTTCTTTTAATTCCACTAACTTAATTTGCTGCAATTCATTATCACTGGTCTCTGCTTTAAGAATACTAAACATAGAGTCTATTGATTTTCGGCTCCCGATATAGGGCTGAAGAAAAGAACTGTCATGATTAATTAGATATCCTCTTACCCCAGTTTCCGAATCCTTAACTTCAGAAAACAAATTTTCTAAAGACGAAATTACTTTATGTGTATGAGCTACATTGGCAGACTGTTGAATAAGCTGCTTATTAGCATATAAAGTAGCCAGGCAGGCAATTAACAACAAAATGAAGCCAGTGAAATAGCCTTTTTTGATTCTGCTATCGTTTTTTATTTTCTTTAAAGCGTTTTCCATATTGAAATTTATTAAAGCGGATGGTCTTTTATTAACGGTTGAAAGAAAACAGTTTTAAATCGTCACTATTTCTTCCGCTGATTGAGTTAGCGATACATTCTGCAGCAATCATGCTAAAAGTAATGCCGTTTCCACCAAAGCCGAGTGCAAAATAACTGTTGGGCAATTTAGCATATTCACCAATATAAGGCAACCCATCTTTTGTTGATCCAAAAGTACCTGTCCAGCTAAACTCTGGTGCAAACATAATATGAGGAAATAGCTTTGTAAAGTCTCTGGTTAGCTGTTTTGATTTTTTTTGTATCAATGCATCTCGCTTTCCGGGAGAGTAAAAATCTTCGTCTCTGCCACCTACTAAAATACGGTTATCTCTTGTTGTTCGTAAATACAAGTAAGGATCGGCTGTATTCCATATCAGCATATTATCTTTCCAAAAAGGTTTTTCTGCACTCAGGGACTCACTAACTGTTGCATAGGTTGAATGAAGCTTTACAATTGGTTTATCAATATATTGTACTACTTCATATCCTGTAGCATACACTAATTTTTTACATTTTAATTCATACCCATTTTCTGCCACTAACCGTACGCTATTTTTATCATGCCTGATCTTAATTATTGGTGTCCTGTCATATACTGCTAATCCTTTTTTTATATTGAACTGATGAAGGGCATGGGTGAACATATAGGCATCTGTTTGTGCACCATCTTTTGATAGAATAGCGGCAGGTGCATTAATACCACATTTATCTCTTGCCTCTTTTTCTGAAAGATATTGCACTTGAAATCCATGTTTTTTTCTGCTGGTAAATTCCTTTAACAGCGATGGTACATCTTTTCTTGCTGCTGCATAATACAGGCTTTTCCTTTTTTGAAAATCCACAAATCCTATTTTAGCTGCAATAGCCGCCAATGTATCAATAGCCTCCCGGCAAAGCCAGTAAGCTTTGGCAGCATTATTTTCCCCGATTTGATCTGCCAATTTATGTAAGGGTGTATCAATTTCATATTGCAACAGCGATGTGCTGGCGCAGGTACTTCCCAGGCCAATACTTCTTGCATCAACTATTACACAGGCTATTCCTTGTAGTAATAGTTGATAGGCCATTAATGCTCCCGAAATACCTCCTCCAAGAATAACCACCTCCGTACGAATATTTTTTTCCAGCTTAGGGTAAGTAGCTACCAATCCATTTTTGATTAGCGAAAAAGGATAGCCCGACTTTAAAATCATACGCTGGCTTATTTAAGGTAACGTCTCAGTGTCCAGGCCATTGTTTCATGCTCCCGTAGCAAGTCTGTGAGGAAATCAGCCGTACCAGCATCCTTAAATTTTTCGTCACAGTCATCGATGTTCTTTCGAAGCTGAACAATAATCGCTTCATGATCCTTTAATGATTCTTTTATCATTTCATTTTGAGCAGGATATTTACCCGGAGACTCCTTTAATGAGGTATGATTTAAAAACTCCTGCATAGTGCCGGGTGTGTTAGCACCCAGTTTATTTATCCGCTCCGCCACTTCATCAATAGACTGTTCCATTTTCTTATAATGCTCTTCAAATAATTGATGCAGTTCCATAAAACTGTTACCGGATACATTCCAATGAAATTTTCTTGTTTTCATATAGAGAACAACTCCATCTGATAAGACACCTGTTAACATGGCATTTACTGCTGCTAAATTTTTTTCTGAGAGGCCAATGGCTGGTTTCATAATTTATTTTTTAATAAAGCGAGAATAAATCAAAAAAAGCAACTTTGATTCCAACTTAAATGCCTCATTATTTACTACTAATCTTTCCCATAGCGTTGCAAAAAATCCACAGTTTCGGTTCTAAGTTTAGTTTAAACAAAGCAGTTTGTTTTCTGGCACAGGATTTTCAATATGCCTGTTGTCAACGGAATTATTCATTTTTAAAACCACAACCTATGCTACGCTGGACAATCACATTCTTAGTAGTTGCGTTAATCGCCGCCTTGTTTGGATTCGGTGGAATTGCTGCGGGAGCAGCAGGAATTGCTAAGATATTATTCTTTATTTTCCTTATACTATTTGTTCTGTCATTATTATTTGGAAAATCGTTTGGAAAGACAGACGTATAAAAAAAGGGCAATGTTGAGCAAAACATATTCAACATTGCCCCTATTTTTCAATTTCGCTAATAAAATGTATTTGATATGAAAAAGCTGCTTTTTATAGCAAGTTTAGTAGCTATTACGATTTGGATTACAGGAGTATTTATTTTGAGTACAGGTAGGTTTATCCATTTCTTTTTGGCTCTCTCGGTACTTCTTTATATACGATCACTGATGGCGCCTGCAACAGCAAAATGGAAAGAACTTTTTATTAAGTAGTTTCTTTATTTGGTAATATATTTTTTAATAGTTAAAATTAATTTTATGAGTAAAACAATGTTAGGTTTTTTAGCCGGTGCGGCAGTTGGTGCATTAGCAGGTATTCTTTTGGCACCCGATAAAGGTTCTGAAACCCGTAAAAAAATTGCCAGTAAAGCAGGTGATATTAAAGACTCTGTAAAAGGTACAATGAACGAGTTTGCTGATAAAGTAAAAGAAACCTACAGCAGTGTTAAAGGTGGTGCACAAGATCTGAAAGATGAAGCAACTGCAAAAATGAATACAGCCAGGAACGAAGTGAAAAATGCACTGTCCTGATTGTCTTAATCCTTTTCCGATAAGAGCTTAAAACTACAAACTATGCATACTGCAGTGGAACATATCGAGCAAATTGTTTCTAAAGCTGGTGATCTGGCCGAAACAAAGATGGAGATCTGGAAATTAAAAGCTGCAAGCAAAATATCTGAAACGGTATCATCACTTATTTCTTTAATAGCAATTATAATATTGGCAGCCGCCGCACTAATTATATTAAGCTTTGGTGCTGCCTTTTGGATTGGAAAAGAATTAGATAATACCAGTTACGGTTTTTTTATAGTGGGTGGTTTTTATGCTCTTATCGGACTATTAGTTTTTGTTTTCCGGAAAGACTTGATAAAAGCTCCTTTGAGCAATCTTATTGCTGATAAAATTGCTAAATAAAATTTATGAAGCAGCCGTCCTCAATTGAAAATTTAGAACTCCGGATTAAAGAGCTGGAACTTCAGTATGCAGAACAAGTTGCAGACATTAAGCAGTCAGCCGCCGGACTTATAGACAGTGTGTCTCCAATGCAAATTTTAAAAAGCACACTCAGAAACGTTGTAACAACTCCCGGCCTAAGAGGGAATCTAATTGATACAGCAGTAGGTCTCGGTGCAGGATTTCTTGGTAAGAAATTATTGGTGAAAAAGACAGGCGGAATATTCGGAAAGATTACCGGTTCTGCTTTACAATTACTGCTTACAAATTTTGTAAGCCAAAAGCTACACCAGGCAAGAGAAGACAATTCCTCAGAATAGCTCATTATCCTTTACTTTATTAATTTATATTTGGTATAGACAAGAGTGTATATCATGTACATTTTTGTCTTTTGAAATGTCTGCCTGATGAATATTAAATTTAATAACCGGGTCAAACAAGTACTCCTGCTTGGGTTGCTTATTCTGCTTGTTTGGATATCAATTAAAGAATTGGTTATATGTCTCCCTGGTTTGCTGGGTGCAGTTACTTTATACATTTTAAGCCGGGCTAACTATTTTCAACTCATTTATAAAAAGAAATGGAAGAAAGGTAGAGCCGCAGGGCTCTTTATTCTTTATTATCTTATTTTACTAGGACTACCTGTTTTTTTAGCAACAACACTCATAAGCCCCAAAATAAATACTTTTCTAAACGATCCTACTGCTATGATTGGCAGTGTAAAAACAGCTGTATTACAAGTGCAGGAAAAAATTGGATTTGAGTTTGTTACGGAAAAATCGTTGGCAGGTTCTCTTGAAAAAGTAACCGAAATTCTGCCCTCACTTCTTAATAGTACCGCCAACCTGATTACCAACCTTGCCATCATGTTATTTTTTCTTTACTATATGCTTTATTATGGAAAAGAGATAGAAAGAACATTATTTCACATTATCCCATTGAAGGATGATAATATTACCATGCTTGCATCAGAAACAAAAAGAGTAGTGAAAGCAAATGCTCTTGGCATTCCATTGATATCCATCATTCAGGGTCTCACCGCCACATTAGGATATTTTATTTTCGGGGTAAACGAGTGGGCTTTATGGGGTTTTCTAACAGGTGTATTTGCCTTTTTTCCTGTGGTGGGTACAATGCTGGTTTGGGTGCCGCTGGTAGTTTATACTTATGTAAGTGGTGATACTGGTATGGCCATTGGATTAGGCCTATATAGCATTATAGTCACAGGCAATGTAGATTATATCTCAAGGATTACTATCATGAGAAAACTGGGTGATGTACATCCCGTTATCACTGTTCTGGGTATCATTATTGGGTTGGGCCTATTTGGCTTTATTGGTCTTGTTTTTGGCCCACTACTGGTAAGTTATATCATTTTATTATTCAAAATATACATGAATGAATTTGTTGATCCGCTGGCGGATGAATACAATCTTTCAGAAACCAGTATTGTTGCTACCGAGGAGCAGGCAAAAACAGAAAAATAACCAGCACTAATTGTAATACGGACTTATCATCCAATATACCACCACACCCGTTACAGCTACATAAAACCAAATAGGCCAGGTAATACGAACCAGCTTTTTATGTTTTTCAAATTCTCCGGTAAGGCCTCTATAGGCAGAAAAGAGAATAAAAGGAAGAATAATACCTGCTAATGGAATATGTGTAAAGAGTATGATATAATAAATAGTCTTTTCAATTCCCTCTCCACCGAATTTTGTACTTCCTGTAAATAAATGATGGCAGATATAGCTTATTAAAAAGAGTATGGATAAAAACATAGCAGCAAACATTATATTTCTATGCAGCTTATAATTCTTTGCTTTTACAGCCACCAATGCTGCAACCAATAATACAGCTACGCAAGAGTTAATTATTGCGTTTGCCTTTGCAAATAAATGCAGATCAAACCCTAAGTCAACCTCTAATTTCACCTGACTTAATGCAGTTATCGCAATAAATACAATCGCCGAAAAGATAAAAATCAGCATCTTTGCTTTCTTATCATTTTTTTTCCATGCTGCTTGCAACATATACTATGTTTTTTTTCTAAAAAAGAAGAATAGTAAGCCTACGCCAAATATGGCAATTAAAAATACAACTGCCATCAATTGTAATTTTCCATCAAAGAAACTTTTCGCTTTGGGATCTTTTTCCATGGTTAGCAAAACAAGGTCTTTAGATAGATCCTTTAACGCCAGCGAATCTAAACCATGATAGTAACCTCTTACATGTCTATTGCTATCTATTAAAACAAAATGATCGGTATGAACAAAATCTGTATCAATGCCCATTCCATCCTGTGCAGGTATTTTAAGTTCATTGATTATTAAATCATAGATTTCCTTTTTCTCACCCGTTAGCAGCCACCATTGTTCGGGGTTTATTTGAAATTTATCTGCCCAAAATTTAAGTCGCTCTACAGAATCTCTTTCCGGGTCTATACTAAAAGAAATAAAGTGCACTTTTTTGTTAGTTCTATCGCCAACTCTTTGTCCGTTATGAATCGACTCTGCCAACCGCTTCATATTCTTGGTAAGGCTTGGACAAATTGTAGGACAACGGGTAAAAAAGAAATCGGCAATAATGATTTTGCCTTTCAGGCTATCTAATGTTACTTTTTTCCCTTCCTGGTTCACAAAAGAAAAATCAGCCACCTGGTGCCAGGCGGTATCGTTTACTTTTTTACCCTTCTTGGTTACAGAAACGACAGAATCCGGAAGATAATGCTTCGGCATTGCCACTGCAGTTTCACTTTTTCTTTTTACGATAAAGTAGGCTAATAACGGCAGCAATATTGCCAGCATTACCGCATACAATGCTTTCTGATTCACTCTCTATATTTAAAAATAAAAACCATTAAACCCTGCTTGTCAACAAGTATCAGGCTTAATGGTTTGGTTTGATTAAAAATCACTTTATTCTTTTCCGCTCTTTTCTACGGGCTTCTCGTCGGCTTTATCTGACTTATGATGCTTTGCAGGAGTAGTTGTTTCTTTAAAATGCAAATCGTAAGTATTTCTCAGATTTTTGTATGAATTGCCCTCATAAATAAAGGCAAAAATGAACCATACAAATAAAAGTAATGGCACAATGATCGTCATGATCATGTTCTTTATTTCATCACCAAGGTGCATGAATATAGAAACAATCCAGTAAGCTTTTAAAAGAGTTAAAATACATACTACCCCTTTAAAAAGTAGTATCAAAAAATCCCGGTTAACCTCTCCTTTATGCAGGTTATAAATCAATAGTCCAATCGCCAATTCTACGATGGTAACAACCGATAACAAGATCGTCGTCTTTTTTACCCGCTTCTTAAATTCCGCATCATCTGTATGATGATGAAAACTTACTTCAGGGTATGCTGCTGAGGGAGAAATGTCTTTTGTTGGATCGTAATGATTACTCATAATCTATATAGCTTCAAAAATTATTAAATAAGATAAAAACAAAGGAATACAAATACCCAAACCAGGTCTACAAAGTGCCAGTACAATCCTGCCTTTTCTATCATCAGGTAATGACCTCTTTTTGCAAACACATCTTTCTGCGCCATCATTAGCATTATTATATTAATGATTACTCCAGAAAATACGTGGAAACCATGGAAACCGGTAATGCCATAGAAGTATCCACCAAAAGCTACAGGTCCTTTTTCTCTAACATGCATTTCAGCAAGGTTCACCATTCCTTTTAGTTGTGCATCAGACATTGCTGCCAGCTCTTTTGCAGAATGAGTATGATCATGACTTTGAACCAGGCTCACCAATGTTTCGTGTGAGGTATTACTTAATGCTGCTGTAAGTGCTGCATTGTCTTCAACCAGGTTACCCCAGGGGTTTCCTGTCATTGTTTGTCCAATCATTTCAATTTTTCCATCAGCTAATACCGCATGTTCGCCGGTAATAAGGTGATGCCACTCCCAGGCTTGGCATCCTAAGAATGCAAGACCACCCACAATAGTCCACAACATCCATTTTATAACACCTTGCTTATCTCCTTTATGTCCGGCATGTACTGCCAGCACCATTGTAACAGAACTGATGATCAGTATAAACGTCATCACACTCACAAACGCCAATGGAAGATTAGCATGCCCAGCTCCTGGGAAAGCATTGAAGACTACGTTTGGATCAGGCCAGAAGTTTTGGCTGAAACGAATAGATCCATAAGAAATAAGGAATGCGCCAAATGTAAAAGCGTCACTCATCAAAAAGTACCACATCATCAGTTTGCCGTACTCCATGTTGAAGGGGCTTTTACCGCCGCTCCACCATTTGGTCTGATGTACTGTTCCTGTTGTAGCCATGTTTATAAAATTCCTAATTAAAAAAAATTAATTCTCTATTATTCAACATTCTTATTTCTATCCGCCAATTATTAAAAAGAACACTAATAAATAAATCCAAAGTGCATCTACAAAATGCCAGTACAATGCTGCCACTTCTATCGGTACTGAACTATACAATTTTGTTTTACCGAAAAATGCTTTAATGAACATTACTATTAATGTAATAATGCCGCCCACCACATGTATTGCATGCAAACCGAATATCACATACAAAAATTGTCCGGCACCAGAACCTTTGAAAGTAATTCCCTGTGCCCACAAATTCTGGAATCCAAACCATTGCAACACTACAAACGCAACTCCCAGTAATAAAGTAATACCAATCAACGACCGGTATTTATTCATTTCCCTGTTTTTAAAAGAGCTCAATGCCATTTGCAAGGTTAAACTGCTTAAAACTATTACGGCAGTAGAAACCCAGAATTCATTTGGCAAATCAACCGACTTCCAGCCTGTCTGGTTACTTTTCACTATAAAAGCACTCGTCAACCCGGCAAACATCATTACAATACTGCCTATTGCCACCCACAACGTAAACTTGTGTGGATGCATTTTCTTTTTTTGTTCTAAACTCACAGTACTCATATATCGAATTCAAAAAAACAAAATTAAAAAGTCGAAAATCCAATTGATCTATCAGACTCCTCTTTTTACTTATCAAACTTTACTTAATAACATTGCTAACATTACCACTGGCAAATACATATAACTTCCAAACATCACTTGTCTTGCCGAACCCACATCCATCTTTTTATACAAAGTCACACATCTTCCAATCATAAATAAGTTTGCTAATCCTATCAACACTAAACTTATTATTCCCTGTGTATCATCGTAGCTACACATTCCTATAAAATAAGGAGCCAGTGTAACCGGAATCAATAACAGCGAATACATGATCGTTTGTAACGCTGTAAATTTTGTTGGTCCTTTGTCTGCTGGCAACAACTTAAATCCTGCTGTTGAGTAATCTTTGTGTGCCACCCAGGCAATAGCCCAAAAATGGGGGAATTGCCAAAAGAATTGAAACGCAAACAATACCCAACCACCAATGCCCAGGTTATTATCACCTGCTGCCCAGCCAATCAAACAAGGTAAAGCTCCCGGCACAGCACCTACTAACACCGCTATTGAATTTACTTTCTTCAATGGCGTATAAATAAATGCGTACAGAAATAAACTAAACGCTGCTAAACCTGCTGCCAGCCAGTTAAAATAGTTACCGAGTATAAATACACCAAATGCTCCGGTTGCAATGGAAAAAATCCATCCTTCCGTAACACTCATACGGCCTGATGCTACCGGACGTGTTGCTGTCCGCTTCATCATCGCATCGGTATCCTTTTCAACTACCTGGTTAATGGCATTCGCACTGCCTGTTACCAACATCCCACCTGCAAAGAGCAATAGTATCATCGTCCAACGGTTCCTCACATAATCATCAGAACCTTGAGTCAGCAGAAAACTAATAACACTGCTGAACACCACCATGATACTCAGCGAAGGCTTCATTAACTGTAAATAGTCCTTGATCTTCTTCATTCAGCCACCGCTATATTTTAAGAACATAAAATTTATGCTCCCATCTTCATTACTACTATCAACTTCGTTGCATCGCACCTGCCTACCGTCAGGCAGGCTCTTCATCGTTCTGTTCTCTACTCACCACCTTTGGGGTTTTCCTATTCACCACCCACTACTCACCATTTACTAATGCTTACTCTCATTCTCACCAATCGGCTCCGTTTGCGGAATAAAATCTCTTCCGTCTTTTGCATAGTCATATGCCCAACGGTGTACTTCAGGAATTTCTCCATCCCAGTTACCGTGACCCGGACGAAGTGGTGTAGTCCACTCCAATGTATTTGCACCCCATGGATTTGGATTAGTTACTTTTCTTCCTTTGAAAATAGAGTAGAAGAAATTAAACACAAACATTAATTGTACTGCAAATACTATAATAGAAACAATAGTGATCATTTTATCCAGCTCAGGGAAATCATTGAATGACACCCATCCTCTTTTATCTAGATAACGGCGTGGAATACCCGCAAGACCCTGGTAGTGCATTGGCCAGAAGATCAGGTAAGATCCAATCATTGTTACCCAGAAGTGGATATAGCCTAATGTGCTATTCATATAGCGGCCAAACATTTTGGGGAACCAATGATAGATACCAGCAAACATTCCAAACATAGAAGCCACACCCATTACAATGTGGAAGTGTGCTACCACAAACATGGTATCATGCAAGTGAATATCAATGGTTGAGTTACCCAGGAAGATACCTGTTAAACCACCGGAGATAAATAAGCTTACAAAGCCAATAGCAAATAATGTGGCCGGTGTAAAGCGAATATTACCTCTCCACAATGTGGTTAGCCAGTTAAATACTTTAATGGCTGATGGCACCGCAATTAATAGTGTAAGTAATACGAATATCGAACCGAGGAATGGATTCAACCCTGTAACAAACATGTGGTGAGCCCAAACCAGGAAGGCAAGAATTGTAATTGCAAATAGAGAGCCTAACATTGCCATATAACCAAAGATTGGTTTACGGCTATTTACTGAAAGAATCTCTGATACCATTCCCATTGCTGGTAATAAGATGATGTACACCTCAGGGTGACCTAAGAACCAGAACAAGTGCTGGAACAAAATAGCACTACCGCCTTCATTCGCTAATATTTCACCGTTTACAACAATGTCGCTCAGGTAGAAACTTGTACCAAGGTTACGATCGAACAGTAATAATATTAAACCAGATAACAATACCGGGAATGATAATACGCCTAATACAGCAGTAAAGAACAATGCCCAGATAGTTAATGGCATTCTGGTCATACTCATACCTTTTGTACGAAGATTAAGTATAGTAGAAATATAATTCAAACCGCCCAATAAGGAAGACACAACGAATAATGCCATACTAACGATCCACAAATCCATACCCAGCTTAGAGCCGGAAGATGCTTGTCCCAATGCACTCAATGGCGGATACACCGTCCAACCTCCAGATGCAGGACCTGTTGAGATAAACAATGATGAAATCATTACCACACTGGCTAAGAAGAAGAACCAGTAAGAAAGCATATTCAAAAATGGAGAAGCCATATCTCTTGCTCCAATTTGTAGTGGAATTAAAAAGTTAGCGAAGGTTCCGCTCAATCCGGCTGTCAATACAAAGAATACCAACACCGTACCATGCATGGTAATTAATGCATAATAAAATTCTGGTTGTATCTGTCCGCCTTTGGCCCAGTTACCGAAAAATGTTTCCAGTATCGGGAAGCTTTGGCCCGGATAACCTAATTGCAAACGAAATAGCACCGAAAATAAACCACCAACGATAGCCCAAATAATACCTGTTATTAAAAACTGTTTGGCAATGGTTTTGTGATCCATGCTAAAGATGTACTTAGAAACAAATGTTTCTTTATGATGGCCGTGTGAATGAGCATCATGATGCTCCACATGTGCTGCTCCGGATTGTACATTTATTGCTTCGCTCATATTCTTTTGTTTTGCCTCCGTTCCGTGAAAGGAGGATTTCAAATTCTTTTATTTATTCTATTGCCGTTATAGGCATTATTTATTTTCCGTCATTACCGCTGCAACTGGTGCTTTCGCTGCTGTATCTGTTTTTGCTTTTGGATCTTTATCAGGGTTCGCTACCAAATACTGTGGTTTCTTTTGTGCCATCCATGCATCAAACTCTTCTTGTGTTTCTACAATAATAACACCTCTCATACTCCAGTGACCTTGTCCGCACATCTGGTCGCAAGAAATTTCATAAGCAAAATTTGGTTTACCTGTTTTCTCAATCATTTCTTTAGTTGTAAATCGGGGAGTAAACCACATGGTTGTCGGAGTACCTGGTACTGCGTCCATTTTCATTCTAAAATGAGCAAGGCCCACATCATGTATTACATCTTTTGCGCCGATCACTAATTTCACTGGTTTGTTTACCACCAGGTGCATTTCCTGTTCCATAAAAACATCATCATGGTTGGCTTCGTCTTCCCAAAGCTGACCTGCAGGATTGTTATTGGCAGGATCTACTTTTTTGAAATACTTTTTACCCAATATTCCATCTTTTCCCGGATAGCGAAACTCCCAACCAAACTGTTTGCCTACCACTTCCACCACCATAGAATTTTTCGGAGCATCACCAGTTATTTTAAACCAATAAAACAATCCAAATCCAACTAGTATGGTTAATGTAATAGCAGGTATTACGGTCCAGATCAATTCCAATTTATTATTGTGTGGATAGTAAAATGCCTTTCGTTTATCAGATTCCTGGTATTTATAAGAGAACCAGAATAATGCTACTTGTGTAATAACGAATACAATACCTGTCAGCGCAATGGTGATATAAAGCATTCTGTCAATCAATATTCCATGATCAGATGCCGGCTCTCCTAATATTTTTCCTTTCAGTTGCTCGTTGCAATAGTACACACCAATCAAACCAATAATCAGAAATGCCAGAAGCATAAAAGCATTCACCTTATTGGTTTGCTTTCTGGCTCTTTCTTCACCACGTAATACGGCCACATATTCGCTGGCTTTGGCAATCTGAAACGTTATCAGAAAACCCAATCCTAAAATTGCAACTATGAAAAATGTTTGCATAACCTATAATTCAGTTTTTCTATCTTATTTACTTGTCAACTTTTATTCTTGTCCAATTAAGTGTGGTGTATTACACTTTCTTTTATAAACGGGTGATTTTTTGCAAGCAGTGGCGACTTACTCAAAGCCCTGCCTGTTAAAAACATGATCAGCCCTACAAAACCTAACGCTACACCAAAATCCCACAACATCATTGGCACTTTATCTTTTTGATGACCCGGGAACACCATTTGGAAAAAATCCAGCCAGTGACCGAAAATGATCAGCAATGCCATAAATGTTACCGTAGTATAATTTCTCTTGGCGCCTCTTCTCATTAATATTAACAACGGAGCAAGGAAATTGATTATAAACATTAGCCAAAAAATTCCGCTATATATTCCTTGTGCTCTTGGTTTGAAATAAGTTGTTTCTTCCGGGATGTTCGCATACCAGATCAACATGAACTGGGAGAACCATAAATAGGTCCAGAATACCGAGAAAGCGAACATGAACTTTCCAAGGTCATGTAAATGCTCTTCGTTGGTCAATTCCAGGTAATTATTGTTTTTCAGGAACACCACAAATAAAGTGATCAATGCTACACCAGCTACAAATGTGCTGGCGAATGTGTACCAACTGTACATGGTGCTATACCAGTGTGCATCAATACTCATTAACCACAACCATGGAATAGAAGACATCACAGTTAAAGAGAAAACAATAATATAAACGGCAGCCCAAACTGTATTTTTCCAGATATATTTCTTGCTTTCTTCGACGTTCAGTGGCTTATCATCAATACTGCGGGACAATTTTCTCATCTTCCAACCCAGCAACGACCAAAGAACTATAGTAGCCACCGTCATAGCAGCAAAGAATCCCTTATTTAAAAATCCAGCTTTAAAACTCAGAATTTTATCATGTTTTACATGCTCTGCGTCTGTCCAGTGAAAAATTTCATGATTGCCACCAAAGCAAATCAACAAGAGAATAACGCCGCAAATAGTTCCTACCACCGGTACACAAGCAGAAACAGCTTCTGCCACACGACGGAAAGACATTTGCCAGCCGCCCCAGGCTAATGTGGTTGCGCAGATAAAAAACATCGCTGCATTTACCACTAACAAAAAGTAAACGCTGTTTTGCAACAACGATCCCCAGAAACGGGCTTGTGCAATCGGATCCTCTTTAGAACCATGCGTTGCATATAAACCAACAATGGTCAGCAAGCCAATCACCATTAGAGTAAAGGCTATCGTATTGAATCTTTTTGGTACTATGTAATTTTCCCGGATTGTCATCAGTGTTCGTTTATTGTTTCTTCAAAACTATTTAGGTGTTACCGCAGTAGCAGTATCAGCAGCAGGTTTTGCAGCACTGGCTGATCCCTGCTTTGATTTTATATATGCAACTACTTCCCAACGTTGTTTAGTTGTTAACTGAGCAGCATAGCTTCCCATACTATTTCTTCCGTAGGTCACTGAATGGAACATAGTGCCTTCTGCCATGTTTGCCGTAATTGGATCAGTGATAAGATTTCTTGGAGCAACAGGATAAGGGCCGTCACCGTTATTCCACAAAGGACCATTACCATCCAGCTTTGTACCATGGCAAATTGCACAGTTAATCAGGTATAATCTTTCTGCTTCTTTCAAGTCAATGCTATCTGCACTCAAAGGACTTTTTATTGCTGCCGATTGCACATAACCACTAGAATCATTCTTTAATGAATAACCAGCCATATCACCTCTTGCTAGAGTTCCTTCAACAGGCATCGATGTATAATAAATACCTTTTTCTTTGAGGTTCTCTGTAGAAGAATAAGTTTCATATGCACGGCTATACGCCATGTCTGGCATATAAGCTCTTCCCGGGTTGCGACGGGTATTATTACAGCTAACCATCACAGCCATTAGCGCCATACACCCAGTTATAATCCAAATTTTTTTCATCCTCTTTTATTTAATTCCCAAATAAAAAATCCAAATTCCGTCATCAATTTTCTAACTCACTATTCAACAATTAATCTTTTGAAAGATTAATGCGCTGCCTCAGCTTTTCTTTCAAATCGTTTTGTGTCTTTATCGTATCTGCCAAGCCACCAACCAGTTTCTTTGTATTGTACTTGTACATCTTGCCCACCGATACTTTGTAAAAAGCTCATCGCTTCCGCATCATTGGTTTTATCAGTACACTCTAAGACTAAAACAAATGTATCGTCAGTAGAACGCAGGTTGAAATGGTCTTTTCTTACGAATGGTGCTAACTGACACAGGTAGCAAAATGTAAGTACCATTCCTACCGCTGCAAAGAGTACCGTTAACTCAAACGTAATTGGTATCCACGCAGGTAATGCAAAAAATGGTTTACCCCCAAAGTTTATCTGCCAGTCAACTGTTAATGCCCAGGTAATAAAACCTACTGCTGTTGCAGTTCCGGTAATGGCATAAATAAATCCTGCAGTGTGTAGGCTGGTATCACGGAGACCCATTGCTTTATCTAATCCATGAATAGGAAATGGTGTGAACACTTCATGAATCTTGTAACCTCCACGACGTACTTTCTTTACGGCAGGAAATAAAACCGCCTCATCATAAAAATTACCCGTTATAAATTTTTGTACCGCCATTGTTTAGCTTTTAGCTATGAGTTTCGGGCTGCGAGCAAGAAACTCTAAAATCGTTATGTTCTTATATATTAACCGGCTTGTAGCTCGCAGCTATTAGCTCGTTTCTTTTTACTTAATGATCATGCGCCTGCTTTTCAGCAAACTCAATAGTTCCTTCTTTTTCCACCACATCCATTTTCTCTTTATAATTATCTCCACTTCTCTTCAAGATGTGCTTGATCTCTGCAATTGCAATTACCGGGAAGAATTTAGAGAACAGGAAGTAACAGGTAAAGAATAAACCGAATGTTCCCATGTAAAATCCAACCTCCCAGATCGTTGGTGTATAGTAAGTACTCCATGCACTTGGCAGGTAGTCTCTATACACCGATGTAACGATGATCACAAAACGTTCGAACCACATACCGATGTTTACCAATATTGACATGAAGAAAGTAACCACCAGGTTTGTTCTCATTTTCTTAAACCAGAAAATCTGCGGCGATAATACGTTACATCCCATCATGATCCAGTAACTCCAACCATATGGACTGTTCAGGTTCAAACGGTTTTCGAAGAAGGCAAAATTTTCATAATCAACAGCAGAGTACCACGCCATGAACAACTCGGTGAGATAAGCAATACCAACAATTGAACCTGTTAGTACAATTACTTTATTCATCACATTGATATGCTCGATAGTAATATATTCTTCAAGCCCCAATACTTTTCTTGTTACCACCAATAGTGTTTGCACCATAGCGAAACCAGAGAAGATGGCACCCGCAACGAAATAAGGCGGGAAGATGGTAGTATGCCAACCCGGAACAACAGATGTTGCGAAGTCGAAGGATACAATAGTGTGTACTGATAATACAAGTGGCGTACTTAAACCTGCTAATACTAATGAAAGTGCTTCGTGGCGTTGCCAGTGTTTAGTGCTACCAGTCCATCCAAATGCAGCTACTCCATAAAATGCTTTTCTCCATTTCTTTTTAGCTCTGTCACGAAGTGTTGCTAAGTCAGGCAACAAACCAGAATACCAGAATAAAAGTGAAACAGTGAAGTAAGTTGATATCGCAAATACGTCCCACAACAATGGCGAATTAAAATTCACCCACAAAGGGCCTCTTGTATTTGGATAAGGTAATACAAAGAATGCATTCCATACACGACCCATGTGCCAGATAGGAAACTGGCCCGCACACATTACAGCAAAAATCGTCATCGCTTCCGCTGCACGGTTTACACCTGTTCTCCAACCCTGGCGGAATAATAATAAGATAGCAGAGATCAATGTTCCGGCATGACCAATACCTACCCACCATACGAAATTGGTAATATCCCAACCCCATCCGATGGTTTTATTCAGGTTCCACTGTCCCGTACCATAAATCACCTCCACTGTAACAGAGAGAATACCAAAACCAAGCATCAGCACAGAAATAATAAATCCAATCCACCAAAGTTTGGATGGTTTTGCTTCTACGGGGCGGCAAATATCTTCCGTTACCTGGTGATAATCTTTATCCCCTTCTACCAGTGCTGGTCTTACCTGTGATTCGTATCTGAGTAATGACATAATTTGATTTAGCTTTTAGCTGTTATTGGTTTTGGCAAATACCAGCTTATATTTTTTAATCAACTTCGTTCTTAATGACTTGCTTCTGTTTTTGGTACTGATGGCAATGTGCTGTCAGCTTTATGTTCTCCTGTTTTATGATCACCGCTGTCAGCTGCATGTTCTTCGCCATGCTCTCCACCCCAATGAGCATCTATTTCATCGGTATTCCTGATTTTAGCCAGGTATGTAACATTGGGCAACACATGTAATTGCTCTAGTACATGGAAACCACGTTGTGTATTTTCTGCTCTTACTTTTGAAATAGAACTCTCTTTATCATGGGAGTTACCAAAAACAATTGCATCAGCAGCACAAGCTGTTTGACAAGCTGTTTTTGCTTCATCGCCTTTCATTGGGCGATTCTCTTTTTTCGCATCCAACTTAGCTGCTTGTAATTTCTGTACACAGAAAGAACATTTTTCAATCACCCCTCTTGAACGAACAGTAACATCAGGATTCAATACCATTCTCGTTAAGTCATCATTCATTTGGAAAACAACCGGATCTAATTTACCTACAATCTGCTGATCCTGGTTATTAGGGAAACTATCGGCGCCTGTATAATCAGACCAGTTAAAGCGACGTACTTTAAACGGACAGTTATTAGCGCAATATCTTGTACCGATACAACGGTTATACGTCATTTGGTTCAATCCTTCTGCACTATGGTTAGTAGCAGCAACCGGACAAACATTCTCGCAAGGTGCATTATCACAATGCTGACACATCATTGGTTGGAAAACCACCCCTTTTAAGTTGTCCGGATTTTCTTTATCGCTGATGAAGTAACGATCGATACGTAACCAATGCATATCGTGGTAACGCAACACTTCGCTTTTACCAACAACCGGTACGTTGTTTTCCGCATGACAAGCCACTACACAAGCACCGCAACCAAAACATGCATTCATATCAATGCTCATTCCCCATTTAATACCCGGCTGCTCATGCTGCGGATATAATGTGGCCTGGCGAAAATCATCATTTGCATTTTTATAAAAAGCTTCTTTCAAATGTTGCTTCCATTCAGGAATAACATTCGGATGCTTTTTAAAAGAAGCTAATGTTGTTTCTCTTACTACTTCTTCACGGTCTTCGTAAGAATTATGTATTTGTGTTTGTGCAATTTTTTCTTTTCTGTTCAGGTTTTCAATAACTACTCCAGTTGCAAAGTTGTCAACGGTAGTTCCATTGTAAGAAGTAAAAGGATAAGCATTTTTACCAGCACCAGCAGCTGTCTTACCTAACCCATCATTTCTTCCGTAACCAACAGCGATGGCAATTGTATCCGCATTCATGCCCGGAATAACAAGGATTGGCAATTCAACTTCTTTTTTGCCAACTGTTACCTTAATAACAGGTTTTCCAGGATAATATTCGTAATCAGTATCTAACTTAATTCCTAACTCTTTGGCTTTGGCCATAGAGATCAATGCATAGTTGTCCCAGGTAGCTTTAGTTACCGGGTCAGGTAGTTCCTGTAACCATGGGTTACCAGCTTGTGAACCTGAACCAATAGAAACTTTTTGGTATAATACAACTTCTACACCTGTTCCTTTTTTGTAACCAGCAATTGCTGATGCTGCTTCTGCAACAGCACCACCGCTATATGAACCGGCGCCAGCTGCTGCAGGGGCTTCTTCTTTTATTCCATCTTGTAATGCTTTATTAAATCCATCAGCACCCAGTTTAGTATTCCAGTATTCTTTGAAATAAGTATCGTAATCCTGGGTAGCACCACTCCATTTTAATAATGAAGTTTGGTAAGGACGAGTTTTAAATAAAGGATAAATAGTAGGCTGAAGGAAACTAACCACACCTGTTTTAGCTTCCGCATCTCCCCAACTTTCCAAGTAATGATGTGTTGGTAAAATATATTCGCAGAGTTCAGTTGTTTCATCCATTTTTTCATTGAAAGAAACCGTAACTCTTACTTTTTTCAACGCTGCTTTAAATTTCTCTGCATCAGGATGCGTATAGGCAGGATTTGCTCCGTACACCATTAATGTACCAACGCTACCAGCTTCCATATCCGTAATCAACTGAGCCATGTCTGCGTCTATACCCTGACGGTAGTTAACAGGTTTGCTCCAGTCGATGGTAGTACCATTAGCACCAATTGCACTATTGATAGCATTAACAATTACCTGTACATTTTTATCATTACTTCCGCACACTACTAATGATTGACCATTGTGTGCTTTAAGATCTTCTGCTACTTTTTTAATACCTGCCGCCAATTTTGCATCTGCAATTGCGGGTGCTGTAACTGAACCACCAACAGCCGCTAATAATGCAACTGCTACAGCACCTGTTTCAGATGGGCGATGTGTAAAACGTTCATCTGCATTAGAACCAGTCATACTTAAATGACCCTCGAATTGGTAATGCTTGCTCATGGAAGGATTCTTCTCATCGATCTTTCTTCCTTTTGAATAACCTTTTGCATATTCAACAGAGCTAAGCCAGGTGCCCAGAAAATCTGCACCGATACTTACAATTACTTTAGCTGCCGCAAAATCATAATTGGGGATTTTTCTTCCAAAACCACTTGCTTCGTTGGCTAACAATATACCGCTGTAAGAAACGGCATCGTATTGTACATGCTTTAAGTTTGGAAACTTAGCAATGATTTCTTTTGTAGTAGGAGAAGTGATCGTTGATGTAAGCAATACAACAGAACCAGTTGCAGCTTTCATTGCATCACCTACCATTTTATCAAACTGCTCAAACGTAGGAACTTCCTGGAATGTAACGTCGGTTCCTTTTGTAACACGGTGCAACGGAAATTTTGCACGGTACATATCATATAGATCAAGAACAGATGCCTGGGAACGGGCTGTTGTACCGCCGCCGGTAAAAGAAAGATCGTTTCCTTCGATTTTGATAGGACGACCATCTCGTACTTTAGCAACAACAGGTATTACATCACCATCCTGCACATACGTAGTAGCATAATATTTTGCTACACCAGGAACAAGATTTTCTGGTTTGTTGGCATAAGGAATTGCTTTGTTAACCGGTATTTTACAACTGGCGGCTAATGTAGCAGCAGCGGTACTAAAACCGAGATACTTTAAGAAATCCCTGCGGGGAGCTTTGGCATCAATTAATCCCTTATCATCAAAACCCTCAAAAGGCAGTTCTTCCTGGAATTCATCCTGAGATAACTTTTTAAGGTTCTCCGGGTCATTCACCTCTCCGAAACTTTGCCAGTACTTGTTTTGGCTCATAGTAAAATTTGAAAATTTGACAATTCGACAATTTCGAATTTGCTCTTTATTAATAGTGACATTTCTGACATTCCAAACCACCGATATCTTTCACACTAACACTATCCATTTTGTGGTTCTTTATATCGTTATGAAACTTCTCGTAAATGCTGTAGAATTTATTACCGGTACTGTCGCTGTAATTGAAATCAACTTTTGTTTCTCTATGACAGTTAATACACCAGCCCATGCTTAATTCAGAAACCTGTTTTACTTCATCCATGGCAGTTACTTCTCCATGACAACTTTGACATTGTACTTTACCGGCTCTTATATGCTGGGAGTGGTTAAAGTAAACATGGTCAGGCAGGTTGTGAATTTTTACCCACTCAATTGGTTTTGCTTTGGAAGGATCCCAATCGTTTGGTTTTGCAGGATCAAAGCCTGCTGCTTTATATAGTTTGGCTATTTCTGCAGTACCATTGATCTCATTACCTGCTTCATCATACAATTTCGGACCTTTTACATATTCGTTGATGGACTTATGACAGTTCATACAAATATTGACTGCAGGGATAGCGGCATGCTTACTGTCCCATGCAGAACCGTGGCAATACAAACAACTGATCTGGTTGATGCCCGCATGTACTTTATGGGAGTAGTAAATAGGTTGAACTGGCGCATAATCTGTTTGGCGCCCCAATCCGATTGCTGCTTTGCTGAAATAATATCCGGCCACTGCAAAGAAGATCAGGGCCATCATAGCAATATATATTTTGTTCTTGTAGAAAGGAACTTGTTCCGGGCGGCTGATACCTTCTGCATCATCACTCATTTTTTTCAGGTTACTGTTAACCTGCATGAGTATTAATGCGATGATGGCTAAGATCAAAGAAATAACACCAAAGATGATGGCATTGGAGTTGCCTTTTTCCGGCTCCCCTGTTGTTGTAGTTGTTGAGGGACCAGCTTTTGCTTTAGCATCAGCATCATTTATATATGCAACTAAATCATCAACGTCTTTTAAAGTGATGTCAGAAAACCCTGTCATCATGGATTTGTATTCAGCCAATAATCCCTGTGTATAGGGATCATTTTTCATATATCCCGCAGGATTATTGATCCATTTCAGCAACTCATTATGGTCGGCCCATTTGTGCCTTTCTTCTAATCCAGCCAAAGCAGGACCAGTACCATTTTTACCAATCTGGTGACAGGAAGCACATTTACCCATGAAGATAGCCTTGCCCGCAGCTATATCCTGAGCGGAAACATATACAAAAGAAAAAACGAATACCGAAAGTAGAGTTAGCGTTAGTTTTTTGCCGATTGGTTTACAAGGAATCATAGACACAGTTGATGCTAAAAAATGTGGATAAAAACCGTTAATCAGCCGCAAAAATAAGTCAGGAAGTTAACAAAATAGCAACGCCTTTAACTTTTTTTTGAGCCGCTACCAGCTTGCGTTTCAGCCGATTTATTCGCTTTTTTTTGAATAGGGGAAAATTGTTTGTCATAAAAAGGTCAACTCTTCAATAAAGTTCAACAGATGTGTGAATAGCGCATTTTATTGCCTTTTTTTTCCTGACTTTTGCCGCCAATTAACATCACATGTTTGAACGTCTGCAAAAAAAATGGAAAGTAAACGGGCTGCAACTGGCATTAATTCTTTGCACTTTTGCCATCGGCGGTAGCGCAACCGGTTTTGTAGGCAAAAAAGTTATGAATGCTCTGGCAATTCAGCAAGATTGGCTCTGGGCGATAATTTATATCCTTATAGTTACTATTATCTGGCCGCTAGCAGTATTGGTAGTAAGTATTCCATTCGGCCAATTCAAATTCTTTACCGGTTATATTAAGAAGATGGGGGAGAAAATGGGGTTGACAAAGAAAGAGTCGGGAGAGTCTTAAAGTGCAGATTTTCATTTCAATAGCCCCAATTTCCAGTCACATATCAATTTTCGTCTTTTTGCTTTTGCAAAGCAGCTTCTGCAGCTATATACCCAAACGAAGACCATTGCTTTGTAGCAATCGCCTTTTCAAAAAATAACCGGGCTTTTTGCGGCATCCCTTTTAACTGCGCATAATAGCCAGCTCCAAAATAAAGAGTGGCCGCACCCACACTCATCGAGTCTTTTCCAGTTGCAGTTCGGGATAGTAATGTGTTAGTATATCGTTCAATTTCATTATCTGCGGGATTGTGTACATAATAATAAAGCAGGCTCAGGTAGTCTGTATTTTCTATAAGCTTTGGTGTGCGGGGCACTATCGCAAAAAAATTTGCTGCTTCTTCTGTTTTTCCCTGGGTAAGCAGCGTTATATAAAGCCAGTTAACCATAGCCACCATCATATCATCATTTTTGGAGGCAACAATACCTTTGTAATAAGCTTTTTCAGCTTTTTCGTACTGTCCAGTTAAAAAATAAGAAAGCCCGAGATGATAGTATGTATTAGTCTTTAGAGTACTTACGGGAATGTTTTTTTCATTTGGAATGCCATCTGGCTCTATTTCATCAGCCTTGCTCTGTATAAGTTCTGCAGCTTTTTCGAAATCTTCAATGCCTTTATCAAAACATCTTAAAGTAAGATAACGATGGCCCCGATGACGATAGAACCTTGCATCATTGGGATGCAAAGAAATACCCCGGGAAAAAACATCAATGGCTTTTTTATAATTCCCCAAATACGCTTCTCTTCTGCCCAGCCAAATAATTGCATCGGCATTCAATGAATCTTTTTCATACTCCTGCCGGGCTTCTAAAAGTTTTATTGAATGAGTTTTTTCCGCCGCTTCACTAAGTTTAGGCATAGGCCATTGTTTGTTCTCATAACAATCAAATTGGGCAAAAGCAATTGCATTTGCCAATAGCCCTATAAAAAGAAAATATATTCTCATGCTGAAAAGTTACAAATTTGCGGCTGAAAAAGATATATGCAAAGAATAGCCATTTTCGCCAGCGGTTCGGGTAGCAATGCACAAAAGATCATAGAGCATTTTGATAGTTCTACAAAAGTGAAGGTTGTATTGGTTGTATGTAACAAGCCAGAAGCCGGTGTGGTGGCCATTGCAGAAGAGCAAAACATTCCTGTGTTGTTGATTGAAAAGGAACGATTCTTTCGTGGTGATAGTTATATAAAAGAACTTGAAGAATATACAATTGATTTCATTGTACTCGCTGGCTTTCTGTGGAAAATTCCTGCAGCATTAATACAAGCATATACAAATCGCATTATTAATATTCATCCTGCCTTGTTACCTAACTACGGTGGAAAAGGAATGTATGGACTAAAGGTTCACCAGGCCGTAATTGATAATAATGAAAAAGAAAGCGGTATAACTATCCATTATGTAGATGAACAGTATGACCATGGCAAAACATTGTTGCAGGCCACCTGCCCCGTATTAAAAGATGATACTGCTGCTTCACTTGCACAACGCATTCAATTACTGGAGCATGAACATTATCCAAAGGTGATTGAGGAATTGCTGACGCAATAGGAAATACAAGCACACAGATGGGATGGGGTTTCACTGATTTTTTTTGACTATTTCACAAGCATTGCTAAATGTTCTCTATTACGGATGAACACTCATGATTTTGCTACGCAAAATTGTAGATGTTTAAATTCTAAAAATCTTTTGAGTTCACAATTCCCTTTCTGCTTCGCAGAAAGAAATCTGTGTTCATACGTTTTACCCGAGTCATCTGTGTGCCTGTATTTTATTTCACTCCAATCATTAGCATTTCGTAATTTCCATACCTAATAATTTTCACGATGAAACATATTCCCTTACTACTTCTTGCTGTTACCAGTTTTCTTTTTTCTTTTTCTCAAGTTGATATTAGTACCGGTAAAAACAAATACACTATTCTTCAACCCGCAAAGCCAGAGCAACAAGGCTTTTCACCAGAACGATTGAAACGAATAGATAATAATATTAACGACTGGATCAATGATGGAAGACTGAACGGTGCTGTAGCATTAATTATCCGAAATGGAAAAATTGTTTACCATAAAGCTTTCGGGTATGACGACCTGGAAAAAACAAAACCCTTCCGCACCGATAATATTTTTCGCATTGCATCACAAACAAAAGCAATTACCAGTGTAGCGGTGATGATGTTATTTGAAGAAGGAAAATTTTTATTAGACGATCCTATCTCCCGCTACATTCCTGAATTTGCGAAACAACAAGTGCTGGATAAATACAATGAAGCTGACACCAGCTATACAACCGTTCCTGCAAAATCAGAAGTTACCATACGTCAATTATTAACACATACCTCCGGTATTAGTTATGCGCAGATAGGAACAAAAGAAGCGAATGCCATTTTTGCCAAAGCAAGTTTGCATTCAGGTCTTGGTGCCGAAAATGGAAGAGTATTAGGACCTGATATGAAAAAATTGGGGAAGCTTCCGTTACTGCATCAGCCGGGAGAAAAATTTACGTACGGATTAAATACCGATGTGCTGGGCTATTTAGTAGAAGTTGTTTCCGGTATGAGTCTTGACCAATTTTTTCGTCAGCGCATTTTTACTCCTTTGGGAATGAATGATACCTATTTCTATTTGCCTGCTGCCAAACAAAGCAGGTTGGTTAATTTATTTAGAGAAGAAAATAAAAAATTGATTTCCCCTGGTGCAGATATTGCCATGAATGGGAAGTTCATTGTTAACTATCCTAAACTCCCGGGCACTTATTATTCGGGTGGTGCGGGGCTTTCATCCACTACCACCGACTATGCCATTTTTTTACAAATGCTATTGAATGGTGGTGAGTATAATGGCAGACGATTCCTTTCCCGAAATACAGTACGAATGATGACGATGAACCAGATCGGCGATATCAATCGTGGTGCCAATAAATTTGGATTAGGCTTTGGCCTTACTACCGAAAAAGGAAGCAGCTTGCTGCCAACGCCGCAAGATGTTTTTGAATGGGGCGGTGCATTTGCCACTACCTACTGGGCCGATCCGAAAGAAAAGATAATCGGCATTTTTTACCGCCAAATATGGGGAAGTACCTTTGGAGAAATTGCTAATAAGTTTAAAGTGTTGGTTTATTCAGCTCTAAATGACTGATAACGGAGTCTTTTACCATTCATTTTGCACTTTCTTTTGTTACTTGCCGGATTAAATTTCGTTTTGCGTCGATATTATTTCTACATACCACTTTTTATTGTCCTCTCTTTATTACTAAGCAGTATATCTGCTTCTGCCCAACTGTATAAAATAAAGGGGGTGGTGTACGATAGTTCCCGCAACAATCCTTTACAGGCAGTAAGTGTAATTTCTACTTCCGGTGCCGGAACAGTTACTAATGCAGATGGTGTATATGAAATAATGGTAAGCGAAACAGACTCTATCTGGTTTAGCTACCTTAATAAACCCACCATGAAGTTTCCGATTGCCAAAATTGCCAACACCCTGCAATTTGATATTTCATTGCAGGTAAATGTGCCTACATTAAAAGAAGTAAAAATAAAACTGAAGAATTATAAGTTCGACTCCACACAAAACCGGATCGACTATGCCAAGATCTTTAACTACCAAAAGCCAGGACTAAAAACTACCACACCGCAATATGGAGCCGCTGCCGGGTTTGATGTAAATGAGATCATCAACATGTTCCGTTTTAAAAGAAACCGCAGCATGGCTTCTTTCCAAAAAAGATTGTTGCTGGAAGAACAGGATAAATTTATAGACTATCGCTTTAGTAAAGCATTGGTAAGGCGGCTTACTTTACTTACTGGCAACGAACTGGATAGTTTTATGCGGGTATTCCGTCCATCTTTTATGTTCACCAAATTTGCCGGCGATTACGATTTCCATTTATACATCAAAGAATCTTTTGATCGCTACAAAAAAGGTCTGCGGCCTTTACCTTTTCTAAAAGACGAAGAGGAAGAATAATTTTTTCGGAACGTTCTCCATACAAATAGTAAAAGAAAAGTATCTTACTGCTTCGCAGTATTTTATACTCCCCCTTGTAAACGCAACTGATAATCTATCCCTGGTATTTTTTAAGCAAGAGAACAACAAATATTTAGCAGCCTGAGAGCCTATGCCCGGTTGCAAAAAACACTACCAAAACAACCTATCATGAAAAAACACCTTGCGGCGCTATTCTTTTTTTTTATTGCCACTTCGCCTTTTGCGCAACAAACAGTTATCAGCAATGTAAACATCGTGGATGTAAAAACTGGCAAGCTGTTGCCGGGGCAAACTATTGTTATTAATGGAGAAAAGATTGAACAGGTAGGAGCTTCTGCCAAAATAAAACCCATAGTCGGTGCAAAAACAATTGATGGCAGTGGAAAATACCTGATGCCCGGGATGACAGATGCACATATTCATTTCTTTCAATCCGGTGGATTATACACGAGGCCTGATGCGGTTGACCTTCGTAAAAAAATGCCATATGAAAAAGAAAAAGCATTTGGCACCAACAATGCTGCTGATTATTTGAATCGCTATTTACGGTTAGGCATTACCTCGGTAATAGATGTAGGCGGGCCTATGGCAAATTTTACAGTGAGAGACTCTATTGGCAAAACAATGCTATCGCCTAATATATTGGTTACCGGACCGTTGTTTTCGATGGTAGACAGGGATCAGTTTGGTGATGACAGACCCATTATCAAAATAACCAGTTTTGACGAAGCAGATGCTTTGTTCGGTAAAATGCTTCCTCTTAAACCAGATTTTATAAAAATTTGGTACATAGCCGGTCCCAACCTTCCGGCAGAAAAGAATTTTGAACTGGTAAAACATATCGCCGATAAAACCCATGCCAACGGATTAAAGCTGGCTGTACATGCCACAGAATTAAAAACAGCACAACTAGCGGTAGAAGCTGGCGCAGATATTTTAGTGCATAGCATAGATGATGAAGTGGTGCCAGATAATTTTGCCAAAAAATTAAAAGATAAAAAAGTAACCTATATACCAACACTTATTGTAATGCATGGCTATTACAATGTGTTTGCCGGTAAACATAGTAATCATCCGCAAGACCTTGCCTGGGCAAATGCATTTGTATATGGATCTATTACCTATCCGGAAGCAATGGCCGAAGCAGATCTGCCGCCGGTATTAAAAATGTTTCGTAAAAATGGTATTCCTGCTGATGCAAAAACTGCGGACTCCATTTCAGCCATCAATCTTATCAAATTGCATAAGGCAGGTGTAAACATTGCCAGCGGTACAGATGCAGGCAATATCGGAACCTTTCATGCTTCTTCTTATATACAAGAATTAGAAGCCATGCAAAAAATGGGAATGACGGTGCCCGACATTATCAAAGCATCTACCATTAATCCGGCTGTTGGCTTTGGTAAAGAACAACAATGGGGAAGTATTGAAAAAGGAAAGCTGGCAGATATATTACTACTGAGTAAAAATCCATTTGAATCCTTACAACATCTCAACAGCATTGAATCGGTTTTCAAAAATGGAAAACAGCTGATGCCTGACAGTATTGTAAAAGAATCGCCGGAAGCTGTGGTACAGCGACAACTGAATGCTTATAATGCAAGAGACATAGATGCCTTTATGGATACCTATAGCGATGATGTGGAGTTGTATGAATTTCCAAACAAGCTAACGCAAAAAGGAAAGGCGGACATGCGAAAAGGTTACGAAGGGTTTTTTAAGAATGCAACTAACCTGTATTGCGAAATTGAAAAGCGAATGGTCATTGGCAATAAAATAATAGACCATGAAAAAGTAAGGGCTGGTACCCGGACATTGCGGGCAGTAGCTGTATACGAGGTGGAGAATGGTAAGATCAAAAGAGTAACTTTTATAGATTAATCTAAATGAACAATACTAATACCAAAGCAAGGGTCATTCGCTTTCTTATTTATGTACTTGTGGGCTTTCTTGCTGCCTTCCTGTATCGCTATTTAAAAAATGATCCGTGAATGAAGTTGCAGCATTATTCCTATACATCTTTTATATACTGACTAAAACTAAAGGCATGAAAAAATTGTTTCCATTATTCTGTATTGTACTCTTTGCCTGTAATCAAAAGGAAAAGACACATCCTGCTGCGCAGCAGATGGACGAATATTTAACCGGCCTTCAGAAATATTATCGCTTTAACGGTAATGTGCTGGTAGCAGAAAATGGAAAAATTGTTTTTCAGAAATCGTATGGCGTTGCCAATTTTGATTCGCAGCGGCTGCTGAATGATACCTCTGTATTTGAGCTGGCTTCTGTAAGCAAACAATTTACAGCAACTGGTATTTTACTTTTAAAAGATAAAGGCAAACTTCTGCTTACAGATTCGCTGCGTCACTATTTTCCTGAGCTGCCTTATTCTAATATTACTCTCTGGCATATGCTTACACATACCAGCGGTCTGCCCGACTATGAAAGGCCTATGACTGAGAAATGGGATAAATCAAAAATTGCTTTCAACAATGATATGATTGCTTTTTTAGCTAAAGAAAAGCCAGCGGTATCATTTGAGCCCGGAAAAAAATGGGAATACAGCAACACTGCCTATGCGATTCTTGCCAGCATCATTGAAAAAGTATCGGGGCAAACATTTGCTGAGTTTATGAAGCAACATATTTTTCAACCGCTGGATATGACACATACCCGTATTTACAACACCCGTCGTTCATTAAAAGATACGATTCCCAATTATGCTTACGGTTTTGTATATGATGACAGTTTGAAAAAACATCTGCTTCCCGACAGTGTACCTGATTTAAAATTTGTTATTTACCTGGATGGAATACAGGGTGATGGTATTGTAAACTCAACCACCAACGATTTATTAAAATGGGACCGGGCAATAAAAAACCATACGCTACTAAAAGAAGAAACACAAAATGAAATGTTGAAAGGACAGGCCATTGTTGATACAGCAAAACAATCAACCTATGGCTTTGGTGTGTTTATAGAGAAAACTGATTTCGGAAATATCATTTCTCATTCCGGTGGCTGGCCGGGATATGTAACCATGCTGGTAAGAAATACAGATAAAGATCAAACCTACATTGTGTTATCTAACAATAGTTCTAATTCAACTGGTATTTCAAATGGCTTGCAACATATTATGGCGGGTAAAGAAGTATTAACCGCTTATGAGCATAAAGAAATCGCACCAGACTCTGCATCGCTTGCTGTTTTTGCGGGCGACTACGAACTAAACGGAGCAAAATTTAAATTGGAGCAACGGGGAACAAAAATATACCGCATCAACCCATTAGGTGAGTTGGAATTGAAACAGGAGTCCCCCACCAAACTTTTTTATTCAGATGGCAGCGACCGGCAAATTGAATTTGAATTAGGAGCCGGCAAAAAAGTATCAAAGGCCTGGCTTATCAATCTTGGAATAAAAACCGAACTTAAAAAATTATAACCATGGAGGTACACCACCACTCCCACACCGCCAGAAAAAAATGGACTCACTATTTCTGGGAATTCTTAATGTTGTTTCTCGCCGTTTCATTAGGATTTTATGCGGAGAACACCCGGGAAGTTATTCTTCACAAAAAAGAAGTGAAGACTCAATTGAACTCAATGCTATCCGATCTTCAATCAGATATTATTCTTTTTGATTCGGTAACAGACCGCGATAGTTATGGTGCACAGATGTCCGATTCATTAATTGAATTATTACACTCGGATATTACAAATACAACAGAGATTTATTTTGCCGCCAGAACTGTTACTGCCAATCTTGGTTATTATTATACCAATTCAAAGTCTTTTGACCAGCTTAAGATGGCAGGAATGCTCCGGTACATAAAAGACAAAGAATTGCTGGATAGTATCGGCAGTTATTATGCATCTTTTCAGTGGCTGGCCAATCAGATAGACCTGCTGCGTTTGAAAATGGATGAAATTCACAAAGGGAATACCCGGTTGTTTGACAGTTATGTTTTTCAGCAAATGACTACGAATATAAAAATTGCCGCTGTTAGTGGTTTGGGTGGCCAAAGAACAAATATCAGTAAACCTTTGGTAAAGCCATCGCTGCTTTCTGCTGATGTAAAGGATATAAACACCGTATCGCTGAACTATCATTACTATTCCTCTACCATTAAGTTTTATATCCGTAATGCTATTGCCCTTCAAAACCGGGCAAAAGGGCTTATTGAAATGATTAAAAAGGAATACAGGTTTGATTAAAGAATAAATTTATGGAAGTACACCACCACTCACATACCGCAAGAAAAAAATGGACCCATTATTTCTGGGAATTTTTAATGTTATTCCTCGCTGTGTTCTGCGGTTTTTTAGCAGAGTATCAGTTGGAGCATAAAATAGAAAGAGACCGGGAGAAACAATTCATGCAAACGATGGCGGAAGACCTGAAATCTGATACGGCCCGATTAAACGGGTTAATCAAATTAAGAAAGTCTCGGATAAGAAAACTGGATACCTTGTTTCATATTATTGCAAGCGATGAATACATTACGAATGGAAGAAAAGTATACGAGTTGTACGAATTTCCTTATTGGGATATTTTACGCTTCTTCCCATCTGACAGAACCATGCAACAGCTTAAAAATGGTGGCAACCTGAGATTGATACGCAAAAGAAATGTTTCAGATGCCCTGATAAAATATGATGTATTAGTACGCAACTATAAAG
The DNA here is from genome assembly GCA_022843585.1 of Chitinophagaceae bacterium. Classification (GTDB taxonomy): domain Bacteria; phylum Bacteroidota; class Bacteroidia; order Chitinophagales; family Chitinophagaceae; genus JJ008. The sequence goes on from JALHNJ010000009.1 coordinate 105,573, forward strand.
AATACGAACCACTGCAGGAAGAACTGGCCACACAGATTAATCCTCATCTTGAGAAACTGCTTGACCCTATAATTATTGAAAAGGCAAAAAGGGCCTATACTGACAAAGTACTGGCTGCCGACACAATTATCAGAGGTGTCCGCTATATGGAACTACCCGATACAATTACCATTTCAAAATTAGTCGAAGCCGACAAAAAGATTTTTTTAAAACACATTAACCAGGTAAAAACGCTTTACATAGCATCAATGAGAGATAATATGTTAGAAAGGAACCAGGCCAAAGAAACACTGGCATTGGTAATAAAAGAATATCACCTGAAATAATTATTTATGGAAGTACACCACCACTCACACACTGCCCGGAAAAAATGGACACATTATTTTTGGGAGTTTTTAATGCTGTTCCTTGCTGTAACACTTGGTTTTTTTGTAGAAAACCAGCGGGAGCATTATGTTGAAGGCATTCGTGAAAAAAAATATATACAATCTTTAGTTGCTGATCTGATGTCCGACACCGCAAGTTTTAGTAATTCCCTGAATAAAAACAGGCAAACGATCCGGGCTTTTGATTCAGTCATCCATTTGCTGAAAAACTATAACAGTAATGAGGAAACCAACCAAAAATTATATTCCCTGGTTCGACTAAGCAACCCGTTAATTGGGGCTGTTAAAATTAATTATACGGCTTTTGATCAGATGCGGACTTCAGGTAACCTTAGACTGATCCGCAATCAGGCCATTATTGACAGTATTAGTAATTATTATTTCCAAGCAAGAAATATTGAACGGAACAACGATTTGCTGGAAGAACGATTCAGGGCAAAGGTAGAATTTGAAGGAAAAGTATTTGATGGCGGAGTTTTTCAAAACATGATGGACATAGAAGATTTCAAAATGGATATAGCAGATTTCAAATTGAAACCGCCTTCCGGAAATCCATTGTTGGTTACTTCAGATAAGGCGGTACTAAACGAATTTATTGTAAGAAATCATTACCTTATTTCCATTCTGCTTTTTACAGAAGCTTCCGTAAAAAAAGAGCAAAAGAGAGCAATCGGGCTAATTAATTTTTTAGTGAAAAAATATAATATCAAATCAAATTAATTATGGAAGTACACCACCACTCCCATACCGCCCGAAAAAAATGGACACATTATTTCTGGGAGTTTTTAATGCTGTTCCTCGCTGTGTTCTGCGGATTTTTGGCAGAGTATCAACTGGAGCATAAAATAGAACATGACCGGGAGAAAAAATATATCCGGTCATTTATTGAAGACCTTAAATCTGATACATTATTTATTGTCCGCCATTTGAATCACAAAGGTCAAAAAATAAAAGAGTATGATTCACTCATCTGGTATCTTAATTCTCCTGATCCCGATCAATACGGAGGGAGAATTTATTTTTTGGGCCGCCAGTTAACCAGGTCTCCTATTTTCACGCCTGCTGACGGAACGATTAAGCAATTAATAAACTCAGGTGGTCTACGGCTTGTAAAAAATCAACAGGTATCCGACAGCATCATGGCTTACAATCAGGCCACTGACAGAATATTGCTGACACAAACAAGGCAGGAAGGTGAAACTGCTGAGATCAGGACCCTGACCGGCAAGCTTTTGGATCCGAATATTCTTGAAACGATGGTTGACGGGGAAACAATATCTCCTCCTGCAGGCAATCCGGCACTTCGAACAACAACCAAAGAATTGATTCTCGATTTTATTTATGCTGTTCATCAGCTAAAAGGAAGTGACAGGCTAAATGCTGTTCGTCTGAACCGGTTAAAAGAAAGGGCGGTTGGAATTATGCTTTTTTTAAAAAAGGAATACCATATTAAATAGTCTTTATGGAAGTACACCACCACTCACACACCGCCCGAAAAAAATGGACACACTATTTCTGGGAGTTTTTAATGTTGTTCCTCGCAGTGTTCTGCGGGTTTTTAGCAGAGTATCAATTGGAACATAAGATTGAAAAGGACAGGGAAAAACAATTCATAACATCTTACATAGAAGATTTGAAAATAGATACGGCATCCATCAATCGAAATCTTGAATATCAAAAAACAAGAAAAGAACAGTTGGATTCATTGATGCTATTTTTAGAAACACAAACAATAAAAGGAAATGAAAGTGACGTGTATTATTTGGGAAGGGTTCTTATACGAACCAGACGTTTTCAAACTAGCGACAGAACCATTACCCAGTTGAAAAATTCAGGAGCGTTACGGCTTATCCGGAATGAACAGGCAGCGGACAGTATCATCAGTTATCAGAAACTGGTTGAAACTGTTCTTGGTAATATAACAGACGAACGGGATGAGCGGAGAGATGCCGATCCTTTTATCTCAAGCATATTTAATCCGTATGTTTTTAATAAAATGTTGGACGACGACAACATCATTAGTAAGCCTTCGGGTAATCCTCCGCTGCGTTCTTATGATACTTCGTTACACCAGGATTTAGCTTATCGTATTCATCAATTGAAAGGGAGTAATAGAATTCTTTATACGAGGCTAACACAATTGCGTGAAAAGGCGGCTCGCATAATTATCTTTTTAAAAAAAGAATATCACCTGAAATAAATTATTTATGGAAGTACATGCACACTCACATACCCCCAGAAATAAATGGACCCACTATCTCTGGGAATTTATCATGTTGTTCCTCGCTGTGTTCTGCGGATTTTTAGCAGAGTACCAGTTGGAACATAAAATTGAAAAAGATAGGGAAGTACAGTTCATTAAATCGCTGATCGAAGATTTGAAAGAAGATGAAGTGGTTATTCAGCAAAATATTTCCATCAACCGCTCCAGAGTTGCGCAAATGGACAGTTTTCTTACCATCATCAGCAATCCGGGGCAGCTCAAGCAAAATGGAAATAACATTTACTACATGGCGAGGATGGGGCCAAGGATCAGTATGTTAACTACCAACAACAAGACTTATGACCAGTTAAAAAATTCCGGCAGCTTTCGGCTGATACGTAAAAGTGAAACAGCCAACCAAATAATGGAGTACTATAATAAGTTGCCGCTTATTAAAACACTGGAAGCTTTATATTTTGAAGAGTTTGCACAATACAAAAGCATTGCTTCAAAACTGCTCGACCCACTGGTACTCCGGTCTATGGAAATGCCCAATGGAGATATTAGCAGAGAGGCTAACAATCCCCAACTACGAACTACCAATCCTGAATTGCTTAAAGAGCTGGGTGTTTATATTGTTTACCTGAATGGCAGCACCCGTTCTATCGTACCATTAGAAGAAGATTTGTTAGTGAGTTCCCGAAAACTGGTTGAATACCTAAAAGAAAAATATCATTTGAAATAAAATTAAATGATGGAAGCTTCATTAACCACCAACAAAAAACGAATCGAATCCATTGATATCATCCGGGGAATTGCCATGGTGATAATGGCACTCGATCATACAAGAGATTATTTTCATATTGGTGCTAATCTCGATGATCCGTTGAACCTGGCTACCACCACTCCTGCCTTATATTTCACCCGGTGGATCACACATTTTTGTGCACCCATCTTTGTTTTTTTATCAGGCACTTCGATTTACTTACAGAGTTTACGTAAAACAAAAAAAGAACTTGGCATCTTTTTACTCAAGCGGGGTTTGTGGTTAATAATTGCTGAATGGGTGATCATCACTTTTGCATGGACATTCAATCCTTTCTATAATTTCATTGCTTTCCAGGTTATCTGGGCCATTGGTATCAGTATGGTAATGCTGGGGTTGATGATGCTCATCAGGCTTCCATATAAAGTTATATTTATACTCGGTGCTATTATTGTCGCCGGTCATAACTTATTAGACATTCCGGAAGCGGCTCCGGGTTTTCAAGCCAGCTTTGCCTGGGATCTGTTGCATCACGGCGTATTTAGACCTTATGAATTTTCACCCAATCGCTTCGCCTTTCTGGTCTATCCTTTTCCCGCATGGACAGGTGTAATGATGCTTGGCTATTGTGCCGGGGCATTGTTTACTCCTGCATATTCTTCGGAGCAACGCAGAAAAATTTTGACCCGTATCGGATTGGGATTGATCGTATTTTTTATAGCTCTTCGATTCTCCAATGTATATGGCGATCCGGTAGATTGGACCACACAGAAAAACGGATTCTACACATTCCTTTCTTTTATAAATGTAGATAAATACCCTCCTTCCTTATTGTACCTCTGCATCACCATTGGTCCGGCTTTATTACTACTGGCGTATATGGAGAAAATTAAAAACAGTTTTACCAATGCAATGGTTGTATTTGGCAGAACGGCTTTCTTCTATTATATCCTGCATATCTATCTTATTCACTTGTTGGCAGCCATTTGTTTTTTTGCCCGTGGCCATACCCTGGAAGATGCACAAAATGTAGGAGAGAAATTTCCTTTCCTATTCGTAGCTCCCGGCGAAGGATATAATCTATGGGTAGTGTATGCTGTATGGCTGGCAGTGGTTATTGCGTTGTATCCGTTATGTAAACGATATGATAAGTATAAAACAAGTCATAAAGAAAAATGGTGGTTGAGTTATTTGTAAAAAAATAAAAGGGCCGGGCTCTTAACAATGATAAGGCAGTAAAATATTTATACGGAAAACCAGGTACCATATTTGATTTTTTCTGCAACTGGAGATGCAGCAATAAATATGGTACTGATTGAAATAAAATAGCACTCGCCGTTTGATTGGATAGCAAAAATTTGTGTGACAAAAACAGGATGATAAATCAATGATGTATTTGCAACATTTTTAAACGCTGCATTTCATTAAACCAAAACAAATGAATTCAACAGAAACTGTTTCATCCAAAAAGCTAAATGCGCTGCCTCCTCTGTCAGAACATCCTGTACTGCGTTATGCCACTTTTGTTGTTTTGTATTTTTCGCAAGGTATTCCGGAAGGCATAACAATTTTTGCCATCCCTGCATGGATGGCCATGAATGGTAAGAGTGCCGGAGAGATTGCCGGATATAGTGCAGTAATAATGATTCCGTTTAGTCTTAAAATTTTATTAGCCCCTTTCATGGAACGATTTACTTTTTTACCCATGGGGCGAAGAAGACCCTGGATGTTGTTTGGTCAGTTTGGTATTATGTGCAGCTTACTGGCACTATCCTTTGTGCCCGACCCGTTAAACAATGTTGCATTGCTTACTACCGTGGCAGTATCTGTTCACATTTTTATCATGTTCCAGGATATTGCTACTGATAGTTTAGTGATAGATATTGTTCCGCTTGAACAACAAGGCAAAGCCAACAGCTTGATGTGGGGTTCTAAAATTGTGGGTACTTCTTTATCGTTAGGATTGGGAAGTTGGCTCATTAACAGCTACGGCTTTTCATTTGCCGTTTCAATAATGGCGGTTTCCATTCTATTTTTTATGGTGGTTCCATTAGTATTAAGAGAAAGACAGGGTGAAAGATTATTGCCCTGGAGTGCCGGTGCCACTTCTCCTGATGCGGCATTATTGGCAATTGACAGCTGGGGTAAACTTTTCAAGTCGTTCAAACAAGTCCTCTTGCTACGTAATATCTGGTTGCTGGTTATCATCACTTTTATAATAATGGCTGCAGTGCATTACATGAGAACATTGCTTCCCATTTTTACTATAAAAAGCCTTGGATGGGATAATGTTTTTTATTCAAAAACTTACTCCACTTCCAATCTTATTGGAGGAATAATTGGAATGGTAACAGGAGGAATTATTATTTACCGGTTTGGTATCGTTCGCATGTTACAGAGCATCCTTTTAGTAACAGCCATACTTGTAGGCATTATGGCGTTTTCTAATGCCTTTTGGCAAGACAAATCTTTTGTCATCGGCTTTATTGCCTGCATCAACATATGTATCGTGCTGCTCAATATTGGTGTGCTGGCATTAGCGATGCAACTATGCTGGAAACGAATTTCGGCCATGCAGTTCACCTTTTGCATGACGGTTTTTAACGGTGCGCTGGCAGCGGGTGCAGCATTGGTGGGATTACTTCGTAATCATTTCGGCTGGCAAACAATTTTTGTTGTATTCTCTTCCATCGTCATTTTGGCTATGCTGTTACTAAAGTTTATTAAAGTGAAAAAGCATTTGGAGCAAGTGGAAATGTTGGAGCAAAATTATTTGAAAAATAATGCAGGCAGACTTTGAAGAACCGACACCATAATCGCTTAGACAAATAAAGACTCATTAAATAGTAAAAAATAACAAAATGAAAAAAATATTCACTGCGATTTGTATCGTATTGTCTCTAACGACTTTTACCCAATCAAACATTATGTATGATGTTGTGCTTAAGGGTGGTCGTGTCATTGATCCTGAAACAAAACTGGATGCTATCAAAAATGTTGGCATCGTAAACAACCGCATTGCACAGATCAGCAGCGAACCCTTGCAAGGAAAAGAAATCATTAATGTAAGCGGACTGGTTGTAGCTCCCGGCTTTATTGATCTCCACATACACGGCCGCAGTAATGTGGAGCAGGAATATCAATTGCATGATGGTGTAACAACTGCTCTGGAATTGGAATGGGGCATTGAGCATTTAGGTAAATGGTACGAATCAAGAAAAGGAAAAGCACTCATTAATTACGGTGCCAGTGTAAACTGGCCTTTTGAACGGTTTAAAGCAATTGGTAAATACCAGAACGCTGTTGATAGTTTATTGCAAATGACGCTGAAAGGAGAAGCAAACATTGGGGCAATGACCAACACTATTTTACGAGCTGCTGCTGAAACTATTACTCTCGATGCTTTGAATCAAACATTGGCAAACATAACGGCTTCTTTGAGTGAAGGTGGCATTGGCATTGGTGCTCCCATTGGCTATTTGCCCAAAACAAATCCCAATGAAATGTTCCAGGTGTATAAACTGGCGGGTGAGTTGCAGGCCTTAGTGTTCTCACATGTGCGGCAGCCCGATATTATTTCGATACAGGAAGCAATTGCTGTTGCCGTACTTACTAATGCGCCGCTGCATATTGTTCATATCAACAGTATGTCGCTGGGAAATATCGGACTGTCGCTGGAGATGGTAAGTGCTGCAAACAAAAAAGGTTTTGACATCAGCACCGAATTGTATCCCTACACGGCTGGTTCCACCGGGTTGCAAAGCGCCATGTTTGATGATGGCTGGCAGCAACGGTTGGACATTAGTTATGGCGACTTGCAATGGGTTGCCACCGGCGAACGGCTTACTAAAGAAACTTTTGATACCTATCGTAAAACCGGCGGCGTTGTTATTCTGCATGTAATGAAACCAGAGTGGATAAAAACAGGAATAGCCGCTCCCGGTGTAATGATTGCATCCGACGGAATGACCTATGCAAAACTGGCTCATCCAAGAACGGCTGGTACTTTCTCAAGAGTATTGGGTAAATATGTAAGAGAAGATAAAGTGATTAACTTAAATACAGCTATTGAAAAAATGACACTGCTTCCTGCAAAGCGGCTAGAAAACATTGCTCCGATGATGCGTTTCAAAGGGAGAATACAAGTAGGTGCTGATGCGGACATTACCATCTTTAATCCCAATACCATTATTGATAAAGCAACATTTGAAAAAGGCCTCGAGTTTTCAGCAGGAATTGAATATGTAATGGTGAATGGAAATTTTATTTTAAAGAATGGGAAAACAGTAGCTAATGTTTTTCCGGGGCAGGCTGTGTATGGAAAGTTTAAAAAATAACTCTTTAAAAACTCATTATAAATAAACATGAAAAAAACAATTACATACCTCAGCATTTTTGCACTGCTCATTGCTTTTGCTATGCCACTTTTGGCACAAAAGAAAAACCAACCGATTCAATTGGAGTCACTGCTGGAACAATATTCAAAAGAATATTATGTACTAAATCCATTAGAAGCCACGCAGGCAGGTATCAATGATTACAATAGCCAGCTTGAAATTACCATCAGCGAAGACTATATAAAAAAAGCAAAAGCACTCAATCAAAAATACCTCACCCAATTAGCTGCCATAAATAAAACAGGTTTAACAGCCTCTGAGCTATTAAGTGTTGATGTGCTTACCTATAAATTGAAATCTGAAAACGAAATGGTTGATAATTATTTGTGGTTTTTCTACCGGCCTGTCGACCAATTCGTATTTAGTTTTCCAACACGGTTTGCTACGTTAGGTTCAGGAGCCGGCTTTGTTCCTTTCAATACTGAAAAAGACTACAGAGATTTTATTAGCCGCATGAAAGGTTTTCAAACCTGGGTGGACCAGGCTATTGCAAATATGAAAAAGGGTGTTGCACAAAATAATACAAACCCCAGGGCTGCCATGGAAAAAGTGCCGCCACAATTAAAAGCATTATTTGAAGGTGGTTTACAAGAAAATGTTTTTTACAAACCCTTACTAAAACTACCCACCGACTTAGATAGTGTGGCAGCGGTTCAATTAAAAAAAGATTATTCGGATGCGATAGAAACTATTATTAAGCCAGCTTATAAAAAACTGCATGATTATATTGTTGCTGATTATATCCACAAAGCAAGAAAGACTTCGGGCTTGTTAGATAATAATAATGGGAAGAAAGAATATGTAGTGTGGTTAAAGTATTTTACCACCACCAATATTACTGCTGAACAAATTTTTAATTTAGGACTCAGTGAAGTTGCCCGCATTCGCAAGGAAATGGATTCTGTAAAATCACTGGTTGGTTTTAAAGCTGATTTAAAATCCTTTTTTGAATATGTAAAAACCGACCCTAAATTTTTCCCTTTCAAAACGGAAGAAGAAGTATTGGATAGATTCAGAAGCTTCTTGGATAAAATGTCACCGCAGTTAAACAAGCTTTTTAATTTAACCCCTAAAGCAAAATTTGAAGTAAGGGCTACTGAAAAATTTCGGGCTGCTGGTGCTAATGCGCAGTACAATAAACCATCGAGAGATGGAACAAGGCCTGGCATTTTTTATGAAGTAATCCGTGACCCCGCACAATACAATTATTTTGCGATGGAAGATTTATTTATACACGAAGCTATTCCAGGTCATCATTATCAACTAGCTCTTCAACAAGAGGCTGATATTCCAGAATTCAGAAAAGCTTATACCACAAGTGCTTTTGCGGAAGGATGGGCATTATATGCCGAAAGCTTAGGTACCGAATTAGGTATGTATAAAGATCCCTATCAATATTTGGGCAGACTAAATGGTGAAATTGAACGAGCTATTCGTTTGGTTGTTGATGCGGGCATTCATTACAAAGGCTGGAGTCGGGAAAAAGCAATCGCTTATATATTGGAGAACCAACCTATGTCTGCAATTGAAGCAGAACAACGGATAGAACGGTATATGGTAACAGCAGGACAGGCAGTTAGCTATAAAGTAGGTGAGTTAAAAATTATTGAATTGCGTGAAAGAGCAAAGAAGAAATTGGGGAATAAATTTGACATTAAAGAATTCCATGATGAAGTGTTGAAAGATGGTTGTCTGCCGCTGATTATTTTGGAAACAAAAATTAAAAGGTGGATTGAAAGTAAAGCAGTCAAGAATTAAGAATATCATACTCAATCAAATTTTTAAAATGAAAAAAGCAATCTTATTTCTCGCTTTTTGCCTTTTGGCAAACCTTGTTTTTACCCAAGGCAAAGAAGAAAATCAAAATATTGTCGTCGGCAAAACAGACAGCATTCAATCAAAAATATTGGGTGAGCAAAGGAAGATTTGGGTACATGTGCCGGAGGGTGCTAACCAAAAGTATCCCGTAGTATATCTATTAGATGGTGATGGACATTTTTCATCCGTTGTAGGTATGATACAACAATTAAGCAGTATCAATGGCAATACGATGTGTCCCAAAATGATTGTGGTGGGTATAACAAATACCGACCGAACGAGAGATTTAACGCCAAGTCATATTGATGCCGATCCTCCTTTTATGGACAGTGTTTCCGCTAAAACATCGGGTGGCGGCGAAAACTTTATTGCTTTTATGGAGAAGGAATTGATGCCGCACATCGAAGCCAACTATCCTACTGCACCTTATAGAATACTCATTGGCCATTCTTTTGGTGGCCTGGCAGTGATGCAAACTTTTACGCATCACACGGATTTGTTCAATTCATATATCTGCATAGACCCAAGTATGTGGTGGGATAAAGAAAAACTCTTGAAACAAACGCAACAGCTTTTGGCAGAAAAAAAAATTGATGGAAAATCATTGTATTTGGGCATTGCCAATACAATGGAGGAAGGTATGGATATAAAAAAGGTAGTGAGTGATACTGCTGTCGGGACGCAACATATCCGTTCTAATTTGAAATTGCAAGCCGCTTTTGAGAAAAACAAGCAAAATGGATTAAAATATAGCGGCAAATACTATCCCGATGATACGCATGGCTCTGCCCCGCTTATTACCGAATACGATGCGTTACGTTTCTTCTTCGATTTTTTTCCATTAAAATTCGGCATGAAGGATTATATGGATTCAACTGGTGCTTTGGCTACTAAGTATCAGAATCATTTTGCCAATCTATCTAAAAAAATGAGTTACTCAATACTGCCTGATGAAATGGAAGTCAATTATATTGGCTATGATTTTTTAGGTAGAAAATTGTATAAAACAGCCGAGAGTCTTTTCAAACTCAATGTGCAGAATTATCCTGAAAGTTTTAATGTTTATAACGCTTATTCCGATTATTTTATAGCTATAGGTGATAAGGTAAATGCCAGTATTCAATTGAAAAAAGCCTTAGCAATTAAGGAAAATGAAGGGTCGAGGAAAAAACTGGAAGACCTTGAAGCTGGTAAGAAATAGGATAGGTCCCTCAGTATTTCCACTATTTTTTAATGAACAAATCAATTTAAAAAAATGAAAACAATACTGCTTTTGATTGCAATTGTATTGACCGGGCAATCATATGCACAACTTGTAACGTCTATACAGGAGGGCCAATCAATAGGAAAGCATGAGGCAGTAAAGCAAGCAGTCATAAAACTATTTGACGCATTATCCAACCGTGATTCTGTCAGCTTGAAAGCCCATAGCACAGCGGATATCACCTTGTACGAATATGGACAGGTATGGAATATGGACACTCTTATTCTGAAAGCCATTATACAGAATAAGTCAGCAGACTTTAAGCGAACCAATAGTTTTGAGTTTATTACTACCACCGTAGATAAGACTACAGCCTGGGTTATTTATCGTCTTCAGTCAATCATAATAAAAGATGGCAGACAAACAACAGCACAATGGCTGGAAACAGTAGTTTTAGTGAAAGAAAGAAAACAGTGGAAGGTAAAACACCTGCATTCAACACTTATCAAACGAAGTTAAAAAAATTAAGGAAAAAGGCTGAGTTATGCCTCAAAGAAATAATATGAAACCCTAAAAAAATAACTAACATCTAATTAATGAAACAACAACGAATATGAAAAATATTTTCTTCCTCTTTGTTACAGCATGTATCCTGTTTGCCTGCAACACAAAAAAGTATAAACGTTCTCCAGAAACTTTTTATATGCCTGCAGAGTGGGAGCCGCATGATGCTGTTTGGCTGGGTTGGGAAAAAGACAGTCTGCGGGGTTATTACCCTGCTGTTGTACACATCATCAAGGCATTGGCACCAAATGTTACAGTGAAAATGGCATTTGATAATGACACCTTACTCCAAAAAGCGAAAGCATACCTTTTATCACAGGGTATTGACAGCACAATGTATAAGTCTTACATCATGCCGGGTGATCGTTATTGGATACGGGATCATGGAGCTGCATTTTTGGTAAATGGAAAAGGCGAGTTGGGTGTGGCTGATTTTGCCTGGAACAGTTATGGCTATCCCGGTTTTTTAGAGGTAAAGTATAGTGGCAATAAAGACAGTGTAAATCATTACTGGAATTTGCGAAATGAGTTTCGGATGAAAACAGCAACAGTAGACAGCCAGATGGCGGTTGCAGAAGGTGCTGCCATACTAAAAACAGATGTTAAGCATGAAGGCGGTGCTATTGAAGTAAACGGAAAAGGCACATTGATTCTATGTGAAGCAACGGTATTTCAGCGAAACCCTGATTTGAAAAAAGAATATATTGAAACGGAGTTCAAAAGAGTGTTGGGTGTTTCAACGATCATGTGGGTGAAAAAAGGATTGGCTGATGATCCGCACCATTTCTTTCGCCGCATCACTGCTAATTATTACGGCGGCGGCACAGGCGGGCATACAGATGAATTTGTTCGCTTTGCCGATCCCAAAACCATCCTGCTGGCTTGGGTTGATGAAAAAGAAAAAGACCTCAATCCCGTCAACCAAATAAATTATGAACGGATGAATGAGAATTACAACATTCTTAAAAATGCAAAAGACCAGGATGGTAAATCATTTACCATTATCAAAGTTCCATTACCTGATTTAATTACAAAAAAGGTGCAGGCAAGAGAAAAGATTGATTCACTCGAAGTAACATTTGATGTTGATATGAAAAGCTTTGTTCCGGCAGAAGCACCAAAAGCCGGCGATAGTATCTTTCGTGTGCCAGCCGGCAGTTATATGAATTACCTGGTAACAAATGGAACGGTGTTGCTGCCCACTTACACTGCGTATGGTTCTTCCAAAGAAAAAGAAGAACAGGTGCGAAAAATTTTTGAAGAACAGTTTCCGGGAAGAAAACTTGTATTCATAGATGCGATGATGCAAAACTGGAGCGGTGGCGGCATTCATTGCAGCACTCAGCAACAACCGAAAAAGAAAATGAATTAAACTGACTTATGAAAAAAACATTGATCCTTTTTTGTTTTATTGCATGTATGCAAACAGCTTATGCGCAAAAGCCAAATGTCGATTCCATACTGCAAAAAGTTGCTATAGAAAAAGATGAAGACAAAAAAGTTGATTTACTCGTTAGCCTGGTAACTGCAGAAATTAATAACAACCCGGAATGGGCTATTGAAACAGGATTAAAACTATTGAACCACTCAAAAAAAGAAAATAATAATATCGAATTGTCGGTTGCATATTCTTTTTTAGGTCAGGGATACCGGCTGTTGGGAAATAATATTAAAGCTCTTGATTATCATTTTAAAGGTATTGCTGCAGCAGAAAAAAGCCGCAACTTATCTATTTTGGCCTTTGCTGAAAATCAAGCGGCACATATTTATAGAGACAGGCAGGAGTATGATAAGGCAATCAGTTTATACCTGTCAGCAACAGCACATGCAGATAAGGGAAAAAATGAAAAAATAAAAGGTTGGGGGCCTTTAAATTTGGGCGCCACCTTTCTTGCTACCAATAATTTAGACTCATCATTGATGTATTCACAGAGGTGTTATGAAAATGCTTTACGTGTAAAAAACACATCTAATCTTAGTTTTCTTTTTACAAATATGGGTGGAGTGCATAGCAAGTTGGGCAATGCACCGCTTGCCGTTAGTTATTTTAATATGGCAATAAATCAAAGCCTGGGCACATCTAATATCAGGTATCTTAATTTGGCTTACACAGGTTTGGCAGATCATTATCATCGATTTAAACAGACCGATTCCTGTGTATTCTATGCAAAAAAAGCAATTGCAGTAGTTAACAATACTTCATTCTTTTACCTGAGCAGCAAACCGGCACAATTGCTTACTGATATTTATGAAAAAACAAATTGCGACAGCACGTTGAAGTATGCAAAAGTTTATAAAACAGCAGCAGATTCATTAAACAGCAGTAAAGCCAATCAACAAATACAATTAATGACATTTGAAGAAGATTTACGGCAGCAGGAAGTAGCGGCAGAAAAAATAAAAGAAGAAAAACAGCGAAAGCAAAACATTCAATATGCCTTAATAGCACTGGGCATCCTCACCTTTATTATACTGTTTTTGGCTCTCAGTCGCCGCCATATCACCAACACAAAACTCATTCAGTTTCTCGGTGTAGTTGCTTTATTATTGGTCTTTGAGTTTTTAAATTTACTCCTCCACCCTTTTTTAGAACGCATCACCCATCATTCACCGGTGCTGATGTTACTGGCATTGGTTTGCATTGCAGCTTTACTTATACCGTTGCATCATAAATTAGAAAAATGGGCTACGCATAAACTAGTAGAGAAGAATAAGCAAATACGACTAGCCAATGCAAAGAAAACTATTGAAGAATTAGAAAAAAGCGAATAACCGTTACAGAGTGTTACCTTTTTTTTAATTCGCTTGAAAGCAATTGTTTGTAGTTGTTTTATATCACATTTTTGCTCCGAAATTTTTTAAGAAGTTGATTAAATAAAATATGTTACTTATTTTTCCAGATATTCCTTACCAGAAGTAAAACAATTACTAAGGTATGATTTAAGCAGCTGTGTGTCACCGAAAGCCATCATTGTAAATCTTAAATTGTAAACTCACCCATGAAAAAAATCCTCGCTATTAGTATCATTTTGCTATGTACTATTTCCTTGTTTGCACAAAAAGGTAAAGGCAAGAAAAAAGACGACGATAAAGTAAAAGTTACAGAAGTACCAGTTCCGGTGTTTGGCAAAGTAGATAAGGCAGAGCTGGAAATGAAGCTATGTGAATTTGATGAAAAAGCCGAAGCATTGGTGTTGTTAGATGATGGGGAGCTAAGTTACATTCCCGGGTTTGGTATGGAATTAAGAAGAACAGTACGAATTAAAATACTTTCTGATAAGGGATTAGATTGGGCCAATGTTCATCTTCCATTTAGAAGTGAAGGCAACGCACAGGAAATTACCGGGTTGGAAGCACAAACTCATAACCTTGATAATAACGGAAACATAGTCGTATCAAAAGTTGAAAAGAAACTTATTTACGATAAAAAAATAAATAAAAAATCTTCTGAAAAGGTGTTCACTTTTCCTGAAGTTAAAGTAGGCTCCGTTATAGAATATAAATTCAAACATAAAGGAATAGGATTGATAGACTGGTATTTTCAACGCTCCATTCCTGTTAAATACAGCCGCTTTGTTACAGACTTCCCTATGGAAATAGAAGTTAGCGTTATACCGCATTGTTCTGGTTCATATACCAGTAGTTCTGAAGACAAAGATGTTCGAACTGTAAAGAAGTATTCCATGAGCAATGTGCCGGCGTTTCGGGATGAGCCCTTTATTGTAAACGAAGATTTTTATCGGGACAGGCTCGAAACAAGGGTTATTGCATTTACTATTAACGGTCGCCGTGAAAGTAGAATTGCTAACTGGGTACAGGTAATTAAATATTTGATGGAAGAAGAAGATTTTGGAGTACAGGTGAAAAAAAATATTCCCCGTACTGCAGATTTAGATGAAAAATTAAAGACTGTTACAGCTCCTTATCAAAGAATGAAAACCATATATGAATATGTGCAGGATAATATGCAATGGAATGAATACAAAGGCATCTGGGCCCTCGATGGTGTAAAAGCCGCCTGGAAAGATAAAAAAGGAACTTTGGGTGAAATAAACCTCATACTTGTAAACTTACTTAAAGATGCAGGGCTTAATGCACATCCACTTTTGGTAAGTAGTCACCAAAACGGCATTGTAAATACCGCCAATGCGGGCACCTATGAGTATCCGGGGTTCAACCAGTTTGATAAAGTAATGGCTTTTGTAGAGATAGGTAAAAAGGTATATGTGCTGGATGCTACAGAAAAAGATATACCGGTTCATCTTTATCCTCCGGATATTTTGGCCACTGAGGGTTTGCTCATTGAAAAAATTGAAACCTTTGAATGGGGATGGAGGAGTTTGTGGAGTGATGAATTAGCGGCAAAAACAACTATTCAGGTAATTGCAGAAATAGATTCAACAGGTACTATGAAGGGCGATGCAACAATAACTAGTATGGATTATGCCCGATTAGAAAAACTTCCCACTGTTAAAAAAGGAAAAGATAAGTATACAGAAAAATATATCACAGGCCTTAATGAAGGTATGACCGTTGAAGAGGTATTGTTTGAAAATCTTGAGTCTGATAGCCTACCATTAATACAGAAAATAAAATTTACACAACCATTAAATTCGGCTGGCGAATACACTTATTTTTCATCTAACCTGCTTTCTGGTTTAGAAAAAAATCCATTTGTTGCGGACAGTCGCTTGTCAGATGTTTTTTTTGGATACAACCAGAGTTACCTCATGTTTGGAAATTTTTTGCTTCCTGAAGGGTATGAACTGGAAACACCACCAAAGAATATTAAAATGATTATGGCAGACACCAGTATTACTATATCAAGAATAGCACAGGTAGCAGGCGAGCAGTTAATGACCAAAGTACTGATTGAATTCAAAAAACCTATTTACCCGGTTAGTCAATATGCCGAACTAAATGAGTTTTATAAAGTACTTTTTGAATTGCTGAATGAACAGTTTGTAATCAGGAAAAAGAAATAAATTTTTTGGCTAAAGCAGAATGATGAAAACGATCTTATTTGGCGCAGTATTTTTTTTGATATTGTCTCAGCTAACTGTTTCGGCACAGCCTGGCCCCTACAGTCTTGCAAACGTTGCAGATGCCCTAAAAAATAAGGCGGCAGTAATAACTCATTTGGAAAACATTACGGTAGAAGCGGAAAATAGCGAAAGAATTACTGTGAATGTTCATAAAATTTTTACGGTTGTTAATGAAGATGGAAAAGATGCCCTGCTGTTTAATGAATACTCCTCAAAATATGTTTCATTAGAAGATGCGGAAATTAAAGTGTACGATGCCATGGGTAAGCAAACCGGGAAGTACAAACAAAAAGAAATGTCTACTGTGGCTATCGGCGAAGGATTAATAGAAGACGGCTACGTAACCTATGCCCGTATCTCAACTGCGGCTTATCCGATTACTGTTGAAGTAAAATATCAACTGAAAATAAAAAGCACACTTAGTTTTCCTGACTTTAGATTTATTAAACCTAAAGAAGGGATTGTTGAATCCAATTACACTATTAAAGCTCCTGTAGAACTGGGTATAAGGTATAAAGCCAAAAACACCTCTATTCAACCAGTAATAACGGAGCATGGAAAATATAAAATTTATAAATGGTCAGTAAAAAATTTATCGCCGATCGAGTATGAAGAAGGTGCTGTTTCAAGCAGGGACCGTTATCCGCATGTAATGATAGTATCAGATAAATTTTCACACTATGGCTTTGAAGGCAACCTTTCTTCCTGGAAAAGCTTTGGCGGCTGGATTAAAAATTTGTACGAAGGGTTGGATGTGTTACCGGCAGAGCGGCAGCAGTTTTTTACCGCCTTAACAAAAGATGCCCCTAACGATAAGGAAAAAATTAAACGCATATATAATTATATGCAGCAAAATTTCAGGTATGTAAGTATACAGTTGGGCATTGGTGGACTAAGACCTTTTTCAGCAGATTTTACCGATAAGAAAAAGTATGGTGATTGTAAAGCCCTTAGCAATTACATGAAAGCTGCTTTAAAAACAATAGGCATCAATAGCCACGTTGCAATTATTAATGCAGCGTATAATGAAGAACCGGTTGACGCTGATTTTCCTGCTAATAACTTCAACCATGTAATACTTTGTGTACCCGCACCAAATGACTCAATCTGGCTGGAGTGCACCAGCTCAACTGCCGGGTTTAACGAACTGGGAACATTTACCGAAAATAGAAACGCCTTATTAATTACCGACGAAGGGGGGGTGTTAGTGGCTACACCAAAAAGTAATTCTTTTGCCAATACACTCTCCAGTCACACTATGGTTACAATGGACAATGATCTATCTGGATTAACAGAAACTGTATTTAGCGCCAAAGGTTCATTTAAAGATCTTATGAATGATATTTTAAAAGACACTAAAGACAATCAAAAACAGGCACTGGTCTTTTATTTTGGTTTCAAACAACCTGATGGATTTATTTTAAGCAAAGAAGATGCTGCAGATATTCATAAAACAAAACTAAAAATGGCCTTATCTAAAGTGCCGGAGTTTACTGCAGGCGAAAAATTATTTATCAATCCCAGAACATATAAATTATGGTCCTCAACGCTTCCAAAAGCTGATAGCAGGAAATTAGATTATTATTTTCGTTACCCTTTTGAAAAAAACGATACGACTATTTTAAAACTTCCTGCGGGAACAAAGATTGATGCCCTTCCAAAAGAAAATAAGTTTAGTTGCGGCTATGCTACTTACCATTCAACGTTTTGGTTCAATGAATCAGAAAACTCTGTTTACGCTGTCACCTCTTTAATCCTTAAACAACACAAAATCCCTGCTACTGATTATGCATCTGTAAAAAAATTTTTTGGTGACATTCTGCAAGATCATTCGCAAAAAATAGTGGTATTAAAACCTGCGGGAGAGAAGAAG
Source organism: Chitinophagaceae bacterium (assembly GCA_022843585.1). GTDB lineage: Bacteria > Bacteroidota > Bacteroidia > Chitinophagales > Chitinophagaceae > JJ008. Next base: position 123,829 of record JALHNJ010000009.1, read on the forward strand.
GGGTTTTAATTTTGTTTTGATAACAGCCGTTTCACGCAGCGAACGCAAAGGTGCGGCAACTGCTGCGTCCACAGTATTCGCTGTGTTCGCTGCGAGAAAGAAAGAAATAATTCTTAACTTTTCCGCATGAAAAAAATCATGCTTTTTGTTCTTCTGCCCATTCAATTATTTGGTCAATCTTTTACCAACCAGGAAATTGCCCGTTGGGAAAAACAATCCAAACAAGTAACCATTATCCGGGACAATTGGGGCATTCCCCACATTTATGGTAAATCCGATGCCGATGCTGTGTTTGGTTTATTGTATGCACAATGCGAAGACGATTTCAAAAGAGTAGAAATGAACTACATTGAAAAGTTGGGCAGAATGAGTGAAGTAAAAGGGGAGAGTTCAATGCAGGATGATCTATATATTAAATTAATTATTGATTCTGCCGAAGCAGTAGCTGATTATAAAAAAAGTCCGCTGTGGTTGCAAAAATTATTGAATGCGTATGCAGATGGAATTAATTACTATCTCTATAAACATCCGGAAGTAAAACCAGCTTTACTTACCCGTTTTAAACCCTGGTATCAATTACTTTGGACCGATGGTAGCATCGGTGCTATTAGTACCGGTGATATCACGGAGAATGATGTAAAGAAATTTTACTTAGGTGATACTGCTCCGGCCATTGCTAAAACAAAAGATTTTTTTGAAGAACAAACCATTGGCTCTAATGGATTTGCTATTGCTCCATCCAAAACTGCGTCAGGTAATGCCATTTTGTATATCAACCCGCATGTTACTTTTTATTTCCGTCCGGAAGTACAGGTAGTAAGTGAGGAAGGATTGAATGTGTATGGTGCCGTTACCTGGGGCCAGTTTTTCGTTTACCAGGGCTTTAATCAATATTGTGGTTGGATGCACACCTCGGGTAATATGGATGTAGCAGATATGTACAAGGAGAAAATTGTAAAAAAGAACGACAAGCTTTTTTATGAGTACAACAACACATTAAAACCTGTTACTCAAAAATTAATTACACTTCGTTATAAGAAAGATGATGTGATTCATACAAAAGCCATCACTACCTATTATACACATCATGGCCCTATCATGGCCAATCGCAACGGGCAATGGATAAGTGTACGAGGTTATAACCGTTCACTGCAAAGTTTGATGCAAAGTTTTCTGAGAACCAAAACAAAGGGCTTAGAAGATTACAAAAAGAATATGGCCATGCTTGCCAATACATCTAACAACACTGTATTTGCAGACAACAAAGGAAATATTGCTTACTGGCATGGGAACTATATGCCCCGCAGAGATAAAAAATTAAACTGGAGTTTGCCTGTTGATGGTACCACTTCGGCTACTGAGTGGAAAGGTTTGCATCCATTAAACGAAACAGTACATGTTTATAATCCCGCAACCGGCTGGATACAAAATTGCAATTCCACTCCTTTTACTGTTTCAGGTACAAGCAGTCCGAAAAAAGAAAACTACCCAGCCTATATGGCACCGGACGGTGAAAATTTTCGGGGTGTTAATGCAGCAAGAGTGTTAGCCAATGAAAACAAATTCACTATAGAAAAAACAATTGCGGCGGGATACGACAGAAAATTAACTGCTTTTGAAATACTGGTTCCGGCGTTGGTGAGTTCCTTTGAAAAAAATATTTCTTCCACTGATTCTTTATTTACAGTTTTAGCCGAGCCCATTCAACTATTAAAAAATTGGGATTACAATTCATCGGAAAGTTCTGTAGTTACTACATTGGCTATAGAGTGGGCCCAAAAACTAACCGCTTCTATTCAACGGGTATATATTGATGAAGGTTGGGATGACCAGGTAACATTGGTAAAAAAGTTTGCTGCTACAGCATCTGCTCAAGAATTACTTCCGCCATTAGCAACTGTTATAAAAGAGTTGACTACTAAATTTGGTACATGGCAAATGCCCTGGGGAGAGATCAATCGCTACCAACGCATCTCCAGCGATATTGTACAGAAATATAAAGATGACCAGCCGAGTTTTCCAGTTGGTTTTGCTTCTGCATCCTGGGGGCAGTTACCTTCTTATAATAGTCGCTATTATCCAGGTACCAATAAAAGATATGGTGTAAGTGGCAATAGTTTTATATGTGCTGTAGAGTTTGGTGAAAAAATAAAAGCAAAATCATTATTAGCTGGTGGTAACAGTGGTGATCCAAAGTCCAAACATTTTACTGACCAATTAGAAATGTACACTAAAGGAAAATTTAAAGAAGTACTTTTTTATAAAGAAGATGTGTTGAAAAATGCTGAGCGAACCTATCATCCCGGAGAATAAACTATTCATCACAAACTGAAATATTTTTTATGGACCAAACAACACTCGGCATTGGCACAAGATTACAACATACTCAACACGGTCCCGGTGTTATTGTGGGCATTAAATACGCTACGTATATTATTTCTTTTATCAATGCCGGTATTAAGGAAATAGATAAAACAGATGATAAGCTGGATGAAATAATACCTGAGAATGTACCGGTTGAAATTGAAACCCATTCAGAAGTAGAAAAATCGTTACTTAAAATATTACGCCTCTGGGGAGGTATCACCGAAAACGTACCACTGGGTGATAAGTGGATAAAAGGAATGCTACTGTTACAACCGGCTGATAAAAGTTTAAAGCCGAAAGAAATTCCGGTGGAAGATTTCTTTCATAAAATAGTTATGTTGCGGGACAGGCTGCGGGTATTGGAACAAAATATCAACAGCAGCAAAACCTTGAGTGATGAAGAAAAAGTAAATATCCAGCAATATATTACCCGCTGTTATGGATCGCTTACCACTTTTAATGTACTCTTTAAAAACAAAGAGCAGTGGTTTGTGGGAGAAAAGAGTTCAAAAGATGAATGAAGTACTTCGGTATAAACGAAATAAAAAAGAGTTACTAGGTAACTCTTTTTTTGCATGCTGAAAATGGTTAATTAAAACCCGTTTTCAGTGGCTTTTGTACTTGCTTTATTCATTGTATTTTTTAGATCGCCCAGATTCTTATTCAGAAAATCTTTCCCTTTCGTCATAAGACCATTTTTTTGCTCAGGCGTTAATTTAGAATATCTGTAAATTCCGTAAGCTGCGGCTGCAGCCAGTAACAATCCTATTTTATTTTTTCCCATCGTTTTTTGTTTTATTGATTAATAAATTTGATTTCATCTGCTACATTCAAAAAACCATGCCATCACAATAACAAAGCTCATTTTGGTCTTATTATTAATAGTTCGTGGATTATTTTCCTCATTTTAGCTTTCATACACCTGAGAATATTTAAATATTTGTATCTTGATTGCCTGAGTAGTGTAATCAGCATTGTGCGATCAGATCTACCACCAAACCTTAACCATTCTGCCAATGCAAACCTTAGCTCCTGTACAAACGAACCAACGAGAGATCTTCATGGATGTTCTTCGTGGTTTTGCCATCCTCGGAATTTTTATAGCCAATTTGAATGGATTTAGCTGGTATAATGGTGATGCTAAAATTACAAGCCCTTATTTGCTTCCCAAGGCAGACGACACAATGGAATTTCTTCATCACATGCTGATTGAAGGAAAGTTTTATTCCATCTTCAGCTTATTGTTTGGCTGGGGTATTGCACTGCAATTTAAAAGAGCCGATGAAAAAGGGATCAATGCCTTGCCTACAGTAAGACGAAGATTATTTTTCATGCTGTTGCTGGGTGCTATTCATTTGCTAATATGGCCGGGCGACATTGTTTTCTTTTATGCCATGCTTGGTTTTATTTTGCTGCCACTTCGCAAACTTTCTAATAAGACTTTATTAATAACAGGCTGCCTGCTTGTTCTTTCTCCCATACTATTGTACTGGCTAAAAATGACTTTCCCGGTATTGAATTACCCTGCTGATATAACCATTAAAACAGCAACAAGGGTTGAAAGCACCATGTTTACGATCAAAAGTGAACAGGATTTTCTAAGCATTATGAAGCACGGCGACAGCTGGTTTGAGCAGGTACAAATGAATATCGTTGGTTTCTTTTATCGCTATCAATATTTGTTTTTTGTAAGCCGTATTCCAAAAGTGCTGGGTATTTTCTTGATCGGTTATGTAGTAGGCCGTTCTGATTTCTATAAAAATATCCTGCAGTATAAAACATTACTATACTGGATTATTGGTGTTGGATTAACAATTGGTTTAACGGCTAATTATTTTTTAGCTTATTATATGAGCAATCATATGGGAGACTACTGGCAGTTAAAAACAAAAGGTTGGTACCAAACCATTTTTTATGCCTTGGGTGTAGCACCATTAGCCATGGCCTATGTAGGATTGTTTATGCTGGCTTTTCAATCAATCACCGGTAAAAAAATTCTATCTGTATTTGCACCCGTTGGTAAAATGGCTTTTAGTAATTATATTCTTCAATCATTGATCGGCAGCTATGTTTTTCTTGGGCCGGGGCTGGGTTATTTTGGGGAAGTAGGTCCGGTTTATTATACCATATTTGGCTTACTTGTTTTTATTTGTCAAATAATACTAAGCACAATCTGGTTGAAATTTTTTAATTATGGACCGATAGAATGGCTATGGCGAAGTGCTACCTATAAAAAATGGCAACCGATGATAAAAAGACCCCCGGCAGAAGTCTTAAAATAAATATTTTCCGATTCACCTGAAGGAGTGAAATGTAAATTTCTTTCTATGTAAGATTCTGTAAAAAGGCTTCTCTATTATTTTGTAACTTTCGTTTATGAAATTGAAATTATTTGTTCTCTTCCTCGCCATTGGTTTTGCTGCGCAAAGCCAGGATTGCGACATTCTAATCACCAACGGAAAAATTATTGATGGCACCGGTAACAGCTGGTATTATGGTAGTGTGGCTATAAAAGATGGGAAGATCATCAAGACCGGAAGAGATATAAAATTATCGGCTAAAAAAGCGATTGATGCAAAAGGATTGATTGTTGCGCCGGGTTTTATTGATGTGCATACCCATTTGGAAGGTGATGAAATAAGAGACCCCGAAGCAAAAAGTTTTATTTATGATGGTGTTACCACTTGTGTGACGGGCAACTGTGGTTCTTCTAATACCGATGTTGGAAAATACCTGCGTTGGGTTGACTCGTTGAAACTCTCTATTAATGTAGCTTCTTTGATCGGACATAATGATGTAAGAAAAGCAGTAATGGGAAGAGCAAACCGTGATGCAACAGCAGATGAAATGAAGCGAATGGAAAATATTGTAGACAAAGCCATGGCGGATGGAGCTGTTGGGATGTCAACAGGTCTTATTTATATACCCGGTACTTATACAAAAACTCCAGAGATTGTTTCATTAGCGAAAGTAACAGCAAAATACAATGGTGTTTATGCCAGCCATATGCGGGATGAAGGCGATAGTGTAACCCAGGCTATTGAAGAAGCACTAACAATCGGCAGAGAAGCAAAACTACCAGTACAAATTTCTCACTTTAAATTAAGCGGTCAACATAATTGGGGGAGAAGTAAAGTAACGGTGCCGATGATAGAAGCCGCCAGAAGAGAAGGCATTGATGTTACCATTGATCAATATCCTTACACGGCCAGCAGCACTTCCATTAGTACATTAATACCAGATAATGTTTTGGCAGATGGGCAAGATTCTATTAAAGCAAGGCTACAAAGGCCTGATGTTAGAAAATATGTGATCAACTCCATGCTGGAAAGATTGAAGAAAAGAAAACTGAAACATTTCAGCTATGCGGTGGTTGCCTATTATGCTCCGGATACAACGTACAACGGAAAAAGTATTGAGCAGATCAACCTGATGAAAGGCCGGAAACATAAAGCAAAAGAAGAAGCACTAACAGTAATTGATATCATGATGAATGGAGGAGCCAGTGCCGTATTTCATGGAATGGGTGAAGATGATGTAAAACGCATCATGCAATATCCCTTCAATATGTTTGCCAGTGATGCTACGATAAGGATATTTGGTGCCGGTGTGCCACACCCGAGAGGATATGGTACTAATGCAAGAGTTTTGGGTAAATATGTACGGGAAGAAAAAGTTATTTCTTTGGAAGAAGCCATTCGCAGAATGACTTCTCTGCCAGCACAAAAATTTCAATTAACAAATCGTGGATTAGTAAGAGAAGGCTACGCTGCCGACATTGTAATTTTTGATGAGAGCACCGTTAAAGATCTTTCTACTTTTGAAAAACCACATGCTTATTCCACCGGTTTTCATTTTGTACTGGTGAATGGTGTGTTAACAGTTGACAATGGTATTCACACCAAAGCAAGGGGTGGCCAGGCTATTTATCGTAAAAGTCTGTAATCCGCTTCTAGTCTTCTCATTGCTGGCTGCGTAATACTACCAGTAAAAGCTCATTACCCGAATGTGTAATTGTTTGAGCTTTCAGCAATATCTACTTTTATGTCGTATTATAAGATTTAAAACTTATCAACTATGAACCCAATTAAATTTTCAGTTCTGCCAACACTCTTCATCTTGTTGGCCTTTACTACACAGGCTCAACTTAAAGATGGCGAAATTGTACGCATAAAAAATATAAAGAGTGGGAAATATGCCAAACCAACGAGTCCAACAGTTGGCGGGCCAGATGTAAACAGGCAGATTATTTTGTTTACCCGTAACGAAGAAGCCGGTATGAAATGGAAAGCTATTGCCGTTACCGGAGGCTATTTTAAATTTCAAAATTTGGAAACCAATAAATTTCTCGGTGTTCTCAACCGCAGTAAAGAGCAATACGGTTTTATTTGTTTAAAAAATGAAATGATACCAAGACCTTTAAATGTAACCCCTATAAATAATGAGGACTTGTATTGGCAACTTGAAAAAACGGCTACGGGTTATAAATTAAAAAATAAAAACTCAGGGCTTCTGGCTGCAGTAGAAGGTGGCGGAGTAAATAATAATGCAAAACTAATTCAATGGGGCGACCAGGGACAATCCGATATAGAATGGCAATTTGAAACGGTTGGCACAAGCAACTCCACCGCAACAGGTAAAAAAGTATTGTTTGATGTAGTGCTGAACTATATCGCTGTGTCGGAAGCTACCCGCAACCAGGTTGACAATGGTGATTGCAGAAGAGTTTTCGGACAGGTAAGCACCGAACTATGGGAGTTGGATGAAAACAACGAAATGAAAACAAGACTTCGTTCCTATAATAATATGTCGGAGCTGGTTTACAATCAAACTAATTACCAAGGTCCCCCTACAGCAGGGTTGAGTTATCACCAGGATAACCACACTGCATCCAACAACAGCCAGATGGGAAAAGTAACTTATAATATTCCAGAAATCCTCTTGAAAGAAAAAAAACTGATGCTGGTTGTAAAAACTTTTCTGGGAACCCGTCACAAAGACAATGACTTTGCTTCTTTCGATGCCTTAAAGATGGGCGAAGAAAAAACAGATACGTATATTCTTGACTACCGTGCTACCCGCACTGAAACTATTGAAGCCATTACCGATCTTGCGAGTACTAATAAAAGCATGAATCTTATTAACCTGATAATTCCATTCAGCAATTTTGCTCATGCAGATGATACCCATAAATTATGGGTAAAGTTTAGTTGTAAAAGAAACTAAGCAGCAAAAAATTGTACTAAAAGCATCCCGCCTGTTGTGGGATGCTTTTTTATTGCTTACCACCGAATGATGTAACTTTTCATCTGAATTCCCAAATACATGAAAATTCTTTGGACATACCTTCAACCCTATCGCTGGTGGATCTTCCTAGCGTTAGTTCTTGCCGGCATAGCACAAATACTTGCCTTATACGATCCCATAATTTTCGGAAGAATAATTGATGACTATGCTTTAAAACCCGGCAATAAAACAGAAGCCGAATTGATAAGAGGTGTTTCCTTCTGGATGGGAATAGCGGTGGCCATCGCACTGGCCGCAAGATTGGTAATGGCATTCAAAGATTATGTGATGCGGATGGTAGTTCAAAAATTCGGCATGCAAATTTTTAATGATGGTTTGCGGCAAACACTTCGCCTGCCTTACCAGGATTTTGAAGACCAGAGCAGCGGAGAGATATTATCCATTTTACAAAAAGTAAGAAACGATACTGAACGTTTTATAACCAGTTTCATTAATATTCTTTTTTCTTCACTAGTCGGTATTGGGTTTTTAGTTTGGTATGCTATCACCAAACACTGGGCATTGATACCAGTGTTCTTAATTGGAGTTGTACTGCTGGGAGGATTGACAAGCATTCTTAGTCGTTCTATCAAAACTTTGCAACGTTCCCTCATTCGCCAAAACCGGCAAATGAGTGGTACTATTACTGAATCACTACGAAATATAGAGTTGGTAAAAAGCTTAGGTCTTACCTATCCTGAAATAAGACGATTGCGTCAGCATACACAGGATATTTATGATCTTGAAATGAAGAAAGTAAAAAAAGTGCGGACACTTACTTTTTTCCAGGGGGCTATTCTTACCGTATTAAAACAATCTATTCTATTCATTTTACTCTGGCTCATTTTCCGTAAAGTATTATCACCGGGAGAATTGATCGCCATGCAATTTATTTCTACGTCCATCATCGGGCCCCTGCAAGATTTGGGTGGCATTATACTTTCTTACCGGGAAGCAGAAGCATCGCTGCAATTATTCAATGAGTTGATGAAGAAAGAACCGGAGTATCGTCCCGAAGAACCAATTGATGTAGGAGAAATAGAACATCTGGAATTTAATAATGTTGTATTCCGGCATCGCAATGCAACGGTAAATGCGATAGAAAGTATTTCTTTTGAAGCTGGTATTGGCGATACCATTGCATTTGTAGGGCCATCTGGTTCTGGTAAATCAACATTGGTAAAATTGTTAGTGGGTCTTTACACTCCTGTTAGCGGAGAAATTTTGTATGACAACATTTCATCGAAAGATATTCGTTACAACAGAATGAGAAGACAATTGGGTTTTGTAACACAGGACACCCAGTTATTCTCCGGCACCATCCGGGATAATATGAAATTTGTAAAGCCTGATGCCACCGATGATGAAATTAATGCTGCCTTAGCACAAGCATCCGCTACTACAATTGTATATAGCAATGGCAGAGGATTAGATACTGTATTGGGCGAAGGGGGTAGAAAAGTTTCCGGTGGAGAAAAACAACGTCTTTCCATAGCAAGGGCTTTATTGCGTAAACCCCGCTTATTAATTTTTGATGAAGCTACTTCTGCACTTGATTCGTTAACTGAAGAACAAATAACAGCTACTGTAAAAGAAATTTCTGCATTAAAGCAGCAGATAACCATTCTTATTGCGCATCGTCTCTCTACCATCATGCATGCAGATACAATTTATGTTTTGGAAAAAGGAAAAATAACTGAACAGGGCAGTCATGATGAATTGGTAAGCAAAAAAGGATTGTACTACGCCATGTGGCGGCAGCAGATCGGAGAAAGAGTTCCTTCACAAAAAATAGTTGTGGAAGAGGAGGAGGAAGTAGATGAATAATTTCTACAATGATTTTTTCTTTGGTATTTCCCGAATATGATATTCCTGGATCAATGGCGGATTCTCCGGCGAAAGGGTGAAATATATTTCTATATCTGTTTTCTCTCCGGTGAGCATAAATGAACCCCGTAGTTGGTTCTCTGGTTTTACAGAGCTAACAGAAATTATCTTTCCGGCTTTGCCATACAATTCAATTGCATATTTCTTCAATGTATCAATGGGATTATCGGGAAAGAAATTCTCAGCAAATACTCCTGACTGTTCTGCATTGTTCCAATCGGGTAAAATTTTTACCAAATCATTTTTTCGTTGCTCTAAAATTTTTGTTGGGGGTAATTCCATCGGTTTTAATCCGGCCAATTTAATAATGGTATCCAGCACCTTTAAATTTACATAGCCCATAGGAGAGTAGGTGCGGTTCGCAAATGAAACAATACCGACTCCATAATCGGGCATAATGCGCCACTGGCTGCCAAAGCCTGGCAAGCCGCCGCTGTGCGCAATATAAGTTTTGCCTTCGCAATCCTTTAGCCAGCCTAAACCGTAACAATAGGCAGATGTTACTGCACAAGTTCTTCCATCAGGAAATTTATAATTCGGATTAAATCCATTCCATCTCCATGGGTGATGCATTTCTCTCACCGAACTTCTTTTGATCGGACCATTATCGGCAGCATTATTGGCAGGCCATGCCGATAAATGCAGTGCCATATAATTTGCAAATTCATCAATAGAAGAGATCATGGCTCCCATAGCTCCCCAGCTTCCTTCTTTGGTATCATGCAACAATTCTTCTTCGTTCCATTTATTATTTAACCAGCGATAACCATGTGCTAATTTTTCAGGAGCAACTTCACCATACTCGTAAGTTGTTGTTTTCATTCCTAAGGGTTCAAAAATATTTTTCCTGATATAATCCTGATAGGGCATGGCAGTAATCTTTGTGATGATCATTCCTTGTAAGGCAAATCCCAAATTGCTATACTCAAATGCAATACCGGGAGTATTTGAAAAGGATAATTGTCTGGCAATTAATTCAAGTAAATCCTTATCGGTATCAGCCAGTTGTCTATCGCCCCACGGATTATCTTCCGGAAACCCTGCACCATGTGTCATTAAATGCCGGATGGTAATATGCGGTGCATCAACAGTGGGGTATTTCAGATCCTTTAATTCAGGAATATATAAATAGGCCGGGTCATCAAGATCAAGTTTACCATCATCCCGCAATTTTAAAATGGCCATGGTTGCAAAACTCTTACTCATGCTGGCAATGCGAAAAAGCGAAGAAGATGTAACAGGAATTTTTTTATCAATATCTGTATAACCAATATTTCCTTTGTAAATCAATTTGCCATCTACCACCAAGCCATACGCTACGCCGGGTAAATGATTGGAATCGGCATAGTCGCTGAATATTTTATCAACTACTTCAAACGTATTTTTTATTTTTTCTTCTCTTGCTGCATTTGTAAATACGGCAGGTTGATAGGAAGAGTCGTAGTGAATGGCAGCAGGCGTTTCAGTTTGTTTATTTTCCTTACAGGAAAAAAGAAACCCGGTAACACAAATAAAAAAGAAAACCTGTTTCATATGAGTGAATTAAATTTTTCCGTTTAAAATTAAAACCCTTTCTTCTCTCCAATATATTTATCAAACCATTCTAAATTGGTTTGCATTGTTTTTATTACCATTCTTGGTTCTGTTGGGCCGTGTGGTTGTCTTGGTAATGCTAATAATCGTACCGGCACGTCTCTTCTGCGCAATGCATTATAAAACATTACGGAATTGCTGAACGGAACCCGAAGATCTGCTTCGCCGTGTTGCAGCATTACCGGTGTTTTTACATTTTGTACAAAGCGTAGTGGCGAATGAGCATCATACTTACTCCAATCGTCCCACGGATTTGATTTAAAATACGATGGTAAAAATCCTTCAATATCATCTGTCAAATTTTGATGTGACAGATCCACTACCGGAGCGCCGATGGAAGCTACTTTAAAACGATTGGTATGACCAACGATCCAGCTACTCATAAATCCGCCATAGCTCCATCCCATTACACCCATTTTATTTTCATCCGCCACTCCCATTTTTATAACATGATCCACTCCGGCCATCAGGTCTTGAAAATCTTTTCCGCCCCAATCTTCCCGGTTAGCCATTCTAAATTCTGCACCATAGCCAGTAGAACCTCTTGGATTGGGTCGCAACACGGCATAACCAGCTTCTGCAAATGCAGCGATAGGATAGACTCCCTGGTTGGAAGCCACACATGCTTGTGTAAAAACGCCAGCAGGGCCTCCATGTACATTTAAAATAAACGGCACTTTATCACCAGCTTTATAATTGATTGGATAAGTAAGTAGTCCTTCGATTTCCTTTCCATCCGCTCCTTTCCATTTTATTACTTCTGTTTTTGGTAATGCTTTTCCAAGATGTGCAGCATTAAGGCTGGTAATTTTTACCGGGGAAAAATTAGTAAGTGTGCTGATATATGCTTCGGGTAGTTGTGATGGATTTTGCAAAGTAAATGCAATATGAGTTCCTGTAGTATTTAATGTAAAGGATGCTAAAAAATCTTTTGATCCCTTATTCCACTCACTGATCATTTTTCCATCTATGCTTAGTTGGTATACACTGCTCAATGTTCTGTTGGCTTCTGTCCATAAAATATTTTTCCCATCGGGTGTCCAGCCAAGCAAGCCTCCGCTTTCATCCGGTGTGGCTTTTAGGCGCCAGCTTTTACCATCCGACAAAGTGTATATTTTAGCATGCCGTGGGCCAGACCAATCAACAGGATCTGTAGTACAGAAGTAGGCGATATGTTTTCCATCGGGACTAAAAATGGGATTACTTTCTCCCGCACCCGTATTTGCAATCGATTTGATGGTGCCGTTTTCTATGTTCACCAAAGAAATATCGCTGTAGACATTATCATTTGCTTCGGGTGATTTTGAATGACTATAAACAATTGCTTTTCCATCAGGACTCCAGTCAAATGCATTTACATTATAATTTTCTTTGGTGATCTTTTTCTGAACATACTTACCCGCCGTATCTTTTTGATGCAGCCATAGTACAAAAAGCCGATTCTGTTTTACTTCCTCATCCATAAAATAAGCATCGTCTTTGGCTTTTTTATTTTTCTCTTCTTTGCTATCTGCTGCATCAAGCATAGTAAAAGCGATCATTGTTCCATCAGCACTCCAATCATAATTACCCACTGCAGATTTTACATCGGTTATCTTTTCTGCTTCGCCCCCCCCAACAGGCAATATGTATAAATTTGTTTTGGTATCACGGGAAGAGGTAAAAGCGATCCACTTACCATCAGGGCTCCATTTTGGGTTAGAAGAATTTTTGTCGCCTTTTGTTAGCTGAATGGAGTTGCTACCGTCGCTATTACATAACCAAATCTGGTTGATATATTCACTTCGATCGTCTGTCATAACCGCTTCCCGAACGGTATAAAGTACTTTACTAGCATCAGGCGATGGAACCACCGCTGTAATATTTTTTATTTTAAGCGACTGTTCCGGGCTCCAGTTTTTTTGTGCTGTTATGTTAATTGCAAATAGCACACTAACAATAATGATCAAGAACTTTTTCATTTGACCTGTTTTAAAGTGAGGAATTGATTGCCTGAAAACAATGGGTCAACTAATTTAGCCTATTGTTTCTGTATTTAGATTTTGTTTCTCTTTTCTAAAAGGTTGTTTCTTCCAATAGGTCAAACTACGCCAGGCCCATTCCAACGGACCGAAACGAAAATAGCGCAACCAGATATGGCTCCAGATAATTTGCAACGTCCATGTAGCAGCTACTACATAGTATATTTCATGGCGTTGTAGTTTTCCAAAATAACCGAATCCAATTCCATAAAAAAATAATCCTACTAAAAATGATTGCATGAGGTAATTGGTAAATGCCATTTGACCTACGGGACGCATTAGTGCAAAGAACCACTTGAACCAACCTGATTTATACAACAGCATGATCAACCCAAAAATACCAACTGCTCTAAAAGTGCGGGATATTTCATAAAACTCAAAGGATACATTTTTTGTGTACTCATAAAAATTGAATTTATAATCAATCAAAGGCTGCAGGCGGAAATAAGAAAGCACTAATCCCAGTCCAAGTCCGGCGATAAATAAACCCCAATACACTTTAGAAGAAGCTTGTCCTATTAAAATACCGGATTTAAAAAAAGCCATTCCTAAAAACATAAATAATAGAATATCCCAGATGCCGAAATAAGTATAATAAAATTCACCTCGCAGGCTTCTTTCACTTTGGTACTCATAAAAGCCGCCATAGTTTCCTTGCACACTTTTCAAACTCTTATTCATTTTTTTGAGTTTTCCTTCCTGGCTTGCTTTTTCTTTAAACTCCATCATAGAACCGAGGTCTGCTTTTTGGTCATCAGTTAGTTTAGTTACCGTAGTATCCATCTTTGCTATCATCTCACCTTTGTAAATCATTTTCCGATCTCTGTAAGCATCCACATTCTCTCTTGCGGTTTGTAATAGCAAACAAATTACTGCACCAATGATTAAAGCTTTAGGAGATAACCGGCGAAAAGCAAAAGCAATCATACCGATACAGGCATAATGAAATAAAATATCCCAAAACCATAAAAGAATAAAAGCGTTAAACAATCCAAAGACCAATAACCATAATTGTCGGCGAAAAAAATAATCCGCTGGCCACAAACCATCTGTCTTTTTTTCTTTGCCGCTGATAAATAAAATAATACCGGCACCAAATAACATGGAAAATAAAGCCCGTTGACTTCCCTCCATAAACCAATCAATAAAATACCAGGTCTTGAAATTGATAGTTCCCCATTCGTTGAGCACTGAAGGGTCATTATATACCGCTTCCGGTAAAGCAAATCCTGGAATATTCATTAATAAAATTCCCAGGATAGCAATTCCCCTTAAGGAGTCGAGAATAACAATTCTTTCAGATTGGGTTACAGGTGCTGCCAGTGTGGTTGTCATGTTGGTTGGTTTTGGTAGTGGTAGAAGGGCAGAAATAAAATGCTTTCGCAGGGAGGAGCTGCTACAAGATATTCATTTAATTACATAAAAAAAGCAGGCGAAAGCCTGCTTTACAATAAGAAATAACTTTTTTATTTTAGTTTCTTAAATCTCTCTCCATAAATAACAGCATAGTTTTCGTCGGGCACAACAATTACACCCATCAAATCGTAAGTACCTGCTGCATAAATGCGGGAACCGGGGCCATATTTAATTAATAAAGTAACCTGGTATCGTCCATTAACGCCGTCCTGCTTACGAACTTTTCCTGCCTCATCACAATCGAGCCAAAATTCTATTGGTATAGCAGGTACATCATGTGGTTGAAATAAACCAGTACCGTCTGGATTAAGCTGAACAATCGGTTCTTCTTTTTGCTTGCCCCACTCATAAATATATCGCCCAAGAATCACCTTTTGGTCGTCTGGTATTTGCTTTGTTACAGTATAATCAGTGCCTTTCAGGTTAATTTTTTCAACCACTGGTTGAGCCTGTGCCCAAAAGCTGATACCAATAAACAGCAATGCAAAAGTTATTTTCTTCATGATTAAAAGTTTTATTCTTTTATCAAAGAATAACAAGAAAGTGATACTAAGCTACATGGCTTAATTTGGGTAAACAATACCTACTAATAGGTATTTACTTACAGCAACTGATTCTGCCGGGCAAAATTCATCAGCCCGGCTACACTTTTTACTTCCAGTTTGCGTAGAATATTTCTTCGGTGAGTGTTAATCGTTAGTTCGCTTAAGAAAAGGCGGGCAGCAATTTCTTTGGTGCTCATTTCTTTGCAAATCATCCTTATAATTTCTACTTCCCGTTTAGTAAGTTGGTATTTTTTTAAAAAGTCATCAAAGAAAAAAGAGTCCTCCGCAATAGTGCTAAGTTCAACAGCTGCAGGAAAATGTTTTTTACCAGTTATAATTGTTGAGATAGCATCTTTTAATTCAATAGCTGATGAGTTCTTTACCAGGTATCCATCGGCCTGCATTTTTTTTACTTCTTCCACCAGTTCTGGCTGGTTATAATTGGTTAACACCAATACTTTCACGCCGGGATAGTGCTTTTTAATTTTTTGCAGGCATTGCAATCCATCATAGCCGGGCATATTTAAGTCTAAAACCACCAGGGAAGGTTGTTGTTGGGCAACAGCATCCATCAGCTCAAATCCGTTTTGTGCTGTTGCCACAATTTCAATCGATGGCATTTCTTTTAAAATAACGGTGATTCCTTCCAGCAAAAACTGGTGATCATCTGCGAGTACTATTTTAGTTTTCATGGTTGGTAATAGGAATTTCTATAGTTACAATCAGCCCCTGTGGTTTGTTCGTATCAAATGCTATCACTCCTTTCAGCGAATCTACTTTAGAACGAATTCCGGAAATACCCAGTGTTTTCTTTTTCTCTCCTTTTCCTGCTGTAAGTCCCCTGCCGTCATCCTCCACTATCAAAGTAAAACAGTCGGGATGCTCCGTTACCTGTATCAGCACATTTCTGGCGCCGGAATGTTTTACAATATTATTTAGTAATTCATATACTATGCCGTATAGTGCTGTATAATATTTACTACGACCTGTTTCATATTTTTCGAATCCTATTGTCTGCAATTGAATATTAATTATGCCAGATGCATTTACGATGGCCACTACCTTTTCAAGCGATGTATTAAACCCTACTTTTTCGAGCATAACGGGACTCAAGGCGTGGCTTAAATTTCTCACCATATCAGACACGAGGCTAATGGCTTCTTCTGCCTTAGCAACACTTCTACTGGCTGTTTCGTTGATTATTCCCTTTTCCAGCAGGGAGGAAAGGTTAAGTTTTGCGGCAGATAGTAAGGACCCCGCTACATCATGCAACTGATTGGCCACCTGACTGCGTTCTGCTTGCTGCACCTCTATAAGTATTTGTGTATTTTCTTCCTGGCGTTTATTCATTTCCAGCAATAATTTTTCTTTCTCCAGTCTATATTGATTAAATCGATAGACAAGACCTGCCGTTAAAATAATAGCTTCCATTACATACCCCACCGCCACTCCATAATGACTAAAAAAGTTACTAAACTTATTGAGACTTCCTAATGAAAAAGAAATTTGTAGAATGGCTGTTATCAATAAAACAAGTACAGCTGCCAGATAAAACATCGCCAGCTTATTTCCACGTACGGAAGTAATGATAAGAATACCCAATATTACAATCACATACAACAGTGAAATAAGTGGAATGAAATATTGTATATACAACCACCATGAATTTTGGTATCCCTTTTCATTAAATAAAAGGATAGTTACAATACAAGCTAGCAAAAGGATATTCATGGTTCTTAACAGCCATAGTACTTTTCTATTTTTAATTCCCCCGATATACTTTCCAAGAAATAATACAGCAAAAACTAGTGGTGCTATGGCAAAAACGGGCCTTGCCTTACTGGCAAACCAGGCTTGATTGGGCCATAGATACTCAAACCCAAAACCTGCATTCGCCAACACCCAAAGCCATCCCGTACTGATGTATAAAATATACCAGAGATAAATTCTGGATTTTGTAATAACGAGCAGATAAATACCAAAAATTACCAGCAGCAATATCATGCCGGTAAATATGGCCATACTGGTTTTCTGTTTTGCTTCTATAACCAGGGCTTCGTTTTTTGAAACCAGGTAAAAGGCCAGTTGAAGCGATTCGTTTGATTTATCAATCTGCGCCAGGTACAATCCTTTCTTAGTTACTGGAAAATAAAAGCCTGTAGCAGGTACAGGTCGTTGAGAAAAGGGAAAATAATCACCCGTTACCCATTGTTGAGTTACCAAACTATCGTTTCCATAAAAAAACACAATACGGTTGATATGATGATGGCCAATAGCAAGCACTAATGAGTCTGCTGGCCGGTCTTTCTCATTGGTATAGGCCAGCCAAAAAATTGATTTTGTAAAACCAGCATTGTAAGATTTGTCGTTTGTTTTGCTAAAATTTCCTTGTTGAAATAATGCTATTGCATCATCAGGAGTTAATGACTTACTACTGTCCTCATATAAATAAAATTCGGTGGGTGGAGATGGTTGAGCATATGATAATTGTATACACCCAAAAAAAGAAATTACAATAGTACACAGAAACCTATATCCGGCCATACGACCTCAAGTTAGACAGAAAAGCTTTTAATTAAACAGGTTGTGATAAAAAATTACCTAGAAGTAGGTATTTCATACTCTTGCATAAGTATGAATCTTTGATATATCTATAAAAAGAAAAAAATTATTATTTAAACATGCCCATTCGTAAAATATTGCTTAGTAAAGCTGAATTAAAAGTGCTTGAATTAGTTGCGAATGGATATACCAGTGAAAAAATAAGCGGCGCACTGGGTATAGCAAAAACAACTGTACAAACACACCGGCGCAATATGTTACGCAAAACAAAATTTACTAATACTCAGCAGTTAGTAGCCTGGGCGGTGAGGGAAAGGCTGATGAAGTAACTAAAGAAAACTTAAGTTCATCTCGTAAAAATTATTTCACCGCTTCATTCTTGGTTAAAAGAATACGGTATTGAATTAACTATAAAGCTACAATTAGGTAATTGCTCTTTTAATAAGTGCATCTTATCGGCTATGCTTTCCACATCATCGGCAGAAAACATAAGCTCTTTTAAGTTGGGGAGATTGTTTAATTGCAAAAATCCATCAATAGTGATAGCTGTAGATTTTACATGCAGGAAAACAAGGCTGGATAATTTATTCAGATCATCTATACAACCATTATCAAGGTTTCGGCATTGTTTTGCTCTTAATTCATTTACATACTCAAGCTTTGTAAGCAGTTTGATACTTTCATTGGTTATTTCAGTTTCATTGAGATCCAGCATATTTACACCTTTCACTTTCGCCATGATATAAGCAAAGGCATCATCATCAAGATCATCAAATGGTCGCAGGTCAAGATGATGATAATAGTCGGAAATGCTTTCGACTAGCTTTCCATAACGTCGCTTTAATTCTTTTTGAAGGTTTGCTGCTGTCCTCTTTGCCATACTAATAGTTCAACAGCTTCTGAATACTCTCATCCAACCTTGCCTTCGCCATAAAATTGTTTTCTAACTCTATATTAAATGGAATGGGTGTATCCAGCGAAGCACAACGCATTACCGGCGCATCTAATAAACCAAAACAATTTTCTGCAATCCAGGCGGCTATTTCTCCACCAATGCCCCCAATCAATGTGTCTTCATGTAATAACAAAACTCTGCCGGTTCTTTGCACTGCTTCACGAATAGCTAAATAATCAAGAGGTAATAAAGTACGCAGGTCAAGTATATCAATAGAAATTTCCGGATGCTCCGCTGCATAATCGTCTGCCCAAAGTACACCAGCACCATAAGTAATGATGGAAATTTCATCGCCCTCTCTTATATGTCTTGCTTTACCAATTTCTATTTCATAATAGCCCGTTGGCACTTCTCCACTTACTGAACGATACAACGCTTTATGTTCAAAAAACAAAACAGGATTCGGATCATTAATGGCAGCTATCAAAAGCCCTTTTGCATCAATAGGTGATGATGGATACACCACTTTCAATCCTGGTGTTTTTATAAACCATGCTTCATTACTCTGGCTATGAAAAGGACCAGCCCCAACGCCACCACCTGTTGGCATTCGTATTACCACATCTGCATTTTGTCCCCAGCGGTAATGAATTTTTGCAAGGTTATTGATGATCTGGTTAAAGCCTACTGTTACAAAATCCGCAAACTGCATTTCCATCATACTCTTGTATCCTTCTAATGATAAACCCAATGCTGCACCAACAATTGCACTTTCACACAATGGAGTATTGCGTACTCTTTCTTTTCCAAATTCATTTACAAAACCTTCAGTGATTTTAAATGCACCGCCATATTCTGCAATATCCTGACCCATGAGAATAAGATTGGGATGTTGTTGCATGGATTGATAAAGACCTTCTTTAATTGCGTCTATTAGCCGCTTTTCAGTGGAGGGTTGTGGGTTGTAGGTTGTCAGTCGTGCGTTATCAATGACCCCGACACCCGACACCCGATCACTCACACCTGATTTTGAGTAAACATCTTCCAGCTCTTCTTCTGTATCTACTACTATCGGTTTTGCAGCAAAACCAATAGCTAGTTCGCTTTCTATTCTTTCCTTGAATTCATTTCTTATAGCTGCAACTTTTGTTTCATCCAGCACAGCTTCTCCTATTAAAAACTGTTCGTAGTTTTTAATAGGGTCTTTCATTTCCCAGAGTTTGAATAGATCCTGCGGTACATATTTTGTTCCACTGGCTTCTTCATGTCCTCTCATTCTAAAAGTGAGGCACTCAATCAAATACGGTTTTTGATTGTTGATGCAATAGTCTCTTACACCTTTTATTGTATCATATACCTGTAATAAGTTATTACCGTCGATCTGCACTCCTTCCATTCCATAGCCTTTGGCTTTATCAATTAAACTGATACAACGGTATTGTTCATTTACCGGGGTACTTAATCCATAGCCATTGTTCTCAATAATAAATATGACCGGTAAGTCCCAAACGGCTGCTGTATTTAATGCTTCATGAAAATCGCCTTCGCTGGTTCCACCATCGCCGGTAAAGGCCAGTGATACTTTCTTTTCTTTTCTTAATTTATGTGCTAATGCTACACCATCGGCAATGGCCAATTGCGGCCCCAGATGTGATATCATTCCGCAGATATGATGCTCTCTGTTTCCAAAGTGAAAACTTCTTTCTCTTCCCTTGCTATATCCTTCCTGTGCACCTTGCCATTGCATAAATAATTTATTCAACGGCATATTTCGGGTAGTGAAAACTCCCAGGTTTCTGTGTAAGGGCATTATCCATTCATCGGGTTGCAATGCTAAAGTGGCGCCTACAGATATTGCTTCTTGTCCGATACCGCTAAACCATTTGGAGATTTTTCCCTGCCGCAGCAGCACCAGCATTTTTTCTTCAATCATGCGGGGCCAAAGCAGGCTTCTGTAAAAATGTACAAGTTGTTCGTTGGATAATTCTTTACGGTCGAAAGTCATGTCACGAAGGTCAATATTTTTTTAACACTTTGTACGAATTATATGCGAAACCGGCTATTTGCTGGACGAAACCGGTTAAAAGTATTTTTTCAAGTACTAAACCACCACCAACTCATAAAAATCTTCCGGCTGCAAATACTTTTGTGCAAGAGCTTGGAGCTCTTCTGCTGAAATGTTTTTAATAGTATTGATAGAATCGTAAAAATATTGTTCGGTCAGGTTATTTAATACAATGTTTTTCCAACGGGCAATTATTTGGAAAGGACCATCCAGATCACCCAACAAGCTACCCATCATATAATTTCTTACCAATAGCAATTCTTCTTCATCCACTAACTCTTCCCGCAGGTCTTTCATTTCCTTGTACACTTCAGTAATGGTAGCTTCACTTACATCTTTACCAGCTTCTGTACTTATCATCCAACCCGATTCATGAATATGGTTGAGCAAATAGCTATGAATACCATATGTATACCCTTTGTCTTCCCGGATATTACTCATCAGCCTCGATCCAAAAAATCCGCCAAACAATGAATTGAGTACCTGTACTTTTAAAAAGTCCGGGTGATGGCGATTAGGAAATGGTCTTGCGATACGAATAGAGCCTTGTACACCATTGGCATCATTCGTTACCCTGAATTTTCTCTCTGTTGACGGTGTTGAAATGATAGAAGAAGAGCCATTTGTTTTGTTAGGCAGATCTCCAAAATGTTCGTCCAATAATGCATCAAGATTCGCTGGGAGTTTACCTGCAACAAACAAGATCAATTTTCCTTCCTGATAATATTTTTTATAATGCTGTACCAATTCTTCCCTGTTGAGTGCCCCAAAATCTTCTTCTTTGCTGTACTTGCCATACGGATGATTTTCTCCATACAGATAAACATCAATTAAGCGGCTGGCTACAAAATCACTTTTTTTCAAATTCACTTTCAGCCGTTGTTTCATGTTCTGCTTATAAACATCTAATTCCCTTTGCGGCATAGTTGAATCGGTGATCAATTCCTTTACAGCAGGTAGTAATTCCTTTATGTGTTTTGTAAGACAATGCAGCGTAATGGTAGATGTTTCATTGTAACAGGCCCTGTTGAGGTACGAGCCATAATACTCAAAATGTTCATTAATTTGAAAAGCTGATTTTTTGGATGTTCCATTTCTCAACAAAAAATTAGTAGTAGCTGCCACCAGGTTTTTTTCTTCCTGCCAGTTGCCGGCAAAGAAGACCCATTCCAGTGATAGTACATCTTCAGCCCCTGCATTTACTGCGTACACTTCTACGCCATTGCGCAATGTAAACTTGTCGGCAGGCTTTAACTGAAGATTAAAATTAACCGCATCTACTATCGTGGGTGATTGTTTCCTGTCTGGCATAATGATCTTTTCTTTCTTCTTAATTGTTAGATAGATAATGAATAGTGCTGCAATTACTACTGCGGAAAATATTCTTACTTTCCTGCAAAATATCTGCTGCTGTTACCGCGGCATATTTATCCAGCTCTGTATTCATCCAGGCTGCATCACCTAAAATTTCATAATAAGCCAGGCTGGTTGCCCGGCTCATTACACTCATATCTTCAAAAGCGATCATGCTTTCTGTTTTATTTTTTACTTTTTGTAATTCTTCTACACTTACTAATTCATTTTTCATTTTTCCCAATTCTATCTCAACTGCTTTTTCTGCTTCTTCCATCGCAACCCCCTTCACTAATTTCCCTTCCAATAATACCAGCCCATTATCGGTGCTGCCAAAATGATGGCATTCTATATTGCTGAATAGTTGTTTTTCTTTTACCAATGCCTGGTACAACCTGGAGGAACCACCTCCACTAAGAACATCAGTTAATAAATCAATAGTGTGATATTCTTTATCCAATCGTCCCGCCATATGCCAGCATTTATACAACGCATCTAATGGAACATTGGCTTTTATCACCTGCCTTCTCTCTTCTGTCTGCACAGGTTCTTGTGGCAAGTTTCGTATATATTTTTCTCCGGCAGGAATATCGCCAAACCATTTTTCGGCTAAGGCTTTTACTTTTTCTGTTGTAACATTGCCTGCAACTACAAGTACTGCATTTACCGGACGATAATGTTTAAAGAAGAAATTCTTAACGTCGTTCAATTGTGCATTTTCTATATGAGATAGTTCTTTCCCAATTGTCATCCAACGGTACGGGTGTTTTTTATACGCCAGCTCTCTTAGTTTATGTTGCACATCACCATATGGCTTGGTCAGATAATGCTCTTTAAACTCTTCACACACCACTTTACGTTGTGTTTCTAAACTTTTTTCTTCAAAAGCTAATGATAACATGCGGTCACTCTCCAGCCAAAAAGCGGTTTCCAGGTTTTCTGCCGGAAGTTGTATGTAATAGTTAGTAAGATCGTTGGTAGTATAAGCATTATTCTCTCCACCGGCCATTTGCAAAGGCTCATCATAGCTGGGAATATTGATGGAGCCGCCAAACATGAGGTGCTCAAACAAATGAGCAAAGCCTGTACGTTCCGGATCTTCGTCTCTTGCGCCTACATCATACATAATATTCATTACCGCCATGGGCGTAGATAAATCCTGATGTACAATTACTTTAAGGCCATTATCCAATGTAAATTTTTCAAATTGTATCATACTCAAATAACATTCGTTGAATTACAAAGCTGGTTGCTAAAAATTGCTGACAAAACTAGTCAGTGTTAATCCTGCCCAAAATTATAACGGACAGTTTGCAAAAGTATTGAAAAATGGAGGCGGTTGCAGAACAAATATGCTGAAACAAAAACTATAAGATACTTTTCACTTTAAACTCAACTTCCTGCAATACTCCATCCCGGCGGATAAGCATCATTACTTTTTCATTGGGCTTTTGCAAGGCAATTTTATACTGGTTGAGATTTTGAGAAAATACTTTATTCACCGCTATTACAATATCACCTTCTTTAAGGCCGGCCTCTTCGCCCGGTGAACCTTTTGCTACATCGCCAATAAAAATAATACCATCAATAAGATATAACTCAATTCCCGAATAAGAATAATCAAACGGTTCATTAAAGTGGCTATTGGGCAATAAGTATATCTCGGATTTTTTATAGTTGATGGTTACATTAAATCGTCGTAAAATATCATTCCCAATGAGCCCTCCCATATAGGGATAGGAGGTAACATTATTCTCATCATCAAAGGTAAAAACAGGTACGTTTTTAAATTTATAAGGGCCCACTTTTACTTCCCGTATTACTGTAAGATCCATATCAATTTTTCCGCCCAACCCTTCTCCTTCTTTTACAAAATGTTTTTTCTTTCTTTTATAAAACATACTGTCTTCCACAAACTCCTTATTTAGTAACATACACAGCCCCGCACCCATATCATATAAAAATTTGGCGTTGATGGCCCTGTCATCTTTTATCCGCAGATCTTGCGACACCAATAAATTTATGGTAGGCCTGAGCAGATACCCACCTTTTGGATACCGAATACTTCCGGGAGTCCAAAAAGAAATGCGCATACTATCATAATTTACTTTCATAATATAACGGCTCAAGATGGAATAGCCAATAATGCCATCAATGCGTTCGCCATATACAGCCGTAAGAATTCCGTAGTCATTCGTATGAAAATTCAGGCTGTCAATCGTAAGGCCGGGAAAATGCAATTTCTGGTTATAAAAAAAACTTACAGTTCTGATACCCGCAATACCACGGATCGACCTATTCGTCGGTGTTGGTTTTATACCAAAATAATCTGCTGTTGTAGAGTCGAGTGAAATACCACTGCTACCGGTGTCGAGTACAAAATTCAAGGTATCGGGAAAATCGGCAAACCGGGCTTGCAGCAAAATAATACCACCGGTTAGTTGTATAAACGGAATAGTGGCAACATGACGGGAAGGGGGTTCAATAAACTCTTCCTGTGCGGCTACGGGTTGTAACTTAAACAGTAAACTAAGGATGGCAAAACAATGTAACGCCTTTTTCATATCTATTAGACGGTATGGTAATTAACAACAATAAGACCCAAATCTTGTTCAAAATGATGCAGTAAGGGCTCCCATTTATATAAATTTACTTTAATGCGGCGGCTAATCAAAACCACTCAACCTTTTTTGTGTTATTGCAATGTAACTTTGCACCCATGCAGCTAAACGATTTATACGAGAAAGCCTCCGCCTTTGGCTTTTTGTCAATAGAAGAAGGAGTGTATCTCTACCACCATGCACCATTGGCGGACCTGATGTTTATAGCCGATGAACTTCGGAAAAAACAGGTGCCACACGGAAAAGTGACCTGGCAGATAGACCGGAATGTGAACACCACTAATGTATGTATTGCCAATTGTAAGTTTTGCAATTTTTACCGCATACCCGGACATGCAGAAGCCTACATCACCGATATGCCGACCTACCGGAAAAAAATTGAAGAAACCTTGAAATGGGGTGGCGACCAGTTATTATTACAAGGTGGACACCACCCGGATCTTGGACTTCAATATTATGTGGACACATTCAGCCAGATAAAAAAAGAGTACCCGCATATAAAGTTGCATACACTCGGGCCACCGGAAGTGGCACATATTACTAAACTAGAAAAATCAACACACCGTGAGGTACTGATGGCATTGAAAGAAGCCGGTATGGATTCATTACCAGGCGCCGGTGCAGAAATATTAACCGACAGGGTTCGCCGCCTGATCTCTAAAGGAAAATGTGGTGCACAAGAATGGCTGGATATAATGCATGAAGCACATAAACTAAATATTACTACTTCGGCCACGATGATGTTTGGCCATGTTGAAACGATTGAAGAACGGTTTGACCATTTAGTAAAAATAAGAGAAGTACAAAGTCGGAAGCCCGAAGATGCAAAAGGATTTTTAGCATTTATTCCGTGGACTTTTCAAGATGTAGATACGTTACTGGCAAGAATAAGAGGTGTACAAAATTTAACTACACCAGAAGAATACATTCGCATGATAGCCCTCAGCCGCATTATGCTACCGAATGTAAAGAACATACAAGCCAGTTGGTTAACCGTTGGAAAACAAACGGCTTCTATTTGCTTGCATGCAGGTGCCAATGATTTTGGAAGCATTATGCTCGAAGAAAATGTAGTAAGTGCTGCCGGTGCGCCGCATCGCTTTACGTATAAATCAATACAAGAAGCTATTCGGGAAGCAGGTTTTGAACCACAACTGCGAAACCAGCAATATGAATGGAGAGAAATTCCACAGGCGATAGAGGAGCAGGTGATAGATTATTGATGGTGAATAGTGAATGGTCAATGGAGTAGTTTAATTTGGCTTCGAGTTATGAGATAAAAACACACAATGAAGAAAACATATAGCTGGTTTAGAAAAATAGCATTTGTAGAAGGCATTTCGTTTTTAGTGTTATTATTAATAGCCATGCCATTAAAATACTTTGCTGATATGCCGATGGCGGTTACTGTTATTGGTGGATTACATGGTGTTTTGTTTGTGGGTTTAGCAGTTGCTGCCTACCTGGTGAAAGATCAATACAATAAATCTTTTGGCTGGGGCTTAAAAGTGTTTGTTGCATCTATTATTCCGTTTGGTACTTTTTATATGGATAAGGAGTGGAAGAGGGAAGAGTTAATGGCAAACTAATTCCATTGGACGTTAATTCCAAAAATCAATTAAATTTACTTTGGCAGTTAAAGTTATAAATAGATTTAGCTGTCTCTGTAAACTTCTATGTTCGGACTATTTTCAAAAAAAGAAAACCCTGATTGTCCCATAGACCCAGCAATGCGTCTCTGGATGGAAAATTCCTTTCTTTGGCTAGCAACGCAATTTGGGCATGATAACATTGCTACTAAACCAATGCTGCTTCCAACACCCCAACATTTTCCAATTACTTACAATGGCTCACAAGAATCTTTACTAAAGACAGCAGAAATTGTTGCTACACAAATGGAGATTGATATCAATGAAATAAAAATTGATACTTACGACCAAAACATCCAGGAGTTTAGCGGAGACTTTGGACATAGAATTTGGACCGAGGTTGACAAAGACAGCGATGAAAAGCTCTCCGCAGGTTTATATTTTGGTAAAAATGAAGAAGGCAAATACGAAATACTAATTGAGAAAAAGAGCCTGAATGACCCGGAGAATTTAGTTGCAACACTTGCCCATGAATTTTCGCATATAAAAATTTTGGGTGAAAAAAGACTTGACTTTAATGATGAAGAACTTACAGACCTAACTCCCGTTGTTTTTGGCTTAGGTATTTTTAATGCCAATTCTGCTTTTAAAGAGCATAGATCATTTGACAGCTATAGCCACAACAGCCTTGGCTATTTAAAACAAAGAGAATGGGGATATGCTTTAGCTCTTTATTCATTTTTTAGAGAAGAAGAAAATCCTGATTGGTTAAAATATTTAGCTCCTAACATAAAATCAGATTTTAAAAAAAGTATGGATTTTATAAATGCCAATATTGATAAAGTTTTTATAGAGGAATACAAAGGTGGTCAAACCTGATCGTTTATTTTTTCGAATCCCTATTTTTATCTTGTCAAACCCTCCCCAAATAAATTCCTACCTTCACAACTCCAAATCATCCAGCTATGAAAAATTATATATTGATTCTTTTAGCCTGTTCAGTATTTGTTGCCTGTAATAATAAAGCAGATCAACCAGATGCGGAAGAGGATTCCACAACCATTTCCCCATATACATTTAGCTGGCAAGCCACATTAAATGATTCCACCGGTAAGCTGGAATTAACGAAGCAAGAAATGATAGGACCAGATTCCTTATCACCACAAGCAGTAGTTGATTTTTTGAACAACAGCAATCCTAATATTTCGCTTACACTTCTTAAAACTTCCGGCGATACTATATTTATAAAAATTCCGGAGGCCACTTATCTAACGCAGCAAATGGGCTCTACCGGGCCTACCATGTATTTTGCTTCGGTGGTTTATAATCTTACAGAAATACCGGGTATCCGCTTTGCCCATTTTGATTTTGAAGAAGGCGATCATGCACAGCCGGGAACTTTTACGAGAGAAAGTTTTAAAGAAGAATAAAAAATCTCACAAAGACGCAATGGCGCAAATAATATTTTAGCGATTCTGCTTTTGCAACTTAGCGTCTTTGCGAGAAAAAATTTACTTCGGATATTTTTCTACTTTATTGGTAATTGGTTTCACAGTTCGCAGGTACGCATACACCGCTTTCAATTCTTCTTCCCCCATTTTAGCATACATCGCCCAAGGCATGATGGTGTTCGTTCTTCCCGGATTTTTATTCACCATCTCATCAGACCCATTGTTTTTAAATCTTGCTAAAAACATTTCTTCTGTCCAGGTGCCAATACCGGTTGCAGAATCGGGTGTTATGTTAGCCACTCCAACTTTAAACATTGGTAAGTCAAATACAAAACCTCCGGCAAAAACTTTTGAAAAGTCTGGCCCCTGCGGACCCATCGGCGTATGGCATTCCGAACACACTGCTGCATTTACAATGTATTCGCCATACTTTATTTTATCCGCTTTGTCAGGTATGGTATTATTATCCAGGTTAACCACTGGCAATGGCCCCAGCATACTCATTGGTATTTCCAACTTTCGGGGAGGAGTGGTACGTTCGATTGGTTTTAATGAACGGATATATGCAACAATGGCAAGAATATCATCTTTTGCCATCTTGCTGTAATGCTGGTAAGGCATTATGGGGAAAAGTGTGTCACCTTTCTTATTAACGCCTCCGGTAATGGCCCTGATTATTTCTTCATCAGTCCAATCTTTTAATGCAAAGGGTGTAATGTTAGGTGGCGTTACTTCACCGGGAACTCCTTCCGATTTTCCAAATGGAAAACCAGAACCTCCCCCTTCTGTACCCGGTACAATAGGCATTGAGAACTTACCCGTATCTCTTACACTATGACAGTCCATACACTGTGTAACATAATGCGCCAGGTAATGGCCTCTGTCAACTAATTGTTTTAGGGAATCCGAACCGCCGGAAGCCGGCTTGTCTGCATTATTATTATTACATGCAGAAAAATAAACAGCAGCAATGGTTACAATAAACAACACTGCCACTACAAGAATCTTTTTCATGTTGGTTTGCAGTTTAGATGGTTAAAGGTTGGTCTGCAAAAGGTAAAAAAGTTTCTCGGAAACCGGGCAATAAAATTTGGCCCGAAAATATAGAAGTGAAAATCATTTATTTAAGCACATAGCCCACACTAAGCGTTAGCGGAACTTTTACCCCATTGTTGTCCGGAAAAATATTTCCATTGGAGAAATGGCCGATACGAATACCGGTTTGCAGGTTTTTATTTTTACCGCTAAATATATTCAAGCCCATCTGGTCATGAAACGTAAAATGTCTTCCCGTCTTTTCATCATCAATTAAAGTTCTTGAAATGTACGTGGGTCCTGCCACCGAGTATTCAAAATATAGGTCCGTTTTTTTAGAACGGAAGGCAGCGAACTTCAACACCGGGTAAATAGAAAAAGTATAAAATCCTTCTTTATTGTCTTCGCTTTTCCAATAACCTGCAGTGGTGCCAATATCCAAAGCAAATACTTTTCTTGCATGAAAAACATTGCGTTGGTAGTTTACAGACACACCGGACCGTACATGAGCATCTCCACCCCAGAAGAAGGGTAGTTTTGCAGAAAATAAATCGTTTACTCCATAGCCCAATGCGTTACTCGTATACGCAACGTTAATAAAATGTTTGGGGAAATAGTAGCCGCTTTCAATAACACTTGCTACTTTTTCTTTTGATAATTCTCTTAGGTGATAATTAAACCCGGCTGAGAAAAAAGTTGTTTGTGGTTGCTTTACTTTTCCATGTGCCGGTGAAAGTGTTGCACCCAGCAATAAGTCCCATTTACGATTTAAATGATATTGTAAGCCTGCACCAAATAATCCGGTAGCATAAACGGCACTTTTTACGGCAGGCACATCATTTATATAAATACCTTTTCTTGTTACTATCCCCAGTCCGCCTTCTGCATACAGGGAAAGTTTTTTATGCAGTGGAATATTTCCTACCAATGTAAGTCCACCCACATTCATCCAAACCGTACGAATGGCCTCATCATCATTAATACTTTTATAGCCCACCCAATTAACAGGCCGCATATAGGTAATTTGTGCGGCAATATATTTATTGAATTGATAACCATACAAAACAAGGCGTGGCGCAATATGCGGAACAGTTACTGACTCAGCCGTAAAACCCGGTTCCAATTGTGCAAATGAAAAAGGATAGTTGATATAGCCAAGGCTAACTCCGAAGTAAGCATTTTTTAACCCCGCGGGGTACTGAATTCTTCGTTCCCCAACTTGGGCAATAACCGATACGTTTCCAAAAGGAAATAACATTGCTATTAACAAATAGCAACAAAGCTTCGTTCTCATAGGTATTTATTATTTCAAAGTAGTTGTACGGCTTCCATATTTTTATTCATTACTATTACCTTACTGCTATATCCTTTTTCTATTCTTCCATATTCATGTAGTCCAAATAGTTTTGCCGGATACAAGCTGCACATTCGCAGTGCTTCCCCTAATTCAATGCTTGTGAAATTGACCAGGTTCTGTACTGCCATTGCCATTGTTAATGCAGAGCCGCTTAATATATTATTTGCTTCATATTTATTGCCCACTTGTTGATGCTGATAATCTCCTTGCTTGGTTACTGTTACCGCATCTGTAATTACAAATAGTCTTTCTTTCATTACCTGCTTTGCAATTCGTATTGCTGCATAGTCAACATGGTAGCCATCGGGAATAATACTTGCCATTACCATATCATCGTCCATAGTTGCCCCTACTAATCCCGGTTGGCGATGTTGCAACGGGCTCATGGCGTTATATAAATGGGTAACCATTGTAATGCCATTGGCAAAACTTTTCTTTGCTTCTTCGTATGTTGCATTACTATGCCCTGCGGAAATAAAAATGTTGTGCGAAAGGATTAAATCAATTACTTCTTTACTACAAATTTCAGGCGCAAGGGTTATCATCCGGATAACTCCCTTTCCATAGTTTAATATCTCTTCTACTTCCTGTATCGTGGGCGGGTGAATTAAGGATTCGATATGTGCCCCCCTCTTTGTTGAATTGATCCAGGGTCCTTCAAAATGCAAACCAAGAATACCTTTACCATTGTTTTTCCAATATTCCCGTACTGCATCGATACAGTTATAAAATACCTCGTAAGTATTAGTGGCTACTGTTGGTAAAGAAAATACCGAGCCACCTTTTGCACCGTGTTCCTGCAATATTTGTAAAGAGGAAGGTTCAGGATGGGCAGAGAATAATTTTCCTCCGGCCCCGTAAATCTGTAAATCGATAAATGCCGGCGCTAAAAAACAGTTATGAAATTCTTCGGTCTTTTGTTCAGTGCTTAATAAAGAAACAGGAACTATTTCTTTTATTGTATCATTCTCAACTATCACAGCATGATTCTGTAGCCAGGTTTCTCCTGTAAAAACTCTATCGGCTATATATACTCTAATACTTGACAACAGGGCTGAAAGATAGGTGATTTTGGTCTTTATCGTAACCCAAAATCTTTACTATTGATTGTAAGAATAAAAGGTTGAACAGATTGTAAAATTACTTCTGTTGCCCCGGTGTTTATTGCCCTATTATACTGATGCAGGTCTATACGCCGGGATGGCGGTACCGGAATATAGCTATATCCTGTTGAAGACGCAGCGTCGTTATACCGCACAAATAAATCGGTTGGCTCATCTTCCCTGCTGTATGCACAATAATTAAATTTTACCAGGTAGTGGTTTTTGGCAAAATGATAGGCAGTATCATAACGATAACTATTAGGGTCATTCTCACCCATTCCATCGATTCGGATTTTTAAAAAATCATCGTAATATAAAACCCTGCATAAGTCGTAAATATCTGCTCCCTTTGATGTGTCCAGTATTAATTTCTTATTTACATCTACCAGTACCGGGTCTAATTTCCTCATCTCCTCCTTACCGGCATCTGTTTTAATCAGTATCATGCCATCGCAATCCCATGGGCAATGTTGTGCCGATAAAGCAAAAGAGATTATTAGTAATGAAAATAAAAAGAAGTAACGCATAACTATACTAAAGTTAGTAGAGCTTTTGGAGTAAAGCCTACCTTATTCCGGGTATTTTATCCAGCCACAAAGCGATAACCAATTCCTTTAATAGTTATTATTTCCAGCGAAGGATCATCTTTTAAATAGCCCCGGAGCTTGGTGATATAAACATCCAGGTTGCGGCTATTAAAGAATGAATCATTTCCCCAAAGCAAGTTGAGAATATCCTTACGGTCAATAATTTTCTCCCGGTTTTCGTAAAGCAATTTCAATAGCTCACTTTCACGATAAGAAAGCTTCTTCTCTTCTTTACCATTGCTCAATACCTGCCTGTTCATTTGAAAATTATACCGGCCCATGATGGCTGTTCCGTTGTTGGGCCTGGGTAATCCTTCTTGTTTATTCCGCAATAAGTTTTGAATCCGTACGATCAATTCTTCCATACTAAAAGGTTTCCGGATATAATCATTACCACCTGCCGAAAACCCTTTTACCACATCTTCTGTTTGAACTTTGGCAGTCAAAAAAATTATCGGCACTTCTTCATCCAGTTCTCGTATTTCATCAGCAATTGTAAATCCATCTTTATTTGGCAGCATCACATCCAGCACACAGATATCTGGTTTTGATTTTTTAAATAATTCTGTTGCCTTTGCGCCATCGCTTTCCATCACCACTTCATAGTTGCGGCTTTCCAGGCTTTCCTTAACGATCTTGCCAAGAAAGAGTTCATCTTCTACATATAAAACTTTGATAGAGCTCATGCTGGTTTCTTTGGTAGTGTGAAAGTGAATGAAGTGCCAATGCCGGGTTGGCTTTCTACTGCAATAGTTCCCTTATGTTGTTCAATCACTCTTGCTACATAGCTTAATCCCAACCCATATCCTTTTGCATTATGTGTATCGCCATGCGGCACCCGGAAAAATTTTTCAAATATTTTTTCTTTGTATTCTGCATCAATACCAATTCCATTGTCGGTGACCGTCAATGCGATGGCATTTTCTTTTTCTGTTAAACTGATTTGTACCGACAAATTTTCTTTGCTGTATTTAAGTGCATTATCAAGCAAGTTGAACACTACGCTAAGCAGGTGTAATCTATCAGCCTGTAAAACAAGATTGCCCTCGTTATCAACTGTTATGCTGGCATTATTTTTTTCAAATTGCAATTTTAATGAGCCTACTACTTCATCCACCACCTCTTTCAAATCAACTGTTTCATATTTCAGCTCCACTTCCTTTTTCTCGAACATAGATAGCTTGAGCACTTTATCTACCAACAAGCTCAATCGTTGTAACTCATTTTGAGAAATATCAAGATACTCCCTGGTACGTTTCGGGTCATCGATCGCATTAAAATTTTTCAATGCTTCGATAGCAACCCCAACAGTAGCAATTGGAGTTTTTAATTCATGCGTAATATTGCTGATAAATTCATTTTTCAACGCTGCTAATCGTTGTTGGCGCAACAGGTTTCGATATAATAAAACAAATGAGAGAATTGTAATGCCGAGCAAGAGTACAGAAAAAAGTATCGGCTGTGTTATTTGCCGGAATAAATAAGGAACTGTATTTCCCAGGTTAAGTTGAAAAGAGACCGGTTTTGCAAAACCAACTACTACTTCATTTAAGGGTTGTGGATTATCCAGATCGGGATTATCATTTTTGCTGATTGAAAAAGGAATGCTTAGCTTTTGCTCTTTCAATGCTACTTTATAAGCAGAATCAACTTCTACAATGCGTAATGAATCCTGCAATGAATCTACGCCGTAAAGCATATTGAAAATATAGCTTCCTCCTTGTGACCGTCCGATAATATGTTGTTCCACTTTTACCGGCTCTCCATTTCGTGTTACACTATTGGATTCACTCATTGAAATAACAACCCCTGGCTTTCCGTTCTTGATTGTTTTCAGCGAATCGTTTAACTTATTGCGGATAATGTTGATCGAGGAGATCATTTCTGGCCGGGGACGAATGTTTACATTCATGTGTCGCTGGCCATCCTTATTCATAATAATTTTTACTTTGCCGTCACTACCACTATCCTGTTTATTCCAAACTATTTCACCCAAATTCAATTTTGCTGTTTGCAGTTGCAAAATGGCTTCTCTGAAAGTGGCTTCTGTTTTTATCGCTAAGGATCTTTTCTCCCGGGTATAGTTTTGCTTTAACCAGTACAACTGGAAACCGGTGATACCGATAATGGCCACCCCCATTAATAATGCTAACCAACGGAGTCTGTTCATGCAAATAAATTCCGGAACAAATGTAATTTATTGCTGGCAGCTATTTCGGGGGCATTAACCTTTATTAACCTTAATGATAGGTGGGTTAACCTGTTGAGAAAGATTGGACGCATAGTTTTGGTAAATCAAGTTCTGTGTTTAGTGTTTGTAGTCTTTAGTCTGGAGCCAGCTCCGATGATGAGGGCACTTTGATAAAATTCAGAATGATGAGGATGTACTAAATAGCGATTATATATTCAACTATTTAAAATAAAATTATAACGATGAAAAAAATACTGATTGCTGGTTGTGCTTTTTTGTTAACTGGTTTACTACAGGCACAACAAAAACAAGGTACTGTTACTTATGAAAGAGTTTCGCAGATGCAAATCAGCTTCGGCGGTAATATGCCGGCTGGCATGGAAAGTCAAATACCAAAAACCCGGAAAGATGTATTTGTATTGAGTTTTGGTAACAATCAATCGTTATGGAAAGCGGCAGAAGAAGAGACCAACGAAACAACAGATATAAGCGGCGGCGAAGGTGGTAGTATGCAAATACGAATGGTAATGGCAGGCTCCAACGATGTGTTATTCAATAATTTTGAAACCGGCAAACGGGTGGAGAAAAGAGAAGTGATGGATAAATCGTTTATCATTGATGATAGCATCAAATCATTAAAATGGAAAATGACGGGAGAAACAAAAACAATTTTGAATTTACCCTGTATGAAAGCTACCACATCGAACATCCGTACCAGAACGATGACAAATATGGATAATGGAAAATTAGAACGTAAAGAAGTTACTGATACGGTAGCAATTGTTGCATGGTTTACTACCAGTATTCCTGTTTCTGCAGGGCCAGCAGAATACCAGGGACAACTACCCGGATTGATTTTAGAAATGGATATTAAAGATGGCACCCAGGTTTTTAAAGCTACCAGCATTTCTGAAAAAGTAGATATGGCGGCTATTAAAGAACCTACCGGAAAAAAACGCTATACACAAGAAGAGTTTAAAAAAGAAAGAGAGAAAATGATGGCGGAAATGAATAGGAATAATGGCGGTGGCAACCGGCAGATACGAATTAATTAAGTTTTACTAATAAGTAAAAAAAAAACCTTTGTTGTATAACAAAGGTTTTTTTATTGCCATACATCAGGCAATTTTTATCTTTAAGCAATGAAGATTCAAAAAGATTTTGCCGAAAAGGCGGTGAAGGTTGTTCAAAAAAATGAAAGTATAATCGGCCTGGCAGTGGCAGGCTCCTGGATCAATGATGAGCTGGATGAATATTCAGACTTAGATTTAATTCTTATCACCAAAGAAAAAATTACCGGCGATAAGGAAAAAATGATTGCTTATGCAAAAACCTTTGGCGATTTTATTTCGGGCTTTACCGGTGAACATGTAGGCGAGTCAAGAGTGTTGATTTGTCTGTACGATGATCCATTACTTCATGTTGATATAAAATTTTTAACGCTGCCGGAGTTTTATGAACGGGTGGAAAATCCGGTGGTGCTATTTGAAAGAGAAAATCAATTAACTGATATTATTAATTCCACAAAAGCGGAATGGCCGCAACCCAATTATCAATGGATCGAAGATCGCTTTTGGACCTGGGTGCATTATGCCTGTTTAAAAATCGGTCGTGGAGAATTAATGGAAGCTTTTGATTTTCTTTCTTTTCTGCGGATGACGGTTCTTTCTCCATTACTGCAAGTAAAAAATAATAAACAGGCAAGAGGACTGCGGAGAGTAGAAACACAATTAAGCTTGTCTGATCTCGAAAATCTAAAAATAACTATTGCGCAATACAACCGGGCTTCCATCATCAAAGCATTGGATAATTCCATTAGTATTTATAAATCATTGAGGCGGAAACTATACCCTGAAACTGTGGAGTTACAAACCAAGGCGGAGAAAAAGAGCTTAGAATACTTCAAAAAGATAAAGGGACCCATAAAAGATAAGTAAGAGCATTTTCTTTATAAAATCTTTATACTACAAGACCTTTATTTTACACGACACTTATACTGGCGGTATTACCTTTGTTCTCTATTGTTCAGCACATGTTTCGTCAACTTTCAAAAATCAGTACAGCAAAGCAATTCTTAATCAGCATTGGGCTGGTTTTTTTGGTGTCGGCAGCTTGCTACTTTGCATCTGATTTTCTTGAATACAAAGTTGTTGCTTTTATTCTGCTACTTACTGTTTCCCTTATTGCTATTGTATTTAATATTTTACCCGTGTTGGTAGCGGCCACACTAAGTGCTCTTATCTGGAATTTCTTTTTTATCCATCCGCTGTTTACATTTCATATTGGAGCTCCAGAAGATGGGTTTTTATTCCTGATGTATTTTGTAATTGCATTCATCAACGGAGTGCTTACCAACCGCATCCGGAAAATTGAAAAGCAGGCAAGAGAGGAAGAAGAAAAGGCAAAAACGGTGAGGCTGTATAATACCTTATTGAATTCTTTATCGCATGAACTCAAAACGCCGATTTCAACCATTGTTGGAGCTGCAGATAATTTGCTCGATGCCCAATCAAATCTTTCCACTGATAATAGCAAAGAACTGATAGAAAATATTTCCGTTGCTGCCTTACGGTTAAATCAGCAAGTAGAAAACTTGTTGAGTATGTCACGACTGGAATCAGGATTTATTCAACCAAAAAAAGATTGGTGCGATATAAACGAGTTGGTATATGATGTAGTAAATAGACTCGAACAGCAATTGAAAAATCACAAGCTAACAATCACTATTGAAGAAAATCTTCCCTTGTATAAATTAGATTATGTGCTGATGGAGCAGGTTCTTTATAATCTTTTATACAACGCTTCTATCTATACGCCACCCTATGCAGATATTTTTATTACCGCTAAGAATAATGCTGAAAAGATTTATCAGTTGGATGCGGCTACAGCCAATCACAGTGAAATAAAAAGAGAGAAAAATTATCTCACCATACTAATTGAAGACCGTGGACCAGGTTTTCCAAAGGATGAATTGGAAAAGGTATTTGATAAGTTCTACCGGCTAAGCAATTCAAAAACAGGTGGTACCGGATTAGGTCTATCCATTGTAAAAGGTTTTGTAGAAGCACATCAGGGAACAGTAGTATTAGAAAATGTACCGCATGGTGCTTTGTTTACAATTGAAATTCCTGCGGAAACATCCTATATAAATAATCTGAAAAATGAATAACGCTGCTATATTGGTTATAGATGATGAAGTGCAGATTCGCAGGCTGCTGGAAATTACATTGGAGAGCAACCAGTTCAATGTATCCTCTGCTGATTGTGCAAAAGAAGGATTGCGGATAGCAGCCAGTCATCCTCCGGACCTTATTATTCTTGATTTAGGATTACCGGATGAGCATGGACATAGTGTATTAAAGAAACTAAGAGAGTGGTACACAAATCCCATACTTATTTTATCTGCACAAAGCGATGAGGAAGATATCATAAAGGCGTTGGATAATGGTGCGAATGATTATTTAGTAAAGCCCTTTAGAACAGGCGAATTACTGGCTCGTATACGTTCTGCTTTACGCAGTACATTAACAGAAGATAATAATCCGGTTGTTGATTGTGGCGAGTTGCAGATTGATCTTTCAGCCCGAACAATAAAGAAAAATAACGAGGTAATAAAGTTGACAGCTACCGAATATAAACTGCTCAGTCTTTTTGCACAGCAGGAAGGAAAAGTATTAACGCATCAATATTTATTGCGAGAAGTATGGGGACCCGGCTATATCAATCAATCACAATATTTAAGAGTATTTGTTGCACAACTAAGAAAGAAAATAGAAACCGATCCTAATCGGCCTGCTTATATTATTACAGAGTCAGGAGTTGGATACAGGTTCATTGCCAAGGAATAATCACTGATACATAAAATTTTCAACATGAAATCGAATAGCATTCATTCGAACAGGATAACTATTGCCTCTTTGCTGGTAGCCCTGGGAATTATTTACGGAGATATTGGTACCAGTCCATTGTATGTACTAAAAGCAATCGTAGGTGAAAAACAAATAGACGAAGTGCTGGTGCTTGGTGGAGTGTCCTGTGTATTCTGGACATTGGTTGTACAAACAACGGTGAAATATATCTGGCTCACATTAAAAGCAGACAACGATGGTGAAGGCGGTATCTTTTCTTTATACGCATTAGTTAGGCGCTATGGAAAAAAATTAGTGATCCCTGCTATTCTTGGAGCCACAACATTACTAGCTGATGGAATAATCACTCCACCCATCTCTGTTGCCTCTGCAGTGGAAGGATTAGAAGCTGTAATTCCAAATCTTCCTACGGTTCCCATTGTAATTGTAATTCTTTCCTTGTTATTTTTCTTTCAGCGATTTGGCACACAAAAAGTTGGTCGCATATTCGGGCCGATGATGGTAGTTTGGTTTACGATGTTGTTTGTACTCGGTATTAACCAGATCATGCAGCATCCGGAGATTATAAAATCACTTAATCCCTATTACGCTTATGAATTATTAGCAAGATATCCCGGGGGATTTTGGTTATTAGGTGCTGTATTTCTTTGTACTACCGGTGCCGAAGCATTATACTCCGATCTTGGGCATTGCGGCAGAAAAAATATTCGTATTACCTGGGCATTTGTAAAAATTTGTTTGTTGGTCAACTACCTCGGTCAGGCTGCGTGGATCATGCACCAGGGTCAGCCATTACTGGAAGGCCGCAACCCATTCTTTGAAATAATGCCCCATTGGTTTTTACTCGCCGGTATCGGTATTGCTACATCAGCCACCATTATTGCATCACAAGCATTAATCAGTGGCTCCTATACATTAATAAGCGAAGCGATGAATCTAAATTTTTGGCCAAGGGTAAGGGTTCGTCAACCATCAAATTTAAAAGGACAGATCTATATTCCGAGTGTGAACACCATTCTGTGGATTGGTTGTGTACTGATGATACTCTATTTCCGTAGTTCCACACATATGGAAGCGGCTTATGGTTTTTCTATTACTGTTACTATGATGATGACAACCATTTTACTAAGCTACTACCTTGTATATAAATTAAAATGGAAGAAATGGCTGGTCGTTGCTATTCTCATTTTGTTTGCCACCGTAGAAACGTCTTTCTTTCTTGCCAATGTGGCCAAAATAAAAGAAAGATGGATGTTCCTCTTCTTTGAGCTATTTATTTTTATGGTAATGTATGTCTGGTATTATGCAAGAAAGATCAACAACCGATTTACCAAATTTGTTGACCTCGGAAAATATGCCTCCACTATACAAGAGTTAAGTGAAGACGATAATATTCCAAAATTCTCTACGCATCTTATTTATCTTACCAAAGCCAACAATAGGCACCAGGTAGAAGAAAAGATCATCAATTCCATTTTTACAAAAAAACCGAAACGGGCTGATGTGTATTGGTTTGTACATATAAACCGAACCGAACATCCTTATACATTGTCGTATGATGTGTCTGAGTTGCTCGATGATAAAGTAATAAAAGTTACTATTAATGCTGGATTCCGTGTACAACCAAGAACAGAACTCTATTTTAAAAAAATTGTTCAAGACCTCGTCATTAAAAAAGAATTGAACCTGCATATTCGTCCTGATGGCTCCACCAAATACAATGCACAGCCCGATTTCAAATTCATTGTGATTGAAAAATTTCTGTCCGTAGAAAATGAATTTGCTTTAAAAGACGGCTTGTTATTAAATTCATACTTCCTTTTAAAAAGTTTGGGGCAAAGTGATGAAAAAGCTTTTGGTCTTGATAAGAGTGACGTAGTGGTTGAAGATATTCCATTAGTGTATCATCCTGCACAGCAGGTTGAGTTAACAAGAATAAATAAAGAAACAACTATTGCAAAATGAAAATTATTCTTTTCATAACATCGCTGTTGTTTGCAACTGCATTAGTATCGGGGCAGGACAGTACTGCTAAAAAGCCTCTTATAATTTCTGGCTATGCAGAAGTCTATTATCAGTATGATTTTAATAAGCCTGTTGATGGTAACCGTCCGGGCTTTATTTATAGCCATAACCGCCATAACGAGTTTAACCTGAACCTTGGATTTATAAAAGCGGCGTATGCAGCTGAAAATGTTAGAGCTAACCTGGCTATTGCCGCCGGTACTTATGTAAATGCTAACTATGCAGCAGAGCCAGGAGCACTACAAAATATGTTGGAAGCGAATGTGGGTATTAAACTCAGCAAAAAGAAAAATCTTTGGTTAGATGCCGGTATACTTCCTTCACATATTGGTTTTGAAAGTGCGGTTAGTAAAGATTGCTGGACATTGACGAGAAGTATCCTTGCCGAAAACAGTCCTTACTTCGAGACTGGTGTAAAACTTAGTTACACAACGGATAATAGTAAATGGATGTTTAGCGCAATGGCGTTGAATGGATGGCAGCGTATTTCAAGAGTAACAGGTAATTCGTTGATGAGTTGGGGAATACAATTACAATACAAGCCTTCTGAGAAAATATTACTGAACTACAGCAATTTCATTGGTACGGATAAGCCTGACAGTGCAAGACAACTTAGAGTCTTTCACAATTTCTATGGCATCATTTCACTTAGTGATAAGCTTGAACTTACACTTGGATTTGATATCGGCAGTGAAGAAAAATTAAATTCTACCGGTAGTAATAACTGGGTAGCCCCGGTAGCTATTTTAAAATATGCTTTTAGTCAGCAATGGAGCATTTCGGGAAGAGCAGAATATTATCAGGATAAAAATGCAGTGATCATCCCTACAGCTACACCCAATGGATTTCAAACCAACGGCTATTCTTTAAATATTGACTATTCACCTGTAAAAGATCTAAGCATAAGATTAGAAGGCAGAACACTGCATAGTAAGGATAAGATATTTATAAAAGGAAACAGTTCGTCCTTCAATAACTCATTTATTACTTCTTCTATAGCTATCGACTTTTAGCAGTATTTCAAAAAACAAGAACTATTTTCACCAAAATATTAGCTGATGAAATGGTTCTCTTTCCTTATCTCTTGTTTAGTAGTAATAACAGCTACTGCCCAAGACAGTATGAGTGTTCATTATAAGATCTACGATACCCGTACGCAACAAATTATTACAATCGACAAAATTGTAGCCGATCTCGCCACTGCTGATGTATTGTTTTTTGGTGAAGAACATAACGATAGTGCAGGACATTATTTAGAAAATAAAATATTTCGGGCTTTGCATGCTCAGTATTCCAACCAACTTGCATTGAGTTTGGAAATGTTTGAAACCGACAATCAATTGGTGCTAAATGAATATTTGCAAGGTAAAATTGATGAAAGCCGTTT
The DNA here is from genome assembly GCA_022843585.1 of Chitinophagaceae bacterium. Classification (GTDB taxonomy): domain Bacteria; phylum Bacteroidota; class Bacteroidia; order Chitinophagales; family Chitinophagaceae; genus JJ008. The sequence goes on from JALHNJ010000009.1 coordinate 165,034, forward strand.
TTCATCGAACGTAAGGTTGTGGAGTAATTACCGTGACTATCGGCCAATGATCGAATATGCCAAACAAAATCAATTAGTTGTTATTGCTGCTAACCCTCCCCGCCGCTATGTGAATATGGTAAGCCGCCGGGGAATGAAATCATTAGACAGTTTATCAAAAGAAGCAAAGAAGTTATTGCCGCCGCTACCGTATGATACATTAGGTGGTCGCTACCGGGATAAATTTTTGACATTGATGAAAGGCGCACCCGAATCCGCCAGTAAGAATATTTATTACAGTCAGAGTTTATGGGATGCGGGCATGGCATACAGTATGTATGCATTCTTAAAAAAGAACAAAGGCATGAAGGTTTTTCATTGTGTTGGTAAATTTCATAGCGATGAAAAACTAGGTACTGCGGCGCAACTTCAATCGTACAATAAAAAATTAAAGATCTTAAATATCAGCTGCTTTTCTGATAAGAGTTTTGCAAATCCGGATTGGCAGCAGTTCAGCAATTTGGGAGATTATATTATTTTGACGAATCCGGATTTGAAGAGGACTTATTAATTTTACTGTACCCTTTCATTTGAAAATTAAAATACCAGCTTATGGCAAAAGCAAATAAAACGGCATTGTCCACAAAACAACAACAAGAACTTCTTCAACTATTGAAAGGCCGTTTTGAAAAAAACAAAGCCCGACATAAAGGTATTGAATGGGCCGATGTAGAAGAAAAGCTAAAGTCGAATCCCAAAAAACTTTGGTCGTTGAATGAAATGGAAACTACCGAAGGTGAGCCCGACGTTGTTGGCTATGACAAAAAAACCGACGAATATATTTTTTATGATTGTGCGCCAGAGACCCCCAAAGGCCGCCGCAGTATTTGTTACGACCATGAAGCATTAGAAAAAAGAAAAGAGCATAAACCCGGAAACAGTGCTATACAAATGGCTGCTGATATGGGCATTGAGATTTTGACCGAAGAACAATACCGGGACTTACAAAAACTGGGAAGCTTCGATTTGAAAACATCCAGTTGGGTAAAAACACCTGCTGCTATCAGAAAATTAGGCGGTGCCCTATTTTGTGATCGTCGTTACGATACTGTTTTTACGTATCACAATGGGGCAGATTCTTACTATGGGGCAAGAGCTTTTCGGGGATCGTTAAGAGTATAGGTTTTTGTAAACTATTGTTTCCGTAAATATTGCTCTATGAAAAATAGTTGTATTGTCGCAACTCATTATTTCGTTTTAATATCTTGCATAAACTAGCCTAAACAATTGGAAACCAAGTCAACAATTTTTGGCTTCGATCAAAATCAACACTTCGTATATTCGCTAATACACTAGTTGTAGGCAATACGAATGCGACACCTCTTAACCATATTAACCCTTTTGGTGACGACCTTCACTTTCTGTCAATCTCTTTCAGACAAGTACCTACATTATAAGACAGACTCCTATTGGGACACGACACTTTATAAATCTGAACAGGTCTACTATTATGAAATTGGTAACGGCAAAATCACTCAAAAGGAGTATCCTGTATTAGCGTACCTGTACACAAAGATTATAAGTGAGACACCAAGGATGACTGAGGATACATTTGAAAGACGTGGCTGGTCTCAAGACCCATACAAGTATATTAGGAAGAACAAAAGTATTTACCTGCAATACTTTGATTTAGGAAAAAGAAAACTACAACTAAACAAAGAGTATTCACTGAACCACAGCGATACTGTAAATTGGCTGGCGAACAAAAACACATTACACAGTAAAGATGGAATTTCAGTTGGTGGGTATTCTACATATTTAGGAGAAGCCACAATTGAAATCAACGGAAAGCAGTTTTCAACCTTTCATTTTTTGGAAGACCACGATCAGTACAGTTCTCATCCAAGTCATTTCGTAAAGGACGTTTTTCTAGAGCAAGTAACTCTTATTCCCATTAAGTTCATTACCACACATTATGATTATAAAACTAAGCAGAAACAACAATACAGCAGCGTGACAATTCTTTCTTCGACGAGTAACAGCTTGCCAGACTATTCAAACAAGAAAACTGAAGACATGGTACTTTACCAAAAGAATGACACAATATGGACAGAGCCGCAAAGGCAGGCTTTCTTAAAAATGTTTCCATCAAACATGAAGCAATATGCAGAATGTCTTTTAAAGAAGTTAGAAAGGAAAATTAGCTTTTATCATTTTGAGAAAAACACATATTTCAGGGACCTTGTAACTACCAGAGAATGCCAGTGAACAGTACTGCCTACAACATTCGTATTGGCAATAGTTTGGCGGGAAGTTGTATCAATTGTCTGCCGTTCGCTATTCAGCATCGGTTCCGGCTGAATGTTCTTTGTGGTTCTTTTTTTCATACTTTCAACTTTTAACTTATTAATCAACAGTTGTACGGGCGGAAGGAACACGGAATACCAAACCATCGCCAATACGTTCAACGTTATTTTTTCTCCATCACCCCCCTCACCAAATCCATCTCAAAACCCTTCGCTATTAAATAATCCATCGTTTTCTTTTTTCGGATCAAATGCTGTTCATTTTTAAGCGAAGCATATTTTTGGTTGGCTAGTTTTTGCAGTGTTTTTAAATAGTCTTCCTCTTCAATTTGCTTCAATGCTTTTTTGATGCAGTATTCGCTTACCTGCTTTTGTTTTAGTTCATATTTTATTTTTACCCGGCCCCATTGTTTGATGCGAAATCTTCCTCCCGCATAAGCAATGGCAAACCGTTCTTCGTTCAGGTAATTTTCTTCAATAAGGGTGGCAATTATTTCGTCATGCTCTTTTTTCCAAACGCCAAGATTGTATAGCTTCTCCTTCACCTCGGCATGACAGCGTTCCTGGTAAGCACAGTAATGCTTTAGTTTTTGCAATGCCTGTTCTTTGGTAAGGTATTTTTTATACATCACAGTTCTTCCAGCCGGTCGGTACAGCTGTATTCTGTTTTTAAAAAATCATCGTAGTAGTCTGCTTGTTTAAAAAGGTGGCGGAAGGCTTCGGCACCGCCTTCTTTGCTCATATCCAAATCATAAATAATTCGGCTGAGTACAATGTTTTGTTTTACACAACTTAATACAAGACCATTGGTGCGATAGTTTTCCTGTAACAAGAATTGATACAGCGGTTTGATTTTTGTGGCGTCCGCCGGCATCTGACAGAGATAAGCATCGCCGGCTATAAAAAAATTTTCTACGTTGTACGTAACCTTAATTTTGGCAGAACCTTCTTTTACACTCCAGGTATTGATACCGTCTCTTGCCAGCCGCACATCTTTTCCTAATTCTTTTAGAATTTCTTCGATCTTTTTGGCTGCACCAACGGCTTCCACTTCTTTTTCCGGTATCTCCGGCAGTTTTACTTCAGTACCACAACTGGGGCAATATTTTTTAGAATCGATATTGACGGTAGTTACTAAATAACCGCAGCTAAAACATCGGGTTGATGCTTGTCCTCTATTAGGTAAATACATTTGTAAAGCATCCCGCAGGTAATTAACCGGCAGCGCAAAGCCCAGGTTATCGCCACCACGAATGATGAAGGAGTTGACACCAATTACTTCGCCTTTATTATTTACCAACGGGCCGCCACTATTGCCGGGGTTAATGGCTGCATCAATTTGAATAAACTTCAACCCGTCTCTAATTCTATCTACTTTTGAAATTACTCCTTGCGTTGCAGTATAGTTTAATCCATACGGATGGCCGATAGCCACTACGGCATCGCCATCTTTCATTTCTTCGTAGCGACCTAATCGTATTTCTGGCAACTCAATATTTAGGGGTGCTTGTAAAAAGGCAAGGTCATGTTTTCTATCCGTGTACCACACTCTCGACAGGGCTTTATCAAATGCTTTACCGGCAATTGTTACTTCGGCATTGTCGGCCACCACATGGTCGTTGGTAACAATAAGATCAAACTCTTTTACATAAAATCCCGTGCCGGTGCCACCAGCAGTTGCAATTTGAATAATTGCTTTTTGGTATTGCTCTATTATTTGTTGCGGATCCATGTAAATGCTTCGGTTTTTTGGTCTTTGGTTTCTTGTTACTTTAAATCGAAACGACTTTTATTATTTAGGGTTCAACTAAAACCACAAACAACAAACTCATTTAGGTGTCCATATTCAAAAATTCAATTTCGTTCGTATATGTCATATCAAAATTTACCAATGTATCGAAACGTAAATTTTGAGTTTTAAAGTCCATGTTGGGATATTTATCTCTCCATTTAGATTGTATTTCTCTTACGCTATCTATTATTTCTTCGGAATCAAATTTATTGCGGGCAGCATCGTATGGAATATTGGTATAACCCAACGCTGTAAAAAAGTCGGCGTAGTTAATCTTCATATATAAATGAAATAATTCGGTTATTACTTTGGGCAAACTGTAAGAGTACTGGCAATACGAAATTCCATACTCCGCAATTTGTGAAGCAATAAACGGATAGTTATTATCCCTGTACCAAACCATATTCTGGTTGGCCACATGAATGGAATCACTGACCGCTTTATGCGGCTGCGGTGCAACAATGGAAAAAGTATATTTTGAATGAAAGAGATAAGTAAAGATCTCTTCTTTGGGTCGTTCTTTTAGTTTTTTAAACTCTTCCAGCATATCCCTGTTCTTTTCCGTAACAGGCCGTTCATCTTTTTTAAAATAAATGCCCGTTATTTTTTCCAGGTCATGTAATAATTTTCCTTCGGGAGTTATTAAATAATCAATGCGATAAATTAAGGCCAGTAACATATAAGCAATGCCGCCAGAAAACTTTTCTGCATCCACAGAGGCGGCTGTATCCAACACTTGTTGTATCCATTTTTGCAGGTACTCATATTTTATTTCCTTTTCCTGCTGCGGAGAGATAATGATATGTTCATTGTCCGCCGTTTGCAGCATGGAGAAATCTTGTACCAGCAAGTCATCTTGCTTGTCGGCTTTAATAGCCAGTTCTTTTAATCCATAGTATAGTTTACTCGGACTGGCCGCATCAATGCCGCTATCAAACCGCATACATAGGCGATCGTTATCCAATGCAAAACGGCTGTAGTATAAATTGAAATTCATTTCCAGCAGGCGGCGCATTACCGGTACCGATGCTTGTGGCATTTTAGCCAGTGTTACTTCTGCTGTTACTCCTTCTTTGGAAATTGTTCCTCTTACAATTTTAGAACCCTGGTATAATTCAAAGCGGCCTTCGGCACCGTTTCTTTCATATACCACATTTTGTATGGTATCATCCCGCAGGTATTCAAAAAAGGCATCTATGCTTTCGGGATATTTTTTTTCTTTGTATAGGTTATCCGCATCTGTCCAGCGGTTTACTTTGGCCAGCGGTTTATTATTATCCGAGTAGCGGCCAAATGGAATTTCCGGACCCGCTTTTGGTACTTCTTTTTTCTTTCCCCAGCCAAATAATTTATTGAGCATTGTAAGGTTTTGTGGAAAGGCAATATACTAAAAAGCTTCAGTTTCGAACTTTATGTTGAGCGTTTAGAATTCGGCTTGTCAGATTATAGATTCTTCGCTTGGATAAAGGAGGCCCGCAAAATGCTGAGTAGTGGACAGAACCCTGAAGAGTGCGACGCAACAGCGGTTGATAGTAGTAATGCAGCCGGTATCCAAAATATTTAACCCTTTTTCGTCCCGTTTTAAGTGTTGGCTGTAAAGCAAAAATCAGTAGTTTCGCCACATTCAATTATTAATATGAAGTTCATAGCATCCTCGTCCTCGTTGCTGAAACAATTGCAGCATATCTCCGGTGTTATTAATGCTAACACGGTGCTTCCGATCCTGGAAGATTTTTTGTTTGAGGTTGAAAAAAATAAACTGACCGTAGTGGCGACCGACCTGGAAACCGTAATGCGGGTACAGTTGGATATTGAAGCCAAAGACAGTGGCAAAGTTTGTATTCCGGCTAAGATCCTGATGGACTCGTTGAAGAATATTGCTGATCAGCCACTCACTTTCAACATCGATAAAAATTTTGCGGTGGAAATTACCAGTGATAATGGTAAGTATAAAGTGATGGGTGAAAACCCGGACAACTTTCCGAAAGAACCAGCGGCTGATGATACTACTTCTTTTACTATGACCGCTTCGGCATTAGTAACCGCTATAAGCAAAACATTATTTGCTACCAGCAATGATGATTTGCGTCCGGCAATGACAGGTGTTTTCTTTGAATTGGATAAAAAAGGTTTTCAATGTGTGGCTACCGATGCTCACCGGTTGGTTCGTTATAAAAGAACGGATGTTAAATGTCCAAAAGCGGATTCATTCATCGTTCCCCGTAAACCATTGAACCTGGTGAAAACGGCGATTCCATCTTCAGAAGATGAAATTACGATCAGCTATAACAGCAATCACTTGTTTATAAAACACGGCACTACGCAAATGAGTTGCCGGTTGATCGATGCCCGTTTCCCGGATTATAAAGTGGTAATACCTGCAGATAATCCTTACCGCTTAACGGTAAATAAAAATGATTTTCAAAGTGCCTTACGTCGTGTTAGTGTATTTAGTAATAAGAGTACTAACCAGGTGGCGTTGAGTATTAGCGGAAGCGAATTACAATTAGCGGCGCAAGATGTAGACTTTAGTTTTGAAGGAAATGAAAGAATGAAATGCCAGTATAATGGCGAAGATCTGATGATCGCCTTCAATGCCCGTTTCTTAATTGAAATGTTGAATGCGGCTGATAGCGATGATATCAATATGGAACTTTCTACACCAACCAAAGCTGGTATTATTAAACCCACTGACCTGGATGATAATGAAGAGTTGTTGATGCTGGTGATGCCGTTGATGCTAAACCAATAAAGACCATTGATTGCGCAGATTAAAATGATTTTAATGATAAAGAAGCTTACAATATTTGTGAGCTTCTTTTTTTATACACTTGTTTTTGTGTATGGCGGAAAATGAGCCATTCAGCAACAACTAAATTTCCAACCCAGCCTACCCATGCTACAACCCGGTACACATCCATTGGTGGAAGAGTGACGGTGTTGGTGATCGCATATTTCCAGGCTCTTAGTGTGATGGCAGATAAAGTAAGAGCATAGCTTCTTATCATGTAATTGCGATGGGCTTTAAAATTCTTTTGCCTCGCTTTTATTAATGCCATGGCTGTAAAGTATATCCATAACACAGCTAATAATACAAATGCTATTCTTGACCATAACCCACCATTGGCATAAAAACCCATCAGCAATCCTGCAGGACCAGTTATTAATAATACATCCACCACATAAATGTAGCCGAGTGTTCGGTGTAGCTTTGGTTGGTTTCTTTGTATTGCTTTTGAAAACTGGGTAAACCCCGCAAACAATACCCACATACTGGCATAAACATGAATGAAGAAGGCGATACGCCACTGATCAATATGTATATAGTGCTGTTTGATGCGTAAAAAGCCAACATCCGTATTATAGGGAATATAGGCCATTGTAATAGAGGCCATCAGCCAGCAAAAAAAAGCCAGTGTTATCAACAATGCTACATTTATGGTATTTGTACGACTGATTATTTGTGCTAATTTTAAGAGAGTAATCAAACCAACCTTCCCAAAATTAAACCTTTCATTATGAGAAATTTTCTGTCACTCCTTTTTTCAGGTTTATTGTTTTTTTCCTGCAACAATGAAAAGACAAAGTCAGCAGTTGAAACTAAAGAAACTCCTGATGAGGTTCCTGTTGAAACGATTGCCAAGCAGGTATCGGTGCCCGTAGTAGCTGACCCGAATGAAAAATTACTGGGCTCTTACGTGGGGCCTTTTGGTAGAAACAAAATCACTTTTTTAATAACTAAAATTGCTGGTGATTCTGTAGTGGGCAGAACGATCGTTGGCGGAAACGACCGTCCTTTCTATGGCACTTTTAAAAAAGATGGCAGCTTTTATTTTTTTAATGGCAAAGAACCGGGAGATCATAAAGATGACGGAGTATTTGATTTTGTGATTGATGAGAATGAGTTGGATATATTATATGGCGGATGGAAACCGTATGCAAAAGGCCGCCCCGAAAAAGAATACAACCTGCAACGTAAAAAATTTCAATATCGTACCGATGTAGGCGATTATCCACAGGCATCTCAACGATTATTAAAACCCGAAGATGTAGAAAATGAAATGAAAGAAGACTTGGAGTTTATGCGCAATGAGATCTTTGCCCGTCATGGTTTTTGTTTTAATAAACGGCATTTGCGTCAGCAGTTTGAAATGCAGGAGTGGTATGTACCTAATACGGTAGATATAAAAGGTTTTTTGACCGAAATTGAAAAGAAAAATATTGCCATGATCAAGCGGTACGAAAAATATGCGGATGAGTATGGAGATGAATATGGCCGTTAATAAAAAAATACTATGAAATTTGTACCCGTTTGGACTTATAATGATTATGTATCGGCACATATTGCCATGGGCCGGCTAGAAGAAGATGGTTTTAAATGCTGGCTAAAAGATGAGAATACAGTTACTATTGACCCGATACTTACCAATGCGGTTGGTGGTATTAAGTTAATGGTGGAAGAAACGGAAGCTCAAAAAGCGGTTGATATTTTAATGCAATTACAACAGGAACACAAAGCCAAAATTACTTGTCCCACATGCGGCTCACATAATATTGAAGTCGTAAGCACTCCCCGCAAGGCGTCTAACTGGGCCAGTGCGGTTATTGGCTTTTTGTTCACCAGTTTCGCCATGCCAGTTGAAACGGTGAATCACTGTTTTGACTGTGGAAATGAATTTGCAGAGGAAATGTTAGAAAATTAAACAGCGGATAAATCTGTTCTTTTTCCTTCGTACCTTTTATCTGAAATTAACTAACGATGTGGGATAGTATTATTAATTATTTCCAAACCCTTGAACAACGACCCCTGGAGCGAATGGCCATTCTCGTTGGTGGATTATTGTTTTTCTGGATCATCGAAGGTGCTATACCGCTAATTTCTCTCCGCTATAAAAAAAGTAAGCTCCGCCACGCCGGTGTAAATTTTGTTTTCACCGTTATTCATCTTATCGTTCATACGGGTCTTGCAATATTCATTATTCTGCTATCCGATTGGTGTTTACACAATGGGTTTGGTTTGGTATATTGGTTTAATGCCAAAGTGTTGTTTACTGTTATTATTGGTGTGCTGGCATTAGACTTCAGCAGTTGGCTGGTGCATTTGGTAATGCATAAAGTTCCGTTGCTGTGGCGTTTCCATTTGGTTCATCATAGCGATACCAATGTAGATGTAACAACTGGTTTGCGCCATCATCCCGGTGATAGTTTGTTAAGAGGTATCTTCTTTATCATTTTTATTTTCATTTCCGGGGCACCAATGTATAGTGTAATGATTTATCAAACACTGGTGGTTATTGCTACTGCTTTTACTCATGCAAATATTAGTCTGCCCAAAAAATTAGATGCTGCACTGAGTTATGTTCTCATTTCTCCCAATATGCATAAAGTACATCACCATTGGAAACAGCCCTATACAGATACAAATTATGGTGCTGTGTTTTCCATTTGGGACAGGTTGCTGGGAACTTTTGGAAAATTAGATACCAAAGAGATTCGCTATGGTCTCGATCGTTATTATCCAGCTGAAAAAGATGAAGATGTTATGAGCTTACTTAAAAAGCCTTTTCAAAAATTAGATCCCTGATCAATTCTTTAAGTCTAGTATATGAAGAATTTCTTTTTACTCGTTCTTATTGCTATTTCAATAAGGAGTTCTGCCCAGGTAGCTAACGATGTTATGTATGTAGCTGCCAAATCTGGTTTAAGCATTCGTGAAAATCCTGACGCTGGTGCTAAGGTGCTTGATAAAATTCCTTATGGAACAAAAGTTAGTTTGATAGATGAAGATGGTGGTTGGAAAGAAATTATTACTGAAGGATTGACGGGATATTGGAGAAAAGTGAAGTTCAATAACAAGACGGGTTATATTGTAGACAGTTATTTGTTTCCCTGGCCGCCACCAAAATTGACGACTGTAAAAGATATGAAACAATACCTGGCGCAGGCGACTACTCTTTTTGGCCAAAAATTAGTAATTCGTTCCGGAAAAACAGCCGAGATGACCGAAAGCGGATGGGAGTTAAAGAAGCAGCTTTATAAAAATGGAGCTGAACATCATGAATTCAACGGATATGAATATGGTTCCGATACTTATTTTTTACCCGGCTTTGGTTTGCAGCAAGGTTTTTTATTATGCCGGCTTATTCCAGAATTCAAGGAAGTGTTTGGAGAAAAAGATGAATTTCCTACGATTAGCAAAAAATTTAAGAAAGGAGAAAGGGAATATGATATAGAAGTACGCAAAAGAGTGGAAGAAGCAGAGTATGCCGGACCGTTTTCTATTGAGAAGATAAGAATTGGATTTGAAGAGGGTGCATATTATGAGTTTGAAATGTATATGCTGGAAAATCAGTTAGTCATTTCTTTCGGTGCAGGATTGTAATTTTGCTGCATGAAGAAAGTCGCCATGATACCGGCCCGCTACGCTGCCACCAGGTTTCCGGCCAAGCTTATGCAGTTACTGGGAGAAAAAACTGTTATCCGTCATACCTATGATGCTACAATAGCTACTGGTCTTTTTGATGAGGTGGTGGTAGTTACCGACAGCGATATTATTTATGCAGAAATTACCAATGCCGGGGGCCATGCAGTAATGAGCATCAACGAACATGAAAGTGGCAGCGATAGAATTGCAGAAGCAGCAGTTGATATGGATGTTGATATTATTGTCAATGTGCAGGGTGATACGCCTTTTGTAAAACGAGAGCCGTTAGAAAAATTATTAGCTCAGTTTAACAATGATACCGTGCAGGTGGCATCAATGATGCAGGTGTTAACCGACCGCAACGACATCATGGACCCCAACTTTGTAAAAGTGGCGGTTGATAAAAATATGAATTCGTTGTTCTTTAGTCGCTCTGTTATTCCCTATCCCAGAGACAAAAACTTTCCTACTACGTATTATGAACATATTGGTGTATATGCTTTCCGTAAACAGGCCTTAATGAATTTTACACAATGGCCGGTTACTCCCCTGGAAGCCGCTGAAAAAATTGAGTGTCTCCGCTATTTGGAAAATGGTATTCCTCTTCGCATGATCGTAGTGGATTATATGGGAGTGGAGATCGACACTCCGGAGGATTTGGAAAAGGCGGCAAAATTGCTGTAAGAGATTCGCTAAACCACTATTACTTAAAAAATGGTATTCAGCGATTGGTGCTATAACTTTGGGCACTCTGTGCAAAGGGCTTTGTGTTCTTTGTGGTAAAAAACAACTCATGAAATTCAGAAACTTCAAACTCGTTGGCTATGTAGTGTATGGCCGTGGTTCATTTAATCAATTAGATGAAATTATTGCGCCGCACCGCAAGGAAGGCAAGCCGATGGTTTTTTTAGTGGATCATTTTTTTGATGGCAAACCGATGGTCAACAGAATTCCTGTTCGTGGAAATGATAAAGTAATTTTTGTAGATGTTACCTACGAGCCCAAAACAACCTATGTAGATAAACTGGCGCAACAATTAAAAGAAGAGTTCGGAACCGTAAGCGGCGTTATTGGTATTGGTGGCGGCTCGGCCATGGATCTGGCAAAAGCCGTTTCACTAATGATGAACAACACCGGATCATCTGCAGATTACCAGGGATGGGACCTGGTAAAACAACCCGGCGTTTATAAAGTAGGTATTCCGACTTTGAGTGGAACAGGTGCAGAAGTTTCAAGAACAACTGTATTGACAGGTCCAACAAAAAAGTTGGGCATGAATTCCGATTTTACTCCGTTTGACCAAATAGTGCTTGACCCTGAATTAACAGCTAATGCACCTGCCAATCAGCGTTTTTATACCGGCATGGATTGTTATATACATTGTATTGAAAGTTTGGAAGGAACTTTTTTAAACGAGTTCAGCAAAAGCTATGGTGAAAAAGCATTGGAACTTTGCAGGGATGTATTTGTGAAAACGGATGGGTGGAATGATGATTGTGATGATAAACTGATGATGGCTTCTTATGCTGGTGGAATGAGTATTGCCTACTCTCAGGTAGGTGTGGCACATGCAGTAAGTTATGGATTAAGTTATTTACTCGGCACCAAGCATGGCATTGGTAATTGTATTGTCATGAATCATCTCGAAGAATATTATCCGGCTGGGGTTAAAGAATTTAAATACATGGTGGAGAAAAATAAGATCGACATACCAACCGGTATTTGCAAAGGATTAAGTGAAGATGATTTTGACAAAATGATCGGCGTATCAATGGGCATGAAACCACTTTGGGAAAATGCATTGGGAAAAAACTGGGAAAAAATAATGACGAGAGAGAAGCTAAGGGCTTTGTATGATAAGTTGTAATTATGGTGGCAGTACGTTGAGTTATATTTTAATAAGTATTCGTGCAATCTATATTCGTTTTGTTGAAGCCCTATGCTGGTAACCAATTAAATGACACGCCTTAATCAATATGAAGAACGCAATTTTTATAGTCTTTAAAACATTGATAGCACTTGTCCTTGTAGGAAAAGTTTTAAACTGGTTCCTGGACTTTAGTTATGGTACCAACCAGCTATTAAATGCTGCAATGTTTAGTTTAATTGGAATAGCGTACCTGGTTGTTGGGTTCGCCTGGGATAGTAAACTCACAAAAGTTGTTTTTATAACATGCGGCCTATTTTTAATTGCAATGAATTTTTTCGAAAAAAATACAATACTAACTATCGTTGGAATTATTTGTATACTGACGCCGATGTTGATTGGACGATTTTATAAGGAGAAAGAAGTTGAATTGAATACCCTGGAAATTTAAATAACTATTTGTTTTTTTCATTACGACAGAAAACCAGGTGATAAATACTTATTCCTAACATGAATTATGTAAAAACCCTGTATCCAAAAAGGAACAGGGTTTTTTGTATGGACCCGACATACAAGTGAGAAACATTTTATCGCCAGCGTCCCGGTACCCATTTATATCCTCTGCGGGTATATTGCCAATGACCGGGCACCCATACCGCTCTGCTTTGTCTTGGACTTGCCCAATATCCCGGCACTGTTACATACTGCCCTCTTTGCCAACGCCACTCTGGTCCTATCCAGATAGCACCATGACGGGGAGACGGGCCCGGTGCATTCATCCGAACACCAACCGGAAAGTTTAAACGAAATCTTACATGTTGCGCCTGTAGTTGCAATCCCGCTACCAACAAGCACATTACAATTAATGCTTTTATTTTCATAGCTACTTGTTTAAGGCCTCTATGACCGGAAAAGATTTTCCGGGTTTAGTTGGCACCGATACTTTTCCTAACTTTCCTGTTATGAATCTTGATAAGCTGCGGCCTGATAAATACCTGAAATATCTTTACCTGCCCAACCTCTTTGGTTCCAATAGAACTAAAGAAATTTTATCTGTCAACCCCACTGTCATTCCTCACCGGGAAGAAGCAAAGGATGTTATAGTTACAGTGTATGATTATAACGCAGAAACAATGGAAGAGAAAAAATTTTCCACCATTGATAGTTGTTTTAATTACAAATCAAGCGGCCGCACCACCTGGATAAATATTGATGGTCTTCGAAAATCAGATGTAGAAGCTATTTGTACACATTTTGATATACACCAGTTAATTGTTGAAGACATTCTTAGCATTAACCAGCGTCCAAAATTGGATGAAGCAGACAACAGTATTTTTTGCCTGCTCAACATGCTTTATTTTAACGAAGAAACTTTTGCGGTAGAACAGGAACAAATAAGTATCATTCTGGCCAAAGATGTTGTTATCAGTTTCCAGGAAGATGCCAGTAGAGATGTGTTTACTTCCCTGCGGGAAAAATTAAAAAGCCCGGGTAGCAAAGTGCGGCAGCGTACCGCAGATTATCTCTGCTATACATTGCTCGATATGATCGTTGACCATTATTTTATTGTAATGGAAAAACTTGGCAATCGTATCGAAGAAGTGGAAGAAGAAGTATCCCGGGGTAATAATCCGAGAGCTCTTGCACATATTACCAGATTGAGAAAAGAGTTGATCATCTTAAAAAGAAATTTTTCTCCGGTTCGGGAAGTGGTAAATGGTTTTTTAAGAAGTGAGAGTGAACTATTGGAAGATCGCCATACTAAATATTATAAAGACGTTTACGATCACATCATCCAGGCTACAGACCTTAGTGAAAACTATCGGGATATCATGGTGAGCTTACAAGATCTGCATGTGAACAACGTAAACATGAAAATGAATGAAGTGATGAAGGTGATGGCAATTGTTACCTGCCTGCTTGCACCGGCTACTGTTATCGGTGGTATTTTTGGAATGAACTTCGATGCTAATGTAAATTTCTTCCACCAACGCTGGGGATTCTATACGGCTGTTGGCTTAATGTTATTAATACCAATTGTTATGCTGTGGATGTTTAGAAGACGGGGGTGGTTCTAAGAAAGTTTATTGTTCTTGGTTCACAGTTGTCATGCTAGATTATAGCTTCCTCAGTTGCTTTCCTAAAATATAAAATGAATAAAGAGGTTATTGCTTAGGTTCCCCTTTAGGGGGCAGGGGTTTCTTATACACCGGCACCGTACTACAAGGCTCCCCGTACATGATGCTTTTTACAACCGGTCGCAATAGTTTTGTTATTTCCATATACACATAATCTGCAATAGGCGTTTCGCCGCAGCCTTTAATTACTATTCGCTTGTCAGCGTAATCATTTGCATTTATTGCCGAGAGATTTTTTAGAAACAAGGTTTTGTGTAATTCTTTTTCATCGCCCATTACTATTTCTGCAGCTACAGGTTGCAGGTAAGATGCTACCAGCATATAAGCCCATACCGGAATGATGGCATCGGCTGTGCAAGTGAGTGCTACATTTTTATTGGCGAAAGTGGACCAGTCAGTGTTTTTTAATGCCTCTCTAAAATCCTTTTCTTTTAATATCAGGCCCATGAACAAATAATCCTTCATGTCGAAAACAGCTGTTTCTCCTTTCGGATACCAGGTTTCCAAATCGATTGTTACCAATCCACTTTCCGCTACTTTATTTATTATTGGCTCACTCATTTCTTGCTTTGTTCATTGCAAAGTTACAATTTAAGCGGAGCTGTTGTTTGCGACTTCCGTAAAACAAAAAAGCCCCGTCTCGTTTAAGGAGACAGGACTCTTTCTGTTAATTTTGGTTGCTATTCAGTTTAATATTTTTCAGCTCTTTTATCTTTAATGGTGGCCGCTTCACGCAGCGCCATCAAAATCAACTGAGGGTTGGCTGCTCTTTGTTTTCCTTGTTCGTACAATGATTTGCGTTGTTCAGTAACATCACCACTTGTTACGGCTGTTGCAGAAACGTTTTCTACTCTTACAACATATACACCATTCTGTCCTTCCAATGCTTCAGGAACTACTTTTCCTTTATTGGCTGGATTAAACGCTGCGCCAATTACCCGTGGCTCATAACCCAATGCAGGCGATGTTGCCTGGGAAGACATTCTGATGCTATCCGCTGTTTCTATTGGTTTTGCCAATGTGGTGGCTGCTGCTTCCAGGGTTGATATTTTACCAATTTTTTGTTTCAGCATTTCTGCTTTCTTTTTATTGCGCAAAGCTGGCTCTGCCGTCATTCTTGCAGTGGCCACACTTTGTGTTCCTTCTTCAAAAACCTCTGTAACTACCGCAACGACATAATCATCACCAATTTTTTCTGTCTTTAATACTTCGCCTTTCTTAGCATCATAAATAGCCCGTACAAAAGTTCTTGAATCACCAAGACCCGGAATTTGAGAATCTGCTGGTTTAATATTAGAGCCGATTCCTTTTAAAAGACCCTGTGATTTTAGTTTTTTCTCATACGTCGCATCAAAAGATTTTAAATCTCTGCTATCGCCGGCAAATTCGTTGGCTTTGTTTAATGCGTTGTTATCTGTTTCCTGACTGGTTATAATTTCCTTCGGCAGGTAGGCAATTTTATACCCCGCACCGCTTCCTTTGTGCGAAAGCACTTCCATATAGTGATAACCAAAATCTGTTTTCACTACGCCTTTTGTTCCAACCGGATTTAAGAATCCAAAATCATTGAACGGTGCTACCATTTGACCCGGCGTCACATTCTCATATATTCCACCTTTGTCTTTGCTGCCCGGATCTTCTGAGAGCTTTACACAAACCGTATCAAAGTTGGAGCCGTTGCCAATAGCTGTTTTTATACTATCAGCTAAGTTTTTTGCGTCTTCATCACTTCTTACCGTATACGTTTGTCCGCTTTGTGGATCTCTTTGTGTAGTGGCAATAAGAATGTGTCGAACTTTTATTGTATCCGGCATTTGTCGTACACCGATCATTTTTGCCAATGTATAAGTGGAGCCGTCAAGATATGGTCCATAAGTACTTCCAACGGGTGTTCTGAAAATAGAGTCCTTAGCAGCAATCTGTATGGCTTTACCGCTGATATATCCATTATAAAAATTTCCTGCTCCCTGGTAAGCCAGGAACTGTTCTATATTTTCTGTTGTATCAAACTCTGCTTTTAATGCCATTAGTTTGTTTCTTGCTTCTGCACTATCTGCAGCCGTTGGTGATGCGCTAAATTTTACATAACTGATGCTGCGACTTTCCTGCTGTTTAAATGCGTCTTTATTCTTGTTAATATAATCTTGAATTTCTTTATCCGTAATCTTTACTGCGCTATCAGGAATGCTGGTATAGGGCTCTCTTACAAAAGAAATTTTTGCCATCTGGCTGTTATCCGCATTTTGTTTTTCCACCATCCATTTTGGATAGTTAATAGTATTAGCTAACATAGCCACCAGCTTTTCGCTTTTGCGTTGTTGCTCCAGGTCTCTGATATAAGTGTTGAATTGTTCTTTTTGTTCTGGTGTTCCTTTCTTCAGCATCTGGTCGATCTGTTGCTTTGCTAGTATCGCATTATATTGACCGGTTGCAGAATCTGTAAACTGTTGTTTTAAATCTTGCGGCGCATTAGGGCCATATAAAATATCTCCTAATTCTTTTTTACCAATCTTCATTCCTAATTTGTCAAACTCATCGGTAAACAAAACCCTTCCCACTTCCTGGTTCCAGGCTTGTTCAATTGCCTGCTGTGTTGTTGCACCACCGGCAGGATAACCTTGCTGCTGCATATTGCTCTCTACACGGTCAACATATTGCTGAAATTCATCAGCAGGAATTTTAGTACCATTTACTGTACCAACAGAATTGGGTCCGCCACCTGTAACACCACGACCCTTACCCGCAAAATAATCGGTTAGAATAAATCCAATGAGGGCTAAAGCAATCAATACAACGGAAACTTTTGCGCCTTTGTCCCTTATAGTTTGAATAATAGACATAATAATATACCCTGTTTAAAAAGGATGGCAAAAATAGGGGAAAAACTGTGGAAAATCCACAAAAAATGCCCTTAAACAGGGCATTTAAAGCGGTTAAAATGGGGCTGGAAACCCACCTTTATGGTCGGTAGCTCTATTTCTTCTTTGGGTGTACCAGTTTCATTTCTTTGATCAGGTGTCCGGCTCCGGCATATTTATCTACTACAAACAATACATAGCGAATATCCACCATAATGTTGCGGCAAATAGACGGGTCGTAGTTAATATCACTCATCGTTCCTTCCCAGGCCCTGTCGAAGTTGAGGCCTACCAGGTTTCCGTAAGCATCCAGCGCCGGACTACCGGAGTTGCCGCCGGTTGTATGGTTTTTAGCAATAAAGCAAACAGGCATTTTTCCTTTGTCGCCATATTGACCATAATCTTTGTTTTTGTACAGCTCTCTAATTTTTTCGGGCACATCAAATTCATAATCTCCTGGTTTGTATTTATCCATTACACCATCGAGATAGGTATAGAAATCATATTTCACCGCATCTCTTGGTTCGTAGCCTTTTACATTTCCATAAGTAACCCGCAATGTGCTGTTAGCATCCGGATAAAACTTTTTTTCTTTAAATACATCCATCTGCGCCTGCATGTACGTTCGTTGTAGTTTATTAATGTTGGTAGTTAGCTCGCCCAACTTTGATTGCACTTGTGTTTGATAAGTGATTAAAAAATCCTGGTACAACCTGATCAGTTCCTGATTTTTTAATGCGGTAATTAATTCTGCTGCCGGTTTATCCAACAGTTTCATGGTTTCCTTGCTATCATCCAGCGTTGTTGCAGCATATGTTCTTATGGCCAGTTGCGAATAATTATTTTCTGAACGTCGCATCCATTCTTTCAATGTGGGTGAAACATATTTATCTTCCTGGTCTTTTACATACATCTCCACCAGCACTTCAAATAATTTTTGATCAACTACGGGACTGTATTCTGCATATAAATTACTTAATGCATTTTTTGTAATAGGTAATCGTTGATTAAAACCCCGGTCGCCATCTCTTTCATAGGCGGTTATTAATGCATTTAATTGTGCAGCGATGGTAAACAACTCGATCTTACTAACAATTTCTGTATAGTAATCTCTTGCATATCCATACGGTCTTAATTCTGTATAGAGTGTTTCTAAATCGCTCAACAATGTTCCGTAACTATTTTTCCAGGATGAATTGGCATTTACTCTTTTTTGAAACTCGGCTTCGTAGCTTTTCTTTTTACCTACGGCATTGGTACTTGTTAAACCCAATACTTCTCCCTGCCATTTTTTATGTGAATTTTGAATGCCGGCATATTTTGATGCGTATTGAATTTTTATTGATTCATCCTTGCGCATATAACCATCTATTACCATCAGGGCTTTATCCCGGATAGCAATTTTTGCGGGATCGTTCACCATCATTATTTGCTCTACTGCGGGTGATGGTAAGTACTGAGTTGTTCTGCCGGGAAAACCGAATACCATTGTAAAATCATTTTCTGCCACACCATCCAATGAAATAGCTAATGATCTTTTTGGTGTGTACGGAATATTATCTGCCGAGTAGTTAGCTGGCTTATTATCTTTTCCTGCATAAATACGGAACATGGAAAAATCGCCGGTATGGCGTGGCCAAACCCAGTTGTCAGTATCTTTTCCAAAATTGCCAATAGCAGATGGCGGAGCACCAACTAATCGTACATCATTATAAGTTTCTGTAGTAAATAAGAAGTATTGGTTGCCCTCAAAAAACGGACGAACAAAATTATTCTGGTAGCTTTCTCTCGTTGAAGCACTGCGCAACGCAGCAATATTTTTATCTATAGTTGATTGTCGTTCGCTTTCTTTCATGCCCGCTGTAACTCCTTCCAGTACTTTTTTACTTACATCATCTATTCGTACAATAAATGTTACAAATAAACCCGGGTTCGGAATCTCTTCTGCATAATTTTTTGCCCAGAAACCATCTCTTATATAATTACGTTCAAGTGTAGAGTGATTTTGAATATTATCAAAGCCGCAGTGGTGATTGGTTAACACCAGGCCTTTGGACGAAATAACTTCACCGGTACAAAAACCGCCAAAGCTTACGATGGCGTCTTTTAAACTTCCGGAGTTAATGCTATAAATGTCTTTGGCACTGATCTTCATCCCCATGCTTTTCATTTGCTTCTCATTCAACTGAGCCAACAATTGGGGCAACCACATTCCTTCGTCTGCCTTAGCCAGGGTGGTTATAAACAGCGATATAATAATAATAACATGCTTACAATACTTCATACAACAAGTTTTTGTGAGGTTAAAAGTAATATTTTCTGCGGGGAGTAATAGATTTACACTAAAGCTGTGGTTTTTGTCATCAATTATTAATTAAACGAAATATGTAACTCATCTAAAACCTTTCTCCGAACGATTATTTCCTCACAATAAAATGTGGATACTGTATAATTTGTGTGGATAGCTCTATGTGAAACGTGGATATGAAACTGAATGATTGGAACTAAAAATGTGAATGCCATGGATTTTTAAATAGTACTGTAAGTATTTTATAGTTTGTCCTTACTTAATCCACACTGTTTTTTAAATTTTAAATTTCTTTTTATTCAGCATTTACAATTCACAAGTATGTGGATAGCTCTACTGAAATACAGTAGCAGCAACAAAACAATATGTGGATTACCGAGTTTTTAATGTGTATTACTTTAAACAAGTAAATTTGTGTAGCAGTTTATCCACTAATCCACAGCTGTAATAATAATATACTCTTTTTTATAAAAATATATTATTACTATTATTGTATTAATACAGGGTTTGAAAAATTTTGTTTTGAAAAATTGGTTGGGTTGGTGGAATATTGCTGAATCGAAAAAGTAATTGCGATGAACGACAACACTTCAAACAACTCAGTACTGGAAACGGCGAAAGCTAATGTGGAGAACCGTGGTTTTCTGGATATTGATCTTGACCCGACGCTTGATCTTTTTGCCGCTATTGAACGGTTGAAAAAAGAAAAAAATGCTGTGGTGTTGGCACATTACTACCAGGAGCCGGACATCCAGGATGTGGCGGATTATATCGGCGATAGTTTAGGCCTGGCGCAACAGGCAGAAAAAACAACGGCGGATATGATCGTTTTTGCCGGTGTACACTTCATGGCAGAAACTGCAAAAATTTTAAACCCTAGCAAAAAAGTAGTGATACCTGATCTGAAAGCAGGTTGTTCGTTGAGCGATAGTTGTCCTCCTCCATTATTCAAAAAATTCAAAGAGCAACACCCGGACCATGTGGTGGTGAGTTATATCAACTGCAGTGCCGGTATAAAAGCCCTGAGTGATGTGATAGTAACCAGTAGTAATGCAAAGATCATTGTAGAAAGTTTTCCCAAGGAGCAAAAAATAATATTTGCACCCGATAAAAATTTAGGAGCCTACATCAACAAAGTAACCGGCAGAGATATGTTGCTGTGGAATGGCGCCTGTATGGTGCATGAAATATTTAGTTTGGAAAAAATAACCAAGATAAAAGTTCGTCACCCGAATGCAAAATTGATCGCACATCCGGAATGTGAAGACCCGATTCTTCGCATTGCAGATTATATCGGCTCTACTACGGGTTTATTAAAGTACACACAAACAGATTCTTCCCAGGAATATATCGTGGCAACAGAAACGGGTATTCTGCACCAGATGATGAAGGCTTCTCCCGAAAAAACATTTATACCAGCTCCACCCAATAACAGTTGTGCCTGTAATGATTGCCCGCACATGAAATTAAACTCTCTCGAAAAATTATATCTCTGCATGGAGTATGAAACACCGGCAATAGAGATGGAAGAATCGTTGCGTTTTGCTGCGAAGAAGCCGATTGACAGGATGCTGGAGATTAGTGCGAAGGCGGGGTTGTGATTTATTTAAAAGGGGAGTAATTCGTAATACTTTTTTAAAATAATGTTTTTTTTGATTAACCCTTTCTTTAGTGTTTTATAACTCACTCGTTTGCCAGAAACCGGCCATCTAAACACAAGTGCACCCCGATGAATACAGGTAGTTAATTTTATGGGTCTATCAGTAAGCAGCCACACATTTCTTACATCTTCTACCCCTAAATTTAGTGTAGGGTGAAAATATTTAAGTTGTATTTCCTGGTACATACAGCATATTTATTATTAAATTTATAAAAAGTAACTGGTACATATTTACATTGACAATCAAAATAAAAGTGTATCGACTGTTGCGTATATTTATGAGTAAGCAGCAACCCTATTGGACACACTCTACTAATTTAAGCAGCGACATTGTTCGACACCACTCATGAGAAAATTTGGCGTACTTGCTTCGACAATCTTTATTTCAGCAATCTTAGCAGGTCTGTATGGTATCATTCACGACCAGGTGACATATTCGATTTCAACAGAGTACTTTACTAAATTTAAGTATGACCAATTTGGTTTTGAGCCAACATGGTTTGGTGGACACAGACAAACTGTTGCGGTTATTGGGTTTCTTGCGACATGGTGGACAGGAATTATTATCGGTGTTGGCTTAGGGTTGACTGGACTTATTTACAGCGACCATAAAACAATGTGGAAAGCTATTAAGAAAGCAATTGCCTTGACATTTTGTGTCGCAGTTCTGACCGGTTTCATTGGTTTTTTATATGGTAAACTTCATTTGACAAAAACTGGAGTTAGTTGGTGGCTTCCGGAAAATCTTGTTGACAAAGACAGCTTTATTGCTGTTGGCTCAATACATAACTTCAGTTATTTAGGGGGACTGTTTGGATTAAGCATTGGTATTATTTATTTAATCAGACAGAATAAAATTCAGAGAGCAAAACAGATTTTATCATCACAAACTTTGACATGACGAAGGGTATGCTGCTTACATGAACTGTGTAAAAAAGCAAATAAATTTTTTACTTTTTTAGGGTTTAGGTGAACAATAGTTAGGTTGATACAAGCTGTTGTTTTTTACTACCGCAAATACCTGTTTTAA
>JALHNJ010000010.1 GCA_022843585.1 Chitinophagaceae bacterium
AAAAGGGTAATCATTTTAAAATGATTACCCTTTTAAAGTCGGGGCAATAAGACAAATTTCGAACAATTTTTTTACAGATTTGAACAAATTAAATTATAGTTTACAACATAAAATAAAGACATAATTATTTAACGATACAGAAATTAATAAAGTCATTATAATCTTACAAATATTGATAAACTTTAAACATTGGACATTTTTTTAATATCACATTGAAGATATGTTATTTACAAAACATATTTAAATTTTTATATTAACAACAATCCGATTACTCCCCCAATATAAATAAGCACAGCAATCCAGGAATCAATTCCCATTCCCCATTTTCGTTTTGGGGATTGAATTATCATACCCAGCAGATAAACTGCCGTAAGCACTATGGACAGAGAGGTTAGATAAATATCTGAATTATGAGCATCTGTTAAGATGGACCTCCCGGCCAAAATATTAGCCACAAAAAACAATGTAGGCAAAAAAGAATTACCCCCAAAAATATCACTGATAAGTGGCGGATATCTTTTATGTTTTACAAAAGCCAGGCCACCTGATATTTCAGGTGTTGCCGTAATTAATGAGAGTATGGTGGCCCCAAATACAACTCCGGATATATTATAATGAGCAGCAATTTTTTCACCTGTATTAGCAAGTAGTACACCAAAAAACAGAATAATTAGAGCAACAATTATAAGTTGTATTAAAGCACTTTTCTTTGTCAGCTTTGTTCTATGAATCATTTCACATTCGATTTTGGGCAGCATCTTTTGTGCTTCACACTGTTTAATAACGAAAAGGCTTAATATCCAGGAGCCTAATATCATTGCTTCAATAGGGGAGACATTCTGCATAACAAATTTTTCATCAAACCGTGACCCCATAATAACCAATGCTAAAATAGCACATAAGAAAAGACCCTGAGCAATAGAGTTTCTGTTTGATGTAAGTGTTGACAGCGGCTTATCTTCATTCTTTCTTGAAGCAAAATCAAACAAAACAAGCAACACAGTCTGTATCGCAATGCCACCCAAAATATTCCCTAAGGCTAATGATGTATCACCTTTTTGAACACCTATAACTACAATAACAATTTCGGGAAGGTTTGTGACAATGGCAAGCATTATAGTACCACCAAAAGCATCGCCCAGGTTGAACTCATCTGCAATAAATTCTACAATAGCCGAAAGCTTGTTACTAAAATACCAAATTACTGCCCCGGAAAAGAGGAACAACAGTACACTTTGCGTAATGGAAAGCTGAAGGTTCATTTTTATTGCTTTGTGTATATTAGAAAATTGATTTGCTCTTCAGCCATATCATAAAAAGAAAGAGACTTAAACAATGAGAATAGCACAGATAGCTCAGTACATGCTATTACTAACTTTTTTTTACTCCCAAAGCAGGCCGTCATATACTTTTCTGTTTCTATTGTATCAATTGCCTCACCTGCATACACTTTAGTTCTCAACTTATCAATCATCAGTTTTATTTCAGAATTAATTGACAAGCAGCTAATACCTGCTTTGTTAAAATAATCAGCAATATACATTGATTCCATTGTATACATTGTACCTAAAAGATATATTTCTTTTACCGAATGACGAAGCAACTGAGCAGCCATTAGCTGTAGCGGATGTACAATAGAAAAACTGAAGACTGAATGTTCCAATATTTTATCCAATGTCTCATGTATGGTGATATTGGGCATCAACAAATTTAGTACGCCTGCCTCTTCAAAATAATTGAGGTATGGCATCAGTGCATCTTCAAGTTTTTTAAACTGATTGGGCAGATATGGGTTGATTTTATTAAAATCAGCATTTACTAAAATAGAAGGGAAAGTACTGTATCCACCTTTCTTTTTACTATACTCTTCATTAAGCCTTTTTAAGTAGTGCAGCGTTGAAACAGCACCCAATCCTAAAATACCTGTCTTAATTTCTTCCATTACTAATGTCTGAGAAGTATATAATCAGCAAACAAATTGTTGCTGTCTGTAACTTTTTCTACCCAGGTAATATCTGTTTTGGATAATATCTTTTTAATAATACTATCGTTATATTTCCTGGATACTTCTGTATGTATCAGCTCTCCTTCTGTAAAGAAAAAAGTATGGCCGCTTACGTTTACTTCTTGAGACCTTTTACTTCGTAAATAGCTTTTTGCTATCCCCTCATTTTCATCATAAACAGGGTAATGTTCAAACTCCTTTACATCAAAATTTCCATCTAACTCCCTGTTTATCCTATGCAGCAGGTTAAGGTTAAATGCTGCTGTTATACCCTGAGCATCATTATACGCAGGTAATATTAATTCTTTGGGTTTTGTTAAATCAACACCTAAAATAAGTTTATCTCCGGGATACATATTTGCGCCCAACTGGTAAATAAACTCTGTAGCTTCATCATCGGGCATATTCCCGATGTTTGAACCAAGGAATAAAATAATCTTTTTATTACCATCCTGTTTAAGCCTGCTCAATGACTGAAAATATTCCATGTGCATGGGCTTAACCTTTAGTTCAGGCAGCTCTTTTAAAAGCATGTTTTCTAAACCCTCTAACGCATTTAAAGAAATATCAACGGGATAATACTCAAAGCTAAATTTGCGTAACTGTAACTCCCTTAACAAGTGAATTGTCTTTGTTCCATCTCCTGCTCCCAATTCTATAATATCATATTTTTCCTCCTTTTCTAACTGCATTGCAGCAATGAGTTCACTGGTTTTGTCTTGAAAAATATCCATCTCGGCCCTGGTGAGATAATACTCCGGCAGCGCCATTATTTTTACAAAGAGTTCATCGCCTGTGGCATCATAAAAATATTTTGATGATAGTTTTTTTTGAGGCTTGTTGCTTAACCCTTCAAGCACATCTTTTCTGAAATTTTCCTGCATTATTATTTCTTTAATCAATTTTCTATTAACACTACAGCACCCAGGCCCCCATCGGCACATACGCTTATTACTGCTTTTTTTCCTTTGCCCAATAAATGAAGCGACTTTACCGTCTGGCTAAGTATTCTTGCACCTGTGGCACCAAATGGGTGCCCAATGGCAATGCTGCTTCCGTTAGGGTTTAATTTTTCCATAGGAAATTTTCCAAAACTAAAATCTGTTCCTGCTTTTTTTAGATGGGTTGCATCTTCTAAGTTTTGAATGGTGGCCAACACCTGTGAAGCAAATGCCTCGTGTATTTCCCAAATATCTATATCATCATATTTTAACCCATGCCTATGTAACAGCCGGGGTATAGCAAATGTGGGAGCCATTAATATTCCTTCTTCCTCAATATTTACACCAGCCATTTCCCAATCAATTAATCTTGCCTTATAGGGTGTGCTTAATTTACCCACAGCATTTTTTCCAGCCACCCATACTCCGGCAGCGCCATCTGTATATAATGATGAATTGCCTGCTGTTATTGTTCCTTTATCTGCAATGTCAAATGCCGGTTTTAAATGGGCAATGGATTGCACCGATGTGTTTTTTCTGGGTATCTTATCTTCTTTAATATTGTTAACTGGAAATACCAAATCATCATAAAACCCTTTTTCTTTTGCAGCAAAATATTTCCTATGGCTATCTACAGCCAATTCATCCTGCTTTTGTTTTGAAATATGCAGCCGGTAATCGGTAATTTGGGCATGTTGCCCCATACTTTTTCCGGTACTGCGGTTTACCCTCGGAACATAGTCAATGCCAAAAGAAAATATACCGCCAAGTAATTTAAGTTTTGCAAAAAAAGATTTTGCAGTACTCCATTTTTTTAACCATGCAGAAAATTTTGCATTAACTGCAACCTGTAAATTACTGGGGCTTTCTACACCTCCGGCAATTGCAATTTCATGGTTTGTAATCATAGATGCCGCCTGTATAGCAGCAACTAAAGAACTGCTACAGGCCAGGATGGTAGTGAATGATATAGTTTTTTCATCCAGCATAGAATCCATTACTGCTTCTCTTGCGATATTGCTGTACTTTACATTTTGTATAACCGTACCCCATATTACATAATCAGGGTTGATGCTTTCCTTTTTGTGCATTTCATTCAATACTTCTCTGGATAAATAGAGGCTATCGTATTGGGCTAATTGCTGTCCTGCTTTTGCAAAAGGCGTTCTTAACCCTGTAGCTATCCATATCTCTCTTTCTAATTGCATTTTAACTTATCTCCTTTAAATTTTCTAATGTTGTGGGTATTAATTCAGATATGGTTGGGTGCAGCACCATCGTATCCCTGATTAATGTATAATCTACACCGGCACTCATTATGTTGAGAAGGCTGGTTATTATCTCATCGCCACCGGTACCCAGCACACATGCCCCAATAATTTTATTGGTATCAGCGTTTACCAAAACTTGTATAAAGCCATAGGTTTCTCCTTTTTCCTTTGCCCTTGCAATTCTACTCATCTCTCTTTTACCTTCTAACAGTTTAATACCTTTGGCTAATGCATCTTTTTTCGTCATTCCGGCCCTGCCGAGTGGCGGGTCAACAAATAGTCCATATGTCATAATGCGGTCAGATATTTTTCTGCTGCCATCACCAAATAAAAAATTTTCCACTACCTGGTAATCGTTATAGGCAGTATGTGTAAATGCACCCTTGCCATTGCAATCGCCCAAAGCAAAAATCCCTTCTACACTTGTTTGGCAAAAATCGTTTACAGTAATAAATCCTCTTTGGTCTGTTTGCAGGGATGTATTTTGCAACTGTAATAAATCAGTATTGGGCAACCTGCCAATAGCGAGGAGCAAATGTGTGCCTTTAATTTTCTGCGAATTGTTTATGGTTACTGTATAAGTATTGCTGTCATAAGCCGGGGCTATTGATGTTGCATTTAAAATAAACTCTACACCATCAGCTTCCATAAATGTTTGAATGGTTTTGCTTACCTCCTCATCTTCCCGGCTAATAATATTTTCTCCTCTTTCAATAATGGTAATCTTGCTGCCAAAACGCCTGAACATTTGCCCAAACTCCAAACCGATATAACTGCCGCCTATTATTATTAAATGTTCAGGCAATTCAGTAAGGTCCAAAATGTTTTCATTGGTAAGCACATTCATACCCTGGTATTCTTCAGGTATAATGGCCCTGCCGCCCACATTAATAAATATTTGCTGAGCCGTTAATTGTTCACCATTTACTTCAACCTGGTAATTGGAAATAAACTTAGCTTCCCCTTCAATGAAGGTAATGTTTTCATTATCTGATAAGCCTGAACGTATGCCAGTAACTGATTTTGCTATCAGGTCATCTTTACGTTTTTTTATGGCATTTATATTTGCAGTAAAGCTGCCTTCAAAATTTACCCCCATATCACCTGCATGTTGTAAATCCCACATTCTTCTTGCAGATGCTACGTAGGTTTTTGTAGGTGTGCAACCTACATTGAGGCAGGTGCCGCCTACTTGCTTTTTTTCGATAAATGCTACTTTTTTCCCTTTTGCTGCTAAAGAAAAAACTAATGGAGTGCCTGCCTGCCCGGAGCCAATAATTATTGAATCAAATAATTTCATACTGAGTATCTATTTTAAAATTTTATTTTCAAGAATATTATGACCTGAATTTTAATTTGGCAATGATAGCGGGGGATAATGCTGCAGCATAGCCTGCACTGTCTGTAAGCACCCCTTTTATGCCACAGGTAGTTTCTATTGCAAAAGCTTCCGCCAAATCTTCGTAGTTAGAATCCCCGTCAAAACGGTGGTACTCCACTACATTAAAGTTTTCTGCATCAAATGCCTTTTGTAATGCCGGGCAGTAAATACTGTTTTCCTGCAAATTGAAATCATATTCAAAGCCCCGTTTGTTCAAATCAGTAATGGCTTGTGTAAGTGTTGCGTATGTAACCATGTTATATAATTTTTTATGCTACTGTTTTTGTTGTAAAGATTCATTAAGCTTACCCCAGGTGGTAATAATGTCCTTTGTGTAATTATCAGGCGCAGCCGATTCTTTCAGCTTATCATTTTTAAACCAGCCTAACTGTGTAGGGCTTAAATATTGTTCTACATTTTCACCATATGGTATTGCCTGGTTTATTTTAGTACGCTGTGCTGGCGAAAGCGGCAGGTAACGAAATGCTGTTTGCTTCAGGTAATATTGGGGGTCTTTATCAGTTCTGAATCCTGTTGAAGATTCAATAGTATAAAACCCTTGCTGATTCGCATATTCGTCAAGTTCCTTTTCTGTACTTATGGTTGGGTCATATACAATTTTTACCACTTCTTTTGAATCAACAAAGCCAGCTTCTGTACTGATAACCGATTTTTGCTGTGCTAATGAAGTTTCGCCTGACCAAAAGCAAGGCGTTTCATAAATTTTTGTTTTTGTATAGCCAAACAAAAGGTTAATGTCCTTTTCAAGCAGGTTAATATATTTCGGTTCTTTGATATTTTTATTAGCCAACGTCTCCTTTATTTTAAAAAGCATTGATACCGGCTCATAGTTATCCTCCAGTTTGGGAATAATGTCTTTCCCCGTTTCATCTACAAAACGTGCCACCGGATTATTCCAGGAAGGTTCATTATACAGTTTTAAAATTTCCGCATCACTACCTGGCCGGTTGTTATATATGGCTAGCGGTATAAATTCATTCTCAATTAAATCAACCATCAAAGGATGGCTGAGAACATTTCTGCCATAATTAACGCAAGTAGCACAGCCGGGTATTTCCTGAAAAAATAATAAAACAGGCTTACCGGTTTCTTTACTTTTTTGCAAAGCATCCTTGTAATTCCTGTGCCAACTTACTTTTCCCAGTTCTATATTCTGTTTTTGCGGATTTGTTTTTTCCATATTTTCTGCTGTAATTACCCTGTTATTTTGAAAGCTGCAAGCAGTAAGACCTATTAGAATAAGAAGCCCTGCTAGCTTGTGTACATTCTTGTTTAGTAAATCCATTTTTATACAAAAACGCTAATTAAATAAAACTTCCAAACCGTTCAAAGTGGCAGGTATAGCCATTAGGCCTTCTCTTCAAATAATCCTGATGCTCTGGTTCTGCCGGCCAAAAAGTAGAGTAGGGCTCCAATGTGGTTACTACTTCGCCTTCCCAACGCTTTGAGTCATCTACAATTTTTATTATTTCTGCCGCTGTTTGTTTTTCTTCATCGTTCTGAAAAAAGACAGCAGAACGATAGCTTGAGCCAATATCATTGCCCTGCCTGTTAACCGTTGTGGGATTATGAATACGAAAGAAGTAATCTAATATTTCCCTGAAATTTGTTACCGATGCATCGTAAGTAAGTTCAATACCCTCTGCATGCCCCGGATGATTTCGGTAGGTAGGGTTTTCGTTTTGCCCGCCAATATAACCTACTTCGGTATCCTTAATACCCGGCCTTACCCTGAAGAGTTCTTCCATACCCCAGAAACAGCCACCTGCGATGTACGCTTTTTTAAGATTTTCCATTTTTATTTATTTGATTGATTGTTTAAAAAGATTGTAAGCGCATGCCAATATTCTGTATAGTTGGGTGTAGCCTCCCAAAGTGATTTACTACCATGCCGTCCTTCATTTTTGGGAATAAATAGCTGACCCAGCCCATGTGGTATAGCGTTAAATATTTTTTCCCAACTATGCACTTCCCCTTTTGATGAGGTACATAATACAGGAATTGTTATTTGTGCAGCCCATTCGGATACAATTTTTTTATCGTACACAAAATATTCTCCCGGTGAAAAAGATATTGCACCTGAAAATATATCGCCATATTTAGCAGCCATTACTAATGCAACCGATGCTGAATAAGAACTGCCTAAAATGATTTTTTTAGAAGCAGGGAATTGCTGTGTTAAGTAATGGATACCTGCTTCAATATCTGGCACCGCATCAACATACTTTAATGGGAAATTTTTGCTATGTGCAAAACGAGCAGTTTGATTTTGAACTCCATTTACTTCGTTGCCACTTCGCTGGTCAAGTGCTAAACAAGAAAATCCTAATGATAACAATTTTGGCGCTGTTTCAATATACTCACCCCTGCTATATCCTGCCTGGTGGCAAAGTAATAGTACAGGAGCAGATTTATTCTCATGCTGATATAAATCCGCTGTTACCTCCACATTGTCTGCACTGTTAAATTTAATTGTTTTCATTTTCCATTATTAAATGTGTTGTAAAATATACCGGGCCACTTACTGTTTTATGCACCGGGCATTTTGAAGCAATTTCTTTTAACTTCAATTGTTGCTCTTCAGTAAGATTACCTACCAGTTTTATTTTTTTAGTGATGTGGTCAATCTTACCCATCTCTTCAATATCCAGCCCAATCTCTTCTGCATGTTTTTTGGCATAGGTGAGATAGACGAATACTTCCTGTAAATCCCATTTGCTTCTTTGTGCATATAGTTTTAAGGTAAGGGCAGTACAAGAGCCGATAGAAGCAACTAATAGTTCGTAAGGTGATACACCTAAATTATTGCCGCCAAAATCTATGGGCTCATCCCCAATAATATGATGCGATGATGTATAGATATGATTGGTGTAAGGCACCATCGTTTCATGATAAACAAGTACCTGCTCGCCATTTGTATCTTTCTGGTTTAATGAGGCGCTTTCTTCAATAGCAACATAACGTTTTACCCAGGTGCCAATCACATCTGCCACATAAAATGCATCATCCTTATTGGTAAGTAAATGGTCTGCACCATCAAGGCTAATAAAGCTTTTTGGATGTTTGGCTTTGTGATAGAGGGATGCTGCATTTTCAATTTCTACAATTTTGTCTTGTGGCGAATGTAATATGAGCAATGGTTTTCTTAACCTCGCCACTTCATCTTCCACATGATGGGTTTCTAAATCGTCTATGAATTGCTTTCTAATTGTAAATGGCCTGCCACCAATAGCAAGCATTGCATAACCTCTTTTATCAATTGTTTCCTCCAGGTTTCCAAAATGTTTTGTTACATGCCTTGCATAAGATGGGGCCGCAATACTTATTACAGCTTGTATATTGGGTAAGCGGTTGGCAGCTATTATTGCAGCAGCCCCACCCAATGAATGTCCTATTAAAATAGTGGGGGCTACATAGTTTTCTGTAAGAAAAGAGTTGATGTCTTCAATATCAGAAATATTGTTGGAAAAATTTGTCTCGCTAAAATCACCTTCGCTATGGCCAAGCCCTGTAAAATCAAAATTAAGAACACTGATGTCTTTACTTGTAAGTGCATTAGATATATTTTTTACAATAGCCAGGCTTGATGAGCAGGTAAAGCAGTGTGCAAAGATGGCGATGTTCTTTACAGCTCCTTGTAAAGGCTTTACCATGTGAGCCGACAACGTCTCACCATTTCTATTTTTGATATTGATATTAATTGTATTCATCTAAAAGCAACCCGATTTTATTTTACTAATCTAATTCCACCATACATCCATCTCATATCAGGATGAAAAAAATTACGGTATGTATTTCTGCTGTGATTAAGCGGTGTAACAACAGAAGCTCCTCTCATCACCATTGTATTCACCATAAACTTCCCGTTGTACTCACCCAACGCACCGGGAGCCTTATTAAAACCAGGGTATGGCAGATAAGCACTATTTGTCCATTCCCACAATTGCCCCCATTGAAAATGGGCCGAGGCTACTTCCCATTCAAACTCTGTAGGAAGGCGCATGCCTTTCCATTCTGCAAAGGCAAAGGCTTCATAAAAACTAATATGCTTTACCGGTTCATTAAGGTTTAGTTCCTGCAGACCATGTAAATCATACTCATGCCATTTTCCCTCTATCAAATGCCAATATAGCGGGGCGGTTATTTTATTGTTGTTAACCCAGTGCCACCCATCATCATGCCAGTAATTGAAGTTGGAGTAACCGCCAGCGTTTATAAATTCAAGGTATTCGCCATTGGAAACAGGATTAGCTGCTATTTCAAATTCATTGATATATACTTTGTGTTTGCCCAGTTCATTATCAAAACAAAAACTTTTTCCATCGCTCCCTATCTCATAAATACCTTCACTTACAGGGATAAATTTTTGCGGAGCAGTAATGGGCTTTAATGTGAATCTATCGGCGTATACAGGAAAAGTTGGCTGATGCCCTAAAATAAATTTAATATCATAAGCCAATAACTCCTGGTGCTGCTCTTCATGGTTAATACCAATCTCAATAATTTGCAATGCCTCATGAGATACAGGCTGGCTCAGTAATTCATTCATTTGTTCATCTACATAGGCACGGTACGCAAACACTTCTGCTACCGATGGCCTTGTCATTAACCCACGATTGGGCCGGAATACCCTTTTCCCGATATTATTATAATAGCTGTTAAACAGGTAAGAAAAATCATCATTATATACTTTGTAACCATTTTTGTAAACAAGCAAAACAAACTGCTCCCAAAACCATGTAATATGTGCAAGGTGCCACTTGGGTGGCGATACAAATGCAACGGGCTGCACCGAAAAATCTTCGGTGATGATTGGCTTTACCAAAGCCTCACTGTACTTTCTAATCCGTATAAATCTGTCTTTAATACTCTCCATCTACTTGTAATTTGTTTTTTTAGTAAGCAATTTGGTAATCAATTCAAATAAAAGCTCTATTACAACAGCAAGTACAGCAGCAGGTATGGCGCCTTTCAATATCAATTCAGTATTGTTTAATGCCAGCCCGGTTACAATATACTCTCCAAGGCCGCCTGCGCCTATAAATGCAGCCAGCGTAGCTG
Source organism: Chitinophagaceae bacterium (assembly GCA_022843585.1). Classification (GTDB taxonomy): domain Bacteria; phylum Bacteroidota; class Bacteroidia; order Chitinophagales; family Chitinophagaceae; genus JJ008. The sequence continues at coordinate 10,681 of JALHNJ010000010.1, forward strand.
TACCTACATTGATAACTGAAGCTATCCTAATACCTGAAAGAATAGTAGGCAACGCAAGTGGTAACTCTACCAGCCTCAGTTTTTGTTTTTGATTTAATCCAATAGCAGTAGCTACATTTTTTAGTTGTGGGTCCACAGTTTCAAGCCCGGTAATTGTGCTGCGAAGTATTGGTAGCAATGCATAAATACACAAGGCTAAAATTGCAGGCTTTGAACCAATACCTAACAGGGGAATAAGCAAAGCCAGCAGCGCAATTGAAGGGATGGTTTGTAAAATTCCGGTAAGGTATAGTACCGGCTTTAATAACAACTTGCGCCTATACAAAAACAATCCTAATGGCAAGGCAATAATAACAGCTATAAACACCGACAGAAATGTGAGAAACAAATGTTGCGAAAGATGTTTCAATAAATCGCCCCAATAACCTGAAGTTTGTTTTTTTGCAACTTTAGTTAGCCCTTTCTTGTTAAGAAAATCATTGGCTATTATTGAAAAATCTTTTTGGGCATATAAGGCCAGGGCATTCATTTCCTGCATTTCATTTTCAGTAATAAGGTTACCCAGTTTATCTATTGCCAGTTTTGCTTTATCCGGTAATGATGATGAATAAAAACCCAGGGCAGCATAGTCAGGAAAAAAATGTTTATCATCCTGTAATACCCTCAGGTTATACTTTTTTATTTCCCCGTCAGTAGAATATGCATCGGTAAAATCAATTTTGTTACTGTTCAAAGCTGTGTAAGCCAGCCCATGCTCAATACCCTTTACCGAATTTGTAATACCATAAGCAGCAGCAAGGTTTTTCCATCCATCCTGCCTTTCCAAAAACTCATAACTGATTGCCCCGGATAAATTTTTTTGCAAAGCCAAATCAGAAATTTTTGAAAGGCTGTATTTTTCGGCTGTTACTGCATTTACAACAACAGCATAGGTATTATTAAAGCCGAATGGCCTTGATGCAGCAAGTGAATATTTTTTTTCTAGTTCTGATTTTATGCTATCTAAAGAAATCCTTTCTGTGTGCTTTAATATTTCAGATGAGATAGTGCCGCTATACTCCGGGTACACATCTATTTGTTTTGTTCGCAATGCTTCAAAGGCTACAGATGTGCCTCCCAGGTTAAATTTTCTTTCAACCGTAAAGCCTTCCTGTTCTAAAAGCTGCGAAATTATTTCGCTGAGTATATAGCCTTCATTAAAATGCTTTGCCCCCACCACAATTTTTTGTTGAGCTACGCTATTAAATGCCAATAGCAAAAAAGTGATATTTAAAATCAGCCTTTTCAAATGTGCTGTTCTTTAAACTCGTTTTGAATGGTAGTTAATAACGACTTTGCCCCCTGCTTGTAAATTTTACCTTCATTTAGCCATACAAACTCATCGCATAATATTTGTGCTTCTTCAAACTGGTGTGTAACTATTATTATGGAGGTAGGTTCTTCTTGCTGAATATGCAGCAGGTGGTGATAAATGCCGGATTTGGTGCGATAGTCAAGGCTTGCAAAAGGCTCATCCATCAGAACTAAAGGAGGTTCTAAAAAAAATGCACGGCAAAGGCCCACCCGTTGTTGCTCTCCGCCTGACAATTGATGTGGCTTTTTGGAAAAATAACTCTGAGGCAACTGTACCATTTCCAACAATCTTTTCAGTCTTGCATCAATTTTACTTTTGTCCTGCTGTGTAATATTTGCCAGCAAAGTAATATTCTCTTTCACGGTCATGTGCGGAAATATACCTACATGCTGCACTGCATACCCAATTTGTAAACGCAGTTTATTTCCCATCGCATAATCAAAGGACTTACCAAAAACCTGCACACTGCCTGCATCCGGCATCACCATCCCGTTTATTATTTTAAGGATGGTTGATTTTCCGCTACCGCTATACCCAAGCAGCCCGGTAATTTTTTTTTCATTAAAATCAATAGAAAAGTTATCCAGTATTTTTTTACCGGAAAAACTCAGGTTGATATTTTTTAGTGATGCAATCAATGTTGCTATTTGATTAATATTTTTTTTACTTTTTTTTGAAGAACGGGTATCACCTCACTTTCAAACCATGGGTTTTTTGCCTGCCACCTGAAGTTGAGTGGCGATGGATGTACCAATGGAAAATAGGCGGGCAGATATTTCTTATAGTTCTTTACGGTATCGGTTAAATTATCTCTATTGCCCTGCAAGTAATAATTCTGTGCATAAGTGCCGATAAGAAGCGTAAGCTGCAAATGTTTAAATTGCTTTAAAATTTTTTCATGCCATTGCGGGGCACATTCCGGCCGTGGTGGCAGGTCTCCGGTTTTTCCCTTTCCTGGAAAACAAAAGCCCATAGGTACAATGGCAAATAATGATGGGGTGTAAAACTGCTCTTCAGTTACTCCCAGCCATCTCCTTAACGTTTCACCGCTTTTGTCAAGAAAAGGAATACCGGCATCATGCACTTTTTGCCCGGGTGCCTGTCCAATAATCAGTATCCTGCTGTTTTCATTAAACTGAAATATTGGCTTTGGTTTATTGGGTAAAAACTGAATACAGGTTTCGCAAGCCAGAATTTTTTTTGCAAGTTGATTTTTCAAAATGTAAATAAATTTCTTGTTTAATAAGGAACAACCCCCTGTGCCAGTTTTATTCTTGTCCACAAATTCATATTAATAACAATGGCAGCAACCTCGGCAATTTCATCAACAGTAAAAAAACGAAGCATTTGCTGATGTGCATCATCAAATGTTTTTCCCTTTCCAATATTCAAGGCATCTGCATATAGTAAAGCAGCTTTCTCTTTTTCTGAATACAGTTCGCTTTCCCAATAACTACCAAGGCAATCTGTTTTTTCCTGGTTAATACCCAGCTCCCTGCAAACATTATGATGGAGAATACTGCAATAGCTGCATTGGTTAAGAGTGGCTATCCGCAGGCGGATGAGCTGGGCCAGTTCTTTATCAGTTTTTAAGTTGGCTGTATATCCATACGCTTTTGCCATCTCTTCTGCAATATGCAACAGCGGTGCACCTTCTGCACTATATCTTGTATTTTTAAATTTTGCTTTTATCATTGCTAATTATACGTTAATGCAGTTCGTTCATTCCAATAAAATTCAGGCATTATATTCATTGTCCTAATGTCTTCTAACTCTTCTGGTTCTAATTTAAAGTTTAACGCCTCCAGGTTCTGCATTAAGGTTTCTTCATTATATGCCCCGCTTAAAACAACATTGGGTTGAATACTATCCATGCAATACCGTATTGCTACCGCATCAACCCCGGTATTATATTTTTCTGCAAGCTCGTAGAGCAGGGTATAGTGTGGTAGATAATGCGGATATTTTTTATTGGCAAAAACACGGCCATTCGCCAGCGCTTCTTTTACTATAACTTTGATGTTTGCTTTTTTTATTTTAGCGACAATGTCGTAAATACTTTGCTCATACACATTATAAGTAAGCTGGCAGGCATCAAAAAGCGGTTTGCCATCCACCTCAATATCCAGGGCTTTAAGCAGCGCTTCTTTTTGCCTGCTTCCACTTGTGGTTAAACCAATTTTTATTTGGTACTCATTTTTAAGTTCTGCCAGCCTGCTCAAAACTTCCATGTTATCCAGCACCCCGCTTTCCAGTGTGGCAGAGTGTATTTGATAAACCGACAGATAGGGCAATAGTTTTTTTGAATGTTCCCACTGTGCATTAAGTTTTTTAAGGCTGTGCTCCTTTATTTCATGAACTTTTGCATTCGGGTCAAACCCCGCTACATAGGTATAGCCCCATTTTGTTGCTACAGTAATATCGGAAATCTGTTTGCCAGACAACCAGTCTGTCAACATTTCCTCTGCAATACCATAACCGGCAGCTGTATCAAAATAACGAATGCCGGATTGGTAAGCAGTTTCAAGCAATGCAATGCCTTGCTGCTTGAATTGGCTTAACTGAAATGGCTCATCTTCTGCACCGGTTTTTTGTTTAATATTAATGTATTGCGGACGGCCTATTGCTGCTGTACCTAATCCTATTGTTGTCATCTATAAAGTGATATTATATTCTTTTAGTTTATCTCTGTTAATATTAGAACTGAACTTTTTTGCCAGTAGCTGTAATTTTGGATAGATGCTTGTTTGGCAAAAAGGTTTCCGGGGGTCGCTATAATAATAATCCTGGTAATCGTCAGTATTTGGTTTGTACGCTGCAAACCTTAAAACTGTTGTTATAAGCGATTCGTCAAAACTATATTGGAGTGTTTTAATAAGGGGCGAACATTGATGAAACTGCTCTTCCGTAAATGTATATACTGCCGACCTGTATTTCTTCCGCATGGAGTGGTTGGAAGTGCTGGAATGTGTGTGCAGGTGAATTTCAATCAGGTTTTGAAGCGACACAAGAGATTCATCAAAATGAACGATTACTGCTTCGGAGAAATAAGCATTCTCGTTTTCAGAGGCTATCCATCCCTGCTCCACTTTTTGTACGCCAATTACTGAAGCAAAAATGCCTTCGGTACACCAGTGACAGCTGCCACCAAATCCTATTTTTGAGAAAGCTGTCATTCATTAATCTCCTGTTTTTATTAAAAAAATGTTTTAAGACATTATTAGATTTTTCTGTATTGCAAAAAATACGAATCTTATAACTGTAAACTATTGGGAAACCCTTACACCTCTCCAAAATGCCACATGGTCTTTAATTTCTTTGGCGGCATCTGTAGGGTTTTTATAAAACCAGCCTGCGTTGTCGCATATCTCCCCCTTTACTTCAATGGTATAGTAAGAAGCAACCCCTTTCCACGGGCAGGTGGTGTGATGATTGGTTTCTTTAAAATACTCCTTTTTCAGGCTGTCAGGAGGGAAGTAGGTATTCCCTTCCAGGCTTATGGTATTATCGCTTTCTGCGATTACTGTTTTATTGAATATCGCTTTCATGATTAATAAATATTTTTTATAACAAAATTATTGTTGTTGATAGTACAGGTATCGCCGGTTTTTTTCCCTTTCATACATTGATATAATGGCGCTTCAGGAGAAATGGATAATATATCCTTACCATCAAACTGAAAAGCTGATTCTGCTACGGCTACCACTATATACCTGTCATTTACCTGCACCAGGGCGCCGGGTTCTACTACTGCACTTGGTGAAAAATCAATGGCTTCAATTGCTTCAATATGGTCTTCATGAACATGCAAATGTTTATGCCCGATATTACTATCTGTTGTAGCCTGGTGATGATGTGAGTGGTCGTCATTATCACGGGTTTCATGATAGTCAATATGTGTATTATTGATAAAATCAGTTAGATTAACCTTGAACGATTTTACTTTGTTTCGTTCATTCTCAAGTAGTTTATTTTTCAATAAAAGTTTATCCATATCAAAAGTGTTTATTTGGAGGCATTAAGCTATTATGCCTCTATATTTCGCTTTTTAGTATTTTAATCCCGATATTACAAATATATCTCCTTATGATAATAGCTAATTAACAAAAGAACACTCCAATTTGTAAATTCTTCCCAGCCCTACTTATTCTTTAATTTTTTTTAGTGAAACGGCATTTATACAATATCTGAGGCCGGAGGGGGCAGGTCCATCCTGAAATACATGACCCAAATGTGCATCACAGGTATTGCAAAGCGCTTCTATGCGGATCATTCCATAGCTGCCGTCTTTATGATATGCCACTGCGTTTTCCTTTAATGGTTGTGTAAACGAAGGCCAGCCCGTTCCGCTTTGAAATTTCTCCCCACTGTCAAAAAGTTCTGTGTCACAGCAAATACAAGCATACTTGCCGGGCTCAAACAGGTTGCACATTTCTGAACTGTGCGGCCGCTCTGTTCCCTTATTCCTTGTTACAAAAAATTGTTCTTCTGTTAAGAGTTCTTTCCATTCTTCTTCTGTTTTTTCTACCCTTTTATCGGGAGCAGGGTTGCCGTTGTTGGCAATCTTTAATACATCATTCCATTTAAGCATAATATTTATTTATTTAGATTATATAAAATCCCGAAAGGTCGTACTCGGTTGATACTACAGTTCTGAGTTTTTTTGTTTGCCCGTTTTCATCAAAATCGTATTCCATAACTACATCAAAATTTTGCAAAAAATAGCTCTCCTCTGTGGCAGAGCAATACAGGCAATCATCCTGAAGTGTAAGGTCTACAGCGTATCCTTCTGATGAAACTTTTTTAATGAGTTCTTCTTTTGTCATAATTTGTTATTGTAATAGTTCTTTAATTTTTAATTCAAGTCTAAGTAAAGCATTATTAGGGTCAGAGCCAAATATAGAATAAACGGGGTTTAACTCTTTGTCTGTAAGTATCCAGTGCGGAGTTCCTCCTGCTTCATAATTGATAAAGGTTGTATTGAAATTAAAATCTCTGTAATAAGGAAACCTGATATAATAAGTTTCCTTTGCCTTTATTAATTCCTCATCGGAGTAGTCAAGCCCCTCAAAATTTGTGTGTATGCCGCAAACATTTACCAAATTACCATAATCAACTACTATACTATTGGCAAAAGGCAGGGCCCTTCCTTTACATCCAGGGCACCCCAGGTTAAAAAATAAAATCAGCAGCGGCTTTCCGGCAAATGCGGTTATATCAGGTATATCAGTACCGGTAATCGTTTTCAGCTTCCAACCCTTAATAAGCTCTGCTTTTGTTAATCCTGTCATAGATATATTTCCTGTAATAAAACCCGGTTATTTTTCTAACACTGTTTGAATTGGCTGAATATCCCATTCTCCATTTAGCAGGCGGTGTATATAGCAGTTATCAGCCTGCTTTAAAAGTTCGGCTCTTTGTTCTTCGGTAATATCACCCTCAATTTTTAAATTTACCTTCACCACGGTACGTGTTCCACTGCTGTCTCTTTTTACTTCCTGCTCCAGTGTGGCTTCCACATTGCCTATTTCCCAGTTGTTTTTTCTTGCAATGTACCTAACCGTTCCAACCTTGCACATGGCCAGGCCACTTAATACTAATTCACTTGGACTGAGGCCCAAATCTGTGCCTTTGCTGTTTACGGGTTCATCGCCAACGATGCTGTGCCTGCCATTGGTAATAATGGATTGATAACCCTCGGGTATGTTTTTAATATTTACTGTTGTTGCCATATTCTATATAAAAAAAGGAGGAATAAAAGGTTCTTGCTCTGGTTTAGTATGCCTTTCAAAGACTTTGCCCACCATTACATCATAAAAATCAAATACTTCAAGCTTGCCTCTTTCTTTTGCTTTTTTATGCGCCGGATGTTTGTCCCAGGCTTCAAAGGATACATCATCTTCAAACTCCACTACTACTACAGCTTCACCATCATCTGCTTTATACATTTTGTGGCCTTTATAACCATCTATTCTGGCAATGTGGTTGCTCATTTCAGCATACAGTCTCTTAAACTCATCAGCAAAATCAGGGTTTACCCTGCTTTTAAATACTCCTACAATCATTGTTTTGTGTTTTTAATCTGTTCTACTTGTATTTTCTGAATTTTTATTAAGTCGTGCCCATAAAAGATTAAATAACCCAAGGCAGCAAAGAGGCAGGCCGTTGCAGCAATTAACACAACTTCAGAAACACCCCTGCTGCTCATAAAAGCGCCTGACAAGCCGGAAAAAACATATAAAGCGCTGGAGATATAAAATAATACCGTAGCTCTTGCCAGCTTTTTTAACTGGTTATTTTTTTTATCAAAAATCCGCATTTGCTCCATACAACTCTTATTGGATATCATCTGTGCAATATCTATATTCAAAGCAATAATCTGGTTGGTTGTTGAAACAATCAGTACACCAACTCCTGGAATTATTGTTATAGGAAGATACCAGTCCATTATTTGTTAAATCCTACTTTGCTAAGCCTTTTATCTTTAATGATGCTTGTAACTAACCATACATATTGATTGGTGTCTTTATCAAATCCCAGCATGCTAAAGGAATTTCCAAAGGGGCATGGTGGAAAATCAGGATAACCCAAACGTAATTCATAGCGGTGAGGATTTTCATCAAATTTCGTTTTATATACTTTGGGCAGACCATATTTCTGTTCGGCTTTATTATCGTCAAACACATAGGTTTCAAATTGCACATTAAGTTTTTGAGTAATGTCAGCATCCTCTAATTCCTGATAAATATCAAGTGCATCAATCAGCAAACCTTTGGTTTTTCCATCGGTTGATGAAATTGCAAATAAATATTGTGTATCCAGCTCTGATTCTGCACCCTCAAACTTATAGGCTGCATCAATGGAAAAATCTTTTGGTTGTAACTCAATACCCGATTGGGTAGCTGCCAGTTTATTTTCTTTAATCCTGAAATCATCAGAATAGCCCTTTCCAATTAATTCTTTTACTGCTCCAACCAAGTTGTTTTCTGTTAATTTCATTTTGTGTTATTGTTGTTTTATTGATGATAAAAATATTTCAGTTGTTTCATTTAAAAAGGCGGGGGCGGCCGCTAAAAATTCTTCCATAGTTTCAAACCTGTCCATTGGTAAAATGGCGCCACCCCAATTTTCGGTTTCCCAAATAGTGTTTTTAGCCTGTTTGAAATTAATGGGAATAATTTTTTTTCCGTTTACAAAAAAACTATTGTAAAAATAAGGTTTATCGTATGCTTCCTTATCTGCCTGGGCATAACCTGCATATTGGTCTGTTCCATTTGCGAATTGACAATAAATACCTGTATCAAAATTATTTTCCCATACCCGTATCTCACTTTGTAATCCACTCTGCAAAAGATACTCCTGCAAAATACGGTTTGCTTCGCTGCGTATTGTTTCAAACTGGTGCAGGCTGGGTTTATCAGGTAAAAATAATTTTCCATTATCATCCAGCAATTCAAGATGCCTGAACCTGAGGTTCGGCAAAAATTTATTTGCGTCCAAAGCAAGGTCATTGAGGATTTTTACAAATTTCTGTTTTACAAATTCAATAGAATTATTCTTAACCAGCACCATCTTTTTGTTATCTTTTTCATCATTCACATATACATGAAAATGTAAATGAGCAGGATGATAACTTACCCAAACCGTATCACCTCCGGGTAAAGTAAAACTTCTTGTTTCTAAGTGGTGATTTATTTCGCACCAGCGGAGATTTGTATGGCTATAGTCTGAAACGGGATTAATATACGCCTTGCCAATAGCTCCAAGAATCCGTGCCATATTATGAACACTATGTTCAGATTTAATGAATTTTTCTATTTCCATTACTCAGAAGCAAGAGTTGTAAATAATTATTACCGTAAGATATAAAAAATTAGCTATTGAACATCATAACCTGCTAACCCACACAAATCGTATACACCAGGTTTGCCTAAGGCTGATTTTGTTATATCTAATACTTTTTCATCATGAAATTTGAGGCTGCCATCGGCTGCAATCATAAAATGCTTGATGGAGTAACTGTTTAAAGCCCCAATGCAATACAGCATTTTATTATCTGGTGCAACGTACACATCTTTTAAGTCATTCACAGGGTTATCCTTTTTCACCCCTTCATACGGCAATGTTTTCACCACCTTGTTGTTTTCAATTTTAAAAGGTGTAATTACGTTTGAATAAAAACTCACTACGTACAGCATGCTTTTATCAGCATTCATAGCTGTCCAGCAGGCTTCATCTACATCGCCTGTGGCACCGGTAGTATGATTGCTTTGTTTGATGAGTTTTTTATTATCATCCCGCAATACGACCAACCCGTGGTCTGTTTTTGTATCTATCAGATTAAAGTAAGACACAAATAATGTGCTGTTATCATTTCCCCAATTAAAACCAACTGCGCCTATTACACCGTCTTCTTCAAAATAACGGGGATTAATAGCCTTGCCATCTACAAAATCATACACATATACACGGCTGGGTTGTGTTTCTTTCAAAATAGGGTGCTCGGTTAAGAAATGAGGAATGCCCCAAAGTGTAACAGCTATTTTTTTTCCATCGGGGCTAAATGCCACCTGCACCGGGCCACCCCATTTTCTTGTGTATTTATCTACCAGGCCACTGTAAGTGACAGTGCCGGTTTTTGTATCAAACTTATACAGCTGAACGTTACGCACTTCATCGGAAGCATCCGGCTTAGCCAGGTCTTGTTTGAAAAACGCATCATTTGGCAACCTTACAAATTTTTCACCTTCATATAAAGCCGTAGGAATGCCCCACTGGTTGGCAACAGTAACCCAGTATTCCGTTTCGCTACCGGCTACTTTTGTATAGCCAATACTTACCGGCCGCTGGCCCTTACTGTCAAAATTTGATTTCCATTTTAAGCTGCCATCTTTTTTATTCAAATCAAAAACCGATACTGTATTACCGCCTGTATTTACTGTAAGCAGGTAGTTATCTATTATTTGTATTGACCCCTGGTAATCGTAATCGCCAAATACAGGGTCGGTACTTTTTGAACCGCCATTGCTTTGTGTGCCATACACTTTTTCATTACCTAAATTGCCATCAGCATATCGTTCAAAACCTACCACCTGGTTTTCGCCTTCACCATTTGTAGTAGTATAAATATACCCAACAGGTGCTTGGCTGCTGCTGTCTGGTTGATGTGCTGAATGGTTAGTGGCCTTTTCATTACTACCAGAGTTATTACAGGCAGTGAACATTAAGAAAGTTACTGCCAAAAGAGGTAGGGATGATTTAAAACTTAACTGTATCATTTTTAATTTATTTAAGCGTTTGATGTAATTATTGACTATTCAGGTTTCATAAAAGGATACTTGTAATCTATAGGTGGTATAAAGTTTTCTTTAATTGTTCTGGCAGAAACCCAGCGCATCAGATTTATCTTAGAGCCTGCTTTATCATTTGTTCCGCTACCCCTGGCGCCACCAAATGGCTGCTGGCCCACCACTGCTCCTGTAGGCTTATCATTGATATAAAAATTACCGGCCGATTGATTTAGTTTTTTAGTTGCATAATTAATAATATCACGGTCATCTGCAAAAAAAGAACCTGTGAGTGCATAGATGGAAGTGGAATCCACTAAATCCAAAATAGCTTCAAATTCATTATCCCCGTAAACATATAATGTAAGAACAGGGCCAAACAGTTCTTCACACATGGTTATGTATTTTGGATTGTTTGTTTTGATTATAGTGGGTTTAATAAAATAGCCAACATCCTTGCTGTTGTCGCCCCCGGTTAGTAATTCCACATCAGGGTCTGCTTTGGCTGCATTAATATATCCATTTAGTTTATCAAAACTTTTTTCATCAATAACAGCTCCCATAAAATTACCCAAATCTTCCGGCGAGCCTATTTTAATATCGTTTACCTGCTGGGTTAGTTTTTCTTTTACCTGTGGCCACAAACTGGCTGGTACATATGCTCTTGATGCTGCTGAACATTTCTGGCCCTGGTACTCAAAAGCCCCCCTGATTATTGCTGTAACCAATGCATCCACATTGGCGCTGCTGTGTGCCATAATAAAGTCTTTACCACCTGTTTCGCCAACAATTCGGGGGTATGCCTTGTACTTGTGAATATTGTTACCGATTTTTTGCCAAATATTTTGAAATACACCTGTACTGCCGGTAAAGTGGATGCCTGCAAAATCAGGATGCTCAAAAACAACTTCTGCAGCATCAGGCCCGGAGGGATATATTAAGTTGATAACCCCTTCAGGTAATCCTGCTTCCATATAAATTTCCATAAGAACTATGGCGCTGTAAATCTGGTTATTGCTGGGCTTCCACACTACCACATTACCCATCATGGCACAGCTTGTAGGCAGGTTACAGGCTATTGAGGTAAAATTGAATGGGGTAAGAGCAAAAATAAAACCTTCCAAAGGACGGTATTCCATCCTGTTCCAAACCCCATCCGGGGATTCGGGTTGGTCTTTATAGATTTCGGACATGTAATCTACATTAAACCTTAAAAAATCGGCCGATTCACAAATGCTGTCAATTTCTGATTGGTGAATGGTTTTGCCTTGCCCCAATATGGATGCAGCATTAAGCTTTGCCCGGTACTTGCCGGTCATGAGGTCGGCCGCTTTTAAAAAAACAGAGGCTCTTTGTTCCCAAGGCATATCAGCCCACTTTTTACGGGCTGCCAAAGCAGCATCAATAGCCATTGTAACATGCTTCTTTTCGCCCATGTAATAATGGCCAAGCAATTGGCTATGATTGTGTGGAGAATAGATATTGACTTTTTCGCTGCTTTTTACTTCCTGGTTATTGATGTACATGGGAATTTCAACAACCGATGCTTTTAGTTTTTGCAGCGCTGCTTTTAGGTCTTCTCTTTCTTTACTGCCCGGCAGGTAATCTTTTACCGGCTCGTTAACAGGCTTTTTGGGGTTAAATATTGCGTTTGGCATTTAGATTATTTTTGCATACAAAAAACATAAACTTTAAAGGTTTTATATTATAAAACGGAAGTTAAATAATAATTCGCAAGTTGCAGATAATATAGTAAACGTTTTGTTCAAAATGCACCTTGTTATTTGTAAATATTGCCTGTTAATATTTTTGCTGATTACAAAATCATGTTTATTGTGTATCATTTTAGAACAACCAAATGAGAGTAACTTCAAGCACTGTTAAGAACAAACTACCTGACAAACCAAATGAAGACAATATTTGGGTTGATATTGGAGAAAATGTTTTCCTTGTAGTTGATGGCGTTTCAAGAGACAGAGAAGATGGTGTTTATCCTAATCCAAGCCCTTCTGTTGCATTGACAGAAGCCTTTGTTAATTTTTGTAAGCTGCGCTACGACAGCAAAAGCAATCTCAAAACTTTATTTCAAAAAGCTAACAAGGAAATAGAACAAATAAACAAAGGCTATACCGGTTATTTTAAGCCTGGCTTAGTTGCCCTAATAATCCGTATTCAGAAAAGCAGGGCAGAGTGGGTTTCAGTAGGCGACTGCTTTGGCTTATTGTTTAGAAAAACCCATGTGAAAATTTTCAATAACAAGCAGACAGAGCGGCTACGAAAATCCAACCAAAAATTTGACAGTAAAACAATCAGAACAGAGATATGTAACAACCCCAATCATCCGTTAGCATATGGAGTATTAAATGGCAATGCAAACGCTGACTTTTTTATGGAAAGTGGTGAATTTGATATTGAAAGTAACGACACTATTTGCATTTTTTCAGATGGATTAGAAATGTTTGTAAACCCTAAATTATCAAATTACATTTTAGAAAATACAGTTGAAAATATAATACTGTTAGCCGAACAACTTGAAATTGAACAAGGCATTAGAACCGACGATAAGACCATAATTAAAATTCAAATTTGACAAATGAAACGAACGTCCATCACGGCGTTTGCGTAAAATAAGTGTGACGGAATGTTGCTAAAAAATCAGGGAAGGATACATCGGCAGCGGTAGTTTCTAAATTATATCGGGTGTACAATTTGACAATGCACCGTTTCTCTACGTCTTCATTACATTATAGATTCATATCAGGGTTTTCCATATCGCCGGTAAATGAATCTTTTTTGTGCGGCAACGGTGCGGTAATTTTTTTGTAATCCATCTTTTTAATATTCATTAATAATTCCACGGTGTTATCCAGCATTTCCCGGCTGCTTCGTTTTACATATTCGTTCTTTTTAAACTGTAATACGTTTTTGTCCATATCCTCAGCCGTCCACCCACGGCTCCATCCTACAAAACTAAAAGGCGGAATAACAAAACCGAGACTTGTAAAGAAGCTCATCATTTGACCCGACACCTGTTGAATATTATCCTGCCCGCCAGTAATAATAAATGAGGCCACTTTGTTTTTAATAAGGATTTTATCTTTAATGGTTATTTGATTTTGTACTGTATTTAACCGTTCACACATTTTATAATATAGGGAGGAGGCCTGCCCCCACCGGATAGGTGTAGCCAGCAATACAATATCGGCCCACAATACCATGTCGGTATAAATTTGTGTCATTCCATCGGCAGGTTCTGCCTCGGTAATACTGCACGGCCAGTTACATGCCTGGGCATGTTGTGAATAGTAGCCCTCGCAATGCCTGAAATTCAAATTTCTCAATTTCAAAGTCTTTGTAGCGGCATTATGTTTCTCTTTTGCATATTCCAATACATCTTCTAAAGCAGCTTCTGATGTGGAATAACGGGGCAATCCATTATTCATATTGGTAGCAGAAATGCCCAATATGTTCAATGAATCCGGTGTGGTTTGATACTTAAGCTTTACCAAATCTTCCAGTAAGGGAGAATCATGATTGGCTTTTTTAGCAGCAACAAGTTCTTTATCGTTTAGTAAAATATCATTGCCTTCTACTTTTACTTCAAAAACAGATTGTTGGTCGTGGTAGCCCGGCGGAGCAGCCCCAGATTCAATATTATATTCCCAGCCATGCCAGGGGCATGTTACATAGTAGCCATCGTTTTTTTTTTCTACACAACCCAGCCCCAATGGGCCGCCACGATGAAGGCAGGCGTTACCAAGTGCTGTAATTTTACCATTGTAATTAAACAGGGCAACTTTTTTATTACCCAACTTTACCACTTTTGATGTGCCGGCCGGCAGCTCACTTAATTCTAATACCTTTTGAAAAGCCATAATAGTTGTTTGCCATTGAATGATTATACGGATGCTATAAATAGCTGCTTAATCTCCGGTGAAAGACAACACCCCATGCCCAAAATAGGCCTGGTATTGTTTACAATAAACTACTACAATATTATTTTTTGCAAGGTCAAGAGTAAGAGGCACAGTAAACTCGTTTACAGCTTTAGAATACTCATATCTTCCAATATCAGTATTCTTAATATCAATCTTCCCTAATGGGTTTGGGCTAAGGGCAACCGTTACATCGGGTGCGCCGGTTTCCACCCAGAAGCCTTTTGCAAACCTTAACAGTAAGCTATTATTATTGCGAATTAATTCTGCGGTGCCTTTAGCTTCAGGCCCATCAATTTTGGCAGTTGCGATAATTTTCAATTTAGCAAGTATTTAGGTTTAGAATGAAGTGGATAACCTGCAATATTCAATACCAACTACACCATTTAAAATAACAGCAAAATAATAAAACCAAGTGCAATAAGAACTCCTGCGAATTTTGGAGTACCATGTGTTGCTTCAGGAATAAGCGTTTCTGCAACCATTGCAATTAAAGCTCCTGCACCAAATAATTCTAAAACTGCAATAAATTCGTGCGATAATTGCTCGGCCAGTAAAAATCCTAAAACAGTTAATACAATAGTACCTACTGACACTAAACCCCAAACTGTATAAATCCATTTTTCACTACGGCCGGCTTCCTTCATGCCAGAAGAGCTTGAAATGGCTTCGGGCAAATTGCCCAATGCAATAGCAAGCAGTAAGGCATAATCAACTCCCTGAGACCATAAGGAAAGGCCAAGCACCAGCGCTTCGGGAATAGCATCCATAGCAGTGCCTACCATTATTGCAAGACCACTGCCCGGCTGCGCCTGTTCTGTTGGTTGTTCCACACATACACCACATCGTTTCCTGTTTTTAGCGCCAAGGTTAGCAATAATTGAATTTACATAACTAAATGCAAATGCACCGGTAAATAAAGCAACTAACCCATAGTACAGGTTAATATTTTTGATTGCATTATGAAATAACTCAACTGTTGCTGTAGCCACCAGTAAACCTGAAGCTACGGCAACAATTTTTGAAATAACAGAGTGCTGAAGGTTTAGTTTTATACCGATTACTGACCCTATTATTATTCCGGTAACAGAGATGAACCCCCAAAAGGCAACTTCAGATAATGACATGATATTAATGTTTATTCCAAGGCAAATGTTAACTGCCCAATAAAAAATATAAAAAGATATTCCCGGGAAGTTACAATTTCTCTGCAATTTTATCCGCATCAATTGAATGATGAGAGCTGTGGTAAACCACTTCTTTATTTTTTAATACAATTACCTGGGGCGATTGGTGTGTTACTTTTAGTGCAGAAGCAATTAAATTAGAAATGCTCCTGTACCGTAACAGGTTCAGATAATTAAAATCTGCTTTGGCCACTATCTGGTGGCTGCCATCTTCCAGTTTTTCTTTTGCAAAAGCACTGATGCCGCAACTAACACTATGCTTAAAAATTACCTGCGGCCTGGTTTCCGAGGCGGCAATAATCTCCTGTACATCTTTTTCAGATGTTATTTCTTTCCATTCTTTCATACTACAATTATTTATTTAAATAGGAATTGAACATCCAAACACTTTTTTCATGTTCGGTAATGTATCCGCTCATTAAAGCATTGGTGCCTTCGTCATTAATTTCTCCGCTTAGCTGCAGCAGTTCTCTTTCTATTTTCAAAATAATAATAAAGCCATCCAGTATATATTGTAAGCCTGCGGCCCCGTTAGCTTCGTTGCTCACCTCCTTGATAGAAGCAATTTTCAGATAATCTGAAAAACTGTTCTTTGGGGCATTGCCAAGCGTCAAAATACGTTCCGCAACTTCATCTATTTTAACCTGCAGGTCGTTATATATTTCTTCAAACTTTAAATGAAGTTCAAAAAAATCTTTTCCCTTTACATTCCAGTGAAAGCCTCTTGTATTTGTGTACAGTAACTGGTAGTTTGCTAAAAGAATATTTAGCCTGCCTGCTATTTCGTCTGCTTTTTTTGTGTCTAATCCAATTTTATTCATAGCGATATTTAAAATTATTGTGGGTTATAGAAAAAAGTTTCCCTTGTAATCTTTCCATCTTTCCATTCCTGTACGGCTATTTCGGTAAGCTTTATTACTTCCCAACCGGGCAGGTTATTTTTAAAATCTAATTCCCACTCTATGGCCGACACATTTTCGCCAACAGACACAAGTTTACCTTTGTAGGTGTTTACCTCGGTCATGTTATCCAGAAAAATTTTATAGTTTTCCAGTAACTTTTTTTTGCCACCTTCACTTGGCTTTCCGGTTACCCCTTCCTGAGTTACAATGTTGTCATCGGAATATTTGTCAATAGCTTCCAGTATTTTTCCATTGTGGGCCATACTGATAAGCCCGTTTGCAGCAGTCTTGATTTCTTCGTGTGTCATGATTTTTTGTTTTTATTGTTTAAAGATATATGAATCAGCCTAATAATACTTGTACCAGTAAAAGAAAATTACGAGCTGCAACTTAACTGAGAGCAACCAACTTTATGTTTCGCCCAATCTGGTCTTTTAGCAAACCATTTTTCATTTTCGGGCTGCTCATCATAAGGCTTTTTCAGTAATTGAAATAATTCATCCACCACACTGTAGTCTCCGTTGTCAGCCGCATCAATTGCTAACTGTGCCATATAGTTTCTCAATACATACTTCGGATTTACACTGTTCATCATCTCTTTTCTGTTACTGTTATCTTCTTTGGAAATATATAAGGAGTACATGGTAAACCATTTTTTCCAATCCTTTTCAAACCTGGAAAAATCATCTGCGTAGCTCATTACTGCCAGGGATTTGATATATGCATCTGAAACTATTCCATCGTAAGAGGAAAGGTTTCTGAAAAACAACGTCATATCCATTTCACTCTTATGTAACAGCCTTTCCAATTCCTGAATAAAGCTTTCTGCCTTTTCAATACCAGCGCTTAACCCAAGTTTTGCCAGCTTCATACTCAATCTCATTTCTTCATATCGCACCTCGGCTGCTAACAGTAATTGTTCCATTGCATCTACATCATTTATCAGGGGCACCAAAGCATTTGCAAACTGGTATAAATTCCATAAAGCTATTTGCCCCTGGTTACCAAACCGGTAACGGCCACGGCCAGCATCAGTTGTATTTGGTGTCCAGTTGGGGTCATAATCTTCCAACCAACCGTACGGACCATAGTCAATTGTAAGACCAAGCACGGACATATTATCTGTATTCATCACACCATGTACAAAGCCTACTCTCTCCCAATCTAAAACCATATCCATTGTTCTTTCTGCTACTTCCTTTAGAAATTTCAGGTACGTCTTTTTACCTGGTGAGCCCAAGTGAGGTAAGAACTGCGTTATGGTATAATCCGTTAATTTTTTCAGGTTTTCTAACTCTTTATGTGCGGCTAATATTTGAAAATTTCCAAAACGGATGAAGCTGGGAGCCACCCTGCATACTATTGCCCCTTTTTCGTAAGCCGCATTTCCGTTATACAAAACATCTCTTAACACTTCATCGCCTGAGAGTATTATTGAGAGAGCCCTTGTAGTAGGTACCCCTAAATGGTGCATGGCTTCGCTACATAAGTACTCCCTGATAGAAGACCTTAATACTGCTAATCCATCAGCTGAACGGGAATAGGGAGTTTTGCCTGCGCCCTTTATTTGAAATGCCCATTGCTGGTTGTTATTGTTAACTTCAAAAAGATTAATTGCACGGCCATCGCCCAACTGTCCTGCCCATGAACCAAACTGGTGCCCGCCATAACGCATAGCATAAGGCTGTGTATTTGGGTAGATGGAATTGCCTGAAAAAACTTTTACAAATTCTTCAGAAGCCGCATTCTCCCTGGTGATGCCAGCTTCTTCCAGCATTTCGTCAGACACATGAATTAATGAAGGGCTGGATGAGGCTGTAGGCTTTACGTAAGAAAAGCATGCATCATTTACCTGCCGTACTTTATTATCTGTATTTGTGTCGGCAGGTAATTGCTTGCTGAAAGTGTCGTTTATATTAAGCTTCATTTTTTTCTTCCTCCTGAATAAATATTGACCTGTACTCAGGGTTTCTCATTGCAACCATATTAATATAGCTGCACGAAATTCCTGCTTTCAGGTTATTATCCTGCAGGTATTTAAATGTGTTTGTAACTAAGTTCCTGCCGATTCCCTTCCCTCTTTCACTCATCGGCACCTCACTATGCCAGAGTACATATTTGTTGTTTTTAATGTAATAACTTACAAAGGATGTTACACCATCCTGTGTCCATTCAAACTTTTTTTCTTTTTCATTAATGCGGAACATTTTATTTCTCCTTTTCTAAAATTCATTATACAATATTTTAAACAGCAATTTGCATTTATTTTAACCTGCTTCTCTATTAACATTACTTGAAATAGTTACAATGATTCTGCAATCCTCAACAGGTTTTTTGCCCTGTTTTCTTTTCCTTCCTGGTGAATTGCGTAGATGACATTATTTAATACCCGTTTTATTATGGTGATGTTTGAAGCAGGCAATGCTTTCTTATAAATGTCATAGAACTCCACAGATTTCAGCATTTTTATAAAATCAGCTTCACTATAGGTGGTACCCTGGTGAAAGGGGTCAACAAAAAAGCCAATTTTATCCATTTCGTTGCCGGTAATATCAGCAACATCTTCCTTATCATTAATAAACGCCAGCACAAAATGCCTTGGCGAGTTAATGCCTATTAAAGGAATATTGAGGCGCCTTGCCACTAATAAATATAAAACACACAACATAATAGGGTTGCCCATTTTATTTTCAATCACCTTATTGATATAAGAGTTTTGCACCCCGGAATAGTCTTCTGTATTTCCCGAAAAGCCATACTTATGCAAAATCACTTCATTCATAGCTTCCACTGCTTCGGCGCCGGATTTGTTTTTTATCATTTCTGCCACCTCTTTTTCCATCTTGCTGATAAAATGTTTTACAGCATCAACATCCAGGCCTGGGTAAGCATACCTGGCTATTATTAAAATACCCTCAAGCAGGTCATCTGATTTCAAGTTTTTCCAGCCATCTATTTCCTTTTTGAGTTTTCTTAACCTTACGCTATTGATAAGAGCCTTAAGGCGATGTTTCTGCAGGTCATTGTTACTTTCATCGTATGCTGTTTGCAGCAGGGGCATAATTTCGGCACCTGCTTTTTTCAAATTATCTTTCACTTGTTCATATATAGCTTCACTTGGGTCATCAAGCAAACTAATCATTGCTTTTGCTTCAGCTTCATTTATCTTTTTCATTTATTTATTCCTTTCTTTTTTAAGTTTTTTATTAAAGCCCTTACTGGTGTTTTTTCAGTTTATCTTTAAACACTTTTTCAAATTTTTCCAGCTTGGGTTGTATCACCATCTGGCAATAAGCCTGGTTTTTGTTATTTGCATAATAGTCCTGGTGATAGTCTTCGGCCTTATAGAAAGCAACAAATGGTTCTACGACTGTAACTATTTTGCCATCATACACTTCTTTGTTCAGGGCAGATACTATATCATCAGCCGCCTTTTTTTGTTCTGGTGTACGGTAAAAAATAACACTTCTGTATTGCGTACCTGCATCAGCTCCCTGCCTGTTTAAAGTAGTAGGGTTATGCGTTGCAAAAAAAACTTTCAGTATTTCTTCTAATGATACTTTTGTATTGTCATAAACAATTTGAGCCACTTCAGCATGGCCAGTTTCTCCACTGCTTACATCATGATAGGATGGGTTAGAAACCTTGCCACCGCTATACCCGCTTTCAACGGAAATAACACCTTTCAATTCTTCATAAACAGCTTCTGTACACCAAAAACAACCGCCTCCTAAGGTGACAGTATCAATGTTTGACACTTTTTCTGCTGCTGTTCCGGCAGCTTTATTTACCGGTGCAAATTCAAGAGAGAGGGAATTAACACAGTATCGCTGACCCGTGGCAGTAGGGCCATCATCAAACAAATGCCCCAAATGACCGCCGCATTTTGCACACATTATCTCTGTACGATGCATACCCAGGCTGTTGTCATCTTTCTTTATTATTTTACCTCCGGCAATTTCTTTGTCAAAACTGGGCCAGCCACACTCGCTATTAAACTTCATATCGTCTGTAAAAAGTTCATTACCACAAGCGGCACATTTATACACTCCCTTTTCTTTATTTAAAAGGAGCTTACCCGTAAATGGCCTCTCGGTGCCTTTTTGCCTCAATACATAATATTGCTCTGGCGAAAGTTGCTTCTTCCATTCTGAATCTGTTTTAGCAAAGCTGAAAATATTTTTTACTTCTTCTGCCTTACTTTGTTGCTGTGCATTGTTTTGACCACAGGAGGCCAATGTGCTGGCAAGCAGCACAACGGCAACTACCTGGTTTTTCAATATTATTCTTTTCACAATTAATTTATTTAATAGTTTGTAAATACTCAATTGCCTTTTCAGTGTTTAAATGAAAATCATTAAACACCACATTGTTTTCCTCATCAATAAAAATGAACCATGGCGTACCGCCTGTACGGTAGTTATACATGATGTTGGAAATGTTACGGGTACTTGCATCGCCATTATCCTGGCCGAACGGGATATGCAGATTGTATTTCTTCTGCACTTCCAGCATTTTTTCAAAAGTGTTAGCCTCCTTGCCTTCAAACACAGTTTGCACAGCAAGGAATACAATTTTGTCATTTCCTTCAAGCGCTTTTACCATTTGTTGCAGCGATGGCAGACCAACGCTATGGCAGCCGGGGCACCAGCTTTGAAAGCAATACACCACTTTAAACTTTCCGTCATAATCTGAAAGTTTTATGGGGTTAATTTTTTCACCTTCTCCATTTACCCATAATGGTACATTCCATTCAGGCGCTTTGGCGCCACCAATTCCGTAAGTATTTTTTGTAGATGTCATTGTATCTCCTTTTATTTTTTTTTGTTTTTGTGTACATGCTTCAGTAACAAAAAAGCTAAGAGCAAGCAACACAGCAAAGATTTTTTTATGCTTAATGTGCATGTTCTTTTAATTTTTCCGGAAACATCTTTTTTAATTTGGCTACTTTAGGGTTAATAACCGCATAACAATACCCGGTATAAGGGTTTCGGTTATAATAATCCTGGTGATACATTTCCGCCGCATAAAAAGTATCTAACGGGCTAAGTTCCGTTACTACTTTCTTATTAAGATGAGTTTGAAACCCGTCTATTACAGCTTCCGCAATTTGCTTTTGCTCATCGTTGTGGTAATAAATAACCGAACGGTATTGTGTACCTGCATCAGCACCTTGTTTGTTTAAGGATGTGGGGTCGTGGCTGCTCATAAAAACTATAACCAGGTCTTCGTAACTGATTACGTCCTTATCAAAACTTACCTGTACTACTTCTGCATGGCCAGTATTGCCATTGCATACTGAGCGATAATCGGGATTAGGCATACTGCCGCCGGAATAGCCAGAAACTACTTTCTCTACGCCTTCCAAACGCTGTAAAACAGCTTCAACGCACCAAAAACACCCGCCGCCAAATGTAGCCATTTCAATATTTTTCATTGTTTTAAATTTTTATTCTTGTACTCTGCAGTTACCGTAATAATCCTGATGGTATTCTTCTGCTTTATAAAATGTTTCTAAAGGTTCAACCTCAGTTGTAATTGTTTTGTTTTTTTGTTCTTTTATTTTGCTGTAAACATCTTTCACTGCATCATACTGTTCATCGTTTCTATATAAAATAATTGAGCGGTACTGGGATTTGGGATAGATTTTATTGTCATTTCCAGTTGTCCCATATTTTTTTAAGAAAAGCTCTACCAGTTCTCTATATGAAATTTTCTCTGCATTAAACTCTACATTCACCACTTCTGCATGCCCGGTTTTTCCTCCGCATACATCATGGTAAGTAGGATTTACAGATGTGCCGCCTGCATAACCAGACACAGCATCTATCACCCCGGGGATAGCTTGAAAATAATTTTCAACTCCCCAGAAACATCCTCCACCAAATGTTGCTAATTGTGTATTCATTTCTTTTTTTGTTTTTTAATTAACGGGCCACTGTCAATAGCACTAATGATAATCTTCTGCTTTGTAAAAGGTATCTAATGCAGTGACCTCTGTAGTAATATCAATACCTGCCTGTTCCATTTTTTCTTTAACCTTATTTCTTACCACCAGTTCTTGTTGTTCGTTTCTGAATAAAATAATTGACCGGGTTGGTGATTTTGGATTCCAGTTATTGCTGCTATCTGTAGTACCATACTCTCTTAAAAACATATCTACCAACGTTGCAAAAGATATAACCTCCGGGTCAAACTCTACGTTTACCACCTCTGCATGCCCGGACCTTCCACTGCAGACATCATCATAATCCGGATTAATCCAAATGCCCCCGGCAAAACCAGTTATTACTTTAATAACACCTGGAATTTGAATAAAGTATTCTTTAACCTCACTGTAACACCCTTTGCCAAAAGTTGCAAACTCCGTTTTCAATTATTCAATTTTTTTTATTGTGTAAAGTTCGTTTACCGTAGTGCTCAACGGGTAATTCATAGCACACTACTATTTGTAAATTATTCCTTACCGGTAACTTCCTTATCTAAAGAGAGTGAGTTAATACAATACCGCAGGCCACTTGGCGCAGGGCCATCAGGAAACACATGCCCAAGATGTGAATCACATACATTACACTGCACTTCAATCCGTGTCATGCCCCATGATTTATCTTTGATGTATTTAATAGCATTTTCTTTTGCAGGCTGTGTAAAGCTGGGCCAGCCGGTACCCGAATCAAACTTTTCACCACTATCAAACAGCAGGGTATCGCAACATACACAGTGATACTTTCCGGGGGAGTGACTTTCGCAATACTCTCCTGAAAAGCTGGGTTCTGTGCCGTGTTTACGGGTAATACGGAATTGCCCTGGGGTTAGAAGTTCCTTCCATTCTTCTTCTGTTTTTTCCACCCTTTTATCTGGTACAGGGTTAGCTTTAGAGCTAAAGTTGAGTACATCATTCCAGTTAAGCATAATATCTCCTTTTTTGTTTGCAAAGATATTTTACAGCAGCTACGGAATGATAGCACATAGGTCACGGTTATTTGTAAATTATTCCTGACGCCGGGTAAACACTACTTAATTGAAGGCTCACTTAATTTTACAAGGCAGCAGAAACTCATTTGCGTTTGGAGCGGAATTTGAGTGGGCTTTGTTTTGTGCTTTTCTTAAAGAAATTACTAAACGCCTGTATATCGGTAAACCCAAGGTCGTCTGCAATAGTGCTTACAGGCTCATCTGTATAAAGCAATTGCCTTTTTGCTTCAATAAGCCTTCTGTCATTAATTATCTGAAGTGGCGTTTTATCAATATATTTTGCAAAAATGTTTGAGATGGTTTTAGGGGATTTAAACAACAGCCTGGCGTAATCAGAAACCTTTGTGTACTTTTTATAATGTTGCTCAACAAGATAGCTATATTCCCTGATTATAGCTATACCTGCATCATCTTGTCTTATATTGAAATTTTTTTGCCGGTAAATCCGTGCACACAGAATAAGAAACCTTTTTAAAAGGGCGCCAAGCATTTCCATTTTGTAACTGTCATTTTCTTCCATTTCCATCATCAGTATTTGCCATAGCATAGAAAAATGTTCAATTTTCTTTTGCGGTATGATGATTTTGGGTATAGAGGATGCTCCAAAAAACAGAAGACCTTTACAACCTAAGTCGTTATCGTTTTGTTCAATACAATAAAAATCCCGGTTAAATTGTATAATGTTTAGTTCATCAAAGTTGTATTCTTTTACCTTATGAAATTCGGTAAGGAATAAGATACAATTTTTGCCCAGGCTTATCTTTTGATTATCTATAACAAAATCTGCATTTTTCTTTGTATTCCAGATTACGCTGAGGCTGGTCTTTAATTCTTCCCTAAACATATAAGCCCTTTCGGGTACAATGGACCCAATAAACAGTATTTGATTTTGATTCCCTATATATCGCATTTACACACGAAAATATGGCTTAATTTAATACAACACCTCCGTAAGCAGTCTTAATCCATCCCTAAATAATCCTCAATCGCTCCTTAATTATTTCTCAATCGTAAGACTACTATTTTTAGCTAAACTTATTCACATTTTGAGATTTATTTTAAAAAAATGCAGAATTTATTTTTATGTTTGTCGCCCAACAAAAGAAAGGAACTATGATACAGACGATTAATCCAAACATGATTTTATTAGCCAGGGAAGCCAGAGGCTTCAGCCAATCGGTGCTGGCTGAGAAGCTGAACAGTTACAAGGCCAATATCTCCAGGCTGGAGCATGGCGATACTGCTGTTGATGAGGAAGTATTGGCAGCACTTTCAGAAGCCACCAACTATCCCCCGCATTTCTTTTTGCAAAAAGGCGAGATTATGCCGGTGAACCTGAGCTACCGCAAGCGGAAAAATGTACCCGCCAAACTTATAACACCCATTGAAGCACAAATGAACATCATCCGCCGCCATGTGCAAACGGTAACCCGTGCTATGGAGCAATTAGTTCCTGAACTGCCTTTGTATAAAGTGGATGAAACCAATACCCCGGAGAAAATAGCGGCTCTGGTAAGAAAGAAATGGAATATACCTGCCGGTGCCGTTGAGAACCTTAGTAAAATATTGGAAGAAAAAGGAATCATCATCAGCAGTTTTGATTTTGGAACAGACAGGGTGGACAGCCGCAGTATGCTTACAGATGATAATTACCCTATCATCTTCCTCAACAAAAACCTGCTGGGTGACAGGCAGCGGTTTTCACTGGCTTTTGAATTGGGGCATTTAATCATGCACACCTTTTGTACCGTGCCGCATGACCGGGATATAAGCCATGAAGCCAACCTGTTTGCTGCTGAGTTCTTAATGCCTGCAAAGGATATTCTGAAAGACTTTAAAGACGGTGTTACCCTTTCGCTCTTAGGCGAACTGAAACGCAAATGGAAAGTGAGCATGATTGCATTATTATACCGGGCTGATGATTTAGGGTTGCTTACCACGAATCAAAAAAGATACCTGGTGCAACAGTTTAACGACCAGAAAATAAGAAGAAGGGAACCGCAACAATTAGACGTACCCAAAGAAAATCCGCAACTGATGCAAAGGCTACTGGCTGATTTTATGAGTAAAACAAAGTTGGGCGTAATACAATTGTGTACGGTACTTGCTATTGAACATGAAGATTATTTAGCTTACTACGGCTAAGAAAGGAAATAAACTACTGACCCGGATTTATTAACAGACAAAACGAACCACGATGAGTATTACAGAAAACACAATTGAAGTAAAGCCCTACAGCCTGACAGAACTGGCAAACATTTATGGCATAACCAATCGTACTATGAAAAGCTGGATTGTCAGGCATAATGAGGCAATAGGTGAAAAGGTAGGCAGGTTGTATAATGCCAAACAAGTAGCAATTATCTTTGACAGGTTGGGACTGCCAGGGAAAGCAGTGGAATATTAAAATAATTTTGAGTTATGACAAAAAAAGAAATTGACTTAAAAGGCGGTGTACTTATTATTGGTTCATTGCTGTGGCAAGACTATTTGGATAAACCAGGTGATGATATACGCAAAAATTGGAGAGCAAATTCGTTGTCAATTACTAATAAAATTCAGGTCAGAATACCAATCAGGTATGGCAGGTTTTCAGAAAAGAGCCAGATTTATACAATGGTATTTTCAAATGCTTGCAAACGAAAGTCGGGTACAGCTTTCGTAGTACCTTTTTTATCCCAAATACAAAGTAATAAACAACTAATTAACGAAGCGGAAAAATTATCAGAAGCCGAAGGAATGAAAAAGAAATTCGTAGCAGGCGATGATGTGTGGAGTGTATTAGGCATCTTGATAAACCCAAAACATAATGGGGCAAAAGTTAAAAGAAATCTTGTTGCACTTTGGAATAATTCATTGAATAAAGCATTTGATGAGAAACTTTTTAGGATTGGTAAAGAAAAGCCTTGTTTAAAGAGTAATGGTGTTTTAGATATTCCCTGGCCTTCTACTATTGACCCTCGCAAAAGTGAAGAATTAAGTAGTTATGATTTTATTATTGCTACTGCTACCAAGCCTACAAAGTATCCATTAATAAAAGAATTATCTGGCTGCGTAAAAAATGATACCGGCAGATACTATTTCGTTGAAAATTATAAATCAGGTATTGTTACATTTCAGGATTTACAGGTAATGAGTTCGTAAAGCAACATAGTTTAATCTTTGAAGTAATTAATCACCGCTTTTACAAAGCGGCTTTTTTTTATACCCGTTCCACGCAAAACTTTCATTAGACAGAATCGGACAAAATCATCCGAAACTTACAAATACTTACAACTTCTTTCAACAACTTGCTGAAACTTGCTCAAAGTGGAAAGTGACCCCTTTGCCCCATAGTATGTTTGTGTTGTCAATCGGAATTAACAAACTAAAAAATAAAAAAGATGAGACAACAGGCACTACGAAAAGAAAGAACAACAAGACCCACGATGAGGGTTGTAAAAGGGCTGAAAGACACACAAACCGAATTAGCTCCACTCGTAAACACAGCATGGAATTTTGCTTACAGCAGCCTCTGGAACTGTACCCAATTCTCTCAAAAGGAAATTGATACTGCCAAAGAAAAAATTGAAGAATACCTGCGGCTGGCAAAGCATCCTGAAAAAGCATTTTCCATTTTCTGCCAGCGGGTACTGCTTACCCGGTATTATATCAGTAAGAACAGCAGCCGCTATGTTCCCCTGCCATCCGTATGGCTTGACCGCACAAACGAAAACGGTTTTGCCGGTACAAAAGCCTGGTATGATGAAATCAAATCTGTAAGGGAATCATTGCCCAATTACAAAAACGAATTGAAAGCAATGGCTGAAGCCGTGCTGGAGTTCAGCGAAGAACCAACGATTCAGAATTATCAATACTGGAGAAAATATTTTATAGACAAGCAAACGCCGGGACTTTTGAACCTGTTCCAGGTAGTAGCTATTCAGCAACTGTGCAACAACTAAGCAATGACCCGTACCCCAAAACCATATTACGATGAGCAGGGCCATTTGATAATCCGTCCCTACCGCATGAAGGATTTAGCAGCTATTTACTGTGTAAGTACCAAAACCATGAAGCGGTGGATTGATAGCAAAGCCCCTGCTTACAGTAACAAAACAAAAATGTTCTTTACCATAGAACAGGTAACGGGCATATTCACAGCACTTGGCGTACCACAAAAAATTGCACTTGTAGTACCACTAAAAGAATTAAAACAAGCAGTTTAAAATATTTCCTATGGAAACTAAAACAACAAGCGAAACCACATCCAGCAGCATACTGCTCACGGGGATAGTGTTCTTAGCCAACCTTGACTTTGTAGGGCTATTGGACTATGCCTTAAAAGCTGGAATTGGCGGAGCCATCTGGCTGGGATTTAAACTTACCGCTGATTATTTAGAAAGAAAAAGAAAGAGCAAGTAATGAGTGCTGCTGCAAAAATATTAACCGGCACACTCGTAGGCGCAGGTGTAGTAGCTGTGTATGGCTATGTAAAGAAGCTAAAGAAAACACAGGCTGAACTGGAAATCATTCCTACTGCTAACCTGTACCAGCTAACCTGGAACGCCATCGTTGTCCGTGTTGATGTCCTGTTGAAAAACCCGACAAAGGGGACTTTCTCTATAAAGTTCCCCTTTGTTAAACTTATCAGCAATGGTACAACGGTAGGCAGCAGCCAGGCAGTGAACAAGGATATAAAAATTCCCCCTTATGGTGAAGTGGTTATCAGTAAACTACTGGTAACAATACCGGTCAGCAGTTTCTTTTCCGTGGCAAGTGATGTATTGAAAAACCTGCAGAACAAAAAGCCGGTGAAGCTGACCATCAAAGTGATGACAACGGTAAACCTGGGATGGACAGAACTTCCTTATGAGAGCAATAATGAAGTAACTATTAAAAAGTAAAGTGTGGAAGCAACTAAAAAAAGACATATCAAAAGCGGAAAGGAATATGACCACCTGTTTCCCATAGCAGAGGGCAGCAATTCCACCATCCGCAAAAATGCGAATGTCTATCATACGGTTGATTTTATACCGAGAGTGGTGAACGAAACACTTTATCAAACCAAATCATTAGCTGAACAACTAAAAACAAACAATACCTATGAAACCTGTAAAAATATCTGGCACTTCGTATATGAACACATTAACTACAAAAAAGATGCACCGGGTTATGAGCAAATAAGAAACCCGGCAAGAGCCTGGCACGACCGTTTTAGTGGGGTAGATTGTGACTGTTACTCGGTTTTCATATCCAGTATCCTTTCCAATCTCGGCATAGCCCATACGTTGCGTATTACCAAATATCACCGTGACTACTTTCAGCACATCTACCCCATCGTGCCTTTTCAAAATGGTTATATCACCATTGATTGTGTGACTGACCGCTTTAATTATGAAGTACCATTTAGTGAAAAAAAAGATTATCCTATGGATTTACAATATCTCAGTGGCTTTGATGATGGTTTTGAAATAAATGGTGCCGGTGATGGCATGGCCGAGCTGGGCAAACTTATCCAGCGTAAAATGGGTGGTGGTAAAAAGCCCTCACCATTGAAAGCCAAATCACCAGTACCGGTTAAAAAGTCAATGCCGTTTATGAAAAAGAAAGCGGCGCTGCTTACCAAAGGGAGCAACCTCAATCCTGTGGAAACTCCAACTCCCGTAACTGCCGGAAATCCAAAACCCAAGAAGAAAAAGTTCCTGGGCAAGATGCTGAATGTGGTGAATAAGGCTAACCCTGCTACGGTGCTGCTGCGTAATGGCATTCTTGCCAGCATGAAACTGAATATCCGCAATGCAGCAGGCCGTCTTCGCTGGAGTTACCTTTCACCACAGCAGGCATCGGCAAAAAGTATTGACCCGGTAAAATTTCAAAAGCTGATTGCAGCAAGACAGAAATTAGAAAAGATATTTTTCGGTGCAGGCGGCAATCCGAAAAATCTAAAGAAAGCCATCCTCGGTGGAAAGGGCAACAAAGACAAAGCAGTGAATGGGCTGGATGGATTTGGCATGATTGAACTGGAAGGTGTGGAATACATGAATGCTTACACACCCATAAGCGAACTGTTAGGTACTGAGATTTACTATAATGAAAATGTAAATGGCATGGAAGGATTTGGTGAACTCGGTGAACCCATTACCATGAGCACCATAGCGGCGGCAGCGGGTGTGATAGCAGGTATTGTTGCCATGCTGAAAGATGTGGGCAATATTTTTCAGAAGAAAACAAAAGGATCTGAAGATTTTGACGAAACAAAAAATGAACAGGCAGATAAAGAAAATCCAGTGCCAGTTCCAACCACTGCCACACCGGGAATAGTACCAACGGTTACAGTAAAAGAAAATTCAGAAACTCCGGGAGTAATTGTGAAAACAGCAACACCAGGGTCCGAATCCGGTAATACTGAAGTTGTAAAGTTTAACACTGAGCAACAAATGGTGGAGACTAAATCAGAAACAGTCCCTGTCAATACATCTGAGGCTAATGTAACAACAAACCAAAACACGGATAATCCTGGCAACAACAATGACAATCCTGGTTTTTGGGAAAAGAATAAGAAATGGCTGAAGCCGGTTGCTATTGGTGTGGGAGGCTTAACCATTATCGGGATTGGCTATGCCATGATGAAAGGCGGTAAAACACAAAACAAATCCTCACCACAAGGTGGTGGTTTATCAGGCGCACCCAATTACAAAAAACGAAAGAACCACAAACGAAATAAATCCAAACAACAAAAGAAAAAATCAGTAGCCCTGCTCTGATTCAATCCGTACACTTTTAAAACAAAATTCAATATGGCTAAAGCGAAAAACTCATACAAGAAAAATGCCCGGAAGAAAAATTTCCTGAAAGGCATGAATGAAGAATTGCCTACCAAAGGCAATGTAAAAAACACGGTACTGGAAACCGGCAAGGATTTACTGGTAGCCGTACTCGGCGGCGGGCTGATAGGCTCTGCTATCGGAAGGCCATCACTGGCCATTGGTTTGGTAACAACCGGAACCGGTCACTACACGCAAAACCGTTTGCTCACCTTGCTGGGCATAGGAATGATGGCAGCCAATGGTTTTCAGAAAAGCAAAGCCGTTAATGGCCTGGAAGGTTTGGATGGCGTAAAAGAAAGGCTGATGGCTTACAAAGAAAACTTTTCTGAAAAGCTCTACTTAGACAAAATCATCAAACAAAAATCAGCCGCAGCAGCAACCAACGGTATAGGTGAACTGCAATACTTCAATTACAACAATGACCTGAGTGGTGGATTGAATGCTTTGGAGAGCATAGAGAACCAGCTTATAGAAAGCGGTATGCAGTTTCAGCAAATGACAGGCGCAGCACTTCCTGAAATGGAGGAAGATGACCAGTGGGAAGAAAGGTTGTATTAACCCCGCCCCTAAAGAGGGGTAAAACAAAAACACTTAAACAAACAATTATTTAATAATCACGCCTAACTCCCCTTCAGGGGTTAGGGGGTAAACTCAAATTTTATGTTAGGACTCTTAGAAGGTATTGAAGAATACAATAACCAGGGCGCATTACTCGGACTGGAAGGTGTAGATGACGGCGAACTGCTCGGCGCATTGCGTAAGATGAACCCTGTGCAGCGTTTGCGTATGGTTTCCAAATTATCCAACACCGGCTCGCCCAGCAAAGGCTCAAGGGCGGAAATGGAAAAATTCTTCGGCGAACTGCCGGTGCATATCAAAGAAGCATTGGTAAAAGGCGACCTGCGTTTAGCGGATAGTATAATCTATTCCATCAAGCCGGTTACTTCCAAAACAATCAAGCTGTTTGAAACGCAGGATGATAAAGAAATCGGTTTGCGTAATATCAGCAATTCCAAATTGCCCAAGAACCAGGCATTCCTGGCAAGCGGCATTATCCTGCTGGCCGGTACATCTGCCGATGCAAGCAAAGACAAAGTGATTGCCACTAATTACAAAGGGCTGGAAGAATTTCCTGCCATTGCAAATGGTGAGTTCAACCTGAAAAGCAACAAGAAACAAATTGTACCGGAAACCAGCAATGCTGTTTTTAAAACAGGCAGCAACCGCAATGTACCGCTGGGTTATTACAAACTGGCCAATCCACGCCTCATCCACGATGATGTGCTGATTGAAATGACAGTGGAACTCGGCACAATGGAGGGCATACCGCAGAACACCTATATCTATGCGGCCATGCACGGAACGATTACCACTCCGTAAAAGTAATTAAGAGTTTCAGTTACTACTAACTTGAGGCGAAAGCTGAAAGTTAAAACGGCGGAGAGGGATGGGTAATAACTCTCCGCCGGTAGTAGCTGATTTTTAAAAAAGGAATCTGAATAATCCGTACTAATCCGTACCCTATGCAAACTGTAAAGAAACGATTTGACATTGCTGTAACCGAAGCTGGTAAAACATTCAGCAAAACATTTGAACTGGATAAAAACATTACAGCCGTAAAAGGCATATTGTTTACATCTGATAAAGATGATTTGCTGTACTACAGGGGTTCACAAAAGGTAGAAATCAACAAAGAGGAGATTTTCCCTGAGAACTATGAGAGCAAGTTGCTTTTGTCCGGTATCAATGTTTCACCCAACAACCGCTACTATGATTTAGGCAATCAGCCAGCAGGCAACGGTGCTATCAAAGTAGAATACAAAGACAGCAATGATAGCCGTGCCCTGTTTACTCCTTACCGTGTTTCACTGTATGTAGAATGTGTGTTGCAATGATGAAGGAGCAGGTTATCATACAACCAATAAGTATCAGCAAGAGAGGTCAGCAAAACTTCTTCCAGGTAAAACTGCCCAGGGATACGCATAGAATCATTGGTATTGAAACAGGCTTGTACCTGCTGAATGTACCGGGTTATGTTATACCGGCATCCGAGCAATCAATGCTGATGCGAAGAAATAACCTGATGGGTGTGGTTAAACTTCGGGCAAACGGAAAACCAGATGTATTTTATTCAAAGGAGGTGTTTGAAAGGGACATTAATATCAGTGCTGGTGAAATGAAAATTGTTCCTCCACCGGTAGTTTCAGAAGAAAGAACCCCCTTAAGAAAACTGGATGAGCAACCAGATGGCAACAGCTTTGATTATTTCACTCACTGGACACACGGAGCAAAACGGGAAGAAGACCCTTTGAACATTTGTGGCTGTGCTTTTATCAACGGGCAATATAAAGATGCCATTGGTGAATATTTTTATATGGATGTCAGCTATAAAATAATGCTCTATATCTGGATTGAAAGAAAGACAAATCAGCAGCAATGACAATTAACCTGGCACTGGAATATATAGCAAGGCGGATGAGGGAGCTTGGTTACGGGGATGATTACAGCATCCAGTTCAGGCATTTTGTATTGTCTTCAAAAGCAAAGCTGAAAATACATGCCGGAAGCCAGTTGTTTATCCTGATTGAACCATCAGAGAGCATTGCTGTAAGAAGTGATAGCGGCGTATTTGATGTTACAACCGAAAATGTAAATGAACTGCATTATGAACACCGGGGAGAGATACGGATAAGAAACTATACCGTCATTACCCAACATGCAAGATTTATTCAGGTAATACCAAACGAAAACAAACCATGCCCATAACACACGATAATTACGACCAACTGAAAATTGATAAGCTGCGGCATTACCTGGAAGACATGACAGCAAAAGGACATGCCAAACCTTACGAAGTTTTTGTGGACAGCCTGAAAGTTGTTCCCAAAACGGAAGACCCGAAAGATTTTGAAAACTATGAGTATTACATGAATGATGATACGGAAAAAATCCGAATTGTTATTTATAACTCTAACCTATCACCACGCAATGACCAGTATTGTTTTTATGTAAAACAGCATAAACAGGACAAAGGATTGAACGGCCTCGGTGATATAGAAAACATCATCCAGGAAAAACTGACTGCAAGGGATAAAGAACATGAAGTGAAACGGATGCAGGAGGAACTGACGGAGACCAAACAAAAGCTGGAAGAAGCGGAAGAATATATTGATGAACTGGAAGAAAAATTGGAGTTGTCTGCTAACGATAAGCACAAATTAAAAAATATTGACCTGGTAGAACTCGGTTCTGCCGTGCTGGGCAGGTTGGCTGAAAAGAATGCTGATGTGTTAAGCGGTTTAGGTTTATCAGGTATCGGTAATAAGGAACAAAAACAATTAGATACTCCGCAACCACAAGGTGAAGTCAGTTTTCAAAAGAAAACTGATACCGCAGCAGTAACAGAAGAAGAACAGCAATACATTGCCACCTTAAAGCAACTACAGAACTGCTTTGATGAACCACAAATGGTTGCGGTGATTGGCATACTCAATCAACTGATGGTCGACCCGTCACAGGTGGAGCCTGTGGCGGATTTACTTAACGCAAAAACTTAATAACTATGAAAAAATATCAGTACGACATTTCCATTGAAGCCAAAACAGAAGCAGAGGCCGATGCAAAGATGACAGCACTCATAACATTGGCTTCAAAACTCAGTCAGAAAGAATTGACTAAGCTGGCACATACCATTATGAATGACCCGATAAAAACAGCTTTGGCAAAAAAGTATCTCGGCGTTTAAGCCCCCTAACCCCCTAAAGGGGGAATAAGAAATCCAATATCCTATGAACCAGGAAACTCCCATCCACCAACAGGACGAATTTACCCTTGAGGAAAAAATCAAGTATGGCATACTCGGCGTGATTGTGCTGGGTGGGAGTTTCTTTATTGGCAGAAAGCTGGTACGCCGGGCTAAGTCCTATTCGGAAGAAAAGAAAACTTATGAGGAAGGTAATGAAGCGACTTATGCCAAACAACTGAAAATGGCTTTTGACAATGATATGTGGTTTGGCTGGGGAACTGACGAAGAAGCTATTCGCAAAGTGTTAAGGGCAATACCAAGCAAGGAGTATTTCAGAAAAGTTATTAATTCCTATCAAAAACTGTATGCAAGAAGTCTGATGAAGGACATGCAGGATGAACTGACATCCGCTGAGTACAATGAGATGCTGGCTATCCTTTCGGTAAAACCGGAAAGAGGAAAAACATTGCAGCAGCCCAAACTGACCAGTGAACAGATACTATCCTGGGCAAAAAGGTTAAGGTCGGCGTTTAATGAGAACACCTGGGGATTTTTGCCGTATGGAACGGATGAAGATGCAATAAAAGCAGTGTTCCAGGAAATACCTACACAGTCGGCATTTGCACAAGTGGCGGCAGCATACAAAAAGGAGTATAATGATGACCTGATGGCCGACTTAAAAGATGAACTCACTGTGTTTGAGTATGCTGATATGATGGGCATCCTTACCAAAAAACCGAAGATGTAAACTATGAAAACGAATCAACACAATAAAAAGCAGAAAAGGAAGCGGATTGTGATTACGACCCTGGCGGTGGGAGCAGCAGGTATCCTGGGTTATTTTGGCTGGCAGTATTACAAAAAGAAAAAAGGGAAGAACAGCGATGAGCCCGATGTATCATTCAAAAAGAAAGAACCGGAGGATATTAAACCGGTTTATGTTGATACACCTGCTTATACCCCGGCGATAAAACCCAAAATTAAACCAAGACCAAAGCCGCAAGTAATTTATGATAACCCTTTCCTGGAAGTACCACCGGTGAGCAAGGACGGTTTTCCACTCAAGCGGGGAAGCAAGGGTGAAAAGGTAAGGGCATTACAGGAAGTATTGATTGCAAAACATGGTAAACAAATATTGCCCCGCTATGGCGCTGACGGTGATTTTGGACCAGAAATGTCCGCTGCACTAAAGAAACTGAAACTTCCTGCAACGATTGAACAGAGCACCTACAATGTACTGATGCAGGGACAGAAAATAAGCAGTGGAAATGGAAGCGGCAGTCTCGCTCAACAATTTATTGCAGCAGCAACCAAAAAAGATTTTAACCAGACCATTCAGTTACTCAAGCGGCTTAAATCAAAAGATGATTATAAAGAAGTAAGCGGTGAATTTAAAAACTACCGTATTGGCGGCGGAGTTCGGCAGACACTTGTTAATGCACTGCTCAATACATTCAGCAAAGAAGACCAGAAGCAGACTATCCGTTTTGAGTTCCTGCGGATGGGGCTGCAGTTTGATGGCAAGAAATGGAGTTTAGACGGATTTGACGGGGTGAGTATCGTAACCATTGAACCCGCAACTGTTTGGGTGAATGCTAACCAGGCAATAAAAGTTCCCGCTAAAATGGTACTCGGCAATGAAGTAACCAAACGGCTTGACTACACTCTCTTTGAAAACAACGGCAAGCATTTTTTAGTGCAAACAAAATCAGTAACACAACTATAAAACTCAATTTATGAAAAGACATATCCGCTACATCGTTGTACACAGTACCGCAACATTTGACCCAAAGGTTTCCCAGTTCTATGGCCACTATCATTATGTGGTGGAAAGAACCGGCGAAATAAAAAAAGTACATGGCGATACCGCTATCATAAAGAATGTGGAGAAGGTGGATAATGAAGCCATCCATATCGCCTATGCAGGCGGCAGAAATAAAACCGGTACACTTGGCGACACCAAAACACCCAACCAGGAAGAAGCCCTCTTTAATAAAATTGTGGCACTCTCCATTAAATATCCAGGTGCTGCTATTGTGGGGCATGATGAACTGGAACCGGGTTCCATCTCACCTGGCTTCAGTGTGAAGGAATGGATAAAAAATTATGAGCCAGACCTTAACCTTTCCAAAGCCAGTTAACCAATTAATCCATTTTAAATCCAACCCTATGTTACAATCTATATTAAAAACCATGACTGAAAGAGGCTATAAAATTTACAGCCGCCCTTTTGAACTCAATATTGTGGGCATTCGTGCCAACAGCACCGTGCCTAATAGTTTTGACGACACCCTCAATATCTTTTATAAAAACTCATCCGGTGACTGGCAGCACCACCGCTGCCCGGCAACAACTGACCCTGGCACGTTCTGGCTGCGTAACCTGATGAACCCCCAGGGTACGGCTATATTGAAGCAGGGACAGTATATCGGCTCACACGGTATCGGTATGCACCGGGGCAAATACTTAGCCCTTACGCAGAAAAGGCCTTTGACTGTAATCCGGGATTATGACCGTGATGCTATACTTGACTTTAATAATGGCAAAGAACAGACCGGCATATTCGGTATCAATATTCACCGGGCATCCATTAACGGTACAACAAAGTTTGTGGAGAAGCATTCCGCCGGTTGCCAGGTGTTTGCCAATATCAATGACTTCAACCTGATGATGCAGTTGGCGCAGCGCCATAAACAGCTTTATGGTAATGATTTTACCTACACACTGATTGATGAGAGGGCTTTAGTCCGTGAAGCAAAAAAAAATTAATGTTTGACCTGGTGGGGCTGGGTATTGCCACAGCCCTGGGCTTCGCTACTTATCAGCTTGTAAAAGACCCGTAATGAGAAAGTTTATAGCAGAATTATTTAAAGATAAAAACGGCTGCTACAGTTTAAGGGAACTGGCAATCGCATTGCTTCTCCTGGCACTGATAGCAAGCTGGATAGCACAGCAGTTTTTCAATAAAGCTGTTCCTGAATTTATGTTTTACTCTTTTGCAAGCCTGATTGGTGCCGGTTGCTTTGGTTACTCTATTGAACGCAAATCAAATATTGACAATAACAATCCTACAATCTGATATGAAAAACTTAAAAACAATACTTACCCTTTTAATTGGTGCCGTTATCGGCTTTTCCTTTTGCCAGTTCTTTCACCGAAACTGCCCCGATGTTTATCCTCCGGTTAAGATTGCTGACAGCAAGGCTTCAGAACTGGAAAAGAAAGCACAGGATACAGAAGCAAAGTACCTGCAAAAGATAGATTCTGTCCAGCAGCGTACACAAGCCCTGAACGAATCCCTTAAAAAAACAAAAAACGCATTGGATAAAACCAAAAGAAAAAACATTGAGTTGCAAACACAGGTATATGATTTAATTGACAGGCAGAGAGTTTATAAAGAGGTGCTTGATACAGCCAGCTTTATTACCGGGTGTGATTCGCTGCAAAACAGGGTTGAAGAACTAATTACCGAAACAAATCTACAGGACAGCATACAAACCGCAATCACAGACAATCTGCATGAGCAGCTTCTGCAAAAAGATTCTGTTATCCTGCTGAAAGATTCGCTGTACCAGCAACTGAACAAATCATTTGAGCAGAGCATCGAACAGCAGAAACTGCTGGAGCAACAGGCAAAATTCTACAAGAAAAAATATAAACGACAACGGCTCGGCAGCAAATTAAAAAACCTGGGGCTGCTTATTATATCCGGGTTTGCTGCCTCCCAACTTATTCACTAATCCAAAATGTTTACATGGCTGCGAAAGAAAAGACAATTGTAGCTACTGCCACATTTGTTACATCCCTTTTATCCTACCTCTATGCAAAGGAAGCGGATAAAGACTCAGTGGCCTATGTGATGGTGGGCGGTTTTATCGGTTCCCTTCTTGGAGAAGGTATAGCAGAGGCTATAAAAAAGAACAGTTCGGACAATAAAAATAATTCAGATGCCAATAGAAATATATAACAACGGGCCTTCACTGAAAATTGTAAACGGAGGCAGTGTAATCCTGGTAAGCAAAATTCAAATTAAGACTATTGAAACCATCCGTAATGATGTGATACGGCTGGACATTGGTGAAGGGGCATTGAAAAACATTTATGTCAGGTTCGCTGATGTAACAACTCCGGCAGGTCTGGCTGATGCAGGCCAGTTAAGAGATGCTATTAACGCCATGCTGTTAAGCAATGTGGCAGGTGGGGCAACTGAAATAAAACAGGACACCGAAATAGGTATTTTGAACGGTATCCTTGGTGCGCTGAACGACCTGAAAGGAATTATGAATACCGGCGGAGGTGGGGGTATTAAGCAGCCTGTCCGCATAGATGAATCCACACCTAATGTGGTTTATTACGGATATGCTGCCATCGGCTCTGCCATTGATGCGCCAGTTTGGGCAATCCAGCGTGTTACAAGAGCCAATGATATTATTGTGTATGAGTGGGCTGACGGAAATGAAAACTATGATAATGTTTGGGAAAATCGCTACATGCTGGACTACTCCGGTATCGGTATTATCAGGGAATAACCATCCATTAAGAAACCATGAAATACCAAACCATACCTGAAATTGTGCTTGGCGAAACTCCGGAAGTTAATGTTCCGGAGTTAGCTGTTTCTTATACAAGGAGCAGGCAGAAAGATTTTGGTAAAATCACTTCATCAAAAGATGCGGCTGATTTTATCAGAAATACTTTCAATGAAGGTGAAGTAGAATTGCAGGAACAGTTCATCGTTCTTTATCTCAACCAGGCAAATGAAATCATCGGTTATTATAAACACTCTAAAGGGGCTATTAATGCAACAGTAGCCGACATTCGCATTATTCTTGCCACTGCTTTAAAAAGTTTAGCAGTGTCAATGGTAATTGCACATAATCATCCGTCCGGCAACCTAAAACCTTCAAGAGCAGATGAACAATTAACAGCAAAGATTAAAGAAAGTGCTGCCATGATGGAAGTGCGGTTGCTTGACCATGTGATTGTAACAAGGGACAGTTATTATTCTTTTGCCGATGATGGTTTATTAGGATTGGATGGCTTAAATAATAAAGAGGAACAGTTTGTTGCTGCGATTGAATTTGATTTAGCTACTAAGAAGTCACACAATAAAATATCCGTAGAAAAGCTGGCTGCTTCATTTGGTATCATTGATAAAAATGACGTAAAAGAACTGACAGAGCTTGCCATTGTAAACCGGGCAAGATTGCTGGGGCATAGCGGGGGGACAGTGAAGCAAAGATTTGACCAGATAGTTGAACTCTATCAAAGCCAGGTAAATCTATCACACCGCACTTCACAAAGTATTTTACTGCAGCAATATTCTACACCTGCGCCCATTGGTTATTTAGCAGGTGTGTTTTGTGAGATTGATAAACTTCAGTTCAATGGAGGCTTTGCTTTTGAACCATCAGCAGGCAATGGCTTATTGACTATTGCTGCCAAACCTGAAAGAGTATATGTAAATGAACTGGATAGTTTTCGTAACCGCAACCTGAAAACGCAAGGTTTTGCAAACGTCTGGCAAAGAGATGCCACAAAACCTTTCTTTGATGTGCAACGCACATTTATGGCAGTAATGACAAACCCACCATTTGGCAAAATGGAAACGGAAGTTATGTTTGATACTTTTCCGATTAAACCCTTAGAGCATGTGATGGCTTTAAGGGCCTTAGACTGCATGGTTGATACTGGTAAGGCAGCCATCATCATTGGTGGCCATACTACCTGGGATGACAAAGGCAGAATCACAGCAGGTAAAAACAGGATTTTCTTTAACTACCTATACAGTCGCTATCATGTGGCTGATGTAATCAATATTGATGGCGCAAAACTTTATTCAAGACAGGGAACATCTTTTGATGTCCGCCTGATTTTGATTAATGGCAGAAAACAAACAGCATCTGGTGCAGCACCTGTTTACAATCCCGATAAAGACCATGAAGTAAAAGCCTTTGATGAGCTTTTTCAAAGAGTGATGGAAAGCCTCTCCCTTACCCTCTCCAAAGGAGAAGGAATAAAAACAGAACCTATGAAAAAAAATATTTCTTCATTAGAACAGGAAGCACAGAATTTAATGAAGCTGTTTAAAGCCCCTCCTTCGGAGGGGTTGGGGGAGGCTCTCGGAGCGCCTTACGAACCAGCATCCGAAAGTTGTGTCGTATTAAATACACAAGTGCCCGACAGTATGGCTTTTGAAACAAGACAGGCTGTACTAAGTATAAAAGAAGAAGTTGGCGGAGATATTGACAACTTTGTTCGCCACCGCTTAAAATATCCTAATAAAGCTGCGCTGTGTAAAGTTTTATCTGCTGAACAGATTGATGCGGTGGCAATGACTATTTATAATATTGAAGCAAGAAGCCAGGGCATGATTATCGGCGACCAGACGGGTATTGGGAAAGGACGGGTTGCTGCTGCTATGATACGCTATGCAGTGAACCAGGGTGTCAAGCCGGTATTTCTTACAGAAAAAGCAAACCTGTTCTCTGACATTTACCGTGATTTATCAGCCATTGGTTCAGGACATTTAAAGCCACTGATTGTAAACAGCAAGGAATCCAAGACAGATATAAAAGATGAGGATGGTGAAGTTATATACCAGGCACCGTCTCCCACCGAGCAGCAAAGTATTATCAGTTCGAGAACCGTATCTGCGCAATATGATTTTGTACTGGCTACCTATTCGCAGTTTAATTCTCCAGAAAAGAAACCCGAAAAACCAAACTTTCTCCGGGCTATTGCTGATGATAATATTTTTATCATGGATGAAGCACATAATTCCAGTGGCTCATCCAATACGGGTGAATTTCTGCAAGGTGTTGTTTCAAAAACCAAAGGTGTTGTATTCCTGTCAGCCACATTTGCGAAGCGACCCGACAACATGCCCATCTATGCTATGAAAACTTCCATTGCCGATTGCAATATGAGCAGGGATGATTTGGTGGAAGCTATTACAAGAGGCGGCGTGGCATTGCAGGAAGTGTTATCCTCACAATTGGTTGCTGAGGGACAAATGGTGCGCAGGGAAAGAAGTTTTGAAGGAGTGGAAGTAAATTATTTGTCTTTAGATACTAAGTCAGAAGAACACCGTGCCATTGCAGATAACATTACTGATATACTCCGTGATATTATTGCCTTCCAAACAAACTTCGTGGATGCACAGGTAGAGGAACTGGATAAAATTGCAGTAGCTGAAGGCAAAGAAGTTGCACTGCGTGAAGGTACTTCACAAGCTGGCGTTGATAATCAACCTTATTTTTCCAAAGTGTTCCAGGTAATTAACCAGATGCTTTTTTCTTTAAAGGCGGAAGCAGTCGCTGACCAGGCAATTAAAAGATTAAAGGAGGGAAAAAAGCCGGTGATTGCCTTCGCTTCTACAATGGGCAGCTTTATTGAATCAATGGAAAATGAACAGGGCGTTCCGGTTGGTGATGGCGATACTATCAATGCTGATTTTAGTGAAGTTCTTAAAAGAGGGTTAGATGGTATTTTACGTTATTCCGAAAAAGATGTGGACGGCAATGCTATTCACAAAAAATTTGAATTAAGTGAACTGCCGCCGGAAGCTCAAACCGAATACCACCGAATACTGGGAAAGATAAATAACGTCTCAACGGGTATTACTATTTCCCCGATTGATATTATCATCAAGAAAATAAAAGACGCCGGCTACAGTGTCGCCGAAGTAACAGGCCGTAAGTATGAACTGCAACTCAACTGGAAGGGCAGTAAGGCTTTGATACTGGCAAGAAAACGTATCAATACCAATGATGCTTTCCGGCAGTTCAATAATAATGAAGTGGATGTGCTGATGATTAACCAGTCCGGCAGTACCGGCGCATCTGCACATGCCATACCTACGGCTAAAGTTTCCAAAGAGCAGGTAAAGCAAAGGGTAATGATTGTGCTGCAGGCAGAGCTGGACATTAATACGGAAGTGCAAAAAAGAGGCCGCGTCAACCGAACCGGGCAAATCTTAAAACCGATTTATGACTATGTAACGTCCGCCATCCCGGCTGAAAAAAGGTTGATGATGATGTTACAGAAAAAACTGAAGTCATTAGATGCAAACACTACCTCCAATCAAAAGCAATCCACGAAGATTTTAGATGTGCCAGATTTCTTAAATAAATACGGCGACAAGATTGTGAAGGACTACCTAATGGAGAATAAGGATGTAAATGAATTACTGGACGACCCATTGCATTTGAAAGATTCCAAGGCTGATAGCGGCAGTAGTGAATCGCAAACATTGGAAGATGCGGCACATAAAGTTTCTGGCCGGGTAGCTGTTTTATCTACTAAAATGCAGCAGGATTTTTATAATGAGATTGCGGAACGCTATAATGATTATGTAGAGTACCTGAAACAAACCGGTGATTATGATTTGGAAGTGGAAGCCATGAACCTGGAAGCTGAAACGGTTTCTTCTAAGGTAATAAAAATGGGCAAAGGCAGTGACAGCGCCTTTGGCGATGACAGTACGCTGGAGACCGTCCGTGCCAATGTGTTGAAAAAGCCTTTTTCCAAAACAGAACTGGAAAATCTTATCAATGAATCATTAAAAGGTAATGACCCTCATAAACTACAGGATAAACTGGTGGAAGATTATGAAGCATCTGTGGCGGAAAGATTGAAAGAGGAAGAAGCTGAAACCGAAGCCAAGTATGATGAGCTGATAAAAAATGTCCCCGGTGAAAAGAAGATTCAGAAGATATTGGAAAAGCAGGGCGAGGGAGCATGGCGGCAGGCTGTCGCAGAAAGAGAAAAAGAATTGACTGGCGCAAAAGAACTGCAATTACAAAATCTCAAAAAGACCTTTGATAACCGAAAGCAGTATATAGAAAAAGCCTTCCGGTTTTTCTATATCAGCCGTAATATCCGTTATCCCATTGAAACTTACAATGGCGGTAATGAGTTGGTGCCAGCCGTGTTTTTAGGATTTGTAATTGATAAGAAAAAGAAGAACCCTTATGCTCCTTCAGCAATCAAACTGCGTATTGCTATTGCCAACAGTTCTAAATACCTGGCCATCCCGGCATCTTACTCAGAAGATATAATGACAATCATTGGTGCAAGTGCAGATATATCTCAGCCCAGCATGAATGTTTTACTGCATGAGTGGGAGAAATACACTAAGGAAAACAACACTGACCGACGTATCCGCCACATCATCACCGGTAACCTGCTGCAAGCCTTTTCTGATTTTAAGGGCAAGTTGGTAAGTTATACAACAATTAAGCAAGAAACCAAAAAGGGAATCCTGATGCCGGAGAACTGGAACTCTGGTGAACAGGTGCAGGATAAAGTAGTAGTGCCAATACTGAAAGCTGCACCGATTGTAAAATCATTGGTGCAGAACTCTCAAATCATTACCAATAATGGCTTATCATTTTTCAGGACAGGTAATCACTTCAAACTGATAATATCAGCGTCCAGGGCAAGGGGCGGCGATATTTATTTAGATAAGAATATCCTTGAGCTGGTGGAGAAAACCAATTTTGAAAAAGTATCTGACAAAATGGTGGCCATGTTGCCAGAGAAGAATATTGATAAACTGCTGGAGATTTTACAGACTACTCATGGATGTTCTATAACTATTCATTCATCTGACCTAAAAAATATCAAGTCTGATACAGGAAGATACAGCAACCGGAAAAAAATAAAACTACCGCCCGATGATGAGGAAGAAGAACTTCCGGACAATGTAGCCATCCTTGAACTGGAAGCAGAAGCCCTGGCACTTGAACTTGAATTATTAGCAGCATAAAAACAATCCATCCTATGATAACAATAGATAACTACTTTAATAAGGTCAATTCATTAGATTTAAAATCATTACCGGAAGCATTAAGAAAAGGCCATGAATTTATTTTAAAGGCAACCAGTAATGGGTCAAGCTGGGTGTCGTATCATTCCAGTGAGCCGATTAAGAAAACGGTGGATATGTACCTGGCAAAACTGAACGAGTTTGTCAGCAATACTTCAAAAGCCCAAAAGAAACAGGCGAAGAAAGAGGGCGAAAGAAAACAGCATGATGAAGTCATCAAAGAAACTATGCGGAGGCAAGGTATTACAAAGCCTACCAAGTCTAAAAA
Organism: Chitinophagaceae bacterium; assembly: GCA_022843585.1. GTDB lineage: Bacteria > Bacteroidota > Bacteroidia > Chitinophagales > Chitinophagaceae > JJ008. The sequence continues at coordinate 54,975 of JALHNJ010000010.1, forward strand.
AAGTGATGAAGATATGCCTGCTGAAGATGGTCCGCAGTTGGTGGAAAGGATTCCAGAAGAGCTTCGGTTTATCCGCCGCTTTGTAAACCTGAATGGCAAGACAAAAACAAAGGATGATTTACTCCGCTTTATCAACGGCCTTCAAAAAGCAATTTTGGAAAAACGCATCCGTAAAACTTCTCCGTATGCCGTGCAGGTAAAATATATCCAGGATAGTCTTGTTAAGACTTTCAATACCATGAAGGCTAAAATAAAGCTGGAAGTAAATGCGAAAACATTAAAAGAGTTTACTGATTTATTAGGTGGAGAAAAAATATATCCTTCTATACAGTTATTGAAGAAGTACATCAACCTGAATGGTAAAGCCGGGATGAAAGAAAAAGCCATTAAACTGGTAAAACAAATGGAAACAGCGGCTAAAAAGCGAAAAGTGAGGAAGGGTGATATGTATGAAGCCCCTTTGCAGCAGGCATATAAAAACCTGCGGGAATTTATTAGTGATAAAAAGCAAAAGACATTACTCATAGAGCAAAGAGAGCTTAATGGTATTGAAGGAGTTTTGGGCTGTGCCTGCAATCCGTTAAACGGTTTTGAAGAAATGCCGGCCATTATGAACAGCATGGATTTTGCCAATATGCAATTTGAAACCATCGGTCTTAAAGGGAAATGGTTTGACCTCATCGGCGACCCATCCTCCAACTTTACCGCAATGGTATTTGGCAAACCCAAAATGGGTAAGTCATATCTCTGCATTGACTTCGCCGGTTACCTGGCAAGGAATCATGGAAAAGTGCTGTATGTGGCAAAAGAAGAAGGGTTGGATATGACATTGCAAAAGAAACTGAATGATAAAGATGTGGCACACCCGAATTTATTTGTTGCGGCTGTATTGCCGGAAGGCTTATCCCCTTATGATTTTATTTTCCTGGATAGCGTAAACCGGCTTGGCTTATTACCTGAAGACCTGAACCGGCTGAAAGCCTTTAACCCAACCAAATCTTTCATTTACATTTTTCAATCTACAAAATTTGGGAATTTTAAAGGCTCTCAAAGTTTCCAGCATGATGTGGATGTGGTGATTGAAGTGCCGGAGAAAGGAAAGGCTGTGCAAATGGGAAGGTTTAATCAGGGAGGGGAAATAGATATTTTTAACGACTAACAATCATAAAAATCCGGTTCCTCTCAACCGGATTTTTCAATTAATAAATCCATATCCAATGAAAACTAAGCAAAACAAGCTGGGCGTTTGTGCGGTTGATATAAACCCCTGTATCATTCCATTAAACCCCGAAATCCTTCACTCCTTCCCCGGTTGTGAACATTACTCAGAAACCGAGGCTAATAATATTATCAAAACCCTAGAAAAACTGAGTACTGTCTGCCACCAGATCATTAAGGCGAAAGAAATAGATATAATTGATAATCAACAAGTTGTATATTTGAATCCAACAAAACGAACTAAATCAAAAGCCGCATGAATACAAGTATTGATTTATTTTCAAAATGGGCTAAAAAGCCTTCGCTTGCTATTGTAAAATCAGGTGAACGTAAAGCCATTGTTTATACCAGGGTTTCCAGCAAAGAACAATTTGATACTAACCTCTCTTTAGAGTGGCAGCGTAAAACCATTGAAGAATACGCAACCCGTCAAAATTTTGAATTGTTGGAATATTTTGGTGGTGTATATGAAAGTGCAAAAACGGATGGGCGTAAAGAGTTCCAGCGTATGCTGGATTATGCCCGCAAGAATAAAAAGGTAACACACATTTTCGTGTACCTGCTCGACCGCTTTTCCCGTACCGGTGGTGGTGCGATTAAACTGGCTAAAGACTTGCGGGAAAAATATGGCATCACCATCATTGCGGTTACCCAGCCCATTGATACCAGCAACCCAGGTGGCGTATTCCAACAGAATATCCAGTTCCTTTTTAGCGAATACGATAACCAGTTAAGAAGACAAAGGGCAATGGCGGGTATCAGAGAAAAATTACAGCGGGGTATCTGGTGCGTGAAACCGCCAATGGGTTATGATATTGTTTATGATAAAACAGGTTTCAGTGACGAAAGAAGCAAAGGGGAAAGAAAGATTATAGTGAATGATACCGGAAAGAAACTTCGCAGAGCTTTTGAATGGAAAGCACAAGGCATGAAAAACGAAGAAATCCTCAGCCGTCTTAAAGCATTAGGGCTAAAAATTTATAAGCAAAAAATAAGTGCCATCTTCTCCAATCCCTTTTACTGTGGTATAATCTCCAATAAAATGCTGGAAGGTAAATTGATTGTGGGTAAACATGAGAAACTTGTTTCGCAGGAACTATTTTTAAAAGTAAATAATGTCCGTGCTGAAGCCAAAGGTAAATATGGCATCCTTCATCAAAAGCATCATGAAAACGTTCCTCTAAAGGTTTTCATGAAATGTTCCGATTGTAGTAGCCCCTATACCGGCTATATCGTAAAGAGCCGGAACCGCTGGTATTATAAATGCCGTTCTAAAGGTTGCTGCAATAACAAGAGCGCTGAAAAAGCCAATACCCATTTCATTAATTATCTTACAAAGTACGCCATTGTCCCACACTTGGTGCAGCCTTTTTTATTTGCCATGAAACACGAAGTTGCCAAACTGGAAACAGCAAAAGTGGACGAAGAAAAACTCTTAAAAAATAACCTGAATGAAGTGCAGAAAAAGATAGATACAATAGAGGAACAATACTTCATTCTGAAGTCCATGCCTGACGAAACTTATCAAAAGTTTCAGGCTAAGCTCACCGAAGAAAAGGCGCAAATCCTCCGAAATATTGACCAGGCTGGTTCAAGTATTTCGAACACAACTGAAGCACTGGAAAAAGCATTGCAATTTTCCCTGAAACTCCCGTCCCTGTGGGGTTCTGCAGATGTCAATCAAAAAGAAATTATCCAAAATCTAATCTTTCCTGATGGCGTAATCTACGACAGGAAAAAAGAAGCATTTCGAACAGAAAAAGTTAATGAAGTATTTCGCTGTATTGCAGTACTAAACAGCAGTTCAGGTGAAAATGAAACAGGACAAACCAGTAATGAAACCAATTTGTCCTGTTCTGTCGGGACGACAAGATTCGAACTTGCGACCCCTAGCACCCCATGCTAGTGCGCTACCGGGCTGCGCTACGTCCCGAATATTTAACCCTTGAGACTTCCAATTGGGAGGGCAAAAGTAAGGCTTTTCTCATTTTTCAAAACCAAAAACAACCATTAACTTCGCTGCTTAATGAAGCTACTCATTAAGCAAGCCCGGGTTACAGACCCCCACTCTCCCTTCAACGGACAATTTGCTGATATTTTTATTGAAAATGGAATCATTACTAAGATTGGTAAATCCATTAGCGAAAAAGCAGATAAAGAAATTGCTGTTGACGGACTGCATGTATCACCAGGTTGGGTTGACGTTTTTGCAAACGCCGCCGATCCCGGTTACGAATTCAAGGAAACATTGGAGACTGCATCGGCATCTGCAGCGGCCGGTGGGTATACAGACATATTGGTTATTCCTAATACTAATCCTGTTACGCATAATAAATCAGGAGTAGAATATTTAGTGCAAAAAAGCAGAACGTTACCAGTTACTATTCACCCGATAGGTGCGGTTACTAAAAATACCGAAGGCAAAGAGTTAGCAGAAATGTATGATATGAAAGCAAGCGGTGCTGTAGCTTTTAGCGATGGTATCAATAGCATTCAATCTTCCGGCCTGTTACTAAAAGCATTGCAATATGTAAAAGCCTTTGATGGTATCATCATTCAATTGCCGGATGACAAAAGCATCAACCCGCATGGATTGATGAATGAAGGAATTATATCTACTCAACTAGGCTTACCCGGCAAACCTGCCATGGCAGAAGAATTGATAGTAGCAAGAGATATTAAACTGACCCGTTACGCAGAATCGAAATTGCATTTTACTGCGGTGAGCTCCAAAAAATCATTAGATTATATTAAAAGAGGTAAAGACAGTGGCGCATCAGTTAGCTGTTCTGTTACACCTTATCATCTTTTCTTTAGTGATGAAGATTTGGTGAACTACGATACGAACCTGAAAGTAAATCCGCCATTGCGCAATAAAGAAGAAAGAGAAAGTTTAAAAATAGCTATTACTGAAGGAACAGTGGATTGTATTGCATCCCATCATTTGCCACATGAGTACGATAGCAAAGTAATAGAGTTTGAATACGCCAAATTCGGCATGATCGGCTTGGAAACAGCTTATGCAGTTATTAATACAGTTATTCCTGACATAGCACAAGAAAAATGGGTAGAAATGCTTTCTATCAACCCAAGAAAAATATTTGGCTTAGAACCAATGAGTATAAAAGAAGGAAGCAATGCGGTGCTTACATTATTTATGCCGCAGCAAAAATGGACAGTAGCTATAGAAAATATTAAATCCAAATCAAAGAACTCGGCTTTTATCGGAAAGGAACTAACAGGCAAAGCTGTTGGCATCATCAACCGTGATAAAGTGGTTTTATTATAATTATCGCCATGAAATTATCACCCCTGGTAAAAGGATTGATTACAGCTATATTAATGATAGTAGCTTACATTATTATTTTCAACTTAGGTACAAAGGCAAATCCAAACCTTCAACTACTTGTCTTCCTTATTTATGCTTTAGGTATATCCTGGACCTTAATTGGATATCGACAATCTGCGTCCTATACTGGCAAATTCTCAGATAGTTTCAATCAGGGTTTTAGGTGCTTTATTATTGTCACATTAATTATGGCTATTTTCACTGGGGTTTTTATCAAGACCCATCCAGAATTAGCAGAACAAGAAAAAATAGCTACAATTGAATATTATAAAAAACAAGGTAATAAGACTCCTGAAGAAATTGCAATAGAAGGACAAAATGCAAAGAATAATTATTTAGTTGGTTTTGTATCTTTATCTATACCAAGGTACTTACTAATCGGAGTCGCAGTAAGTGCAGTTTTATCTTTACTTTTAAAAAGAAGAAATTAATGGATTTATCCATCGTCATACCACTTATTGATGAAGCAGAATCACTGCCAGAGTTAACCGCCTGGATTGAAAAAGTGATGAATGAGAACAAGTTTTCTTACGAAGTAATTTTTGTGGACGATGGCAGCAGCGACAACTCCTGGGAAGTGATCGAAGAACTGCGCAGCAAAAATTCAAACATTAAAGGATTAAAGTTTCAGCGCAACTATGGTAAATCTGCCGGGTTGAACGAAGCTTTCAAAGCTGCATCCGGAGATGTGGTAATAACAATGGATGCTGACTTGCAGGATAGTCCTGATGAAATTCCGGAACTGCGGCGCATGATCGTTGAAGATGGTTATGATATGGTTAGCGGCTGGAAAAAGAAACGCTACGATAACACACTCACAAAAAATATTCCTTCTAAATTTTTTAATGCAGTTACCAGAAAAGTGTCCGGCATTAAACTACATGATTTTAATTGTGGTTTGAAAGCCTATAAAAACCGTACCGTAAAAGGAATAGAAGTATACGGCGAAATGCATCGCTATATTCCGGTATTGGCAAAATGGGCCGGATTTAAAAAAATCGGTGAGAAAGTAGTTGAACATAGAGCCAGAAAATATGGCGTATCAAAGTTTGGCTGGAGAAGATTTGTAAATGGATTTTTGGATCTACTTTCTATCACATTTGTAGGTAAGTTCTCCAAACGGCCGATGCACTTTTTTGGAATGTGGGGTTCATTGTTTTTCCTGGTGGGCATGGGTATCTCTATTTATCTTATCATATCAAAAATTATTGATGCCAATTTTGCATTGACCAATCGGCCTGGTTTTTATTTGGCATTGACTTCAGTAGTATTAGGAATGCAATTATTCCTGGCCGGTTTTATTGGTGAACTTATTTCCCGCAATTCGCCAAACCGCAATTCTTACTTAGTAGAAAAGAAAACCGGACTATAATGGCAAAAGTCATTATTATAGGACCCGGACATCCTCTTCGGGGTGGCTTGGCTACTTTTAATCAACGCCTTGCAAAAGAATTTATAGATACAGGAAATGATTGTTTGATCTATTCATTCTCGCTACAATACCCATCTTTTTTATTTCCCGGCACTACGCAATATAGCAGCGAACCGGCACCTGAGAATCTTACCATCAAAGCTGTAATCAATTCTGTCAATCCCCTCAACTGGATCAAAATTGGTAACAGACTTAAAAAAGAAAAACCGGATCTGATCATTGTTCGCTTCTGGCTGCCTTTCATGGGGCCGGCATTGGGAACTATTCTACGACGAGTACAAAAGAATAAGCATACCAAAATAATTTGTATAGCTGATAATGTAATTCCGCATGAAAAAAGGTTTGGCGACAAACCCTTTACCAACTACTTTTTAAAAAGCTGTGATGCTTTTATTACAATGAGCGAAAAGGTAATGAGTGATCTGCGAATCTTTCAACCATCAAAACCGGCTTTATTGGTATCACATCCATTGTATGATAATTTCGGAGCAATAATCTCTAAAGAAGAAGCCAGGGAGAAGTTAGGAATTGGCAATCAGGAGTTGATAGTACTCTTCTTCGGTTTTATCCGAAAGTACAAAGGGTTAGATATGTTGTTGGAAGCAATGGCAGATGAAAGAATAAAAAAAGCGGGGATAAAACTATTAGTAGCTGGCGAGTTTTATGAAGATGCAAAGCCTTTTCATGAACAGATAGATAAATTAGGAATTAAAGACCGACTAATATTAAGAACTGATTTTATTCAGGACTCAGAAGTTAAAAACTATTTATGTGCTGCTGATGTAGTGATACAACCGTACCGGAATGCTACACAAAGTGGCGTTACTCCCCTTGCCTACCATTTTGAAAAACCGATGGTGGTTACCAATGTTGGCGGTCTTCCTTCTTTAGTGCCGGATAAAAAAGTTGGGTTGGTTGTAGAGCCAACTCCACAGGCAATAGCCGAAGGAATTTTGGAATTCTATCAATTAGGAGAAAGTTATTTTATTCCGCATCTTCGCAATGAGAAACAAAAATATAGCTGGGCCAATATGGTCGGCACTATTTCTCAACTAGCAAATGATATACAGAAGTAAAGCTCCCTTACGAATTGGATTGGCCGGCGGCGGCACAGATGTAAGTCCGTACAGTGATATGTATGGAGGTGCTATCCTCAACGCCACCATTTCATTGTATGCAAACGCAACGATAGAACCTTTAGCGGAGAATAAAATCATCATAGAAGCATTAGATAGAAATGAAAAACAGGAGTTTGGCTGGGCTGCTGAATTGCCAATCGATGGCACTCTTGATCTGCTGAAAGGTGTTTACAATCGTATTCAAAAAGATTATGGAGTTAAGCAACAGGGCTTTCGCCTTTCCACTTTTGTAGATGCCCCTGCTGGTTCGGGTTTGGGTACTTCATCTACCCTTGTTGTAGCAATTATCGGTGCTTTTTCAGAAATGCTTCGCTTGCCATTGGGAGAATATGATATGGCACATTATGCCTATGAAATTGAAAGAAATGATTTGAAATTGGCTGGTGGGCGACAAGATCAATATGCTGCTACATTTGGCGGAGTAAATTTCATGGAATTTTATGCCGATGATAAAGTGATTGTCAATCCGCTGCGTGTAAAAGAAGAACATTTATTCGAGCTGGAGAATAATCTTGTTTTGTATTATACTTCCACCAGTCGTGAGTCAGCAGAGATCATTAAAAAACAAAGTAAGAACGTAACTGACAATAAAGAAAAATCAATTGATGCGATGCACCAGTTGAAACAGCAGGCACAACGAATGAAGGAAGCGTTGCTAAAAGGCAAGTTGAATGAAATTGGAGAGATTCTGGATTACGGTTTTCAACAGAAAAGACAAATGGCCGAAGGTATCAGTAACCCGTTGATGGAAGAAATTTATGAATCGGCAAAAAAGGCTGGAGCTACCGGAGGGAAAATCTCCGGTGCCGGTGGTGGTGGTTTTATGATCTTTTATTGTCCTGGTAATACAAAGTATAACGTTAAGAGTGCATTAGAAAAATTCGGCGGACAAAGCCGGAATTATTTGTTTACAGAACATGGATTGAAAACATGGAAGATATAATAGTGACTTGTGAATAGACAATAGTGAACAAAATCAGCAATATGGAAAAGATAAAAAATATTATTCAGGCTTCAATAGATACCAAACAACAGGTATTGCAAAATCCTGAATTGCTTGCTACGGTGGAGAAAGTAATTAATGTAATTACTACTGCATTTAAAAATGGCAACAGAATTTATTTTTGTGGTAATGGAGGTAGTGCAGCAGATGCACAACATCTGGCGGCTGAATTTTCTGGTCGCTTTTATACTGATAGAAAAGCCTTACCTGCCGAAGCGTTGCATTGTAATACGTCTTATTTAACCGCAGTTGCTAATGATTATGGATATGATGTTGTGTATTCAAGAATGATCGATGGCATTGGCGAAAAAGGAGATGTGCTGATCGGACTTTCTACCTCCGGCAACTCCGGAAACATCATCAAAGCATTTGAAGTGGCAAAAGAAAAAGGAATCGTCACTATAGCTTTTACAGGCATTACCGGGGGGCAAATGAAATCGGTCAGCGATTATCTAATTAATATCCCTTCAGCCGATACCCCCCGCATACAGGAGAGCCATATTACCATTGGCCATATTATTTGCCAGTTGGTGGAAGAAAAATATTTCACTAAGCAATAATGATAAAAGAAGCAATAATTCTCGCAGGTGGATTAGGAACAAGATTAAAAGAGGCCGTTCCCGATTTGCCAAAGTGCATGGCTCCAGTTGCCGGAAGGCCATTTCTATTTTATGTTATTAATTACCTCCGCAGTCAGGGTATTGAAAAATTTATTTTTTCATTAGGATACAAGAATGAAATAATTGAAGCTTACTTGAACGAACAATTTTCTACACTGAATTTTCAAAGCGTAATAGAATTGGAGCCATTGGGTACTGGTGGAGCAATTCAATTAGCCTTATCGAAAGCAACGGAAAGAAATGTAGTAATTGCCAATGGCGATACGATCTTTAGAACCAATTTGCAGAAAGCAGTAACTTTCCACGACTTTAGTAATGCTGGCAGTACGCTATTGCTGAAGCCGATGAAAAATTTTGACCGCTATGGAGTAGTAGAAATAAATAGTGATAATCTTGTAACTGATTTTAAAGAAAAAAAGTATTACGAGCAAGGTACTATCAACGGCGGTTTATACATACTAAATGTTAGTAATTTTTTGGCGCATCAATTCCCTGAAAAATTTTCTTTTGAAAAAGATTTCCTCGAAAGTTCAGTAAATAAATCAACTGATAAAGAGCAAAAAATATTTGGGCAAATACAAGATGAATATTTTATTGACATTGGCATTCCTGAAGATTTCAATAAGGCGCAAATAGAATTCGCAACAACTCCTCCAAATCTAAAGACTATTGATAAAAGCTGGACACTTTTTATCGACCGGGATGGGGTGATCAATCATGAAAAAAAGGATGATTATATTCTTAACTGGCGGGAATTTATTTTTTATGATGGTGCCAAAGAATCCTTTCAACAGTTTAGTCAAAAATTCGGGCAGATCATTATAGTAAGTAACCAGAGGGGAGTTGGCAGAGAATTGATGACAGAAGCCGAACTCAGGAGTATCCATCGGCACATGGAAACTCAAATTATTTCTGCCGGAGGCAGAATTGATAAAATTTATTATTGTACCAGTACCGATAATAAACATCCAAACAGGAAACCGAATCCCGGTATGGCTTTCCAGGCAAAAGCCGATTTTCCGGCCATTGATTTAGCAAAATCATTAATGGTAGGCAATAAGCCCAGCGATATGCTTTTTGGGCGAAATGCCGGTATATTTACCGTTTTTACTGCTACTACCAATCCCGATGTGGCTTTTCCACACCCAGATATTGATTTTCGCTTTAGTTCATTGGCAGATTTTGCCAAAGCTTTATAACATCTTACAAAATTTTACAACCCTTTTGACGTTAGTCACATCTGAATTAAGCTATATATTTATACAAATTCAAAAAAAATCCTGGTGAAAAAAATATTGACCTTTCTTTTTGTAACAACAATTACCTGGGCAGCTACTTCTTACAGCTCCTTCTCTCAAAAAATAGCCCCGGCTGATTTGAAAAAATTAAAGAAGGTAGAAGATACACTTAAGGATTACGCCTATTATCTTATTACCGATACTTTGCCGGAGGAAAGGATGGTTTCTGATAGCGTTTTCACCAAAACACTGGTAAGAGCATTGCAGGTAAAAAATTCGTTCTACTATCCTTTCGATTCAATGGTGGGTATTTCAAAAATTTATGCGCCAGATACATCCTTTAGAATTTTTACTTGGGCACTTTCTTTTGACGATCATTATTGGCGGCAAAAAGGGGCGATACAATTACGTACAGCAGATGGCTCGTTGAAGTTGCTACCGCTCCGGGATTTTTCAGAATTTACAGATAAACCGGAGGATTCTATTCGCAATCGTGGCAATTGGATTGGTGCAGTCTATTACAATATTATTAAGACACAGCATAAAGGAAAAAATTTCTATACCCTTTTTGGTTTTGATAATAATAATGCCATGAGCAGTATGAAGTGGATGGAAGTATTAACATTCAATGAAAAGAAAGAACCTGTATTTGGTGGGCCATTTTTTAGTTATGAAAAAGATTCGATACCAAAACCTGCGAAACATCGATTTGGTATTGAATTTAAAAAAGGTGCCAGGGTGCTGGTAAATTATATTGAAGATCTGCAAATGATACTGGTTGATCATTTGGTTTCAGAAAATGATGACCCCGATAACAAGTGGACGTATATTCCTGATGGCGACCAGGAAGGTTTTGTATGGGAAAATGGCAAATGGATGCATATAGACAAAGTCTTTACGTTTAAACTTCAGGATGGCCAGGCTCCTATCGGCGATCCGTTGCTCGACCCGAAAGGAAAACGAAACGAGCAAAAATTACAGGAAAAAACAGATAAGAATAAGGCGAAAGAAAAGAACCAGGTGAATTACGATAATTAGAATAATTCTCTTCTTTTACGTTCACAACGCATTGGTTATCTTTAGGGCTAATGGAGAAACCTGTAATACATATTAAGCCCCCTTCCCGTTTATCGTTGGGCTTTAAAGAATTATGGCAATACCGGGAGTTGTTCTATTTTTTTACCTGGCGGGATATTAAAGTCAAATACAAGCAAACCTATTTGGGTGTTATTTGGGCATTGCTACAGCCATTGGGCATGATGCTAATCTTTACATTTCTGTTCTCCAAAACCTGGCCAATCAATACTGGCGACATCAAGTATCCTGTTTTTGTTTTATCGGGATTAATATGCTGGAATCTTTTTAGCAGTTCTGTATCTCATGCCGGCGAAAGCATGGTTCAAAATGCGAACATTATTAAGAAAATATATTTCCCCCGGCTTATTATTCCCTGCTCTGCTATGTTGGTGGCTCTGTTTGATTTCCTAATAGCTTTTGCCATTTTTATTATTCTGTGTTTTGTAATGCAACAACCACCCTCCTGGACAGCCATTCTATATTTTCCGGCTGGAATAGTAATGAGTTTGCTATCTGCTGCGGGTCTAGGTTTGCTGTTAGCAGCGTTGAATGTAAAATTCAGAGACTTCCGGTATGCATTACCATTTCTGCTACAAGTATTATTTTTTGCATCGCAGGTTATTTATCCATTACAATCTGTGCAACAATCTCTTTTTAAATATTTACTGGCTATTAACCCGATGAATGCTGCCATTGAATTATTCAGAGCTCCACTCAGCAATATTTCACCGGATATGACCATTATTGCGATTGGAACTGGCAGCAGTGTATCTCTTTTAATTATTGGATTATTGTATTTCCGTAAAACCGAAGCATACTTCGCTGATTTAGCTTAATGAGGCCAGCAATAGAAATATTAAAATTAGGTAAACAATACAAACTGACTACCAGTGCCCCTTATGTTGCATTGCGGGATGTAATCAGCGAATCGGCTAAAAACATTTTTTCGGCAAAGAAAAAAGAGCAAGATAGCTTTTGGGCATTGCAGGATATTAATTTTTCTATTGAACCCGGAGAACGGGTTGGAATAATTGGTCGCAACGGTGCAGGTAAAAGCACATTGTTAAAAATAATCAGCCGCATTACTCCACCTACTACCGGCGAGGCAATTATTCGTGGCCGGGTAGGTAGCTTATTAGAAGTAGGCACCGGCTTTCATCCTGAATTATCAGGCAGAGAAAATATTTATCTCAATGGTTCGATATTGGGATTAAAAAGAGCAGAGATCACCAAACAATTAGATGCCATTATTGATTTTAGCGGTGTAGAAAAATTTATTGACACTCCACTGAAACATTATAGCAGTGGCATGCAGCTACGGCTTGCATTTTCTGTGGCAGCTCATCTGGAGCCTGAAATATTACTGATCGATGAAGTGCTGGCGGTTGGTGATATGGAGTTTCAGAAGAAGTGTTTGGGGAAAATGGAGGAAGTGAGTAAGAAAGATGGGAGGACGATACTTTTTGTAAGCCATAATATGGACTATATATCAGCTTTATGTAACAAAGCCATTTTACTTGATAAAGGTATAGTAGTAAAAACAAGTAATTCGAAGGAAGTAATAAGTGAATATGTAACTAATGTAATTGGCAAATCTTTTTTAACCAATGGTAGCGAAAGCCACATAGGTAATTCGGTTGTAAAATTAACTAAAATTCAAACTGTCGATGAAAATGGTACTGCTAAAAACAATTTTAGTGTTACTGAAAAAATTGGCATAGAAATGAAGTTCCAGGTATTGCATCGGGGCCATGAATTATGGCTAGGTTATAATATTGTTAACGAACAAGGTGTAAATGTATTTGACACACACAATGTGAGTTCTCCGTTCTATAATCAGGTTTATGAGGCTGGTGAGTATAGTGCTATTGCGTGGATTCCTGAAAATCTATTTAATACTGGAAGCTATTTTATAGGATGTGCTATCTTCAATCATTTAAAGCAGGTTATTCACTTTCATGAAAAAGACAGTTCATTTTTTTCTGTACATGATAGCTTTGATGCTCCAACAGCCAGAGGGCTTAGCCCCGGTAATTTTACAGGCATAATTCGACCACTATTGAACTGGGATGTTAAAAAAATAGACCGATGAAAGAGCAATGGACAGGAGAACGATTAGAAACTTTCATTACAAATGAAAGCATGCTGGAGCATCTTCACCGCTATGCTGTTGCAATGGAATTTACAAAAGGGAAAAAGGTGCTGGATATTGCCTGCGGCGAAGGATATGGTGTACATTTACTTGCAAAAAATGCCAGTCATGTAACTGGAATTGATATTGATGAGCCGACTATTAAAGCAGCAAACAACAAATATACAGCGCCCAATATTATTTTTAAAATTGGTTCGGTGGTTAATATTCCAGCTGATGATAAGAGCTTTGAAGTGATTACTTGTTTTGAAACGATTGAACATATTAATGAACACCAGCAGCTTTTAAGCGAATTAAAAAGGGTACTTGCAACTGATGGCATATTATTTATTTCTACCCCGGAAAAATTAAACTACAGCGATATATCTGGCTATAATAACCCTTTCCATCAAAAAGAACTTTATGGAGATGAGTTTAAAAATTTATTAACTCAATATTTCGTAAATACATCATTCTTTGGGCAAATATCATTTATTGGCTCCTTGCTTATCAATGAGCAAGCTACTGCTCTAAAAAACATATATACTGGAAATTATGAGCACATTGAACCTTCTTCCTATTTCCCGACAATGTACTGGTTTGGAATAGCATCAAACAATACACTTCCTTCACTCAATAGCAGTATTTTTCATACTACACAAACAATTGAAAGAATAACGGATGAACAAACCAAGGCTGTACATAAAACAGTGACTTATCGAACTGGAAATTTCATTTTATCACCCTTTAAATTCATTTATTCGCTTTTAAAGAAATGAAAATTCTCGGACTCATATCGTCGTTAACAGATCCAGCCTCCCGTGCCAGAATCATTCAATATAAAGATCATTTTAAAGAGTCAGGGCATACCCTAACTCCCCGTTATTTTACTCCTATAAAGGATGCAGATCCTCAAAATTGGGCTTATCATGTAAAAAAAATAACCGGCATTAATGAATGGCGTAGTTTAAACCTATTAAAAGCTGCGGGGAGAATTCCTCTCTTATTTTCGCAATCGGGCTACGACATTATTTGGCAAAATCGATTACTTCACCCTCATCATTTTTTTTGGGAAACAAAACTGTTGAAACCAGTAGTATTTGATTTTGATGATGCAATATGGTTATCAGAGGGTAAAAAACAGGTTATTAAAAAAATTGAATTATCCTCTATGGTTTTTGCCGGCAATGAATACCTTGCTGAGTTTGCCAAAAAAATTAATAATAATACTCATGTAATCCCTACTACAATTAACACAAACTTACTTTATCCACAAAATATACTACAGCCACATTTTACTATAGGTTGGATTGGAACTGAAACAAACTTTGAATACCTGGAGAACATATACCAGCCTTTAAGAGATTTTCTTGGCGCCAATAAAGACTCAAGACTTATGATTGTATCATCTCATTTACCAGATTTTATTAAATTAAATACTAACCAGCTCATTTTTAAACAATGGAAAGTAGAGAAAGAGAATGAATATATAAATGAATTTTCTGTAGGCATTATGCCGCTAGCTGATACTGAGTGGACAAGAGGAAAATGCAGTTATAAGCTATTGCAATATCTTGCTTGTGGAATTCCAGCTATTGCATCGCCCATTGGTACCAATATTAAAATTATTAAAGAAAGTAATGCAGGAATAGCGGCCTCTTCAAGCGAAGAATGGTTAGCTGCCTTGTTGAAAATAAAAAACGAAAAAAAATTAAATAACCTCTGGGGAACAAATGGAAGAAAATTTATAGAAGAAAAATTTTGTAGTTTGAAATGGTCAGACACTATTATTAAACTCATCAAGACAGTTTCATAAAATGAAGACATTTTGCACCATAATTACTGCTGACTATTTGCCATTTGCAAAAGTGCTATATGACTCATTAAAAAAAAATAACGTAGACTCCCAGCTGCAAATCTTGGTAGTTGACGACAATAATATAAAGGATTCACGGGGTCTTACCCTACATTACATTGATGCATTAACGAGTACTCCCTTTTTTAATAAAGTCAAAGACAAATATGCCCACACAGATAGTCCAAATCATTTTCGCTGGGCATTAAAGCCAATCTTTATTAATTATTTATTACAAAATGGCTTCGACAAGGTTTTATATGTTGATCCTGACCAATATTTCGTAAACAATAGTGCCTTTTTGTTCGATGAGCTCAATAGCAATAATATACTCCTTACACCACATTGGCCTGATGTAAACCCCATTGGGAATGAAGACAGTTTATTTGCAGTATTAAGAGGCGGTTTGTTCAATGCAGGTTTTATTGGAGCTAATTCGAAGGGCATTAACGCAATGAAATGGTGGGCAGAAATGTGTCATTTTAAAATGGAGAGACGAAAAGAGCTGGGGCTATTTGATGATCAGAAATATCTGGACTTGCTACCGGTTCAGTTTTCCGGTGTGCAAATAATAAAACATCAGGGATGCAATCTTGCCTCCTGGAACATTGATGCTTGCAGAAGGGAATTGATTAATGGGGAGTTGCGTATCAACAAGGTATTTAAGCCTATATTTATTCACTTCTCTGATGATACCATAGCCAATATTCTTAATCAAAATGATAAACTTTTGCGCCCTTATCTTGAGGAGTATATAATTGCTTTACAGAGAGAAAATATTGATTTATTAAACAGGAGTAAGAATAACGATGAAAAAAAATACAACTCTTTCTTTTACTCTGTCAAACATAACCTGCGTTTACGTACTCGGGTAAAACGTTTCTTATATAAGCTTGCCGAAAAATTATAACTTCTGAAAAACAAAAAACATATTGCTATTCTTTGTTCACGACTAGATTTAGCGGGAGGCATTGAGAAGGCTGTAGTAAATTCGGCCAATTTATTTCAAGAAAAAGGGCATATCGTTACATTGATAATTCTTGATGAAACAAAAAAATGTTTCTACCCAATCGACTCATCAATAAACATCATCCAACAACATTTGTCATTCGGAATAACTCCCCAAGGAAATATTTTCAGTCGTAAATTAAAATTGCTTAGCGACGCACTAGAGCTTAGGAAAATAATAAAACAATTACAACCAGATATTATCATCGCAACTGAATATCCTTTTGCAATTACCGCGGTATTAATGGGGGGGCAAAAGAAAGCTAAATTAATCTCGTGGGAACATCATCATCTTTATGAACTTCAAAAAAATTATTTCTGGGAAAGAATGTTTAAAGTGGCTTATCCAAGAATGAACTTAATAGTTTGCTTAAATGAAGATGAAAAAAATATATTTAAGAAAATTAACAGTAATGTAAATGTAATTCCCAACTTTATTTCTATAACCCCACTAATAAACAAACCTACAAGTAAAACAATACTTACTATAGGCAGACTCACAGCTGTAAAAGGAACTGACCTATTATTAAAGACTGCTAAAATTGTTCTTACTAAATACCCGGATTGGAAATGGAAGCTTATCGGTCACGGTGATATGGAAGAAAATGTTATGAAGTTTATTCATCAGGAGAACCTTGCACAAAACCTTGTACTTACTTCACCACTTTCTTATGATCTGAAAGACGAGTATAATAATTCAGCGATTTATGTTTGCACTTCACGCAATGAAAGTTTTGGTATGACCCTTATAGAAGCCATGGCTTCAGGTACGCCTTGTATTGCTTTTGATTGCGAAACAGGCCCCCGACACATCATTACCAATAACGAAGATGGAATCCTAGTAGAAAACGAAAGCCCCGAAAAATTAGCTACAGCTATTTCATCATTAATCCTCAATGAACCGCAAAGAAAAAAAATGGGTGAAAAAGCAGCACATAATGTACAACGCTTCTCACCCGAAAGAATTTATAAATTGTGGGAACAAGTTTTTTAATCATCCAACTTCAACACCGCCAAAAAAGCTTCCTGCGGAACTTCCACATTTCCTATCTGGCGCATCCGCTTCTTTCCTTCCTTCTGCTTTTCCAATAACTTACGCTTACGGCTGATATCACCACCATAACATTTGGCAGTTACATCTTTCCGCATAGCAGAAAGAGTTTCTCTGGCCAATACTTTGGCTCCAATGGCCGCTTGTATGGCGATTTGGAATTGCTGGCGGGGAACCAGTTCTTTCAATTTTTCACAAAGCTTTCTTCCAAACTCCTGCCCTTTTCCACGATGTATCAAAGCACTTAAAGCATCCACTTTATCACCATTCAATAATATATCCATCTTCACAATATCCGCATCACGGAAGCCGATCGGATGATAATCGAATGATGCATATCCTCTTGTTTGTGATTTCAATTTATCGTAGAAGTCAAATACGATCTCTGTCAAGGGCATTTCGAAAATCAATTCTACTCTTGTTGTGGTCAGGTAACTTTGGTTCATCAATATTCCTCTTTTGCCAAGGCAAAGGGTCATAATGTTACCAATATATTCTGGCTTGGTAATGATCTGTGCTTTGATAAAAGGCTCTTCTATTCGTTCTGTTTTTACAGGATCAGGAAACTGTGTTGGATTATTTACAATGATCTTTTCTCCAGCCGTGGTATAGGCTATAAAATTTACGTTGGGAACAGTAGTAATAACGGTTTGGTTAAACTCTCTTTCTAATCGTTCCTGGATGATTTCCATATGCAGCATTCCAAGAAAGCCGCAACGAAAACCAAAACCTAAAGCCTGTGATGTTTCTAATTCATAACTCAATGATGCATCATTCAATTGCAGTTTGTCCATGCAATCTCTCAACTCTTCAAAATCGTCTGTATTTACGGGGAAGATACCGGCAAAAACCATTGGCTTAACTTCCTGGAATCCTTTAATAATTTCCTTCGTTGGATTAGCAGCCAATGTAATGGTATCACCAACTTTTACCTCCTTCGCATTTTTAATTCCCGTTATCAGGTAGCCAACATCACCACAAAGCACTTCCTTTTTCTCTGTCATCTTCAACTTCAAAATACCTACCTCATCGGCTTCGTATTCCTGGTCGGTGCTTACAAACTTTACTTTGTCACCTTTTTTAATTTTGCCATTTCTTACTCGGAAGTACACGATAATACCACGGAAAGAATTGAACATACTATCAAATATCAAAGCCTGCAATGGCTCATCCGGCTTGCCTACAGGAGCCGGAATTCTATTTACAATAGCATCTAAAACTTTTTCTACTCCCAATCCCGTACGTCCACTGGCATGTAAAATGTCTTCTTGCTTACATCCAATCAATTCAATTATCTGGTCTTCTACTTCTTCGATCATCGCACCATCCATGTCTATTTTATTGATGACAGGAATAATTTCAAGATCATTATCAATTGCCAGATACAAGTTTGAAATGGTTTGCGCCTGTATTCCCTGCGTAGCATCCACCAATAGCAAACAACCTTCACAGGCAGCTAATGCCCGGCTTACCTCGTAGCTAAAATCTACGTGGCCGGGTGTATCAATCAAGTTCAGGATGTACTCCTGTCCATCGGTGTGTTTGTAATTGATCTGAATAGCATGGCTCTTAATAGTAATGCCCTTTTCTCTTTCAAGATCCATATCATCCAACACCTGGTCCATCATATCCCGGTCGCTGATAGTACCTGTGCTTTGTAGTAACCTATCGGCCAATGTGGATTTACCATGGTCAATATGTGCGATAATGCAAAAATTTCGAATGTTCTTCATGTACTTTTTTTAACCGCTTGCCTGCCGACAGGCAGAATTTTTAAGGTGGCGAAGGTAAGCTTTTTAGGCGGTTTTTTAGGTATTGTTTGACTGGTAAAATAGAAGCACTTCTTGCAGATTCGAAGCATTTATCCTGTTTTTGCTAATTCATTAACGTTAAATAACATTCCCCTGAAATTCTTTACTGACAAGCATTTCATTTAATTTATCATTACTAAAAAGCTATATCTGTTTCCTGCTTAACATTTCTTTTATCCTTTTTTGGCACAGTGGCATTTGCTTTGAAATATAGCTGATAACCGGGCTACGAAAACAAATCAGTACTTCAGTTCTCCCGGTAATTGCAGTACGAAACAATTAAATCGTATTAACATGAAAAGAATTTTTACACTGTTCGCAGCTCTTTTTGTAACCGTTGCATTATTTGCCGCCGACCGAAGGCCTGTAGTAACAGTAAACAGCAGCAAAAATTACAAAATTGTTATTGACGGAAGAAGCTATTACAGTAATGACCGGAGCATTAAATTGACAAACCTGCACAACGGCCGTCACAGCATTAAGGTTTTTGAAATGAGAAGAGTAGGTTATAACCAACGGGAAAAATTGGTAGCGTCTACTTCATTCCAGGTAAACCGAAAAAATGTGCAGATCCACATCGACCGTTTTGGCCACATCAACATCCGTGAAGTGAGAAACAATGGCCGCTTTGACAACGACAGGGATTGGGATGATAGGAATAACAACAGAAGATTCTAAAACCTTTCTATGACTTAAAAAGCCCCTCTGAATATTCAGAGGGGCTTTTTGTTGTAAAAATTCTAAAGTAAAAGTTACTCAATCACATCTTTCGCTGTGTACCAGAATTCATCCAATGCAATGAGGCGGGGTTTGAGAAAAGAAATGACGGATGGCCAATCGTTCTCATTGAATATGTTTACATTCTTAATACTTTTTTCTACCCGGCTAATACTAACACTATTCTCATCCTGCTGGTGCAATTGCCAATTCCACTTGTCCCCTGCTATTTGCTCAAGTAAATTTTTTAATGACAGTAGCTGCTCATAATAATATTGCTGAATTTGTCTATCAGGATGGCGAAGTTCAATTGCAATAGAAGCATTGTCTTTATCAAAATCCATCCGAAAAAAAACATCCTTGATGCCTGTTTTATAATTTAACCAGTTTATTGTTTCCCCGCTGGCAGAAGTAACAGGTTTCATATATACACCGAAACTTGTCCAGAATTTTTTTCGGATCAATGAGGCTTCTTGTCGTGAATACATGTGTGCAAAATAAGAATTGGCACAGTTTTCTTAATACTACTCCAAAAATAACTTATGAAAGGTTGGCTTAAAACAGTAATTGCAGGCTATGCCGGTTGGAAATGGGGCGGTGGATGCCTTGGCTTTATAGCAGTTTTTGCTATTGTATATTTTTTGTTGGGCAATGTAAATTGTTGAGAATATTCCCCTAAAGAGGGTTCAAACCCGTCACATTTATTTATTGGAAAATAATATGTACGCAATTATTTTTGATACATGAAATGTATCACTGTCCTGATTTTGTTATTTTTTGTACTCGAAGCAAGCAGCCAAAAAAATAAGAAGGAAGCAGAAACGTATTACTTATTTGATAAGCAATGGGAAGCAACGACAGTTGAAAACGCAGTTTACCTGGCAACAGTTCAAAAGAAAAATGATACCACTTTTCAATGGAACTATTATCATTTTGCCGGTCCATTAATTAATATAGAAACATATAGGGATGAAAATGCGACCCTATTAAATGGCTATATCGCTTATTTTGATAAAGATGGCAAAATAGACTCTTCCGGTTACACTGCTAATGGTAAAAAAGATAGTACCTGGTTTTTTTACGATGATACGTTGGCAACTTCAATGCAATTTGATTACAAAAATGGGGTTCTTATAAAATCTACCAACCTGTACGATAAAAGAAAAGAAGATGCTAAAAGCGGCAATGATACAATAGCAGCAGGTGAGAAAGAAGCAGATTTTCCAGGCGGCACAAAAGCCTGGATAAAGTATCTTGAAAATAATTTTCAATTTCCCGATAGGGCCTCACAGATGGGTATTAAAGGCACTACCATTACCCAATTCACCGTTGATTCAGAGGGAAAAATTTCGCATTTAAGAACATTAAAGTCAGTAGAGTATTCGTTAGATAAAGAGGCACTGCGGCTTATTGAAAAATCCCCAAAATGGAATCCTGCCTTCCAACGAGGAAGAAAAGTTAAAGCCTACAGAAGACAACCCATTACATTTGGCTAATGAAAATTTTAACCCCTTTAAGAAAGTAACAGGCTAAATTAACATTCAACCTGGTAGAAATCCTAAAATGAAGGTATAGCTGTAACATTGCAGTATGCTTCTACAGATTGCTCCTTATTTCGGCTACCTGGCTACCGTTTTATTAGCCATAGGGCTACTGGTAAACAGCGATCTTAAATTTCGTTGGTTAAATACAGGCGGTAATATTGCTTTTATAATTTATGGTGTTATTTTACAAGCCATTCCGGTAATTCTTACCAATTGCATTCTGCTCAGCATTAATATTTACTTTCTTTTCCGCATCTATAACCGCAAAGAACATTTTGAATTATTGGAATTTCAATCAGGTGGAATTCTTATTGATAGTTTCTTATCCTTTTACAAAACCGATATTGCCAGTTATTTTCCGGCCTTTACAAAAGAACAATTGTCCGGAAACATCAATTTTGTAGTATTAAGAAACCTGGTTATTGCCAATATTTTCAGTGTGCGACCCAACAATGACGGTACAGCAGAAGTACTTTTAAATTATACAGTAGCGAAGTACAGAGATTATAAAATTGGCCCCTTTATTTTTGAAAAAGAAAAGGAGTTTTTACTGGCAAAAGGAATAAAAAGTATTGTTTATACCGCCGTAGCCAACCCAAAACATGAAAAATTCTTAAAAGTAACAGGCTTCGCCCTTCAGGAATTTGATGGCCATCGCAAGTACATAAAACACCTAACTTCCTGATACAAAATAGTAAACAAATATTTCCAGAAATCAAATACTAATACCTGGTTTAAAATAAAGGCCGTTCATCAAATTCCTACATAATATTAACTTGTACATGTATATATTGCATAATCACTGTCTTTTAACCAAATCAAATTAATAATGAAAAAACTATTGCTAAGTTTACCAGTTAGTTTTTTGTGTAGCTTTCTGATGGCGCAGGATAAACCAAAAAATCCTGTTATGCCAACAGGTGCGCCAATGGATACATCGAAGCCAAAAAAACCTGCGGGTATTACGGACAAAATAAAGTCCAGTAAAAAAATTGACGGGCTTTTTACCATTTATCAGGATACTGCAACAGGCAGTGTTCAGTTATATGTAAAAAAAAGTCAGTTAGATAAAGAATTTATTTATCAAAGTTTCTCAATCAGCGGACCAACAGCTTTATTCCTGAATCAAAGTATGCATAGAGCTACTGCTGTATTCACCATTAAAAAAGCATTTGACAAACTTGAATTCAGCCAGGTAAATACTTCTTTCTATTATGATGCTGAAAATCCTGTTAGCAAAACTAAAGATGTAGATAAACCAGAAGCCGTTTTCTATGCCGAAAAAACAAGTGCTGAAGACGAGGGTGGATACCTGATTAATGCAGATGCTCTTTTTATAAGCGAAAAATTGGATCCTGTAAAACCAACAACAATACCGGGCCAACCAAACTTTGGCTTTACATTGGGTGGTTTAAATCCAACTAAATCAAAATACAATACGATACGTTCTTTCCCCGATAATACAGATATCGTAGTTGATATGGCATATGATAATCCAAACGCCTTCAATCCGGGCGGTGCTGATATTACAGATGCCCGTTATGTTCGGGTTCGTATGCAGCATAGTCTTATTGCTATGCCAGAAAATGGTTTCAAAGGCCGTCGTGACGATCCAAAAGTTGGATACTTCATCGAACAAAAAACTAACCAGACAAGCATTAGTCCTGTTCCCTACAAAGACGTTATTAATCGCTGGAACTTAAAGAAGAAAGATCCTTCTGCTGCTGTAAGCGAACCCGTAGAGCCGATTGTTTTTTGGGTAGAAAATACAACTCCGCTTGAGTATCGTCAGACCATCGTTGATGCAGGTCTAAAATGGAATGAAGCATTTGAAAAAGCTGGATTTAAAAATGCTGTTCAAATGAAAATAATGCCAGATGATGCCACTTGGGATCCAGCAGATATTAAATACAATGTTATCCGTTGGGTAGCTTCTGCACAACCAGGCTATGGTGCAATAGGGCCAAGTTTTGTAAATCCAAAAACAGGACAAATTCTGGGTGCTGATATTACTATCGAATGGTTTAGCGGAAGTGCTACTCCTATCAGCGATGAATTATATAATGGCAACACTGCTGCTAACCACAACGAAGAATTACATTTCTCCGGTATGATTGATGCAAAACATCTTGCTACTTGTAGCATGGCGAGTGAATTAAAGCAACAATTAATTACCGGTATGACGCTGGCTGATGCGGTAGATGCAGGTCCTGCAGAAATAAAAGAAATGCACCAGCAGTTTTTGATTTACCTGGTAATGCATGAAATGGGCCACACCCTTGGTTTGAACCACAACATGAAAGCCAGCCAAATGCTTTCACCTGCAGAGATCAACAATAAAGAATTGACAAGAAGAATTGGTTTGATCGGTTCTGTAATGGACTACCCTGCTATCAATATAGCAGCGGATAAAAGCAAACAAGGCGATTATTACACAACCCGTTCAGGTCCTTACGATTTATGGGCTATTGAATATGGATATACTGAATTTCCGGAAGGTCAGGAAGAAGCTGGTCTTAGAAAAATTTTAAGCCGCAGTAATGATCCTCAACTTGCTTTTGGTAACGATGGTGATGATATGCGTTCTCCGGGTAAAGCAATGGACCCAAGAGTAAATGTAAACGACTTAACAAGTGATGCAATTGGATATGCTGAAGAAAGATTCAAGATCGTAAATTCTCTTATGGGCAAACTGGTACAGAAATACAGTAAACCTTACCAGAGCTATGCAGAACTCCGTGCCAGATATGGTGCATTAAACGGACAACGTAATGGTATGATAGCTGCAACAAGCCGCTATATCGGCGGTGTTTATATCGACAGAAGCACTCCTGAACAAGGTTCTGCTACAAAACCATTTACTCCAGTACCATTAGCTACTCAAAAAAGAGCTATGGAAATTTTAAGCAAATATGCTTTTGCACCAAATGCTTTTGATGCAGATACACAAGTATTTCCTTATCTGCAGCCACAGCGTCGTGGTTTTAACCAGGCGGGAACAGGTGATGATTTTAAAATCACTGGTAATATCTTAAACACCCAGGTATTTGGAGCACTTGCTCACATTCTACACCCCGCTACTTTGCAACGTATTACAAACAGCCGATTATATGGTAATCAGTACAGCGTTGCAGATGTAATGAATGACCTTTTAAAGGCTTGCTTTGATGCAGATATGAAAGGGAATGTGAATGTGTTTCGCCAGAACCTGCAAACAACTTTTGTAAAAGCTGCAGCAGATATTATAGATCCTACAAAAACACAGTATGATGATGTGGCCAAAGCAGCTGCATTAAACACCTTGAAAAAACTGAAAACACAATTGGCTGGTGCCGTTTCTACAAACGAAGATTCAAGAGCACACCGTGGAAGTTTGCTTTTCAGAATTAACAATGCGTTGGAACGTAAATAAGTTTATATATTCTTTTCAAAAACCGTCTCGCTTTAGCAAGACGGTTTTTTATTCCTATTAGGTTTTTAAAAAAAGAATAGCAATATCTACTTTTGCCTATGCATATTTCAACAGCAACCACACAAGACATTCCGGCACTAACGGAGTTGATCAATAGTGCTTATCGTGGCGAAGCTTCCAAAAAAGGTTGGACAACTGAAGCTGATCTTTTAAAAGGAGATTTGCGTACAGATATATCAACTCTTACAGATTTATTGAGCAATCCAAAAGCTATAATCTTAAAACATTCCCTAGCCGATGGAACAATAGCCGGTTGTGTTTATCTTGAACAACGGGAAAGAGGCCTATATCTCGGAATGCTTACAGTATCTCCACAAATGCAAGCGGCAGGAATAGGCAAGAAATTACTGGCAGCTGCAGAAACTTACGCTAATGAAAATGGTTGTAAAAATATCTTCATGAATGTAATTACACTGCGAACTGAGTTAATTAAATGGTATGAAAGACATGGCTATGTACAAACAACCGAACGGGTACCCATGCCTGAAAATCCCAAATTCGGCATTCCCACACAGCCATTGGAATTTGTGATCATGGAAAAAATAGTTGCCTATTAAATTTTAAAATAAATTATTTGTTCAAAACTTGCTGCCATAGGGTTGTCACCAGCTGCTGTTTTATTTGTGCTATAACAATTAAAACAATCAACTATGACAATCATGCAATCCTTTTTAAATGAATTAGAAAAAGAAGCTGTTACCACCCGTAAAATGCTGGAAAGAGTTCCACTGGAACAATACGATTGGGCTCCTCATGAAAAAAGTATGAAATTGGGAACCCTGGCTACCCATGTGGCCGAATTGCCCGCCTGGATAGAAATGGTGTTGAATACTGATGAACTTGATTTTGAAGCAAACCCTTACAAACCCGAACACTTCACCAGCACCAACGAGTTGCTAAGTTATTTTGAAAAGTGTCTGACCAATTGTCGAAAAAATTTGACAAAAGAAAACGAAACGCAACTTGAATTACTCTGGACATTAAGAAATGGCAACCAGATTTACAGCACCGAGCCAAAAGCAGATGTTATCAGGATGTCGCTATCTCAAATAATACATCACCGGGCACAATTAGGGGTGTATCTGCGATTATTGAACATCCCCATACCCGGCAGTTATGGACCTAGTGCAGATGAAAATAATTTTTAAAGACAAGGCTTACCGGTTTGGTAAGCCTTTTTCATTTTCTACCGGGAAGAAGTTACTTTTGTAGCCGTACCGCTAATACTTACTCTACATGAACCCGATCATCTTGCTCTTTTTTATACTACTCCCCTTTTCAGGCTCTGCACAGAAATATATCAACAAGAAGAAAGCGGATATAAAAAAAGAATTGAGCCAATATATAAAAGATAATAAAAACATAAATGCTGCGCTCAACGAAACAGACACTTCGTTGGTATTAAATATTCCGGGCACTACAACGCAACAAGCGACTTTTGTTTATTTTTTTGATAAGCAAGGGAAATGCAGATTACAAAAAACAACAGCCAACTGCGATTCTTGCATTAATAAATATTTACAGGAAGCCCTTGGACAGGATAAATACAAGTGGCGAAAGATCAATGAGAACCAATACATCTCTTCTTTTGAAGATAAATTGATGATTGAAACACCTGCCGATGGCAAAGAGTTTTCTTTTATGATCCTTCGTACCGATTGGTCAAGAATTCTTTATGATATGATTACAGAACGAAAATAGTAAGGGGGTTACCGGACCTATAACTATTTTTATTTCATTTTTTGCCGGGTACGCTGTAGTTTCTTTTGCCGTTCCGCATCTACTTTTTGGTTATGCTTAATTACGTCCCAGTACTCTTTGCCATATTCTACAAATATTTCAGCTCCCGCCGCAATATCTTTATTTGATTTAATATACACCTTCGTCCCAACTTCCACATACTCGGCATTATTAGTTAAACCTTTTGTTCTTCGCAAACCCCTTGCATCGTTTGCATAACGGGCCAATGCTTTTTTGTGATTACTGGCATCAATTACATGATTTCTCTTTACAAAATAGATATATCCGTTATTGCCATCCTTATCATCCACCTCTTTCCAGGTGGTTATTTTGCCTTTGTATTCAACAATCAACATATTTTTTGGAATAAACACTTTTGCAAACAATCCATTACCCGCATTGGTTAGCCTGGATTTTTTTACTGTTACTTGTTTCTCTAACAAAGCCATACTATTATTTTAATTGGCCGCAAATATAGCCATAGCACCACTTCAAAAGTCTATCGCTTTGCAAAAGAATAGTTTAACCGCAGAGGCTTCAACTTCCTCTGCGGTTAGTTTATTTATCCTTTTACTCCTTTCACTTCATATAAAATTTGTAGAATTTCTTTTAGCAGCAAGGGATCCTTATTTATTTCTAAGGCTCTTTCCAAAAACTGGACAGCCGTTTTGTTGTCACCTATTTTATAATACCCCTCTCCCAAGCTCGACAATACATTGGCCGATTCCGGATAAAGTTGTGCATTTAGTTGAAAGACCTTAAACGCTTCTTGCTTTTTTTCCTGTTGCAGTAATAAATAACCAACACTATTCAACTCCCTTTCGCTGCCCACTAATGATTTTAATTGCATGGCCATTCCACGGATGTTGCTGTTTTTGTTGAGCAATGTTCCGTCATTCAACCATTCGCTCAGCAATGAAAAGCTTTTATAGTTGGGGCTATAATCTCCACCGGTAAGTATAGTTTGCAAATCTTTTTCAAGTGATGTAACAGGGAATTCATTGATCCGCCCTACTTCTACCCCATTTTTATAAACTATAAAAACAGGCACTCTGAATATTCCTTTTCCCTTCTCTTCTTGCTTCGGCCCTTGTTTGTACAATGAATCACTACCACCTAATCCGATCAGCTTTACCTGGCTGGTAGCAAATGATGCCTCATGCAGCAATTTCATAAACCTTGGCACTTCTCTTTTACTATCCCCACACCAGGTGCCGAGAAAGATCTCCATGCTAATGTCTTTGGTGTTGGCTTTTTTAATTGCCGCTGTAATTTTTGTATCCGGTTGGTACGCATTGTATATACTGTCGAACCATTTGTTGAAAGGTGCTTGCATCAGATCATTTTGCGTAATTGTTCCGTATAAAATTATTGGCCTGGCTGTTTGTGCCATAGTAATTATTGATACAGCCATTAATACAATGGCCATTGATATTTTTTTCATAAAAAATCATTGTTTGGTTAATTATAATAATAGAATAGTTGTATGCCCAATGTAAATCAGGCATATCCATAAAAAACATAGAAATATAATTAACCTAATTGAGGAGGATGGTCAATGCTGTAAACATTACCGGAGGACAAAACGGCAACATAATTAATCGGAAATGCTTTATTCAAATAATAGAAAAGGTATACTTTGTCATTCACCGGAGTAAAAAAAGATTCATCCGGATGATGGTGAATATGAACAGGTGGAGTTGCATTATCTGTAAGAAGGTTGTCATTATCTTCCAGTAAGCTTTCGCAATCGCAAGTCTTTCCGTCGGTAGTGAAATAATTGGTAACCCGGCAATTTACATAGCCGATATGCTTCTCGTATTGAGCAACAAAGAAAACAAGCAGTAATATAACAGCAATAACTTTTCTCAACTGGCCGGCTATTTGGTTTTGGTGCCGCAGGAAGCCCTGCTACATTTACCTGACAAATAGTGGGTAGAAAGGGTTGCATAGTAATGATTCAGCTTTAATCAGTTCATTAAATACTTGCTACTTACCCTGATTATTTCTCAATCAAACCATCTGTCTTCCATTGTTTGAAAACATTGATCGTACTGTCGCTTAGCTTAGCGGCTTTGCGGAAAGGCATAAACCCTCTCTCAGTTGGGTTCAATTCTACCCGGCGGATGATCTCATCAATATCAGCTTTTACATTGGCAAAATTATCGTACGGCTTTTTATTGCCTTTACCTGAAATATGACAAGGAGAACAATTTGTTGTAATAGCCATTTGCACATTGGCTTCATAACTAAACTTAGGCACCGCAGCCGTAGCCTTTTTAGAAGAACTGCAATTGGCAAATAATACTACAGTAGCAACAATGGCTGAAAGGACAATGATTTTTTGCATGTGGTTTGTTTTTAAAAATGAAATATATCCAAAAAAATACAATCTCTATCACCAACTATCAAAACGATTGAACCAATACTTCCGGTTGCCCGCCTTCATTCCAAATATTATCTTCGCAATACTACCATGCTTAGAGCTACTGCTAAAACCTACCGTAATGCATATGCAGGCCTGTCGAAAGAAACATGGCTGCTTTCCCTGATAATGCTGATAAACCGCAGCGGCACCATGGTAGTGCCGTTTATGACGCTATACCTTACCAGTCCGGAAATGGGCTACTCCGTAGGCGATGCAGGAATTGTATTTGGTTTATTTGGTGCAGGTGCTTTTGCAGGTGCATGGCTCGGCGGCAGACTCACAGATAAAATTGGTTTCTACCCTGTTCAGTTATTTACCTTATTCGGCGGCGGAATTCTATTTATTGTTTTGGGACAGATGAATACCTATCCGCTTATTTGCATCTTTACTTTTTTACTCAGTTTTGTAAATGAAGCATTCCGCCCTGCTAATTCAACAGCTATTGCATTCTATAGTAATGAAAATAACAGAACAAGATCTTATGCATTGAACAGGCTGGCTATTAATCTTGGTTGGGCTGCAGGCAGTGCCTTAGGCGGATTTATTGCACATATTGATTATGAATTATTGTTTTGGGTAGATGGATTTACTAATATGGGTGCCGCATTATTAATGTGGCTGGTTTTAAAACCCGTTGATTACAAACCACCAAAAAAACAAAAGATAGATGATCCGCTGATACAATCTGCGTATAAAGACAAAACCTATTTGTCTTTTGCATTTATCACTATTTTATTTGCCTGTTGCTTTTTTCAGATGTTTAATAACGTACCTGTTTACTTTAAAAGGGAACTTAATTTCTCTGAACCCTTTATCGGCATTTTAATGGCTGCAAACGGCATCATCATTGTGCTGGTTGAAATGGTGCTGGTGTATAAACTGGAAGGTAAAAGGAACAACATTTACTATATCAGCATCGGGGTGTTTTTGGTTGGTATTGCTTTCCTTTTATTGAACATACCTGCAGCAGCAGTACCGGTTGCAATCGCTATGATTGTGCTGGTTACTTTTGGCGAAATACTATCTATGCCTTTTATGAACAGCTATTGGATTGCCCGGACGCAACCGTCCAACCGGGGACAATATGCGGCTCTATATACCATGGCCTGGTCAGTAGCACAAGTACTTGGTCCTATGGGCGGTGCACAGCTTGCCGAATATTCCGGTTTCAATGCTTTATGGTGGACGGTGGGACTGGTTTCTATCATCGCATCCTTCGCTTTTTGGAAATGGCACCGGTAAATTTTAGTTATCCAAGCGCAAAATCGACCGCAGCAGTTGCATGTAATAAAGTGGTATCAAAAACAGGCAGTGATGTATCTGATTGTTTGATAAGCATCGGAATTTCCGTGCACCCCAATATTGCACCTTGCGCCCCTTCATCAGATAGCTTATCAATTATTTCTAAAAATCCTTGCTTAGTTTCAGCAAGAAATTTACCTTTTCCCAATTCGTTATAAATAGCATTGTTTACAAATTCAATTCCATCGGCCCCCGGTATTATTGTTTCGATACCATACCTGGCAAGTTTGTATTTATAAAAGTCAAACTGCATGGTGTAGCGGGTGCCTAATAGTGCTACCTTATTGATTCCTTTTTGTTGTATGGCTTTGGCAGTTACATCGGCAATATGCAGCAGCGGAATAGATATTTTTTCCTGCACCCTCTCTGCAACATGGTGCATAGTATTAGCTCCCAATAACACACAAGTAGCGCCGGCTGCTTCCACTTTTTTAGCAGCATCGGTAATAATGCGGGTAATTTCATCCCAATCTCCTTTATGGGTAAGGGTTACTATTTCTCCATAATTAACGGAATACATCGCAATTTTTGCGGCTTCATTTCCACCCAATCGTTGATTAGTAATTTCATTAAACAGCCGGTAATAGTCCAACGAGGAGACCCATGATAAACCGCCTACAAATCCAATAGTTTTCATATAATAAAAATATTGCAAAGCATCCTCCGCAACAAAACTTTCGTCACAGAATGATAATATTTCCTAATATCAGCTGGGGCGAAACAAACCCTTACATTTGTCAAAATTTTTTTCATGCGACTGGTATCTATTTTAGCGTTAGTATTATTCTGCACTTTTACTGTTGAGGCACAGCAAACTATTAAGCGTCCAAAACTTATTGTAGGTATTGTGGTGGACCAGATGCGCTGGGATTATCTCTATCGTTTCTATGACCGGTACGACGCTAATGGTGGATTTAAGCGAATGCTTAACCAGGGCTTTACTTGCGAGAATACATTAATTCCATACACTCCTACTTATACAGGTTGCGGACATAGTTCTATTTACACAGGATCAGTGCCTGCTATAAATGGCATTACCGGAAATTATTGGTGGGATAGAGACCAAATGCGTTCTGTTTATTGCACAGAAGATAAAACAGTAAACACCGTTGGCAGCACAACTTCTGCAGGCAAACAAAGTCCGAGAAATATGCTTACGACAACCATCTGCGATGAATTGCGGATTGCTACCAACTTCAAAAGCAAAGTGGTTGGAATTTCTATAAAAGACAGAGGCGGCATTTTACCTGCGGGCCATAGTGCTAACGCCGCTTATTGGTACGATGGCGGTGTAGGCAAATGGATAACGTCTACTTATTACATGAATGAATTACCGAAATGGGTAAATGATTTTAATGCACAAAAATTAGTTGATAAATACTACGAGAAGGGTTGGAATACGCTGTATCCTATTAACACCTATACACAAAGTACAGCCGACGAAAAAAGCCATGAAGCAAAAACATTAGGCGGTAATAAGTTTCCCTATGATATGAAGGGCTATATTGGAAAAGACTATGGTAAAATTTCTACCACACCCATGGGAAATACATTGACTGCAGAATTTGCAAAAGCTACATTGGTGGCTGAGCAATTAGGAGCAGATGATATTACGGATTTCCTGGCGGTGAGTTTTTCTTCACCCGATTATATTGGACATACATTCGGACCTAATTCGGTAGAATCTGAAGATGGATTTTTAAGACTCGATAAAGAACTTGGCTCTTTCTTAGATTTTTTGGATGCAAAAGTTGGCGAGGGCCAGTACACTGTTTTTCTTTCTGCCGACCATGGTGTGGCACATACCCCCGAGTATATGACGGAAAATAAAATGCCCGGCGGAAGAGTTTTCATGAGCGACATAACCAAGCAACTCAACGCAGCATTGAATGAAAAATACAACATCACTCCTTTGGTGGTGTATGATGATAATTACCAGTTTGGATTGAATCATCCAAAAATTGATTCCGCTAAATTGGATGCGGAAGATATTATTGACTGGATCGTTGCCCGTATGTCGAAAGACTCAAACTTTGCAAGAATATTTTCGCTGGAAGAGTTGAATGAAGTGCCGCTCCCCGTAACGGTAAGAAATATGCTGAATAACGGATATTATAAACGCCGGAGTGGGGACATCCAGTTTCTGCTTAAACCCAATTATATAGATGCCTGGAGCAATACCGGTACCACCCATGGCCTATGGAACCCCTATGATACGCATATTCCTTTGCTGTGGTATGGGTGGGGCATCAAGCAGGGAAAAACGAACCGGGAAACCTATATGACTGACATTGCGCCAACTATAGCGGCTTTGTTGCGCATACAAATGCCTAATGGAAATGTAGGCCAGGTGATCACAGAAGTACTGAAATAAGAAGATTGCCCATGTGAGTTGTTATTGTGTTTTCTTTCGTAATTTTCTTATCCGCAATATAAGACACCATTAATAACCACTATATGAACAAGATGACACGACTGTTACTTGTTTGCCTGCTGGCAGGTACTTTTTCAGCGTCTGCACAGAACCAGGTTGACAGTATCAAATTTTTTACCGACCCCGGCATTTTAGAAATAACACTGACTACTGATTTTGGTAAACTTCAAATTGCCGAAAATATTGAAGTTTACCAGGAGGCAGATATCTCCGTTCGTTTTCCTGATAACACCACGATCAGCGAAAAAATGAAACTACATGCAAGAGGCAAGTCAAGAAGAATTAACTGTGCTATGCCTCCCATAATGCTGGACTTTCACACTCCCACTTCGCCAAGACTTTATACACTAAGCAGGTTGAAACTGGTGGTTGGGTGTGCCAACTCAAGTGTGGATGAGCAATTGCTTTTGAAAGAGTATATGGTGTATAAAATTTACAACCTCTTTGATGAGAAAAGTTTTAGGGCAAGATTAGCCAAAGTAACTTATAATGATACAAAAGGAAAAATGAAATCATATACACAATATGCTTTCTTGCTGGAGGATGTGGATGATATGGCCAAAAGAAATGGCTGTAAAGCCAGTAAAAAAGTTGCTTTTGCAGTAGATGAAGCAGACCCTGCATTGATGAATAAAGTTGACATTTTTGAATACATGATTGGTAATACAGACTGGTCGGTGCCGGCTAACCACAACATTAAAATGATTTATCCCCGCAATGATGAAAAAGCTAAAGTGCTTACAGTGCCTTACGACTTTGATAATTCGGGTTTTGTAAATGCCTATTATGCAGTACCAAGCGAAGTGGTGGGAACCGCCTCTGTTACCCAACGGGTGTATAGAGGTTATAAAAGAACAATGCCTGAAATACAAAATACACTAAAGATTTTTAAAGAAAAAAGACAAAGTATCAATGAACTGGTAAACGGATTTGACTTGTTTAAAGACAAAACAAAAAAAGATATTATTAGTTATCTCAACGAGTTCTATAAGACTATAGAAAATGAAAAAAAAGTACAATCAATCTTTATAGATAACGCCAGGTAGTAATAACTTTTTTGACTTTTACCACTATCATATACTTTAACCATAACAATCACTGTATGAAAAAATTAAAGTGGCTGCTGCTGGCCTTTATAATAAGCAGCAGTTTTTTATCTTCTGCACAAACAAAGGTTGATAGCATAAAATTTTTTACTGATGAAGATATTGTTGAAATTAGCCTGTCGACAGATATTAGAAAATTGCAAAATGAAAAACTGCCAGATGTTTTCCAGGAAGCCGAAGTTACACTTACCCTGCCGGGAAGCACTCCTATCAAAGAAGCAATAACGGTTGGAGCCAGAGGTCATTTTAGAAGAGAGCAGTGCAACATTCCGCCCATTATGATGGATTTTAAAAATCCAACCTCACCTCTTCTATCCCCGTTGGGAAAACTAAAATTAGTAATTGCCTGCGGTCCGAAAGCAGATGATGAGCAACTGGTGCTGAAAGAATTTCTTGTTTATAAAATCTATAACCTGCTGGAGGATAAAAGCTTTCGGGTAAGGTTAGTAAAAATGAATTATAATGATACAAGAGGAAAAGTAAAGCCCTTTACTCAATATGCATTCCTTTTAGAAGATGATAAAGACATGGCAACAAGAAACGGTTGTATCAAAAAAGAAAAAGCGACGTATAATACCGAAGCAACCAATCGTAGTTTAATGACAAAAGTGGCCGTATTTGAATATATGATCAGCAACGGCGACTGGTCTGTTCCCGGCAATCATAACATAAAACTTATTTATGATAAGGAAAATACAAATGCATTACCCTTTGTTGTTCCCTACGATTTTGACCACTCGGGGTTTGTAAATGCGGGCTACGCTTTGCCCAGTGAAATTTTAGGAACTGAGGCTGTAACAGAAAGAGTATACAGAGGGTTCCCAAGATCAATGGAAGAATTACAGTTGACCTTTGATCTCTTTAAAGCAAAGAAAGACGCCATCATGTCGTTGATAAACAATTTTACTTTATTGAAAGAAAATT
Organism: Chitinophagaceae bacterium; assembly: GCA_022843585.1. GTDB lineage: Bacteria > Bacteroidota > Bacteroidia > Chitinophagales > Chitinophagaceae > JJ008. The sequence goes on from JALHNJ010000010.1 coordinate 89,574, forward strand.
ATCGCAAAGAGGCTACCCGGTATCTGGAAGAATTTTATAAAATTATTAATAACAAAAAAGAAGTGCAATCAATATTTATTGACAATGCCCGTACTAAATAATTCACTTACTATTACACCAACCATTTAAAATTAAAAAGCAGCACATGGATTTAAAAGAGCAGTTTGAACAAGCAGCATCAGATAGCAAAAGTCTTTCCGAAAAGCCAAGTAACGAAACCTTATTGCAACTCTATTCGTTGTACAAACAAGGTAGTATTGGGGACGTAAATACAGACCCTCCCTCTAACCCATTTGACTTTGTAGCCAAAGCTAAATATGAAGCATGGTCAAACTTAAAAGGAAAATCAACTACTGACGCAATGAAAGAATACATTGAGTTGATAAGCAGGCTAAAAAACTAATTATTACTTTGTTGATAAAACAGTTGTATAGATTTCATCAAGCTGTTTACTGATTACCGGATAGCTGAAAAAGTTTTGTGCTTTTTCAGCTATTTTTTTTCTGTTATATGTAAAATAGTTTTTCATTACTTCTTGCATTGCAGTAGCCAAAGTATTTTCATTTCCTGCCTCCACCAATATTGAATTAGTTTCATCAACCAATTCCGGAATACCGCCAACTCTTGTTGCAATAGCAGGCAATCCACAACATAATGCTTCTCCAATTACACAAGGAGAATTTTCAATATTACTGAAAAGAATAAAACAATCAGCCAACTGCATTTCAGCAGCCACTTGTTGGTACGGCACTTCTCCCTTAAAAGAAACAGCTCCTTTCGCAAAGTGTAAGCTGTATGCATACTCTCGTATTTCATTCGCAGTATCTCCTATCATTATCAGTTCAACATTTGAATTTTGTTCTGCAACTGTTTTAAAAGCTCTTAATATTCCCTCTGCATTTTTAAGCGGTACCATATTTGACACATGCAGGAAGCGAAAGCTGGCTGGCTGCTTTTCTTTATAATAAAAAATATTCGTGTCAACCACATTGGGTACAACGGTATATTTTTTTTGCAATACTAACCTGTTTACACCTTCGGCTAAATAACGGCTAACAGATATAAATACAGCAGCTCCATCATACACTTTTTTTGTAAGCTGTTTGAACAGGGAGTTTTTACTTTCATAATTATGCACTTCCACCTCATTATAAATACCCCAGTGTTCTGTAACAACATATGGTATGCCGTATTTTTTTTGGGCCCACAAACCTAAGTATCCTGCTTTTACAGGGATGTTTACATGAATGACATCAGGTTTGCCATTTTCAATGATGTACTTCCTGATAGCTTTTTTTGAAAGATGAAGCCATTTGTAATGTGATAACAATTTGGCGGGGAAAGAAGCATGCTTTTTATAATAGATTATTATCTCCGCAATACCAGGAGCATTCGTCACCACTTCGCCGGTTTCTTTTACCACACCAGTGTTATCTCCTGCCAGGTGAATTACAAAAACATCATTGAGTAATGCTGCGGCATGCGCCTGCCGTTGGATAAAATCGCCATTAAAAGGTTCCAGTTTATTCGGATACCAACTGCAAAGCCAGAGTATTTTTTTTCGGGACATCAGTTGCTAAAATAAACCAGCCTTTACTGTGAAAAAAATCGGTTTTTGAATCAATGCCTGTTAGTTCAATACCGGCACCAATTTGATGAATTCCTTTCTATTGAGATAGTAAAATGAAACAAGGTAAAGAAGGGGTAAAAAACTGAGCACTTTTAGCACCAGCAAGCCGGTAAAAAAGCCACCCAGGTATAAGCCCGTTAAAAGGCTTAATACTCCCAATAATTGTTTATCACTGATGGCACACACAACATTAAAGCAATAAACAGGCAGTTCATTATACTTTAATTTCATTGGCCGGGTAAAATGATACCCATCTGTGATAACAACTTTTGGATTATTCTCACTCACAGGAATTACCACCGGCTTTGTATTGGACAGCGGATAAATTTGCCGTCCATTCACAATGGCCCTGATCTTCAAAAAACTCAGCATTACCTGGTTCTTTCGCTGGAGCACTATGTGAAATGGTGCGGAAATAAATTACCAATTTATTTTTAAATATGTTTTACACGACATGTGGTTCACATTCACTATTCACCATTCACTATTGCCTATTTCAACGCCTTTATAATCTCAATAAAATCAGCAGCTACTAATGATGCACCTCCTACAAGGCCACCATCAACATCAGCACAAGCAAAAATCTCTTTTGCATTATTTGCTTTTACACTTCCACCATAGAGAATAGGAATTTCATTGGCTACAGCTTCTCCATATTGGGCGGCAATTACAGAACGTAAATATTGATGTATTTCTTGTGCCTGTTCAGTGCTGGCTGTTTTACCGGTACCAATAGCCCAGATAGGCTCATAAGCAATCACTATATTTTTAATGGTTGCCTCCGGTAAATGAAACAAGGATTCTTTTAACTGTGTGGCTACAAATTCATTTTGCGTACCTGCTTCACGGATGGACAAAGGTTCGCCACAACAAAAAATAGGAGTGATGAAATTTTCAAAACAAAGACTCACCTTGTCAGCAAGCATTGCGTTTGTCTCTCCATTGTATTCTCTTCTTTCACTATGCCCAATTACACAATATTTAATATTCATGGAGTGAAGCATTTCTACAGAAACTTCTCCCGTAAATGCGCCTGATTTTTTATGGTGACAATTTTGCGCTGCTACTTCATAATTACTCTCTTCTTCAACCTCACTTCTTGTCATTAACAAATAAGGAGAAGGCACCGCAAAAATAGCCAGCTGATGATTGGCCAATTCAATTTCAGCTCCCAAAATTTCATCTAATAATTTCTCTCCTTGCTGATAAGTAAGATTCATTTTCCAGTTAGCTGCTGCAATTTGTTTCCGCATAATGTATCAGTTGTGTTTATTTTAATTTTTACTTTACCACTTCTCAAAAATATATTTCAAAATACTTTTTTCATCATCACTAATCAATCGCCCTTTTAATTTTTTCCAGTCTTCAATATCCAATAATGCTTTTTCAAAATCATACCGATTCAGCCCCTCACTACCCCAGCTAAAGTTTGGAATATATTTAGGTGTAAGTCCCGCACCAAATACATTGCAACTTACGCCTATAACCGTACCAGTGTTGATCGCAGTATTTACAGCAGTCCGGGAATAGTCTCCCATCATCACCCCACATTTATTACCTGCCGTCATTTCTCCTTTAGGCATCCATACTTTAACATTGCTGGCATTATTCTTTAGATTAGAGTTGGTGGTGCCTGCCCCCATATTACACCACTCGCCAATTACCGAATCACCCAAATAGCCATCATGTGCTTTGTTACTGAAACCAAACAGCACAGAATTTTTTATTTCGCCACCTACTACACAATAAGGACCAAGCGTAGTAGCCCCATATACTTTAGTACCTAATTTTAAACAAGCTCCTTCTCCCATGGCAAATGGCCCACGAATAATACAACCTTCCATTAATTCTGCATTCTTACCAATATATACAGGGCCTGTGGCAGCATTAATAATGCAATGCTCCACCTTAGCACCTTTTTCAATAAATACCTGTGATGGCTTTATAACCCGGTTTGTTTTTGAAAGGGGCTGCGATTTTTTCTTGCCCGTAAGCAATTTAAAATCCTGGCGAATAGCCCAATCATTCAATTGAAAAATATCCCAGGGATAGCGGATGATCTTCAACTCCTCATCAAAGTTTATAGCATTGCCTACTTTTATTTTATGTCGTCCTTCTATATCGTTTTTAGCAACCCGAAACACAATACTGTTCCCTCCCTTTGCAGCAATAAATTCTCCATTTTTTAATTTACGGACAGCCTTTACCAAAGCTGCTGTGGGTAGTACATTGCCATGAATAATAAAACAAGCCCCATCACCCACTGCTTCATCAATATGTACAGAACGTTGCAGGTCTTTGTAATCATCTTCTTTTTTATCGAACGACTCTAACCCAAGCATCCGTTCCCATTTCTCCCGGATGGTAAGTATGCCCACTCTAATGTCCTGCAATTGCCTGGTAAGCGTAAAAGGATGCAGATCTTCCGGCTGGCAAAACTCTTCTGTAAAAATGATTTTATTCATAACGCTGTAATTACCAAAAATAAGGAAAGATAATTGGGTTGTAATTCATTAGAGCTGTAAAGGACGACAACCCTGACACAATAAAAAAAGGGGTAGTTCAAAAGAACCACCCCGTAGGTGTTTTAAAAATAAAAACCCCTGAGCATATTATTGTTTATTCACCACAATCTTCTGCACTGCCTGTTCGCCGGTAGCGGGCACAAATACACGAAGGCTGTAGATGCCGGGGGCCAGGTTTTCAATAGTAATATTATTGTTTGTTACATTTCTAAATTGTTTTACGAACCGACCACTCATATCAATTACGGATACCTCACGGGTCTCTTTTGAATCTTCAAAAGCTACATTCACTTTTCCATCGCTACTTGGGTTTGGATAAACGATTATTTTACCGGCTTGTCCATCTCCACGAACGGAACGTACTTCAGAGTATTTAAATTGAGCATCAATATCAATTTGCTTAATGCGATATTGGCTAACACCTTTATTACTGTTCAAATCGTTGAAGCTATAAGCCAGCGGGCTGTTACTATTACCGCTTGATGCTTGTGAAGGAACAAAAGCAACTTGCATCCATGTACCATTTACATTTCTTTCAACTGCAAATCCGCTGTTGTTAACTTCTGTAGAAGTTTCCCACTTCACCAATACATTAGAATTATTTCTTGTAGCGGTGAATGATTTGAAATCAACCGGAAGTGGGGCACATTCTACACCGGGTAATGGACTTATTAGTTTTGAAACGCCTGAAACATTTCCAACCTGAGTAAGTACAATCCAATACCTATAATCAGATAATAATGAGCCTGCTGGAGGTTGTACAATGGGATATTGAGCAAGCGGAACAAGACCAGATCCATTTGTAGTTACAGTAGGATTAGTTCCAACGGTCACATCAAGATCATTTGCAGTATTAAATATCCCATTACCATTATCTCTATAAATTCTATAATAAAACTGAGTATTTGTACGCACAGAATTTATTTGAAAGTTAACAACTCTTGGGCTTGAACATGGAACTATACCTGAAATTAGTGGGTCATTAAAATATTGAGTAATACCACAGTTGACACAATGTACTGGTGTGTTCGGACCACTACCGGCTGCTTGAGTTGAAAATACATCTGTTGTAACAGCAATAGGATCATCAACTGATGTAAAAGGTCCGGGTATTGTAACTATGACACCTGTTAATGTAATTCTGTTAACACCCGGTAGAACATTATATACTTTACTTATACCAGTTGCAGTAGTCATAGCAGTTCCATCAAATCCATAGGTTGTATAAGTTGGTTGAGCAGGAGCAGATACATCATTATTAATAGCCAATCTTAAAAATGAATTAACTAAATCGGGCCCTAATGGTGCTTTTCTGGGATTGCGGGTATCACTTCCGTTTACACATTGCCAGTAATTAGGCCACTGACTGGTTTTCCAGCTCTGGATATAAATGTATTTATTTCCGTCATTTTGAGCGATATCAAAACTCACATCAAAATTAACATTCATATTACCAGCTACAACTGCAGCTGAATTAACAGTGATAACAACATTGGAAGGCGTACACTGCGCCTGAACTTTAGCAGTAATTCCCATTACTGCCAGAGTCATAATTGAAAGTAAAATCTTTTTCATGCTTCAAGGTTTTTTTAATTAATAAACAGTTTAAATAATTACGGAACTGCTTTATAAGCAGCACGATATATGACGAATCAGTACATCCACATTTGATTGTGGTGATTCAGTTGGAATGGACCTTGAGGCATTTGTATAGGAAGGTGGACATCAGGAGTTAGCAAATGCTAAAACCAGCAGTATTCAATTGAAAATGGATTGTTTGGTGTAGCCGGTTAGCTACTTTGTACTTTTCAGTGGATTGGACAGGTGGTTATTTCAGTAGAAATAATAATGATTTATAAAATCAGAAGGCAAACGTATATTTTTATTTTTTGCTTTACAACTTATAATCGTTAGTTTTTTTTGCAGATTTACGTTTATGCTTTAATTCTGGAGACAACCTGATTTTAAAAAAAATTATTTTTTCTTGCTGGTATAAAAAAACAAAATATTAGAAAAAAATCTACCCTGTTCTATAATTAAATTTGGTTCTACCTGATGTTCTTTGCTAATCCATTAAAACTATTTTCAGAAAAGATTACAATATCATTCCTGTAAAGTGTAGCAGTTTGCAGTAATCATTCAATTAAACTCTGAAGACAATCTGAAGAATATATTATTTACACTACATTTTAAAAAATATAACTGATATTCGGCATTCTGGATTGCTGAAAAAACATTAACCCGTATTTAACATGAGGCTACTCATCGTTGAGGATGAAAATGAACTCGCCGCCGATATTCTTCTATATCTGCGACAGGAAAAATATATTTGCGACCGTGCCCTCAATTCGAGAGATGCATTGTCGAGAATTGAAATGCATGAGTATGATTGTGTACTGCTCGACCTCAACCTGCCTGATGGTTCTGGCCTTGCAATTTTGCAAGAATTGAAACACAAAAACAGGAATGATGGTGTTATTATAATATCGGCCAACCATTCATTAACAGATCGCATTAACGGCCTAAAACTGGGTGCTGATGATTATCTGGTAAAACCATTTCATCATTCAGAACTGGCAGCCCGCATAGAAGCCATTATCCGTCGTAAAATGCATGCCGGTCATACTGTAATTTCCTGGAATGAAATTTCTATTGACACACAATCAAGTGAAGTGAGCATTCATGAAAAGCCGGTAGAACTCACTGGCAAAGAATACCAGCTATTATTATTTCTGCTGGCCAATCCTAAAAAAGTGATCACCAGGGCTGCACTCATCAATCATTTATGGAACGAGTCTATTGATTCCGAAGACAACTTTGATTTTATCTATACACACATCAAAAACTTGCGAAAAAAATTACAGCAGTCCGGCTGTAAAGATTATATTAAAACGGTGTATGGCATCGGTTATAAACTAGTTGATAAATGAAATTACAATCGCATTATAACAAGGCTTCTGTTATTGGGGCCATATGTGTTTTATTCATAGCAACGATCGGTTATTATTTCCTGCTGAATAATGTGCTTACGGATCAGGTGGATGATGCACTTGCTGTAGAAGAAGCAGAGGTCTATGATTATATAAAAAAACATGACAGCCTGCCCGATGAAAGCGTTTACGAAGATCAGCAGCTCTTTTTTGTAAAAAAAACCGGGCCTTCATTTAGAGAATTTAATAGCCTGAAAATTTACAACCCGGAAGAAAAAGAAACCGAATCACACCGGCAACTTGTTTTTACACTCACGGTACACAACGAACAATATGTAGCTACTATCAGGAAATCAACAGAATCTGGCCAGGATCTTTTGTGGCTGATTTTATTTTCTACCCTGCCAATGGTTTTACTGTTGATGATCATTGTATATTTTATCAAGCGATACCTTGAAAGAAAATTGTGGCGACCCTTTTACGTTACACTTTCTTCCATCAAAAAATTTAATCTTTCCGCACCTCAAAATATAACGACACAGCCTACCAACATAACTGAATTCAAGGAGCTAAATGAAAGTATTCTGTCAATGACCGACAAAGTAAGAAAGGATTATCAATCATTAAGGCGTTTTACTGATAATGCTTCTCATGAAATACAAACACCACTCGCCGTTATTCATTCCAAATTGGATATACTGATACAGCAACCCGAACTAAAAGAAGATAGCATGGAGCTGATCGAACATATATATAGTTCTGTCGAAAAATTGTCGGGGATCACTCAAAAACTTTTACTACTCACTAAAATTGAACAACAGCAGTTTTCGAACAAAGAAGCCGTATCCATCAGCAGTATCGTGAATGAAAAAATAACTGAAATGCAGGACTGGATCAAATCTGCTCAATTAAATGTAGTCATTCACGGAACTGACGGGCAAATTCAGATGGACAAAGACCTTGCAACAATACTCGTCAGCAACCTTCTGCGAAATGCTGTTCAGCATAGTTCTCCCGGTACTGATATTATAATAGAAACCAGTGCTGAACATTTAGAAGTTACTAATGCTGGTATTGAATCACTTGATAGTAGCAGGGTATTTGATCGTTTTTTTAAAGGAGATGATTCCAGTGGCCATGGCTTAGGTCTTTCCATTGTTGCGCAAATATGCGAACAATATGGATTTCATTACGACTACGAGTTCAGAAAAGACAAACATATTTTCACGGTCTGGTTTCTTTAATGCAAGACCGATTTCGCAAGAAGGCCATCCTAATATTTTTGTTTGCAAAAGAAGGAGTAACAGGTTATTAATTTCTGCCCATAGGTTTTACATAGTTTTCACAAAGGGGGCCGATTCAAAAGAATCGGCCCCTTGCATTTGTTATAGAGTTATAAGAAGAAGTAAAACTATTGATTATCTGTCACCACCATCATCGCCGCCACCTGCCAGGCATCCTACTCCTTGAAAAGCAGTGGTGCAGCAACCTGTTCTTCTGCCTGATTTATAATAGGCTAAAGAATTAGTGTAGTCATAATTCTGGTTTAGTATCAGCTTATAATAAGTTTTAGCACCTCCGCTGGTACCATAGTTAAACTTCAACACCGGAGTTTGCATACAAAGTTGGCTTGGATCAGGAGCATAACTGGGAGTAAAGCCAGTCCAGGTTGTTCCGTTATAGCTATAGGCTGCTCCGGCAACTGAACTCCAGGTAAAGCATGAGCCAAATTCCATACCCCAATGGCTTAAATCCTGCACTGTACCATTAGTACCATTGCCAGGATTTGGATTCTGAACACTCCATACCCATTCCCAGTTACTGCCAACCTGTGTTCTGCTTTCCAATACAATGTCATAAGCATCAGAATTACATGGACCCTCTTCCGATTCAAGAGAGATACCATTTGTTGATGTTTGTGCTACCGGTGCCGTTAGCTCTTTGGCAGCATCCCGTTGACAAGCTGTAATAAAAATAGCGGAAGTTAATACTGCTGAAAAAATAAGTCGATTTGTTTTCATGTTGTTTTCTTTAGGTGATGGATTAATTTTTAAAAAGCAGCCTGCAAAAACTGCAAGGATGCATTAATATAAAAATATAATCCATACAGCAATGATGCAAGCAGCAATTGGAATATTGCATAGAAAAACAAAAATCATGTACTTTCTACTATGCAAAAACACTTCATTAGCCTGTTCTAACAACGTACATGTAACAATCAACCATCAGCAATTATCATAAAAAAAGCATTCTGGTTACAGAATGCTTTGTAGAATATAAAAATCGAATATTATTTTATTTTCAAAACAGGTTTTAATTTATAATCACCAGCACCGGTTTGCATTATTGATAATGCAGCATCAAAATCAATTAATAATGAATCAAATGAAGCGTTTAATCTTTTATTGAGTTTTATTTTTAAACCAGACTCACTTCCGCTTGGGATGGTAAGCGGATAGGTAACTCCGGCAATTTCAATGCTATTATTACTACCCAATACAAAACGAATTTCTTTTAAAGTGCCGGTAGGAATATTTCCTTGTGCTAATACCGTATCTACACCATTTTGAAAATCAAGCAGATTATAAACACCACTAACGGTAGCAAGGCTTGTCCAGCCGGATGAATCATCCCGCATATTTACCCGTACTTCCTGTATATCCACATTTACTGCTGTTGCATTAAAGGGGTTATCTGTAAGATGTACTTTTAAATTAGTAGTACCCCCGGAGTTTTCTTTATGACAGGCAATAATTGTTACTGCTGCAATTACTACTGCAAGCACTGAAATGTTTCTACGTACTATCATAATTATTTTTTTAGAGGAGTAGAAAAAACCATGCCGTTGGGGCAAAATGTGACTAACTTATTTAAAAAGATGATATGCATAAAAAAATAGACCCCCCGAAGAATCGGGAGGTCTTAAAGTATAGCCATGAAAAACAAAACTCTTTCCGATGTTATTCGGATCGAGTAGTTATCACAATTTAATATTATTCTGCTTTCTTAGCGTATTTCTTCTTGAATTTATCGATACGGCCTGCGGTATCAACCATTACATTCTTACCGGTAAAAAATGGGTGCGACATGTTGGAAATCTCCAGTTTAATTAATGGATATTCATTGCCATCTTCCCATTTCAATGTTTCTTTTGAAGCTGCTGTAGAGCGGCTCAGGAAAGTGTGACCATTACTCATGTCTTTAAAAACAACTAACCGATAGCTATCGGGATGGATTCCTTTTTTCATAACTTGATGATTTTGAAGGTTGCACGGATTTTGCCGTACAAATTAAAAGATAAATTTAGGGCGGCAAAGATAGGCCAGAGAAGGCTTATAGCCAAATATTGAGGGAAATAGATTTTCGAAAAATATAAAGCACCTAAAATACGAAAGCACCAAGTTAGCTCACATTCAGACTTACGTCTTTTTGTTTACTTACCCGATGCTTTCTGGAGTTATTTTCACCTTTTGACGGGTTTCCATTTCCCCAAGAGTTACTTCCACCTTTTGACGGGCTTCCGTTTCTCCGGCACTAATTTTATTGCTAAAACTTCGTGCAGTTGTATATCAAATATAGTTTATCAAACTACCCGTTTCCAAATTTTTGCCCCTTTTGATATGCACCCCTTATGCACTCACTTATGCACAGAAATCGGCCATATCCGCAGGTTTTAAGGAGATTAATCCCTCATATTCACAAATTGTAAAGGAATTCCCAGATTTCCTGTTTTACAAAGCTGAATCACATCCTGCAGGTCGTCAATTTTCTTCCCGGTTACTCTTACCAGATCATCATTGATAGATGCCTGCACCTTCAACCCAGAGTCTTTTATCAACTTTACTACCTTCTTTGCATCTTCTTGCGCCATACCGTTTTTCACTTTCACGGTTTTCTTCCAATATTTACCACTTATGGCACCTTCTTTTGACAGATCAAATGCCTCAGGGGCTATTCCTTGTTTATGAGAACGGCTTACCAATACATCTAACAATTGGCGCATCTTCATATCATCATCTGTTTCCAGTTTTAACTGAAATTCTTTTTTGTCCAGGTCAATAACGATATGTGATCCTTTAAAATCAAACCGGTTCGTAATTTCTTTGGTTACTACATTCACGGCATTATCCAATGCTTGTGCATCTACTTTGCTAACAATATCAAATGAAGGCATAAAAGAGTTTTTAGTTTAAGGTTTTAAGTTTTGGCTTTATCAAATGTAAGATTGTTTTCATTTTCTAAGCAGTAAGATTTTTGAAAGATCTTTTCGTATTTAAGTATATAAAAAGGCCCCTCCTAGAAAAGAGGGGCGATTATGTATCGTTAATACATGAGAAAATCCTTATGGTTTATTGACCACCTTGCCCTACCCTGTTCTGCTCATCTTGCGAGGCACTGTTGCGGCGGCGTGGTGGAGTGTTTTGCTGTCCGCTTTTACCAAAGCGGTAGGTAAATGAAGTTGTGATTTGGCGGTTATCCCACCTGTTTTGTATTCTTGAATCAACAAGGTCATATTGTGTTTTTCCTTTGTAGCGTTGTATCCAGAAGGGATCTCTCAGGTTCAGGCGAAGGGTGCCCTTGCCTTTCAACACTTGTTTTTGTGCGCCAAAACTTATAACATACATTGGCTCATCAATATTCAACTGGTTAACACCTCTTGCCCGGTAAAAACCATTCATCTCTAACGTAAATCCTTGCTTTAGTGTAAACGTCTGTGTCATGTTTATCATAAAAGATGTAAAAGCAATATCAAGTGGTTTGTTTTCGTACACACCTTCGTAATGATTATTAAATACATTAACGAAAATATTTGACATCCACCATTTAGTAACAGGCACCGGTGCAGTAATAGAAACACCAATGTTCCTGAACTTTGCCACATTATCAGATGTAAGAAAAAGAAGATCGTCATCCGGCTTTATCAATTGAGAAATAACATTTGTTGTATTATTATAATTAAGAGTGGTGATCAATTTCCCTTTGAAGGAATGACTCAATTCTATATTATGAGAAAACTGTGGCAACAAGAATGGGTTTCCCTTTCTGTATGACAATGAATCCAGAAAATAAATAAATGGGTTTAGATCCTGGTAATTAGGTCTTGTTATTCTACGACTGTAGGATACGGTAAGACTGTTATCTTTATCAACAGCATAACTTACAAAAGCACTAGGGAATAAATTAGTGAAATTTCTTTTGAATGTAGAATCGTTAGTTACCTGGTAACCTTTGGCTATTGTATTTTCCAATCTCAATCCACCCTGGAATGACCATTTTTTTACCTGCCTGTTTACATTCAGGTAAAGGGCATTGATATTTTCATCATAAATAAAATGGTTTGATCGGCTGTCAGCAATCCACTTTGTTTCATCCCATCGTTCATAATTAACGATGTTATTATTTTTCACAAAAGAGCTTTTTACACCGGCTTCTAATCGTCCGCCTTTCTTAAATGGGTGTGTATAATCTGATTTAAGAGATATGATTTCAATTTCAGAAGGCAGATGTCCTTTTAATTGCAACGGGTCTCCTGTTGGCATACCGGCTCCGTTGTAAAAATCCGTACTCAATGTCATCCTTGAAGTATTGTTGTAGGTAATATAATCTGCATCGGCTGTAATTTCTCTGCCAGCTGAATCAAATTGATGACGATAATTAAAGTTAGAAGTGAAATTTTTGAACTTTAACCGGTTATTAGTTACAGATACCATTGTCGATAACAGCTGGTAATTTTCATCCGCAGTTGTTGTAATTGTTTTAGGTGTTGGATGACCTGAAAAAAGGAATCCGCTGACTACCACACCAAAACTGTTTTTCTTATCAGCAAAATAATCAAGGCCGAGTTTCAACGTATGATTATTATTTCCAAACTTAAACTGGGTTGCTACATCATTATATCCCAGTACGTTTTTATTATTATCAATTTTTATTCTGTTGATGTCGAGCATATTCATTCCCTTAAATACATTGGGATTGTAATTACCAAAGAAGTTGATCTTGTTTTTCCGGTAATTAAAGTTGATACTATTTTGTGTTTTGGGAATTACATAAAATGTACCAGACGGAGTTTCAAAAAAACTGGTGGTAATACCTGCCATTACAGAGCCATTAAAACCTGCTGTTCTGCCTTTCTTTGTTTTTATATTAATTACACCAGAATTTCCTGATGCATCATATTTAGAAGAAGGATTTGTCATTATTTCAATCTGGTCAATAGCTGAGGCGGGCAAATTTTTTAGCAAGTTTGCCAAATCTGTTGGTGATAAAAAAGTTGGTTTGCCATCCATCATTACAATTACACCTGCTTTTCCACGTAGGCTGATTGCTCCATCATTACTCACCATTATGCCAGGTGATTTTTCCAGTACTTCCAATGCAGTAGCACCTGCATTAGTTGGTGAGGCGTCTACATTTACAACTGTCTTATCGATCTTTGTTTCAATAAATGGTCGCTTTGCTGTTACAGTAACTTCACTCAGTCCTTTTGCAGCGGGGGTAAGTTGCAACGCATCAAGTTGAACCGTATTCTCTGTTGAGCTTATTATTATTTTCTTACTGTTACCTTTTTCAAAACCAACAGTGGTAGCCTGAACGATGTATTCTCCTTCAGCAATATTTTGAAATTCATAAATACCTTCTTTACTGCTTATAGCAGTTTTAATAAGTAGCGAATCAATCGCTTTTAACAACGATACTGTTACTGATGGAAGTGGTTTACCGGATGCATCCAATACAGCACCGGATATTTTTCCTGTTTTGTTTTGTGCTGCCGTATGAAGAATACATACTAACAGAAGACAGCAGAGAGTAAAATACTTTCTCATAATCATGGCTATGGTTAATGTTCTGTTTGAAAAACTAAAATTGCATTACAAAACATTCAAAAGAAAACGAAATATGACAAGCTTCGTAGTTCTCATGACAAAGGGCAACTATTACTTACCGATACACAAGCGGTAAGTTTGTCATTTGAACATCGATAAATGTTAATGGTGCATTAACATAGCTTTCAAAAAAAATCCTCCCGATAATTATCGGGAGGATTGGAATGGTTAATGGTTATACTTTGTTATTAATTTCCTGCACCTACTCTACCTTGCTCATCAGACGCACCACCCTCTTTTTTACCACTTCCTGCTTTTAATTTTCCTTTGTTAAATCTCCAGGTAAAGCCAAGGCTTACCGAACGGCTATCATTAATATTTTTAAACACTGCATCTACATTGCTATACTTACTATACCCTCTTGCAACACCACCAGCAAATATGTCACGGAAATTTAACCGAACACTTCCTTTGTTATTTAAAATTTGTTTGCTGAAACCAACATTCATTTGCGCCATTGATCTGATAAATATCACACCTTCTAATCCTTTTGATCTGAAGAAGCCACTTACTTCGGCACCCCATCCTTTACCCCATTTAAATTGTTGTTGGGCCTGCGCCATAAACATTACAATACCAAGAGAAACTTCCTCATTATTTACAATACCTTCAAAACGGTTGTTCGAAAGATTGGTGTAAATGCTACCGCTCCACCATTTAGTAATTTGCTTATTAGCACTTACAGCAATCCCTAATTGTTTGCGGGATGCAATGTTCGCTTTTTTAATAAATGTTTCGTTCGTCAATTCATTTTGCTCTAATACCTGCTGAATGATATCAGTCGTATTGCTATAATTCAATGTAGTGGTCAATGCCCCGCCATAAGTGTGGCTTAATTCAATATTATGGCTGAACTGTGGTTTCAGGTTAGGATTACCCTGTTGAAATGTATATCGGTCGATAAAATTGATAAATGGATTTAAATCCTCGTAGTTAGGCCTGTTAACTCTTCTGCCATAATTAATAACAAATGAATTTTTCTCATTGGCGGCATATTGTAAATAAGCAGTTGGAAAAAGTTGGGTATAGTTTCTTTTAAACTTTTCCCCTGAAGTCAACTGGTTACCTTTTGCATTGGTGTTCTCCATACGAAGACCAAATTGCCCTGTCCATTTTTTGCTTAGTGGTCTGCTATAATTTACGTAAGCAGCATTGATATTCTCCTCGTACAAAAAGTGATTGCTACGGTTATAATCATGTATTATTTGCCCGTTTTGTATGCTATCATAGCTTGCATTATTATCAGTTTTTACATAGCTTGATTTTATACCTGCCTCAAACTTTGCACCATTTTTTAACGGAAGTGTATAATCCATTTTGCCGCTATAAATTGTAATAGCTTGTGGCAGTGTACCCATTAATGAATCTATTTTACCATTTTGGTTGCCCATATTATCATAATAGGTAGTGAATAAAGGCTGACTATTTGTTACCCTGTATTGAATATAATCCAGATCAGCTGTTAACTCCTGCCCTGCTGAATCCAATGCAGTACGAAAATTTACATTACCACTAAAATTTTTCCATTTTTCCTCGTTTTTAGCTAATGATATTGTTTGGCTTATCAAAGCATTGTTAGGATCGTATATATAAGTATTAGTATTGCTTAGCCAGTTGCTTGGATTATAAAATCCACTCAATACAAAGCCAATAGTTGTTTTTTTAGTAGCAGAATAATCTAAACCCAGCTTACCGCTGTAGAAATGACCCTGGTTTTCCATTTCAGATTTTTGATCGAAAATGGTAAGAATTTCTTTGGTATTTGTCTCCCTGAAGTTTCGTAATATCTCCAGATCTTCTCCCCGGTGATTTCTATTATAATTGAGGCTGGTAAAAAGGTTTATTTTTCCGTTACGGTAATTAAAATTTGCTCCTTCATTAAATCTTGAGTACTGACCTCTTGTATAACCCGTTGTCAAACTACCATTGTATCCAAACTGCTTGTTCTTTTTTGTTTTGATATTGATTACACCGGAGTTACCAGCTGCGTCATACTTTGCAGGAGGATTAGTCATAATTTCAATTTGCTCCAGTTGGCTTGCACTCATGCTACGTAACATATTTGCAAGATCCGCACCACCTAAATAACTTGGGCGGCCATCGATCATTACTACAACACCTTGTTTTCCTTTCAGGCTAATGTTACCATCTTTATCAACGGTAATGCCCGGAGATTTTTCAAGCACTTCCAATGCAGAGCTACCAACATTAGTTATTGAAGCTTCTACATTCACAATCATCCTGTCGATCTTTTGTTCAACAAGTGGTTTGGTGGCAGTAACTGTTACTCCCGCTACTGATTTAGCAACCGGAACCAACTCAATAGCTTTTAATGAAATTGAGGGATTTGCTGAATTAATAGTAAACGCTTCGGAGAAACCTTTATCATGTCCAACTGCAGATATGGATACCAAATAGGTTCCTTCAGCTACGCCTTCAAAATTGAATTTGCCAGCTTTATCTGCTACACTCATTTTTACTACTGTAGAATCTTTTGCTCTTAGCAATGTAATGGTTGCCGATTCTATGGTTTTGGTATTCCCGTCGATAACGGTTCCATTTACTGTTCCGTTTTTAACCTGGGCAAGCCCGGAAATAGATACACATATCAGGAAAGCTAGCAGCAGGTTCTTAATTTGTTTCATTATTTAGTATTTAGTACTGGTTTTTGATTATTACAGTTCAAAGGTAAGTACTTTGCATTACCTAGAACATTGTTTTAAATTAAACGGCCATATTTAAGGATGTACGGCCGTTTTCTGGAATAATAGTGTGACGCAAGGCTGACAATCTGGTTACAATTGCGCTATTTTTTAGGATAAGCGGCTAATTTTTCCCATAAATGGCCTTTTGACTCGGATTCAAAGCTAATCCGGCCTTTGGGAGAGATAAAACAATATTAAGTTAAGGGGCTATTTCGCAATTTGAAGTGTATGGAATATGAATTAAGTGGGAAATTATAATCCAAACTCCGTCCGAATGGCATCATGGTAAGTGCGGCCTGAGGTGAGCCGGGTAGACTCTTTATCATCCAGTACAAATAGGTAGCGACCATTAAAATGACGGTGCATTTCCTTTATTTTCTCTTTATTTATAATATATGACTTTTGGATCCTGTAGAACTGGGAAGGTAATTTATCAGATAAAGCGGAAAGAGATTGATCTGTCAGGTGCTTCTGCCCTTCTGTTGTATGAATAAACACATATTTATCCTGCGCTTCCAGGTAAACGATGTTTTCATATTTGAGCAATATTATTCTGTCTCCTGTTCTTATTGGCAAGGCAGTAGTTTGCTTCGGAGCTTGTAGCTGCCGGATTATTTCCTGTAAACTCACCGAATTCAACTCTTGGTTCAGTCTTCCAAATTGTTTTAGCTTATCAATACTTTGCTGAAGCCTTTCCTCTTTAATTGGTTTCAATAAATAATCAATAGAAAAAGTTTCAAATGCTTTTATCGCATATTGCTCATACGCTGTAGTAAAAATAATATTCGGCTTTTCTTTTAGTTGTTCCAATACTTCAAAACCGGTTAGATCCGGCATTTGAATATCTAAAAAAACGAGATCGGGTTTTAGCTCCTCTATTTTTTGAATTGCCTCTCTGCCTGTACCAGCCTCGTCAACAACAGTAACTACATCGGCATGTTCCTCCAAAAGACTTTTCATTAATCTTCTTGCTGCAGGCTCATCATCCACAACAATGGCTTTAAATACCTGGCTCATTTCTAATTAATTTTTTAATATAGATGCAAACTTCTTTTTGAGGTATATTATTAAAACTAAGTTCAAAGTTTTCAGGAAAAAGTAATTCCAATTTATCATACACACTTTTCACTCCATAGCCGGGGCTTAACTCATCAGGGAAAAGTGGCCCATTGTCACCCACTATTAACTTCATGCCTTCTTCGTGTTTTTTTACTTCAAGGCTTATTTCAGTCATTTTGCCGGTGGCTTTCAACCCATGCTTTACTGCATTCTCTACCAGCGGCTGTAGTACAAATCTTGGAACCAGAAAATGATTCAAACTATCATCTACTTTTATAGTACAGCTTAATTGATCTTCAAATCTTATTTTTTCGATTTGCAAGTACACTTCGGCCATTGCTACTTCATCTTTTATGGTTGAATAATTATTCTGACTATAATTGATGCTGTAACGAAAAAGATCGGCTAAAGCAATCGTCATTCTTCTTGCTTTTTTACCATCTGTAATTGATAGATCGGCAATAGAGTTTAACGCATTATATAAAAAATGAGGATTTACTTTTGAATGCAGCGCATCCAGTTCTGCTTTTACTTTTAATTCCCGTAATCTGCTTAACTCTAACTCCTTTTCATCAAATTTTCTTTTCCTTTCTATATCCAGGTAACGGATAACGATGTACACCAAGCCAGTGGCACCTGCAAGATAAACACTATTAATAACTACATACTTCAACACCATTGGCTTCATTCCATGAACCAAATAACCCAAGGGAATATTTATAGCTAGTGTTGTTACAACAAGTGTGATAAATATTATTATGTTGTGTTTGACAAAAGGTAATTTTTTCAGCTTTTTATTTTCTGATACAATTCTTACCAGGTTATAAATAATAAGAGTGCAGAGTGTTGTAGAAACAATTTGTGCCCCTATTGCCCATACCCAGCCATATGTGCCCACCAGGTAAAAGAACATACCGCCCAACGGCAGCATAGCGTTTGACAGGCAAAATATGATAAGCCAGGCTGCTACATTTTTACGAAGCAACTCATTACGTATGCTATTTTTAAATAAGCGGCTAAATGCTGCTAATAAATAAAGGCCTGCTAAAGCAAACAATAAGCTAACTGCAATCAGTATAACTAGTTCGAGTGTGGAAGGTTCTTTCATTTGAACCAACAAGATATAAAAACAGGAATAATATAATACTTAGGGTTCGTAAAATGCCGGTTTTAAAGAGTGAACTGATTATATTGCAGAAAAACAGGAAATGATAATAGACTACCGGTCAGATACAGTTACACAACCTACCCCGGCTATGCTGGAAGCTATAATGAAGGCAAAAACCGGAGATGATGTGTTTGGCGAAGATCCCTCCATCAACGAATTGGAAAGAATGACAGCCGATATGTTTGGTATGGAATCCGCCATTTTTTGTCCTTCGGGAACCATGACCAATCAAATAGCAATTAAATGTCATACACAGCCGGGTGATGAAGTGATTTGTGATGAAAGCTCCCATGTGTACCAATATGAGGGTGGTGGCATTGCATTTAATTCGGGTGCTTCTGTAAAACTATTATCTGGCGATAGAGGAAGAATAACTGCTGACCAGGTTCTAGCTGCTATTAATCCCGATGATCCGCATAGAGCAAACACAAGTCTTGTGTCGTTAGAGAATACGTCTAATCGTGGTGGTGGTAGTTGCTATGACCTTGCTGAGATTAAAAAAATACAAACATTATGCAAAGAAAAAAATCTTGCCTTCCATCTTGATGGCGCAAGATTATGGAATGCAATAGTTGCAAAAAAAGAAACCGCCAAACAGTATGGAGATGCGTTTGATAGTATCTCTGTTTGTTTAAGTAAAAGTCTAGGTTGCCCTATAGGTAGTTTATTGGTTGGCAAAAAAGATTTGATTAAAAAAGCCAGAAGAATAAGAAAAGCTTTTGGCGGAGGAATGCGACAGGCAGGATTTATCGCCGCTGCGGGTATTTATGCACTGGAAAATAATATTAACCGGTTAGAAGAAGATCATATTCATGCAAAGAAGATTGCTGATGTTATTGCAACAAAAGATTTTGTGCAACTGGTATTGCCGGTAGAAACTAATATTATCATATTTGAATTAAAAGATGGAATGACAGCTCCGGAGTTAGTGAATACATTAAAAAACAGTTCTATCTTAGGATATGCTATTTCCCCCAATAGAGTAAGATTGGTTACTCACCTCGACATTAGTCCGGCAATGGTGCAAAAAACAATAGAAGTATTTACTCAACTCTAGTACTTATAATTATGTTTCCGAAAATAAATCCGCTTAATACAAACTCCTGGAAAGAACTGCAAGCCCATTACCAGCAGATGAAACAGATACACATGAGAGAACTATTTCTTAATGGCAACAGATTCAAAAAATTTTCTCTTTGCACAAATGAGCTTGTCTTTGACTATTCAAAAAACATCATTACAGATGAAACAATAAAACTATTGCTACAACTAGCTGAAGAGTGCAAAGTAAAAGAGGCCATTGAAGCAATGATGAATGGCGAAAAGATAAACGCTACAGAAAACAGAGCCGTACTGCATACTGCGCTGCGTAATTTTTCGGGCAACCCGGTTTTTACTGAAGGGAAAGATATAATGCCAGATATAAAAAAAGCACTGAAAAAGATGAAAGCTTTTTGTAGTGGCATTCACAAAGGCAATACAAGAGGATATACTGGGAAGCGGATTACCAATTTTGTAAACATTGGTATTGGCGGAAGCGATTTAGGACCTCTAATGGTAACCGAAGCACTAAAGCCATATTGGGTGGACGGTATTCAAACATACTTCGTTTCCAATGTTGATGGATCTCATATTGCAGAAGTGCTAAAAAAAGTTGATCCGGAAAGAACTTTATTTCTTATTGCTTCTAAAACATTTACTACACAAGAAACGATGACGAATGCTCTAACAGCAAGAGAATGGTTTCTTAAAAAAGCAAAAAAAGAAGCATATATAGCAAAGCATTTCGTTGCCTTATCTACTAATGAAAGTGCAGTAATAAAGTTTGGTATCGACAAAAAGAACATGTTTGAATTTTGGGATTGGGTGGGTGGCCGTTATTCATTATGGAGTTCTATTGGCCTTTCTATTGCGTTGACAATTGGCTACAAAAATTTTGAACAGTTATTGAAAGGTGCTTATGAAGCGGATGTTCATTTTTCTACTACTACATTCAAAGAAAACATTCCGGTATTGATGGCTTTATTGGGAATATGGTACACTAATTTTTTTGGTGCACAATCAGAAGCAATTTTGCCTTACGACCAATACCTCCACCGTTTTACGGCATACTTTCAACAGGGAAATATGGAAAGTAATGGAAAAACTATTGACCGGAATGGCGAAGCAGTTGAATATGCCACCGGGCCAGTTATTTGGGGAGAACCGGGTACGAATGGCCAACATGCTTTTTATCAACTGATACACCAGGGCACTCCATTAATACCCTGTGATTTTATTGCAGCGGCGCAAACACACAATGCTATTGGCGATCACCACATAAAACTGTTAAGCAATTTTTTTGCGCAGACAGAAGCCTTGATGAATGGGAAAACAGAAGCTGCAGCAAGAAAAGAATTAGAACTGGCGGAACTTAATACAGAGCAGGTTGTTAAATTACTGCCGTATAAAATTTTTGCAGGC
The DNA here is from genome assembly GCA_022843585.1 of Chitinophagaceae bacterium. GTDB lineage: Bacteria > Bacteroidota > Bacteroidia > Chitinophagales > Chitinophagaceae > JJ008. Next base: position 110,938 of record JALHNJ010000010.1, read on the forward strand.
AACAAGCCCAGCAATTCCTTCATTATCAAAAAAGTAACGCCACATTCATTAGGCAATCTTATTGCTATGTATGAACATAAAATATTTGTACAAGGTGTAATCTGGAATATTTACAGTTTCGATCAGTGGGGAGTAGAATTAGGCAAGCAGCTAGCCAATAAAATTTTACCGGAACTAGAAACGGAAACATCCGTTTCTAATCATGATTCTTCAACAAATGGTTTGATCAATGCGTGGAAGGGAATGAGAAAATAAACACTTTACTCTGGGGTAAGTGTAAAAATGAGATTTACTTTATAGCTACCTCCTTCTACTTTCCAGGAAGGCGGTTTTACTTTTACATCCAGCAGATAAGAGTTTGAAATCAAATTATTTAAACTTTGTAATATTGTTATAGGTGTGTTTGATAAAGGCATAAAATCTTTGCTTGTATTCCCCCGGATTTCTATCAGTCCTACTGGAATTTTTCGGAAAGTGCCATTAGTCCTTTCAATTAAATACGGTTCACTGCTCATTACATTTACAGACCATGGACCATTACTTATTATCGAAACCCTGCAAAACCCCGGGATGATCTTCTGGGTTTCCATTTCGGAAAGCGACTCAAAACTAAGTGGTATTGGCATTAATTCTTCAACCTTCATACTTTGCAGCGATGAAACCGAAATAGCCCCTGCTAAAGTATGAGACTGAGCCCCTGGTTGAGCTGAGGACACCAGGGATAAAAAAAATAATAGTATGTATAATAAATATTTCATTCAGGTGTAATAGTAAAGATTAGTGAAAAATTATACGAACCTGGTTTAATAAAAGTTTTCGATGGCAAAAGCTTCATATCATAAAGAAAGAAATGTTGTTGCGATAGTAATGCCCTGCCGGGAATTGTAAACAATGGAGTAGCAAACTCTGAAAGCAATATATCTGAATTCGTTGTACTTGAAGGTAATGAACCTTTTTGAGCAAGTTTTAACACAAGCAGTTTCGAAAGCGGTGAGCTCTGGAGATTTCCACCTGATCGTAGTTGCACAAATGCCTTCAAATTTCTTTGCCCACTAGTTACTTTAAGTTCAAATGCTCCCGGAACTATTTGTGGAGCCAATAGATCTTCCGGGGTTTCGAATGTAAAAAAAATAGGTTTGTGTTGGATTAGAAGTACCTCATTTTCAGGCAACGATTGTTGCTGACCATTTCCTGTTTTAATAAGAAATAAAAATCCTGTTATAAGCAATAAGCAATACTTCATGTCATTCTCTTTATTCAACTCATTTTATTTCAAATTCCTTTTGTGCAGCTTCTAGAGGCAAATCCTCTCCTGCATCAACCAACACCAGAAACGAGTAACGACCTTTCGGTATACCAACGGGCAAAACAAAAGTGCTAACTCTTTTTTGCTTTGGGAAAATGGGAAACTCTTGTGGAACTAATTTCATTTTTGCACCTGTTGACAAATTTGTTATTTCAAGTGTGCTTTTACATCTTACCTGAATATCACCTTCATTACTGGATACCACCCTGTAAACAGAAGAATCGGGAGTAATAGCCACTTCCTCAAACTTTTCTAGTTTTACTTCCTTTTTCATACCTGTAAGCGGTGTGTGATATATATGAATCCCTAGTCGGAAAAGCTGATTGATTATAGATTTTTGCGTTGTATCAATTTTGGGCATTTGCATTTCATTTATCATCTCAACAAACAGCATACCCCACTTCATTTGTTTCATAGACTCTGCGTCATTAGGAACTACAATTGTAACAACAACCGGAACTGTTTCACCTGGCTTCACTTCAACAAAATCTTTTTCAAGTTTGATCCAGTCAGAACAACTAAAAGGCTTTGTTCCGGGAGCATAATACCTGTGTTTTCCTAAACTATCCCTTTCCCAGTCACCGAGGTATAATTTAAATTGTTTAGTCTCACTTAATTTATTTGTGATTTTTAATGTTCTTGTACCAATTTGCCCTCCATTCAATTTATATTCTATAACAGAAGGCAGGGCAAATATACCCTTCTCAGGTGCTGCGGAACCATTTCCCAATTGCCCTAATAGGTAAATAGGCGAACAAAGAAATATAAAAAATAAGGTTTTCATTTTTTAATTAATTATTAAGGAATCTAACTTTTCTTGTTTTTTGTCGAATTTCAAAATTTACAACCACTTCATCAGCAGTCATTCCAAGCTCTACATTAAACGACATTTCGACCGGCCTTACTTCTTTTGTAAAGGCCTCTTCGTTTAAAAACACACGGTATTTACCCGCCGGCACATTAATAAAATATTCTCCTTTAGAGTCGGTAAGGGTGCTGTAATAGTTGCCTGAGCTATCTGTTACCATTACCTTTATTCGTTCAGCTTTAAAAGGCAAACTCATAGATGACAAAGAATCTAGTATAACATCAACTTTGCCTGCGATTACTTTGCCTTTTTGATAAGGAATTTCTAACACAGTATTTCCGGCAACCTGTGCAAATTGCAATGTTCCTTCTTTTGGTATATAACCTCTTGGTGCATACACTTTCGATAAATCAATTGCATATAATTTCTTCTCCACATTTGAGTATGTGGCAATACCTGCATTGCTGGTAATTAACTGGTCTTCGCCAATTTTAATTACAACATCCCTTAAAGGTATTTCTGTTGCTTCTTTTCGGTTATTTAAGTTTTCATCAATAAATAGAACAACTTTAAAGTCATAAAACTTTCTCTTAAAGAAAACAGGTAGATTCAGTTTTTTCTTAACTGTAAGAAGCACATTATTATTAGCAAGGCTTGAAAAATCAGGATTCGATGATGTGATAGGAACATTTCCCATAAGGCTTATATCCCAACCTGACAGCAGGTCTATATAACTTATATTCATGTTATTAAAAATCATAACACTATTATCGAATAAAGATTTTGAGAAATTCAGCCCAGTATTAATTCTCAATTTTTTAAAGAATAGTAAATTTATATATGGTCTGATGTTCATTGTTTCTCGTACAAGATTTGTGGTATCTCTGTTGTTCCCAAATCCTGAGTTTGGCATTCTAACGTAAAATGCACTAATGCCGCCATGCCTGGAATTGATTGCGGCACTTGTTGAACTAATCCAAACTTGTTTATCCTTAAATGTTCTTCCTGCTCCAAAACCATTAAAGCTATTGAGAATAATACTTGTGAACTTGCTTATTCGATAGGTGGATGAAAGCTCCAGGAATCTATAAGAAGGAAGACTATTTGATGCATTTAGAGTTTGACGAAAGTAACCAGCACTTGTCAATAAAGAGACCTTACCAACAACAGTTGACAAGGAGACCCCATATCTTTCAACATCAAAATTAAAGAAGTCTGAATTATACACCGTATCCCTGAAAATATAATTATATCCTTTGGTTTTATTGTATTGATAAAACAATCCAACACTAAAATTCTTAAAAAATGTTCTGATAGTATGATTATGAATAAGAGCTCCTTTATTAAAGCCCGGATAGTAATTACCGGCTAAAAGAAAATCTGAAGAAAGCTCAATCTTTTTAAGCCGATATAATACATTATAACCAAGCAGAGTACCTGCTACCTCTTTTGGCATACCTGGCAGTTTAAGCATATAGTGGTCTTGTCCAACACCGAAATTTAGTTTGACCATTTTGTCATTCTTATCTATTAGGCTAACCTCGTTGGATAATAAAAGGCTTCCCTTTTTTTCAACTGGGTCTACATTTACTGCCATAGTGTGCTTGAGTCCAATGCCTTTAATTTTGTATTTATGATACCCGGATACCAGATCATTTTTGAATATGCTTCTCCGGTAATTAAATATTGTTGTAAAATTAGACTCTTGTTGATTTTTCCCTTTATAAGTAATACTAAGCCCTTGTCCAAAAGCAAAAAATGAGTTGATATCTGAAAGGGCTCCTGCATAAACAGACCATCTTTTGTATTTATACTCCAATGAAAATACATTGCTTTCAATCGTATTGGCAATACCGAGTTGTTTAGTGCGATAGGAGAACCTTATATCTTCTCCTTTTTTTGTTTTTGCGCCTCCTGAAATTCCAGTGTAGTAAGATGACTGATTATCAGCCCAAAAAATTCCAGCTTCTAATTCTATTGGAATAACGTCATAAGCAAATTCGTTTTTTAAAACATGGCTGCTCAATCTTGAAAATGTAAACCGGAGTTTGTTGGTCTTGTCGTGTTGACCGGCGGCATTTACATCTATATACTTGCTTTTAATTGATTTTCGCATGATGGGGGTTATGCGAAGGGGAATAGAAATTTTTTTTTCTTCTCCTGGCTTTAAAGAGAGTTGATACATTTTGGAGAGGTAAAAAAAATCATTTCTTGCAGCTATACTAAAAGACTCTGTGGTATTCCCTTTGTTAGCAATGGCAAAATCTATTTCTACTTTTTTTGTATTATCCCTTATTATAATTTCTTGATTTTCAGTTGTCAAAGCGAATTTGTAAACTGAAGGAGCCCTGACAAAAAAAGAATCTCTATAAACATCCCCTTTTGAATCTTTTATATGTATTCCAAATGCTTGCCAGGATGCAAGCGACAATGGAGTTCTTATTAAATTTAGCGGAGTAACTTTTGTTTCATTGGGCATGAGTTTAACGACAATTGAATCGCTTCCTACAAGTTGCCACAACGGTGGGGCAAAAAGCCTTATTGTTACATTTTGCTGGCTGCCCGAAGTATTTACCAGCAATAAATCATTATTTACAATATTGGAGCCTTCTGTCAGATTTACTGAATCTTTAAAAGAAAGAGTAATTGACCTTTGCGATTTTGCATCCGGCAGGTATATAAATAGCACAACCACCAAAAACATCAGCTTCCATATGGCTATGTATCTATAATACATTTTAAAGACTATCAAAGGGTTTAACGGTAAAATATAGAAGCCCTTATTTAGGGCTTCTATATTGTTAAGTGCAATTAATCAACAGTAGCAGTTACATAAACATCAGCTTTGTAAAGACCTGGACCATAGTTCCAGGCATTTGCCAATGGCTTCATTCTGAACTGCAATTCAAATTGGCCATAAGTTGGGTTATGCTCACTGATTACGTTATCAAAACCTGCACCTGCACCAATTGATGCAAAGTAAGGCAAGTCAACATAAGTACCTTTTGCGTTTACAAAAGAAGTAAGCCCAGGAGTAGCAGCATTTTTTACTGTCCACTGAACGTTGCTTGTTGATAGGTTCTGATTAAAATTTGAACCAAAGTACTCAAAATTCTGATCAGTAGTGAATAGGTTGATATCAAACTTCATGTTTGACCATACATTCAAATCCCAATCATTTTGACCGCCATCGTTGTTTTCAAATTGCTGATAGCTGTCAAAATCAGTACGGCAATCATACTCAACATAACCAGTTGGTTGTTGGTTTGGCCATAAACAAATAATTGGTTCAATTTCAACTTTTAAATCAAAGTCAACTTTGTAATCGCAGCATGGTGCTGGTGGTGGATTGTACGTATTGGCAACTTGTGCATTTACAGCTACAAATGAACCAATAGCCAATGCGGCTGTGAAAAAAATTTTTCTCATTTTTTTACATTTAGAATTTAAAAAAAATTGTTACTGTGGTAATCCAGAGGTTGATTTACGGTGGTTGGGTTCAGAGGAGGTAGATAGTGGGCTACTTGTTCAGAGGAAAAACCTTCAACGTTGATAAGGCTAAAGTAGATAATTTATTTATATAACCGAAATTGTTTTTCCACATTTTTTATAACATGATAAAATGATTATCGTAAATCTACTATAACCCATGTAAAGGAATAATGTTGCAACAATGATATTTTATTATTGCGATAATAGCACCTCAAACTTACACGTATAAATGACTTGATTGTATTTACCTGCAAATTCATTATTATTTATTATCTGCATCAGTTATCCTTGCAATTGGATTATACCTATACATAAACCCGTTATAGGCATGGCCATATATATCTCTTCTACAAAAGCAAGTATAAATTTTTACAGGAAAATATCACCGGTTGATTTTATACTTTTCTTTTGTCCCTATATATTTCTACAACTTCATAGCCTTCGTTTTCAGCTTTCTGATTTATATTTTTCACAAACCTATTAGTAGTAAACGAGACAATAAAAAAATCCCCCGTTTTATAAACGGGGGATTTTGTATGCTATAAAAAATCTAATTCAGCTTAAAGAATCTGAAGGAAACCAGCTACTATTTTTTCAGTAGTTTTCTCTGTAACCTTCACTACATAAGTTCCGGCTGGTTGATTGCTTAGATCAAACTCTACCTGAACGTAAGGAGGAGTAGTTCTTCTTAAATCAATATTCTTCCTTGCTACCAATTGTCCTTGTGAGTTGTATACAGAAATCACACGACTGTCAGCTTCAGCTGTTGGAGATCCATAGAACAATCTTACCTGGAATCTGCCATCAGATGGGTTTGGATAAATCCAAAGTCTGTCAGAGAATTGTGCATCTATAACAATTACATTCGAACTATTTACACATCCATTGACATCAGTAACGGTTGCACGGTATGCACCTAATTTATCAACGTCAGCAGTAATAGTTGAAGTAGTAGCACCTGCTACTGTAGCACCATTGAGTGTCCATGAATAGCTGGTAGCATTTAATGGAGCTGGTGAAGTAGTAGCAGTAATTACAGTTGTAACGCCAGGTGTCAATGAAGTTACCGGAGTTGAAATTGTAATTACAGGAAGTGGATTCACATTCAACCTTGCACCGTTAGATGTAACTGTTGTAGCACAAGGTGCAGTAGTTACAACCACTCTGTACAGGTTGTTATTCATCAACAAGGTAACATTAGTAAGTGTAAGCGTTGCAGCTGTTGCACCAGTAATGTTTGCATAAGTAAGACCATTGTTGGTACTTACCTGCCACTGATACGTGGATGCAGCAGGGCCGTTAGGGGCATTAGCTACAACAGTAAATGTTGCAGTTGCACCAAGACATCTTGTTGTATTAACCGGTTGTGTAACGATTGTTGGATTAATATTTACAAACAAGGTAGCTGCAGAACTTGTAACACTTGAACCCGGAGCAGGACAAGCACCACTTACAATTACACGATACAGGTTTTGATTTAAACCAGCAGTTGCACCAGTAATAGTTAAGGTATTTGTTGTTGCACCAGAATAAGGAGCAGCATTAGCAATATTTGAATAAGTACCACCGCCGTTTGTGCTTACCTGCCACTGATATGTAGTACCAAGTGATGGGCCTGCAGCAACCGTAAATGATGTATTTAAACCGGCACATGTTGTTCTGTTTACCGGCTGTGTAGTGATGGATGGCGGAGGTGTTACAGTAATAACTGCTGCACCTGTATTACCAACACCTACACAACCATTAGCACCTGTTACAGATACAATAGTATAAGTAGTAGTAGCAGATGGGAACACATCAATTGGTGTACCGCTTACATAACCATTAACTATAAAGTTAGAAGTACCATTAGTATAAACCAATGTATACGGTCCGGTTCCACCAGTAATATCTACTTTGATGTTAGATAATGTGTTAGCACATGTAACTGCAGGTGGCCTAAGTACCGATACATTATCAATACCGATAAAATCTGAGTTAGCTCCAGTTGGTCCACCACTTTCAACAAAATATCTAAAGGCAAGGCGACCAGATGTTGGGCTACCTAAACCAGATACAGTAGCGGTATATTTTGTCCAAACATTCGGGAATGCAGTTGCATTGTAGGTAGGATTAATATCTAATAACAATGTACCAAAATCTCCGGTAGATGTGGCAGTTGCACCAACATTCACACTTGCACCGCTGGTACTAAGTCTTACTTGTAACCTATCCGGGAAACCAGCATTTGCAGCTCTTCCATAAAACTCCAGAACATCACCATTTTGAAGTGTGGTTGTAGGAGTAAATAACCAGTTGCTGATTGTTCCGGTACCTGCAGTATTATTAAAGTTTGCACCGATATATGAAGTAGGTCCGCCATTAAATGCAGGGAATACAGTAGCATTACCCTGGAACCAGCCAGTAGTACCAACAGGGGCACTCAGATTTTGAGCAGCCCATCCTGCCGGAAGTGGTGCAGCAACATCCCAGCTTTCATTCCATAATGTAGTTGGAGGTGCTCCCAAACTGCTTATAACAGCAGAAGTAGAAGTTCCTAAAACCTGAACACTTACAGGAGCAGTTGCACAACCATTAGCACCATAACCATTAACTGTATAAGTAGTATTTACACTAGGCGTAGCAATTACTGTAGAACCCGTTGTTGTGTTCAATCCTGTTGCAGGAGACCAGTTATAAATGCTGCCACCTGAAGCTACTAATGTAGCCCGGGCACACACTCCACTTGGTAAACCATTAGGAGTAACTGATACAGTTGGGACAGGTAATACATTTACCGTAACTGTATTTGCACCTACGCAAGGTCCGTTGTTTACAGTAGCTGTATATGTTGTTGTTGTAGCAGGACTTGCATAAACAACTGAAGTTTCAGTACCGGCAACATAAGCACCTGTACCATTAGGATTTGTAAATAAACCGGTTACAGGAGTCCATGTGGCTGTTGTGGCTGGTATATTGAATGTTATACTAAAACCACCAGAAATAGAACCTGCATCTCCACCTAAATCATCAACAACAAATAATTCCCATGTACCGTTTCCTGCAGTAATAGAAGATAATAAAGGAGTAGCCTGAGATATACTACCAGGACCAGGAGCAGGGAAATTATCCGGAACACCTATGTTAGTAGGTCGGTAAGTACCAGACACAATTGCAGCTGGCAATAGAGTAGCCGCACCATCATTAAATGTTAGGTTAGCATTTACAGCATCTGTTGCTCCACCTGCATCTGACATTAGAATTACCGTTTGACCTGATGGTGAACGTAAGGCGATATCTACATCAGCAGGGAAAGTATGTGAAAATCCGGTTAGAGTTACAGAATTAATAGTTGCTCCACCTGGTAAACCTGCAACTGCTAGTGTAGCAGGATAAGGGCTGGCATTTCCAACAGCATTGATTGTAATAGCCCCCGCTGCAGTAAATGGAGCAGATATAGTTGCCGGAAGAGTTTGATTAACTCGTAAAGCTTGTACAGAGCCTGCACAAATTGTAGATACATCCGGAGTTATACAGCTGCAAGCAGTAACAGTTACAGCCTGTGATCCGCAAGGACCAGGAGCTGGAGCACAACCACCCTCACCACGGGCAAAATAGGTTGTATTGGCAACAGGGCTTACAGTTATAGAAGTTCCAGTGCCAATTGAAGCACCAGTACCACAACCACCAGCATACCATACCCAGTTTGCAGCACCATTGAGGTTGCCAGACAAAATGCTTAAAGTAATTGGCGAGCCAGCACATGTGCTGGAAGGAACTGAAGATATAACTGGAGCAGTTGCATTAGTAGGTACACAAGGTGTGCAAATACCATCTACTGTAATTGAATAGCCTGAAGAAAATACACCAGGTGTAACTGTTGTTACAGCCAGAACCATTGTTGCTGAACCCGGAATAACAACTTGAAAACTTATAACACCACCGGCACCAGCAGCGCTAGAGCCTGCGTCAGCAAGATAATTAGTACAAACATTGGAAGGATCAAAGCTACCAAGGTGTGCAGACACAAATTGGCTGATTGCCGGGTCATTGTTAGTTACAGTAACTGTAACACACTGAGAAACTGGCTGAGTATTAACAAACGAATACGTGTCGTACACATTACCTGCAGCCCCAAAAGCTCCGGGGCAAGCCGGCTTTGGAGTACAGGTTGAAGGAACACCATCTCTAAAAAACCTTCCTCCTGTCATAACAGGATCAGCAGCTGTAAGTGCTCCTGTAAATGTGGTACAAATAGCTTCTGGTTGATTTCTATTAACTAATTGCACCTTATTAGGGCGTCCCGCATCATTATCACTAATGCTGCCAGCAGCTAAACGCTGCTGCTCAACTTGTTCTTTGGTAAGTGCCTTTTTTTCTGTGACAACGGGCTTAGGCCTTGCCCCATTTGTAGTCTTTTGAGCATACGAGAATTGCAACGATAGCAGCAGAACAATTGCCATCGGAAGAAATCTCATGCAGAATAACTCTTTTAATCGAGTAAATTTTGGTTGCATAATATATTATTTAAATGATTGATTACTACCACTTGGCAGTAGAATGTCCAGAATCCGGGACGTAAGATAATTTTTTTTTGAATACCACGAAAAAAAAACAAATTACCACTTATCCACTTCTTCAGTATTCTTCTCCGGCTCTAAGCCAGCATCAGATAAAGAAGTTGTTTCCGGCTTTTCTTCTACAGCAGCTACTTCAATAGGATTGTCTGCGGCAGGCAATGCTTCTTGCAGGCCTGCCTCATCCATGCTCTCGTCATGATTGAATGCATCAAAATCAAAATCAGGCATCAGATCAGTTTTTACATAATCAACTGCTTCCCCTAATGCTTTGATGAATTTATTAAAATCTTCTTTGTAAAGAAATATCTTATGGCGGTCATATCCATTATCATCAAACCGTTTGCGACTTTCTGTAATGGTAAGGTAATAATCATTACCCCTTGTAGCTCTTACATCAAAAAAATAAGTTCTTCGTTTACCAGCACGAATACGTTTGCTGTAAATGCTCTCCATCTTCCGGTCGTTGTTATCAAATTTTTTTTCGTTGTTTTCGTACGCCACTGTGTAAGTTTTTAGCAGTTAAGGAATTACTTTAGTTTTGGAAGGCACAAATATAGAGATGTTTTTGAAACAGCCAAATGGGTTTTAGGGTTGCTGAAAGCAGATATTAAATAAATTTCTCAGGTTGTCAGAAGCCGGAGTTGTTATAGTGAAAAAATATTGCCTGTCTGCTACCTATTTCCAGTGTTTCGTTTTTCCTCTTCCTGCTGGCGTTTATATAATTTTGCATAGTACCCATTTTTTTCCAGCAACTGTTTATGAGTGCCCTTTTCTATCATTTTCCCATCTTCCAAAACAACAATCGTATCAAAATCCAGCAACGAGAAAATTCGATGTGTAATAATAATGGCTGTTTTGCCGCTTAGATAACTTTTCAGGTTGCCAATAATTTCTTTTTCGGTTCTTGCATCAACTGCACTCAAACAATCATCGAAAATTACAAGTGCCGGGTTTTTGACAAAAGCCCTGGCAATGGAAATTCGTTGCTTTTGTCCACCACTTAGCGTAACCCCTCTTTCCCCAATCATTGTATCATATTGCTGAGGAAATGTTTCAATCTCTCTGGCCACACTGGCCTGGGTGGCTGCTTTAATAGCATTGGCTTTATCTATGTCCGCAGTTCCAAACCGTATATTATTCTCCACAGTTTCACTAAAAAGAAAAACATCCTGTGGCACATAGCTAATCTGCTCCCTCAATCTTTTTAATTCTATATCGGTGATATTATCTCCATCCATTTCAATTTTTCCGCCTGTAACATCATACATACGCAACAGCAAATGAGCAATGGTTGATTTGCCGCTACCTGTTCTGCCCACAATAGCAACCTTCTCCCCTTTTTTAATTTCGAGGTTAAAATCTTTCAACGCCTGAATGCCGGTATGCGGATATATAAACTGAACATTGCTGAAACTAATATTACCCCCGATATTTTTCTTTATAGGATTTTTTTGATTTTGAATCGCCGGTTCTGTTGTAAGAAATTCGTTTATTCTTTTTTGCGATGCAGCTGCCCGTTGAATCATACTGGCCGTTAATCCGATTGCACTTACAGGGAAAGTGAGCATATTAATATACATCACAAACTCAACTATGGTGTTAACGCCAATATTATGTCCGCCATTAATATAATATAGCCCGCCAATCATTATAGTAAGCAAAGTACTTATGCCAATCAGCAAAGTGATAGAGGGAAAATAAATGGCTTCCACTTTAGAAAGTCCAATAGCATTTTTTTTATACTCTTCACTGTTTTTTGTAAAAAATCCAAGCATTGCTTTTTCCTGTACAAACGACTTTATAACCCGTATGCCTGAATAAGACTCCTGTGCATTGGTAGTAAGTCTGGAGAGTGAAGCCTGGATCGCTTCACTTTTTTTATTAATTGTATTATTGACGAAATAGATAGTTATTGCAAGAATTGGCAACGGCGCCAATACATACATGGTGAGCTCAGCGTCTCGCTGAAGCATAAAAAATACACTCAGCGATATAATTGTTACCAGGTTTGCCAGGTACATAATAGCGGGGCCGGTAAACATTCTTACCCTACTTACATCTTCTGCAATACGGTTCATTAAGTCTCCGGTGCTATTTGTTTTGTAAAATGCCGTATCCAATTGCTGATACTTAGAATAAATCTCATTTTTTTGATCATATTCAATATGGCGGCTCATTACAATTATGGTTTGCCGCATCAAAAAGAGAAAAAAGCCCCGTAAAAGTGCCAGTACAAGAATAGTTACACCACATAAAGCAACTACCTCACCTACTGAATCAAGTCCTTGTACACTTGCAATAAATTTATCAACCAGTACATCATAGTTAGCATTATTGTCAGGGGATTTATAGCCCGGAAGATTTAAAGCCTTTTGTACAAAGTCGATAACAAAGCTTGTTACCTGTGGTGTTAATACGTTAAAGTAGTTAGACAGGAATACAAAAAACACCCCTATAATCAGGCGAGTACGATATTTCCAGAAGTATTTATTGAGAGATTTAAGCTGCTTCACCCAAAAAATTTGATGCGAAGGTAAATGATTGATACACTAAAGTTTGGGTTGAAAACAGATAGACCTTACTTTTGCGCCGGAGAGATGGCAGAGCGGTCGAATGCGGCGGTCTTGAAAACCGTTGAAGCGCAAGTTTCCGGGGGTTCGAATCCCTCTCTCTCCGCTGGTTACAGTTAATTGAGATAATCTTAAAGTAAGAAAACCTGCAAAATCAATCACTTGCAGGTTTTTGTATTTTTAAACATACCTGTTTTTCTCCCGCTTTACGGCTATAGTTTCATGCGTGATTCAGTGAGTAGTCCAAAACTTTACCACTACTCACGAAACTTAACATAAACGACTTGTTTTTAACGATTTACAAGAGCTGAACTCCCCTTTTCACTGATTTAAGAAACTAATTTTAAACCCTTAAAAGAGGAGTGTTTATGGAAAAAAGTTTTGGCCTGCAGTTTTATCTCAGAAAAAGCAAATATGACAAGGATGGCGAGGTAGCAATTTATATGCGAATTACAGTAAATGGTGGATCATGTGAAATCAGTACCAAGAGAAGGTGTACGACTTCAAATTGGAATACTAATGTCGGCAGAGTTGGTGGTAGAACAGAGTTTGCAAGATCACTAAATTCCGAACTTGACTTGTTTCAACGCAAAGTTTATGAGAAAAGAAAATTTCTCATAGACAATGATCACGAAGTAAGTGCATCAAACATTAAAATATTGATGCAGGGTGGCGAGCTTCATCAGCATAAATACATGCTGATGGAAATTTTCAAACATCATAACCAGCAAATGAAAGAACTGGTAGGCCGTGAGTATGCTCCAGGAACCCATGAACGCTATACGACATCCTATAAGCATACGTTGTCTTTTCTTCAATGGAAATACAATGTTGCAGACATTGATATCAACCAACTGAATTTTGAATTCATTACCGAGTATGAGTTCTGGTTGAAAAGCACACGTAAGTGCGATCATAATTCTACTATGAAATACCTGAGCAATTTCCGGAAGATAGTTAACCGATCTATCCGGAATGGATGGTTACAAAGAGACCCTTTCCTTGGTTTTAAAATGACAAAAAGAGAAGTAGAGAGAATTGCGCTTACTGAGTTTGAACTACAAGCACTTGCTTCCAAGCAATTCCCGACTGAACGGCTCAGCATCGTGCGGGACATCTTTCTGTTTAGCTGTTACTCCGGTCTTGCTTATGCTGATGTAAAAAAATTAAAGCGCTCCGAAATTGTTATAGGTATTGATGGTGAAAAATGGCTTATGAGTAAACGACAAAAGACCGATATAGCCGCCAGAATCCCATTATTACCGTCTGCGATGAGTATTGTAAATCGTTACGCAAATAATCCCCAGTGCATTATGGAAGGCCGGGTATTACCTGTTTTGAGCAATCAAAAAATGAATGCTTATCTAAAAGAGATAGCTGACTTATGCGAAATCTCTAAAAAACTGACGTATCATATTGCCCGCCATACATTTGCCACTACTGTTACTTTAAGTAATGGAGTGCCTATAGAAACAGTGAGTAAAATGCTCGGTCACCGGAATTTAAAAACCACACAGCATTATGCAAGAATACTGGATATAAAGATCAGTGAGGATATGAAGGAACTACGAAAGAAATTCTTATAATCAAAAGCTTTACAACTAATATGATTCAGGTTAATTGGCTATTTGATTGACAAGATTCCTGTATCGTTCATGATAAAAACGGTAAAAGATGAAGAAGACAGTATCCATAAATTTGGAATAATTATCTTTAAGACCATAGACAAAAACTTTCGCTTATCGATGAATCAATCTTTACCAATAAAAGATAAAAGTGAATCAGGAAAGTCTATCAAAATTGCATCATTCCGAAAGAATGTACGCAGAACAGAGCCTCATAAGCATAATAGCTATTTTGAAATTATTTATCTTTCTAAGGGGAAAGGTTTCCATACCATAGACTCACAACAATATCCTGTAACCCCACCTGTAGTTTTTATTGTAAGAAAAGAGCAAGTGCATAACTGGGAACTGTTTTCTGAACCTGATGGCTATGTTCTGATTCTGAAAAAATCTTTCGCTGACATAAGTCTTGATAAAGAACTGAAAAACCTGCTGATACAGGTGAGCGCCTTTTCTTATATCCTCCTGCAGGAAAAGAAAATGATAGAACACTTGTTTGAAATGCTGGTACAAGAATACAACGATGATTTGAATATCAACTCGCCTGTGATCGAGGGTCTGTTGAAGGCGCTGCTTGGCAAGATGCTGCAACTGGCAAAGCCTGTTCAGCCTCCAAAGAAAAAGGCATCTAACATTTGCCTGGAGTTCCGGGAAATACTCAGCCAGGACAAAGCGCTTAAAAACAGTGTTGCCCATTATGCCTGGTTGTTAAAAACCACCCCGCAAAACCTGAATTCAGTCTGCCGAAAAACAGTAAGTCAATCCGCGGCAGAAATGCTGTCTGAATTTATTATAAGTGAAGCCAAGCGACTGCTGCTCTATACTGATATGACTGTTGCTGAAATATCACTATCGCTGGACTTCAAGGATAACTCACATTTTGTAAAATATTTCAAACGGCATACAGGCCATACCCCCAATTATTTCAGAACCGCTGTTTAGAAAATACCATTCTATTTTCAAATAGACCACGATCCATCCAATATATTGTACCACTTTTGAAAAGTGAAACAATAATCTTTCACACACAGTTTTATGAAACTTGCAATAACCGCTGCTCTGGCGGTATTTCTTTTTCTTATTGCCTGCAGTAATAATAAAAACAACACGCAAGGTGAATGGATAAAAGGAAGTGAGGAAGAAAAAATCAAGATAACAGAAAGGCAGTTTCGCGGATTCGACATGGCAATGGTGGAAACAGGATACCGCTACCAGGAACTTTATTGGGCCGGTAAGGATCAGAATTGGGGATATGCCAATTACCAGGTGGAGAAAATAAAAATTGCCGTCGAAAATGGGTTGCAGCGAAGACCTAAAAGGGCAAAGTCTGCCGAACATTTTTTAACCGATGTATTACCGCAGATTCAAAAGTCTGTTGATGCCAAAGACAGCGCTGAGTTCAACAACCGGTTTCTTATTCTTACTTCCAATTGCAACAGTTGTCATGCAGCGGAGAATGTTTCCTTCTTTACCGTCAAAACTCCGACTGAAAGGCAATCACCTATAAGAAAATGAAATGCTAAAACGATTACTCCAAACAGATAATGCCACCACCACCATCATTATACGCCTGATGGTCGGTGCGGTTTTTTTGTCAGAGGGGATACAGAAATTTTTGTTTGCCGATAAATTAGGCGCGGGGCGGTTTGCCAAAATCGGGTTACCGAGTCCTGATTTTCTCGGCCCTTTTGTGGGAAGTTTTGAAGTTCTATGCGGATCATTGGTCTTATCAGGTCTGCTCACACGGCTTGCCGCTATTCCATTACTCAGTATTATGTTAGTTGCGATAGCTACTACCAAAGCACAGTTATTAGCAGATAATGGTTTCTGGTCTATGCTTCACGACAGCCGCACCGACTGGGCGATGCTGCTGGGCAGTATCTTCTTATTAATAAAAGGCGGAGGCAAATGGTCGGTTGACCACAAAATCACAAATCTGCGATGGAAATAGTTATATTGTCACTTGCCGCCTTTGTAGTAGCCATCCTTACCTTTTTTTCAGGTTTTGGTCTGGGAACTATCCTTACGCCCGTCTTTATGATCTTTTTCCCCGTTGATCTGGCCATTGCCTTGACCGGAGTGCTACATTTCTTCAATAATATTTTTAAGATTATCCTGGTCGGTAAAAAGGCCAAGAGGCAGGTGACTCTCCGATTTGGAATTCCTGCGGTGATTGCCGCATTTGCAGGGGCTTGGCTATTGCTCCGGATCACTGATTTGAGCCCGTTGTTTTCTTATGCAATAGGCGGAAGAACATTTGAAGTATCTCCCGTGAAATTTATTATTTCCATTCTCCTAATTGCATTTGCCCTGATAGACTTACTACCCTATTTTAGCAAACTGCAATTTGGGAAAGAAAAGTTGCCTATCGGCGGTGCATTAAGCGGGTTTTTTGGCGGACTGTCAGGTAACCAGGGAGCATTACGCAGCGCTTTTCTTATTAGGGCCGGGTTATCCAAAGAAGCCTTTATTGCCACAGCAGTGGTGGTTTCCACCTTTGTTGATTTTACACGATTGTCGGTTTATGCAACCCGGTTTTCAAAAGCTGGGCTACAGGAAAATCTCACTTTAGTAATAAGTGCTACGCTTGCTGGGGTTGCAGGCTCTTATATTGGAAACAAACTTTTGAAAAAAGTCACCCTGAAGTTCATGCAAGTGCTGGTTGCCATTATGTTAATCCTGCTTTCACTTGCATTAGGGGCTGGCCTCCTTTAACTCTGTTCTGCTAAAACTAACTCAAACAACAAAATGCCATTATACTATTATGTTGTAGTGGGCATAAAAATATAATGAGGTATACCCTCGAACACTATAAGCAGGCCACAATGCTCAATGCCTTAACGCTCCATCCCGAACAGCAGGCAGAGCAACAACAATCATTTCGATCTCTCAAACTTTTTAATTTTAAGCAGTCTCATTTTTTCAATTCATCTGCAAGATCCTGGATCGTTTTGGATTCAAAAAGCTCTTTCAGTTGTTGCTTAATAAATTTGTAACGTGAATGCATTGGACAGGGGCTTTTTTCAGAACACTGGTTCAAACCAAGCACGCATTTTTCCAGGGCTTCTTCTTCCCCCATCGCTTTCAGAATGAAACGTGCCGGCAATTTTTTGGCTTTCTCAGTAATATAAAAACCGCCATGTGGTCCGGGCACTGAACGGATGATTTTATTGTCCCTGGTAAGCAACTGGAGAATTTTCGCGGTAAACGATTGTGGAGAGTCGATAGCTTCTGCGATAGCCTGGATGCCGACTTTCCTTTCCTCTGAACTATTTTGAGCTATATAGATTGTCGCTCTTAACGCATACTCGGTTGCTTTTGAAAACATAATATTATTTAATAGTAGTGGTGGAGGAATTCCACCGCAATTTATCAAAATACAGTCTTCAAAATAAGCCATTTATCCATTCTGCGTACGAATCTTTTGTTTCATAAAGTCTAAGTCTACCCAGGTTTACATGCTTTGGGAGCTTTTCACAAATAACAGCCTGGATATACAAGAGCAAATTCTCAGCAGTGGGTTCTGCATTCCAAATGACCAGATTTTCCTGTGAGTGAATCCCTGGATTTTGGCTTAAGTAAGCCCTCGACAAAAGAAGTTTATGGTCAAGTACATCGATAATGGATGATTTAACCAACTGTTTTAATTCTTTAAAATCTATTATAAAACCCGGAACAGCTATATAGCCCTTTTCCTGATTATCTGCAGATACAGTTACATGTAATTCATAAGAATGGCCATGTATATTTTTACAGGCACCCTGATAACCATTAATGGCATGTGCCATTTCGAAATGAAATATTTTTGTGACGAGCAGCATATATAAAAAATTAGTTGCCAGGCTATTTATTCTATTTTAAAGGCAACAGATGAATAGTACCGGGTTTGTATTTTTTCTTTTGTTGTTGTTTTGAAATAACAGAGCAACTGGTTTTTTAACAAGGGGTAGATAATGAATATGAAACCTGTCATCATTATTGTTCCGGAAATAAAAAATACAATAAAGAATGGTCTTAACTGAAGCATCATACTGCTGAAAGGTATCTGAGAAGTACTTAACTGCCATCTTGCTTTCATTACGCCTGCCCCGATTAAACTTATCCAGAAGATAAATAGCGACATATTAGCCAGCCAATATCCCCTGTTGAATAGTCTTTTATAAGGCTCAAAACTCCGGCAGGTATCATTGAGTATATCAAATGCAATAGCCAGCAATAAAAAGCTATTAATACCAATGGTTGCACCCATTGTATGAGCTACGGTAATATGTGTGCCATGAGTGTACAGATTGATTCCTGGAATTGACATAAAAATTGCCAATAATAATGTTAAGAATATCCAGACATCAGCAGCTACCAGAAAGCGGTAGGCTGTTTTATGAAAATTTTTTCTAGCTGTACTGACAGAAGCCCTCCAGTTAAAAATAATTCTGCCAAGGATGAAGAGCTCTGTCATGCTGACTGCATAACTGATGTGTTTGATGTAATTATGAGTGGGTAATGTATAAATATGATGTCCCCAGTTAAACATCAGGTTGAATAACCCAGTAAAATAAAGCACAAAGGCTATACCTGAGTGACTATAGGTTTTACTATTGCTTATTTTATCCATCAGGAAAATACTGCTGCCGTAAATAAGCATATTCCATGAACCTACCATAGAACCGTACGATTTCCATTGCACCGTCATGTCGTTCACTACATTATTTCTGAAATAAGGGAATATCCATAAATAGGACTCGAGAAAGGTGAATAAAAAGAATACGATTCCTGTAAGCCACATCCACACATAAACGGGTTGTTTTCTGAACGAACCAATTGATTTTATAAAATTGATTAAAAACAGTACCCAACCTGCAACAATGGGTAATGCCAGTAGCGGATGAAATTCCCAATATTCCCTGCCGCCGAATATGCCGGCGCAATAGGAAATCAAAATAGCAATGATGGAAAGAATAAAAATGACCAATTGAACTTTTGTAAGTAACTGCGAATACATTTTTCTGCCGGTATGTTGCTGCAGATAAGTGAGAACACTACCCATCGCCCCAAAAATTATCCAGAAAACTACTGATGATACATGCAGCGGCCTTACTTTCTCAAAAGACAGATTTTGTTTTAGAAATCCGGGTACCAGGTATTGCAGTCCGCCGGTTAATCCCCAAAACATTCCTGTGCCCAGCAGCAAAAGACCGGCAATTATAAATAGCCTAGATGTCGTTCCTTGCTTACTGTTCAATAGTGCCATTGGTATTAATTGTAAAAGTTCTTGGGTCTGCGTTGCCCGATGCATCAATGTTTTGTAAATAAGCAAGTAAAGCATTCATTTCCTGTCCGTTCAGATGGAAATTGGGCATGGTGACAGTTCCGCTTTGCAAAAAAGCTGTGATGTAAGCAGGACCCTTAAGTGAATAAGTATTGGTAAGATCCGGG
The DNA here is from genome assembly GCA_022843585.1 of Chitinophagaceae bacterium. Classification (GTDB taxonomy): domain Bacteria; phylum Bacteroidota; class Bacteroidia; order Chitinophagales; family Chitinophagaceae; genus JJ008. The sequence continues at coordinate 130,731 of JALHNJ010000010.1, forward strand.
CCAAGGTATCCGCCTAACCCAAATACCTGGTGACAGGCATTGCAATTATATTGTTGCCATATCAATTTCCCTTTGCTGGTTTCTTCAGTAACTGTTTTCCCTTTCACTGGTAAGGATGAGTAAAGATGGAAGGAATAGAATAAGAAAGTAACTACCAAAGATGCCGCTGTAATATTTTTTAGCTTTCCGGAACGCATGGTAACGCCTGAAATAATTAAGGACAAAATTATCTTTAATTATTTATATTTGCCAATAATTTTTTTTATGGCAAAGAGAAATTTTATCAGCTACCTGCTGAATCCCAAAAACTGGTGGCTGCCGTTGCTGATTATTTTTATAATCAGTATAGCAGGGGTAACGATGATTGCCGTGCATACTTACACAGAAGCCCCGCCCATTCCATTCTACGTTTCATCAAAGAATGAAACTGTTTTCTCAAAAGAGGATGTATTGGATGGACAGGCCGTGTTTCAGAAATATGCCCTGATGGAATACGGAAGTATGTTTGGCGATGGTGCCAACCGCGGACCGGACTATACAGCAGAAGCATTACATTATGTTTCTAAATACATGAATGATTTTTATCAGTCGCAATTGAAGGCAGATGCAAATGCTGATTTGCTTAAGAAAGGAATTGCTGAACAGGTGAAGGCTGAAATAAAAAATAACAAGTATAGTAAGAATAACAGTGTATTACTTTCCGATGCACAGGCTTATGCGGTAAGTGAACTGATCAAATATTACAATCAAAAATTTACCAATCCCTCTTCACCCGGTGCATTTAAACCATCTGGTTATATTACTGATGCCAATGAAATAAAATCGCTGACAGCTTTTTTCTTTTGGGGTTCATGGGTTTGTGGAGTAGAAAGACCTGGTGAGCATTACAGCTATACGCATAACTGGCCTTATGACCCGGCAGCAGGCAATACTCCCAGTGCTGCAATTATCCTCTGGAGCATTATTGGTTCACTCGGGTTAATCTTTGGTTTGGGGTTGGTGTTGTATTATCATGGTAAACTGGAAAAACTGGATGATAATGTTTATACAAACAATGCCCGGCCCTTTATGTCAAGGGGAGAAATACAAAAATTTCAACCTGATGCTGTACAAAAGTCCACTTACAAGTTTTTTTATGTTGCTATTTTACTTTTTGCTGTACAGGTTTTAGCAGGCATTTTAACTGTTCATGATTTTGTAGGGTTTGTAAACTTTTTTGGGTTTAATATTTCTGAAACACTGCCAATTACAGTAACAAGAAGCTGGCATGTGCAATTATCCATTTTATGGATTTCTGCCTGCTGGATAGGTGCTTCATTTTTTATGATGTCACTTGTTTCTCCAAAACAATCTAAAAAACAGGTTACACTTATCAATGCTATTTTCTGGCTTACCATATTGTTGGTGGCTGGCTCATTCGCCGGAATGTTGCTTGGACCAAAAGGGATTATTGGAAAGAACTGGTATTGGCTTGGCCACCAGGGATGGGAATATGTAGAGCCTGGAAAACTATGGCAGATAATTCTCGGAGTTGTATTTATTATATGGGCTATAACAATATACCGCGGCATTAAACCGGTAATGAAAATGAAACAACCATGGGCATTACCCAATTGGTTAGTGTATGCCACTTTCAGTATCATTTTATTATTGATTTCCGGGTTTATTGCAACACCTAAAACCAATTTTGTGATTGCTGATTTCTGGCGATGGATGGTAGTACACATGTGGGCTGAAGCATTTTTTGAAGTGTTTACAACAGTATTGATTGGATATTTTATGGTGGTAATGGGTTTGGTAAGCAAGCAAGCTGTTATCCGTGTTATTTACTTAGCTACATTGTTGTTCCTTGGTTCTGGCTTACTTGGCATCTCTCATAATTTTTACTGGAATGGGAAACCGGTTTTCACAATGGCCCTTGGTTCTGTGTTTTCAACATTGCAGGTAATACCATTGGTATTGCTTACACTGGAAGCATGGCGGTTCAGTAAACTTCCTAAAGTGCTGGAGAATAACAACAAGGTTAATGGAGATTTGAATAAGCAATTCGGATTTTCAGAAGTGTTCCTGTTTCTGGTAGCAGTAAATTTCTGGAATTTCTTTGGTGCCGGTGTGTTGGGTTTTATCATCAACCTTCCCATCGCTAATTATTATGAACATGGTACTTACTTAACGGTGAATCATGGCCATGCTGCATTGATGGGTGTATATGGTAATCTTGCTTTGGCGGCTATATTGTTTTGTTGTCAGCTTTTATTTAAAGCTGATTGGTGGAAGCCCCGGCTCATCAAAAGGGCTTTCTGGTCAATCAACATTGGTCTGCTATTGATGGTATTTCTTGATTTATTTCCTGCTGGAATTTATCAGTTTAAAACTGTAACAGATCAGGGATTATGGTATGCCCGCAGCCATGAATTTATTGAGAGCACCGGTTTTCAAACACTCACCTGGCTTCGTATTGTTGGTGGTTCCATATTCACAATAGGCGGAGTGATACCGTTGGTTTGGTTTATTACCAGCAGAAGAAGAGGGTTAAAAAAGAATGATCCTGGTATTTTAACTCAATCATTAAGCGATGAAAAAATTACAACACCTCTGGCTCAATATTAAAATACGCAGCGTCTGGCGGGTGCAGCTTCTTTTGGGATTAATGAAAACATATTTTAGAAAAGTATTTTCTATATGATGAAAACAATAGCCGAAAAAAAGCCCCTTGTGTATTCCTGCTCCGGTTGTTCCAGTGCGGCACAGATGGCCAATTATCTGGCAATAAAAATGGACAGAGCTGGAGTAGCAGAAATGTCCTGCATTGCAGGTATTGGCGGCAATGTAAAAAAAATAGTACACACGGCTTTGTCAGGAAGAAAAATTATTACAATTGATGGTTGCCCGCTGGCTTGTTCCAAGGAGTGTTTGGGGAATCATAACATCATCCCCGATATGCAATTTGAGTTAACAAGTTTTGGGGTGAGCAAAAAGCAGCATGAAGATTTTGATATAGAGGAGGCCAATCAGCTATTAATGAAAATGGAAGCTCTTATAAGCGAAAAAAATACAAAAATATCCCTGCGGGAATTTCAGGCTTCCGAAACCCCTCTGGATGGAAACTCGATATTAAATCCAACCACATTCACTGAAAAATCCAGCAATATCATCATTAAAGAGGTGGTAAATAAAAAACAACTCAGTAAATTTATTGATTTCCCCTTCCGCTTATATCAGGGAAACAAATATTATGTTCCTCAATTAAAAAAAGATATTGAAGATACATTTAGCAAAAATAAAAACCCTGCATTTGAGTTCTGTGAAGCGAAATACTGGCTGGCTTATAAAGGAAATAAAGTGGTAGGCCGTATAGCAGCTATTGTCAATCATGCGTTTATTGAAAAGTGGAAAAATAAATACATGAGGTTTGGCTGGATAGATTTTGAGGAAGATGAAGAAATTACAAAAGCTCTTTTAGGGCAAGCAGAAATGTGGGCAAAAGAGAAAGGAATGACTGCCGTTCATGGGCCACTTGGGTTTACCAATTTTGATTATGCCGGTTTATTAATAGATGGGTTTGACAAATTGGGCACTTTTGCAACTATATATAACCACCCTTATTATTCTTTGTTTATTGAAAGGGCAGGTTACAGCAAAGATGTTGACTGGGTAGAGTACAAGATTAAACTACCCGATGTGGTGCCGGAAAAGCTAGAGAAAATACCAGCCATTGTTCAAAAGAGATATCAACTGAAGGTGGTGAGATTGGAAACTACAAAAGATCTATTGTCCTATGCAAAAGAAATTTTCAGGTTAATCAATTCTGCTTATGCTGATTTATATGGCATGGTGCCGCTTAATGAAAAGCAAATTGAATATAACACGAGGAAATATTTATCGTTTATCCGTCCAGATTTTGTTTCATTGGTTTTAGATAAGAATGGTGAATTGGCTGCAGTTGGAATTACGATGCCTTCTTTGTCTCTAGCCCTGCAAAAAGCAAAAGGAAGTCTTTACCCATTTGGTTTTATTCATGTCCTGAAAGCGTTTAAAAAAAACAATCTTGCTGATTTATGCCTCGTAGCAGTGAGAAAGGATTTACAGGGAAAAGGCGTTAATGCAATTCTTATGAATGAGCTAACAAAGTCTTACATAAAAAATGGAATTGAATATGCAGAATCAAATCCCGAGCTGGAGGAGAACACAAAAGTTCAGTCTATATGGGAATACTATGATACGGTGCAGCATAAGCGGCGCAGGTGTTATATAAAACATTTACAGTAACTAAACAATGAAAGCATTAAGCTATAAGGCCCCATCCGATTCTGAAACCATCAAAACAGAGGTTGTTTGTCCAAATGATACGAACCCCATGGGCATACTGCAGGGCGGTCGTTTGGTTGAGTGGATGGATATAGCTGCAGCTGTATGTGCACAAACCCATGCAGAAAAAATTTGTGTTACCGCTTGTATCAATCGTGTTGATTTTAGTGCAGCGGCTAAAGTTGGAGATATTATTACTATTTCTGCCAGGATAACCCGTGCTTTTAAAACGTCAATGGAAATTTTTGTTTTCGCTTTTGCCAAAACAGTAATGGATGGGAAAAACTATTTAATCAGTGAAGCTTATTTCATTTTTGTGGCATTGGATGAGTATGGAAAAACTACTCCTGTGATTGGCGTTGCACCGGTAACAGCAGCTGAAAAAAAACAATTTAATGCCGCTTTAGTGAGGAAGAAAAAAATGTTTAGTTAAGAGAGAATGGAATTTAAATAAGATGAGTACTATAAACAATAGCATTATCCGCTTTTTACAACAACAAACCTGTGCCACTATTTGCTGCAAAAATGGAGGTGGAAGCCCTTATTGTTTCAGTTGTTATTATGTATTTAACAAGGAGAATAGTTTATTCTATTTCAAATCATCAATGGATGCATACCATTCAGCTTTAATAGCAAACAACCCCATTGTTGCGGGTACTATCCTGCCGGATAAACTGAATAAGTTGATAACAAGGGGCATACAGCTGCAGGGAGAAGTGTTGCAGCAATTTCATCCGATGGCAAAAGATGCATATATGCGGTATCATAAGAAACACCCCATGGCGTTGGCAATAAAAGGGGAAGTGTTTACTATCCGGATTGATTATATAAAAATGACAGATAGCAAGTTAGGGTTTGGGAAAAAGTTAAACTGGAAAAGGCAAAATGATTTGGAGAAAGTAACTATTTCGTAAATCCAGAGAAACATAATTATTTAATTAAAACAACTAATATGAAAAAAGTACAAATTTTATTTTTTATGGTGATTTTTTCTTTTTTAAGCCAGACTGGCTTTTCTCAACAAGAAGCTAAGTGGAAAGAGATGGAGGATTTTCATGCAGTTATGAGTACAGCCTTTCATCCGGCTGAAGAAAATAACCTGCAACCTGTAAAAGAAAAAGTCGGCGATTTGGTGAACAGGGCCAAAGCCTGGGAAAAATCAGTGGCACCAGGGGGGTTTAATGGTTCTGTAACCAAGCCTATTTTGAAACGCCTGGTTCAGCAATGCAAAGTTATTAAGGAAGCAGTAGGAAAAAATAAAACGGATGCTGAATTAAAAACGATGATTACTGAGGCGCATGAGATATTTCATGAGATAAAGGAGAAATGCCAGAAGTAAGATAACGCAACAGGGAAAGCAATTATCCGGATAAGGGCCGGATATAGAGAAGTAATGAATCTGAAATAATTAAGGACATTATTATCCTTAATTATTGATATCTTTACTTCCCAAAAACATACACACTGGTTGTTAGCAGCCACTTGTTTGTTTTGTGTCTCTCATTAAAAAATATTACTTACAAGTTTCAATCATAGTTATTACATAACATGTATTATTCTCCACAGCATAAATTTCACATTCCCGTAATGGGGTTAGCTTATACCGTTGATACACCAATCAAAGTAGCCCGGTTTGGCATCTCATCCGTTATTTCAATTATCGAGGACAGGTTAGTAGAAATGATGCGCAGTCATTATTATCCAACTATCAATAAGGAGTATTTCCCTATCAGTACCCATGAAGAGGACTATCGGGCCAAAAGAATTACAGACTACCTGAACCTCGTAAATATAATTGTGCAGGCACAGGTTGAAAAACTCAAGAGAGCTGCATTTGAAGCAGGTTCAGAAATAGTAAAATATTTTGAAATGCTGCCGGATGATAGTACGCTGAAACAATTGTACCTGCAAATGATGGGAGCAAGTAATCAGCCGGACAAGAAAAGAATGGAGGATTATCTGCGGACACAAATAAGACCTGGTAGTATTGATGTAAACATAATGACAAAAACAGACCGGAATAATTATAGTAGTGATGGCGAATTGCTGGAAGACGGTTCAGATGCGGTAGCAGCTTTGAGAGGATATGCAAAAAGCAGCCTCACCAATTCTTCTGTTGTTTTTTCTGCTGGTATGAACCCCAGGTTATATAATTACCTGGAAAAATGTAATGAATTTGATGTAAATGAAGATGGAGGGTTTACAAAAAAAGTAATTATAAAGGTTAGTGATTATCGTTCTGCATTAATCCAGGGAAAATTTTTAGCCAAGAAGGGTATTTGGGTAAGTGAATTCAGGATCGAATCCGGCCTGAATTGTGGTGGTCATGCTTTTGCAACGGATGGATATTTGATGGGACCTATACTCGAAGAATTCAAATCAAATAAACAGGAACTTATTGATACGCTTTTTGAAATCTATAATGCTGCCTTGCTGAAAAAAAATAATCAAAAATTTATTTACCCCCCCAGGATGGTATTTTCCGCACAAGGAGGTATTGGCACTTATGACGAAGATGACTTTTTGCACCGGCATTACAATATCGAAAGCACCGGATGGGGAACACCTTTTTTGTTGGTACCGGAAGCTACCACCGTTGATGAACCCACATTGAAATTACTATGTGCAGCAAAAGAAAAAGACGTAGTACTGAGCCGCAATTCTCCTTTGGGGGTCAGACTCCATTATCTGAAAGGGACTACTGCTGAAAACGAAAAGTTATTGCGTATAAAAAATGGAAAACCAGGTAGTCCCTGTACCGAAAAGCATCTTGGGTTTAATACAGAGTTTACTAAAGAGCCTATTTGTACAGCATCACATAAGTATCAAAAAATAAAAATTGCACAGTTGCAATCGCTTAATCTGCCGGAGCCTGAATACAAAAGGCAACTAAATGATGTTTTGGGTAAAGAATGTTTATGTGTGGGCCTGAGTAATGCAGCGGCAATCAACTATAAACAAACTTTTATTAAGAAACTGACTGCGGTGACAATTTGTCCGGGGCCGAATATTGCTAATTTCTCTAAAGTAGTTTCGCTGCAAACGATGACTGACCATATTTACGGACGAAAAAATATTGTTACCAATGCCAACAGACCTCATATGTTTATTGCGGAACTGCATTTATATATTGATTACCTGAAAGAGCAATTGGAGGAGGATACCAGTACCGGACAATTTGCTAAAAAGAAAAAATACTATGTTTCCTTTTATCAAAACCTCAGAGAAGGTATAATGTATTATCGCCGGTTGCCGGGTATATCCCCCACAGACAGGAATTTGTTTGTTAAAGCCCTGTATTATGCCGGAGTAGAACTGGACTCCTTAAATTATCAATACGAAATTAATAATATCTGAAAATGTTTGCAGGAAGAAATGGTTTATAAAAAAGGTTTTGAATGATTAAAATCAGGTTAACATTCCATTCGTTACCATAATTTCATAACATATGTACTTCGAAAAAATTCATAACAAAGGTCAGGCCCGACTGTTTAAAAGTGGGTTTCTTGAAGCATTGACAAAAGCACATCCTTTGCTTATTTGGTGTATGTATCTCCCGGTTATTGCCTATATGCTTTATTACAGCCATATCAGGCTTGAATATGCTACGCTGAAAATTGTCCTGGTTTTTCTGGGAGGGTTATTTGTCTGGAGTTTCTTTGAATACCTGGCTCACCGCTTTCTTTTTCATTGGCAAACGGAAAACAAAACCGGAAAAAAAATTGTTTACATTTTTCATGGCAACCATCATCATTATCCCAGGGATACTACCCGCCTGTTTATGCCGCCATTACCCAGTCTGATTATTTCCGGATCTATATTTGGCTTAATGTATCTTATAATGGGACAAAATGCTTTTATATTTTTCCCGGGCTTTCTGTTTGGCTACCTGTTGTATGGTAGTATCCATTATGCCATCCATGCCTGGAACCCTCCATTCAAATGGATGAAACCACATTGGCGCAATCATCACCTGCATCATTACAAAGATGAACACATGGGTTATGGAGTAAGCTCCACATTGTGGGATCATGTTTTTGGTACCATGTTCGATTTGAAACAGGAAAAGGAAGATAAAGAGAAAGTAAAAGAACTGATGTATGGGAAAGAGAAATAGCATCATCGCTTTTCATTTTCATCAATAGTATTATCCCGCTGACAGGTTGTTGATTATTAATTAATTGATTTTCTTCATGAAAACACTGACTACAATTACAGACCCGGTGTATGCTGAACCTCAAAAATTCAGCTAGTATGAAAAATTCTGGCTAAAATATATAAATGATAAAAGAGACCTTCCTTTTATTCATTTGCTTACTGGTATTCATATCCTTGTAATACCTGTTGCTATTTTGTTGTATACTTCTGTTTTGCAGGGATGGTACTGGTGGCTGGTTTATATTCCTTACTTCTATGTGTCGCAGATGTATTTTAAGGGTCGGTTTGGTTTGATGCTGCATTGTATCGTTCACCGCAAATTGTTTAAAAAAAATTATACATGGCTATACCGCTGGATTATTTGGTTTGTCTGTCCTTTTTTTGGCCACACTCCTGAAACTTACTTTGTGCATCACATGGGTATGCACCATGTTGCCAATAATATGATGGATGATGCCAGCAGTACATTGCCCTATCAGCGGGACAGCCTTCGTGGTTTTTTAGCTTATGTTGGCCGGTTTCTTATCCTGGGAGTCCGGGATACTTTCATGTATTTTTTCAGAAACAAGAGAAAGAAATTTTATATGCGTCTTCTGGCAGGAGAAATGTCTTTCTATTTTTTCTGCGTGGGAATGAGTTTTGTAAACTTTAAAGCCACTCTTTTTATTTTCATTATTCCGTTTGTATTTGCCAGGGTAGTGATGATGCTGGGCAACTGGACGCAACATGCTTTTGTAAATCCCATTGACCTGGAAGACAACTCTATTAATTGTATCAATACAAAATACAATAGAATCTGCTGGAACGATGGCTATCATGCAGTGCATCATAACCGCCCGGCATTGCACTACACTGATATACCCGGTGAGTTTCTGAAAAGTAAAGAATTTTTTGTCAAACAGAGAACACTCACTTTCGACGGCATTCATTATCTGCACATATTTGCCTGGCTGATGATGAAGCGGTATGATAAGCTTGTCAAGAATGTCGTAAACATAGATAATATGTTTGCAAACGACGAAGAAGCAATTGCTTTAATGAAGGAAAGAACAAAGAAAATGAAACTGATTGCCTAATGTAAACTATGAAAAAAGTCTGCCAGTTGCTGCTGTATCCTCAATTGGCGTGAAGGTAAATTTTAAATAATAAAAGTAATTAAATACTTTTATTATAAAATAATGCATACCTTTGTGAAATAAAACAATAAAATTTACAGATATGCAAACTATAACAGAAAACATCCTCAATGTAACCCTGCTGGAACCCCGGCAAAAACACCCCACTATTTTTGTTCGCTTTGATGAATTAGTTGAAGGAGAGAGTTTAACGATACATAATGACCATGACCCCAAACCATTGTATTATCAATTGCTGGGCGAAAGAGGAAATATATTTGAGTGGCAATATTTAGAGCAAGGGCCTGAATGGTGGAAAGTAAAAATCAGCAAACGCATTTCTGGTGAAAATGATGAAACACTTGGGCAAATTGCTGCCAAAGATTTACGCAAAGCCCAGATATTTAAAAAATATGGATTAGATTTTTGCTGTGGGGGAAAGAAAACGGTGAAAGAAGCCTGTAAAGAAAAAGGGCTGGATGTAACAAAGATTGAACAGGAGCTACAACAGGCTGATAAAATGACGGCTTCCCGTCCCTTGCCTTATAATGACTGGAGCCTGGATTTCCTGTCTGATTATATTGTAAACACCCATCATAGCTATGTGCAAAAAAACCTTCCCGACATAAGGGCTTATGCAGAAAAAGTAATGAAGGTACATGGCAACCGGCATTCTGAACTATTACCCATCTATCAGTTAGTGGAAGAAGTAAATGCAGAATTAACGGCACACATGGTTAAAGAGGAAAAAGTATTATTCCCTTACATCAAAGAACTGGTAGCTTCAAGCAAAAATGCACAGCCATTACATGCCGCACATTTCGGGTCAGTGCAAAATCCAATCAACATGATGGAGATGGAGCATGAAATGGTGGGAAAAAACCTGGCACAAATCAGGGAGTTGACTAATAATTATTCATTGCCGGAAGATGCATGTGCCAGCTACAGCTTGCTGTACCGTATGCTGGATGAGTTTGAAGAAGACTTGCATTTGCATGTGCACTTGGAGAACAATATTCTGTTTCCAAAAGCACTGGAAATAGAAAATAGATTGAATCCATGAAAAACCTTTCTGAAGTAAAATGCCTCTCCGGATTGTTGAACTACCAGAAAACGATTAATGGAGATGGCATTTTTCTTTAGGAGCTCAGGAAAATCAAAACAATAATCTTCATGAAAAAGGTATTTACAGTTGCACTGCTTTTTGGAGTTTTTCTGGCTTGTAGCAATGGCGGTCAAACTGAAAATAAGAAAACTGATACTGCCGGAGAACCCGGTCATCAGCATCAAACAAACACCGAAAGCCTTGAATTGAATAATGGTGTTAAGTGGAAAGCCGATTCAATAACAATATCCAACGTAGCCGCATTAAAAGTAATCGTATCAGGCACAAAGAAAGAAAGCCTGGAAAACTATATTCAAACTGCTGAGCAATTGCAGGATGGATTGAATAAGATGATAAACGAATGTAAAATGAAAGAGCCGGACCATGATGCTTTGCACCAATGGCTTGAGCCATTGCTTGAAGAAACAAAAGAGATTAAGAATGCGACTGAGGTGAAGAATGCGCAGGAGAAATTAAAGGAAATAGAAGAACGGATTAACCTGTTCGCACAATACTTTGAATAATGATGACTATTAATGCCAATACTAAAATTGGAGCTATATTAAAACGGCACCCCGCAGCACTGGATGTGATTGTTGGAATCAGTCCGAAATTTGAAAAACTGAGAAACCCGATACTGCGAAAATTGATGGCAGGGCGGGCCAGTATTGCCATGGCTTCTAAAATTGGCGGATGCAGTGTTGATGTTTTTTTTAGCAGACTGGAGCCATTGGGCTTTGAAGTAGATAAAGTAAAGCCTTCTGAAGAAAAAGAAGATATAAAAGAAGTGCCTGAATTTCTCAGGAATGTGAAACCGGAAAAAATAATAAAACTGGATGTACGTCCGGTAATAGAAGGAGGCGAAGACCCGCTGAATATTATTCTTGGAAAAATTAAAGGTTTGCAAACAGGTCAGGTACTTGAAATCATTAATACTTTTGAGCCTGCACCGCTGATGCTGTTGCTGAAAAAGCAGGGGTTTGAATCTCATGCAGAAATAATAAACGATAATCTGGTACAAACTTATTTTTATAAAACAAGTGGTACAAAGCCAGCTGAGGCAATCAGCACCGAACATAGTTCTGCCGGATGGGATGAAGTACTGCAGCAATATGAAAAGAAACTACAAACAATAGATGTACGCTGGATGGAAATGCCTTTGCCAATGATGACGATCCTTGAAGCAGTGCATAAACTACCTGCAGATGAAGCTTTGTTTGTTTACCATAAACGTATTCCTGTATTTTTATTACCCGAACTGAAAGAAAGAAAATTAGATTACCGTATCAAAGAAATCAGTGACGGAGAAGTACACCTATTGATTTTTAAACTCTGAAATGTTTGCAGGAAGCGATAATGATATATTAGTCAAAAACACTACTCACAAAGTAGTATTGCCCTTTTATTTGTATGCGGCATTATCATTCCTGATTTGTACTATTATTTTGTTTTTTTCTGCTAAAGCATTTACACAACATTACTTTCATCCTCATATTTTAGCTATTACCCATATCATGGCCCTGGGTTGGGGATCTATGATAATATTAGGTGCCAGCCACCAGCTGGTGCCAGTATTAATTGAAGGAAGCTTGTATAGCACAAAACTGGCATATTGTTCCTTTATATTAGCTGCTGTCGGTATCCCAATCATGGTGTACGGTTTTTATATTTTCGATATGGGCTGGCCGGCCAAATGGGGGGGCAGACTTGTACTATTGGCTGTGCTTTGCTATGTTATTAACCTGGCAGTAAGCATTGTAAAAAGTAAAACAAAAAATGTACATTCCTATTTTATATTTACTGCTTCGCTATGGTTACTTCTCACAGCTTTTTTGGGATTAATGCTGGTGTATAATTTTAGTTACTCTTTTTTACCAAAAGAATCATTGAAATATCTGCCGCTACATGCACATATTGGTGTTATTGGCTGGTTTCTTCTATTGGTAATTGGTGTAGGTTCCCGGTTGATACCGATGTTTTTGATATCAAATTACATTAATCCTAAACTGTTGTGGTTGATATATTTACTGATTAATGTCGGACTGGTATTTTTCTTAATAAAATTTCTTTATTACCCCTACGGCTCTTACAATATACCAATTGGTGCACTTCTTCTTGCATTGATTTTCTTTGGAAAGTATTGCTATAGTACTTACAGGCAGCGTATCCGGAGACAAGTAGATGAGCAAATGAAAATTTCTCTTTTATCAGTAATGATGATGTTATTACCTGTTATTTTCCTGGTAAGCATAACAGGATGGTTGCTGGCTGATAAACGGAATGTGCAAATTGTACTTATCTATGGCTTTGTTATTTTCTTTGGATGGATAACAGTTATCATATTTGGCATGACGTTTAAAACATTGCCTTTTATTGTCTGGAATAAAGTATATCACCAAAAAGCCGGGCTGGGTAAAACACCAAACCCGAAAGACCTGTTTAATAACAGGATATTTATAGTGATGGCTCTGACTTATCATTCTGGTTTTATACTTTTCATTGCCGGGACTTATCTTGTTGATGTATTTATATTGAATTTTGCAACCACTTATTTAATACTGTCTGCAGTACTGTATAATTATAATGTGATAAAAGTGTTACTGCATAAACCGGCAAAAGAATGAATGTAATAACCAACAAAAATATTAAATGTACTATTGCATTGGCAGCCCTGGAGAGTGTGATGGACCCGGAGATTGGTTTGAATGTAGTTGACCTTGGATTGATTTACCAGATTGATTTTGATGAAGCCGAAAGGAAGATTTATGTTACGATGACACTGACAACACAATTTTGCCCGATGGGGGAATCAATAACCGGCGCAGTGAAGCGGGTGCTGGAAAGTACATTTACCTGTGAGGAAGTGTTCATAGAATTGAGTTTTGACACACCATGGAATCATGAACGGATATCTGAACATGGACAACATTTTTTAAACAAATAATTATGCTGAGCCTTACCTGCAAGACTGCTATTAAAGCTGTTATATACCTGGCTTCTAAATATGAGTCGGGAGTAAGAACAGGCATTAAAGAGATCGCTGAATTTATAGAAGCCAGTGAACATACAGTTGGAAAAATGCTGCAAATATTGGTTAAGGAGAAAGTCATTAACAGTGCAAAGGGTCCCACTGGCGGCTTTTACGTAACAGTGAAACAAAAAAATCAACCCATTATCAATATCGTGGAAGCAATAGATGGCAAAGAAGTTTTTAAACAATGCGGATTAGGCTTGAGCAAATGTTCTTCCACACATCCCTGCCCAATACACAATGATTATAAAGGTGTCAGGGATTTATTTGAAAAATTATGCAGGGATAAAAAAATGACTGACTTATGCGAACCGGTTAATAATGGGTTGGCTTACCTGTTTGGTTAATGACTATAATTTTTCGAGCCTTGACTGAAAAATTCGCAGGTATTTTGGTTCATAGACCATCTTCATCTCTTTTATTTTATTCCGGCTTCCGGCATAAGCTTCATCACCCATCATCATTCCGGCCCACTGCTGGTCACTCATGGCTGATGTTCCGCTGTCGGTTAGCAAGTCAATAAAACGCCTTCTGATTTTAATAAGAAAGTATTGTAACCTGCTTCAAGCATGGCTTTTCTGCAATGGGCAGTAGTTGTCATATTAAGCAAAAATTTAGATTTTAACAAGGATGGATTCAGGGACCTGCCGACCGGGAACCAGTTCTGTTTGATCAGTAGATGGAAGTATGATAACGGGAAGGGCTTTCTTACACGGGTTGGCGTAAAAGTATTGAATGATAAAAGGACAGGCGGGGAACTAACAATTAATCCTGACACGGATAAGAATACAACCAACAGCTATGGATTAGGAATTAATACAGAGCGCTACGAAGCTTTTGCCAAAATTGGGTATGTATTCCCGGAAAAGAAATATAAGAGTTTTGGCTTGCAACTATCAGGGATTGACTATATGCAGAATTCTTATTTTGGACTAACTACTTATGCTGCTAAACAGCAAAACCTTTACACTAACCTGATTTACCAGTCAATCATTAATAATACAGCGCATAAATTCAGAATGTTAGGTTTGATTTTTCAATTTGATCACGGTCACGAGCCACACCTAAAATATGCTATTGGTGGTCGCATGTTTCAAATTGTTTTCAGAAGAGGCTGCCATATAAAGTTTGAATTAATTCTATAATTTTACAACATGGATAAAAAAGAACATTGGGAAAAGGTGTATAATGCCAAACAGCCAAATGAAATAAGTTGGACGCAGGAGATACCCAAAACATCTCTTGACTTCATACATAGTTATAATCTGTCAAAATCTGCAAGAATAATAGATATTGGCGGCGGTGATAGCAAACTTGTTGACTATTTATTAAATGAAGGGTTTGAAGATATAACGGTCTTAGATATTTCAGAAAAGGCAATCCAGAGGGTTAAAGAAAGGCTCGGTGAGCAGGCCAATAAAGTGCGCTGGATTATTTCTGATATAACAGAGTTTAAACCATCGAGAACCTACGATGTATGGCATGATAGAGCAACTTTCCATTTCCTGACCACTCCCCAACAAATAAATGAATACCTAAACAGGGCGAGAAAATCTGTAACGGGGTTTATAACTATTGGAACTTTCTCTGAAAATGGGCCGGATAAATGTAGTGGGCTCTTCATAAAAAAGTACAACGAAGAACAGTTAGAAAGTGAGCTTAATAATGGGTTTGAAAAAACAAAATGTATAACTGAAGACCATACGACCCCTTTTAATACTATTCAGAATTTTCTTTTTTGCAGCTTCCGTCGAAAAAGAGCCTGAATTTTAAACCGAGATACCCCAGGTCGGACCACCTATTAGTCTGGTACTACTGTTAACGATTTATCACTTTTTTGCAACCATCACTGTACTCTTCTACCAACTTATCTTTATCTATATAATAGATCGGTAATCCTTTATTGAAAGCTTTTTCCCGGGCTCGCCGTAAAATGGATGAAGCAGCCTGATTGAGTTCGGTGGCATTCATATTAAAACTTGATTTAGCTGCGCTACCATAGCGGATCAATATGGGCTTTGCAGTTATAGGCATAAATTTTCTCCTTGATTAACTACAACCTGGGGCCTCTATGCCCTTTACGTAAGGAACGCTTCTGTTCTTCTTTTAATTTGTCCTGTTGTTTCTCTTTAACGCGGTGACCTTGAAAGGTCATACGTTCATTGGCTACAGCCTCCCGCAACCTATCTGCAATCTCCTTCCATGGAGTTTTCTTTCCAATAAAAATAATTTCCTGGTTGCGTTTAACATCTTTATGATAAAGAAGGGCAGTATGTGCCATTTGTTTATTTACATCAGAATATTTTTTTTCAAATGCTTCCGTTAGTTTGTGCAAAGGAACGTGTTCTAACAAGCTATACATGTCAACAAAATCTTTTAGCCGTGTTCCATTATATAAAATGGCATTAAGTTTCATCGCTCCGATGTCTTCCAAAGAAAGCATTCGTATTTCATCGACTATTTCCACTTTATTAAGTATCGGATACCGGTGTGCAAGAATATCTAACTTGACCTTGTTAACTAAAGAGAATACTCCATTTTTTAGAGTTTTAATATTCTCGGCGCTATATTTTTCTGATAAATGCTTGGCAATATGAGCAGAATCAAAATCACGATCTGTAAAAAGATCTATATCTATGGATTTCCGGTGGCCTATTTTAAGGGAAAGAGCGGTACCCCCAACTAAGTTAAATGCAGTGAACTCCTTATCCCTCATCAATTCTTTGATCAGATCCAATGTCCCGGTCTCGACTGTTTCCTTGTATAACATAAAAGTTCTTCCTTACGGAGTTGGAAATATGCACAAACCTCTTCTATAGCGTAATCAGCCAGGAATTTGATCTCTTTTTTTAGAGCAGTAATGACTTTTTTATTCCCATAAAAACGAATCATTTCTTCCCAGTCCTGCCTGGAACCTCTTTCAAGTACTCTTTCCATTACAGTCGTATAATCACCTTTCCAGTCTATCTTATCATAAACAAAGTCCCAAAACAGGTGTCTTGGCAAATCCGGCTTCTGCAATATGGCTGTGCTTTTTCCCATTGTTTAAAGTTACAAAATCTATTTTGAAAGTCGTTTTTTGTCGTTCCTTTTAGAAGGTTGCTGTTCAAGCTGATCATGCTTGTTTGTCTTCTCTGACAACTCCAATTGTTGCCGTTCTATCCACATCACTTTTTTTTGCATAGAATCGGTTGCATATAGGTACAAGCTATCTGTGAGGCGCAGTATTTTTTTCAAATTTTGACTTGCATTTAATTTCAAGTACCGGTACTTTAAATCGTTTCCTTTATGGGCATTTGCCTCCTTCTCTTTTTCAATGTAAAGCCAGGTTAAACTCACTATGATCATAAAAAATAAGATTGCAATTACCGCCGTTGTTTTGAAATAGAAATGATGTTTTATAACAGTTTGTACCGGCGTGATATGGGCAGAGTTTAACGCTGGTTTTTCTGAACCGCTTTGACACGCAACTTGGATAGCCCGAAGCCGCTCCAAAATCGCAGGGCCATCTTCTGGGTGAAGTAGTTGTTCCAGGACCTCAACCTTTGCCAATAACTTTTTGACAATGGAAACCATTTCTGCATTTGTGAGCGTCTCTTTTTTCTGTTCCTCCAGTAACTCTGTCAACACTAATTCAAGCATCTCGGGATTCATTTGATGTATATTTTTTGTGATTAAACTATAGTCCTATTCTTCTTCTTTTTTGTCTTTTCTTTTTGAGCAATGCAGGGTTAATATTATCCTGTTGGTGTGCTGGCTCTAATAGTATTTCGGCGCCCACTTTTAATTCCCTGCCTTTTTCTAAATTCTTCGCTGGAATGCCTGTGAGTTTTTGTTGGACTGATTGGTCCTTTGTTTCATTTAATTGCGCATGTTGCAAAGCAACTTTTTTCTGTCCTGGCAGCATAGAAAGGATCTTTTCGATTGTACTCAAAGAGTACCCAATTTCACTGCCTTTTACCCTGACTTTTTGCTGGTCAACAAAAGCAATTCCTCTTGCTTTGTGGACCTGGTAACCCCGCTTTTTTATCTGTTTCTCGAACTCGGAATAATCCGTCGATATGGCAAGGCATTTTTTTATGTCCTGGCGAAGCTTTTCTTTTCGCTGGTCAGTTCGGGGTAATTGCCACTGATCTTTTGACAAATATCTTTTTGGACTAAGCACTTTCTGCAGACCATGTTTTTCCTCCATCTTCCTGCAATAAACAGCCATCTTCCGGTAGTTATGATTATCCTTTACGGTCTTTCCATCAAAACTTACCCGGTTTGCCACAATATGAATATGCTGATGGGCCGTGTCATGATGGACGATTACGATATATTGATTCTTCTCGAAGCCAAGATCTTTGGCGCAGTCTTCGGCAATGGTCACTAACCGGGCTTTATCCAGTTGTTCTCCTTTCGGAAGACTGATAGTTATATGCTGAACTGGCTTGGATAAATTTTGGTTCAGCCGCCGGACTTCATTAAACTGGCTGATCAACTCCTTTTTGTTGCCGTAGCAAAGGTTTGTATTGAGCAATTCCGCTTCCTTTTTATCAAGGCAATAACTGATGCAGCCGCGAAAGGATTTTCCTATGATTATTTTGCCGATCATTTCAGGAAATATTTGATGTCCGCTGCAAGTTTTTTTACCTCGTTTGACAGTACAATTAAACCCGCCCTTTCAATGGCATTTAGTTCGTCATTTTGATTTCTTTTTTTTGCGATCTGGTTCATGTTTGCCGCCAGGTGATTTAGATTTGCAGTGAATAGTAAAACTTCTTTGGGAAGGACCTTTATCTTCCTGTCAACTTGTCCCTGCAGCGCCAGCTCCCGGAAAAACTGTGATATGGAAACATTGGCGAGTTTTGCTTTGTCTTCAATTATTTTTCTTTCTGATGTCGTACACATGACAGCAAGTTGCTGACTTCTTTTATTTTCCTTTTTTGGTCGTCCTCCTTTGTTCATCTTCACTTGTCATTTTCACGTCTTCAACAATACTTTTTGAATCCCGTCCGGCAGGCGGGATGAAAAAAGCCAGCGGTTTCGACGAAGGAGAAACATAGCTGGCTCCTGAAATTTTAAAGACGCATTCCTTTACTGCGGCTTTGTTTTAGTCCGGAGCTTACAGATTTAATAAGATAGTCGTTTAGGTCTTTATGCTTATCATAAAATCTGCTCTGATCTTTGTATTTAGCCGACCACGTCAACGCTTTTTGTGTACACTGCTGTCCCATTTTATCCCTGTCTAAACACAGATGAACAATGGCATATTTTTCCATCAGTTCCCGGCTTTTTTCAAAAAAAGAAAGAGAGTTTAATACCAGCGAATCGGTCTGCTGTTTTGGCAGTGGAAGGATGTTTCTATCCTTGATATATTTCATGGCCTCGTAGGAAAGAAAACTGAAAAATCCTTCAAAAACGGCCAGTTCTCCGGCAGCCGGTTGCTGGATCAAACGGGGCTTTTTAGGAGTGCTGCTTCCTTTAAAGTAGTGGTTGCGTAATTCATAGCCACCGCCACGATTTTGAAAGCCTATAGCCAGGTGCTTTTTACCATTAATTTCAAAGCATATTTCCCGACAATATTTATTGGCTATTTCCGACGGGATTTTTCTTTGCGCCAGATAGTTTTTTAATACAGGGTTATCGATTGCTGCGTCACTTATAATAGTGATTTTTCCGGCCTCGTTGGAGTATTCTTTTCTTTCACCCGCCACTATATTTTTTTGCGGGTGAAAAGAAACACTGATCCCTTTATCATCCTGAAGTCTTATGAGTAAATCTTTTACGGTGCATTGGAAATACAGTTTGCCAAAATCCACCAGTGTACCACCTTTACCGATACCGTGGTCGTACCATAAATTCTTTAGCCGGTTGACTTTAAAAGAGGCTGTCTTTTCATCCCGTAAAGGCGACAGATACCAATAGTCGTTACCCCGCATTTTTTGCGGCTTATAGCCCAGCTTTTCCAGATAATCAACGATGTCAAGTTGGTTGGCCTGTTCACACAAAATCTTTCGCTGCATATTTAAGCTTTTACTCAACTGATAATTTTCTAGCGCCTTACTCTTCCGAAGATTTTATTACTAATTCATCAATGCTCCATCCATTTTGAACCGTTTGCTTTTCTAAATGGTCCCTTGTTTTATCATTTTCTACACTGATCAAAAATTGGTAGTAAGGCCAGGTTAACCGGAACCTCTTTTTAAATAATTTAACCACTGGATCATATTGTGGTATTGTTGTAAGATTTGCTGACCATGCTTTGAAAATTTTCTGCACCTCATTATCCGAAAAACGGGCTGAGTATAAAATATAGAATCGCTTAAAAAGCACCAGGTTTTCAACCGAATAACTTTTACCGTTTTCTTTTACAAGCTGCTTGCTTATTTCACTTAACATTTCTTCTGGCAACAGATTTTTATTTCGTTGCTCATCTTGGTGAATGATACGTCCAACATTGAAATAAGTGTATAGGATAGCGGCTTCAACAGTTCGCAAAGTTTCCTTCCTGACGTTCCTGATTATTTGAGCGGTTTCAATTAAGTGTTTTTGTGACATGCGATGTTGGTTTTATAATTCTGAATAAAGCCTATTAGGTTACTGGTGAATCCAGATTTCAGAATCAGCTTATGCGGGATCGGAATGTAAAAGATTCTGAATATCCTGCCAGAGAAAATAGACCCTTGACCTGATTTTAAATGGCTTTAGTTTCCCGTGCTTCACCCAATCATAGATAGTGGGTTTGGTAACATGAAAAAGATTACAGACCTCAGCGATCTTGTACAGGGGCTTGTAGGTCATTCCAGGCGTTTCAAAGGTCGTCGCGACTGGCCTGTTTTTTTCGGCATTGCTTACTTCTTCCCGGATAATTTGGCGGACTTGTTGCCAGTACTGCTCCGGCTCATACGGGAACAGCATGGGGGTAACGAGGTTACCATTGCTCACAGATTCTTTCATCACTTTTCGTTTTAGGTTTGCAATATGGCCTTATGGAAAAGAGAATAGAAGTTAAGTATACTTAAATCTTTTATCTGTGCTATTTGTTTATGGATATTTATGGGTAAATATTTGGGTAATATCCATTTTACGGGTATTTTTGGGTAATTTGTAGATAATGTTGAATACCCAGTCACTAAATATCACACCACAAATCCTCTCTTTAATTGCTGAATTAGACGAATTTAAAGGGGCGTGGCGGGCCTTGGGTCAATTAGCCCCGGAACAACTCACCAGTTTGAAAAGAGTGGCTACAATCGAAAGTATTGGGTCTTCAACCCGGATCGAGGGGAGTAAATTGACTGACCGGGAAGTGGAAGTATTGCTGAGTAACCTGGAAATTAAAAAATTTGCAACCAGAGATGAACAGGAAGTAGCGGGATATGCGGAGGTAATGAATACCGTTTTTCAACACTACAGGGACATTCCGCTGACAGAAAATTACATCAAACAGCTCCACCGGGATCTTTTGGAATTCAGTGAAAAAGACAACCGGCACCGTGGCGAATATAAAAAGCATACTAACCATGTTGAGGCATTTGATGCGGATGGCAAGAGTTTGGGTGTCGTATTTGAAACGGCCACACCTTTTGATACGCCTTTTAGGATGGAAGAACTGGTTGCATGGACAAAAGAAGCGATAGAAAAAAAGTCGTTGCACCCGTTATTAATTATTGCTATTTTCATAATTGTATTCCTTGCTATCCATCCGTTCCAGGATGGCAACGGAAGATTGTCAAGGGTATTGACAACTTACTTGCTACTTTCTCTTGGATATAGTTATGCTCCATACAGTTCACTTGAATCAGTAATAGAAAATAATAAAGAAGGGTATTATCTCTCCCTGCGGCAGACACAGGGAACATTAAAAACAGATCATCCCAACTGGCAGCCGTGGATAGTATTTTTCCTGAAAGCACTTACCGAGCAAAAAAAGAAGCTGGAAGTAAAAGTAGAAAGAGAAAAGCTTCTGCTGGGGCAATTACCAGAACTTTCGTTACATATCCTGGAACTGGTAAAATCAAGAGGGCGGATTACTATCAGCGATATTGTGACGTTGACGAATGCCAATCGCAATACTATTAAAAAGCATTTAGAGGCATTGGTAGATATAAAGCAACTTGCTCAACATGGCACTGGAAAAGGAACATGGTATAGTATTAGCTAGCCAAATAAATAAGGTAGCTTTTTAGGGAGCTATCTTATTTTCTAACGCTGACCTTGAAGTATCACTGCAATAGTCTTCGTTCAAGTTTTCGCAACTCTGCAACGCCTTCAGAAAAACCCATGAATTCAAAAAAACTAAAAGCTTCCTGGAAATTTTTTTGAACCTCAGTTATCTTTCGTATTGAAAGAGGTTTCTTTTTCCCACAGAGCAACTCTAAATTCTTTTTCATACTTCCTGAATCAACCCCGTATAATTTCATCAGATGGCGGGCAAATTGATCATTACATTGAATTGCGTTCATCCCACTGCTCTTATCCAAAACATAAAATATCAACGTAAGCGATAAATTGGAAAGCTGAGCCTGCCGGCATTTTTCTTGTTTGTGTGCTGTTGAACATTCGTACACTTCTTTGATGGTTTCTAACCGGGGCAGGAAGACGGAAGAAAAATAGGGCCGGTAATGAAACAGGTACAAAATAGTGTAACTGATAAGCCCTGCTATGAATACACCTGGTAAATAAAAGCCAGCTTGCTTAAATCCAAATAACAGGAAGATCAGCAGAGCAGGGAATCCTAAGACGAAGGCAAAATGTCCTGGCACATAAGTAAACCAATACCTGGAAATCAGTTTTTGCCGGGTGGCTACAGTGCTCCATCCGGAGGTTTCCGATTGAAGCTTTCTATGCACATTGTTGAATTGCGTACTGATATACGCAGTTTGTAACGGGAAGTCGAATATAATAAAGGACTTCACCCTTTTCACTAAATCTTTCATCACTTATCCTTTTTATAAAATTATCAAATCTTATTTAACTTGATGAAACGGGAAATAAAAAATTCAACTAAATAAAGCAGGATTAAAGTTATTCTACTAAGTAAAAAATGAAAATAAAATCAAACGTATCAGCAAAAATGAAATGAGTTTTATATATCTTTACTGTAGTAGTTCAGTTCTTATAATCAGAAAGACTTGTTGCGTGATTCGTGGAGTCGTGATCTTTTGCAGGTCTTAATTAATTGATAATTACACTGGAAAGGGTTGGGTTCGAATCCCTCTCTCTCCGCAAAAAAGCAGCTTTCAAAGCTGCTTTTTCATTTTAGCTCCATATTTACTACCAGCTTGCTTTCCAGTATCAGCTTTTTAGGAAAATCTTCCCTTAACCCTTTGTTTTGAATTAATTGAAACAAAATGTCTGTTGCTTTTTCTGCCTGCTGGTATGGAAACTGCTCCACCGAGGCTAATGGGGGCTCATCCATATAACTTGTAATGGGGAGGTTGGCATAACTTACAAAGAAAATGTCTTTATTGATCTTTACCCCCCGACTGCGGCTATACTTTATTGCATCAAGTGCTACATAATCATTAAATGTAATGACAGCAGTTGGTCGATTTTTCAACGCCAGCAATTTGTGAATTGCATCAGTTGTTTTTGCTTTACTCAGGTCTGTACTTACCACCAGCGATTTATCTGATTTTAATTTGTGTT
Organism: Chitinophagaceae bacterium; assembly: GCA_022843585.1. Lineage (GTDB taxonomy): Bacteria > Bacteroidota > Bacteroidia > Chitinophagales > Chitinophagaceae > JJ008. The sequence continues at coordinate 154,084 of JALHNJ010000010.1, forward strand.
TTGCAAGACCCCTATAATAGCCATTCAATCTTTCCTGGGAAAGTATAATTGAATCAGGACCTTTTATAAAGCCAATATGTTTATGCCCCTTGCTAACTAACCAATCAACTAATTCAACTGAGCTATTCTCCAGGTTACAGGAAACACAATAAGCAGCTGCATCATCAGGCACCCTGTCAAAGAAAACAACCGGGATATTATACTTTTTTAATTGCTCAAAATGCTCATACGATTTTGTTGTTTTCGCCAATGAAACCACCACCCCATCTACTCTGTGCTTACGCATTGTATCTACTATTTTAATTTCTCTTTCGATATCATCATGCGATTGCCCAATCAATACGGTGTAATTATTCTTTGTAGCCACATCTTCAATACCATTTATGGCCATAGAAAAAAACTCTTCTCCCAAATTTGGAAGGATGGCGCCTAAAGTGAGAGTTTTGCCTTGCTTAAATGATATCGCAGCCTGATTGGGTTCGTAGTTAAGTTCTTCTGCCAGTTTCTGTACCTGTGTTTTTGTTCGAAGTCCAATACTTGGGTGATCATGCAATGCCCTTGAAACTGTTGAGACAGAAACATTGAGCCTTTTGGCAATCTCTTTTATAGTGGCTGGCTTTTTTTCCATTAAAAGTATCGGATGTGTAAGGGTGAAATGCGATACAAGTTATAAAAAGGAAACGATTTCGGCTTTGTTTATAATTTAAATGGTGAAATTGTTTTTGCAGTGGTAATTAGTTTTAGTAAATTTCATTATCAAATCTTAGTATGAGTAATGTTGCTTCCATTCTTGCCCGAAAAGGGAATACTGTTTTTAGTATTTCTCCTGTTGCAACTGTAATGGAAGCATTACAAATAATGGCCGAAAAAAACATAGGTTCTCTTGCTGTAATTGAAAATGAGAATTATGTCGGCATCATGTCCGAAAGAGATTATTCAAGAAAAGTTATTCTGAAAGGAAAAAATTCTACGAGTACAAAAGTAGCTGAGATTATGACTGCTGATCTTCCCTCTGTTAGTGCCGATAAAAGCATTGAGCATTGCATGGAACTAATGACAAAGAATAATATCCGCTACATACCTGTAATTGAAAACGGAAAATTGGCAGGCATCATTTCTATGAGTGATATTGTGAAGGCAACCATTCTGGCTCAGAAAGAAACAATTACACATTTACAAAGCTATATTCAGCAATAACGAACTTACTCACTCATTAAATATCCAGCGAAGCCCCGTAAGGCTTCGCTTCTTTATTCCTGTTCTGTTTGCTTTTCTTTTACCACTACCAGATCTTTAATATCTACTTGCATAGGTAATAAACCAATTTTTACAACAGCTTTTTTGCTACGTAATTCAATTACCTGACCTACCTGGTGGTTCTTCTTCATTTTAACTTTATCGCCGATCTTTATCTCTCCTCCTACTTCACTAAATTTTGAATCAATCTTTTTTTGCATTTTACTTACCACCTTCTTCTCATCCTTCTTAAACAACAATGCTTCCATAGACTTGATCACCTTGTTCTTATTTTCTTCCTTTCTCCACTCCACCAGCATTTGCTTCAGCTTTCTTTCCATGTCTTTCAGGTACACAATTCTTTCCTCTGCAATTTTATTTTGCTCCCGCAACACTTCTACCTGCTGACGATGCTTTTCTTTATCCATCGTTACCTGCATTTCCTTTTTCAACTTCTCATTCTCTTTTAATAGATGATGAAGATGCTTTTCTTTTTTCTCCAGATCCTGCAGATCCTGTTCGGTTCTGTTTAATAATTTATCTAGCCGAAACTGGTCATCATCTACCAATTGCCTTGCACGGTTAATGAGGTTTTTATCCAAACCTATTCTTTCTGCAATGGAAAAGGTGTACGAACTGCCTGGCTTACCAATTAATAATTTGTATTGGGGTTGTAAATTTTTCTCATCAAAGGCCATAGCTCCGTTAATGATTCCGGGGGTTTTTCCGGCCATTACTTTCAGGTTCAAATAGTGAGTCGTTACAATTCCAAAAGCATGTTTCTTTGCTAACTCCTGCATTATAACTTCTGCAAATGCTCCACCTAGATTTGGATCACTACCACTTCCTAATTCATCTATGAAAAATAAAGTACGGCCATTCGCATTTTCCATAAAATGCTTCATATGTATTAAATGGCTGCTATAAGTGCTTAATTCAAATTCGATACTTTGTGTATCACCAATATGGATCATCAATTGTTTGAAAATTCCAAATTGAGATGAAGGATGAACAGGCACCAGCAATCCACTTTGCACCATCATTTGTAACAACCCAATAGTTTTCATGGTAACGGTTTTGCCACCTGCATTGGGGCCGCTGATAACCAAAATCCTTTTTGTATCATCCAATGTAATCGTAACCGGAATGGTTGGTTTACCGGAACGTTGATTATAGAGATATAGCAAAGGATGATAGGCATTTACCAAATGAACATGAGCTTTGTCGATTACAGCAGGATACTCACCTTTTATTTCAATTCCCAGTTTTGCTTTGGCTCTTATAAAATCATACTCGCCGATTACTGCATGCCAATCTGATAATAATGAAGCATATACTGACAACTTTGCCGTCAGTTCTTTTAAAATCCGGTAGACTTCTTTTCGTTCATCGTTTTCGAGTTCGTAAATAGTATTGTTTAACTCAACTGTTTCTTCGGGTTCTACAAAAGCAGTTTTTCGACTATCACTTTCGCCATGCAAAATCCCTTTTACAGTTCGTTTCTGTTCGGCAAAAACCGCTAACACCCTTCGGCCATTCATAAAACTCTCTTCGATTTCTGCAAGATGGCCTTGCTTATTTAGCTTGGCCACAATCTTATCAAATAAACGCCGCAATTCATTTCTCTTTCGGTATAAATTCAGCCGGATATCTTTCAGATCATCCGATGCATTATCTTTTACCTGTCCAACTTCATCCAGCACATCATTGATCAGTTCCGCAATAACTTTCTCATAATATGTGTTGCTGATTATACGAGCCAACCCCGAATAAGCATTTTTTCTTTCTGCATCAAACCATCGGAATATCTTTTCAATACTTTCTGCCAATTTTCTCAATTGTTGCAATTCTTCTCCGCCCAGCATGGCTCCGGGTATTGATAATAGTTTTAATTCTTTGGAAAGATTAATAATATAATCGTTGGGAAAATAAATAGCATTGGCAATAAGCTGCCGGAATTCGTGGCTTTGTTTCAATTCAGTTTGCACAAATTCTACTCTTGTATGAATGCGCAAGAGACCCGCCTTTGAAACTGCATATTCTGTTTGGCAATAGTTTGCCAGCAATTCTTTAACCTTATTAAATTCAAGTTGTATATAGGCCGATTCTGGAAAAAGTTTCATACTACGTTGTAAAGAAATTTTTTGTAGGGCAAAATTAAGGCCTGCAATGCTGTACCCATTTTATTTTTCCTTTATTTGCAACTCTTCCCAGGGAGTAGTTCCATCTTTTTCCCGAATGAATTCATATTTATCTGAATATTGAATCACTATTTCGGCTGTGGTATAAATTTTACAACCGGGCATCAAGTGACCTCCAATTGTCTTTCCGGTACTGTCGCTAATGCTGAGATGCAGATGAGAGCCATTTATGCTTACTGTACCAACGAGATTTACAATTTCAAAATGACCTTGCCCGGTATTGCCATCGGGCATATTAGCAAAACGTATCGCATAATCAGTAAGACTTCCCACACAGGTAGCGATCCACCCGGCTTTTATATTTTTTTCTTTTATATGCTTTTCAATTCCTTCTTTTAGGTCTTCGCCAGGCTTTAGCCGGAATGCATGAGTGGAAATATTTTCCTGCTTCATTTTACTATTTTGACAGGCTGAAAAAATCAAAGTTGTTAAAACAATGGCAACAAATCGCACGCTACATCTCTTTTAGTGAACAGATCGTAAATCGTTTTGTTATATTTCATGTTAACGAATATGCAAAAATCAATTAATGTCATGCAACTTACAAAACAAGCTATTGCCGTACGATTAAATTGCCTGAAATTTACAAAGCGATTTAAAATTCAACATATGAAAACAATGCTTACAGCAGCTATTGCCGGTTTAACTACACTGATTTCCTGTGCTCAAAAAACACCTTCAGCAGCAACAACAATGAATATGAATAATAATACCACCTCAACAGTAAAAACTGAAACTGCCACATTTGCCAATGGATGCTTTTGGTGTACCGAAGCCATTTTTGAAGAACTGGATGGTGTGATCAGTGCCGTTTCCGGCTACTCTGGCGGCAATACAAAAAACCCTACTTATAAAGATATTGGAACAGGTGAAACCGGGCATGCTGAATGTCTGGAAATTGTTTACGATCCTTCAAAAATCAGTTTTGACCAATTACTGGAAGTATTTTGGGAAACACATGACCCGACTACATTGAACCGGCAAGGAGCAGATGTAGGGACACAATACCGAAGTGCAATTTTTTATCACAATGCTGAGCAAAAGGAAAAAGCAGAAAAGTATAAAGAAGAATTAAACAAAAGCGGAGCTTTTGATAAGCCCATAGTTACAGAAATAACTGCCGCCAGTAAATTTTACCCTGCAGAAGATTATCACCAGCAGTATTATGAAAACAATGCCAATCAAAATCCATATTGCAGAGTGGTAATTCAGCCTAAATTAGAAAAATTCAGGAAGGTATTTAAGGACAAGTTGAAAGCAAATAATTAATTCAACTTCACTCTTCGCAACTCTAGCAAGTTTAGTGCATTGGGATTAAAGCCTTTTACATTCGGCTGAACAAGTCGTACCACTTTATCATACCACAGAGGCACAACGGGTGCATCTTCGATCATTATTTTATCAGCTTGCTGGTAGAGTTTGTAACGAATGGAATCATTATCTTCTTGTATAGCTTGTTCAAATGCTGCATCAAAAGCCGCACTTTTATAGCGGGTGTAATTTGGTGGTGCAGGATTCTTAGAATAAAATACCGATAAATAATTTTCTGCATCCGGATAATCTGCAATCCAACTTGCCCGGAAAAATGCAGTTGTAGAACTCGATGTCATAGTTAAGAGCAAGGCTTTTTGAACCACTTCTACCTGCACAGGAATACCCGATTCCTCTAATTGCTTGGCGATGAAGCTTGCCATGTCTGCATAAATGGCAATGGTTTGCAACTTAACGGTTGGCATTCCTTTGCCATCGGGAAAACCAGCTTCAGCTAATAATCGTTTTGATTTTGCAGGATCATACGTATATCCCTTTACAACGGATGAATCAAAAGATGGCAATCCCATTGGCACAAATCCTGATTCGGCAGGAGTGCCTAAGGAATTACGCAGGTATAGTACCATTTTTCTTCTGTCAAACCCATAATTAATTGCCTGGCGGATCTTCTTTAATCGCATCGGTGAATTTTTTACCAGGTCGTTTGTTGAATCAACCAAAATGCCGAGGTATTCAATATTCAAATAAGGATTTACCTGCAACACAATTTTATCTTCCCAGTCTTTTCGCAAAACTCCTTTTTTTGTGAGCACTTCATCTTTAAAAGAAGCTTCGATATCATTGATAAAGTCCAGTTGCTTTTGCCGAAATAATAAAAACTCAGTGGCTTTACTATCATAAAAAGAAACTTTTACTCCATCTACATATGGCAAGCGGTTCCCACTTTCATCTTTTTCAAAGTAGTTCGGATTTTTTTTCAGTACCAATGCTTGCCCTTCTTCCCATGCTATAAATTGAAACGGACCGGTACCAACCGGATGACGGCGAAAATCTGTTCCGTATTTTTCTACTGCTTCTTTTGGAATTATTGAACAGTACTGCATAGAAATAATTCCAAGAATAGGATTGTATGGTCGCTGCAATTTTAATTGGAAGGTTGAATCATCAATGGCCTTGAATGGTTGAATACTGTCTACTTTGCGATTGAATATCCATGATCCGGGGCTGGCAACTTTTGTATCGAGTATGCGGGACAAACTATACACCACATCTTGGGCCACCATTTTTCGTCCTTTACCTCCGGGAAAAGCTTCATCATCATGAAAAAAAACATCAGTTCGTAAATGAAAGATGAAACTTGTTCTGTCTTCCGAGATATCCCAATTTTTGGCTAAGGAAGGTATGATGTGCAGGCTATCGTCAATCTCTACCAAAGTGTTAAATAATTGGTGAGCCGACCACATCACCGACTGACTTTTAGCAAATGCCGGATCCAGGGAGGCAATGCCATTGAATTCGTTGTAGTGAAATATATTGGCTTCTTTATTCTTTTTGTTATAACAACCAGAAAATAGCACAACTATTGCCACAATAAACCCATCCTTTATGTAATTAGCTTTACCGTTCATCTATTAATTGATATTTTCGGATTTCATATTATTCATCATAATTACTGAGCCTTAAATTTACACTAACAAAACAAATCGTCGTGAAATACATTGCCGGAATAGTTTACATCCTCTTTTTTTCTCTTTTCTTATCAAACACTTCATGTGCACAACCAGTTTATAATAAAGGCCAGTTTACAAAACAAGATAGCCTTCGTGGAAGTATGAATGCGGAACGGGATTGGTGGGATGTGGCATCGTATAATATTTATGTTGCTCCGGATTATAAAACCAAAACTATTAAAGGGTGGAACCAGATAAGTTTTGATATTAACAGTGATGGCCAAAACAGGAGGATGCAAATTGATCTGCAACAGCCGATGGAAATTGACAGCATTTATTTTGATAAGAAAAAGATTACAAGTTTTAAACGCAATGGCAATGTTTATATAATTGATTTCGGAAGTTTCAAATTCATGGCCGCCAGAACATTGGTAAAAAAAGATAAAGCGATCCCACTACATAGCATTACTATTTACTTTCATGGCAAACCAAGAGAAGCCGTAAATGCGCCATGGGATGGTGGATGGATTTTTGCCAAAGATGCCAAAGGCAGACCGTGGATGACGGTAGCTTGCCAGGGACTGGGCGCCAGTGTTTGGTATCCCTGCAAGGATCATCAAAGTGATGAACCTGATTTAGGCGCATTAATACAAATAAAAGTTCCGGACACATTAGTAGCAATTGCCAATGGAAAATTTTATGCGAAAGATGACCAGAAAGATGGCAATATTTTATACACCTGGAAAGTAGAAAATCCTATCAACAATTATAATATCGTTCCCTACATAGGTAAATATGTTCATTTTGCTGATGATTATATTGGAGAAACAGAAAAAAATCTTTCGCTGGATTATTGGGTGCTGGATTATAATCTTGAAAAAGCGAAGAAACAGTTTGGCAGAGATGTAAAACCAATGCTAAAAGCTTTTGAGTATTGGTTTGGCCCCTATCCTTTTTATGAAGATGGATTTAAACTGGTAGAATCATCTCACCTTGGCATGGAACACCAAAGTGCAATTGCATATGGTAACCAGTACAAGGATGGTTATCTCGGCAGCGATCTTTCCGGCACAGGTTGGGGATTAAAGTGGGACTATATTATCGTACATGAAGCCGGGCATGAATGGTTTGCCAATAATATTACTACCAAAGACATTGCTGATATGTGGGTGCATGAGGGTTTTACTATGTACTCTGAAGCCTTATTCGTAGAATACTATTGGGGCAAAAAAGCGGCTGACGAATATGTGCAGGGCATCCGTAAAAATATCAGTAATGACCACCCTTTGATTGGCCCATATGGGGTAAACCAAGAAGGCAGCGGCGATATGTATAATAAAGGAGCGAATCTATTGCATACGATCAGACAGGTAATTAATGACGACTCTCTGTTTAGAAAAATATTGAGAGGTTTGAATAAAGATTTCTATCACATGACGGTTACAACCAGTGATGTAGAAAAATATTTTTCCAAACAATCAGGAAAAGATCTGTCGAAAATTTTTGACCAGTATTTGAGAACGACTAAAATTCCGGTGCTGGAGTACAAAATAAAAGGTGATAACATTTCCTATCGTTGGGCAAATTGTGTAAGTGGATTTGCAATGCTGGTAAAATTGGAAGGAGTTGATGTATGGCTGAAGCCTACTACGCAATGGAAATCCACTTCTGTGACCCGTGACATGCTGAACCGATCAATTGAAGCCGACAAAAATTTTTATATTACAGTAAAGAAAGTAGAGTAACCCTACTTGTCACTCACCATTCCCCTCTTACCTTTACGACATGAGCAGTATTCGCCGGCAAAGCATTATTTCTTCGGTTGTAATTTACATTGGGTTTGCTGTCGGCTTATTGAATACCTACCTTTTTGCCAAAGAGGGAATATTTCTTGATTCTCAATTTGGATTGTACAATGCTTTTATTGCCATAGCAACTATTATGATGGCCTTTGCTAATCTGGCCATGCCTTCATTTATTTATAAGTTTTATCCTTATTATAAAGAACATGCCGGGGGCAAAAAAAACGACCTGTTAACATTAGCCATTGCCATCAGTGTCATTGGGTTTATACTGGTAACTATTGCCGGTTTTACGTTTAAAGAATTAATTGTAAGAAAATACGGTACCAATGCACCGGAAATTGTAACTTTTTATAACTGGATTTTCCCATTAGGACTTGGACTTACCGTTTATACGATACTTGAGGCGTACGCCTGGCAATTACAAAAATCTGTCTTCACTAATTACTTAAAGGAAGTACAATGGCGTTTATTTACAACCGTTCTTATAATTCTTTTTGCAACTGGCGTCATCAACAGTTTTGATTTATTTATAAAGTTGTTTTCATTCAGCTATCCTTTTATTGCTCTTACGCTTTTATTGTACTTGCTTTTTACCAGAAAAATTAATTTCACTTTTAAACTAAGTAAAGTCACCCGAAGATTTTCAAAAAGTATTCTCCGGCTTTGTGCTTTTGTATATGGCGGCTCATTAATATTTACTATTTCCCAGGTATTTGATTCGTTGCTTATCAGTTCTGTGCTGGATGATGCATTATCTAAGCTGGCTGTTTATTCGGTGGGTCAAAGTATTGTAGCTATGATACAGGTGCCCCAGCGGGGAATTATTGCTGCATCTATCAGCCATTTATCACAAGCATGGAAAGATAAAAATATGGCATTGATACAGAAAGTATATCAACGTTCTTCAATCAACCAATTGATATTTGCTTGTGGATTATTTGCCATAATAATTCTCAGCTTTACAGAAGCAGTGTATACATTTCAATTGAAAGGAACATACCTGAATGCCTACTATGTAGTTATTTTATTAGGCCTCACTAAAATTATTGACATGGGAACAGGAGTAAATGCCCAGATAATTGGCACTTCTACTTACTGGAGATTTGAAATGCTGAGTGGCGTAGCTTTATTATTGGTAATGCTACCTTCTAATTATTTTCTAACAAAAGAGTTTGATATTACCGGCACTGCATTAGCCAATCTTATTTCTATTTCTGTTTATAATGCCATCCGGATTATTTTTCTATGGAAAAAATTTAAGCTATTTCCTTTCACCATGCAATCCTTATACACTGTTTTATTGGCAGCGGCCTGCTATGGCATTTGCCATTTTGCATTTATGAATGTACATGGCTTTGCAGGTATATTTTTACGAAGTATTGCTTTCATCATTCTTTACGCTACCGGTGCTATTGGATTGAAGTTGTCCCCGGATATTTTACCAGTAATGCAGACGATCAAGAAAAAATTAGGGTTAAGGAGATAAAAGAGTTTGAAATTCTAGTC
>JALHNJ010000011.1 GCA_022843585.1 Chitinophagaceae bacterium
TAAAAAACGAGCCTTTATCATATACAAAAGGCAGGTATTTTGTCATATTGGGGTAAATGATTTTCGGTTTTACAAATTCAGCATAATAAGAAATTGAATCCTGTGTTTCAAACCATTTATAAGCACCTGGTTTCCGACCCAACCATTTGCCTTCAAAACCTTTCGGTTTAGGCGCAATGCGTTCTTTAAAGTTTAGTAGGTATTTCTTAATAGAAGGATAGTCATCAATATTGAGTTTAAGTGATGGAAAAGTGCCTATAATCCATTTGCCAGCCCATTCGGGTACATAAGCTTTTACATCTTCCCCTCTCAGTATTGGCTTAATAATTTTATCGCTTTTAGGGTCTTCTTTTACGAGTCTGTCTCTTGTTTCAGTATCAATTATAAAAGCCTCGTTATAGCCGGTTTTAATTCCATAGTTTATTTCAATATCCCAATCTTTTAATGCAATACCCTGTGCTTCAACTTTTTTAATTAATCCATATTCCTTTTTATCATACGCCACCCAACTATTCCCTTTTGGATTCTCAACTTCAACAAGGTTATTTTCTACATACTCTTCTAAAGGGATTTGCAACTTATAATCATTTTTTACCCGACACAGTAAGAGATTGGCTGTTGAAGCTCTCTTTGTAAGCAATAAGATATTGGTATAGGTGGTAGCACTGTCAAACATTTGCCCCATTCCAAAATCTACCACAAACTGTACATTGCATTTGGTTCCAAAATATTCCCTGGTTACTTTACCATAGTCGGTACGCATCCATTTATTACTGGTAATGTAACATAGCTGGCCGCTCTGAAGCAAAAGATTTACGCCAAGTTCATAAAACAATTGATAAATGTCACCCGTTTTAGCAAAAGTTTCAAAGCCTTGTTTTTCCAAAGCATCTGATTCTGTGCCTAACTTTTGTAATTGTATATATGGGGGATTACCAATTATCACATCAAACCCAAGATAGTCACCACCGTCATCCAATACTTCAGGAAACTCAAACCGCCATTCAAAAGCTGTTTCATAAATCTTGTTATTTTTAATTTCTTCAATCTCAGCTTCCAGCTTTGTTATTTCATTGCTTAATTTGTCAATATTTTTTTTGGTATCTTTTGTTTTTTTATTCCCTTCATATGCAAATAATTCTTTTGTCTGACTCAGGTTAAATAATTCCCCTCTTAGCTTTGAAAGCTTTTTATACTTTGAATCGTTAGGGCTTATATGGCTCTTGAAATCCTTCTTTATGGTGTCAATTAACTCTTCCATTTCTCTTTTCTGCTCCTTTGTATCAGCATCCCGATATGTTTGCACTGCCACTTTATAACTATCAATACTCCATTTGTTGTTGCGTAATGCATTCTTTATATCAGCATCTAAAGCAAAGCGGCTAATAAGGCTGTTGCCGCATTTAATATTTATATCAATATTGGGTAAGGTTTCTAACTCTATGTAATTACTTGCCAGGGTGTAGTACGCATTTTTCAGCAATTCAACCCATAAACGAAGGCGGCAAATCTTTACAGAGTTGGGGTTTATATCAACACCAAACAAGCAGTTTTCAATAATGATTTCTTTTTCGTGAAATAAGGTTTCCTGTATGCGCTGGCTTTCTTTGTTTTGTGGATTGTAATCAAATAACTTACCGTCTTCATCCGTAATAATCAATTCATCATTCACGACTTCCACATGATAATCCCTTAATGATTTACCTGCTGCATCTTGCAAAATTTTCAATTCACTTTTAATGGCAATCATTTCATTTAAAGCACTCACTAAAAAATGGCCGCTACCCACAGCAGGATCGCAAATGTGCAGGCTATTGATAATTTTATTGGCTTCTTTTTTGTCGTCAATTTTATTATACAGACTATCAATGGTATCACAGTTCCATCCTTTGGTATCGTTAAATTTTTGCAGTACAGCCCGGCGAATGGTCTCTTTACACATATACATGGTCACAAAACCAGGAGTAAAGAAGGAACCGTCTTTATAGCCATTTATCTTTTCAAAAATTAATCCTAATACCGAAGCGTTGATAAGATTTTTATTTTCTTCCTGTATTTCTTCGCCGCCTTCGCTAGTAAAATCATAAGCATCTAAAAACTCAAACAGGTATTGCAGGGTTGGTAATGTGCCGGCTTTGCGTTTGCCATTATCGTCTTTTAAAACAGAACTATTTGATAAGGGTAGTTGTAAGCGGTTATCTAATTCGCTTATGTTAATGGTTTGTCTTTCCAGTTCAATACGTTCGAACAAAGAGCTGTTGAGGTAAGGTACTTTACTAAATTTTTCCTGTATGTGGTTGCGCCTGCTTTCCGTTTTTTCTGCCAATACCTGAAAGAAGAGATTACTCAATTCATCAAAATCAAAAACAAGTTTACTGTTTAGAAAAAGATAGTCTTTGTTTCCCTTGTGATATTTATATAGCTGTGCTTCCAGCAACTTAATAAACAACACCCGATTTACCCAGGTAATACATAACTCCAGTGCTACATTAAATAATTGTTCTTCTTTGTTTGCGCCAAAAGTGGAAAGGTTACTGATATTTCTTAATGCATCTTTATCTTCTAATTTGATGATGGTATTTTCCAGCAAAGAAGCTTCATCTGGTTTTGCTTTTCGTTTTATTAGTTTTTTGCTGCCGTCTTTTATTTCTTCCAGTCCAATAATGTGCAATAGCTCAGTATAAAATTTTGTATCGAGGCTGTTGCTGTCGTTTACAAACGGCTGCTTTAGTAAATGCGCAGGCGATAATATTTTATACAAGCCTATCAGCTTAGTGTCATCTTCTTTGTTTGTATTGTTTAAATACTTTTCATAACTACGAATGTCAAAATAAGTAACCGGCATTTCTTCTGCCACTTCATCCAGAAAAGATTTGGCAATGCTGTCATAAAAGAACTTAGTGTCTTTGCCACTCAGTTTCCAATTCTCATAATCTTTTTTTAGTTTGCTATTTCTAAAAACATTCTTTTCAAACCAAACTTCATCTATTACAAACCATTCATAAATATTGGTAACAACCAGGTATTTTATATCGGTATTGTTATGGTCAATCCTTTCCCTTAAATAATATAAAATCAGTTCCTGCAAAGCCTTTGTATTCGGCTTGGTTGCTGTAATCATCTCTGCCTTATTGGAAGGCTTTTTTACTTCAAGGATAACACCTACAGCTTCCTTTGTTGTTTTGCCAGTATGTATTACTAAATCATTCCTGTCTTTGGTATTTATTTCAAATTGGTCTTTGTACCAGGTGTCTTTTAAAAAATCGGCAATTACATTTTTCAGGTGCTCTTCGCTTTCCTGTTCGTTAATACGGCTAAGTAATTGTTGCAAGTTCTTTTTAAATAACTCGATGTGATAACGGCTCACCTTCTCCTTCAGATAGGCTTTATTAAGTGCTTTTATGGGCTTGAGTAGTTCAAGTTTCATGTAGTTCATTCCTATCTTAAGTAGTGAAGTTCAATGATTTAGCGAAAGTTCCAAGACCCAGCCTATTCTCCTTCCAGTAGCTTTGGGCATTTATCCCGTCAATTGTCACTTTAACTGCGTTTTGCTAAAATAATTAGCTGTAAATTTAGCAGTTTCGGTGGACATTCAAATATCTTAAATAAATTAAACATAATAACCATGAGTGAGGTAATATTCCAACATCCGGATATTGTAAGGCCCTGCGGCAGTTTGGTTGATATTGTAGCTCATCCCAATCTCCAAAAGAATCAGGCAATTGAGATAGCTGCTTTTAACGAACACAGATACGCTTTTTTCTTTTGGAACAAATGGCTACTAAACCTAAGAAAGAAAGATAGTGAAATCAAGTCACCAGCTTTAGTAAGTCTTGACTGGCACCAGGATTTGATTTACCCAAATAAGTCGGAGAAAGAATGGCTGCAACAACTCAATCTAAATAGCAAAGGAGATGTCTCGCTGTTCTGCTGGGCAAAACTAAATCCACTTAATGATGGACATATTATGGCAGCCGCCTATCTGAACCTGATAGGTGACGTATATATTAATTGCAGACAGGGCAGATTTGCTGATGACTGGAAAAATGAGACAATTGTTGATATTAATGGCAATACACATCTTATTAAAAAATTCAAAGATTATTCAGCATTAGAATCAACGCTCCTGAAAAGTAACGAAGAGACTGTTTTCTTCGACATTGATCTCGACTATTTTACTGTCAAAAATGGATTAAGCGACGGTAAATTCAAGTTCACTTATTTATCAGACAAAGAAATAGTAGCTCTGTTATCCTCAGACCGTCCTTTAATTAATTGGATTTTTGAACGTATGGAAGGATTTACTATTGCACTTGAACCCCAGCATACCGGCGGACTTTTAAAGTCAAATAAATATCTTGGTTTACTCGATAAAATTTATTTCAAGCCCGGTTTATTTGCATACCGGTCTAACTGGAAACACGTTACTGATTTCAGATCAAAAAGAAATAAATAATTAATTTGAAGTGGATTCACCCTTGATTTTATTGGTCGCTAATTCTTTCGCAAAATCAATAAAGACTTTATAAGCAGGTGTGATCGTAAATGTATCATCACTCTCTTTTGCTATAATATTTCTGCGGTTCATTTCATTAAAAAGATTTTTTCGGGCACTGCTATCTTTTAGCTTGTTATTAGTTGCAATTAAATCAGTATAAGAGGAGTTGGCAAACAAATCGTCGATCTGGGAATATTCAAAGTAACCATACTCCAGCTCTTCCAGGAAGTTCTTCCCATTCTTGTCCAACTCATAACAGAGTATCGCAAAGAAGACACTGATATCCCGGGATAAATTTTCATTTGACTCATCTGAAATAACATAAGCAAAGTCTGCTGTGACTTCAAACTGATATCCGAAAGAGCGTTTGAAGAATGAGATATAAAAATTCTCATTCGTTTTAACTTCATCAAATAACTTATCATCGTGAAGAATAAACCTCCCGTTTAAGAACTGTTCAACTATTTCCTGATGGTTGGCTGGATACTCAAGCATGTTTATTAATAGTTATTTTTGGAAATCGAATTGTTGATTTATCTGTTTTAATTTCCTGCAATTCTACTTCACCCGTGAATTGCGGATCTATATCTTTTTCAAATACTAAACCGACCAGCTCAAAAAACTTCGCCAGTTCAATAGTTTTGTATTCTTCTGCCAGTGTTTGCGCACACCAAACAAAAAAATCGTTAACTGGTAAATCGCTTTGTAATTTATTCTTGTAAAACTTTTTATTAAAAATCCATTTGTCTTTTTCTGCCCGCTCATCATCCAGGTAAACGGCATCTTCTTTTGTAAACTGCTCAAAGAACTCCTTTGTATTCAGAAAAATGTTATCGGAATAGGCGAAGTCCCTTACAGGTCGCAACAGAGCGGGAGTTGCATACTTTTCAGGGTTGTCTAAAAACTCAATCCATCCCGTCAAAATCATTGATTCCGTTCTTATCCTGTCAATAAGGGGCAACAGTTCGGTTGTAATAATTTTAGATTGTTTTAAAAGACCATCATTGATACTGATGATTAAGTGGTACAACTGCTCAAACTGTAATCGTAATTGCTCGTCTGCAAAGCTTAACCTTTTGGTATTGACAAACTGGCCGATAGCATGAAGTTTATTGGCGACCGATTCGGAATGATTAACATCAAGTATACGGTTCAGCGGAACAATATATTCTTCAATCCATCTTGATGCCCTGATAATCTTCTCCCGGTATTCGATCTTTTCAACATTCGCCTTAATTACGCGTGTCTCTTTTAATAAGCCAATCGTATTTCTCTCGACCAATTCAAAGAAAGCTTTTATCTCTGTACCTAACTCAGTAACCCGGAGTTTTAAAATCTGGGTATCCCCGTCAATTCCTTCAACAATCTTCTGGTATAACTTTGATATCGAAGAATTATATTTCTCAATAGTTTCAGGAAGCAGGGGTTTGAATTCGCTTATTATAAATTCGATCAGGTTCTGATACACAGAATGGAATTCAAAGTCATCATCAATTGTGCGCAGAATTTTATATTCGAGTAACTGGCTTTGAATATTTCCGCAAATTGTTTTGAGTATCTCTTTTTTTACAATACCATCGGATAACTGAATCTCATATAAATCCCGGAGCGACTCAAAATTCTCCAGCAGAAAACGCAATATGGTTCTTGGTTCAGCCCGCATTGGTAAGTAGTAAAATTTCTTGCTCTAAAAAACGGTTCGATTTTAATACCATCTCTCTTATTTTCCTAACGATTGGATCAGTGCTTGATCTGACCAATGCTGATGCCAGTTGCTTATCAGGCAATACAGCTGAATATCTCTCAAAAAGAATGTCGAAATTAGCCGGAACAAACAGTGTTGCTCCAGGAAATACTTCTTTCACTTTCAGATATTCATTAAGACCTATCAAATCAAAATCCGAGAACACCATGACCTCATTTGTCTGTATTCGTTTCAAAAATTCAGTACCAACCCGTCCATACTTATGTAAATAAGTGTACGGTGTATTAAACAATTTTTCTGCATTAAGAAACGACTCAAGATTTTCAACCAAACAAAGCTTTTCTATGGTAAGGGTAGGATTATAGGCGGAAAAGAGTCCGTATTTTCTTGTGTATTCTTCTAACGCAACAGTAAACCCGTTCACGGTAATCTGACCTGAGCCTCTTAAAAAAGATATATTGGAACTTTCTCTTTTACCCGCCTTTGAGTTCCGGAGCCTGGATATATTGGCGGCCCTGCTATTTCCAATTACGTCATCCGGGAAATGTGTTGCCAGAAATTTAGCATAGGCCACTTCATTTATAATCTTTACTAATTTCCCCCTTCCCGCTTTGGTAATGGAGATAATATTGGCATCGCACAAACTCTTAAAGGCATCAGACCTTGCAATAGTTACAGGAATTTTGCTGAATGAAGTATCTCCTGCACTCAATTCATGGTAATATTTAAAATCAGTTTCTTTCATTCCACAGTACGTTATGCTGGTCGCTGATATTTATTTTGTTTTTTGAAGGATAGATAAAATAATACTTATTGAATTCAGGATATGGTCCTGGTGCTGCGAAGATGGGTATGAAAAGATGTTCATTACAGAATCTTACTAATTCAGGCCGGTTCTGTTCATCAATGGTAGCAATCTCGTCGATGAATATAGTGATCCGGTTGTCTTCACTTTTAACAATCATCCGGTGAATGATCGACATAATGATTATTAACCTGATCATCCTGTCAGTTCCATCGGACTCCACTTGTTTTGCCAGATCAACTTTCTTTTCTATTCCTTTAACGGTCAGATGCAGTTCGATATCAAACAAATCTTCGAATCCAATTTTTTTACCATTATCAAGGTAGCTGTTCAACAAGGTGAGGCCATCTGACTGGCTGAGGTCAGCAAAGAGCTGCCCGGAAAAATCCTGAATCTCACTAATCTTCTTCAGGTCATTGATCACACGTTTGGAATCATTGATTACAATTTTCAAGGATTCTATATCTGAAATTTTGGTTTTAGAAAGTTTTGTATTGATTTTATTATTGACAAACTGTTTAAAATCTTCATAGCGCCCAAGTAATGTATGAGCCGGATTGGAAAAATGGGTAGATATACTTTTTAACAAGCCTTCAATACTCGCCTCCTTGTCAGAAAGACAGGCAATTTCATCCTCAACAAATCTTATGAATGCGTCCTCATCTGCTTCAGGATGATTCAATTTATTTCGCAGGTTATCAAAGTATTTATCTTTTTGTACTTTAATATCTGTTCTGTCCTTGTCATGAATTTTTATTTTCCGGTAAATCGTCTCTAGGCCATCAGTGGATTCAAATTCAAGTTGTTCGATAGCGATCAGGTCTATCTCTGATTTCTGCGTCCTTAATTCACCTGCCCTGTTATCAATCTTTCTTTTCTCTTCTGACATTACAATCAAACTTTCCTCTTTTCGTGCTATTAATTCTTCAATAATTTTTAAGTCTTTTTCTCTTTTCTCCTTATTCTTTTTGAGGGAGTCCAGTTGTTTAACAATCTCAGCCAACAACTCTTCCAACTGTGGCCGGGATTCAATTTTTCTAACTTTTGTTTCTATTTCCCTTATTTTTCCCACTGCGACATTCAGCTTTTTCTGAAATTCTTCATGATTAAGTGCTACCGGAAGCAGGGCTTCCAAATCTGTCAATGCTGATTTGTACTCCAGCAAGGTTTTCTCTAATTCTTCCACTGAATCAATTTCTTTAAGTGCGAGACCAGCAATATTTATCTCTCCGTCAAAAAGTTTCATCAGGTCAGCTGTAATTGTTACCTGTTTCTTTATTTGTTTGCTTGAAAGATTTAAAACTTCAGAAGAGAGTAATGTATTAACAAGTTTCTTTTGCTCTGAATTTTTAGAGATTTTATGAACAAGCAGGTTATTGTAATTACTGATTTGCTGACCGGTCTTTTCAATATTTACTTTTAATTGTTGAATTTTTGATTCAATCTGCTGGCTGGATAGTTTTTGATTTTCAATAGTAGTTAACCTTAATTCAATCTGTTTGCGCTCCGTATTTAAATTATCCAGTGCCTGATTCAGAAATTCAATAGATTCATAACCCGCAATTTCATTGAGTTCATTTTGACGGGCTTGCTGATTATTGCTTTCGTTAGTGATATTAGCCTTTATCTCACCAAGTTCGGTCAGAATTCCATTGCGTTTCGGTTTGAGTTCTTCATTTAATTCAATCCTGGCTTGATCAATTTCATTTTTTTTCTCTATACTCCGGACTTCCAACCCCGTAAGTGTCGGCATATATTGCTCAGTAAAAACATAGATCCATTCGCCCAACAGTTTTGTTTTCCCTTGATACTGATTTACCAATTCCCGGAAATAAGTGAAGTCTTTACTTACTGCTTTTACATTTTTTATCTCCTCGTTTATTCTCAGCAGGTCATTAATGTCCTTCTTATTTTTTTGTGAGAAATTTACTGCATCATTTTCCCTGTTGTCTGAAATGATCAATGCGTCCTTCAGTGCCTTATTATCTATCAGTTTAGAATTGATCAGGTACTTATACACTTTTGAAAAGTTGTTACTCAGGCCATCTGTTTTAACGGTGTCTTCAAGCCATACGACTCCGTTATTGCGCCTGCCACGCTGGTAGACATCAGCAAAAATTTCTGTTTTATTTTTATAGGCAGTAATTGGAATAGCAGAGGTTATTAATTTCTCTTTGACCCTTTCAAAAGAAAGCAAAACCTGTTTACCGGATACTGTTTCAAAAAAGAATTCGTCTTTATATTCGCTATTAAACTTATAATATTCAAGGTCGCCGTCAACGTCTCTTTTTAAGAGTATACAGTAATAACCATTTTTCCTGATTTCAAAAACGATAAAACTCTGATTGGGAGATGGAAAATAGTGATGGATAGTATCTTTATCTCCTTTACGATGCCCGCTAAAAGTCATTTTGTGTCCATCCACTATGAACAGGAAATTAAGCGTATAAATAAGGGTACTCTTTCCAATATTGTTGGGACCCACCAATTGAAGGGAATCGCAATCATCCAGCTTGATTTGTGCTCGTCCGTAGCCGTGAGAATTCAGCACAGTTATTTGAGTCAGCATTGGTGAACTTGAATTTCGTATGATAAGGTATTAGTAAGAAATAAATTTAAGAAAAATGACTTACAAATAATTGACAGAAATTTTGATTAGTTTTTTTAATATCCTTTCGTCCTGGTGTGTAATGATACCTTTTGAATTGTTATTCTTAAAATAGTTCCTTCCCCTGTCTTTTTGAACATTACTGATCATTTTTTGAACGGAAGGGTATTTTATGTTTGTGGGCATTGTTGCAGTAGCAAGCAAAAAGTCAAATTCATTGAGTCGTTTATCGTCTTTTGTATTTAAGGGTGTTACCCAAGGGAAGTTTAAGTTCCCATTTTGCAGGATACAGGGCGATTCTGTTCCTAACCTGAAATCTTTGAAATGAAAATCAGCGAAAAGAGGTTCGGCCCTCAACTTAGTTTCCCACCAGGAAAGTATAGCAGTTTTCTTTTCCTTTTCGACACGTTTATCGTTGAACAATATGCCTAAGACTCCCCATATTCCGCCGCCGCCTGCTTCGATGAATTTTCTCCCCATCCCTTCCGCTCCTGACAATGCTTTAGCTTCCCTTAATAAATCATCGAAAGTTTTAATCGGACTCCGGAATGCCGCCACAAAAGCATTGCCTGGCTTTTTCCTGCATGTATTGGAAAAGGTCATTGTGTAAACGCCACCACCGGATTGCCGTCCGTACCTGATTGGTGCATTGACTGCAATTTTAGAGGGCATTTTCAGGTGGTTGCTGCGCCAATCTTTGCGGATTGTATTATCTGCATTACCAAGGTTTGGTTGCCAGAGAAGTGAGCCAATTATAAGTACTCCGCCATTTACATTCAGTTTATCCGGCATAGGCAATAGTTAGTGCTGAAAAGATAGTTGCATTTCGCAATATTTTTACATTTTTTGCCTAAAATCACTCTCTTACAGTGTCTCAATAGCCTATCGAGTTTAAGGAATTTTATCCGGCGTCTAGTTGGAAATAATAACATAAACCAGTTTATAAATAAGGCCTGAAAGGCTGGTATTTGATTTCGTCTGGGCTGTGGGGCTAACGTCAATCTATGTATTCACCAGCCCGGGACGAATTGAAATACCCAATGGCCTTACCTGCCGCCGTTGTCATGACTTGTTTTGCCGGAGGCCGCAAAAAAAACAAGTCTTGTCTACGGCGGCGGCTCTGCGTGTTATTAATACATAAAAGATCGGTAAAAATATGCTATGAAGTTTTAAGTATTTTGTGTAGATATTCATTGAAACTAACTATTAGAAACAGGATAGAAATGAAACTCTATATAAAAAACATGGTCTGCAACCGTTGTGTAATGGTCGTAAAACAAGAACTTGAAAAATTAAAACTACTCCCCGCACTGGTAAGCATGGGCGAGGTAGAGTTAGTAAAACCTGCGACAGAAAAACAATTGCACAACCTGAATGAAAGACTGAAAGAATTGGGCTTTGAATTATTAGACAACCAGAAACAAAAACAAATAGAAAAGATAAAAAACCTGTTGATTAAAAAAGTACAGTCTGGTGAAGTGGAAGAGCATTTCAGTATCACCAATTTTTTAAGCAAAGCATTGAACAAAGATTATAGTTATATCTCCCGTTTATTTTCCGAAGTGGAAGGTATTACTGTTGAACAGTTCTTTATTCTGCAAAAAATTGAGAAAGTAAAAGAGCTGCTGGTATATGGAGAATTAAACCTCAGTGAAATTTCATATCAATTAGGATATAGCAGTGTAGCACATCTTTCTGCGCAGTTTAAAAAAGTAACCGGCTTAACACCCAGCCATTTCAAGAAAATAGGCAGCTCTCACCGCCATTCATTGGATAATGTCAATCACAAACAGGCATAACTATTTCCCATAATTCTATAACATTTTCGCTGCCTTGTTGGCGGAACTTTGTGTTAGAAAAAATTACTATGACACATAAATACAATATAAGCGGAATGACATGCGGCGGATGCCAGGCAAAAGTGCAGGGGTTGTTATCGAAAGTTAGTGGAGTTAAAAATGTAAGCATTGATTTATCAAAAGGCGAAGCAACGATTGATATGGTCAAGCATATTGCAACGGATACTTTGAAAGCTGCATTGATGAATTATCCAAAGTATCAAATATCAGAAACCAATCACCAGCAACATGCTGCTGTTCCGGCAGCGGATGAAGAAATAAAAAAATCGTGGATAGCTACCTATAAACCCATCCTGCTGATATTCGGCTACATTACCGGTATTTCCTTACTGGTAGAATGGATGCATGGAGACTTTATCTGGATGCGGTGGATGAACCATTTTATGGCGGGCTTCTTTTTAGTGTTCTCTTTTTTTAAGCTGCTAAATCTAAAAGGCTTTGCAGAAAGCTATAGCATGTATGATATTGTGGCAAAGCAATGGAACGGCTGGGGCTATGTTTATGCCTTTATTGAACTTGGGTTAGGTATCGCTTTTCTCACAGGCTTTAATCCTATCCTTACCAATTCTGTTACCTTTGTGGTAATGACCATTAGTATTATTGGTGTTTTGCAAAGTGTGTTTAACAAACGAAAAATAAAATGTGCCTGCCTGGGCGATGTGTTTAATTTACCAATGAGTACCATTACGATTATTGAGGATGCTCTGATGATTGGTATGAGTGGTATTATGTTATTAACTATGTTATAAATGACAGTTGTAAAATCAATAGGACAGTTTTTCTGGAAGCTACTCAAAGCCATTTTTGTAAGGAAAAAGGATTGCTGTAAGTGAGTAAAATTTCCGGTTGCAGCTAATAAGGCTCATGCCCATAGCTGATATTCG
Organism: Chitinophagaceae bacterium; assembly: GCA_022843585.1. GTDB lineage: Bacteria > Bacteroidota > Bacteroidia > Chitinophagales > Chitinophagaceae > JJ008. Next base: position 12,360 of record JALHNJ010000011.1, read on the forward strand.
TCATAGTTCTTTTAACGACAATTTTATCTATTTGTATGCTGCCAAAAGCCTGGCGGCAAACCATTTAAAAAACATTTTATACCTTTAACCGGTAATGAAAAAGTTTGCAGCAGTAATATTAGCCTTTTTGTACCTCAGTTCCTCAACAGGGGCTATGGTACACATGCATTACTGCATGGGCAAACTTGCTGACTGGGGTTTGGGACAAAACAAGTCAAAAACCTGTGGTAGCTGCGGTATGAAAACCTCTGAGGCTAAAGATAAAGGCTGCTGCAAAGATGAACATAAGTTTGTAAAAAACGATACCGCCCAAAAGACCGCTGAAGCAGGAATTCAGCTAATTCAGTTACTGGCAGTTGATTTGCCTTCTGCTTTTTTTGAAATTACTACTCAGGATATTTCTACAGTAACAGAAGAATATCCTATCAGCCATGCTCCTCCCCGAAATGGCGGTGTTGCGGTGTACATCCGCAATTGTGTTTTCCTGATATAAATTTTACTCCTTTTGCAATGCCGGACAATTCTTTTTGTCGGGCTATAGGCATTTCCATGTGCCATAAAAAGAAATTTCACAAACATCTAAAATTAAAAAAATGAAAACGTTTAAAATGCTTTTTACTGTCGCTATTTTATTAGTTACAGTATCATTTGCCAATGCACAAAGCGACAAAACTGAAAGAACCATTGGCATCAAAACAGAGAAGATAAAAGTATCCGGTACATGCGGCATGGATAAAAGACGAATTGAAACTGCGGCATACACAGTGGATGGTGTAAAGTCCGCTGTATGGAATGAGTACACACAAATGCTGGTTTTGAAATACAGCGTATTTAAAAAAGAGGCTGGAGATAAAGTTCAAAGAAGTATAGCATCTGCCGGTAATGATACCGAAAAGTACAAAGCAGAAGATTCGATTTACAACAAACTGCCCGATTGCTGTCATTATAGAACAATGCAATTGTAAAACTCGCAAGGTGCTGTTAAACAAAAGTGTTTAACGCACCTTTAGATTACTTAAAAATAAATAGTAAAACAAAAAGATAAAATAAAATGAAATCAATTAAGATGCTGATGATGGCCGCCTTAACCATCCTTTCTGTTTCCGTTTTTGCACAGGACAGTTTGAAACAAAAAACAAAAGTTCAAAAGCAAAAAACAGAAAAAGCAAAATACACCTGTTCTATGCACCCGGAGGTTACAAGTGATAAGCCCGGTACCTGCACAAAATGTGGAATGTCACTTACACTTTCCCCTAAAGAAAAGATGAAAATGGAGGTAATGAAAAAGTACTCCTGTCCAATGCATCCGGAAGAAACAAGCGATAAAGCCGGTAAATGTCCCCAATGCGGCAGCATAATGAATCGTTCACCAAAAGAAAAGATGAAAATGGAGGTGATGAAAACATACACCTGCCCGATGCACCCCGATGAAACAAGTGATAAATCTGGTAAATGTCCTAAATGTGGAATGGATTTGCAAAAAAAGGAAGCTGTTACCAAGGCCTATTCATGCCCTATGCACGCCGACGTAACGAGTAATAAACCGGGCAAATGTTCCAAATGCGGGATGAATTTGAATCTTTCTCCAAAAGAGAAGATGAAAATGGAAGTGATGAAAATCTATACTTGCCCGATGCATCCCGGTGTAACAAGTGATAAGCCCGGCAAATGCTCTCAGTGCGGCATGGATTTAAAAGAGAAAAAACAGGAATAACGAAAACGTAATGGCTGTTTGATGAAACCTAAAATCAGTATATGGTTCAAAAATTAATAGAACTGGCTTTACGCAACAGACTTATCGTTCTGCTCCTTGCAGGAGGCCTTTTTGCGTATGGCCTATACTCCGTAAAACAAAATCCTATTGATGCCATTCCTGATTTAAGTGAGAACCAGGTTATCGTTTTTACGGAATGGATGGGTCGCAGCCCACAGGTAATGGAAGACCAGGTTACTTATCCTCTTGTGAGCAATCTGCAGGGCATCCCTAAAATCAAGAATATCCGTGGCACTTCAATGTTCGGGATGAGTTTTGTATATGTGATTTTCGAAGATAACGTTGACATCTATTGGGCAAGAACGAGGGTATTGGAACGCTTGAACTTTGCTCAACGATTATTGCCGCAGGGTGTAACACCTTCCCTTGGTCCCGATGGAACAGGTGTTGGTCATATTTTCTGGTATCACCTGGATGCACCTAAAATGGATTTGGGTGAACAAAGAGCATTGCAGGACTGGTATATAAAGTTTGCATTGCAAACAGTACCCGGTGTGGCAGAGGTTGCATCATTTGGTGGTTTTGAAAAACAGTACCAGTTAGTGGTTGACCCGGTGAAGTTGCAGTATTACAATGTCTCCCTGATGGATGTGATGAATAAAGTAAAAGCAAATAACAATGATGTGGGTGGAAGAAAATTTGAAATGGCGGATATGGCTTATATCATTCGTGGTTTAGGATATATCAAAAGCAAGGAAGATATTGAAAACATTGCACTAAGTAATTACAATGGTATACCGGTACGGGTAAAAGATATAGGAACTGTACAAATGGGTGGTGATTTACGCCTCGGCATTTTTGATATGGATGGAAAAGGTGAAGTAGTGGGCGGAATTGTAGTAATGCGGTATGGTGAAAATGCCAATAAAGTAATTGAGGCTGTAAAAACAAAAATGAAAGAAGTGGAAAAAGGATTGCCAGATGGGGTAACGTTTAAAACTTCGTATGACCGGAGTACACTTATACAGGAAGCCGTTCAATCGGTGAAAGGAACTTTAATAGAAGAAATGATAGTCGTATCGCTGGTAGTATTAATATTTCTGTTTCATTGGCGAAGTGCAGTTATCATTCTGATACAACTACCAATCTCCGTAGCAGCAGGTTTTATCTTCCTTGAAATGTTTGGCATTTCATCCAACATCATGTCGTTAACAGGTATTGCCCTTGCCATAGGTGTGGTGGTGGATGACGGTATTGTGATGGTGGAAAATGCGTACCGCCATATCAGCGAAGCACAAACAGAAAAATTAAAGTCACTTAATAAAGAATAAACATGGCAAAGTGGATTAAACGAAATAAAGACCCGTTGACACCGGATGAAAGAATGGATATCATTGAAAAGTCGTCCAAACAGGTAGGCCCCAGTGTATTCTATTCAACCATCATCGTAGTAACTTCTTTTCTGCCAGTCTTTTTATTAACTGGTATGGAAGGAAAACTATTCAGCCCTTTAGCCTGGACAAAAACATTTATCCTGCTGATTGATGCAGCATTGGCTATTACATTAACCCCTGTACTGATTTCTTTTTTCCTGAAAGGAAGATTGAAACCGGAAAGTGCAAATCCCATCACCAGAACATTAGAAAGGATTTATACACCCATTTTAAAATGGTGTTTACGGTGGAGAAAAACAACAATAGGTATCAACCTTATTGCATTGACGGTTGGCATCATCATGATGACCCGTTTGGGTTCTGAATTTATGCCTCCGCTTGATGAAGGTTCATTACTGTTCATGCCGGTTACATTACCTGATGTTTCCAACTCGGAGGTAAAACGCTTATTACAGGTACAGGATAAAATCATTCGTACCGTTCCGGAAGTATCTCATGTATTAGGAAAAGCTGGCAGGGCAAATACAGCAACGGATAATTCACCTATCAGCATGATTGAAACCATCATTCTGCTAAAACCTAAATCTGAATGGCGTAAGGGTATGACAAAAGACGGTATCATCAATGAACTTAATTCAAAATTACAGATACCCGGTGTAACTAATGGCTGGACACAGCCAATCATCAACCGTATTAATATGCTGTCAACCGGTATCCGTACAGATGTGGGATTGAAAGTGTATGGCCAAAACCTGGACAGTATTTATTCTTTTGCTCAAACCATTAAGAAGCAACTTGAAGGTATTGATGGTGTAAAAGATTTGTATGTAGAACCCATCACCGGCGGTAAATACATTGATATTGTTATTAAAAGGGAAGAAATCGGTCGCTATGGTTTAAGTGTGGATGATGTAAATACTGTAATAGAAAGTGCATTGGGAGGAATGAAGCTGACTACTACCATCGAAGGTCGTCAACGATTCTCTGTAAATGCAAGATATGGGCAGGATTTTCGTAACAATCTTGAAGCATTGAAAAGATTGCAGGTACAGACAATGAATTTCGGACCTGTTCCTTTAGGCGCAGTAGCCGATATAAAACTGAGTGATGGCCCCCCGATGATTAATTCCGAAAATGCGATGCTGAGAGGAACTGTTTTGTTCAATGTGAGAGAAAGAGATTTGGGCAGCACGGTTAAAGAAGCACAGAAAAAACTGAACCAGATGATAACCAAATTGCCCAAAGGCTATTTTTTGGAATGGAGTGGTCAATGGGAAAACCAGATAAGGGCAAATCAAACATTAAAGATGATACTACCGATAGTACTCATCATCATCTTCATGGTACTATACTTTACCTATCATTCATTTAAGGAAGCCTTTGTAACCATGTTAACCGTTCCTTTTGCTTTGATTGGCGGTGTGTTTATGGTTTATTTCTATGGCATTAACTTATCTGTTGCGGTTGCAGTAGGTTTTATTGCCTTATTTGGAATGGCAATAGAAACGGCCATGCTGATGACCATTTACCTGAATGAAGCGATGCAAAACATGGTAGCCAAACATGGCAACAGTAAAGCAACACTTACACCCGCCATTATCCGTCAGTTTGTAATTGAAGGTTCAGCAAAAAGATTAAGACCAAAACTAATGACGGTGTCAGTGGGCCTCTTTGGGTTAATCCCAATTTTATGGGCAACCGGTGTTGGCAGTGATATTATGCGGCCAATTACCATTCCATTAATCGGCGGAACGATTACTTCAACCATTTATGTATTACTGATAACGCCGGTAATATTTGAAATGATAAAGGAAAGAGAATTAAAACGTAAAGGCAAAATTGAATTAATAGATGTTAAAAACTAAACTACTTCCGCTAATAGTTACGCTGGCTGTTGCTTTCAGCAGTAAAGCGCAAACAATGAAGCTGGATGCTATCATTGACAGCATTACAGCATCACATCCTGTTGTAAAAATGTACAACAACGAAATCCGCTCAATGGATGAAGCGGCAAAAGGAGCCAAAAGCTGGATGCCGCCGGAATTCAGTTCTGGCTTCTGGATGGTTCCCTACAATCCCAGCCTATGGAAGAAAGGTGATATGGGGGCAACAGGAATGGGACAGTATATGATTGGCGGGCAACAGATGTTTCCCAATAAAAAGAAGCAAAATGCAGATGCGGCCTATATGCTGGCTATGTCATCAGTAGAAAAAGAAAATAAGAATGCTTCATTAAATGAGCTTGTCAGTGATGCTAAACAGTTTTATTATGAATGGCTGATTCTGAAAAAGAAGTTGGTAATTCTTGAACAAAATGAAAAATTGCTTGACTTCATGATTAAGAATGCTGAAATACGATATAAAAACGGGTTGGAAAAAATCAGTGCCTATTATAAAGCTAAAGCGGCGCTGGGTAATGTGCAGAATATGAGATTGATGTTTGAAAATGACATCCGGGAAAAACGCATCCGCATAAATGCGCTGATGGGTAGAAATGCAATGACAGACTTTGATATTGATACTGCCTATCAAATAAAAGAATATGCCGTAGTTGTATTTGACAGCACCCTGTTTTATAATAGCCGTAGCGACTTAAAAGCAATTGATAAAGACATTAACCTTACCTGGTTAAAACTGGAAACCGAAAGACAAAGCCTGAAACCGCAATTTGGCATCCGATATGAGCACATGTTTGGCTATGGTGGTTTTCCCATGCAATACACCTTAATGGGTATGATGAAGCTGCCACTTGCCAAATGGTCTTCAAAGATGAACAAAGCAAATATAGAAAGCTTGAAATGGAAAGCCAGTGCGCTGCAATCACAAAAAGAAATGATGGTGAATGAATACAGCGGCATGGCTTATGGTATGCGAAATGAACTGGACTTAAAGAAAAAACAGTTAAAACTGTATGATGATAATATTATACCTGCTCTGAAAAATAATTATAAAACCATGCAATTGGGTTATGAGCAAAATACAGAAGAGCTGTTTATGTTATTTGATGCGTGGGAAACTTTGTATATGGCGCAGTTGGAATACACAGTGTTACTAAACCAGGCACTTAAAATACAAGTGTCAATAGACAGATTAATAGAAAAAAAATGAAAGCAATAGAACAAATAGCATTCGTAATACTTATTGTTGCAGCAGTAGCCTGCAACAACAATAAAGACCCTCATATCAACCACAATACAGAAGCAGCAAAACAAATGTACACCTGCCCTATGCCTGAAGATTCTGTCTTAAGTGATAAGCCCGGCAAATGCCCCAAGTGTGGAATGGATTTAATAAAAATGGAACAAGATAACCATGAACAGGGTAAAGTGGAATATACCTGTCCGATGCACCCTGAAATCATCCGGGATAAACCCGGCGCTTGTCCAATCTGTGGAATGGATTTAGTGAAAAAGGAAACCGGCAGTAAAAAAGTGGGTGATGTGGAACTGGAGGCATTATTAAAACCAACAAATGAATTTGTTGTTTCCTCCGTTCCAGTTACAACTATTATAAAAAAAGAAGAACAGATAGAAATTGAAGCATTGGGAAATATTGCTTATGATACAAGACAAACGGGCAGTATTTCTTCAAGGGTGGCTGGAAGAATTGAAAAACTCTATGTACGATACCGCTATCAAAAAATAAAAAAAGGGCAACATATACTGGATATTTACAGCCCCGAATTATTGACAGCGCAACAAAACCTTTTATTCCTTTTAAAGAATGACCCCACTAATGCTACTTTCATACAGGCAGCCAAAGAAAAATTATTATTGTTGGGCATAAGCAATCAGCAACTTCAATCGGTTATTCAATCGGGCAAGCCATCATTAACCATTGCTGTTTATAGTAATTACAGTGGTCATATACATGAAGCTGCAAGTGGAGGTAAAATGAATACAGAACCCGGCGCTATGAATGACATATCACTTATTACTGAAGAACTTTCCTTAAAAGAAGGGATGTACTTACAAAAAGGGCAGTCCATTTTCGTTGTGTACAATCCTGACCGTGCCTGGGCAATCCTGAATATTTATGGAGATAATCAGGGTTTAATAAAAATTGGTAACGCCGTAAGGGTTTTACCTGAAACAGCACCCGGTAAAGATTTCAGTGCTTCCATTGATTTTATTGAACCCTTCTATCGAAAAGAAAGTAAAACACTTTCTGCAAGGGTTTACTTCAATAACAGTAGCCTGAAAATTCCAATAGGTAGCCAGGTGAGAGCAACCATATTTGGTAATGCCAAAGATGCTTACTGGCTACCTAAAGATGCAGTAGTCTCTTTAGGTTTGGATAAAGTAGTGTTTAAAAAAATCAATGACGGTTTCAAAGCACACAAGGTCAATACGGGAATTATATATAAAAAAAATATTCAGATACTGAATGGCATTACTGAAATGGATTCAGTTGCAATAAACGGCCAATATTTAATGGACAGCGAAAGCTTCATTAAAGTAAAAAATTAATTCATGAGAAAAGATATTTATGTACCGGGCTGCAACAACACTCAACTTCCGTTGCAATCTCTGATTTGTTCTATTTTTTCTTTCAGTGAAAGAAAAAATAGAATCACTCTTGTACGCTTTGTCCTCTATTCGGCATTAGCAGCAATCACTATTTTGTTATTAACGTCCTGCAATAGCAAAAAACAAGCCCCCAAAGACCCAGACACCTATTACACCTGTTCAATGGACCCGCAGGTGGTAGAATATAAGCCAGGTAAATGCCCTATCTGCAAAATGGATTTAACAGCAGTGAAAAAAAAGAACGGAGAAAAAAAAGATGAGATAGAGTTAAGTGAGCAGCAAATTCAGTTAGGTAATATACAAACCGATACTATCCGTGACGGAACTATCGGTGACCAGTTGGTATTAACTGCTACCTTGAATTTCGACCAGATGAAATCATCATCCATAAGTTCAAGGGTGATGGGGAGGATTGAAAAGCTCTATTATAAAAACTTAGGTGACTATGTTAAGAAAGGTGTACCGCTCTATAATTTATACAGCGAGGAATTGAACAATGCCAAACAGGAATACCTGCTTACTCTGGAGAAGAAAAAAGTATTTGCTGCTGAAACGACTATTGACTTTGACCAGCTTTTACAAAGTGCAGAAAACAAATTGCTGTTGTGGGGTATGTTGGACTCGCAGATAAAAGAACTGGCAAAGACCAGGAAAGCAACACCGACTACAACATTCTACAGCACCGCTGCCGGTTATATCACAACATTAGATATCAGGGAAGGTGATTATGTAATGGAAGGCGGTACCATAGTTAAGCTGGCCGACTTATCAAGTCTTTGGGCCGAGGCGCAGGTTTACACTTCGCAATTAGCTGAAATTAATACCAACAGCATAGCTACTGTAAAGCTACCTGAATTTGATGGCAAAGAAATCAAGGGTAGGATTGAATTTGTAAATCCGGAAATTAATCCTGACACAAGAATCAATCTTATCCGTGTTTCCATCCCTAATCCCGGTAATCAATTGAAGCCTGGTATGCCAGCTTATGTGTTACTGAAAAGTCCGCTACGGAACACCCTGACGTTACCTATTAATGCTGTTATCCGTGATGGAAAAGGTGCAACAGTCTGGATACAGACAGCTAACAAAACATACAAAAATGTGATGGTGCAAGCAGGTTTGGAAAGTGATGACAGGATAGAAATAAAATCAGGATTAAATGTTGGCGATATAGTAGTAATTACAGGAGCCTATCTGTTGCAAAGCGAATATATTTTTAAGAAAGGAGCCAACCCGATGGAAGGCATGAAGATGTAAAACTACTGCGTAAGCGAAGCTTAAAATGCTGTAAATAATGTATTTTGGTGTCTTATCAGATATATGAATAGCAACCTGGCCCAAATAATTCGCCAATACAAAGAAGACAAACAATCGGTTTTCAATACCTGGTTTATCAACAATGAAGAACGCCTCAAAGCATTTCGTTCCATCCGCCGGGGTGTGATGCAGGTAGTTGATGATATAAAAAACAAAAAATTCCCGAATGATTTTAAAGGCTCTTCGTTAGAATTTGTACTCAATTGTATCACGGAGCAAAAGCAGGTGTTTGAAGGAGCTTCACATCCTTTTTACTGGAAGCCTAAATTAAGGATACCGGATATTTATGAGAATGAAAGCAATAAACAGGCTTTTGGGCAATTCTTAGAGAACTGTCTTAATGCAAAAACGGAAGAGCAGATAATTAAGGAAATCATCCGGCTCGATAGTTTAAAAATTAAAGGACTTGGTCCGTCAGTAGCAAGCATCTTGTATTTTCTTCATCCTACTATTATTCCTCCTTTCAATACTGCCATTATCAATGGCTTTAATGCTCTGTTTAAAGACAAAAAGAAACTTGGTAGCTGGAGTGAATACTTAAAGTTGAGAGAAGTAATGATAGACACAAATAGCCAGAACCGTTCCGAATTATCATCCGACCTGGGAGCCATAGCAGGGTTATTTTTTGAAATAGGAACACAAAAACTGATTTTAGGTAGTGATGTATATTTATCAGAACCGGAACGAAAAAAGTTAGAAAAATTAATAGAAAAAAGACAGGCAGATGTACAACAGGAAAAGGAAGAAGAAAACCTGCATACGGAAATGCAATATCATTTATTGAAGATAGGAAGTGCTTTAGGCTATGATGTAATTGCTGCATCCAACGACCGTTCCCGGTCACATTCCGGTAACAGCTTTTCATTTATGAGTTTGCAGCAATTCCCCGAAATAAATCTGGATAAAGAAACATTGAATACTGTGAAATTAATTGACGTGTTATGGTTTCAGAAAAATACTAACAATGTTATTGCCGCTTTTGAAGTAGAAAAAAGTACCAGCATTTATTCTGGCATTTTACGTTTAACCGATTTAAGCTATACCATTGCTGACGGAGATGAAGTATTTTATTTGATAGTACCAGATAAAAGAGAAAAAGATGTTTGTCTACAATTATGTCGTCCCGCAATTAAGCAAAACAATGTATTGATTAAATACATTCTGTTCTCAGAACTCCGCAGCCATTGCGATGCCTTATGCAAGTTTGGAGAAAGTCATCATATTATGGAGAAAATAGCCAAGTCAGTGTAATTATACTACCCTGACTGGGTTAATGATTCCACACTTTTTATTTCCCCTTGTTGAATCATGCAGGTTCCTGCCGTGGCATAATTTATGTGTCTGGTTTATTATTTAATCATTAAAATAATAACTATGAGTCATAAGCAAAACCAATCAATGATAAATGCACTTTTAAATTGTGCCACAGAATGTCATCATTGTGCAGCAGCTTGTCTTGAGGAACAGGATGTAAAAATGCTTGCTGATTGTATAAAGCTGGATATTGATTGTGCAGAAATCTGCAGCATGACGGCAGGGTTTGTTGCAAGAGGTTCTGCCCATGCCGGGCATCTACTTGCCGAATGTGCTGAAATTTGTAATGCCTGTGCTGAAGAATGTGAAAAACATTCACATATGCAGCATTGTAAAGATTGTGCTGAGGCATGCAGAAAATGTGCAGAAGCCTGTACGCAAATGGAACATGCTTAAATTTAAAGTAGCGGTAAGAATCTTACCGCTACTATCAAAATATTATGGACGGGAGTTATTTAGAACTTTGCGCCAACGGATATAAAAACGGTTCTGCCATCGGCAGGTAATGCGCCGGGACCGGGATAGCCACCTGCACGGCGGGTGAAGTATCTCTCGTCAAAGAGGTTGTTTATCCCTGCTTTCAGGTTAAGTCCTTTTTTAAACTTATATGTAGCAGTTAAATCTGTTACACTATAAGATGGTATCAGGCCGGTATTGCCATTTGAAGATGCTGCAACAGTATTATTTGCATCACTGAATGTTTCACCCACACTGCTTATTTGTGCCGTTAACAGAAAGTCTCTATAGCCTGCTGTAATACCACCACGAATAATATTCGCAGGTGCATTTTCTACTTTCTTTCCCTTTGTATTTGCATCTTTATGGTCGCCACTGTATTTAGCATCGGTATATCCATAAGAAGCAAAAACTATCACATCAGTATGTTGGCTTTTCGTGAATGCCCGTATTGGATTAAATTCAACATATCCTTCAAAGCCCTTGCTGGTACTTGCTCCTACATTTGTTATTAAACGATAAGTGGCTCCGGTTGGTGTGATAGTACCCACCCGGTTATCATATTGTAAATAAAAACCACTTACATCAAACTGAAGAAAGTTCTTCACTTTACCCCGATAGCCTAAGTCAATATTATATCCTTTGGCATCTTTCAAATCAGGGTCAACCACATCTGTTGTTGGTGGAGCCTGTAGATTGGCAAATTGAATGGGGCGATAAGCCTGTGAAATATTTCCATATACTTCCGTACCTTTTGTAACATGATATTCTGTACCGACTCCCGCTAATATGAAACTGCGGCTTCGGGTAATGTTTTGTAAAATTATTTCTGCCCCGCCGGAAGTATATCCATTGCGCCCAGAGGATGTGCCTTGCAGCCACTCATACCGTATACCGGGAATAATTAATAGTTTATCTGTAATACGAAATATGTTTTCTGCAAAAGCAGCTGCATTCTTAGAATTAAATTCTATATCTCTTGGATAGTTTCCTGTAACGGTTACATCATATCCTGTACCTGTAGTTCCTTTTCCGTCAGCTTGCCTTGTAGTGGTGCCGGTGTACAAACGGATACCACCTGCAAAAGTATTTACCATTTTGCCAAGATGATACTCAGTGATGATACGGCTTTCTAAGCCATAATTTCTGTATTGGTCAAGGTTCACAACCCTGTTATTATAATTAAGGGTCGTTGCATTGATGCTGTCTTTTGTTGTAATAGATTGTAAAAAGCCTACGCTGTTTCTGTTGCCAATAGTGCCAAACAGTTTTGTATTCCACCGGGTCTTTTCATTGAATTGATAATTGGCAATTAAAGCAGGTGTTGTCCAGGTTATGTCAAACCAGTTGCGGCTGCGGAAACTTTGTTGAGCATCCTGCGTTATTTGTGCATCAGTTAATCCACCAGGTTGCTGGCTCCTGATATGCGAACGCATTACTTCTGCAGTTAGCGAAAATTTATCGGTGAAATTGTATGTTACAGTTCCGTAAGCTGCGTTGGTATAATATCGGCTGTTTTGTCTCCAGCCATCTCCATTGCGATGGTCGAAAAAAGTATAGTAATGAATTTTTCCTTTTTTACCGCCGATGGCATTGTAACTGTTGAACAGCCCGTTACTGCCAACAGTCTGTTGTGTTTCAAATTCAATAGGTTTATTAATCTCACTGCCATTGCGTAAAATATAATTTATCAAACCGCCAAACTGAGGTCCATATTGCAGAGAGCCTTGACCTCTTACAATCTCTATCCGTTGCACAGCCTGTAGTTGTGGGTTATAATATGCTTCGGGGTAACCAAAAGGGTCTGCAGCAATATCATAACCATTTTGACGAACGTTAAATTCCCAACTGCGATTGGGGCTTAGCCCTCTTGCTGCAATACCAATCTGTATGCCGCTAGGGTCGCTTTCCCAGATATGAATGCCCGGCACTTTTGCCAATACCTGCCGCATATTATTGGTAACTACATTTCCCTGCACATTATCCAATACAATCAACGCATTTTTCTTTCCTGCATAAATAGATGTGCCAACTATTTCCGGCATTTGCTGATAATCACTTTTGCTGTTTCTACCTACAACAGTTACATCAGGCAAATACTTTATGTGATTTGTATCGGAACCCTGTTTCTTTTCCTTTGTTTGTGCCTTTATTCCGCTAAAAATTGATAGAGCAATAACTATTACAAACCATTTCTTTCTCATAGACCGTTTTTTAGACTGCAATTTGCTGTATACCAGAATATTAGCACTTACATAATAGGGAAAAGTATTTACGCAGTCGGGAAAACAATTTTGCAAGTTTTTTCCATAATTCTGTAACTTTTTGAACAAAACCCGCCATTATCTTTACACTTCGGCAAGCGTTGTAATTCAAAGAATTGCCCTATTTTTGCAGCAGCTAAATGAAAAGAAACTCATCCATAAAACTAAAAGCAGCCCTTTTGCTAACAGTGTTCGGCTTGAATACTATTGTGGGTTTTGCCTGTGCAATGGGCATGGATATGAGTTTTAATGCTTCTCACCATGACAGTGAAGCTAATGAGGCTTCAGTTCATATTCATGCAGATGGTAAAAAACATCATCACACTGCTGAACCAGTAAAAGTTGCTATTCATCTACAAGACGATGTTAAAAAACATGAACATCAGGCTGAGCCGGTAACAAAGCATCAGGAAGAAAAAGAAGCTCCAAAAAAAGATAAAGATGATTGTTGCACTGACGAGTTGCTCAAATTTCAACAGTTAGACAAAAATCTTAATCAAAATGCAAAAACAGTAATTGATGTTCCAGCCCTGGTAGCTATCATCAGTATTTTTGTTGACGTTGACATTCTGAAAATATCCTCTGAACCCCGATTGAATACCCACAGGTATTTGTTTCCCCCTCCCCCCAACATACTTACTGCTATACAGAAATTCCAGATTTGATTTATTGTAAACCCGGTAAAGTCTTTCGACTTTGCCTGTACTCATTTGCCTATAGGCAAACTGTAGTTATTTGTTTTACAATAATCATTTTTTATGTTCAGAATTTATATTGTTGGTATTCTTACAGGGCTTGTTTCTTTTACGGCAACTGCACAGCAAGTACTTACAGAAGCTGATGCAATAACCAAGGCGTTAGCCAATAATAAAAATATCCAGTCAGCTTCATTACAGGTGAAGCAACAACAGCAATTGCTGAAGTCGGCTATAAACCTGCCCAACCCGGAGTTCTTTTGGGAAAGCCCTACAGGGAATTTTTATACGGGAAGTATTACTCAGTCATTTGAGTTTCCTACCGTTTACAGTAATCAATACCGCTTGCAAAAGCAGCAAATTGGTGTGGCCCAAAAAGAGAAACTGCTTACTGAAGCAGAATTGAAATATCGGGTAAAACTATTGTATCTTGAAGCTCAGTTTACCGACTCTCTGGTAAAGCAATTATATATTCAGGATACACTTTATGAAAAAATAAAGTTCTCAGCCATCCGCCAGTTCAATGCCGGACAGATAGATTACCTGCAACAAACATTTGCTGAAACACAATACGGCGAAATTCATAATTTATATCTGCAATCCATTACAAGAGCAAAAGCATTAAAAGCACAGTTGCAATGGTTAACAGGCGTAAAAGATGCTATTACAGTGACGCCCTTGGTAGTTAATGCTTCGCAACTACAATTCTCATTCATTCCAGATTCAACTGCCTTACTTTTCAATCCCACAGTGCAGCTATTGCAGCAGCAACAGGCAGTAGCCAAACAAAATATTGCTTTGCAAAAAAGCAAAGCTTTACCGGGTTTGGCATTCGGTTATTTTAACCAGGGCGAAAGAGATACTAAATGGAACAACCGTTTTCGTTTTGGCATTACCATCCCTTTATGGTTTGGTCAGTATAAAAGCAATATCAGTGCTGCCAAAACTGAGCAACAGGTTATTCAAAGTAAACAGGAAGGTTTGCAGCAGGAATTATCAGCACAGGTTATTAATGCAAACAGTGAAATGCAAGCCAACTGGCAATCCGTACAATATTACCAGCAAACAGGTTTACAAAAAGCACAGGAAGTAATTACCACTTCACAACGTTTTTTTGTAAGTGGGGAAATAGACTATATCAGTTTGATGCGGAACAATAACGATGCCTACAGCATTTATCAGAAATACCTCGAAGCAGTAAGAAACTATAATCTAAGTGTCATCAATTATCAATACTTAATGGGTCAGTTATGAAAAGAATAATCATTCAATTTTTATTATGGTTGCCAATGATGGCATTTGCTCACGATGGTGAAGACCATGGTGATGCAAAGAAAACTGCTACAGGAAGCATGAATTATTTCTCAGCAGAGGCGGTTTCGGATAAGTATGAATTGCTGCTCAGGTACAACCCGATTGTTCCGGGAAAAGAAACAACGATGAAATTATTCATCAGTGAATATAATAGCAACATACCGTTGGATAGTGCCACATTGAAAATAACTGTTACGGGAAACCCCAATATTAAAGTAACCATTACCAGGCTTGATAAGGGGGTGTATGAATTGAAAACAAATTTCCCGGAAAAGAAAGCTTTCAATCTTATCGTGGACATAAACAGCTATGCAGGAGTAGATTTAATTCAATTGAGTAATATCGAAGCAGGAAAAGAACTTCCTGTAACCACAGCAGAAACGGCTTCACATGCTCACTGGTACAGCAGCAATTGGTTTTTTGGTTTGGTAGGTTTGTTAATAGGATTAATTGCAATGTTTTTCATTAATAAGAAAAGAAGCAGAAGAATTACAACCTCTGTTATTGTTTTACTTTGCCTGTTGCCTACTGCAACATATAACCCAGCCTCTGCACATGATGGGCATGATGAAGCAGGTGCTAAAAAAAGCGGCGGTTCTTCTACCACCTTCTTAGTGGAAAAAGAAACACAGTTCCTTTTTAATATTCAAACACAGAAAATAGGAACAGGAGATTTTACAGAATCATCTGTTTTGCTGGGAACTGTTACTGCAGCTCCTCAGGGTAGAGCAGTCATACAATCACCACAGGCTGGTAAAATAGTTTCGCTGCGGGTAGCACCGGGTCAGCGGGTTGGGAAAGGGCAGGTGGTGGCAGTAATAGAACAACAGGTAGACGCCGGAACAGAAATAAGTATCATTTCTCAAAGCAACACTGTTAATGCTGAATATGAAGCCGCCAAAGCTCAGTATGAGCGGCTGAAAGCTATTGAAGATATTGCTGCAAAAAAAGATGTAACGGAAGCAAAGGCCCGGTATGAAAGTGCAAAGAAAAATAAAGCACTTTTTGATGCCAACACCGGTAAGAATACAGGCAATACAAAAGCGATAACACTCACATCTCCCGTAAGCGGTGTGGTAGGCACATTTAATTATGCCATTGGTGCAGTAGTAAGTGGCGGTGAAACATTGTTTGAAGTAACCAATCTTGACCAGGTATTTGTAGAGGCGCAGGTATTTACAGCAGATGTTGAAAAAATGAAATCGGCAACCTCTTTTACCACTACTTCCAGTACTGATACCACCATCTATAAATTGAAATTGGTAAGCACAGCACAATCTGTAAATACCGGTAATCAATCTCACAAAGTAGTATTTGAACTTATCAATCCTAAAGGCCAGTTTAAGATTGGTGAAAATGTAAATGTTCGCATGACAGGAAATAATGTTATACGACAAGTTGTAATACCGAATGAAGCGATAACAGATGTGAACGGTAAGTCAGCCATTTTTATAAAAGATAAAGCTGAGGAGTACAGTATCAGCTTCGTAGTAAAAGGGCAAAGCAATGACAAGTTTACTGTTATCAGCAAAGGAACAGAGGACGGTGAAAGAGTGGTAACGGATAATGTTTATCAGATGAAAATGATGTATTTAAACCAATAATTAAAAATAAACAACATGCGAAAACTAATAATGATGTTTCTGCTGCTTATACCAGGTATTGCAGCATTTTCACAGGCCGGAGATAAAGAAACCGTAAAACAGGTTTTGAACAATTATAAAAAAGCAATTGAAAAACTCGATACCGCCGGTGTCGTAACCCTGTTTGTAAAAGATTCAAAAGTATTTGAACAGGCGAAAGATGAGGGCACTATAGGGCATTACCTGGAGCACCATCTTGGGCCTGAACTGAGAGAATTTAAGTCATTCACTTTTAGCGATTATAAAGTGGATGTAACCATAGTTGGCGAGTATGCTTTTTCAACCGAAACTTATATCTACACTATTATCCTTGCAAAAGATGGGAAAGAAATCAAAAGCCAGGGTGTAGCAACTTCTGTGCTGAAGAAAACTAAAGAAGGCTGGAAGATTGTTCAAACTCATTCATCATTCAGGAAAGCGAAATAATTACTTAAAATAAAAACAAGACAATGAAACAAATCAAATCAATCATGCTGTTGCTGATAGCAACCATTGCTTTCACCGCAACAAAGGCACAGGACACAAAGACGGACAGCTTTAAAGTATGGGGTAATTGTGGTATGTGTAAAAAGACTATTGAAAAGGCAGCAAAAAAAGATGGCGTTCAGCAAGCAGAATGGAACAGGGAAACAAAGGTTTTCACATTAGTTTATAATCCTGTGAAAATAAACAATGAAAAAATTCAAAAAGCAATAGCTGCTTCAGGGTACGATACAGAGAAATTTACGGGCGATGATAAGGCCTATGAAAAACTGCCCGGCTGCTGTCAGTACGATAGAAAGAAAAAAGACGATACCAATCACTCAAATCATCAGCATTAATAATTATTAAAAGATACAAACATGAAAAAGATAATTTCAATATCCCTGCTATTCGCTGCGATATTAATTTCTTCGCAAACATTTGCTCAGCACAATGCAAAAGGTCATGCCCATGCTACCGGCCCTCATGGCGGAGCAGTAGAATCAGCTACAGAGGGTTACCACAGTGAAATCGTAACTAAAAATGCAAAACTCTATTTCTATCTGCTTGATGCTACCGGGAAAACTTCAATCAGTAAAGGTGTTACAGGCGAAGTGTTATTGCAATTTTCCGATGGAACAACAAAAACCGTATCGCTTACATCCAGTGCTGACGGCTTTTTGGCAAACGACCCCAGGGCCATATCTTTTGCTAACGCAATAGTTACATTTCAGGCCAACGGAAAATCTGTATCAGTGAAATTCAAGCCTCAAGCACCTGCAAAAGCAGCAGATAATCATAATCATCAACACTAAAAACAAGAGATAACAATGAAAAAAATAGTTTTCACTTTCAGTGCAATTATCGCCGTTGCTATAATGGCGGTAAGCTGCAACAACAACACATCAACCTCAAAAGAAACTGCATCAACCGGGACAGACACAGCAGCTCATGCCCACAAGTATCGCTGTCCTATGAATTGCGAAAAAGGAAAAACCTATGACAAGGAAGGTAACTGCCCGATATGCGGTATGAAGCTGGAACATTTTGACGGTGTAGATAATGGTCTTACTTATAAAATGGAGTATGCTTCAACTCCAGCGCAGTTGGAAATGGGTAAATCAGCTACAATTTTATTTACCCCAAAAGTAATAGGCAAGGAAAGTGAAGCGGTAGCGTTGGATGTACAGCATGAAAAGAAAATACACCTGATAGTAGTAAGCAATGACCTCAGCTATTTTGAACATATCCATCCGCACTTCCAGGCTGATGGCTCTTATAAAATTGATGTATTAGAAAATGGAAAGTCTTATACCAACGGACCCGGCAAAAATGAAACCCGTTTTGACAATGGCGGCGATTACACCATGTTTGCTGATTACCTTCCAAGCGGCGGCAGCCACCAGGTAGAAAAAGTTTCAGTAAATGTGAAAGGCACGCCAAGGCCCGCTGTTACATACAGTGCAGATAAACTCACCGGTAAGTCAGACAATTTTACTGTCATGCTGAACGCAACCGGAGGCAAATTAATTACCGGCACACAAATGCACATTTCCGGATTGCTAATGAAAGACGGCAAAGAGATTGATGTAAATACTTTAGAAAATTACCTGGGTGCTAAAGCACATATGGTTGTAGTTAGTCTTAATGATAAAGAGTATTTGCATGTACACCCTGATGTAAGCGGCGCCAAGTTCGATTTAAACACAACATTTAAGAACCCCGGTATTTATCGTGGATGGATTCAGTTTCAGAGCAGCGGTAAAGTACACACAGTTGACTTTACCATGAATGTTAAAGAAGGTACTGCTGATAATTCGTCAAAGTAAAAGAACCCTAGTTCTCATTAAAAACAAGTAACATCTTTATTAATCAATTAAAAAAGAAAACATGAAAAAATTAATTCTGGCCGCACTAGCTGGCTTCGTTGTTTTGCAAGCTTGTAACAATGATAAAGCATCTACAAACGAATCAACGACAGACAAAGATACTACCACTGGTACGACGGCTACTACAGACCATTCAAAAATGAATGACATGAACATGAACAATGATTTAATGAATGCCATGAAGCCATCAATGGAGCAGGCCGAGGCTATGAAAATGACTGGAGATTTTGATTATGATTTTGCCAGTATGATGATTCATCATCATCAGGGGGCTATAGATATGTCGCAAGTGGAACTATCAAAAGGAAGCGATGCCCTTGTAAAAGGCTGGGCACAAAAAATTATAGATGCCCAAAAAGCAGAGATTAGCCAGTTTCAAAAATTTACTACCGGTAATAAACCTGCTGAAATGAAACATGAAGGTGGCGAACAACATAATGAAATGCACGAAATTCATGAAAAGACTGCCAAGGATATGAATAGTATGACGATGACCGGAAATGTAGATAAGGATTTTGTAATGATGATGAAAACACATCACGAAGGAGCCGTGGAGATGGCCCAAAACGAGTTATCTCATGGAAAAAATTATGAAATGAAGAAGATGGCTCAAAAGATAATAGAAGACCAGAATAAAGAAATCAAAGAATTCAACGACTGGTTGTCTAAAAACAAATAAGGATTTCCGTATTGAAGATTTACTACTGCATCTTTTGTATGACAATACTTGCTGTATGCGGCAGGCTCCTTCACTCTTTAAAATGAAAGCTATAGATAGCGGTAGAAAGACTTAAAAGGACAACAATGCTGAACAAACTCATTCTATTCTCACTGAAAAACCGGATGCTGGTAGTATCACTGGCTGCCCTGCTGATGGTCTATGGTGTTTTTACACTCGTAAGCCTGCCGGTAGATGTATTACCTGATTTGAACAGGCCCCGAGTAACTATTTTTTTAGAAGCCAATGGCATGGCTCCTGAAGAAGTTGAAAGCCAGGTAAACCTTCCGGTGGAAACACAACTGAATGGTGCGCCGGGTGTGGAAGTGGTGCGTTCTGTAGCATCACCGGGTTTAGGGATGGTGTTTGTAGAATTTGACTGGAATACAGATGTGTATCGGGCAAGGCAATTAACAGCGGAGAAATTGCAGAACATTCAATTGCCTAAAGGCATTTCACCGGTGATGGGGCCTATCAGTTCCATCATGGGACAGATTATGATGGTGGCGGTAACCAGCGATACAACATCCCCTGCTGATTTAAGAACATTGGCTGACTTTACCATCCGCAGAAGATTAATGAGTGTAAAAGGAGTTAGCCAGGTAATACCCATCGGAGGGGAAAAAATGCAATACCAGGTTTTGATTTCAAGTGAAAAACTGCGGCAATATAATTTGTCCATTGATGATATTGATAACGCCTTACAGTTAACCAATCAAAACACCACCGGTGGTTTTGTTGATAATAAAGGTTCAGAAACACTTATCCGGAATATTGGCCGGGCAAACACCTTAGAAGATTTAGCCAATACTGTTGTCAGCAACCGGAATGCAGCCCCCATTCTGTTGAAACAGGTAGCGGATGTAAAATTTGGTGGGCCCATTAAAAGAGGCGATGGCTCTTTTAATGGAAAGCCTGCTGTAATTCTCAGTATTGAAAAACAACCGGGCTCAAGTACACTCACAGTAACAGATGAAGCCTTAAAAGCAATTGAAGAAATCAAATCGTCCCTTCCAAAGAATATTCATATCAATACAGATGTTTTTCAGCAAAAGAATTTTATTGTTAACTCCATTACGAATGTGGAAGAAGCATTGAGAGATGGGTTTATACTTATAATCATCATTCTTTTTTTGTTCCTGCTCAATTTCCGCACCACTATCATTACACTTACAGCAATTCCGCTATCACTTATCATCACTGCTATTGTTTTTAAATTCTTTGATATTTCTATTAATACACTTACACTTGGAGGTTTAGCTATTGCCATTGGTGAATTGGTGGATGATGCGATTGTTGATGTTGAAAATGTTTATCGGCGGTTAAAGGAGAATTGGGTTAGTGATAATCCCAAGCCCTTACTGAAAGTAATCTATGATGCCAGCAGTGAGGTTAGAAATTCAATTGTGTATGCCACCATTATTGTAGTGCTGGTTTTCATCCCCTTGTTCTATTTGCAGGGGATTGAAGGAAGAATATTTGCCCCATTGGGTATCGCCTATATTACCTCCATTGTAGCCTCGTTAGTAGTGTCTTTAACAGTTACCCCGGCATTGTGCAGTTATTTGCTGGAGAAAAAAAATCATCTGAAGCATATTAACCTTGCATTCTGGAAAAAGAAAAAAAGAGATGGTTCTGTTGATGCAGCACATGAGCCAGACAGTGGGCTCGTTCGCTGGTTGAAAAAACAAGACCTTAAATTATTGCGTTGGGGACTGAAACGTACAAAACTGGTAGCAGGCGTTGCAATCGCTTTAATAATCGCAGCCATAAGTATTGTACCATTTTTCGGTACTGAATTTTTACCACCATTTAATGAAGGGAGCTTTACAGTAAATATGGTGGCTCCCGCAGGTACGTCGCTTGAAGAGAGTAATAAACTTGGGACAGTTGTTGAGCAACAAATTCTTAAAGTACCCGAAGTTGCCCTTACTGCCCGTCGCACTGGAAGAGCTGAACTTGATGAACATGCAGAACCTCCAAGCTCATCAGAAATTGAAGTTGCCCTCAAGCCGGGCGGCAGAAGCAGGGAGAAAGTACTGGAAGAAATCCGGAATAATTTATCAGTAGTAAAAGGGGTCTCCATAAATATTGGCCAGCCCATTTCTCACCGGCTTGACCATTTACTTTCTGGTGTAAGGGCACAGGTTGCGGTAAAGATATTTGGCAATGATTTATTAACGCTGCGTTCCAATGCAGAACAATTAAAATCCATTATCAGTAATGTACCGGGTGTTGTAGATGTGCAGATAGAAAATCAGGTAATGGTGCCTCAGCTTATGATTAAGCTTGACCGTATGGCTGTGCAGCGATATGGTTTGCAGGTGGGCAATGTAGCGGATGAACTGGAAATTTTTTACAATGGTAAAGTGGTAAGTCAAATCCTGGATGGCCAAAAAAGTTTTGATATTGTTTTACGAACCGACGACAGCACAAGAAAAAACATAGATGCCATCCGCAATACACAAATTGCAGCATCGGATGGTTCGTTAATTCCATTGAGCCAGATTGCAAAAATAGAATTAGAGAACAGCATCAATGCCGTAAACCACGAGAACACTCAGCGCCGGATTGTTGTTTCTGCCAATGTGCAGGGTCGTGACCTTGGCAGCACTGTGAAAGAAATGCAGGAAGTTGTTAAAAAAGATTTGCCACTACAGGAAGGATATTACCTGCAATGGGGTGGTCAGTTTGAAAGCCAGCAATCTGCTTCAAAATTAATCACCATACTCAGCATATTTTCAGTAGCGGGTATATTCCTTGTATTGTATAGCCATTTTAAAAGCAGCCGGATTGCTTTGCAAATCATGCTGAATATTCCTTTGGCATTAATAGGTAGTGTAATTGCAGTAATGCTTACAGGTGGAGTTTTCTCCATTGCAACAATGGTTGGTTTTATTACCCTCACAGGTATTGCATCCAGAAACGGGATAATGATGATAAGTCACTATATACACCTGGTGCAACATGAAGGAGAAGTCTTTGGAGATAAAATGATAATCCGTGGTTCATTGGAAAGAATGGTGCCAGTATTAATGACAGCATTGGTAGCGGCTTTTGCACTGATACCTTTAACGATGGATGCTACGGCTCCGGGAAAAGAGATTTTATACCCCGTTGCAACCGTTATTTTAGGCGGATTGGTAAGTTCTACTTTGTTGGACATGATAGTAACACCAGTAGTATTTAAGCTATTTGGTGAAAAAGCATTAAAAAGGTATTTGAATGAGCAAGGAAAAAAAGAGGTTATTTAAAAACCCTGTTATTAGAATGGAGAATATTCAGTAAGAATAAATCACATGGGTCGGAGCCCTGCTTTTGTTTCCTTATTTATAGTGAAACGCTTTACGGAGCAGGGTTTCCGCACCCACCAATTGATGAATAAAGTTTAAACCCGGTTTAGTTGAAAGTTATTTTATAAATAAATATTTGTAGTGAGCAAAAATAAATTCATACCGGCTCTTCGCTTCAAATGGTTAACACCATTGTATGATTTTCTTATCGGTGCTACTATGCCTGAAATAAATATAAAACAATCGCTGATAAAATTTTCTTATTTAACTGACGGAGCTACGGTTTTGGATTTTGGTTGTGGTACAGGTACGCTTACTATAATGGCGAAAGAAACTGCTCCGGGTGCAAACGTAACCGGCATTGATATAGATGTGGAGATATTGAATAAAGCAATTGATAAAGCCAGGGAAAAAGAAATAGAACTTTTATTACTCAATTATGATGGAACGAAACTTCCATTTCAAAATTATTCTTTTAACAGGGTTATTTCCTGTCTTGTATTTCATCACCTTGATACGGACACAAAGCAAAGAGTGCTGGCAGAAATCTTCAGAGTTTTAAATAAGACCGGACAATTACATATCGCTGATTTTGGTCGCTCAAATTCATGGATACAAAGAACTCTTTTCAATATAATAAGAGGGCTTGATGGGTTTAAGCCAACTGATGCTAATGCCAAAGGATTATTGCCTGAGTTGATTTCAGATGCAGGGTTTGAAAATGTAGAAATTAAAAAGCGTTTCAAAACCATGTTTGGCGAAGTGCAGATAATCAGTGCTGAAAAGATATAAACTAAAAAATATTAAACAATGAATATTTACTTCAAACTTTTCGTTTTAACTCTTGCAATATCAGCTTCCGCTTTATCAGTAAAAGCACAACAGCAAAAAACGGAAGAAGTGTGCTACAACCCCAACCTGGTAAAAGACACCAGCAAAAAGAGCATCAAATCAATGGCTGTTGCCGTAATCAATGGCGACAGTGTAAAAATCAATTATCATTCTCCAGGTGTTCGCAAAAGAATTATCTGGGGCGGCTTGGTTCCTTATGATGAAGTATGGGTAACCGGTGCACACGATGCCACTACATTAGAAATTCCCAAAGCATTTATCGTAAATGGTAAAGAAATTCCTGCAGGTAAATATGCCCTTTTTACTATACCCGGAAAGAATGAATGGACAATTATCATCAATAAGCATTGGCAGCAACATCTGGCAACAGAATACGATGAAAAAGATGATATAGTGCGGCTTCAAGTGAAACCAAAGAAAAATGCCCATACAGAAAGGTTACAATATTTTATCGAAGAAAATAAGAACGGAAAAATTACTATCACTGTAGCATGGGAAAAACTGAAAATTAGTTTTGATTCACTTGTCAGGCTTTGATAAATAGTCTGACAAACAGGTTTTTTGGTACGGAAGTTTCTTCACTTATTTGGTTGGGTATCACATAAACAGTAACGCATTATGTTTAAAGACTTTCCTTCCCTGCATCCGTTAGTAGTGCACTTTCCTATAGTGCTTATACTTCTGGCGGCAGCTTTCCAGGCCGTTGTGTTCTGGAAACCTCAATGGCAGCAAATCAGGTGGGCCACATTAATTATAATGGGATTAGCTTTTATTTCTGCTTTGGCGGCAAGCACATTGTTTCATGCAATGATTACTCCGAATGCACCTAAAGAAGCCTTAGCCATATTTGAAGAACATGAAAAGTATGCACAATATACTTTATGGATGTCGGGCATAACCTTTCTGGTGAAAGGCATTGGTGATTTTTATAAGTTATTCCGCCGTTCTTATCAGCTCATCGTGTTATTATTTGCAATTGTTACCGCTGTTTTCCTGTCTATTGCAGGCCATCATGGGGCAAAACTTACACATGTTGCCGGAGTAGGGCCTATGGGAAAATACCTTATGAAAGACCACGACGGCGACCACGATGAAAAAGATATGGAGGGAATGGACATGCATGGTGACAGTACGATGCAGATGAATGATTCAATGCCAGGTATGAAAAATATGCCAGGAATGGATAGCATGAAGAGTATGGACATGAAGAATATGCCAGGGATGGATACGATGAAGAACATGAAAGGTATGAAGGGAATGGACGACATGAAAAACATGAAGGGCATGGACAAAATGAAAGGCATGAACAACATGAAGAATATGCCAGGGATGGATACAATGAAGAATATGAAAAGCATGGACAATATGAAAGATATGAAAGACATGAAAGATATGCCGGGAATGGACAGCAGTATGAACATGGGTGACATGAAAAACATGAGCATGCCAATGAAAAGTGCAATGGATACATTCCGTTTCCCGGACAATAACCCTGCCCGTAAAAAATCAAGGAAACCGAATAAACAATAATAAATCATTGTACATGAAAAAACTTCTTTTCTTTTTACTGTTTATTCCTTTTTATAGCCTGGCACAGCACAACGAATCCATGAAAATGGATATGGGTAAAGCTTCGGCGATGCAAAAAAAAACTTCATATAATTATGCTTTACTACCGAGGCAGATAAATACAGGAATAGCTTACACGGGAAAAAAAGTGGAGTACGACCTGTATGTAACCGACACTATGGTGAACTTTACAGGTAAACACCGCCATGCCATTGCCATCAATGGACAAATACCGGCGCCCATTCTTGAATTTACGGAAGGTGATACTGCCATCATCCGTGTACATAATCTCATGAAGATGGAAACCTCTATTCACTGGCATGGGATACTGTTGCCCAATAAAGAAGATGGCGTTCCTTACTTAACTACTGTCTCCATCGAAGGCGGGAAAACGCTTACTTTCACTTTTCCGCTTATTCAAAGCGGAACGTACTGGTATCACTCACATACCATGTTGCAGGAGCAAAGCGGTTTGTATGGTTCAATTGTAATACATCCGGCGCAACCTGAACCAAAGTTGAAAGAATATGTATTGTTGCTGTCTGACTGGACGGATGAAAATCCCCACCAGGTATTGCGATACCTGAAACGTGGCGGCGAATGGTATGCTATAAAAAAAGGCGCATTGCAAAGTTATGGCGAAGCCATTGCTGCCGGTTATTTTAAGGATAAACTAAAACAGGAATGGCAGCGTATGCCTGCCATGGATGTGTCGGATGTGTATTACAATAAATTCCTGATGAACGGGCAGGAAAAAAATTATTTTAAAGATGCAAAGCCCGGCGAAGTGATAAGGTTGCGCATCATCAACGGTTCAGCCTCCTCTTATTTTACACTGCAGTATGGAATGAGCTACATGCGGCTGATAGCAGCAGATGGAATTAATGTTACTCCTATTTCAGTAAGCAAATTAGAAATTGCAACTGCAGAAACATACGATGTACTAATTACCGTTCCCGAAACCGGTGCTGCAGAATTAAGAGCTACCTCCTGGGATGTAGTGGGATTTTCATCCGGGTATTTTGGAAACGGCTCGGTAATGAATGCCCCCGAGATTCCCAGGCTCAACTATTTTAAAATGATGCGGGAAATGGGCAGCATGAATATGAGTGGTATGAACATGGGCAGCATGGATATGAAAGGAATGGACACGAATCAAGATACTGTTCCTAAAAAAATGGATATGAATAATCTGGATGGAATGGACATGGGCAATATGCAGGGAATGGATATGGGCATGCCCGGAGAATTTAATTATAATATGCTGCGGTCACTGCATCCCACTACATTGGATTCAACTTTACTACCAAGAGAAGTTAAATTAACCCTTACGGGCAATATGCTGCGTTATGTATGGTCTTTTGATTTTAAGACTTTATCTGTTGCCGATAAAATTATCATCCGCAAAGGTGAAAGGGTAAGGTTTGTTTTAACAAACAATACCATGATGCGGCATCCCCTGCACCTGCATGGTCATTTCTTCCGCTTCATCAACAGCCAGGGTGATTATTCACCTCTGAAACATACGTTTGATATTAAGCCCATGGAAACAGTTACCATTGAGTTTGAAGCAAACGAAGAGAAGGATTGGTTTTTCCATTGCCATATCTTATACCACATGATGGCGGGTATGGCCCGCATTGTAAGCTATGAAGGAAGTGAACAAAATGAATTTGCAAAAACAGGGTACAAAACATTAAAAAAAGAAGACAATATACTTTATCCCTGGTTCGACCTTTCAGTACATTCCCAGGGTGCATGGTTATCAGGCAATATATCCAATAATAAAAATGCACTGGAGTTTGAAGGAAGGGTAAGCTGGAAAGGTGATTATGAAACAGAAACACATTTGCTCCGTTACTTAGATAAAAAACAATACTTAGCTTTTTATATCGGCTTTGATTATCGGAAAAACAAAACACTTGCTTTAGCCAATGAGCCCAATTCCAAAGATAATCGCCGTGTATTCGATGCAGGCTTTTACTATTTGTTGCCCTTGCTTATTCGTTCTGAATGGCGAATAGACCATACAGGCAAACTGCGGCTGCAATTGGAAAGAAGGGACATACCACTAAGCAATAATTTCTTTTTCGACTTTCGGGCAAATACCGATAAAGAATACGCTGTTGGATTCCGGTATATGATTGCAAAACCTTTTTCCATCAGCACAAATTATGACAGCGATTATAAATGGGGAATTGGGTTGACCTGGCATTATTGATTGTATTATTTGAACCGAAATAAAATAGAATCTATTTTTTCACCTAAAAAATAATAATATGGAAATGCATAAAATGGAAAACATGCCAATGGCACACAAATCTCAATATTCAAAATTAATCTGGATGACAGTTATCTCCTATATCGCCATGTTTATATTGATGTATTCGATGGTTGATAAGTTTGCCAATGTTATTATCAATGTTAATCAATTTTACATGGCAGCGCTTATGACGGCTCCTATGATAATAATTGAAATGATAATTATGGGTGGCATGTACATGAATAAAAAACTAAACCTGATTATTATTTCAATAAGCGCTGTGGTGCTTGTAGCCTGCTTCTTTTTTATAAGGGTGCAAACGGCAGTATCTGACAGGCAATTTTTAAAATCAATGATACCACACCATGCTGCGGCTTTGTTAATGGTGAATGGTGCAAAAATTAACGACCCAGAAATAAGGAAACTTGCTGATGATATTATTTCATCACAGCAAAAGGAAATTGATTTTATGAAGGCCAAACTAAAAGAGATGGAAAAATAGAAACGGGATAGTAAAGAGTATTAAAATCAGAACTGCTGTAAGTTTTTAAAAAAAAATATACAATGAAACATTCTCTTTTAAATCAGGCATTGCAGTTTGTAATAGTACTGCTGTTAGCATGCGCTATGATGATAAGTTGCAATAACAATAAAAAATCGTCTCCAACTCAAACGGCTAAGGTTTATGTAGCTAATGAAGAAGACGGCACCATATCTGTTATTGATCTTCAGAATAACAGCACTGCCACAATAGATCTCACAGATAGCACGGGTGTAAAATATGATCCGCACAATGTGCAGGTAGCACCCGACGGAAAAACTGTATGGGCTTCAGGTGTGCCTGAAGACAGTACTCAACAGGAACAATTGATTGTAATTGACCAAAAGACAGGCGCCATAAAAAATCGCATTTCCCTGGGTAAAAATCTGGACCTTGTGCATGTAGTGCTGGACAATGAGTCTAAATACGCATTTGTATCCGCCAATAAAGGCAACAGTGTGATACAGGTAGATGCCACTACCTACAAAGTGGTGCGGACATTCCCATTAGGAAAAGAAAACGGACCTCATGGCATGCGTTATGCCCACGGTAAATTGTATGTAGCTAACATGGGCTCAAAGAGCATGTCTGTTGTGACGGTAGCCGATGGCCAGGTAACAAACGTTCCAATGGGAAGTATGGCTGCACAGGTAGCAGTTACCCGTGATGATAAATATATTTTTGTGTCGCTGATTGATAACAAAGAGGTAGTTCGCTACGATGTAAAAACAAAGCAGATCACCCGGATACCCTTGCCAGAAGGCGCTCAGGGGCCTATTCAATTATATGCTACTCCCGACACCAAATTGCTATATGTGGCCGACCAGGGCGGAGTGATGGAAAGGCCCGTGTCTGACAAAGTGTACGTGATAGATATAGCCACTTCTAAAGTCATTAACACTATCACCACGGGACAAAAAGCTCACGGTGTAGTAGTTAGCAAAGACGGTACAACAGTTTATGTTACTAATAGTATAGACAATACTGTTTCTGTGATAGATGTGGCCACTCAAAAAGTAACAGCCACAATACCCGTTGGCAAAGGCCCCAATGGTATAAGCTATTGGTTTGAAACGGGTGGGATGCCGTAAATAAAATAATACCTACACATATAATAACGTATTCAAAATAAATAGAATTTCGATGACTTTACAAAAGTAAAATGAAAAAAAATATAAGTTCAATTCGCAGGGTCATAAAATTTTCTTTGTCTTCATTTATCATTTTTGGTGTTAGCATATTTTCCGCATACAGCCAACAAATGCCAAAAATGAATATGGATACAGCAAAAGTTAAAAATATCAATGATAAAAAAAGCCAAATGAGCGATGATGAAGAAATAGCTCATCCATTCTTTACACACATGGGCATGCCTGAAGCCGTGGGCACCTACAGCTTACGGCTTGCTGCATTAGCAACCCGTATAGATGGTAAGACAAAAGCTGATTTTGCTTTCCACTTTGAAACCGGTCTTTCAAAATTTGTTGGGCTGCATATCCGGAACGATAGATTTTTAGATAATACCCATACGGAAGTAATGTTTCAGTTTGCCGTAATAAGAAGTAAAGATGGCATGAGTGGTTTTTCTCCCATCATAGAGTTTGAAATTCCTACAAAGAAAGGTGCAAGTCGTATCAATACCCTGGTAGGTTTTTCCACTGCTCTTGTCAGGTCCCGTTTTGCATTTAACCAGGTAGTCCATTATAACCCACGGGAAGACATGGTAGATGGTAGCGCTGCATTGGTTTATAAGCTGCGCAAAAAAGTGTTTGTTGTAGTTGAAATTTTAGCTAATAAGATGCCCGATAATCAAGCCATTATTAACCTGCTTGGCGGTGTGAAGATAAAGCTTAATAAATATTTCATACTCGGAATAGGCTATCAACAACCGGTTACAACGAACAAAGACTTTTCATCACAATACATTTTTCAGCCAGATATGGAATGGAAAAGGTAATACTCAAAATAATAAACCGGGTAATATTTTACCGACTTTCTAATTAAAAAATACAAAAATGGAACATCAACATCATAGCAAGACCAGTGAGTCAGGTACAAAGTACACCTGTCCAATGCATCCGGAAATAGTGCAGGATAAGCCGGGCAATTGTCCTAAGTGCGGAATGAACTTAGTTCCGCTAACCAGTAAGCAAAGTGAGGGTCATTCAAATCATCATGAAAATACTAAAGTTGATAAACATACAGGACAAGAGGAACAACCTGCTCAGGTAATAAACATTAAAGAAGCAAAAGGCTTTCAGAAATATACCTGCCCCATGCACCCGCAGATTGTGCAGGATGGACCCGGCAAATGCCCATTATGCGGTATGACGTTGGTGTCGCTTTCAAAAGGCGCATCGCAAGACGGGCATAAATCTCATTCGTCGGGAATAGCTGATTTCAAAAAAAGGTTTTATGTCGTTTTGGTGCTTACCATTCCCATCATGCTGCTATCAGAAATGATACAGCATTGGTTAAATATCCATATCAGTTTTCCCGGTTCAAAATATATCTTGCTGGGGCTTTCATCCATTGTTTTCTTTTATGGCGGCTGGCCTTTTCTGAAAGGTCTGGTGGGTGAAATAAGGGTGAAGAACCCCGGCATGATGACGCTGATTGGTTTTGCCATTTCAGTAGCATATATCTATAGTGCTGCAACTGTGTTTGGATTAGAGGGCATGGATTTTTTTTGGGAACTGGCAACACTTATTCTAATAATGCTGTTAGGGCATTGGATTGAAATGAAATCTGTGGCAGGTGCATCGAGGGAATTGGAATTACTGGTTCAGTTAATGCCAGATGATGCTCACTTAGTAGATGGTGAAAAAGTGACTGATGTAAAAACTGAAACCCTGAAAGAAGGTAATATTATACTTATCAAACCTGGGGAAAAAGTTGCAGCCGATGGCATAATCACAGAAGGAGAAAGTTATCTGAATGAATCAATGCTTACGGGTGAATCAAAGCCGGTGGAGAAGGGAAAAGGAGATAAAGTAATTGCGGGTTCTATTAATGGAAACGGTTCTATTAAAGTTACCGTATCTCATGGGACGAAAGATTCTTATCTCTCACAGGTAATAAAGTTGGTTGATGATGCTCAAAAATCTAAATCTAAAACCCAGTTGGTAGCAGACAAGGCTGCAAAATGGCTAACAGCGATTGCGATTATTGCAGGCATTGGTACATTTTTATATTGGTATTTAACAGGTCAAACTTTGGCTTTTGCAATGGAAAGAATGGTGACCGTAATTGTTATTTGTTGTCCCCATGCTTTAGGATTGGCAGTGCCTTTGGTCGTTGCAAAATCAACAGCCTTATCAGCGAAAAATGGGTTGCTGATTAAAAACAGAACAGCATTTGAAAACGCCAGAAAAATAACCACCATTGTATTTGACAAAACAGGCACACTTACAGTAGGGAAATTTGAAGTATCAAAAATCGTTTCACTGCAAAAAGACTTGAACGAAAATGAAATCATTCGCTTGGCCTCTGCATTGGAGCAAAAATCAGAACATCCCATTGCAACAGGTATCCTGCAAAAAGTTAAAGACTTGTCTATCACAATTCCGGCAACGGAGAATTTTAATGCCATTACAGGTAAAGGCGTTGAAGCCACAGTAGAAGGTAAAAAGATATTGGTTGTTAGTCCGGGCTACTTAAAAGAAAATAATATTACAGTTCCCGATGGTTTTACAGCCAATGATACGGAAACGGTTGTGTTTGTAATTATCAATAATGAATTGGCAGGATACATCGCTTTGTCGGATGAGATACGACCTGAATCAGCAGAAGCCATTAAGACGTTGAAACAAAATAATATCAAATCAATATTGCTTACAGGTGACAATAACAAAGTAGCAGCGAGTGTAAGCAAATCATTAGGCATGGATAGTTTCTTCGCTGAGGTATTACCACACCAGAAATTAGAGAAAATAAAGGAATTGCAAAGCAAAGGTGAGTTTGTGGCTATGACAGGTGATGGAGTAAACGATGCGCCAGCTTTAGCAATTGCAGATATTGGCATTGCTGTTGGCAGTGGTAGTGATATAGCAGCAGAAACAGCAGGAATAGTTTTAGTAAATAGTAACCCGAAAGATGTGGTGAACCTCATTTTATTTGGCAAAGCGACTTACCGGAAGATGATTCAGAATTTGATATGGGCAACTGGTTACAATGTAGTGGCTTTGCCATTGGCGGCTGGGGTATTATACAAAATGGGAATTCTGCTTAGTCCTGCAGCCGGGGCGGTGTTGATGAGTGTAAGTACTGTGGTTGTAGCTATTAATGCAAGCATGCTTAAAGTAAAAAACAAATCTTAGAGTAAAGCTATGCTCCTTTATATTAATTGGAATATTGACCCTGAAATTTTTAGAATTGGTGGCTTTGCATTAAGGTATTATTCTTTAATGTTTGCTTTGGCATTTATCGGCAGCTATATTATCCTCTCAAAAATTTATGTAAAAGAAAATGTTTCTGTACATCTGCTGAATAAGCTTGCTATTTTTATTTTCATCGGAACGTTGATTGGAGCCAGGCTTGGTCATACACTTTTCTATGAGTTTGGTTATTACAAGAACCATTTATTGGAAATCATTCTTCCTTTTAAGATTACTAACGGAAAATTTGAACTGACAGGATACCAGGGATTGGCAAGTCATGGCGCTGCAATTGGGATAATTGCTGCTGTTGTCTGGTATTGCCGGAAATATAAACAGTCATTTTTATGGATAATGGACAGGCTCGTAATTGTGGTAGCACTTTCTGCATTTTTTATCCGGATGGGCAATCTTTTTAATTCAGAAATTATTGGTAAGCCTTCCGATGCCTCATGGGCTTTTGTTTTTCAAAGAGTGGATAGTGTTCCCAGGCATCCTGCACAATTATATGAGGCAATACTATACCTTGTCATTTTCGGTATTCTTTGGTTTTTATACAAAGACAATATACAAAAGCGCAGAGACGGCTTTCTTTTTGGATGCTTTTTGACAATGCTGTTTACTGTCAGGTTCCTGGTGGAGTTTGTAAAAGAGAATCAGGAATCTTTTGAAAAGATGATGGCAATAAATATGGGACAAATACTAAGTATCCCTTTTATAATTATCGGGGTATATCTAACAGCTTCAAAATCAAGTCATAATAACGATTAAAAGAGAATGGTTGATGCTAAAGAAATCAATAAAAAATTCTATCTTACATTGCCAATTTTCTTTAACCCATATATCCAAGCCATTGAAATTCTTTTACATTAAAAGTCAAAAATTATGAAAACAATTTGTATTTTATTTATAGCGGGTTTATTTATCGTAGCCTGCGATAAAAAAAATGAACCCGCAGAAACTCTTCAGCAAGTTGATATTTCTGCTTCTGCTGGAATAACAAGTGAATTATCTGCGATGCGGCAATCTACAAATAACCTTATTGCTGCTTCAAATTTAACGCAACGGCTCTATTGGGATAGTGCATACCATCATCATGATTCTTTGTTCTGGCATCATCATAATATATACCATCACAATACTTACTCACATGATGACCACAGCCACCATTGGGTGCCTTACGACCCCACCGTTAACCATCATGGTCATCATCATCCCCAATATCCCGGACACCTGAATGACTCACTGGTTACAACAACTAATAATCATCATCACACTAATTGTGAGCATCATCCGGGGCACCATATCTGTCACCATCACACAATGGATTCTTTGCATCATGTACATAACTTGCATCACCCCTAATTTTGCTGATATTTGGGAAAAAAGCAAATGGTTCTAATACATAAAATTAGTGTGGCTTTACTATTTGGATTATTAAGCTGCAACGAAGGGAATAAAGATAAAGTTGTTAGCATTATTGAGAAAGACAGGCCAATTGACAAAATCCGGCTAAAAGATTTAGATGGAACACCTATCAACCTTGAAAAATACCAAGGGAAAACGGTTTTTGTTAATTTTTGGGCTACCTGGTGTAAACCTTGTCTTAAAGAAATGCCTTCTATTGAAAAGGCCCAGCATATTCTACAGAATGAAAATGTGGTATTCCTATTAGCTTCTGCCGAAACTATTGAAGAGATTGACGCATTCAGAAAACTGCATTCTTACCCATTCAATTATGTTCAAATACAAAACAGCGAAGAATTAGGTATTGAAGGCCTTCCAACAACTTTTATCTTTAATAAAGAAGGCAAACTGGTTTTTTCTGAATCAGGATACCGCAAATGGGACGAGAAAAGTAATATTGATACCATCCTTAAAATCATAAATACAAATGAATAAATTAGTAACTGTTTTATTATTTGCTCTTGCAATATCTTCTTGCAAAAACTCTTCAAAAGATTCTGGCAAAGAAAAAACTGACCCCATCCAAACTATTAATTTAAAGGAATTAAAATCACCTGCCGATACAGCCAGTGCCGAACCTTACCTTTTTACAGACAAAAATGGATTGGTGTACTTGTCATGGATTGAAAAAACAAAAGGAATTAGTTTCTTGAAAATTTCTAAGTTCAATAATGAGCAGTGGTCAGAACCAATGGTTATCAGTTCTGGTGATAATTGGTTTGTTAATTGGGCAGACTATCCACTGGTAGCGGCGGATGGAGCAAAAAATATGATAGCACATTATTTAGAAAAAAGCGAAAAGGGCACTTATACATACGATGTAAAAATTACTACCTCTGCTGATGAGGGAAAAAACTGGAGCGCTGCGAAACTTTTACATGATGATGGTAAGAAAGCGGAGCATGGTTTTGTTTCAATGATACCATACGGAGAAAACTATTTCGTTTCATGGCTGGATGGAAGAAACTCAGTTATGGAAAGTGGCAAAGGACATAGTGAAGGTCATCATGGTCAAATGACAATTAGAGGTGCAGTAGTGGATAAGGAGGGAAATAAATCCAATGAGTGGGAACTTGACAACCGTGTATGTGATTGCTGCCAGACCAGCGCTGCTATTACAGCAAATGGACCAGTTGTAGTTTATAGGGACAGGTCAGAAGAAGAAATACGGGACATATCAATTGTAAGATTTGTTGACGGCAAATGGACAGTTCCCAAACCAATATTTGCTGATAAATGGAAAATTGAAGGATGCCCCGTAAATGGCCCCAGGATTGATGCCATAGGCAATAATCTTGCGATTGCATGGTTTACATCACCGGATAAGAATGCACAGGTAAATATTGTTTTTTCGAATGATGGCGGCGCCACATTCAACAGCCCTATCCGGATTGATGAAGGAAAAGGAATTGGCCGGGTGGATGTGGTAATGCTGGATAAGAATACTGCTGTTGTAAGCTGGATGGAGGGTTCTGTAATTAAGGCTGTAAAGGCTTATAGTAATGGTAAAAAGGAAGCTTCGTTTACCGTGGCCGCTTCAGCAGAATCCAGGTCAAGTGGATTTCCACAAATGACAAAATCCGGCAGTAATCTATTTTTTGCCTGGACGGATGAAAAGGATAAAACAATTAAGGTGGCAAGTATTTCTTTGTTATAGAAAAGACAATTCAAGACTTTCACAAACCCTTCTATATTTAAGCATTTGCTTAAATAGTTATTTTCCCTATCTTTGCGGCATGGATAATAATACTTGTATCAGACTGTTTGCCGACCATGAGCAAATAAAAAATTGTAAATACAAATTAAAGACCGCTCAAAAATCTTTTGCAAGCCTGTCAAGTATATTGGCATTAGCAGGTAATGAAGTAAGGTTGAAAATTATCTATTTATTGGAAGAGGAAAAAGAGTTATGCCCCTGCGACCTTGCAGATATTTTAGGCATGAGTATTCCGGCCGTATCACAACATCTAAGAAAATTGAAGGATGGAAATATTGTAGAAACCCGGAAAGATGGGCAAACAATTTATTATTCACTAACGCAGGATAATCTAAAGATTTTAAAGCCGTTCTTCAAACATATTAATGTGCAAACTCAAAAACTGGAAGCAGTATGATAAGTATAAAATCAACAGGTTCATTTACAAGTGCTGGCATTCTTTCTGCCGTTGCAGCTTCGCTTTGTTGTATAACCCCTGTTATCGCATTGCTTGCCGGGAGCAGCAGCATTGCCGCTAACTTTTCATGGATAGAACCGGCAAGACCTTATTTGATAGGATTATCAATTGCTGTATTAGCCTTTGCATGGTATATGAAACTAAAACCAGTTAAAACAAAAGATATGGATTGTAATTGCGAAACAACTAAGAAGGCTTCGTTTCTTCAGTCTAAAACTTTTTTAGGTATAGTTACTGTTTTTGCTATTCTGATGATGGCTTTTCCATCGTATGCAAAAATATTTTATCCCAAATCAAAAGTACAGTCGGCAATAGCTGAAGTAGTTGACAACACACAACAGGTAAAGTTCACCATACAAGGTATGACCTGTGCCGGTTGTGAAGAGCATGTAAACAACGAATTGTCTAAAGTAGCTGGTGTATTAGCTTATAAAACTTCTTACGCCACCCGGAGTAGCTTAGTCACTTTTGATAAATCAAAAGTTGATGTGAAGACAATAGAAGCTGCCATTAATAAAACAGGTTACAAAGTAAAAAGTTATGATTATATGAGTGCAAATAAAACTGGAGTTTCATTTTATGAAGCTCCATTGGTTTGTCATGCTGCACCATCAATAGGCTGCGGTAGTAAAGCAAAGTTTATGTTAGTGGATTTGGAAAAGTATAACGATGCAGTGGAAGGGGCATGGCTAAATAAGACCGGAACAGTTGTAGCCGTTAAGTGGAACACTAAAACAGATGAAAATAAAAAGGCTGAAATTATTAATACGGTTAGCACTAACCACAATATTGAACTTAGCACATTAGCAGAGACCGAAGCAGTCAGTTATGCTAAATCATTTCCAAATAGCAATGAATGGTTCAAAGGTAAAGAAGTTGATAAATTAAGTAAAGAAGAAGCCGCTATTATTGCACAGACTACGATTGCGAGTTATAAAGCAAAGAAATTAATAAAGCCATCATTTGAAAAGCAGTTCCAGGCAGATATTGAGAAGATTTATGCTGACCTGTTTCTTTCCATTTCATCTTACAAGGACTTAACAACAGAAGCCTATAACAAAGTAGAGAACCAAATACAACAAGCCGGTGAAAAGTATGTTGGCAAAGGCAAAATGCCTCATGTAGAACTTTGTATTGCATCGGAAGAAAGTTGTGAAAAGGATAAATCATGTTCACCCGGCAGTGGTAAATCTTGCTGCGATAAAAACTAAAGAATGGAAAAGACATTAACACTACAATCTACTATCACTTGCCCAAATTGCGGATTTCAGAAAGAGGAAGCAATGCCTACGGATGCTTGTCAATATTTCTATAAGTGTACA
The DNA here is from genome assembly GCA_022843585.1 of Chitinophagaceae bacterium. Taxonomy (GTDB): domain Bacteria; phylum Bacteroidota; class Bacteroidia; order Chitinophagales; family Chitinophagaceae; genus JJ008. Next base: position 49,926 of record JALHNJ010000011.1, read on the forward strand.
AATTGCGAAACAACATTAAAGCCAAAGCAGGGAGATTGTTGTGTTTTTTGCAGCTATGGCACTGTAGCTTGTCCGCCAATTCAGATGAATAAATCTTGTTGTGCATAGCATTATTAAAATAGTTTCTTACATCATTATTCTTCTCGGAATAGTGCATATTAGTTTTGCTTTCCCTTTACACATGAACACCGATACGCTTTGGTTTGTAGGTGCAGGAATGGCAATAATATTTGCAGGATTACTTAACCTTGTAGCAATTCATAATGGTGGCTCCAAATTCACAAAAGCAATAGCAGTAATAATAAATGCACTTAATTGTGCAATGTTTTGTTTTGCTTTACCTATTCTGAATGAACCACAGGTATATGCAGGCATCGCTATTTTTCTGATAACTACTGTAGCTTTTATAGTTGTATTGATTAAGCATAAAAATATAAAGCAATAAGAATATGAAAATGAAAAAAACTATTCTTGCCCTGCCAATTCAGAACTCCTTGGTAAGGGGCTTGTTTATTGTATAAAATTTATTTTGCCAAATTCAACTATCTATCGTAATATTGCGATACAATGGGCTTAACAAAATCAGAAATATTTACTCCAAAGCAAAATAAACTGGCTTTAGTGCTAAAAGCACTGGCACATCCTGCACGGATTGCTATTATTCAGCATTTGGTGAAAGCTCAAGCCTGTATTTGTGGCGACTTGGTAGAAGAATTAGGATTAGCACAGGCCACCATTTCACAACATTTGAAAGAGTTAAAGAACATTGGCATTATAAAAGGATGTGTTGAAGGCACAAGTGTAAGCTACTGTATTGACGAAAAGGTTTGGCAGCAGGTGAAGAAAGAATTTGAAATATTCTTTGTTGCCTATAGCATAAAGGAAGGGTGTTGTTGATTTTTTTTATCAATAATCATCGGTATATTACGATTGAGTTGTTAGAAAAATAATGTATAAGCAATTACATCAAGTATAATAAATAAACACAAAATGAAATTATCAGAAATCAAGAGACATCTTGCAACAGCCGAGACAATAAATTTTAGATTACCATCAGGGGCTTATGTTCCCGAGAATTTTCACGTTACAGAAATTGGACTTGTTACAAGACACTTTATTGATTGCGGTGGTACAGAACGTCTTGAAAAAGTTGTAAACTTTCAGCTTTTCGATGCCAATGATTTTGAGCATCGTTTAAAACCACAAAAGCTAATAAAAATTATTACTCTTTCTGAGGATAAATTAGGTATAGGTGATTTCGAAATTGAAGTAGAATATCAATCAGAAACAATCAGTAAATACGGTTTGCATTTTAGCGGGAAAGATTTCCAGCTTGTTCCTAAACATACCGCTTGCCTGGCAAGCGATGCCTGCGGCATTCCAACAGTAAAACAAAAAGTTCAATTAATAGAGTTACAAAAAACAAAGGAAAGATGCACTCCGGGTGCAGGCTGTTGCTAAATCGAACAGAGATGAAAAAATATATCGCAGAAGTCATCGGCACATTTGCCTTAGTTTTTTGCGGAACCGGCGCAATAATTATTAACCAGGAAACTGGGGGCACTATTACTCATGTAGGAATAGCTATAACTTTTGGTTTAATAGTTATGGTAATGATTTATTCATTAGGTGGGATTTCAGGAGCACATCTTAATCCTGCCGTAAGTATTGCTTTTACAATTGCAAAACGGTTTCCTTTAAAAGAATTATTGCCATATATAATTAGTCAAAGCATTGGAGCAATACTTGCAAGTATTATTCTGAAGTATTTGTTTCCGGCAAACCAATTTTTGGGTGCCACCATCCCGCATGGCAGTGTATCACAATCTTTCATTTTAGAATTTCTGCTAACCTTCTTTCTGATGTTGGTTATTATCAATGTAGCTACAGGCAGTAAAGAACAGGGAATGTTTGCTGGTTTGGCAATTGGTTCAACTGTTTTGTTGGAAGCAATGTTTGCAGGCCCAATTAGTGGAGCATCAATGAATCCTGCCCGTTCACTTGCCCCGGCAATCATTTCTGGTCACATAGAACATTTGTGGGTTTACTTAACGGCAACAATTATCGGGGCGGCGGCGGCAATACCACTTTGGAAATATTTATCAAATAATTCAACCAAATAATAAAAATGAGAATCGCATTATTTTCCGACATCCATGCTAATCTTCCTGCACTGGACGCCTGTTTAAAAAGTATAGAAGAACAAAAAACCGATGCCATTTATTGCCTCGGCGATTTGGTAGGTTACAATATCTGGCCAAATGAAGTAATTAATGAAATAAGAAAAAGAGGAATACCAACCATTGCAGGTAATTATGACCAGGGTATTGGCTTAATGAGTGATGAATGTGGATGTGCTTACAAAACAGAACCGGAAAAAGATATGGGTAAAATCTCCATATCATTTACAAATTCAATTGTGAAGCCAGAAGAAAGAAAATACCTGAGAACATTACCTGCACATATCAAAGTAGAGTTTCAGTTAAACAATGATAAGCTGAACTTATTATTAGTACATGGCAGCCCAAGAAAGATAAATGAGTATTTATTTGAAGATAGGGAAGAAAAAAGTCTTTACCGGATTATGGAGCAGGCCGATGCCGATATAATGTGCTTTGGTCATACACATAAACCTTACTACAGGATATTGCCAACAGAGCAAACAGAAAATCCACACTACCGTCATGCAATAAACATTGGTTCAGTGGGTAAACCAAAAGATAATAACCCTAAAGGCTGTTATGTAATACTCACAATCAATCCTGAAAGTTCAATCACTAACAAGGACGCAGTACAGGTTGAATTTATAAGATTTGATTATGATGTAGAAAAAGCCGCTAAAGCAGTTGAAGATAGCCCGCTTCCGAATGAATATGCTGATATGTTGAGAAAAGGATATTAATACACTAAAATTTTAATCATGAATTTTCCTCAAAATCTCAAATACTCAAAGGAACACACCTGGTTATTGGTTGAAGGCGATACAGGTACAATCGGCATTACTGAATTTGCTCAAAGTGAATTAGGAGAAATTGTATATGTTGACTTACCAAACACTGGAAAGTCATTTAAACAGGATGAAGTTTTTGGTTCAGTAGAGGCGATTAAAACTGTCAGTGATTTATTTATGCCAGTCTCTGGCAATGTAATTGAAATTAATAAAGATGTAGTGCAGCAACCTGCATTGGTAAATGAATCTCCATTTGAAAAGGGATGGATGCTGAAAATTAAAATCACCCATGCAGATGAAATAAACAACCTGCTTACGTCAGAACAATACCAGCAATTATCCGGTCAATAATACATTGTATCAGATTTTAAAACCATCAGATACTAATATCGGGCAATTATCTTCCGGCAATTCAGGGTCACAATCATCTGCACATTTATTTACTCCATTCGGCAGCAGAGTTCTGTCATCCAGAAAGTCAGTTTGTGATGCCATTTAACAAGCTTATAGTTTTTCTACTAAAAGTCTGTCACAAACAATATGGCTTAATGTATCACTACCTTTTTTATTATGGCTAACTGTCATACTGCCATCAAATTTTTCAACAGTTTTTATTTTTAATTTTACCCCAAGGGAAAGTTCACGAAGATTTAGGAATTTTAAAAAATCGTCTGTTGTATGAATAACTGCCGCCAATCTTACAGTGTCCCCCTCTTTGCAACTACTTAACTTTTCATATTTTATCCATTCCATTTTACCGGTCTTATCCGGAATGGGTGAACCGTGTGGGTCTATTTTAGGATAACCCAAAAGAGCATCCATCCTTTCAAAGAAGTTTGGTGAATGAAGATGTTCTATCTGTTCTGCTATTTCATGTACTTCTTCCCAACCGAATCCCATTTTTTGAACCAGGAACATTTCAGTAAGACGATGTTTACGAATAATTAAACCTGCTTCTCTTTTGCCTTTCTCAGTTAGCCGGAGTGGTTTATAACTTTCATAATGAACCAACTTCTTTTCAGACAACTTTTTCATCATACTATTGACAGTCGGCATTTTTATACCTAATTGCTTGCTGAGTTCATTAGCACTTACCTCACCTTTATCAGCAGATAGATTAAAAAGTGCCTTTAAATAATTTTCTTCTGTGTAAGAGTGCATTTGGCAAAGGTAAATAATAGCTTAGAGTCTTCAAAGTAAGATTAAATAGATAATAATAAATTTGTTAGATGACTCTAAGTTATTACTTTTGTGGATATCACTTAATTATTTAGGCAATGAAAAAAATATATATTGTGATTGCTTGTATAGTGGGGGCGGTAATGCTGATACAAGCCTGTTCAAAGTTACATCCCGGTGCCCCGACTGATGATGAGCTTTTGGATGGGCCTGTAACAGGGCTTTCATACGAACAAAACAGGCAATTTTTAGCGGGCGATGTTGCTTTTAATGATGAGATATTTACCGCTCAAACGGGGCTGGGTTCCATTTTTGTAGCCTCAAGTTGTGGGAGTTGCCATGCTGGGGATGGCAAAGGACATCCATTCACAACCCTTACAAGATTTGGCCAGGTAGATAGCACAGGTAACAACTTTCTTCACTTAGGCGGACCGCAACTGCAAAACAAGGCCTTACCCGGTTTTACTCCGGAGCAAATACCAGCAGGTGCAACTTTTTCAAAATTTACACCACCTGCAAATACGGGGTTAGGTTTTTTAGAGTTTGTAACAGATGCCTCAATCCTCGCAATGGCAGACCCCACAGATGCTAATGGTGATGGGATTTCAGGTGTACCAAATTGGAATTATCCACCCAATTTTGTTACAATCCCTTCCAATTCTATTTCACTAAATGGTAAATACATTCACCGGTTTGGTAAGAAGGCGGCAGCTTTTAATTTATTACATCAAACTGTTAACGCTTATAATCAGGATATGGGTATTACCTCATCTTTTTTTCTGAAAGATGTTTATTCAGGATTAGATATAGACCCGGAAGTTTCCAATCAAACTGTGCAGAACGTTGTATTTTATTTGCAAACACTAAAAACACCTGTTCAGCGTAATCCGGAAGATGCAGAAGTGATACAAGGAAAGAACATTTTTATACAAGCTGGTTGCGAAAGCTGTCATAAGCAAACTTTACAAACAGGCTTTTCTCCTATTGCTGCATTATCAAACAAATCATTTCATCCATACACAGATATGCTTTTGCATGATATGGGTTCCGCCTTAGATGATGGCTATACAGAGGGGAGTGCAAAAACATTTGAATGGCGTACACCGCCATTGTGGGGTTTAGGATTGTCGCCTAATTCACAAGGAGGACAGTATTTCCTATTGCATGACGGCAGAGCAAGAACCATAGAAGATGCAATACAATTGCATGGTGGAGAAGCTTCACAAAGTAAAAATAAATTCAACCAATTATCAAACGCAGATAGAAAAGCTCTGCTTAAATTTTTAAAATCTTTATAGGAGTGGATAGAAAGAACTTTATCAAAAGCTGCGGGTTTGCCTGTATTGGAGGCACGGCAATGGCTGCTGTATTTCAAAGTTGCACAACTGTTAAAATTTTGAGTGGTCAGATTACCGGAGATGATTTGATTGTGCCTGTTACAGATTTTGAAACAAGAGCAGGAAATGAAAAATATTTTAAAAAATATATAGTAGTGCAAAATGACCTTTTACAGTATCCCATTTGTGTGTACCGATTTAATGAAAATGAATACGCAGCCTTGTGGATGCGGTGCACTCACCAGGGAGCAGAACTGCAGGTATTTGGAGATAAACTGCAATGCCCTGCACATGGAAGTGAGTTTAGCAACAAGGGGGTGGTACAAAATGGTCCGGCTGATAATACACTAAGAACCTTCCCTGTTACTATTGAAAAAAACCAGCTTAAAATTTCCCTGAAAGCGATATGACAAGAACATTTGTTATTACAACTATCATTCTATTTTCCTGTATTAGATTGCAGGCACAAATAGACCCTGCATTATTAAGACGTATTCCGAAAGACACAGTTAAACAAACGATGAATATGGATGCAGTTTATAACAGGCCCTTTGTGTCAGTGGGAAAACTGCCGGTTTCATTAGGCGGGTACATGGAAGCAAACTGGCAGCATTTAGGAACGGATGGCGTTTCAGAAGGACACCAGTTTCAATTCAGAAGGATGACTCTATTCGTTTCTTCTACTATCGGTAAACGGTTAAAATTTTTAAGTGAAATAGAATTTGAAGAGGGTGGTAAGGAAATAGCCATAGAATTTGCTGCACTTGATATCGAATTGCACCCATTACTTAATCTTAGAGGCGGTGTGATATTAAATCCTATTGGTGCTTTTAATCAAAATCACGATGGCCCTAAATGGGAATTTACTGACAGGCCAATTTCAGCTACACAAATGTTACCGGCTACATGGAGTAATGCAGGTTTTGGACTATACGGTAAACATTATAGTAAGGATTGGATGTTTGGCTATGAAGCCTACCTTTCGGGAAGCTTTGATAATTCTATCATTGATAATTCTGAAAACAAAACCTTTCTGCCGGCTGCAAAAAAAAATCCTGAGCGATTTGAGGAAATAAATAGTGGCCTTCCTTTGTTTACTGGAAAAGTAGCGGTCCGAAATAATAAAATTGGTGAGTTAGGTTTATCATATATGGGTGGTGTGTACAACAAATTTCAGGATGATGGTTTACAGATAGATGATAAAAGGCGGGTGAATGTTTTTGCAATTGATTTCAATAGCACATTGCCCAGGCTTAATACATTTATAACAGGTGAATGGGCATGGATAAAAGTAAATGTGCCATCAACCTTTACTCAGCAGTATGGTAATAAACAGCAAGGAGGTTTTGTGGATATTGTTCAACCATTAGTAAAGAAGCGAATTTTAGGATGGGATAAAGCAACCGTAAACCTCGCCTGCCGAATAGAATATGTTGATTGGAATGTAGGCAAATTCACAAGTACCGGAACTAATATCGGCGAAAATATTTGGAGTATCATGCCTGCTATTAGTTTCAGGCCAACGGCGCAAACGGTATTAAGGTTAAACTATCGCCACCAACAACAAAAAGATATTTTGGGCAATCCACCGGCAAAAACAGGCGGCTTTATTTTTGGGATTTCCACGTACTTCTAATTGACCCTTAAAGTATTGTATTCTTTGCAACCATGTGGCAAGATTCTTCTTTTCCACAATTGTACTATATTTGCACCTGATGAAATTTATCTTCTTCATAATGGGCTTTTTCTTACTTTACCTGTCCTGCCTCCCATGCGGCGATAGCAAGGAGTGTAATGTAAAGGCTCAGACACAAATTTCAGCTACAGATAATCATCAGCAACATCAACACGATACCGAATCCTGTACGCCATTTTGCACTTGTTCCTGCTGTGCAGCGGCTGGATTCTATATGCCAGCCTCTAAAGCACAGGTCAATAAAATAGTATTTCAGTCAAAGAAATACGAACTCTACAACATTACCTGCAATACCGAAGCACATTCTTCTATCTGGCAGCCTCCTAAGTTGTCTTAATTACTTCTTTATTGAATTTGCTGCATAGCCCTGAAAAGGTATGTACTGCATTGTTCATTCACTTTCCATTTTATAATGGCAACTATAAGAAAGCCCAAAAAGGTTACACAACCTTTGGGAATAAGAGTAATTAAATTCATTGCTATAGCCTTAATATGTATTATTCTTTTAGCAGCAATAGCGAATAGAATTTTACATTACTACAGGCATATATCTTAATAGACTAAGACATGCTCAATAAAATAATTCATTTCAGTATAAAACATAAACTCATCATAGGGTTAATGACGCTGGCGCTCATCGTTTGGGGTGTATGGAGTGCTGCCAAACTGCCCCTTGATGCCGTACCGGATATTACCAATAACCAAGTGCAGATAATTACACTTACCCCAACATTAGCAGCACAGGAAACAGAACAGTTGGTTACTTATCCTATCGAGCAAAGCCTTGCCAACCTTCCTGATTTGGAAGAAATGCGTTCAATTTCAAGATTTGGTTTGTCAGTAATTACGGTAGTATTTCATGATGACATTGACATCTATTTTGCCCGTCAGCTAATCAACGAAAAACTAAAAGAGGCAGAAGAAAAAATTCCAAAAGGAATTGGTACGCCGGAATTAGCACCCGTAAGTACCGGTTTGGGAGAAATATACCAATATGTGATTCACCCAAAGAAAGGTGCAGAAAACAAATACTCTGCAATGGACTTACGTACTATGCAGGATTGGATTGTTGCAAGGCAATTATATGGAACGGCAGGTGTAGCAGAAGTGAACAGCTTTGGCGGTTTACTGAAACAATATGAAGTAGCGGTAAATCCTTACCGCCTGAAAGCAATGAATGTAACCATTGCTGAAATATTTTCAGCATTAGAAAAGAACAATGAAAATACCGGCGGCGCATATATTGATAAAAAGCCTAATGCCTACTTCATCCGGGGTATTGGTTTAATCAGTTCAATGGATGATATAAAAAACACTGTCATTAAAAAGGTAAATGATATTCCTGTTTTAGTAAAAGATGTGGCAGAGGTGCAATTAGGTAATGCAGTTCGTTATGGTTCTGTTACGTTCAACGGAGAAAAGGAAGTAGTGGGTGGAATTGTAATGATGCTGAAAGGAGCTAATAGTGCAGCCGTGGTTGAACGGGTGAAAGCAAAAATGGAAATCATTAAAAAATCAATACCCGATGATGTGGAGATAGAGGCTTATGTTGACCGTACAAGTTTGGTTAATCGTGCTGTGGGAACAGTAAAAACAAACCTCATTGAAGGAGCTTTAATTGTATTGTTAGTACTTGTATTGTTCCTCGGCAACATCAGAGCCGGTTTAATTGTTGCGTCTGCCATTCCGCTCTCTATGCTGTTTGCATTGGGTATGATGAATGTTTTTGGCGTAAGTGCCAACCTGATGAGTTTGGGTGCAATTGATTTTGGATTGATTGTAGATGGCGCAGTAATCATTGTGGAAGCAACACTGCACTTTCTGGTGATAAAACATGTTGCCGGTAAACTTACCCAACAACAGATGGATGAAGCAGTGGAGACCAGTGCAAAAAAGATGATGAGTTCAGCAGCCTTCGGGCAAATTATCATACTGATTGTTTACTTACCCATCCTTTCGTTACAGGGGATTGAAGGAAAAATGTTCCGGCCAATGGCACAAACAGTTGGCTTTGCGATATTGGGAGCATTGATACTTTCTCTTACCTATATTCCTATGATGTCGGCATTATTCCTGTCTAAGAAAACGACCCATAAGAAAAATATTTCCGACAAATTAATGCACTTCTTTCAACGAGGATATTCTCCGCTTATACGTTGGGCTATCAAGATGAAATATGCAGTAGTAGGGGCAGCAGTTGGTTTGTTAGCCATTGCATTAGTTGTTTTCGGAAGAATGGGCGGTGAATTTATTCCGCAGTTGCAGGAAGGTGATTATGCCTTTCACTGCATATTGCCACAGGGAACTTCACTAACGCAAAGTGTAGAAACGTCCATGCAGGCGAGCCGCATCATCAAATCTTTTCCTGAAGTAAAAATGGTGGTAGGTAAAACAGGAAGTGCAGAGGTGCCAACAGACCCAATGCCACCAGAAGCCACCGACCTTATTATTACACTGAAACCAAAAAGTGAATGGACTACTACAAAGGATTATAATAAGCTGGCGGAAATGATGATGGAAAAATTAGAAGCTATTCCCGGCGTTTTCTTTGAAGCATCGCAACCGATACAGATGAGATTTAACGAATTGATGACCGGAGTACGGCAGGATGTAGCGATTAAAATATTTGGAGAAAACATTGATACACTTGCAGCTCTTGCTCCCCAGGTTGCAAAAATTGTTCAATCAGTAAAAGGAGCAACTGAACCACAGGTGGAAAGAACCACCGGATTGCCTCAAATCACAATTCAGTATGACCGGGCAAAGATTGCTGGCTATGGGTTGAATATTGAGGACATTAATCATACCATCAGTACAGCCTTCGCAGGCGAAGCCGCCGGTGTTGTTTTTGAGAATGAAAGAAAATTTGATTTGGTGGTAAGATTAGACAGTGCCAGCCGCACTTCCATTGATGATGTAAGTAATTTATTTGTGGCAACTACTGATGGCAACCAAATTCCATTATCACAGGTAGCAACAGTTTCTTTTAAAGAAGGTCCTGCACAGATAAGCCGTGAAGATGGGAAGCGCAGAATTGTGGTAGGTTTTAACGTAAAAGGCCGTGATGTAGCCAGTGTAGTAACTGAAATACAGGAAAAACTGAATGCCGCAAAAATTCTTCCCACCGCTTATTATTATACTTATGGTGGGACATTTGAAAATTTACAGGAAGCATCAGCAAGATTGAAGATTGCAGTACCTGTGGCGTTGGCTTTAATTTTCCTTTTACTCTACTTCGCATTCGGCTCCATGAAAGAGGCATTGCTGATTTATACAGCCATTCCAATGAGTGCTATCGGTGGTGTATTCGCTTTACTAATAAGAGGAATGCCATTCAGCATTTCTGCAGGTGTGGGTTTCATTGCTTTGTTTGGTGTAGCGGTATTAAATGGCATTGTATTAATCAGCACATTTAACCAATTGGAGAAAGATGGAGTAAAAGACATCATACAAAGAGTATTAGAAGGAACCAAAATCCGGTTACGACCAGTGTTAATGACAGCTTCTGTTGCAGCTTTAGGTTTTATACCAATGGCATTGTCAACCGGTGCTGGTGCCGAAGTTCAAAAACCTTTGGCAACAGTAGTTATCGGCGGATTGATAACAGCAACATTTCTTACACTGGTAGTGCTGCCATTGCTCTACATTATTTTTTCATCAAAAAGGAAAACGAAAATGAAGCCGATAGCTACAATCATAACAGCTATCTCTTTGCTGGTTTTGACTAATAATGTAAATGCACAACAGCCAGCAACCAGGAGAGTAACTGCTAATGAAGCCATCTCATTAGCAAAAAACAACTTGCAATATGAAATAAATAATCAACAAATCATAAAGGGAAAAGCACAAATAACTACAGCAACAGCTTTTCAAAAAACCGGGGTATTTGCAGAAAATGAAGATATGCGGCCAAGCGATAATCAAGGCATCTTAAAAGTTGGCGTATCGCAAAGCATTGCATGGCCGGGTTTGTACAAAGCACAAAAGAACCTGTATAACGAACAGTTGAAATATTACCAGGCAAATACAAGTGTCATTGAGTTGGATATTAAAAGGAACGTGAGAACTGCTTACTACCAGCTTTGGTACTTGCAGGATAAACAGCAACTATATCACCGTTTAGACAGTATTTATAAATCATTGAATGATGCGGCTATTCTTAAAGTAAAAACAGGTGACAGTCCCGGATTGGATAGTATTGCCGCCAATGTACGGATGAGTGAATTACAGGCATTGTTACAACAAATCAATAATGAAATTCAGATACAGCAGCAATCCCTGATGCAGTATTTCAATTCAAGTGAAATGATACTGCCTTTAATGACGCCGTTAGAAAAATTGCTAATGCCCGGTGGTGGCAACGACAGCCTGCATCCTGTACTTGCTTTACAATCTCAAAATATCAATATTGCGAATGCCGGTATTTCAGTTATTAAAAATGAAAATAAGCCTGACTTCTCTGGCCGCTTCTTCAGCCAGCGGTTATGGGGTGCTAAAGACCCCGTAAGCGGATTTTCTGTGTCAGCAGCTTTTCCACTATTTGGTGCAAGTGCATACAGGAGCAAAGTAAAAGTTGCACAGGCCGAAATAGCCGTACAGCAGAAACAATACGACTACGACAAGCAGGTTTATAATACCCGGCAATTACAAATGCAGCAGGAAGTGAGCAAAAACAGGAGTATGTTATCCTTTTATGAAACAACCGGGTTAAAGCAAGCTGATGAAATCATTAAAGCAGCTTCACTGGCATACCGTGCAGGAGAAATAAGTTTTGCGGAACTGGCACAGTTTCTTACCCAGGCCATAGAGATTCAAAAAAATTATTTGGAGAACCTGAATGCTTATAACCAGTCTGTCATTCAATACAACTATTACATCAATCAATAAAAAATAAAACGATGAAGAAGTTTTTAATTATAGCAATCATTCTCACAAGTCTTGTGTCCTTTACTTCCTGCGGCAGCAAGAGCACTGCCGAAGCAGCCAAACCTGAAGAAGAGCACACAGACGAACATGAAAACAAGAACACCGCTACGCTGACAGAGGAACAGATTAAAAGCATCGGTGTTGAATTAGGTGTTATTGAAGACAAACAATTAACTGCGGCACTCAAAACAAATGGAGTGTTGAAAGTGCCTAATCAAAATAAAGCCACTGTAAACTCTATTTACAGCGGAGTTATAAAATCTTTATTGGTGCAGCCAGGCAATACGGTACGGAAAGGCCAGGTAATTGCCGCTATTGCCAATCCTGATTTTATACAGGCACAAAGCGAATACCTGAATATAAATGCCAAAATAGCACTCGCCGAGCTGGAAGTAAAAAGGCAGAAAGACCTGAATGCAGGCAATGCAGGGGCATTGAAAAACTTACAGTCCGCAGAAACAGAATTAAGAACATTGCGTACATTAAAATCTACCTATGCCCAGCAAATTCAGTTAATGGGTATTAATCCAGCAAATCTTTCCAATGGCAAACTGATTTCTGTACTCGCCATTACAAGCCCTATCAGTGGTGTGGTAAGTGATGTTATGGTGAAAATGGGCGGCTATGTGGATGTAAGTACCATCGTTGCAGAGATTGTAGATAATAGCCAACTGCACCTTGATTTGTTTGTGTATGAAAAAGATTTGCCCAAACTAAAGAACAATCAACTTATACACTTTACATTGACCAATAATCCCGGCAAAGAATATGATGCACAGATTTATTCGTTGGGTTCTTCTTTTGAGGGAGCAAGCAAAGCGGTTACGGTACATGCCAAAGTGCAGGGTGATAAAACAGGATTAATAGACGGAATGAGTATTACTGCCGCTATAAGTTTGGAAAGAGCAACCGTATCCGCTGTACCTACCGAAGCAATTGTTACCATAGGAGGTCAGGATTTTATCTTTATGCTTACAGATAAACATGCAGAAGAGGAACACGGTGCAGACGGTAAAGACAGTATAAAACATGATGTGAAAGAAAAGCCCGGACATGAAAAAGAAAAAGGGTTGACTTTTGAAATAGTCCCTGTTGCCAAAGGCACAACAGATGTAGGCTACACAGAAATTACTTTGCTGAAAGAAATTCCGAAAGATGCAAAGATTGTAGTGAAAGGGGCATTCTTCGTATTGGCAAAAATGACAAATACAGGAGAACATGAACATTAAAATATAGCGGTATGAGATATTACACAGTAATGCCAAAAGAATTAAAACCGTTTTATAAAGGTGAACTGATAAAGGCACCAATTTTATTACAGGAAGGTAAATTACAGGAGTGCTGGCGACATTATGAAAGAGCCCACATATTAGGGCAACGATACCCACTTCAGCATTCACATGTGCACTGGCAAATGCTGAAGTTTGGCATTAAAATAAAAAGTACGAAAGAAGTGCTGGGACAAATAACCCGGTTGGTTTTTGGTGGTATAAAATCCTTTGTGGGTACAGTGTCAATTGGTAATTCAGGTGGCGCAAATGTGCCCCCATTAAAGCGAATGGAAATACCGGAAGACCTGGCAACAATAATTAACAATACTAAAGCTAAGTAGAATGTATTTTTACAACTATAAAACTGATAAAAATGAAACTCAACAGAACATATTGCTGGAAATGCGTTGTGATGCTTGCATCCATTTTGGGAATGGCTGGGGCATTTATGGCTTAGACAAATACACAGATTGAATTTGAAAGTTGCGGGGCGAATTGCTTCCGCAACTTTTTTATTTTATATATCACACTTACTATGTACAGTATCATTATAGGTAGTCTCTTAATCAGTTTATTACATGCGGTGATTCCCAATCACTGGCTGCCTGTTTTGGCTATTGGTAAAAAAGAAGGTTGGAGTCTGGCTGAAACAAGCCGTATTACTTTCATAGCAGGGATAGCCCATGTTATCAGTACTATCATAATTGGCTTACTGCTCGGCCTTATTGGAAGTGAGTTAACAGAGCACATTGAACACTTTACCCATATTATCGGCCCATCTGTTTTAATTCTGATGGGTCTGTATTTTATACGTCAACATTATAAACACCATCATTTTCATCTGCAAAAGGGACTGATTGAAAAGAAAACTAAAAGGTCAATTATTCTGGCATTGGTTATTGCAATGTTCCTTTCTCCCTGCATGGAAATTGAAGCATATTTTCTCTTGGCAGGTGCCGAAGGATGGTATGTAATGGCTGGTATCGCCGCTATGTATTCCATTATAACCATTGCCGGTATGCTGATATGGATAAGGATTGTTTATAAAGGATTACTGAAACTGAACTGGCATAAATGGGAACATAACGCCGGTATCATTACCGGTTTGGTATTAATCATTACCGGAATTATTTCATTTTTTATTAATTAACGAATATGGAACACAAACACGACGAAAATTCAGCCGCAAATACTTCAAAAGAAGCAATTGTAAAAAAAATGGATAACACTACAAAGCCGCACAGTGACGATGATGGCCATAATCATGATGAAATAAGTGAAGAAAATAGTTCAGGCTGGAAGTCCCATTGGGATTTATTGCTGGCATTGCTTATCCTGATTGTACTTCTCGTATTAGAGTATGGGTTCAAAATTGAGATACCAAAAATACCTTCCCTTGTAATAAATAGCATTGCTTACATACTGGCTGGCAGAAAAGTGTTAGACCTTGCTTTTCGCAAATCCAAGCGGGGCGATTTCTTCAATGAGTTTGTACTGATGAGTGTAGCTACTATTGGTGCATTCGTAATTGGTGAATATGAGGAAGGTGTTGCAGTAATGGTATTCTATCAAATTGGGGAATGGTTCCAGGATGCTGCCGTTAATAATGCAAAACGAAGTATTAAGGCCCTGCTCGATGTACGACCCGATGAAGTAACAGTAATTCGTAATAATTCGCCACTTGTTGCAGACCCTTCTATTATTGAGTTGGGAGAAACCATACAAATAAAGCCGGGAGAAAAAGTAGCCTTGGATGGTGAACTGCTTTCTGAAACTGCTTCGTTTAACACAGCAGCATTAACTGGAGAAAGTAAACCTGATACTAAATATAAAGGTGAAACAATCTTAGCCGGAATGATTAACCTTAACACAGTAGCGGAGGTTAAAGTAAAGGCTTTGTTTAAAGACAGTAAGCTGAGCAAGATTTTAGAAATGGTACAGGATGCTACTGCACGTAAATCACAAACACAATTATTCATAAGCCGGTTTGCCAAAATTTATACACCCATAGTCTTTTTCTTAGCTGTTGCAGTTTGTTTCGTTCCTTACTTCTTTATGGATGATTATAATTTTCAAACATGGTTTTACAGGTCGTTGGTATTTTTAGTTATCAGTTGTCCTTGTGCATTAGTTGTGTCTATTCCGTTAGGATACTTTGGCGGAATTGGCTTAGCATCAAGAAACGGCATTTTATTTAAAGGAGGAAATTTCCTTGATGTAATGACTAAGGTAAATGTCATTGTGATGGATAAGACAGGAACAATGACTAAGGGAGTTTTTAAAGTACAGCAGGTTGTACCCGATAATATAGAGGAAAAGGAATTGGTGAAACTGACAGCCGCCCTTGAAAAAAATTCTACCCACCCCATTGCAAAAGCCGTTACTGAATATGCGGGCGATAGTAGCAACGATGTAAAGGTGGAGAATGTGGAGGAAATTTCCGGGCATGGATTGAAAGGAACTATTAATGGTAAAGAAATGCTGGCCGGAAATGTAAAGTTGCTAAAGAAATTCAATATTTCTTTTCCGGCAGAAATTGAAAAAATAGTTGATACCATTGTTGTGGTAGCCATCAACAACCAGTATGCAGGGTATATCACTATGGGTGATGAAATTAAGGAGGATGCAGTGCAGGCCGTTAAAGATATGCACAGCCTGAATATTAAAACAGTCATGCTTTCAGGTGATAAACAATCTGTAGTGGATAAAGTAGCCAAACAAGTTGGCATTGATGACGCCTATGGCGATTTATTGCCGGAAGCAAAAGTGGAGAAGGTACAGCAATTAAAGAATGAAGGGAAACATATTGCTTTTGTTGGCGATGGTGTAAATGATGCTCCTGTTGTAGCATTGGCAGATGCAGGTATTGCTATGGGTGGATTGGGAAGTGACGCTACCATTGAAACGGCAGATGTTGTTATTCAAAACGACCAGCCTTCTAAAATCGTTTCGGCAATTAAGATCGGAAAAATAACCCGTAGCATTGTTTGGCAGAATATCATTCTTGCCATGGTGGTGAAAGTAATTGTTTTGATTTTGGGAGCGGGCGGTGTAGCTACATTATGGGAAGCCGTAATTGCAGATGTTGGTGTAGCATTATTAGCGATATTAAATGCAGTAAGGATTCAAAAAATGAAAGTGTAGATTTTGCATTTAAAATCACAATCTAAATTGAAATAGAATAGATATCAGCCAAGCTTTAACACTATATAAAAAAGTCTTCACAACAGCCCTTCTTCAGCAAATGAATAATATCCTTCTGTAGTAACGATGATGTGATCCAGCACCGATATGTCATGATAGCTGGCCGCCATCTTTATTTTCTGTGTTAACTGTTCATCTGCCCTGCTTGGAGCAACACTCGAACTCGGGTGATTATGGCTTAGAATAATGGATGCAGCTCCAGCTTTCAATGCGGCCGCCAATATCAATCTTGGGTCTGCTACTGTTCCTGTAATGCCGCCTGTTGAGGCTTTGTAAACTCCTAGTACCCTGTTATTGCGGTTGAGTAGTAAAACAATGAACTGTTCCTGTAGCTCTATCAGGTTCATGTCCCATATTGAAAGTAGCAGAGGATAAATGTCTTTCGAACCTGTAATCCTCGGACGGTTGGATGGCTTCACTTTAGTCTTGTAAACAATTTCGATTTCAGCTACCTGTGTCCAGTCTGTTTGTTGCAATGTCTTTTCCATAACTCATTGTTTTAATAGTTTAAAAAAATAATTATGGAACCATACCCGGTTATGGGTGCAATCTGCGCAAGGAGGAAGCGGAATAAATGAGAGCCATGTGCAGAAGACATTGTGTTTATGCCGAACTCCTTGAAAGCTTATTGCCAACCAGGGCCGAGCTTTGTGTAATATGATTAATAAAAAACAATAACTGCATTTCGAATCCAGGTTTTCCGGTACACCAGATTGCACCATACAGGTTAAATAAAGTATTGCAACAGCCGTTAAAAATTATGCAAGCAGTATTATTTGGGATAATACCATTGTATTCGCTAAGAGAAACCACTGTAACCCTCTTCTCTAATTTTCTTTTATAACTGGCTTTCGTATTTTTATAATTCAGCGGTATATTTTGCCATTTTCTTTTATTTGGCAGAAATGCTATTTTTGGTTCCGGAATGGTTACCGGAATTGAACCGATCAGCTGCACCGGTTAAATGGGCTCAGATTGTTGTTATTGACTGGACTAAAGCAAACCCATGCCGATTGACCTAACCTTATCAAACCAACCTCCGCTGGAATTCCAGCCAGGATTCCCCGCCCATTACCAGGGGCCGGTATTAAGGGGTGCTGCCGTCACCTATGCCAAAACGAATATTGCAGATCTGGTTATCCAGGAATTAGCCGGAGAAGACTATTCCATTCGGTTCATCCTTGGTAAATTTCTAACCCGTGTCACTGCTGCGGCTACAATCAGTCACAGGGGATTATACAGTTACTTTCTTCTAAAAAACTCCACCCGGAAGGAAATTAAAGGGATTGGCAAGCTTCATTTACGCACCAATCATTATTGCTCCTTTTTTACAGAACCAACCAGTTGCACAGCAAGGTTTGAAAAGAATAATGAATTCCGGGCACTTGATATTTTTTATTCCCCAAAACTGTTGGAAGAGTTATTACCTTATTTCCCGGAGTTAAAAGTAGTGTTAGCGACAAATCCTTCGATTTTATTGCCAGCTAAACCCTGCTGGACATTGCCATCAATGAAGGAAATAACTGCGCAAATTCTAAACTGCCCGTATGACGATAGTACACGGCAATTTTATTTTGATCTTAAAGTTCGTGAATTGGTTTACCAGCTATTACAAAATGCTTTTAAAAGAAAGGCATCAGAACGTATGTACACACCCTGGGAATCTTCAAAGATTCATGAAGCAAAAGCCATCCTTGAAACCTATATTTCTAAAAAACCCCCTTCTATTAAATCATTATCCCGGCAGGTGGCATTGAATGAATTTAAATTAAAGGATGGATTTCGTAAAATTTTCGGCTCCGGCATATTTGAATGGTTAATGGAGCAACGGATGCAACACGCCAAGCACCTGCTATTGACGACAAATAAACCGGTCAAAACTATCTGTGCATTGGTTGGCTATCCCCGTACTACCAATTTCATCACTGCCTTCAAAAGAAGGTTTGGAATGACACCCGGCTCACTCCGTCGGCAATAATACTTTTTGCAAAACATATACAACACCTAACAAATACAATCGATAAAATCACGTTGGTTCATGACTGAATTTTATAGTGCATTAGAACTGCATTATGAAAGATTCAGGAATACATACATGGATTGTTGAAATAATAGCTGCATTATTAATTCTACTTTTTGTTTATACAGGAATTACAAAACTTATTGATCAGGCTTCGTTTCGTGGAGTTATTTCAAGATCTCCGCTTATTGGCAGATGGTCAACTTTTCTTTCCTGGGCTTTACCGATTGTTGAATTATCAGCAGCACTACTTTTATTCTTTCCTAAAACAAAAAAGCAGGGGCTATGGATTTCGTTAGGCTTAATGATTCTGTTTACAGGATATATTGCCTACATGTTATTATTCAGTGACCATTTACCCTGCTCCTGTGGTGGTGTACTCCAGCAACTTACCTGGCTTCAACATCTTGTATTCAATATCATTTTCACCTTCCTATCAGCATTAAGTATCTGGTTCTATACCAAACAACAACGATTTATTGCAATAAACAGGAATAGCCGAACACCCGTATAAAAAAGTAGGCGCCAATTATTTAAATTAAAACTTTAATTATGAAAAAGTATCTATTGGGAATTTTTGCCGTAGTACTCGCACTCGGCTTTAGCGCATTCACTTCTCCTAAAAAATCCGCAGCCGTGCTGACTGGAGAAAAATGGTTTCATTTTGTAGGCGACGCCACGGACGCTGGTGACCTTGCTAATCCAAATATGTACGTATTGGATGGAACTGGCAGTACCAATACCATTTGTGAGGAGGATGATCTCGATTACCGCTGTGAAATATTGATTAAGCCACAGGCCGGTGGAACAAAACCTGATCTTGACAATTTTGATCCTATCGCCGAAGTAACCCGGAGCACACCGGAATAGCAATGGCTAAACATAAAACCACTGGTCAATCAGTGGTTTTATGTTTTTTGTCACGAATTACGAGCATTAAAATTTCTTTATCCATTTCTACTAAATCTAGGCCATGCCTTATCAATTGCGCTCTAAATTCATCGACTGTCTTCAAATTTGATTTCATTACGATATCAATCCTCCCTCGATAATTCGTAGCATCAATAATAGGTAAGGTCAAAAAGGATAAAGAAGTCATAAGCGATTTTAATATGGCGTTTTTTATCGTCATATTTTTTATGGAAATATTCCTATTCTGATCTATTTTTCGAGAGGGTAAGATTGTACTATCCTCGGCCTTTAATTTATCAATTTCATCCGTTCGTACAAGCGCAAGACACTTAACCAATCTTTTTTCAAGACGAGCCTCGAAAGGTAAATATCTATTTAAGTCTTGTTGCATGTATTGATAGACCAAATCACTGTCGCTTGCGGGAACATTCAATTCATAACTCAATTTATTCACTTCCTCCCAAGCTGTCACTTCTGACACTTCCGAAGGTCTTAAAAATTGATTAGGGTTGCTAGTTTCAAACACAATTCTGTTATTGCGCCTTAAATCAAAACTGCTTATCTCCATACCAAAAAGAGAATAGTTATATGCAACATGATAAAGCACAGGAATAGTCGTATTTACCGTCGTTATGCCTGTACCGTCTTCTTGACTATTTCGTATTCTCACCATCTCACCTGTACTATAGCTAGTCATATTTCTAAAAAGCACTGAATGGTAATAAGATAATTGTAAAACCATTTTGTTTTGTTCGGATACTAACAACTGGCCAGGATCAATAGTAGTATTATACCTGCGAGGAAGGTTTATGGGTTGCCCCATTAACGCATTTGCAACAGTGACATTATTAGTATTGTCGTGATTAGTTAATGCTGCCAATTTCCCATCTCGATCTACCCACGCATGAAAGGGATCTCCAGTATGCGGAAACATCTTGTAGAGTATGGTGTCATTAATGATCATCGGAAGCCGTGGTATTGGGATAGCAATCTTATTAAACAATTTGTCTACTTCCAATGCTGAATTTTGAGTCACAAGAATGATCTGAATTTTGTCTCCGAAAATAGTTTGCAAAGAATCGAGCCTTGGCATATCTACCATGCAAGCAGAACAGCGGACATTCCAAAAATCAAAAATTACAATTTTACCTTTTAGCTGTCCCAGCGACAAGACCCTTTTGGGAGTATGGAAAAATTCACCCAAGGAAATATCTGGAACCGTTTCACCCAATGAAATTTCTTGCGAATATGGCATAAGTGTGGTTGCTTGCATAGCTGCAAGTAGTAAAAAGCGTTTCATAAGAGACTAGTTTTAGTATCCTGGATTCTGTATCAAGGATGGGTTAAGATTGATTTGAGTTTGGGGCAATGGCCACAGCATATCTGTACTTTGCCATGTGCCGGGTTTCAGAAGCCCTAAGACAGCGTTAGCCCGATTTGTGCGCTTCAAATCGAACCATCTATGTCCCCATTCCGCAAGTAATTCAAATCGTCTTTCTTTTTCTATTGCCGATAGTATTTCATCCCTGGTCATGGCAAGGGAGGCGGGAAGGTTTGCTCTTGTCCGAATAACATTAAGATCTGCAAGTGCATCCGATAATTTTGAGAGGTGGGCCCTTGCTTCAGCTCTTATCAGGTATGTCTCTGCTAATCGTAGGACCATATAATATTCAGTGATAGTTGCTCCTGTTCTTACTTTGTATTTAGTAGGGTAATAAAGTGTTTGCGATGAAAATACTCTGGACTTAGTCCAACTAATTTTTCGACGATCATTTGGCTCAAACGAATTAATAAGATTGTCGGTTAGAAGATAGGTAGGTGTGCTCGTTGTTGTGGAAGGAATAAAAGTGTTCCCTTCAAACGTGTTCCTAGATGGGTTTACCGGACGGAGTTGCCAGATTGCTTCACTACTATTCACCAGAAAAACATTATCCAGATTGCTGACGAGGTTATATGATGTTGAAGAAAATACATTATTCGCTTCTGCCTCAGCTTTAGCATAGTCATTTTGATACAGATATATCCTCGCTAGTAATGCCTGGGCCGCATATTTATTGGGACGTACACGCTCAGCAGAAGGATAGTTGGCTCCTAATAACTCTTTTGCATCTTTTAAGTCATTTACCATCTGAGTTATTACTGAAGCTGAGGATGTTCTAGGAATTCTTACATTGTTCAAGTAATCATTTGAAAGGATGAGTGGCACATCACCAAATAAATTAACAAGGTAGAAGTAACAGAAAGCTCTAATAAATTTGGCTTCGCCCAATATCATATTCTGAACACCCAACGATAAACCGGCAGATGCTGGTGCTTTTTTAATGATGGAATTGGCTGCATAAATATATCTATAACAAGCGTTCCAGAATGAGCTTTCGAGTGTTGAATGATTAAGTACAGATAATTCATTTGCAATAAATTCATCTCTAGAAGATCCGGGTGTATAATAGTAAAGTTCATCAGCAGACATTCCTGTATAAAAAGTCGTGTTTCCGGAAGAAAATTGAGTTGAACTATTCATCATTTCGCTGTATATACCCAAGACTGATTGAACTGCCGTACTATCATTATTGAAAACAAATTCTGTCCCAAGCTGATCAACTGGCAAGGGAATATCTGCAAATTTTTTACAAGCACTTACAAAAATGGTAACTATAAAGGCTATAAAAAGAGATAACTTTTTCATGTTGATAATTTAAAAATTTAACTGGATACCGGTAACGAACATTTTCAACGGAGGTAATCTCAAAATACTCTGAGACTCGGGGTCTGCACCTTTAAATTTTGTAAGGACGAACAGATTCTGACCCTGAACATAAAGACGGCAGCGTTGCAGGTGAAATTTCTTCGCAAGCTTTGCAGACATTTTCCAAGACAATGCAACGTTTTTTAACCTGATGTAAGAAGCGTCTGTAATAGCTGCACTGGAGTTTAACATTTTTAAGTAAGCACTGCCAGCAGGAGATGTTAAACGCTGGGAGTATTTCTGGTAGGTAGCGATATCGCCAGGCTTTTGCCAACGATCAATCAAAGCTATCGACTGATTATTAGCGGAGCCTGGGAGTCCGGCACCCGTAAAAAATGGATTGCTTCCGTTTTGCTTTTTGAATTCAGTAAATATTTCAAGTTCCCAATTTTTATACTGAATATTATTACCTAAACCACCATAAAATTTAGGCAGGTTTGTTCCATTGTAAACAAGATCATTATCGTTTATCAAGTTATCGTTATTAATATCTGTGAATCTATATATTCCCGTTTGGGGATCAACACCAACATATTGGTAGCCCTTATTTAAACTTAAAGGTCTTCCAATTTCATACTGTGTTGAATAGGTAGATGAGGCAAGCCCGGGAAACGCAACCAGCTTATTTTGTGGAATCGTAAAATTAAAAGCTGTAGTCCAGGTGAATTTATCATTTTTAATAGTTATTGAATTCAGCGATATTTCGAACCCCTTATTTTGAACAACTCCGGGAAAGTTTGTAAGCACATTTCCAAAGCCTGTCTGACCCGGCAATGAGTAGTAAATTATCTGGTTATCACTTCTGTTCCGGTACCAGTTGCCTACAAACTGAATACGATCCTTAACAAATCCCAGTTCGATCGCCAATTCTACTTTTCGGATCTGTTCCCAACTGTAATCTGGATTAAAGAGACGAGACGGAAAAAGTGCGGTTTGCCCTTGATAAGGATATTGGGTAGCAGTGTAAGTGTCAAGATATTGGTAATCTTGTATCAAATCGTTCCCTGTGATGCCATAGCTAGCTCTCAGTTTTCCATAGCTAACAAAAGGCAGATGCGCCTTGATAAATTTTTCGTCACTAAAGATCCAACCCGAGCCAACGGCTCCAAATAAAGCAGTTCTCTTACCCGGCCCAAAACGGGAAGAAACATCTCTTCTTCCAGTAAGGTTAATCAGGTATTTTGATTTGAAATTATACTCTGCCCGCCCATAAATTGATCCATAG
The DNA here is from genome assembly GCA_022843585.1 of Chitinophagaceae bacterium. Classification (GTDB taxonomy): domain Bacteria; phylum Bacteroidota; class Bacteroidia; order Chitinophagales; family Chitinophagaceae; genus JJ008. The sequence goes on from JALHNJ010000011.1 coordinate 73,392, forward strand.
TGATAGAGAGTGTATTGGTTGGAGGAAACTGTAGTTTGTGCCGCTGAAATAGAGTTGATCAAATTGTCATTCGTATAACCATCGGCAACTATTCCCGTTTTAGTAATCACCGTTTCCTGCCAGGTAGCGCCAATCATTACCTGCAATTTGTGAGTTGAGCTTTTTTGCCAAATATATTCAAGCTGAGGTTCAATTATCCATCCTTTAGTTTGGTTGGTTCCAAAAAACGCAGAACCCTTTGGAAGATTAGCAGGATCAAGGGCTGCTATTGGACTCAACAGCTTCTCATCGGTTCTTACAAGATTAGCTCCAAGGCTTAGTTTTAATTTTAACGATGGAATGATTTTATATCCTGCCAGCACATTAGATGTTAATCTGTCTGTAGTAACTGTATAAGTCTTCAACGTCCCGGCAAGTGGATTTACAAACGATACTCCTCCTTTACTCCAGGTAAGCTTTCCCAACGAGTCATATAAATCCGGGATATTTGGCGGTAAATTAAGATACTGTGTCAGGTCATCCGGTTGCAATGCATTTTTACCGTTACCAAAACTAGTATTGAAATTGATATCGAATTTATTATTCTCTGAACGATGAATAACATTGAGACTGGCAGCAATCCGTTCGAACTTACGGTCACCAGGAAAAACAGTCGATTCTTTATAATAGTTCCCACCGAAAGTAAATCTCGTCCAGCTATTTCCGCCTGACAAACGAATATTGGCGTTAAGGCTATTTGAAGTGTTGCCGATAAATTCTTTTTTCAGATCGGTATATTTCAGCGTATCGTAAAGGAGTAAATCTTTGGCACCGGGCAACGTTGGAATAACACCATCGTTTGCAAAAGCTTCACGTCGCATTTGAACGTATTGCCTGGTATTCATGAAATCTATTGTCCGTGTGACTTTACCCCAGCCTGAATATACATTGACATCCATCGACGTTTTCCCAGACTTATTACTCTTAGTTGTAATCAAAATAACCCCATTTGCTCCACGGCTTCCATATATTGCTGTAGCATCCGCATCCTTCAGGACTTCAATACTCTCAATATCCGCAGGGTTCAAGGTATTAAATGGGCTATTCGCTTGTACACCACTTCCTCTTTGGGTTACGATGTCTGCATCGTTTAAAAAGGGCATTCCATCGATAACATACAGCGGGCTGATGCCATTCTGAATAGAATTCTGACCTCGTATTACTACATTGAATCCTGATCCGGGCAAGCCATTTTGTTGGGTCACTTCCAACCCAGGAATTCGTCCTTGCAAAGTAGCCAGAGGATTTGACACTGGTTGGTTGCCGATATCCTTACTTGTTATTTTACCTACTGAACCTGTGTTTAAACGTTTGGAAGTTGTGTAATAACCTTTTACAATTGTTTCATCAAGCGTGCCTACTTTGTCCTTTGTCGTTATAATAAGCCGGGTTTGCTCGTTGATAGGTATTTCCAAATTGTCAATTTCCGCACCACTCAACACGAGCACATCGTTATTGTGAACCCTCTTAATAGCAAATTCTCCATTCCCATCCGTCACGGTTATTTTCCGTGAGCCCCGGACTGAAATAGTCACTCCAACCACAGGTTCATTTTTATCATTAACGACTTTCCCAGTTATATCTATAAAGTCGGCTACGACAGTTACTATTTCTTTGGGCTGTCCTTTACCTGTGATTAGGATATATTTATTTTCAATAGTATAAGAAATTGATTGTTGATTAAAACAATGATCGAGTACTTTCAACAGAGTTGCCTCATGCAAATCAATTGTCACCAGTGAGGAATTAACCAATTGCTCTTTTGTATACACAAACCGGTAATGGCTTTGCCGTTCCACCTCTTTAAAGACTTTTTCCAGGGGCGCATTTTTGAGGGAGATAGTGATGTTTTGCGCAAGACCATTTGCGCCCGCAACCATGCAGGAAAGGAAAAGGATAAAGGTTGTCATTTTCATAAGCAGGAAGGTTTTTCTGGTCAATGGCAGCCGCCAACGGCAGCCTTTGCAATAAGCAATTAGTTGCATAGCTTTGATTTGTTTGGGTTAAACAATGAGAGTTTACACGACTTGAAAAATGGGTAGCCCAGGCACCGGCCGGTAGTGTTCTAGCATTACTGGCCAATTTTTTTATTGGGCATACCCATTGGTTACTTCATAACAATAATTTTTTTGTTGTCTAATTTAAAATGTACCTGCCCTGTTCCTTGCAGGTAGTGTAATAATTTATCAATCGGTTCTGTTCTGTCAACTGTTGCATTAAAATGATGGGTCACTTTATCCTGATAAATAATTTCAGCACCATACCATCGCTTTACCTGCCGCATAATATTTTCAATCGGTGCATCTGTAAATTTAAATTCGTGATTTTTCCAGGCTACTATATTAATGGTATCTACGTTCGATATTCTGATGTCAGCCCCAATAACGGCGGATTGCTGACCGGGAACAAGCATTTTGAAATCACTGCCTTTTGAAACCTTCACCGAACCTTCCAGCAATGTTGTAGTTAAAGACGGCTCATCGCTGTAGGCATTAATATTAAAGTGTGTTCCCACTACTTCTACATTGACATCAGCCGCTATAACCCGAAAGGGTTTACTGCTATTTTTCGCCACTTCAAAATATCCTTCCCCACTCAATTCCACTATTCGATCATTTCCAGTAAAACGTGAAGGATATTTCAACATGCTCGATGCATTCAGCCAAACCCTTGTACCATCCGGCAGTGTAACCTGATATTGTCCCCCCACCGGTGTTGTGAGTGTATGCATAACCGAAGCAGTTTGTACTTCCGTATCATCTTCATACACCATCCTGCCATCCTGTGTTTTAATAACCGATATACCACTATCAGCATTCAATAAACCATTCTTAGCAGATGACAGATCAATCACGGTACCATTTTCCAGTGTCAGCGTTGCTTTATTGCCACCCGGCTGAAGGGTTGATCCTTCCGCAATCAATGGATCTTTTGTTTTCATACTTTTTGTGACATACTGATAAATAAAAAAGATACCGACTACTAAAATCACTGATGCCGCAGCCATCCACACAGTATTTATCTTAAATCTTTTTACAGGCTTTTTAAATTTCCCATCAGCCAATAATTTTTCATACGATTGTTCGGCATTCACTTTATCCATCCATGCAAGGTTCTGTTCCAGGTTGTCTTCATCGGTCAGTTCTTCAAACAACTGCATATTACGATCACTCTCGTTCACCCAATTATCCAGTTCATCATGATCTTTTTCTGTGATAGTTCCACGTATATAGCCTGCTATCAGGAAGGCAATGCGATAGGCACCTTTATCCATATTTGCGTAAGGATTTTCTTTCATGCTATTAAGTTACTACATGATGATAATAAGAGAAGGGAAGTCACCCAAAAAAATACTACAAAGGTTGGAAGAAATTTTGCAAAATCAGATAAAGGAAAACCACCACCGGTTTCAGGAGCCGTTTGCGCAAGGCTTCGAGTCCCCTTACTTTCTGTGTATTAACTGTATTGGGAGAAAGATGTAATTCACGGGCAATTTCACCCGTTGATTTGCCTTCCAGATAGTGCATTCTTAATACCTTTTGGTTGCCGGGCGACAAATCCCTGAGAGCGGTATGAATTAGCCGGTACACTTCGCTCCGGACTGTATGGTCAAATGGAGTATCATTTGTAACTTCACGGGGATTCGATTTTTGGTGGGTTTCGTTCCTTTTTTGCTCCCTTTTGAAGGCATGGATACTGTCCCGGCGAACGGTTTTGTAGAGGTAGGCCCGGATGGCTGGATAGCTGTTAAGCTTAACATGCATTTTCCATGTTTTTATAAGGGCATCTGAGGCAATTTCCTCTGCAATAGGGCGGCTAACCCACCGGAAGGCATAGAGAGCCAGGGCGGGCTGAAATTCCCGGTAAAAGAAAGCCAAAGCCGATTCCTCTCCTTGCTGAAAAGCGAATGCCTGAGCCTCCCTGGACAGGATATGATCCCCAGTTTTCATGCAGGACAGAAAACTAAAGATTCGGCTAATAAAATCGGTTGGATATGAGTTGACTTATACTTAAATTTGGTTGACCTTTACTATTTTTACAAAAAATATCCTTTATGGCAACAGATACAATAGAAAAGCCGGTTAAGAAACATGTAGGCCAAAATTTGCAGCGAATGCGGATTTACTTTGGCATTAAACAGGATGCTTTGGCAAAGGACTTAGGAATGAGCCAGCAAGCCGTTTCAAAAATTGAGCAACAACCGGAAATTGAAAGTGATTTATTGAAAAAGATAAGTGAAGTCATTGGTGTCTCACCGGAAATGATTGAGAATTTTGATGAAGAAAAGGCAATTTACAACATCAATAATACTCACTTTAGAGATAACACCTTTGAACAAGGTTCAACAGCTGCACCAATTGGGCAACAATTTAATCCGCTTGAAAAAGTTGTTGAGCTTTATGAGAGACTATTAAAAAGTGAAAGGGAAAAAATAGAAATCTTATTGAACGCTAAACAATCATAGAAATTCTATTTAAAAAATTGAAATATTATGGAAACAAAAGATTATACAAATATGCTCCACATTGGCAGAAAGGTTGAAAGAATACGAAGGCTTAGGGGAATGACGCAAACTGAATTAGGCGAAGCATTAGGCATCACAAAACAAGCTGTATCCAAAATGGAACAAACAGAGCAGCTTGATGATGAAAGATTGAAAGTTGTAGCAGAAGCATTAGGCGTTACAGAAGATGGCTTAAAAAAGTTCAATGAGGAAACTGTCTTATATAATACTATTAATTTCTATGAAAATTGCGGTGTCAGTTCTGCATCTATAAATGCACATTCAGAAATAGAAACTCTTAATAACTTTCCGATTGAAAAGACTATTGAAATGTTTGAAAAGTTATTAGAGAAAGAAAGACAGAAGTTTGAAAAAGTAAAAGGCGCAAAAAAATAATTACAGAAATAGGTTAATATTGTATTGATGTCAAATTTCCTCCGCCATATCCATATAGAGAATTTCAAATCAGTCAAGGATATTGAGATTGATAGTTTTAGTCGGATTAATCTTTTTATCGGGCGGCCCAATGTTGGCAAATCAAATATTATTGAAGCGTTGTCATTATTTTCCATCCCGTTTTTAAAAGAAAATATTTCTAAAAAACTTTCCAATCTTATCAGGCTTGAGAATGAAACTGAATTATTTCATAATGGAAATACAGAAAGAGACGCCAAAATAAAAACTAACGAAGGCGAATGCAGGTTAGGATATAATCCAAAAGAAGGATTAAAAATTGATATCAACTTCTATAGTAACTCCTTTATCTATAAGGTAGATGATAAGCTAAATGTTAAGGGCAGTTTCAGAAATGAGTCTTTTGAGCCTCCAGTCAAAAAATATATGTTTAAGCCGGATGTAAAATACCGGAAGTCCCACTCAAAATATCTGATACCCCCCTTTGGTTTTAACTTGTTAAGCATCATTGAAAATTATGACGACCTCAAGCAGCAGGTTATCCGGTTGTTCAGAGAATACAACCTGGAGATAGCCTTTGATAAAGGCAGTCAAACTATCAAGGTTATTCAGTCCGATAAAGAAGACGGCATCTTTCTTATACCTTATAATTCGATTGCGGACACCTTACAACGAATTATCTTTTACAAAGCAGCGATAGCTTCCAACAATAACAGCATTCTTCTTTTTGAAGAGCCGGAAGCTCATTCTTTTCCACCTTATATGACCCATCTCACACAAGAGATGATCTATAAAAGGGATAACCAGTACTTCATAGCGACCCATAGTCCTTTTATATTAAACGATTTACTTGAAAACAGCCGATCCGAGCTTTCCGTTTTTGTAGTTCATTATGAACAGCATGAAACAAAAGTGAGAAGGCTGAGTGAAGATGAGATGCATGATGTATTCCAGAACGGAGTGGACTTATTTACCAATAATGAAAGCTTCGTTTAATGGATCTGGCAATTATCCCTGAATGCTACGTGGACACAAACCTTGTGGAGACATTGGTTCCCCCTAAAAAACAATATAATCATCAAAAAGGATGTGGCACAGTTACCAAAGTCATGAAGGAAAAGTTTACTAATGGCTTTGCTGTCGGTATTATTGATAAAGACAAGAAGGAAGTTGATTACCTGAAAGAGTTTAATGAGCTTAGCAAAACTGATGGGTTAATTCTGCATAAACATAAAACAAGACCACACTATATTATCCAGATAGTTCCAGGTATGGAGCGTTTTATTTTCAAGTGCCTGGCAGATAGCCACCTCTCGCCGGTAGATTTTGAACTTCCAGAAGATTTAGAATTATTCCGGAAAGAATCAAAAACTGTAAACAGCAAAGATGATGACCGGTTCAGAAGATTATTTAAAGCCTTAAGAAAGGCAGGCTCTGGAGAAATTCTACGATTGGCTGATTTGGTCAATTATCTTAAGGAAAAGAATTACAAGGCAGATGAAAATGAGCTAAAGAATATGATGAATTAGTATTCCAAGTCATTAGCGGTTTTTTGAATCAATAGATAATTGTGGGTAGAGTGCACACTACCACTATTGAATCATTTTCGGATATTTTCGTATCAAATCGTATCATTTGCCTGAATTAAGGCCAGCAGTTGAACCCAGACAATAAGGAAGAAAGGTATAATGAGTCCTGAAATGTTGGTTTACTAATGCTAATAGATTGTTTGTTGGATGCTATGATTGAAAAGACAAACACATAAAAATCCCCGCTACGGCGGGGATTTTCTTACTAATCAAAAACCATTAACCATTAAACCTTATCCTATGAAAATTCAAATCTAATGTATGAATTTTACTCCAATTCTCCAATGCAACGTTTCTATGGTGCTGTCAAGGCAATGGCAAATTCAGAAGTGCTTTTAAAATCACACCAACTTCTATTCTTCCGTATTCCATCATAAGTCTTTTCACTTATTTTATCCTGTTTTTTTCTCTATGATTCAGACAAAATCCCGTTCGCAAAACTTTATAGTAGTCCCGCAAAACTTTGTTTTGCCATTTGGTCTTAAAATTTCGTTACTACAGTAACCGTAATAAAATCCAATATGGCCTACACCTTAGAACCCTGGGATATCCTTATCAGTACCACTATTCATCCTGACAAACTTTATCGTTTTCATGATACTAAAGATTGGCAACAGGCTTTAATTCAAGAGTCAGAAGCTGAGATGGAAAAGCTTCGCACCTTACTGGTTAAGGATTTTGTTGATGGTGCCAAACAAAAGAAAATGGAGTTCCTCGTACAGTTCAACCAGGGGATACTAATAAGGCTGCTTGATAAGCTGCACCAATATAGAAGTTCTTCAGCCGTAACTGAGAAAGCTATCTTGCTGTACGAAAGCATAAGCAGCCACGTTAGTTACATTCTGGATTTTATTGAAGAATATTTTACCAAGTACTTTGACCGCAGTGAAAAAGTACCCACCAGCTATTTAATCCAGTCCAAAGAAGAAATCATACGGCAACTGGAACATTTACAACAGTTGTTCGAAATTAATAAGGTAACAGATACTTTACTGACAGATATTGTACTCTCAAATTTTATTAATTTTTGTAATGACGGCAAAACTACTGTCAAGTATAATGAACTGATCTATCAGAAGGAATTGCTTAAAGAATTACTTGCCCTGCATAAGCTCAGCAAAGACAAAGGTTTTCAAAAAGCACTTGAAGAAAAACTTATTTACATGAATTTTAATTCTCCCCTGTTTGTGGACTATTTATCAAACCAAATAAACAAACAGGTTGAGCAGGCAAAAACAGATAAAAGTAAAATTTCAATTCTCACTACCTTCCAACGACAAATTGCATTGATCCATCCCCGGCCCGCTCTGTCCTTGTCCACTGAATCTCCCGGCGTAAAAGAAAGCATACTCAACATTGCAGATAAAGCATTGAGGTATCTGCAACCTGTTCCAGAAAATAATTCCACACCAGCTTCCACCGAAAAAGCATTAGTCCATGTACAATTCAAGGGAACTGAAATATATCTCTTCCATAAAGCATTTATAGATGCAGGTGGCGCTCCGGGGGAAACGTACAAAAGTATACTGGAAAAAACAGCCGCTTATTTATCGAACAAAACAAAAAAAGGTTTCAGCGTAGAAAGCCTTCAAAAAAACAGCGACAAAGTGGACTATGAATCGAAGGAAAACCTGAAACGATTTTTAACTAAGATGATAAGGAATATTGAGAGTTACTGATGTTGCAATGAGATTGCTGGTAAATAAAATGACAGTTTATCTGAACTAAATTATTGCCTGGTTAAACAATAAAAAACAAAAAGTTCATTTTGCTTTTAACCTAGTTTATATTAGAGGCAGCGCCTCTCGTTATTAACTTATTGATTGCAATGTTTGATTTTCAATTGTCAACCACGTAGGATGCGAATTAAAGGTTGATATTACTTTATAAGCCTGCTTGTAAAGTGAGTCATTAATTTCTCTCCTGTCAGGTCGGAAACAAAATACAGAATTAGTTGTCCTCACAAGTCTTAGTCCATTATCGTTAATTAAAATGAAGTATGTTGAAGTAGTGTATAGTCCTAAAATCCTAGTAGCACGGGCTAAATTGTCCCTAAATAACCCCTCCAAAATTGGTTCACTTCCAGCCAATTTATTCTTTAAGTAAATTTCGAAATCATTGTTGTCGGTAAAAATAATTCGTTCAGCATAATTTAAGCAGTCGTCAACAGCTAATCCAAATACACCATATCTATTATTTTGATTTAGTCTAGCTGTAAAGTCTCTGATATTATTTTCTACTTGGTTCAAAGTGTTTGGGTGTTTGCATTGAATGTCAATATCGGCAAACTGAAGGTCTTCTCCTGCTGTGTGTTGAGGCAAATCGATTGGAATTTGGTTTTTTATTAACTGGCTTGCCGAAAATATTTCAAACTCAAAGTCTTTAAAAAAGTGTTGTAGGTTTGGGTCAGCATTTCCGTATTCGTACTGTCCAGTATTCATTGCCCGTAATTGAATTGTGAAGTCAATATCAGACAGCCATAACTTTTTCAATGAGTTAACTAGCATGTATAGAACTGTAATTGGTTTAATTTCTACCTGTCTGACCTGCTGAAGTCCTAAATAATGCTCGCAGTCATCAATAAGTTTTTGTAGTCCTGTATTAGCAATTAGTTGAACTTGATTTTTTTTAATTGTGTATTTTAAAAAAGTCAAGTCACCCCTTATTTGTGTTGCACTGTAAACTTGTTCAAACATAATTTGGTTTGTCTTTAGTATTGCCAATAACAAGCAGGTGTTGCCAATGGTGAAGAATTTAATATTCCTCCGCCCGGACACACTACCTGGCTTATTAACAAAGTTAAATATTGAGAGCTAAAGATGGCCTTTATTCGTCAAGCTTCAAACCGCAACACAACAGCTATTAGCACTATTAATTTTTTCTATGTCAAGCCTCACTATTAGCACTACCAATTTTAGAAGAAGTGGTATCCAACTTGAACATCTGTTGCATAATCTTTGCTTCGTCTTCAATGTTCATGAAATGAAAAAGCTTTGCTTCAGCCATCTTTACTAAGGACGAATAGCAATTGATAGATAGTTTTGAAGTTTCAGTATTTTTTTCATTCTGATCGCTTTTATTCTTACTGATTTTAGCTTTTCGAAATAAATAGCCGAAAAAATCAGGTAATGCCAGTAAACTAATTTGAGATTTCTCACTAAATGTCATTCTTTTAATTACAAATCTTTCATCAGGAAAAGTAAATCCCTCAACCTCAACTTTGCCATAAACATTTCTGTCAAAGTACATTAGAAATTTTAAGCCAAAATTCAATTGTGGATTGTCACGAAGGTTTGTATTTAAAAAAATAAGAAAATAGAATAGTGCTTGGAATTCCTGATTCTTAAAATCGAGGATATCGTTATTAAATGAATTCAGTATTTGGCTTGTCCCGAATAACTCCGTTTTAGAATATTTGTAACAGAAACAATGTAGTTTATATTTTAAGAATAACTCAGCAATATCATTCATTAGGGAGAGCCTTGGCCTCTTTTCTTTAAATATAATTGTAGAATGAAATATCTTTCCTTGATATTTGTGAGTATTCAAAATTTCGGTTAAATCCGTATCAATTGCAGCAATATTATTCTTATTCACTGCTATTCCAAAATAGAATATGGCGTCTTCTAAATCGCCATTATTTATACTAAATTTCGTCTCGTCCGCAAACAAGATTGTGTCTACCTCATCTATGAGTTTATTTGAATTTTCCAATCAATAGATTTGTTAGAAGTTTAAGATTGAATTTTCGCTACCTTTTTCGTTGGCTTAAGTTATAAGTAAGCTTTTATGGGCATCCCATTCCCGCATCATTTCCGAATATTCTCTGATTGACCCCATTACGACTATTCCTTAGTTTGTACTAATACTAAAACATATTTCACTCACAGAAATTTACTTCACTTAAAGATACTTAAACATATCAAAGGAGGTGGCCCTTAATTTGCCCATATAAATACCTACTTTAAGGTAGAAGTGTTTCTTCCAGGCATTCCTCAAAAGCCTTCATATTAATTTCCGCTTTACAAATCCAGTCATCCAGTAACTCGTTACCCTCTTCCGAGTTGTTTCGCATGAAGAATCCGATTAACAGTTTAACTATTGATACTGGTATGGGATGGTCTTCTGGTAGCATAATACAATTTTTTTAAAGTTACATGCCTGCACTCAAAGAAGTTTTGTTAAACGGGAGTACCTATATCGCAAACGGGATTTTATTTATTATTTCAGTATCCTACCAGATTCTATCCATCACCAAATTCACCCTCAGTTCACCCGACTTCACCCTAATCGCCTTTTTCGGCCAGTATGTTTGTGTTGTATTACAGCAACTGATATAAACAGCATTGTGAACCCGAAAAATTAGAACTCATGTTTTCATCTATATCCTGGGAAAGTTATATTTCAACGCTTGCCATATTACTTGTTATCTATTATTCCTTTGTCCTGTATTTGTACTATAGAAAAGATATTGTTCAATTCTTAACCACGGGCCGGAATAACGGTGAAAACAGACTTCAAAATATGCATACTGATAATACCGGGGCAGAAGAACATGCGGCAGCAGATAACTATGTGGATGAAGTTAAAGCATTGATTCACCAGGCAGGCTATAGCCGCTTATCCAAAGACGAACTAATTACTTCATTGCAGCAGCTCCTTGGCTCCGACAGGTTTGAAGCAGTGAAAACACCTGTCGTTAAAGAAAGGATCAATAAGATTATTACCTATGAATGCCGAACAAATTGCTCCATGCACTTAGACGAGGAAGACCTGGAACGGGTATGGGTTGGTATGTGATGATTGAAAGTGCATGGAGCATCTTATAACTATTAATCAAGAATACAGTATGAAAGCAAAAAATAATCTGACTAAAATTTTTGTAACGATTACCCTTTTGTTAGTGAGTGCCATACTCTACGCACAAGATGGTAATGCCGGTATCAATGAAGCCAATACAAAAGTGCGAAGCTATTTTGCAGCAGGGACCAACCTTATGTATGCAGTCGGTGCTGTACTGGGTCTGATTGGTGCAGTAAAAGTGTATAGCAAATGGAATAGCGGCGATCCTGATACCGGCAAGGTTGCAGCAGCATGGTTTGGTTCCTGTGTATTCCTGGTTGTAGTAGCAACAGTAATCAGATCCTTCTTCGGTGTATAATTTTAAATCATTAAATCAAGACTCATGAAAACTTTATTTTTTACTTTACTATTGTTTATTTCCTACAATTGTTTTTCACAATACATCGGTGTAAAAGCGAGGTACACTGAAACAAGACTTGTTGATGATTCTCCCAACCCTCCGAAACGGGAAAACCGTTTGATCCTTTCCTTTTTTGAAGTAACTGGTTCTGGTAATTATATACCAATTACTTTATCCAATTATGATATCTGGGTTTATAAGGTGGGTTTGCAATACGGTAGCTTAATGGGAGGAGTACTTGATTCAAGCGGTAATAATTATCCGGGTTATGCCTGGCCTGCGCCAAAAGCTGTTGCCTATTTTAATTCTTACTATCCTAATTATATAGACTGCGATCCTAATGCTGCTACAAGATATACTGTTAATGGCCATGACCTCGATTGCGGCTTTATCACCGTCTCCTATTGGGATATTGATTATGGAACCGGTAACCCCTTTGAGGCTTTTCCTGCACCCAATGTTTGTCTACCTTATTATCTATGGCCGCATCCTTATGCTTTCTCTCCAGGGAATGCAAATTTCAGCTGGCCGGTTCCGGCAACCGCTCCATATAACTGGTATTCCTTTGCGTGTGCCGGGAGTACACAGCAAGTCGTAATAAGAGGTGTGCTTCAACAAGATTCAGCAACCACCATTGTTATATTGCCAGTCAATTTTGCTAATGTAAAAGGAGAAATTGATCCTTCAAATAAGGCTACTATCTCCTGGTCTAATTTAACTGAGTCGGACATTTTACAATATGACGTTGAGCGATCTATTGACGGAACAACCTTCCACTCTATAGGAATGATTGTACCAACCGGAAATAATGGCGGCAGGGCTGATTATAAATTTATATCAGTGCAGCCGGATTTCAGAAATTACTACAGAGTAAAAGCAATCGAAACAAGTGGTGGTATTCTTTATAGCTCGATTATATATCTTACGAAAACGACTAAGCCACAATTATTCACTGTCAACCCCAACCCGGTAACCAATGGCCAGTTTACTTTTCGATTGACGAATGCGGAACAAGGCCGCTATGTTTTTTCTATGATCAACTCACAAGGGCAGCAAATAAAACAACAGTTAATCACTCATAGTAGTGGCGACATCAACAGGCAAGTTGATATAACGGGACTTCCCCCTGGCGTATATCAGTTAGTGCTCTGGTCAGCTACTGAACGGTTTTCCCAAAAGATTATCACTGTATACTAATCATTAAATAAACAGCCGGTATGCAAGAAATGCTGATAAGGAAGTTACATGAATATATACGGGATAATAATCCTGACCTGTTGCTGACGCTGGAAGAGGAAAACAGGGTATCAGATTACCTGCAAGAGAACGTGGCTTCCATTGACAGCCTGATCAATCAATTGCTGGCTGATAATAATCCAGCATCGGATATCGAAGAACGCTGCATGGAGGAAATGACCCGACAGCTAAAACCCTCCCGGTATAATTATCTCAAAGAAATACTGGAGCATGAATTCCCCGGCGAATTTGAAAGGTTTAATCATACGGGCATACTGCAAACAGAAATCATCAACCTGATTACTATTTGCGATCCTGTTTTTTATGAGCTGAATTTCTCTGAAGAAAATGATAATGATCGGTATCTGCGCTATGCAGTAACAGGAGCGGTGCATGAATATTTTAAAGTGAGTGGCGAATAGTGAGTATGGCTTATAATCCTTTACATAAACTGAACGATAATATTGCGGCAATACGCATTGCACTGGATGGTTATACTCCATCGGCAAATGAATTGGTTCAGTTACAACGTTTTAGCGGCTTTGGAGGAATTAAAGCTATCCTGTATCCAGCAGGATCAAAGGAAGAATGGATAAAGCAGGGAGCAACTAAAGAAGATCTGCGGTTATACAAAAGTGTACAAGAACTACATGCATTATTAAAAGATAGATTCAGTGATGCAGAATATAAACAAGTAATTCAGTCCCTGAAGAACAGTGTACTCACGGCATTTTATACCCCGCCTGTTGTTCCACAGACTTTATATAAAGTATTACAGGAACATAATATAGCAGTTAAATGTTTATATGAACCCAGCGCCGGGGCAGGCGTTTTTATCAGTGAAGCTGTTTCAGCCTTCAATGAGTTAAAAAAAATAACAGTAGTTGAAAAAGATATACTGACCGGAAAAGTGTTGCAAGCTGTATGCAGTGCATTGCCGGTTCAATCAACTACTCATATCAGCGGCTTTGAAGAAACACCGGACAGAGAGAACAGTAAATTTGATCTTGTTGTCAGTAATATTCCTTTTGGAAATTTCCCGGTACATGATGCTGATTTTCCTGATCTCGGCATATCCGGAAAAATACATAACTACTTTTTTGCAAAGGGATTGGACAAACTCTCTGATGGCGGCATCATGGCCTATATCACTACAGATGCCTTTTTAAACAGTCCATCTAATAAAGTAGCACGGGAATATCTTTTTTCTAATTCGGATTTTATCAGCCTGGCTGTAATGCCCGATAATTTGATGAAAGATACCGGCAATACGGAGGCGCCGAATCATCTGCTTATTGTTCAAAAGAATTCTGCTAAAAATAGCTTATCGGATGTCGAACAATTATTGCTCGATACAACTGAACTGGAAAATAAGTTTGGAAAATACTATCTCAATCAATATCTCGAAAATCATCCTGAAATAATCTGTGCTGATGAAATAAAAGCAGGGAAGAATCAGTATGGGAATGCGCACCTGGAAGTTTGGCAGAAAGATGTTAATGGTATTGCTGAAAAACTTGCTGCAATAATTAATGGGGGCTTTTCAGCAAGATTTAACAGGGATCATTATCAAGGCATACAACTAAATCAAGCAATTAAAGAAGGAAAGAAACTGACCTTTCTTTCTCTTCCAGAAGATAAACCAGACAACGAAGGAGTGCAACTCGCTTTATTTGATACAGGTGCTACAGAGAACATTAACCGGGCAATGGCATATATTAAGGCCGAAGATCATTCGGTTGTTCAAAAGCAATCAACCCGTATTGCGGCAATTGTAAAAACAACCGAAAGACCCGAACATGAAAGCGTTGTTTTACTGACTGCTAAAGCAAAAAACAGTCCTTTCTATATCTATAAGCTGCAATCCAACCTGAAAGAAATTATTGTCAGCGGCAATTGGATGAATGGGTCTTCATTAGCTACTACATTGCTTCGCCTATCGGATGAATTAAAAGAGTACCGTTATGATTTCAGATACGATGGGGAAAAACATTTTGAATCATCTTTTGGATTATCCCACCAAACAGAATTCTTTACCGGATTAAAACCCCATTACCGGGAGGGCACATTAGTGGTGCATAACGGAACTGCCGGAACTATTCACAACATTGATACTGATCATGGCCAGGCTGAATTCAAAGCATTTTCACTAAATGGTAAAAACTCCCCTTTCTACCAGCAATATGTACACGTAAGGGATCTGTATTTTATATTGGTAGATAAAGAAAATGCGGCAGGTACAGAAAATAATCCACTCCGAGAGGAATTAAATGTTGCTTACCAAAAATTCCAGGTACAGCATGGCCTGCTCAATCAAAGTTCTAACAGAAAATATATACTTGATGATTCGTTAGGATTTATTACCCTGTCTTCACTTGAAAGAAAAGAAGGTGAGCAATTTATTAAGGCAGATATTTTCTTTCAGCCATTATTTAAAAATCAGGAAACATTTACCACAGATGATCCTGCTGAAGCTTTAGCCCATTGTCTGAATGAAAGAGGAAGAGTAGATATTGATTTTATTGCAAAGACTACCGGTAACACGGAATATGAAACCATTGCAGCCTTAGAGCAACATATATATTTAAATCCATCTTCCAACGAATGGGAAACGGCTGACCAATATTTGAGCGGTAATGTGGTAGTTAAGCTGCATGTTGCGAAGGAAGCGGATGTAAATGATAAACAGCTGCAACGAAGTTTCGAAGCTATTACCAAAGTACAACCGGAAAAAATCCCATTCGAGTTACTGGATTTTAATATGGGTGAACGCTGGATGCCAATTGATTACTACCAGCGCTTTGCCAGCCAGTTGTTTGAAACGGATACAAGGGTCAATTATCTTTCTTCCGTTGACAGCTTTAAAGTAATTCCCGGTCATATCAATGCGAAGGTGAATGAAGAATTTGCTGTTACACCAAAAAGCGGCAAAACCATGTATGGCTATGTCACTATGGAACATGCACTGGAAAATACAGCACCATTCTTTACGTATGAAGTGGGTTCGGGTGACAATAAAGTCAGGAAGCCAGATAACGAAGCAACACAATTAGCCCATCAGAAGATTGAATCCATCCGGCAGAAATTCGTGGAATGGCTGAATGAGCTACCGGACAGGGATAAGAAATCTATTGAACAACTATACAACGATACTTTTAATTGTTATGTACTACGAGAATACAACGGCCATCATTTGAGTTTTCCGGGACTTGACCGTAATGCATTGGGTATTGCTGATCTCTATGACTCACAGAAAAACGCTGCCTGGCGTATCCTACAAAACAGAGGTGCGTTGATAGATCATGAAGTAGGACTTGGCAAGACACTTACGATGGTCGTTGCCGCTCATGAAATGAAAAGGTTTGGTATTGTACACAAGCCAATGATCATTGCGCTAAAAGCCAATGTATCGCAAATTGCTGATGCGTACCGGAAAGCCTATCCCTCCGCTAAAATTCTTTACCCCGGTGAAAACGATTTTACACCAGCGAAGAGACAAAGATTATTTCATGCTATTAAAAATAATAACTGGGATTGCATCATACTTACACATGACCAGTTTGGCAAAGTTCCGCAGTCACCGGAAATACAAAAACAAATTCTCGAAGCAGAACTGGAAAACGTGGAACAGGATCTGCAAACACTAAAAGAGCTTGGCGGCAGTATTTCCAAGAAAATGCTGAAAGGACTGGAAATAAGGAAAAACAACCTGAATATTAATTTACAAGTCGTTCTTCATAAAATTGAAAGTAAAAAAGATACCGATATTAATTTTAAAGAACTCGGTATTGATCACCTGTTCGTGGATGAATCCCATAAGTTTAAGAACCTCACCTTTACTACCAGGCACAACCGGGTTGCCGGGCTTGGCAATATGGAAGGAAGCCAGAAGGCACTCAATATGCTCTTCGCTGTTCGGGAACTGCAATCAAAATTCAATTCAGACCTATGTGTCACTTTCTTATCCGGCACTCCTATATCCAACAGCCTGACTGAAATGTACCTGCTGTTCAAGTATCTCCGTCCTGAAGAAATGAAAAGGCAACGCATAGAAAACTTTGACGGATGGGCAGCTGTGTTTGCAAAGAAAACCACCGATTTTGAGTTCTCTGTCACCAATGAAATTATTGCCAAAGAAAGGTTTCGCCATTTTATCAAAGTACCGGAACTGGCTTTATTCTATAACGAGATCACTGATTACAAAACAGCCAAACATATACGGCTGGATAAGCCGCAGCTAAGGGAAGAGCTTATCAATATCAAACCAAGCGAAGAGCAACAGGAGTTTATAAAAAACCTGATGGCATTTGCCAAGACAGGTGATGCCACGTTAATCGGAAGAAGGCCTCTTACTGAAGACGAAGATAAAGGCCGTATGCTGATCGCTACCAATTATGCTAAAAAGATGGCGGCGGATATGCGGCTGATTGATCCTTATAAATATGATGACCATCCCAGTAACAAAGTTAGTGTCTGCGCAAAAAAGGCTAGTGAGATTTATGCGGCTACTACTGAACATAAGGGAACGCAGATCATTTTTTCTGACATCGGCACTCCCAAACCCGATGCTTTCAACCTGTATGATGCACTAAAGGAAAAATTAGTCAGCGAGTATAATATTCCCGCCCACGAAATTACTTTCATCCATGACTGGACTGATCATAAAAAGCCGGAACTGTTCCGCAAGATGAATAACGGACAAATCAGAATCTTGATTGGCAGTACAGATAAAGCCGGAACAGGGCTCAATGTGCAGCAACGGGTGGTAGGCATGCATCACCTGGATATTCCCTGGAAACCCTCCGAACTGGAACAACGTAACGGACGGGGTGCAAGACAAGGAAACCAGATTTCTAAAGAATATTATAATAACGAAGTTAAAAATTACATATACGCTGTTGAGCAATCGCTTGATAACTACAAATTCAATTTGCTGAAAAATAAACAAACTTTCATCAGCCAGATGAAAAACTGCGAACTAAATGTGCGCAGTATTGACGAAGGAGCAATGGATGAAAAAAGCGGGATGAATTTTTCTGAATATATCGCTATTCTCTCCGGTGATACCACGTTACTGGAAAAATCGAAATTAGAAAAGAAGGTGGCTGTACTGGAAAGCCTTCGCTCTGTCCATTTCAAGGAAGTGGCCCGGTCAAGGTTTCGATTAGAAAGACTGGAGGCCGATCATTCGCTGGTAGAGAATCTTCTTTCTCAACTTACAAGAGATGAAAAACTGTATACTTCCCAACTCACTTACGATAAAGAAGGAAGCAAAGTAAATCCTATTCAATTAAATGGACTTACCAGCATTGACGGCGAACAAATCGGTAATTATATCATCAATCTCTATAAAAACTGGAAACCAACAGACATGCATACGACCGATCATAAGATAGGCAACCTCTATGGTTTTGACTGTTATATCCGCCAGCAACAGGAAAGTTACCAGGAAAAAGGCGGGTATGTATATCGTATGCAAAACGCATTTTATGTACAGCATAAAGATGGTGGTATTAAATACACCTTTAACCAGGGTCATCCGACTGCGGATAATCCAAAACTCGCAGCCCGACATTTTATAAATGCGGTAGATCGTGTTTCAAAAATAAAAGACCAGTATTTAAAAGAATTGCAGGAACTGAATATCAATATGCCGGTACTGCGCAGCCTGATCGAAAAACCTTTTGAGAAAGAGGAAGTACTTAAAGCGATGAAGCAGGATCTGTCAAGACTTGAAAGAGAGATAACTCTGACAATACAGGAAAACAAATTAAAACAGGAGCAGGAACATAAGGATAAGGAAACACCTGAGTTAGTGGAAGCAGAAGAACACAAAGAAACGAAGGTGATCAAAATGGAACCGGTCACCAAAAAACAGGAACCGGTTTTACGGGTAAGAAAGAGCCGGGGAATAAAATTATAAATAGGGAAGTTATGGCAACAAGTGTATATACAATCAATAAGGGAATCAATAAGCCCATAGAATTTAAGGGACTCAAAGCTCAATACATCTGGTGGCTGGGTGGCGGATTGTTAGCACTACTTATCATTTTTGCCATACTCTATATCTGTGGTGTCAACACTTTTATTTGCCTTGCAATAATTGTTGGCAGTGCCACCGTCTTATTCATGCATGTCTACAAACTAAGCAGAAAATATGGTGAACACGGCATGATGAAAAGTTTGGCGAAACGAAGTATTCCAACTGTCGTAAAAAGTTATTCAAGAAAAGTATTTACCGGCTTATGCAAAAAGAATTAAAAGATATATTACCCATTTTCGGTGTAGAGCATGATTGCATCCTTTCCAAGCAGGGTGATTTAACTATTGCCTATGAAGTCACACTGCCCGAACTATTTACCTTATCCGATCAGGAATATGAAGCCCTGCACCAGGCACTCATTAAAGCTATCAAGATATTACCCCGTCATACCATTTTTCATAAACAGGACTGGTTCACAGAAAATAAATATGCTGCAGATTTTACCAAAGACGATAAAAGCTTTTTATCAAGAAGCAGTGAACGGTTCTTTAATGAACGTCCCTACCTGGAACATCAGTGCTATATTATGCTGACAAAGAAACCAGCCGGAAGAAAATTAGGGAGTTCTCTTTTTTCAAATCTATTGCGTCGTTCCATTGTTCCTGATGAAACATTAAAGCCACAACTATTACAGGACTTTTTGGATTCTTCCGGGCAATTTGAAAGAATACTAAAAGATAGTGGTTTTCTCCAATTGAAAAGACTGACCAATGATGAACTAACCGGAAATGGTCAGTACTGCGGGTTGGTTGAACGCTATATGAATCTTCAGCCCAATGAACATTCATTTCTTTTACATGACATCAGTTTTAACGATGGTATACAGGTTGGCAATAATCATTGCCAGTTATTTACGCTGTCAGATGCAGCTGATCTGCCAGCCTACTGTGGCTCAAGAATTAATTACGATAAATATTCTACTGATAAAACAAAATTCAGTATCGGCTTTGCTTCACCGCTTGGACAACTGCTTCCCTGTAACCATATTTTCAACCAATACATTTTTATCGACGATCAGCAGAAGGCTATACAAAAACTGGAAAGTAAGAGACTGCGTTTACAATCACTGAGTGCCTATTCCAGAGAGAATACCATCAGCCGTGATGCCACCAATGAATTTTTAAACGAAGCAATTGCGCAGCAACGCCTGCCCGTGAAAGCACACTTCAATGTACTGGTATGGACAGATAATAAAGATGTGTTAAAGGAAACAAGAAATATGGTATCGTCAGCCCTGTCCCAGATGGATGCGGTTCCGAAGCAGGAGTTGTCCGGTGCTCCGCAGATATTCTGGGCGGGGATACCGGGTAATGAAGCAGACTTTCCTATGAACGATAGTTTTGACACATTTGCCGAACAGGCTTGTTGCTTTTTGAATTTAGAAACTAATTACCACTCTTCCATATCGCCGGTCGGTATACGGTTGGGAGATCGCCTTTCCGGTAAACCGGTTCATGTGGATATATCAGATGAACCAATGCAGAAAGGCATCGTCACCAACCGCAATAAATTCATCCTTGGTCCTTCGGGTAGTGGTAAATCATTTTTTACCAATCACATGGTGCGTTCGTATTACGAACAGGGAACACATATTGTTTTAGTTGATGTGGGCCATAGTTATAAAGGGCTTTGCCAGATGGTCAATGGATATTATTTCACCTATGATGAAAAGAATCCCATCCGCTTTAACCCCTTTTACATTGGCCTGGGTGATGTACTGGATACCGAAAAGAAAGAAAGTATCAAGACCTTGCTACTTGCCCTCTGGAAAAAAGACAATGAAACTTTTAACCGGTCTGAGTATGTGGCTTTATCCAATGCCCTGCAACTCTATTATGAAAAGCTGGAAAATGATCCTTCACTGTTTGCCTGTTTTGATACGTTCTACGAGTTTCTGCAACAGGATTTTGTTAAGGTGTTATTAGGCGATAAGGTAAAGGAAAAAGATTTTGATGTGTCAAACTTTCTGTATGTGCTGCGGCCTTATTACAAGGGTGGCGAGTTTGATTACCTGTTAAATGCCACCAAAGATTTAGAGATGCTACAGGAAAGATTTATTGTTTTTGAACTCGACAATATTAAAGATCACCCGATTTTATTTCCTGTAGTTACTATTATCATCATGGAAGTATTTATTTCCAAGATGCGTAAGCTGAAAGGAATCCGCAAAATGATTTTAATCGAAGAAGCCTGGAAGGCAATTGCCAAGGAAGGAATGGCCGAATACATAAAATATTTATTCAAGACAGTACGGAAGTTTTTTGGTGAAGCAATCGTGGTAACACAGGAGGTGGAAGATATTATTTCATCTCCTGTTGTTAAACAGGCTATCATTAATAACAGCGATTGTAAAATTCTTCTTGACCAAAGTAAATATCAGAACAAGTTTGATCAAATACAGGAATTGCTTGGTCTTACGGAAAAGGAAAAGGCTCTCGTACTATCCATCAACAAAGCAAACGATTCTACAAAAAAATATAAAGAAGTTTTTATTTCTCTTGGTGGTATGTTATCGAAAGTGTACCGGACGGAAGTTTCGCTGGAAGAGTACCTGGCTTATACAACTGAGGAAACAGAAAAAGTAAAGTTGATGCAGTACGCTGCGTCCTTTGATGGCGATATGCAGAAAGCGATTGCTGCGATGGCTAATGAAATGCAAAACAAGTAAAAGTATTTTTAAACAATAAAACAACAATTATGAAAACAACCGTGATGAGTGCTTTGTGTGCGATTATTTTATTCGTGGCCTGCAATAAAAAGGAGCCGCAGGCTACTGAGAAAAATGTAAGTGCTGCTAAAACTGCATTACCTGTAGAATGTAGCAAAGAAATTATTGCTGTTAAACCTGTGAAAGTTGGCGAAACAGGTATCCTGTTACCGGCAGGAACTAAAATTTGCCTGGCTAAAGATAATTCGGAAATACGGGTTGAATTACCTGCCGACTATTCATTTGCTATGGATGGCGTTGCTTCCCGTCCCCTTCCCATTGGATATGCTACTTACCATTGTATTTGCAGTGGCGGCGGTGCCTGCCAGGTTACCTTCATCGACGAATTAGGATTTGGCTGTATGCATAGCAACTGTTCTGGTGGCTGTACGGGAACCTTTACCTACAAGGGCTACGAGGTAAACAGGGTTATCAATTTAGGAGAAGGGAAAGAAACGTTTTTTGCCGACCCCGGCATACAAAATGAAATAGCCAGTCAATATGCTGCTACTACAGATAAGTATGTCCGGCAAAGTATTTACGGGGTTAGTTATTTCTTCCAGCTTCCAGGTAAAGCCAGCTGCGACTGCGAAGGCACCAAGGCCTGCACGTTAAAGACACTCGGAATAGCTATGGAGAAAACTGCCGGACAGTCCTTCAAAATATATTATTGCGATGGCCCCTGCAATGGATGCGAGTTAACGGTTAACTGATGAAGTGGCTTTTCATTATACATCTCTGTTTGGTTGCGGCAATATACGGTTGCCGGGATGCGAAACCTGTGATGATCCAGGAATTTATTCCCGGCACCTATATCCGATTCTCTTCACACGAATTCGGAAAAGAGTATGATACGCTTGCTATCACACTGCTGAATGCAACTGCCAATGAATATAATATTACCCGGAGATGGAGATATGAAAGGACGGATTTACCATCTAACTACCAGTTGATCATTACCGCAGGAATCTATTACCCGAAGGATAACATTTTAGAGGATATGGAATCCGGCGATTTGCTAACATTCGATCCCAATCAAAACTGCTTATTCATAGGAACTCTTAAATATCAAAAGCTATGAAAAAGATAATTGTTGTACTTGCCTTATTGATAAGTGTGAATAGTAATGCACAAATTCCCATTCTTGAAATCATTAAGGCAGGTATTAAAAAGGTAATTGTAGCGGTTGACTTAAAGATTCAACGCTTACAGAATAAAACGGTCTGGTTACAAAATGCACAGAAGACATTAGAGAATGCGATGTCAAAAGCGAAACTGACGGAGATAAGTGACTGGGTGGAAAAACAGCGAAAGTTGTACGATGACTATTTTAAAGAACTGTGGAAAATAAAATCTGCACTTGCTTACTATCACCGTGTCAGAGATATTATCGAAAACCAGGTGGCGATGGTGAATGAATATAAATCTGCTTGGGCGGTCTTTCGCCAGGATAAAAACTTTACAACAGAAGAACTTGAATACATGTTTACGGTTTATACCGGTATGATGGATGAAAGTTTAAAATCGCTTGACCAGTTGTTCCTCGTGGTCAATGCATTCGCCACACAGATGAGCGATGCAAAGAGGCTTGAAATTATTAATACTGCTGCCGACAATATCGAACAGGGTTTTATGGATCTGAAGGATTTCAATAACCAGAATAAAACCCTTTCTATCCAGCGTTCGGTGGAGAAAGGTGAAATTGATTACGTGAAAAAACTATATGGGCTATGAAAATATTATTATTCATGTTACTGCTATTTAGTAAAAGTGTTGTTGGTCAGAACAGCGAAGAATGGCTGAACCAAAAGAAGACACAGGAAAAATACCTGAAGCAACAGATTGCTGCCTTGCAGGTATATATCGGCTATGCCAAAACCGGCTATAAGATCGTCAACAAAGGTCTAACGACGGTACAAAACATTAAAAAAGGCGATTTCAGATTACACCGTGATTTTATTTCATCGTTTAAGAATGTCAATCCAAAGGTGAAAGGTTATTCAAAGGTGGCTGATATCATTGCCTACCAACTGCGAATTATCAAGCAGACAAAAGAAATGCTGAAAGGTGCACGGGAAGCCGGGCAGTTTACTTCGAATGAAATGGATTTTTGCTCAATGGTAATTGACAACTTGCTCGAATCATCACTGGATAATATTGAAGAACTGATAACCATTATTACCAGTGGTGAATTATCTATGAAAGATGATGAACGGATCAAACGGATTGATGTGCTGTATGCAGACATGCAGGACAAGTATTCATTTGTCTCTTCTTTCAGTGAAGAAATGGGACTTCTGACCGTTCAGCGAATGAGGGAATTACATGATGTAGATATTTCTAAAAAGTTAAACGGATTACAATGAAAAAGCACCTGATAATTATATTGCTACTATTCAGCAATGCTTGTTTTTCCCAAACTGATGAGGCAAAACAGTTACTGCTGAATGTTGAAAAACTTACGCAATTCAAAACCATTCTGAAAAATATGAAGGATGGCTACCAGCTATTACATAAGGGCTATACGGCCATTAAAGATATTTCAGAAGGAAATTTTAGTTTGCATAAAACATTTTTAGATGGACTCATGGAAGTAAGCCCGGTCGTAAGGAAATATAAGCGGGTGGCAGATATTATCAACTATCAGCTAAGGATCGTTAAGGAATACAAATCCGCATTCCGTCAATTCAAAGAAAATAAGCGGTTTACGGTAACTGAAATAGAATACCTCGGAAAGGTGTACGCCAACCTGTTTGATCAGAGTGTTAAGAATATTGATGATCTCGCAATGATCATAACTCCTGGCAAATTAAGGATGAGTGATGATGAGCGGCTGCAAGCCATTGATAAATTATATGAAGAGATCGTGGATCAGTATTCGTTTCTAAATGAGTTCAACAACAGTGCGGCAATACTTGCTGTGCAACGGGAGAAAGATCAAATGGATATTGACCTGATGAGAAAGGTGCATGGGTTGAAGTAAGTAGATTGTTGACTATAAAATTGTGATGTATGAAAATGTGTGTAAGGATATTTTTAATAGGAATAGTTTGCCTGCTCATGCCCGGAGTTGCAGATGCCCAAATTGTTAACCGCATCCGAAGCTTGCATGAGGTTTTGGAAACATTATACGATGACATGATGCCACTCTGCAGCCGTTTGATCGGTGTGGGTCGTGGTATCGCCGGTTTTGCTGCTACCTGGTATATTGCTGCTAAAGTATGGGGACATATTGCCAGAGCCGAAGCGATAGATTTTTACCCGCTGTTCCGTCCCTTTGTACTCGGCTTTGCTATAATAATTTTCCCATCGGTTATCCAGCTTATCAATCAACTGATGAAGCCTACTGTTACCGGTACGGCGCAAATGGTGAAAGATTCTGATGCGGCAGTGGCGCAGTTGCTAAAGATGAAAGAAGATGCGATCAAAACCACCGCTTACTGGCAGATGTATGTTGGTGAAGATGGTAATGGAGACCGCAAGAAATGGTATAAGTATAATTATGGTGACAAAAGAGAGGGATGGCTAAAAAGTATTGGTCATGATATACGTTTTGCTTTTGCGAAGTTTGGTTACAATCTCCGAAACTCGATCAAGCAATGGATGTCGGAAGTATTGAAGGTGTTATTTGAAGCGGCGGCATTATGTATTGATACGATCCGAACGTTCTATTTAATTGTTCTTGCTATACTTGGGCCATTAGTATTTGGCATTGCCGTCTTTGATGGTTTTCAGCACACTCTCACCGTATGGATTGCCCGCTACCTGAATATTTTTTTATGGCTTCCGGTCGCCAACATCTTTGGTGGCATAATGGGAAAGATACAGGAGAATATGCTAAAAGAAGACCTGCACCAGATCGCTACCAATGGCGATACTTTTTTCTCTACTACTGATACAGCCTATCTGATTTTCATGGTGATCGGCATCATCGGCTATTTCACAGTACCGAGTGTTGCCAATTATATTATTAATGCGGGTGGTGGTAATGCATTACTGCAAAAGGTTACAAATATCACAAGCATGTCTGTCCGCAATACAACCAGCGGATCAGTATCTATGACTAGGGATGCCCTGGGTGGTGCTTATAATAAGGTAACCAACAGCATGGCGGATGCTTCGGCTTCGGGAGGTTACTTTAAAGATAAAATTGAGGGAAAGAAAAATAGTTAACGCATGTTTCAGAAAATGAAAAATATTGATACCGCTTTCAAACAAGTAAGATTATTTTCTTTGGCTGTGATAATCGTATGCCTCACCCTGACATTATTTATTTCCTATAAAAGTTACCAGTTAGCAACCAGGTCCCAGCAAAAGATTTTCATATTAGCCAATGGTAAAGCCCTGGAAGCATACTCCGCTGACCGGAAAGATAATGTACCGGTGGAAGCCCGTGATCATGTAAAAATGTTTCATCACTATTTCTTTACAATGGACCCGGATGATAAAGTGATTCAATCCAATATCACTAAGGCACTCTACCTCGCTGACGGTACGGCGAAACAGCAATATGACAACCTGAAAGAGAACGGATATTATACCAATTTAATCTCTGGCAATATCAGCCAGGAAATGCAGTCAGACAGTATTATTATTAATACCAATGATTATCCCTATTATTTCCGCTACAAAGGACAGCAGAAAATCATACGACCTACTACTATTGTTACCCGAAGCTTAGTTACTGAAGGGTACTTACGGAATGTTTCCCGTTCTGATAATAATGCACACGGGTTTTTAATTGAACGATGGAAGACTCTGGAGAATAAAGATTTAAAAATTGAAAACCGGCAATAATGTTTTGGAAACGTAAAAAGAAAGAACCAAAAGAAACTCCGTTACAGGATAAAGTGGCTGGCAAAATTGCCGGTGGCCTTATCAAAGTACAAACAAAGTTCAGTGATGGTATGAATAAACTTGTATCAACTATGACTACCAAAAAAGTGAAAATGTGGCTGGCAGTATTCTGCATTGTCAGCGGAGGGTTAAGTGTTTACTTTTTTGTAAATGCCCTTGTCACGAAACCGAAACCGGTATTTAAAATTGATAATGTCCTCGTTCCGGAACATTTTGATAAATCGGGAGATGAAATAATGGAGAACCCTGTACCAGATGAAATGTACCAGAACATACAGGAATATAAAAGGTATATGGATAGCCTGGGAGAGCCGATAAGGCCGTCTCTGCTGGACAGCATCAAAATCCTCGAAGAAATTTATTCACAACAAAAAAAATAAAAGTGTATGAAAAAAGTGAAGGAACGAAAAATGTTACTGGTGTTACCCTTGCTGGTAATACCTTTTTTAACTATGGCCTTCTGGGCCCTGGGTGGGCGGCAGAAGAAACCTGAATCCAGTGTTACCCTAAGAGGACTCAACCTGGATTTGCCTGATGCCAATTTAAAGGATGACAAAGGGATGGACAAACTGGGCTTTTATGATAAGGCTGATAAGGATTCACTCAAAATGGAAGAGTGGATGCGAAGCGACCCCTATTTCAAAAAAGATACAGTTCCTGAACCGCTTGTTCCGGATGAACTACAGGAACTGACAACTGCAACTGCTTCGAAGTACAATCAACAATTGAATACTTCGCCGTATGAAAAACGTGGAAACAATCCCGAAGAAAAGATTATGCAGAAACTGAAGTTGCTGGAAAAGGAAATGAATGCCGCTACGGCTGCAACCCACCAGAATCCCATTGAGCAACAATCTTCGTCCTCGCAAGAGTTCTCTTCAGAAGTAGACAGGCTTGAACAAATGCTCAAAGTAAACAACACGGGCACTACCGAAGATCCGGAAATGAAGCAACTGGAAGGGACACTGGATAAAATTCTTGACATTCAGCATCCGCAACGGGTTAAAGACAGAATCAAAGAATATTCTCTTTTAAACAAGGAAGCTGTTTATGCAGTAAGCAAACGCTCTGGCAGTGATACAATTGTCAAAGGTTTCTATAGTCTTTCCGATGAAACCGAAGTCGTTGATCAAAATGCCATTGAGGCCGTTGTCCACGAAAGCCAGGTATTAGTTAACGGGGCAGTGGTTAAATTCAGGTTGTCTTCTGCGATATACATCAATGGGTCACTAATCCCCAAAGACAATTTTGTTTTCGGTATTGCATCACTGAATAATGAAAGATTAGAAATCGAAATCAATTCAATCAGGTGCAATAATAATTTGTACCCCGTTAAACTGGAAGTGTACGATATGGATGGGTTACCCGGTATATACATCCCTGGTGCCATTAGCCGTGACGTTGCGAAGCAGTCTGCTGATAACAGTTTATCATTGATGGAAATGTCTTCCGGTGATCCTTCCCTCAAAGCTCAAGCTACAGTGGCGGGGATCGGTGCTGCCAAAAGCTTACTATCTAAAAAAGTGAAGCTTGTTAAAGTACTGGTGAAAGCCGGATACAAAGTATTATTAAAAGATAAAAACATAAACCAATGAAAACAATCATTATTCTATTTTTAGCAATCTGCAATGTTGCCCTGGCGCAACAACCTTTATCAATCACAACTGATAAAACAACTTCACTAATCTTTCCTTTTCCAATTAAGCATGTTGACAGGGGAACAAAAGATGTGCTGGTGCAACCGGTAAAGGAAAATGAAAAGATACTGCTTGTAAAAGCGGCTGTAAAGCAATTCTCCGAAACCAATTTAAGTGTTGTTACCAGTGATGGCAATGTGTATTTATTTATTGTGACTTATAAAGAACAACCAGGTATGTTAGTTTATGAATTACCTGTGAACACAAAAGCCAGCATTTCTACGTATGCTAATGGCATTTTGGATAATAAAGAAAAAGTAAAAGGTATCAGGGATAAAAGCTGGGCAGTGGAGGCGTCCATTATCGGCATTTACATTAAAGACAATGTTATCTATTATCAATTGCTTTTATGCAATCATTCTCCGATTGATTATGACATTGACGTATTACGTTTTTATATCCGGGATAAGAAAAAAGGGAAACGTACAGCAGTACAGGAAAATGATTGCATACCTCTCTACGTCTCAGGTAATAGCAAACAAGTAAAAGCATATAGTTTCTCAGTTGTCGTTACGGCACTTGAAAAATTTACTATCCCTGATGCAAAACTGTTGCGTGTGCAGATCATGGAAAAAAATGGAGGACGGCATTTTCAACTAAAAATTACCAATTCAAAAATTGTGAAGGCAGTGGTATTGCCTGACCTGCATTAATATGACGGAAATAAATGTAATACGGTTAAAAGAACAACTAAGGCAGCTGGGCATGGCCGATGCTGTTAGCTGGTTAGATACTTACAAGAATAGTACTGAGCGGCAATTTTCAATCCATCAGTACAGGGAAAAAGGAAAAGATCAGTTGATGTTCTCCCTTCACTATGACACCAGTACAGTAGGTTCGGTCGGGTTAAAGGCTTACGAATTGACTGTCCGTTCAATTCCTATTCCTGAAAAATTAGTTCAACTGGATGGCCGGATGCAAGAAGCAAATAAAATATATGACAGCTACCTGAACGGAGGTCACGTTGATAAAGCAGATGAATTTCTCAGCAATATACAGGCCGATTTAGAAAGGCTTGGTTCTTCTGATAAAGCGGCAGCTGATTTACTCCGGTTCAAACACATGCCGGAAACAGAATACCGAAAGCATATTACGGACGACTATATACTTAAACAGCAATATGAAAAGACATTAATTGTAGCGGCATCGGATGACAAGTTGCTAACCGCCAGAGAAGCTTATAAACAAGTAAAAGAAATGCAAAGGGAACACGTAATAGACGATCAATTATTGGATATCGCTAGCAAAGAAATTTCCAAAGGGAATATGTATATCGCCTACAATACCATTACCTATTTCCTTGACAAACCGGACATGGAATTCTTTAAAACTAAAGACGATGCAAATGAATATGCCGATAACAATATCAGTGAATATGATAATTACCGGGTCATCCGTGCAGAATCCGTTGATGAACTGCTAAAACAAATTCCTTATGGGCAAGTACTGGAACAACAATTATCTAACTATACAAATTTGTCAATCATGAATGAAAAAAATTACGATTACCTGAGTAATCAATTAAAGTACACAGGATTTGGTGAAGATCTACAGCAGCAACTTAAAGAGAAATTGCAAAAGCAAGAGCCGGAGTTTACGCTTAGCTTTCAAAAAGACTACGGAAAAGATGAAACCGCCGCAACGCTTCATTTCAGAAAATCAGATGAAAGCGATATTTATTTCTTTAACCGGTATAACCTTATGCTGAAAAACGATCAGCATCCGGATGCCATCAAGCAAGCTTTCTATATAAATAATAAGGAAGATAATATCACACTGAAGGAAGCTTACAACCTGATGAGTGGCCGGGCCATTTTTAAAGAAAAAATAAACAAGGAGGGAGAAAAGTATAATGCCTGGCAGCAACTGAATTTTAAGGAAACAGATGCACACGGCAACTTTAAGCTCCGGCCGTTTAATGAAAACTATGGCTTTGACCTGAAGGTTGTTTTGCAAAATCATCCCATTAAAGAATTGCAGAACGAAACGGACAGTCAGCGGCTTATTGAATCCCTGGAGAGAGGGAACAGGCAATCCGTTACGCTAACCATACAAGGGAAAGAGCAAAAGGTATTCATCGAAGCGGCACCCCAATTCAAGTCTCTCAATTTTTATGAAGCCTCCGGGCAGCGAATCCGTACTGATAAATTGTATGAAAGTAATTCAGCGGAGCAATCAGTGAAGCAGGATGATCAAAAAAAAAGCCTGAAGCAGAATCCGGGCGAGGATGAAGGCGGTCCACCGAACGCTAAAAAAAAATCAAATCGTAAACGACAAGGAATAAATTAAATGGATCCACTTTATCATTTTCTAACGATGGTGGAAGCCGATCCCCGTATTTCGGCTGCACATATCAGCCTGTATGCTGCTTTATGGAAAAAATGGAAGGATAGCGGTCAAGATGGTCCGCTATCCTTTTTCAGGCAGGACATCATTAATTTATGCAAAATATCCGGCGGGAATACCTATCATAAAGTCTTACGGCAATTGCATGAGTACGGATATGTAAAATATATTCCCTCTTATAACCATTTCCTGGGAAGCATGGTATCTTTTACTTCTCTGAAAGCCACTTTGAAAACCTGACACAATGCCGGCGGAAGTTTTGACCAAAGAAGACCTTGAGTTATTCCGGGTGCAACTTTTACAGGATATTAAAAATATTGTTACTGGTGTGATCAAGCCAGTCGCAGAAAAGCCGGAAGGATACAAAACGGCCGATGTAAGAAAGATGCTGGGTTGTTCTGTCAATAAGCTGGTTGCTCTACGTATCAGTAGGAAACTTCGAACAAAAAAAATAGGCGGAACTATTTATTATAATAAGGAGGATATTAAGAAATTGTTGGAGGAGGAATACTGAAATGGTAAAGCCCGCAAGTGCGGGCTTCGTTATTATTGTAAAAACCAAAATTGATTGATCTTAAGCAGATGCAACAATTTCCCTTCGGTGATTCAGAACGATTTCTCTCTTCCTGTCGAGTTTATCACCTAAACCATTCATATCGTTAATGATTTTTTCTTCATCCACATCGGCATAGATCTGGGTAGTGGAAATCTTCGTGTGCCCGATCAGCATCTGTATAGTTTCCAGCGGTATTCCATTCTTTAAAGCTACTGTCTTGGCAAATGTATGCCTGGCAACGTGGAAGGTAAGCGGTATATCGATCTCACAAATTTCCTGCATCATCTTCAGCCGCCTGTTGACATACTGGTTAGTGACTTCCGGAAAGATAGTATCGCTTCCTATTACATCAGGGTGATCTTTGTAGGCATTTATGATTGTAGCGGCGTCTTTTAATAAGGGTACCGGAGATAATACATCTGATTTCTGACGATAAACTTTACACCAGACAATATCATTGGTATCCCATTCAAAATGATTCTTACGAAGTTGCATTACATCGGCAAAAGCAAAACCGGTATAGCAACTAAAAAGAAACAAATCTTTCACAAACTGTAAAGCAGGATCGTTGTAGAGTTTTTGTTCCAACGTGACCAGTTGCTGGATATCGAGTTTTTTTCTCTTGCTCTTTTTTACGGGGCAACTATATTTACTAAAAGGGTTTGATTTTATCCATCCCAGTTCAACAGCCCAGTTCATCATGCGTTTGACACGTTGAATATGTTTGGCGACACCATTACCCAGACAGGGATCATGATCCTTGATAGAATGATGACGTATGTAATATTCAAATTCTGTTACAAATTCTGTGTTAAGTTGGGACAGATAAATATCTTTTGAAGGATATTTGATCTCCAGGAACATTTTTAAATAGGCTATCGTAGTTTTATAATTTTTAAAACTTCCGTTGCTTAATTTGCCTTCCCATATTTTTCTGTAATACTCTAGTAAAGCAAAAAGCTTATGACCCTTTTGCAGAATACATATTCCCAGATAGGCATCCCTGACTGATTCTGCAGTCACAAGTTCGCCTGCATCAACCAGCTTCCTGTATTTATCTCTGATACCAAAGCGGATATTATCCAAGTGATCATTGACGGATTTGACGGCAATACTATTTCCCTTGACGATCCCCTTTTCGCCATTCCAGGCACTCAGATCAATCTGCTCTTTGACGGAGATTTCTTTCTCTTCTCCGTCAACGGTAATACGTACATAAATGTCTGCTCTTTTTTTATCGGCCTTGGTCTTTCTGATCAGGAAGCAAATACCGAAGGATTGTTTTTCCATGCGTTTTGTTTTGAATGTTTTGAAATGAATTGATTCCACTCTTCACTTTGTCAGTTCGCACTTTCGGAACCATAGGCCGCAGGTTCGAATCCACATTGGCCGCAGGTTCGAATCCATTTCAAATCCAATCAAAAAGTGTCAAAAAAAATGACACAACTAAATGGATTACAATGAATTGTAAGCTATTGGGTGAGTATCAAAGGTTATGCCTGAATTTACTCACTGAATGGCTCACCTGAATTTTGATATTTTCTGATTTAAATTGATGGAGAAAAAAAACAAAAGCCTGTAAATCAATATGAATTTACAGGCTTTGATAGCATTTGACATGCTTTAAGTCGGGAAGACAGGATTCGAACCTGCGACCCCCTGGTCCCAAACCAGGTGCGCTACCGGCCTGCGCTACTTCCCGAACACTTTTGGGAGTGCAAATATAGCGGGTAATCTCTTATTTGCACGGTTTTTTTCCTGTTTCGAAGCCTTATTTTTTAAAAATCAGCTCATCTTAGCTGGAAATATCTTGTTCTTTTAATGCATTTATCTACCCATCCAGCCACCATCAACAGTTACAATTGTTCCATTCATATAGTCAGATGCAGGAGAGGAGAGAAAAACAAATGCACCGGTCATATCTTCTGGGGTTCCCCAGCGATTAGCTGGTATTCTTGATAAGATGGCTGCATTTCTTTCCGCATCTGCTCTAAGCAATGCAGTATTATCTGTTGCAATATAGCCGGGAGCAACTCCATTAACTGTTACTCCAAATTTGGCCCATTCATTTGCAAATGCTTTTAAAAGCGATGATATAGCACCTTTGCTGGCCGCATAACCCGGAACATTTATACCACCTTGGAAAGATAATAGCGAAGCAGTGAAAACTATTTTACCATAACCTTGCTCAATCATTCGTTTACCAATTTCTCTTGTTAAAATAAACTGTGCATTCAAATTAATATTAATAATTGTATCCCAGTAAATATCTGAGTGTTCTGCAACAGGTTGGCGAAGAATGTGCCCGGCATTATTTATTAGGATGTCAATTGTTGGATGATCGGCTTTTACTTTTTCAATAAAATCATATAAAGAATCCCGGTCAGTTAAATCGCATTGATATGAATAAAATTTCTTACCTGCTTTAACAATAGCTTTTTCAACATCACTACCTGCTTCTGGTTTTGAACTAACACCAATAATATCTGCACCAGATTCTGCCAATGCAATAGCGATCGCCATTCCAATGCCACGGCTGCTACCGGTTACCAATGCCAGTTTTCCATCAACCCTAAAATTTACCATGTATTAAAATTTTTTTATTGTAATGTTTGAACCGGAACCGGATCCATATCAGTGAATGCCATATTTTCTCCAGCCATTGCCCATATAAAAGAATAGCTGGCCGTTGCACAACCACTATGAATACTCCAGGCTGGGGAAAGAATGGCTTGCTCATTATTGAGGAACATATGCCTTGTTTCATGGGGCTCACCCATAAAATGAATTACACGTTGTCCTTCCGGCAAGTCGAAATAGAAATATGATTCCATTCGTCTGTCGTGTAAATGTGGTGGCATGGTATTCCAGATGCTTCCTTTTTTAAAATTGGTTACACCTAATACTAGCTGGCAACTTTTAATGCCATCAAGATGAATATATTTATTAATTACACGATGGTTATTATTATCAAGACTACCCATTTCTGCCGGCAATGCTTCTGCTGGTTTCATTAAACGTGTAGGATATTCCATATGAGCAGGGCAGGAGAAGAAGATGAATTTAGCAGGAGCAGTTTTATCAACACTGCTGAATACAATTTTTTGCTTGCCTTTGCCTACATACAAACAATCCTGCTTTTCTAAATCAAATTTTTCTCCATCAACGGTGATGGAACCATTGCCGCCAATATTAACTATGCCAATCTCTCTTCTGCTTAGAAAGTAATCAGATTTTAGTTGATCATAGGTTCCTAATTCTAACGATTGACTTACAGGGTTCGCTGCTCCTACGATCATTCTGTCGTAATGACTATATGTACATTCAACTTTATCGGCCTGTACCAGGCCTTCCAGGAGAAAGCGGTCTCTTATTTGTTGTGTGTTGTACTTTGCAAAATCTTCTGGGTGTACTTGATGAACGATTTTCATGATTGTATTATTATAAGTTAATGTTGGATGTTTTATTTTTCTGTAACGAATTGATTTTTTTCTATAGTGCCGGATTGTTCAATTTTATTTTTTGAAAAAATATGATTGGCTCTTACGATGTCTTTATATAAAATAACAGTACCATCAGGATTACATTTAATGAAGCTATTAAATGAAATATTGCTTTGCTGTACACCCGTTAAAGTAATTAGCGGAGATTTACTTTTTGAAACGCAGTCGGTTATTTTATTGTTGCTGAACAGCAAATTTGGCCCAAGTGTACTTTCGTCATTACCACCACGATACAGATTTAGCAATGTTCCAGTAATAGATGAAAATTGATTTTGCGAGATAATAATTTTCTCCGCTGCATAATATCCTTTGTTGTCAGTTTCGGAATCCATGGTAAAGATCTTACCCTGAATATTGGTAAAGGAATTATTGCGAAAAACAATACTATCGGCTATCATCGATTTATAAGCAAAGAATATATCCTGGAAACCTATTTCATTAGTAAAGCCTTCAAATTTGCAATTACGAACAGCTAAATTGTAATGGTTGCTTTGCCCATTGCTATCATTAGAGATAAATGCACTTGCTTTTATATTACTGCCATCAATACTCAGATTGCTCAAACTTAGGTCCCCATTACCGGCAATAGCAAATGCACTCAACTGGTTATAGGTATTGAAACGTAACACTGTTTTTGGATCGCCAATAATCTGTACTGGCTTTGAAATTAGAAAAGGCTTAGTTAATGAATACTCTTTTCCGGTAAGACGAATAGTAACAGCTTCTTTTCTTTCTAATTGCTTATAAATGTCGTCAGCAGTTGCACAGGCAACAGTTAATGCAACCGTTTTTTTAGCAGTTTCAGTTTTGGGAAACCATGCTGCTCCTGTAGAAGTAGTTGCTTCTTTCAGCACAACCGGTATCATATTGATAGATGCAAAAATCGGATCCCCTACTGTTTTAGTAGTTGCAGGGTTTTTTGCAGACAGAATTACTTTTTCAAACCCGCTATTTAGTTTTTGCTTTACAGCAGTACTTACTTTATTGTTTTCAAAGCGTATTCCGCTAATCGCATCTGAAGTAGTGTAAACAATGCTATCCCTTGTGTTATAGAAGTTATTATTACTGAAAACTACATTGTCAGGAGGTAAACTTCTTTCCGCATCACTTCCTTCACCAAAACTTAGCGGACTGCATTCGTAAAAAATATTATTTTTTATTTCCGCATCCGTTACTTGTACATAACGATGCGCTGGTGAATTTGGAATGCCATTCATTACTGCCAATGGTGCTTTAAAATTGGTACCTCTGCATTTATAGAAAACATTATTGCGAACTACTTGTCCTTTATTAATTACACGAACACCGCCTGTAGCCACTTTGTCGTTACCAAGAAATAAATTTCCGAGAACGATATTGTTGTCACCATGTCTTAATACCAATGAGCCCTGGCTTTCTTTAAAAATATTATCTTGAATAATGTTGCTGCAAGATTTTATAGAAACGATCTCAGTTTCACCATCGCAGAATTCAAAAAAATTGTTATTGATTTTTGTGTTAGAATTGAATTGGCAATGTTGTGAAACACCTACCCGGATAATTTCACCGCCATTAGAACCAAGAACAGGTCTTCTCCCAAAGTAGTTATAGTCGATGGAGTGGTAATTTTCCCGACTTCTTTCATCGTCTAAAATTACAGCCAGTAAAACACCCATATTTTTTTTGTCTTTAAAGCTGCAATGATCAAGGCGATTATTTTTGCCATAGAATGTTACCCAGTTATTGTCATCCATTCTTTTGGGATTATTGAAATCGTTGATAACACAATTGGTAACCCGGCAATTAGTTGCAAGCTGGTCTTTGCCGGATCTAAATGTGATCACTGGTTCTCCGCCGGAATAGCCATTAGTAAAATATAAGCCGTCAACAATAATATAATCTCCACCAATTTTCAAACTTGATTTGCCGCTAATAGTTACTTTCCCTGCTGTTTCTGCTTTGAAAGTGATCGGATTTTCTTTGGTGCCTTTGCAATTGAGTTTTATACTGATGTTTTCCCAATTACCATTTTGAAGAATGACAATATCTCCCGGCGCTGCGTTTTTGTTTGCAGCAGCCAACTCATCGCCGTTCTTTACGATAATAGTTTTTGAAAACCCTGAGAGACAGATTGCAAAACAAAAGTTGAGTAATACTAATCGAAGCATAGCTAATTATTTTGTACGTACATTTTTAGGTGCTATTCGTTGTGATGATTCCCGGATGATGAGTTTTGGCTTTAACACCTCTTCAATATGGTTCATATCTTCATCATGGTGCATTGCTTCAATAAAAAGTTTAGCGGCCACTTTTCCTAATTCAAAAGCAGGTTGATCAACACTGGAAATAGTTGGTGTTACCAAGCTGGTTACTGGTTCATTATTAAATCCTACCAAACCAATATCCTGTGGCATTCTCAATCCTTTTTCTTTTATGGCCAGCATGGCACCAATCGCCATTCTATCGCTGATGGTAAAAATGGCATCTGGTCTTTTCTTCATAGCTAATAATTCTTTGGTCGCTACATAAGCATAGTCCTGGTTGAAATCGCAATAGATGATAAGATCATTGTCTGGCTTTATTTTATATTTCTTTAAAGCTTTTAAATAACCATCCAGCCGTTGATTACTGATGCCCAGATTTTTTGGTCCGGCTAAAATGGCGATGCGTTTATATCCTTGTTCAATTAAGTGTTCTGTGGCCTGGAAACCACCATCTTCATTGTCAATTTTTACACCGGGAGCTTGTAGAAAGGGTGTAACACGGTCAAACACTACCATCGGCATATTTTTCGCCTGTATCTTTTTAAAATGGTCGAACACTTTTGTTTCGCTGGAAACAGAAATGATAAAACCATCAACTAAACTATCTAATAGTCGTCGGGTGTTTACAATTTCTCGGCCGAATGATTCATTGCTCTGGCATACCATTACAGTGTAACCTGCTTCCAAGGCGACTTCATCTATTCCTTTTACCATGGTCGATAAAA
Source organism: Chitinophagaceae bacterium (assembly GCA_022843585.1). Classification (GTDB taxonomy): domain Bacteria; phylum Bacteroidota; class Bacteroidia; order Chitinophagales; family Chitinophagaceae; genus JJ008. Next base: position 111,054 of record JALHNJ010000011.1, read on the forward strand.
CATAATCCAGGTTAGGAACAATTACGCCGATATTATGTGTTTGTTTTTGCTTAAGACTTAGTGCAAGTTTGTTAGGCTGATAATTTAATTCTTCCGACAAAGCCATTACGGCTCTTTTAGTATCAGCATTTACATCTGGCGCATTCCGCATGGCTCTCGATACGGTGGAGATAGAAATATTCAGTTGTTTCGCAATGTCTTTTATAGTGGCGGGCTTATTCATGGTTTGCAATCATCAGAGGCTAAAGCTATGAATAAGAAGGTTACGGAAATACCGGTAGCGTTGCCGGTATCGTTCTCGGAAGCTTATTTTTAGATTATTTTCAAATTTTGTAAATTATACCACAGTAATTGTGAAATATCGCCCCATTAATAGAAATCTTCTAATCAACAAAAAAAATCGCCATTCACATTTCCACCTAATATTACAACGGAAAGCTTGCCAAAGGTGAAAACATGATACATTCGCAACCCTGATTGGTTGTAGAATTAAAATTTACAAATCTCTTCTGGCAATTACTTCCGCCTTATCCTCCTGCAGTTCGCAAACAAGTTTTTTTACGCATTGAATGTATAGATATGTATTCATTAAAAGGAAAAGTAGCAATTGTAACAGGTGGAGCCAGGGATATTGGCCGGCAGGCATCACTAAAGCTAGCAGCAGCCGGAGCAAAAGTTTGCATTAATTATTTTGGTAATAAAAATTTAGCTGATGAAACACTGCAACTGATCAACGATGCAGGTGGAGAAGCCATCGCTATACAAGGTGATATGACAAAAGCTGCTGATGTAAAAAAAGTTGTGGATGGATGTGTTGCTGCTTTTGGCAATGTCATTCACATATTAGTTAATGTGGCGGGCGGGTTGTTGGGAAGAAAACCATTAGCAGATTTAGACGAAGAATTTTGGGATGCAGTAATTGCAGTTAACCTGAAATCTGCTTACCTCGTTACAAGAGCAGTTGTTCCGCATATTACAGAAGGTGGCGCTATCGTTAATTTCTCCTCACAAGCAGCCAGAGATGGTGGTGGTGGTGGTGCTTTAGCATATGCTGCTGCAAAAGGCGGAGTGTTGACTATGACTAGAGGGCTTGCAAAAGAACTTGGTCCAAAAGGAATAAGAGTTAACTGTGTTTCTCCGGGTATGATCAACACAACATTTCATAACACATTTACCAAGCCCGAAATAAGAACAAATGTTGCTGCAGGAACTCCTTTGCGCAGAGAAGGTGAGGCAAGAGAGATAGGTGACCTGGTATTATATCTTGCAAGTGATGCTTCTTCTTTTATTAATGGCGAAAGTGTAGAGATAAATGGCGGAACATATTTCGCTTAGTAGTTAGATTATTTTTTGGTTACAGGTTAATACAATATAAAAATGCGATTGCTCAAAACGATTTGCTTGCTGGTGATACCAGTGTTGCTTCAGGCACAACATCCACTTACTTTTTTTACCCGCACAGAAGCTGCGGCAGTAAAAAAAGATATTAACCGTTATCCCTTACTCACCCGTTCCTACATTGAAATTAAAAGCGATGTAGATGTATGGCTGGGTAAAGATGTAGATGTTCCATTTCCAAAAGATCCTGCAGGTGGTTACACACACGATAAGCATAAGTCTAATTATATGCTTATGTTCAACAGTGGTGTATTATATAATCTAACCGGCGATGCGAAATATGCATTGCTGGTGAAGAAGATGTTTCTGAAATATGCCGTACTGAATCCTACATTAAAAAATCATCCGCAGGCAACCAGCAGTTCCCCTGGAAGGATTTTTTGGCAGGCACTAAACGATGCTAACTGGTTAGTGTATGCTGGCATGGCATATGATCTTATTTATAATTCATTGACTGCTGCAGAAAGAAAAACAATTGAAGACGGCGCATTCAAACCCGAAGTAGATTTTATTACAAAAGATCTGGAACCCTGGTTTAATTTAATTCATAATCATGCTGTGTGGGCTTGTGCAGGTGTGGGTATTGTTGGTATTGCCACCAATAATAAAGAGTATGTCGACATGGCATTGTATGGTTCAAAGAAAGATGGCAAAACAGGCTTTATCGCATTGATGGACGGACTGTTTGCTCCTGATGGTTATTATGCGGAAGGACCATATTATGTTCGTTATGCAATTCTTCCTTATTATTTGTTTGCTTCCTCATTAAATAATGCAAGACCGCAATTAAAAATATTTGAACATCGTAACCGTATTCTGCAAAAAGCATTGATGGCTGGCTTGCAGCAAACAAATATCGATGGAACTTTTTTTGCCTTGAATGATGCATTAAAAGAAAAAGATTACACCACCAATGAATTGGTGACAGCCATTAGTGTGGCCTCGAATGTGTATGGGAAGGATAATGGTTTATTGTTCATTGCAAAAAAGCAGGATAGAGTATTGTTGAATAAAGGCGGTGTAACAATTGCTGCTGAAATCGCCAGTGGAAAAAATATTCCCGCACACTATCCCTATCGTTCTTTTGAATATACGGATGGTGCAAAAGGTGATGAAGGCGGAGCAAGTTTTTTAAGAAACGGAACAGGAAATGATTTAACTACATTGATCAGCAAGTACACTTCGCATGGACTTTCACATGGTCACTATGATAAGTTGAATTATAATTTGTATGATAAAGGCAATGAAATTTTAACCGACTATGGTGCTGTTCGTTTCATAGGAGTGGAACAAAAATATGGCGGACGTTATTTGCCCGAAACAAAAGGCTATGCGCAGCAAACAATTGCTCACAATACATTGGTGGTAGATGAAAAAAGTCATTATGATGGAAAAGAAGCTATAGCAGAAAAGCATCATGCAGAAAAATTGTTCAGCAGCATTACAAATCCGGCGGTGCAGGTAGTGGCAGCTAAAGAAGAAAATGCTTATAAAGGAGTAAAGATGCAGCGTACCGTTTATTTGCTGCAATTACCCGGAGGAAAGAAAATGATGTTGGATATCTTCAATGCAAATTCAAAGGATAATCATCAGTACGATCTGCCTTTTCATTTCGATGGAACGCTGATCAATACGTCATTCAAGTATGAGTCATACACCGATAAGCTTGAGCCACTCGGAAAAAAGAATGGCTACCAGTATTTGTGGAAAGAAGCAGAAGCAACAGCAAAGGATACAGTAGCGCAACTTACTTTTTTAAACGACAGAACTTATTATACAATCTCTTCTCTGGTTCAGGATAAAGCCACATTATTCTTGGCAAGAAAGGGTGCTAATGATCCCAATTTTAATTTGAGACATGAGCCGGCATTTATTATTCGTAAAAAAGGAGAGAACCAATCTTTTGTAAGTGTGCTGGAGATGCATGGCAAGTTTGACCCGATCAACGAATTCTCCAGCAATGCTTATCCGTCTGTGCAACAAATGAAATTGATACAGAACGATGAGCAATTTTCTATTGTGGAAATTATAGTGGCAGGAAAGAAACTATTAATAGCACAAAGTAATAACGACTTTACTAATAAATCAATTCATACTGCTGGTGGCGTTAGCTGGACTGGGCCATTTGCTACCTGGTATGACGGAAAACAAATTAATTAAAACAACAAGCAGTTTATGGCAACAACAGAAACGGTAAAAGTATTTATAGCAGATAATGAATTGCCCTGGGAAGAAACCGCTCCGGGTATGAAAAGAAAAATCATGTCGTATGATGAAAGGCTGATGGTAGTAAAAGTCTCTTTCGAAAAAGGAGCGGTAGGTGTATTGCACCAGCATCATCATACACAAATTAGTCATGTAGAAAGTGGTGCATTTGAAGTAGAGATAGCTGGCGAAAAGAAAGTTTTGAAAGCAGGTGATGCCTTTTACATACCACCGAATGTAATGCATGGAGCTGTGTGTTTGGAACCCGGAATTTTAATTGACGTATTTAGCCCAATGCGGGAAGATTTTGTAGGACAATAATTGTTTTATGCAGATGTTAATCGCCATACAAATTATTTGCTTCGCAGTTATTGCTGGTTGTAGTAAAAAAAGTACATCGGTACCACCACCTGTAGTTCCGCCTGTTGTTACAACTAATATCATTAATGTATCTACAGCGGCACAGCTAAAAGATGCGTTGCTAAAAGCAAAACCGTTAGATGAAATTGTAATGGCCGATGGTGTGTACAAGGGAAAATTTGTAATTGATGCAACGGCTGATGGTTCTGCAACAAAGCCTATCATTTTAAGAGGAAGCCGCAATGTGATACTGGACGCTGAGAATATCAATACTGGTTATGTATTACACCTGCAGGCTGATTATTGGATCATTAAAGGCTTTACCATCACCAATGGATTAAAAGGGTTGATGACAGATGGCGCAAATCGAAATATCATTGATGGAATTAAAGTGTACAATATTGGCGAGGAAGCAATTCATCTTCGCAGGTTTAGCAGTTTCAACACTATTCAAAATGTAGAGATAACTGATGTAGGATTAAAAACACCTGACTACGGCGAAGGAATTTATATCGGCTCTGCAAAAAGCAACTGGGCTACTTATACCAATGGTAATCCTGATCTCTGCGACTCCAACAAAATTTTAAATAATAAGATCGGCCCGAATATTACAGCAGAGTGTATTGATGTGAAGGAAGGAACAACGGCAGGCATTATTCGTGGAAACATATTCGATGCAACAGGAATTACCGGTGCTAACAGTGGTGATAGTTGGATAGATGTAAAAGGAAATAATTATTTAATTGAGAATAATACCGGCACAAATCCGGGTGGAAGCATTTTTAAAGATGGATACCAGGTGCATGTGGCATTGCAGGGATGGGGAAATAACAATCATTTTAAAAATAATACTTGCACAGTAAATGCAACAGGTTATGGATTTAATATTCAGTTGAGTGGCAGCAATGGCACTACAACAGGCAACAAAGTGTACAACAACAATACTGTAACTGGCGCAACGAGCGGCGTAGCAAATATTCCGCTTTCTAATTAAGAGCTATGAAAGTAAAAGGACTTAGGTGGTGGATCATCGGTTTGATAGGGGTAGCAACTATCATCAATTATATTGATAGAAGTGCCATCAATATTATGTGGCCTTTTATATATAAAGAGTTTGGTATTGCGGATGAGGATAACAAGCAAGCCCTGGCTCTGATCACCAATATATTTTTAGTGGCCTATGCTATCGGGCAAACAGTAACCGGAAAAATGATGGATGCCATTGGAACCAGGCTAGGAATGGTTATTTCCATCATTAGCTGGAGTATCTCCATCGGATTACATTCCATAGCAAGATCGCTGGCCTCATTCAGCATTTTCAGAGCAATGCTCGGTGTAAGTGAAGCAGGCAACTGGCCCGGAGCTACCAAGAGTAATGCCGAATGGTTTCCTGCAAGAGAGAGAGCAATTGCACAAGGAATTTTTGGTGCCAGTGCATCAATGGGTTCCGTAATTGCATTACCAGTTATAGCATGGTCTTATGCAATGACGGGCTGGCAAATGACATTTTTATTCATTGCATTTCTTGGAATATTATGGATCATTCCATGGCTTGTAATAAATAAGAATACACCCGACAAGCATCCGTGGATCACAAAAGAAGAACAAGATCATATTCTTGACACGGAGAATAGAAAAACATCAACAACAGAAGTAAAAGTTTATTCGTGGAAACAATTGTTGAATTTCAGAAACACCTGGGGCATCATCAGTTCCCGTTTCTTTATTGATCCTATCTGGTGGATGTTCGTTACCTGGCTACCCACATTTTTAAAAGAACAATTTGCGTTCGACATCAAACAGGTTGGAGCTTTTGGATGGGTGCCTTATATGTTCGCTGCCATAGGTGGCATAACAGGTGGTTTGTATTCATCATCATTAGTAAGAAAAGGAATGTCTCCCGCAAAAGCAAGAAAAAATGCGATCACCATCGGCTGTGTCATCATGTTGCTTTCATTAGGTGCCATTGCTTTCTATTTAAACGAATTAAAAGAACATGTAAATATTGCAATTGCCTTAATAAGTGCCGCATTATTTGGTTTCCAGTTCCTGATCAATAACCTGCAAACATTACCAGCAGATTATTTCAACGGAAAAAATGTAGGAACTGTATCTGGTATGGGCGGCACTGCTGCCGTTGCTGGTACCATCATTCTTACTTTTTTAGTACCGTCATTAACAAAAACAAGTTATACAACACTCTTTGTACTGGCTGCATTAATGGTGCCCATATCCTGGATGTGTATCACTTTTATTACATCTAAACGAAAAATTGCTAGTAACTAATTCAATTTAAAAGCTGCTATATGAAAAGAATTCTATTTGCCATTTTACTACTAATTAGCGTAAGTGCCGCTAATAGTCAAACAACTTATTATTGGGTTGGTGGTACTAATCCGGCAACAAGTATTACAATCGGTACAAACTGGAATACTGTTTTGAATGGATCGGGGTCGTCCCGTCCTTCATCTTCTGGTGCAACAGATATTTTGGTGTTTGATGGTAGTAATGTGGGTGGAGCTGCTCCGGCAACCGGAACTGTAACTGTTTTGGCCAATGGAAGCATTACTTGTGGACAGATGAAATTTGTGAACAATGCTTCAATTAATTTTATTCGGGCCACCAGTGGAACAAGCACTATTACGTTGAGCGGTGGCGATGGCGAGGATTTTACCATTGATGCAGGCTCTTCATTATCTGTTGTGCCTGCTACATCAGGTAGTTTACGCTTTGCAATGTCAGCAACGAATACGGGCAGAGTGAGTGGATCGTTAAGTATGATAACCGGACAGCAGTGCAGATTTGATAATACAACATCAGGTACTCCCGGTTCTTTTGTTTTTACGAGTGGTTCTAGCTTTACCTCTAACATAACATCGTCTTCATCATCTTATGCTTTTGGAAGCAATTCCCAGTCTGCGGAAAGATGGGTAGTGTTTGAAGATGGTGCTCATTTATATTATCTCGGAGGTTACAGTCCTATGGGAAGTAACTCTACCTATTCCCCAATTGATTTTAAACCAGGAAGCACATGGCATCATCGTGCGGCAAACGGGGGTGGTTCTTTTTTCAACCGAAAAAGTTTTGGAAACATCAGTGTAGAAAATAATGTTGCGTTAACTGCAGATGGTCCTATTTTCAGGATTAATAATCTTACAGTAAATGCCGGTTGTTCATTTACTACTCACAGTAGTGGCCAAACTGCTATTATGGGTAATATAGTTGTTGATGGAGCCTTGAGCGGACAAGCTGCCTCTTTCAATGAAGTTATTTTGTCTGGCAATAATTTGCAAACAATTTCAGGAGCTGGAACAATAGCAGTTAATAGCCTGACTGTAGCAAATAATGCGACTGTATTATTAAGTAGCAGCGTTGCTGTAGAAAATGCAATAAATGTTTTTGGTAAATTAAATTTTGCTTCAAATCAATTAACCGGCGCTGCTGCATTTACTGCAGCAGGCACTATACCTGTAGGTGCAGGTACTGGTAATCTTACAGCAGGTTCTTATATTATCACAGGAAACACCGGCGTACTTGCAAGTACAAGGGGACAAAGCATTTCTGGAGCAGGAATAGCTGCGAATACAACAATAGTATCACTATCTATAACCGGCGATTCAATTTATATTTCAAACCCGATTGTTTCAGCAGGTACGGGAGTGGCATTGTCAGTTAGTACTGATGGGGCAACTTTAGAAACAGCAAATACGAATGGATTTACACCTTTAACAGGTTCTGTAGCTGTGACTGGTACGCTTACATACGACAACAATATTAATTATATAATTAACGGTGCAACTACATGGCCGTTTGGTGTAACTACCAGTTCATCTGCAACACCTATTGATGCCGAATTTATTGAAGTGAATGCACCCGTAACGGTGAACAGAGCTTTTACGGTATCTGATCATTTAAAAGTTGACGGCAAGATTACACTTCGTCCACTGGATGTTGTTAGAATTGTTGCCGGTGCTGTTATTAATGGAACACCCAATACTTCCAATTATATCGCCACGGATTATAACAGTGTAAGCGGTGAACAAAGTTCATTAAGCTATGATGGTGTTTCAGCAGCAACTTTGTTGCCAATAGGAACAGTGAATGCTTATCTGCCAGTAACCATTACGCCAGTTTCTGTTTCAGATTTTTCTGTATCTGTTTTTCAGGGAATTACTACCAACGGTACAATTACAGGAACAGCATTTACTCCAACACAAAAGCAAACTGTAGTTGATGCAGTATGGAATATTAATCGCATTACTGGCAGTGGCGATGCTAATCTTCAATTAGGATGGGATGCTGCATTAGAAGGGTCTACGTTTGCAACATTACCCAATACAGATATTGGATTGATCACAAACAATGGTGCTATATGGGAAGCACCAATTGGTACTGGTGATAATACTACCAACAACGTGACTGCAACAGTTAGCAGCTTTGGTGCTTTTGGGGCCGGAGCAGTTGCACAGGTAGATCCGTTTGTATTTAATGCAATACCAACAAAAACATATGGTGATGCAGACTTTAATGGTGGTGCAACAAGTTTAAATACCACTCAACCTATTATTTATTCCAGCAACAATCCTTTAGTTGCAACTATCAATGGAACTGATATACATATTGTAGGAGCTGGTACTTCTGATATCACAGCTTCTCAGGCAAGTGATGGATTTTATCCTGCAGCAAGTGTTACAAGAACATTGACAGTTGATAAAGCAAATCTTACTATTAATGCAGATGATAAAACAAGATTTGAAGGATTAGCTAATCCGCCATTGACAGCAACGTATACAGGATTTGTATTGAGCGAAACTCCGGCTGTTTTGTTAACACCCGCAGTACTTGCTACTACAGCCGTGCAGGCATCAGCCCCCGGTACCTATCCAATTACTGTTATAGGAGCAACTTCGGATAATTATAATATCACTATGGTGAATGGAGTGTTAACAGTTCAGGCTAAACAAAATCAAACGATCACATTTAATACGCCTGCAACTAAAACTTATGGTAATGCTAATTTTTCTGCTGCGGCGAGCAGTACTAATAATACTATTCCGCTAACTTATTCAAGCAGTAATACAAGTGTCGCAAATATTAGTAGTACGGGCATTATTAGTATCACTGGTGCTGGTACCACCAACATCACTGTGTCTCAAGCTGGAAATGATGGTTATTTCCCTGCACCAAGTGTTACAAGAACATTGACCGTAAATAAGGTAAACCTTACTGTCCGAGTTCGAGATACTACTAAAGTATATGGAGATCCTAATCCGTCGTATACTATTACATATACCGGATTTGTTTTGGGAGAAACAGCAGCTAATTTGACAACAGCTCCAACCGTTACAACAACAGCAACTACTCTTTCTGCACCTGGTTATTATGCATTAACATTAGGGGGAGGAGTATCACAGAATTATAATTTCGTTTATACTAACGGAAGACTTACAATTCTGCCTGTTAGTGGAACTACACAGCAATACATGAACGCTTTTATGAGCAACAGTTCTACTCTAACTGTTCGTGTTTTTTCACCTACACCAGCGTTGGGCGATGTGGTGATTTTTGATATGAGTGGAAAGCAATTGATACGAAAAAATTTATTCATGCCTGCTGGTTTTATCAATATGGATATCCCGGTATATCAACTTCCTTCTGGTATTTATATTGTAACAGTGAAAGGCGAGGGTATTGATCTGAAGAAAACTATTTTCAAATAAAAGTACATGAAGAAAATATTTTTAATAGTCAGTTGGTTGTCGTTTATAGGTTGTGCAGGTATTAAGGCCCGGCAACAGCCCGGTAAACCTGTGGTGTATACATTGAACCTTGCTGTGTTGGAAAAAAACAAGAAAGCAATCAATTCAAATAGTCCCGATTTGATGCCAGCTTATAAAATGTTGTTGAAGGATGCAAAAGCAGCACTTGAGTTTGCGCCGGTTAGTGTAATGGAGAAGAAGAATGTTCCTCCAAGTGGCAATAAGCATGATTATATGAGTCTTGCCCCTTATCACTGGCCCGATCCAAATAAGGCTGACGGACTTCCATATATAAGAAAAGATGGACAAACAAATCCAGAAGTAAAAGAGTATAAGGATAAAGAATATATGCCGGCCTTATGCGGTCATGTAAATACGTTGGCTCTTGCCTATTATTTTTCGGGTGATAAAATGTATGCAGAGCATGCAGCAAAACTACTACGTGTTTGGTTCTTAGATACAGCAACAAGGATGAACCCAAATTTGAATTTTGCACAGGCAATTAAGGGAGTAAATACAGGAAGAGGGGCTGGGTTAATTGATACAAGACATTTTGTAAAAGTGATTGATGCTATTGGCTTATTACAGGGTTCTAAGTCCTGGACAAACGACGATCAAAAAGGAATGCAGCAATGGTTTACTGAATTTCTTAGTTGGATGGAGACAAGCAAGAATGGCATTGATGAAATGAAAACAAAAAATAATCATGGTGCCTGGTATGATGCACAACGATTAGCAATGGCTTTGTATATAGGAAATAATGAGGCTGCAAGAAAAATAGTATTGAATGCGTCAGACAGGTTGGATAAACAAATGGACGATGCTGGCAAGTTTCCTGAAGAAATGGTAAGAACGATTTCATTGCATTATTCCACATTTGTGATGCATGCTTTTTTTGCCATTGCACAAATGAGTGATAAGATCGGAGTTGATTTTTGGAATTTAGTTACACCAGGCGGAAAGTCACTCAAGAAAGCCTTTGATGCGTTACATCCATACCTCGCTAAACAAAAAGCATGGGAAGGTCCGCAAATAAAGCCATTTGATTTTGAAGACGGAACTCCTTTATTGATGGAAGCGGCTACCCGTTTTAATTGTAAGAACTGTACTCAGGAGATCAAAGATGTAGTAGGTGATAAAGCGGAACGATTAAGAATTAATTTATTATACTAATAACGACTTTATAAATATTTAAACTGCTATTATGAAATGAACCATAAAAATTATTGAGCAAATTATTTAATGCGATGATAATTTTATGGCGAATAACATGTGGCAAATTCAAAAGCTAAAACTGAACACATGAAAAAAATCAAGTGCTTGCTTTTTACATTGCTGATGCTGGGCAGTGTTGCTATTGCACAAAAGAAAACAATTACAGGTAAGATAACGAACCAGTCAACAGGGGAGCCGTTGCAGGGTGTGAATGTTCTTGCAGAAAAGCAAAAGGGTGGTGTATCCACAAAGGTGGATGGTACTTATTCTATTTCCGTTGATAAGACTTCAACCACACTTATTTTCTCTTATGTGGGGTTTACTACTCAAACTATAATAATTGGAGATAAGACTTCCATTGACATTGCTTTAGTAGAAGCAATAGTAACCAGCGAAGAAGTGGTAGTAATCGGATACGGTACGCAAAAAAAATCTCATCTTACCGGTTCTGTATCTAAATACCAGAATGAACGATTGGATGAAACTCCTGTATCAAGATTAGACCAGGCATTGCAAGGAAAGATTGCAGGGGTACAAATACAAAATCTTACATCTGAAGCTGGGGCAGATCCTAAAATAAGAATCCGTGGTGTTAATTCTTTCAGTGCAGGTGCTGATCCATTAGTTGTTGTGGATGGTCATCCTGTACCTGATGGTCTTGCTTTTGTAAACATGGCCGATGTACAATCGGTTGAAGTGTTGAAAGATGCGGCTTCTGCTGCTATTTACGGATCAAGAGGTGCCAGTGGTGTTATTTTAATTACTACTAAAAGTGGTAAAGCAGAAAAGCCAAAATATGCGGTAAAATTTTCTACGGGATCTAAAACGCAGTATCAGCTTTATCCGATGATGACGGTTACAGAATACACGAACATGTTATTTTATGAAGCCGCATTAAAACTAAAAGATCCGAGTATTACGCCTCCCACTGCTTCACAAATTGCGAGCAATAATGAAAGAGCAGCTTATGTGTTAGAAAATCAAATATTAGGTGTAGCTACAGATTGGCAACAGGAAGCATTACGAAATGCAACGGTAAGAAACCTACAGGCGAATGTTTCAGGAGGCTCAAGAACATTAAAATATTTCATCTCTGGTGCGTATCAAAAGGATCAGGGAATGATGTTTCATAGTGAGTACGATCGTTTCAGCTTGCGTACTAAATTAGATGCAGAGCTTACTAAGAAAGTAAAACTTAGCTTTAACCTTAATCCTTCTTATATCAAAAGAGAAAGGCCTTCTGTAAATTTTATAGATTTTGTTCGCTTCCAATCTTACTTGCCGGTTTATCATAATGAAATTTCTGCAGCATTCGTAAACCAGGATCCATTATGGGTTAATATTCGCCCAGGCGATTATGCACAGGCGAGACATTTTAACGGCCGTGTATATAGTGGTTTAATGCCCGATGGAAATTTATGGACAACTAATTCAGCTTCCAGTCCATTTAATACAGCTAATAACACACCAAAATCGGTGATGGATACCAGAACAATCAATACAAACGACTATAGATTACAATCTTCAGGCGATGTAACTGTTAATATCATTCCGGGTCTTGACTTTAAAGCATTGGGTAGTATTTATGTAAACTATTCAACCGGGCTTGATTTCGCAAAAAGAAATTCAAACCGGGATGGTGATGTGAACAGAGGTGTTTATACCAACCAGTTTTCAACGGATGTGTTGTCAGAGAATACATTGAATTATACAAAGAAAATCAAGAAACATTCTATAGGAGTTTTAGCAGGTTTTACAGCACAGCAAACAAAAGTAAAACTTGACAGACAAGTTGGATTGGATTTTCCGAGTGATAATATCCCTTCTTTTAATACAGCATTGCAGATTGAGCAACCATCTGTTGATGCTAATGGAAATTTATTAGGAACATATACATTTAGCTATAGAGAAGGATTGTTATCATATTTAGGCCGTGTGCTATACAGTTTTGATAATAAGTATTTATTCTCCGCCAGTTTCCGGAGAGATGGAAGCTCAAAGTTTGCAACAGGTAATAAATGGGGTAACTTCCCCTCTGTATCTGTAGGTTGGGTATTGACACAGGAAAAATTTATGCAGAATGTGGGTTGGTTATCTAATTTAAAATTAAGAGCCAGTTATGGAATTTCTGGAAATAATCGAATTCCGAATTATTTGTTTGAAGACTTATTGTATGGAGCTAATTATCCTTTAGGTGGCGGAACAGGTGTTGTGTTTACTGGCCAGGTGCCTTCCGGAAACGTCGCTTCTAATCCTGATATTTCCTGGGAAACAACGAAGCAATACAACTTCGGTCTTGATCTTTCCGTTTTAAAAAATGCAATCAGTCTCTCGGTAGATGTATACCGTTCAAAATCAAGTGACCTTTTATTACAACAACCCACAATGGCCACTACCGGTGCATTATCTTTTATTAATAATATTGGAGAGTTGCAGAACAACGGTATCGAGTTTGAACTTACTACAAATAATATCCGCACTAAAAACTTAAAATGGACTACTGCTGCTAACCTTTCACAAAATAAAAACTCTCTGTTAGGGTATGGCGGGGTGCCTGAATTTTTTAGCTATGGCGAAAGATCAGAAGTTTATCTAAGCAGGGTAGGAGGCCCGTTGGTGCAGTACTTTGGATACAAAACCGATGGAGTGTGGTTGTCACAACAACAGATCAATGATGCTATTGCGGGTGGCTTAACTACCAACTTGAGTAATGTATTTGTACCAGGAGGTTTAAAGTTGGTTGATGTAAATGGTGACAATAGGTTGAATGAGGATGATCGGGTTATCACCGGTTCTCCATATCCTGATTTTACCTGGAGTATTAGTAACAATTTTACATACAAAGATTTTGATCTGAGCTTTATGATACAAGGTGTGCAGGGTGGTCAATTAGTGAATGGTGATCCTAACTATAATGAAACAAAACGATACAATAAAACTTACAATGCCAATCGCTGGATAAGCCCGATGTTTCCTGGTGATGGTAAAACACCTTACTCAACTGTTGGGTTTAACTGGATGCTGACTGATTATGTAGTGGAGGATGCATCATACTATGCCCTGCGAGAAGTAGTAGTGGGATACACACTACCAGAGAAATTGGGAAAAAATCTTGGCCTTAACTCAATGCGTATTTATTTCTCTGGTCAAAATATGTTTTTCAGTAGTGCAGCAAGTTACAGAGGAATAAATACAGAAGCCCGTTTTAACTCCGGCCCCTATGCAACCCCTCTTGCTGATGGATATCAACGGGGAAGTTTTCCAACGCCAAAAACATTTTTATTCGGTATCGATGTAAATTTTTAACCACTTAAAGTAAATTATTATGAAACTCAAACACTATATCATTCTACTTTGTTGCGGTGGTTTATTCTCATGCAATAAAATTATTGACCTGAATTCAGAATCAAATCTTAACACAAGCACTTATTATTCCAATACTGCCGAAGTAAAATCGGCATTAACAGGCTGCTATAATGGTTTGCAGTCTGCTTTGTATAATGAGTGGCGTTTCACCGAGTTGCGCAGCGATAATTCCAAAATGGGAGTTACAGGAAGTACCAGTAATATCAACCGTGAGTTAAGCGATTTGGATATGTTTATTCCCAGCCCTTCAATGGTTGATATTTTTAATTATTGGAGAGCTAATTATAATAATATCCGTAACTGTAATATCATTTTACAAAAGTTAGGTGTGGTCTATAATCCTGCTAATGGAACTATTGCATTTAATGCGATTGATATTCCGATTGCTGAAGTTGACCGTAAGCAACTAGCAGGAGAGGCAATGTTTATCAGGGCCTATCATTATTTTAATTTGGTTCGTTTATTCGGAGGAGTGTTTTTAATTCATCAACCAATTGCACCTACCGAAGCTCCGGGTATTGATCGTTCAACCGTGCAGGATATTTACAAATTGATAGAGGCGGATTTAACTAATGCTGCTTCTTCAATGAACAGTCTCAGGTTTTCACAAATACCAACGGTTGATCTTGGCCGTGCCACAAGGTGGGCGGCAAAGGGGTTATTGGCCAAAGTGTACCTGACACTTGGAAGAAAACCAGATGCGATTACGCAGTTGCAGGATATAATCACTAATAGTGGTTATGCCTTGCAAAGCAACTATGCAAATGTTTTTTCCATCACCAATGAGATGAACTCAGAAATTCTTTTTGCAGTAAGATATAAAGCAGGTGGCCTTGGTTTGGGTTCGTCATTCGGAAATGATTTTGCACCTTTAGGTACGGGGTCAACTGTTATTAACGGAGATGGTGATGGTTGGAATTATCCGACTGCTGAACTTGATACGTTGACAAATGGCGACAATAGAAAGCCTACGTTGATGAGTTCTGTAGGTTCAGGTACTTCTTTAAGATTATATGTAAAAAAATTCTTATTCCCTGTAACATTGGCAAACGATGGAGAAAGCGACTGGCCAGTACTTCGCTATGCAGATATTTTATTAATGATGGCAGAAGCGAAGGGATATACACAAGAAGGATTGAATATGCTAAACAGTGTACGCCCAAGAGCCGGATTGCCCAATTATACAATGGCAACTATTACTTCATTGGCACAGTTTGAAGAAGCTCTTTCGCAGGAACGTCGGGTGGAGTTCGCATTTGAAAATCAACGTTGGTTCGATTTACTTCGATACAATGTAACAATGACAACGGTTAATGCTATTCAAAGCATCAGGAATCATTATGCGGATGAATATGCGGCACATTACAGTACTTATTTGCCACCAACACCAACATTGGCTGAATTGCAAGGTTATATAACAACTCAAAAGTTATTATTGCCCATTCCCCAGCGGGAAATTGATACCAACACACAGTTAACAATTGCACAGAACCCGGGTTATTAAGTATTTTAAAATTGTTGCGTAAATAAAATAAATATGAAAACAATCTTCTTATCTCTATGTATTTTCTTAGGAGCAAATCTGTTTGCACAGGAAGCTGCCGATACCACTTATAAACCAGTTGAATTGCCAGCAGGTTTTAGTTCTCAAATGAATGTGGTGTACACTTCCGCAAAAAATTGGGAAGGACAGATGGATATTTATATGCCGGCAAAAGAGAAAGGTCCTTCGCCTGTTGTAATTAATATACATGGTGGTGGTTGGAACAAAGGTGTTAGACAATCGCAAACTGGGTTCAATACTTTTTTTAAAATGGGTTATGCGGTAGCGAATATTTCATACCGGTTAACCGGGCATACAACTGCACCTGCAGCGGTAGAGGATACAAGATGTGCTTTGATCTATTTGATCAAGAATGCAAAAGCATTGAATATTGATGTAAATAAAATTGTGATAATGGGTGGAAGTGCTGGCGGACATCTGGCATTAATGGGTGGATTGTTGGGAAATGATCATCGCTTTGATGGAAATTGCCCCGGTGTAGAAAATGTAAAAGTGGCTGCTATAATAAATAAATACGGTATTACTGATGTGTGGGATTGGGGCTATGGAACTAAGGTTACCAGCAAGTCAGCCACAAGATGGCTGGGTGATAAAGCAAACGATAAAAAATTTGCTGCATCAGTTTCTCCAATTACCTATGTAACAAAAGATAGTCCACCTATTTTTATTGTACATGGTGATGCTGACCCAACAGTTCCTTACCAGCAATCAGTTGATCTTCACAAAAAACTGGTAGAAGCAGGTGTAAAAACTGAATTCATTACTGTTGAAGGTGGACTGCATGGAAAATTTGATAAGGATAAAAATTCGGAGATCAATAAGAAAATAGCAGCCTTTCTTACAAGCCTCGGTTTGGTGGGTACAAAATAGAAACAACAAATCCTTAGCAAGAATTCTTGCTATCTTGCGGCGGTAAGAATATGAAACATTACGTCGTAACAGGTGGAGCTGGTTTTATCGGCAGCAATCTTATAAGAACTTTACTACAACTCAATGCAGGTATTAAAATTACCTGCATTGATAATTTTGATACCTTTTATTCTCCGGAAATAAAGCAATTAAATATTCGTGACTTTAAGGCGAATCCGAATTTTCAATTTTTGGAGCTCGACATTTCCATCACTTCCCCAACGCAACTTGCTAAGCACATTGTTGAACCTGTTGATGCCATTATTCATATTGCTGCCAAAGCAGGAGTGAGACCTAGTATTTTAAATCCAATGGCATATCAGCAAGTGAATGTAGTAGGCACTCAAAACCTGCTCGACTTTGCACAGCAAAAAAATATTCAACAATTCGTTTTTGCATCCAGCAGTAGCGTATATGGGGTTAACGATCATTTTCCCTGGAAGGAAGATGAACAATTAATGCCCATTAGTCCGTATGCCAGTACAAAACAAGCTGGAGAAATGCTGGGGCATGTATATAATAAGCTGCATGGTATACGATTTATAGCCCTTCGATTTTTTACTGTGTACGGACCATCACAGCGTCCGGATCTTGCGATACATAAATTTATAAAAGCAATTCTTGCCGGAGAACCTATTACAATGTATGGCGATGGAAGTACGAGCCGGGATTATACATTCGTAGATGATATAGTGCAGGGAATTATTGCTGCTATTGATTATAAAGAAACAACCTACGAAATTATCAACCTGGGCAACAGCTATTCTATTTCATTAAACGAATTGATAACAGCTATTGAGGAAGTAGCAGGTAAAAAAGCCATCATTAAGCAACTTCCAGAACAACCCGGAGATGTCCGAAAAACATTTGCTGATATTTCAAAAGCAAAGCGATTACTTAATTATCGTCCTTCAACAGAGTTGAAAGATGGCTTACAAAAATTCTACGAATGGTTCCAGGAAAATAAAAGCATCTTGAACAATGCTTAAAGAGTCACCTCTGCTGTGTGGTCAATTTCTTTTTTAGCATGATATACTTTTCTCACATTATAGGTTTTCTTATTCTGCGATTCAAAATAAGTTCTTGTATTGATGTCAGCCACAATGCCAATAGTAATAAATTGTATACCGCCGAGTAATAATATAAGACCGAGTATCAGCAACGGTTTGCCCCCAATATCATTTCCCATCAGTTTTAAGATCAGTAAATAAATATTGATAAGAATGCCAAGTCCCAAACTTACAAAACCAATCGGACCAAATAAATGCATAGGCTTTTGCATATACTTTCGCATAAACACCATCAGCACCAAATCACTCATCACTTTGAAAGTTCTGTTGAGGCCGTATTTACTTTTTCCATGTATGCGGGCATGATGTTTTACATCTACCTGTGTAATTTTGGCTCCTTGCAATTTCGCCAGCACCGGAATAAAACGATGCAGCTCACCATATAGCCCCAGCTCTTCAGCAATTTCCCGTTTAAAAACTTTTAATGTGCAACCGTAATCTTTAATATAAACACCTGTCATTTTGCGAATAAGTGAGTTGGCTATTTTGCTCGGAATTTTTCGAAGAATAAAACCATCTTTCCTGTCTTTTCTATTTCCCGCTACCACATCCCAGTCTTCCTTCTTTAATAATTCCAGCATCGCCGGAATATCCGTGGGATCATTTTGCAAATCACCATCCAATAACGCAACATACCTTCCACGGGAATAATCAATACCCGCTGTCATCGCCGTACTCTGCCCATAATTTTTACGTAGCTCTACCAATGTTGTTTTCTCATCACTGTATTCAAGAATTTGTTGCCTAGTTTTATCAGTAGAACCATCATCCACCAGTACAATTTCATAGTCTATGGCGGACAGGGCAGAACGAACTGCCTCCAGCAGGGGCCGGATATTTTCCTCCTCGTTCATCACTGTTATAACGACTGATAATTCCCGCATTTTATTCTTTGATAGGTAAAGTTATATCAAACGCAATTAATGAAATAAAAAAGGGCTTACCAAAGTAAGCCCTCTAAAAACACAATAACAACAAAATTTATAATAAGCCAGCCAATTCCAGGCTCTTCTTTTTTAATGCCCGGGTAGTTGTTTCTTCAATTACCGGGTCCTCTGCAAGTATCAACGAAGTATTGTTTTCTTTCCACCAGCTATTATTCAGCAACTCAGAAAATGCAATTACACCTACCAGATACTTTCTTTCTTCTTGTGCATGCCATTCTTCGATCCACTCAAAACGTTCTTTCGGAACAAGATTTAGATCATCAAAACTTACATACACCCGGAGGAAAATGTCATTGCTCAGTTCATGCGGAGTGTGATGATATAATTTCTTATACTCATATTTATATTGATAACGCAAGGCAGAAATGTCACTCAAAACAGCAGAAGCTGTTGGGAAACTACCAGCACCTTTGCCATAGAAAAATTGCTTATCGGCAAAACCACTCTCAATAACTACTCCGTTATATTCATTTTTTACAAAAGCAAGGTGGTCGTCGTTGCTAACGAATTGTGGTAACACAAAAGCAGCCACTTTTCCATTCTTTAATTTTTGTGCTTGTGCTACTAATTTAATGGTCTGCTTTTTTGCATTCGCAACAATTGCATCTGCCGCATGTATATTTTGAATACCGTTGAACAGAATATTTTGTGGTGCTTCCACAATTCCATAAGCATGTGTTAGCAAGAAGGTCCATTTGTTCACCGCATCAAAACCTTCCACATCTAATTTTGGATTACTTTCTGCAAAACCGGCCGCTTGTGCTTGCAGCAATGCCTGTTTGAAATCCAACCCTTCTTCAAATATTTTTGTCAGTATGAAATTGGTAGAACCATTTACGATGGCTTTAATGGAATGTAACAGATCGTTGTCATAGTATTCTTCCAGGTTTCTTATTACTGGAATAGAAGCACAGGCTGCAGATTCATATAAGAATGAACGACCCGTTTGTTGTTGTAGTTCCAATAAGTCAGGTAAATGTTCAGCGATCATTTTTTTGCTGGCACTTACTACATCTTTACCATTTTTTAGTGCATAGGTTACAATTTCAAACGCCGCATCTGCATCATCAATTACTTCTACAATCACATTAATGTGGTGGTCGTTCAGTAATTCATCTTTATCGGTTGTAAAAAGTGAAGCAGGTGCATTTCTTTTCTTGCCATAATTTTTTATGCAAACTTTTTTAATAGTTGCTTTCAGTGAAGGGGTTTGTTGTAATGCTTTGTACAGGCCTTCGCCTACCACACCAAATCCAAAGAGTCCAATTGTAAGTTGTTTATGTGTTTCCATATTATTCGTTCACAATTTTTAAATGATAATTTTTTTTCTCGTCAATAAATTTTTTGAGTGCAGTTTCTATTTTATCATACTCCAGCAGAAAGCCATCATGACCAAAATCGCTGCTAATAGTTAACAGTTCAGCTCCGGGTATTGTTTGCTGTAAATATTCCTGTTCTAAAGTCGGATATAGCAAATCGGAACTAATACCAATCACCAATGTTCTTGCTTTGATCGTTTTCAATGCAGATTCAACACCATTCCTGTTTCGACCCACATCATGGCTATCCATAGTTTGTGTAAGACGATAGTAACAAACAGCATTAAAACGATTGGTCAATTTTAAACCCTGGTAGCGTTGATAATTATCTGCAGCATAGTTTGCGGTATCGCTAAGTGGAACAAATGCTTTGTCTCTTCGTTGCGTAATGCCATACCCCGTATAATGTCTATAAGAAAGTAGTGCAATAGAACGGGCAGCGGCCAATCCTTTTTGACCAGCATCCGGATGTTGTTCTTTCCAGCTACTATCTGCCTCGATGGCCAATCGCTGCGATGCATTAAAGGCAATTCCCCAGGGCGATAAAACAGCATTAGTAGCAATAGGAACGATATATTGAAATAATTCTGGTTCTTCAATAGCCAACTCTAATAATTGCATGCCGCCAGTGCTTCCACCCAGCCCAATAAATATTTTTATGATACCTAATTCTTGTTTCAGGAACTGGTAGGTTCTTATTATGTCACGGATCGTAAATACAGGAAAACTATCATTCCAGTTAAGACCAGTTTCCGGGTTTTTAGTTACAGGTGAAATACTTCCATAAGGACTTCCCGGTTTGTTTACACAAATAATAAAATGCCTGGCAGGATCAAAATATTTTCCATCACCTACCAGACCAGGCCACCATTCTACCGGGTTGCTATTTGCAGTCAATGCATGAAAGATCCAAACAACATTATCCTTAGCGGCATTTAATTTACCATGGGTGGTATAAGCCAGGTGAAAACCAGGTAAGGTTTCACCTGACTCTAACACAAATGGTTTGTTATAGTTGAATGTACTTGTCATTAGCCTACTAAATCCTTATTCAGTACTGTAGCAAAAGCCTGTTCAAAATCTGCTTTAATATCTTCAATATGTTCAATACCCACACTGATACGAACCTGGTTAGGTTCAACACCAGATGTTTTTTGTTCAGCTTCACTTAATTGTTCGTGGGTGGTTGATGCCGGATGGATAGCTAAGGTTTTTGCATCTCCAACATTGGCAAGATGGCTTACTAATTTTAATGCATCAATGAATTTGCTCGCATTTTCTTTACCACCTTTCACCCCAAAGTTCAGGATGCCACCAAAGCCATTGGTCAGGTATTCTTTTGCTAACCGATTATACGGGCTGCTTTTTAATCCCGGGTATTGTACAAAATCTACAGCTGGGTGTTGCTCCAGCCATTCTGCTAATGCCAGTGCATTATCAACATGACGTTGTACCCTCAGACTTAATGTTTCTAATCCTTGTAATAATAAAAACGAATTGAAAGGGCCTTGTGAAGCACCAAAATCTCTGAGGCCTTCTACTCTTGCACGAATAGCAAAAGCAATGTTTGGTAAACCAAGCGGATTGCCTTCACCAAATACTTCCCAGAATTTTAATCCATGATATCCTTCGGATGGTTCAGTGAATTGAGGAAACTTTCCATTGCCCCAATTATAATTACCACCATCCACAATTACACCGCCGATAGTAGTACCATGTCCGCCAATCCATTTGGTAGCCGATTCAACTACTACATTGGCACCATGTTCTAAGGGGCGAAATAAATATCCGCCAGCACCAAATGTATTATCTACAATCAATGGTAAGTCGTACTCTTTTGCAAGCGCAGCAAATTTTTTGAAATCAGGAATATTCAATCGTGGATTACCTATTGTTTCTAAATAAATAGCTTTTGTATTCTTATCAATATGCTTTACAAAACTTTCTGCATCATCGCCATCAGCAAATCTTGCTTCTACACCCAGGCGTTTAAATGCAACTTTAAATTGATTGTAAGTACCCCCATAGAGATAAGTAGTGGTAATAAAATTATCTCCGGCCTGCAAAATATTATTCAACGCTAAAAATTGCGCTGCTTGTCCTGATGCAGTTGCCAATGCAGCTACACCACCTTCCAATGCGGCAATACGTTGTTCAAAAACATCCGTAGTAGGATTCATAATACGGGTATAGATATTGCCAAACTCCCGCAGTCCAAATAAGTTGGCTGCATGTGCTGCATTGTTAAAAGCATACGATGTAGTTTGATAAATCGGAACAGCTCTTGATTTTGTGGTAGGATCAATTTGCTGACCAGCATGTAGCTGTAAAGTTTCGAAGTGAAGATTGTTACTCATATAATCAAGTTTAAATGTTTACAAAATTGAATTAATGGGGAAAGCTAAAAAGGAAGTGGGAAGTAGCCCATCGGGAGTAGAGTATATGCCTTACGGCATACAGCATAAGCAACAGATACAACAACTCGTAAGAGTCTGCTGAAAATTTGTATGTGTTGTTCTGCTGATCATATTTACTCCATAAAAGTAGTGGACTTTCCACCTGCCTTCCAAATTTATTTTGCCCTTTCTTTTTAATTAAATGTTAATGAATTGATTATTACAAATGACTGTTCGTCTTTTACATCGTTCAATAATATTTTGGACCAAGCCAATTGCTACTATGATCGTCCCTTGCAATCGAAGATTAGTTCGCAACCTTTTCTTCCAGAAGTAGAAAAGGTGAGAGCCACTCTTGTACTGCAGTAATTCTACTGAGCTTGTCCAAGTATCAACATTTACGAATAGCAAGTGTTCTAGTGTAAACTGCTTTTATTTGAATTGTTACTGAAATGCTTATCAATAAAGAGGGAGGAGAAATTCTATCGGGATAGCCTTCTGTATATCTACCCAAACAGGTAGAAAACAAAAAAGCTCACCCGATAAATCAGATGAGCTTAGAATATTTTTAGTAGATATTATTAGAAGCTGTGAATCTGACTTATCTGTCCCGACATTACCGTCAGGTTGGAATTGGCACCTTTCCTCTCTAAAAATGAGAAGTAGGTTGTCAAGGCTTCATCGGGCCATTACCCTCTGCCTTTCTTGATAAGTGATATAAAGAACTGCTGCAAATATAGCACACACATATCTTAGCAACCAAATTAAATTTATAAAAACAGATGCAAACGATTGTTTGATTATAAGTTAAAAGCCTTTACTGGTAAGTGTTTTACTCCGGTAAATTTTTTATCAACCAGTCTTCCTGGGAGTGGGCTGTTTGCTCCATCAGCAGCTTTTTTTCAATTTTATCTTGCGCCTTCCGGATGGCATTGCTGATCATTTTGTGTTCAATTATTTCATCTTCTTTCATACCGAGTTGCTGCATTAGTTGGATGATCTTATCACCACCAAATTTTTGAAACAGTGGCTCTTTTAAGGATGAAAAGACTTCTACCTGTTCAAGATTTAATTTTTTATACAAAGCCTGTTCCTTGCTATGAATGGGATAATGTTCTGCAAAAACTGCGATCTTTCCTGTTAGTAAATACGAAGATGACTCTCTTACAGTAAGTAGCTGAATTGGCTCACTGGTTTTCGACGCAAAGAATGACTCAACTTGGCGTAGCGTATCATCAAACCAAAAAATAAACTGTATGTTTTTATTATTGCTCCAATAATTGAACATTGCCTGGAGCTTGGCCTCTTCGCTGATGATTACTTTATCATTAATTTTTACTTCCTTTTCTTTCTTTTTAAACAGTCCGAACATAAATAAATCTTATATCACAAATTTAAGCAGAAAGAGGCTGCATTACTGCAACCTCTTTACAATTGAAATGAACCGTCCCAATAAGTATGTTTAATTCATTACTGTTTCTTTCGCCAATTTGGTTCCTGTATAGGTCCAGGCTTTAGGCTCTTCAGACTTCTTCACTTTTGTTTTTGTCTTTGTTTTGCCATCTTTTACTTTCACTTCTGTTTCTGTATTAGCTGCTGCTTCATCTACTGTTCCTATAGCAGGAGCTGCAAAAACATTGGCAGGATTTTCCGTGTTAAAAGGCTTTCCAATTATAATGTTAAGTGTGTTTGATTCTTTATCAAAGATCAACGTTCCTTCTGCTACATCTTTACCTTCTGCTGTTTTCTGCGCAGGAATTTTGTAGGTAGCCGGTGATTTTCTCAACATGGCTTTAACTCTTCCCTGAGGCAATCCGTCTATCCATACAACTCCTTTACTTGTTTCATCCAGGCTAACACTAAGTGCTGTTACATCTGTATTCACAGTTGATTCGTACTTGCCGATTGCAGGATAAATATCTTCCGTAGTCAATGGTGCTCGGGCAGGAATCATTTTATCCTTGTACTTTGCAGTAATGGAGTCTACAGTAGGGTTATTTTTAGCATCCCATGTTTGTGCATTTGCTGAGATAGTAAGCATGCATAAAGCAATGCCACCCATTAATCCAATGGTCTTTTTCATAAGTAACTATTTTATTTAAATTATTTAATTGGTACTCTGCGACCTTACTTCAAAATATTGTGCCAGAAATTTTTTTTGTGGATAAGTAAGAAAAAAGAGTTGCATAGGGATTTTGGAAATCAGTGTTAAAATCCGCCCAACAATTTCATTCTTAGTTTGTTCTTATAGCTATTGAAGAAAAATAAAAAAGGGAATGAATTAAAATGCAAGCACACAGATGACACAGATCGGATGGCCTTAGGATCTATTTTAGGTGAGTCTTTATAAAGTGAATTAATGCCTTTTAAAGAAATGGATGAACACAGATTATCCTGCTTCGCAGGATTTGGGGAAGTTGTGACAATTCAATTGATTTGCGAAACAGAATCAAAATCTGTGTTCATCCGCCCAGTGTGTATCATCCTTGTTCCTGTATTTATAACTATATTTTCAAAATCGGCGAAGTAGTATCTTCGTCATTCAAATGGCAAAAAGTAAAAGCAACGGAAACGATATTTCAGCGGAGGGTAAAGAGTCAATTGAGGTGTTTGGAGCAAGAGTTCACAACCTGAAGAATATTGATATTTCGATTCCCAAAAATCAATTAGTGGTTATAACAGGTATCAGCGGTAGCGGCAAATCATCGTTGGCATTCGATACTATTTATGCGGAGGGGCAGCGACGGTACATGGAAACCTTTGGCGCCTATGCCCGCCAGTTTATCGGCGATATGGAACGTCCCGATGTAGATAAGATCACCGGGCTTTCACCAGTAATTTCTATTGAGCAAAAAACGACAAATAAAAATCCCCGCTCAACAGTAGGAACAGTTACCGAGATCTATGATTTTCTGCGTTTATTATTTGCCAGAATTGGTCAGGCTTATTCTTACAATACGGGCAAGCCAATGGTAAAGTGGAGTGAAGAAGAAATTGTTGAGAATATTTTTACGAAGTATAAAGGAAAGAAGATTGCACTCTTGGCCCCCTTGGTTCGGGGCCGTAAAGGGCATTACCGTGAATTGTTTGAAGATGTAAGAAAGAAAGGGTATTTGAAAGTAAGAATCGATGGCGAGGTAAAAGATATTCAACCAAAGATGCAGGTCGACCGCTATGTGATACATGATATAGAGTTAGTGGTAGATAGATTACAGGTAACAGATGATCTGAAAGCAAGACTTAGTCAGAGTGTTCAGCAAACTTTAAAGCTGGGAAAGGATTTAATGTTTTTATTGGTTGATGATACAAAATTCATTCAGTATTCAAAACTGTTGATGTGTGAGGACACCAGCATCAGTTATGAAGAGCCCTCTCCCAATGCGTTTTCTTTTAATTCACCCTATGGTGCTTGTCCTGTTTGTAAAGGATTGGGAAGTGTATATACAATAGATATGGGTGAAGTGCTTTCCGATACTTCAAAAACAGTAAAAGAAGGTGGTATTGCTCCGTTGGGCGAAGAAAGAAATGCCAGTGTGTTTCAACAGGTAACTGCATTTGCCAAACAGTATAAAATAAAATTAGATAAACCGATCAAGGATCTTTCTAAAGAGCAGTTGGATTTACTTTTATATGGAGACAAAAATATCAACCCGTCATTAGAAGTTGATGTAAATGATGATACGATTCCGCATGAATATACCGGAAGTTATGAGGGAATTATTCCAATGTTGAAGCGATGGTTTGTTTCTACCGGTAGCACAGAAGCACTGCGAGAATGGGTGCAGCAATTCATGACATTTACAACTTGTGCTGCATGTAATGGCCAGCGGTTGAAAAAAGAAAGTCTTTGGTTTAAAGTAAATGGAAGAAATATTGCTGAATTAAGCAATATGAACCTGGATAATTTGGCGGCCTGGTTTGATGGTATTGAATTGATGCTGGATAATAAAAGAAAGACGATTGCCAAAGATGTACTAAAAGAAATACGAGAACGATTACAATTTTTGTTAGATGTGGGTCTTACGTATCTCACTTTATTTCGTCCTTCTAAATCATTGAGTGGAGGAGAATCACAGCGAATTCGGTTAGCTACTCAAATCGGTTCGCAACTGCAAGGCATCACTTATATATTAGATGAACCTTCAATTGGTTTGCACCAGCGGGATAATCAGCGTTTGATTGAAGCATTAAAAAATTTACGAGATATCGGCAATAGTGTGTTGGTAGTGGAACATGATAAAGATATTATGATGGCGGCCGATCACTTAATTGATATCGGTCCGAAAGCTGGTTTTCATGGCGGCAGAATTGTAGCAGAAGGCGATCCAAAGGAAATGTTGAAATTAGATACCCTTACCGCTGGTTATTTAAATGGGTATCACAAAATCTCAATACCAAAAGAAAGAAGAGTTGGCAGTGGAAAATTTTTAGAACTAAAAGGAGCCAAAGGAAATAACCTGCAAAATGTAGGAGCACAATTTCCACTCGGAAAATTTATTTGTGTTACCGGTGTAAGCGGTAGTGGTAAATCGACTTTTATTAATGAAACGTTGTACCCAATTCTTTCCAAACATGCATATGGGTCTAAAATGGTTCCTTTGGAATTTAAATCCGTAAAAGGATTGGAGCATATTGATAAAGTAATTGAAATAGACCAATCACCTATTGGAAGAACACCGAGAAGTAATCCTGCAACATACTGTGGTTTTTTTACCGAGATAAGAACCTTGTTTGCATCCATACCTGAAGCAAAGATCAGAGGATACAATGCAGGTCGTTTTTCCTTTAATGTAAAAACAGGCCGTTGCGAAGTGTGTGAAGGTGGTGGAATGCGGGTTATTGAAATGAATTTTTTACCGGATGTATATGTGCATTGTGAAAAATGTAATGGGAAACGATTTAACCGGGAAACATTGGAGATCCGCTACAAAGGAAAATCGATAGCTGATGTGCTGGAGATGACGGTGGAAGAAGCGGTGGAGTTTTTCCAAAATGTACCTTATATCTATCGCAAGATAAAAGTATTGGAAGAAGTTGGATTGGGTTACATCACTCTCGGCCAATCCGCAGTAACACTAAGTGGGGGAGAGGCGCAAAGGGTAAAATTATCCACTGAACTTTCTAAAAGAGATACCGGCAAAACCTTTTACATTTTAGATGAGCCGACCACAGGTTTACATTTTGAAGATATTCAGCATTTGCTGGATGTATTAAATAAACTGGTGGATAGAGGTAATACAGTTTTGGTAATAGAACATAATATGGATGTAATAAAAGTGGCGGATCATATAATTGATCTTGGTCCCGAAGGTGGTGACGGTGGTGGCAGAATTTTATTTGAAGGAACTCCGGAAGAACTGGTGAAGAATAAGGAAAGTTATACGGCTGAGTTTTTGAAAACAGAGCTATAAGTTTCTATATCTTATTAAAAAAGCCCCCCGAAATTTTCGGGGGGCTTTTTTAATATAAACTGGTTCGATTATTTTATTTTATCATCAATGCTCTTTGGAACTTTTATTTTGCCTAAAGCAAGTAATAAGCCTATTGCTCCTGCTACAAGGCCAAGAAATAAGCCAAGTCCTGGAGATACTTTAACTAGACCTCCATATGTTCCACCACCACCCATGGTAAAGATTCTGATTAAATAAATTACTGCACCTCCGACAATAGCCCCAAAGCCACCGAGAACTAGCTTTTTCCCCATGTCATCAAATCCTAATGCTTTATTGCCCATAAAACAAGCAGCGGCAACTGCGCCAATACCAATTAGCACAACAAGACCCCAGCCCCCAAAACCGTTTTTGGAAGCTCCGCCAAAACCTCCGGCAGATACAGAAACCCATGGCAATAAAAGAGATATTAGAGCTACGCCAGCGAGGATTAATGAATACAATTTCGATTTGTGAAAGC
Organism: Chitinophagaceae bacterium; assembly: GCA_022843585.1. Lineage (GTDB taxonomy): Bacteria > Bacteroidota > Bacteroidia > Chitinophagales > Chitinophagaceae > JJ008. Next base: position 139,472 of record JALHNJ010000011.1, read on the forward strand.
CTAAATTTTCCATAATAAGTTTGGTTGATTTTGGTTTTACCTACTCGTATGGCTTTTCGGTATTCGCCCCCGGTTTTGTTAGGTTCAGGTCTCCCTAATAATTACATTATTAAACTAATATAAGATAGTTTTTTAAAAAGGAAGGAGTAGTGACGATTTTTTTTTAAACCGGTTAATAACAACCGTTTATAGAAGGGGGAGAAGTGATGGTAAAGTAACAAAAGTCCGTAGGTAAAGGCAGGAAGTGATTGAAAAAATCTATATAGGGTCCGACTATTATGCGGTTTTTCACCCGGATACCGGATTAAAACAATTTCCCTGCCTTATCTGCCGGTAGTGTAAATAGTTACACAAGGGCAGTCATACGGGTTTCTTAGTTATGACAATTAAAAGAGCTCGGGTTTGATAAAATACCCGAAAGCAGGGCAGAAAGTGTTTAATAAAATCTATACTAAAGAGAGTACCAATAGAGAACGGATTAGGTTTCTTGAACCAGGGTATCAAATTAAATTAAGCTCTCTGCCGCTTTTCGGGACGACATTTAGGAATTTATATAAAGAACTTTTATACTAAAGCAATTAATTGATATTCTTAAAACAGTTCGAATAGTTTTTAATCTGCTTTATTTTAGTGAACTTGAAATGTACCGGATGCGGCTTCTTCATCCCCACAAAAAACCCGGTACACATAAGAACCTCTTTCCATATTTATCATTTGTTTACGGTCTCTAGGCTTCATTTTGTAATTATGAACTAATGTTCCTTGTAAGTCGAACACAAAAAAATCTATTTCCTTACTAGCATTGTCTTTTGCTACTACATGCATTTTTCTTTTAAAAATGTCAGGGTAAATTTTTATTGCATTATTGTTTCTTGAAACAAGTGATTTTATTTTTGTGTTTGTTTTTTTTACCGGTTTTTTATTGATTACACCCGTTGCCATAACTGGCATAGCAAGGAATATAAAACAGATTATAGCAGCTGCAGTAATTAATGCTGCTGGATTTTGGTTCGGTGATTTTATTTTCATGGTGGTTCTGGTTTGTTGTTTTTATTCTTAATAGAATACAGGGCATTTCAATTGTCGCATTGCATTGTTCTGTCCAAGGCGCCATCCCATTCTTACAATGGTTGAGAAATAGGCGTCATTCTCTGTTGGATCACCCCGTTCAGAGATTCTTTGGTAAGGCCGTGACGTTGGGAAAGTGTAAGTGCCACGGTAGTATAAACTTCTTGCCAGTACCGCATCAGCTGGAGATAAGTAGGTATCAAAATGGATAGGATCTATATAAGAGTCCTGGCTAACATCATCCACATAATCGGTAAATAATTTGCGATGTAAAACCTCGGCACCTACATACATATTCTCTTTAATGTAGAATTTTAAACCAAAGCCAGCAACAAGATTCATTTGGGTGAGTTTATATTCCTTGCTGTTAGGGTATTCAGCAAATCCTTGCCCTTCCAATCTTAATGGATGTGTTTTTACCCAGGTGCCGTTATTCGCCTTCACTTGTGGATCGAAATGAAAAATACCAGCCCCCCCTAAAAGGTAAGGTCTTATTTTACCTAACAAGCCATCATATTTTTCCAAAAAATAAGTAGGATAAATTTCTACGGCTGCATAGAGCTCCGATACTTTGGATTTGAAATGAAGATTTCTATACTTGCGAGATCTCTCTGCCCCACCTTTATCTGGGGCTTCTGCATCATCACCTTCTAGTTGACCTAAATTACCGGCAATTCTAAAACCGATAAACTCAGAAGGGTAATAATTAAAATAAATTCCTTTTGAAAATTTGGTAAGAGGGAAGTCAAGGTCTTTCACAAATGTTTTTCCTACTCCGGCGCTACCACCTAAGTCTCCCAAAAAGAACATGGGCCCAAGTCCAAGACCTAGCTCATACTTTCCATTTTGGAAACTTATTGATTGCGATTGGGAATAAAAAGAAAAAAATGCGAAGAGACAAGTCAGTACGGCAGGCCGTACTAAAAGTACAATTGTTCTCATTGGTATCAGATTTCTGGTTTCTACTATTGGATTTCGAAACTAAAGTAGAAAAAGAAAAAACAAATTATACAAACATCGTAGCAGTTTTTTCTATTCTGACACCAACATCAGTTGTTATACTTAGGAGAATTACGAAAACATGCCTTGTTTGGTCATTTCGATATGCTCAATACCATCCTCGAGATAGACTTCGCTGGATTGTACAAAGCCAAGTGAGGTATAAAATTTTTGCAGATAAAGTTGTGCACCTATTTTAATAGCAACATTGCCAAACAAACTATACAACTGGCTAATAGATTGCAGCATTAATTCTCTGCCCATGCCCTCGCCTCTTACTGAAGGCGAGTTAACTACTCTGCCTATAGAAGCTTCTTCATAGGAGATGCCCGGCGGAATTATTCTTGTATAAGCAACCAGTTTATCATCTCCCCAACCCATAAAATGAAAAGATAAAAGATCTTTATTGTCAGCATCCTGGTATGGGCAGTTCTGTTCTACTACAAACACTTCATTGCGCAACCGCAGAATAACATATAATTCTAGCGGAGTTAATTCTTCAAACTTTTTTAAAGACCAGGTTATTTTCATCTGTTCTATTTTAATAATTGTATTTGTCTTTCCATAAATTCTTTAAAAATTTTCGCAGTTCTTCTTCCCTGGCATTTTTTCCGGGCTCATAAAATTTTGTACCTGCAATTTCTTTTGGTAAATATTCCTGCGGAGAAAAATTGTTGTTGTAGCTGTGGGAGTATTCATAATTTTCTCCATACCCCATTTTTTTCATTAGCTTGGTTGGTGCATTGCGGATATGCAAAGGAACTGGCAAATCGCCATATTTTTTTACAGCTGATAATGCTTCGCCAATGGCCACCACAGCGGCATTACTTTTTGGTGATGCAGCCAGGTATGCCACGCATTGAGAGAGGATAATATTTGCTTCGGGATATCCAATTTTATTAACTGCATCAAAACTGGCGTTTGCCATTACCAATGCAGTAGGATTGGCATTGCCAATATCTTCACTGGCAAGAATTACTAACCGTCGTGCAATAAATTTTACATCTTCGCCACCTTCAATCATTCTTGCCAGCCAGTAAATCGCTGCATTGGGGTCGCTGCCTCGTATGGATTTGATAAAAGCAGAAATAATATCATAATGCTGCTCGCCGGATTTATCATATAATGCAATTCTTCGTTGAGCTACTTCCATTACAAACTTATCAGTAATGCTAATTGTGTCACCGCCGGCGTCGGTTACAATTTCCAAGAGGTTCAAAAGCTTTCTTCCATCGCCTCCGGAAATATTTATTAACGCAGCAGTTTCTTTAAGTTCAATCTTTTTCTTTTTTAAACTCTCATCTTTTTCAATGGCTGTTTGTAAAAGTTTAACCAGATCTTTTTCTTCAAGCGGTTTTAATACATATACCTGGCAGCGACTCAACAAAGCACTGTTTACTTCAAAAGATGGGTTTTCTGTAGTGGCACCAATCAATGTAATTATTCCTTTTTCAACAGCTCCAAGCAATGCGTCTTGTTGTCCTTTATTAAAACGATGAATTTCATCAATAAACAAAACGGAGCCGGGCTGGTCTTTTGCTTTTTCTATAATTTCTCTTACATCTTTTACACCAGCACTAATAGCACTTAATTGAAAAAACGGAACTTGAAGGGTATGCGCAATAATATTGGCGATAGTTGTTTTACCCGTACCAGGAGAACCCCAAAATATCATAGAAGGAATTTTCCCTTTCTCTATTGCTGTTCTTAAAATACTGCCTTTGCCAACAAGATGTTCTTGACCCAGCAACTCATCTAACGAATTGGGGCGAATACGTTCAGCTAAAGGCATGGAAGAATTCATAGTCAAAGTAACAAAAAAGCATCCCGTAAAAGTGAGATGCTGTAAAAGAAAGTGAAGAATATATTTATTTTATGACTTTGACGGGGTTTTAATTAACATTCGCCTGCAAAAACGCAGCTATTTTATCAAAAGAATCAACCATATTAGCACCTGTCCATCCGTGGTTTTCTGTTGGATAAAAAACATATTGGTTTGCCACTCCAAACGATTGTAGTTTGTTTTTTAATGCTACAGATTGGTTTGGCGAAACTACAATATCAACTCCACCATGTAATATAATGGTAGGAGGGCTTTGTGCATCTACAAAATTGATTGGGCTCGATTGCTGGTAGAGTGTAGCATGTGTGGTAGGTGTGCCGCCAACAACAGCCGCAATTAATGAAGGCGGCGCAAATATAGTTGCCGGATTATTGTACATTTCTACCAGGTCAGTGGGTCCAAAAAAATCAATCACTGCTTTTATTTTTACAGGACTGGTATATTTATAGGCATGTAATAAAGAAAGATGACCTCCTGCACTGTTGCCTAATAAAACAAATTTGTCGGAAATTTTAAAATCGGCTCTCTTGTTATAAATGTATTCGATGGCCGCTTTCACATCATTTTCCTGCGTGGGAAACAAATTGCTTGCACCTGCTGCTAATCTATAATTAATATTGAAGATGGCATAACCGGGCAATCTTTTTTTCAGCGTATCCAGGTATAGTGCATAATCATTTTTATCACCGCCACTCCATCCGCCTCCATGAATGAGTATAATAACTTTTGTAGATGTACTGCTGCGGTCAGCAGGCAGGTAGATATCCATCTTTTGTGCGGTATTGGTTCCGTAAGACTCGTTAAGTGTTGTTTTTTCCGGTGTCGTTGTTGGATTTTCAACAGTATCTTTCTGGCAAGACATAAACACTAGCGACAGGGAAAAAATATATAGAAGGGCTTTCATTTTCTTTGTTTTGTATTTCTAAAGTTACTAATTGATATTGAGAGATATGTTGGTTAACGCTTTTTAATACAGATTATGATTTGGGTTTTGATAATTTTCATTTTGTTCACATCTTTAAATGAATGAAGTGCTTCTTGAAATTTTCTTTTTTCACAGTAAATATCTTCGTTTGGCATATTGATTATTGACTGTTAATCGTACATTCTTCCTACACGGAATATGAAGCAAGTATGCCGAAAAAAATAGATAGTGTATAATCAAGGAAAAAATATTTTTAAAATTTGTCAACAAAAATTTGGCACTATCAACAAAATAAATTCATCTTTGCACTGCAAAAATAAAAACATGCATCAACTGCTTTTACATATTGAAACAGCGAATCGCTTTAGTCCCAAAGGGGATTATTGGATGGCGGGGCAAGTATTGCTGCATGAATAAGTTGAAAAACGAATTCAATAGAATACAGGCCCCGCAAGAGATTGCGGGGTTTTTATTGCCCTTCTCCTTGGGAGAGAGGTTGGTGGCAGGTCTAAATAATTTGAAGTGTTTTGTGTAATCGGAAACGAATTGAATCTATTAGTAACTGAAAAATAAATAATGCTGAAACAAGAACAACATAAACGATTTACAGGAATGAATGATGAACCATTATCACTCAGCTGCTATTGGTATGCACCATCGGATAGAAGTATTGTGCCCATGGGAAATGAGAATGATAATAAATATCAACGACCGGATTGTATCCATACGTAACCTGCTATAGGCAGGTTGAACGAAGGAAGCCCGGTCGCAAAACGACCGGGCTTTTTTATGCCGGTAATTGATCAACAAAAAACAAGGAAGGTATGTGATGAAATTTTTATTGATAGTACTGGCAATTCATTGCATCGGTGAATTGATCAGTAACAAAAGAAAAGATAAACGGATGAACGAAGCAGAAGAGATAAACGAAAAAGTTTATCATCCGGCAGAGTATGAATTAAGGCAATGAAAATATTGATGCAGAAAGGAGGAATAAAGTGCTCCCTGCGAGATGCAGCAGGGACACTTTTTCTACAAGTTCTTTGAGAAAAAATATAGTAGCATTCCGACTGGTCGGATACCCCGTTTGGATCGGGGAGGCTGCAGGTTCGAATCCTGTCTACTATACATAATGAGTTGCTCGTCTAAAGGTTCAGGATGTCAAGCTTTCTACTTGAGGATATGGGTTCGAATCCCATGCAGCTTACTGTTGGGTTCGTTGGTGTAACGGCTAACATTTCTGATTGTCTGTCAGAAGCTATGAGTTCGACTCTCATATGAACCGCTTTAATGCCGGATAGTGTAATGGTTAACATATCACACTTTGACCGTGATGTTCTCAGTTCGAGTCTGAGTCCGGTGACAAGACAAAATGTTGGCTTTAGCTTAATTGGTAAAGCATCCGTTTGTGCAACGGAAGATCAGGGTTCGAACCCCGGAGTCAACCAACAAATGAAATGCGGCCTGGTGTAATGGCAACATACTCATCTCCCTTTCTTTCTGAAAGGTAAATAGCAGATGAATGTATTCAGTTCAATTCTGAAGGTCGCACAATGAATGGCTTATAGTTCAATGGATGAGAATACTTCACTACGAATGAAGTGATACAAGTTCGAATCTTGTTAAGCCAACAAAATAAAAATGCGGTTTGGTGTAATGGTAACACCCCTGTCTCATAAGCAGGATGATGTTGGTTCAAATCCAATGGCCGCAACAAATGATGACTTAGCTCAATGGTTGAGAGCATTACGCTGATACCGTAAAGGTTGATAGTTCGAATCTATCAGTCATCACAAGAATGCGATTTAATTCAATGGCAGAAAACTATCGTTACAAGGTAGTTGTAGTTGGTTCGATTCCAACAGTCGCAACAAAATTGGCTCGTAGCTCAACTGGATAGATGTATCCGGCTTTTAACCGGAGGGTTGTGAGTTCGAATCTCACCGGGCCAACTAAAGGATGAATAGCTCAATGGCAGAGCAGTGGTTTGTTAGGCCGCCGGTTGAAAGTTCGAATCTTTCTTCATCCGCAATGTTTGTTATAAGTGAATTCGATAATGAGGAAATAAAGATCAGTCAATACTTGTCGCAAACAAATGGTGCTTTGGCAGAATGGATATATGCACTGGAGTGAAATCCCAGACATCGTGGTTCAATTCCACGGGGCACCACGAAAATGTAATTGAGAAAGTTAAAACGAAAGGCAATGGAACAGCAACAACAATGGAGAAAATTAAACGGTGAACGAATCAGCATTCCGATTGCTGAGGAAGTAACGAATGTATTAATGCGGGAAAGTGAAACAGGACATGAATTAAAAGTATGCATCGGTACCGATAGCCAGGTAAAAGGTAAGGTTACTGAATTCGCCACCGTAATTGTATTCATCCGTAAAGGGAAAGGTGGTTTTATGTACATACATAACGAAACCACAACACAAAAGATGAGCATTAAAGAACGGATGCTCACTGAAGTTGCAAAGAGTATTGACATTGCTTATACGCTGTGCAATATTTTTTCCCGCTACAGTGTAGATATGGAAGTACATGCCGACATCAACACTAATCCATCATTCAAAAGTAATGATGCGCTGAAAGAGGCAATGGGCTACATCATGGGAATGGGTTTTGTGTTTAAAGCAAAGCCAGAAGCCTTTGCAAGTTCCAGTTGTGCGAATAAAGTGGTGCAGTAGCGAAGTAACAAATGAAAAGTAAAAAGTATTTAAAATTTTAATTGAACGAAATGGAAAATAATAATGAACAGAAAGTGATAAATGCAAATGGCATTTTCGATAATGGCTTTTTGTGTGGAAAATCACTTTACCTGTATCGGTTCAACAGAATACCAAGTGCAAATTATATTGGCAGTATCGATGGCGAGAAGGCGTTCAATGCAGTTAAGGAAAAGTTTGGGGACCTGGTTGTATCAACACATACATACAGATATTATGATAGCAAATCCAGGAAATATGACTTTGGCGACACATTCCTGATTATGCAGAATGGATGTGTGTTGGAGTTTAATTCCAGTTATTGCGAAATCTATCATAATGGCTCGCAGGACGATTTTATAAACGAAAGCACCGTGCTGATGAAGACGTTTAAAGAAAAACAGCGAAGAAAGCCTTTGGAAATAAACTTGATTAGCAGGGGCCGAAACGGTTTTGAATTTAGGCAGATCGAAGTAAAGCGAACAAAACTAGACCTTGATCTTTTTTATGAGGACGACTTTAAAGAAGTGGATGATATCATTTGTAAAAGACTTAAAAATGAGAAGGATAAAGGAATTGTATTGCTGCACGGATTGCCAGGCACGGGAAAGACAACATATCTGCGCTACCTGATTGGTAAGATCAAGAAAAGAGTATTGTTTGTTTCACCGGGTGTGGCAGGAGAAATAATGAACCCGGATTTTGTTCAATTGCTGATAAGTAATCCGAATACGGTATTAATTATTGAAGATGCGGAGAACATCATCATGGATCGAAAGCATAGCAATAGTTCATCTGTTTCGAATCTGCTAAATATTTCTGATGGGTTGCTGGCAGACTTTCTGAATGTGCAGTTGATTTGTACGTTCAACAGTTCGCTAACCATGGTGGATAGTGCATTGATGCGAAAAGGAAGATTGATAGCAAAATATGAGTTTGGTAAGTTAGGAATCGAAAAAGCAAATCGGTTATCAAAGCATTTTGGGTTTGACAAAGTGATTGACAAACCAATGACCATTGCAGAGATTGCTAATCCAAATGAAAAGGAACAACAACCTGTTTCAACACAAGTAATTGGTTTCAGAACGCAGGAAGTGATGATGAATTAAGTTATTTAAAATATTGTTGATGCGACTGTATCAACAGAAGAAGGTATATGCTTGTTGATAACAAACCAGGTTCATGTTTCAAAGAAACATAACAGTGCAGACGTAGTAACTATCTGTATGCTTTTGTTGCAATGGCACATATATCACCAAACGCTGGTGTCGAAGGTTCGATTCCTTCTCCGACTCATAATCGGTATAGCTCAGCTGGATAGAGCACAGCCCTTGTATGCGGGTTCGAGTCCCGCTCCTGATTTTATCGGGATGGCGAAAATGGTAAACGCAAAGCACTGAAGATGCTTCGAAAAGAAGTTAGCCTCTTCTCTAAAAAAGGCAGCAAAATTTAAAGCCAGGATTATTTGCCGGTGATGCGTCGGAATCCCGCATTTGCGGGAGCCTGAAGCATTGCAACCAGGTAATTACCTGCAAGCTGATAAAAATAATACGCCGTATTTCACTTCAGCAGTAATAGGTTATTGCAATGCAATAAAGGAGCGACTGATGAACTGTATTACTAACTATTACTCAACTCAACTTCCGTAGTTAGTTGGTGACAAATAAAACTGGCTTTATTAAAACAATTGAGAATTTTTAAAAATAGAAGAAATGAAAAAAGTAAAATTGAATGCCTATCAGGTTGGTTTGGTATTTAAAAATGGAGAGTACCAGCGTCTGTTGACTGCAGGTAAGTATTGGTTCTGGAAAGGTGAAGATGTACAAGTGTACGATATCACTAAACAGTTTGTGGCACCTATTGAATTAAATATTCTGTTACAGGATAAAGTGCTGGCCGATATTTTGCAGATCGTAGAAGTAAAAGACAATGAAATTGCATTGCAATATGAAAACGGTTTACTGAAAAACATCATGACCGCTGGTCGTTATGTATTCTGGAAATCTGTAGTGCAACGGGAGTTCATTAAAGCGGATATCAGCAATATTGAAATTGCAGACAATATCGACCGTAGCCTGTTGGCGAAAGCACCGTTGAATGCATGGGTTCGTATGAACGAAGTACAGAGCTATGAAAAAGCGTTGCTGTTTGTAGAAGGTAAATATGTAAAGCAGTTGGAGCCGGGTGCATACTTCTGGTGGAAGAACAATATTGCTATTCATGTAGGTAAAGTGGATATTCGTCAGCAACAACTGGAAGTAAACGGCCAGGAGATCTTGACCAAAGACAAAGCAGCGTTGCGTATCAATGCATGGGCACAGTACAAAGTAGCCGACATTGAAAAAGCCTTGTTGCAAAACAAAGACTACGACAAGCAATTGTATGTAGCCTTCCAATTGGCATTGCGGGAGTATATCGCTGGTTTCAGTTTCGATGAATTGCTGGAGAAGAAAGAAAGCATTGCTCCATTCATTTTGCAAAGCGTACAACAAAACGCCGAAGCATTGGGTGTAGCGGTAACTGATTTCGGTATCCGGGATATCATCTTACCGGGTGATGTAAAGGAGATCATGAACCAGGTGTTGATCGCAGAGAAAAAAGCACAGGCCAACACTATCATGCGTCGTGAAGAAACTGCCAGTACCCGTAGTTTGCTGAACACTGCCAAGCTGATGGAAGAAAATGCGATGCTATGGAAATTGAAAGAGATGGAATATGTAGAAAAGATCGCCGACAAGATCAGCAACATCAGTGTAAGTGGTAACGGTGTGTTGATAGAACAGTTGAAGCAGATCTTTGTACCGCAGAAATAAACTAACATCCGGTATCATTCCGGTGCCGGATGTTTTATTTTTATTAGCCAAGCAGTAGTGCTACTAGCATCGTCTGTTGCGTCGCACTCTTGTACGTTCGGTAACTTTACTGAGCAAATACATCGAAAGATTGTCATTGAGTTAAGTAATACCAAAATGAATGATTTATGAAGATCAAAAAGAAGGATATGAATGTAAATGATGAAATATTAATGGAAGTTGCCAAAAAGAGTATGCAAAATGCAGAATCCTTGATGTCAGATGCCGATCTTTTACGGGAAGCAAAACGATTCCAAAGGGCATATGCTCTTTATCAATTTGCTATGGAAGAAGTTGGAAAAGCAATCTCAAGTGTATTGTTATTGGTTTTGATTGACCGAACAAATGAAGATGTCAAAGAGTATAAAAAAGGCTTTTTTAAGCATCCAAGTAAAATTAAAAAATCAGGTTCGTTAGATATGTTTATTTGCCAGTTTTTATATAAGGGCGACTATGATGGAGCAATGAAATTTTTAGAATCATGTATGTCGGAAGATGAGAATTATTTAGATGCACAAAAAAACAAGAGTTTATATACTGATGTTGTTGAAGATAATGTCTTGATGCCATCTGAAATGGTTAATGAAGAAAGTATGAAATACATATGGTTTAGAGTATTGTCAAGGCATAAAATGGCAGAGCCATTTGTTAGAATGATATTGGAACACTATGAGAAAATTAGAGAACATCAACTAGCGAATGGGTCAATCAAAAATATGTCAGTGGATATGGAAAAAGCTGCAAAAGAATTTTGGGATGAAATCCTTACTAAGGATTAATTGAATTAAGCAATAGATACCCATTGTCCTAATAATATTATGGTAAAGTAAAATGAAACATGATGATGATTAGCGAACAAAACCCTGAAGAGTGCGACGCAACAGACGATGACCGGAGTTACTGTCGCTGGTAAAAAAACAAGAAAACCACAGAGACAGGGAGACAGAGGGCGGCACAGAGAAAAGCCTCCGTGTTACTCCGTGCCTTTGTGCCTCCGTGGTTTAAAAAAAACTTATAATGAGCAAATTAAAAATAACAGGAAAAGAATTAAGAGCTATCGGCTTTCCGGAAGGACCGGTGATAAGCGTAGCCATGAATGTGATGCAAAAAAATTATAAGCATCAGAAGAAGGAGGAAGTGATGGAATTATTGAAGAAAGTACTGGCAAGCCCAATAGAATATAAAGATGATGCAGTGCTGGCATTGATCGCTGAGCAATTATTGCCAAAGCCATCAACAGATGGGGCGGAGACATCGTTGAATCAATCAGGAATTCAATTCAATGTATTCGGACAGGAACATATTGAAGAAGGAGCCATGCACCAGATGTACACTGCGGCTAAATTACCGATTGCCGTGGCGGGAGCATTAATGCCCGATGCACATAGCGGTTATGGTTTACCAATTGGCGGAGTGCTGGCAACAGCCAATGCAGTGATTCCTTATGGAGTAGGGGTGGATATTGGGTGCAGAATGTGTTTGAGCATTTTTGATATTGATCCAAAGGAGTTGATACAAAGAGAATCGTATTTCGCAAGAGAGATCAACGAAGCCACTTTGTTTGGAAGTGGTGGCCAGTTTGACCATACCGCCGATCATGAAGTGATGGAGAGCAAAGCTTTTTATGAAATGCCATTACTTAAAAATTTGCATGGCCGTGCATGGAAGCAATTAGGCTCTTCCGGTTCAGGTAATCACTTTGTGGAGTTTGGTGTGGTAGAGATCGCAGAGAAAGATGAAGTGTTAGGTGTTGAGGCAGGTAACTATGTGGGATTGTTGTCTCACTCCGGTTCAAGAGCATTGGGAGCAAACATTGCCAATCACTATACAAAAATTGCCATCAGCAAAAGACGTTTGCCACATGATGCAAAAAATTTGGCCTGGTTAACATTGGATGAAGAAGAAGGAATGGAGTATTGGATCGCAATGAACCTGGCTGGTGATTATGCTTCTGCTTGCCACCATATCATTCATGCAAAGATTGCAAAGCAGTTGGGACGTAAACCAATGAAAATGGTTGAGAACCACCACAACTTTGCCTGGAAAGAACAATGGGAAGGAAAAGAAGTGATCGTTCACCGTAAAGGTGCAACACCTGCGGGTAAAGATGTATTGGGAATTATTCCCGGCTCAATGACCGCTGATGGGTTTATTGTAAAAGGAAAAGGTGAATCGGCTGCTGTTAACTCTGCATCGCATGGTGCAGGAAGAAAGATGAGCCGTTCAAGAGCCATCGCTTCTGTTACTGATAAACAGTTTAGAGACGAATTAAAAAAGTTTGGTGTAAAACTGTTAGGGGGTGGATTGGATGAATCGCCTTTTGCTTATAAAGACATTGAAGTAGTAATGCAATCGCAAAAGCAATTAGTGGATATGGTAGGAAAGTTCACGCCGAAGATCGTTAAGATGGATGGAGCAAAGCATAGGAGTTGGGGAAAGAAAGGGAAAGAAGAAACAATGGGCGAATAAAAAAAGCCCCGCCGGTGATAAACTAGCGGGGCTTTGTAGCCCGTACGAGATTCGAACTCGTATCACCACCGTGAAAGGGTGGTGTCCTAACCCTTAGACGAACGGGCCGTTTTAAGGGACGGCAAAGATAGGTTTGCAGCAGTTTTTAGCCAAATGTTTTTCCCATTCTTTTATGCACTATATAATATTATATATGGTGGAAAACTGCTCTCGCCATTTTACGCAAATCTGATATACCCAAACACAGCCGGTTTTCATACCTTTGCCCCTCATTTTAATATAAACTAGTTCAACATGAGTACAGTAAAAGTTGCCATCAATGGCTTTGGTCGTATCGGCCGCCTCGTTTACCGCCAGATCTATAAAATGGAAGGAATTGATGTGGTAGCCATTAATGATTTGACAAGCCCTCAGGTTTTGGCGCACCTTTTAAAGTATGATAGTGCTCAGGGTCGTTTTGATGCGGAAGTTAAAGCTACCGAAGACTCAATTGTAGTAAACGGAGATACAGTAAAAATATATGCGCAGAAAGATCCATCACAAATTCCATGGGGAAGCCATGATGTGGATGTGGTAATTGAAAGCACTGGTTTCTTTGCCGATAAGGATAAAGCTGCTGCACATATTAAAGCTGGTGCCAAAAGAGTAGTTATTTCTGCACCTGCTACAGGCGAATTAAAAACCGTTGTATTCAACGTAAACCATGAAATATTAGATGGTAGCGAAACGATCATTTCTTGTGCGTCATGTACTACCAATTGCCTGGCACCAATGGCAAAAGTGTTGAATGATAAATATGGTATCGTAACTGGTATCATGACAACGATCCATGCCTACACAAACGACCAGAATACATTAGATGCACCACATCCTAAAGGTGATCTTCGTCGTGCAAGAGCAGCTGCTGCCAATATTGTTCCTAATACAACCGGAGCAGCGAAAGCAATTGGTTTGGTATTGCCTGAATTAAAAGGAAAATTAGATGGTAGTGCACAAAGAGTTCCAACTATTACTGGTTCCCTGACAGAGCTAACTTCTATTCTTGGAAAAACAGTAACTGCAGAACAGATAAACGCAGATATGAAAGCAGCTTCCAACGAAAGCTTCGGTTATACAGAAGATGAAATTGTAAGCAGCGATATCATCGGAATTCATTTCGGTTCCTTATTTGATGCTACGCAAACTAAAGTAATGACCGTAGGAGATAAGCAACTGGTAAAAACGGTGAGTTGGTATGATAATGAAATGAGCTACGTTAGTCAACTGGTAAGAACAGTAAATTATTTTGCCAAGCTGATTAGCAAGTAAATATCATAAGCACACCAAAGGACGAATTGATTTTTGGCAATTGTTGCGGCATTTAATAGCAATCGGGTATGAAAATTAAAAATATTGCAGGGCTTTCAGCTGAAGACTTACAAAAAGAAAATGATAGGGGTGGGAGGTTTGTTTATTATGCATACACTATTTCCCTGCTGGTAGTAACTTTAAAGCGAACGTCTGGAGTTTATCTTTTAAAAAAAGGCGAGAATGAAAAAGTAAAAGGGCTTCCCTTCACTATTTTATCCCTTCTTTTTGGATGGTGGGGAATTCCTTTCGGTCCCAAGTACACCCTTCAGAGTATTCGTACAAATATCAATGGGGGTAAAGATGTAACAGATGAAGTAATGGCAACTGTCGCCGGTCATCTTTTGTTCAGGGAAACACAAAGCAAGAAAGTTGTTCATCAATAGTGTATCATTTTTAAATTAATACTATGTCAGAATTTTCGGCCTATAATTTTAAAGGACAAAAAGCATTAGTTCGTGTAGATTTTAATGTGCCGTTAAATGACAAGTTTGAAATTACGGATGATACCAGGATGAGAGCTGCTTTTCCAACGATCAAGAAAATTCTGGCAGACGGTGGTATGGTAATATTGATGAGCCACTTCGGTAGACCGAAAGATGGACCGGAAGAAAAGTTTTCTCTTAAACCTTTGATACAACATCTAAGCGATTTGCTCAGTGGCACTACCGTTTTCTTTGCAAATGACTGTGTGGGTGAGCAAGCATATCTTACAGCTAGTATGATGCGACCGGGCGAAGTGTTGTTATTAGAGAATCTTCGTTTTTACAAAGAAGAAGAAAAGGGAGATGAAAAATTTGCGGAGAAATTATCAAAACTGGGTGATGTATGGGTAAATGATGCTTTCGGAACAGCACACCGGGCTCATGCATCTACAGCGGTAATTGCAAAATTCTTTCCTGCTGATAAAAAAATGTTCGGCTTATTAATGGAAAGCGAAGTAGCCAGTGCAGAAAAAGTATTACATAAAGCAGAAAAACCTTTTGTAGCAATCATCGGCGGCGCAAAAGTGAGTGATAAAATTCTCATTATAGAAAATCTGTTGGAAAGAGCTACCGACATAATCATAGGTGGTGGTATGGCATATACCTTTATGAAAGCTAAAGGCGGACAAATTGGAAATTCACTTTGCGAAGAAGAACGTCTTGATACAGCCTTAGAAATTCTGAGAAAAGCGGAAGAGAAAAATGTTTGCATTCATCTGCCATCTGATTCTATAATTGCAGATAAGTTTGCTGCTGATGCAGAAACTTCAGTGGCCCCAAGTAATAATATTCCTGATGGCTGGATGGGTTTAGATATTGGTGCTAATGCTTGCGACCAGTTCTCCAACGTCATAAAAAATTCTAAAACTATTTTGTGGAATGGCCCCATGGGTGTTTTTGAAATGCCTAAATTTCAAAATGGAACTAAAACTATTGCAATCGCAATCGCTGAAGCTACACAAGATGGTGCTTTCTCATTAGTAGGCGGAGGTGATTCAGTGGCAGCTGTTAATCAATTCGGTTTCACTGATAAAGTCAGCTATGTATCTACCGGTGGTGGCGCTATGCTGGAATACTTCGAGGGCAAAGTATTGCCTGGTATTGCTGCAGTAAATAGCTAAGTCACTCCTTGCTTATTTCAATAATCTTATCATTATTGCCTCCATTGCTGGTGCAGATGTATACTTTTCCTGTTGGTGAAATACAAATATCTCTCATTCTTCCATAATCGTTTACAAAGAATTCATTTGTTTCAACTATAGTGTTGAAACTATTACTCATCTTCATCTGGTATAGCCTTGCGTCTTTCAATGCAACCATCAGCAATGAGTTTTTCCATTGTGGTATAAGGTCATTATTGTAGTAGTCAAGTCCGCAGGCAGCAGTAGTTGGTGTCCACACTTTTAGCGGCTCTTTTACATTGTTTGTGGTGCAAAAACTTTGCTCTGCAGTTTCGTTACAAAATCCTCTCACATCCGGCCATCCATAATTTCTTCCTTTTTCAATAATATTTATTTCATCATCGCTTGATGGTCCATGTTCTGAACTGTATAATATATTATTGGCAAATACAAGTCCTTGTGCGTTGCGATGACCGATACTCCAGTATGGATTTCCTGCAACAGGATTGTCAACCGGAATACCTCCATCAAGATTTAATCGTAGTACTTTGCCGCTTAAAGAAGAAACGTTTTGTGGCAATGTAGTGTTATTAGCATCCCCTGTGGTAATAAATAATTTTAAGTCAGGCGTTATAACAAGGCGGCATCCATTATGAATAGAAGCAGCCGGAATATTTTCAATAATTGTAACCGGGTTAATTAATGCAGTTCCATTATAGGTATAACGTACAACTTTTTCTTTATAGCCTCCTGAATTATAATTATAAGCTACAAATACTTGGGGTGTTGTAGCAAAATTGGGATGAAGAACCATCCCTAATAAACCTCCTTCTCCGTTCGTAGCGGTTTCAGTAACGGTATGTAAGAGAGTTACTACACCAGTTTCAGGGTTTAGTCGGCTGATTTTTCCACCTCTTTCAGTGATCCAGATAAAATTATCGGGTCCCCATACTATCTCCCAGGGAAAATTGAGTCCTTCTGCAATTATGGATTCCTTTAAAACTACAGGGTTGGAGTCTGTCGGATTGTTGTCATCATCTTTTTTGCACTGGGAGAAAAGTAGTACACAAACAACAAGCAAGGCAGATGTTCTTTTACAAAAATGCATAAATATGGATTTGCAAATTCGGGGCTAAAACCATGCCGTAGGGTCGCCTGCTTGCAATTTACCGACAGTAATACTCGGCTAACCGAAAAATTACTCTGAAGAATTACAAAAACGCTAATTTTATTCTCTAATAAAAAATACTAAAATGAAAGGAACCCGTAACATTGGACTTTTAGCTGTTGGTGCTCTGCTAATAATTTTATTTATGTGGGGCTGTAACATAAGAAATGGTTTAGCAAGCAGCGAAACCGATATAAAAGGAAAGTGGGGACAAGTGCAAACGCAATACAATCGGAAAGCAAAATTGTATGAAAATGTTGTAAACACTATTAAAGGTGCAGCAACCAACGAGGATACCACTCTTATCAAGATTGTACAAATGCGATCAAGAGTTCCAAACATTACAGATGCATCCACTCCGGCACAAGTAGCCGAAGCTGATCGTCAGTTGAATGCTGTTGGCCGCTCAGCGCTTAATATTAATATCGAGGCTTATCCAACTTTGAAGGCAACAGATCTTTTT
Organism: Chitinophagaceae bacterium; assembly: GCA_022843585.1. GTDB lineage: Bacteria > Bacteroidota > Bacteroidia > Chitinophagales > Chitinophagaceae > JJ008. Next base: position 156,921 of record JALHNJ010000011.1, read on the forward strand.
AGAGATCTGCAAGCCCAGATTGAAGGAACAGAAAATCGGGTAACCGTGGCATTGAATGATTGGAATACTGCTATCACTAATTTTAATCAAAAGGTAGTTAAGTTCCCTTCTAATTTAATAGCTGGTATGCTGGGGTATAAGCAAAAAGATAATTATACCGCTCCGGAAGGTTCAGAAGATACAAAAGTGGATTTTAGTAAATAATTCTAACCGAACTCCGTGAAGTTATTCCCCTGGCAAAAAATAAAACCTCTTTTCAATGAGGAGGATACCCGGCTTATTGTAAAAGCTGTTCGGCATGCCGAACAGCGTACAAGTGGCGAGGTTAGGGTATTCGTCGAAAGCCGTTGTAGCTGGCTGGATGCTATTGACAGGGCAGCAGAAATTTTCTTTACACTAAAAATGGAAAATACCGAGCAGCGTAATGCTGTGTTAGTATATGTTGCCCTCAAAGATCATCAGTTGGCTGTTTTTGGAGATGAGGGAATACATAATAAAGTGGGAGCTGAATATTGGGTTAAAGTAGTTGGAGAAATGCTTTCCACTTTCAACAAAGAGAATTACGCCAAAGGAATAGCTGAATGTGTGATTCAAATTGGTGATGCTCTTACCACTCATTTCCCTTACGACAAAGACACAGATAAAAACGAATTGCCCGATAATATCGTATTCGGCAAATAATATTCATGAAAAAATTGTTGGTCATACTGGGGTTGCTTTTTTCATTTTGTGTTTCAGCGCAGATAGAAAAAGCAATTCCAAAAAGACCAAACCCGCCAAAGCTGGTAAATGATTTTACAGGAACACTTACGCAACAACAAGTTGACGCCTTAGAAGCTAAGCTTGTTGCCTATGATGATAGTTCCTCAAACCAGATAGCCGTTGTAATAGTTAACACATTAGATGGTCATGATGTAAGTGATTATGCATTTACCATTGGCCGTGAATGGGGGGTAGGTAATAAAGATAAAAACAACGGTATTGTTCTACTTGTTGCAAAAGAAGATAGAAAAGTAAATGTTCAGGTAGGTTATGGCCTTGAAGGAGCTGTGCCAGATGTTACTGCCAAACGAATAATTGAAAACGAAATTACCCCCAATTTCAAAGAAGGTAATTATTACCGGGGCATCGAAGAAGGTACTGATGCAATTATAAAAGCAACCCTGGGCGAATACACAGCCCCCGAGAATTACGGAAGTAAGAAAAGTAAAGGCATCAGTATTGGCAAGATCATTTTGATCGTTATAGTTCTTATCATCATATTCGGTGGTGGTGCTGCCGGTGCTGGTGGTGGTACCTATATGTCTAGGGGTGGCTTTGGTGGCTGGACTGGGGGTAGTGGAGGAGGAGGTTGGTCGGGTGGTGGTGGAAGTAGCGGCGGAGGATTCGGAGGTTTTGGCGGCGGCAGTTTTGGTGGTGGTGGTGCCAGTGGAAGTTGGTAACAAAACTTAAACAATCACGGCAAGCAAAGTCAATAGTTTTCAATTAAATTTGCTTACTACACCCAATGCCTGAAAAATGAACAAGCTCCTCCTATGTCTTTCGTTTCTATTGGTTTCAGCAACAGCATCTGCACAAAAGGTGTTTTTTATTTACTTGCAGTCAGAATCCGAGCAGCCTTTTTTTATAAAAATGAATGAGAAGGTACATAGCTCTTCAGCTACAGGTTATCTCATTCTTCCTAAATTGGTTGATAGTACTTATAACTTCACTCTCGGCTTTCCGCAAAATAAATGGCCGGAGCAAAAATTTGCTGTTACACTCAATAGAAAAGATCATGGTTATCTGGTAAAGAACTTTGGAGAAAAAGGCTGGGGGCTTTTTGATTTGCAAACCTTGGCTGTACAAATGTCATCTTCCGCTATAGCAAAAGTTGAAACACCAGTTAAAGAAGAAAACAAAAATGTATCTGCATTTACAGACATTCTATCCAAAGCTTCAGATGACCCCTCATTAAAAGAAAAAACTCTTACACCCTCGGTAGAAGAAAAAAAACCTGTTGCAGTGGTTCAGCCAGAAGTAAAACCTGAACCAAAAGTCGAAACAAAAAAAGAGGAAGTAAAAGAACAACCAGCAACTAAACCGGTAGAAATAATTCAACCACCAGAAGTAAAAAAAGAAGAACCTAAGCCAGAGATAAAAGAAACTCCACCAGTAAAACAACCAGAAATTGTTACAAAGCCAGGAGAAAAGAAAGAAGAAGTTGCTATCAAACCGATAGAAACTCCAACTTCTACAGAATCTAAACCTATACCTACGGAAACTGTTGTAGTTAAAGAAGAGCAAAGTAGTATCACTCTGGAAGAATATAAAAGATCAACCGTATCAAAAAGATCAGAAAGTTCTACAACAGAAGGATTCGGCCTTACATTCATAGATGATTATGATAATGGCGCAAGAGACACTATAAAGATCCTCATCCCAAATCCCAAAACAGTTGTTGCAATTAAGGAACAACCAAAAGAAGAAAAAAAATTTTTAGACATACAAGCATCACCCGCAACTGAGCCTGTTAAAGAGGAACCTAAAACTGTCACAACGGTTACTCCGGTGGCAACAGAAACAAAAACACCTGCCACTACTACCAAAGGAAATTGCAATGAAGTTGCCACAGAAAGCGATTTCTTCAAACTTCGCAAATCTATGGCCGCTGCGGAAAATGATGATGATATGATCAGCGAAGCAAGAAGGCAGTTCAAAGAAAAATGCTACACCACAGCACAATTAAAAAATCTCGGCACCTTATTCTTAAATGATGAGAATAAATATCGTTTCTTCGATGCAGCATATAACTACACTAGCGATAAGGAATCGTTCAGCAGTTTGCAGGCCGAATTAAAAGATGAATATTACATCAACCGTTTTAAAGCCATGCTTCGCAACTAATTTCAATGACTCGCTACTTTATAGAACTGGCATACAAAGGCACCAATTACAGCGGTTTTCAAAGCCAGCAAAACGCAAACTCCATACAAGCTGAAGTAGAAAAAGCCCTAGGCATCCTGCGAAAAGAAAATATAATTCTCACCGGCTCTTCAAGAACAGATGCCGGAGTACATGCTCACCAAAACTTCTTTCATTTTGATACACTTCAAACCATTGAGAGCTGGAAAACTGTAGAAAACGAAGCCAATCTTGCTTATAAATTAAATGCCATTCTTCCTGGCGACATTGTTATAAAATCCATTTATCCCGTACCATCAGATGCGCATTGCCGTTTTGATGCGACGCATAGAGAGTACAAATATCACATTTACAACAAAAAGGATCCCTTCAAAAGCGAAAGGGCATTCTTCTTTCCCTATACACTCGCTATAGAAAAAATGCAGCAAGCGGCTACGATACTAAAAGAATATAACGACTTTACTTCCTTTTCAAAACGCAATACACAGGTTAAAACTTTCATGTGTAAGATCACTCAGAGCAAATGGCTAATTGAAGATGATATGCTTGTTTACAATGTAATTGCCAATCGTTTCTTACGGGGAATGGTTAGAGCACTTACTGCTACAATGCTCCAGGTCGGTCGCAACAAAATTTCGTTGGATCAATTCAGAACAATAATAGAAGCAAAAGATTGTACAAAGGCAAGCTTTGCGGTACCACCACATGGCCTGTTTTTAGTTGAAGTAAAATATTAAGGTGATTGCCAGCCGCATTACTACTATCATCTTCGTTGCGTCGCACTCTTCATCGTTCTGTTCGCTACTCGGCATTGTGCAGTGTCGTACTATTACACGGCTCTTCGAGACTTGTAGTCTCGAAGAGCTATTTTATCGCTTTTAGGGATAAGTTTAATCGTCATATTTGAAATAGTAAATCTTAGCTTCATGTGTAAACACTAATGAAGCCCGTATTTTAAAGGTGACTTATCCTTGTGTTTTCTTAATTTCAGAAAGTAACAACTCTTTTTTTGTTTAAAAGCAAAAAAATCAATCAGTTGCAAACCAAAAATCTGTTTTAAAAAATGTTTTTTAAAGCACAAAATCATTTTAAGCAGGATTCTTCTCTAAAAAGCCAAAAAATATTATTCCCGCAATCCCTTTACTGGCCTGCATTTCACATAACTGCAACAAATTTCTTTGCAAAATTATTTGTCAGCAATTGATACACCCTTATCTTCGCCGCCCGTTCAAATAAAACGGAAAAGTTCTCTGAAGATTTTGAAAAGAAAATGTGAGGCAAATGTGAACAAAACAGCACATAAAAATTTGCTGGTAAATAAC
>JALHNJ010000012.1 GCA_022843585.1 Chitinophagaceae bacterium
AACAATTTAGCCGAAGTAAAAAAGAGATTGGTATTTACCACACATACACCAGAAGAAGCAGGGAATGAAAAGCATGATATTTATCTCTGTCATAAAATGAGTTATTTCTGCGGATTGACGGTTGAGGAAGTAAAAAAATTGTACGATAACGATAGTGATCAATTTAATCACTCATTAGCGGCATTGCGGTTTGCAAAATTGGCCAATGGTGTTTCCCAATTGCATGGTCATGTATCAAGAGCCATGTGGGAGAAATATGCAGGCATCTGTCCAATCATCTCTATTACGAATGCACAAAACTGGAGGTATTGGGCGGATAAACAATTGTATCGCTTTATGGAAGCCGGTGATGATTATGGAATTGATGACAGAAAAAAATATTTAAAGAAAAGAGCTTTTGAAATTGTGGCAGATCAAACGGGTAAAATATTTAATCCTGAAGTATTTACTATTGTTTGGGCCAGACGATTTGCCGGATACAAAAGAGCTGGGTTAATAACAACGGATGAAAAGAGGTTTGAGAAGTTGTTAGCCAGCACCACCTATCCTGTTCAAATTATCTGGGCGGGTAAGCCCTATCCGATGGATCATCCTGCTATAAGTGAATTCAATCAGCTTGTACACTTGAGTAAAAGGTACAAAAATGTAGCTGTGCTTACTGGTTATGAACTTGCGTTGTCTAAACGATTAAAGCAGGCATCTGATTGCTGGTTGAATAATCCAAGAGTGCCCCGTGAGGCTTCTGGTACCAGTGGGATGACTGCTGCTATGAATGGGGCTATTAATTTCTCCACAGATGATGGATGGATACCAGAATTTATCAACCATGGCCACAATGGATTTGTAGTGCCGAAAGCAGATTATGCAAATATGGCTACACATGAGCAAGATGAATATGATTTGAAAAAACTTTATGAGATTCTGGAAAATGAGATTCTGCCTTTGTATTATTCTAATTACAGCACCTGGCGTCAAATTATGAAGAATGGTATGCAAGATGTTCGTTTTCAGTTTGATAGTAACAGAATGGCGCATGAGTACTATGATTTATTGTACAAATAGAAAATTTCAATAAATTTACTTGTACTAAAAAGTGGTTTTATGAAACAGATATTTTTTATTCTGTCTTCTTTCCTTTACTTGCAAGCAAGTGTTGGTCAGGTGGGCTCGGGTGGTTTACACGGAAGCTTGAACATGAATTCAGGTGACTTTTTCTTAATCAACCTTAAGAATGCAACAAATGTTGATGCGTTTAATCCCGATATCTATGCTAATGTAGAAGGCTCTCCTTATTTGTCTCCGGATTGGTTATATGCCCGTATAAAATTGGAGGATAATAGTAGTTATGATAGTGTATTGGTAAAAGTGAATTTTTACGAGAGTAAAATTCATTTTAGAGATGAAAACGGAAGAGAAAAGATGGTAGCAATTCCTGTAAAAGAATTGGAAATTATAGATTACAGATCGCCATTGAATAAATCAGTATATGTATCCGGCTATGGCGAAGATAAAAACGAATTTTACCAGGCCATTACGGACGGTAAAAAGGCAGGGTTGCTTAAGAAAATGAAAGTTATAATCAAGGAGCATAAAGTTTTCAATGCTCCTCCGCAGAAAAAATTTGAAACGGATGCTATTTATTACATTTATGCAAATAAATCGTTGTATGAGCAAGCTAAAAATTGTAATAATTTAACTGGTGTTTTTAACAACGATGCAAAAATAATTAAGTTTATTTCTTCCAATGATGTTAAGTGTAACAAAGAAAAAGATCTAAAGCAGTTAGTAGAATATTATAATTCATATTAGTCAGTTTTTTCAAACTGAACTATCAATTCATCAATAGAAGTTATAACAGGGTAAAACCCTGTTATTTTTTTTATAACACTTTCTACTATAGCATCAGGGCAGGAGGCGCCGCTGGTAATTAATATTTTTATAGGTGGTTTAGCTGGTAGATAGTTCGTTGTCAACATTTCCTCGTGGGTATGAAAATTATAATGAAGGATTTCATTAGCTGAAATAATTTTCTCTTCGTTACTAATGAAATAGGTAGGAATTTTTTCTTCACATAATTCTACCAGGTGAGAGGTATTAGAAGAATTATATCCTCCTACCACAATTGCTAAATCTGCTTCTGTACTTAACATTCCCGTAACAGCAGTTTGATTATCATTCGTGGCATAGCAAAGAGTATCTCTTGTATCCGCAAAACGTTCTTCTGTGATAGCCGGTTGATATTGTTGCGTTATTATTTGTTTAAGGTAATCGGCAATAGCTTGTGTATCGCTGGCCAGCATAGTAGTCTGATTCACGACACCAATGCGTTGCAGGTCTTTTCTTACATCAAAATTTTCAGAATATTGATTTTTAAAATCAGTGTAAAATTCGTCAGCATTCCTTTCTCCGGTGATATAAGCTGCTAATTTTTTGGCTTCGGACATATCTTTTACTACAATAGCAGGGGCTCCGGCAGCAGCATGAGAAAAAGTTGCTCTTGTTTCTTCGTGGGTTGGTTTACCATGAATAACTATGGTATAGTTTTTCCTGGCAATGACTTCGCTGCGGTTCCAAACTTTTTCTACAAAGGGGCAGGTAGTATTATATTTTTCTGTTTGAATTCCTTTGGCCTGTAATTTTTTTTCAATCTCAAGGGTAGTGCCAAATGCCGGAATCAATACAATATCATCACCTGTAATTTCTGAAAAAGGAATTAGTTCCTTGCCATAAGTATCCTGAAGAAATTGAACACCATGCGACTGTAAATCTTCATTCACCTGTGGGTTATGTATCATTTCACTTAACAGAAATATTCTTTTGCCGGGATTTTCATCTACTGTTCGGAAAGCAATTTCAATGGCATTCTCTACCCCGTAGCAAAAGCCAAAATGCCTTGCCAGGTAAATTTGAACAGGTCCAAAATCAAGCAGGGTAGGTGTAAAATCTTTTTTCATCTTATCCTTTTCTTTCCGCTTCTTTTTAATAGCAGAAATTAATGGACTGCGATAAATAATAGGCACTTCGAAACTCTTCATGCTGCAAAGATAAGTTGTGTTTGGCTTTCTGTTTTTGCTAAGTCCTGCGTAGCCTGAAAAACTGCCAACTTCTTATTACCTTCCGCAAAAGTTCAACCTATGCGATTGCTGTTACTTGCCATTTGTCTTCCAATTTTGCTGAATTCCTGCAAACTGATCAAGAAGAAAGATGTGAAGGAAGCAACTAAAAATAAAAACAGTATGACAAACCGATTCAAACCTGTGACCTGGGCCCATACAACTAATATCTATGAAGTAAATGTGCGGCAGTACACTCCTGAAGGTACACTGAATGCTTTTGCGCTACAAATGCCAAGGCTTAAAGATATGGGTGTAAAAACATTATGGTTCATGCCGCTAACACCTATTGCACAAAAAAATAAAAAAGGCTCACTGGGTAGCTATTATGCCTGCTCCGATTATACTTCTATCAACCCGGAGTTTGGAACACTGGAGGATTTTAAAAGTTTAGTAAAACAGGCGCATGAAATGGGCTTTAAAGTTATTATTGATTGGGTGGCTAACCATACTGGATGGGATCATAAATGGACAACGGAACATCCGGAATATTATCAAAAAGATTCTGCTACCAATGATTTTAAGATAGCCTCAGGCATGGATGATATAATTGAACTGGATTTTAAAAATCCGGCTTTGCGAAAAGCAATGAAAGATGCTATGGCATTTTGGATCAACGAATGCGATATTGATGGCTTTCGTTGTGATTTAGCTTTTTGGGTAGAACTGGATTTTTGGAAAGAAGCAAGGCAAGAATTAGATGCGATTAAACCGCTTTACTGGCTTGGTGAATTTGATGAACTGGAAAAGCCGGAATATGGTGAAGCATTTGATGCAAGCTACACCTGGACGTGGATGCACAAGGCTAAAGAATTTTACCAGAACAAACTTTCGATTGATACATTAATGGCGGTGTTGAAAAAATATGATGATTTAGGAGATAGCACTATGCGGGCATGGTTCACTACTAATCATGATGAAAATAGCTGGAATGGTACTGAGTATGAAAAATATGGCGATATGGCTAAGGCACTTGCCGTATTCAGCTGCACCTGGAATGGCGTACCGCTGTTATACTCTGGCCAGGAAATTGGCAATCAAAAACGGATTGAATTTTTTGAAAAGGATACAATACAGGGAACTGATAACACAATGACACCCTTTTATACCAGCCTGCTAAACTTAAAAACCAATAACCCCGCATTACGTTCTGGTGATCCGACTGTTCAAACCTTCCGAATCAAAACATCAGCACCAAAAAATATATTTGCTTTTTTGAGAAAAAAGGATGGTAAAGAGGTATTAGTAATTCTAAACCTTTCAGCAGAAAAAGATATTCATTTTGAAATAATAGATGAAAATGTGAAAGGAATATATAAAAATGTTTTCTCGGCTGCTGCTAATGACTTTACAACTGATAAGAGTTTTGAAATGCAGGGGTGGGAGTACCTGGTTTACGAAAAATAATAGTTAATAATATAAAGCAAAAGAAAAGACATCTGTTTGGATGTCTTTTCTTTTTATTACCAAAGCGATTCTGATTTAATTAAGATTCAGCGGATACCTGTAAACTCCATCATAGCCGGGGTAAATTCCCTCTAATTGAACACTTCTGCCATCAAGATCCATAATTGCTTTGCTAAGTTCCTCAATAGAGGATACATCAACACCATTAACACTTGTAATGATAAAGCCATCCTGCATTCTTGTTTGACTAAATGCACCGCCACTTATTATTTTCTTTACAACAACCCCGCCTTCAATTTCGTATTGCGTGGCTTTCTTTTTATCGAGGGCTTCTAATTCTGCACCTAATATTACACTCAAATTGCTGGCTGAAGCTACTTCTGTTTTTCCAGCAGATTCTTTTAGTGTAATAGTAGTTGAATATTCTTTATTGCTCCTGATATATACCATACTTATTTTATCCCCGGGTTTAAAACTGGCAATTTGTGCACTCATTTCTAACCCTGAAGAAACTGGATTGTTGTTAATCTTAGTAATGATATCTCCTTTTTTTAGACCCGCTATTGCAGCGGCACCATCAGTAGGTACTTGCTGAACATACACCCCCTGCCCATCAGCAACACCAGCTCCCTTAACTAATTTTTCGTTTTCTGTTTCAGATGAAGGATAGCTAATGCCAATAAAGCCTCTTTTTACTGATCCAAATTCAATCAGGTCATTCACAATTTTCTTAACGATATTAACCGGTATGGCGAACGAATAGCCTGCATATGTACCTGTTGGAGCATAAATGGCTGAGTTGATACCAACCAATAATCCTTCGGTACTAATTAATGCACCACCACTGTTTCCCTGATTTACGGCAGCATCTGTTTGAATGAAAGATTCAATGGGTGTTTGACTTTGACGGGCATTGATTCCAATTGATCTTCCTTTAGCACTCACAATACCCGCAGTTACAGTTGCTTCTAATGTTAGCGGATACCCAATGGCTAATACCCATTGACCCAATTTTACGTTGTCGGAGTTGCCATACAACATAAATGGAAGTCCTTTACCGTCAATTTTTAAAACCGCAATATCGCTGCTTGGGTCTCTTCCAATAATTCTTGCTTTGTAGATCTTTTTATTGCTGAGTGTTACATTGATCTCGTCTGCTACACCATCGCCACCATCTGAAATAACGTGGTTGTTAGTTACAATGTATCCATCTTCACTAATAATTACTCCACTACCGGATGCTCTTTGTTCTTGTTGTACTTGCGGTCCAAAAAATTGTTCAAAAAAATCATCCATGCCACCGCCATTATTTCTTCCCAAGCGGTTAGTTACTTTCTTAGCTGGAATTTTTGTTTTGATATGCACAACAGCCGGAACAGCTGCACCAGCTGCCTTGGTAAAATCTATTGGTTCAGCAGCGGCTCCTCCGGCAATATTATCAAAATAACCTGCATAGTTAACAGGCAATTTGCCATCGGATGATTGTACAAATACAGTATTTTTTGGAGCGACTTTACTATAGATCCATACACTTCCTACCGCCGAAGCTGCACTTACAAATACGATTAATAAAAGTTGTTTGAGTTTCATAGTTCTTTACACTTTAATGATTGTTAGGAAATACTGAAGTACAATTATCCAAATCCTGTGCCTCTGCTTTACAAAATAACAAACTGTCAGGTAATTGTTCGTTACCAACAGTTTAGTTTAACAAATCTTTACTAAGACCTTCGTACTTTATGCTTGTAAATTTATTAAGATTTTATGGCATTTGGTAGTAGTGTTTTACAGGTGTGATAAAAAACTAAGAGTGTCAATACCATCCGCATAGTCAGAAATTGAGGGTGATTGGCCGTCTCCAAAGAGAATATTTCCTTCACCAACCACAGCTTGCAGTTCAGGAAGGTCTTTCAGGCTGGCGGATAGGCTTGATTGATCTTTAAAAAATTCGTAATTCAACTGACTTATGGGGGAAAATAATGCTGGCTCTTCAATTAGTAGAATTGAGCCATTTGTCATGTAATATTTCTTGTTTAGGAGATGGATGGCCAAATTATAATCGAAATTGTTTTTATACTTATGATGGTCGGCCAGGTAGCTATATTTTTTAAATGCTTCTAGTAAAGGAATAAAATCATAGCCTTCAGGTACATAAATCTTAGTGACATTTCGACAACCTAATCCAAAGTATAAATGCACATCATCTGCCAATTTTTCAAGTTCTATTGAGCTTTCATTGCTAGTTAGTATGGCAACAGAAGTCCTGTTTTTACGGATGATATGGGGATACTTGGCAAAGTAATACTCAAAATATCGGGATGAATTATTACTGCCGGTGGCTATATAAGCATCACAATCTTTCAGTGTTTCTGCAAATTGAATTGAGATAGCTGCTTCAGGCTGCCATTCAATTATTTTTTGGGCAAGATGTTTTATTAAAGTTTGATCTTTAGAAGATGGTTTTACAATGGCCGAATGGCCGCTAATGAAAACGCAAAGAAAATCATGAAAACCAACAAGCGGAATATTACCGGCCATTACAATACCTATTTTTTTAGCCGAAACATTATTGGCCGGAAGGCCATAGTTTTTGGTCCAGTTGTTTAAGATTTCAGCAGTTAAAAAAGATTCGGCAATGCGCTGTACTGAAAGATCAATAAATGCCGGAATGAACCAACCATTTTCATACGATGCTTTTTCTTTTGCCGCCTTCCATTCTTCGCCGTCAGCCAAAATATATTTTCCCAGCCGAACCATTAAATCAATACGATGTTGTAAATTCATTCTAATAAATTATTTTCGCAAAACGCCTTAAAATTTTCCCGGTGCAAATTAACGAAGTTGACACGGTAATAAGTTTTACAAAGGCTCAGCGGCTCAATAAAAGATATTAATTTTTAAAACTGAACCCACTAAATAAACAGATATGGCAATTAAGATAACTGATGAATGTATTAACTGCGGGGCTTGCGAACCCGAATGTCCAAACAATGCAATTTATGAAGGCGGGGTAGAATGGGCCGTAGCTGACGGTACTTCTGTAAAAGGCCCCTTTACACTATTAGATGGATCTGTTGTAGATGCTGACCAGAAAAATGCACCCGTAGCCGTTGATACTTACTACATAACGCCAAATAAATGCACTGAGTGCCAGGGTTTTCACGAAGAACCACAGTGTGCTGCTGTTTGCCCGGTAGATTGCTGTGTACCAGATGAAATGTACCAGGAAACGGTAGAGCAACTAATGGCTAAAAAGGAATTGATGCACTTGTAAATGGTTAAGGATTTCTGTGTATAATTTTTGACCTTAAAACTGCCATTTGGCTCATTTTTCGTTTAACTTACAAGCATATCTTTATAGATATGTAGCAGTGAAAGCTGCCTAAGTAGTGGCGGGTGATATTTCCCGTCGTAAAAAGGTGAAGGAGAAACGGCCTTCACCTTTATTATTTTCCGCAAATTCCAGCGTTATCTCCTTCAGATTGTGATATTTTTTGTTAATGCTGTTTGATTCATTCTCTTTGGGTTGGGCATCTTAAATTTTTCTGCAATATTTGCACTGATTAATCACACACTAATAACATCCATGAAGAAAAACATAGCCCTCGTAACCGGAGGTTTTTCAGGCGAGGCGGTAATATCCTATAAAAGTGCTGTTACCATAGATATCAATCTTGACCGCAACCTTTTCAATGTTTATAAGATTGACATAAACCCGCAAGGATGGTTTTATGAACTTTCCGATGGTAGAAAATTAGAAGTTGATAAAAACGATTTTTCTCTTCAAATAGATAATCAGAAAATAAATTTTGAAGCAGTATTCATCGGCATGCACGGCACTCCGGGTGAGGATGGTAAATTGCAAGGTTATTTCGACACACTAAAAATACCTTACACTGGTTGTAATGCCGCTACTTCCGCCCTAACTTTTAATAAACGATATGCTACAGCTATTGCCGGCACTTCAGGAATTGCTGTAGCAAAATCTGTGATCTTGATAAAAGATACTGTTGGAAGTATTGATGATGTAATCTACAACCTTAAGTTTCCTGTTTTCATTAAACCAAATAATGGCGGATCTAGCATTGGTATGTCGAAAGTAATAAGCCCCACTGATGGACTAGAAGCCGCTATTGAAAAAGCATTTAAAGAAGATGACCAGGTATTGATAGAAGAAATGATTACCGGAAGAGAATTTACAGTAGGTGTATTTAAATCACAAGGAAATATTATTGTATTACCACTAACAGAAGTAAAAGCAGATGCAGATATGTCCTTTTTTGACTTTGAAGCAAAATACCAGGGTAAATCAACCGAAACAACACCAGCTATAGTAGATGAAATAATTGCAGATAAAGTAAGAGAGACAGCTAAGAAAGTGTATTCTGTTTTTAATTGTAAAGGAGTAGTGCGGATAGATTTTATATATAATGAAGAAACAGGGAAACCCTACATGCTGGAAGTAAATACAATACCCGGCCAAAGTGAGGCAAGCATTGTACCCCAACAGGTAAAAGCTATGGGTTGGAGCTTAAAAGAATTTTATACTAAATTGGTACAAGAAGCTTTGTAATAAAGTTGAAATTTTAAAATTCAAAAATCACACTGTGTTTAAATTTCTTACACATCGTCCTTTGTGGGTTAATATTCTGGTAGGAATTATTCTTGCTATTGGCATTTTTGCTTTATTCCTGCTTTCATTAAACTGGCTTACCGGGCATGGAAAGGCTGCCACCGTTCCATCTGTGTCGGGCAAAAATTATGAAGAAGCAAAAAGTATATTAAAGAAAGCTGGCTTTGATGTGGAGATACAGGATTCTGTGTATGTTGATACAGCCAGGCCGCTAAGTGTAATCAGGCAAATACCTGATGCAGACGAAGTGGTGAAATCAAACAGAACGGTTTTTTTAATTATCAGTCGGGCTGTACCGCCAGAAATGGAAATGCCAAATCTTGTTGGGTATAGTTTTAGAAATGCTGAAATGGTACTTAAGAATATGGATTTGAAAATTGGCGATACAACTTTTAAACCTGACTTTGCAAAAAATGCTGTGCTGGAGCAATGGTATAACGGGGCATTAATAACAGCAGGTACAAAAATCAGGAAAGGAAGTACGGTTTCTCTTGTTTTGGGAGATGGCGTTGGGAAAAGAGAGTTTGCAGTTCCTGTAATAACCGGGATGACCTTTGCAGAGGCAAAAGAATTGTTGGAAGGAGCAGGGCTTGGTATTGGTGCGATTGTAGCTGATGTAAATGTTACTGACACAATAAATGCATATATCTATAAACAAAACCCTGAACGATTTGATGACGAAAAAAGATTGCTTCGCATTCGTTCCGGACAATTAATGGATGTATGGCTTCAAATTGATAAACCCGTGAAGGATAGTACCAAAAAAGAACCCGAGTCAACGGATCTTTTACCACTATAAATAAATTTTATGCAGAATATTTCAGTAGAACAATTAAAAGCCAGAATGGATGCCGGCGAAAAATTAAATTTATTTGATTGCCGTGAGCCGCATGAGTATGCAGAGTTTAATATCGGGGCTACATTAATTCCCTTGGGGAAAATTCAATCTATGCAGATTGATGAGTTAGAAGATTTGAAAGATGAAGAAGTGATCATTCATTGTAGAAGTGGCAACCGTAGCGGGCAAGCCTGCCTTTTTTTGGATGCCATCGGATTTAAAAATACCTGGAATGTAACTGGTGGAATGTTGGATTGGCAGGAGAAGTTTGGAACCAAATAAAAGTCCGAAAGACAGTAAAGACTGAAAGTCCGGAGTATAGTACGAAATAATTGATTATTTCTTCTTAATTCCGGACTTTCCAACTTTTGACCTATAACTTTACGTTCAAGCTCAGCATAAAATTTCTTCCCGTCATTGGGAAATAGAAATTCTCGGTTACCGTTTCTCCGCCTACAAAATAACTATATGTATAACCATTCGGCTCATACTTTTTTCCTAAAAGATTATTTACCTGCCCGATGATGTTTACTTCTTTTAGCCAGTTGGTTTTGAAAGTATAAATGGCTCGTACATCTTGTACATAAAATGAATTCAACGAACGGCGATCATTTTCCGTATTATCTAAATATTGTTTGCTCACATATTTGCTTAAGAAACTCAACTCCACATTTTTTATTGGAAGAAGATTGATCGTTGCACCGCCCACCACAGCAGGAGAGAAGGCAATGTCAGCTGATTGAAAAGTAGTAGTCTTCTGACCGCCATTATCATAATCATCAATAAACTCCGTAAAATCTTTTACTTTATTCTTACTTAAGGCCAGATTACCCGCAATATTCACCCAAGAGTTGAATTTAATTGCACCTTGCAGCTCAACTCCCAACCGATAACTCTCAGGAATATTTGTTCTTGTGTAGGCGCCAACATCATTAACCTTTCCTGTTAATACCAATTGGTTATCATAACTCATGTAATAGAATGTTGCCGATAAATTATAGTTGGCTTTTCTTTTCTCAATTGAAGCTTCTATATCATGCAAACGTTCTGGCTTTGGCATTTGAGATGCACCTGCTTCAAAATCATCACGGTTGGGTTCTTTTGCAGCAACGCCGTAGGATGCATAAGCGTTCCATCCATTCTTGTTATAGCTTATTCCAAATTTTGGGTTGAAGAAATTATAATTGTTATCAACTGATAATGATGGATTGTCTCTAAAACCATTGATTGCATAACCAACATGGCGGTATTGCAGATCCGTAAAGAGATTCCAGTTTTCTGGTAATTGTTGCTGCCATTTGGTGTAAATATTAAAATCAGATTTATCGGCCTTGTTATCATACCATTTATAAGCAGGTTCTGGCAAGCCTCCGTTTGATGACCATATTAATTTACCATAATGTTTGCCATCGTATTTTGTGTATGCACCACCAACAACTAACTGTGTGTTTTTCTTCTTGTATTGTAAGGAAAAGATATTGCCATAAAAATAATTATCTAACCAAAGCTGCCGTACAAAATCAGATTCTGTAATACTGGTGCCACCAATAACAGGATTTGGCAAACCAAATTCTGCATACTCTCTTTCTGCTTTATACTGTTCGTAATAGCCTTTGCCTCTTGTTAAAAACAGGGCGGTATTAAACGTTAGGGGCCTGGAAAGTTCTTGATTAAAGAAAAGTTGATAATGCGTTTGGCTATAATTATCAACTTCATTCTCATATGGCTCTCCCGGTTTTTCCATCCCACCATAATTGATAGTACGGTTGCCATTTCTTAAATCTGTTTCTGACACACCATTCCAGGCCTGGTAGGTTTTTTCCTTGCCTGTAAAAATATTTAACCGAACAGTTGCTTTTGTGCTCAGGTAAGCGGCAGATAAATAGACGGAACTTAGATCACTCGTTGCCCGGTCTATATAACCATCACTGTTTATTTTAGAAAGTCTTGCATCAACAGTAAAATGATTGTTTAATAAGCCAGTTCCAACTTTTACTGTGTTCTTCCAACTGTTAAAAGACCCATAGCTATTATTGATTTCCGCAAAGGCTTCTTTGTTCACTTCATTTGTACTCATGTTAATGCTTGCACCAAATGCCCCTGCACCGTTTGATGAAGTACCTGCACCTCTTTGTACCTGGATAGAATAGACAGAGGAACTAAAGTCAGGAAGGTTTACAAAAAATGTTCCCTGGCTTTCAGCATCATTGTACGGAATTCCATTTAGTGTAACATTAATTCTCGTTGCATCCGTTCCCCTGATTCGGATGCCGGTGTAGCCAATTCCATTTCCGGCATCGGCATTAATAACAACTGATGGAGTTTGGTTCAGCAAAAAAGGAATGTCTCGTCCCTGGTTTAGTTTGCTGATCTCTTTTTTAGAAATATTGGTTTTAGTAAATGGCGAATTCTCGCCGGCACGAATAGCCCTGATTTCAACAGGAGTGAGTGTGTAGAAGCTGTCTTTTACAGGTTCTGTTTGTTGCGAAAATGATGCGGTTGCAGTTAATACAATACAACCAAGCACAATAATCCTCTTCATTTTTTAATGTTTTACAGGTTAAAAAATAAGAGGGAAATGCTGTGGAGAAAGGTCAATAGTTGAAATCCTTCCCTACGCAGGCATTACCCTGACCAGGTTAAACGGGTATAATCTCAGTCCAAACACTGAGCTTGGCGAAGTGAACTTCGTTTTACTCGGTGTTCAAACACCCCGGGAACACTGTGAATTAAAGCCTTTTACGTCTAAAAGGCTAAGAACTGGCACAAAAATAAGTCTAAAAATTTATCAAACTGCTGTAACTTTTCTACCCTGCTTTTCGTATCACTTCTAAACCAACAAAAATGAAGAAGTTATTGTTATCCTTTTTACTAGTTGCTATTACAACTCCATTTATCAATGCCCAGAAAGTCATCAATGATGCGAACGCTGAAAAAAGAGCCGTGAATGGATTTCATGGTATTCATGTGGCAACAGGAATAGACCTGGTACTAACAGCTGGGAATACTGAAGAAGTTGCGGTTAGTGCAGCAACTACTGAATTTCGGGATAAGATTATTACAAGGGTAGAAAATGGGATTCTAAAAATTTATTACGAAACTAAAACGGGTGCTGTCAATAAAAGAAAAGAAACCAAAGATTTAAAAGCATATGTATCATACAAATCCTTAGACAATTTATATGTGTCAACGGGAGCTGAGTTAACTATCAATGGAATATTGAAATCAACTAAACTTAGTATGACCGTTAATACTGGAGCATTGGTTTCTGGTGAAGTGTATATCGAGAAATTAAAAGTTGACCAAAGTACAGGCTCAAAAGTTACATTGTCCGGTAAAGCTGGTACGTTAGAAGTTGATGGTTCTACTGGTAGTAAATTTAAAGGAGAGGATATGAACACAACTGTTTCAAACGTTACGGTAAGTACAGGAGCAATTGTTTCCGTAAGTGCAGAAAAAGAATTACAAGTAAAAGCAAGTACTGGTGGAAATGTAAAATATAAAGGGGCCCCTTCTATTCGTGATATAAAAAAGAGTACAGGTGGTTCTGTTACCAAAATTTAAATATTAAGCATTAAAAAATACTAAATCAACAGTGATGAAAAAAATTGCAACGATTCTATCAGTTCTGTTTATCAGTGTAAACTTAACAGCTCAGCAGGTTAACGATCCTAATGCAGAAGTAAGAACTGTAAAAGATTATCATGGTATCAGTGTTTCCAATGCGTTTGATGTTTATTTGAGTCAGGGAAATGAAGAAGCAGTAGCTGTTAGTGCAGCAAGCACAAAAGACCGTGACATGATCAAAGTAGAAGTGAAAAACGGCATTCTGCATATTTCGTTAGATAACGATTGGAAATGGACGAAAGGAAACAAAAAACTGAAAGCTTATATTTCGTTCAAACAAATTGATCAGTTAAAAGTAAGTGGTGCTTGTGATGTATATATTTCCGGAGTACTAAAAGCTGATGCATTAAGTATTAACCAATCTGGTGCCAGCGATATTAAAGGAGCATTGGATGTAAACAAATTAACGGTTGATCTTAGCGGTGCTTCTGATATGACCGTAACAGGGAAAGCAACCCAGGTGTCAGTAGAAGCAAGTGGTGCCAGTGACTTTAAAGGGTATGATCTGATTACCGAAATATGTGATGCAAGAGCAAGTGGTGCCAGCGATATTAGAATTACAGTAAACAAAGAATTATCTGCACAAGCAAGTGGTGCCAGCGATGTTAAATACAGAGGAAACGGAACTACTAAAGATATCAAGAGTAGTGGTTCAAGCAGCGTTTCAAAAGGTTAGTTAAGCGAGAATAAAAGAGAGCAAGTCCCGCCGGAACATCGTTCCGGCTTTTTTATGGAAGTAATTCCAACATAGCGATGTTTTTTGTTTGGAAAATAAGCTCCATACGGCTACCTTTGCACCGCGAAGTAGAGCAGCGGTAGCTCGTTGGGCTCATAACCCAAAGGTCGGGAGTTCGATCCTCCCCTTCGCAACTACGAGTAAGCCATCCACCCATTGGTGAGTGGCTTATTTAATTTTCCGGAACAGTTGCACTTCAACTGGCAAGGATTGATTACCTCCTTCTTTTCTTGTAGCCCCGTATCCGGGGTAGGTGAAGTATGCAGCTTTAACCATTTTTGATGAAATCAGGTTTTGTAAACATATTTGGAAGACCCAATGCTGGCAAAAGCACTCTGTTGAATGCATTGATGGGTGAGAAGTTGGCTATCGTTTCTCATAAAGTACAAACGACAAGGCATCGCATTAAAGGAATTCTAACCGAAAAAGAATACCAGATTATTTTTTCTGATACGCCTGGCATTATTGAGCCGAAGTATAAGCTGCACGAAAAAATGATGGCTGCTGTTAAAGGTGCTTTAGAAGATGCAGATGTGGCATTGCTGATTGTAGATGTAAAAGAAAAATGGGAAGAATGTGATGCAATATTCTCTGCATTAAAATTAAGAGTACCTGCAGTTGTAGTGTTGAATAAAATTGATTTGGCAAGCGAAGCCACTATAAAAGAAGCAGTAGATTTTTTTGCTGCAAAATCTTACTGCAAGAAAGTAATTACCATTTCAGCCTTATCAGGGATCAATAAAAAGAAACTGATAAACGGGTTACTGGAGTTTTTACCTGAAGGTGAACCATTTTATGATGGTGATGATATATCGGATTTGAATACCAAGTTTTTTGTAAGTGAAATAATAAGAGAAAAAATTTATGAACAGGCGCATGATGAATTGCCCTATCATACTGCGGTGCTGGTAAGAGAGTATAAAGAAAAAACAACCTTGGTCAAAATTGTTGCTGATATTATCGTTCACAGAGAAACACAAAAGGCAATATTGATTGGTGATAAAGGTTCGATGATAAAAAAATTAGGCACTGAAGCCAGAAAAGATATTGAAGCATTCATTCAGCAAAAAGTTTTTTTAGAACTGTTTGTAAAAGTGAAACCGAAGTGGAGAGAGAATGATTTGCAACTAAAAGAATATGGTTATTAATAATTAAGATATGTCGTTTACATTAGCAATAGTTGGAAGACCCAATGTAGGGAAGAGTACCCTGTTCAATCGTTTATTAGAACAACGTAAAGCCATTGTGGATGATGAAAGTGGTGTTACCCGTGACCGCCAGTACGGGATTAGTGATTGGAATGGGAAGAGCTTTAACGTAATTGATACCGGTGGTTTTGTTGCAGGAAGCGAGGATATTTTTGAAAAAGAAATTGCAAAGCAAGTTTTGGTAGCAGTAGAAGAAGCAAATGCGATTGTATTTGTTGTAGATGCACATACAGGACTTATAGATTTAGATGATTCGGTAGCACAAATACTTCGTAAAAGCCCAAAGCCGGTTTTTTTGGTAGTAAACAAAGTAGATAACAATGAACGGTTAATGGAAGCAGCCGAATTTTATGCACTGGGCTTTGAGCATATTTTTTTTATTGCCGCTGCGAGTGGAAGTGGCACCGGAGAATTACTTGATGCAGTGGCTGATCTTATTATTGAAGACTCGTCAGAGCAAATAGCAGAGATGGACGCTTTGCCAAAGTTTGCCATTATTGGTCAGCCCAATGTTGGTAAGTCATCTTTGTTGAATGCCTTGATCGGGGAGGAGAGAACCATTGTGAGTACTATTGCAGGAACAACAAGAGATTCAATTCACACCCACTATAATTTATTTCAGAAAGAATTTGTTCTGATTGATACAGCTGGTATTCGCCGCAAAGCAAAAGTGCATGAAGACCTGGAATTTTATTCTGTGATCAGA
The DNA here is from genome assembly GCA_022843585.1 of Chitinophagaceae bacterium. GTDB lineage: Bacteria > Bacteroidota > Bacteroidia > Chitinophagales > Chitinophagaceae > JJ008. The sequence continues at coordinate 16,269 of JALHNJ010000012.1, forward strand.
GCCATCAAAGCATTGGATGAAGCAGATGTTTGTTTGTTGTTGCTGGATGCTGAAAAAGGTGTAACAGCACAAGATTTAAATATTTTTAGCCTTGCTGTTAAGAAAGGAAAAGGAGTAGTTGTATTGGTTAACAAATGGGATTTGGTCGATAAAGAAACCAATACAGCAAAAGACCAGGAGAAGGAAATCAAGAAACGACTGGCTCCATTCTCCGATGTCCCAATACTTTTTGTTTCTGCAAAAGAAAAAACAAGAATTTTTAAAGCCATTGAAATCGGACTTGAGGTTTATGAAAACCGCAAGCAAAAAATTTCTACTTCTTCTTTAAACGATATAATGCTGAAAGCTATTCAGTCATACAATCCGCCAGTAGTAAGAGGTCATCCGATCAAAATAAAATTCATCACCCAGTTGCCAACGGCAGTTCCATCATTTGCATTCTTCTGTAATTTTCCGGATGATATTAAAACACCATATAGGAATTATTTAGAGAATCAGCTACGACAGAATTATAACTTAACTGGTGTTCCTGTCCGGATATTTTTTAGAAAGAAGTAAGAAATTATAGGAATAGAGGAAGATAGCAATTAAGCTGGTGTTAAGTTGTTTCCTGATAATTGGTCTAATTATCAATTACTTTTTCTTCCGGGAAGTCATCACCATGGGAATTTTTAGGCGTTTTGCTTCTTCATTCCATGCAGCAGCTGTTACAATAAGTGGCAGAAGGTTAAACTTCGTAATATCATTTTTGTTTTGGATAGTGACGGTTGCAATTGTAGCTCTATTTTTGATATTCAGTTGAGGAAATTCTTCAAGTAAGTCTTTTCCTCTGCAAAAGGCAACATCTATACCTTCCTTTGTATTGTTGATATACATGAACATGCCAAAATAGTGGTAAAAGGGAATTTTAAAACTGACCTTTTCTGTAATGCCAAGAACGTTTTCGAGAATAAGTTCTCTCACTATTTCACAAATTTCTCTTCTTTCATCCGGTAAAGATTCAATGTATTCATCAACGCTTCGCATAGAAATTATCCAAATTGTTGAATGATATTATTGACTTGTTCGCAAAACTGTTTGCTCTCGGCGTTCTGCTGTTGTATAAAGCTATTGTCAGATAATTTACCCATTACATTTTCCATTTCTGCGGGGTTGTCGTATACCATTTGCCGGAAAGCATTTTGATAATCTTTTACTCTGGAACGATGAATCTGCTCTGTTATCCACTGGCTGGTGTTAAGGGTCTGGCCAAGTAACTGAATGAAAATTTTCTTAGTAATTTTTTTTGGGGTCAGCTTACAAATTTCAAGCAAAGAAGCATAAGCATGTTGAAATTTATTAGTCTTATATTGACTACTTTTTTTATTATAAAAATCATGCACTTCGTCCCAGTTATTAATTTTTCCAGAGCGGACATTTCTTATCAATGTGTTCAGTGATGATTGTGGCATCAGTTGACCACCCGTGTTTTTCCATTCTGTTCTTTCTGCTTTAGCTGGTAAAGCTTTTAGTAGTTTCTGCCACGAAGTAATTTTTCGCTGCTCAATAAATTGAACTAGCTCAGTTATTCCATAGTAGATAATCATCTCTTTGAAAAGAGCATAAGCTTCCGGAACTTTTATCAGCTTGACTCTTCGACTACTATTTTCAAAATTATCGGCTAGTATTTCTAATTTTACAGTTGTTTCATTCGTTTGGTCAAGTAAAGATTCACCTGTTTTTAGTAAATCTTTCTCTGCTATTTGTTTTTTTGATTTTGCAGCATAGGCGGTTGCAGTAAATTTTTTCATCAACTGTAAACCTTCAAATATTTCGTTAATACTATCTGGGGCCAAAAAACTGTATTCAATTAGTTGTGTTTTGTCAACTCTTTTATCTCTTGCTTCATACTTGCCTGCGTTTCTTGCCAGAGCATACATGTTGTATAAAAACCAATAACCAGGCATTACTGATAGCTGATCGTTACTCACATCATTACTTACCAATGAAAAGGGAATTGGAATATTAAGCTCCGATTGAAAATCCCCTTTTGCGATTAATGTAAAGGATGCAAACTTCGAATTATGTTTCAGACTCACACACAATGCCGGCCAAAAGCCTCTACCTGCTACAAGTTCTCCATCTGCGGCTCTGGAATTATGGTTTGAACCAATCGTTGCACCAGCAGCCATATTACTTTGCCCCATTACGGTGGCAGCACATAAGAATGAATTATTATGATGTTGCTCATGTGCGGAAAAAATTAGCGAATTCAATACTTCACAACAGGAAATGGTAGAGTTGTCGCCCAAGTAAGAGTTAATTAATCTTGCGCCATACTTCAATTGTGAATTTGAACCCAGCATAAAGCGTACAGCTTTTACACCATAGAAAATTCTGCAACCAAAACCAATAATACCGTTTACTAATTCGCAACCTTCGCCGATTTGTGATTTAGCATCAGTATCTGAATTGATCGTTAGATTCTTTAATTTGTTTGCTCCTTTTATATAGGCGTCACTGCCTACCCACACATCTTTTATTATGCTGGTATTTTTAATAACTGTTCTATCCCCGATCTTACCATAGTAGCCACGTTGGGTGTCAAATTTTTTATCGGTAAAGTCTTTGAATCGTTGTAGTAGTTTTTCATCATCTCTATACTTGGACCAAAGCCATGCATCAGCTGCTTTCATTCCGTTGTATGGAAGAATACTTCTGCCTCCATTTTCATTGCAGATTTCCATCCAGATACGAACAGCTTCATTTTCGCCATCTTTTAAAACACCATTCCCAAATTTAGCATGATTGGAAGTAACCAATTCATTGATATTTACCAACATCACATCATCACCTGTAATGTAATGGCTCATGAAATTTACATTGTCAATAACAGCATTATTGCCAATATCACAACTTACAATAGTGCTGTTGTACAAGCCAACAGGCATTTGTAAATCATTAAACTCCAAAAACAGTGGTTGTAATTTTCCAATTCGAACCAACCCGTAAAATTTACAATTCTTGACCAGCTCAGGATTGAAGCCGTCGGCTACTAATATTTTATCCCAGTTATCTGCACTATTGCCATTTCCTAGTAATATCTTTTTTTGAGATTCATTCAACTTGCGATAACTGGCACCGCTTCTGTTTTGAATGTTACGAAGATGATACTCGTTCTTTCCTTTAGGAATATATTCTTTGGCTATAAATCCATAGCCAAGAGAGGAAAGTGGTTTTTTATTGATTTGATTCATAAGCCCCTGTAAGATTTATTCCACCGTTACACTTTTTGCTAAATTTCTCGGCTTATCAACATCACATCCTTTTGCAACGCCAATATGGTAGGCCAATAATTGCAAAGGCACTACACTTAACATAGGAGCTAAAATTTCATCAGCTTCTGGTACGATCATCACATCTAGGGACAGACTTGTAGAAACTTCATCGCCTTCTGTAATTACGGAGATCACTTTTCCTTTCCGGGCTTTTATCTCTTGCATATTGCTTACTACTTTTTCATGATAGGCATCTTTAGTTGCAATAAATACAACGGGCAAATCTTCATCTACCAAAGCAATAGGTCCATGTTTCATTTCGGCAGCCGGGTAGCCTTCGGCATGTATGTAAGAGATCTCTTTCAGTTTTAATGCACCTTCTAATGCAACTGGGAAATTATAGCCACGACCGAGGTAAAGAAAATCACGGGCATCTTTGTATTTCTCAGCCAATTTTTTAATAGCGTCATTTTGCTTTAATACCCAGGCTACTTTTTCTGGTATTTCTTCCAGTTCTTTTAGCAGATGCATATAACGTTCCTGTGTAATTGTTCCTTTTATATAACCAATCTTGAGTGCAATCATAGTTAATACAGCAAGCTGTGCTGTAAAAGCTTTTGTACTTGCTACTCCAATTTCAGGTCCGGCATGAGTATAAGCTCCGCCGTGGGTAGTTCTGGCAATAGATGAGCCAACAACATTCACCACACCTAATATTATTGCTCCCTTTTCTTTTGCATTTTCAATGGCTACTAATGTATCTGCCGTTTCTCCGCTTTGTGAAATAGCAATAATCACATCGCCTTTGTTAATTATGGGATTGCGATAGCGGAACTCGGATGCATATTCTACTTCAACATTAATACGGCATAATTCTTCGAAAATATATTCTGCGGCTAATCCTGCATGCCAGCTGGTGCCACATGCTACCATGATAATGCGATTGGCACTTACTATCTGTTCGGCATATTGCTGAATACCCGCCATCGTAATTGTTCCTTCGCTAGCATCTAATCTTCCCCGCAGACAATCATATATGGTTTGTGGCTGTTCAAATATTTCTTTCAGCATGAAATGTTCGTACCCACCTTTTTCAATAGCTGCTAATTCCAAATCCAGCTTTTGAACATACGGGGTTAATTTTTCATTGCCCAGGTTTTTAAGAATTAACTCATCTGGTCTGATGATGGCCAGTTCATAATCATTTACATACACCACTTCTTTGGTATATTCTAACATCGGTGATGCATCAGAGCCTAGAAAATGTTCTCCTTTACCAACACCAATTACAAGAGGGCTTCCTTTTCTTGCTGCGATGATAGTGCCGGGATCATCTTCATCTAGTAATAAAATAACATAGGCACCGGTAACTCTTTTTAACGCCACTCTTACCGCTTCTTCTAAAGAACAGCTATTATTGTTTTTAATTTCTTCAATAAAATTCAATAGCACTTCTGTATCTGTATCGCTGGTGAAACTGTATCCTTTGCTGGTGAGCTCTTTTTTTAATTGGGAATAATTTTCAATGATACCGTTATGTATCATGGCTAACTTTCCACTGGCGGATTGATGGGGATGTGCATTTTTATCACTTGGCTCCCCATGTGTAGCCCATCGGGTATGCCCGATGCCAACATGTGCATGCAGGTCTTTGCCAACTACAAAATCTTCCAACTCGGCCACTTTTCCTTTTTTCTTATAGACTTTTAGCCCATTACTATTTTGCAAAGCCACACCTGTACTATCGTATCCACGATATTCAAGTCGCTTTAATCCTTTAATAATTACAGGGTAGGCTTCTCTGGGTCCGGTGTATCCAACAATTCCGCACATATTTTATTAATTAAGTTTTGTCTGGATTGAACTGGATATCCATTTTTCGGGTATCAATCAATCGTTTGCAAATGTATTGATTTCAGTAGTCGACTGGATGGAAACCGCAAAAAACCGCAACGAATTATTAGAAAATTATAGCAGTACTCCTTTTAGTAACATGAAAGCAGTGCCAAAATAAATGAGCAGTCCGGTTACATCAACCAATGTTGCTATAAATGGGGTAGAGGAAGTAGCAGGGTCGGCACCTAATCTTTTTAATAGCAATGGCAGCATGGACCCCATAATAGTTCCCCATAATACCACACCGACTACTGCTGTGCCAATTGCAAAACCAATGCGAACAAAATGTTCACCAAATAAGCCAAAAAAATGATAACCGCCATACACAATGAAAAATCCCATTATGCCAAGTGTGATGCCCATGTAAAGACCCGATTGGATTTCTCTGCGGGCAATGCGCCACCAATCTTTAACGGTTATCTCTCCCAAAGCCATTGCTTGTATAATAAGAGTTGCTGCTTGTGAGCCACTGTTACCACCACTCGAAATAATGAGCGGAATAAAAGTTGACAATACTAATACTTGTTCCAGTGTTTCCTGAAAACTTGACATAGCAGCGATTGTCAGCGTTTCTCCTACAAAAAGTATGATCAGCCAGATTATTCTTTTCTTATACAATTTGAAAAGGGGCACATCAAGATATGGTTCATCTAAAGCTGCGGTACCTCCCATCTTCTGCATGTCCTCGCTAAACTCTTCCGTGGCTACCCATAAAATATCATCAATGGTAACAATGCCGAGGAGTTTGTTGCTTTTACTTACAACTGGTAGAGCAACTCTGTTATTCATTTTAAAAACTTCGCTGGCAGTTTCCTGGTCGTCTTCCGGATGCAAAGAAATAAAACGTTCATCCATTAATTCTGATACTTTTTTATCGGGTGGGTTAAGAATAAAATCCCTGATACGGATATCATCCAGCAATTCTCCTTTATCATTTATCACATAAATAACATTGATCGTCTCGCTATCCTTTCCGTATTTACGAATGGTGCTGAATACTTCTTCAATAGTATTCCATGGATATACATACACATAGTCAGGCGTCATCAAACGGCCAATACTATTTTCGGGGTAGCCCAATAGAGAGAGTGTGATTTTTCTTTCTTCGGGATCCATCAGTTTAATTAGTTCCCGAACTACATTGCTGGGTAATTCTTCCAGGAAATCGGTACGATCATCCGCAGGCAGTTCGTTAAGCAAGGAGGCTGTTGTATTTGGAGGCAGGTCATGTATAATTCTTTTCTGTACCGACAGATCTAATATTTTAAAAACACTGGCAGCTCTATTAATAGACATGCCGGCAATGATATTACTCTCATAATCTTCAAATTCGTACACCAGGTCGGCCACATCACTAATGTTCTGGTCGTCTAAAAAATCACGGATTAGTAACTTGTCTTCCGTTTGAATAACGGTTTCAAATTGTTCTTGCAGGCTGGGTTGTTCCAGTTCTAATGACATAGTTCAAAAATACGAAGGAAGAGTTTCTAAAGTTTCTTTGATTATTAAGAAAGGCCGTACTTCGTACTTCTTAAATCGTATTTACTAATGATCCTTCCTTTCTTATTTATTGCTCCAACCGATTCAATGGGCCGGGGTGTTTTTACGTCAGAAGACATTGATGCCGGAGTAGTAATTGAAATGGCACCGGTAATTGTAATGTCAGGTGAAGAAAGAAAGCTGCTGGATCAAACATTATTGCATGATTATATTTTTGAATGGGGAGATGATTTACAGCGATGTTGCATGGCTTTAGGATATGTGCCAGTTTATAATCACTCCTACCAAAGTAATTGTGAATATGAAATGGATTTTGAGGAACAACTGATAAATATAAAAACCGTTCGCACTATAAAAGCCGGTGAGGAGTTGTTTATTAATTATAATGGAGAGTGGAATGATACAACTCCTTTGTGGTTCGAAGCAAAATAAAACCCGTCTTGTTTAAAACAAGACGGGTTTAAATATTTTTCAGCTAATTTTTATTGAAAAGTAATCTGGCCCCTTATTTCTCCACCAGGGTATGCTGCTGTATGAATATTTAGGTAGTAAAAGCCGTTAAGTAAATCATTTTCTTTAACTACAACACCATCTACAAATAAAGTACCCGAAAAACTACCACAGGTAGTATTATTAATAGTAGGGCATCTCACTATAGATGAGGTAGAAAATGTTTGTACTATTCCGGCAATAAAACCTGTTGGGGAAAGTCCATGAATGTGCATGGCCGCTACATTACCAGTTAAACCAGACCAGTTAAGAGTATAGGATAGTGTTCTGGTTTCACGGGAATAAAAAACATTCATTGTACCAAGAGCAGTAGAAGGTACTGCAGGAGTTTCTTGTGCACCTGACAAAACAATACCAGTATTAACGAACTCTCTTGTAATTCTTTTGTCTGCATTTTTCATGCAGCCTGTTGTTCCCAAAAATAATGTAGCTAATAAAAAGGTTGAAGCAGTTAGTTTGATCAATCTCATAATTGATGTATTTCCGGTAAAAATAAGAAGTTTTTTGGATTAGCAATATTTTTAAAATGAGGGCTAAAATACTGTGGGTAAACTGTTTATTTAAGCCGTCCTTTAATTTCCTGGAGCTTTAACAAAGCCTCTACCGGGGTAAGCCGGTTGATATCTATTCCTTCCAGCAGTTTTCGTATTTCATCAAAGGTTTCACTATGCGCATCAAAGATAGAAAGCTGCATTTTTGGACTTGTAAGGGATTTAATTTTTTGTTCAAAGCTATCCGAACCCTGGCTTCCAACCCCAGACTCCCGACTGTCCTCAAGGTGTTTCAGAATTTCATTGGCCCGGTCAATTAATGAAGGAGGCATGCCGGCCATTTTAGCTACATGAATACCAAAACTATGAGTGCTGCCACCTCTTGCCAGCTTACGGAGGAAGATTATCTTGTTGCCAACCTCTTTATTAGTCACATGAAAGTTCTTAGCTCTTCCAAACTTTTCTTCCAGCTCATTCAATTCATGATAATGTGTGGCAAATAATGTTTTGGGCTGATGCGGTGAATTGTGTAAGTGTTCTGCAATACTCCAGGCAATAGAAATACCATCATAAGTGGAAGTGCCTCGTCCTATTTCATCCAGCAATATCAGGCTTCGGTCGGTGATGTTGTTGATGATACTCGCCGTTTCATTCATCTCTACCATAAAAGTAGATTCTCCGCCACTTAAATTATCCGATGCGCCAACTCTTGTGAATATTCTATCCGTCAATGAAATTTTTGCCTCGGTGGCAGGAACAAAACTTCCGGTATGAGCCATCAAAGTAATCAATGCTGTTTGACGAAGCAATGCCGACTTACCGCTCATATTCGGTCCGGTAAGAATGATCAATTGCTGATCTGTTTTATTTAATTCAAGATCGTTATGAATATAACTTTCGCCAGGTGGTAAATTTCTTTCTATAACAGGGTGGCGACCTTCAGTAATAATCAGCTCATCCCCAAGGTGCAGTTGTGGTTTTTTATATTGATATAAAATGGCATTATTAGCATAGCAACAAAGACAATCTTGTATCGCTAATAAATTACCATTGATTTGGACAGGAGCCAAATAATCGCCCAATTCATTCAGCAATGCCTCAAATAATTCCAGTTCAATTTTTAAGATCTTTTCTTCTGCACCGGTTATTTTTTCTTCGTATTCTTTTAGCTCTGGTGTAATGTATCGTTCTGCATTGGTCAGAGTTTGCTTCCGCATCCATTCCGGCGGCACTTTATTTTTTTGTGAATTGGTTACTTCCAGGTAATAACCAAACACATTATTGAATCCTATTTTTAAGGAGCCGATGCCGGTACGTTCTGCTTCTTTTTGTTGTAACTGTGTCAGGTATTCTTTGCCGCTGAATGAAATCTTTTTCAATTCGTCAAGCTCAACGCTGACATTGCTGTTCATCATACCGCCTTTAGCAGCTATGGCGGGTGGATTGTCAACAATTTCTTTTAGAATTTTATCTGCGATATACGGACATGGATTTAATGCATCGGCCAATCGTTTTAAATATTCGTTGGCAGATGACAAGCAAAGTTGTTTGACAAGTTCAACTTGTTTCAATCCCCTTGCTAATTGCAATACTTCTCTCGGATTGATTTTCTTCATCGGAATTTTAGAAACCAGACGTTCTATATCTCCGCACTGTTTGATATGCTGAGTAATCTTTGTTCGTAGATCTATTTCTTTGATCAGGTATTCAACCGTATCTAACCGTTCATTTATTTTTTGAATATCTTTTAAAGGGAAAACGATCCAGCGTTTCAATAATCTGGCTCCCATTGGAGAAACAGTATTGTCCAGCACACTTAATAAAGTATGGTTGCCTTCAGAATTGCCATACACTAATTCAAGATTACGAATGGTAAATCGGTCCATCCACAAAAAATCTTCCCGGTCTATCCGTTGCAGCGCAGTAATATGTTGTAAGTTGGGATGCTCAGTATCTTTTAAATAATGAATGATGGCTCCGGCAGCGATCAACCCATTTTTTAATTCATCTACACCAAAGCCTTTTAATGAATGGGTTTGAAAATGTTTCAGTAATGTGTCTTCCGCATATACATGGTCAAAGATCCATTCGTCTAAAGTGTAGGTATAAATCTTACTGTTGAAATATTCTTTGAACTTTTTTTGCTGATGTCGTTGAAAAACGACTTCGGCCGGTTTGAAGCTTTGTAATAATTTATCTGCATATTCTCTATCTCCTTCAGCAATAAAAAATTCGCCAGTGGAAATATCTAAAAATGCCAAACCATATTTTTCATCTGTGGCAAAATGGATAGCGGCTAAAAAATTATTGGTATGATGTTCTAATAATTTATCGTTCACCGTGGTACCTGGTGTTACCATATCGGTGACGCCTCTTTTTACAATGCCTTTGGCTAGTTTGGGATCTTCTAATTGATCGCAGATGGCAACCCGATGACCAGCCCGAACTAATTTATGTAAATAAGTATCGAGTGCATGATGAGGGAAACCGGCCAGTTCTGCGGAAGAAGCCGCACCATTATTTCTTTTGGTTAATGTAATGCCGAGAATTTGCGAAGCCAGCACAGCGTCTTGTCCGAAGGTTTCATAAAAATCACCCACCCTAAATAGCAAGATGGCATCCGGGTATTTTTGCTTAATAGCCCGGTGTTGCTGCATCATGGGAGTATCGCTACTTGCTGTTTTTGACATTTATTGGCCGATTTTGACGGGAGCTGGCAAAAATAACTGCTTTAATAGCTATTTCGAAATCGTAATTTTGATGCTAAATCAGATGGATTAATGCGATTAATATTTTTGTCCGTACTAATTTTTCTGTCTTTTTCCTCTTTCTCGCAAGAAGGCCCATATTCTAAAGTGGATAGTTTGATGAGGGCTTATAGAGAAAAAATAAAGTCCGTAGATGACTTGTATAAGGTTGTCTATTACATCCGAACAAACCTTGATGCAGATTCACTACGTCTTAGAGCTTCCTTCATCTGGATTACTGAGAACATTGCTTATGATGTAAAAGCCTTAATAAGGGAGGATTTTTCTGTAGCTAATCTTTCGTACGTAATACGATATAAAAAAACCATCTGCGGAGGCTATGCATCTCTGTTAAAATATTTTTGTGATGCATTCAATATAGAAAATGAAATAGTTCAAGGTTATGCCAGAACGGGAAAGAAAGCAATTTCTCTAAACCAAAATAATTTGCGTACCAATCATGCATGGAATGCGGTAAAAATTAATGGTACTTGGAGATTGCTAGATCCTACATGGGCGTCAGGATTCACTGACGATGTAGATGATAGTAGAAAGAAGTTTCATAAAAAGTTTAATGAAGTTTATTATTTTACGCTCCCTGAAAAGCTCATTTTAAATCACCTGCCAGAAAATAAGAAATTCCAACTCACGAATAAAAAAACCGACAAAAGAGAATTTAGAGATTCTCCCTTATTTACGGACGACTTTTTAGCCGACGATATTTCAGAGGTCTTTCCGCATGTTTCCTTAATAAAGGCTAGAGTAGGTGATACATTGACTTTCAAATTAAAGACTGAGAAAAGAATTAATACTCTCTATGCGTTTTCAGAAGAATATCAAAAGATTGCATATAGTGGTACTACAACCTATACTAATGGATGGCTTGAACTTAGATTCCCTATTAAAAAGGCCGGTTATTACTATATGTATATTGGGTACTTCGAAAATATCATTGAGAACCGGATTTTACTGGGGTATAGATTGGAAGTAAGATAGTATTCCCCAATAATTTTTCCCTTCCTTTTATGTAACCTCTCTTTTCGCTGCATCCAGTAGAAAATAAAAGATACGCCATGAAAAAAATGCTCCTGCTTGCCGGGCTTGTATATTATTGTGCCCTGGTGAATGCTCAAACTGCCTTTGCCCCGGCCTCCGATACCGTTCGAACGGATGCGACGCTCAGTAATGCCACCGTATATTTTGGCTATGGTGCCGAACTGACCCACAACTCAAAAGCAAAAGTGGATGCCAATACAAGAATTATTGTCATCAATCAATTAAGCACTAAAATAGATGTGAATAGTTTGCAGATAAGTGTGCCGGAAGATGTGGCACTGCTATCGCAACGGTACAGTGTTTATTACCCGGTGGTGCCGCCGATTGCTAAAACAAGAGAAGTAGAAAGATTGGAAGATAGCATTACCCTGGTTTTAAGAGAGATTGGCCGTATTGATAACCTGATCGTAATTGACCAGGAGATATTAACGAAAACAGGTTTGCTTATTGAAACCACTATTAATACCAGCGGCAATAAAACTGTAACTAGTGAGGAAGTGTTGAAGTTGCTGGAATATTATAACAACAAGATCGAAAAGTCGAAGACGAATATTTATAATCATAAACAAAATATTGTAGCGCAGAATATTCGTATTGCAGAGATCAGGAAAAAGATTGCTGCTATTACTGCCGTAACTCCGGTAAAACAAAAACCTTACGGGCAAGTTATTTTGCAGGTAATGTGCAAACGGTCGGGTGAAATTCCTGTTGATCTATCATACTATACAACCAATGCAGGTTGGACGGCAGTGTATGATGTACGGGTAAATTCAAAGACCAATAAAGTGAAGATGGTGTACAAAGCATCATTAACACAAACAAGTGGAATAGATTGGAAGAAAGCTAAACTGACATTGAGTACCGGTACTCCAAATTTTGGTGTTGCTGCTCCTGTTTTAACGCCATGGTATTTGCAATTGTATGTTCCGGGTATTTATACTGATTTGCAAAGAAGAGCAGCGGCCGGTAATGCACAGCGGAATATGATACAGTCGTATAAAGAAGATAAAAATTTGGCAGAAGAAGTAGTTGCAACTGCAACGGGCTATGGAGTGAAGAAAAAAGCGGCGGATGATGCAGATGGCGTAGACCCAAGCACCTTGGAGCAATACACTACATTGAACGAAGGACAACTTAACACTAATTATGAAATTGATTTGCCATATGATATTACCAGTGATGGTCAACTACACAGTGTAACTATTAAAGACCAGGAAATAAAATGTACACTGAAAAATTATGCGGTGCCTCGTATTGATAAAGATGCCTATCTATTGGCAGAAGTGGCCGATTGGCAAAATTTGGATCTGCTGCCGGGAGATGCGAATATTATTATGGATGATACTTACATTGGCAAATCCGTTATCGACCCGAATACAACGGCTGATACATTGAATTTATCATTGGGCAGAGATAAAAGAGTGGCGGTAAAACGTTCATTAATAAAAGAGCTGAGCAGTATTAAAACCAGCGGTAAGGAAAGTAAGCAAACATTTACCTATGAGATACTGGTGAAGAATAATAAAATAACCGATGTAAACCTGTTGCTGAAAGACCAATACCCCTTAAGTAATATAAAAGAAGTAACAGTAACCCTAGAAGATGGCAGCGAAGCTATGGTGAATGCAGAAACCGGTATACTGACATGGAAAATTGATCTCAAACCCGGAGAAAGTAAGAAAGTACGGTTTAGCTATGTGGTAAAATATCCGAAAGATCAGAAAATTGTGAATTTGAAGTAGAGAATAGTACATAATGTAGATAGGGTATATAAAGCAGAGAGTCTTGAAGACTGTCGGAAACTTTATATACCCTATTTACTTTTCACTGTTTACCGGCTTCACTTACCTTTGCCCGATGCGAAAACTAAGCATGGAAGAACTAGGCCGGAAATCGGTGGAAGAATTTAAACAGTCGGCCAAAACTCCCATTATTATAGTATTGGAAAATATCCGAAGTGCATATAATGTAGGCAGTGTGTTTCGGACCTCAGATGCATTTTTAATAGAAGCTATTTATATTGTTGGTTATACATCTCAACCTCCTCATAAGGAAATAAAAAAGACAGCTTTGGGTGCCGAAGAATCGGTTGCCTGGAAACATTTTGCTACATCTGCCGAAGCGATTGATGAGTTAAGAGGGCAAGTATATAATGTGTATGCAGCGGAACAAGCAGAAGGCAGTTTTAAATTAAATGCCATAGGTTTTGAACTGGATGAAAAAATAGCCGTGATATTCGGCAATGAAGTAACAGGAGTTGAGCAATCCACAATAGAATTATGCGATGGATGTATAGAAATACCTCAGTTGGGAATGAAACATTCGTTGAATATTGCAACAGCAGTTGGGGTTGTGTTGTGGGAACTGGTAAGACAAAGAATACCCCCTGTCAGCTAAAGGGCAACTTAGGCCATAGATTCATTTTAATTTTGAAAAATGTCGAAAGTAAAAAGTTATCTCTCTCTTATAAAATTCTCTCATACCATTTTCGCAATGCCATTTGCATTGATCGGTTTTTTTCTTCCATTAAAAACAGAAGTTGAAATTATTTATGGTGTTGAGCAATGGAATTTGAATAAGACAATCGGGTGGGCAGATGAGAAAGATGTTATTCCTTCTTTTTGGAGTGATAATAAAGACGCATTGGTTCAATTACTATTTCTTTTTATCCTGGTCATTCTTTGTATGGTCTTTGCCCGCAGTGCCGCCATGGCATTCAACCGCTATCTCGATAGAAAATTTGATGCAAAAAATCCAAGAACTGCCATAAGAGAAATTCCATCTGGAATTATTTCAGAAAAAAATGCATTAGCATTTACAATAATCAGCAGTTTGCTATTTGTTGTTTGTACTTTTTTTATCAATAGAATTTGTTTTTATTTATCACCTGCTGCATTAGCAGTAGTGTTGGGTTATAGTTATACAAAAAGATTTACTCCACTTTGTCATTTGATATTAGGACTTGGTTTGTCATTAGCTCCAATAGGAGCATATTTGGCCGTAACAGGTAAGTTTGATTTGTTGCCCATTCTATTTTCATTAGCCGTTATTTTTTGGGTTAGTGGGTTTGATATTATTTATGCTTTGCAGGATGAAGAGTTTGATAAATCGCAACAATTGTATTCAATTCCTGCATGGTTGGGTAAAGGAAAAGCATTAAGAGTGTCAGAGTCTTTACATCTATTAAGTGCAGCAGCAGTTATGTATGCAGGTGTGTATGGGAAATTTGGCTGGTTGTACTGGATCGGTGTAGCAGTATTTATTGGAATGTTAGTTTACCAGCATTCTATTGTAAAACCTACTGATCTGCGAAAAGTAAATCTCGCATTTATGACCGCCAATGGAATTGCATCAGTTGTTTTCGCCATCTTTGTTATAGCAGACATCTTTGTTAACCTATTTAATGATTCTAATTGGCAAGAATTCTCTCCATAGACTATGGCCTCAAACGTACCGGCATCGCCGTTACTGACCCATTGCAAATAATTGCAACGGGATTAACAACATTGCATTCTAAAGAACTCATCCCTTTTTTGAAAGATTATTTTGCCAAAGAGCCTGTAGAAAGGATTATCATTGGATGGCCCACCAACTGGGATGATTCCGCTACTCATGCCACACCATTGGTAGAAAAAGCAATAAAGGACTTGCAAAAGAATTTCCCCCAAATGCCCATCACAAAAGTAGATGAACGCTACACTTCTAAAATGGCCAAAGATGCCATGCTTGAAATGGGGCTCAAGAAGATGCAGCGCCGCAATAAGGCCTTGGTGGATGAAATTGCTGCTACTATTATGCTGCAAGAGTACCTGCGGGTGAACGGATAGTCGTAAATTTGCCCACAAATTTGTAATAATGATTTTACCCATAGTGGCATACGGCACACCGGTATTAAGAAAAGTGGCAACAGACATACAACCTGATCATCCGCAGTTAGCAAAATTTATTGATGATATGTGGGAGACTATGTATGCCAGCAGTGGTGTTGGATTAGCAGCACCCCAGGTAAATAAAGATATTCGGGTGTTTGTTGTTGATACGGTACAAATGTTTGCCAACATGAATGATGATGAGAAAAAAGAATACCCCGGCGATGAAGGAATAAAAGGCGTTTTCATCAATGCACATATTACGGAAATGGATGGGGATGAGTGGCCTTATAATGAAGGATGTCTCAGTATTCCGAAAGTACGGGAAGATATTTATCGACTGGAAACAGTGACACTGGAATACGTAAATGAACAATTCGAGCCGCAAACAAAAACATTTACCGGCCTATCAGCGAGAGTGATTTTGCATGAATATGATCACATCGAAGGCAAACTTTTTATTGACCATCTTTCACCGTTGAAAAGAAAATTAATGAAAGGGAAGCTGAATGATATTTCAAAAGGGAAAGTGAATGTAGATTACAAAATGTCATTTCCCGGATAGATAGTTCTGCTGAATAATATTTTCCGTATGAAAAGAAAAGTGCTGTTTGGTTTATTGTTATTTGCTTTAATAAAGCCAGTTGCTGCACAGCAGGAAGATTCCCTTGATAATGAACGCCTCGCTAAAATGGTTGATCTCTCAGAAGTAATCATTCGAACCGACCTGAATGTTCCCCGTTTCATGAGCATTGTAAAGAATGACACTACTTTTTACAAAGCCTTTCGCAACCTTCGTATGCTGGGCTATACATCGTGGAATGATATACGAATAAGAGATAAAAAAGGAAAAACGAAAGCCAGCTTATTAAGCAAAACAAAACAATCCCGGGCTAATGGTTGCCGCAATATGGAAGTGCTGGAAGAAAAGGTAACCGGCGATTTTTATGAAGATGATGGAAGCCATAACTACAATACCGGCGAAATGTATGCAGGTCTTTTTTTTACTAAGGGGGCTATTTGCGGGGAAAATAATATTGTAAAAGGTGTTGACTTCAACCCCCGTTCACTCAGTGGAATGGCCAAGCATAAGGAACAGTTGAAAATGCTTTTTTTTAATCCCGGTAAAAAGATTCCTGGCATTCCTTTTATAGGTGATAAGATAAACATATTCGATCCTGGTAAAGCAGAGAAATATGATTTCGCAATCGACTTTGGCGATTATGAAGGACAATCTTGTTATGTATTTTCTATTAAGGCAAGGAAAGATCTAGGTAGTCGTAGCGGTATTGTGATCGACAGTATGGTTACCTGGTTCAATGTAAAAACGATGGAAGTAATGGCCCGCAACTATGATATGAGCTACGATGCAGGTGTGTATGATTTTAATGTTCACATGGAAGTGCAGATGACAAAATTTGGAGATTACCTGGTGCCAAAACTATTACGCTACATTGGCAATTTTGATGTGATGTTCAAGAAAAGGGAGAGAGGATTGTTTACCGCAACACTATTTGATTTTAAGAATTAGTATTAATTGATGAGGTAGCACCTTTCTAAAAAGATGTGACATCATCAATTACTTCCCAATCGATTGCGAATATTTTCTCCACTTATCTATTACTTGCTCCATGTCCTCTGGTAATTCGGTTTCAAAAAACATTTCTTTATTGGTAGTTGGGTGAATGAATCCTAATGTTTTTGCATGCAAGGCTTGTCGCTTACAAATAGCAAAACAATTATCTACAAATTGTTTGTATTTCGTAAAGACAGTTCCTTTTACAATTCTATCACCACCATACGTATCATCATTAAATAGTGGGTGGCCCAGATGTTTCATATGCACCCTTATCTGGTGTGTACGTCCGGTTTCTAAAATACATTGCACCAGTGTTACATAACCAAACCTTTCAATTACTTTATAGTGGGTGATGGCTTCTTTACCATGATCGCCTTCCGGGTAGGCTTCAAATAATTTTCTAAAACGTAAGTTTCTTCCTACATGTGCAATGATTGTTCCGCTGTCTTCCACCACATCACCCCATACCAGCGCAACGTATTGCCGTTTTACAGTATGATCAAAAAATTGCCTGGCAAGTGTCCGCATGGCCTTATCCGTTTTTGCCAGCACCAATAAGCCAGTTGTGTTTTTATCAATACGATGCACCAAACCAAAGCGGGGCAATGTATCTTCTGAAATATTCGGGTTTATTTGTTGCAAATAATACGAAACCCCATTCAATAATGTACCGGTGTAATTGCCACTGCCCGGATGTACTACCATGCCTGCAGGTTTGTTTACAATCATGATGTCGGTATCTTCATACACAATATTCAAGTCCATTTTTTCAGGCACCACATCCGTTTCATCAGGATGCATGTCTGAAAAAACAATGACCGCATCAAGCGGTTTTATTTTATAATTTGATTTGATCTCTTTTCCGTTTACCGTTACCATTCCCAGACTAATGGCCTGTTGTATTTTATTGCGGGTAGCACCTTCAATCCTGTTTACCAGGAATTTGTCGATTCGTATCGGTTCTTGCCCCTTATCAATAGTAATGGTAAACCTTTCAAAAAGTTCGTCGTTACTATCCTGTACCTCCGGATTATTTACGGCTGATTCATCTTGCATAACGGCAAAGGTAATGGAAGCTTGCTTTGCTGTAAATTTGTATCTCAACATGGAAAAACAAGAAGTATTATTTCAGGATTTGGGGTTATTAGATTATCAGGAAGCATGGGATTTGCAGGAGAAACTGTTGCAGGAAAACGTTAAAAGAAAGTCTGTAGCCTATAGTCAGGAGTCGGTAGCAGTTAGCGACCCGACTCTCGACTCGGAACTCCCGACTCAGCACCATCTTCTCTTTGTGGAGCATCCACCTGTTTATACATTGGGCAAAAGCGGTAACAAAGCAAATGTGCTTTTGGGTGATGATGAGTTGAAAGAAAAAAACATTCAGTTTTTTAATACCAACAGGGGAGGAGATATTACTTTTCATGGAAACGACCAGATAGTTGCCTATCCAATTTTAGATCTGGAAAAATTTTATACAGACATTGGAAAGTACCTGCGAAATCTCGAAGAAGTAATTATTCAAACAATGGCAGAATATGGAGTAAAAGGCGAACGATCTAATGGTGAAACAGGGGTATGGATTGAACCCGGAGTAATTGGAAAGGAAAGAAAAATATGTGCTATCGGTGTTCGTTGCAGCCGCTGGATAACCATGCATGGCTTTGCTTTTAATGTAAATACAGACCTTTCTTATTTTAATTATATTATTCCCTGCGGTATCAATAATAAGCAGGTTACTTCACTGGAAAAAGAATTAGGCCGAAAATTAGATATGCAGGAAGTGAAAGAGAAAGTGAAAAATAATTTTGAGAAAATATTTGAAGTTGAGTTGAAGTGCTAAACTCAAGTTGCTATGATTTTTTTATAATCAATAGCATTTATATATTCTAAGTCCCGCTTTAGGGGACAGGCGAAAACTCTTTCTCCAAATAGAACTTATGCTTCTCTAATAACTTCCCATCTTCATATAGTTCAAAGCGAAACCATCCGGCATGGTAGAAATTCGTTTTATCAATTTTGAATTCTTTCTCTTTGATTTCTTTCAGTTCAAAGATGAATGTATCTGCATCATCAAAAAATTTGATGGAGTATTTTTTCGGTTTTTCTTCATCCGGCAGACTAATGCGTACATAGCCGTCCCGGTGTGTGTAAACATATAACGATGGTGTAAAAGCATTAGGCCTGGGTTTGTTGTTACCAACATTCGGAACTGCAACAGAATCTGTACCCGGAAATTTATCGATAGTAACGACAAAAGGCTTGGCAGGAGTCAGTGAATCACCACCTTCCAGTATAACCTGGTTGGTTATTGGGTTAATGCTTTTAATGGTGTCTTTTACAGGTTTTTTTGCTTCGCTGAACAAATACATCCCTTTGTCTAGCATAATATATATCCGGTAAAACATATGGTCGTTCGTTGCTTTAGTATCCATATACCCATTTTGCGGAAGGGTGGGATCAGCTACTGTCAGAATTGTTTTAAATCCTTTTAAGCTGTCAAATGAACGTTGAATACTTATTTGCTTGATGTTTTGAAAAGTATTGGTCCAGCCAACAATAATGCGGTTGCTACCTACATTCTTCAATGAAAATTTAGGAAGTGTGTCTTGTGCCCGCAACTGAATAGTTACAGCAGAAAATAATAGCAGTAAGGATAAAACCAGTTTTTTCATATGCATAAAACGGAAAAAGGATTGGATTCTTTTATTTATTGCTTCAAAGATAGGATAGAGGAGCTAAAAACTTAGAATATTAACATCCCCTTTTCGAGAGAACTGTTACCCGTAAGTCCACCACTGTGTATAAGCAAAATCCTGCATCCGGGTATAAAGGAATTGTTTTTTACTAATTGATAAAACGCATAAAACAATTTTCCAGTATAAACAAAATCGCTGGGAATGCCTGTTTGCAGATAAAACATATTCATAAAGTCGATCAATTCGGATTTATACTTAGCATAACCACCAAAATGATAATCATGTATAAGTTGATAATTACCCTCCACATTATTCAACAATAATTGTACACTTTTTTCCAGATCAAAATTATTTTTCAACATACTAATTCCAATAACTTGTTGGCTGGGTATTGTTGCTCTTATCAAACCAGCTATCATAGTACCTGTACCACATGCACAACCTATTTTATCGAATTTATTGAGGTCACAATAATTTAAAATGGTGGCTGCCCCTGCCGCACCACTATTTCCGAAACCACCTTCATTAATAAAATAATTATTATCATTATCCAGTTCTGCAGGTATTTTCTTTTTTCTATAATCATCCCTACTGGTAAAAACCAATTGCATGCCCTCCGCTTGAGATTGAAGTAGTGTGGGAGAAAGATTCGCCGGTTTTTCACCTCGTATTATACCAATACCATTAAAGCCATTCATTTTGCAAGCCGCTGCCGTTGCAAGAATATGGTTAGACCAGGCTCCTCCAAATGTTACAATCGTTTTTTTATTCTGCTGCTTAGCTTCTTCCAGGTAATAGCGAAGTTTGAACCATTTGTTGCCGGATATAAGTGGATGAATTTTGTCGAGACGCAATACAGAAATCTCCACTCCTTTTTCAATAAATAAGGGTACGGTGAGTATATCAACAGAAATGTTATTAAAATTTATATCTGTCATTCAAAATAAATAAGTGTCGTGGCGAATTTACTTTAATTTCGTTCGCAAGTTTAATTGAGAGAGTATGAAATGAGCTACCGACGAAACAAACATAGTAAAATGATTATTTGCAGCGGATAGCAGGTAGCTAAAAATAAAAAACACATGAAACCTACATTGGTAATATTAGCGGCAGGTATGGCCTCCCGTTACGGAAGCATGAAACAGGTAGAAGGTTTTGGCCCGTCTGGAGAAACCATTATGGACTATTCCATTTTTGATGCAATCCGGGCAGGCTTTGGTAAAGTGGTATTTATTATCCGGGAAGAGTTTGCCGATAATTTCAAAAACATATTTGAGCCAAAGTTGAAAGGAAGAATTGAAACAGCGTATGTGTACCAGGATCTGAATTCTTTTTTAGAGGGGCATACAGTGCCGGAAGGAAGAACAAAACCATGGGGAACTGCCCATGCAGTATTATGTGCAAAGGATGTAGTGAATGAGCCTTTTGCTGTTATTAATGCAGATGATTTCTATGGGCAAAATGCTTTTGAAAATGCAGCTGCTTTTTTAAATGTGGGCTGCAATGAAAGGAACTACGCCATTATTGGTTATGATTTACTAAGCACACTTTCTGATTATGGAACAGTGAACAGGGGAGTTTGTGAATTGGATCATGACGGTAATCTTGCCGGTGTTACCGAACGTATTAACATTGCTAAGAAAGGAGAAAGTGTAATGGCTGATGATGGGCTGGAGCCCAAAGAATTGTCGTTAAAAACGAGAGTATCGATGAACTTCTGGTGTTTTGATCCTTCATTCTTTTCTTATACACAAAACTTGTTTACCAATTTTTTAAAAAATCATGGAACTGAATTAAAGTCGGAGTTCTTTATTCCAATAGTTGCAGACCAATTTATAAAAGAAGGTGGAAAAATTGAAGTGATCCCAACCACCTCATTGTGGTTTGGTGTTACGTATAAAGAAGATGCACCTTTTGTTGCTAAAAGCCTGGCTGAATTAATAAGCAATGGGGAGTATCCAAAAAATCTTTGGGAAGCATAAATGCAGATACAATAATGAAAAAGACCCGTCTTGTTTTTAACTTGACGGGTCTTTTTATAAGTAACAATTTATCTTAATTCACTTTCACCATGAATACGTAGTCCTCTACTTTTTCAACCTGTTGTTGAAAATCAAGTCCGCCTAATGCAGATTTGGTAGATATTTTCACCCGTTGGTAGCTGGTATCTTTTTTCAGATCATCCAGCACTTTGTAAATATGCTTGCCTTGGATGGCAAATGCAAAGCCCTCAGTGTTTTTTTGACGGCCATTGAGAATACCGATCACTTCTCCTTTCTTATTTAATATCGGGCTGCCACTATTTCCTCTATTGGCGGCTATTTCTATCTGGCAGCTTAAGGTGTCGCCATTAAAACCAGTTTTTGCACTCAGATAACCTTGTCCGTAAACAATTTCATTTCTTGGATAACCCAGTGTAAAAATTGGCTCCGCTAATTTGCCGGAAGATTTGCTGATCGAATATGGAATAGAAGAATAAGGTTTAAAATTATCGTCTTCAATTTTCAGGATAGCAATGTCTTTTTGTCTGTCTATAAAAACCACTTTTGCCACAAAATCGCCTTTACTGTTTTGAACAGCTACATTATCTGCGCCATCCACTACGTGGGCATTTGTTACCAGGTAGCCTTTTGCATCAATTATAAAACCAGTACCGCCTGTAGTGTAAACGATAGGATTGCCGGTCTTATTTATACTGTTTTTTACTTTATTAATCTCTTTATCCTGTTCTTTGGTTTTGTTTTCAATAACGTTCATTTTTCTTTTTACAAGTTCAAGATCAGAATTAGGTACTTTAGGAGCAAATGCACCAACTAATCCACTAATTGCAAGGGTAGTAAAAAGAGCAATAGAAGCTGCAATAGCACCCACTCTTTTATACCGGTTCCATAAGTAAACCACTTTGGCTTTTCCTTTCAGTCGGGCAGAATCAATTTTACCTTGTTCCGTAAGATTGGTGTGAACTTCATTTAAAGAAGAACGGAAATTTTTCCATTCGCCAAAACGGTTCATCTGCTGCAAGAAAAGCGTATGCTCCACTACTAATTGATCGATCTCCGTATTCGTTTTGCGGAGGTTTTCAAACAACAATCTTTCGTCAGGGTTCATTTCTCCCTTTATGTACCGTTCTACAGCCTCTAAAATCTTAATATCATCCATCACTATTCCCGTTTTTATAATGTGCAAAAAATATTTTTTTCAATCTCATCAGGCACTTATACTTCTGGTTTTTCGCATTATCGGCATTCGTATATCCAAAATTGGCCGCAATTACCTGCATGTTCTGTTTTTGCAAGTAATAAGCTTCTAATAAACTTTTACAAGGCTCACCCAAACTACTGATAGCCTTATCCATCATTTCAAACTCACTATTCCTTTTTTCATGTTCTTCAATCTCATCTTCTACCGGCACCACCTGCTCCAAACTCTCAACAGGAGGGGAATAACGACTAAGTTGTTGCAACCTTTTTAGCCATAATCGCCTGGCTACCGAATACACATACGTTTTAATCTGGCAGTTCAGCTCAAAAGTTCCTGATCGTACATTTTCATAAAGAACTATCATTGCCTCCTGGAACACATCTTTCGCATCATCCGCAGAACCGTTGTTGTTGATTATCAACGCCTGAACCATGTTATAGTTGTCCCGGTAAATGGCTTCCACAGCCTTTTTATCGTTTACAGCTAATCCTTCCAGCAAAAGTCTTTCGTTATTCTCTGGTTTCACTTATTCCTATGTTTAATACATTTTTTTAAAAATAGTAACCCTGCCCGACTGTAAAAAATATAATTAAGAAAGTTAAAGCGGGGGTGGGGGGAGCTAAAAAAATATTTTAAAAACCGGGTTACCTTTTTCCGTTCCGGGTATTAACAACGAAATATTTCAACAAATAACAAAAAATCGAAAAATGAAAAAATTCTTAGCAATCATCGCTATCGCTTCTTTTGCAGTAGCTTGTAACAATTCTTCTGAAGCAAAAGATACAGCTGATAGCGCAAATGCTGTTATTGATTCTACTGTTAATGCAGTTCAAGATTCAATCGGTGTTGTAGCTGATTCTGCAAAAGCTACTATCGACTCTACTGCTAATGCTGTTGTAGATTCTTTAAAAAAGTAACTTTATAGGCAAGCAACTTAAAAAGCCTTCCCCAATTGGTGGAGGGCTTTTTAATTTATAACAGATTTTGACGGTTTTTTGAAAGAATTGTACTGATTACCAGTTTTGATGCCAATTATTTTTTACCAGACTGCAGCGCTATTATCATCTTAGTTGCGTCGCACTCTTGTACTGTAGTAACACAGATGGGCATTTGCGAGAGCACCAAATACTCCAATCAGTAGCAGAGCGGCTAGTTAGCCATGCTCAGCTTAAATAGTTTACCTTTGCCGCCGCAATCTGCAAATCAATTTAATTTATATTGTGACTACATTTCAAGAATTAGGAGTTGAAGAAGGACTAATACAGTCCATCACTACTTTAGGGTTTACTCAACCCACACCCATCCAGGAAAAAGCAATCCCCGTTTTATTACAAGGAACAAAGGACTTTATTGGACTTGCCCAAACTGGTACGGGTAAAACCGCTGCTTTCGGTCTGCCTTTATTACAACTTATAAATAAAGAAGACCGTTTCCCGCAAGCTTTAATAGTTTGCCCAACCAGAGAACTTTGTTTACAAATAGCCAGCGATCTGGAGAAATTCAAAAGCAAAAAAATAAATATCAGTGTTACGGCTGTGTATGGTGGTACTTCCATCACTATGCAAATCCGGGATCTAAAAAGAGGCACTCACATTGTAGTTGCTACTCCAGGCCGTTTGATAGATCTTATTGAAAGAAAAGCGATCAACCTCGAAAAGATACATTATGTAGTACTCGATGAGGCAGATGAAATGCTGAACATGGGTTTTAAAGATGATATTGAATTCATCTTAAAGAATACTCCCAACCGTCAGAGCACCTGGTTATTCAGTGCAACTATGCCGGCAGAAATAAGAAATGTGAGTAAGAAGTACATGGATAAACCGTTTGAAATTACAATCGGTAAAACAAATGAAGGAGCTGCTAATATTGATCATCAGTATTATGCTACACAACATCACAATAGGTACGAAGTTTTAAAAAGAATTATTGACTTTAATCCCGGCATTTACGGAATTGTATTTGCAAGAACCAAAGCCGATACACAAGATATTGCTGAAAAGCTAACAAGAGAAGGTTACGATATTGATGCAATACATGGTGACTTGACGCAACAGCAGCGGGATAAAGTGATGGGATTGTTCAGAGATAAAAGTGTGAAGCTGCTTGTTGCAACCGATGTTGCTGCAAGAGGAATCGATGTAAAAGGAATTACCCATGTTATCAATTACGAATTACCGGACGATGTGGAAGTATACACACATAGAAGCGGACGTACAGGCCGGGCTGGCAGCAGTGGAGTTTCTGTTTCAATTGTTACACCAAAAGAGGTATATCGTTTGCGCCAGGTAGAAAGAATAGTGAAGACACAGTTTCATAAAATGGATATACCAAGCGGTAAAGATGTTTGCCGTAAACAGTTTTTCCATTTTATAGATAAGATGTTAAGTGCAGATATTAGCAATGGTGAATACGAAGCTTACTTGCCTACACTAAGAGAAAAATTTGCAGAAGTAGATAAAGAAGAAATATTGCAAAGAGTAGCTGCATTAGAGTTTGATCGTTTCTTGAAATATTATGAAAATGCTGCCGACCTGAATATGAGAGGTGGCGACAGAAGAGATGATAGAAGAGGAGCAGACAGAGGCGAAAGAGGTGCACCTAGAGAAAGAGAAAGAGAAAGAGATACAAAAGGAAGAAGCTTTAGCGGCGGCGGTAATTACCAACGCTTGTTTGTAAACCTTGGAACCAAAGATGGCTTTTATAAAGCAAGTTTCCTGCAGTTCATATTAGATATGAGTGATCTGAAAAAAGAAGTGTTGGGCCGTATTGATATGAAGGAAATGACCAGTTGGATTGAAATTGATCCAACAGCCGGTAAGAAAATGATAAAAGCGATCGATGGAAAAAACTATCGGGGTCGTAAGATTCGCATGAATGATGCTGAGTCTGGCGGTGGCAGAGGAAAATAAAGTTGATTTAACTTTGATTTACTAAACAGGACAACTATATTTGTTCAGAGTGACAACAACAAACACATATTTTGGTTTCTATTTTTATTACTTCTTTAGTAAGAGGCCGGGAATGCTTTTGTTGAAAACAAATTAGAACAACTAAAAATCAACATAAAGAATCCCGGTCAGATCGACCGGGATTCTTGTTTTAAAGGCCTCCCCAAACCCCTCACAAGGAGAGGCGTAAGAGTCTGAAAGTTGTAAAGTGTTTATTGATTTTATAAAGCGATAATAAAAGTGAGTACAAAAGTTTCTATACAAGGTTACGAAGGCAGCTTTCACCAGGTGGCCGCACAACTATTTTTTGGAAAGGGAGTGGAGGTAATTACCTGTAACACATTTAAAGAAGTAGTAAAGATCGCCGGCAATAAAAAAGAAAGCGATGGTGGAATTATGGCGATAGAAAATTCTATTGCGGGAAGCATTTTGCCGAATTACAATTTGCTACAGAAGAGTAATTTAAAGATCATTGGTGAAATTTATTTACAGATACGACAAAATCTATTGGTCAACCCGGGAGTGAAATTAGAAGACATCCGGGAAGTGCATTCACATACAATGGCTTTGCAGCAGTGTTATGATTTTTTGGACAAGTACAAATGGAAATTGGTAGAGACAGATGATACGGCATTGAGTGCAAAGCATGTTCACCAGCATAAGAGTAAACATATTGCAGCCATTGCCAGCAAATTAGCAGCAGAGTTGTATAGTCTGGATATGATTGCACCGAATATTCATACCATGAAAAATAATTACACAAGGTTTTTGGTATTACAAAGAGAAGATGCTGCGAATACAGTTGAAGAAGCGAATAAAGCATCGGTTAATTTTCATACCGATCATTCAAAAGGAAGTTTAGCAAAAGTGTTGACAGCAATTGCAGCAGGCGGAATTAATTTAAGCAAATTGCAAAGCTTTCCTATTCCGGGCAGCGATTTTAAATACAGCTTTCATGCAGATATGGAGTTTGATTCTATAGATCAGTTCAATGATGTGATTACTCAAATGAAAAAGCTAACAGCGGAAACAAAAATTTACGGAGTTTATAAAAAAGGAATTTGGAAATGAAAACAAGCAAGCGATTAGAAGGTATTGGCGAATATTATTTCTCCCAGAAATTGAGAGAAATAGAAGAATTAAATAAAGCTGGGAAGAATATTATCAATTTAGGTATTGGCAGCCCGGATTTGCCACCACATCCGGAAGTAATAAAAACATTGCAGGATGAAAGTGCAAAAACAAATGTGCATGCTTACCAATCCTATAAAGGTTCGGCGATCTTAAGAAAAGCTATCAGCGATTGGTACAAGAAATGGTATAGAGTTGAGCTGGATGCTGATTCAGAGATATTGCCTTTGATAGGAAGTAAAGAAGGGATCATGCATATCTGTATGACGTATTTGGATAAAGGCGATGAAGTTTTGGTGCCCAATCCGGGTTACCCAACCTATAGAAGTGCAGTAAAATTGGCGGGCGGAAAATGTATAGAATATAAATTAAGAGAGAAGAATAACTATCATCCTGATTTTGACAAGTTGTCGAAAAGCAAACTCAAGAAAGTGAAACTGATGTTTGTGAATTATCCGCAGATGCCAACTGGCCAATTATCAACTACCGGATTGTTTGAGAAACTGGTGGCGTTTGGAAAAAAATATAGTATTCTTATCGTTCATGATAATCCGTATTCTTTTATTTTAAATGAGCAGCCGCAAAGTCTGCTAAGTGTTGAAGGTGCAAAAGATTGTGTGATCGAATTAAACTCCTTGAGCAAAAGTCATAATATGGCTGGCTGGCGAGTTGGAATGTTGTGTGGTGCAAAAGAAAGAATAGCGGAAGTACTGCGTTTTAAAAGTAATATGGATAGTGGCATGTTTTTACCAGCACAGCTGGCCGCTGCTAAAGCATTAAGTCTCGGTAAGGAATGGCATGATGAAGTGAACACTATTTACAGAGCAAGACGAGAAAAAGTATTTGAATTATTGCAATTACTCAACTGCCAATTTTCAAAAGAGCAGGTAGGTATGTTTGTGTGGGCAAGAGTACCAACCTCCTACAAAGATGGATATGTGTTAAGCGATGAAGTGTTGTACAAATCAAATGTGTTTATAACACCGGGAGGAATTTTTGGAAGTGCAGGTGAAAAGTATATCCGGGTGAGTTTATGTGCACCGGTCGAGAAATTTGAAGAAGCTATTCGGCGAATTAATAATGAATAATTAATAATTATGTCACAACGAAAAAGAGTTGCTATTGTTGGAGTTGGGTTGATTGGTGGGTCATTGGCTATTCAATTACATGAGAAGAAACTCTCATCAAGATTGATTGGTGTAGATGCAAATGAAGTACATGCAAAGCAGGCAGTGGAGTTGGAGTTGGTGGATGAAACAATGCCATTGAATGATGCAATAGAACAATCAGATGTTATTGTGCTGGCAATACCAGTTGATAAACTGGTAAGCTTATTACCATCTATCATGGACAAAATTGATCAGCAAATTGTTGTTGACCTGGGATCTACAAAAAGTCAATTGGTTGATATAATAAAAAACCATCCCAAAAGAGGGAGATATGTAGCCACGCATCCGATGTGGGGAACGGAGTATAGCGGTCCGCAATCGGCAGTGCGTGGTGCCTATGAAAACAAAGCAGTAATTATTTGTAATGCAGAAGACAGTGATCCCGATGCATTGGATTGGGTAAAGAATATGTACAAAAAAATTGGCATGCACTTATTGGAAATGGAAGCAAAAGCACATGACCTGCATGCGGCTTATGTCAGTCATATTTCCCATATCACTTCATTTGCATTAGCCAATACGGTGTTGGAAAAAGAAAAAGAAGAGAATGCCATTTTTGAATTAGCCTCGGCCGGTTTTGAAAGTACTGTGCGATTAGCAAAAAGTAATCCTGCTATGTGGGTACCGATATTTATGCAGAACAAGGAAAATGTATTAGATGTTTTAAAAGAACATATTGCACAGCTATCAAGATTTAAAGAGAGTATTGAAAAAGAGGATAATGAATATTTAATGAAATTGATTGAAAATGCAAATAAGATTCGAAGGATAATAAAATAATGATTTATGTCAGAGATTGTGGTTGTTGATATTGTTTATAAAGGCACAATAGAGCCAATTCATTGTGAAAAAGTTTCGAATGGTATTTATAGGTGTCTAGAATCTTGCATCTTCATTGACTTTATTAATTACGGCTGTGAAATTGAAGTTGGGGAGAATGGGAAAGTAAAATTTCTTGGTCTTTTTAAAAAATCTCCTTTTCAAACCTTTCGGTACACATGGTCAAAAGAAATAATAAGCTCACTAGGATGTGAAAAAATGAAGCATGAAATAATTGATATGGGAGGATACTGGGAAAGTGCTATGGGCGGAATTTTTATTCTTCATTTACCTGAAGAAAGAAAAGAAGAATTAGAACGATTACTTGAATTGATAAAAGCTGAATAGCGAACAGAAACCTGAAGAGTGCGACGCAACGAAGATGCCATGAAAAACAAAAGCTGGTAACATAATAATTAACTTTACAACATACATTATGCAAACATCAGAGCAAGCAACAAACGAAACAGTGCAACAAGCATGGGGCAAACGTCCGCTAATCATCAGTGGGCCATGCAGTGCCGAAACAGAAGAACAATTAGTGGCAACAGCACAACGATTAGCCGCAACAGGGAGAGTTGATATGCTGAGGGCAGGAATCTGGAAACCCAGAACCAAACCCGGTATGTTTGAAGGCGTAGGTGCAAAAGGATTGCCTTGGTTGCAACAAGCAAAAAAATTAACCGGATTGCCAACAACAGTTGAAGTTGCAACAGGTAAGCAAGTTCAAGATGCATTGACATTTGATGTGGATGTATTATGGATCGGCGCAAGAACAACCGTAAACCCATTTAGCGTACAGGAAGTAGCAGATGCATTGCGGGGAACCAATGTTCCGGTGATGATAAAAAACCCCATCAATCCTGATCTGGAATTGTGGGCCGGTGCAGTAGAAAGAATTGCTAGAGCAGGCGTAAAACAAATTGGTTTGATACATCGGGGCTTTAGTTCATATGGTAATACAGAATTTCGCAATGCACCGATGTGGCATTTGGCCATTGAAATGAAATTGAAATATCCTCATTTAGTTTTCATCAATGACCCATCGCATATCTGTGGTCGTAGAGATATTTTGCTCGACACAATGCAAAAAGCAATTGACCTTGATTATGATGGATTGATGATCGAAAGTCATATTGACCCCGACAATGCATGGAGCGATGCCAAGCAACAGGTAACTCCTGAACGTTTAGCGGAAATGCTCGACACAATTATTTGGAGAAAAGAAGATATTAGTTCAGAAGAATATCATGCAGCGTTAGAAAAATTGCGTCAGCAAATAAACCAGTTGGATGATGAGTTGATGCAGATATTAAGTCAGCGGATGAAAATTGCTGAACAGATTGGTACCTATAAAAAGGAAAACAACATTACAATCTTACAAACCAATCGCTGGAATGAGATAATTGAAAGAGCAACAGCAAAAGGGGATAAGATCGGATTGAGCAAAGAATTCATCACTAAGTATTTTGATGCGGTGCATATGGAAAGTATCAATCATCAGAAGAAAGTTTTGGACTCTTGAGTCGGGAGTTGCTAGCCGGAGTTTGTAGTCCAGGAAACTAAATTCAAAGCGTCTTTGCTCCTTAGCGTCTTTGCGAGAAAAAATACAAAATGATAAAGCAATTTTTTAAATTTTCAACAGCATCTACTGAAATACACTTTGCTGCTGGTATTAATCATCTCAAAAAGATAACTGATCCTATAGCAACCGTATTGATAACTGATGAAAATGTTTTCAAAGCTCATGCTAAACGTTTCAAAGGTTGGAACACCATTGTATTAAAACCCGGTGAAGATTATAAGGTACAAGCAACCGTAGATGCAATTATCGAAAAGCTGATTGAAATGGAAGCCGACCGCAAAACAACTTTAGTTGGAGTTGGCGGTGGTGTAGTAACAGATCTTACAGGTTATGTTGCTTCTGTTTATATGCGGGGCATTCGGTTTGGATTTTTGCCAACTTCTATTTTAGGATTAGTTGATGCATCCATCGGTGGAAAGAATGGAATAGATGTAGGCGTTTACAAAAATATGGTAGGAATTATCCGTCAGCCAGCATTCATTCTGCATGATATGGTTTTCCTAAATTCATTACCCCAACAGGAATGGGAAAATGGATTTGCAGAAGTGATCAAACATGCTTGCATAAAGGATGCAGCTATGTTTGCGGCATTGGAAAGTAATTCCTTGAAAAACTATCAAAGCAGACAAAAATCAATCTGCGATCTGATACAACGCAATGCTCTTATAAAAATCAAAGTCGTACAGAAAGATGAGTTTGAAAAAGGAGAGAGACGATTGTTGAACTTTGGCCATACACTTGGTCATGCCTTAGAAACACAGTATGAACTATTGCACGGGCAAGCCATTTCCATCGGCATGACATATGCCGGTCATATTTCAGAGAAGTTAACGGGATTTAAACAGACAGAAAAAGTTGTAGCTCTTTTAGAAAAATATAATCTCCCTACTTACGCCTCCTTCGACAAACAAAAAGTATTTGATGTGTTAAAGATGGATAAGAAGCGGGAAAGAAAAGAAATGAATTATGTGTTGTTGGAAAAAATAGGTAAAGGAGTAGTGAAAAGTATTTCGTTGAAACAATTAGAAAAAATCATTCAAGAATTTTAATAGTGAAAGTAACAATACATCCGTCCAGGTTAAAAGGAACAGTTCAGGCACCAGCATCTAAAAGTTCCATGCAAAGAGCTTTGGCAGCAGCATTGTTAAGAAATGGTGAAACGGTTATTCGCAATCCCGGTCACTCAAATGATGACAAAGCGGCGATAGGAATTATTAAAGCATTAGGAGCAGAGATTGTAGATAATGGAGATGAATTAATAATTAATAGTTCTGGTGTGAATCCAGTTGCAGATGAAATCAATTGTGGTGAGTCGGGGTTGTCAATTAGAATGTTCACCCCACTTGTTGCATTAAACGATAAAGAAATTACAATCAACGGCTCTGGTAGCCTTGCATCAAGACCCATGGACTTTTTTGATGAAATATTGCCACAGCTTGGAGTTAAGATCAAAAGTAATGATGGCAAATTACCAATGACTATTCAAGGTCCATTGCAGCCAAAGAATATAGAAGTAGATGGTTCATTAAGTTCGCAGTTTCTTACGGGGTTATTAATGGCTTATGCAGCCTCAAATGCCAAAGATGTTTCAATAAAAGTTCGCAATCTCAAAAGCAAGCCTTACATAGACCTTACTTTGGATGTAATTAAGAAGTTCGGTCTAAGAGTTCCAGAGAATAGAAACTATGAAGAATTTATTTTCTCTAATGAATCTACTCCCGACTCCCGGCTCCTGACTCACGACTATACTGTCGAAGGTGACTGGAGCGGTGGTGCATTCCTCCTTGTTGCAGGTGCCATTGCTGGTCCGATAACAGTTCGTGGATTAGATCTTTCTTCAACGCAGGCTGATAAAGCGATTATTGATGCACTAATGGCAGCCAATGCCGGCATTGCAATGGATGCAAAAGGAATTCAATTACATCCTACAGCAATGGATGGCTTTTATTTTGATGCAACAGATTGTCCTGATCTTTTTCCTCCGTTAGTTGCTCTTGCTGCTTATTGCAAAGGCAAGACAACTATTAAAGGAGTAAGCCGTTTAACACATAAAGAAAGTAATAGAGCAACAACATTGCAGGATGAGTTTGACATGATGGGAGTGACAATCGATCTGGAAGGTGATGAAATGGTTATACACGGTGGCGGTATCGTAAAAGGAGCGGATGTTCATTCCAATCATGACCATCGCATTGCAATGGCTTGTGCTGTTGCTGCATTAAAAGCAACTGATGAAACGGTAATTGAAGAAGCACAAGCTGTAAAAAAATCCTATCCTGGTTTTTATAATGATTTGAAATCTTTAGGTGCTGCTGTATCTTTACCTTTCAACCCTGAAAGTTTAATTAATTAACCAATTAATATACTTTGAATTCATTTGGTCGCATATTTCGAATTTCTATTTTTGGAGAATCACATGGTGAATGTGTAGGCATCGCTATTGATGGTTGTCCCGCTGGGTTGTCGTTAATTCCTGAAGATCTCTTACCCGATTTAGAAAGAAGAAAAGGCGGCAAACAAAAAGGAACAACACCACGACAGGAAGAAGATTGCCCCATTTTTAAAAGTGGGATATTTAATGGCAAAACGACTGGCTTCCCAATCACCATCTTGTTCGAAAATAAAAATACCCGCAGCGAAGATTATAATAAACAGCGAAGTATACCCCGTCCCGGTCATGCAGATTGGGTAGCACATCAAAAATTTGGTGGCAATGAAGATTACAGAGGCGGCGGACATTTCAGTGCAAGGTTAACAACGGGAATTGTTGCTGCTGGGGCTATTGCAAAGAAATTAATGAATGAGATTTCTATTCATGCTGAGGTAACAGAGATTGCCGGAGAAAAGGATTTAGAAAAAGGATTACAAAAGGCCATTGATGCAAAAGATTCAGTAGGCGGAATTATTGAATGTAGGGTAACTGGTTTACCAGTTGGATTAGGTGAACCTTATTTCGATTCTATCGAATCAGGATTATCACATATTCTATTCGCCATACCTGCAGTTAAAGGTGTTGAGTTTGGCGCAGGTTTCGCCGCCGCAAAAATGTTCGGCAGTCAGCACAACGATGCGATTGAAAGCATGGAAGGCAAAACAAGAACCAATCATGCTGGAGGAATTGTTGGCGGCATTAGCAATGGCAACGAATTAGTTTTTCGCTTAGCCGTAAAACCAACTTCATCCACACCAAAAGAGCAAAATAGCTTGAACTGGGATACAGGTAAGACAGAGGATTTTTCCATCAAAGGCCGACATGATTTGTGTGTAGCACTAAGAGCACCGGTAATTGTAGAAGCCGTAACGGCATTGGTGTTAGCCGACTTCATGCTATTAGAACAAAAAATAAAAAGAATACAATAATGCCCATTATTTTTCATGTAACTACCAACACTAATTGGAAAGAAGCTAAGGCAAATGGTTTCTATATACATCCTTCATTAAATGATGAAGGTTTTATTCATTGTTCACAAGATCACCAGGTAGCCGGTGTACTCGAAAGATATTTCGCTGGCCAAACTGATTTGGTGAAACTGGTGATTGATACAGATAAGCTAACCAGCAAGCATGTTTTTGATTGGTCGCCTTCTACCGCCGATACATTCCCTCATGTATATGGGCCCATTAATTCAGATGCAGTTATTGATGTGATTGCTTTATAAATCCTTCAGGAGTTTTTTAAAATCAATATCCAGTATTTCAAACTTGCCAGCATTGGGCCATGAGTAATGCCACCATTCTTCGTTATAAGACCGAAACCCATATTTCTCCATTACTGTTTTCAAGAGTCTCCTGTTTTCCCGCACTTCCTGGCTTGTACTTGTGAAACTATGATGAGCTGTATCTGAAAAATTATCAAAATCAGTTCCCATTTTTTTTTCTTTTCCCGTTTTCCTATCAATTATTGTCAAATCAACTGCAACACCTCTATTATGTCCGCTTCCATTTTTTGGATGCGCTACATATCGTTCATCTTTTACCAATTCCCAAAACTTTACTGTTACAGCATAAGGCCGGTAAGCATCAAAAATTTTAAGTCCCAATCCCATTTTATTTAACTCTTCTTGCACTTTTTGTAATGCATTCGCAGCAGGCAATCGCAAAAATGTATGGTTTGTGTTCGCCAGGTACATCAGGCGACGCATAAAATTATTACTTGTCGCATATCGGAGGTCATATACAATACCGGGTATAATTTCCTTTAGCTCGATCATTTTTTTGGTGGAATCATACTTTACCTGTTTCTTATAATCATCCCATTTATCTGTTACTGCGGGCTTTGTGTAAGCTTTATCTTGCCCGGTCGTATTTATACATAACCCTGTTAAGAAAAAGAGCAGCAAGAACTGTGAAGTATAAAAGCGATTTGGTATATTGTTAATCATATCCAGGTATGTAAGATGCGAAAGTAAATTAGTGTAAAAAGAGGATATGTTTACAGGAGCCACTACACCTCTATCTATATGTTCAGAAAGAAGAATCCGTGTCTAATGGTCCCAACACTATGTTTATTAGTGATGTCATCTTGCAACGCAAAAAATAAAAAGGGAGATAGTATTGCCAATACTCCGGAAGAACTTGCACAAAAAACTACCCAATTAATCCAGCAATATATCAATCAAGCTGGTTTTACCGGTAAATTAGAAGACTCAGCAATTACACTCAATCAACCTGCAATTTCCCAGTCGCTGTATAGTAGCAAATCTTATGCTGCGTTATGGTGTAAACAGGATCAATGGCTTCCTGTTGGCGATTCATTATTTCATTTTATTGAAATGTCTCAGTTGTTTGGATTGTTTCCGGAAGATTATCATCTCAAAAAATTGAAAGTAATCAAGGAGAAAGTGGTAGCAGACAGTCTTGGAAAAGGCGATAGAAATAATGCCAATCTTTGGTCGTTATCGGATGTTATGTTGACGGATGCATTTGTGCAAATTATAAAAGATATAAAACTCGGACGTCTTCCAAGCGATAGTATATCACAAAGAAAAGATTCCACTCTTAGCGTAGAATTTTACCAGCAACAATTGCTGTCCATTCAGCAATTGGGATTGGCGGCAACAATCAAATCATTAGAACCTTCACAAAAAGGCTATCATCAATTAAAAGCAGGAATAAAAAAATTTTTAGATAGTGCCGATTACAAACAATACACAATTGTGCCGTACCCGGTAAAAGATAAAAAGAAGTTTGAAAGAGCTTTGCAGAAAAGATTATATGAGGCTGGCTTCATTGCATTTGATAGCACCGCCGCAGATTCCACACAATTAGCAGAAGCAATTAAATCTTTTCAGAAGAAAAAGGGAATTGCGGTTGATGGAAGGGCAGGAGAGGGCACAGTAAGAATGTTGAATGTTAATGACAGAGAAAAATTTATACGCATTGCTATCAGCATGGATAAATATAAAATGCTGCCGAAAATAATGCCATCAAAATACATTTGGGTAAATGCATCTTCCAATTATCTTGAACTGATAGATGGAAATGAAGTAAAGTTAACCAGCCGAGTAATCTGTGGAAAACCTAAAACAAGAACTCCTCTTCTTACAAGTGATATCACCTCATTAATAACTTATCCGCAATGGGTGCCGCCGCCAAGCATTGTTTCCAAAGAAATTTTGCCGGCCGTGAAAAAGAACCCCGGATATTTGGCGAAGAAGGGCTTTAGTTTGGTTGATGCAAAAGGAAATGAAATTGACCCATACACGGTCGATTGGTCCAAATACAGCAAAGGGATTCCATATAAAATTGTGCAGGGTAGTGGCGATGATAATGCACTTGGAATAATGAAATTTGTTTTCAGTAATAAATATTCTGTGTACCTACATGATACAAACCAGCGATACTTATTTGGTAATTCAATGCGGTCATTAAGCCACGGCTGTGTAAGGGTACAGGAGTGGGATAAACTTGCGTATTATATCTTACGAAACGACAGTCTTAACGCAAAAAATGGGAACTATACTAAAGCCGATTCAGTAAAAACCTGGCTACAGAGAAAGCAAAAAAGAAGCATTGCGATTAGGAATAAAATCCCTGTCTATATCCGCTACATCACTTGTGAGGGGCAAAATGGAAAAATTATTTTTTTTGATGATATATATGCCGAAGACAAGTTCATAAGGGAGAAATATTTTGCGTCTAAATAGGCCATAAAGTTGACGAATGCTTACTCAAAATGAAAAGGGTTTATATCAGAACCTTATAGCTCTTCCAATGTCGTGAATATTAAGTAAATAATTTATTTCAGGATATTGAACTTACCAGTTATTTTTGTCCAGTTTTAAACCAAACTATCTCTTTATGAAGAAGATACTCTTTGCATTATTTGCACTGTATTCGCTCTTACCCGCATCCTACGGCCAGGATGATGAAATCAGGCCAGCAGCATTAGGGGTGAGTTTTTTTATGAACGACTTTTTAACTCCTTCCAGAATAAGAAGTACTTCTCTTAGTTCAGTAATAAGTAATAAGCAGTTTGCAAAGTTTAATGAAATGACTCCAGGCTTAGCCGTTACTTATTTTAAAGGCATAAGAAAGCATATTGATTTTGCAGCTACATTGGGTGGATCCTTTGTTAGATATCCAATGCCAAATAAAACCTTCACTAACGATAATTTTCTTTTAGAGACCAACGCTTCAATGCATCTAAAAATGGTGTCTGAAAAATATTGGGTTCAGCCATATCTTTCATTGGGTATTGGTGCTCACAAATATCGTAGTTATTACGGTGCTTTCCTGCCGCTTGGTTTAGGGTTGAAAGTAAATTTCTTTGACGACGCACATTTATTTATAAATTCTAATTATCGTGTGCCGGTTACTACCGAAACAGCAAATTATCACTTACAACATAGCATAGGTTTGGCAGGAAGAATTGGTAAGAAAAAAGAACCAGTTGTTATACCTCCCCCGCCACCACCTCCGCCAGTTGATACAGATGGAGATGGAATTATAGACAATCTCGATAAATGCCCTACTGTAAAGGGTATTGCTAAATATGACGGTTGCCCAATTCCTGATACTGATAAAGATGGTATTAATGACGAAGAAGACAAGTGTCCAACTGTTCCGGGTCTTGCCCGTTACCAGGGTTGCCCAATCCCAGATACAGACAAAGATGGTATTAACGATGAGGAAGACAAATGTCCTACGGTTCCAGGTGTAGCCCGTTACCAGGGTTGCCCTATCCCTGATACTGATGGCGATGGTGTAAATGATGAAGAAGATAAGTGTGTAACTATACCTGGCCCAAGAGAAAATCAGGGCTGCCCGATCATCCCTGAAGAAATTAAGAAAAGAGTAAATGTGGCAGCTAAGAATATCTTATTTGTAACAGGTAGTGCTAAATTGCAGACTAAATCATACAAAGGATTAAATGATGTTGTGAAAATTATGCAGGAGAATCCGGGAATGAGTCTTGCAATTGATGGCCATACAGATAATGTAGGCACAGAAGAGAGTAATCAAATTTTGAGTGACAACAGGGCTGCCTCTGTAAAAGCCTATCTTGTAAGTAAAGGAATTGATGAAAGTAGAATTACAGCCATCGGTCATGGTGAACTGGTGCCAATTGCGGATAACAAAACTGCTGCTGGTCGTCAACAAAACCGCCGTTCAGAATTGACCTTGAGTTATTACAAATAAACACATGAGAAATACACTAAATGCCCCGTTTACGGGGCATTTTTTTTATTTATGATTTTCGTTAGAACTTCTTTCAAACTTATCCACAGCTGGAAATCCAAAATAAGCAGGTCTATAATTTCAGCCTTTTTCCCTTACCTTTGCGCCTCCAAAACATAGGGTTTTATTATTGAATTAAACAACTGAAAATAAAGCAGTCATGGCAGACTTAAAATTTCAAAGAAACTTCGGGATTGCAGCACACATTGATGCGGGCAAAACTACAACGACGGAACGTATCCTTCGTTATACTGGTATGATTCACCGTATTGGTGAAGTACACGATGGTGCGGCTACCACCGACTGGATGGAGCAAGAGAAAGAAAGAGGTATTACGATTACTTCTGCCGCTGTTAGCTGCCAGTGGAATTTCCCTACTATTAAGGGTAAGGAATCTGCTGATACTAAAAAGTATTCGTTCAACATTATTGATACTCCAGGCCACGTTGATTTTACGGTAGAGGTAGAACGTTCTATGAGGGTATTGGATGGTTTGATCGCCTTGTTTTCTGCCGTTGATGGTGTAGAGCCTCAATCTGAAACGGTATGGCGCCAGGCTAACCGCTATGGTGTACCCCGTATCGGATTTGTAAATAAAATGGATCGTTCCGGTGCTGACTTCCTGATGGTGGTTAAGCAAGTAAAAGAAATGCTGGGTTCTAAGGCTGTTCCGTTACAGTTGCCAATTGGTGCAGAAGATGACTTTAAAGGTGTGGTTGACTTGATCAAGATGAAAGGTATCATCTGGCATATGGAAACAGAAGGTATGACATTTGATGAAATAGAAATTCCTGCAGATATGCTGGAAGAAGCAAAAGAATGGAGAGCTAACCTTGTAGAAGCTGTAGCAGAATATGATGATAAGCTGATGGAGAAATTCTTCGAGAATCCAGATAGCATTAGTGAAGATGAGATACATGAAGCGGTGCGTAAGGCTACCGTTGATCTTACCATCGTTCCAATGATGTGTGGTTCTTCTTTCAAAAATAAAGGTGTGCAAACTGCATTAGATGCGGTTTGTCGTTACCTGCCTTCTCCAATTGATATTCCTGATACCATTGGAACTAATCCGGATACTGGTGCTGAAGAAACTCGCAAAGCAGATCCTAAAGCTCCGTTTGCAGCATTAGCATTTAAAATCATGACCGATCCTTTTGTGGGTCGCCTTGCATTTTTCCGTTGCTATTCCGGTCATCTGGATGCTGGTTCTTATGTATTAAATGTAAGAAGTGGTAAAAAAGAACGTATCAGCCGTATTATGAAAATGTTTGCTAATAAGCAAAACCCAATCGACTTCATCGAAGCAGGTGATATTGGCGCAGCGGTAGGATTTAAAGAAATTAAAACTGGTGATACATTGTGTGATGAAAATCATCCGATCACCTTAGAGAATATGTTTATTCCAGAACCCGTTATCGCTGTAGCTATTGAGCCAAAAACTCAGGCCGACGTTGATAAAATGGGTATGGCAATTTCTAAATTGGTAGAAGAAGATCCTACACTTCGTGTAAATACAGATGAAGAAACAGGACAAACCATCCTTCGTGGAATGGGTGAGTTGCACCTGGAGATCATCATTGATCGTATGCGTCGTGAGTTCAAAGTAGAAGTTAACCAGGGTGCGCCTCAAGTGGCATATAAAGAAGCTTTCAATACAACTGTCCAACATCGTGAGACATTGAAGAAACAAACCGGTGGCCGTGGTAAATTTGCAGACATCCAATTTGAACTTGGGCCAGTTGATGCAGAATGGAAAGCAGAAAATCCTGACAAGCATTACCAGTTTGTAAACGGATTGTTTGGGGGATCAATTCCTAAAGAATTCGTTCCTGCTATCACAAAAGGATTTGAGCAATCAATGACAACAGGAGTATTAGCAAGCTACCCGGTTGATAATATGAAGATCCGTGTATTCGATGGTAGCTTCCACGCAGTTGACTCTGATGCGATGTCATTTGAACTTTGTGCTAAACAAGGTTTCCGTGAAGCAGCAAGAAAAGCAAAACCTGTTTTGCTGGAGCCGATCATGAAAGTTGAAGTTATTACACCAGCACAGTATATGGGTGATGTAACAGGTGACTTGAACCGTCGTCGTGGTATGATGGAAGGTATGGATACCCGTGCCGGTGCTGAGGTTATCAAGGCTAAAGTTCCATTGAGCGAAATGTTTGGTTATGTAACCCAGCTTCGTTCATTGTCTTCTGGCCGTGCATCTTCTACCATGGAGTTTTCACATTATGCGCCTGCACCAAACAATATCGCTGAAGAAGTGATTGCCAAGGTGAAAGGTAAAGTGAGTGCTTAATTTTCTAACATGTTCATATATAAACCCGTCTTCTTTAAGAGACGGGTTTTTTTTATTCAAACAACTTAACTCAAATCAACTCAGAATAACCTACGTGGCACTGTGTTTGCAAGAAATTGCAGGAAATTTGCCCCGTTTTTAAGATTTCAATTCTATACCGGCCTTGAGCTGATTTATGAAAAACACAATGTTCTATGGTTAAGGACTCAATTAGGTTGAGTCCTTTTTTTATTAGATCCAGTTCAGTTTGATATTTCGGATTTTCTTTTCCTCCAACTGTGTTTTTATTATGCGAAGTTCTTCTATATGAGATGGGATTTTTGTTTCATGTGTTTCCACATACATGCGATCGAATAAATGCCAGGTTTCTGTGATAATAATCTTTTTTAGAATTTCTATTTCTGCACCTTCTATATCCAACTTTACAATATCAATTTTCTTGTTTAATTGATGCATGAATGTTACGAGATCAATTACTTCTATTGTCTGCGTTTTTGAAATATCAATATTATTTTTATCTGCTATGATGGAAGAACCTACAGTGAAGCATGTTTCTTTCCCGGTTGAATTTTTATGAGCATATAAATGAAGAACAGTGTCTTTAACCCAAACACCTTTTTTAATCAGTGTTATATTTTTTTTGTTACCGCAGCGTTTTTTTAGTTTTTCAAAAGCAATAGGGTCTGGTTCAAATGCAATTATGGTAGCTCCGGTTGATGCAAGCATTTTAGAAATATGACCCACATTAGCTCCGCAATCAATTACAATAGAATTTTTCCCAAGCCTAAACCAATTGGGGATGAGTTTGATGTAGCTAATGCCTATTGCCCCGGCATTCAGAATTTTTCTTTTTAAAAGTGCTGCATTCATAAATAATACCAATGAAAATAAACTTTGAACATCACAAATTTATTTATACTAATTACGATTATTCCTCAAAGGATTTTTAAATACAAATGGAAGCCCTCCTAATGAACAAACAAGGGTAACTATATAAAATATCATGCTTAGCATAAAAGCATTGTGCTGCCCCTGCAATCCAAGTCCTGCATATTTTGCACCTTCAATTATCACAAACTCTCTTACTCCTAACCCTCCACCAACAGATATTGGAAGCACTGAAGCAATTGCTGCGATAAGAAAAATAAAAATATAGCTATTTATTTCTTCATGAATATTCAATGCGAATAAAATAAAGTAAACACAAAGCAATACACTTAGCTGTACTGCAGCACCCAATAAAAAGGTAGGCCAATAGCTAGGTAAAAAAGAAGGAAAAAATCTTTTGATAATTAAATACAGTAAGGGTAGGGCTGCCACAGCTCCAGTTATTAGTAAAATAGGCATCCACCTTTCTTTCACAACTAGAAGACTATAAATTGCAACTATCAGCCCCAACGAAAGCAGGCCGCTAAACCGGTCCAATATAATCGCTGATGTCGTTTTTTTATGTGGTACAGAAAATTTCTTAGATAGCAATATTACTTTGTACGCATCTCCGGTAATAGCACCGGGTAGAAATAGGTTATAAAACATTCCCAGCCAATAAAGCTTTACATTTTGCCAGTAAGGGAGGGTAAAGCCGATATTCTTAAAATAGATTTTTAGCCTTTCTGATGCTATGAGCTTTGACAAAGTATAGATGAGAAATGCTGCTAAAAGCCATCCCGAATCAGCCTTTCGTAAAGTTGCGATAACTTCTGCCAGGTTAATAGTAGAGAAAACATACCAGAGACAGGCGATTGTAACCCCTATTTTCAGTACCAGTTTTAAGTATCGGTAGGCGGCTGGTTTTTTATAAATATTTGGCTCCATTCAGGCCGTTAAGTTAAGCCTGAAAGTCAATCAGCTATACAGAAATTGGCCTTTTAGTTATAAGTTTGTCCACAGGCTAAAAATTCTTTCCCAACTATTTGGAAGGTATGGCTTGCAACCCTACCTTTGCACTCCCAAAAGAAAATTGGGTATTCACACATGTCGCAGCGAATCAGAATCAAATTACAGTCTTACGATCACAATCTGGTAGATAAATCTGCAGAGAAAATCGTAAAAACAGTACGCAGTACTGGTGCAGTAGTAACAGGACCCATTCCTTTGCCTACTCGTCGTAAAATATTTACTGTATTGCGTTCACCACACGTTAATAAGAAAAGCCGTGAGCAGTTCCAGTTAGCTACGCATAAGCGTTTGCTGGATATCTACACATCTTCTTCAAGAACCGTGGATGCATTAAGTAAGTTGGATTTGCCAAGTGGCGTTGAAGTAGAAATCAAAGCGTAGAATAAGGGGCAACCCTTTTAGTTCTTATAAATTAAAAAATTGCTATCTCTCAATTTCGTCTCTGGCGAGAAAAAAGAGCTCTGGCTGATAAACATAAAACAAGCCATTCAGGGTTTGTTTACTGCCGGTACTTCCCCATAAAGGAAAAGGTCGGTGGCAAACGGGGATTGAAGTTCAGACTTTCACAAGGCTGAATTGTCCCAATAACCTTGCAGGCACAAACAGTACAACCATGAAAGGTATTATTGGGAAAAAAATTGGGATGACCAGCATCTTCGATTCCACGGGTAAACAAACAGCCTGTACGATTATTGAAGCTGGTCCATGTGTAGTTACCCAGGTTAAAACAATCGAATCTGACGGGTACAATGCACTTTCACTTTCTTTGGGTGATAAAAAAGAAAAACACTCTACTAAGTCTGAAGTTAATCACTACGCAAAAGCACAGACCGCACCAAAGAAATTCACTAAAGAATTCCGCAACTATTCTCTCGAAAAAAATATTGGAGAAACTATTACACTTGACATTTTCGCTGAAG
This sequence comes from Chitinophagaceae bacterium, assembly GCA_022843585.1. Taxonomy (GTDB): domain Bacteria; phylum Bacteroidota; class Bacteroidia; order Chitinophagales; family Chitinophagaceae; genus JJ008. The sequence continues at coordinate 59,530 of JALHNJ010000012.1, forward strand.
GCGATTCTGTTGAAGTAGTAGGGACTACCAAGGGTAAAGGTTTCCAGGGTGTTGTAAAACGCCACGGTTTCCATGGTGTTGGTCAACAATCTCACGGTCAGCATGATCGTCAGAGAGCACCAGGTTCATTGGGTAACTCCTCAGATGCTGCCCGTGTAATGAAAGGTATGAAGATGGCTGGCCGCATGGGTAACGACCGTGTTAAACTAAAAGGATTGAAGGTGGTAAAGATTTTTGCTGAGAAGAATTACATTCTTGTTAGTGGTTCTGTACCCGGTTATAACGGTTCAATTGTTTTAATTCAGAAATAAGGATTTTGGAACGCTGTTCCGAATCTAAAAAGATAAGAAAATGAAAGTTGAAGTTTTAAATACAAAAGGAAAAGCTACAGGCAGATCGGTAGAGTTACCGGAAGAAATTTTCGGAGCTGAACCAAACAATCATGTTATCTACCTGGCAGTAAAACAATACCTGGCAGCACAACGTCAGGGTACACACAAAGTAAAGACCCGTGCCGAAGTACAAGGTGCAAGCCGTAAGCTGCATCGCCAAAAAGGTACTGGTGGTGCCCGTAAGGGAAATATCAGAAACCCTTTATACAAGGGTGGTGGTACCATCTTTGGTCCAAAACCACACTTATACGATTTCAAATTGAATCGTAAAGTAAAAGATCTTGCAAAAATTTCTGCACTGTCTTACAAAGCAAAAGACAATGCAATAGTAGTGATAGAAGATATTACTATGGATTCGCCAAAGACTAAAACTTTTGTTGATATCCTGGGTAATTTGAAAATGGCTGATAAAAAGATCATGTTCATTCAGCCGGAGTATAATGCGAATGTAGAATTGTCTTTACGTAATGTGCCTTCAGTTTTAGGTATGTTGCTGAGTGATATCAACACCTACGACATTGTTAACTCTGAAGTATTGGTATTAACTGAAAGTGCAGCAAAGATTTTTGCTGATGATGAAAAGGCAGAGGCTTAATTAAAAATTTTAAAGAGTAAGAAATGAAACCTTCTGATATTTTAATAAAACCCATTTTGACTGAAAAAGCAAATGCACAGCAAGAGACGTTGCGTCGCTATGCTTTCAAAGTGGCAAGAAAAGCAAACAAACTGGAAATCAAAAAAGCAATTGAAAGCTTTTATGGCGTAACAGTTACTGATGTAAATACTTCAGTAGTTCCAGGTAAGAATAAAAGCCGCTTTACAAAAGCTGGTGTAATCTCAGGTCGTAAGCCTGCTTACAAAAAAGCATTTGTAACTGTAGCTGAGGGTGAGAATATTGATTTGTATTCAAACATCTAACTCTATTTAATGAATGGCTTCAACAGCCGCTAATGTTGAACTAAAAAAAAGAATTGAACAATGGCATTAAGAAAATTTAAACCGATTACTGCAGGAACCCGTTGGAGAATTGGTAATGCATATGCAGAGGTTACTACGAATGTTCCTGAAAAGAGTTTGGTAGAAGCGAAGCCAAGAACTGGTGGTCGTAACTCCTCAGGTCATTTGTCTATGCGCTACAGAGGCGGTGGACATAAGAAAAAGTATCGTATAATCGACTTCAAAAGAAATAAAGCTGGCGTAGCAACAGTTGAATCAATTCAGTATGATCCAAATCGTACCGCATTTATTGCACTGGTTGTGTATGCTGATGGTGAGAAGCGTTATATTCTTTGTCCGCAAGGATTGGAAGTTGGTGCTAAAGTAGAAGCTGGTGCTGATGTAGCTCCTGAAATTGGTAATGCTTTACCAATGAAAAGTATGCCACTTGGTACTAACGTTCACAATATAGAAATGCAGCCTGGTCAAGGTGGTAAATTAGCCCGCAGTGCAGGTTCTTCAGCCCAGCTGACGAACAAAGAAGAAAAATATGCTATTCTTAAAATGCCTTCTGGTGAGTTAAGAAAAGTATTGGTGAATTGCTACGCAACCGTTGGTGTTGTAAGTAACAGTGACCACTTCTTACAAAGCATGGGTAAAGCCGGACGTAACAGGTGGAAAGGTATCAAACCAAGAAACCGTGGTGTAGCGATGAACCCAGTAGATCACCCGATGGGTGGTGGTGAAGGTAAAGCTTCAGGTGGACAACCTCGTTCTAGAAATGGTCAGTACTCAAGAGGTCTGAAAACTAGAACTAAAGGAAAAGGAAGTGATAAAATGATTATCCAGCGTAAGAACGGAAACAAGCTGGCTAAATAATAATAACTAACTAATACAACGATACAAACATGGCTCGTTCGATTAAAAAAGGTCCTTATATAGCTACTCATCTTGATAACAAGGTGACTGCTATGAATGACGGTAAAAACAAGAAAGGTGTTATTAAGACATGGAGCCGTCGCTCTACTATCTCACCTGACTTTGTAGGTCACACATTTGCGGTGCATAATGGCAACAAATTTATTCCTGTGTATGTAACGGAATTTATGGTTGGTCATAAGCTAGGTGAATTTGCACCTACCCGCCAGTTCAAAGGACACTCTAAAAAAGAAGGTTAATAAAGAAATTAAATAAAATGGAAGCAGTAGCTAAACTGAGAAACTATCCGACATCACCCCGCAAAATGCGTTTGCTGGCTGACCTCATCCGTGGCCAGAAAGTAGAAAAAGCATTGGCTGAGTTGGAACACAACGCAAAACACCCCGCAGTTCCTTTGCGAAAACTGGTGCTGAGTGCTATCAGTAACTGGAAGCAAAAGAATGATGGTGGTGATGAAAGCCAACTGGTGGTGAAAACCATTTTTGTTGATGGTGCAAGAACATTGAAAAGAATGCGCCCTGCTCCGCAAGGTCGTGGATACAGAGTTCGCAAAAGAAGCAATCATGTTACTGTGATTGTTGATACTAAAGCAGATTCACCAGCAACAAAAGGTAAAACTGCCGTTAAAGAGGGAGCAAAAACAAATAAAATAACTACTAATAACGCATAAAAATGGGTCAAAAAGCAAATCCGATTGGTAATCGATTAGGCATCATCCGTGGTTGGGAATCTAACTGGTTCGCAACAAAAAAAGATTATGCCGGCAAACTAATCGAGGATCATAAGATCAGAACTTATTTGAATGCCCGTATCAATAAGGGCGGTATCTCTAAGATCGTTATCGAGAGAACATTAGGTAAGCTGATCATTACGATTCATACATCTAAGCCTGGTATCATTATCGGTAAAGGTGGCGGAGAGGTTGATCGTATCAAAGAAGAGTTGAAGAAATTGACTGGTAAAGATGATGTGCAGATCAACATTCTTGAAATACGTCGTCCGGAATTAGATGCAATGATCGTTGGTGATACTATTGCACGTCAAATTGAAAATCGTATCAACTTTAAGAGAGCTACTAAAATGGCGATCGCTTCTTCACTTCGCATGGGAGCAGAAGGTATTAAAGTAAAATTGAGCGGACGTTTGAATGGTTCTGAGATTGCCCGTAGCGAAGAATTCAAACAAGGCCGTGTGCCGTTGCATACTTTCCGTATGGATATTGATTATGCCAATGTGTTTGCACAAACAGTATATGGAAAAATTGGTATCAAAGTATGGATATGTAAAGGTGAAGTTCTTACAAAAAGAGATTTAAATCCAAACATCATAGCTGGTGGTGGTAAGAACGAAGGTGGTGCACAAGGTGGTGGCGACCGTCGGGATGATAGAAGAGGCGGTGGTGATCGTCGTGATGACAGAAGAGGCGGCGGCGGTGGAGATAGAAGAGGCGGCGGTGGTCGTGGTGGAGAAAGAAGAAATTAATTTTTGAAACAAGAATCAAGTAACTAGAAATTTTATACAATGTTACAACCGAAAAGATCGAAGCACAGGAAAATGCAAAGGGGCCGTATGAAAGGCGATGCTAAAAGAGGCACTACCATTTCCTTTGGTTCATTTGCTTTGAAAGCATTAGAAAGTCATTGGATCACTGACCGTCAGATTGAAGCTGCCCGTCAGGCATTAACCCGTGAAATGAAAAGAGAAGGTAATGTTTGGATCCGCATTTTCCCTGATAAACCAATTACTGCAAAGCCTGCAGAGGTAAGGATGGGTAAAGGTAAAGGTAACCTGGAGTTCTGGGCTGCTGTAGTAAGACCAGGCCGTATCATGTTTGAGATCGACGGAGTAGACGAGAAAGTTGCCCGTGCTTCTTTAGCATTAGCTGCGGGAAAGTTACCAATTAAAACAAAGTTCATAGTACGTCGTGACCTGGTTACAGCGTAATAATTTAATAAATCGAATACGATGTCAAAGAAATCTGATTTTGTAAAAAGCATTCACGGGATGAATGAGCAGGACCTGAAGGCCCGTCTTGAAGAAGACAAACAACGTTTGAAAAAACTGGAGTTTGCTCATACTATTTCTCCTCTGGAGAACCCGATGACCATCCGCGGATTACGCAGGGATGTAGCTCGTCTGATAACGGAATTGAAGTTAAAGCAACAGCAAGCATAATAAAGCGAATACAATGGAAGCAAGAAATTTAAGAAAAACCAGAACAGGTGTTGTTACCAGCAACAAGATGGCAAAGACTATCACTGTTGCAGTGGAAAGAAAAGTAAAGCACCCTATCTATGGTAAGTTTGTAAAAAAGACTACCAAGTTCCATGCGCATGATGATAAGAACGAATGCAGCATTGGTGATGTGGTAAAAATCATGGAAACCCGTCCGCTTAGTAAAACAAAGCGTTGGAGATTGGTGGAAGTGGTAGAGAAAGTTAAGTAAGACAGTTACGAGTCGTGAGTTAAAAGTTACGAGTCGTTGCCGAAAGATTAATAAACGTTTTAACTGCTCAATTCGATTAATGTCGAAAAGAGCTAAAAGCAAAATAAAATGATTCAGCAAGAAAGCCGGTTAAATGTAGCGGACAACAGTGGTGCCAAAGAGGTGCTTTGTATCCGTGTACTCGGTAATAGCGGTCAGCGTTATGCAAGAATTGGCGATAAAATAGTGGTAACAGTAAAGGATGCAATTCCTGCCGGCGGTATCAAAAAAGGTACAGTAGCTAAAGCAGTAATCGTTCGTACTACTAACAAATTACGTCGTAAAGATGGTTCTTATATCCGTTTCGATGATAATGCAGTAGTGATATTGAACCAGGCAGATGAGCCTCGTGGTACCCGTATTTTTGGGCCAGTGGCTAGGGAACTCCGTGATAAAGGCTACATGAAAATTATTTCATTGGCACCGGAAGTTCTTTAAGAACAAGTGCTGAGCAGCGTACAGAACGATGAAGAGTGCGACGCAACGAAGATGATAGTAGTACTGAAGCTGGAAACAAAAAAAGTAAATCATTCCGCAAAATCGGAGTAAAGAATAAAAAATGAAAGCAAGATTTAAACCCAAGTACAACATCCGCAAAGGAGACAGTGTAGTGGTTATTACCGGTGATGATAAAGCATTGGACAAACCCCGCATTGTAAAAGAAGTATTGGTAGAAGATGCTAAAGTGATAGTTGAAGGTGTAAACATCATTACCAAGCATACTAAACCTTCTGCACAAAACACTAAAGGTGGTATTGTAAAGAAAGAAGCACCTATCCACATTAGTAACGTTATGCTTTGGGATGCTGCACAAAAAACGGGTGCAAAAATTTCAAGAGTAAGAACAGAAGGCAAAACTGAAAGGGTTTTTAAAATCAAAAAAACTCAGGGAGGTAAAAAATAATGAGCACAAAAAAATATACCCCAAGATTGGCAGATAAGTACGCTAAAGAAGTAGTACCTGCTTTGGTAAAAAAATTCTCTTATGACACTGTAATGCAGACTCCCCGTTTGGAAAAGATCTGTGTTAACCGTGGTGTAAACGGAGCTGTTACTGATAAAAAATTAGTGGATATAGCTCTTGATGAGTTAACTACTATTACTGGTCAGAAAGCAGTAGCAACAATGTCTAAGAAAGATATCTCCAACTTTAAGTTGCGTAAGAATATGCCGATTGGGGCAAGAGTTACGCTTCGTGGAGTTAAGATGTACGAATTTTTAGATCGTTTGATCTCTGTTGCTTTACCCCGTGTTCGTGACTTTAAAGGCATCAACGAAAAATCATTTGATGGCCGTGGTAATTATACCATGGGTGTAACAGAACAGATCATTTTCCCTGAGATTGATATTGATAAAGTAAATAAGATCACAGGTCTTGATATCACTTTTGTAACAACTGCTGGTACAGATGAAGAAGCATACGAATTGTTGAAAGAACTGGGTATGCCTTTTAAAAATGCAGCAAAATCTATTTCAAACTAAATAAGAAATAATATAACATGGCAAAAACATCAATAAAAGCCAGGCAGAGAAAAAGAGAAAAGATGGTAGCCCAGCATGCAGCCAAAAGAGAAGAGTTGAAGAAAGCTGGCGACTGGAAAGCTCTTGACGATATGCCGAAAAATTCTTCTAAAGTTCGTTTGAAAAATCGTTGCCAGTTAACAGGTCGTCCTAAAGGATATGTTCGCTACTTCGGTCTTTCAAGAATTATGGTGAGAGATATGGCATTGAATGGAAAAATTCCAGGATTGAAAAAGGCGAGCTGGTAATTCAGCAACTATAACTGGCTGCTCCGGCAGCAAGAATAGAAACAAAATTTTGAACTGATTTAATTAGATATAACATGGTAACAGATCCTATAGCAGATTTTTTGACAAGAATTCGTAACGCACAGATGGCAGGCCATCGTGTAGTGGATATTCCTGCTTCTAATCTTAAGAAGCGTATGACAGAAATTCTGTACGCTCAGGGATATATTCTGAAGTACAAGTTTGAAGAAGATAACAAACAAGGTGTGATCAAGATTGCCTTGAAGTATGATGCTGCTACTAAACAGCCTGCTATTCAAAGTATGGAGAGAGTTAGCCGTCCTGGCTTGCGCCAGTATGCTTCACCTGCAGAATTTCGCAGAGTAAAGAATGGTTTAGGTGTTGCAATCTTGTCTACTTCTAAAGGAGTAATGACTGATAAAGATGCAAAAGTGCAGAATGTTGGTGGCGAAGTTCTTTGCTACATTTATTAAGAGAATAGGAAAAGTTGCTGATACATTAAGCTGAAACTATACTAAGCTGACCGGTCGGTAACAATTAAAAATAAAAGATAAACTAAGTAATTATGTCTCGTATAGGAAAACAGCCAGTCGTTGCTCCCAATGGTGTTACCATTTCTGTGGGTAAAGACAATGTGGTTACTGTTAAAGGACCAAAAGGCGAATTGAAACAAGCAATTGACCGTGATATTACTGTAGAGGTAAAAGATGGTACAATCACTTTTGCCCGTCCTACAGATCAAATTCGTCACCGTGCTTTGCATGGCTTGTATCGTTCATTAGTTTCAAACCTTGTAAAAGGTGTTACTGATGGATACGAAAGAAAATTAGAATTAATTGGTGTGGGTTTTAAAGCAGCTAACCAGGGCAATGTACTGGATCTTGCTTTAGGGTATTCTCACAACATCATATTCGAAGTGCCGAAAGAAATTAAAGTTGCTACTGCACAGGAGAAAGGACAAAATCCGATCATTACTCTTGAAGGTATCGACAAACAATTGATAGGGCAGGTAGCTGCTAAATTAAGAAGCCTGCGTAAGCCTGAGCCGTACAAAGGAAAAGGTGTTCGTTATGTTGGTGAAGTAGTACGTAAGAAAGCAGGTAAGGCCGCTGGTAAATAATTAAGTAAAGAATGACCTTGGCAGAATCAAGGTTCAAAAAATAAAAGAGATGAATCCAAAAATTAAATCACAAAGAAGACAAAACATCCGCTACCGTATTCGCCGCAAGATTGGTGAAGGGTCGGCTCAAAAGCCAAGGTTGTCTGTTTTCAGAAGTAATGCAGATATCTATGTACAATTAATAGATGATGCAAATGGGCAAACATTAGCGTCTGCTTCTTCAAGAGATAAAGACATCAAAGCTCAAACAGCTAACAAAGTTGATAAGAGCAAAATGGTTGGTGAAGCTATCGCTAAAAAAGCAGTAGCACTAGGTATCCAGGATGTAACTTTTGACCGTGGTGGTTATTTATATCATGGCCGTGTGAAGTCAGTAGCTGATGGTGCTAGAGAAGGTGGTCTGAAATTTTAAGAAAACAACATTCAAACTTTTAATTACAAGTATAAATGTCAAAGTTTAACGTAAACAAGGTTAAAGCCGGAGACCTGGAACTGAAAGATAAGGTCGTTGCTATCAATCGTGTTGTAAAAACAACGAAAGGTGGCCGTGCCTTCAGTTTCTCTGCACTGGTTGTAGTGGGCAATGAAAACGGTATCGTAGGTCATGGTCTTGGCAAAGCCAAAGAAGTACAGGAAGCCATTACTAAAGGAATTGAGGATGCTAAAAAGAACCTCATTAAAGTTCCGGTAATGAAAGGTACTATCCCTCATGATCAGTGGGCAAAAGAAGGCGCTGCAAAAGTGTTGATCAAACCCGCTGCTCATGGTACTGGTGTAATTGCCGGAGGTTCTATGCGTGCCGTATTAGAAGCTGCTGGTGTTACCGACGTATTGGCTAAGTCATTGGGTTCTGCTAATCCACACAACGTGGTAAAAGCAACCTTCAAAGCGTTGGCTTTGTTGCGTGAACCAATTACTGTTGCTAAAACCCGTACAATGGGTTTGAAGAAAGTATTTAACGGATAAAACAGTTTTAAGTAATATGTTCTAAGTTTTAAGTTCTCTTTTAACTTATGGCTTACAACTTAAAACCTACAACTCATAAAAATGAAAAAATTAAAGATAACATTAGTTAAAAGTCCAATCGACAGATCTGAACGTCAGAAATTGACTGTTCAGGCATTAGGTCTTGGTAAAACTAATTCTACTAAAGAAGTAGTTGCTACACCACAAGTATTGGGTATGATCCGCAAAGTGGATCATCTGTTGAAAGTGGAAGAAATAGCATAAGGATATCAAAAAATCAAAACGGAACTTCTGCTTTTGATTTTTTAATTATTAAACAAGCGAGGGGAATAAACCCCGATGAGTAAAAATTAAACAACATGAAACTACACGAATTAAAACCTGCAAAAGGTTCGACACACAAAGTAAAAAGAATTGGTCGTGGTGATGGTTCCGGACATGGTGGAACATCTACAAAGGGTACAAAAGGTGCACAAGCCCGTACCGGTTTTAAAAACAAAATGGCGCATGAAGGTGGTCAAATGCCTATTCAGCGTCGTGTACCAAAACGTGGATTTACAAACTACAACCGTATAGAGTATAAAGTAATTAACCTTGGACAGGTTGTTCAACTTTCTGAGAAATATGGTATCACGGAATTTTCTTTGGAAAATCTTTATATCAACGGACTGATAAGTCAGACTGATAGAGTAAAGGTTTTAGGTAATGGAGAATTGACAGGCAAGTTTACCTTCAAAGTAAATGCTGTTAGTGAAAAAGCTAAATCAGCAATTGAGGCAGCAGGTGGTTCGGTGGAAATAGTAAAGTAAATTTCACTAAATTGCATTGACGCACTGACCATGCGTCTTTTATGTTTAAAGTGCTTTTAAATTTGTTTTATCACCGTGAAGAAATTAATACAGACACTAAAAAATATCTGGAGCATAGAAGAACTGAGAGGTAAAATTTTATTTACCATCATGATGATAGCTGTCTATCGTCTGGGTTCTCATATTGTTTTGCCGGGTATTGACCCAACTAAGATTGATGCAGGTTCTGGTAGCAATACCGGTATTCTTGGATTGATAGATGCTTTTTCTGGTGGCGCATTTAGTAATGCGTCCATTTTTGCATTAGGTATTATGCCTTATATCTCTGCGTCCATCTTTATGCAGTTGATGACGGTTTTAGTACCTCGTTTTCAAAAAATGCAGAAAGAAGGAGAAAGTGGCCGTAAGAAAATTACACAATACACTCGTTACCTCACTGTGATAGTTACATTACTGCAAGCCTCTGCTTATGTATCGTATCTCCGTGGAATGTTTGATCAATCAGGTGCAATTATGCCAGCATTTTCTGGTTATTTCTGGTTGTCAAGTTTATTAGTTCTTACCGCTGGAACCATGTTTGTTATGTGGATGGGCGAAAAGATTACTGATAAGGGATTAGGTAATGGTACTTCATTGATCATTATGATCGGTATCCTGGCTCGTCTTCCGCAATCTTTTTTACAAGAGTTAAGTGCTAAGTCAGTACGTAATGGACAGATACTTGTTTTCATTATAGAGATAGCTATTCTTATTGCCATCATCATGGGTTGTATCCTGCTGATTCAAGGAGTAAGAAAAGTTCCTGTTAATTATGCAAAACAGATTGTTGGTAACAGGCAGTTTGGTGGTGCAAGACAGTTTTTACCATTGAAAGTAAACAGTGCTGGTGTAATGCCAATCATTTTTGCCCAAGCTATTATCTTCATTCCTACCATCTTTACAAATTTTAATCCAACGAGTGGAGGATTCTTACAGCAATTAAATGATCATAAGAGTCTTTGGTATATGTTGATTTACTCCATTGTAGTAATTGGCTTTACCTTCTTATACACAGCTTTGATATTTAATCCGAAGCAGATTGCTGATAACCTGAAGCAAAACAATGGTTTCATTCCGGGTGTAAAACCAGGACAGCCAACTGCTGATTATATAGGTACCATTATGGATCGAATTACACTTCCGGGTGCATTTTTACTGGCATTTGTTGGTATCCTTCCGGGTATAGCAGAACGTTTGGGAGTTACGCAACAGTTTTCTACTTTCTTCGGTGGTACATCGCTGTTGATTATGGTAGGTGTTGTATTAGATACGTTACAACAAATCGAAACACAATTATTGATGCGTCAATATGATGGATTGATGAAGAGTGGTCGTATCCAAGGCAGACAAACAACTTCTGCCGTTCAGATGTAAAAAAATATTTTTTATACAGCAACCCGTTTCGCCCTAAGCGAGACGGGTTTGTTTTTTTTCTGATATTTGCATTATGATGATCATTAAAACAGATGAGCAGGTGGAGTTGATGCGGAAAAGTGCTTTGCTGGTAAGTAAAACATTGACAGCCGTTGCTAAAGTCCTCAAGCCCGGCCTTCCTACTATTAACATTGATAAAATGATTGGGGAGTTCATTAGAGATAATGGTGCTATTCCTTCTTTTTTAAATTATAATGGATACCCTTTTAATTCTTGCATATCTGTAAACGATGTAGTAGTGCATGGTTTCCCAGGTGAAAATGAATTGCAAGAAGCAGATATAGTTACCATTGATGTAGGTGTGATATTAAATGGATGGCATGGCGATCATGCTTACACTTTTGCAATAGGTGATCCTGGTGCAGAAATAATGAAGCTAATACAAGTAACAAAAGAGTCATTATTCAAAGGAATTGAAAAAGCGGTTGCAGGAAATTATACCGGCGATATTGGATTCGCCATACAAGAACATACGGAAAGAAAAAATGGATATGGTGTAGTAAGAGATCTGGTGGGGCATGGATTAGGAAAAAATTTGCATGAAGACCCACAAGTACCTAACTACGGTAAACGGGGAAGCGGCAAAAAATTAAAAGAAGGGTTGGTATTAGCCATTGAGCCAATGATCAATCTTGGAAAAAAGGATGTTTATACAGACGAAGATGGATGGACAGTGAGAACAAAAGATGGTAAACCTTCTGTTCATTTTGAACATGATGTTTGTGTGAGAAAAGGGAAAGCGGATATTCTTTCCAACTACAGCACCATAGAAAAAGCTGAGGAAGAAAACCAATATCTATTTACTAATAATATTCTACAGCCCACCTCTTGAGGGACTGCCTGCCGGTAGGCAGGTTTTTTTTTAATTAATGTCAAAGAAAAAGCTCATAGTTATTGGCGGCGGCGCTGCTGGCTTTTTTTGTGCAGTAAATGCTGCCCGATTGAATAAAGAGTTGAGTGTAGTACTTATTGAAAAAACCAATAAGCTTTTATCGAAAGTAAAAGTAAGTGGTGGTGGCCGATGTAATACAACGCATGCCTGTTTTGAGATAGCAGAAATGAGTAAAAAATATCCGAGAGGTGGAAACTTTGTAAAGAAAGCATTTCATCAATTTTTTACAACTGATACCATTAGCTGGTTTAAAGAAAGAGGAGTGGAGTTAAAAGCAGAAGCAGATGGAAGAATGTTTCCAGTTACAGATTCATCACAAGCCATTATAGATTGTTTGATGAAGGAATCAGATAAACATACGGTGGAAGTAATGATGAGCACGGAAGTGAAGAAAATTAATGTTCACCAATCAATGCCTGCCCGTCCGGGAGGCGGTTTTAATGTTCAATTCTCAAATGGTAAACAGTTAGAGGCAGATTATCTCTGTATTGCAAGCGGCGGCTATTCAAAATCTTCCATGTTTGACTGGTTAAAGGAACTTGGTCATTCTATTGAAGAACCTGTTCCTTCTTTGTTTACATTCAATATGCCCGGTCATCCAATAAAAGAGTTAATGGGTGTTAGTATAGAATATGCAAGAGTGAAAATTACAGGAACAAAATTGGAGCAAGAAGGCCCGTTGCTGATTACGCATTGGGGAATGAGTGGCCCGGCAATTTTAAAACTAAGTGCCTGGGGAGCAAGAGAGCTAGCTGCAAAAAACTATGATTTTAAAATAATGGTAAACTGGCTGCCTGGATACAATGAACAACAATTGGCTGAAAAATTTCAATCTCTTCGTATAAGTATTGCTGCTCAAAAAATTACAAATAAAAACCCATTCGGATTACCAGCAAGATTGTGGGAGTTTATATTATCCTTTTCAGATGTGAATGGAGAAAGAAGATGGGCAGATTTTCCGGGAAAAGAAGCAAACAGGTTGATTAAAAATTTATGTAGCTGTGAATTTGATGTAAAAGGTAAAACAACTTTCAAAGAAGAATTTGTAACTGCCGGTGGAATTAAGTTGAATGAGATCGAACACAATACCATGATGAGCAAGAAAGTACCAAACCTATTTTTCGCTGGCGAAGTAATGGATGTGGATGGAGTAACCGGGGGATTTAATTTTCAGCATGCATGGACAAGTGGATTTATTGCAGGAAAAACAATTGCTCAATCTTCTTAGCAACAAGTGTCGTATCTAAGTAAATTTCAGAAATGAAGATCAGTATTATCATCCCTGTTTATAATGAATCGGAAAATATTGGCAAGCTGGTTAATTATCTTTTTCAACATAAAAAAGATTCAGTAGTCGAGATATTGGTTGTTGATGCCGGTAGCACCGATACCACAATGGAAATTGCAACAAGAGCTGGTGCTATCGCTATTGTTTCTCCACAAAAAGGAAGAGCTGCACAAATGCATTATGGAGCATCTATAGCGAATGGCGATATTTTATATTTTATTCATGCAGATACATTACCACCTGTTTCATTTGTCAGGGATATAACCGATGCAATAAAGGAAGGATTTGAGTTAGGCCGCTATCGTACAAAATTCGATTCTGCAAAATGGTATCTAAAGATCAATGCATGGTTTACCCGTTTTGATTGGTTTATTTGTATGGGTGGTGATCAGACACTTTTTATTACCAACGCATTGTATCAACGGTCAGGTGGGTTTAAATCCGATATGTCCATCATGGAGGAATTCGAATTTGTTCCCAGAGCTAGAAAGTTTGCAAAATTTAAAATACTTAAAAAGCCAGCATTGGTTTCGGCCCGTAAATATGATTCCAATAGCTGGTGGCGGGTTCAAATGGCGAATAGAAAAATTGTGAGTATGTATAAGAAAGGCTCCAGCCAAAATGAGATGGTGACGATGTATAAAAAAATGCTTACTTACCGTTAAGGTTTTACATCAATTCTTTTATGACTGATGAAAACAACTGGCTCAATAGTTTATCAGCTTTTCCAGCTACTTCGATAATCTCTGCAATGTTCACCGGCTTTAAATTGTCAGGGTCACATTCATCAGTAATAACACTGATCGCTGTGCATTTTATGCCTAATTGATTTGCTACTATCACTTCCGGTACGGTGCTCATACCAACCATATCGGCTCCAGTACTTCTTAGCCATCGATATTCTGCTTTTGTTTCCAGGTTGGGACCCATAACAGCAACATAAGTTCCTTTTTGCAATTTAATATTTTGCGAAGCCGCATTGTTTTCAACCCGTTTGTTCAAATCAACATCATAAGGTGCACTCATATCTACAAAACGTTGACCAAATGCCGGGTCAATTAATCCACGAAGCGGATTATCAGGTAGCATATTAATATGGTCTTCTAGTAAAACTAAATCTCCTTTTTTATACGATAAGTTCATTCCGCCAGCTGCGTTGCTAAGAAAAAGATATTGCACTCCCAGTTCTTTCATTATTCTTATCGGGAAGGTAATTTGTTGCATACTGTATCCTTCGTAATAGTGGAAACGTCCTTGCATGGCTATCACATTTACATTTCCAATTTTTCCATGCATTATGTTGCCTTTATGAAATTCAACTGTGGCGTCTGGAAAATTGGGAATGGCTGAAAAAGGAATGGTAACAGGGTTTTCGATTTTATGGCCCATTTCTCCCAGGCCCGTGCCCATAACAATTCCAACTGTGGGTTGATTTAAACAGTATTCCTTTAGAAATGAGGTAGTTTCGGCAATACTTTCAGTGGTAAGTTTCATATAAACAAAGTTTACAATTCAAATCTTAAGGCAATAAATTTACGTTTATTGTTTAACTATAGTTTGACCAACCTGTTATAACCTTGATGAAGTTTGTATTTGTAATATTTTTTGCCAGGCTATCCACTCTTCTTACCGCTCAGAGTGGCTATGCAGTAAATGATATGACAGGTGATTTTCCAATTTCCAAAATCCTGAATCATTCATCACCAACTTCCTCCTTTCAGGAATTCAAAACCAAATTATTGATCGTTGATTTTTTTGGCACCTGGTGTGTGCCTTGTGTGAGAGCATTACCAAAGTTGAATGCTTTACAGGGAAAATATAAAAGCGAAATCAATATTTTAATGGTATCAGAAGAAAAGCAAGAAAAATTGGAAAACTTTATACAAAAGCGAACAAGCTTTATTTTTCCAGTAGTGGTAGACGAAGAAAAGAACTTTGTCAATCTATTTCAACCTCCGGCTTATCCTTATTCTGTTGTTATTGGAAAGAATGGAAGAGTAATAGCTATCCCAACACAGGAAGAAATTACGGAGGCTAATATTGATCGATGGCTTAAGATGCAGGATATTGATCCTGTCATAGAGACGACCAATAATAAAACCCAACCATCTGTATCTTCCATTAACAATCAAAAAATTGAGGTGCAGCCATCACAAAACAAATTAGTGCAATTATCACAAGATTTTATGTATGCTGCAAAGACTGGTGAGGCGACTTCCATTTTTATATCCCAATTGCAACAATTAGGTATGGATGAATTGCAGAACACTATCAACACAGATAATGAAAAAAAAGCATTCTGGATCAATTTGTACAATGCATATACGCAGGTAGCATTGAAGAACAACCCGGAACAGTATACTAAAAGATCGAAATTCTTTGGTAATAAGTTTATTGAAATAGCTGGTCATTCTTTTAGTCTTGATGATATTGAACACGGCATTTTACGGCGTTCTAAAATAAAATGGAGCTTGGGGCATTTTAATAAGTTGTTTCCAGGCAAAACGGAAAAGAAACTGCGAGTTGAAAAATTAGATTATCGCTTACATTTTGCCTTAAACTGTGGTGCAAAAAGTTGCCCGCCAATTGCTTTTTATCGATCAGAAAATATAGACCAGCAATTAAATCTTGCTACAAAAGCTTTTTTACGGGGCGAGGTAGAATATAATGAAACTGCAAACACAGTTAAACTACCTATGTTAATGAGTTGGTTTCGCCGTGATTTTGGAGGTAAGAAGAAAATGATGGAGTTATTAAAGCAGCTTTCCATTGTGCCGATGGATAAAAACCCAGCAATTAAATTTAAAGAATACGATTGGACACTTTATTTACAAAACTATAAATCATAAAGCATGGCAAATCATTATTATAATGCAGAAGATCTTGGAAAATTCTCATCCGTTGGTGAGTATCAAAAGCCGATGGCGGACAAATTTTTCGCATGGTATGGAGAAGTGTTTGCAGAAGGAAATTTAACAGCGAGGGAAAAGTCATTGATAGCATTAGCAGTAGCTCATGCAGTTCAATGTCCTTATTGTATTGATGCATATAGTAGTGATGCATTTGAAAAAGGTTGGAGCGAAGGGCAGATGATGGAAGCAATACATGTAGCTTCCGCTATTAAGGGCGGAGCTGCATTAGTACATGGTGTGCAAATGATGAATAAGGTGAAAGAAATTGCCATGTAAGAGCAAGATCAAATTCAAACCCTCAAAAAATGAAATCGCTAAAAGCACAGCATCATATACTTTCAGACACACATGAACAGATTGAAATTCTGGAGCATGGTATTAATCATGACGATAGTTTCAAATTAATTCCTTTTCAGCAGAAAATGGAAGAGGCTGGATTATTTCCATTAAGACCAACAGGTCTGGAGATTTTTCAAATCAATGTTGGAAAAATGTGCAACCAGGTTTGTAAGCATTGCCATGTAGATGCTGGTCCTGATAGAAAAGAAATAATGACAAGGGAAACAATGCAACAATGCCTTGATATTTTGGCTGCAAATCCTTCCTTTAAAATAGTAGATCTTACTGGTGGAGCCCCTGAATTAAATCCTGACTTTCGGTGGTTTGTTGAAAAAATAAAGGAGTTGGATAAGCATATCATAGTCAGGTGTAATCTAACTATCATTTTAGCTAATAAAAGATTTAACGACCTACCTCAATTTTTTAAGCAGCATTCTATTGAAGTGGTTTCATCTCTTCCTTTTTATTCAAGAGACAGAACAGATAGACAAAGAGGGAATGGAGTTTTTGAAGATTCAATTAAAGCATTGCAAATGTTGAATGCAGTGGGCTACGGCAAAGAAGGTAGTCGATTAAAATTGAATTTGGTATATAATCCAGCTGGTGCATTTTTACCTCCATCGCAGGAAATATTGGAGAAGGAATTTAAAACAACCTTAAAAAAGGATTTTGATATTGACTTTCATTCACTTTATGCAATTACAAACCTGCCTATCAGTCGCTTTCTCGATTACTTGTTGCAAAGCGGTAATTATGAAAAGTATATGGAAAAACTTGTAGCAGCGTATAATCCTGTTGCAGCCGCCAAAGTAATGTGTCGCAATACACTTTCAATTGGTTGGGACGGATTTATTTATGATTGTGATTTTAACCAGATGCTGGATATGAAAGTAGATTGTTCAGCTCACCATATCTCACAATTTAGTGATACTGTATTGAGTAATAGAAATATAGTTATCAATCAGCATTGTTATGGCTGCACTGCAGGTGCAGGTAGCAGTTGTGGTGGGGCAGTAGCATAAACTTAAAATAATTATGATGACATATTTAGAAACTACAAAAGATGTTTATAAAGAAGCTGCAGAAAATCCAAATGTGGGTTTGTGTTGTACTACTACTCCAATCTGGCAATTGCCGGGTTTGGATATTCCTGTAAAAATGCAACAGATGAATTATGGTTGCGGTAGTACCGTTCACCCAAGGGATTTAGTCAATGATCCAAAAATATTATATGTGGGAGTAGGTGGCGGAATGGAACTTTTGCAATTTGCTTATTTCAGTCGCCAGCAAGGAGGAGTTATCGGAATAGATGTAGTGGATGAAATGATAACAGCCTGTAAAGAGAATTTTGTGGAGGCCGAAAAACTGAATCCCTGGTTTAGGCATGAATTTGTAGAAGTAAAAAAAGGAGATGCGTTACAATTACCCGTAGATGATAATAGCATTAATGTGGCTGCGCAGAACTGTTTATTCAATATATTTAAACAAGAAGAATTAACGCAGGCATTAAAAGAAATGTACCGGGTGTTGAAACCCCGAGGTCGTTTGGTGATGAGTGATCCAACCTGCGAAACAGCAATGCCAGATTCTTTGCGAAATGATGAACGTTTAAGAGCATTGTGCCTGAGTGGTTCGTTGCCATTGTGGGAGTATATAAAAATGATAACGGATGCCGGGTTTGGCACTGTTGAAGTAAGAGCTAAACGTCCTTATCGTATATTAGACCCTAAAAATTATGATACGGATAAGTTGATCTATATTGAAAGTGTAGAAGTGTGTGCGATAAAAGACCCAATGCCTGCGGATGGTCCTTGTGTGTTTACAGGAAAGACAGTTATTTATTTTGGGAGTGAAGAATGTTTTGATGACAACAAAGGTCATGTAATATTACCCAATCAACCCTTATCAGTTTGCGATAAAACTGCCGGAGCTTTGGCATTATTAAAAAGAGACGATATTTTTATTTCTGATTCTACCTGGTTTTATGACGGCGGTGGCTGTTGCTGATACCAGGAATGAATGATTACGGATATTCAACCAAAACCTTACTAATGAAAAAAGCAATTATCATTTTTGCCCGCAATCCTGAATTGGGCAAAGTAAAAACAAGATTAGCAAAGCAAATAGGTGATGAACTGACGTTACAGGTATATACAGAAATGTTGCATCATACACATGATATTACTTGCCACCTAGATTATGATAAATTTGTTTACTATAGCGATCATATCAATGAAAATGATCTGTGGGAAAATGATCAATATGAAAAAAGACTACAGGAAGGAAGTAGTCTTGGTGACAGGATGATGATTTCTTTCTTTGAGTTATTTCAACAGGGTTATGCTAAAATTGTTATTATCGGAAGCGATTGCCCGGAATTAACCGGTTTTATAATTGATGATGCCTTTGAAAAACTACATACACATGATGTAGTGATAGGTCCTTCTACAGATGGCGGCTATTATTTACTTGGATTAACCCACTTGCTTCCTGATTTATTTAAGGACAAGGAATGGAGTACGGATAAAGTACTGGTAGAAACCATTAAGGATATAGTCCGGCTAAAAAAGTCCAGCTATTTTTTGACCGAGCTTTCTGATATTGATACCGCAGAAGACCTTCATTGCTTTCAACAATTATTAAAATAAAAGATAAGCTGGCTGTGCAAACCTTTTATTTTAGGGAAGAAGAAATAAATAGACCCGATGTAGTATATTCATTCTTAAAAGACTAATTGCTATACGGGATTCTTAAAATATGGGTACGTCTTGCTGCAACGATCTTCTGCCGCAGAATTATTATCAATAAACCTGAATTGTTGAAAATGGATGGCCCGTTATTGCTGGCCGCTAATCACCCTAATTCATTTTTAGATGCGATCATTTTGGATATTCTTTTTACAAAACCAATCTGGTCGTTGGCGAGGGGGGATGTTTTCAAAAAGCCTTTCTACATAAAACTTCTAACAAAACTTAAAATACTTCCTGTATATCGCACCAGCGAAGGAGTGGAGAATTTAGAAGCCAATTATCAAACTTTTGATTCCTGCAAGAAGATTTTCCAACAAAATGGAAGTGTATTAATGTTCAGCGAAGGAAAATGTATCAACGAATGGCATTTGCGCCCCTTGAAAAAAGGAACGGCAAGATTGGCCACTACCAGCTGGCAGGAAGGAATTGAGTTAAAAGTATTGCCGGTGGGAATTAATTATAGTTCGTTTAGAAAATTTGGAAAAAATATTTTTCTAAATTTCGGCAACATTATCTCCAAGGAAGAAATTTTATTGCATGATACCGATGGGAAAAGACATCTTATTTTTAATGATAAACTTAAAAGTGAGTTAGAGCAATTGGTTTTTGAAATTCCAGCTTCTGATGAAGACAAGAAGAAGCAAAAGCTTTTTGTAAAAATTAATCTTATAGCAAAAGTATTGCTTGCCATACCTGCATTAATTGGGTTGCTGTTGAATGCCCCTTTCTATTTACTCATTCGTCAATATGTAGTTAACAGAACAAAACATAACGATCATTATGATTCGGTAATTATTGCACTGCTAGTTTTTTTATATCCCTTTTATATACTGCTATTAAGTTTAACCTGCTATTTTCTTACCTGCAGTTGGATGAGTTTTTTAATTATTGCTGTGCTCCCCTTTACTGGTTGGGCATATGTTCAATTGAAGAAACAACTCGATTAATCAGAAATTTTAGAGTTCATTCAGCAATTTGCAAAATGCCAAATAGCGGACAGAAAGTACAAGTGTGCGACGCAACTAGGCTGATAGTAGTAATGGGCTTGGGAAATAATTGTACCTATAGTCTCTATAGTATTGAAATGCAATACATTAGGAAGGTTATTTAATCTCTAAAAAACTGCCAACTCACAACCAAAAGCCCCAAACTAAAACCTATCTTTGCACCCCCGAAATATTTAAACCCTTCGGGACAAATAAAATGTTTGAAAACATTATTAACAAAAACCTAAACGCTGACGTACAGGAAGGGGCAACTGCTGATGTAGCAGAAGCAACTACAGCGACACCAAACTATCCTGCGCCAACGGCTCACGACGATTTTGACTGGAGCGTTGACAAAAGAAACGTTACTTCTTACACTAAAGAGGAAAAAGAGAAGTACGATTCTGTGTACGACAACACTTTCGTACAATTGAACGACGGACAAATGATGACCGGTACTGTTGTTGGTTTAACAAAAACTGACGTGGTATTGAACATCGGATTTAAAAGTGATGGATTGATTTCGTTGAATGAATTCCGTGACTTGCAAAATTTGGCTGTTGGTGATGAAGTAGAAGTAATGATCGTTGAGAAAGAAGACAGAGATGGTCATCTTAATCTTAGCCGTCGTCAGGCTCGTATTACCCGTGCCTGGGAAAGAATTGTGGAAGTGCATAAAACTGGTGAGATCATCACTGGTACTGTTACTTCTAAAACTAAAGGTGGTTTGATCGTGGATGTATTTGGAATGGAAACATTTTTACCAGGATCTCAAATTGATGTGAAGCCTGTTACTGATTACGATCAGTTTGTAGGTAAAACAATGGAATTTAAAGTAGTTAAGATCAACGAGACAATTAAGAATGCTGTTGTATCTCACAAAGCTCTTATCGAAAGCGATATCGAAGCTCAAAGAGCAGAGATCATGAGCAAACTGGAGAAAGGACAAGTATTGGAAGGAACTGTGAAGAACATTACAGACTTCGGTGCTTTCATGGATCTTGGTGGCTTAGATGGTCTGCTTTATATCACCGACATTTCATGGGGTCGTATTTCTCACCCAACTGAAGTATTGAAACTTGATCAGAAGATCAATGTGGTGGTACTTGATTTTGATGATGAGAAAAAACGTATCAGCCTTGGCTTAAAACAATTGACTCCTCATCCTTGGGATGTATTGGAAGAAAACATTGTTGAAGGAAATGTTGTAAAAGGTAAAGTAGTAAACATTGAAGATTACGGTGCATTCCTTGAAATTCAACCAGGAGTTGAAGGTCTTGTACACGTATCAGAAATTACATGGGCTAATACGCCAATCAACGCTAAAGAATTCTTTAAGTTGGGTGACGAGCATGAAGCTAAGGTTGTAACATTAGATAAAGCTAGTCGTAAGATGAGCTTGTCTATCAAACAACTTTCTGCAGACCCATGGAGTGATATCGAAACGAAGTTTGCTGAAGGCAGCAAGCACAGTGGATTGGTGAAGAACATCACTAATTACGGCGTGTTTGTTGAATTAGCTGCTGGTATCGGTGGAATGATCCACATCAGCGATCTTAGCTGGTTAAAGCGTTTCAATCACCCAAGTGAGTACATTAAAGTAGGTGCGACAATTGATGTTGCAATACTGGGTATAGATAAAGAAAACCGCAAATTGCAATTAGGTCACAAACAACTGGAAGAAGATCCCTGGAACACACTACAGGATACTTTCGCTGTAGGTACATTGCATGAAGGAACTGTTAGCCGCAGAGATGATAAAGGCGCTACTATCCAGTTACCTTACGGTTTAGAAGGTTTTGCACCTAACCGTCATCTTGCAAAAGAAGATGGTAAGAGCATTGCTGCTGATGAAACTGCACAATTTGTAGTTATTGAGTTCGATCGCAATGAAAAACGCATTGTGGTTTCTCATACCCGCATTTGGGAGCAGGGCCAGGTGGAAGTAGCTGAAGCGGCTAAAAAAGAAGTAAGAGCTGAAGCTGATAAAACCAAGAAGGCAGTAAAAACAATCCAAAGCAAAGTAGAGAAGTCTACTTTAGGTGATTTGGGTGTGTTGGCAGAACTGAAGAAGAAAATGGAAGGTGGTAGCAGCGACGAAGCTGCTTCTACTGAAGAAGAAGCGAAGCCAGAATAATTCGAAAGAATATTCTTATAATACCAAAGCCCTCATATTAATTTATGAGGGCTTTTTTTGAGTACAATTATTTAGCCAGCTAACTGCTACTAGCATTTTCGTTGCGTCGCACTCTTGTACTGTAGTAACACAGATGAACATTTTCGAAGCCTTAGAGTTATCCATTATAAATTCACCAATCCTTCATTCGTTCTGTACAATTCCTTAATTTCAATCATCATTGCCACTCAAAATTAACCCGAATGGCTTCTATAGGCGAAAGGTTAAGAAATTTCCATCCGGTAAGAAAACTAGTTTACTTTTTTGTAGGCTTATTTTCATATCCAGGACTTGCCATAGTCAATAAGCTAAAGATTTCCGGCACCGAACATATCAGCAAATTACCGAGGCAGCGGGTACTCTTTGTCAGTAATCATCAAACATATTTCGCCGATGTAATTACCTTCCTTCATATTTTCTGTGCTATTAAATGGGGTAAAAAAAATCGGCTCGGTATTCCTTATTATTTACTCAATCCATTTACACGGGTTAATTATGTAGCAGCAGAAGCAACCATGAAAGGAAGTTTAATAAGCCGGTTTTTTTTATTGGCAGGTGGGTTAACAGTAAAGAGAACATGGAATGAAGGCCCAAAAAAAGAAGTACGAAAAGGATTAGATGCTTCTGATACTAGAAAAATCTTCAAAGCATTAGAAAATAATTGGGTGATCACTTTCCCGCAGGGAACTACCAAGCCATTTGCCCCTGGGCGAAAAGGCACTGCACTTATTATAAAACAAATGAAGCCTATTGTAATTCCCGTAGTGATAAACGGATTCTGGAGAGCCTTCAATAAAAAGGGATTGAAATTTAAAAAGAAAGGAACACTGTTGTCGGTAACATTTAAAGCACCATTGGAAATTGATTATGATGCACCGGCAGAAACAATTCTTGCACAAATAATGGAAGCTATCGAGCAAAGTAAAAAACACATGATGATGGGGAAGCATCATTGGCAGACTGTAGAGAGTTGAGTCCGAAACACAGTAAAGTCCGGAAGACCGAAAGTTTAGTTTCCTAGTGCTTTAAGAGGTATTAAATTAACAGACCATTTCTTTCCGACTTTCCGTCTTCCGGGCTTTTTCTCAATCTTTCACAAATAAAGCCTTCAACTCCGCAGCATCATCCGGTTTCATTTTCCCCCCAAGAATCAAACGCAATTGCCTTCTTCGCAGAGCCCCATCAAATAATTTTTTCTCTTCTTCTGTTTCAGTAACCAGTTGCGGAACAACTCTTGGTTTACGATTTGGATCTAATGCAACGAATGTATAATAAGCCTCATTGCTTTTGTATTTATATTGTTGCGTTAAGTCTTCGCCCCAAACTTTCATATGTATTTCCATAGATGAGGTAAAGGCTCTTGTAACTTTTGCTTCTATATGAACAACGTTTCCAAGTTTTATAGGATTTTCAAATGAAATATTATCAACTGAAGCAGTAACTACCGGGGCATTACAATGTTTTTGTGCTGATAGGGCAGCCGCAATATCCATCCAGTACATCAGTCTTCCACCCATTAAATTTCCAAATACATTCGTATCATTAGGTAGTACCAATTCCGTCATTATCGTAATACTCTGTGATGCTTTTTTAGCTTCCATAATAAGGAAAATTTTGGCAAAGGTACTGTATATGAAATGATTAATAGGAGCGGATTCACATATTTAGTTGCCGGAAACTGTGCTGTTTTTTTGCCACAAAAAAATCATGCATGGTTGTATCAAATTGTGTTATCTTTTTAAAAAAGAATAAGTGAAGTTTTGGTGTCTTCTGATTATTTCTTTTACTCATCTTTCAGGTGTGGCACAGGATCTTTCTGGTACCTGGGAAGGAGTTTTTTATTCAGAACGATTAGGAAAGCGCAGCGAATTTTATATTCGGATTTACCTGGAGCAAGAAGATGATTTTGTTTGGGGAGTATGCGAAGCGATGAGTGTAGAGAAAAGCAGGGTAAGAGATGTTGCCGATTTTTATGAAGATGAATTAAAATGCCGCTATCAAGTTTCAGGTATAGTGCCAACTATCCTTGAGAAAAATAGCCATGTCTCAATAAACTCTCATAGTGCAGCCACCATTTTTATGGGTCCCCGTTTTTGTGAAACGTTTTCTTCTTTTCTTTTCTATTATGATGTAGAGGATTCAATTGCCCGTTTATCAGGCGAGTGGTTTTCTGCTATCGGTGTTAATATAAGAGCCACTACCGGAGCTAATAAAATTTTATTAAAGCGATTGTCTGGAAAAACTCCCGGATTTATAGAAGAATTTCACCCTGGTCGTGAGAAAAAAATGCGAATATCAGGTAAGCCAGAAAATGATAAAAAAGAAAAGAAAAATAAACTCACTTTATTTAAAAAGAAGACTGACCGTAATAATGATGATATTGCTGTACAAGATTCAACTTCCACAAAATCGACTGATGAAGAAGCAACCAATGATATAAGATTACAAGAAGTGCAACAGAGACTGGAATTAGATACCACATCAGTAGAATTAATGTTGTATGACAATGGAGTAGTAGATGGTGATGTGGTTTCCTTATTTCTAAATGATGTAAAAGTGGCTGACAAGATCAAATTAACTGAAAAGCCATTTCAGCTTCAATTACAATTAGAAAAGGGTAAGGAAAATCAGTTAAGGTTGTATGCTGAAAATGTTGGTCAAATACCGCCAAATACTGCCGTGTTGATTATTAAAGCTGGTAAAAAACGTTACGATGTAAATTTATCTTCCTCACTGCAGCGGGATGCAGTTGTTATTTTGAATGTAGGCAACTAGCCTGCTTTTTGTTTTATTGTATACATAGAGAAATAGGTATTGTTTTTCATCAGGAGTTTTTCGCATTTTTTCCAATAGCTGAAGAATGAATTATTAAAACTGGTTACCTCCGGGAAAAGCCATGTTCTTTCCTCTTTTTTTCCAGGATAATGTTTGAAAGCAGGGTGCTCTTTTGAAAAAATAGCCGGAAACTGTTGCAGGCCCGGTATATTTTTAATTTCACCTGTAAATACCTGCAGGCCGGGTATATTTTTTGAAAGTCCAATAATAAACTCAACTACTTTTTCGCTTACCGGGTATTGATTAAAATGTGATGGCTCCAGTAGTAATACTCTGTTAGCGGCTATTTCTTTATGCCATAACGGGTCAAGGTTATACGAGTTGTAGATTAATAATGGGAGAGAAGAATCTAATTCCGGTACAGGGGTTGCTGGCAACGATGTTTTTAATTGCAGGGAAGTGGATTTGGAAAGCTCTTGAGGCACAGTCATAGCTGGCAATTCATCATAGCTTCTATCTAAATAAGAATTCTCTTGAAAAGTGCCGGTATATTTATTTATGTTTTCCTGGTTGCAAAAGTATTGTTTGGTAGAGAACGTACCGGCTACCCATTGCCAGCTACAGGTATTACTGGCAATATCTCCATCCAGTAAATGATAGTACATCCATTGCGAAGGAATTTGCCAATGTGCTTTGCCAATGTTGGTTGTGATACTGGCGGTGTACATTCTGATATGGTTATGCATGTAGCCCTGTTCATATAATGCTGTAATTCCTTTGTCAACAGCTATAATTCCTGTTGATGCCTTCAGTAGCGAAACAGGCAGCTGGGTATGTAGTATTTGCTGGTAACGTTTACGGATGTCATTAAATATATCGTCTTCCAAATGTTGCCATACCCGTTGAAAATATTCTCTCCAGGCTAATTCCTGTATTATTTTTTTGCAGCTGTCAATTGAATAACCTTTGGAAAGAAGCGATTCAACAACCTGTTGGCTATTTATTACTCCCCTTGAAATATAGGGCGAAAGATAAGTGACGGCCCCGTCAAGAAAATTTCTTGTTGTGGCATATTGTATCGGGTCTATTTTATCGATTCGCTCAAGTATTTCTGTGTATGAAACCGGGAAAGTAAATTGTTGCATGACCTTAATAACAAATGTGCTGTTTATTGGTTGTATTGGAAGCGGTATATAATATTGTTTTATAATTCTCTTGATTAAATAATGATTTCTTTAACAGAAAAAGATATTGATCGCATCATTGAAATGGGTTGGGAAGACAGAACCCCTTTTGAGGCTATCGAATACCAGTTTGGCCTGTCTGAAAAGCAGGTAATTGAGCTGATGCGTCGTTACATGAAGAAAGACAGTTTTTTAATGTGGCGAAAAAGAATGAATGGTAGGGTGAGCAAGCATGCCCAAAAAAGAAACAAAGCAATTAGCCGCTTTAAATGTAGCCGGCAAAAGGCGATTAGCAATAATAAAATAGCAAAGCGGTAGAAATTATTGAATCAACATGTTTTTGTAATCCTTTTTACGAGCAAGAACTCCTGCTTTTCATTTAAATGCTTTCGGCTATTTTTGCTATTATTTTATTATAGCTATATGAGCCAAACGGAACCAGTCATTTCTTTTGATAATACCGAATTTGCATTTGAATATAAAACGGATAAACAATTAAAAAAAGCCAGCTTTCTTTTTTCTATGATGGGTAAGCCCTGGCTGGTAAAAATGGGTACCCGACTCACACCGTGGGCCATCAAAGCTGGTTTACCCGTTAAAGGCATTATCCGCAATACCATTTTTCAGCAATTTGTGGGAGGCGAAACTTTGGATGAAATTTCAAGGGTTGCCAAAATGCTGGGTGAGTACAATGTAAAAGCAGTATTGGATTATGGAGTGGAAGGAGGTGATGATGGAGAACACGGTTTCGATCATTCAACAGATGAGTTTATCCGGGTAATTGATTATGCAGCTACGCAGCCCAACATTCCATTTATGAGTATTAAAGTAACTGGTTTTGCCCGGTTTGCTTTATTGGAAAAATTAGATAGCATGATGCATGCTGCCGAAGGCACATTGATGAAACGGTTTTTAAAATCGGTAGATGAATTAACAGCAGCAGAAAAAGAAGAGTGGCATAGAGTTCGCCATCGCATGATGAGAATTTGTGAAACAGCGGCAGCAAAAAAAATAGGCGTACTCGTAGATGCTGAAGAAACATGGATACAAGATCCGGTTGATGCACTAACGATTTTAATGATGGATACCTTCAATAAAAATCGATGTGTAGTTTACAATACGATTCAGCATTATCGGCATGACAGGTTACAGTTTCTAAAAGACTCCTATGCAGCCGCAGTGGAGAGAAATTTTGTTTTAGGTGCAAAGCTTGTTCGGGGGGCTTACATGGAAAAGGAAAGAAGAAGGGCGGAAGAAAAAGGATATGCTTCGCCCATACAAAAAGATAAGGAGAGCAGTGATAGAGATTACAATGCAGGCCTTGAGTTTTGTATAGCTAATCTTGAGCGGATCGGATTAATAGTAGCTTCTCATAATGAGTATAGTAACTTATACGCCACTGAGCTGCTAAAAAAAAGAGGGTTGTCACTCAATCATCCGCATATTCACTGGAGTCAGTTATATGGTATGAGTGATAATATAACTTTTAACCTGGCACATGCCGGATGCTCAGTTAGTAAATACCTGCCATTTGGGCCAATCAAAGATGTTATTCCGTATTTGATGCGAAGAGCACAGGAAAATACTTCAGTAAAGGGTCAGACTGGGAGAGAACTGGGATTAATTAAGAAGGAATTGGAACGAAGGCACCCATAGTTTGATATTTAAACTTAAAATTAAGCACAGAGTTATACATAAATCCCGATCTATTGGGGCTTTGTCTTTTTAAGTTCTTTAGCCATCTTTAAAGAATGGTTCAATGAATTTATATTTTTCCAATCATTATGTGCTATAATAATAAACTTTGGGTTCCGGCATTTTTTCTGAACTCTTTTTAGTGTAGCAGCATAGCTAGTTATATTCCCATCGTCTAAATAACCCAAATTCTTATCATCAGCCCCTTTTATCAGGCAACCACCGTAAAGAATTTTTTCTTTGTTGAACCAAATAATAATATTGTCTTCCGTATGCCCTTGTCCGGGGTAATACGTTTCAAAAGAATATTGTCCGGCCTGGAAGACAGTATCTTTTGTCATTAAGAATTCAGCCCTTTTTTTATTATTCTTTTTACTTAATTCATCTGTAAGGGTTGTTGTATAAGTTTTAATTCCCTGTTGTCTGTAATATTCAAGTCCTGCAGTTTTGTCGCTATGCCAATGCGTTGCAAAACACATTGTCACTGTTTTGTTATGTCTTGATTTTATGCTATCAAGTAATGGTTGAAATTGTGTGGTATCCCAGGGTGTGTCAAATAGTACAACACCGTTATTAGTTATAAGATACATTCCGTTTGCAGGTACCTGGCTTTCCTGGTAGTTATTATAAGTTGTATAAATATAAAAGTCACCTGTTAAATGTGATATCTTAAGTTTCGCATTTCCTGTCTGTCCGAATATATTGGTTAAAGAAAAAGTAAATGCTATTGTGAATATGATGGGTCGCATAATTTTTTTCTGTAAAGTATTTGGTGAGGGTCGTAAGATTTACGTTAACGGTTACGGCTTGGCGATGTGGCGGTATTTGAAAATCGTCTGCCGGTAACTGCGGCTGAATAAAGTTACAAAAGATGATGATAAGAACTACAGCTTGGCTTTATTCGTCGGCTGGAACTGAAGCCAAATAGCGAACAAAAAGCTGAGCATATATTCTTCGTCCCGCCATATTGCCAAACCGCCTGTTGTATGCAGCCCTTAGTCGGTCGCAAAAAGCCGTTCATTCTTGTCGAGCAGATTGTAATAAACATAGTAAAATGCATCATTCAATGTTGTGCTTGTCCAACGATGTACAAAATGATAGCGTTCGTTACTGCCGAACTTTTGATAACCGATAACTGTCAAGTCATTGCCATCAGCACCCCGATAATCTTTTTCACTTTTTAGTCCCCAAAAGTCTGCATACAGAAGTTTGCTTGCTATTTCCTGCCAATCTTTCTCTTTGATTGTTTTTACAAATTCTTTTCGCTTATGAAAAGTCGAACTGTCTTTGTCGTGATAATAGCACAGATAATGCAAATTACGAATTGTGTCCGTCTGTGTTATCGTAATTGCTTCATAAGTCGGACTACCATAAACGGAAAATACAAAACGGAAAGCAACATCAACATTCAATTTGTTCAATCTTGGTAATGGAATGTCACTTTGCCACAAATCCCAATTTCTTCTTGATGAATATTGTTTTTTAATGAAGCTGTCAACTTCCGCTAAGTAAGATGTATTATTATTGTAATAAGCTTTTAAAACTTTAAAATTCATATCGCTGGTGTCAAACTTGCCCGATGTGTCTATGAGTGCAAAATATTTTTTAACAACGGTGTCACCATAAGATTTGTTTGTCTTGTTGTTTTGGTTACAACTAAAACAGGTCAAAATAAATATAAAGTAAATTGTCAGTCGCATTGTGTCTTTTATGCAGAGTGCTGTCTATAGGGTTGCCTACAACGTATGTATTTACGCTATTCCACGAAATTACAATTTTCCCAAGCTATTTATAATCAGTCGTCTAATATTACGCTTTTCGTTTTGTCGCATTACATCAATGACATTTTTAATAGAATTATCAATATCCCAGTTTCCCACACCCAATCCCCACTTGCTACTCCCATTTCCCTTTTTCCTAACTTGCAGCCATGCAGCAATACCTTCATCTTCTTCAGCATATATTAGATAATGGCACTCACAAAACCGATCGTACCGGCACCGGCACACAAAGTGTTTTTGGTTACCAAATGCGGTTCGATCTGCAAAAAGGGTTTCCATTGGTGACCACCAAAAAAGTACATCTGAAAAGCATTATTCATGAATTGCTCTGGTTCTTAAAAGGGGAAACTAATATTGCTTATCTAAAAGAGCATGGGGTAAAAATCTGGGACGAATGGGCAGATGAAAACGGCGAACTAGGCCCTGTATATGGCAAGCAGTGGCGCAGTTGGGAAGGCAAAGATGGAAAAGTGATTGACCAGGTAACTGACCTGATCGCACAAATAAAAAAGAACCCGGATAGTCGTCGCTTAATTATTAGTGCATGGAATGTGGCCGATTTGCCGGAAATGGCATTAATGCCTTGTCATAATATGTTCCAGTTTTATGTAGCCAATGGAAAATTAAGTTGTCAGCTATATCAACGCAGTGCCGATGTTTTTCTTGGTGTTCCATTCAATATTGCATCCTATGCATTATTGACCATGATGATCGCCCAGGTTTGCGATCTGGAACCCGGGGAATTTGTACATACATTCGGCGATGTACATATTTATAGCAATCATATGGAACAGGTAAATCTGCAATTAAGCAGAGAGCCATTCCCTTTACCAACCATGAAATTGAATCCGGCAGTAAAAAATATTTTCGACTTTCAATTTGAAGATTTTACGTTGGAGAATTATCAAAGCCATCCCGGAATAAAAGCACCGGTAGCGGTGTAAGAGCTGTGAACTATCTTTACTCCTGACTAATGACTATCGACTAATGACTATCTCCCTTGTAGTAGCAGCAGCAACCAACAACGCCATCGGAAAAGATGGAAAAATGCCCTGGCATTTGCCCAATGATATGAAGCATTTTAAAAATGTAACCTGGGGTATGCCGGTAGTGATGGGCAGAAAAACATTTGAGTCGCTGGGAAAAGTGTTGCCGGGAAGAAAAAATATTGTGATCACCCGTAATCCCGGTTGGAAGGTGGAAGGAACAGTGGGGGTAAAAAGTATTGACGATGCATTATTTGTAGCCCAGCAAACGGATGCGATAGAAATAATGGTGATCGGTGGCGGTGAAATTTATAAAACACTATTCGATAAAGCCAAAAGAATTTACCTGACAAGGGTAGAAGCAGAGCCGGAAGCAGATACTTTTTTTCCGTCCATTGATCCAAAACAATGGTATCTGGTTAGCCAAAAAAATCATGAAGCCGATGAGAAGAATGATTACAATTATTCTTTCCAGGTGTGGGAGAGGATTTAATGTGCAAATTCAGAAATAAGCAGATGAGCAAATGAGTTTTCTATATCTCAGTTATGTATTCAAAAACCCAGCTAGCACTTAAATATCTCAATTACTATTTCACTGCTTCCAACGGTAAGGGGCACGGGATGCACTCTCCTTTTGTTTTTCATTTTATTACTAAAATTTTAAATGATAAAACAGCTTATCCGGAGTATGAAAAAGTTGAAAATCTTCGCCAACAATTATTAACAGACACTACAGGTTTAATCATTGAAGATTTTGGAGCAGGTTCAGCAATTAATAAAACCAATACCAGAACGGTTGCGGCCATTGCAAAAAACTCAGCCAAACCAAAAAAGTTTGGGCAACTGCTTTTCAGAATCGTAAAAGAATATCAGCCACAAACAATATTGGAATTAGGTACATCATTAGGCATTACCAGTTCTTATTTATTATTAGCAAAATCCGATGCCAAACTGATAACCATGGAAGGGGCAAAAGAAGTTGCCAATACTGCCAGGAAGAATTTCCAAACTTTAAACATCCAAAACTATTCCCTCATCGAAGGAAATTTCGATAGCACATTATCAACTGTCATCAGGGATCTGAGCGAAGTCGAAGGGTCGACCGTAGACCTCGCCTTCATCGACGGCAACCACAGGCAGGCACCAACGGAGCAATATTTTCAAGAAATGCTTCCTGCAACCAACAACGATTCTATATTAATTTTTGATGATATACATTGGAGCAAAGAAATGGAACAGGCTTGGGAAACGATTAAAAACCACCCATCCGTCCGTTGCACCATCGATTTATTTTTTATAGGAATAGTGATTTTCCGGCAGGAATTTCGGGAAAAACAACATTTTACCATCCGTTTTTAAAAATCACTATCTTCAAACCGGAATCCAAAAAATTGAATTGCTTTCTATGATTATAGGACTGCTAAAAGAACCCACCCATGAGACAAGAGTATCGCTTCTGGCGGAAGCGGTAGCTACCCTTACTAAAAAAGGTATTACTGTTGTTGTAGAGAACGGTGCCGGAGAAAAAGCCTACTGCAGCAATGCAGCGTATGAAAAAGAAGGGGCGCAAATTAAAAGCAGAAGTGAAGTGCTATCTTCCTCAGATATAATTTTATCTATTCACCAGCTGGAACTATCAGAAATCCAAAATCTAAAATCTAAAATTGCAGTCGGCGTATATCAACCATTGTTCAATGTAGATGCAATGAAGGGATGGGCTGCCGCCGGAGTTACTACTTTCTCATTAGATATGTTGCCTCGTACTACCAGAGCACAGGCAATGGATGTATTGAGTTCGCAGGCAAATATTGCTGGCTACAAAGCCGTATTAACTGCCGCCAATTCTTATGGAAGATATTTTCCGATGTTTATGACAGCGGCTGGTAGCATTGCTCCTGCAAAATTATTAATACTTGGTGCTGGTGTGGCAGGCTTGCAAGCCATCGCCACTGCAAAAAGATTAGGTGCTGTAGTAGAAGTATTTGATACAAGACCTGCAGTAAAGGAAGAAGTAATGAGCCTCGGTGCAAAATTTGTAGAAGTAGAAGGTGCTGCTGATGCAAGTAAAGCCGGTGGTTATGCGGTAGAGCAAAGCGAAGATTTTTTACAACGCCAAAAAGCTAGAATTGCAGAAAGCATTGCCAAATCGGATATTGTAATTACCACGGCACAAATACCCGGTAAAAAAGCTCCGATCCTTATTACAGAAGAAATGATACAAGCCATGCGCAATGGTTCTGTAATTATTGATTTAGCCGCAGCTACAGGCGGCAACACACCCATTACAAAAAATAATGAAACAATAAACTATAATGGTGTTACCATAATAGGTAATTCATCGTTGCAATCAACTATGCCTTCTGATGCCAGTAAATTATACGGAAAAAATGTGTTGAACTTTTTACAATTGATCATTACCAAAGAAGGAGAAATAAATTTGAATTGGGAAGATGATCTGGTGAAAGGAAGCTGTGTTACACATAACGGCGAAATTGTTCATGAACGTTTAAAATAAGCTGAATGGAAAATATTTTGAGTTGGATCACAGCAAATCAACAAATCATCTACATAGTTATCCTGATGATATTTGTTGGAATTGAAGTTATTGGTCGCGTACCAAGTGTATTGCATACGCCGCTGATGAGTGGAGCTAATGCCATTCACGGAGTTGTTATTATTGGTGCAATCATTGTAATGGGAAAAGCTGAAAGCGATAATTATCTAGCCTTAGTATTAGGTTTCATCGCCGTAATTGTAGGTACATTGAATGTGGTAGGTGGATTTGTGGTGACGGACAGAATGTTGGAGATGTTTAAGAAAAAGAGGCCTCCCCAAACCCCTCCGAAGGAGGGGCTTTAAGACTCCGATTATCAAATTATCATTCTTGCTCTTTAATAATTTTTTTAAATAAATTTTCCACTTACCGCTTTTAGGGCTGTGAGTGGCAAGTCCCTCCTTCGGAGGGATTTAGGGAGGCCGTTTATATGGAATTGAACGTTTTGACACTTTGCTACCTCATCGGCTCAGTAACATTTATACTGGGATTGAAAATGCTATCCAATCCTGCTACTGCAAGAAAAGGAAACCTGATTGCGGCAGGAGGGATGATCATTGCCATTCTCGGCACTATCTTTTTATACGAAGAAGGCGGACAAAAACTAGGCAACTACGCCTGGATATTTGGTGGCATTGCAATTGGAACAGTCATTGGCTTTTTATCTGCTAAAAAAGTGAAGATGACCGCCATGCCGGAAATGGTAAGTATGTTCAATGGAATGGGTGGTGCTTGTGCGATGTTGATTTCTATTGTTGAGTTTAATCATTTAGTCCATGCTTATCCGGCATCAGAATTACCAGCAGGAATTGTTATTATTATTTTATTAGGTTTAATAATTGGTTCTGTATCATTTGCAGGAAGTATGGTTGCTTGGGGCAAATTGAATGGTAAGGTGAAAGATTTTTCATTTACCGGTCAGCATATTTTCAACATCATATTATTATTGGTGATTGTTGGATTAGCTGTGTATTTGATCGGTTGGCCATCGAACAATGCAACAATTATTTTTTACGCTATTCTTGCTCTGTCATTATTATATGGTGTATTCTTTGTTTTCCCAATCGGCGGCGCAGATATGCCGGTAGTAATTTCATTGCTCAATTCATTTACCGGTGTTGCAGCAGCATGCGGTGGTTTCTTGTATGATAATAAAGTAATGCTGACCGGTGGTATCCTTGTTGGTGCAGCAGGTACACTACTTACAATGTTAATGTGTAAAGCAATGAACCGTTCTCTTACTAATGTATTGATTGGTTCATTTGGTGGGGGCAGCAAAGCTGGCCCTGCAGGTGATAAAGAGCAAGGCAGCTATAAAGAAATTTCTCTGAGTGATACTGCTGTAGTAATGAGCTATGCCAGCAAAGTATATATCGTTCCCGGTTATGGATTAGCAGTAGCACAGGCTCAACATGCTTGTCATGAGTTAGAAAAATTATTAGAAGCAAAAGGGGTTGATGTAAAATATGCTATCCATCCGGTAGCTGGTCGTATGCCCGGCCACATGAACGTTTTGCTGGCTGAAGCGGATGTGCCGTATGAAAAGTTATTGGAAATGGAACAAGCGAATGATGAATTTCCAAGTACAGATGTAGTATTGATTTTAGGTGCTAATGATGTGGTGAACCCCGCTGCAAAAGCAGATCCATCTTCTCCCATATATGGCATGCCAATACTGGATGTTGAATTAGCCAAGAATGTTATCGTTAACAAACGTAGTATGAAACCCGGCTATGCTGGTATTGAAAACGATCTATTCTTCCAGCCAAAAACATCTATGTTGTTTGGTGATGCGAAGAAAGTGTTGCAGGATTTGATTGCAGAGATAAAGAATTTGTAGTTTATTGTTTGTGGATTGTAGTTTTGCGAGATGCAGCTCCCATTAGCGTTATTGGATTCGATAAAAGACACCAAAGGTTTCATGAAGGAGACTTTTGAAAACGTTCATGCTTTCGGCGAACAAATTACTTCAATAAGAATAAATTCCGCAAAGCCGTCAATAGCGAATGGTGAATTGTCAATGAACAACTCCATTCACCATTCATCATTTACCATTCACAATAAAGTTCCCTGGACTAATAGCGGTTTCTATTTAACAACCCGTCCTTCCTTCACCTTCGATCCACTTTTTCATGCGGGCAATTATTATGTGCAAGAAGCTTCCTCTATGTTTCTGGAGCAAGCATTAAAACAAACTGTTGATTTAACGAAGTCAGTAAAAGTATTGGACTTATGTGCAGCTCCGGGAGGAAAGTCCACTCATATTCAATCACTCATTTCAAAGGATAGTTTACTAGTAAGTAATGAAGTGATCCGTTCGAGAGCAAATATTTTAAAAGATAATATTATAAAATGGGGTTGTGAGAATGTAGTTATCACAAACAACGACCCCAGTCATTTTTCAAAATTGGAAAATTACTTTGATGTAATTGTAATAGATGCACCTTGTAGCGGCAGCGGTCTTTTTCGTCGTGATGCGAATGCCATAGAAGAGTGGAGTGAAAATAATGTACAACTCTGTTCGCAAAGACAACAACGTATACTGGCTGATGTGTGGCCTGCATTGAAAGAAAATGGGATCCTGATCTATTCTACCTGTTCGTATTCGAAAGAAGAAGATGAAGACATATTGGATTGGATGATGGGTCAGTTGTCGGTTGAGAGTTATGAATTGTCATTAGATCCTCAATGGGGAATTGTACCGGTGCAAAGCGATAAGGGAGCATACGGTTACAGGTTTTGGCCTGACCAGGTAAAAGGAGAAGGATTTTTTCTGGCCTGTTTTCAGAAAAAAGAGGGAGAAGCTGAAGCGGACATTCGATATAAAAGAAAACCAGAGCAGCTTACCAAACTGGAAATGGAAATGGTGGAGAAATGGGTGAAAACAGACGGGAAAGATTTTATTAAGTACGAGAATACTGTCTATGCCTGGCCAACGCAATGGGTTAAAGATTTTAGCTTTCTGCTGGAGCAGCTTCGGGTAATTTATTCAGGGGTGTTGGTTGGCGAATTGATGCGGGATAAGATGGTACCCGATCATGCACTGGCGATGAGTAATTTAGTACCTGAACCTATAGAAAAATTTGAACTGGATTATGAGCAGTCTATCAAATTCTTGCAGCGAAAAGACCTGGCTCTTGAAACAAAGAATAAAGGCTGGCAACTATTCACTTTCCACCATCATCCTTTGGGCTGGGCAAATGTTTTGTCCTACCGGGTTAATAACTATTATCCTAAGGAAATGAGGATATTAAAAGATAGTTAGAGCCCCTCTAAAAAGCAAAAAAAACCACATCTTTGCATACCTAATCTTATTGGAATGAAACAGCTAATCCTTTCTTTGTTTTTACTTTTCAGTGTAGCTGCAATAGCACAAAAAAATGAATTGTTAGTGAAAAGCAGCGACAAAGGATTGTACCTGGAGCATAAGGTAGAAGCCAAGCAAAGTTTTTATTCTATTGGCCGCATTTATCATATTCATCCAAAATACCTGGCTACGTACAATAAGCTTGATATGAATAAGGGGCTTCAGATCGATCAGAAGCTTCGCATCCCACTTACTGATTCCAATTTCGTTCAAGACAGGATGAACGGAACTTCTATTTTTTACAAAGTAAATGATGGGGAAGATTTAGCTGCTATCAGCAAAAAATACAACAATGTTTCGGTAGAAAAACTTCGTTCCTGGAATAGCCTTACATCGAACGAGGTAAAAAAGGATAAGAAAATAATTGTTGGCTTTCTAAGCAACGAAGGCATTAAATCGATGGCCATTACCAATCAACCGGTAACTACAAAGCCAGTAGAAAAGCCTGTTATACCAGAACCTGAACTTACGAAGGAAGAAAAAAAGCAGGAAGAAAAGGAAACAAAAGAGGAAGCCAAGGCTGAAGAGAAGGCAATTAAAAAAGAAGAAAAAAAAGACCCGCCTCCTGTAATTAAGGAAAAAAGAAAGCCTGCAGTTGAAGGGCAAGGTTATTTCCAAACGCATTTTGAACAACAAATAAAAAAATCACCTGTGTCGAAGGATGCAACAGTTACTTCAGGTATATTTAAAACAACCAGCGGCTGGCAGGATGCTAAATATTATTTATTGATGGATGCCGTGCAGCCGGGTACGATTGTAAAAATCATTAACCCTACCAATAATAAAGCGGTGTATGCCAAAGTATTGGGCGAGATGAGCGGAATACGACAGAATGAAGGATTAAATATACGCATCAGCAATGCAGGTGCTGCTGCATTAGAAATTACAGAACAGGATAAGTTTATTGTAAAAGTGAACTATTGATTGCTGCTTATTTGTTGCTGGTATTTCTAAATCCACGAAGAAATTCTTCAACGCCCATTTTTTTCTTGCCTTCTAATTGTATTTCCAATAAATGCAGGTAGCCGTTGGTACAGGCAATTTTTAAAAATGTTTTTCCATCGGTTTCATATTCGCCTTCTGTATGGGTGGGAATTATAAATTCCTTTTTGGCTTTATAAATCTTCAGCATTTTTTCATTCATAATGGTAAAGGCGGCCGGATAGGGGCTTAATCCACGTACCATATTAAACACTTCTTCCACGGGCTTGCTCCAGTTTATTCTACAGGTATCTGTATGGATTTTTGGTGCATACTTTAATAGTTCGGAGTTTGGAGTCCGGAGTTTGGAGTCTTGCGGTATTTCATTTATTGATCCATTAGCTAAACTTTTTACCGTTTTTACCAATACGGCTGCGCCGACCTCTTTCATCTTATCATGTACATCGCCAGCTGTATCATTTTCACCAATTGCAAAAGATTCCTGTAACAAAATATCGCCGGTGTCTATTTCATGTTTCAATTTAAAAGTAGTTACGCCGGTTTCTTTCTCTCCATTTATCACTGCCCAGTTGATGGGCGCAGCACCACGGTATTGCGGCAATAAGCTACCATGAAGGTTTACAGAACCCATCGGGGGCATGTTCCAAACTACTTCAGGCAGCATTCTAAATGCTACAACAATTTGCAGGTCGGCACCCAGTGATTTTAATTCAGCCAGAAATTCAGGGTTCTTTAGTTTTTCCGGTTGCAGTACTGTCAGATTATTTTCAACAGCATATTTCTTTACGGCACTTTCAGTTAGTTTCATACCACGGCCTGCAGGTTTATCTGGTGCTGTTATTACTCCTACAATATTGCAACCTGCTTTTACGAGGGCATCTAATGATGCGACAGCAAATTCCGGAGTGCCCATAAAAATTATCCGTAACGATTTTAAATCCTTCATAATTGCAGCGAAGGTAGAAAATCAGAAGCATTACTTTCTGCCAAAAACAGTTGGCATACCATTACCCGGATATTGCGCATCTAATAGTTGTAATAGCCTTGCTCCTTTAATACAGGAGAAGAAGGCATTGTATGTTTTTGGTTTGCCTTCAAT
Organism: Chitinophagaceae bacterium; assembly: GCA_022843585.1. Classification (GTDB taxonomy): domain Bacteria; phylum Bacteroidota; class Bacteroidia; order Chitinophagales; family Chitinophagaceae; genus JJ008. The sequence goes on from JALHNJ010000012.1 coordinate 98,145, forward strand.
GTCGGAAAATTTAACCTGCCAGTTATTAAGTACGGAAAATTTTCCTGCTGATTTTACATTGGCATATTTCATATTACCTACCATCCCGTTTACTACAAGTATTTCCCAATTGTAAGAATTGCCGGCCCCAAATTTAAAAGTCTGATTGGATTGGTTAATATTCATACCAGCGTAGTTTCCTGTGTACACATTGTATAGCTGTTGAACTCCGGTAAAGTCGCTTGTCCATGTACCTGTGAAATCACTGGCGGCAATAGCGAATTTGTTATAATTGACCATTGCAACCAACGGCTTAAGTAAATCACTTTCACTGTTCCATTGTATGGCTTCAGGGTCAAATTTATATTGTTGTATAAAGCTATTTTTATCGGGTGCAACAAACTCAAGCCAACCGGTATGCCCCTGCCTGAATAATAAAATAAATACTTGTTTGCCCGAAGCATTATCTGTTGCATATCCCATGCCGAGATATGGTCTGTCGTAGGTGCTGATATAACTGGTTTTATAATTTTTAAGGTTGCTATAACGGGGAGCTACCAGTATATTCCATGCCGCATTTGTAAGCGGTTCCGGATCGGCGGGAAATATTGTTCCTTCTTTAGGATAATGTATCAACACTTTTACATTTCCTTTGGTTACTTCCACCCAATCCTCTTGTACGGTACTATTCCAACCATCATCAAAGTTGGTGGTGGTAAATGCAAAACCATCTTTTTTTGCGTTCGGTACAGGTGTGGTATTTTTTTCAGGCTTTATTACCGGTTTATTGTTAGCTATGGATTGCTTTTTAAAACTAACTGATTCTAGAAATGCAGTCATATCTTTTTCAAAGGCATCTGTATTGGTAAGAATAAGAATGTTTACCATTTTTTCATAACCGGTAGAAGTAACTAGCAATGCCACTCCTTTTTCTTCTTCGTTTTCATAAGCAGCATAGCCAGTTTGTGCTTCCCAGCCATCCTCTTTGGAGACAGGTTGCATTGCTGGTGCGGTAGAAACCTTCACCATTTCTTTTACGACTGTTTCCCAGGCCGCATCAAAATTTGCTTTTGAATCGGCATTAGCTGGTATTGCTTTCAATAAAGTAATAATACAGTATCCACCTGTTGTTCCATCTTCTCTACTGAATTGCACTGCAGATTCAGTTGTTTGCTTCTTCCAGCCTTTGGGTGCAGTGAAACTGGTTATATCAAAACTTTGCTGCTGTGTATTTGCAGAAAAGCTTACTATTATTAATACGGCTAAAAATATTATTTTCATTTTGATTTTATTAGACGTTGTAAAATTTATTTCTCCGCTTTCCCAAAACCAGTATCATCTAACCATAGAATCCTTGCACCCTTTATACAAGAAAATTGGGCAGTAAATGTTTTTGGTTTCCCATCTATATCTGTAAAATGTACCTGCCAGTTATTAGGTACAGAAAACTTGCCATTTGATTTTGCACTTTGGAATTTAATATTTCCAACAAAGCCGCTGGCCACACCCATGCTCCATTTGTAAGTATTGGCTGCAGCAAATTCAAATGATTGGTTAGATCCATAGGTTTGTGCTCCTGCACTTGCACCTGTATAGGCATTCACATATTGTGTAAGCCCGGAAAAATTATTTGTCCATTTCCCATTAAGGTCGGAGGCCGCTACTGCAAATTTGTTATAGGTAGCCATCTGTTCCATTTTTTCCCACCCGTATGATTCCTGTCTGTAAACACCGAATTGTTGTTCGAATGTCTTTTTATCAGGAGTTATAAATTCCATGTACCGGCCATTGCCCCCTGAATAATTTATTTTAAAAAGTACAACATGAACTGTCTTATTTGTTGCCCTTTCTACCATATCCGCTTCTGCAAATTCAATGGACTGCCAGTTACTGATTGGTTTGAATTCAAAATTGGTGGCAGTACTGTAACGGGGAGCTACTAACAGATTCCAGGCATTTTTTAAGCCATCCAGCAGAACTGGATTGTACTCATCTGCTTGTTTATTGGGATAATGAATCAGCACTCTGGTATTTGCTTTTACAACTTCTACCCAGTCTTCCTGCACGGTGCTTGTCCAACCATCATCAAAGTTGGTTGTGTTAAAAGCAAAGCCGTCACTTTTTGCATTCAATACAGGCTGTATATTTTTTTCCGGATTGGTTACAGGCTTGTTGTTTGCGGTAGATTGTATTTTAAAACTGACGGATTCTAAAAATGCCGTTACATCTTTTTCATACACATCTGTATTGGTGAGTATGATTATGTTTATCATTTTTTCAAAACCCGTGGATGTTACAAGCAGGGCAATTCCTTTTTGCCCATCACTTTCAAAAGAGGAGTAACCACTTTGTGCTTCCCACCCATCTTCTTTTGCAGCAGACTGCATTTCCGGTGCGGTAGAAACTGTAACCATTTCCTTTACGACTGTTTCCCAGGCGGCATCAAAATTTTCTTTTGCGTTAGCGGTTGAAGGCAAGGCTTTCAGCAAGGTTATAATACAGTAGTTGCCTTTCGTAGCATCTTCTTTGCTAAATTGTACAGCACTTTCACTTGTTTCTTTTTTCCATCCTTTTGGTGCTGTGAAATTAGTTATATCAAAGCTTTGCTGTTGTGAATTTGAAGTGCTGCCAGCGAATACGAGAAGTATTAAAAAATAGTATTTCATGTGTTATTTTCTCAGGTTTTAAAGAATGCTGCATATATGATATTATAAATGTGGAATCTTTTCCGGTGTGTTTTTATCCCTGAAAAATGGGATTTTTGAGAAGTCGAGCAGGATAGTGGAAACGTTAAACAGCAAAAACCAGTTTTCTGGCAGCTATTTACATATTCGGTAGCCTTATTGCTATTTAGCTGTTGCAAAAGTGCTTACCATGCCATCAAAAGATAACTTCCTGACACAATCATTTCCACCATCAATTATATAAATATTTTGTTTGCTGTCTATTGCCATGGTACAATGCAAGGGAAAATTGAAGAGTGCTGTCAATGCTTTACCATCTTTATATCCCTCTTTAGACCTTCCACCCATATTTACATTATTGGGTTGAATAACACTATTCCCTGCAATTGTGGTTACTTTTTTATTGGCAATTTTAATAATCCGGTTTAACCGACTATCACAAAAAACAATTTCACTCTTTTTGTTGATGAGGATATCTGTGGGCGACATTAACTCGGCTTTGCTGACATCCCCCTGAATATATACCGGGTGAAATTCCCTTTTATTGCAAAGGCCGGCCAGGGTGGTTACTTTTCCATCTGTAGCAAATTTTTTAATACAGCGTCCACTGCCATCACTGAGATAAATATTTCCAACAGAATCTACTCCCATGCCTGCAATCCATTTTGTTTTAAGTTCGGGATGTTCCCTTGTATTGGCCAGCGTAATTACTTTTCCATTGGTATTTATTTTTCGAATAAGGTAAAAATCACCAAGATTATCTTTATTACTGTTATCTCTTTCAGCTATATAAATATTTCCGGAAGGGTCTGTTTCCATAAACTCAACATCTCTGAACTGTGCAGTTTTTAAATCGCCATCTTTTGCTATACCCATAAAAGGCACACCGGCAAAAAGTGAAACTGTTCCATCAGGAGTTAGTTTCCAGATCACTTCATCCTGGTCGGCCATGTAAATATTATCATTGCCATCAATCGTCATCGCAACACAGGTTGGGTAGGGCGATTTTTTGATACCTTTTCTAATGTCATCTGTAATATAAGATGTTTTCCCATCGGGAGTAATTTTCATAATCTTTCCCCCATAAACATGCAGTATGACATTGTCTTTACTATCTACAGCAATTTGTTTGGGAGAACTGGATAACTTAACAACCGGTACCTGTGATAATACTGGCAGCATAAAAAAGTAGCCTGCAAATAGGAAAAGTAGTCGTTTCATAATTGTGTGTTTTTTTATCAGGAGAAAGACTAATGATTATTTGATCGGGATAATATATTCATGGCGGACTCTAAGCAGGACTCATAGTAGCTATGTAGCCTTACAACAAAAATTATAATCCTTTATTAAAGAAAATTACACCTTGCACAGAGGCTTCTGCAATACCTCCTCCACCTGCACCAACGGTACCCCTTGCTCCCCATCCGCATTTGGAATCATAGATGAGTTCAAACTTCTCACTTAATTTTATAGGGCTATCTTTTCCAAATAAATTTGCATCCATACCTATACCAACTGAAAACTCATAGCTGCCATCCGTATTAAATTCCGCTCCACCAGATAACATGCCTGCTTCCACACCAACGGACACACCTGTAGAAACTTCTTTGGGGCTGGCTAATTTTGTATCGGATTGTTTGTTCAGTTTACCATCGGCACCTTTGGTATAAGTAGTAGAATTATCAATGAAAATATAGTCTTTTGAACTAATGGCTATTTTGGTTTTGATAGATTCTGTAGCCGGACATTTTTCTGGCGCCGGTGGTTCAAACGTTGTGCATACTGGTGTAATGCTTTCGTTTGTTTTTACAATAAGTCCGGTGTAATGAACCTTCTTGATCAGTTTATCATTTAGAGCAAGTGATTGATCTATGTAAATAAAGGGCTCTTTTTTATCGCTCATTGATAGCTGCAAATGAAACGGTCCTTTCATAGCTGCACCTGCAGCATCGGGTGGGAGAGGACTCCAGGGAGTTATTTTTTGCCATTCATTTACATTCCTTAGATCCAATTTTTCAGAAGGTAATCCATGTATTTCTACCCGGCCATCATCCGTAACGGTACCGGTAAAATTCCATTGCCGTATTTGAAATCCATCTTTGATATAAGTAGAAAATCCATTGTAACTATAGGCGGAAGGCATCATACCCGCCACTGCATTGGCGGCATTGCCCTGGTACACATACATAATCTCCCCGCTACCGGTAATATTTCCACTGGCAGAAATTTGCATCGAGAAATTTTTAACGCAGGCCAGTGTTTGCAGATTAATAATTGTTGTTGCCATTCCTGCTCCAAATTTTGTATTCGCATCTTTTGCATTTTCACCGCTACGGGCCGAAATGTTTTTTGCCTGGTAAGTTCCTTGCCAATCTGCAATCTTGTAACCGGTGGGTGGTTTTTTTGCTGCGGTAGGTTTTGCTGTGTTTTTAGAAGCAGGATTTGCGTTATTACTTTTTGTTGGATTTGCTGCATTGTTCGCATTGCTATTATTAGCCTGAGCTTCTCGGCCATTACCAGCATAACCTAAACTCCAGGCTTTTGTAGAAAGATTTTCAGCTTCTTTTTTATTGCCTCTTTCTTCAGCAATTTTTGCTGCTGTGTAACAATACAATCCGTTATCAGGTGCTAATTGCATTGCTTTTTGAATGGCTTCTTCAGCTTCTTTTATATTGCCCAACTTAAAATAGATATAGGCCTGGTTAGCCCAGGGAGAAGCCAGATTCGGGAAACTTTTTGTTAGCTCTTCTGTTAGCACTTTCGCATCATAGATTCTTCCTAGCTCAATTAGCAAATTAGAAAAATTGTTCAGGTAAAGTCCATTGGTTTCTTGTAGCTGAGATGCTTTTGCAAAGCCATACAGTGATTCCCATTTAAGGTTTCTGAAATAGTATAATACAGCCTGCACATAATAAGCTTCTGCCAAACCACCTTTTAAAGTTCCAGCACCCTTGCTGGCCCTGCTGTCTAATTCTTTATACAATTTTGCTTTTGTTATGGAGCCAGCCAGTGCATTATCAATAACTTGTTTTTTAGTACTTGTATTTGGTGAAACTATAGCGGTACTAAGCCAGGTAGAACTTCCTGTGGCATTATTAAGCATTTTGAATGGTAGAGTGAGTGTGCCATTTTGAAAAGTGAAATTCCCGGTTTTTTTTCCCTGCTCCATTGTTTTAAAGGAAATGGTGATTTTGTTTCCGCTTATTTGATAGGTTCCTTCATCAGTTACGATATTGCCCGGTTGCTCGGCTTTTAGTTTAAATATATTGTCGAGAAATTGCAAAGTGATGATAGCTTTTGCATTTGCTTCTTTGCCGTCGCTGTCGGCTACAAATCTATATTTGCCTTTTATTGATTGGCTTCTTATTTCTATATGACTTGTACAAACAATAATTGCCAGCAGGAAAATAATATTTTTCATATAGATGAGTTGATGATAGGTCTTCTTATTGTTTGGTGATTTTAAAATTACTTATGTAGTATTTCTCCAGGTCGCTATCGCTGCTAATGTGTATGAACTTTAAAAAATTAAAAGAAGTTGTTGCCGGAATAGCTTTGGGAATTTCAACAACTTTATTCTCATCCATAAATAGTTCCAGCAGTTCTCCTTTTCGTTTTAATGTAATTTTTACAGTATTCAATTGTTTGTCGTTCGAAAATCCAGTGGCCTCAAAATAGGGTTTTACATTTGCAAAATAGCCGCCAGCAAATTTGCCTTCAATTGAAATTTCTCCGGGTCTGCCCCAATAACCGGCTTTTATTCTCAGCTTTACGGCAGGAGATACCATTTGGTCATAGGTTGACTTTGTTCCCAGATATAATTCCAATGCTTTTGCGCCCCAGGGAATATCTTTTGCTGCGGCAACATCAAATGATAATTCAAAATTTTGTGGTAAAGGATACTGTATGTTTTTAGGCGATGCATCCCGTCCCTGAAGTTCTAACCATTTATTAGTATTGCCTGCTAATTGTTTTACTTCTGCTTTTTTGCCATTCCGTAAACTACCGTTCCAGTTAATAGCGGGTTTATCTATTGCATTGGTAGAAAAATCTTCAAAATAAAAAATGGATTTGTCAGCGGTGGCAGCTTTTGCTTTGCTGGAAGGTTCTTCTAGTACGATTGGCTCATTGGAGGAGGGTGAACGAAGTGGCTGATATGGACCTGTTGGTTTAGTGGCACCAAAGAAATAATTATAAACGTAGGAAAAATTAAAATTATTGAGAATACTCTCCATCATGTGTACATTGAAAGCACTGTTTTTCATACCCAATGTCCAACGGATTACGATCCATTGTGGTTGATCAGTTTTGCAACCTTCCCAGGCAGCTTTGCTTACTTTTTGAATCGGAAATTTGGTGACTCCTTCTTCGGTATCAAAAAAATCTCTATTGCCGGGCCTTGCATTTACAAAATCTATAAAACTAATTTGTCCATAGGGATAACGTAAGGTGGCAATTTCATTTAATTGGGTTCTATATTTTTCTTTCATTCGGGCAAGATTTTGTCTTGCCGTTGCCAGATTTTCTGCAGTATAGTTTCCAACTTTTTGCCAAACGGGTAATTGAAGTTCTGCTCGTTCAAAAAATTCACCAATGGAAACATTTTCAAACGGGAGCTTTCCGTTTTTGGTCATTATCACAATATAGTGCGGATTGTCATTAATTATTTTAGGTGGAATGTAGAAACGGGTATAAAGCTGAATATTCTTGTGGGTGCTAAACCCTAATAGATCGTAGTCTGACTGATGCGAACCAAAACCCATTTCTGCGCCACTATAATAATAGGGCATTACAAAGTAGTATTGATCCGGGGAAGAAATAAATGATACAGGTGCGCTGATGTATTGTATTTGATTGGCCTCTATATACCAGTACTCTGCAAAATTATTTTGCGGAACGAATTTTCCGGCTGCATCTTTCTTTAAGAACATATATACCTTGGAATATGCGCCATACAAATGCGGAAGTGCTGTTAAATGCTGGCTTACAGCATTCCCATAGCTTCCCATGGTACCACTGATTTTTGGCATCGCATTCTGGTAATAGCCAGCATCGCCGAGGCAACCTTTAGGCAAGTACGATTGCTGCATCCATTCTACAAATTGCTGTGTATAACCTATTTGTTTGGTAGTATATGTTCTATTGCCAAGAGTTTTTCCTTTAGGGGCTGTTGTGTATTTATATGTTCTCATCCATCCAATATCAATGTCAGCAATGCTTTCCATTTTGAAGCCAACTCGATCCACATATACTGGTTGTGCAATCACATTTATACATCCTGTAAGAGCTAACAGAATAAGTATTTTTTTCATACTGGGGAGTTTAAAATCCAATTTTGCCTTTTACTTTATTAAGTAATGATTTTTTTGGTTTAGTTGAATCTGTTTTTGACTGGGTATGATTTGCTGTTGGTTCCTCAACTTTAGTTGTAGGTGAGTTGCTTGTTTTATCTGGCGTAGTAGATGGCTTAACTACCGTATTATTTGTAGATGTAGTGGGTGTACTTGCCGTCATTTTTGTTTTATTAGCAGAAATTATATCACCTTTCAGCCAATCTTTTACAAAAGCTGTGACTACATCATTTACTTCTTTGCCAGCACGGTAAATAGCTTTCCATTTATTGCTTTTCTTTTCAAAGGCTGGGTTGACGAATTTTTTGATATTGTATTTGTCCGGTGCAGTTAATACCGCATTGAAATCTACGGTGGCCGCTAATTGAAGATACTCCTGCAATCGTTGCTTTACTAAAACGGCTGGGTTAAGCGGATACTTTTTCTCCCAACTGGCTTTACCCGGAAATGGTTTCTTAGCGGCTTCCAGTATAGCATCTACTTTTTTTTGTGCCTCATCTAATTTTGCCTGTTGCTCTGCTACATATTTCGTATCAGTCTTATAGTTATTGATGTTTTTTTGATACACAACTATATCGTCTTTCAATGAACCCAGGCTAGGGCCGTAATTTATTCGTGGCATTGCATTTTCCCGTTGTTTATTGTAGGCAAGTACAAATTCTTCGCTATTTATATATTTCTTTATATACTCACATAGATCCTTTGCAGCAGCGGCTTTATCACCAGATATAATTGTTGAAAGCTTAAGTTTAGGAATATATGGCAATCGGAAGTTTGATTCCTGATCACCTACAATATTGGTATTATCATTATCATCCATTGGCCCGTATGAAAATCGGCCCACGATATTGCTGATAATATTTCCTTGTACAAATTTTTGCTCCATACCAAGTCGCTCAATGATATCATCTACAACTTTGATGGCTGTTGCAGTAAGAGTAAGAAAGACAGCTGCAATAATTAGAGTTCTCTTTTTCATATAATAATTTTTTTTATTAGTTGAATAATCCTTTTTGTGGGGTAAATGCTCCGGGTGATTGTAGCCCACCACTAATGGAAGGCTGGAGGCCATTTTGCTGTATATCTTTTAATAGAGCAGGCGTTGCTTCCATATCATCTATTGCTTTCATTATAGTATCGAATTTTTCTTTCATTAGTTTTTTTTCATCCATAGCATCCATCTCCTTTATAATCTTTTCTATTTCTTTTTTGGATTGCTGTAGCTCTTCATACCTGTCCATTTTTTGTGTTTCCTGCCACATTTTTTCAATTTGTTTTTTTTGAAGCTCTTTCTTTCCGGCATTCGCTTCTTTTTGTTCAATTTCGGTTTCCAGTTTTTTTATCTGCTCAATCACATTCTCATATGCTTCCAGCTCTTTTACACTTTTCATCATCCTTTCAAGTTGATCCTTCAAATTTTGTTTTGGTGTTTTTACATTTTTGCAATCTGCCGTCAGCATTTTGTTGAGTAAGTCTTTGGTTAGCTTACTTTTTCTTAGGTCAGGCAGTGGAACTAATTCGTCCAACGGAATATTGGGCAGTGGTGTAATATCCCAATCTTTTTCAATTTTAGTTAGCGGTGTTAACTCATCATCATCGTTGCTGATCCCACCGGGTGTAATACTACCGTTTGCTGTTTTAATAAATGGAGCAATACCGGGCTGTGCGATACTATTACCTGCACCAAAGCTTATTGAAGCATTAGGAACAGGTTTGTCTGTTTTCTTAATGCCGTAATTATTTTTATTGAAATCTTTACCCGCCGCCACTAGTTGTTGCCACTCGGCACCAGCTGGAATACTTACTACAGCCGGACAACTGAAGTTGGGAATTTCGGGTGCGTCGAATTTTTTCGTTACCTCAAATGTTTTTGGGTTGCAGTGTTCACCTAAGGTTTCCATCGATTCTATAATTGAACCATAGGTGGCTGCTAAATGTGCCGTAAAACCTAAATCCTGGATCAGAATTATATTTTTTGTATTACCAGCTACATACCAGTTCCAGGTTACATAGGCATTGAGCCATTGTCTGTATTCTTCAGTTTTTTTGAGCAAATATTCTCTGAAGCGGCTATTTACTTTTTGCATGTATTCATTTTCAATAGCATCAAGATTTGCTTTGAATTGTTCACACCGGGTTCCTTTTCTATCATCTATCTGTTTATAAATTTTACTTATTTCTGCTTGCCGCTCCGAATTAAGCTTCTCTTTCCAAAACAGTAGTTCTTTTAACTCCTCCGCATGTTCAAGACTCCATTTTGCCTGGTAGCTACCCAGCACACCTAAAACGATAACTGCTGGCTTACTCATAAAGCTTAGTCCTTTCATTGTTTCTGTTGCCATTTCTTTTATGAAAGCATCTTCACCTTTATTAAACGTATTATCCAGGTCTTTGCTGAGTTCTTCGTTCATTGTTTCAATTTTTTCTGTGAGACCGGTTACCATTTTTTCATAGGCTTTTTTGGTAGCATAGTCTTCATTATGGTTTTTTACATTATTGGATAAGGCAGGAGGGGGCGGCATCCAGTCTTTCGGGAAGTATTCGTAAATCGCAATACTCTTTTTAATTTTTTCAAAGTCAAGGCTGGTAGGTGAATAATTTTTGTCGTGGTTTTTCAGTAGTTGTTCTGAAAATGGATTTAAAGAATTTTCTAGAGCTTCGGTATAATTTTCGCCAGCTTTTACGGGGTCGCCTTTTAGTTCTTCCAGCAAGCCTCCGCATAATTTTGCTTCCGGATGTTTAGGGTTTACCCGGTAGGCTATATCGAAGTAGCGTTTAGCACTGTCGGTTTCACCAAGTCCCAGCCATGCTTGTCCAAGATTATTCAACACAGAACTATTGTAAGGAATTTCATGCTTTAGTTTTCTTAATAGCGGTACTGCTTGTTCAGGATAACCATACTGTGTAAGCAATGAGGCCATATTGTTTTGCCAGTTGAGATTCGCCGGATCAGCTTGCACGGCCTTAATGCTTAAGGCTAATGCTGCATAGGGATGTCCCTGCAAAAGAGCAAGTATCGAAGCATTGCCAATATCAATTGCTTTTGGCGTTTGGGCAACTATTTTTTTTACCAATGCCATTTGTGTTGCATCAGCTTTTGCCAGCATTTTATTGTACATGGCTGATGCATAGGTGCCAATTTCATTCTTTGTCAATGTTTTTTTAGACATGGATGCAATCTTTACCGGGTCTTTTTTAGGAACCAGTTGTTGGTTACTCGTAAACTCCGGATAGTCGGCAACGGTGGCATTGTGTTCTTGTAAAGCAGGCATAACTCCCTCCATCATTTTTTTCATCTCTGCCTGCTCTTCTTTGCTCATGCCTTCGGCTTTCATGGCTTCTTCCAACATTTTATTCATGTCGGTTTGTGAGGGTTGTTTTTGCTTAGGCTTAGGTTGTGCTATTGCAGTAAAAAGACACAAGCAACTTAACAATGTAAAAAGTAGCCTTTTCATAAATAGTAGTTGATGTTGTAAATATGAATTGAATCATCGTTACTTTCTATCCCTTAAAAACAGGATATTTTATCAAAATGGAAAAAAATCATGGAAAAAGGGGAGCCGGTCTTTTAAAGTAGTTTGTTTATTTGTAAAGCCATGCTAATGATTTATCTTACTACAATGAGAAAAGTAATTATCATACTTATCACTATCAGTTATGGATTTACAGCAGGTGCACAACGTACTGGTCCGGCCGGAAAAGTGGATAGCTTGTTAAAAGTACTCTCAGTCTCGAAAGAGGACACAAGTAAGGCAATGGTTCTTCTTACCCTGGCAAGCCTGTATGAAACTAATAACCAGGACTCGGCTGAATACTACCTCCAAAAAGGAAAAACCTTGTCAGAGGCATTAAAATTCGATAAGGGTATTTATTACTATTATCAACAAGGAACTGTTCTTTCTTATACTAAAGGGAATTATACAAAAGCACTGGAGGAGTCGAATAAAGGACTAGAAATGGCCAGGAAACTGAAAGACAGTTCAAAGGTAATTACGATGCTGAATAATCTTGGTATTATAAGTGCTTACCTGGGAAATTATCAAGAGCAATTAGACTATGCACTAAAGGTTAAGGATGCAGTGGAATCCGTCAAAGATTCTTCGATGTTGTCCGGTGCTTATCATAATCTGGCTAACTGTTATCATAACTTAGGTCAATATAAGAAGGCGGTAGAAGCAGCAGGTTATTCTGTATATGTAAATAGCCTTTTTAGTGAGAAAAGCATGTATATAAACCGGGCTTATGCCACCCTGGCCCAAGCTTATGATGGTCTCCGTATGGGAGACAGTGCTTTACATTTTTATACTATTGCCATAAAGGAATCTGTTCGACTGAATGATAAATATGCAGAGGGAACTATTTACGGCTACATGTGCAATTTATATGCCGTGATGAACCGTTTTGGTGATATGCTGAAAACTGCAGAAAAGTCATTGTCTTTGTCGAAAGAACTTCAAAGCAGGCAGATGATGGCCAGTTCGCTTTATAATACAGCATATGCCCAGTTTCTTAATAACAATAATAAAGAAGCTTATAAAAGTATAAAGGAAGCATTATCCATTGCTATTGCTGACAGTTTGCGTGATGAACTTAAAAGTTGCTATACGGTGCTTTCTTATATTGCTGCCAGGGATGGAGACTATATTACATCCATTTCTGCAAAGCAAAAGGCAGACTCTATTGCAGAAGCTTCTTTAAACGAAAAAGTATTAAAAAGTACAGCCGATCTTGAAAAAAAATACGAGACAGAAAAAAAGGATAACCAGATAAAATTGCAGAAGGCTGAAATAAAGCGGAAGAGTACCTTGAACTATATCCTTTTAGGAGGAGCTGTTGCATTATTGATGGTTTCCTTTTTATCATATAGAAACTACCGGCAAAAACAAAAATTACAGCAACAACGAATTTACGAACTGGAAACAGAAAAAAAGCTGGCTGCTACAGAAGCAGTACTAAAAGGTGAAGAGCAGGAACGAACCCGTCTGGCAAAAGACCTGCATGATGGATTAGGAGGGATGTTGTCAGGCATTAAATACTCATTTCAGACTATGAAAGGAAACCTTATCATGACACCGGAAAACCAGCAGGCATTTGAACGAAGCATGGATATGCTGGACAGTTCCATCCAGGAGATGCGCCGGGTGGCACATAATATGATGCCGGAAGCATTGGTAAAATTTGGATTGGATACGGCATTGAAAGATTTTTGTAATGACATTAACCAGTCCGGCGCATTACAGATTAACTATCAATCAATAGGATTAGAAAATGAGCAGGTTGAACAAACAGCAGCAATAACTATTTACAGGATAGTGCAGGAACTAATAAATAATACAATGAAACATGCCGGAGCAAACACGGCCATTGTACAAGTGACTAAAGAAAATAATAATATTAATGTTACGGTGGAGGATGATGGGAAAGGATTTGATACTGCAATTCTGCAAAGAGCCCACGGAATTGGGTGGAGCAATATTCAAAGCAGGATTGAATATTTAAAAGGTACTTTAGATGTGCAATCCGAACCGGGAAAAGGAACATCAGTTCATATCGAACTAACTGCATAAATGACAACCCAAGTTTTTATAGTTGATGACCACTACATGGTAATTGAAGGCATTCGATCATTGCTGCAACTGGAAAAAAGTATTGATTGGGTGGGTCATGCAACAAATGCAGCGTCTTGTCTTGCCTTTTTAAGGCAGCAACTGCCTGATGTGATTTTGATGGATATTAACCTGCCTGATAAAAGCGGTATTGACCTTTGCAAAGAGGTTAAGCAATTGCATCCATCTGTTTTTGTGGTGGGTCTCAGCACTTTTAATCAGCAAAGCTTCATTGCTAAAATGATGGAGAATGGTGCTTCTGGTTATGTACTCAAAAATGCAACCAAAGAAGAATTGCTGGAAGCAATTGAAGCGGCAGCAAAAGGGAAAACTTACCTCAGTGACGAGGCTGCACAAACATTGCGAAAAAATACTGATGCAGATGTGCCGGTATTAACAAGGCGTGAAAAAGAAGTATTGATATTGATTGCAGAGGGGCTTACAAACAATGAAATAGCAGAAAAATTATTTATAAGCCCTGCAACTATTGATACGCATCGAAAAAACCTGCTCACCAAATTTGATGCAAAAAACACTGCTTCATTAGTAAAAATGGCGATGCAGCTTCAGTTGATCTGACTATTCAAAATCATCGTACAACAAATATTTTTTTCTGATTTTTTTAAATTCACTCAATTTAGGTTCCCAGCTTTTTCGTATGCCTTCTTCATTGCCACCTGCAAGCAGGTATTCCCAAATGGCATTATCACCATACAATTTCATAAAAAATGATTGTTCCATATTTCCTGATTTAGGTGCCAGGAAAAATGTTTCCTTTTTTGGAAATTGTTTATAAGCTTCCAACAGCCATTTCATTTGTACTTTGTTATCCACTTTATCCAGTACTTGTTCTGGGGTGCCACTTAAATTCCAACCATAGCAAACCTGTCCGTATAGTTTTGAGCTTTTTGCCCCTGCTGTTGGATTCGGAGTAAATGAATAAAGATTTTTTGGTAAAAGCGGATGACCAAACACCTGGAAGGGTTTATCAGTTCCCCGTCCTTCACTCAGTACAGTGCCCTCAAATAAACAAGTTGATGGATACAAATAAATTGACTGCATGTTGGGAAGATTGGGAGAGGGCTTAACGGGTAATACATATTTTGATTTATGGTCGTACCCTTTACATTTTATTACCTGAAAATGAAAAGGAGTGTCAACAGAATTTTGTGCGGTTCTATAGTATGCAAATTTCGCATTGGCTTTTTCACTCAGCCAACCTTCTCCTGCAATCATCATGGCATATTCGGCAATCGTCATTCCATATACAATAGGTACAGGCTGCATGCCAACAAAAGATTTATATTTTTTATCAAGCACCGGCCCGTCCACATAAAAACCATTAGGATTAGGTCTGTCCAATATCATTAATGGTTTACCCAATTCAAATGCAGCTTCCATAAATTCTTCCAAAGAAGAAATATAAGTATAGAAACGAACACCCACATCTTGTATATCGAAAATGAGGAGATCTACTCCTTTCACATCTTCCGCAGTAGGTCGTTTTTTATTTCCGTATAATGACACTACTGGAATGCCGGTTTTTTCATCGGTATAGTTGCCTATTTTTTCACCGGCATCGGCAGTTCCTCTAAAGCCATGCTCTGGACCAAATATTACTTTGATATCAACACCTAACTTTTTTAATGTATCAACGAGGTGTGTGTTGCCTACCATGGAGGTTTGATTGGCAAAAATGCCTACCGATCTGCCTTTTATTAATGGTAAATAAACATCTATTCTATCTGCACCAGTTTGAATGGGGGTATTTTGTGCTGTTACATTGAATGCTACAAATAAAATGGGTAAGAGTGCTTTAAATAACTTCATACGAATGATTTATTGAGGATTAAAGTACATAAAATATTAACTCAGACAGAGCTAAATATTTAAAGGGTTGCATTGGGCTTTTTGCCCTACCTTGCAAGCCATTTTTAAATTATTCAATTAATAAAAATAATACAATGGCACAGGTAAAAAGTGGCGACACAATAAAAGTTCATTATCATGGAAAATTAACTAATGGCGAAACCTTTGATTCATCAGCGGGGCGGGAGCCACTGGAATTTGAAGTAGGCAGTGGTATGGTTATTCCGGGCTTTGATGAAGGGGTAACGGGTATGACAGTGGGTGAAAAGAAAACAGTGAATATTCCTTTTGCAGAGGCATACGGGCCTAAAAATCCTGAAATGGTAATTGAAATGCCGAAAGACCGTTTTCCAAAAGATATGGAAATTGAAGTAGGATTGCCATTAGGCATGAGCGACCAGAATGGTCAGCAATTTCAAGTAACAATTGTTGAAATAAAAGATGAAGTAGTGATGCTGGATGCTAATCACCCATTAGCAGGACAAGACCTGATATTTGATTTGGAATTGGTGGAGATCGTAGGTGGTACGCCGCTTATCATCATGCCATAACCAGTTTATAATTTATAGTTGGTGGTTTGTAGTTTCTGTAACTGCAAACCACTTTCTTTTTAGTATATTACATGCCCCAAAAGGAAAAATATGTTTGAAAATTACAAGTTTACTGCGGCTGAAAGATTTTTACGTTATGTACAAGTTGATACACAAAGCGATCCACAATCTTCTACTTTCCCCACCACAGAAAAACAAAAAGACCTGGGAAAAATTTTGGCCGAAGAATTAAATCAACTGGGCCTTGCTGATGCACACATGGATGAGTTTGGCTATGTATATGCAACTATACCTTCCAATACAAATAAGAAAGTTCCGGTAGTTTGCTTTTGTGCACATATGGATACGGCACCGGATTGCAGTGGTACGAATGTGAAACCAATCTTGCATCAAAATTACCAGGGACAAGATATTGTGTTGCCCGATGATACAACACAAGTGTTACGGATGAGTGAGTATCCTTATTTAAAAACACAAATAGGAAACGATATTATCACGGCATCTGGCAATACCTTATTAGGCTCGGATGATAAAGCAGGAGTAGCAGAAATAATGGATCTTGCTAATTTCCTAACTACACATAAGGATGTAAAGCATGGAGAAATAAAAATTCTTTTTACTCCGGATGAAGAAGTTGGTAAGGGCACTGCTAAAGTTGATATGAAAAAACTCGCTGCTGATTTTGGTTATACATTGGACAGTGGTGATGCAGGCGCATTAGAAGATGAAACTTTTAGTGCGGATGGAGTGCAAGTTGTTATACATGGTGTTATTTCACATCCCGGTTATGCAAAAGATAAAATGATCAATGCCATGAAGATCGCCGGTGAAATATTAGCAGCGTTACCAAAAGATAGATTGTCGCCAGAATCAACTGATGGCAAAAGAGGTTTCATTCACCCGGTAAGATTAGAAGGTATTGCAGAAAAATGTACTATTGATTTTATCATTCGGGATTTTGAAACGGACGGGTTAATAAAAAAAGAAGATTACCTGCGCACACAAATAGAAGAAAGAATGAGAACGTATCCGAGAGCATCTTTCGAATTTTATGTTACGGAGCAATATAGAAACATGAAAGAAGTGCTGGATCTTCATCCGCATGTGGTGGAGTATGCAAAAGAAGCTATCATAAGAACCGGGTTGCAACCAAAAATGGAAAGCATTCGTGGTGGTACGGATGGAAGCCGCTTGTCATTTATGGGATTGCCTTGTCCTAATTTATTTGCCGGTGAGCAAGCTATTCATTCTAAATTAGAGCATATTAGTGTGCAGGATATGAATAAAGCGGTGCAAATGCTGGTGCATTTAGTGCAGGTGTGGGAAGAGAAAAGTTAATCGTACATTACACTATAAATTTAAAATTATGGACTTCGCAAAGTTATTATCTGAGTATTGGTGGGTACTCGTTATTGCTGTTATTTTCTTTAGCTCCCTTTTCACTATCAACCAGGGTTATATCGGTGTGATCACCATGTTCGGTAAATACCGCAGGATTGTACGTCCGGGATTGAATATTAAAATACCACTCCTTGAAACAGTGGCAAAAAGAGTGTCTATACAAAACCGGTCGGTAGAACTGGAATTCCAGGCCGTAACATTGGATCAGGCAAATGTATATTTTAAAAGTATGTTGCTGTATTCTGTACAGAATGCCGATGAAGAAACAATTAAAAAAGTAGCCTTTAAATTTATTGCAGACCGGGACCTGATGCAAGCATTGATAAAAACGATCGAAGGTAATATCCGATCTTTTGTGGCTACCAAAAGGCAGGCAGAAGTATTGGGACTTCGTCGTGAAATAGTTCAATATGTAAAAGTAGAAGTAGATATTTCGTTAGAAGAGTGGGGTTATCACTTACAGGATCTGCAAATCAATGATATTACTTTTGATAAGGTGATCCTTGATTCGATGAGCAAAGTGGTAGCATCGAACAACTTGAAAGCTGCTGCTGAAAATGAAGGTCAGGCATTGTTGATCACTAAAACAAAATCTGCCGAAGCGGATGGTAATGCTACTAAGATTGCTGCGGAAGCAGAAAAAGAAGCAGCCCGTCTTCGTGGACAGGGTGTTGCATTATTCCGCAAAGAAGTTGCAGCCGGTATGTCGGAAGCAGCAGAACAAATGAAACAAGCTAACCTTGATACCAATGTAATATTGTTCAGCATGTGGACAGAAGCCATTAAAAACTTTGCAGAATACGGCAAAGGCAACGTAATATTCCTTGATGGAAGTCCTGATGGTATGGAAGGTACCATGAAACAAATACAGGCATTGATGGTGAAACAAGCCGGTACAAGTAGTAGTAAGTAAATAAGCCAGAAAACTGGCTGGTCTGAAAGTCCGAAAGAAGATTCATATTAGTTGAATAGTCTTTCGGACTTTTACTTTTCGTATAAATAGGAAAATTGTCTTTCGGTCTTCCAGACTTTCCGTCTTTCCTTGTTAAATAACTCAAAAACTTGATTACCTTATACAACGTGGCATTATTTTTCTCGTTCAATGAAACGTTATTAAGAGATGTTGAAAAAGGCTAAAAACAAATTATCAGGCAACACCTACTTTTACACCTAAAGAACAAATAATCATGATTGACCTTCTACAGATTACAGACAGTCTAACACAAGCAGTAAAAAAAGTAGCCGGCGATAGAAACGGCGATGGGTATTTAGGATTTGGCGAATTAATAATGACCGGTGGGTGGATAATGATCCCACTCGGAATAATGCTGGTAGCAGCCGTGTATGTTTTTTCCGAACGTAGTATTGCTATTCGCAATGCCTCTAAAATTGATGGCAACTTTATGAACATTATCCGCGACAATATAGTTAGCGGTAATGTGGCGGCTGCCCGTAGCTTTGCAAAAAACACTAATAATCCGGTGGCCCGTATTATTGATAAAGGTATACAGCGCATCGGAAAGCCATTGGATGGTATTGAAAAAAGCATGGATAATGTAGGTACATTGGAAATGTACAAACTGGAAAAGAATATGGGAGTGCTTTCTGTTATTTCAAAGGCAGCACCTATCTTCGGATTTGTAGGTACATTGATGGGATTGATGCAGATGTTCTCCGGGATCACTACTTCCAATGAATTTGAAGTAAGTACTATCTCTGGTGGTATCTATACAAAACTTATCACTTCTATTACGGGACTTGTTATTGGTTTGTTTGCCTACCTGGCACATAGTTACCTGGACACACAAATTGATAAGACTTCTAATAAAATGGAAGCTGCCTCCTCTGATTTTCTTGATATTTTACAAGAACCTACCCGCTAAACAACCACCTACATGAAGTTCAGAAAAAAACATAAAAAGGAATCGTCAGAGGTTTTTACCGACTCGCTGAATGATATTCTATTCATATTGCTGATGTTCTTTTTGATTGTAGCAACGCTGGCAAACCCAAATGTGGTGAAAGTGGGTCTTCCAAAAGGATCAAAAGATACCAAGGCCAAACAAAACATTATGGTGTCAATTGATAAAGACCAACAGTTTTTTATTGGTACTACCAAAATTGAATCCAGTAAGTTTGATTCGATGTTGGCTCTTGAAATTAGAAAGTATAAAGCTTTTGTTGATACGCCTACTGTCGTAATTAATGCAGATACCGCTGCTTATTATGGAGAAGTATATCGCATCATGCGATTAGCAAAAAAAGATACGGCGAAAGTGGTGGCGAGAATTGAATAAATAATTGACATGAAAAACAACTATACCAGACCGGATTTAACCATCCGGTCTTTTTGTTGCATGTCTTTTTTTAGTTCAGCAGTATAGCCCTTTGATTGGAGTAATTCAACAACTGCTTTACCAAGGTCTTCATGAATTTCAAAAAAAATATTTCCATTTTCTTTTAAATGTAGTTTGCCAAAATCAGCAATAGCCGCATAAAATATCAACGCATCGTTATCAGGAACAAATAATGCGGTACCCGGTTCATAGTTCAGCACATTGGGGTTCATTTGGGCTTTATCCTTTTCAGGGATGTAGGGTGGGTTACTTACAATTATATCAAACGCCGGTAGTTTGTCCCGTTCTGCTTTATTCAAAAAATCAAGTTCCATAAAATTTACGGTTGTGTTTGCTGAAGCTGCATTTTTTTTTGCTACTTCTATGGCTCCGGTGCTTATATCACAACTCCAAACTTCAGCAGCGGTTAATTTTCTTTTTAGCGAAATAGGGATACATCCGCTGCCGGTGCCAATATCTATTATTTTTAATTCTTTGTCCCTTACTTTATACTCATTCACAATCCATCCTACCAGTTCTTCGGTTTCGGGTCGTGGTATCAGTACATTCTTATCAACATAAAATTTTATTCCGCAAAACCAGGATTCGTTTAAGACATATTGAACCGGCTCATGTTGCAGCAATCTTTCGGTATACTCTTTAATTAATGTTTCTTCTTTGTCACTTAGCGGTTCATTTTTATAAAGCATCCTCTCCGTTTTCATGGAACCAGTAATCTTTTCCATTACCCAATCAGTAATTTGAGAAGCTTCACTATCAGCATAAATAGTCCGTAGTTGGTTTAAGTGGTAATAGGTGGCTTCCTGTACTGTCATGCAACAAACTTACAACGGGAATGGTGAATAGTCAATTGTCAATAGTGAATGGTCAATTTAGAGTTTGAATGCATCGATTTCATTATAGCCAAGGCTGGGAATGGATTATATTTGCTGAGTTTTCTAATTCACCCTTCACTATTGGCGATTCAACATACATACATGCAGCGATGCCTGGAACTGGCAGCAAAAGGTGCAGGCAAAGTAGCTCCCAACCCCATGGTAGGTGCTGTGCTGGTTTATAATGATGAAATTATTGGTGAAGGCTGGCACAAACAATTTGGCGAAGCTCATGCTGAAGTGAATTGTATTAATTCGGTAAGTGATGAAAATAAAAGACTAATTACTTCTTCTACGTTGTATGTTTCGTTGGAGCCCTGTGCTCATTTTGGAAAAACTCCGCCTTGTGCAGATTTGATCATCCAACATAAGATCCCAAAAGTTTTTATTGGCTGCCGTGACCCTTTTATAGAAGTCAACGGAAAAGGAATTGAAAAATTGCAAGCAGCAGGAGTGGAGGTAGAATTTGGAATAATGGAAGAAGAATGTAAAGCATTAAACAAACGCTTTTTTACTTTTCATATTCAACAGCGACCATATATTATTTTGAAATGGGCGGAAACTGCAGATGGTTTTATAGCCCCCCTTGCAGAAGCTGAAGAGCCTCGCCTCCTCATCAGCAATGAATACTCCAACCGCATCGTTCACCAATGGAGGAGTGAGGAGGCTGCTATTCTCGTTGGAACAAACACAGCGTTGTTGGATGATCCGGCATTAACAACAAGATTATGGACGGGAAAATCGCCGGTACGATTGGTGTTGGATATGAATCTTCGATTACCAACAACATTAAAAATTTTTGATGGAACAGTAAGAACTATCGTTTTTAATTCGGCGAAGCAGGAAGAAAAAGACAATCTGATGTTTTATAAATTAGAAAGTGAAAAAGATGTTATTGATCAAATAACGAAAGCCTTATATCAATTAAAAATTCAAAGTGTAATTGTAGAAGGCGGCGCAAAGCTCTTGCAATCTTTTATTGATGCAGGTTTGTGGGATGAAGCGAGAATAATTCAAAATTCGAAATTGAAAATTCAAAATGGCCTTAATGCACCGGTTCTTAAAAATGCATTAGAAGTCTTTTCGCAAAAGAATCTATCCGATACAATAACAATATACGAACGTAAACACTCCTGACCAACGACTCCCGACTAATGACTACTAATAACGACTCCAGGCTCACTTCTGACTCTCATTACTATACGATCGACACTCCATCTGTTGCGGAATTTAAAGACCGGGGCAGCCGTTTTATTGCCTATGCTTATCCAATTGCTGGTATACCTGATTTTAAAGAGAAACTATCCGCTTTAAAGAAAGAACATCCTAAAGCAGTGCACCATTGTTTTGCATACCGGTTGGGGTTGGATGGAACGAACTTTCGGGTTAGTGATGATGGCGAACCTTCTGGTACAGCAGGCCGGCCAATACTGGGGCAAATAGACAGTAAACAAATCACCAATGTACAGGTAGTGGTGGTTCGCTATTTCGGCGGTACTTTATTAGGTGTGCCCGGATTAATTACTGCCTACAAAACAGCTACGGCCTTTGCCTTACAAACCACAGCCATTGTTCAAAAATCTGTACTTAGCAATTATCGCCTGCAATTCGACTATACACAAATGAATGATGTAATGAAAGCGGTAAAACAATTTGATTGTGTAGTGCTGAAACAAGAAATGCAATTATTCTGTTCCCTGGAAATTGGGGTGCCTAAACTCTGGCAGGATGAAATAATGAATAAGATGAAAGATCTGAGAGGAGTGGAGGTGGAGAAAATTATTTGACTTTATTAATTATTGTTTGTCTAACCCATCTGTGTCTACATCCTTCACCTCCTTTTCTCTCCCAAACTGAATATCCCACATGTTGACTTATTTGTTCGATTTCGCCTCGAGTGTAAACTCTGTTTAATTCCATCATTTTTTTACAGAATGGTCTTGAAGCATTACTCAAAGTGTCTCTTTCTTCTATCGGGACATCTTCGTTCCATTCATAACTATATTTTACAGTTACGTTGATAGACTCGGGTACACTTTTTTCTTCTATTTTTTTCTTAAAGAAATTAAAAGCCATTGTTTTTATTTATAATTCATTTTTTAGCTCAGCTCTGCAAGACTTCCAGTCTCGCAGCATTATTCTATCGCCTCTGGCGATATTACTTAAATCGTTCACTCACCACCAACTCCTTACTTCCTGCTTCATATTTATAAAATCCTTCTCCACTTTTTACACCGAGCTTACCAGCTGTCACCATATTTACCAGCAACGGACATGGAGCATATTTAGGATTACCAAAGCCATCATGCAATACTTTTAAAATAGCATGGCAAACATCCAACCCTATAAAATCGGCGAGTTGTAAGGGCCCCATCGGGTGGGCCATACCGAGTTTCATAACAGTGTCAATTTCTTCTACACCGGCTACACCTTCATACAAACTGTATATGGCTTCGTTGATCATCGGCATTAAAATACGGTTGGCAATAAAACCGGGATAATCATTTACCACACAAGGTACTTTGCCGAGTTTCTTACTTAGTTCAACAATCGTATCTGTCACTTCTTTTTTAGTAGCGTAGCCATTAATAATTTCTACCAGTTTCATCACCGGCACGGGGTTCATAAAGTGCATTCCAATTACTTTGCTGGCACGGCCAGTAACAGCAGCTATTTTTGTAATAGAAATCGATGAAGTATTCGTAGCAAGGATTGCTTCCTTCGGTGCATATTTATCCAGCTGCTCAAATATTTCCAATTTCAATTCGGTGTTTTCGGTGGCCGCTTCAACCACCAGCTCGGCATTTTTTACTCCTTCAATCATATTCGATTGAATACTAATATTTGCCAGTGTTGTTTTTTTCTGCTCTTCTGTTATTGTGCCTTTGGTAACCTGTCTATCAAGATTTTTAGTGATGTTAATTACCGCTCTATCCAATTGAGCTAATGATACATCCACAATTGTTACCTTAAAACCTGCCTGCGCAAATACATGTGCAATGCCATTGCCCATGGTGCCGGCACCGATTACTGAGACAATGCCCCCGTTAAGATTCATAAAGATTAGTTTTTCCTATTCCCCTTAAGGGGAGAATTATAAAATTCACTTTATGTAAAAGTGATTGATTCGTTAACAAATGTAAGGAGATTGTATTTGTTGCCCAATGAACAGGATGTACAAGTGTGCGACGCAACGAAAGTTGATAGCTGTACTACAGCTGGCTACATCAACATCATTTAAATCAAAAAAATCAATGAAATCAGCGGTTAATTCTTATTCTTAAAATCTCCCCGCTTCCAGGCCTGTATAAAATCTGCCCAGGCAGCCGGGTTAAAAATATTCATTGGGGGAGTTTGGCCAGTGTAGGTGGCCTTATTAGCAATATTATTAAACTGTATACGGGTTGCTTCGCCGCCATCACCTGGAACAGTACGCATTAAAATGCGGCGTTTGGTAGCACTGGTATTTTGGCGGGCAATTTCTATATCATCGGTCGGCACTTTTACATTCACAAAATCCCGGGCAAATTGCTCCTGTGTAGGTCGTGGCCGGATGATGGTGGCCGGTAAATAAACCGTATCAATTACCATCAGTTGAACAACGCTATGCTGGTTGCCTTCCAGATTGCGGGGAATGGTAATCGTTTTTGGCTTGTAAGTAACGTGGGTAAATTCCACCTGGTCGCCTTTTAGAACTACGATTGAAAACACACCTTGCGCATTGGAAATAGTTCCCCGGTTCTGTCCTTTAACGGTAACACTCACCGCCGGAATGCCGACAAGACTATCCGCCGTCATAATAATACCATACAATTGAACCACCGAATCACGGGACGTTTCAAACTGGGCTTTGGCAGTTTGTGGGAGGATAAAAAGCAGTAAGCCTGTATAAAGTAAAAGTTTCTTCACTGCCTCAAAAATAAAGACAAGTTGCTAAAATCGTAAAACAAATTGCAGCCGCTATTGGCTAACTTTGCCGCCGGAAAGGATATTTAACATTTAGTTCTATTTATTATTGACCAAACAGCATTGCTACTATCAACTTTCGTTGCGTCGCACTCTTGTACGTTCTGTTCTCTATTCATCGTGTATGGAAGTGTATTACAACTTTAGCAATGTCTTTTTTGGTAAGAACATCAACAAATTATGACAAAAGAAAAAATATTAGAAGCGTTAAGCAATGTGCAGGAACCCGACCTTGGAAAAGACCTTGTAACGCTGAACATGATAAAGGATATTGAGATCAATGGAAATGATGTATCATTCACAATTGTACTCACTACACCTGCTTGCCCCATGAAGGATATGATGGGAACAGCCAGTACCAACGCCATTAAATTATTAGTAAACAAAGAAGCGAATGTAAAAGTGAACTTCACTGCTAATACCACTACCAAAAGAACAGACGCAAAAACAATTTTACCAAAAGTAAAAAATATTATTGCCGTTGTAAGTGGTAAAGGCGGCGTAGGTAAATCCACGGTAGCTGCAAATCTTGCTTTGGCATTATCGCAAAGCGGTGCAAAAGTTGGGTTGATGGATGCAGATATTTATGGCCCGAGTGTGCCGATCATGTTTGGAGTACGAGGCGAAAGACCGATGATGATTGATGTAGGTGGCGAGAAACCAATGATTGCTCCATTAGAAAGATTTGGGTTGAAATTAATAAGCATTGGTTTATTAGTGGATGAAAAGAATGCAGTAGTATGGCGTGGCCCAATGGCAAGCAGTGCTATCAAACAATTTATAACTGATGTTTTTTGGGACGAATTAGATTATTTAGTAATTGATATGCCGCCGGGTACAGGTGATATACATTTAACCCTGATGCAAACAGTGCCGGTTACAGGGGCCGTAATTGTAACCACACCACAAGATGTTGCATTGGCAGATGCTAAAAAAGGTATTGCCATGTTTGGCCAGGCGCAATTGAATGTTCCTATCATCGGCCTGGTGGAGAACATGAGTTATTTTACACCTGCTGAGTTGCCCGACAATAAATATTACATTTTTGGTAAAGACGGCGGTAAGCGATTGGCTGATGAATATGATCTGCCATTCCTGGGGCAAATTCCATTGGTGCAAAGCATTAGAGAAGGGGGCGACACTGGAATACCGGTAATGATGGGTGATGATTCCATTACGAAAAAAGCATTTGAAGAATTTGCTGCATATGTGGTGCGAAGCATTGCCATGCGAAATGCAAATATCAGCGGAGAGAGGATTGCAGAAACTGTATAGAAAAATACCGATGTATAATCTTCCACAATACAAGGAACAACACTCAGACGAAGTTTTTAAATTCATGCAGGACTATCCCTTTGTCTTTCTAACTGGAGTAGATGCTGATAATAAACCCATCGCAACACAAGTACCCGTTTTTATTGATGAAAAAGAAGGCAAGCTCTATTTGACTGGTCATATCATGAAGAATACAGACCATCACAAAGCTTTTTTACAGAATGATAATGTATTAGCTGTATTTACTGGTCCGCATGCATATGTAAGCGGTACCTGGTATGATAATCCCAGCCAGGCAAGCACCTGGAACTACATGAGTGTGCATGCAAAAGGTAAAATTAGTTTTGGGGGCGGCGAAGAATTAGTGGCCATTTTAAAAAGATTGACACTGCACTACGAAAATTATAATCCTGATTCAACTACTATTTACGATAATTTATCGGCGGAGTATTTAGAGCCGTTGATGAAAGCAATAGTTTATTTTAAAATAGAAATTGAAACGATTGAAAATGTTTTTAAACTCAGTCAGAACCGGAACGAGAAAAGCTACGATAACATTATTGAAAAACTGAAAGAACAGGGTGGAGATGCTAGAGAGATTGGTACAGTAATGGAGAAAAGAAAACACAAAGTATTCAACATTGAAAAGAAGTAAACTTCTTTTTGCGCAACATAATATTAACCTATGACTAAACGTTCGATTTTACAATACAGTCTTGCCTTACTTTGTTTTTTTGCAGCTTGTCATGTAAGTAAAAAAACACAGGAAATAAATTCCATGAAAATTGAGTTTGATAAACAGGGACATCGGGGCTGCCGGGGATTACAACCCGAGAATACGGTTACTGCAATGATGAATGCAGTAGGCATGGGTGTTACTACATTAGAAATGGATGTGGTAATTACAAAAGACAAAAAAGTAATTCTCTCTCATGAGCCATTTTTTAATCATGAAATATCTACTAAGCCTGATGGCAGTCATGTAACCGAAGCAGAGGAAAAGGGGTTAAATATTTACCAGCTAAATTATGAGGAAGTGAAAAAGTATGATGTGGGAATGAAACCACATCCCCGTTTTCCGCAACAAGAAAAAAGAAAAGCCATTAAACCCTTGCTTAGTGAGGTTATTGATAGTGTGAATCAATATATGATGACTGCAAGAAGACCACCATTATATTATAATATCGAAACCAAATCAAATCCCGCAACCGATGGTCTCTTTCATCCGGCACCGGCAGAATTTATTGAGTTGATAATAGCTGTAATAAAAGAAAAAGGAATTCAGGAGAGAGTGATTATACAGTCGTTCGATTTCAGAACATTACAATACCTGCACCAGAAATATCCTACCATTAAAACCGCCATGCTGATCGAAGAGAATGATAAAAGAACTTTTGAGGAGCAAGTAAAAGATTTGGGTTTTGCTCCAACTATTTACAGCCCGGCTTATAAACTGGTGACAGAGAAATTAATTGCTACTTGCCATAAACTGGGAATTAAAGTTATTCCGTGGACAGTAAATGATAAAGCAGGAATTGAGAAATTAAAAGCGATGGGTGTGGACGGAATAATTACTGACTATCCAAATCTATTCAATGAATAATTATTTAGAAGAACTCGGGTAAATTCTTTTCTTTCCAGCCTAACCAATCCAATGCATTTTTATACAGCAGTTTTCTTGTAGTTTTTTTACCAAGACTCATTTTCTCTATTAGTCTTCCGGGTTTATTTTCACCCAATGGAAAAGGGTAGTCGCTGCCGAGGCAAATGCTGTCTTCTCCCATTACTTCCAATAAATAATTGAATGCTTGTTTATCATGCACCAAACTGTCGATCCAGAATTTGCCAATGTAATCTCTTGGGTTAATAGGATTGTCAACAGCTACTAAATCCGGACGAACTTTAAATCCATGTTCAATTCTGCCAATCGTCAATGGAAATGATCCGCCGCCATGAGCAAAGGCCACCCTTAGTTTTGGAAATTTTGTAAACACCCCTCCAAATATCATAGAACAAATAGCTCTTGATGTTTCAGCAGGCATTCCTACCAGCCATGGCAACCAATATTTTTCCATCTGTGTTTCACCCATCATTTCCCATGGATGGATAAACAATGCACAGCCCATTTTTTCTGCAGCCTCATAAAATGGGAAGAAAGATTCATCAGACAAATTTTTACCATTGATATTGGAACCAATTTCCAAACCCGGCATTTTTAATTCCTTCATACAACGTTCCATTTCTTTAATAGCAAGATTGATGTCTTGCAATGGAACCGTACCTAACCCAATAAAATGATTGGGTTCTTTGGAGACTGTTTCTGCAATATGGTCGTTAAAAAATCTTGATGTTTCTAATCCATCCGATGGCTTTGCCCAATAATTAAACAGAACAGGAATGGTAGAAAGCACTTGTATATCCACTTCCGTGGCTTCCATATCTTTCATCCGCAAATCACCTTTAAAACAATTCTCTTCTACAACCCGGAACATTTTATCGCCTTTCATCATACAGGCTTCGCAGTTGCGATGTTCCAAATGAATGAACTCTCCATAACCAAACTTTTGTGTCCAGTTCGGCATTGTTTCGGGCATGATGTGAGTGTGGATGTCGATCTTCATATGTTGGAACGCAGATTTTTATGATGGTGATGATTTGTTAAGATTTTTGCATTCTGTTGCGTTCTATCTCTTTATTGGTGGTTCCATCACCGTCCCGCATTTCTCACAAGTTCTCCGCATCGTATCTTCCCAAAATCTATTCATCACCGGTGGTAATTGTTTTACAATATCATCCACATGCAAGGCTTCTTCATATAATTTATGTCCACAGTTTTCGCAGAACCACATAAAGCCGTCGTCTTCTGATTCTCTTTTCTTTTCAATTACCAGTCCTACAGTGTTAGGTCCTCGTTGTGGTGAGTGTGGGGTTTTTGGCGGTAATAAAAAGATTTCACCTTCTTTAATGGGAATATCTCTGAATTCGCCGTTGTCAATAATCTTAACCACAATATCACCTTCCACCTGGTAGTATAATTCTTCGGTTTCATTAAAATGATAATCCTTGCGGGCATTCGGGCCGCCAACTACCATTACGATAAAATTCTCCGCATCTTTATAAACACATTGGTTTCCCACTGGCGGTTTTAGCAAGTCACGGTTTTCGTCTATCCATTTTTTGAGGTTGAAAGGGGCAGCAACTGGCATAGTGCAAGTTTTATGTGATTTAATAGGTCGAAAAAATACAACAATTTTCTTTAGGTTTGACTCTATGAATCTCTCCCTCGAAGGAAAATATGCCATCATTTGCGGCAGCACACAAGGTATAGGCTTAGCCATTGCTGAAGAACTGGCTTTGCTAGGCGCCAATTGCACATTAGTTGCCCGTAATGAGGATGTTTTGAAAACAGCTGTACTTAGTCTCGATATTGCACTTCGCCAACAGCATGGTTATCTGGTTGCAGACTTCAGCAAACCCGATGAAGTAAAAAAGGTTATTGAAGCACATGTTGCCAAACACCCGGTTCATATTCTAATTAATAATACCGGAGGACCTGCTGCTGGTCCGATTATCGACGCAACAGAAGATGCTTTTCTGAATACTTTCAACCAACATCTTATTTGCAATCATATTTTGGCAAAAGCAGTTGTGCCATCTATGCAGAAAGAAAAGTATGGACGCATTATCAATATCATATCAACATCCGTAAAAATTCCCTTGAAGAATTTGGGAGTATCCAACACCATTCGTGGTGCAGTAGCCAGTTGGGCCAAAAGTATGGCGAATGAATTGGGACAATATTATATCACGGTTAACAATGTGCTACCTGGCTTTACTTCTACTCAACGTTTGTCAACTTTAATAGAAAATATTGCTAAAAGAGGAAATACGGTAGTTGATATAGTGGAGAAAAATATGGTAGAAGAAGTGCCGATGAAACGCTTTGCCGATGCTTCTGAGATTGCGGCTGTTGCAGCTTTCCTGGCATCGCCTGCTGCATCCTATGTTAATGGAGTGAGTATTCCGGTAGATGGTGGAAGAACTGGTTCAATATAACTATGAATGTTGAATGATGAATTTTAAACCAGTTCATTTAACATTTACCATTTAAAATTCAACATGGATTTAAAAATCGCATATCACTTAGAGAATTATATCGGGGGAAATCTTATTGGGCCACTCAGCGGAAAGTTTATTGATAATGTCAATCCCGCAACAGGCGAAGTATATGGACAAATTCCTGATAGCAATGAAAAAGATGTGGAAGCTGCTGTTCATGCTGCGCAGAAAGCTTTTATTTCATGGAGTGTTTCACCAGTTGAAGAACGATTTAAAATTCTCAATCGCATTGCAGAACTGATAGATGAAAACTTAGAAGCATTAGCATTAGCCGAAACCAATGATAATGGCAAGCCGCTATGGTTAGCTAAAGAAGTAGATATTCCAAGAGCATCCGCCAACTTTCGTTTTTTCGCAACAGGCATCATGCACTTTGCTACGGAGAGTCATAATATGGAAGACAAGGCGGTGAACTATACGCTTCGTCAGCCCATTGGTATTGTTGGATGTAT
This sequence comes from Chitinophagaceae bacterium, assembly GCA_022843585.1. GTDB lineage: Bacteria > Bacteroidota > Bacteroidia > Chitinophagales > Chitinophagaceae > JJ008. Next base: position 128,630 of record JALHNJ010000012.1, read on the forward strand.
CTCTCCCTGGAATTTGCCATTGTATTTGTTTACGTGGAAAATTGCTCCGGCATTGGCCGCAGGGAATTGTGTTATTGCAAAGCCAAGTGAAGTAACACCTGTATCAGCTTATTTGCTAGCTAAAATTTGTAAAGAAGCAGGTTTGCCCGATGGAGTATTGAATATTTTACATGGCACCGGTCCCAATGTTGGTGAAGCCATCGTTTCTCATCCTGCTATAAAAGCCATTTCATTTACCGGCAGTACAAAAGCCGGAGAAAGGATTGCAAGTATTGCAGCACCGAAATTTAAAAAATTATCCTTAGAGCTTGGCGGCAAAAATCCCAATATCATTTTTGCTGATTGCGAGTGGGAGAAAATGCTGTTCAATACGATCCGTTCATCCTTTGGCAACCAGGGGCAAATTTGTTTATGTGGCAGCCGCATACTGATAGAAGAATCGATATACGAAAAATTTAAAACTGATTTTGTTGCATGGACAAAGAAGTTAACAGTTGGCGATCCATTGTTGGCAGAATCAAAACAGGGAGCTATAGTTAGCAAAGTTCATTATGAAAAAATATTACGTTGCATAGAAACAGCCAAGCAGGAAGAGGGAAAAATTTTATGTGGCGGTACTGCCGTGAAAGTAGAAGGCAGATGTGCAAATGGTTATTTTATTCAACCAACTATTATTGAAGGCTTGAATCAAAATTGCCAAACCAACCAGGAAGAAATATTTGGCCCGGTAGTAACGATACAGTCTTTCAAAACAGAAGAAGAAGCGTTGCAATTGGCAAATGCCACACAATACGGATTAGCCGCTAGTATCTGGACAAAAGATATTTCAAGAGCCAATCGTGTTGCAGCAAAAGTAGAAAGCGGTATCATTTGGATCAATTGCTGGTTACTTCGAGATTTAAGAACTCCATTTGGTGGGTTGAAGAACAGCGGCGTTGGAAGAGAAGGTGGATGGGAAGCATTGAAATTTTTTACGGAAGCAAAGAATGTTTGTATACAATTATAGTAATGCAGAGTGTTATGATTATGATGATTAAAGCCGAACCAACCATAACAAATCTTAACCATCATAAAAATCGGCGTTCAATTTCTAAGTATGTCAGAAATAATTAAAACAGATAACGCATCAAAACCACTCGGTGCATATCCACATGCAAGAAAAGTAGACAACCTTCTTTTTCTTTCCGGCATCGGTCCAAGAAATCCAAAGGATAATTCTATCCCAGGCTTAGAATTAGACATGGAAGGAAATATAATTAAATATGATATTGCAGCCGAATGCCATTCTGTTTTTGCCAATGTAAAAGCAGTATTGGAAGCAAGCGGCAGCAGTTGGGATAAAATAATTGATGTAACAGTATTTCTTACCAACATGAAAAAAGATTTTCCGGTTTATAATAAAATATATGCGGAGTATTTTACTTCGGTGCAGGCATGCAGAACCACAGTTGAAGTAAAAAGTTTGCCTACACCAATTGCCATTGAATTAAAAGTTATAGCCACAATAGATTGATATGAGTTTTCAAAATACACTTGAGTTTGCAAGAGAATTAGATGAAAAAGATTCGCTAAAAGACTTTCGCCAAAAATTCTTCATCCCTCAACATGAAGGAAAAGATTGTGTCTATTTCACCGGTAACTCACTCGGCCTGCAGGCCAAAACAACATCGAAATATGTGCAACAGGAATTAAATGACTGGGCGAAGCTGGGAGTAGAAGGACATTTTCAGGCAAAGAATCCGTGGATGCCGTACCATGAAATTTTCCCCAAGCAATTGTCAAAGATCGTGGGTTGTAAAGAAAGTGAAGTAGTGGTGATGAATCAACTCACAGTGAATTTGCATTTACTGATGGTTAGTTTTTACAGGCCAACAAAGCAGCGATATAAAATTATCTGCGAAGCAAAAGCATTTCCTTCTGATCAATATGCATTTGAAACACAGGCTAAATATCATGGCTTCAATCCTGCTGATGCAGTGATTGAAGTTTCGCCAAGAGAAGGTGAGTATTTAGTAAGAACAGAAGATATTCTGGCAACAATCAATGAGTATGGCGATTCAATAGCCGTTGTTTTATTCGGTGGAGTAAACTATTATACAGGTCAGCTTTTTGATATGAAAGCGATAACGGAAGCAGCTCATGCAGTTGGTGCTTATGCAGGTTTTGATCTGGCACATGCTGCCGGGAATGTGGAATTGCAATTGCATGATTGGGATGTTGACTTTGCCTGTTGGTGTTCCTATAAATATTTGAATAGCGGCCCGGGGGGAGTAGCAGGAGCCTATATCAATGAAAAACATGTAACAAATAATGATTTACCAAGATTCGCTGGTTGGTGGGGGTATAAAAAAGAAACTCGTTTCAAAATGGAAAAAGGTTTTGAAGCTATACCCACTGCGGAAGGCTGGCAATTGAGCAACGCACCGGTATTAAGCATGGCGGCACACAAGGCATCACTGGATATTTTTGAAGAAGCAGGAATGGAGAGGCTTCATGCCAAGAGAAAGAAGTTGTTTGATTATTTATTATTCATTATTGATGATTGCAATTCGAAGTCGGCTGATAAGATTAGTGAAATCATCACACCGAGAGAGGAGGATGAGAGAGGCTGCCAGGTTTCAATGTTGATGTTGAAAAAAGGGAAAGAAATTTTTAATGAATTAACAAAGCAGGGAGTGATCGCAGATTGGCGGGAGCCAAATGTGATTCGCATTGCTCCAGTGCCGTTGTACAATTCGTTTGAAGATATTTATCGGTTTGGAGAAATTATTCAATCAATTATTAAATAGAACGCTGATAAATATGATGGTTAAGATAAATTAAGGTTTGCTGCGTAAATCATAACAATCATAATAATCTGCGTTCCCTTTCTACAATGAAAAAAGAAATTACAATCGTCGGGGCAGGCCTTGTTGGCTCATTACTGTCAATCTATTTAGCAAAAAGAGGACATAAGGTTAAAGTGTACGAACGCCGCAGCGATATGCGCAAAGAAAAAGTCGCAGCAGGACGTTCTATTAATCTTGCATTAAGCGACAGAGGCTTGCTGGCATTGGAAAAAGTAGGTTTAGCAGCGGAGATAAAAAAAATCTCCATCCCCATGCATGGCCGTTTTATTCATAATCTGGACGGAACAACAGCATTTCAACCGTATGGAAAAGAGGGACAGTTTATCAATTCAGTATCCAGAGGAGAATTGAACAAACGGTTAATGGACATCGCAGAAGAAAACGGAGTACAGATTTTGTTCAATGAGAAATGTACTAACCTGGATTGGGATAAAGATGTAATTGAATTTGAAAATACAGCGGGCAAGCAACATCCTACTTCAAGAGCTGATATTGTTTTTGGTGCAGATGGTGCTTTTTCTGCAGCAAGAATGCAACACCAATTGCGCCATGATAAATTCGATTATCAGCAATACTATATTGATTGCGGGTATAAGGAATTAACGATTCCACCAAATGCTGAAGGTGAATTTGCCATGGAAGTAAATGCCCTGCATATCTGGCCACGCAAAGATTACATGTTGATTGCATTACCAAATCTGGATAAAAGTTTTACCTGTACACTATTCTTTCCCTTTGAAGGAGAAGCATCGTTTTCTAAATTAGATACAGCAGAAAAAGTAAAAGCTTTTTTTGAGAAAACATTCCCTGATGCGGTGAAGCTGATGCCGGAGTATGTAAATGAGTTTTTCAACAATCCTACATCTTCATTAGTAACGGTAAAATGTTTTCCGTGGATAAGAGAAGACAAATTTGCATTGATTGGTGATGCAGCCCATGCCATCGTTCCGTTCTTCGGACAAGGAATGAATTGCGGTTTTGAAGATTGCAGAATACTGGATGAACTGATTGAAAAGAACGGGGATGACTGGAAAACCATTCTACAACAATATCAAACGCTTCGCAAACCAGATGCAGATGCAATTGCTGACCTTGCGGTGAATAATTTTACTGAAATGCGGGATAGAACCGCCGATTCGAAATTTTTACTGCAAAAAAAGATAGAAGCAAGACTGCATGAAAAATATCCCGATAAATGGATACCGGCGTATTCTCAGGTAACTTTCAGTCCGAATATTCGATACAGCGAAGCATTGCAAAGAGGACTAAAACAGGAAGCGATAATGCAGGAAGTAATGAATATGGAAGGAATTGAAGGGAAGTGGGAGAGTGAAGATGTGGAAAGAATAGTATTGGAGAAATTAGAACGCAGATAATTATGATGCTGATGATTAATTTGGATTTTGCATTATAAATCTTAATAATCATAAAAATCAGTGTTCCGTATTATCTTCGCCGCAATATGACCCGTCAACAAATCATCGAGCAAATTCAGAAAAAGAAATCCTACCTCATAGTTGGTTTAGATACCGACATTACAAAAATTCCCAAGCATCTTTTAACGGAAGCTGACCCAATCTTTGCTTTCAACAAAGCTATTATTGATGCTACGAAAGATCTATGTGTTGGGTATAAAATAAACACTGCATTCTACGAAGCATTGGGAGTAAAAGGTTGGCTGGCAATGGAAAAAACTGTTAACTACATCGGTAATGAGCATTTTAAAATAGCTGATGCTAAACGTGGTGATATCGGCAATACATCCGATCAATATGCGAAAGCTTTCTTTGAGGTAATGCCTTTTGATTCAGTAACCGTGGCTCCCTACATGGGGGAGGATAGTGTAAAACCTTTTTTGCAATATGTAGGTAAGTGGGCAATTGTATTAGGATTAACAAGTAATAAAGGCGCCAATGATTTTGAACTGAAGCAAACGGGTGATGGTTTATTGTATGAAATGGTTTTGCAAACAGTTTCTACCTGGGGTACTCCTGAAAATCTGATGTTTGTAGTGGGAGCCACACAAGCCGAATCATTTATCAATATCAGAGAGATTACTCCAGAGCATTTCTATCTCGTTCCCGGAGTTGGTGCACAAGGCGGAAGCCTAAAAGAAATATCTGAAAAGGCCATAAATAGTGATTGCGGCATTTTAGTAAATGCTAGTCGTGCAATTATTTATGCATCGGGTGGAGAAGATTTTGCTGAAAAAGCAAGAGTTATTGCAAAGGATTATCAGGCGGAAATGAAAGTTTATCTGAATGCGATTGCTTTATTTTGATGCTATAAATGCCACCACAAAAAGTAGAAGGAAATAGAATAAGAAGGATAATAATTTCAAAGGAGGTAAAAAAGGCTTTTTCAAATTCTGAAAATAAGAGGAATAAGAAAATTAGTACCATTGCGGTAATACAAACATGAACTTTTGTTTTTTTAGTTGAAATTTTTGCTGTTGTGTATCCGCCTAGAAAGGTTCCCGCCATTGTTCCTGCTATTACAATTATGCTAGAAAGTATCTCTTGGAATTTAGAAATTCTCGAATCGGAGAAACCTAACAACCCCCCAAATATTGAACTTGGAATAATTATGATTAGGGCAACAGACACTCCAGCAACAACTGATAAAAAGTTTCTAAAAATTTCTTTTGGAGGATAAGCCATAAACCAAATATCCTGATTTTCTCAATAAAAAAGGATGGTTCATAATGAACCATCCTTTTTTTCATGGCTATACTGTTAAATCGTTCTTGTGTTCTTAGCTTTCTTTTTCTTGGTTAAGTCGACTTGTAAATTATGTCCGGCAACAATTTCGCCGAAGCTGCTGTTAGCTTTTATTTTAAGCGTACCACTTCCGGAAGTGCCGGTGTAGCGATGGTCGAAACGTGGGCCGTAACCACTACGTTCTTCATTTTGAGATTTGATGGTAAAATCAGATTTGTTTGAAAAGCTACCATGTGAAGTATGGATGTCATAAGTAGCAGATAAACTTTTACTCAGATCAAGATAAACAGTAGCGTAGGAGTTGTGTAGGTCAAAGCTTTTTACATCGTTATCAATTACCAGTTTTGCTTGCGAAAACTCAATGCTTGCTTTAATATCGCCACTTAATTTATTTACCGTGCCCTCAGAAAATTTAATAGTGAGTTTGCCGCCGTTGATATGTTCAATATCAGCTTTGCCAAATTCAACCGTAACTGATTTTGCATTGCTGATCTTTCCGGCTGTCAGTGAACCAAATTTGCTTTCCAATGTTGCTTCACCACGAATGTCCGGAACGATCATTTTCCCAAATTGGTTCTCCGCATTCAATGCATTGCCGGAAGGAAGGTAAACAAGATAGTCGATCTGCATTCCTTCATTGCGATGCTCACCTTTGCTCCAGGTTTTTTTGTTTTCGTTTTTGTCGTCAGCAAATTTTGTTTTAAAAGAAACTGTACTGCCTTCTTTGTTATCCAGGATCGAAATTTTATCCAGTATTTGCTGGGCTCTTGCTTCATCATCCGATTTTCCGGTGATGGTAGCATCCACTTTTACTTCGCTCTTATCCCAGGTTACAATTTTCATTTCTCCAAATTGGTTGGAGAGGCTTACCTTGTCGCTGCTACTCAAAGAGTATGATTTTGAGTAAGACTTCGTTTTTTTAAACTTTGGTTCTTCATATGTCTTTTTCTCCTTTTCTTGTGCTGTAGCACTGGTAATGTATAGCAAGCCGATTAGCAGGAATGCTATATTAAATAGTATTTTTTTCATTTGATTTACTTTTTTGTTTTATTTCTTTAATGATTAGTAATTGCCTGTTCAGTAATTCACTCTGCAGTTGTAAATTCTGAATCATGGCTTCCAACAACATTTCCCGATTGGGATTTGCAGATAGATTTGTTTTTAGAGATTGATAAGAGCTATCTAGTTCGGTGATATCGCCGACAAACTGTTTGTATAATTGGGGGTATTCTTTTTCCAGTTGCTTTAATTCTGATTGTTGCAAGTCTATTATTTCCTGGAAATGATCGATCTGTTTTGCATATACAGGTTCGGCATTAATAACCGATTCTTCATAGGCAGGAGTAGTTTTTTCAACAACAGTAGTATCTGGATCTTTTTTCTTCAACAACATGTATACTGTTCCGGAAAGAACGATTAAAAGCACTGCCGCAGCAGCAAGCCGAAACGGCATCGAAAACATTTTTTTGGTACTGCCAGCTCCCGTCATTTGCTTTTCAATGCGGTTGAAAAGCTGCGGGTCAGGTTCGTTCGCATCAAAAGCTTCCCGGTTGCTGTCAATAAATTTTTTTAGTTGGTCACTCATCTTTACCTCCTTTTTTCAGTGTGTGTAGTAATTTGTGCCGTGCCCGGTGGTATTGGGTACGAACAGTTGATTCTGTTATGTTCAGCGTAGTCGCAATTTCACTGTAGCTATAATCTTCAAAAAGAAAAAGGCTTAGCACCGTACGATAGCCGCTGGGTAATTTTATAATTGCTTTCTTTATCTCGTCTACTTTCAGTTTTATATTTTCTTCATCTGGTAATTCATCATCCTGTATTCCATCAACTGATGCATTATCAATATCAATAACTGTCAACTTGCGGCGGCGCAATACATCTATTGATTTGTTGATAACAATTCTTTTTAACCAGGCTCCAAATGTGGAGGAGTAATCAAAACTATCAAGCCGGAAAGCCGCTACGAAAGCTTCCTGCAATACATCCTCGGCATCTGCACTATTATTTACAATCCTTAAACTGGTGTTGAACATAGCCGTTGCATATCGCCTGTACAGAGCATTATAGCTTTGCACATCTCCTTGTTTGCATTTGGCAACCAGTTCATCGTAATACAGAGGCGCTGTCAGTTCCAATCGGTTGGCTTTAGAATAAGTACGCAAGTTCTCGTAGTTTGTTGCACGGCAAGTTGCGGTGCCCCCTTTTTTTTAAATTTCTAGTACAATCGGAGAAATTTTTATATAAAAGGTAAGTGCAGGTTTTAAGAACGTAGAATTAAAAGCTGCGTAGCGGACAGAACCCTGAACGGAGCGTCGCAACGAAGCTCATCTGTGATAATAAGCTGGTCAAATACTATAAACTATGAACCATAAACTACAAACTTTCTAATACCTTTGCGGCAACAAAAAATGATTGCAATATGGCGGCCCGAACAGACAATTTTCAAAGCCCTGATTATTTTGGCGTAGATGAATTATTGACAGAGGAACATAAGCTCATCCGGGAATCGGTTCGCAGTTATGTAAAGAAAGAAATTTCTCCTATCATCGAAGATTATGCACAAAAAGCAGAGTTTCCGCAACAGATCGTAAAGCAGTTAGGTGACCTGGGTTGTTTTGGTCCAACCGTTCCAACGCAATACGGCGGCGGCGGCCTCGACTATATTTCATACGGATTAATGATGCAGGAATTGGAAAGAGGTGATAGTGGTGTTCGTTCAACCGCATCGGTACAAGGTTCGTTGGTCATGTTCCCTATTTATCAATATGGAAGCGAAGAGCAGCGTAATAAATATTTACCTAAACTGGCAAGTGGTGAGTGGCTGGGCTGTTTTGGGTTGACAGAACCAAATCACGGCAGTGATCCTTCAAGTATGCTTACCAATTTTAAAGATGCCGGCGATCATATAATATTAAATGGTGCCAAAATGTGGATCAGTAATGCGCCGTTTTCGCAAGTAGCAGTAGTATGGGCAAAGAATGAAGCAGGGGAAGTACATGGTTTAATTGTAGAAAGAGGAATGGAAGGTTTTACTACACCCACTACGCATGGCAAATGGAGCTTAAGAGCATCTGCGACAGGCGAATTAGTATTCGACAATGTAAAAGTTCCCAAAGAGAATATTTTTCCGAATGTAAAGGGATTGAAAGGGCCGTTGGGTTGTTTAACAAAAGCCCGTTACGGTATTGCATGGGGTGCTATCGGTGCGGCCATGGATTGCTATGATACAGCTTTGCGTTATTCTAAAGAAAGAGAACAGTTCGGCAGACCTATTGGTGGATTCCAATTGCAACAAAAGAAATTAGCAGAAATGGTAACAGAAATTACCAAGGCTCAATTATTAAATTGGCGGTTGGGTGTATTAATGAACGAAGGAAAGGTAACGCCGCAGCAAGTAAGTATGGCAAAGCGTAATGCTTGTGAAGTAGCAACAAACATCTGCCGTGATGCAAGACAAATGCTCGGCGGCATGGGCATCACTGGTGAATATCCTGTAATGCGCCATATGATGAATTTGGAAAGTGTAATTACGTACGAAGGAACACATGATATTCATTTGCTGATAACGGGAATGGATGTGACCGGGTTGAATGCGTTTAAATAGTCGGGAGTCAACAAGTCCGAAAGTCGGGAAGAATATTTCTGATTAATGAATTGCCTTTCGGACTTCCGGTCTTTCCGTCTTTCTGACAATAAATACAATGAAGATATTCTTAATTGGCTTTATGGGTTCCGGCAAAACACACTGGGGCCGCTTGCTAAGTGAAAAATTGGGTATCCGTTTTTTTGATCTGGATGAACAAGTGACTGAGCATGCCGGTAAGTCGGTGGTAGAAATATTTGCCACAGAAGGAGAGGAGCAGTTTCGGTTGATGGAGAAAGATGTGTTGCACATCATTACGGAAAGTCATGATAGTTTTGTAATGGCTTGTGGCGGCGGCTCACCTTGCTATTTTAATAATATTGAGTACATGAATCAGTCTGGCACCAGCGTTTGGATCAATGCGCCGCTGGAAGTTTTGTTTCAACGCTTGTTGTCAGAAAAAGATAAAAGACCATTAATTAAAGACTTATCTGACGAACAATTGAGAAATTTCATAGCTAAAAAATTCTCCGATAGAAAAATTTATTATGAGCAGGCTGATGTAACGGTGGATGAAGAACCGGTACAATTGGATGGCTTAATCAATAAAATATTTCATGCATAAAAATTATTTGGCTATTGCTGCTTTTTTTGGAGGTCTGGCTGTTGCGCTGGGTGCATTTGGTGCACATGGGCTTGAGAAAGTTACAACCGACGAAAAAATATTACAGGGCTTTCGTACAGGTGTACAATACCAGATGTATCATGCCATCGTTTTATTATTTCTGGCTTTAGCGTTTGATAAGCTGCCGGCCGACAAAGCAAGGCTAGCAGCTAATTGTTTTATTACGGGCATTATTTTATTTTCCGGTTCATTATACCTGCTTACATTTTTAAAGATCCAGGAAAGTTCCGCAGTACGTATAGCAGGTCCGATAACTCCGGTTGGAGGATTATTTTTTATTGTGGGCTGGTTATTATTATTGGTGGCCGCTATCAAGAAAAAATGATACTTATAAAGGAAGTTCAAATATAGTAACAGCACCATTGTTGCTATCAATTTTACAAGTACCTCCAATACTTTCCATTCTTCTGGTAATATTTCTTAGACCATTGCCAAATTGCCGCAGATTTTGCATGTCTATTCCTTTTCCGTTATCAGCAATTGTAATTTGCAGCGTATGATTAGCTTTTATATCAATTGTAATCAGCGAAGCACCTGAGTGTTTTAATGAGTTGTTCAATGTCTCTTTTACCGATAAAAATATATTGCGTCGCTTATCTCCTGCCAATACTATCTCCGGAATTTGTTCAGGAACATTTACATCACATTCTATCGGTGTATTATCAAAATATTCCAGGGCATAAGAACGGATATAGGAAATGAGGTTGTCTAATGTATCATTGCCACTATTCATACTCCAGATAATGGCATTCATCTTATTTAATACATCATCTGCAGAGGAGGATATCTTATCAATTTCTACTGGTGTATTTTCTTTCATTTTATTACGGGCTATTTCACTCATCAGCCGGATGGCGGTCATGCCAGCTCCTAATTCATCATGCATATCTGCTGATATACGTTCCCTTTCTTCCTGTTGTGCCTTGTAAACAGCTAATTCTTTTTCATATTCCTGTAGGAGGTTTTGCGCCTTTAGTGTTTCCCGTTCCTTTGTTTGTGCAATAAGTAGCTTTCGGTTTTTATGGTTTAGGCCGGCAAGAAATAATATAAGTTCCAATAGTAATCCTATTTCATAATAAATAATGGATGAGCTAAATACACCGGGCAATGTCTTGAAGAAAGAACTCATTAATATTGCTAGCTGGGACACCATTGCAAATACGAACAGGCAGAGATTACCCCAAAATAGATAGCGCAGCAATTTATCTTTCCAATGCCTGAAACTATACACTAAAAAGATTATCGTCATCAGTAATAAAGAAATCTTTGTGCTATTTTCAATAAGGTTTACAAGGTTATAGTTGTTGCTGAAGTAATAAGAGAGTGTGTAAGCAAGTAGAGCTATAGCTATAAGTATAATACCTGTATTATAAAGCCGGTAGAGAAAAGAGTGCTTATTTTTTGTATCCAGGAACTGGCGCATAAAAAGCATATAGAACATAATGCCCAAGCCTTGCATAATAAAGTCTAAATAACCTTCCAGGAAAAAGCTCAGGTGGGTAGTGCGAAAGCTAAAAACGGCCTGGGTAAATAACATGCCTCCCAAAAAAAGAGCATAACCAGAGTAATACAAAAATTCAGGATTTGCACCCTGTAGAAAATTGGCAATGGAGAAAAGAATCATCATCAACATCAGGCCACAAAAAACATAGGTAATAAGGTTTATGCGATTATAATTACTGCGAACTTCTGCAATAAAGGCGGGTAAATAGCCAACATTAATAAAGCGGGGTTTTATTACGTTATTATATGTTTTTACAAAACTTAGTTCAGCAAGGTAGGTGGCAGAATCTTTGGCGGCCAAACTAATGAGGCGGTATCCAATACTGTCTGTAATACTGGGTAATATAGAAGGGATAATTTTTACCACATTATTCTCAATGCGGTAAAGATTAATATTCTGGAAATAAAAACCCGGAAAAAAATAAATGCTTTTTGCAGTGTCAGCACTATTAGTAATATTAAATTTTAATATTACTTTCTTTGTAACAAAATCATTAGGTATTGTACCCTTATGTTTAAGGCCGGAAATAAATCGAAGTGATGGATACACGGAACGTAGATCTTTGGAATTAATATAGGTGCTGCTGATAGTTTTTTCGAAGCGTTGTTCAAAAAACACTTTGCTGATGTCAGTGTATTTGCCGTGCAAACTATCTTGTGCTGCTGCATTGATTGTATTCAACAGCAGCATACAAGCGATAGCAGTCAGTATTTGCAGACAGTTTAATTTCCTCATGAAAAGGCGTTGGCTTGGCTTTCAAATGTAATATATGGTTTTTGCTTTTGTCAGCCGAAAGCATACCACTTTCCGGTAATATTTTGGCAGTAAACTAATTATCTTTGCAGCCATGGCTAATAAGCTGAAAAAGAAACCGAAGACCAGTCCTGAGAAAAAACCTGCCAAATCCGAAGCAAAGGCTTTTAAAGCAGAAAAGGAAGAAACCATAGACTGGAAAGCATTGGCCCGTGATGAACGGACCTGGAAAATTATTGGAGCTATCTCGCTATTGCTTTCAATTTTCTTATTCATTTCATTTACTTCTTACTTGTTTACCTGGAAAGAAGACCAGGCCATCGCCCAACAAGGCTTTTCTGCATTGCTGGATAATGATAAAGAAGTTTCAAATTTGCTTGGCCGCTTCGGAGCTGTAATATCTTACTTCTTTATGGTAAAGGCATTTGGTGTAGCCTCTTTTCTTATATGCACTTTCTTTTTTGTAGTAGGCGTCAATTTGTTGTTCCGCCGCCGTGTGTTTTCTATCTGGAGAAATCTTAAATATGTAACCGTTGGTTTACTGGTACTGTCTGTTTCACTGGCATTTCTTTTTGCAGACAGTAGTTTTCAATCTTTCGGTGGTGGGGTAGGAGAAATGATAAGTGCCAAATTGGTGGGTACATTGGGCACATTGGGTACCGGAGCTGTACTCTTGCTCTTGTTATTTGGATATTGCATCTGGCAATTTAACCCTGCATTTAACCTGCCACAGAAAAAGCAAGCTGCTGTTTTGGATGAAGAGTTAGAAGAAGAGTCGTTGGTGCCAATTCCTGTTACTGGTGCGCAAACAATAAACGATCTATACAATAATACTACAGCTAACGATACAAAATCAAACACGGTAAAGGAAGAAATGCCAATGGTGATCAACTTCCCGGATGAACAACCCTTGCATGATTTTAAAGTTATAGAAAAAGAAGAAGAACCATTTGTAGAACAACAACCTTTTGCTGAAAAAGAAATAGTAAATGAGATCCTTCATCAACATGATTTTGATGAAGTAGAAGAATTACCGGAACCTGTAAAGCCAATACAAGAAGAGTTAATAATCCCGGCTAAAGAAAAACCTGCAAAGAAAAATGATGACCTCCTGGAACTTGAAATAAAAGTAGTTCCTGATATTGTTGCAGAAGAAGAAGCGGCTTCAGTGGTAGAGAATCTACCTCCATATGAGCCAACATTGGATCTGCGGGATTATAAATATCCAA
>JALHNJ010000013.1 GCA_022843585.1 Chitinophagaceae bacterium
CTTACTGATGGCAACTACCAACTGGTTATAAAAAACGGAACAGATGCCAATACCATAATTGATTTTTGCAATACGCCTATCCCCATAAATGAGCAAATAGCTTTTAGTTTTGTGGCTCCGCAACCAATACTTGCCGATAGTATTGGCACTCCTGATTGTGTACCTGATTCTATTAAACTTTATTTTCCAAAACTCATTGACTGCTCCAGCATTGCAGCCAACGGAAGTAATTTTTTGATCAACGGCCCGGCACCTGTTACTATAAAAAGCGCAGCGGGAAAATGTACTAATGGAAAAACGGAGTATGTGATCATTAAATTCAATTCCTCCATCCGTACAAAAGGAAATTATGTATTGACATTAAAAACTGCTGATGATGGTAGTGCCATCCTGGATGAATGTGGTGAAGAACCTCCTCCACAAAATATCAATTTTAATGTGGCTGATACGGTGAATGCAAACTTTACCTACAATATGTTGTTGGGCTGTCAGCGGGATACATTAACTTTTACTCATTCCGGCGGAAATGATGTAAACAAATGGTTGTGGAAATTCAATGACAAATTAGTTACCACACAAAATCATACGATCATCTGGCCGGCTAAAAGTGATAACGAAATAGCATTGATTGTGAGCAATGCCGGGTGTAAGGATACCGCAGCTATTTCTATCAAACTGGACAATGAAGTAAAAGTGGTTTTTGATATGCCTTCCGTTATTTGCCCGGATGATAAATTAAAAGTGCTGAATAAAACCGAAGGTGTGGTGGATATGTGGAGATGGAATTTCGATATTTCCAGTACCAGTAATCTAAAAGATCCAATTCCATTTCTAATGCCTTCTCATAATCGGGAAGCATATTACACCGTAAAATTAGTTGCCTATAATAATACGATCGGATGCAGCGACAGCTCCAGAAAAACATTAACGGTGTTGGACAATTGCTCCGGTAGTGTTCCTACCGGATTTACTCCCAACAACGATGGCTTAAACGATTATTTTTCGCCGCATAATGCTGTAAAGGCTGATAACTATGAGTTCAAAGTATTTAATCGAACGGGGCAATTAATTTTTCACACCCGCAACTGGCAGGCCAAATGGGATGGCCGGATAAATGGTGTAGTACAAACTACAGGAGTTTATGTATGGATGCTGAGCTATACGCATCGGGATACCGGTAAACCTGTTTTTCAGAAGGGAATAGTAACATTGATACGGTAAGAATTTGATTTGCGGCTTGACTCTTACTCCATTTTTTTCTTTAAATAGTAAAAGATCTCAAAACCAGCATTAAATTTTAGTAATAAGTGAATTCAAGAAAATTATTCAAAGTATATGCATTCACCTTTTTAGGCTTAACTGAATTTTTGCCATACCCAGTGTGGGTAATTATTACAGGAAAATGGGGAAATGAAATTAAATAAAGGAGTTCATACATTCTATAGTGAATTTTGTGCCTGATTAAATTTAAACAGATTTTTTAATGGTTTACTATTACAGGTATCCTGATAAAACTATCGTTATGCCATTGAATTTTGATTGGTTCGCCTGCATCCTCCATGGTTTCATCGTTCACATCTTTTCCAGTTCCGTAGTTAATTTGTTCTGCTGAGCTTTTATTGATATTTACAATTAATACAAGACGGCTTCCTTTGCTAAGAAGCTTGCTGGTAAAATAAGTATTGGAAAATGGCAAGCTTGTTTTTTTCCCAGGGGTTAATAAAACTCTTTTCGAAACATCTTTGGCGTGACTGGCTCTTCCCATGAAGTAAGAAAGATAAAAATAAGTTCCATCCGGTCGCTGCTCAAATAATACGGCACTGTAATCCATATCTTTTTTATTAATTGTAACTTTCATTTCGCCGGTAAAATTCCCGGTAAATTCAACGGCGTCCTCCAACGGTGGAGTCTTATACATAATACCGCCACCATCAAAAAGACTGTCCCAGATAATCCGGAAGGCGTAATAATAACTGTGCATGTCGATCCTGTCTTTGAAGTTAACCTGTAATAATTTTGATGCGGGTTGTGACGGTTTCTTCCTGGCCAGTATCCCGGAATCCTTATAGTGCAGGTAGAACTTCAATGTATCCTTACTGATAGCTGATAATGAAGCTGCCGTTTTCCATTGATCAGCACCCATCAACTGGTAATTAATTTTATCTTTTAAGACCGAAGGTTTAGCCGCACCTTTTAATATATGATCAAGCCATTGGTAGATGATCGTATGAATCGGAATTCTCGCTGTTTCATCAATGCGGTACCCGTTATAAACAGAATCCGGGTAGCCCTGGCAACCAAAATGACCATATGGGCCTATCAACAAATAATGATCAGCCGCAGGATTATAGGTATAATGCTCCCGTAAATAGTATAAGGCTCCCACCTGCCCACCGTCATAGTAACCGGTTGTCGTTAATATGGGAATATTAATTTTGGAGAAGTCTTTTTTATAGGGGATCATATCCTGCCAGAATTTATCATACAAGGGATGGTCTAACCAGCGGCGGAATATATTGTTCTTTGATCTTCCCAGCAGGCTATCCAGGGAACGGAAGGAGGAACCTGTCAGAAAGTATTTTTGTTCGAGGTCATTCCATTGCCTGCGGTTATTATAATCCTGGTTATCTAACCATTTATTATTGGAAACATAATAAGTCCATGGAAATTGAAAATTCATTACAACATTATTCATCATTGGGGCATCGAGACCGGGAGCTGCTGCTGCTGATGGAACGATCGTTTTTAAAGCTGGGTGTAAATTTTTAGTAGCCGCCCATTGTGTAAATCCATTATAGCTGCCTCCATACATACCTACTTTATCATTGCTCCAGTCTTGTTGAGTGATCCATTCAATTACGTCATACACATCCTGCCCGTCTTTTTCATAAACAACTAACCCTGAACTACTAAGTCTTTTCCCGCGGGTATAAGCGAGCACACCTGTATATCCATGATCAGCCGCTTCCATTGCTTTCTTAATATCGGTTTGGCGTGCATAAATGCTAAACATTAAAATGGCGGCCTGTGGTTCAGTCCTATCCTTTCGCTGCACCACTACTACTGAAATTTCAGCGGCATCTCTCGTTATTACCAGAACACTATCCCGGATATAATAATTATCAAGGCTATCCTTTATAATCGGTTGAGCTATACTGTTAGTACTAATGAGCAGGCAAAGTATTGCCAAAGTAATGAAATATTTCATATAATAATTTTACTGTCCGATCCTTTTCGATTTTAATGCAGCCGTTTGCCGGCCTGAAGCAGTGATCGTATCCCCGCTTTCCAACTGTATCGACAATCTTCCATCGGGCAGGGATACAATAGTTTTAATAAAAAGACGATTCATGATGGTCGTCCTGTTAACCCGAAAGAAAATAGTTGGATCGAGCATTTTCCCGAGTTGATTCAATGATCTTTTGATCAGCACTGTATTCTTTTTAAAATGCAGCCTGGCATAATTTCCAGCAGATTCCACGAGATGAATTTCTTCTGTCTTTATAAGGTAAAAGCGATCTCCTTCTTTTACAAACAGGGTAGGGCTGTGCTTCGTATTCTCTTCAAATTTCTTCCTGACCTTTGTCATCGCTTTTGCAAAACGCTCCACGCGGACTGGTTTAACGAGGTAATCCATCGCATTTATTTCAAAAGCTTTTGCTGCAAAACTGTCAAAAGCCGTGGTAAAAATAACTTCCGGAACTTTTGTTAATGATTCCAGCAAATCGAAACCTGAATGACCCGGCATTACAATATCGAGAAAGATAATATCAGGTTCCAGGCGTTCGATCAGCATGAAAGCTTCATCAGCATTTGCTGCTTCAGCAACGATTTCAACATCTTCACAGCTACCGAGATGTCTTTTCATTTCTTCCCTGGCAAGCCGCTCGTCGTCAATCAGTATGACTTTTAGTTTCTTCATGTCAATGGTATCTTTAACGTGGCCATTACTGTTTCGGTATCGTGTTGAAGAATATTAAAGGAGGCTTTACCATTATAAATGAGTGCTAATCTTTCCTGCAAATTTTTTAGACCAAGACCTGTTGTTGCAGCAGTGATAAGAACACCCGGATTTTTGACAAGCACCTCCATCAGCCCCTCTTTCTTTTCAATCAGTATATGAACAATGCCCCCATCTTTGCGGGGTGCTATACCATGTTTAAGTGCATTTTCGACCAGCACCTGTATACTTAATGGTAAAATTAAATTTGTGTTTATTTCTTCATTGACTTCAATAATGCTGGTAAGTCTTTTTTCAAATCGCATCTTTTCGAGTTCGAGATAATCATGGATCAGCTCCATTTCCTCTTTTACGGTGATCATTTCTGTATTTCTTTCATAGAGGGATGTCCGTAGTAAATCCGATAAAAGGTCAATTGATCGTCGTGCTGCTTCCGGGTTCTCAATCACCAGCGCTTTAATACTATTGAGTGAATTAAAAAAGAAATGCGGATTAAGCTGGGTGGTTAAATTGGTAAAGCTTGCCTCTCTTGCAATGATCGCTAACCTATTCGATTCTTTAATTGCATTCATTTCCCGTTGTGCAAAATGATAGCCATAGTAAGCAAGCACCCATATAGACATCAATCGTACACCGGTAACAAAAGTGGTAATGCCAAAATTGTTTACACTATCCATCCAGGAACTGTTGAAGCCCTGTTCAAAGGCGCTTCTAACCAACCAGTTTTTGCTGATAGTAAGTAACATGAACATAGTACCCAGCAACAGGATGGCAGGTACAAGTCTCCCTACTAATGACCGGGCATTGAGGAGATGCCATTTGTTTTTCCGGGAAAAGTTTCTATAGGAGTGGGATAATAAGATATAGATCAGCAGATCAAGCGTGAGGTGTATTGATGCGAGTGTCCAGCTAAAATCAGTTCCGATATAACCTGCAAAAGTCCAGTACAGACAGGCAAGGGTCCAACCTATCAACTGGCATTTCCAGTAAAGTGATATGGATATTTTATTTTTCAATTTCGCAATGGCACAAAGAAAAACTATTGCGGTGGAAGACAAAAACAAAGGTACAGGAGTGCCGGAACATGGGTGATGAACGCAGCATTACTTTTTTTATACTATTATTTTAGCATTTTTTCGATCGTTGCATTCAATATCTCCTTATCGAATGGCCGCTTAAGAATTGCATCCGCATGACCTACTAAGTCTGAATCATCACTTACTAAAATTATAGCGATATGCTGCGAGTTTTTATTTTGCTTGCAATCCCGGCAGAATTTTCTTGCACTTATATTTTCCATATTATCATCCATGATAATGAGCGATGGACGAAGTACTTCTATCGTGGTCCATAGTTTAGATGTATTACTGATCACATGAACCGTATGTCCATTAAGCAACGGAGGCAAGCCAGGTATAGTACCTGCAATCAAAATTACAGCCATTGGTGTGGTTGGTTTGGTTTCGAACTCGCTGCTTAAACGGGATCGCCTGAATTATCTTGCGAATGAAATCTAAAAGAATATATAAAGTGGAACTTGCGTTATCAGCGCATATCAACTTTGCGGGCAAACCTTTTTGCAATTACATGATCCAAACTCCATTTACCTGCACCGTTGATCAGGAATACGCCAAACAATAATAAAAACAGGAATGGGAATTCGCCTTCCAGAAAATTGCCGTTGGCTGTGGTATATATCACGCCGTACATGACGATCATCAATAAGATACATACGATGCGGGTAAACAATCCAAGGATCAAAAAGATGCCGCCGACCAGTTCAATGATCTTTGCTGCGTAGCCGGTAAAAACGGGGAAGGGAATATTTTCTTTTTTTAGAAAGTCGAGCAGCCCTTCGATATTGAAGAGTTCACGGCCATAGCGGTAGATCAGATAGCCTGTGAAGATCCGTATAAGCGTCATGCCGAAAATACGCAAGGTTTCAAGTTTAATTAAGGTCATACTATTTTTTTTGCAATAGTATCGCAGGCCGCCAACTCTTAAGTAAACTATATGTAAATTAATTGTTTCAAGATGTAAAATCTTACTAAAAGGCTGGTCAAATTTATAATTGGTGGCTACTCAATAATAAATTTGTAACCCCTGCCATGCACATTAATAAATTTAATGGAGTTGTCGTCGATTAATTTCTTGCGTAATTTAGACACCAGTACATCCACATTTCTACTGATCACAACTATACCTTCCTTTTCCCAAATCTCTTTCATCAGTTTTTCCCTTTCTACAACCTGGTTTATGTTTTGGGCAAATAGTTGCAGGGCTTTTGTTTCTTTTTCCGAAAGTGTAATAGTTTTGTCCTCCTTTTTAAGCAGATAATTTTCTGGATAGAATTTAAAGATTCCTACTTGTATAAAATCATTACTATCGGAGATGGGTGCTCGCTCTTCTTTTTTCCGAAGCTTGTCTTTCATATAAAAAGCAAGCAAACTCAACGGAATAAACGAAAGTAACAACCAAAGGGAATTGAATTTATTTTTTTTCAACAATTCAATTTCAATCACATAGCAACCAAGCTCCAGCGTACGACCCTTGCAAGGTGTAAGATCGCCTGCCTGGCTATCAATTTCGAATGCAAAGACGGTTTCATATTCTGTACAACTCCTCAGATCCACTATATAACCGGTTGCCAGGTCATTTTTTTGAAATGTCCGTTGAACTAAATTGATGAGAGTATCTGAAATGAAAGTGAAATTATTTTGAAAGGAGATCCGGTATGTATGTTCATTTAATTTTTTAACCGGCAGCACCCTGGAGGACAAATCACCGGCTGAGAGCAACAACTGGTGTCCTAAATCCCGTAATACAATTTCTACATGTTTCTCCGGGAACTCCTTCTTTTTACTGATAAATGCTACCCCGGAAATCAACGATGCAATTATCAGGATTGAAGATCCGAACAGAATAAATCGCTTCATACGGACAAAAATAATCTATTAAAGCCCAGCTCCCGGTTGTTTACAAACGTTTTACGCTTCCTTTACACTTATTTACTATAAAAAAAATTCCCGATAGTTGCCGCCCGATAACTTTACTTCATTGTTTCACCCAATAAAGTATAGCCATGAAAATCTTTAGCCTTGCGGTTTTGCTCCTTTTGTTATTCGCCTTTGTATACCCCGTCACGGATAGTGAGCAAAAATCAACTGCATATAAGCCCGATGATTCAAGCATGGTTCTACAATCTGCTGATGGCGGACAAAGCTGGCAAGACATTAGTGAAGGACTGCCCGGTGGTCAACTGGAGGGGAACCTATTTGTAAATGATCGTGGGTTCTATTTACGTACCGGCCATCATATCTATCACAATAAATCCAACAACGTTACGCCCTTTTGGGAGAAGGAAATTTTCCCTGACGAAAGTAGCAACATTGCCCCTGGCAGGTCCGGAATGTTTGCCTACAATTACCACCTGGGTCAGTTCAGGCAAAAAATTAATGGATCGGGTGAATGGTCGCCCATATACCAGAATTTTACCTTGAAGGGGATCATCGACATCTTTGAAACTGAAGCTGGCACTGTTTTCATCGTGTGCGATCGCGGCCGCGGCCTTTTCAGATCCGCTGACAATGGGAAAAACTGGAAAGAAGTTACCCGTGGTGTTTGGAAAATGGTGGAGTCAAACGGTGTGTTGATGGCGAGCAGCGTTAATGGGATCATAAGATCGAGCGATGATGGCCAAACCTGGGAGACCGTGGTCAGTGAAGGCGGTGTGGGCATCGGTATATCACCCATCGATGGTGGATTCGCTGCTATCACATTCAATACAAGGACTAAAACCAGGAGAGTGCGAGCTTCCTACGACGGTGGTAAAACCTGGCTGGCCATCGATGCCGGTCTTCCACCGAGCATGAATATCACTTCCATTATACAGGTTGGTGATCAATTCTTTTGTGGTCATCCCGACGGCATTTACCGATCATCCAACAAGGGTAAAACCTGGACACTGTTAGTTCCTTCTATAGAAGGAAAGGTCTTTCATTTATCTGTCTCCGGCAATGTAATTTATGCCATACCCAGTGCGGGAGGATGTTGAAAGAGCAAAAAAGAAAAGTTCCGGATAGAAAAAAGCGAATCCAACGAAAAGTTATGCTAACAAAAAGAACCCGGTTAGCTGCCGTGTTACTTATTTATATTCATGCAAAAATAGAACTGCTGCATTTAAGAATTTATGAAAGTAATTCCGGCGGGGGAGAAGCACCGGCTGGTCTTGATTTGTCTTCGGGTAAAGGGATGTATTCGAAATTATCATTGGGTGGTAAAATGATGCGGCGTTGTTTCCAATCTTCCTTCGCCTGTTCGATGCGTTCATAAGTACCATATCTGCCATTCAAAAAAATGTTGTACCGTTCCTGTCGTTGCCAATTTGTAAATCGGCCAATGCAGTTGGCGTATTTTTTTTAATAAAAGATCAACTATTTGTTGAAGTCTCTTATATACTCTTCTAATGTAATTTCTCCTTTGTCATATTTTCTTTGTAGCTCAATTTGATCAGCGCTCCATAACTCATCCTTTATAATTGGGAGGGTATTGGGCAAAACGGGTTTGCTGACATACCGGGATTTAATAATTGCAGCATATACTGCAGACTTAATTATTTCGTGTAAAATCCATAGCGTAATTAATAATGCAATTGCAGAAAAAACAAGTATTTCCTCAGTCGTTCGTAGAAATTCCATTTTATTGAATTTATTGGGAGTTAAATCAAAAACTATTTACGAAGCTCAATGCTGATAGCAATACAAACCCGATTTTACAGTCCGCTTGCACCTTTTACCATTCTTTGTAATACCATTACATTGCCCTGAGCCTGATGTATTTGTTTTCTTGTTAGGAGAGTTCAAATTTAATCCAAAGGAAGAGGTGCTTTTATTTGCGTGACATTCCTGTAATGCCAGTTGAAAGGAGTCTAACCTTCTTTCCAGTTCATTTACTTTTGTCGCAAAGCTATTCGTATCTGCACTATCCTGTTTGCAGGAAATAAAGAGGAGGCAGGTGGCCAAAGTGAATAAAATTATTCTCATGGTTATTAATATTAATCAACAAGGTTGTACCTATTGACTCATCGCCAATCCCATGGGGCGATCGGTTTCGGGTCTGCCCATAATCCTATTTTCTTTACCCTTGCTTCAATTTCTGTTTCAGCATATAATTTATCCGCCGAGTATTTTTTATAATGCCAAGCGAGACCTTTTTTGACCAACTCTAAATTAACCGTATCCTTATCATTATTAATAACCACTCCAATCAATCTGCCGTACCTGTCATATTCATTTTGATTTTGAATAGTTACCATTTTGCCGAAACATAAATCAGCTGTTAATTGTTTTGCTACATTTCCAAAAGGTTGTTTCCTTTCCGGGCAATCTACATGTGCAAATCGTATTGCCAATGGCTTTCCCTCATATAGTATCTCTATTGTATCCCCGTCCCTGATCTTTATAACTTTTCCACTAATAGTATTTTGTTGCTCTTTCTTTGCGGCACAATTGGCAAAAGATAATGCAAGAATTATTAAGGCTACGAAAATTGACTTAATGTACAGCATGACTTTTCAAATATCGGCCATTCACATCTTGCATTGTCCAATAAATTTTTACTTCTTATGAAGTATGACAGGAATTGCAGCAATAATAACAGCCATTTACCTGCGTGTAGTGTTTTTTGGCTTCTGTAACTGCATCGCGGCAAGCGGAGAATTCTCCCAAGTATATTCTATTTTCTGCTGTCGGCATATAATTACATCCTTCTACATGTACTTCATGGTCGCCATTCGACTGGCGGTTCTTATTTACATAGTATTTCTTTTTCATAACAAATAAATTTAATTTAGAGTTTAAAAGTAAATCTAGAAATATTTCGATCTTTACGGGAAACCGTATAAAGAGGAATAGAAAGTTTCGAATCAAGCTTTAGTTGTCTCATATTAAATTTAAAATCTTTGAACTTTTGAGAAGATATACTTTTATTGAGAAAAGTTCTTTTACATACTAGACCACGGACAAGTGTATCGTTGAACGTGGTTGTGGTTTGATTGAGAAAAGTTCTTTTACATACTTCTACACCTCAGTTAATGGAGGAGCTTGTAGTTGTGGTTTGATTGAGAAAAGTTCTTTTACATACTAATGGCATTGAAGAACACCATTCGTTGCGGGTTGTGGTTTGATTGAGAAAAGTTCTTTTACATACTTCCATTAAACTATTAGGACGAGGTGTGCCAGTTGTGGTTTGATTGAGAAAAGTTCTTTTACATACTCTAAGCGAAATACAGGTGTATCTATCGAGGTTGTGGTTTGATTGAGAAAAGTTCTTTTACATACTGAAGTTGAAATTATTACTAATCATCAAAAAGTTGTGGTTTGATTGAGAAAAGTTCTTTTACATACTTTTGCAAATGGAATCGAATTATGGAACATTGTTGTGGTTTGATTGAGAAAAGTTCTTTTACATACTGGATATTGGGTTGCGGTGTTTATCGTAGTAGTTGTGGTTTGATTGAGAAAAGTTCTTTTACATACTGATGATTATGCGGAATACATTTTGGTTGAAGTTGTGGTTTGATTGAGAAAAGTTCTTTTACATACTTTTGAAACCGACGTTGTTGCAATGCAACAAGTTGTGGTTTGATTGAGAAAAGTTCTTTTACATACTTGGTAATTTAATAATAAAACGAATCATATGGTTGTGGTTTGATTGAGAAAAGTTCTTTTACATACTTGGGAGGTTCCGATGGATGAACAACAATTGGTTGTGGTTTGATTGAGAAAAGTTCTTTTACATACTGACGTGTTCCGTTATGGAATCGCCATTGTAGTTGTGGTTTGATTGAGAAAAGTTCTTTTACATACTTTATGGGGGTGAAACATCTCCTATGTCTAAGTTGTGGTTTGATTGAGAAAAGTTCTTTTACATACTTCCAGACAAATATTCGTTTAATGCGTTTGTGTTGTGGTTTGATTGAGAAAAGTTCTTTTACATACTACAGGCTTTCTACACTAACATGCTTTTAAAGTTGTGGTTTGATTGAGAAAAGTTCTTTTACATACTGGCGAATGTTTTACTAACGAATACTTCAAGGTTGTGGTTTGATTGAGAAAAGTTCTTTTACATACTTTTATTCGCCGGTATGTCAGCCGCCCTCGAGTTGTGGTTTGATTGAGAAAAGTTCTTTTACATACTGTATCTTCTTTCTTTAGTAATCCCCACTTAGTTGTGGTTTGATTGAGAAAAGTTCTTTTACATACTAGTGTTAAATATTTTTGCGAGCCCCCGTGGTTGTGGTTTGATTGAGAAAAGTTCTTTTACATACTCCACCATATTTTCCAGTAATGCGGGGTAAGTTGTG
Source organism: Chitinophagaceae bacterium (assembly GCA_022843585.1). Taxonomy (GTDB): domain Bacteria; phylum Bacteroidota; class Bacteroidia; order Chitinophagales; family Chitinophagaceae; genus JJ008. The sequence continues at coordinate 11,325 of JALHNJ010000013.1, forward strand.
GTTTGATTGAGAAAAGTTCTTTTACATACTATTGGGCCTGTGAAACCCTTTAGTACCAAATTCTTAACCACTAATCAACAAGGAAAAAAGTAAAGTAATTGAACGCTTTAGTATGTAATTATCATCATAAAATGTTTTCTAAAACATTTCCATCTGGGTGGGGCCGGGTGTCAAAGGGTTTTCCTTGGCTCCCCAGATGTTGATGATGTCTCCGTATTGTTTATCTGTTACTTTCAGAATGCTTACTTGCCCTTTTTCCGGCACCTTTTCCCTTGTCCTCTTCATATGAACCTGCGCACTTTCATCACTGGCACAGTGTCGGCTGTAAACACTAAACTGCATCATATTAAAACCGTCTTTCATCAGGGTTTTTCTAAAATCAGAAGCTGCCTTTCGCTCCTTTTTAGTTTCTACAGGTAAATCAAAGAACACAAAGAGCCACATAATGCGATAAGCGTTTAATCGTTCCTGCTGTATCATAGTTCAGGCAGTTCCGGATATTCCAATTTTTTACTAGTTCCTTCAAAACATTTAGCAAGGTTGGCGGTCACATATTCAATAGCTACCATCAGTGGGCTGGTTCCTTCTTTATAAAGGCAATCGCTTTGTAGCAGTTGTAAATAATCTGCTTTTCTTTCTTTTGTTAGATTATGGTAGTCCGGAATTGATTGTAATTGCCTGTAAACAAGCCAATCGGTAAATGGCCTAAATGGTTCCATAATGTCATCAGCCAACGCGAAATTGTTATACTTATTATGATGGTGAATTCCTAAAGTAACAAGCAACCCGCTTCCTGCTAATGCCCTTGCAACTGCAGCTCTGATAATAGAATAACTATAATTCAAAGAAGGATTGGGAGGAGGGCCTTCCCTGAATCGTTGAAAGGTCGGGCCGAATAATTGCTTAAAATATATCCTTGCTGCCTGTGCCTCACAATTAGCAGTATCACCGCTATTTACCTTATTGGAAAGATTGTATAACGCCAACCCTTTCTGTCCGGCAAGTTCCAGCACCTTAGCCTGGTTTCTGATCTTTGCTTTTACAGTTTGCTGCCAGAGTTGCTTTTTCAATGGTTCGCTTGCAGCCAACTGTACTCCGAAACGTTGTGCTTGTATATGGTGAACGTCCAGATTCATCAGCATACTGGTAGGGTGGTGCTTGTTATCGCAAATAATAACTGCCACATTCTTTTCTGCTAACACTTGCATTAAAGCATTGGTAAATGTTATTTGTGGATGGTCTAAAACAAGGTATGCGATATCCTCAATCGGTCTCGTTACTTCATCTTCTGTTTCCTTATTAAAAATCACCAATTGCTCAAGCTTGGTGCTTAAGTGAAAAGGGTTAGAAAAGGATAAAGTTCTTTTTAGCATTAGGCGTGATTATAATAAATGGATTATTCCATCTCTGCTCACTCTAAAATCTATCCCTTCCACTAATCCTCTAAATTGGTTATGATTCAATTTTCGATATTTCTTACCATCCTTAAATTTGTATTCTCCATCCTGAATTTTTAATTCTCCCAAGGATTTTGCTTCTAGGTGGTGCATAAGATGTATAGTCCCATATTCTAGTACGTTTCCACCGGATTTTATTCTTTGAACAGTTAAACCCGAAACACTATATAGCCTATCAATTAAATTATTTGCTGACAAATCAGATGTAACTTCATCAAATGATTTCTCACATAATAAAACTTTAAGTCCGGGTTTCAACACTACATCTTTTCTATTTCTTACAATTAACGGCATTTGAATTTGTTTGCCTCTAAGGAGCTTTTCTTTATATAATGGATATTGACCTTGCCCCATTCTTACTAATTCAGTAAGTTGATAAGTATTAATCAATTCAAAGTCCTTCTCTTTGCCATTGTCATATAAAGCCATCAGGTAGTTCCCGTCTGTTTGAGTATAGTACCATTGCTTATGTTCTCTTTTTACGTCTCTATGCTTCTTTATTTGCAAAGGATTTTGAAGATTATCAGCAAATACTTTCACTTTAAAAACTTTCGTTGCTTCTGCGTCCGGGTTCTTCTTTAATCTTTCTTCGTTTGGCGGAATTTCAAAAAAACCTTGTTTATGTATTGTTGCTGCTCCGGTTTCTTTAGCTAATTCTCTTAATCTTTCATCTACGATATTCTCAATGTTTTTCTTAATTGCATCAACGGTATTGCCCCTGAATACAAAACTGCTTCTGTATTTAATAATATCATTACCTTTCTCATCCTTCTCCAGCAATAGTTTCCCATTATCATCAGTTTTCAATTTCCCGTTTTCTTTTATCGGGATTTTAATGGCTCCATAAAAAGTGTCTTTATGTAAACTTGCTCTTATTCCACGGCCTCTTTGATACCTCGGAATTTTATTGCCTTCTTTATCAACTGTGTAAACGATTTGCTTCTTAAACCTTTCTTTTCTTTTCGTCTGTTTTAATACATTGTCCCTGTCAGCATGATAAATAATTACATCGCTGGTAAGTTGTTGCATAGCAGAAAAAAATCCATCCGGTGCTAATCCCCACGGGTTTGGAATTTTAGGTTCTTTCCATCTGTTCGCTTCAGCTTCTTTATATCCTTCTGCCAGTAAGTTATATACGTCTGGTTTATTTCTTTCTTTATGTAACAAGGTTTGAATAATTGCATCTACAGTATGGTGTGTATGCTGGCTCCGGTCTTTCTTTTCATCATTACTCATAGCACCCCAAACTCTTTTTATCTTATCAGTTAAGATACCCTTAGTTGATCTTACCCGATAAAATAGAGTCTTTAAATACAATACTCCATACTTAGCTATTATTTGCGTATCTACTAACTGACTATTCTTAAATCTTTCCGTTATCTCAGTTATTGTAAATCTTTCAAGCTTGCTTTTCCAGTAGGCATAATGTATTTGGTTATAATGCTTGTCTTCAATTGCCTTGTCTTTTGCTTCTTTTGTAGAAGCCATCTTGCTTCTTTTTTTGCATATTTCTACTTTAGTTTCATAGTCTTTCACCAGTTTTTTCCAGTTTTCCAATCTTGGCTCAATTGGATCATAGCCAATAGCCGCTTCAGGATAATTGGGAAGCTGAGTAGGTAATAGCTTATTTTTTATTTCGTTATTATAATTTTTAAAAGCAATGGTTTTATTCTGAAAGCTATCATCAAAGGTGAGGCTCCGGGGTAGGGTATGTTCAATATCAGTAGTAAATTCATCAAAAAGGTCTGCGTCGCAAATTGTATTACCAGTGTACATACAAACTCTTTTGGGTTGTTCTTCTCTTAGTCTGTATCGTTCAATATAGCTGGTCAAATCTTCGGGCAGCGTTTTTTTTTGCTCTTCAAATATTTTTTTAATTTCACTCGCATACTTCGTATTCTCAGATTCTCTTTCTCTTTGGTAGCGTTCTATTGCCTTTCTTCTGTTTGCATCATTTAGTTCTCTGGCCATCTCCACAATCACATTCGTTTGCTCATCTATAACATCATTCTTCAATAGATAATTTAATAGCTTTTTTAGCTCATAGAGGCTTCGCATCGCCATGGGGTTTCTGATGCTATCAGTTTTTGGACTATCGAGAAGTTTTCTGCCGGTATTGTTTCCTTCTTTATCTTTTTCATTAATTGCTGGTAAAAAAGATTCTATTTCGCTTGGGTGATATAGTTTATCAAGTCTTTTATCGTCTGGATTAAGAGAAAGCATCTCTGTAATCCTTATTTTAATATTATCTTCTAATCTTGGCATTTTAATAAATGCAATATCTCCATTAACTCCTTTTGATAAAGCATCCTGGTAAAGCTGGGCTACTTTGTCTTCATAATTTGATTTTGTATCGCCGGAAATAGTATTCCATTTTTTATTCCCAAAATAATTTTCAATTGTCTCTTTGACACCATTCAAATCGTCTGCATCAAGTTTGTATCCTTTATCATTTGCAAATCGCTGTGTGTAGGGAAGACCATTGTACTTTTTTATAAGACTGTTTGCAATGTCAATAGTGCTTTTCTGAAAAGCAATTTGTTCAATCTCTTTTTGTATTGCTTCAGTTAAGCCTTCTTTATTATCTAGCCATAGCTGCCTTTCAAACACATAAGGAATATTGGCAAGAAAAACTGCCTTATCATACTTTTCACCAACTTCTAGCCATTTATTTATTTTTCTTATTGCCTTTAGACTTAAGCTACCGTAACCCTGTTTGATTGATGTGTTTACAAAACTCCTTGCCTCTTTTTCAGAGAGCCCAAGCGATTCAATAGCTTTTTTCTTTACTATTTCCTCATCTTTATCATTATCCATTACAAAAAGCCAATGCCAAATATCATAGAGATCAATTTGCGTATTGTGATATTTTCCTTTTGCCATTTTCTTTTCATGTTCTTCCCATTCTATTCTTTGTATAGCAGCATCCCGTAATTGCCAAACATTATCCTCGCCTAACACATTCATCAGGCCAGCAAGCATAGGGCATCCGGCTACTGTTTGATAATCTTTATAATTAAAGACTCTATTTGGAAAATGCTTCCCAAAGATTTTTTTTATATCTGAAAATGGAAAAGTAACACAGCTCTTTCTAAAAAATTTTTCTTGTACTTTTTTTCTATCATCAGCATTCAGAGATTGCCAGCTTTTCTTATCGTCATCAGAATATTTAATATTATTAAGTACCTGCCACATTCTGTATAGTTCAAATTCAGGGTGGGAGACAGGGCATCTGCTTTTATTCTTTTCATAAATACATTTTCCTATTGTTCCTTTCTGGGATTTTAAAGGACGTTGTTCAAAAATAATTTTCCTGATTTTTTCTGTGACTTCTATACTTGCTTCCTGAAAGGAACATATTCTTAAAAATTCTTCTTGTAGCGTTAACCTGTAGATATTAGTACTCTCATCTTTTCTTCGCCTTGCCCTGCTTCCATTTTCTATTTCTTCATACAATTGCTGGCCAATTGTTTTCCCTTCCAGTTTTTCTTCAAGATCGATAATTGCTTTAGCAACTTTCCCAAGTTTTTTCTTAGGTTTATCATCATTTTCTTCTATATCCCCATCTGCCGTTTCTTCAGTATCCCTGGCTTTTTCGCTTCTGTTACTCAGATATCCCCTTCTTTGTGTAAGGTGATAAAAGATTCTCCCAAGCTCATCTGGAGTTAGTTTCCTTTCTAATGCTTCTTTTCTAAGTTCAAAAGGATTCTTATAATCTTCTGTCCCATCATTATTAAAATCAAGTCGTAGCCAATTTTTAAATAAGTCATTAGTAGGGTATTTTTTTTCAGTTTTTCTTTTTGGCTTACTCCAATCTTCCAGTTCGGCAATTGGCAAGGGACACATGTTTTCTTTTATCAATATTCCAAGCAATTCAATCTTTCTCCATCTTCTTCTCATATTCTTTTTCCGTGAGGTTCTTGCGGTTGTTCTCTCAGCTGCCAAAGAAAACTCTATACCTTTTTTTTCACCTACCCCTTGTTCAAAAACTATAGCACCTTTATGAGTAATCTGTTTAACTCCTTCAAGTTCTTCTGTATCTCTTACTGCCCACCCAATACTATTCGTCCCCAGGTCAAGGCCTAATATTTTACTCATAACAATAAATTTTATTTCTAAATCTATTTTATTATTTCCAAAATTATTCCGTACTTAGCACAAAGAGATAGAACTCTTTTCTCAATCTTATCACAATAAGGCTATATGCCGCAGGTGAAAACCTTTAACCCCGCTTCGGTGGGGTTTTTAAGTTGTAAGTTTTAATGAGTTATAAAAGAGGGGCATTTCAGAGTCTCATCATATTAAAACTAGATGCACATAATCTTCACTTATAATTAAATAATCCCCATATCCTTACAAAAAGCAATTAATTGTTCATTTTTATTAAATCCCAACTCCATCTTAATATGATTGAGTCTCTTTTCAACGCTGCTTAAACTGGAGGGGCGAAATTTTTTTTCTACGAGACTGGCAGGAATATTTTTTTGACTAACCCCGCTTGCGAGCAAAGAAATTATCTCGATATCAAATTCTGTAAATTGATAAGTATTTGTTTGGTTAATAAGTTGGCTCAATTGCCTGGGGAAATAACGCTGGTTGCGATTTACACTTTCTATAGCGAGTTTTAATTCCTTACGGTCATTGCGGGATTTTCGAACGTAACCATCAATATTCTGTATTTGAAATAGTGTTTCGATTGCAGCTGGTTTATTCTCTACTGAAAATACGAGCACCTTCAATTCAGGAAGTAGTTCACGGCATGCGGTAATCAGTGAAACGCCATCATACATTTTTTGCGGATTGCCATCATTTTCGAAATTCAAATCAGTTATCAGGAGATCATAGGGGCTTGCAGAAATTTTGCTGTGTTGAATTTTAAGTAATGCATCGTCACAATAGTAGACATAATCTATATCTTTTATGCCCAGCTCTTCGAGTGTTTGTTGAACGGAAACATTTGCCAGTTCATGGTCTTCTGCTACTAAAACTTTACTGATCATTTTTTTTTGGTTGAGAAGGAAATAGTAACTCCAAATCCTTTAGTCAGGTCACTTTCAAAATTAATAGCGCCACCGATGGCAAGAATACGGTTTCCCGTATTCGTTAAACCATTCCCCACTTTAAATGGCTTAGTTAATCCAATACCGTCGTCTGAATATCTTATACTGCAATATTCCTTATCACGATCAAACTTTATTACCACATTATTTGCGTGGCTATGTTTTTTCATGTTGATCATTAATTCCTGCAGAATATGTTCCAGCTCGTTTCTAATATCCATTAAAATGTCTTTCCAGAAACTTGTATTATTTCCTACAATCAGCACTTTAACTGAAGGACTTGAAAATGCAGATAACAAATCACTGATCTTTTCCTCATAAGGTCCCTGCGTTAAAGAAGTTGGTTCATAAGAAATATCGCGGGAGTGCTCATATAAATCCTCCATTTTATCCAGCAGTTTTTCCTTTTCCATTTCTGAATGTTCCATTTCTGACATTAGTCTGTAAAGCCCGTTGGCTACCACATCATGTACCTTTTGAGACATTTTTAATTCCTGTTCTTTCACAGCATTATCGGATTGTAGTATAAATCGCTGTTTTCTTTTTTTATACCAGAGGATGGCAATTATCAACGTGAGAGCGAATATTGATATTACACTGAAGAAAGTTAAACGCTGCCGGTTGATCCTCTCGCGTTTATCCATATTATCTTTTTGCAGCACAAGGTTTTCTGCTTTGGTTTTTTCTGCATCGAAACGTACGTCCGCAAACTGGTTCTTTGCAGCGTTGCGTGCCTGCTGAAGGCTGTCGTTTAATTTCATGTACCTGGTAAAATATTTCGTTGCCTGCACCGGTTGTTCCAGCCTGATTAATTTGTCGAGTGCTTCCAGCTGATCTTCCGCACTGCTGATAGCCATTGCTGTTGCATACATTTGTCTTGCGAAATACAATGCAGAGTCCCGGCTCTCCTGGGAATAAAAATCTGACAATTGAGCATAGCTTGCATTTAATCCCCAGCTATCATTCCTTGCCTTCCTGATGGCCAATGCTTCCTGTAATTCCAGCGCAGCAGGATAGGTTGAATCATTGAGCCATTTTACAATCGCCAGGTTGGAAAGTACCCTTGCATATTCGGTAATGCTGTCGGGCTTTTGCTCTAAAATAGCCTGGTATATTTTTATAGCATCCTCGTAACGCCTTATCTTTTCAAAAGCGACCGCTTTGTTATTTAAATAATAGGCATCGTTATCTGGGTTTGTTTCATATTTTAATGCGCTGTCAAACCATGCAACAGCTTTGTTGTATTGTCTAAGACTCAGGCTCGCTTTTCCAAGTATCCCATAGTTCGAAGCAATCCAGTATAAGTCAGATTCTTTTTCACTATTTAAATAAGATTTCGATTGCAATGCAGATTCCTGGCTGCCGAAATAGTCGCCAGCTGTACATTGCATCAATGCCATGCGATTATACGATGAACCAATTTCAAAACTGTCTTCGGAAGAATTTACGACGCGGCTATAAAGATAAAATGCTGAATCGTTTTTTGTGCCATCCAGCGCCCTTGCTTTTGGGTAGTCGGGTGATCTCAATGGTGCCTGCTGTTTTTTTTGCGTGCAGCCTGCCATGAAGATTAGTACACTGCCAAATAAAGGAATGAAAAATTTCATGCTCATGGTATTTGTATCACAACCCTAAAAATTTTATTTTGCATTTAAAGGTAGTGATCAAAAAAAATAAGGCAAGAATAACTTGCCTTATTTCCACGGTTTAATTACCTGGAGGTGGTGGAGGTGGTGGAGGTGGTGGCGGCGGATGGCCGGTTTGTCCACCCGTGTCACCATCCATTGTCATCATGAACAGATAATGCTCTTTAAAAGAATGTGAACATTTCGGGTTATGGCATGACGATGCCATAATGATAGCAATAATAAATTCTAACATTTTTTAAAATTTGAATTGTTAATAGAATCCGCATCCTGGTGCAGGGCACCGGGTGCAGCATGACAGGGTGGTAAGCAGTTTTACTTACCAGTTGAAGGAGGTGGGCTTAGAATACGAAGCAGAAAAATCCTTCCTTCACTTAATTTTCCTGTTCGTATTCACTACCCTAATAAAATCAACCCTGTACAGTTAACCTCGTAGCTAATGAGGCTTTAGTTGATTTGAAAACAAAAATAGATGCTGCTATGAGGGTGATTGACAAATGATTCCGGTTATTCCGGTTATTCCAGCGGAATTCCGGTAATGATGGTTTAAGACATTAATATTGCAGGAAGCGATAAAATTAAATTAGCATGTTTGCAGATTATCAACGTTTAGTCATCCAGGATTTTGAGCAAAAAAAAGCAAAGAATGATTTATCAATAAGACTCATTCATGCCACACCAGCAAAGTTGAAACAAGAGTGCCTGGAAGTTTATGCTACCAGATTTGAAAAGAAAGATGAAAATACTATCAAAGGATTTTTTGGTGAACGGGGTGCTGCGCCGAATTATGTGCAGGCAATCGAACGTTGCGATACTGACAAGTTCAGACCTTTGATCAATTACATAAGAGGGACTATTATTAATACTGATGTAAGAAATATTGAATTACTTGCCTGGTTAATCAATTTTGAACCAAGACCCTGGCAATTTCAACGGAAATATGATACAGGAGAAACGGAAATTCCCGAAATAAATTTACCGCGTGCTACGGAAGATTATAAGGAAGGGGACGAAGAACCAATAGCCTATCAAACAGCCACCGCAACTGCCAATAAAAAAACAAAGGGAACAACGAAAAGAATTGCCATTCCCATTTTAGTTGCCGCTTTTGTTAGTATTTCTGGATATGTTTTTTTGATTAAACCGGGATTAAAAACTGGAAATGGAGTTCCGGAATCGTGTATGTACTGGAATGTTGATCATTATGAACAAATTTCCTGCAACCAAAAACCCGGTATTGATATTATGGTGATCGCCTATGATTCTGCCAGATTCCGAAACTTTAAAAGGATCATGACCCCCGATACAATTACTCTTAATGCCAAAGGGAAAGTTTGGTATATCAAAAGGAATAGTAAACTTGAATACTATACCTCGGCCGGCCGGCATCCGGTGCATCCCGACCTGATGTTACGGCCCATCACAGAGCATATCATCAGAACTTATATTTTACCAGGTTCCGGAAAATAGTTATCAATAACAATAGCCACAGGCTTTCCGCTTATATTTTGCTATTGCCGTTTTTATGGTGACTGTATCAATTTTATGCGTACAGCTTCTTAATCCACGGCAATTAAGGTTGTCATGGTAGGCATAAGCAGTACTACTCACACAGATATAAACCCGGTTTTGAGCTGAACCAGCCGATCCCTTCCAAGATTGAAAGGAGCTGATAAACACAACAAATGCAATCAATATGCGCATGGAGTTATTCGTGTTGTGCATTGAAATTACAAACTAATCGGAACTCCGTTTACGGGAAACCGTAGTATTTTCTGTCCTATGTTCTATATTTTGTCGGTGTTATAGGTTACAAAAAATAATGAATAGAAGTGATTGACGAAATTGCTTAGTATAGAATTATTACTAACGCTTAACCAAAACCAAAATGCTTAGCACTTCAAAGCAGCAAAAACTCTTTGTTGCATTAAAAAATTATCGCAGACAATTTTTGGACAGGGGACTTAAAGAATTGGATGAGTCGGGCACCCGCCTGATGATCAATAGTTTTCTTTCAGATGTATTGGGTTATAAACAACTTGAAGAAATAAAGACCGAGTACATGATAAAGGGCACATATGCTGATTATGTGATACAGGTCAATAAGACCAGGCATTTTTTAGTGGAAGTAAAGGCACTTTCCTTCGAACTTTCTGAAAAGCATTTGCGGCAAACCATAAACTATGGGGCCAACGAAGGAATTGAATATGCTTTGTTAACCAATGGCAAGAGTTTTGAATTTTATAAAATAATCTTTGAAAAGCCCATCTCTTCCAGACTGATATTTACTGTTGACCTTAGTGATGCCAACGGTTTAAAAATTGCAATGGGTTATTTGCAGCACCTGCATAAAGACAGTGTAATTAAGAATTCCTTCAAACCCTTGTGGAATAAATGCGAAGCAACGGATCCCTATAATATAGCAGGCATCATCTGTTCTGAGGATGTCCTTAAAGCAATTAAGAAACTTATCAAGAATAAGTACAATGAAAAGTGTGAAGATGAAGTAATACTCAGTGCTGTCCATAAAATTGTAACAGATAAAATGGATCCTGCATTGATAAAACCCTTTAAAGCTGCCAGAGCTAAAGTGAAGAAAGAAAAGAAGGATGAGCATGATGGGAGTGAAAAACAAATTGTAATCGCTGATCAATAAAGTAATACCGTAATAAACTTCTGATATGAAAGGATCCTTCTGTACTCTTTTTGTAGCGCTGCTATTAAACCTCCAACTCAATGCCCAGAGAACAGCAATTGATGTTGCTGACAATACACTTAAGGTTCCGGCTTTTGGAGAAGAGATATTTTATTATGGATTTGCAGAAGGCGATAAAGTGATCTTCAATTTTGAAGAATTGAAAGGCAAAGAGCTAAAAGAAATAGAAATAATAGAAATGCCTGCTCAATCAAAGTTCATGGATTACAAAACAAAGAAAATAGAAAATAAAACATTAGAAATAACAAAGACAGGAGTATATAAATTCCGTTTCGCCAACACTGGTTTAGGTGGAAGAATATGCAAATTCAAAATTCAACGCATACCTGCAACTGAAACCTCGAAAAATTTTAATTGTAGTGTGTATTGGAGAACGGTATTTGACACCATACAGAGAACTGAGCAGGAGAGATATCTCATCAGCCAACAATATAAAACAGTACAGTTATTAGAACCCTCCCAATATTATATAAACAGTGGTAGTCATGCAACATGGAAAGGGGGGAAATCAAGGATTACAATGCCGGTTATTCTTCCAAAAAATACAGTTGAGTGGTATTATACTTTTTCTGCAACCAGGAATGAGCAAGGAATCGATGCTGCAAAAAAATCATTAAACCTAATGAGACAACTTACAACTCTCGTGGCAATGCCGGGTATATTAAACATTGGTATAGGTATGCTTACGACACCTCCCGGCGGTAATGTATGTGATGTTTTTTTATTAGATGCAGAAAATAGAAATCCATTTGAAGAGAAACTTGAGTATCGTTTCAAACCGGAAGGATCAAGAGAAAACATTACTTCCGGGGTGGTAAAGATAAAATCTTCATTGTTTCAAGTTAACTATCTCGGTATTAGAAACCCAGATGCTAGTTATGGAGTTCATATAGTAATAGAAGCAGTGGCAATAACCATGGAAGAAAAATGGGATGTAAGGGATGTGATAAAGTACGATGTGAGTTCCAGGCAAGAGGCGTATTTGAAGAATTAAGGTCCAATTGTTTTGTATAATATATAGTTATGAAGCACTTATTTTCATTTGCCATTATTTTCTTTATCTCTATTGCAACGTTAGCGCAGTCATACCTGGGAAGAGTTTCAAAGCAGGTAAATTTTCGGGAAGGGCCCGGGGTAGAGTACCCGGTAATAAAAGCCCTAAAAAAGGAGACGCATGTCTTTATTATTTCTACCGATTCAGAAAATGATTTTTATAATGTTATAGATATTGACTCTAACAAAGAAGGGTACGTTCACAAATCCTACATCACCATAGAAAAGGAACTTCCAAAAAATACCGAAGGAGTTTTTAATCCTAAAGGTTCCATTGACTCCTACAATTCCGAAATTGAAATTTATAATAATACTTCTAAGAAGCTAACGCTTAGATTAAATAAGGAAGTTTATACATTCCTGCCCAAAGAGAAAAAAATGATAAGCCTTGTTCCAGGTAGCTATGATTATATCGCATCAGCCCCGGCTGTCATTCCAGATTACGGTAGTGAAACCCTAAAGAATAATTTCTCCTATACCTGGGAATTCTACATAGTTAGTACTTATAAATAAACTCCAATGAGTAATTATTTGTCAAAGCTGCGTTACTTGTTCAATTTCAGAGCACCTGTTGTTTACGATTTGGAGCATCTGGATATTGTCATAGAGGATAAAATGCTTTTACTTATTTCATGGCAATTTAAAAGGCCTTATTTACTGTCCATCCCAAGTCTTAAAAAGAAATATAGAAATCAGGAATCGGCTGTTGTATTGAAAGTGCCATCCCATCTGGATGTTATCAGCATTTATGTTTCATCAGGATGGAGAAAAAAGAAGTATAAGGTGGTTTTAAAGAAATTGAGTCTTGATGAGGGTACTTCACAGTATATCATTCAACAGTTCCAGCCATTCAGAATGCCGGAATTAACACTACCCGAGATCATTATGAAGATACTGCCATCGATCAAAAAAACTCCGAACCCATTACTGAAGAAACAGAAGTTAGAATTGCATTCACTTAATATGAATATAAAGTCAGAAAAATTTACCTATCCCCACAAATAGTTTTTATGAAAAGAGAATTTTATCAAACACCGAAATCAAGTCCCATCATGCGTTTGTTCTGGAAAGCCGCCGGAGCAGATAAGTATTTACTGGAGCGAAGTACCTACGGAGATCAAATAAAATACCTGTGTCTAGGAGGAATCATTATCGCAACAGGTTTGATGGCGGGACTTGCCGGTGGCTATGCGTTCTATACCATCTTTGAACCAAGGGGTAGCGCCATAGACTCTTTTCAAACTGTTAAGGATATAGCTGGGAGTTATGATGAAATTCATATGCCAACATTTATAAAGGCTATAGTGTTTGGTATCGTATGGGGTCTTATCATCTTTAATATTGACCGATTCATTGTAACCAGTACCGGGAAGGGGGATGGGACAGAAGATATAACAGGGAAGGAATTAAAAGGGGCTCTACCCAGAATTATTATGGGAGCAATCATTGCAATCACTATTTCAAAACCGGTAGAGATCAGGATGTTTAAGACTGAGATAGATGTAAAGTTGCATGAGAAACAAATTGAGCAACAGCAGGCTTATAAAGCAAAGACAGATTCTTTGTTCAATTCAGAATTAGCTAATAAAGATAAAGTTATTGAGAAGATTGAAACCTTGTTAGCAGAAAAGAGATTAAGACATGCTGATCTGGAAAAGCAGTATATAGAAGAGGCAAGAATCATTACCGTCGGACCACGAGCAATTGCGATAAAAGAACAAATGCAAAGGGTAGACAAGGAAATAACAGATTTGGAGAATAAACCTGAGTTCACACGAATTAAAAAAGAAAAAGAAGAAATTGAAAAACGGAGAGAAAATGATCTGCAATCGAGTGAAAAGGTGGCTGCAGGGTTAGATGGCTTGTTGGAGAGAATAAAGATAGCTCATGAAATTTCAGGCTTTTGGGTTTCACTTTTTATTACCCTTTTATTTATGGCAATTGAATTGACTCCAATATTCTTTAAGCTCATGCTTATAAAAAGTCCATATGACTTTATGGAAGAAAATGTAAAGGAACTTATAAAAGCAGAAAATGGAATAGAGATAAAGGCTAATTATTACCAGGATAAGGAAGGGCATGAGAGAGATCTTGTCATCAATCACCAGGTCTTACGATTATTAAAGGAAAAGATACATATACTGGAAGCGCAAAGCGAATTAAGTGAAGAGGCATTGAAAGGCTGGAAAGAAAAGCGAAAGCAGGAAGTGCATGATAATCCAGACGATTTTATTGATGAAGAAAAACAGGAGAGTTAACCATGGCATCCAAGCAAAGGTTCACCTGGTTAATTTTACCCAAAAGCTTTATACAACTTATAGGGGCGGAATATGAGATCCTGCGTAAATCAGGTTCTGCGTCACTGCTTAAATTTTATATAGCTGCCGTTGCCATACTTTTTATTTTATTAATAAGTGCCTGTTCTATCTTTTATGCTATGGAACTGCTCTTTCATATGCTGCATGTAGAATTGATCCTCTCAATCTTTGTATCAATCTTATTTGTATTCATTTATATTTTCCTATTGAACACATTCTCAAAAAATATATTGAAAGAGGTAGAAGTTAAAGAAAGTAAAGTATGGTACAGACGTATAAACCTTTCAGATTTAATCAGGACAGGGTTCGTAGTCTTAATGGCATTTCTGATCTCTAAACCAATTGAAGTTTTTATTTTTAATCCGGAACTCAATGCAAAGGTAAAAGAGCATAGGGCAACTATTTTCAGGGAGTATAGTCAGAAATTAGGTAGCCTTAGTAAAAAAGATGTTCAGCAAATAGAGAATTCTATTGCATTTTATCAAGCACAATTAGCCACCCATTATTCTACTATTCTCGATAAACAGATAGGCAATCTAAATGCAAAAATTTCTTCGATAAAGGCCAAGCAGGCATCTAATCTTGTGATTGCAAATCAACGAATTGAAAAATCGGATTTCTTGCTCTTTCGTATCAAGCAGGTAAGAAAAAAAACCATAGGTTGGTTAATATGCTTACTGATGGTATTTCTATTCCTTTTACCAGGTTATTTGATCTATTCGATCTCTGCAACGGATGTTTATTACAAACTTAAAAAGGATTATGAAAGAAGTATGGTATTGGAAGAGCATAAAGCTTTTGAAATCTTATACACGGAAATCTTTAAAAGGAATTTTCAGTTAGATATTGTTTATTATTCCAAATACCTTGATCCGCCTTTTAATAACTTACCATATCTCAGCGCAAAATATCAATCACAAAAGGATTTCTTTAAAAAATTTAGCAGTGATTAATTGACAAATGGATTATCATAAAGACTATTATAGGATACTGGGTGTTTCTACAAACGCTACAAGGGAGCAAATAAAGTCCGCCTACCGGAAGCTGGTTATGAAATACCATCCTGACCGAAACCCGAATGATGCGGTGGCGGAAGAAAAGATGAAAGCAATTAATGAGGCCTATGAAATTTTAGATAGTGATATAAACAGGTTTGTATATGATGAGTATAAACGAAATGAAGAGAAGATAAAAAAGGAGGAAGAAGCAGCTGCTCATGCAAATGAAAAAAAAGGAGCAACTAAGCCTAATCAGAAGACCTATGAACGCACAACTAAAATAACAAAGGAGCGGCGGGTGTACGTTAAAGGAACGATCACCGTGAAATATTGGGCTGAACAGGAAGATGATGTGGATCTATTTATTATGAAGGAAATGAATTACAGATTAAATCCGGTAAGCGCAGAGGCCATCATCACTCATTCCGACATACATGATATTAAAGTCCCAAGATATTTTCAGAAAGCGTATAAAGAAGCAGAGATTTTCAGAACGCCATTAGTAAACCCGGTTAAGTGCACCATTATTTCAGAAAATGGTAACGAACAGTTATATGATCTGAATTTGCAGGATATCAGAATTATTGATCCGATACTATATGATATTGTAAAGCATGAGAAACAAAGTTTAGGAACATTGAAGGGGGAGTTTTATGGGTGTGTTTTGAGAATTGATGAAGAGGAAGTAATTGTAACTGTTACCGAATGTTTTGGAGAAACCGGTAAGATTGAAAAGAAAACAGAAGGGGACAATGATTTTTACAGGAAAGAATATTATTACAAAGATTGTACGACCTATTGGGGAACCTGGATAAAAATTGTTAAGGCGCGTCCAGCAGCCAAGCAAACTGCGAAAGACCCTGCAAAAACATTCATTATCCCTACTACTTCTGACGGATGTTTGCAATACTGGTGGATTCCGTTATTGCTTTTGTTCTTATTTGTATGGCCTCAGTTATTCCTGGGACTTCTGGCGATGGGTTTGATTGGACTCCTATTTTCATTCGGGGCAGGTTTGTTGGGAAGATTGCTTCCTTTTTTGGGATTACTGTTATTGGCTATGTTCATCTATTCTGCATATAAATCAAGTGGCAGCCGAAGTCCAATAATAAAACGGGATTTCAAACCATCCTACGATTCTTTAAATAGTACCACAGAACCCATTGTCCAGGATACGTTAAATGCAAGCGATAGCAGTAGCGTCCGGGATACATTGATCAATCATTTTATCAGGTGGAAGGATTATGATACTACTACCTATGCTATCAACTTATCGGTTTCAGCAAATGATGTACGCCATTCCGTTGCGGAGCATAGTCAATTTGAGTTCGCAGGATTTTATAATTCGTTGGCGCCATTTTATAGCTATCTTGAAAATACAGACCAAGTTAAGCTTGCACGGGTATACAATGCATTTGATTCAATAAAAAAAGTGAATATGCTGGGAAATACGGCTTTTGCAAAAATGGTCGTTTCCTGTATCCAGTCAATTCCATATTATCTTGTTGTAGATCAATCTTGTAACGCCGATTTTTCGAATGATGAATTTGTATATAATTATCTGGAGCAATGCAATACAGAATGTTGCATTGGGAATATTAAATATGGAGTACGCTCGCCGGTAGAGTTTATGAGTGACCTAAAAGGAGATTGTGATACCAGAGCATTGATCATTTATAGTATATTAAAAAGATTTGATTATGATGTAGCGCTTTTAACCAGCCAGTATTATAAGCATGCTCTGGTCGCTGTAAATTTTGGGGGCGATGAAGTTGTAAATGGCTTATCCATGAATATCAATAACAAGAATTTTTATCTCTGGGAAACTACTAGTCCAGGATTTCAACCAGGCCAGGTGCCGGAAGAAAACAGGAATTTGTCCTATTGGGAAATAGCATTACTTAACGAGAAAAAATAACGTATGAAATCGATCTTAAACTTTCAATTTTTACTACCTATAGGGGTGTTGCTTTTGCAAATGTTTATTAGCCTATTTATATGTATTGCAATACTCAGGAAAATGGGTATTGTTAAGAAGCCATTGGGTGGTTTGGAGTACAGTCATGCCATTTTTGCATCCATTACGATCTTTTCTGTATTTCTAATTAGTACGGCCAGTGCACCTGCCATGTTCCAAACATTTAAAGCTTATCAAAACCAGCGAAACCCTGAATGGCAATTATATTTCTCAAAATCCGGCGAGTTTTTTCTTGTTATTTTATTTTTTGAAGTTCTATTGGGGTTAATGATTCTTCTTTTTACCAAAACAGTTTTATCAATCGGCAATGGTATAAAGGAAATACAAGAAGGAAGTATTCCTTCTGCACTAGTAACTAGTGGGATAGTGCTGGGATTTGCCATTGTGTTACGGGTGATGGCAGCAGAAGTGCTGGAGTATATAACACCTCAGTATATTAATTTTAGATAACGCAGAATCATGGACAGGGTATTTTTGTTCTATATTTTCTTATTGGTGATAGGTTGTAACGCTGATTGCAGAGTCTATCTCTGTAACGGACCTTCATCAGTTGCTTATCATAAAGTAAGAGATTGCAAAGGGTTAAGAAGATGTACAACAGATGTAGAGGTGATTGATATAGCTATTGCTAAAGAAAAGGGAAAAAGGGAATGTGGGTACTGTTATCAGGATAATAGAGTTGGTAAAAGCAATAAAGCGTCACTGATACCGACAAAAAGAGATATTAAATAACTAAAAATTTTAGTAATTCAAAAATTTATATGAACTTTAATATAATTATCGATGATTTGTTTTCAGTGTATTCATTAGATGAAACGCTAACACCTATAGGAAAGAAAAGGCTTTTAAGTCTCGTAAATGGTTTTGAGGACGGTAGTTGGCAATTTGAGAATTTTCAAAAATTCATCTGGAATAATATCAAGGAAACTGCTTTGAGTTTAAAGGAACGTGAAGCATTAATCCAAGAAGGTGAGGATTCTGTATTGACCCAAGCAGCAAAAAATTTGCGATTAGCTGAGAGTCTAAATGACATTGGAAGGGGTAGCGAAATCGCAGAGATTGTTCTTTATGGTATTATGAAAAGTCATTACGGTGCATTGCCGGTGGTACCTAAGATATTTTATAAGCAGAACAGGCAAGACAATGCTAAAGGTGCTGACAGCGTACATATTGTAGTAAATACTGATAATACGTTTTCGCTTTGGTTAGGCGAGTCGAAGTTTTATAGTAGCATAGAGAATGCAAGACTGCAGCCAATTATAGATTCTGTAAAAGAATGCCTTGACCTCGACAAATTAAAAAAAGAGAATAGTATCATCACAAATCTCTCGGACTTGCAGGATTTTACTGAAATAAAACCTGAGGTGAAAGCTGAAATAATGTCACTGTTATCGCAAAAGGAGAGTATTGATAAAATTAAGCCCATTCTACACATACCTATCCTTCTATTGCATGAATGTGATATAACAAAGAATGAAACTCATTATACAACAGATTATGTTGAGAAGATAAAAGAGTTTCATAAGGATAGGGCCACCGCCTATTTTAAAAAACAGATATCTGAATGTAACACTGTTGACTTGTATTCGGAAATCAGTTTTCATATCATTCTTTTTCCTGTACCTGATAAAGAACCAATCGTTGATAAATTTATTACTAAAGCAAAAGTATACCGCGATTAATTATGGAAGAATTTATATTTCAAACATGTCAGAACATCAATGAATTATTACAGGAGAAACGTGACAATACAGCACGCGAAGAGCTTATTAAATTACTGGATTATCACAACACTAATCAACTGGAATATAATCCATTGATAAACCACTTAATAAGAGAAACTGGATTGTTTCCTTATTTAAGTGAAAAAACATCCAGCTGGGAAGAACGATTCATTTATGATATTTTCAAAGTAAATGTGGGTGCAGAAAGTCCCGTGACGCTTCATCGTGAGCAGTCACTTCTTCTAAAAAAATTGTTGGATGGACAAAATTTAGCCATTAGTGCTCCCACGAGCTTTGGAAAAAGTTTTGTTATTGATGCTTTTATTGAGATTAGAAAACCTGCCAATGTAATGATTATTGTACCTACAATTGCATTGACCGATGAAACAAGAAGGAGACTTTACCGCAAATTTTCTAGAGAGTATAAAATTATTACGACGGCTGATGTGGAACCATCTGAAAAAAATATCTTCATATTCCCTCAGGAAAGAGCACTTAATTACCTGAATAAAATTGACAGCATCGATATAATGATCGTGGATGAATTTTATAAGGCGAGTTATAAATTCGATAAGGAGCGCTCTCCAAGTCTTGTCAAAGCCATAATAAAGCTAGGAGATAAGGCCAAACAACGATATTTCTTGGCGCCAAACATTACAAAATTAGAGGATAATCCATTTACAAAAGATATGGAATTCCTACACTTGGATTTTAATACAGTTTACTTAGAAAAGTATGAACTATACCGAGATATCAATAAGGACAATCAAAAGAAAGCCGATGTCTTACTTAAGATTTTGAGTTCAAAGAAAACAAAATCATTAATCTATGCTGGGACTTATTCAAATATTGATAGCATATCAACAATATTGCTTGCAAATTTACCTGAACAGAATAACCAACTCCTTCAACAGTTCTCAGAATGGCTAGGTAAGAATTATGATTATAATTGGTCGTTGACTAATTTGGTGAAAAGAGGTGTCGGTATACATAACGGACGATTACACCGCTCCCTCAGTCAAATTCAGGTAAAACTTTTTGAAGAAACTGAGGGGATTGACAGTATCATTTCTACCTCATCTATCATTGAAGGGGTAAATACATCAGCTGAGAATGTAGTTATCTGGATGAATAAGAATGGATCATCAGGCCTAAATGATTTTACTTATAGGAATATAATGGGTCGGGGAGGAAGAATGTTTAAGCATTTCATTGGGAGGATTTATATACTTGACAAGCCTCCTGCGACAGAACAAACCCAGCTGAATATAGATTTCCCTGATGAGATTCTTGGAGATCTTAATGAAAAAACACATAATAAGATTTTGACAAAAGATCAGGTTGCAAAGATCGTTTATTATCAAGAGGAAATGTCAGAGGTACTTGGAAATGCTGTGTTCAATCGCTTAAAGGAAGAGTCTGCATTTCAATCAAGTAATGCAGAGCTTATCAAAAAAATAGCGTTCGACATGTTTAGAACCCCAGAGAATTGGAACGGGCTCGGCTTTCTAAATTCCACAAATCGATCTCAATGGGATCGTTCGTTGTATACAATAATTAACCTCCAACCAGGAAATTGGGAAACAAAAAGCTCGTCTTTTGTTGCTTTCATAAAGACACTAAGAGATAACTGGTATAAATCTATTCCTGAATTATTAAAGGACCTTGAGCCTTATGATATTGGACTCGATCAGTTCTTTCAATTGGAACGTAATGTCTCATTTAAATTTGCGGCTTTGCTTAAAGATGTAAATACACTTCAAAAAGAAATTTTGAAGGATAAGGGTTATGATATTTCCCGCTTTGCCAACCATGTCTCTCATGCTTTCTTACCTCCAATCGTTTATCAATTGGAAGAATATGGATTGCCAAGGATATTGAGCAAGAAAATACATGTTGCTAAATTAATTGATCTGACAAATAAAGAATTAACGATACATGGTGTCATTGAATATTTCAATAATATGGGATCAAAGTATTTAAAGTCAGCTGTAAATTTTGAGCCATTTGAACATTATATTTTGGATTATTTTTATGAAGGAATCAGATTGGTGGAAAGATAGGAAGTTTTAGTAGCGAAGCTGATTTGTTAATTAATTGCTTTCTCTTTTGATTTTGCTTTAGAGTTTTAAATATTCAAAGGGGAGATTTGATAGGAATGTATCTTAAATTATTAAGCCAACCGCATAAAAAACTTTTTCAAATGATGGTAGAATTTTCGTTTTTTCGGCCACAAAAAAAGCGAAGTCATACCAACACAATTTTTAATCCCGTTTGATAAATCAAATCCCACACATTTTTTTACATTTAGGGAGTTAAACCGAAGCCAACACTTATGCCAGCACCAGATTGGGTCAATGAAGATAGGGTTCCCTATAGCTTCCAACCGGTCAGCACCCGCAAGTACAGGGGAAACCGCCTGGCCGGAACGTCGATGCTGGTAGCAACGAGTAATGCCCTCAACATTACGTTACAGGAATGGCAACGACCTTTATACCATGCCGCTTTTCGCATCCTTAATTTCTTCCGGCGACAAAGTCCGGGTGTTAGAGAAAAAGCACAATGCCTGCGGCTCGAAGCAGTACTAAGCGGGGAACTTGTCACTGAGAATATGGCAGGGGAAAGAACGAAGGTACGTGCAGGTCATTACCAATTAACGAAGGAGGAACAATTTCTTATTCATGGCAAGAAGGGGAGGGACTGTCATTATTTTGTGTCCTATTACCCCCATGAACTGATCAAAGAATTTGGAATTGATAACTTCAAATTTACACCGGGCCCTTTGCCGATCCCGGAACAAATGGCGAAGGTGATTCATGAAGCTTTGCATAATCCCTACGACGCGAGTTTACATGAACTTTATTATCAAACCTTGCTGCGTGATTTGTTTTTTATTCATCTTACTGCAGCGAGGGTGGAACTACCAACTACATTAACAGAAGAAGATATCGCTACTGTGTACCGTGCCGATGCCTTTCTCTCTGAAGACCTGTCCGAACATTATTCGATTGAAGAAATATCATCAAAGGTGGGAACCAACTCATTTAAATTAAAGAAAGGTTTCCGGGCGATCTTTCAGATGGGTGTATTCGGCCGGTTGCTGAGCAAAAGAATGGAATATGCGAAATTGTTACTGGAAACAACACTTAAACCAATTAAAGAAATTGCGTTGGAGACCGGGTATGAAACAGTGGCCGGTTTTATTACGGCTTTCCGTAAACGTTATGGTATGACACCACTAGACTGGCGGGAGGAGAAGACGGGTTATCTGAGGCAAAGTGAAAATGATGAGGAAGAAGGTTAAATTTCTTTTGTAAATATCCGAGCTGTCATATCCGTTGGCGGCCAATTACTGAGCTCATTACTTCCGTATAAATACGGGAAATTATTTATTGCTGCATTTTTTCTTCCTTTTTCTTAAAAATTGTCTTCTTCTTTTTTTGAAATTTTAAAATTGGCGGCCTTGACAATTTGAAACTTCAAAATGGAGTGTGTTGTGCGAGTAATTAATATTCCAAAATAAGCGTATACTCTTAGCTTGGTTTTAAAATATACCACTATGTGGTATTGTTTTATTTGCCGGTAGGGTTTAAGTTTAATTTTTAAGGGACTAAATTTTTTGTTAAGCAGCACATTTAATGGTTGTGTTGTTTTATACATCAGTAAGCATTCTATGCAGCAACCAAAACGAAAGTCATTCATACGTCCTTTTTTACTAACCAGTGTACTACTGGTATGCTCACCCGTATTATTTTCCCAAACCAATTTAGATACTGTTTTACAAAAGATCGATCCTCAAAAATTAGCGGGTGTTATTGCTGATAAAGCTGGTAAAATCGAAAAGAAATTGGTGGAGAAGAGTAATCAAACGCTGAATAGTTTACAAAGTAAGGAAGAGAAGATTTATAAAAAATTATTGGGTGGTAAGGATTCGATGATGGCGAAGATTAAGCTTAATGAAATCGACAATAAATATTCAGACTTAAAATCGAAATTGACAAATCCAGCGATCATCAGCCAGGCCAAACAATATATTCCCAACTTGGATTCACTATCAACCTCATTAAAATTTTTACAGGAGAGTGGTATTGGTGGCAAGGTTACGGATGCCCTCGCAAAGACAGAATCGTTGAAGGATAAATTTCAGCAGGCAGAAGAGATCAAAAAATTTATTAAGGAAAGAAAGGAACAGTTTAAGGTGCAGTTGGAAAAGTTAGGGATGGTGAAGCAACTCAAGAAAATTAATAAGGAAGTTTATTATTATGCGGCACAAGTTAAAGAGTATAAGGAAATATTAAAGGACCCTAAGAAAATTGAGAAGAAAGCGTTGGAACTCTTAAGTAAAACGAAGGTTTGGAAAAATTTCTTTGCTAAGAATAGTATGCTGGCGAGTTTGTTCCGGATGCCTGGTAATCCGGATGAACCCCTCAATATGGCGAGCCTTGCCGGTTTGCAAACAAGAACCCAGGTCAATAACTTAATCCAGCAACAACTACAAAGTGCAGGTCCCAATGGGATGGAACAGTTTCAACAAAATATTAATGCCGCACAAGCTCAATTAAATGAATTGAAGAATAAAATTATTAATGCAGGTGGCAGCAGCAGTGATGATGAGTTGCCGGATTTCAAACCGAATAATCAGAAGACCAAATCATTTCTTGAGCGATTAGAATATGGAACGAACCTGCAAACTCAAAAGTCCAATAATTTTTTCCCGGTCACCAGTGATATTGCTTTATCGGTCGGGTATAAGTTAAATGATAAAAGTATCATCGGTGTTGGCAGCAGTATCAAGATGGGATGGGGGCAGGGCTGGCAACGAATAAGGATTAGTTCAGAAGGAGTAGGATTGAGAAGTTTTGTTGATTATAAAATCAAAGGTAGTTTCTGGATCAGCGGTGGTTATGAAATGAATTACCGGAGTGCTTTTAACCGGGTTGAACAATTACAGGATCTTACTGCCTGGCAGCAGAGTGGATTGATCGGTATCAGTAAAGTTATATCAATGAAAACGAAATTGTTCAAGAAAACGAATATCAAATTACTCTGGGATTTTATGAGCTACAGGCAGGTGCCGGTGACGCAGCCCATCATTTTCAGAGTTGGTTATAATTTTTAAAGAAAGAATAAGTTATGATTCGAAAAATTTCTATTGTTATTACACTTTTCATGATTGGATATTACGGCTATTCTCAATCTGGAGCATATGTTCCAAAAGTAATTCCTCCTTCTCCTGATGCTGCAAGCCTTGGTAAGTTTGGAGAATTTCCAGTTGGGAAATATACAGGATCTGCGAGTATAAGTATTCCAATTTATACGATAAGTTCAGGTGGAATTGAAATACCTATTTCCTTAGGTTACAATGCAAGCGGCATTAAGGCAGAAGAACAATCAAGTTGGGTCGGACTGGGTTGGTCATTAAACGCCGGCGGTGCTATTGCTATCAGTACAGTAGGCTTATCTGATTTTAGACCGAGTTCCGGTTTACTAAATCACAGCTATGATCTAACAACGTTTCCTGCTTTGTCCGAACAAGCAAAAAAGGATTTGGTCACACTTATTAATATGGGCTCTTTGGATGTTGATCCTGATATCTATAATTACAATATAAATGGAAATGCAGGCAGATTCTTAATTGATAAAGCAACCATGCAGGCTATTACTATTCCCAAAAGTGATTTGCAAATTAACTTACCGGGTACTAACCCTGGCAATGATTGGGAAATCCTGGATGCAAAGGGCAACAAATTTATTTTTAATAAGAGAGAAATTTCTGTAGCTGATGACAGGGTCGGCAATGTACATTCTTTTAATTCTACTTATTACCTGACAAAGATCATTACGACTACTAATGAAGAAATTTTATTCAATTATCAAAGCTACACCAATCTATATTATATACGTAATACCAGCACCAAAGATTATATTGATCCTTTGAATATAAGTAACCCTGAGCCAGATTGTATGCAGCCGTATAAGGAAAACTATTCTCTTATGGAAATCCAGGGGTTCAGGATAGAGTCTATTATATGGGATGGAGGGAAAGCATTATTCAAGAAAAATCTTACTAGCAGGGAGGATATGCTGAATGACTATAGTCTCCAGGTAATCGAAATTTACGACAAACAAAATGTTCTGCTAAAAAAGTTTAATCTTGCTCATGATTATTTTGGCGGTGTAGGGGGCGAAAACTTTTCTACTTTTTTGACAAGCCAGATGCCAAATAAAAGACTGCGGTTGCTGAATGTTACTGAGTCTGATCCCGCAAATAATAGTTTAAATCCTTATAGTTTTGAGTATCATGAAAATGTTCCCTACTATTTTACAAGGGCGCAGGATCTTTGGGGTTATTATAATGGATCTAGTTCGAATACGACATTATTGCCGAAATTAAGCCAGACCCTTGGAGATGCAAATCGCAAAGTGAATGAAGTTGCAGCCAAAGGTGGGTCCCTCAAGAAGATAACCTATCCAACTAAAGGGTTTACGGAATTTAACTATGAATCCAATGATGCCCTGGTTCCTGCTTCACTATATTACAATTATGAGGAGCCCGTTCACTCACCTACAATTGAGCCTTCTAATGTCACAGCTTACCTTGGAGCCGGACAGAATTTTACAAACCTGGCTGTGCCTGTATCTGTAACTGGTACTGATTTATTAAAAAAGTTTACCTATACAATCACTTATCCATCTTCCATTAATTGTCCAGGTACGAATCGCGACTGCACCGGTAATTTAGAAATACAATTAATTTCATCCGACAATCAACACTTTATTGATTTAATAGCTGCAGGCACATTCGTAAATGGCGTTTCTTCCGGTGAGATATGGTTACAGGCTGGAAAAACTTATACGCTATCAAAATATGGAAGTGGTATTAATAATAATACAACCTGCCAAGTTATTGGTAAAGCGAACCCCCAAATTTTTATGGTTAACGCAGCACCCTATATTAATGTAAAGACCGGAGGTTTAAGAATTGCCTCTATCGTATCCAATGCGGGTGTTGGTCCGTCGACCACAAAAAAATATTTTTATCATGCAAACGTACAAGCCCCTGAAAGTGAAAAATTGCTGCAGCCCTCCTCGGGTTCACTTTCTTCTTTTCCTGTTTTTAGCTACCAGACCGTAACGGTTGGAGTAAACTACCTGTGTTCCAAATTTATAATGTCAGCTAATTCAATGGCTCCATTGGCTGTTAATGGAGGAAGTACGACTGGTTATAAATTTTGCCAGGAAGTAGCGTTTTCTCCAACGGAACAACAAAAAACCATAACAGAATTCTTATCAAATAGTGATTTCCAGGATTCTTATAGTTACTCTTATCCTTTTGTAAACGAACAGTCCCGGGATTACCTGAGAGGTCATGTTTTACATGAAGAGAAATATAAAATGAATGGCGCATCTTTTCAAATCGTTTCAAAAGAATCTAATACTTATAACTATGTGGAACCATCTTACAGAAGTATTGTTGGATGCAAAAACGGTTGTATTGATTTTCTAAAGATTTATGGAGGTGTTAGTGATTGCCAGAACTTTATTTTTAAAAATTATAGGATTGCTACCAAATGGTTTTATAAAAACTCTACTGAAAGTAAGGTTTACAACAATGGCATTTTAGCACTCACCAATTTGACTAATTATTTTTATGATAATGACCAGCATTTACAATTAACAAGGACTGAAACCATCAATAGCCAGGGTAATCAAATCCGGACAACCTTAAAATACCCAGCTGACTTTGTAGCCAGTCCCGGAAATCCTGCGAATGTTTATAACAGTATGGTGAATAAACACCAGATCGGTGAAGTTATAGAAGAAGTAAAGACAAATATTTCTGCAAACAAGGAATTACAGCGTGTTAAAACTAACTATTGGGAATTTAACGGCGGGCAACAAATTGAACCTATTTCCATTCAAAAAAGTATAAATAATGCAAATTTGGAGACCGAGATTCAATTCAATGCTTATGATGCAAAAGGAAATCTTATTGAATATGTGGCAAAGGATGGAATAGTTCACTCGATCTTGTGGGGTTACGGTGATATTTATCCGGTAGCAAAAATTGTCAATAAGAGCTACACAGATGCTATTACACAGAGTGGAATAAATCTTTCGATCGTCAATAATCCGACTAGTGAAACTGCACTTAGAACTGAACTTGACAAATTACGATTGCTTCCCGGGGTAATTGTGACCAGTTTTACCTATAAACCATTGATTGGTATTAGTAGCCAGTCCGACGCGAATAACATCACTACCTATTATGAATATGATGCTTTCGGCAGACTTTCGATCATCCGTGACAAGGATAATAATATCCTGAAGAAAATTTGTTACAACTATTCCGGTCAAGCAGAGACGTGTCCGATAGATAATAGCTGTAGTCCAAACTGGCAAAATACTTCCACGGCGCTTCGTTGTCAGGTTGTCAATAATGTAAATACCGGCTACCAGGAACAAGAGCAATCGGATCTTAATAATTGTAATCCCGGCAACACCATACGATGGGTAGTTGCAGGGTATAATCCGGCAGCTTGTCCATTACCCTCCAGTTGTAATAGTTCAAATTGTGTCGGTGATAATAAAAAATGTGTCAATGGTGTTTGTGAAACTGGGGTATTAAAAATTATTAGCACAAGGAGACAAAAGGTGACCGGACAGCCTGATGAGAATGGTATGATTCCGTGGTGGTGGCAATATTACTGTACCTCCGCCTATTGCTTTAGCGATGGAACCTATGTAGGTGCTTATGAATATCCGACCAGCGGATTCTGTACTCCACAAATTTGTAATTAAGAAAAATAAAATTATGTTGAATATCATTTTAGGAATAGCGATGTTGTTGCAGACAAGTATCTATTCATTCAGTATAACAAATACGGAAGGCACAACTATCCCATTGTCTCAATACGAGGGCAAAAAGATCATGTTGGTCAATATAGCCACGGGGAGTGAACGAGTTAGCCAACTTTCGGGTTTGCAGCAATTACACCAGCAGTATGGAGACAGCCTTGTTATCATAGCTTTCCCTTCCAACAGTTTTGGTCATGAAGCAAGATCGAATGCAGACATAAAACAGTTTTGCCAGGCCAACTACAATGCAGGTTTTATCATTGCTGCAAAAGATGTTGTCACCGGCCCGACTGCGCAGCCGGTGTATAGCTGGCTGGGAAACGCAACAGCGAATGGTGCCACTGCCATTTCGCTTGCCAATGATTTTCAAAAAATATTACTGGATAAATATGGTGATATCATCGGTGTGTATGCCCCTACGGTCAGCCCAACGGATAATAGTATCATCAATGCCATCACCGGTAACTAAAACTAATGACTTCGTATGCAAAGTAAAATAATTTATTTTTTCAGTACGGCCCTGTTGCTTTTATCCTTCAATGGCTCGGCGCAGCGGACTGTTCCGGCAAATTACACCAGTGGTATACCCATCAATTATATCCGCACCTGGGATGCTGCTGCACCTGAGCAGAGTGCCACTAATCTTGTACTAAGGCCCACGAAAGATGTAAAGGTAGCCACGCAATATTTGGATGGACTGGGCAGACCTTTGCAAACTGTTGTCAAGCATGGTTCGCTGGAAACAAGCAGCCACATAAAAAAAGATGTTGTATCCCCGGTCGAGTATGATGCGTTCGGCAGAGAGTCATTTAAATATTTACCCTTTGTTTCCGGCACTGCTGATGGTTCTTTTAAAATGGATCCCTTCCAGCAGCAGGCGACATTTATGGCGGCGCAGTATGGCGCACAGAGTGAAACTTATTTTTATAGCCAAACCAATTTTGAAGCGAGCCCGTTGAACCGTGCTGAAAAAACAATGGCTGCGGGTAATAGCTGGATTGGAAGCAACCGGGGAGTAGCGATAAAGAATTGGGTAAACACTGCGGATGATGCCGTGAGAGTTTGGAGTGTAACCGATAATCCTGGGGGATTTGGTGTCTATTTTCTTAATGCGACTTATAACGGAGGGATTTATCCTGCGGGAACATTATTTAAGAATGTATCGGTGGATGAACATGGAAAGCAGGTTATTGAATTTAAGGATAAGGATGGCAAAGTAATCTTAAAAAAAGTACAAATTGGTACATCCCTAGCTGTGGAAGATGATGGAAGCGGCAGGGGACACACAGATTGGCTAAATACCTATTATATCTATGACGACCTCAATAACCTTCGGTGTGTTATACAACCAGAGGGCGTAAAAGCAGTTTTACCCACAGGTACATTTGTTGGAAATGTATTAAGCGAACAATGTTTCCGCTATGAATATGATGCAAGAGGTCGTATGATCATGAAAAAAGTACCTGGCGCGGGTGAAGTATTTATGGTGTATGACTTTAAAGATAGATTAGTGATGACGCAGGATGCAACTATGAGAAATAGCAACCCTGTAAAATGGATGGTGACAAAATACGATGAATTAAACAGACCTTATGAAACTGGTTTGTGGGAGAATAATACTCCCTTTGCTACACATTTGTTCTCGGCTTACAACAGCAATAATTATCCCACAGCTTCCTCAAACTATGAATTGTTAACTTTATCTCACTACGATAATTATATTGGATTACCAGCTGGGCTCTATTCTAGTTATCTCACCAACTGGAATAGCCATTTTGCGTCAACCAATAATTTGCAATCACCATACCCACAAATGCCGATTCAGAGTACTGCGGTAAAAGGGATGCTAACATGGACCAAGGTGAAGATATTGGGCAGCAACCCGGCAGCCTATATCTCTTCCGTTTCTATTTATGATGATAAGAGCAGGGTGATACAGGTGCAAACGATCAATAGCACCGGCGGACTGGATGTAGCGACCACGCAATATAGCTGGGCAGGACAACCATTAACCACCGTACAGAAACAACAGAAGAGTGGGAGCAATCCACAGGAGTTGGTGGTCATTAATAAAATGGAATACGATGACCTGGGTCGGGTGTTGAACGTTAAGAAAACGATCAACAGCACGATCAACAGTGTAGCGGTCAATAAAGCAGAGCAACTGATCGTACAAAATGAATATGATAAGCTCGGGCAATTAAAGGTTAAAAAGCTTGGTGCCAATAACCTTGAAACACTTATTTACGATTATAATATCCGTGGTTGGATCCTTGGTGCTAATAGGAATTATTTAGCAGTTGCAGGGCAATCGGGCACGACAAAATTTGGTTTTGAGTTGGGATATGATAAACAATCCAATGCAGCTAATGCCAATTTTGCGGCAGCCCAGTTTAATGGAAATATCACCGGTATGGTTTGGAAAAGTGATGGTGATGATGTTAGAAGAAAATATGATTTTGCCTATGATGCGGCTAACCGCTTACTGAAAGGGGAATTTAATCAGGATAACGGAGGCAATAGCTGGAATAATTATACTATTAACTATAGTATGCAAATGGGGGACGGTACTGATCCAACAAGTGCATATGACGCCAACGGGAACATCCTCGGCATGATCCAATACGGATGGAAACTGGGAGGCAATCCGACTATCCCGATTGATAATATGCGTTACACTTATAATGACGGAAGTAATAAATTAAAAAGTGTTACAGATTTTACTAATGATCCACAGACAAAGCTGGGTGATTTTAAAACAAATAATACGCATCCGCAATTTATTACCAAGTCTGCATTAACCGGTTCGAGTTTGCCGACACAGTTTTCTGCTATCACCGACTACAGTTATGACGTCAATGGGAACCTGGTAGTAGATAATAATAAAGATATCAGCAGTATCAGCTATAACCACCTTAACTTACCGCAGCATATAACTATTGCCAATAATAAAGGGACAATAAGTTACCTCTATGATGCAGCAGGTAATAAACTTAAAAAGGTAACTACTGAAAACGCTAACGCCGGCAATGGCAATATAAATACCAGCACTACCACACTTTACATAGGAGGTTTTATTTACGAGAGCAAAACCGATAACAACCCAACAACTACAGATTACACAGACAAGTTGCAATCTTTCGGACATGAGGAAGGGCGCACAAGAGCCTTATATAATCATGCTTCCAATTTAAACCAGGTCACAGGATTTGCCTATGATTATATGCTAAAAGACCATTTGGGTAATGTGCGGATGGTATTAACTGAAGAGCAAAAGCAAGATATTTATCCGGCCGCCACCTTAGAAGATGCAATCCATAATGATGGAACGGCCATTTCTATTGAAGATGATTTTTACACGATCAATGCAGGAAATGTGGTGGTGCAGAATAATATTCCCGCCTATCAAAATAATAATGGTAACCCACCTTATAACAATAATACTCACAGTAATGTCACTGCAAACAGTAATAAGGTTTATCAATTAAACGCTACCAATAATACCATTCAAAACAAGACAGGATTAGGTATCGTTTTAAAAGTTATGGCCGGAGATAATATCAGTATCTACGGAAAGTCTTATCATAAAAAACCCGGAGGAGGATACACCAACGTTGTAAACAATCTTTTAGTTGCCGATCTAATCAATGCATTTGCGGGTAATTCAATCATAGGTGGGCATGGAGTAACAGGGTCACAAATTTCAGGGCAGACGGGATTTCCAACAAGCATGTCAGGATTGATAGGAAATCAACCCGCACAAAATGGAGACCGTCTGAAAGCTGCCATCAACTGGATCATCCTGGATGAACAGTTTAAGTATGTAAACGGTGGATTCGATATGGTGGGTATTGATGCAAGCGGCGCAGGGGTATTAAAAGTACATGACCTTAGTACGATCCCTTCAATCTCAATTCCCAAAAATGGGTACATTTATGTGTATTGCAGCAATGAAAGCCAGTACAATGTGTTCTTTGATAACTTGCAGGTGATTCATGATAGAGGTGCGTTATTGGAGGAGACGCATTATTATCCATTCGGGTTAGAACAGGCTGGTATTAGTCCGAAAGCATTAAATAATGCACCTGAAAATAAATACAAGTATAATGGAATAGAGAAGGAAAATGCTTTTGAAATTGGAATCTATGATGCGCAGTTAAGGGAATTAGATGGACAAACAGGTAGATGGTGGCAGGTAGATCCGAAGACGGAAAGTATGGAAATGTGGAGTCCTTATGCTTCTAATTATAACAATCCAATATTATATATTGACCCACTAGGAGATGAGCCAGAAGGTTGTTGCGGAGGAATTTGGGGCGCTATTAAGAGTGGAGTTAAGTGGATAAATAACAATTTAAATCCTCTTGTTCCTTTGGCAGAAGTTATTACTGGAAAAAGCTTAGATAGCGATTTTACGGAAAACAAACCACGGTTAGAATCAGGTGTACAGTTAGGAACATTTTTAGTACCCACTGCAAAAGTCGAAACTATTATTGTTAATGAAGTAAAGAATATTGTAGTAACTCAGGTAGAGAAACAAATAGTAAAAAATGCAGAAACTTCATTAAGTAGGAAAGGTGCATTAAGTGAGATTAAAAAAGATGTGGGAATTTCTAAATCACAGCATCCAGATAAATTAGCAAACGGCAAACAATTTGAAAAAGTTCCGATGACAAACAGAAATGGAAAGTCAATTTTAGATAATGATGGTAAACCAGTTATGACTAGAGAATATACATATACCAAGCCTGATGGAACTAAGTTAAAGGTCCAAGATCATTCGGCAGGACATCCTCAATTTGGAAAAAACAATCCCGGCCCACATTTTAATGTTAGGCCAACAACTAATACACGGACAGGAACAATCCCCGGTACAAAAGAGCATTATCAATTTCATTTATAAAAAATTATATGTGGTTATCTTATACAGAAAATCCTAAAATAGTAGAAGCTATTTACAAAGAGAACATTCCTCTGTTAGAAAATATCTTATTGCAAGAAATGAAAATTGTTTATGGAGAAGATATTCAGTGTTTTTTGAGATTTGATTTAAAAGTATTGCCGAAGCCTATGCCGACAAAGTGGTCATTAAAAAATGTTGATACAATACAGGTTGACTTTGCTTTAATTTCTGCAGAAATTATCTTGTTTAATACAAATGAATGTAGTCGTATTGGAAATTTAGACATTCGCTTTGAAAATGGACTTAAGAAGATGACTTTTACTGTAAATAAAAAGGATATTTTTATTATAACTTGTAAATGGATTAATATTCGTTCTTTAAGTGGGTATTTGCAAGAAAAAATGAATAGTTTTAATACTGATTCGGAATGAAATTGCATTTTATTCTTTTTTGCACCCTTTTTCTTTAGTGGTCAATAAATAAAAAAAAATCCTTCCCAGTTGAGTTTCCCCTTGTTGGTAGCATGTTGAATAAATAGAAAGAAGTTGAAAGGTTGTACATCGTTTGCAACGATGGAGTGAAAACAATATAATCAAAAACAACAAAGCCCCGTGAGGGGCTTTGTTGTTTAATGCATAGTTGCTATAAAATCTTTAAAACTTTTTTTAGAAACGATGGTATCCATAAGTCGAAAGACCATTGCTTTATCATCGGGTTCAAGTTCATTAATGAGTCGTAGTTGTTTGAGACTGGTTTAATCTACTATATTTTTTCGGTAAGCAGTTTGCTTTTAAAGTTTACGAGTTGGACTATAGTCATACCAAATGCTTTGCCAATTTACTCAGGTCGGTAACAGAAAGTTCCCGTTCTCGGGCTTCCACTTTAGAGTAGGTGGAACGGTGCATGTTTATACGGGCCGCAAACTGCTGCTGGGTAATATTTTTTGCTCTCTTATTTTACGGATAATCTTACCGATACTCACACATACGGCCGCATTTGACAATGTAAAATCAAGTCAAAGCAATAATAATAAGAAATACTCCAACTAAATCTAAAATCCAGGCAATAAGTCTTCCAAATCTTTAAGTGAATGGTATCAACTTGCTTCTTTCGTAGTTCTTAAATACTTCTGTACCGGTGATAGTTCTTCTCTTAAACTTTCGGCGAGAAATAATATAGTTTAATACAATTCCTGTTTTAAGCGCAAAGGCTCCTGCTATCTGGGTAGTCTGCATTGCGTCCATCACCTTGTTTTTTTAGTGAAAAAGTGATTCTATTTCTTTTTCCTAGAATTTTCTTTTCTTTCTTTTAGGATCAAATTCATATAATCTCTTACTTCTTCTTCAGAAAAGGAAATAAAGTATTTTGCAAATTCCATTAAGTTTAGATCCAAGGCTTCTATTAAATCAATTAGTGTAAAAAATTCAAGTCCTTGATCCCCTTTTGATATTTTTTGAACCGTGCCAAAGTCGACAGCTGAAGCTGCTGATAATTTTCTAAGACTTGAAACAAGTTTATGATCTTTAATACCCTTGGCATTATTCCCCTTAGCTATTATTTTTCTTTCCTCTAGGATTTTCAAAAAAGTAAGACCAATTCGGGAATTAAGTATTTTCTTATCCTTTTTTTCCATTTGTCAAACGTCAAAGGATTTGAAAAATATTTTGAAGGGTTTAAGCCCTTCATCTCAAAGTATTCCTATCTTTAGATTGCGAATCTTCATATTGAATCAACTTATTTGAAGCTTTCGCTTTGAGTCTTGTTCTGAAACGTCGAAATTTCAATGCCACAAGATGATAAGCAAGGGCTCACGTTTAGGCGTGGGCTCCCTTATTCGTGGCAAGGCTTTCGACGGCCTCAGAACGGTAAGTGGAGTACCACGTCTTTTTTTGGCGGCAACTTCATTGACAGACTCCTCTAAATGTCAAATTTGATTTGCTATAGTGCCCAACGGACCTTTACATCCTGCTTCTATTATACAAGCCTTTCAGCAAGGTGGGGAGAAAGCTTTTGACTTTTTCTTTCGTAAATATTATTCCGCACTTTGCTTTTTTGCCCACCGATATGTAAATGACACTGAGTTAGCCCGTGACCTGGTACAAGAATGTTTTATCAAACTCTGGGAAAAACATCAGACCATAAACAACCCAGGTGCTATTAAATCTTTCCTCTATACCAGCGTCCGTAATCAAAGCATTGATCATTTACGTCGTCAAAAAACGGCTGCCGCCAGAATGGCCGGCATTTTTCAAATAGAAGAACAATGGGAAGCATCACCAATCAATGAAGTCATTCATGCTGAAACACTCCGAAATGTGCATGAAGCGATCAATCAGCTTCCCGACCGTATGCAACAGGTATTTAAACGATATTACCTGGAACACAAAAAGCTTGAAGAAATTGCTGCTGAATTACATATTACACCCCGCACAGCCCGGAACCATAAGGATAAGGCATTGATCTTCCTCCGGAAGAAATTAAATTTACTACTCCTTATTTTTCTTGCATTTCTTTAATTATTTTAATTCGGGAACTGGTCAAAGGGTACGATCTTACGTCTAAGTTTCCGGACAATTATTACCTTAATGGTATGGAAAAAGCAAACGGACATATGCCTGCTGCAGCATTGAAAGAAGCCTACCGGACTGCCTACCTGGTAGCAGGTCATATCAATGCCACATTGAACGAAGAAGAACGGGAAGAACTGGATAACTGGATCAATGCCAGTGATGCGAATATGCGTTTATTCGGGGAACTCACCGATGAAAAAAATATAGAATCTTCACTTGAAGCGTTTAAAAATATGCAGGTGGAAGAAGACCTGCAAAAGACCAAACGCCAAATCCAGTTCAAAGGTAAAACTCGTTTCTGGCAATATGCTGTTGCCGCTTCGGTGATCATTGCTCTCAGTATATATATATATATGACGCAATTTCAAAAAGACAAACCTGAAATTATTGCTGAAGTAACTGATATCAGTCCCGGTACTGATAAAGCCACACTCACATTAGATAATGGAACCGTTATTCAATTGGATCAGTTATCCAATGATACCAGTATTGCGGGGCAGGCAAGAATTTTTCAGGACAAAGGAACTATTATTTATGATGGAAAGGTAAGTAGTGGTGAACTAGTTTATCATACACTCCGTATTCCCCGCAAAGGACATTATCAATTACAATTACCCGATGGCAGTAAAGTTTGGCTGAACGCCGAATCCTCTATACAATACCCGGTTAGTTTTAATGGAACTGAACGAAAAGTTATAGTAACCGGAGAAACCTATTTTGAAATAGCGAAAGATCCAACTAAACCATTCAAAGTTGAGGTAGGGGATATGACCGTTGAAGCATTGGGTACGCAATTTAATATTAATGCGTACGATGATGAACCGTTTGTCACCACCACTTTGGCAGAAGGTTCTGTATTAGTAACGAAAGGAACCACTGAAAATATATTACGTCCCGGTCAGCAGGCACAGGTTAAAGATGGAATCTTTAAGGTTATCAATACTGATGCTGCTGCGGTGGCTGCCTGGAAGAATAATGAATTCAAATTCTCTGATACCCCACTCGATATGATCCTGCGGCAGGTGGCTCGCTGGTATGATGCGGAGATCGTTTATGAAGACAAAATTGTGGCACACCTGAATGCAAGGATCGACCGGAATGTACCGGTATCAAAATTATTGTACCTGCTGGAACAAACCGGGCATGTACATTTCAACATAGAAGGAAACACCATTAAGGTTAGAAAATAGTTGGTGATCGCCTGGATAAAAAACGGGTTTCGTTGGAACCGAAACCCGCTCAATTTTGTCCAGGTTATCCCAAATTAAAAGTCGGCGAGACTGAATCATTGTATAACCCAAACAAAACAAATGTATGCAACAGCCCGTGTATTGCAAAGGAAAGGCATGCCTTTCACCAAAACTAAAAACCTTATTAGCGATGAAGTTGCTGGCCCTCCTGCTAACGGTTGCTTCTATGCAATTATCTGCCCGTGGATTCTCACAGGGCATTAACCTCTCGGTAAAAAATTCGAAGTTGGAAAAGGTCTTTGCGATTGTGGAACAGCAAACTAAGTTTCGCTTTGTGTATAGCAAAGAAGCAATTTCGCTGGCGAAGCCGGTGAGTATTGAATTAAAGAATGGTACGATTGAAGAGATGCTCAAAATTTGTTTGGCAGGGCAGTGGTTGTCTTACACGATGGATGACCGCTATATTATTCTAAAAGTCAACAATGAAAAAAAGTCGGTTGCCGATATTGAACAACCTCTTCGTGGTAAAATTATTAATGCTGAAGGCGAAGTAGTTGCCGGGATAACTGTGCGGGTCAAAAATTCTGCTTTGATCACCACTACCAATTCGAAAGGAGAATTCTCTTTTGCACAGGTTGATCCCACTGGTATGCTACTGATAAGTGGCGCTGAAATTATGCCAATGGAAATCAATATTAACCAGCAATCATACCTGACCATCAAAGTATCTCAAAGGACAGGTGTGTTAGATGAAACCGTAGTCATTGGTTACGGTACGACGACGCAACGATTCACTACCGGAAGTGTCAGTAAAATTAGTGCTGCTGAAATTAGCCAGCAACCGGTACAAAATCCATTAGCTGCATTACAAGGAAGAGTGCCGGGATTAATTGTTACTTCAACGAGTGGTGTTCCGGGTGCTGCTTTTACGGTTCAGATACGTGGACAAAATTCAATCAATTCCAATCCCGAAAGAATTTTTATCAATCCCATTGATCAACCATTGTTCATTATTGATGGTGTTCCATTTGCTCCCCAAAATGCTAATATCAATTTGTACCAATCCATCGCTTCTGCCGAAGGTGAATTATATAATAATTCCTATGGCGGGATGAGCCCTTTTCAGTCAATAAATCCTGCAGATATAGAAAGTATTGAAGTGTTAAGAGATGCAGATGCTACGGCTATTTACGGTTCCCGTGCGGCCAATGGTGTAATTCTGATTACAACCAAAAAAGGAAAGGAAGGCAAGCCAAAGTTTGGCCTCAATATATATTCCGGTGCCAGTACGGTTACCAGAACAATGCCGATGATGAACACTTCCGACTACCTGGCAATGCGAAAAGAAGCATTTTCAAATGATGGTATTATCCCAAATGCTTTGGCCGGTAGTTCGGGTTACGCTCCTGACTTAACTATTTTTGATAGCACCCGTACAACCAATTGGATGGATTACTTTTTTGGAGGGACTGCAAATACTACTAGTGTGAATGCTTCCTTTTCAGGTGGCAACGCTGCTACTCAATTTATCCTGGGTTCGGGCTATAGTAACGAATCCAATATTTTTCCCGGGAAATTTGGCAGCCAGCGGGGTTCTTTTAATTTTAATTTACGACACCAGTCTTCTACTAAAAGATTAATGCTCGAAATTTCCTCCAACTATTCCTACACACACAATGATGTTCCAGGATCCGTAAATGCGCTTACTGCTTTCCGGTTGCCTCCAAACTATCCTGATCTTCTAACCCAAACAGGTGAAATTAATTGGGAGTACAATGGAATCATCCTTGATGAGAACCCCTTGGGATACTTAAAACAAAATTATTCAAGTAACAGCAGGAATCTCATCTCCAGATTACAACTCAGCTACGAACTCCTGCCCGGATTAATTATCCGCAGCAATTTTGGGTATAATACTTTGAATAATGATGAAATTCTACAACTACCAAAGGCTAGTTTTCATCCTGGCGCAAACAAAATCTCTATGGCAAGTTTTGGGAGCAATGATTATAATACTTATATCATCGAGCCTCAAGCTACCTATAAAACCAAGTTTGGTGAAAGTAAAGTTGAATTCCTCCTTGGGGCCACCTATCAACATAATTCAAATTTTGCCACCAGTATTGTAGGTTCTAATTATTCAAACGATGCTCTATTAGGTAGCATAGCCGGGGCAGCTACCCGTTCAGTAAGTGATGGTTTTAACCGCTATAAATATGCTGGTGTTTTTGGCCGTATCAATTATATTTTGAACCGCAGGTATATTCTTACGTTGAATGGTCGCAGAGATGGCTCCAGTCGATTTGGACCCGGCAAACAATTTGGAAACTTTGCTTCCATCGGTGCCGGTTGGATATTCTCTGATGCTAAGCTCATCAAACAACATATTCCCTGGCTTAGCTATGGCAAGCTCAGGTCCAGTTATGGTACGACGGGAAATGATGGCATTGGAAATTATCAATACCTGTCCAGGTGGGGGGTGAGCTTATATCCCTATCAGTCCGTTATGGGGTATGTACCGCAGAATCTTTATAATCCCGGATTTGGCTGGTCAGAAACCCGCAAGCTGGAGGTTGCTCTCGAATTCGGTTTTTTACAAGATCGCATCATAGCAAGTTTTGCCACCTACCGAAACCGTTGCGGAAATCAATTGGCGATCTATAATCTTCCTATTCAAACTGGGTTCAATGGAGTCATCGGAAATTTTCCTGCCCTTGTTCAAAATACGGGGTTTGAATTTTCCACCAAGATAAGCCTGATCCGAAAACAACTTTTCGGTTGGACCAGCCAGTTGAACTTTTCCACCAGTCGGAACAAAGTCATTGCATTCCCCGGGATTGAAAATTCAAGTTATGTAAATGAATATATAATTGGGCAACCACTATCCGTGCTGAATAAATTTATCGCCGTAGGAGTCAACCCTCTTACGGGGATCTATGAATTTGAATCCGTCAATGGAATAACCAGCAATCCTGTTGCATTTCGCGACTATAAAGTTATCGGAAATGCCACTCCTCAATTTACAGGTGGGATGCACAACAGTATCAACAGGAAGAATTTCCAGTTGGACTTTTTTATCCAATTTACTAAACAAGAAGGTCCCCTATATACCGGGCAAGTCAATCAAACGGTTCCCGGAACTTATGGAAACCAACCCGCTGCTTTGAATAGCCGGTGGCGAAAACCTGGAGAAGTTTCAATGGTACAACGATTAACAAGCCAGCAGACTGGTTTAACAGCAGATGCTGCCCGGCGATCACGTAATGCTTCGAATACCTATGGCGATGCATCATTTGCGCGTCTGAAAACCCTGTCCTTTTCTTACTCGCTAGGGAAAAATCTTATTCGTAAAATGAAAATGGATGAATGCAGGATCTATTTACAAGCACAGAACCTTTTCACCATTACTTCTTACGAAGGTAATGATCCGGAGACCATGAGTTTTTATTCGGTGCCGCCTTTCCGTATTGTTACTGTTGGTGTTCAGTTTAATTTTTAAATTTTATTTTATGCAAATTTTCAAATCTATCCTCCTGCTAATAATCGTTTGCGGCATCCTATGCAGTTCCTGTAAAAAAATGATTGATGTGGGCCTTCCCAAAAATCAATTGGTCACTGAATCGGTTTTTTCAGATAGTGTCAATGCCATTGGTGCAGTTTCAGGGATTTATGCAGAGATGATGAATGTTTCCACTTCTCTAAGTTTTGGAAACGGAAGTATCACGGCTTACACCGGTCTTGCGGCTGATGAATTATTTACTACAGCCTTTACCAATGCTGCCGAAAATGAATTTCAAAGTAATGGCATCTCAATCGAAAATGCTCCCAATAACGCATTATGGCTGCAGGCTTATAAATTAATTTACCAAACCAATGCCTGCATTGATGGTTTAACCAATAGTAAAAACATTACTCCTTCACTGAAAGATCAACTGCTTGGAGAGTGCAGGGTAATCCGTAGTCTGTTATATTTTAACCTCGTTAATCTTTTTGGTGCGGTGCCTTATGTGACTACTATCAATTATACCCAAAATGCTATCCTGCCGCGAATGGCTAAAGAGGAGGTGATGGCCCGTTTACTTATAGAGGTCTCGAATGCAAGAGAGCAACTTTCCACCCACTATCCCTCGGGAGAAAAAGTGAGGTTCAATAAAATGGCCGCCACCGCTTTTCTTGCCAAATTACTTTTATACGAAGAACGTTGGGCCGAAGCAGAGGCAATGGCAACAGCGGTAATCAGTTCTGCTATGTATTCGCTTGAACCAGTTTTAAATGCTGTTTTTCTTGCCGGCAGTAAGGAAGCCATCTTGCAGTTGCGTCCAATTCAACCCAACTTTAATACTGCGGAAGGACAAATCTTTAATCCTACCAGCTCGGCGTCTGTTCGACCCCGTTATGCTTTAAGTAACGGGTTATTATTATCCTTTGAGCCGGGTGATAACAGAAGAGTCAATGGTAATTGGATGAGATCAAAGGTCGTTACGGGTCAAACTTTCTGGTACCCTCATAAGTATAAATTAAGATCCGATGCCAACCCGGTACCATCAGAATATTATATTGTCTTTCGGCTCGCAGAACAATACCTGATCCGAAGTGAAGCCAGGGCAATGCAGGATAAATTGATTTTGGCCCTTGCTGATTTAAACCTTATTCGACAAAGGGCAGGACTTCCAGTGATCAATAGTGGAACATCCACTGCTGTTTTATTGGCAATCGAACAGGAAAAAAGGGTAGAATTTTTTGCAGAGGGGGGGCATCGCTGGTTTGATCTTAAACGCTGGGATAGGGCCAATGCAGTATTCGGTATCTCCAAAGCACCCAACTGGCAATCTACCGACCAATTATTTCCCATCCCGCTGACAGAGTTAAACCGCAATCCATATTTGGTGCAAAACCCAGGGTACTAATTTTATGAAAAAAATATTTTTCGTTATTACTGCAATTGTAATAATTGTAAGCAATTCTATCGGACAGTTCGTAAAGTTTTGGCCCTTACAAAAAGGAGAGCAGGTTCCCGCTATACCATTAACGATGCGGATTGGTGATTCATCTTTTGTTTCAACGCTCAGTGATTTTAAAGGTCAGGTGATCTTGCTGGATTTTTGGAGTGTACGATGTACTGACTGTATTGTTGCTATGCCAAAGATGGCCACCTTTCAAAAAGAGTTTGGTGATAAAATTAAAGTTATCCTGGTAACACACAATACAGAAGAAGAAGTAAAAAAGTTGTGGGTTAAATTTAAAGATAATCCCGCAGCACGCCAATGGATCAAGGCCGGTAATGAATTAATACGTATTACGGGAGATACTATACTTCATAAGTTGTTTCCATTTATTGGTGTACCCACCCATGTCTGGATCAATAAGAACCAGGTGTTTGAAGCAATGGCTTATAGCAGTTCGACTAATGCTGCTACAATCGAAATGTTAGTGGCAGGAAGAAAACCTAAGTTTGATGAAAAGATTCACCGGGAAATGCAGATGGATGACCCATTGTCATGGGTCAGTGATGATAGCCCGATAAGAGATGATGAAGCCATGTATTCTTTTTTTATGCCGCATATTGAAATTGGCCAGGGTGGTTCGGGTATCGTGAAAGATATTACTGGTCCCGGTAAAATTAAAAGAGGGGTTAGTATGGTTAACCAGTCAATTTTAGAAATGTACAGGTATGCGTACCAAAATACGCTGGACTCTTTTCCCATTATACCAAATAGCCGTATACTAATTGAAAACGGCGATACCCGCAGGTTTTATTTTAATGGCTCCGTTGATGAAGTAACCAACTGGCTTCAATCAAACACTTATTGTTATGGATTAAAGTGCAGGGTAAATGACTCAGCATCAGTGTTATCTTTTATGCAAAAAGATCTTGACCGTTACTTTCAAATGAAAAGTTCAATTGAGATCAGAAAAGTTAAATGTTATATGCTTACTGATTCCACCATTAATGAAACTTTAAAGACAAAAGGAGGGGTCAGCAAGCGGGAGAAAAAGCATACTGAAAATGGTGGTTATTGGTTGTATCAAAATGTGAAAATGAAATTACT
The DNA here is from genome assembly GCA_022843585.1 of Chitinophagaceae bacterium. Classification (GTDB taxonomy): domain Bacteria; phylum Bacteroidota; class Bacteroidia; order Chitinophagales; family Chitinophagaceae; genus JJ008. Next base: position 53,847 of record JALHNJ010000013.1, read on the forward strand.
GGCCAATGAATTTCTCAATGTCATTTATGCCCAGGATCGTTTTTCCCGTTTCATAGATGGCACAAATTATACCGGCAATGTAGATATTACAATTCCTTCTGAAAAATTGAAGCTTTCCAAATCCATTGATGTGCTCCGTGATTTTTTGAAGCCGTATGGACTTGCGATTCATGAAGTATATAGGGAAATGCCTGTATTGGTGATTCGGAACTTATAAAATAATGAGAGACTGAGTCAGTCTCTCATTATCAGGTAAAAAAGCTTATAGTCCTGTTCTTTCTCTACCTACGCTTAATGGTGATTTTGGGCTTGTGCCTCCGGCATCATCGATCTCTGCTTCAACCCCAGGAGTGATAATATTGAGGTCTCCTGGATTAAATTTAATCACACATTTGTTCCCGGCACCGCTGCAATCCATAGCAGGTGCGTTTTCCGTGTATGCAATGAACGTAGCCGTTGAATTGGTGAAGCTTGCATCCGCACCATGATTTGATTCAACATAGAACCAATACGCTTCATTTAAATTTCCGCTTGTTGATTTTTCCGGCGCCGTAAATGCACTGAAACCAATGGCCAGTACAACGGCGAACAATCCTAATAAATACTTTTTCATGATTGATAATTTAGTTGTTTAAAATTTGCCTACTAGTTTATACAGGTGTTCGGCTGATCCTGTTTATTGCAATAAATCGTTCTTTGTTTTTTTCGAGATGATAACCGGCAATGGCGATAGCAGTAAAGAAGAAATTGAATAATAAATGTTCAGTCCAGGTTAAGTTGCTGAGCACACCTCCACAAGAGCAGGGAAGCTTTGAGGCAAATAGTAACATCGCTCCAATGTAAGATGTGAAGATGGCCATGATCAGCGTAGAAAATAAAAATCCATATTTTCTCCAGGCCGGAATAAATAAAAGAATAGAGATGGCTATTTCTGTCAATGGTAATAGCCAGGAAACTATAGAAGCGTATTTATTAATACCCTGCGTAATAGAAAGAACGGCGTAAAATTTTTGATGGTCCAATAATTTACTGGTGGCCGTGTATACAAATAATAAGATCAGCAGGGCTGCAATGATGGGGGGAGCATGTTTGCGAATGTCCATCGTTAAGGTTTACGAAAAGGTATAGCGGCCAATCCGGGACGGATTTACCAAACGGGATAACCAGTTGTTCATTCGGTCGTAATTCTCCTAAAAATCCCGAATGATAAATTGGAATTACCACTTGAATGATACCCTGGCATGGCCTGAAATTTACTTTGAAGCATGGAGCAAGTGCTGCATTTTTTACAACAGTTCCACCCCTTGTCGCCCGCCCTCCAGGATCACCTGTTTTCGGTAATGACACTACGGGAATTGAACAAAAAAGAATTTCTGCTAAAAGCCGGACATGTCTGCCGGCATATTTATTTTATTGAACAGGGATTACTCCGCAGCTATTATTTGAAAAGGAATACAGAAGTTTGTTCGGCATTCATGAAAGAACAGGATGTGATCGTTTCCCTTGAAAGTTTTCATACCCGTACCGCGAGCCATGAATATATACAGGCACTGGAAGATTCACGTCTCTGGTGCATCAGCTATGAAGATCTGTATTATATCTATCGTACCTATCCTGAATTCAACTGGACAGGTCGTGAGCTCCTGCAAAATTATTACCGGCTTACCGCGAAACAATTATTTGGATTACGCATGCAACAGGCCACCGAAAGGTATGCATGGCTGCAAGAGCATTATCCGGAATTCTTATTGCGTATCCCTGCTAAATATTTAGCGTCGTGGATCGGTATGAGTGAAGTGATGCTGAGTAAAGTAAAGGGTCAGCGAATTTCTTAAAATAGTTTAATGCTGATCGGGGTTGTGTGATTGTATATTTATTTTATTCAATACAGGAGATGTGTTGAGGTGTTGAGGGGTTGAGATGTTGAGGGGTTGAGATGTGGAGTAGTTGAGAGGTTGAGGGGTTGAGGGGTTGAGATGTTTAGTTGTTGAGATGATGAAATGTTGAAGACCTTATTACAATTATGAATGACCGATATTATCCGTCCTGGTTAACTTTTTTCATTTCTGTTTTGGTTGGTGACCTGCTCTCTTCCCATTGCCCCGTAAGGCAAATGCGGAGGGGAGCTTTTTAAAATCTATGGTTGACTTTTCTGTTCCTACATCTAAGGACATTGCTGCTGCTGCCCGCGCCACTATTTTAGCTGACCTGCGCTGTTATGATTCGATCCCCGCGCTGGCGAAAAAGATCGGCACCAATTCCTACACCCTCAACAAAGTTTTTCGTGCCACGTATGGTGAATCGGTTTTCCAATTATCGCGAAGGGTGCGGATCGAGGAGGCTAAACGATTATTGCGGGAAACGAATTATACCCTGGCCACTATTGCTGAACTCGTGGGGTATACTGAAGGCATGAATTTTCAGGTGGCGTTTAAGACGGTGGTGGGGATGGGGACGGGGGAGTTTAGAAGAAGGTTGAATGATAAAGGTTGAATGTTGAGTTCGGAGTTTAGAGGAGGGAGTGTATGCTGAATTATGAATGATGAATGTTGAATGACCGGTCCTAAAGGAGGAGACAGCCTCAGGCTTACTTAAATGAGTGGACATCTGTAATAGTAATCTATAGGCCAGCCGGAGGCTGGTCTATTTTTTAGTATACTAGTTGTCTCTTTATTTAAATAAGCTTGAAGCGGGGATTCATAGCAGACACTTACTTTTAAATTGGTTTAATGGATGCAAATTTGTGGAAAGGGTTCTTGCGGCATTCGTTGTTTAATTGAGCAGGACATCTGGGGTTAAATTATATTCAAATTCTTTTCTTTCACTATTGACGAAAGGAGGAATTGGGTTGGTGGTATTTCATCCCGAAGGTGCGCCAAATTTTAATCGTTTCGAAAAAGCAACTGGTACAATTTAGTGTTGATTGTCAATATGAAAATGTGCCGGGAGTTTCGTAAATTCATGAGTTGTGCGTCATTTCATGAGGAGACTCTTCACGATACCACTATTGCTTTTCTTGTTTTTACAATCATGTAAAGACAAAAGCCCCTCGTTGGACAAAGTGGTCAGGAAAATGGCTGACTATAAAATGTTTGAATACAAGTTTGTTGGACTAACGGCTGACTCATCGCTTCAATGGGCTAGATATGAGACACTGTTAGCTAAAAGTTCAGAATCCGAGCTTCTTCATTTGTGCGACAATGAAAGTCCAGTCGTTCGGAGTTATGCTTTTCAAGGCCTGGTAGAAAAAAAGAGTCCGAAAATCTTTGACATATTAACAAGACATATCAATGATACAGGCGAATTTGAAAGAATTATGGGTTGCATGGTTGACCCATGCTATGTGACAGATTTTTATCTTGAACAAGTTGGTTATTTTCCATATGACTCTTCATCATCATACAAAATCAATAATCACCAAAGAGACTTTATTGACTCACTAATGCTTTATGGAAATGAAATATTAATAAGGAAATCTAACTATAACCAAATAAAGTTTAAGTCCAGAGATTATATGCTGGAGAGTTTAACGCACAAGGACACTTATTACAATAGACTTAGAGAAATTGTTCTGACAGGTGTTATTGAAGCATTGCCGGCATTGGCAAAATTCAAAAACTCAAACGATATTTCTATCATTAAGAACGTTTATGAAACAGAAGGATTAATCGGAGAAGATTTTGTATTTGACGCTATTACTAATTTCCCTCATCCCGACCTATTTGAAATAGTTGAAAAAGAAGTAACAAACGACTTACGACATGACAATTATTTTGACGGATCAAGTTACAAATATTATGAAGCACTTATTCAATATAAAACTTTAAGGTCAAGAGAATTGTTGGCTCAGACAATATCAAAAAAAGCAGGAGAAAACCAAGTTAGACGAGCAAACAATGTTAAGTATCTTGTTTCAAAAAACCCTGACAAAGCTTTTGCTGGCCTAACAGATTGACGAGACGAGAAACGAACGCACAACAGGCGGTTTGGCAATATGGCGGAGCGACGAATATATTCTCAACTTTTTGTTCGCTAATCGGCTCCAGTTCCAGCCGACGAATAACGCCGAGCTGTAGTTCTTATCATCATCTTTTGTAACTTTATTCAGCAGCAGTTACGGGCTGACGATTTCAAATACCGCCACATCGCCAAGCCGTACCGTTGTGCGTCATTCTGTGAAACACCCTACGAACTACAAACAAATCGCTTAACAAATCACTAAATAAGAAATACTAAATTTGACATTAAAATAATTCAAAATGAAAAGTGTAATAATAATTGGAGCGGCTAAGCCAGGTTATTCAGAAGCAATAACAAGGAGGATGATAAACGATGGGATTTTTGTAATCGGAACATTTGATAGAGAATATTCAGACAATGCCAAAGTTTTATTAAATGAGTTTCAGAGCGACAAACTAACTCTACAAGAAGTTGATTTATCTTCTAAAGATTCGATGAACAATTTTATTAAATCAGTTTCATCAAACTTTGACGGACTTGTTTTCGCCCAATTTTTCTTCGATATGGAAAATCCTGACAAATTTGACCATAGTATTTGGGACAAAAGTTTAGCGATAAACTTAACAGCACCAAATTACCTGATTCACGAGTTAAAAGACAAAATGAATATTGATAGCTCAAACATTATAATAACAAGTACAGAAGCATACAGAGGTTCTTACGGTGCGTCTGCATATTCTGCAACTAAGGCAGCTATTCATAACCTTGTCAAGAGTTTGGCTAATACATTAGGCAAAAGAAAAATTCGAGTAAATGCTTTGCCTTCGGGTTGGATTGGTGGGGAAATGGACACAGATGAAATTTTTAATAAATCAAGAGAACTTACACCATTAGGTAGACTGGGAGGCGGTAATGAAGTTGCCAATGTTGTAGCATTTCTTTTTTCAAATGAATCCTCTTTTATAAATGGCACCACATTAATAACCGATGGAGGCTATTTATGTTCAGACCCTTTATCAAAGTACGAATTCGATGATTTAAATAAATAAAGCATATGCCACCTGATAGCACTTCAACATCATCTTTTGTACAGAGTTTTTTGCAAAACCAAACTGTGCAATTATTAGGGATACTTCTGACAATTATCGGAGGTGTATTGGCTATGTTTCCAAATATAAGGTTATGGGTAATAAAAAAAATTCAAAATACGATTAACTATATATCACTAAAGTTCGGCAACAGCAAGCAAAGGAAAATTCAAAGCCAAGTAACCCATTTCCTAAATACTAAAATTGGAAAGAAGTATATTTTAAACCATCCAAATCAGGAGCTAACAAAAAAAATATACACATCCTTTAGCAAACTAAGAAAGCATAAAATTGTAAGCCAAATTGAAGAAGATGTTTATTATGTCTATCTATTTTCCTTATTAGAAATGGCAGTTTCAAGAATTTGGGCAGCTTCAATTAGCGACCCTTTAGAATGGACTGATAGTGACGAAGAGAAATTATTTTTAGAGCTCAATATCAATGCATCAAATAGAAAAATTCCAGTTGAACGGATTTTTATAATCAAAGAATCTGAAGTAGTAGAATTTTTAAACATAGTACCCATTCAAAAACAAATACTTCACAATGAAATAAGTGAATACTATTTTACCTACTATGCTTACGAAAGCCAAATCCCTAAAGCCCTATTGAGAGAAATTGCAAATGGCTTTCTTGCATTTGACGACTTTGTTGTGGCTAAAGACGTTTTTTCTGATAAAGAAATTAGGGGAATAATTGAAACAGAATCGTTAGCTTTTTACAATAAAATATTTACAAAACTTAGACAGTTCACACATCCTTTAGACATAACCTACTATAAATCCAAAACAGGAAATGATTTGACCGCATAGCTATGATTGATAAATGGGAAGAAAATAATAAAGAATACTGGGGAGGTGTTGCATCCAACTATAGCAATACATACATAGACAATTGGAGCAATTTAGAAAATGAATTTATTCTTCAAAGAATTTGCTATGCAAATAGGAATCCATTTACAAAAGTTTTGGATTTGGGATGTGGTACTGGACTAGGCTATAAATTGTGTAGTTCACTAAATACAAAATTCAGCTACACTGGTATTGATATTTCAAATGAAATGTTAGGTGTATTTAAGAAAAATCATCCGAACATTGTAACGTTTAATTTTGGAATGAGCAATTTGCAACAATTTCAGCCAAAAACATTTGATTTTGTCCTAAGTATCTTTACTGCGTTCTCTTATACTGATAATGTTGAAAAAACAATAAATGAAATTTCACGGGTTTTAGATGATAAAGGCACTATACTTATCTCTGTTATAAGTAGGTATTCAATGCGAAGAATCCTCAATCTTAAATTTGGAAAAAAAGAAAAATATAAGACAAGAGGAATTTCATCAAATGGATTTTCTTATTCTTGGGTCTTTACAAAGTCAGAACTTCATAAGTTATTCCAACCAGACTTTACAAACATCAGTATTGTTGGCTATAATACTTTGGGAGGAGTTTCTTTTTTTTCAAAATTCCCAAGGCTTTGGAAAATTAATTTATTCGTTTCAAAATTATTCCCAAATCTTAGTCACGAATTGATAATTACGGCTAGTAAAAAATAATTTACAATGTTTGACACATCAAATACATACGCCTCATTTAATCTCATTGAGTTAGGTTTGTTACCCGAAAATTGGGTTGCTCAAATTGTAAAAGTTGCCGAAGAAGATTCTTATCTTGTTAAATTAGACGGCAAATCTTCAACATCAAGAGAACCAGAAAATAGTGATGCAGCAGAAGTTTACGTTGTAGAAGGAGATGTCATTGCAGAGAAATTAAATTGGCTTCACAAACTTTATCAAATAGATTTTCTGGAATTTGCAAATAATAATTTCAAAGGACTTTATGACTTCGCCCAAAATATAAAATCAGGTACAAATATTAATCTACTCAAAGGAAAGAATGCAAGATATGAATGGCACGTTGACAGTAACCCATTGACAGGTGTACTTTTCGTAACGACACATAATGAAAATGAAGGTGGCGAATTAATATTTAAGTTACCAAAAGAAACATTAACAATTTACCCGAAAAGTGGCACTCTTATCTTATTTGACGCAAGACAAATTCCTCATACGGTTTTGCCATTACAAAAGGAAGGTATTAGAATTAGTGTACCTCTTAACTATTACAATCGAGGACAGGCACAAATAAGACCAGACGACTTAGACTCTTACATTTACAAAAAATCAGACCAGTAAGAAGAAGAACGAACGCACAACATGAACTGTGTACAAAGGCAAATAAGCCCTACTCTTTTTGTTCGCATTCCGTAGCGATTAATGCAGGGAAATATTCTCCAACGTAAAACGGTCTTTTAGGTTTTATCAGATATTGCTGCCCAATGATATGCCCCCGAACGGAGCGTCGCAAGGAACACTGCCATGAAATACTACCGCTGGCAAACACCCGGCAATGGCTTGTTATTTAGCCTGTAAGCTTATTTTTTATTCATTTTAGTAGTCTATAAACGAATTTTTATTTTAAAATGTAAGTTTATAGACTTATTTTTGTTAAATAAAAATAGCCTATAAGCTTATGTCAAAAAGAAAACAACGATTAATGCTGCAGCAGGTCAGCCAACAACTGGCTGGGATCGACCAGGCTGGATTGCCCCCTGTACCACCTGAAGGATGGATAAGAACTATCCGGAAGGCCATTGGTATGAACCTGGGTCAACTGGCCCGCCGCATGCATAAAAAACCTCCCTCGATCAGTGATTTTGAAAAAAGAGAGCAGGAGGGAACTATCACCCTGAAATCATTACAGGAAATAGCCGAAGCTTTGGACATGAAACTGGTGTATGCTATCATACCCAAAGAAGGGAACCTGGAAGGAATTGTACGGAAAGCTGCACACGCAAAAGCAGCAGAAATCATTAACAGGACCAGTACGACCATGGGGTTAGAAGACCAACAGAACAATGAAGGGCGACTGATCAATGCCCGGAACGAGAAGATCAGTGAATTCATGAACGAAATGCCGAAATTTTTATGGGATTAGACCTGGTATATGGAAAAGGACAAACACCGCTCAGCGAAGAAGAAAAGGAAGGGCTCTTGCTGAAGCATATCTCCACACAAGGTCAACTCAATGAGGCGGAGCAATTAAATATTGAGGAAGCTGTGCAATGGACCTTGCAGAAAAAATTCAACAGCACTGCTATTCTATCGGAAACATTTATCCGGGGGTTGCATAAACGTATGTACCGGGATGTATGGCGCTGGGCCGGTGAATTCCGGCTGACCGACAAGAATATCGGTGGTGATTGGAAACAAGTCGCTATCCTGTTACGGGGACTGGCCGATGATTGTCAATATTGGATAGACCATAATCATTTTTCAGCGGATGAGATCGCGGTCCGGTTCAAACACCGGATCGTATCCATCCATTGCTTTCCGAATGGGAATGGCAGGCATTCCAGGCTGATGGCGGATGTGATCGTGAGTCATCTATTCGGCAAGCCTGTCTTTAGCTGGGGTGCAAAATCATATAAGGACCCGAAACAGGCGAGGGAAGATTATATAGCTGCATTGAAAAAAGCAGATAAGGATGAGATGGCTGCGTTGCTTCAATTTGCAAGATCGTAATGTAAGCAGCGCTGTGCAAATTCATAGAAAACACTTCACCTTGCATAGAATGAACTGTGTAAAAAAAAGCAAATAATTCATCCTCTTTTTGTTTGCAATTCGTAGCGGCTTATGCAGAGAAATATTCTCCAACATAAAAACGGTCTTTTAGGTTTTATCAGACATAGCTGCCCAATGATCTACTGTTAAACGGAGATTATCCATTTCTTTCCCCAAAAGAAATGGATAACAGAACAAGTTCGCAACTGGGATGCCATGAAATACTAGCGCTGGCAAACAAATCATTCTTACCATCCTATAACATTATCCTGTTCTCTTGCTGTGCTCCGGCGCTAATGCATCCCGCTATGCTATCAAGCCATTTTCTGCGATTGCTGATGCTTAATTTGTGGTGAGCGGTTGACTATTGAATGCATAAGTCCCTGCTGAATGCCATTGATTAAGTGGGCAGGGCATCCAAGTATAAATTATATTCAAATTGTTTTCTTTCCCTATTGACGAAAGCGGGAATTGCCTGGGTTGGTGGTATTTCATTCCGGCGGTGCGCCAAATTTTAATCGGTTGGCAAAAAGTTGAGGGCACAGTATTGTGCTGGTTGTCAACTTGAAAATGTTGCGGGAGATGTGTAAATTTATTAGATGACTGTAATGGGATTTTCTTATTTCAGGACATTGGTATAAAATGATATGTTCAATCGACAGAAAATATTTAAATCAAGAAGAAAGGAATAAAACATATGAAAGCTTTACCCATTATCATACTATCTTCTTTACTGATTGGTTATAATTTTAATAAAAAAGAAAAGCAATCAGGGGATTTAAATCTCTATTTTGATTCTGACATCAAAATAGACAGTGTCCTGGTGACCAACATTACGCAAGATAGAGAGTTTCATTTCCTAAAATATGCCAACCCTATTAACGTCGATCTCAATGACAGTATCAATGACCTTTACGCAATCAGTTTTTATGCAGCTAATGATCATCGAATGGTTCAATTATGGCTGGATGGAAGAAACCTGACCATTAAAGGCAAAATTTCTGGCAAACTACAAATACAGGTTGACACTGTCATCGGATCAGCTTTATATAACAAGGCGCTTCATTTCAGGAAAGCGTATAAAGACTTGCTGGCTGGTGATCCTGATTCATTAGCCGTCAATAATTTTTTATTAGCAGCAATAACAAAAGAAATAAACAGTCCGTTTTCTATCGAAATGGCAAACATTTATGTAAGTAGAAATATCAGCAATATAGAAGAGCTTAAAAAACTATTTGCCATTCTTTTAACTCAAACTGATTTAATCAAAACACATTTACTTAACCCTTATAAAAAGATTGAAACCATATTATCTGTCAACAAGATTGATTTTTCAAAGTTTCGTTTTTATAACAAAGACAAAATACTTACTTCTATTGAACTTGCTGGCAACAAAAGATACCTGATGGATTTCTGGTTCATTGGATGTGTGCCTTGTATTCAGGAACATCAGGCAATAATTAAGAAATTAAGTGCATTAGGAACCGCCAATGTGGAAGTCTTAGGGATATCGATAGATGAGAATCATGCACCATGGAGAAATTATATAAACGAAAAAAAATATCCCTGGAAGAATTATAGAGAAGTGGATGAAAACAAAGACCGAATGCGGACTAAAATGGTGATAGATGTTTTTCCCACCTACTTATTACTAGATAGTAATGGCGTGATTTTATACAGATCTAATACATTTTCTGCTATTGAAAAGTATTTAGGGATTTAGAAGCATTGCTTATTGTCGGTGGATTTGAAAATCGGATTCATACTATTTAACAAAGGGAAAAATGATAGTCGATTAGGAGTTAAGCTCAACTACTGCCAACATAGCAAAGGGGTGGCGTGAAGGCGGCTTTACGATTAAATCCTGACCGATATCACTGCGCTGCGCCATATCATTCTGACGAATAAATCCAGGCTTTAGAATTTATTTTCAACTGCATATCTTTGATCAGCACCAGTCCCGGCTGACGTTACACGGAATATCGCCACGTCGCCAAGCCAGGCAGTTACAGGTAATTGCAACAGCCAAGCCCTAAGTAGACAATTTATCCATTGACAAATGAGAAGATTCTTGTTTTTTATTTTTGTATGGCCCTTTTCTTCCTTAGGACAATCAGCTAATTTCCCGACAAAGGTTGACCTGGCTAAAATCTATTCTCAGGCAATTTCAGATTTTATTACAGACGCCAGGAAAAGAACTAAAAGTAATTTCGATACACTGTACTTCGGAAAACGCAACAATGGTCAGCCCGATGATTTCCCCGATATAGAATTACCAGCGACGATTGAAAAGACACATATTCGACTGATTTCACCTGAAGCTGGTACAATTAAACAGCAAGAACTGAAGTCACGTATTTACATTAATATGGCCGGATGGGTAGACAAGGAAAAAGCTGAGTTTTTATTTTTTGTTTTTTCAAACGGCTTTGATCATCAGTTCAACTACACAATAAACTATAGATTTAATGCCAAACTAAAAGAGTTTGAACTAGTCAACTTACAGTTCAAAGGACCTCCGTTTGAAAAATAAAGCAATGTTTTGAAATATACTTTCGTCTCTCCGGGTACAACAACTACCTATAACTTGAACCTGTTTAAAAAGGCAAATAGGTCCTCTTCTTTTTGTTCGCCATTAGTAGTGCCTTGATGCAGAGAAATATTCTCCAACATAAAAACGGTCTTTTAGGTTTTATCAGACATAGCTGCCCATTGATATGCCGCAGAACAGAGATTATTTATTTCGTTCCCCAATTGAAATGGATAACAGAACAAGTTCGCAAGGCCCGATGCCATGAAATACTACCGATGGCAAACAAATCATTCTTACCATCCTGCAACACTATCCTGTTCTCTTACTTGTGCACTGACGCTATTGCATCCCGCTTTGCTATCAAGCCATTTTCTGTGTTGTCAGTTGTGAGGAGGGAGAAGCTGATAGCTGTGAGCTGTGGGCTGTGAAATGGGAGTTAGGAGTTCGGAGTTCGGAGTCGGGAGGAGGGAGTTAAGCGTTAATGTCGAATCATGGATTGCGAATGCCCGCCCGCGCCAAAAAAAACGGCAGCAACCCCTATAATTTAAAAAAAGCTTTCCGGAAATATTACAAAATTTCGGTTTTTTAATTTATCCCGGCGGGTACGCATCGACGAAGCTTTCAGGAAGTTGCAACTTCGAGGTTCTCTACAACGCTGACTGACGAACCTGCCCGCCGTATGAAAACAAACACTCATCCATAACCCCCGATGTGTAAAGAAACTAACTACTAACGGTATTAAAATTTCCTATCTTTAAATACTTTGTAAAAGCGGCACGTGGGATAGATGATACGTTGGTAAATTTATGTTTTGCCACTCGCTACAAACAATCTAACCTCTCATTTTGTCATCCTCAACAACCAACAAATGCGTAAAGATTTCAAAATCGCCCTTACGGCACAGCTTAACGGATTTATTCATCTCGTTGCAAGCAATCTCGGACATGTGACCCTTTTTGAGGGCCATTCGTGGCCAGTCGATTCAGATATAATAATTTTCGATTGTAGCGCGGTGAAAGAAGATGCAAATGAAATACACTGGCAGCAGGTGCTCAGGCAAAACAAAACGCTGGGCCTTGTCAATATGACCGAAGAGCACCGAGCCCAGTTTCAACGGATAACAGGAAAAACATTACATAGCTCCATTACAGGCATTTTCACACGAAAATCTAAAGAGGATGCTGAGAAATTCACCTATACAGTCATACCGGATTTGGATTTGGCCACTAATCACGATGCTAAGCAAATGGCAAGTTTTCTGGAAACCAGGATTTTTACTGCTGATTGCTGCGGTGGTGCTACTCCTACTGGCCCCGGGCCAGCAAAAAATAATATCTGGCCTACAGGATATAACACCTACGGCAGTATACAACCAATGGTTACAAACATGCAGTTTGCAATAAACGATGTTCGCGGTGAACCGATGTCAATTTTATTAAACGCCACAGGTTATATCTTTTTGGCAAACGGCCTCGGGCAATCGCCAGGGGATGGCAGGTACCATGTTTTTATCATCAGTCGAATGAATAATGCAAATCCATTTGTTCCGGATTTTAATGATCCTTTTGGAATTTATGTTAGTTACGGGCTCAATATTTCCACATCAAGGAATGGAAAACCGATGCAATATCCGGCAGTTAATGCAAACCCTACCCAACCAAGATTGACGAATTACCCACCACCCGATCCGGGTATAGACTTAGGTGATTATATCTGCACCTACTTTGGTTATAGTCCTTCTTACCAGATAATAGCACAGGCATATGCGCAGCAGGTTGGTTCGCCGCTAACTCCCGCTTTTACCTGGGAACCCCAATATAAACAGTTTGTGACCCAGGTCAGTGCACCTGGTATTGAGGCATTTGGCGTAATTCCGATCGATACGCAAATTTCAAGCTATATCCAATTCGATATGCGGGATGATGGTGGATGGACCCACAGCGATAACGATACCCCAGTTTCGTGCACACAAGTCGGTGCTTCTTCTGCGCCTGACCAGTTTGTAATAGTCAGCTATTTTGATTTTGCGCCACCTCCAAACGGTGCAACGTCTTTCGAGGTTGAGTTCAATTTCCGTGTTGATTTTTATTTGTGGATGGGATCGCGGTGGACCGGCCCCGATTTATATGAGTGCTCTGGTACATACACAGCAACCATCGACCTGGTGAAAGCCACCCAACTGTCCAGTACCACCTAACTTACTATAGTTTGTCAATATATTTTTGAATTATTCCTACAAAGAAATTTTAACGTATGGCCACCAATACCTATGCCGGTATATCCGATGGAAGATTCTCCATTACTAAGAGCGGACAAGCAGCTTATCACTTCCCCATTAAAGTACCGAAAGGGACCAATAAGATGCAACCTTCATTGGCGGTTTTATATACAAGTAATCAATTAAACGGTTTGTTGGGACCTGGTTTTGCATTAAGTGGCCTGTCCAGCATCACCCGCACCGGTCAAACACTGGCGCAGGATCAATCCTGGACTCCCGTTCAATATTCGGGAGAAGACCGTTTTGCACTAGGTGGTGAACGGCTGGTAGCTATTTCTGGTCAATATGGGGCCGATGGAACCGAATACCGCACTGAACGCGATACCTTTTCAAGAATTTTTTCATACGGCAACGCGGGCGGCGGCCCTGAATATTTTGAATTGACGAATCGTAATGGGAAAAAAATGATCTATGGCGCATCAGCCTCTTCCCGTGTACCTGTAGCAGGAGGCACGTCGATACGCACCTGGTCATTAAATAAGGTAATCGACCTGTGCGGAAATTATTACGAGGTGGAATATGAAACCGACCCGGAAAACGGAACAAACCGACCCTCTGTTATAAATTATACCGGCAACACGTCGAGAACGCTCGAATTAATGCCAACCCGCAGCGTGACATTCGATTACGAAAATCGCCAGGATCAGGTAGGAGGATATACAGGTGGTTTTCCTCATTGGCAAACCAAACGTCTCCAACGGATTTCAACTCACATAGGTGATCGCCTGGTTCGAACTTATACCTTCGGTTATAGTTCAACCAATGTCAGGGAGTACAGCCAACTTCTAACAATAACGGAGGCTGATGGCAACGGTATTTCCCTGCCACCTGTTACATTCACAAGACCATCCGATCCCGAAAAATGGCTGGAAGCTCAAATCTTGCAGCCGCCGATGAAAAATATTCCTGTTACCGATCGTTACATGAACCTAACCGGTGATCTGACAGGAAGCGGACAAACGGACCTGATCCGGGCCTGGGCTGATTCAAATTTGAATCTTTGCTATGCTGTATTCCTCGCCAATGCAGATGGCAGTTTTAAAAACCCGATCGTTGGCTCCACGAATTGCAATTTTGATGGGTACTCCAACGGGCTCGGTACCGTGGATATGAGCGGGAATGGAGTATCCAGTCTTTTTTATTTATATGAAAACAACAACCAGCTAGTATATTCTATCCTTAAATGGGAAGACAGCACGTTTAATGTTTCACCACCTGTGCCGCTCAATTTGGATATTGAGCAAGGCCTGGTACCTGCGATCGTACCGGTGGATGTTAATGGAGATGGAAAAACAGATATCCTGATACCTTTTCAAAAGGATATGGCAACTTTTTCTTATTACCTGATGATCACTGATGGAAAAACCTATACAAAACAACATCGCGTAGACACAGCCATCCCAATGTATACAGCCTGGCCTCCGATGCTTATGGCGGCCAGTGTTACCGGGTCACCTATGCAGGATTTTATTTACGGGGTGCAATCGGATCAACTTGAGATTTACTGCTTTTTATCGAACGGTACGGGATTTACACTACCGGAAAAATCTTTGAAATTAAATATCGGATCCCATGATTTTGCACAGCTAATACCGGTTATAACATCCGACACGGGGCTTACAGACCTGGCTGTGATTTTTCAGGATGGGAACAACGTTTACCTCAGGGTCGTCATGAGCGATGGCATAAAAATGGCAATCCCTGTTCTGGAGCCCCCACTTGTTAACCTGGGATCTTTCATGTTGTCGGCCATTTCACCTGTTAATCTAACCGGAGACGGAAGGACGGATCTGCTTCTTTATGTTCTCGATGGATCCGGCAATACAGTGATCACGCCACTGCTGGCCTGCAACAGATCGTTCGTTCCCCAATCCACGATCAATACAAATATTAATACAGATTTTTCGACAATTGTTACACCTGATATCAGGGGTGCTGGAATGAATGATGTTCTGTTCGCAACTCAAATAAACGGCAGCTCACCCTCTTTACAATTCCAGGTTTTCAGCACAACAACAGGAGATTTTGATCTGGTGAAAAAGATCGACAATGGAGCTGGCGGGATCATCGATATTGAATACCTGCCTGTGATCGATACACGGGTATATAGCAGCGATGCGCTTGTATCTTTAGAAACTGGAGTTGATGGACACAATACCCCGCTTTTTGGAAATGTGTCAGCCGCGAGCCTCTCACCGGTCCAGTTAGGCGGCAATCATTTTTCAATACTTGGGTCAAACTGGGCGCGACAGGCAATCCAGATTCCCAACCGGCTTGTATGGAAGATCAAACGATCTGATGGAGTGGGGCATGTGTATGAAAGCGCAATGCATTACCAGGACGGGCTTGTTGACATGGACGGAAGAGGTTGGCTCGGGTTTTCAAAAACCTATTTCACAGATACAGATTCTTCTTCGATCATTATGACTGGTTACCACCGCAGTTTCCCGCTGATCGGGCTGCCGGTAACGAAATCAACAAGCTGGATGAGCGCTTCGTCGCCATTAAAAACAGTCGCCAATGATTACCAATTCAAAAATGATAATGGAGTTTTTACCGTGTGTCTCAAATCGAAAACAACCACGTTTATTCCTGACCTGCTGGGCGATCCATCTGTACGAAGCACTAGTTACACCTATGATGATTATGGCAACATTCTAACTATGCATCGTTCAAATGATAGCAATGGGCCGGATTTATACATTCAACGAACCTTTGAAACCGACATCGTCAATTGGGTACTGGGCCTGCAACTTACGTCTTCAGCATATGCAGATGCGAATGCAAAAAAAATACTGGGTCAAGTTGTAATGACCTATGATCCCGACACTAAAAAATTAAAAACGAGAAAGGATTGGAATTCAGCCAATCCGGACGACAGCCCTGTTCAGACGTTCAAATGTGATGAATATGGAAATCTACAATCCGTCCTTGGGAGCAATGGCGCTTTGACTACTTACATATTTGGACCTGAAACGGCTTATACATATCCAAATACGAGAGTAAGGAAAGCTTCTGATACCGTCATGCTAACCGACAAATACGAATATGATGCGGCTTTTGGTGTGATGACTATGCATTTAAATGCAGCAGGGCTGTTGCGAACATGGAAACTGGATGGACTGGGGCGTGTATTAAAAGCATTTGGCCCCGGACCAAATGGCCAGGTGATTTTAAAACATATTATACGTGAAGCAGGCAACAACGGTTCGGGTTTTATTATGCAGACTACCCAGCTACAGAACTGGGAAGGAACCATATTCATAGTGATCAGTCGGTCCTTTGATGGAATGGGAAGGCAATATGCCATACAAACAAGTGCACAGGGCGGCCCAGCCGTGACGCCAAGGTTGCAGCAATGGACGCTAAATGCAAAAGATAAAGTGATAAGACGATCTTTACCTTATTTGCAAGGTGCCGCCATTTTCTGGGTCAGTAAGAAGTTTGATCCATTGGGAAGATTGATCGAATGTATAAAGCCTGCCGGAAAAAAGCGAAATGCTGTTACAAAGATCTGGTATGAAGGAATGGACAGAATTACCGTGCATGGACAAGGAAGCCCGGATATGACAATTACCGTGGTACGCCGCAATTTTGTCAATGGAAAACCACGAATTACACAAAGAGCGGATGGACTTGGGAGAGTGAGCAATTTTGAACATGACCCGATCGGCCGGTTGAAAAAAGCGATTCCGCCCGATGCACAATCGCAAACCGCTGAATATAATTCCCTAGGCATGACAATGAATGTGGAGGGGACGGCATTCGGCCAGGTGGAAAACCAATACGATCTGACGGAGAGATCAAAAATAGTGACCTATGCTAATGGCAATAGTGTTACGGTAAGCCTGGATTTGCTGCGCCGGCCGGTAAAAGTCGTTTTATCAGATGGATTAATTTACCGGGTTACTTATGATTTACCAGGGCCCGGAAATCAAATGGGGCGGTTAGCGCGCATTGACGCCTGCCAGGATGAAGTAACGCTTTGCTCGTGGATACAGGAATATGATCTCTATGGCAGGCGCTCACATTTACAACTTATCATGGGCAGTATCAAACGGGAACAAACAAGAAGCTATTATCCTACTGGGCGATTGCATCAAAATTTTTTCGACGATAAGTCCAGTGCTGAATACACCTATGACGGAATGGGTCAATTACAGGAGTTGAATTTCACTCCTGCTAATGCACCTTCACAACTACTTATAAGTTACAGTAACTATAATGCCTGGGGAAAGCCGCAGCAAGCTGTTTCAGGAAATGGGAGTACCAGGAATTGGTCGTACAATGAAAGGGGACAATTACAAACGGTCCAGGTACTGACATTGGCGCATGGTAGCAAACCGCAGTTCTCGCGGACGCTCGAACACGACATTTATGGAAGAGTTGTTAAAGTCACGGATACTATCTCGAAAAAGGTCCTTGATATTTACACCTATGACAATGCTGGCCAGTTGGAGACATGGATCGACGAGCACGGAGTGTTACACCAATTTAGTTTTGACCAAGCGGGAAATATACAGTCTACGGGATCCAGGAAATTATCATATCTAGGTACAACTATAAAAGTGGCTCCTTTAGAAGGCAACGAGTATACACTTTTATATGACAGCAATGGAAATCAATCAAAACGTATTAACTCGCCAGGTACGCCCGTAACGTATTCATATGATGCACGCAATCTTTTAACACAGGTAGATGGAAAAGCATCGCTTAAATTTTTCTATGATTTGCGGGGAAGGCGATTGCAAAAATCAGGTGGTACGAATGGGAACATTGTGTATCTCACTCCTAACGACATCAGCTATTACAATGGCAACATACTTTCTGCGATTAAATTATTTCCAGGCCTTCACGGCGTAACAGCAGCTGTTGAAACAACAAAGGGTGTGTCCAATCCACATCTGTATTTTATGGATCGCGACCAGGTAAACAGTACCATATTAGTCACGGATGAAAATGGACTCGTACTGGATTCGCCACGGTACGAACCTTTCGGCCGAGTATTGAAACCTGTTCCGTTGCTCAATCCTTACCTGCCTGGTTATGGTGGCAAGGAATTCGATAACGAATCAGGTCTCGCTTATTTTAATGCGCGATATTTTGATCCTGCCATCGGACGTTTCATTACGGCTGACACCCAACTGGGCGGTCGGCATACTATAACGAATGCTTTGAACCGTTATGCCTATACATTGAACGATCCAATTAATCTGGCCGATCCATCAGGTCATGGCGTCGGGGAATGGATATTTGCGTCCCTCATCGACCTCGCAGAAATTGTGGGCGGAATATTTTTGGGAGTAACAGGCAATGTAACAGCAGGTGGAGGGTTTATCGGGGCCGGAATAGGGGGATTGATTTACGAAGCAACGGCGTTGGAAGCCCATCAGTCATTTAATTGGGGCGGTTGGGCGCTTGGTGAAGGTGCAGGGGCATTAGGGGGGGTATTTCTTGGTGGCCAGGGGGCAATAGCTGGAGAGGCTGTTGAAGCGGTTGAAGTTGGTGGTGGCGGTGGCGATCTTGAAATGGAGGTATTAGGTGATAATGTTGATGCTGACGGTGGAGGATTCGACAGCGATCCTGAAACCAGTAGCGAAGAAGAGCAAGGAAATTACGATGGCCATGAAAACGAATTGAGTGCTAGCGATTCAGGGGAAGGTAGTTCAGAAGAAGATAGTTCGGAAGAAGGGGATAGTGACAATGATGATGGTGGCGCGGCTGGGGATAATGGCGGGGCGAACATCCACGACCTCCCCCGAGAACTGCAGGACAGGGTAGCCGATTTTCTCGACAGGCAATCGACAGCGGCGTGGCGGAGAACGGCAACACAATTTACACGAGCAGGCTGGGATGATGTAGATATGGTCAATAATTGGGAAGATGTAGCAGCGGCCGACCAACAGGCGGTATTGAATAGAGCAGTAGTTTTCCAGATCGGATACTTTATTGATTAACGATCATAAGATGACCATCCGTTCCCATTATATAAAATTCAAAAACTAACCATTTTCACAATAATTGCAACTATTGTGACCGTTTTAATATAACGATGCAGACAAGATGCCTTGCTGAATACAACAGTGTTAATGCAGAACTAAACTAAATTGACGGAATCAAAATTGTTAAGATATGGGGTACCAGGGATCTTACTTAGGAAGACATCTACGCAGGTAATGAAATAAAGAATGGAAATACTTTAGGATTTTTTTGACGACCTCAATAACATAATAAACAGAATTTCCACTTGCCCATACTTTGACACACTTCAACAAAAAGGCACATCTTCTTTTTTCAAAAATATAACCCCAATGAAATTCGGGATAAAGAATTGGAATGGCTAACATGTAAATAACGAACGCCTAACGGGGTTTGCCAAAATGGGGGCGGACGGAAGCCGTGTTTAAAGTTTTGTTTTTTTCAATCGGCTTCAGTTGCCGGGCTCACACAGCAACAATTCCAGCCCTGCAGCAAGCCTCGAATGTTGTGCGTTATTTTAATCGACATTTCATTCTCATTTGACATTTTGAAAAAAGTACTTGTTATATTAGGTTTCTATTTGACATTTTACATAACACCTGCAGCAGGACAAATTGTTGATGACAAAATCAATAATGACTTTGACACCACTTTATTAGCACCAGAATGTAAAGTTGACAAAGAACAATCAGGCATTCAAAGCCTGCGTATTTAATAATAAACACTGGTGGGGTCTTTTAAAATGGCCAAGAAAATACCTTTGGTTTCTCATCTTTATAATTTGTGGGTTAGCTGTGTTGATGTGGAGGGTAAGAAAAGGAATGAAATTACGTTTATTACATTCATTTTTTGTCAAAACAACTATTTTTAGTCAAGTAAAACTTGATCATAGAAATGCAAACAGGCGGAGTTTCAACTTCGCCTATTTTTTTTCATATAAACTGCTCTTCATTTCATATAGTGATTCTTTCCTTCGCTAGCGAGATTTGCATTCATCATTAAAATGAATGTTATGTTAGCAAACATCTCGTGGCAGGAATATATCAGTTGCCTGCTGATCGCTACTATCACCTATTATTTTTTTATCTGGATCGTTTTTTATAAGGCCCGTATTTCTTTCCTGCCCGGGCTGTCTGGCTTGCGCAATTTTTCTGTGCAACATAGTGATGAACCTGATGAGGTCATGACCAGTGTGCAGTTTGTGCTGGATGAGATTCGCCCTTTGTTCGAAGCGCGGCGCACTAAAAATGAATTACTATTTGCGCTTCAACAACACCTGGAAAAATATACCCATTGTGATGCACCAGGTTTTCGGGATACCATTGAACTTTTTATCACTCAGCAGAGTGAATCCGTATGCTCCATCCGTCTCTGTGATGATGACCTCCGTGCGCTATGGCGATGACGTGATGGAGCGCCGCCCCTCCAAACTCCCCTGAAGGGGAGACTTATTATAAATGAAAACTAAAATGTGGTTATGAAAAAGTGTAGTGTATTGATCTGTCTGTTCCTGATCTCTATTTATTGTATAGCACAGGATGGTAACGCCGGTATCAATGAAGCGAATCAGAAAGTGAGAAGTTATTTCGCCTCGGGTACGAGTTTAATGTATGCCGTTGGTGCGGTACTCGGTTTGATCGGTGCCGTGAAAGTGTATAGTAAATGGAATAGCGGTGATCCGGATACCAGTAAAGTGGCCGCGGCATGGTTTGGTAGTTGTGTGTTCCTGGTTGTTGTGGCGACGGTGATACGATCCTTCTTTGGTGTGTAACCTCACCCAACCCTCTCCTTAAGGAGAGGGCTATAAAACTTTTTTTAATTCTTAAATCTATACTATGAAAATTTTTATTCTTCTTATTTTATTCTTTGTTTCTACCTTTTGTTCTGCCCAGTATATCGGTGTGAAAGCAAGATATACTGCTACCAGACTGGTAGATGATTTTCCGAATCCGCCCCGGAGAGAGAACCGTTTGCTGCTTTCTTTTTATACCGTGGATGCGGGAGGTGTTTATACTCCCACTTCCTTATCCAACCATGATCTTTATATCTATAATGGCGGTTTGCAATACGGCAGCTATACCGGTGGTGTCATGGATTCCATGGCGAATAATTATCCCGGTTATGCCTGGACTGCTCCTAAAGTAGTGAGTTATCATAATTCTTTGGGCCTGCCTTATTATGATTGCAATACTTCCCTGATGACGCATTATGTTGTGAATGGTGATGAACTGGATTGTGGTTGGGTGCTCGTTTCTTATTGGGATATTGACCAGGGAACGGGTGCGCCATTGGAACTATTTCCTGCACCGAATATTAGTTTGCCTTATTATGAATGGCCGCACCCGTATTATGCACCGAACCAACCGAATTTCGTATGGCCCATTCCACCAACCGCACCTTATAATTGGTATAGCAGTGATTGTGGTGGTATGACCTCATTTGTTGTGCGTGGTGTATTGCCTGCTGATACCAGTAATGGCGAGATCATCACGTTGCCGGTGAGATACGCCAATGTGAGAGGAGCATTGGATGAAAATTCTACAGCCTATATTTACTGGACCAATTTAACGGAATCAGCTATCGTATCGTATGCCATAGAAAGTTCGACCGATGGAATTTTATTTCACCCTATCGAAACCATTTTGCCCTTGCATAATAATGGGGAACGGGCGGATTATCTTTTTACCGGACCACAACATGAGAACAGCGTTTATTATCGCATAAAAGCTATAGAGAATAATGGTATTGTTTATTATAGTACTGTTCTCGTACTGAATAAAAATATTTCACCTGCAGTTCCTTCGTTGCAGGTATATCCCAACCCGGTACTTACTGGTGAGTTGACTATTCGTTTGAATAATATTGAAGCAGGCCGATATGTTTTTTCGCTTATCAATAGCCGTCACCAACGCCTGAAGCAAAAATTGATCGAGCATGCTGGTGGTCATCTTGCCCGCAGTTTTGACTTGCGCGGCTTGCCTCCTGGTATTTATACCGCTGTACTACAGAGTAACCGGAACCGTTACACACAAAAAGTAATGTATGTCCACTAGTGTTTATTCAATTAACAAAGGCATTAACCGGCCCATCGAATTCAAAGGATTGAAAGCGCAATATATTTGGTGGTTGGGTGGAGGATTGTTGGCGTTGCTAATTTTGTTTGCGATCTTATATATATGCTGTGTCAATACCTTCCTCTGTTTATTCATCATTGTTGGGCTGGCTACGCTGCTATTCATGCAAGTATATAAGATGAGTCGTAAATACGGGGAGCATGGTATGATGAAGACATTGGCGAGGCGAAGTGTTCCGAGAGTGGTTAAGAGTTATTCAAGAAAAACTTTTATCGAGCTTGCAAAGAAAGTTACGGATATCAGCTGCGGATAAAATAGCACTTGAAAAAGTGAAGCTATCCCTGGAGGAAAATCCCAGTGAATGGAAAGGGATAATTCAACTTTGTAAATTTTCCGGGCTTAATGGAGAAAAATTAAAGCGTGGCTTTAAGATTTTATATGGAACCACCGTATACCGATATTTTTTTTCTTTACGGATGAAAGAGGCAGAGAGATTATTATGCGCGACTGAAAAAACAATCGCCGAGATTGCCTTTATTATTGGGTATGAAGGAGCCCCGGCTTTCTGTGCCGCCTTTAAAATTTTTTATGGCGTGTCACCTTTGCAATTCAGATTGCTGAAGAAGCAAGAGTAAGATGCTATTGTTCAACTTCAAAACTGAAAGCAGTAAAAGGCGTACTATCAAAATATCCCGTGGGCTGCGACTGGTAATAAAATTTATTACCCTGACGGAAAAAATTTTTAAGTATCCTGGGGTCGTAGGTAAAAGCCACTTTTTTGTATGTATTGCTAACAGGATCCCATTCGAGAGATGGATTAAAGCAACTAAAATAGTAACTCGTAGCTGCGACCTTTCGCACTTGTGCACTAATGAAATAAGCCTTTCCATTATAGACTGAAATCTGGTATTTCTCACCGGGTGGAGGACCACCTATAGCGGGGAGTGAAATATTTGTCCAGGCATTTGAAGCAGGATTATATTCCCAGAGTTCCTGCCTGAAATCAATAGAAGTAGCAACATCGCCTATCGGTATTGCACCATAAAAAGCATAACCTTTTCCATTTATCGTAAAGCAAGTGGGGAAACTTTGATGATCGCCTGGGAAATCCGCCAATGTTGTCCAATTGCCGGATGCCGGATTATATTTCCAGAATTTTTTTGATGGAATAGGTGTTCCGCAACAAGTAGTACGGTTTGCAGAATCAGCACCCATACCTATATAGAATTCATTATTTAATTCAAAGCTTGCCATATTGCGCATTGTCGGGTATGGCACATCGCCAAGTACGGTCCAGTTCAATGTGTTTACGTCGAGCCGGTGAATTTTCTTAAGACCCATGCGGTTCGTACCCAACGGAACCACATAAGCTTCCATACCGGCTATTACGTAAATGCCATTATTAAAATAATAACAATGCGGGTCTTCAAAGTAATGAGGATTGTTGACGGTGCGCTTTGACCATGTTTTCGAAGAGCCATCGAATTCCAATAAAAATTCCGGCCAGGAGCTGTTTGGAAAACCAATCGGTGGGCCATTCAGGTACTCTCCACCAATGATATAACCTTTCTGTGCAGAGTAGCAACTACCATAAGCTACCAAAGCACTATAAGATGCAGCAGGATTACCAGGAATATCAGGGTTGGGTATAATATCCCAGCGCCCCCGTAATACTTCTACAGAATCCGGCCATGTAGCTTCCATGCCGCGTGTTGCTACTTTTACTAAATATTTACCTGCTGGAATATTTCCAGGAACATTGACTTCAATTGTCAAACCCTGGTCACTTACCAATGTACATTCATACGTGCCGAAATAAACTTTCGTGTCAGAATTGATTACAGGTACTACTTGCGGGAGGTTTGTAAATATCACGGTAGTATCATCTTTACAGAAACCTCGTGGAGGATCAGAATAACCTACAGTCTCCAGCTTAAATAAGTCCGTGGTCATTTCTTTTGCCAACGAGTAAATTCTCCTTCCATTGATAGTGGCCCCGATCCTTAGGTAATACCGGGTTGAATGTGCAAGTTTTGTCAACGCATATAAACCTGCGGTTGTTGTTGTAGCGCTAATGGTAGCACTATCTTTATTATTGGTAAAATTTGGATCGGTACTCCAAATCATATAAAGGCCTGTATAACCCGTCCCCGCAGGAGAAGTAGCGAAATAGGTGATATTAAATGCATTGATGGCAACTTTATTGATATTGTCTATTCGCAAAGTACCTATGTCGGTTGGTGGTGGGGGTGAACCAGGGTCGTTATTGTTTTCAGGCTTATTGCAGCTCATACAAAAGAGAATGTAAATAATGATATACGTATTCCAATTTTTAATATCTCTTTTCATGAAACAGGAAGGTTTATTATCATTCAGTAAGGTAAAAAAAAATTTTGACTGTCAGCTAGAGCAATAGAATTTTATTTTCTTCAAATACTTCTCCCTGCCACAAATTCAATTCTTTTACCGACATGCATTGCCAGGGGTAATTTTCATTTTTGCTTTATCAGAAAGCTAGATGACATATTACCCATCTTCGGTGTGGAGCATGATTGCATCCTTTCCAAACAAGGCGATGTAACAATTGTATTTGAAGTGCAGTTGCCGGAAATTTTTACATTGTCGGATGTAGAATATGAGTCGCTGCATCATTCGTTGATCCGTGCCATTAAAATTTTACCAACCGGTACCGTTTTTCATAAGCAAGATTGGTTCACGGAAAGCAAACATGTTGCAGATTTTTCTGCGATAGGGGTTTCGTTCTTATCCCGTAGTTCAGAGCGATTCTTTAATGAACGTCCTTATCTCGATCATCAATGTTATATCATGCTGACGAAGAAACCTGCAGGCAGAAAGTTGGGGTCTTCACTGTTTTCTACTTTATTGCGACGATCAATCGTACCTGAACAAACATTGAAGCCTTCACTGCTGCAAGACTTTTTAGACAGTGCAGGACAGTTTGAACGAATACTACATGATAGTGGTTATTTGTCTTTGCGGAGATTAACGGATGCAGAACTGAGTGGCAACAAAACCTATTGCGGATTAGTTGAACGCTATTTGAATTTACAACCCAATGAACGAAGCTTTGTTATTAATGATATTTCCTTCGAAGATGGAATAAAAGTTGGCATCAATCATTGTCAGTTATTCACGCTGGCTGATGCGGCTGATCTGCCATCTTATTGCGGTAGCCGGATCAATTACGACAAGTACTCCACCGACAGAACGAAGTTCTCTGTGGGCTTTGCGTCCCCCCTGGGGCAGCTGTTACCCTGCAATCATATTTACAACCAATATATTTTTATTGAGGATGCGCAGAAAACGATCCAGCAATTAGAAAATAAACGATTGCGGTTACATAGTTTGTCTGCCTACTCCAGAGAAAATTCGATTACGAGAGATGCGACCAATGAATTCCTGAATGAAGCGATCTCACAGCAACGGTTACCCGTAAAAAGTCATTTTAATGTGTTAGCGTGGACGAGTGACAAAGCCGAGTTGAAGGACACGAGAAACCTGGTATCATCAGCCCTGTCCCAGTTAGATGCGGTACCGAAGCAAGAGCTGTCGGGTGCACCGCAACTATTCTGGGCAGGCATACCGGGGAATGCCGCCGACTTCCCGATGAATGATACATTCGATACGTTCGCTGAACAGGCCTGTTGTTTTTTGAACCTGGAAACAAATTATAGAAGTTCTGTTTCTCCCTGTGGTATTCGTTTGGGTGATCGTTTGTCTGGCAGGCCGGTGCATGTTGATATTTCAGATGAACCGATGACCCGTGGCATCACCACCAACCGCAACAAATTTATTCTTGGTCCATCGGGTAGTGGCAAATCATTTTTTACTAACCATATGGTGCGTTCCTATTATGAACAGGGAACACATATTGTACTCGTGGATGTCGGGCATAGTTATAAGGGTCTCTGTAACCTGGTGAATGGATATTATTTCACCTATAGTGAAAAGAACCCGATCTGTTTTAATCCGTTCCACCTTGGAGAAGGTGATATACTCGATACCGAAAAGAAAGAAAGCATCAAAACTTTGTTGCTGGCCCTTTGGAAAAAGGACAATGAAACTTTCAATCGTTCCGAGTATGTCGCCTTGTCCAATGCGTTGCAACTATATTATGCTACTGCTTGCGATTTCAGGTGTTTTGATTCTTTCTATGAATTCCTGCAGCGGGAGTTTGTTGAAGTTTTGAAACGAGATGAGGTCAAGGAAAAGGATTTTGATATTTCTAATTTTCTCTATGTATTGCGCCCTTACTATAAAGGGGGCGAGTTTGATTATTTGCTGAATTCTACGAAGGATCTGGAAATGCTTTCGGAACGGTTCATTGTTTTCGAGCTGGATACTATTAAAGATCACCCAATACTTTTTCCTGTTGTAACGATCATCATCATGGAAGTTTTTATTTCCAAGATGCGGAAACTGAAAGGTGTTCGTAAAATGATATTGATCGAAGAAGCCTGGAAAGCAATAGCGAAGGAAGGAATGGCGGAGTATATAAAATACCTCTTTAAAACAGTGCGGAAATTTTATGGAGAAGCGATCGTGGTGACACAGGAAGTGGAAGATATTATTTCGTCTCCAGTGGTAAAGCAGGCTATCATTAATAATAGTGACTGTAAAATTCTACTGGATCAAAGTAAGTATCAAAACAAATTTGAACAGATACAGGAATTGTTAGGATTGACGGAGAAAGAAAAAGCGCTAGTGCTTTCAATTAACAAAGCAAATGATCCCACAAAAAAGTATAAGGAAGTTTTTATCTCCTTGGGAGGTATGCTATCGAAAGTTTACCGTACAGAAGTTTCTGTGGAAGAATACCTGGCTTATACCACCGAGGAAACGGAGAAAGTAAAGTTAATGGAGTATGCAGCGAAGTTTGGCGGCGATATGCAAAAGGCCATTGCTGCGATGGCATCGGATCTGAAAACGTAAATCATTTTTTAAAACTAAAAATTGTGTGTATGAAAGTAATTGTGCTGAGTGTATTGAGTGCGGTGTTATTAGTTGCCTGTCATAAAAAAGAACCGCGTGCTGTTTACCGGAATGTTGGACCTGTGGTTATTCATGAACCAGGTGACTGTGATTCTTCTTTTAAAGCTGAGTCACCGGTGAAAGTTGGGGAGACCGGTATTGTTCTTCCGGAGGGAAGCAATATTTGTATCACAAAAGGAAAGCTGGAAGTACAGATCGAATTACCGGAAGGATTTGCTTTTTCATCTGCTGGTCGAATGGCCACTGATGGAGCCGGACTTCCATTCGCTACGTATGGATGTTATTGCAGCGGGGTTGGATCTGCCTGCAATGTATTTTATGCGGAAGGTATGGGCTTTGGTTGTTTGCAAAGCAGTTGTGTTGGAGCCTGCACCGGAAAGTTTACCTATAAAGGATATAGCGTTGATAAAATATCATACCAGGCGGATAAGGAAAGTTTTTTTAGTATGCCTTCTATCCAATACAGTATAGCTGCTCTCACAGCCGGTCAATCATTCAGTAAGCATGAGCTCTATGGCGTTCCATTTTATTTAGTGAAGGATGAAAAAGCATTTTTAGCAAAGGCGAGTTGTGATTGTGAAGGAACAACCGCTTGTAAATTAAAAGTGCTTTCCCTTCAACAGGCTAAAGGTGTTGTTACTGATACTAAGATCTATTACTGTGAAGGTGGTTGTAATGGATGTGAGCTAAGCGTTAAATAATTTTTTGGTTGTGACTTAAGCAGCGTTCTCCTGCTTGCAGGAGGCGCTGTTTTAAAATTTGAAAGTATGAAACGACTTATTGTAGTGTTTTTATTGTTGGTTGCTATGAACAGTCATGCACAATTTCCTATCGCTGAGATCATCAAAGCCGCCATTAAAAAAGTAATTGTTGCAGTTGATCTTAAAATTCAAAAACTCCAGAATAAAACGATCATTCTCCAGAATGCGCAGAAGACCATGGAGAATTCCATGTCAAAAACTAAATTAACAGAGATCAGTGATTGGGTGGAGAAGCAGCGAAAATTATACGATGATTATTTCCAGGAATTAAGAAAAGTA
The DNA here is from genome assembly GCA_022843585.1 of Chitinophagaceae bacterium. Taxonomy (GTDB): domain Bacteria; phylum Bacteroidota; class Bacteroidia; order Chitinophagales; family Chitinophagaceae; genus JJ008. Next base: position 82,434 of record JALHNJ010000013.1, read on the forward strand.
AAAGAAGCATTGACCTATTATCACCGGGTGAAAGATATTATTGAAAACCAACTTGCGATGGTGAAGGAATATAAGGCTGCGTGGGCGGTGTTTCGACAGGATAAAAATTTCAATGCGGATGAACTCCATTATATGGCCGATGTGTACACGGGTATGCTTGGTGAAAGTGTGAAGGCGGTGGATCAATTGTTATTAGTGGTGAATGCATTTGCGACCCAGATGACCGATGCGAAGCGAATGGAAATTATTAATGGCGTTGCTACCAGCATTGAAGGAAATTTTTTGGATCTGAAAGATTTTAATACGCAGAACAGGATGATCTCGATCCAACGGTCTGCTGCGAGGGGAGAGATCGAGTATGTAAAAAAATTATATGGACTATGAAAAAAATATTAATCGTTCTATTATTTAGTTCCAGCGTTTGTTTTGGTCAATCCCAGGAGGCCAAGCAATTGTTATTAAATGTGGAGAAGCTGGCTCAACTGAAGTTGATGCTTTCGCATATGAAGAATGGGTATCAAATTTTACATAAAGGATATACTTCGATCAAAAACATTTCGGAAGGAAATTTTAGCCTGCACCGGGATTTTCTTGATGGGTTATTACAAATAAGCCCTGCTGTCCGGAAGTATGCGAAGGTGGCTGACATTATCCATTTTCAAATAAAAATTGTCAAGGAATCGAAGATGGCGTTAGCTGAATTTAAAGGTAATAAACAGTTCTCTATTGCCGAGATCGACTATATGGGAAAGGTCTTTGGGAATTTATTATCGGAGAGTTTAAAGACCTTGGAAGAACTAGCTATGATTTTAACAGCTGGAAAATTAAGAATGAGTGATGATGAGCGGCTGAAAGCGATTGACAAGTTATATGATGATGTGATTGAACAGTATGGATTCGTCAATGAGTTCAGTCATTCCACTGCTATACTTTCTATGCAACGGGAAAAGGAGAAAATGGATGTTGATCTGATGCGAAAGATTCATGGTTTAAAAGCCCCCTAACCCCCTAAAGGGGGAATCAAAAATTGATGCGTATGAAAAATGTTGTGAGATTGATCTGTGTGAGTTTGATTTTTTTGTTTATACCGGTGGTGGCTGATGCGCAGATAGCAACCCGTATCCGTTCCATGCATGAAGTGCTGGAACAACTCTATGATGATATGATGCCGTTGTGCAGTCGTTTGATAGGAGTAGGCCGTGGTATCGCCGGCTTTGCTGCTACCTGGTATATCGCTAATAAAGTATGGGGGCATATCGCCCGTGCAGAAGCCATAGATTTTTATCCCTTGTTCCGACCATTTGTGTTAGGCTTTGCCATTTTGATCTTTCCGTCTGTAATTGCCATGATCAATGGACTGATGAAACCAACCGTTACAGGAACTGCACAAATGGTAAAGGATTCGGATGCAGCCGTTGCGCAATTACTCAAGATGAAAGAGGATGCCATCAAGACAACAGCATACTGGCAAATGTATGTTGGCGAAAGTGGAAGGGGTGACCGGGATAAATGGTATAAGTATAATTATGGAGAGAAGAAAGAGGGTTGGCTAAAAAGTATTGGGAATAATATTCGTTTTGCATTTGACAAATTTGGTTATAACCTGCGCAACCAGATCAAGCAATGGATGGCTGAAGTATTAAAAGTTTTATTTGAAGCTTCTGCACTTTGTATCAATACGATCCGCACATTTTATATGATCGTGCTGGCGATACTCGGGCCCCTGGTATTTGGCATCGCTGTCTTTGATGGATTCCAGCATACGCTCACTGTCTGGATAGCCCGCTACCTGAATATATTTTTATGGTTACCCGTGGCAAATATATTCGGTGGCATCATGGGAAAGATCCAGGAGAACATGCTGAAAGAAGATCTGCAGCAGATCGCTTCCAACGGCGATACTTTTTTCTCCACTACTGATACGGCCTATTTAATTTTTATGATCATTGGTATCATCGGCTATTTCACCGTGCCTTCTGTTGCGAATTACATTATTCATGCGGGAGGTAACAATGCACTGCTCCAAAAAGTTACCAATATCATGAGTACATCCGTCCGGAATACAGCATCGGGTACAGCGAGCATGAGTAAAGATGTATTGGGAGGCGCTTATAATAAAGTTGCGAATAGTATGACAAGCTCAGGGACGAGTGATGGATATTTTAAAGATAAGATTAGTGGGAAATAGGTTGTCAGATGTCGGATTTCGCTTGTGAGGACTGTAAAATTAAAAAGAGACAGATGTTTACGAAGATGAAAAATATTGATACGGCTTTTAAACAGGTGCGGTTGTTTTCACTGGCTGTGATTGGAGGCTGTGTTGTGATCACCTTATTTATTTCTTTTAAGAGCTACCAGGTAGCAACACAATCGCAACAAAAAATTTTCATTCTCGCCAATGGCAAGGCACTGGAAGCATACGCTGCTGACCGAAAGGATAATGTACCGGTAGAGGCACGGGACCATGTAAAAATGTTTCATCATTATTTCTTTACCATGGACCCGGATGATAAAGTTATCAATGCGAATATTACTAAAGCATTGTATTTGGCAGATGCCACAGCGAAACAACAGTATGATAATTTAAAAGAGAATGGTTTTTATACGAACCTGATCTCCGGGAATATCAGCCAGGAGATGCAATCCGATTCTATCACTATTAACACCAATGACTATCCTTATTATTTCCGCTATAAAGGCGTCCAGCGGATCATACGGCCAACTACTATTGTAACAAGATCGCTGGTGACAGAAGGTTATTTGCGCAATGTGTCAAGATCGGATAATAATGCTCATGGATTCCTGATCGAACGTTGGAAGACGTTGGAGAATGAAGATGTGAAAATTGAAAATAGAAATTGATGTTTCGCAGAAAGAAAAAAGTAGTATCGGAAAATGTATTGCAGGATAAAGTGGCCGGTAAAATTGCCGGGGGGCTAATCCTGTTGCAAACAAAATTTTCTGATCGCATGAATAAATTAAAAAATCTTAAAGGACTCCTGATCGGGTTTTGCGTGTTAAGTGCCGGACTCAGTATATATTTTTTTGTTGATGCGATCGTGTCAAAACCTAAAGCAAGATTCTCCATTGACCAAGTGAAGGTGCCAAAGCATTTTGATAAATCCGGTGATGAAATAATGGAGAGCGAAATGCCAGATGATATCTACCAGCAGATCCAGGATTATAAAAATTATATGGACAGTTTGGGTCTGCCGATAAGACCGGGTTTGATGGATTCGATAAGAATACTGGAAGAAATTTATTTACAACAACATAAAAAGTAGAAGTATGCAAAGAAATGTGAAAAAGAAAAAGATGTTGCTGGTATTGCCCTTACTGGTCATACCGTTTTTAACAATGGCTTTTTGGGCTTTGGGAGGAGGGAGTAGCGGGAAGCAAGTGATCAACCGCGAGAAGGGACTGAACCTGGATCTGCCCGGAGCCAACCTGAAAGAAGACAAGTTGCTGGATAAATTAGGCTTCTATGATATAGCTGCTGCGGATAGTTTAAAGATGGAGGAGTGGATGCGGAATGACCCTTATTTCAAAAGAGATAGTTTTTCATTTGATTCATATCCGAATGAACTGGAAGAGCTGGCTGCAGGAAATAAGTATTATCAAAGTCTGAATGTTTCGCCTTATGAAAAACAAGTGACTAATCCTGAAGATCAGATCTTACAAAAATTGAAATTGCTGGAACAGGAGATGAATAAACCTGTCGTTACCGTCGAAAGAAAATATGAGAGGGACGATTATGAACAACTGCCAGCAATAAACTATACGCAAGCGACTGAAGATCCGGAGATGAAACAACTGGAAGGAACGCTGGAAAAAATTTTGGATATACAGCATCCTGACCGGGTGAAAGAAAGGTCGGTCAAAAATAAAGGAGCTGTTTATGCCGTACGACGAGAATCAGGTGCTGACACCATCGTAAAGGGATTTTACTCTTATAGTGAGGATAAAGAATATGCCGAACAGAATGGGATCGAAGCTGTCATCGCATCTAACCAAACAATCGTCAATGGGGCTGTAGTGAAGTTTCGATTGCGCAATGATATTTATATAAAAGGTCAATTAGTGCCGCAAAATACTTTGGTATCCGGTATTGCTTCTCTGGATGGTGAAAGATTGAAAATCGAAATAAATACTATCCGGTATGGGAAGTCGATCTGCGCTGTAAAACTGGAGGTCTATGATATGGACGGGCTTCCTGGAATTTATATACCCGGCACTATCAATAGGGACGTAGCTAAAGAATCTCTGAACAATTCTTTATCCCTGGCTGATATGACTTCACTTGATCCTTCTTTTAAAGCACAAGCCACCGCCACTGGTATCGGCGCCATCAAATCACTGGTCAGTAAAAAAGCAAAACTGGTGCGGGTGCAGGTCAAGGCCGGTTACAAAGTATTACTTAACAATAAAAACCAACTCTAATGAAAAAATTGATAATCCTTTTGCTGCTGTGTAATGCTTGCTTTGCACAAACGCCTTTATCTGTTTCTACAGACAAGACAACCTCCCTAATTTTTCCTTTCCCGATCAAGTATGTTGACCGTGGAACGAAAGATGTGATCGTGCAATCGGTAAAAGAAGATGAACGAATTCTGTTGGTAAAAGCGGCGGGTAAACATTTTACCGAAACGAATTTAAGTGTGGTGACTGGTGATGGGAACGTGTATGAGTTCACCGTGAATTATGCGGCGCAACCTTCCTCCCTGGTGCTGCACCTGCCACCCAATAAAAAAGCTACCGTATCATCCTATGCGAATTCCATTCTTAATATTCCACCGAAGCGAATTATGAAAGTGGATCATGCGGGAGTTATGACTAAGATATCAGGTATCTATATTAAAGATGATGTTATTTATTATCAGCTCGAAATTCATAATCATTCGCCGCTGGATTATGATATAGAGCTTTTGAAATTTCATATCGTTGATAAGAAGAAAGGAAAGCGGACTGCACTTCAGGAAAATGAACTCGTACCCTTGTATGTGGCAGGGAATAAGTCCAAAGTTAAGGCCTATGGTTTTTCTGTTATTGCCGTTGCATTGGAAAAATTCACTATCCCCGATGCAAAGTTTCTCAGTATTCAATTAATGGAAAAAAATGGTGGCCGGCATTTTAACTTGAAAGTTTTTAATAATCAAATCCTCAAAGCGAAGATACTTGCAGACTTACTATAAAAATTATTCGTATGAGCGAGAGGAACCGTGTGATCGAAGGGATGCAGGATTGGAAACAAAAAGAACAGATGATAGCAGAACTGTTTTCGATCTCAGCAAGCCATTCGAAATATGTACAAAAATTAAAGCTCGATCACTTGTATGAACTGCGACGCAATTTGGGTAAATCCCTTACTAAGGATGAACGGATCGTGATGCGGATACTGCGGGGTGAAATTGCACAGATGGAGCTAAAGTTGTTCCCTAACTTTTTAGTCCGGCATATTGTTAAATTACTGAAGGAAGCTGATGTATTATTAAAACATTCCTTTAAGAAAGTAGAAAAGGAGATCCCTGCCTGGAAGTTGAAGATAGCACATGATGCTATCCCGAAAGAAATGCAACAGGTAAAATTGCAACAGAAAACAGCAATAAGGCCCGTACTCGTGCTAAAGAAAAAGCCATCGCAACGAAAAAGTTTACGAATAAGATGATGAGCAGCGGACTGAACCCTGAACGGAGCGTCGCAACTCCCGCTACATAGTAGCACTGTTGCCCGTCCCATTATCTATAGGTGTTAAACAGTCGAGTTATGGAAAGCGATCATTTTATTCCACGCAATATTCTTGACAACGTTGATTTGGCCGCATTGAAGACAAGAATGGAAAAGGCAGACTGGCATTATGATTATACTGAAGACCCGCATGTATGGGACAGAGGCCGTGTGGAAATTAATGGTATCAAAGAGGAGCTAATTCAACTTAGCAAACTGGAAGGCGGTATACAGGTTGCAAACTATTTGTGGGATGCCCATGTCCCTGTTCATTCTGTGAACAGGCCTGAATTTCTCGAAGTAAAAAATATTTTATTACCTCAAAAAAGTACAACTATGGAACAGAAGAATTTAAATTTTTTAAAAGATACCCTGAAGTATCATGGCTTTGGTGAAAAATTATTCACTGAGCTCGAAGCGAAAATTAAGATGGTGGAAAAAGACTTTACGCTCTCTATTTCGACTGACATGAAGGATGACAAGATCAGTGCAACACTTCATTTCCGAAAGTCAAAAGATACAGATGCCTATTTCTTTAACAAGTTTGACGCAGTATTAATTAAACCGGGCGTGGAGCCCCGGGAACACACTTTTTATCTTGATAAAGGAAAAGGTTTCACAATGAAAGAAGCCTACAATTTGCTGGATGGGCGTGCTGTCCATAAGGAGTTCACGAACTCTGAAGGTGAAAAGTACAAAGCCTGGAAACAACTCGATTTCGATAATAAAGATGAGAAGGGAAAATTCGAAGTGAAGACATTTGGCGAGCGCTATGGTTTTGATTTAAGGGAGGCATTGAGTTATTATCCTATCCGTGAATTCATGAAAGCTGATGACAGTTTGAATTTAGTGAAATCATTGGAACGTGGAAATTTGCATACCATTTCTATGGATAAAGATGGTCAGAAAATGGATTTGATAATAACTGCCGATCCCAAAAACCGTTCGCTTGTCATTACAGATAAAGAAGGCAGAGAATTGTCGAAGACTGAAAAAGAGGAGCTGATGTTGTCTCCCGAAGCCCGTGAAAATCGAATTGAGCAAAAGGTGCAGTTGAATGCTGTTGCTAACAATAAGACCTACACCAATGAGAAAGAACCTGCTGCTCCTGTACTTAGCGAACCTGGTAAAGAGAAAAGCAATAGCAAGGAACTGAACCAAGCAGAAAAAAAAGCTAAAGAACTATTGCCAAAGAAATCCCAGGACAATAGTCTCCTTGAAAAAAAAAAGACAGGGGCCAAGAAAGGAATGAAGATTAAATAATTTTTAAAATCACCCTATGACAATATTAAAAAATGCCGGACTGCTCAAAGAGCAATTACTCAGTCTTGGTTTTGTGAACGGTCTCGAACAGGAATTACTCTTTCGGCTGTGTTTTTTGCCACCATCTTTTTCCATCCGGACAAGGATGGAGTTCGGTGCTGATGCTGTATTATTTGTAATGCAGTTCGAGCGGAGTGAGCCGTCTGGAGAATACCGTTGTTTATACTTTGAAGCTACGCTGCGTAAACAAGTTATGATTGCAGAGATGGCCGGGGTTCAGGCAAAAGATCTGGTGAAGCTACTCGAATCCATCCCGTGGACAGCTTTTGGGGAAGCCGAGGCAATAGAACTGGAGCAAGCGCAGGAAATTGAAATGGCGGTGAGTGGTCTCGATAAATTGTCTTCGACTACTGAAGGAAAATTCCTTGCAGATACCTTGCGCTATAAATACTGGCGTGATACAAGCTTTGAAGACCGGCTTGCCGTTCCACCTGGCATACGAAGTCGTTTTGAAGTGCGTCAACATTTTTATCTCTTTGATGGTGAAGCGATGATCACAGCTAAAGATGCATATCTCTTCCTGAATAATAAATGGTTGGAGAAGCAGGTGTTGGCTAAGAAGAAGCTTGCTGATAGCCCTGATGAAACTCCTGTAGCCAAAAAGAAAAAGAAATGATAGGGGAACAGTTGATCATTTTTCTAAATAAAACTGAATCGGATGGCCGCATCGGGCCATCCCATATCAGTTTGTATATGGCGTTGCTTCATTGTGCTGGTGATATAACGCCCAGTTGTTTTTTTGTAATTAATCGTGTTGTTCTTATGCGACTTGCAAAAATATATTCCCGGCAGACCTATACTAAACGAATGCAGGATCTGGAATCTTTTGGCTTTATAAAGTATGTACCAAGTCATGATCCGTCGATCGGTAGTAAAGTGATGGTTACTAAATACTGAACCTTGCACTAGCGGGAAAGACCAACAATCCTATCTAAATCACGTTGAAAATAGTTTGAAAAATATTCGGCGGGGACCTCAAAGGGAAAGTACTTAGGAGTTTTACTAATTACTTTCCCTTCTTCTTAAAATGCCTACCAGCTTGCTTTTTGCTATTTATACCCATACGAATTTTAAAAATTCGAGTGGACTATCTCTAGCAACCTGGGCGGATTCGAACTACTACATCAAAATTTACTTGTCCTTTTCTGACATCTTATTGTCCCACCAAACTGTTCTATCCATACCAACTTTGTGCAATGGAAAAGAATATTGCTATACTTATGGCTGACCTATCGGGGTACACAGCTCTTACTGAAACGCATGGGGCTGTTGCGGCTGCCGATTTAATTGACCGTTATATCGGGATAGTTGAGAGTTGCCTAATTGGAGATTGCCATCTGCATGAACGTACTGGCGACGAGATTATGGTGATTTCGAACTCGCCTGATTTTCTGTTAGCTACAGCTATTAAAATAGGAAAATATACTTCCAGTGAAAATAATTTCCTCCAGGTTCATGGAGGTCTCCATTATGGAAAAGTATTACAAAGAGGTAATAGCTATTACGGGTCTGCTATTAATTTGACATCAAGGATTGCATCGAGGGCAAACGCAGGTAGTGTTTGGTGCTCTGATGAATTTGTGAATGCATTGTCAGACAAATCTGATTTCCCCTTGAAATCAATGGGAAATCAGGTTTTTAAAAACGTAAGTATTGAAAAGGAAGTATTTGAGTTGTGCATTGAAAATAGCGAATCAGTTTACATAGATCCGGTGTGCAGAATGTTAATATTAGACACTAACAAGGCGACTTCTCATCCTACCGAACATGGCAAATATTTTTGCTCTTCAGAATGCCTGGGAATTTATAATGCAGATTAAAGCATGTTGAAATTGCTACTCGTTAAAAAATTATATGCAATTACACTAAACTAGATAGATTATGACATCAGTAATTATTGGAATTTCTTCAGGAATTTTTCTAATCATTTTGTTTGAAATTCTAAAAGGCTTTAACAAGCATCTTGTTTACGGGCTGATCCTTACGGGAATTGGGTTTCTATATGTTGGATTTACCTGGAGTGACATACCATCATTAATTATTAATGTAACGCAAGCAGTGGTTTTTTTTGCCATAGCATACTATGGGATTAAACGAAATTATTTTATACTTGCCGTTGGCTATTTTCTTCATGGCAGCTGGGATTTAGGGTATGACCTTTGGGGTAGGCCTGAATTACTTCCACCTCATTACGATTTGTTTTGTTTATCTGTAGATTTCACCATTGGAATTTACTTATTAATTATTGCGAGAGGTTCAAAAAAATTAAGGAATAGCTCCGTACCGTCGTCCATTTGAACTAACTATTAATCTATAATAGCTGAACTGCCTTTATTTAAAAGAATTTAATACATTTAATTATGTTGAAGGTCGCATTTATCATTCCTCCCACAGTTGAAATACTTGATCTTGCAGGGCCCATGCAAGTTTTTACAGAAGCTAAATTTTATGGCTTCGACATTTCTATAGAATTTTATGCTTTCTCTGATGATCCAGTTAGTACTTCCGGCCTGGGATTTGGAAAGCTGGAAAACTATAAGAATGCAAAGTTGAAAGAAAATGATTTTGTTTTGGTACCGGGGATGGATATGGAATACGTTAATAGTTTTTCTTTCAAAGCTGAAAAGGAGTTCTTTAAATGGCTGAAAGATTGTTCAGACAAAAAAATTACGGTTTGTTCTATTTGTAATGGTGCTTTTGCCTTAGGCTATGCAGGATTGCTGCAAGACACTGAGTGTACTACGCATTGGCGAAGAGTAAAAGCTTTACAAGAGCTATTCCCAACTGCAAGGGTAATAGCAGATATATTGTATGTTAAGAGTAATAATGTATATACAAGTGCAGGTATCAGTGCAGGTATTGATTTAGCCCTTGCTATACTGGAAGATCTGAAAGGCCCACTCTTTACCCATAAAGTTGCCCGAGGATTAGTCGTCTATCACCGTAGAAGCGGAAGACATAATCAACAAAGCATTTACCTTGATTACCGAAATCACATAAATCCACAAGTTCACGAAGTGCAGGATTATCTGATTGATAATTTATCGAAAGAAAATGATATAGCTACTCTGGCCTCGCTGGTAGGAATGAGTCCGAGAAATTTAAGCAGGGTCTTTAAAGAAAAGACAGGCTCCACCATTTTGGAATACCTCACACTCTTACGAAAAGAATTTGCCAATACAATGATGAATAATCCTGAATACACCATTGAATATATTGCTTCCAAATGCGGTTTTAAAACTTCAAGGCAATTACAAAGGATTTTAAAGAACTAAATCTCTCAATTCATCAGCCGAAAAAAAATTCCAACTTGTATCGTATTAATAATTAAAAGTAATTCCTCCACCAATTCCCATATCACTATCGTAGTGTGTTCTTATAGAAAGATTTCGTCCAAGAATGTAATTCAATCCTATCATGTACTCTTTGTCAGTATTCAGCATAAAAGCCGCCCGTATTTTTTTTGCAACAGGTATATCTTCCCTCATCAGTTGTAAACGAACTATGCCGTCTGTATATACCTCTGCCTGAAAACGAACCAACATGGGCAAAGTATAATTTACACCAACACTTAATACAGCCCGGTTGTCTTTTGTGTTAGTCTGTCCAAAGAGATTTTTTTCTTGTTCGTCAATACCCATTTTTCTGTACCGCCAGTCAAATCCGACAAATGGCATGAGCCATTGCATTTTTCCTAAGAATCTGCCGATATGTGTTTCTGTTTCGTAACCGTGCTTGTCGTGATAACCTAAACGCCATTCGCCACCAATACTCCAACGGGTATTTTGCAACATCATTTCACCGTCATTACCATTGGAAGCAAAATCATTCTGAAACATGAAGTGCATTTTCCTGTCATCAGCAAATAGTTTACGCTGCGCAAGTTTTGGATTTGGAATCAGCGGATTGGGCTGTTGATCTTCATAACTAAAAACCCTTCCCATTCCGCTCATCATATGATATAAAATATGGCAATGAAAAAACCAATCACCTTCAACATTTGCATTAAATTCTAATGTATCCGTTTCCATTGGCATGATGTCAATGATGTTTTTAAGCGGTGCATTTTCTCCCTGGCCGTTAATAACCCTAAAGTCATGGCCGTGCAGGTGCATAGGGTGGCGCATCATAGAGTTATTATGAAGTACAAGCCGCAGGTTTTCACCTTTCTTCACTAGAATTTTATCTGCCTCACTTACTACTTTATTATCCAAACTCCAAACGTAGCGGTTCATGTTGCCGGTGAGTTCAAATTTTATGGTCCTTGTTGTGCTTTCGGGTAGTGTTGTTTTCTCTGGCGATTTAAGCATTGCATAATTCAGCGTTACTATATCTGACAAGGCATTACTGTTATTCTGATTATGATTAGCATGGGGATCATCATTCATTGACACAGTATCCTTTTGCATTTCACCTTTTTTCTTTTCTTCCCCGGTAATTTCAGGATACATTACCACATTCATATCCATCTGGTTCAGGCTCATGTTCATTCCCATATCGTCTAAATCACCATTCATTTTCATCATACCATTCATCATCTTCATGCCTTCAAAATATTTTAACCGGGGCATTGGTGAAATAAGTTGCTTGATTCCATTACCAACATATAGTGATGCAGAATTTGTCCTGTCTTCCGTTGTTGCTAATAACTCATAGGCGGTGTTATCAGCCGGAATGGTAACAACAATATCATAGGTTTCTGAAACGGCAATGATCAATCTATCCACTTCAACGGGTTCTACATCGTTGCCATCACTTGCAACTACTGTTATTTTACCCCCGGCATAACGTAGCCAGAAATAAGATGATGCACCGCCGTTTGAAATACGTAAGCGAACCTTATCACCGGCTTTTAGCTGTTGACCATTTACTTCACTAATGGTGGATTCCGATTTTCCATTCATTAATATCTTGTCATAATAGACATCGCTTACATCCATAGCCAGCATCCGCTTCCATTCGTTCTGCAATTTGGTTTTCAAATGCCCTGCTTTGGCTGCTTCGGCATAACTCTGTACAGCATTTTTTTTCAATGCAAACCAATCGTTGGCATTGTGGAGCATCCGGTGTACATTTTCAGGTTTCAAGTCTGTCCATTCGCTTAAAACAATCGGCACTGTTGGGATGTCCCATTCTTCTCTTTTATTCATAACAAAAGAACCATACATGCCTATTTGTTCCTGCAATCCGGAATGACTATGATACCAGTGTGTACCATTTTGTATTATGGGAAACCTGTAAACATGTGTTGTGCCGGGTTTGATAGGCATTTGGGTAAGGTTTGGTACTCCATCTTCTTTGTTGGGCAAAAACAAACCATGCCAATGCAAGGAAGTTGACTCTTTCAAATTGTTGTGTACATAAATTTCTGCTGTGTCTCCTTCTGTGAACGTAAGAGTGGGCATTGGAATTCGTCCGTTTACTGCAATGGCTCTTTTAGATTTTCCAGTAAAATTTACAATAGTATCATGTATATACAAATCGTATCGCACTGTTTGGGGTGGGGTCTTACTGACAATTTTTTTGAAAAGGCCAGCCTTGGCCATTTTCTCTTTGTAATTATTTTCAGTATGCCCATCAGGTTTTCCTGAATTTTCTGAGTTTACATTCCCTTTTTTTATTACCAGGGGCATTCCGCATTTTGGACAGTTTCCCGGTTTATCTGAATGTATTTCCGGATGCATCGGACAAGTATATGCTACTGGTTGTTGTACATTTCCCGTTAGCTTCACCGTGTCCTTAATTTCATTAACAACAGGATTTACATTTATGGTATCCTTCTTTACCGTTGCAGGTTGCGGTTTTTTTACTACTGGCTTTTTTACAGGCTTGGGTTTTTCTTTTACCAAATTCATCCCACACTTCGGGCAGCTACCTGGCCTAGGTGCATGAATTTCCGGGTGCATAGGACAGGTATAAGTAACAGTCTGTGACCAGGCAAAGGAATAAAAGACCAGTCCAATAAGAAGTAATAGTATTTTTTTCATGTTTTTATGATCTTTAAATTCCTTCATTATTTACAATTAAATTCGATGAAAAAGCAATCAATATAATCTGTCGCCATGTGCATTAACAAACCAATTGCTATTATTCGCAATCTGGAGAAGGGCAGCATTAATACATAGAGCCCTATTGCGGCGTAACTATGTAAAAAATGAAACCCTATACTACAACGACAGGGATCAAAAACAGGGTTAGTAAATAAATGATCTATATCGACCAGCATTGTCAATAAAAGAATAATATAAGTTTGTTTCCATTTTTTTCTAAAAAATAGTACCGCAACTCCCAAAGGCAAAACAAGGTGAAGTGAATAATGAATAACATGCTGAACTAAAACCATACTGCTTTATTAAAAGGTGCCTGTTATTTTACTTTCAACATACTTGCATTAATCGCTACCACTACTGTACTGATTGTCATTAATACGGCACCAGCCGCCGGGCTTAATAAAATACCTTGCTTATATAAAACACCTGCTGCCAATGGTAATGCCACCACATTATAACCAGTTGCCCAAATTAAATTCTGAATCATCTTTCTATATGTTGCTTTGCCAAATAAAACAAGGCTAACAATATCCGTTGGATTGCTGTTTACTAAAACGATGCCAGCCGTTTCCGCAGCAATATCACTACCACTGCCTACAGCAATACCAATATCCGCCTGGGCTAATGCAGGTGCGTCATTTACTCCATCGCCAGTCATGGCCACAAACTCTCCTTTACTTTGCAGTTCTTTTATCTTTTCTAATTTTTGATGTGGCAATACTTCTGCAAAAAAGCTTTCCATGCCTAATGTGTTGCTTACACTGGCTGCTACTTTATTGTTATCTCCGGTAAGCAATATGGATTTGATATTGTTTTCTTTCAATGTTTGAATAGCTTCTGCAGATTCAGGCCGTATTTCATCAGACAAAGCAATGTATCCTGCCAGTTCATTATTGATAATTACAAATACTACTGTTTCCGTATCATTTGCGGTAAAGCCTTCAGGGACGTTGATATTATTTTCTTTTAAGTAGCCGGGACTTACGACTAATATTTTCTTTCCCTCTACGATAGCTTCAACCCCTTTACCGGTAATGGCATTAAAATTTTCTGTAGCGGGAATAGTTATAGACAGGCCTTTTACTTTTTGCAAGATACCGGTAGCAATAGGATGTTCTGATTTTTGTTCTAAAGCAGATGCCAAACGAATGATTTCATTTTCTGTCATCTCTTTTTTGCAGGAAACAATTTTCGAAACTTCAAATTTGCCTACTGTAAGCGTTCCGGTTTTATCAAAGACTATAGTGGTTATTTTTCTTGCATTCTCGAAGGCAGTGCGGTTCTTTATTAGCAACCCATTTTTTGCAGAAAGAGCCGTTGATTTTGCCACGACCAATGGAACTGCCAATCCCAAAGCATGAGGACAACAAATCACAATTACGGTCACCATTCTTTCCATTGCAAAGGCCAATGATTCGCCTGTTAGATACCAATACAAGAAGGTGCTGATACCAGCCAGCAAGGCAATAATGGTTAACCATTTTGCGGCCTTATCTGCCAGCAATTGTGTATTTGATTTGGAATTTTGTGCATCCTGTACCAGCTTAATCACCTGCGATAAATAAGAATCTTTTGCCGCATGTGATACTGTAATTTTTATTGCCCCGTTGCCATTAATAGAACCTGCAATTACTTTATCTCCTTTTATTTTTTGTACCGGTTTGCTTTCGCCGGTAAGCATACTTTCATTCAGATAGGTTTCGCCGTCAGCAATTATACCATCTGCTGCCACTTTTTCTCCGGGTTTGATAAGTATAATATCATTTTCTTTCAGGGTTGATGTTTTTACATCAGTCATTTTTTCTCCATCTATCAGGTGAGCATCATCCGGCATTAACTGCACCAGCAATTCCAATTCTCTTGAAGCACCGGCTACGGATTTCATTTCAATCCAATGTCCCAGGAGCATTATAAGAATAAGCGTTGCCAGTTCCCAAAAGAAATCCATGCCTTCTAAACCCAATACAATTGCTACACTGTAGACGTAGGCGACTGATATGGCAAAGCCAATCAGGAACATCATACCCGGATTTTTTGCTCTTGCTTCATTTACCAATCCTTTCAGAAAAGGCCAACCACCATAAAAGAAAACGACAGACGACAAAAACAGTAATACATATTTGGAACCGGGAAAGCTTATATGAATATTGAGCCAGTGCTGTATCATTTCTGAAAGCAACATGATGGGAATGGTTAATGCCAACACCACATAGAACCTTTTTTTAAAATCGGCAATCATGCCGGTATGATTTACCTTTTTGCCATGGGCATCTGCATGAACTGCCTTTGCCAGTGGCTCCAATGCCATACCACACAAAGGGCATTTGCCAGGCTTATCCTGCACTATGTGCGGATGCATGGGGCAGGTGTATTTTTGTAACTGGCGTTGATGTTCCATAATTCTTTTTAAGCGGATTTGACTGCGTGAATTATATCTGCTTTCATTGCACTTTACTTTGGTGTTTCAGTATTTTTCACAGGCACCGTAAGTTTCATCCCGCATTTGGAACACTTCTCATCCTTTTTGCCAATCACTTCAGGGTGCATAGAACAGGCATACATTTGTTCTGCTACGGGTTTCATTACTTCGGGTTTTGTGGTTGTATCTATTGTAGTAGTTTCAATTTGCGTTGTGTCAATAGGTGCTGCCTGTTTTGCTTTATCACTGTTTGAATTGCAGGCAATAAATACCAACGCTATTGCTATGGCAGAAAGAATTGTTTTTTTCATTTTAAACGATTTATAATGTGATGATTAATTAAAAGAACTCTATTACTTATTTTCCCACTCTACCACTCGTTTTTTCAAAGCGGTTACTGCATTAGTCATATTTTTCTTTTCTCCTAACGCAATAGCTCTTTTTGCCACAGGGATTGCAGCTTTGTACTCCTTTAAATCTGCAAGAATTTTTTGAAGCAAATTTGGATAATTAAAATTGTCTTTATCGTTTTTCTCTGCTTCTGCCACCCATGTAGCAGCTTGCTTTAAATCTCTGCCAGTAGCGTAATAATAATTGGCAGCCTGGTAAAACAGTTCTGTATTTTGTTCCTTTGTATTAATCAACCTGGAATTAATTTCTGCCATCACCTTTTCATCTACCGGACTTTTAAAAGGTATTTTAACTACTGTGTTTTCCCAGGTCAGCGTAAGAAATCCATCCCCGCTTTTTGTTATCTCATTTAAGTCAATTGTAAATGCTTCCTGAAAATGCTCCGACCTTACCGGTTGTACGTTGAAACGATGTATATCTTTTTTACTATCATATCCAAACGCTCCGTGTAAGGTGGTGTCCGCATTTATGATAATTGCCCATTCCTTTTCACCCGGAATAGTAAATAGTACATATTTCCCAGCTTGAAGAGTTTTATTATCAACTATAATTTCGTCCGATAAAAGAATTGTAGTGGCCCCACTTGCACCGGTTCGCCAAAGACTATCAAACGGAACCAGGCCCCCAAATATTTTCCGACCTCTTGCTAAAGGACGGGAATAGGTAACTGTAATTTCTCCATTTACCAATTGTTGGGTAAAGGATGCTTCCGGACTTGGTGGTGGTATTAAGAAGCTTACTTTCTCCTGCGAAAAAAGTAAAGTTGAAAATCCCATTAAAATTATCGTTAGTAATTGTTTCATTTCGAATAATTATTTAAAAACATTAAAAAAGGTATATTCAAATTTTAATACGATGCCGTTGGGTGCAGTTCTATTCATGGTGGAATACAATTCCTGCCGGTATCCAATATCTACTCTGGCCTGACTATTAATGATAAATTGTACGGAAGGTGCAATGTCGAGATATGATTTACCATTTCCATTTAACCGCTGGCCCAGGAATTCCAGCATCAGGTTCATATTGGTTTGCTTGTAATTCTTATACACTTTGGGTAACATAAGTTTCCCCACTGATAAAGTATAATTCATAGCGTTATTACTTTCCGTTGTAGGAAATTTGTAATCGGGTTTGTTATCCAAAGCTCTTTCATAACTCAGCGAACTGCTAATTGCTACTTTGTGTAATAGCTGTGTGGCTATTATACCCGTTTCATAGCCTGTATTATGGCCCATCGTTTCAATTTCCTGCTGGTGTATATCCGCATTATTGAGACTATACCTTCCATAAACTGCCATTCTGAAATGACTTTGAATATCATCCTTACTCAAGAAACGATACTTGGCATATAAACTTCCTCCTTCCACTTTTAACCCACCTTCCTGACGATTACTGATAAAACCCTGTACATGCACCATCCATTTTTTATTAATACCCCACATCAATTCTGGCATGTTATGATAATTTAGCCTGCCATCTTTTTCAAACATAAAAGCATTCATATCTCTTATGCCTAATGATTTGCCAGGCATATTGCTGGCAGGTTCCGTAAATACAAATAATTCCTGCGCCGAAACGCTTAGTGAAATGAAAACTCCAAGTACAAAAAGCAATTTCTTCATATTACAATGTTTTTATGTGATAAGAATTATTGCTTGCTGATGTATAGCCTGGATACTTTTTCGCCAGTTTTGAGAGTTTTTTAAACTCTTTGTCCACTATAAATCCTTTATCAAGTATTTGTACTTTTACTTCACCAGCTAAAACGGCAGGTTTGGAATCCATAAAAGTATAAGTGATATTATCTTGCGTAAATGAGCCGTTGTCCTCTGATTGTTGATTTTTAAAATTAAATACGACTACTAATTCACCTACAGCGAAACCAGCCTCTTCAACGGCCTTTTTCAAATCACCAGGGTTTACAGTACTCCCAGGTTTGAAATGAAGTATAAAAGCCGTTTTATTCAAATCAGTATCTACTTTTTCCACTTCTGGCAAAGCTGTTAACTGCTTGTAGGTAGCTTTGGAACACATAGAACAAGTAAGGCCCGTGGCTGTTAATTCTGCTTTAGTGATTTGTGCATTTGCAATAACACCTGTAAATAGAAGAATAGTACTAAGAATTATTTTTTTCATGTATGTATTTTTTATTGTTTAATAGTTTCTACTACTTTCCCGCAGGAAAGCATTTGAGATCCGTAGTAAGGATTTTTAATCACACTTTCTTTACTTAACCAATGTGCCCCTTTTCCATCATTAGCCATAGGACAAAACTGATAGTACACTGTTTCAGTAAGATTGGTTTCTTTAATCAGTTCGTACATGTTTTTGGAAAGTGATATAAAATATTCCCGTTGTTGCTCGGTGTCTTTGTTCTCTTTGATATGCCGGGCATCAGTTTTTAATGGTTTTTCCACTTTCATCCAGGTAGTATGTTCATTCATGTTTAATTTGCCCATATCTATTGCTTCTAATGATGTAAGCAATGCTGCACCACTTGCCGATGCTTTGTTGCCATCTGTTTTCACCAACGCATCTTTCAATGCAAAGTAATGGTCGAAAACGCCTTTTAGCTGGCTTAGTTCCTGCATATTCATGGCAGTATTATCCTAGCCATGTTCGCTATGATCTTTGCTTGTATTTGCAGATATAACATTACTACTGGCTACGGCTGTTTTATTTTCCCGTTCGTACTTACAGCAGCCGGGAAGTTTATTGTACGCATCATCTGGAGCCAAAAAACTTGCATTGTCGTATCCGGAAAGAGCTATGCTTTTTAATACGGCCTCTGCAGTTGTTTTCTTACTGTCGTAAGAGATGGAAGCCATTTTAGTATCAGCATTCCAGTCTGTTTTATAAAGCTTTGATTTGGTCCCTGCTTTTTCTATGGTTGTTTCGCACATACCACAGTTACCATATACTTTTATGGATTCGGTCGTAGCATTTTTAATTTGTGCATTGGAAAGAGTAGTAAACAATAAGCTAATTATTGTTAATAAGATTGATACATTCATATCACTGATTTATTGAATTAATAAATTAACAGGCACAGGATTGCACCAAAAGCCTATTCACCGGTAAGTGATGTTCAGCTTCTATTATAAATAATTCAAATCAGAAAAATGCTATAGAGGATTTGCAGCCGTTTTCGCTCAATATCTGGCGGAGCATGAGAAGTGGAATATATTTCCGATAAAGTTGTTAGGGCAGCATTAATTTCAAAATCAACGACCGAAGAAACTAAAGCTGGTGAAGTAATATATGTACTCCAATGAATACCATTACTTTTTTGGTGATCAACTTTTAATTTGACATGTTTATGTTCATCCTTACAACAGCCATCCTGGTCTTTTTCCTCCATACCACAGCGGCCGCATTTGTCATCCTTATCATGATAAAGACTCCAACCTACCAATTGGTTCATACAATAATGCATATGAACGGTAGCCCCCATGGTTGCAGAACCATAAATCAACATCAATAGTATGACGATTGTTTTCTTCACTTTATCAAAATTAAGCTGTTTTTTGAAAGGAACTGATAGAATTATGACCAAGAGTTACACAATTATGACATTTTACAACTTCTTATTTGCAACAGTCTTTCTTTCTAACAAATATCAATTTGAATATTTTCCAGCAGTACTGTCTTATTGAATTTATAACTGTCATTATAACATATAAATTAACATAATCCCACTCATTCCAATCATTAATGCATCTTCAATAATGGTGATAGTGCTCATGGGCAGATTAAATACATCACCCAGACAGGCACATTTTATTTTTCGTTTATTTAGTACACTTTGAATAACTCCAACTATACTTACTGTCATCACAACAAAGGTAATTGTATTGGTAAGCAAAGGATTAAATCCGGTAAGAAATGCTATACCTAATGCAAGTTCGATAAAAGCATACACATAGCCCCAGCCATTCCATTGCTTAGCCACTATATCATACATGCTGTAGCTTTCTGCAAAACCTTTCAGGTTAAGTAACTTGAAAAAAGAAAATATTAAAAAGAAACCTGCCATGAAGTGGTTCATCCATCGCATCCACAAAAAGTCATCCTGCATCCATTCAACAAGCAGTGTAACACCTGTGATATATACAAAAATAAGTAGCACTGGTTTGTAGGTTACAAGCCAGTTTTTAGTTTGTTCTGCCACTTCGTTGTGTTCTTCTGTACTTATGGTGTATTTAGCATCTAAGGCATGTTGAAAAGTAGATAATGCAATATGCTTTTCCATGCTAATGGTGGCTGTTTGCTTTTCTTTGGATACCTCTACTTCTGTTACACCGGGCAATAGCAGCAGGCTGCCTTTTACTTTTGCTTCGCAACTGCTGCAGGTCATTCCGGTAACTTTGTATGTATGTGTCATAATTAAAATTTTATAACACAAAGTTCCTTTAGCAACCAGGTAAAAACATTATAGAATTTTGAAAACTAATTATGCTTATTTGCCCTTTACCTTATCCAATGAGTGCCGATGGGAACTTCCCAGCTTCTTAAAATGACCGGGTGTTAAACCTGTTACCCTTTTAAATTGCGCAGAGAGATGCGCAACACTGCTATATCCTAATAGGTAAGAAATTTCACTAAGGTTCAATTCTCCGTACACCAGTAGTTCTTTTACTTTTTCGATTTTTTGCAGAATAAAGAATTGTTCAATTGTAATACCTTCTACTTCAGAAAACAAACGGGAGATATAACTGTAATCTTTGTTTATCGATTTAGTTAAGAAGGCAGTAATACTAAAATGTTCTTCTATTTCGCCAGACTGCACTTTTCTTATCAGCAAATTTTTTATTTTTTCGATCTGCTTTTGCTTCCTGTCGTCTAATAATTCAAAGCCTAGTTTTTGCAATCTTTCCTTCAGGTTGTTCAATTGTTTTTCTGTGGCAGGTTTGGATAGCTCTACTTCACCCATACTAATGACTGCAGGTAGCAACTTTAATTTTTCCAGTTCCTGCCTTACAACCAATACGCAACGGTTACAAACCATATTTTTGATATATAGAATCATTGTAGGGCAAAATTATGTCAAAACCATGTTGAGTTGGCATTAATGAAGTTGGATATCTAAATATTAATAGCTGTTGAAGGGAGCATTTGCGGTTCTGGAAAATTTTCTTTGTGGCTTATTTAATTCGAATTGAGTAAATAAGTTCAAGCAAGGTTTGTTTTTTTCTACTAGAGATCCTTATACTTTTTATAGAACGATAATGAAAGGTGAATGCGAAATTCATAGTTAACCCTACAACTCATCTAGTAAACCTTATGATCTGTTTTTGGGTGACTGCATTCTTCCAGAGCTAATGGTGATTGGTTTAATACCTCTGGTTCGGCTTGTAGAACTTGACTTAGGGCAATTCCAGCAACCATCCTTAAGAAATTGAGAACTTCTTCCGCTTCTTCCAAAGTTATTTCCTGATCATTTTTTGCATATATGCGTTGAATTTTAAGAGTCGATAATTCGGCCATGAATTTATGTAAATACGTTTGCCAAACTGATTAGTTACTTTTGAGGTTGGGTAAAGTTTATTGAATGTTCTGATAATTAACTTACTAGACCTAAAAGGCTTTGAAGATCGTCTTCAAAATAGTTCGAAAATCGTTCGCTAGGGACCTCAAGCTGCTAATGCAAATGAACACAAAGACCTGCTAATGAAGTTTTAGCAGGTCTTTGCATTTTACACATGAGTTTAAAGGTGGTCGTTAAAGTTATAAACTCAGCTGTCAATTTCAACTTGTATTGCTACGTTACATCGCTTTAAGTGTTTCATTTTTTTGGTTGGCGAGAACTTTGTTTGTAAGCATATCTTTTACAATAATCTGGCCGTATTCATGACTCAGGCTTTCTGTAGATGCCGGATCGAATGACTGGCTTTGCACGGAATAAAGCAGTGAATTAGATACGAGATCATAAAAATTGCTTTCCCAGAAGTACTTGGTATCTATTACATAATAGCCGGCAGAATAAATCCGTTCATTTATGGTTTGATAGTATCCATAAAAACTATTGTGATAAACATAGTAAGAGGAATTTGTCATTCTGCCGGGAACATAATATTTTTCCTTTTGTTTATCGAGCAAAGTTACAGTCAGTACTGCATCAACTCCCGAATTCCGAAGTTTGGCAATGGCTTCTTTCTCGTTTAGTCCTTCGAAAGCTTTAGGGTTGTATTCTTCACAGGAGCATACTGCATCGTAACCCAGTTCTTTCAGATCTCCAACCATATGCTGCTCCATTTTTTCACGAACGGTCCGGTCTGCATCACGAATCAGACCCAGTACTACAATTTTAGTGTATTTTTTTGCCTGCACATCAGGTGCTTTCCAGGAACTGGTGATGCGGGATGTTGGCCCACAACTACAAAACAGGAGCAAGGAGAAAGCAACTATTTTAAGTAAGTGTTTCATATGTATATTATTATTCTTAATTAGCAATTTTTTTCATGTCAAAAAATGAAAATTATAGTTTCTTAAACCGGGAGTGCTAGTAACGGTATGCTGGTATGATAAGACATTTTCTTTGTCATACTCCGGTTGAAAATACTTTTTAAAAAGGTTCGTTTATGCGTTATCATAGCCACTACATCTATTTTGTTTTTGGTGATATATTTCTCAATTGTTTTTTCGAACTTATCACCGTCCAGATGAATAAAATTAATTGCAACATTTTGATGAAGTGCTTGTATTTTTTTAGCATAGGAATAGCCGCTTCTCTCGACGGCTAAATAATCGGCAGCATTGGCTTCGTCAGCTTTTGTAAATTTTACAATATGTATTTCTGTATTGAACATTTCTGCCAGTTCAAATACTGGATTTATGGCAACATTGGTTCCCTCTGAAAAATTATTAATGGCCAGGAGCAATTTTGCCGGAGGGGTCCAGTTGCTAAGTAAGGGTACAGCAAGTAAGGGGATAGTTGTTTTACCAATCACACTAGCTGTTTTACTGCCAATGATTTTTTCTTTAGCTCCTGCATTTCCCAAGGTTCCCATGACAATCAAATCGGCCTTATTCTCTTTTGTGGCATGAAGAATTGTTTCGCTAATAAGCCCTTCGTATAATTTTATTAGGACTTTCACGGTTTCAGTACTTTCAATGCTCTTCTTCATCAACGAAAGCTTTCCTTTAGCTTCCATAACTATTTTTCGATTAAATTCTTTTTTAAGCGCCAGGTTATCTTTAAAGGTCAACTCGAGCAAATCACAGGCATGTACCAGCACAATGGTTGCTTTTGCTTTCTTAGCTATTTGTACGGCTGTATCAAGTGCTTTGTCGGCATTGGGAGAAAAATCTGTAGGAACTAATATTCTTTTCATATATGTTAAATAAGTGAAAGTAAAAATAGAATGGATAAAAGGTAAGGTGAATGACAATAGTCAGTTGCCAGGTTGATTCTCATTACAACCATGATTTTTGGCTCAGAATAATTTGGTTTCCCGTTGAGTTGGTTTTATAAACAGTAAATTAGCTGTATTGAGCATATGAGCCAGAATAGAATTAAATTAATCCATGGCGGAAAAGAATATTTTGGTCTGCTACTTGAGTTGATCCACAACGCTACTGAAAGTATTCACTTGCAAACCTATATTTATGATGATGATGAAACTGGTAGATTAATAGGTGAAGCATTGAAAGCGGCTGCTATTAGGAAAGTGGCGGTTCATTTACTGGCAGATGGATATGCCTCCAAAGTGATGTCGAAGAAATTTATTGGCGAACTAAGAGATGCCGGAGTGCAGGTGCGATTGTTTGAGCCACTTCTGAAAAGCAAGTATTTTTATTTTGGTCGAAGGATGCATCAGAAAGTTTTTGTAGTGGATGCAAAATTTTCGATCGTGGGTGGAATCAATATCACTAACCGGTATAATGATATGCCCGGAAAGAAAGCATGGTTTGATTTTGCAGTATATGCGGAAGGAGAAATTTCAAGAGACTTGTGTGTGCTTTGCTGGAAAACATGGTATGGGTTCCCATCTAAAATGGGCCTGACACCCTGCGAAGAGAAGCAATTTTTATTTGACTTTACTAATCAGGAAGTAGCTACTGTAAGAATGAAGCGTAATGATTGGGTTCGCAGGAAGAATGAAATTTCTGAAAGTTTTTTTGATATGTTCCGGAATGCCAAGTCGCATATTACGATCGTATGCAGTTACTTCTTGCCGGGTACAACCATTCGCAATTTGCTAAGCAAAGCTGCCCAGCGGGGAGTAAAGATAAGAGTGGTTACTGCCGGGCCATCGGATGTGATGTTGGCAAAATATGCAGAACGATGGCTTTATGACTGGTTACTGCGGCATAATATCGAGCTGTATGAGTATCAGCCGGCTGTTTTGCATGCGAAGCTGGCTATATGCGATAGCGAATGGTTTACGATTGGCTCGTTTAATCTAAATAATGTAAGTGCTTATGCAAGCATCGAATTGAATTTAGATGTGTATCATCCGGGTATCGCTACAAATACCGAACAATTCCTGAATGACATTATTAAAAAAGATTGTGTTCCAATCACTTTCAAATACCATGCACAATCAAAAAATATTTTCAAACAGTTTGTCCGCTGGTTCTCCTATCAATTTATACGGACGGTATTTTACATGCTTACTTTCTACTATACTCAAAAAAAATAATCATTATGTTACGAACTTGGCTTTCTACTATTTGAAACCCTGATAACCCGCCTTGTTTAATAAATGGCTCATTTAAAGAACTTATTTAATTTTTCTTCAGCCCTGGTTGCCATTTTTTTTGCCAGCAACGTAATACCATAAGTAATTACACTTTTAATAACATTCTTATTGTCCAGCTGAGATTCAATTTTCGTTTCCACCATATTATCCCATGCTTCTCTGGCTATGGAGGATGGCTTTGCCGCTTCTTTTAATTCCTTCCAATTGCTATGGATTTTTTTTTCCAGGTTAACCCTGCGCTGCTTTAATTCCTTTTTCTCCACCTTTAATTGGCGTATGCTTTTAATCTTCTTCATCGTCCGATAAAAATTGTTTAATTAATGCGTTCATTATTGGTAAGCGAATTAATTTTTCTCTGCCAGTCCATATAATGATTCCAACCAGCAAATACAAAGCTGCCACTAGCAGGAAGCCAGCCCATGTATTATCCAACCATTCACCCAGCACCAGTGAAAGTGCAATGCCAGCGAATAGGAAAAATAAAAAAATGATGGCTGCCAGCATAATGGCTGCCATTACATTCGCCACAAGTTTTGAAGTTTTTTCAGCTATACTCAGCTTGGCGGATTCAATACGGGTGTTTACGTATTCTTTTACATTGTCAGCCATTTCTTCCGCTTTGGCAAATATGTTTTCCATGTTGTAAATTTCAGCGTTTAAGAATTATTCATTTTCAAACCGGCCTGTTTTTTCTGTAATTATTATCCGGTAAATAATCGGTTTAATATTGCCGGGAGAACGGGGGTGAACTCTTTGTTCTGAAATTTCGGGAGGAATAGCAGTTTCGCTAATTTTCATTCTTATTGTTCTGTCAACAAATAATTTCATGGCGGCATACCTGTCCCGTTCCTCTTTTAATTCCTCGTATTCTCCCCATAGAATTACACTCTTCCAGTTAGTAAACGATTTCATTTCATCCACCGCAAAACATACAGCCGGATTTTTTCGCATCATCTGTATTTTTAAGCCGGTAACTGAATGGCCAATTATTGATTTTCCGTCAAATACATAATTCACCGGTACTACATAGGTTTTTTTTCCGTCATTACATCCAATACGACCGATGGTATTATTTTTTAGTACCTCATCAATTTGATCAATTGTTAATCTTCCTATCATACAATACTTTTATCCTGTTATTAAATAGTGAAACTACTCTCTGATTTTCCTAACATTCCCCATAGTTCTCTGTAAAGGGATATGCTACTCATTACCGGTATTAAAAATTTGCTACCTTTTTAGCTTCAATATAAAGTTTTATGGCGTAAATAATATTGCAGCTGCTTGCAAAAGCTAGACAACATTTATTTATTATGAGCAATAAACAGTGGCAACTTTACCTCCTTCATAAGGATATCGGCCATACTTTCACGGAACCACCTGCTAACAGCTCCTCTTCTGTAAGCTCCCAGTACCACCATGGTATGCTGCTGATCTTTTTTCAAGTAGGCTACGATCTCGTCTTCAGCAAACCCCTTCAGGATGGTATATTTCGCATTGGGATAATGCCTTTTCATAAATTCCTTCATTAATTTATTATCGGGGAAATGCAAAGACTTATTGATAGGCTTTACCGATATGATTTCTGTTTCCAGGTGCTTTAACTGCGGGAGTAAATAGCTAAACATTTTAATGGCATGCACGGAGGATGGTTCTCCGTCATACAATAGAACTATTTTTTTTATGGGTTTGTATTTTTCGGGCACTACTATTACCGGGCACTGTACATCACCTAACAGGTCACGAATAAACCGGGTTGGAATTTTTTCTGTATAATGGGTAAGTGTTTCTTTTGCATCAATTACTAATAAATCGGCATAAATACTTTCATGTTTCAATTCATGAATAGCTATTGACCTGTCGTGATGAATAGTAAATTCTAATTTGTTCAGTTGGCAGTTTTTTTCAAAATCAGTTGCCGCTGCTTGCCTTGTTGCTTTATCTTTCTCCTCCATCTTTTTTAACTTCTGCGGCGATAATCCGTCTTTGGTAATCAACTCATAGACTTTGTAACTGGTATAAGTAGGGTCGTCCATAAAAACTCCCACCAGGTGAGTTTTTGTTTGTGCAGCAAGATACATTCCATAGTCCCGGGTACTCTCTGCGTATTTAAGACCATCAAATGCCAGAATAATCTTTTTCATAAAATAGCTTTCGTTTTGAATATGAATAATCAAAATCGAAAATATTTCTTTATCAAAGAGAAGACAATGATAAAGGGGAGGCAGAATTATGATATATATCAGTAGGGAAAAGGCAATTTGCTGCTTTTGGCTTTGTGCTGTTCAAAAAATGGTTTTACATTCGGATTAATCCGGTTAAAGGGTTGGTACTGAGTAATGATTTTTGAGACGAATCTTCGGTTTTTTGAACTGAAAACAAATAGTATTTATAGCTGATTAGTTTTCAATATATACCCTTTTCCCATTTAGCCTCGTAAGGGAGTCCAGCATTCTGCTGGTATCAGCAGTAGTTACAGGTAGCATCATGAATATTTTATAGGAAAGCGAGTCTTTTGTTTCCATTTGCACATTCCATTGAAAAGTTTTTAGTTTGCTAAAACGGGGAAAAGCACGGCTTGCATTGGCTGTTTCCAAAATAAATTTTGCAGTACCTGCAGGAATATTTTGGGCTGTAACAACGGTGCTATCTTTTTTTGTAATAACAACTGAATCTGGCAGTATCGTTACTTTATTATCAGTTGCTGCATTATTGGTATTGTTGTTAGTAGCTATAGTATCTTCTTTTGCAGCCGTTCTTTTATAAACAGTATATCCACCCCAAATGGCTAGCCCAATTCCAACTATTACTAAAAGAATAGCAACTGGCTTGGCCCATTTCATTTTTGTTTTCGGGCTATAAAATACACTTTTATAATCAGCAGGTTCCTCAATAGTAGTAGCACTATTAGTTTCCTTTATTTGCTGTTCAATAAATTTTTCCGTTAATACCTGTCCAGGTGTAAAGATAAATTCGCTTGATTTTATTTTTGAAAGACTGCCGATACCTTCAAATAAAAAGGGTTTACCGATATTAATAAATTGCTGCGCCAGTCCAAGGTGCGAATCAAGATCTGCTGCTGCTAATGCTTTTATTTTACCTGCCTGTGTTGAAATAAATTGAATGAGCTCGGGAGATTCCTTTATCAAAGGGTTGGCTTCAAAAGTAACCCCCTCAATAATGGGCGACTTGATCTGTTTTGTATTTTCTTGCTCAATTATTGTAGAAGAATCGAGCAAAAAAGTGCCAAGACCCGGAAGGTCTAACCGCTTATGGATGTATAAATATTGAGCTAGTAGTGGAGCTAGTTTCAAGGATATAAGTATTTTAGACCCGTAAGATATATATTTTGGTCGGTGGATGCAAGGCCATCAACATTTTGTGCTTTAACTTTGCATCAATTATGCTGAATAAAGAGGAATTAGGCTTTATTGAATACTGGGAACAGAACAGGTTGCGCAAGAAAAAGGTATGGCGCCAGCTTTCTGTAGGGCTTCCGTTAGGCGTGGTACTGGCCATTGCTATGCTTGTAAACATCTTCTCAGGCTGGAACAAGGGCGGAACTAAGGTTGTAAATGATCCAGGTCTTTTTTTGGTAGTGCTAGTGGCCATCATTCTTGTAGTAATATTTATTGTCTTGTTTTCTGCCCGCCACCGTTGGGATATGAATGAGCAGCACTATAAAGAATTAATAAAGAAAAAAGAACGAACATAATTTTTATACATCTTTGCAGCGAATTAAACTTTTGGGTGGTCTATTACCTGATTCGAACAAAAAATAACATGAAGAAAATATTTGTTTTAACGGCTTTTGTTTCACTGCTTTTGACTATTGGAACCGGCTGTATTAAAGAAAATGATGCTTGTCAGCAAAAAACAGTGGAAAGTGAAGAGGCGTCAATGATAAGTTATGCAGCGACTATTCCTG
Source organism: Chitinophagaceae bacterium (assembly GCA_022843585.1). Lineage (GTDB taxonomy): Bacteria > Bacteroidota > Bacteroidia > Chitinophagales > Chitinophagaceae > JJ008. The sequence continues at coordinate 110,994 of JALHNJ010000013.1, forward strand.
TTCCGGCAGTGAGGCATTCCAGTGGAATGTATTATTATATAGAGAATCAGGGTAACGCAACAATGCCTACTCTTAATTCTAACTTGTCGGTAAAATATATTGGCAAATTATTGAATGGAACTGTTTTCGATCAGACTACTACCACTCCGGTTACATTTGCCTTAGGGGGTGTAATTTTTGGATGGCAACTTGGCTTGCCTCTTATTGGCGAAGGTGGTATCATTCACCTTTTCATTCCATCATCATTGGCATACGGATGTGCTGATAATGGACCTATTCCGGCTTATTCTGTTCTCTACTTTAGAGTAGAGTTGATCGATGTTTTATAAATTGCGCTGAAACTATCTGCTTTGCTTAGCCCCTGACCTTAACAGTCAGGGGTTTTTAATTGTACTTTTGTTACAAATTATTTCCCTTGCCATACGAAGCCATATCAACCTTTGATATTTTTAAAATAGGAGTCGGGCCTTCCAGCTCACATACACTCGGCCCCTGGCGGGCCGCACAACGCTTTGTACAAACACTTCAACAAAATGATAGGTTGAAAGATGTAATTGAAGTGAGGGTGTTATTATATGGCTCATTAGCTAAAACGGGTAAAGGCCACGGAACAGGGGTGGCAGTTCAATTAGGTTTGTGCGGAGATGATCCCGTTACGTTTGCCGTTGACCAGATAGATGCCAAGGTCAATGATATTGCTGCCATGAAGAAAATTGTGTTACTAGGATTACATGAAGTAGATTTTGACCCCGGCGAAGACATTGATTTTTTAATTACAGAAACATTGCCTTTTCACCCGAACGGACTTAGTTTTTTAGCAACACTGAAAAATGGCGATGCTGTTGCAGAAACCTATTACTCTGTTGGTGGTGGTTTTGTGGTGAAAGAAGGAGAGGAGAGTTCATCAAAAGATGCGGTACAACTTCCATTTCCTGTTAATACTGCGGATGATCTGTTACACTGGTGTATTAAAACTGGTATGTTCATCAGCGAAATAGTAATGGAAAATGAAACGGCCTGGCGCAGCGAAAAAGAAACCAGAGATGGTGCATTAAATATCTGGCGGGTGATGAAGGAATGTATCTATCGTGGTGTGCACACTTCCGGCATGTTACCAGGTGGCTTGAATGTAAAGCGTCGGGCTGCCGCATTAAATAACAAATTAGTAGCAGGCAGAGGATATAAAGATTATGATTCATGGGTAGCAATAATCCGATCGGGCGGTAATGATTTTAAATATACATTGGATTGGGTAAGTTGCTTTGCCTTGGCCGTAAATGAAGAAAATGCATCCTTTGGCCGGGTGGTTACTGCGCCTACAAACGGTGCTGCGGGTGTTATACCTGCCGTACTACAATATTATATAGCATTTTGTGATGGAAATAAGGAAGAAAAAATCATTCAGTTCTTACTAACAGCTGCTGAAATTGGCAGCATTTTTAAAAAGGGAGCCACACTTTCTGCGGCTATGGGCGGATGCCAGGCAGAAATTGGTGTATCATCAGCTATGGCGGCTGCCGGATTAACGGAATGTATGGGAGGCACACAAAAGCAAGTGATGATGGCTTCGGAAATAGCAATGGAACATCACCTTGGCCTTACCTGCGATCCGATTGGCGGCCTGGTGCAAGTGCCTTGTATAGAAAGAAACACTATGGGAGCTATAAAAGCCATCACCGCTTCTCAATTAGCGTTGCAAAGCACTCCTGATTTTGCAAAAGTTTCGTTGGATGCCGTTATTAAAACCATGTGGGATACGGCTCTCGACATGAATCATAAATATAAAGAGACTGCCGATGGAGGGTTAGCTGTAAATGTACCATTGAGTTTGCCGGAATGTTGAGTGAATTATTTCCGATTCCTGTTATTTCACGTTTATTTTTTTGCTTTAATTGCTTTTAAACAAAAGCAAGTTGTAATTTTAGAATCCCCTGCAAAGCAGAATATTTAAAACAACTAAATCATAGAACAATGGCTACTAAAAAGAAATCAACAAAGAAGGCTGCAAAACCTGCTAAAAAAACAGCAACAAAAAAGCCTGCCAGCCGTGGCGGGAAAGTAACCCGTAAAAAAGCTGCACCTAAAAGAAAGGCAGTAAAGGCAAAACCAATTGCCAAAAAGAAAGTAGCTCCTAAAAAAGCAAAACCTGCCAAAAAGAAAGCTGCGAAAAAGGTTGTAAAGAAAACGGTTAAAAAGGCTGCGAAAAAAGTTGTGAAGAAAGTAGTTAAGAAAGCTGCAAGGAAAAAAGCTGCATCAAAGCCCGTTGCTAAAAAAGTTGCTCCAAAAGCAAAAGCTGTTGCACCTAAACCTAAGCCGGTTGCAAAGAAGCCAGTTGAAGCAAAACCTAAAGCAGTTAAACCAACACCTGCTCCTGTTGTAGTAGAAAGAATAGAAGAAGTATTTGTTAGCCCTGAAGAAACGGTAGTAGTAGAAACTATTGTTTTAGAAGAAGTATCAAATGATGAAGGATTTGATGTAGGAGAAGAAGCAATTGCTTCTGATAATGGAGTTGATGAAGAAGATAAAGACGAAGAAGCGTAAGCTATTTTATATTATTTTTAAAGCCGTTCTGTTACAGAGCGGCTTTTTATGCAGATAAGAATCAGAAAGCTTTTCCATGAGTTTGTCTTACTAAATAGCTCACCAAACCGGGAAAAGTCTTTACAACAGTGATAAATAAACTGGTTAGCCAGTTCCGGCCAAATAATCGTTGAATTCTCCTGCCCGTTTTTAAGCGATGTGCAAACTCCTGGTTCCATTGAATGGTGTATTGTTTTTCCATTTCAGCTCTTGTAATAGTGGTTATCAAAAAATAATGCATAAAGCTGGCGGCAATCTTACTGCCGTGTAAAGCCATGCTCATGCCATTGCCGCAAAGGGGAGTTATCATGCCTGCCGCATCACCAACCATTAAAACATGATTCTCAACCTGTGATTTTTTGTCAAAACTTATTTGTGAAATAGTAAGTGGTGTAAGAAATGTGATATTGCTTTCAGTTAAAATTTTTTTGAGATGTGGGTTTTGGCCTAAAATTTTTTGTTCCATTAGTTTAATATCGCCGTTACTTTTCTGCAAATTATTGGCCGTTGTCAGATAACATACATTGTAATTATCATCTTCAATTTTTACAATACCGCAATAGCCATTCTTAAAATTGTGAAGAGCAACTGTATCAGTAGGAAAATCAGATTTGATATGATACTTTACACCGATGTAGTTATTTAATTTGTTTTTTTCAGCGACAGTAAATGGTCTCTTCCATTTGATATCTATATTGCTTCGTTTGCCATAGCTGCCAGCCACCAACTTTGCCCGGTATTGTTTTAATGAACTATGAATAGTAAACTCATCTCCTGAAAACGCAACTTCGTTAACTTTTGTATTTTCCATTATACAAACACCTTCAGCTTTTGCTATTTGTACTAATATATTATCCAGCCTGTATCTGCTAATACCAAAGCCGCCAAGCGGTAAAATGTGTTCCAGGATTTTCCCCTTTACGGATGACACCTGGAGTTTGGAAATGATGGGAACTTTTATACTATCCAAATCAACACCCAGGTCATTCAGAAAGTCCCATGATTCCAGGCTAATATATTCTCCGCAAATTTTGTGAAATGGATATTGCTCTTTTTCAAAGAGTATAACAGAATGGCCTTTTCTTTTAAGTTGAATAGAAAGAGCAAGACCTGCCAGCCCTCCTCCAACAATGGCCACATCATATGTTGTATCAGCTTCCAATCGTTGTTTTTTTATTTTCACAAATCACCAGCCAGCGGAAGGCCCATTGCCAGGTAATAGTATAATTTTCAATTCCTGATTGACAAAATAATCGCTGCCAGTCTTTCTTTCTAAAACTTCGGGCTACAGATAAGCAGGCATCATTTTTTACCAGGTATGATTTGCTGAAAAATTTTGTAATATACTTGATGAGATAATACGCCAACCAATGCCGTTGCAAGTCATTGATGAAAAAGCCGGTACTGCTATTTTGTTGTAACCAACGCAGCATGATTATTAATTGTTCATTAGTAAAATGATGGCAAAAAAGTGAAGAGAAAATAATCGTTGGCTTATTATTACCAAAGTTTACTTTTTGATAATCGTTGCATATCCATTCACAGGGTAGTTGCGGATATTGTTGTTTCGCAAAAGCGATACATTCAGCATTCATATCAATGCCAATGAAACTAACCGGGATATTATTTTTTGTACAATACTTATGAATAGCAAAAAGATTATCACCTCCACCACAACCAATTTCGCAGATTGTAAGCAGAGCTGAATTGGGGTTTAATTTTTTTACCCCTTTCAATGTAATCGAATGTCCGCCAAGTCTTGTATTGATAATATTTAACTCCTTTAGCGTTTGGGCCATGGCATCGAAGGAGATATCATCTCCATCCATTAATTCTTTCTGATAACTGCGTTGTTGTAGATTTATCATGCAGATAAAATAAAGGTTTCCATCGTTAAGCCCGGCCCGAAGGCAGCACCGAAAATGGTATTTTTTTGTTTTTTGTTAAGAGTAGTCATTATTCTTTCTAACACAAACAAAACAGTCGGGGACGACATATTGCCATATTCTCTTAGCACATCATAACAAGGTTGCAATTGCCCGTTGGTAAAACCGAGACTTTTATGAACAGCCGCTACTATTTTTTTTCCGCCGGGATGTATGCACCATTGCGTAATGTTTTCTTTATTTAAGTTGGCAGCTGCCAAAGCTTGTTGTACTAAAACATCAAAATCTTCTTCTATCATATCTGCCACATAGCCGCTTAATGTCATCAGAAAACCTTTGGAAGATAACTCCCAGGCCATATCTTTTTTTCCTTTTAATGAAACCATTGAGTAAAAATTGTCAATGGTTAAGCCATCCGGTTCTTCATTACCTGTTACTAATACGGCTGCAGCCCCGTCAGAAAATAACATACTGCTCGTCATATTGTCAACCGTATGTTCTTTTTGAAAATGCAGCGTACATAGTTCTGTACAAACTATTAATACGGTTGCTTTTTTATCAGCTTTACAAAATGCATCTGCTATTTTCAATGCATGGATAGCTGCATAGCATCCCATGAAGTTGACGGAAGTACGGAAAGTTGTGGCGGGTAAGTTTAGTAGTTCCAGTAACTCAAGATCAAGGCCGGGGGCACTCATGCCTGTACAACTAACGGTAATGAGATGAGTGATTGTATGCTCTCTATATTTGTCAATGCATTTATTAATAGCCGTTAAGGAAAGTGGTGTTGCATGCTTCTGGTACCATTGCATCCGCTTTTCCAATTTTGGAAATGGTTCCAGATTTTCCGTTGGGGAATAAAATTCCCATTCATTCGCAGGTGAACTGTAATCGGGAATAACGGAGTATCGTGTATTAATACCACCTTGCCGGTAGAGGTATTTTAATTTTCTTTTATCATTTTCCTCCATTGCATATACCCGTTGCATAAAATCAAGGATAGCTGATTGCTCATGTTTATATGCCGGAACGGCTGTGCCAATGGATATTATTTTACTCAAAAAAACCTCCAGGTTAATAGAATTATAAATGCAATGTTTGTACAGGCAGCAGCAATCCAGTTCATTGTCATCGTATTTTTAAAATTGGCGGCTGCATTATTTTTCCTGACTTGTAAAAACCAGTTGATGAAATAAACGATAACAGGAAGAAAAAAGATGCTAACGACCAGTAATTTGTTTATTTCTTTTAAATGGATAAAGAACTGTGCCATAAATATCCATGCAAGCAGGTAAACAATTGCACAGAAGATAAAAGTGCCGGTATATCCAAGCTTGTAACTGATGGTTACTACACCATCTTCCCGATCCTGTTTGTGCTGATAGATTTGCGTAAGCGGATAAAATCCACCAATTAGCAATGCACAGATAACCATTCCTTGCCAGGGTACCCATAGAGTGCTGTCTGTATTGCTGCCATAGTACACTAATGCAAAAGTCAATGCTCCCTGAAATATAATTACCGTTAGGTAGCCAATAACAGGGTACTTTTTTAACCGGATGCCACGATAACTATACGCTTTGGATGCGCCGATATATAATACTACTACACCCGCAAATAAAGGGCTTATCAAAAAACTAAGCAGAATAGCTGCTATATTCAAAACAATCGTAAGTAAAAAGAGTTGACGGGAGGGTGGGGGAGGTTTTTCCAAACCGCCGATGCTTTCGGTATCCCTGTCCATATAACTATTGTAGCCATTACTGGCAGGGTAAATTAATAAATGGAGTATGAAAAAAATCAGTGCCGCTTTGCTCCAGTTAATAACCGGAACCTGCGATAAGGCAAAAAAATATAAGGGTGACAAAAAAACAGAAAAGGGTATCCTGAGTAATTTAATGGTAGATGCGGAAAGCATATCGCCGGTAATGTTTCTTGAAAGGTAGGACGATGGGATGAGAATTGAAGAAAATGTTCAATGCTCGAATCATAGAGGCTTGAGTCGCCAAATTTTATGACACTTTAAAAGAAGGGATATGCCCTTATTTAAAAAATCTCTTTTCCTTTTTGGTAAATGAATATCAATTCATCTCCAAATCCAGTTCTACATTCAATCCACTGTAATCTTTAACTACATTATACAACGTATCTCTTTCTACCGGTTCTCTTTTTGCCTGTCTGATCAATGTAACCAATTCGGCAGTTGACATTGAAGGTGTTTGTTCTTCTGAACCAGCCATGCTGTAAATTTTCGTAGTATCATCAATTGTTCCATCAATATCATCAACACCAAAAGAAAGAGAGAGCTGCGCATTTTGTCTGCCCAGCATTGGCCAGTAGGCTTTCAGGTGAGGGAAATTGTCTAAATAAATTCTTGCTATTGCGTAGGTCCGCATGTCTTCTACTACACTGCTTTCAGCGATATTGCTCATATCATTATCCTTATTGCGAAACTTGAGTGGAATAAAAGTATTGAAGCCACCGGTTCTATCCTGCAATTCTCTTAATCTTCTCATGTGGTCAATGCGATGTTCATATTTTTCAATATGGCCAAAGAGCATCGTAGCGTTGGAGTGTAATCCCAGTTTATGTGCTGTTTCATGTATCAGCAACCAACCATCGCCATCTACTTTATCAGCACAAATTTTTTCTCTTATTTCCGGATGGAAAATTTCTGCTCCGCCACCGGGAATACTATCGAGCCCGGCTTCAATTAAAAATTTCAATCCTTCTTCCACACTCACTTTTGCTTTGCGGAACATATAATCATATTCCACCGCTGTAAATGCTTTAATGTGTAATTCGGGACGATGTGCTTTAATAGCTTTCAACAAGTCAGCAAAAAACTTCAGATCCATTTTTGGATGAACACCACCTACAATATGTACTTCGGTAATGGGTTTGCCATCATATTTTTTTACAATGTGCAGCATTTGCTCAATGCTCATTTCCCAACCTTCTTCCCGTTGAGCATAAATTTTACTGTAGGCACAAAAATTACAACTGAACACACATACATTCGTCGGCTCAATATGGAAATTGCGGTTGAAGTAAACTTTGTCGCCGTTCTTTCTTAACCGTACTTCGTTGGCAAGACTACCCACAAAACCAAGGCTTCCTTTTTCAAAAAGTAATAATCCCTCTTCGTCGGTGATTCGTTGTCCGGCTTTTACTTTATCAGCTATCGCTTTCAGGTCGGCGGAAATATCGGTGGTTGCTATCATAGATTTTATAACAATTAACTGGCGGCAAAGTTACGATTCAGCAGCCTATTTATTAAACTGTAAAATCCTTATCTTCCCTACTCATTGTTTTAAATAAAACAAAAAGGCTTATGAATATCAAAATAAGGCTCACTATTGTTAGCTTTTTACAGTTTTTTGTATGGGGTGCCTGGTTAATTACAATCGGGACGTATTTTTTTACTAACAAGATGGGAACCGGTGTTCAGTTCGGGGCTATTTTTTCTACACTGGCCCTTTCATCTTTAATTATGCCGGCCTTAACGGGTATCCTGGCTGATAAATGGATAAATGCGGAAAGACTATATGGCATTCTTCATATTTTGTATGGAGCTATTTTATTTTATGTGCCACAGGTAAAAGATGCCGATACTTTGTATTATGTAATCTTCGCAGCTATGTTGTGCTATATGCCGACTATATCACTTTCTAATTCTATTGCTTATACTATTTTAAAGAATAATAAATATGATGTTGTAAAAGTGTTTCCTCCCATCAGGGTTTGGGGAACTATCGGCTTTATTGCGGCTATGTGGATCACCAACCTTACTGGCAGTAAAGCTAATGCGAACCAATTCCTGATAGCAGCCGTTATGGCCATTGCATTAGGTATTTATTCTTTTACATTACCTAAATGCCCTCCACAGAAATCTATTTCAAAAAATGCTTCCATTATGGAGCAGCTGGGTTTAAATGCATTTAAACTGTTTGCAAATTACAAGATGGCATTATTCTTCCTGTTTTCAATGTTTTTAGGAGCGGCTTTACAACTTACCAATATGTATGGCGATTCATTCCTGGATGATTTTAAGAAGATACCTGAGTATGCAAATTCTTTTGTAGTTAAGTATTCAACCATTATTTTGTCTATTTCTCAAATATCTGAAACTGTATTTATTCTTGCTATTCCTTTCTTTTTAAAGCGATTTGGTATTAAGCAAGTAATGTTATTTTCAATGGTAGCATGGGTATTACGATTTGCTTTGTTTGCCTATGGTGACCCGGCTGGAGGGTTGTGGATGATAATTCTTTCTTGTATTGTTTATGGAATGGCATTCGATTTCTTTAATATTTCAGGTTCATTGTTTGTTGAGACAACTACTGATAGTACTATCCGATCCAGTGCCCAGGGATTGTTTATGATGATGACAAATGGAGTAGGGGCTTTTTTAGGGAGTAAAGTGAGCGGATTTGTAATTGATAAATATTACACAACTCCCGGTGGAGATAAAGAATGGTACGGCATCTGGCTTAGCTTTGCTATTTATGCGTTGGTTATCGCTGTTCTTTTCTTACTATTCTTCCGGCACAAACATAATCCTAAAGAGGTGGCGAATTTGCAACATTAAATATTTCTTTTACATTTCTGCAACAAGAAGGAGCAATAAGTTCCTTCTTGTCATTTAACCTGCATGGATTATTTTCGGGCATGGCTTTATTAACTGTAACTGGTATTGGCAAGAAAGAAAATGATGTTTTTACAGTAAAGGATATACACTTCACTCAACAAGCCGGTCAAAAAATTGCGATAGCCGGTGAAACAGGTTCTGGAAAAACAACGCTGCTTAAAATGATCGCCGGTTTATTACAACCTGATGAAGGAGCTGTTTATTTTGAAGGCGAAAGAGTATTGGGGCCTTTTGAAAAATTAATTCCCGGCCATTCTGCCATTGCATACCTCAGCCAGCATTTTGAACTCCGCAATAATTACCGGGTAGAAGAAGAACTGGAAAGCAAAAATTTATTGACTGATGAAGAAGCCAATAAGATTTACAGCATTTGTAATATTGAACATCTGCTAAAAAGAAAAACGAATGAACTCTCCGGGGGCGAAAGACAACGCATTGTTTTGGCAAGATTGCTGACCACTTCGCCGAAATTGTTAGTACTGGATGAGCCTTTTTCCAATCTCGATCTGGCGCAAAAGAATAATATAAAATCTGTATTGCTTGATATTGGTTCAAAATTAGGAACCAGTTGTATCATGGTATCGCATGATGCAGCGGATACACTTTCCTGGGCGGACACAATAATAGTGATAAGAGGAGGGCAGGTAGTTCAGCAAGGAACGCCGCAAGAAGTGTATAACCATCCCGTTGATGAATATTGTGCAGGATTATTTGGCGAGTATAATGTGTTAAGTACAGAAAATGCAACAGCATTTAAAGTTGATCGACAGCAATTAATAAAACGGCCAGAACAATTCAGAATTGTTGCTGAAACTATTTCAGCCGTAATAGCAATTGTTCAAGCTGTTTATTTTTTCGGAAGCTATTATAGTATTGATGTATTGGTAAATGATCAACTTCTGCGGGTAAGAACCCACCATGATAAATTCAAAAACGGCGAAACGATTTATCTGACCATCAAATAATTACTTAGCTGTTATATCCTCTTTCTCATACGGCCCTTTGAATTTTGTTGGATCAATTGCAAAGTGGCGGGTATAGATATTTGTTTTTTGAAAGAGATTTTTTAACCAGGTAGCCGTTTGTACAAATCCTTTTGCATCTTTCGCATCAAAATCATTTAACTCCAGGCCGTTTGCTTCTTTCATCATTGCCTGGGGATCATCCAAATAATAATAAAGTACAGCCAGATTAAAATAGCTGGCATACCTTATTTTCCGATCATGTTTATTGGTAGAAGGATATTTCTTTTTGATCTTTTCAAAGTAATCGATCACTGGCTGTAGTTGTTCACGGGTACCATCAATGGAACTGGTGGCATTCATGCTAAACAATACTTCATTCATTTGTTGAAAGGCATTTCTATGAGCAGTATATTCAGGATGCTTTCTGCTATCGATAATCCACATAAAATCATTCGAGGTCGTTTCGCCAAACCCAAAATTGGTAGTGATACGTTCACTTAAGTAATGCATGGCTTTATTTACACAGGTTCTGTATAAGTCTTTTGTAACCGCCAATGAATTTATAACGAAATATCCTTCCGCTAAATGCCTGATAGCAAACTCTGGGCTTCTGTACACTTGCTTATGCCTGCGGTCTGCTAATTGCTGGTCCATAATATGTATACCTGTATAATCTGTAATGGTGGCGTTTGCATCAAATGAATAGATTACTTCCTGCCGGTAATAAATGCGGGTGCCGGTAACATTGCCATTCCTGTCTTTAATAGATTCTGCTCTTTCTTTTACTGAAACAGATTCTGGTAGTAAATCTCCCAGTTTCACTTTTATGCTGATATGGCCATCTTGGGAAAGTTTTCTCCATCCTTCGAGTACCACTGTTTTTTCAGGTGACAAATCTTGCAAAAAGGATTGCATTAGCTGAGTTCCTTCCACTTCAACATTATATGTGCGAAAAGTGCTATCCAGTTTATATTCTGGTAACGATCGATGTTGCACAGTAAAGCGGTACCGGTCAAGATCGACCGATTTTTGTGCAGCAATAACAATTGGAAACAGGAAAAAGGAAAATAGGTATAATTTTTTCACAGAGGTGGATTTTGGGTACCTCTAAGAACGCAATAATTTTACAAATATTTTCAAAAACGGGTCTATTCTTTCGGTTCAAATAAGCTTTGATTACTGCGGGCAAGGATATTTACTTGGCTGTATTACTATATCGCTAAAACAAAAATCCCAAACTCCATCAACTGGAATTTGGGATTTACTATATGGAGTTTTTTTTATTAGATGTGAGCTTCAATTTTTTTCACAAAGTTTCCTTTTGGTTGAGCACCTACTAACTTGTCAACTACCTGTCCGTTTTTAATGAACAAGATCGCAGGAATAGAAGTGATGCCGTAGTTCATAGATACATTTGGATTGTTATCTACATTTACTTTACCAATGTTTACTTTGCCATCGTATTCTTTGCTAAGCTCTTCAATAACTGGCCCGATTGCACGACAAGGTCCACACCATTCTGCCCAGAAATCGACTACGGTTAATTTATCAGAAGCTATTACGTCTGCCTGAAAATTTGAATCTGTATACTCTTTTGCCATTGTTTTAATTTTTGTTTTAACTGTTATGGGAGGACAAATTTAAGACCGTTCGGGTTAACATGCAGTAGTGACGTGGATTTGTGCAAAACTTGTCAGCCACTTATGTCAGCCAGCTTGCAAAGCTGCTAAAAAGGCGTGGGTTTTAAAGCAGATTCTTAAATATGTAGTCCTTTTACTACATATGAATTTAACATCATTTGTAGTTTGCTTTTCGTTTATATTAACTCGTTTGCACCTGCACTTCAAACTCCGGACTTTTTTCTAAAAATTCTATCATCTCTTCATTCATCTGGAAACCGATGCCGGATGTTACCAAACTGATTTTCATCTTATTCTTGGGTTCATGTAAAACAAATTTCAATGTAGCTTCTCCACGATTGGCTTTCATATTCTTTTCTACAAATGTTAGAACTTCCGGCGTAATGGCTTGCGGATGTGCTTCAATGGTTATTGCTTTTGTCATGTTTCTTTTCATTGTTTCTGCCAAAGAAACGGAGCCGACCACAAATTCAAATTCTTCTTTATTATACCGTGGTTTAAAATAGCCATTGATCAATACTGTGCTTCCCGGTTGTAAAATTGGAGTAAGCCGCATATAATTTTCACTGAACAAAGGAAACTCTGTTTTACCAGAGTAGTCTTCTATCACAAAGTATCCATATTTGTTGCCGCTTTTTGCAACCCGATGTTGAGCGTCTGCAACCAATCCTACCAAGCGAAAAGGTCTGCCTGGATTCGGCTGCATTTTGATTGCTTCTTTAAATTCATTGAAGTCTGCAATTGGTGTTACTCCATAATGCCGCATTTCAAATTTGTAATTATCCAATGGATGACCACTTAAGAAGATCCCTGTTACTTCTTTTTCATGGTCGAGTTTTTTTATTAATGGCCACGGCTCACAGTCTACTATTCTTGGTGGTGGTATTTCCATACTGATCGGTAGATCGCCAAATAATGTATTAGTAGTTGTGGCATTCTGTGTTGCCATAACTTGCCCATATTTAATTACTTTTTCCAGTCCGTTGATGATTTCGCCTTCAGGAACATGGAAATATTGTGCCCGGTGATAGTCTGTAAAACAATCGAAGCCGCCAGCATAGGCCAAGCTCTCCAATGTTTTTTTATTGACAGTGCGTTGATTAATGCGTTTGATGAAATCAAAAATGTTGGGGAAAGGGCCGGCTTTTTTTCTTTCTTCAATGATACTTTCTACCGCAGCTTCGCCCACACCTTTTAATCCACCAAGACCAAAACGAATTTCTCCTTTATCATTTACGGCAAATCCTTTTAATGATTCGTTGATGTCTGGTCCAAGAACTTTTAATCCCATTCGCTTACACTCTTCCATAAAGAAGGTGATCTTATCAATACTTCCGGCGTTGTTTAACACGGCGGACATATACTCAGCAGGGTAGTGGGCTTTTAAATAAGCCGTTTGATAGGCGACATAAGCATAACAAGTGGAGTGAGATTTATTGAATGCATATTGTGCAAATGCTTCCCAGTCGCTCCAAATCTTTTCTAACTTTTCAGCCGGTAATAATTTTTGTGTGGCGCCTTCAATAAACTGTGCCTTCATTTTATTGAGTACCGCAATTTGTTTTTTACCCATTGCTTTACGCAATACGTCTGCATCACCTTTACTGAAGCCTGCTAATTTTTGTGCCAGCAACATTACCTGTTCCTGGTAAACAGTTATACCATAGGTTTCCTGTAAATATTCTTCCATCTCAGGCAAGTCATACTGTATAGTTTCACGGCCATGCTTACGATCGATATAGTTAGGGATATAAGCAATAGGGCCGGGACGATATAAGGCATTCATCGCAATCAAATCGCCAAATTTATCGGGCTTCAGATCCCGCAAATATTTTTGCATGCCGGCACTTTCAAATTGGAAGGTGCCGATTGTAGAACCATGCTGGTAGAGTTCAAATGTTTTTTTATCGTCTAATGGAATTTTATCTAAATCTATTTCTACTCCGTGAATTAATTTGATCAAAGCCAAAGCATTTTTTAGAACGGTCAATGTCTTTAATCCCAGAAAGTCCATCTTGATAACACCGGCACTCTCAATATCATTTCCTTCGATCTGTGTCAACCACATCGGCGATTCTTTGGAAGTAGCAATCGGGATCAACTCCATCAGATCTTTCGGTGCAATGATGATACCTGCTGCATGGATACCAGTGCTGCGAACGGAACCTTCTAAACGTTCTGCTTCGTGTAATACTTTACTGAGAATTGAATTGGTGTCCTTATAAATTTCCCGCAGCTTTTTTACATTCTCCATATCATCACTGCCCATCCCATCTTTTTCTTCCAATGATTTTTCACCGTCTTTTGTTTTCATTGGAGCATGCAATACTCTTCGCAGTTCTGTGCCAGGGCGATCAGGAACTAATTTAGTTAACGCCCTGCTCTCTGGTAATGGAATGTCCATTACTCTTGCTACATCGGCAATGCTCGATTTAGCAGCCATGGTTCCATAGGTAATAATTTGTGCTACCTGGTTCTTGCCATATTTTTCAACAACGTAGTCAATTACTTTTTGTCTTCCTTCATCATCAAAGTCGGTATCTATATCCGGCATCGATTTACGGTCGGGATTTAAAAACCGTTCGAATAGTAAATTATATTTTATCGGGTCGATATTAGTAATGCCGATGCAATAAGCAACAACAGAACCAGCAGCAGATCCACGACCGGGGCCAATGAATACCCCTTTATCTCTTCCGGCCTGGATGAAATCACCAACTATCAAAAAGTAACCGGCAAAGCCCATCATCTTAATGGTGAACAATTCAAATTCTAATCGTTCTTTTATTTCATCTGTTAATTCAGTGTATCGTTTGGCTGCACCTTCGTAGGTAATATGTTTTAAATACTCCCACTGGTTTTGTGACTCAGCAGATACTTTGTATTTGCCAATTGTTTCTTCTTTGGTATGTAGTTGAAATCTTTTTTCTATAGGGAAATTGGGAAGTAGAATGTCTCTTGTTAAGTTCAACAGTTCTACTTTGTCAACTATCTCATTGGTATTGTCAATGGCTTCGGGCAGGTCGTGAAAGACCTTGCTCATTTCTTCGGTGGTCTTGAAATAGAACTGGTCGTTAGGAAAAGCGAAGCGTTTATCTTTTACATTAATATCATCATCATTAAAATCCCGCAGGGCAGGAGTGGAGATCTTTTCGCCGGTATTGATACAAAGTAAAATATCATGGGCATTAAAATCATCCTGCTCTACATAATGCGAATCATTACTGGCGATGATTTTTACATTATACTTTTTGGCAAATTTTATTAAAACCTCATTCACCTTATCTTGCTCGGCCATACCGTGGCGTTGCAGCTCTACATAAAAATCTTCCTGGAATACATTCAGCCACCATTTGAATTCATTCTCGCCATCTTCTTCCCCTTTTTTCAAAATAGCTTGTGGTACCGATGCACCTAAGCAACAGGTAGTAGCTATTAATCCTTCATGATGTTTTAAAATGAGTTCTTTGTCAATGCGGGGATATTTGCTGTACATGCCTTCCGTAAAACCCAATGAAGTAAGTTTGATAAGATTTTTATAACCCACTTCATTCTTAGCTAATAATATCTGGTGTTGGCGTTTATCCTTAATCTCTTTAGTAAATGTTTTTATGTGGCGGTTTTCTGTAATGTAAAATTCACATCCTACAACAGGTTTTACTTTTAGAGTGCCGTCATCATTTTTATGTTTATAGGCTTCTGCTACAAATTCAAATGCGCCAAACATATTACCATGATCGCTAATGGCCAACGCAGGCATTCCATCTTTAATGGCTTTTTTATAGAGATTTTGTATTGAAGCAGCTCCGTCAAGGAGAGAGAATTGTGTGTGTACGTGGAGGTGAGAGAATTTCATGCTATTTCACAAGTCCGAAAGTCCGTAGGTCAGAAAGTCGGAAAGAAGTTTCCTTTATCAGGATATTATCTTTCGGACTTCCGTACATTCCGTGTTACTGACTATTTCTTTTTAAATGAATAAATACTAATCGACCCGCTGCTATAACTACAAACCCAGGCTTCCAACTTATCATCATTTTCATAAATATCAACTCCAACCGGGTGGCCACCGCATGGCAAAGATGCCACTTTCTCAAAGTTGTCGTCGTTGATTTTGTACACATCTACATAGTCGCTGCTGTAGCAGGTTACAAAAATAAATTTGTGATTTTTTGATAAGATGATGGTGCGGGGCTGTGCATGAGTTTTAGCAGTAAATAATTGTTTGCCAGTCGCTGCATCAATACAGGCAATGGTTCCAAGACTATTGTACGACACAAATAAATGTCCGCTGGTGTCCATCACCACATGGCGGGGGCTGCTCCACACATTCATAATACTTTCACTGGTCCAGGTAATGTTATCCACCACATTCAAACTTGCACCGCCCATAATGGCGATATATGATTTTTTGTTTTTATCATCTACTGCAATCCCTCTTGGAATAGCTGATGTAGGAATGGTGCTGATAACTTTTCCATACGGCATGCTGTTCTCATCCATTTCCAATACACTGGTGTTTCTGGAATGCCAGTTACTCACCAATAAATGTTTACTATCCGCTGTTCTGGAAATTACTTTGGGTGTTTTTCCCGTTTCGATCAAAGGCACACGGAAAGAATCTTTTTTGGCAGAGCCGGGATAAATAACTGTAACAGGTTTTGTTTTTTGCTCTTTGGTTGTAACCGCATTATTCTTCGAAAAATCATTGACCCAAATTGGCACAATACCATCGGCATTATGCAGCGAGATCCACAGTATTTTATCATCATGACTAAAGCAGGCTTCCACTGGTTTTTCCTGGAAGGAGTTGATGGGTCGGCTTTTATTATAATCCCAGCCCATACCTCTGGTGGGAGTAAACTTGAATTCACGGGTTAGTTTTCGGCTAGGCTGGTCAAACTCATATACACTCATTCCCTCCAGATTCATGGCGTATAGTTTTGAGCCAATGGAATTAAAAAGCACTGATTTTGTACCTCCCGCAGCAGAAATAGTTTCTTTTTTTTCGTACTCAATGTCAGTGTATGGTTTGGGCGGCTTTACGTCGGGTAAACTGTCCGATCGGGGCTGCACATTGTATTTACTCAGCACATTTTTTGCCAGTGAGTCATTTTCTGAATTGCTTGTTCCGGTGCTGCCAGAACTTTGGCAGCCGGTGGTTAAATAGAACAAAGCAATTAAGGATAAGAGTGTTTGCATAGTTCGCTTATAAATATCAATAATAATCAAATAATTGCACCGGGCAATTGACCGCTCTGATTGAATATTCACACCCTGTTAAGAACTCTAAATCACTTATTTACAGTTGTTTAAGGCTGTCGCCATTGCTCTACAGCAAATTCGTTCCATTCATGTGGTATTTTTCAGGCATTTACCTATATTTTTGCAGCCATCCCAAAGGAAGCAATTTTTGCCCCGTGGATTCGTTTTCTCACATTGAGAATTAGAGGGCAAGAGAAATTCACTTTGAAAAACCCCATGAAATCATCTAAACGAAAGACGTAATGGTTAGACAAGTATTAATAGCAATCACATTTTTGGTTTTCCTGAGCAGCTGCTCAACTTTTAAACCACTCAATTTTACCAGTAATAAGCAGGTGAGTACTTCCTTAGTACCTGGAACAACACAGCCTACAAAATTCATTGAAGAAATAGCCGTTACCCCAAAAGGATCAACCGATAAAACGGCAATAAAACCTGAAGTAAAGCCAACAGCCGCTACCAAAGGATTAGATAAGGTGGAGACACCGGCCCTTAAACAAGAGTCCGACGAAATTGCCCGCATACTGGCCAGCCGCCATGCTGTAGTAGAAGATGCTTCTTCTGTACAACTAAAATATGCAGTGCTTTTAAATACAGAAGTTGAAGCATTACCAACTAAAACTTTATTGGAAAGTGTTGACGAATGGTATGGTGTAAGATATCGTACCGGTGGCAATACAAAAACTGGTGTTGATTGCTCTGGTTTTACCGTAGCAGTTTATGCAACAGCTTTTGGCCTGGCTATACCAAGAGTTTCAAGAGAGCAATACAGAACCAGCCGCAAAATTTCAACTACAGAATTACAAGAAGGCGATTTAGTTTTCTTTAATACCAACGGAAGAGGCGTATCACATGTTGGTATATATCTTGGCAATAATAAATTTATCCATGCATCCGTATCAAGAGGGGTAATGGTAAATGATCTGTATGAGCCTTACTATCTCAAACGCTATATCGGCGCCGGAAGAATGGATGGGAAAGAAATAGTGACGGCGAAGAATTAAGAACCCTGTCCCTAAAGGGAACTTAGGTCAATCTTTCCTTCTGCTAGCAGTAGTTCTTTAATGTATTTAATTTCATTTAATAAATCTTACCAAAACAGAACTTCCGAATCTCCCTTTAGGGAGTAGTAAAGTTTGCAATTAAGAAATAATACAGGGGTTATAGCTATCTGCATTACTACTAGCATCGTCTGTTGCGTCGCACACTTCATCGTTCGGTAACTCTACTCAGCTTTATCAAAGATGCTGTGTTTGTTGATTAAAGTTTGTGGAAAATACTTATTAGTTAATCTCAATGAAAAACTAAAATATGCGGCTTTTCTTTGTGATACTTTTTCTTTCCATGACATTTTTGGGTCTAACCCAAGTGGTAAGTAAGCAAGTTGATAAATATGT
>JALHNJ010000014.1 GCA_022843585.1 Chitinophagaceae bacterium
TTTTAAAACAGGTATTTGCGGTAGTAAAAAACAACAGCTTGTATCAACCTAACTATTGTTCACCTAAACCCTAAAAAAGTAAAAAATTTATTTGCTTTTTTACACAGTTCATGTTAGCAGCCGTTATTTTTTTAGGTATCTAACAAATCTTTATCCCTTCAGAAGCTAAGTGTGTGAACAGCATATTTTTTATATTTGGCTGATAATTGAAATCTCAATGCAACGCTGCAGTATAACATTAATTGCTACTAGACATAAAGAAAATGGTAAATGCACAACAAATGCATTGTTTCAAATTATCAAGCAAATAGCTCCTGATGTAATTTTTGAGGAAGTTCCACCAAGCAAGTCTGATGCACTTTATTCGGGTTTACTTCAAGATTCTTTAGAAACACACACAATCAAAAGATACTTGGAGAAACAACCAACCTCCCATGTCCCGGTTGATGCAGACATAGATGAAATAACCGATACTTTTACCAAGAGCGACTACAATGTTATGGTTAACATATTTAGACGCCATAGCTCCGAATACAGAAATGTATACAATCAACGGCAACTTTTTGCAGACGAGAAGGGATTCCCTTACTTAAATAGCAATGACTGGACGCTTTTGTCGAAACGTTTGGATGTGTTAGAGGAACAACTAATAAAAAGATTTGATAACGACAAGTTGACTCAACGGTACAAAGAATGGTTAAATGTACTTGACATTCGAGATAATGAGATGATTAGTAATATTTATAAATACGTTAATGCTAATAAGTGTGAAAATGGGTTGTTTCTTGTTGGTGTTGAACACAGAAGGCAAATAATAGACAAGATTCCAGAGTTTGAAAAAAAACATCATTCCAAGCTAGATTGGAATTTTGATTATTTCAACCGATAACACTTATTCATAAATCATTTTATTGCAAAATCCATTTTAGTAACAGTTTTATTTATTAAGTGCGTTTAATGGCTGCTAACGTTAAAGCATTGGCGATGTGGCGGTATTCTGTGTTCCGTCTGCTTGGTGCCGCTGCTTATTAAGTATACAAAAGCTCATTGTTTATTCTGTTGCTCGGCGTTATTCATCTTCTGAAACCAAACTTGATTGCGAACTAAAAGCTGAGAATATATTGGGTGCCTCGCCATATCGCCAATGTATTGTTAGCAGCAGGCTTTATGCCAGAAGCCATGTTACTAGATTAGTTATCTCAACATGGTCTGATGGGAGAATAATATTTAGAGCGTCAGTTTCAAGTCTCGCATTGAAATTTGCCCAACCCATCTCATTCTTTGGTATTCCACCAAGATGATTCTCAATTGCTCCCTTAGTCCAGATATAGATTCCTGCCGTCTGCATTTTGACTTTTAAGGAAGCTAGATTTGTCTGGATGGCTGCTTCTTGTGCTAACAATGCAAAAGCTTCGGAAGCAGTCATTGCACTACCTATTTTTGTCGGCCAGCCATTATTTAGATTAATTGAATGTCCTGGAGCAATTGAAGCAAGATGATTTCTAATTGCAGTTACATCAGCATCGCCTGTTGTTAAAAAGCCTTGATTTTCGCCTTCTTTTAACGCATAGTCAAGGTCAACAATAGCCTTTGTCGGAATAGCCATAGCAGTTAATACTTCAATAGTCTTACGAGTACTTCCAGAACCGTCGATTGGTACTAATGCCGTTTTATGAAGTCCCAAAGTTTGTCCAGATACTTTTTTAATAATTTTTGGAAGGAGTTTATTCTCAGTTTTACCTTCTGCTAATATTACTCTTTCAGCAAATAAAATATTTGACGAGTTACTTAATGAAAATATAATCCCAAGTTGAGTTGGGTGTACAGCCGCTACAATAGCTATTGCTGCTTTTAATGAATTTCTCTTATGAGTTCCGAGTGTATCGCTTTTTCTTATTAGTATTGTGTTTTCCACATCATCTGATGTTATCATAAAAGGTGAGTGTGTTGAAAATATTACCTGATATCCTTGTGTAGATAACGTTTTAAGTGCATCTCTTAATACCTCAATTGCTTGTGGATGTAAATACAACTCCGGTTCATCGATAAGCAAAATAGTATTCGATGTCTGTTGACCTGAATTCCTCTTAATATCTGCCAAATGTCGAACTAATGCCATTTGAATAGAACGTTGAGCTCCATGACCAAGTGCAGAGACGTCTTTTCCAGTGGGATTAAGATTTTCAAACACCTTAATTGTCCCTTTTGAAAATATTTCTTTTAATTCTGGTGTAGGGATATGAATTTTAATATTTACTCCCGGAAAGAAACTTTCCACCTTTCCATTTACAGCAGCGTCAAAAGCATTTAACTCTGCTACTCTTGAGACACCATCTGCATCCAAAAGGTCTTTGACTCCATTTAGAGCAGTTTGAACTTGTGTGCTATAACTAGTTTGAATTGGACCAATAATTTCTCCCAGCAACTTACCAATTGTTGTTGTGTTTTTACTTTTGCTTACATCTTCTTCTGCGTTTTCCATTGCTCCTATGTGAATAGGTTCAGGAAATAGTACTTCTAATGCTTGTGGTAATCCTGTAGGGGCACTTCTCCATTCATTCGCATTACCAATATTTGCAGGGTCTCTCACTAGCAAAGAAATTGCTTTTGCTCCTGCGTTTGGTTGTCCTTGAGTTCTTTTAATATGCAATGCATCCGTAAACAAATAGGGTTGAATAGCGGTTTGTTGATTAGCTGGAAGTTGCCCTAAAATGGTAGCCGATATTCCACTTATTTTGCCTTCCATTTCCACTGCAATTGTTTTGTCATGAAACGCAGAGTCACTTAAGGAGCCTCCTCTTAACACCCATTTTATAGCATCAAGAATATTGGATTTTCCTGCATTATTATACCCAACGAGAGGAGTGAATGCAGAAAGTTCTAGAGTTTCACTTTTTAGTGACTTAAAGTTTCGAATCGTTATTTCAGAAAGTATATGTGTCATGATGGATGTGGTGTAGGTAGGCTTAGTACTAACTCTAAAATATACAATCCTAACTGCATTTTTAAAAATTGAACATATTGACTATAGCTATTACTCAGGTAGCTATTTATAATCTAATATATTCCACTTCGTTCAAAGTCTGTATACCTCAAAAGGGGTATATTTTATTAGTAAACTGATCTATGCGATAATTTTGGAGTAACTACGGAGTATTTGTAATTGCTCAGTAGTGAACAGAACACTGAAGAGTGCGACGCAATTGGGATGATAGTAGTACTGCAGTTGGGAAAATAAACCAAGATACCTCCTACGTCGGTATGACAAACATTAATCGTCGGTATGACAAAAAGCGGTAGAGGTTTTTCAACTTACTGCTGCTGTTGTATCTCCATAAATCTGCGATAGGAATTATCTGGCACGGCAGGATTATGAACCTGGTAAGAAAAAACAGGTGTTACAGGAGTATCAATTTTTTTAGGAGAACCATCTTCAATGGATACTGATACTTCCAATGTATGTTCGGAGGAACCTTTATAGGTTCCTTTTACAGGAGTGCAATCGGTAAAACTTCTGCCAATGGCTAAGCGTACATGCTTATCGCCAACAATACAATTATTAGTAGGGTCCACTCCCAACCAACCATAAAAAGGAATATAGGCTTCTACCCAAGCATGGGTGGCACCTGCACCACGCAGCTCATCGCTATCCGGACAAATATATCCACTCACATACCGTGCAGGTATGCCAACAATGCGCAACATCACTAATAACACATGGGCAAAATCCTGGCACACTCCGGCTTTTATTTTCCAGATCTCATCCACTTTTGTTTCTACATTGGTAATGCCTTTCTTGTATTCGAAATTGCTAAAAACATATGCACTCATTTGTTCTGCTATTGCAAATGGTGTTATTGTTTCATTCATGAATGATTGAACAACTCCGGTAATTTCTTCGTGACATTCGCAATGTTCCAGCAGCATAAAATCCATGTAGGGAAATTCTTCCCGAATAGTAGCCAAATTATCCCATTGTGTTTCGGGTGCAGTATCATTGGCGGGCAATTGTACTTCCTGTACAATTACTTCTATGATAGATTCAATGGTTAATTGCGAATGTGGTTTGATGATAGAGAAGATGCCCACCTTATTGCCAAAATAATCGGTGAAGATCTCTACCGAAGGTTGATGTGTAACAATGAGGTCATGTTTTTTTACTTCCTGCTGTGCATCATCAATAGGGAAGAGCATAACCTGGTTGGCACTGTCAATAACCGGTGATGGATACGAGTAGCGGGTAATATGTTTGATACGGTACTTAGACATACTTATAATGTTGCGGCAACTTAGGAATTGCCAAAATAATATTGGTTGAAGGCAGCGGCTATTCCAAAAAGCTCCTGCCGGGTTTCTTGTAAAAATTTTTTCAATCCTTCACTATCAGATGTTTTTACAGAACTATATTTTACATTATTCATCGTTCGGCCAATTAAAAACTCCAGTTGCTTATAACTTTCCGGCAGGCTTTCGGTTTCTAAGCGTTCAAAATAGCGAAGCAATTGTTTTAAACAATACGATAATGAATGGGGGAATGCATCATTATATATTATCTGGTGCAGCACCGGCTCGGCCTGGAAATTTCCACGGTGTGTTTTTAAATAAAATTCATAACCAGATAAGGAGTACAGCAAATATCGCAAGGCTGGTACTTCAGCCGGATGGTGCAACTCGTAATTAAGCTCTGTTAATTTTATATTGAGCATATCGGTAGAAAGAATTGCCCGTTCTAAAAATTTGCCAATATTTAAATACGTAAAGCCTTCGCCCCGGGCCATGGTTACATCTACAATGCCGTGGTACAACATGCCATTATGAATTAAGGAATCCATGGCCGTAACCGGATCGCCTTGTGTTACCTGGAAATGAATTTGCTTATCCCTGATCAAATGATAATAATCATTGAGGCATTGCCATACTTCTTTGGTAATATGATCTTGTACGGCTCTTGCATTTTCCCTGGCACGGGTAACGTTGTTTAGCACCGAGGAGCTATTATTTTTATCCAGCAACAAATGCTCCAGCACTTTGCTTGAATTGGCGCTGATGATTTTTAACTCTTCCGGCGTAGCATTACTGTTCTTTAGCAGCAAGGTGTGCCAGCTAAAATCTTTCACTTCATCCTGCGAAGAAATATAGTTGGTGCGAAGAATCCGCAACATTCCATTTGTCCGTTCCATATAACGGGCCATCCAGAAAACAGAATCGGCAACTCGGCTTAGCATAATAAAAATAGCTGTGAGCTTTTAGCTATGAGCTTTTGGCTGCGTTTTATTTAGTTATTTAATTTTTGTTATCATCTTCAGTTCCCTAAGCATCTTCGTTGCGTCGCACTCTTCAGTGTCCGGTTCGCTACTCATCAACCCCTGCCTACCGGCAGGCAGGCACCCCATTTCACTACAGAAAAAATATTTCCTCAATTCGCCCCTCCTGGGAGGGGAAGTTTCTTTTACTACAAACTTTTTAACTTCCTTTTCTTTTAATCTTACTGCTATCTAAAAAAAATCATTGACCTGAGAGACTCCGAACTCCGGACTCCAAACTCCGAACTATCCTATGACCCAAGTATCCTTACTTCCTCCTCCCTGTGATGAATTAACCACCAGCGAACCTTCTTTTAATGCAACTCTTGTTAATCCACCCGGCACAATATCAATTCCATCGGGACCGTATAAGGCATAAGGTCGTAAGTCAACTCTTCTTGGCTGCAATACGCCATTGATATAACAGGGTGCCGATGATAAACTGATGATGGGTTGTGCAATAAAACTTCTTGGATCGTCTTCAATCGCTATTTTAAATTGGTCCATTTCTTTTTCAGTGGCGGCACTACCGATCAGCATGCCATAGCCGCCGGATTCATTGGTTTTTTTAATGACCATTTTATCCATGTTCTCAAAAACCACTTTTCTGTTTTCTGCATGGGCCAATTGATAGGTAGGCACATTTTTTAAAATGGGTTCTTCATTCAAATAATAGCGGATCATGGCCGGTACATAGGAGTACACGGCTTTATCATCTGCTACGCCATTGCCCATGGCGTTTACCAATGCAACATGCCCGGTTCTGTAGGCACCATACAAACCTGGCACACCTAACATGCTATCACCACGAAAAACCAAGGGGTCAATAAAATCATCATCTACTCTTCGATAAATAACATCTACCTGTTTCAAACCGGTAGTTGTTTTCATATACACTTTGTGATTATCAACTACCAGGTCGCTTCCTTCTACTAATTCGATACCCATTAATCTTGCCAGCGTAGTATGTTCGAAGTAGGCTGAATTATAAATGCCAGGAGTAAGGAGCACCACCGTTGGATCACTTTTTTGCCTGTTGGCTAAAGCCACTAAATTTTTCAACAACAGATCAGGATAATCTTTTACAGAACGTACATTACTCTTGGGCAACAGGTCGGGAAAAATGCGGTAAGTGATACTGCGATTCTCCAGCATATACGACACACCGGATGGTGTACGCAAATTATCTTCCAGTACATAATACGTTCCATCATGGTCACGGATCAGATCAATACCGGAGATATGCGTATAAATATCAAATGGCACATTCACATTTACCATCTGCCGTACAAAGTTGGGGCAGGAGTAAATTAATTTTGCCGGAACAATGCCGTCTTTAATAATGAATTGCTGGTTGTAAATATCTTTTAGAAAAATATTCAGTGCTTTCAACCGCTGTTTAATGCCAGCTTCAATATGTTTCCATTCGGCGGCTTCTAAAATGCGGGGGATAATATCGAACGGAAATATTTTTTCAATGCCTTCGCCGCTGCTATACACCGTGAATGTAATGCCCTGGCTCATGAATAATTTTTTCGCCAGTTCATCCTTATGCGTCATTTCATCCGCCGATAAATTTTGGATGGCGGAAACAAAATGCTGGTAGGAATTTCTTACACCTCCGGCCGCAAACATTTCATCCCACACCCGGGGCTCCACATTATAATTGGCTAACAGCGAATAATCTTCCATATACCTATGAAATTACAAAGGAATAAATGTAAAAAAGTAAACAGGTGGAAGCAATCGAAGTGCAAATGGATCTAGAAACTACGATGTTCCTGAACCCATGCTGTAATATACTCACTGATTTCAGAAGTTGGAGTGCCGGGAGCAAATAATTTTCCAACTCCCATTTCATTCAGGGTTTTCATGTCGTCTTCGGGAATGATGCCACCCCCTGTTAACAGCACATCATCCATTTTCTTCTCTTTCATCAACGCAATTACTTTGGGAAAAATGGTATTGTGTGCACCGGAGAGAATGCTGATGCCGATAGCATCCACATCTTCCTGCAAAGCAGCATTGACTACCATTTCAGGAGTTTGGCGAAGACCGGTATAGATCACCTCCATACCTGCATCTCTTAATGCGGTGGCAATAACTTTGGCGCCACGGTCATGACCGTCTAATCCTACTTTGGCAACTAATACTCGTACAGGTCTTTTCATGCTGCAAATGTGTATTGCGAAAATAAGGAATGTGGCGGTATGCCTACCGGGAGAACTTTTTCTTCTCTTCTCTAAGTCCTTCGATAGCCATGCGTAACCCGGTGGAGTCTATATTTTCAAAAAAAATGATCTTGTTACCCAGCTGCCTTGAGTAAGGATTAGTAACAGAATCTATCACCGTTATTTTTTCAAAATAGTTAAATACTTCATCATCTTTACCGGGCATCCTCGAAGCAATCAACATCAGATTTTTCATGGTTAAATTGTCCGGAATCCATAACAAGAATGAACCGTTATCACTAATTACTTTATTTTTTAAATCCTTATTCTTACTGTAATATTTTAATGAGCCAGCTTGCCCATAATTCCGGCAAAAGATAATAGTATTGTTTTTTGCAGAGTCAGGTAAGGAAGCAAAGAACTTTTCAGACTTAGCGGCCAGTTCTTTCCAGCCCAGCATATCAGCAAAGTCCTGCGGCAGCGGGTGATTTTTTTGATCTTCCCATTTGTTTTCTAGTCCGATCTTTTCATAAAAGGCAGCAAGTTTCTCAGGTTTCCAAATAGGTAAAAGTATTGGCTGAATCAGGTAACCCATCACAAGAATTAGTATGCTTAACGCATAGCGAATCCAATATCTTTTTGCAGTCCATTGTTCCCAGGCCACTGCTCCCGCAGCAAGCAACATGGGGTAAATGCCCAACGCATAATAACTTTTTCCTCTTCCGAAAATCAATAGCAGTATCACTAAAAAATAAATGTAAGCAAGGAACCGCCATTCTTTTTTTTGTAAGAGCCATATTAAACCACCTATCCATACAAATGTTACGGTGAGCAGCATCATCACCTGTTCAATCAAAAAACCAGCAGGATTCATATATTTTAGCTGTGTTTCCTGCAACTCTTTCATATGGTGTACCAACGGCCAGTTGTGCTGGTATTGCCACCATAGATTCGGGACAATGATGATGATAGCTAATAAAGCAGCCAGCCATGTTTTCTTTTTTGCCAAGACATTTCTGTAAGGAGAAAGAACTAGTCCGCCAACGATGGCCATTGCAATAAACAACACCGAATATTTTCCCCAGCAGCCGAGTGCCACACTAACAGCCAGCCAATAGATAAATTTTTGGTCTTTTGAATTAACATAGCGAACTAAAAAATAAACAGCCAGTGTCCAGAAAAATATATCGAGAATATTCGGTTGAAATAAATAATGTATCCGTAAGTAAGCAGCGGTAATAATTCCTAAGGAAGAAAGAAATTGTGCAAATAATTTACCACCGAGTTCTGCTGTTATTAAACAAGTAACAACAACAGTAGCCGCACCAAATAAACAAGGCCATAGTTTTATCCAGGCTTCGGAACCGCCAAACCAGGAAGAGATTGTACCGAGATAAGAGAGCAGTGGCGGGTTTTCCATATAGCCCAGTGCCAGGTGCTGTCCCTGCTCATAGTATAAATATTCATCCCGCTGCAATTCATACATTGGCGATTGCAGAAACAACGGCAGCACAAATTTGATAATTGCTAGCAGGAGGATAAGCGGCCAGTATGGTTCTTGTCTTTGCATTCTTTGGAAAAAATTCAAAAGACTTTATTTAAGAAAGGAAATTAAAAAGCTAATAATGCTTTCTTAATTCTCGTAACAGTTTCTTCTTTACCCAATAACTCCGCAATATTAAACACAGGCGGTCCAAATTTTCCACCCACCAGCATGATGCGGAAAGGAAGTTGTAATTCACCCGGCTTGATATTTTTTTCAGTCGCCAATTCTTTAAAACTATTTTCTAAAGCAATTGCATTCCATTCTGTAGCATTCTGTAGTTTTTCAGTATAAGCGACAAAGAAATTTTTCTTATCCTCATTCCATTTCGGTTTCACTGCCTCCACATCCAATGTTTCTGGTGTTTTGAAAAAGAAAGAGGAATGCTGAACAAAATCCGGCAATAAAGTGCAACGGTCTTTTACCAGCTCAATTACTTTTTCCAGCAATACATCATCAGCAACAGTAACGCCACTTTGCTCTAGCAGGGCTTTGACTCCCGACTCTAAACTCCCGACTCCCGACTTCTTTATCCATTCATGATTGAACCACTTTGCTTTTTCATAATCAAACTTTGCTCCGGCACTATGCACTCTTTCCATAGAAAACTTCTCTATTAATTCTTCCATCGAAAAAATTTCCTGTTCGCCACCATCATTCCATCCAAGCAATGCCAGCAGGTTAAGAAATGCTTCAGGCAAAAATCCTTTTTCTTTAAATCCTTCTGTTAGCTCACCCGTTTTTGGATCATTCCAGTTCATTGCAAATACGGGGAAGCCATATTTGGCACCATCTCTTTTGCTCAACTTTCCATTAGGGCCAAGTATCAATGGGAAGTGAGCCCACTGTGGCATATTCTCCAATCCAAATAAATATTTCCAGAGTAAAATATGTACCGGTGCAGATGGCAACCATTCTTCACCTCTAAAGGCATGGCTGATTTCCATCAACTGATCATCCACTACAACGGCGAGATGATAGGTTGGCATTCCATCAGCTTTCAGCAACACTTTATCATCAACCAACGAAGTTTCGAATTTTACTTCGCCACGTATCATATCTGTAAAACTCACCGTTTCAAGCTCCGGCATTTTAATACGGATCACATGTCTGGTTCCTTCAGCTAATAGTTTTTGTGTTTCATCAGCAGATAAAGTCAACGAGTTCCGCATTTTCATACGGATAGTATGGTCGTATTGTGGCGAAGGATTATGTTCCGTTTTGAAATCATGCCGCATTTTTTCCAAATCTTCCGGTGTATCAAATGCATAATAGGCATGTCCATCTTTTACCAATTGCTCTGCATAATGCCGATAGCTTTCTTTTCTTTCACTCTGGCGATAGGGGCCATAGTTGCCACCATGCTGCACACTTTCATCCGGTTCCAGTCCGCACCATTTCAAGGTGTCAAAAATATATTCTTCGGCACCGGCTACATAGCGGCTTTGGTCGGTGTCTTCGATCCGAACTAAAAAATCACCGCCATGTTTTTTTGCAAATAAATAATTGTATAAAACCGTTCGTACACCACCCAGGTGCAAGCCACCGGTAGGACTTGGTGCAAAACGAACTCTCACTTTTTTACTCATAGGCTGCAAAGATAGAGAGGTTTAAGGTTTATGGTTTGTAGTTTGAAGTTTGTTGTTATTTCAGATCGTCTGTAAAAGCAATAAGAAACAAAAAACTCAAAATTGTATCTTGCCTTATGAATTATTTTGTAAAAACTCCCTGGTGGTTGAAGAAGTTGTATCCGCAGCGGCTATGGAGTGTTGATACAAAAGAAAAAATCATTTATCTCACCTTTGATGACGGGCCACATCCAATTGCTACTCCTTTTGTACTCGATGAGTTAAAGAAACATAACGCAAAAGCTACTTTTTTTTGCATCGGTAAAAATGTGGTTGATCATCCCGTTATTTATAAAAAAATTTTGGAAGAAGGGCATGTAGCAGGCAATCATACCCAACATCACCTGAACGGATGGAAAACAACCAAGGATGATTACCTGGCCAATATTGCGGAAGCTTCAACGCATATTAAGTCCAATCTCTTCAGACCACCTTATGGACGAATTCGTTCATCGCAAGCCAGGCAAGTAAATGTTGTTTTGAAAGATAATTCCTCAAAAATTGTAATGTGGGATGTATTAAGTGGAGACTTTGATGAGGAGTTAACTAACGAAAGCTGTCTTAAAAATGTAATTGGAAATGCAGGTGCAGGTTCAATTATTGTATTTCACGATAGTGAGAAAGCTTTTGCAAAATTGCAATTTGTTTTGCCGGAGGTGCTTCAATTTTTTACCGAAAAAGGCTTTGTTTTTCGGTCTTTACAGCCTTAAAAAAATCGGTTCGGGTATAAAAAAGTTAGGGCCTGGGTAGAAACCCTGGCCCGTTTTTAATCCGTACCCTATGAAAACTGGTTTAAAGGTATAATAATTTTTTAATTACCGCAAAGTAATTTGTCTGGAAACTCCGTTTATTGTTACCACGGCAAGATTGTCGCAAGTGCCGTTTCCGAAGTCCAAAACTGCCACCCACGGGCCATTGGTATTCGTATTGCGGCGAACAGTACGTATTTTCCCTCTTACTATCCAGCGGCAATTAAACCTTTTAAACAGGGGTTCAATAATATTTGACTCCCAGGCTGCTATCAATCTGCCCCTTTGCACACGGCCATTTGCAGAACCCTCAATTTTAAATACATCATCAAGCGGAACAAATGGAGTGGAAAGGCCTTCCAGTTGGGTTATCACTTTATGGTTATTCCATTCTATAAAATTGCCACTTGGCTTTGTTAGTTTGGCGTTTGTAACGTCAACCGTAAACTGGCGGGTAGTATTTGAAGAGCTGGTATTTTCAATTTTATGGGTGCCTTCCACTTTAATGGTGTCAACATAAAAGCCATCAAATGTGGTAGTTGCTATAGAACCCGGATTCAATAATCTACCGGTATAAACAGTAATAATTTTACCTCTTCTGTAATGACCATCAAGTCCTCTGCATGGAGTTGGACCAAAGTCAATAACCACTTTTACAGGGAATAGATCAGGAGGATTTAGCCTTGTAACAGTAACTGTATAACAGGGGTTAGGGTTTACACGATCAAGGCTACCAACACCTTCCATTCCCACTTCATCATTTACTCCCATTGTTTCATCAAACACTTCGTTGAAAACAATTTCTGCCTCCGCATCCGCTTCGCTGGTAAGAACAGATGCTTCCTGTTGCTCTAATTCTTCAGCACTATCGAGGCTATTTTCTTTTTGGCAGGACACTACTAATAACAGAGAGGAAAAAAGGATTACAGTGAGAAGTTGATTAAAACGGAAACAGGGTTTCATAAACGCAGTTTTAGAAATTTAATTAATTAACGGCTATAGGATGGTGTTTATTGATGAAAGTTTAAAGGTTTCTTAAATTTTTTTACAGAGTTTTGCAGTTGAAAAGCATTGAAAATGACGCTGATAGACACCCATTCGCATATTTACCTGCCCGAATTTGAGCCGGAATTGGCAGAAATGCTGAAAAGAGCCGAAAAAGAGGGAGTTGGTAAAATATTAATGCCGGCGATAGATTCTTCTACTCATCAGCAGATGTTAGATCTGGAGCAAAGCCGGCCGGATCAATGTTTGAGTATGATGGGGCTGCATCCTTGCTATGTAAAAGAAAACTTTAAGGAGGAGCTTGCCATTGCCAGGGCTTATTTGGAAAAGCAACATTTTAAAGCAGTAGGAGAGATCGGTCTGGATTTTTACTGGGATAAAACTTTTACCGAACAACAATATGCTGCATTCAAAGAGCAAATTGGGTGGGCTTTGGAGTATACTATTCCAATCGTTATTCACTCCAGGGAGTCTACGGATGAGTGTATTGAAGTGGTAACTGCCCATCAAAAAGGACAACTTACCGGAGTGTTTCATTGTTTTTCCGGCGATGCAGTGCAAGCACAAAAAATTATTGACCTTGGTTTTTATCTTGGAATAGGTGGAGTTGTGACATTTAAAAATTCAGGACTTGATAAAGTGATGGAGTCGGTAGGTTTAGAAAATGTAGTATTAGAAACGGATGCGCCTTATTTAGCACCAGTGCCTTTCCGGGGTAAAAGAAATGAACCATCGTATTTAAAATATGTGGTGGAAAAATTAAGTACTCTTAAGAATATATCTACAGAGGAAGTAGCAAAAATAACAACTGTGAATGCGGAGAAATTATTTGGGTTATAAATCAAAACCCGCCTATATAATAACTATGGCGGGTTAGGTGCGGAGACGAAGGGATATGAACTGATTCATTTCCCAACTGTGTATCAATAAATTAATATCTTTTGAAACCTGCTACTCCACGAATTACGCAGTCGATATTAACATTTATAAGAACTAAACAACTTATATAAAGGTAAATAAAATTTTTATTGACATATAAAAAGTAGAAATATTTTTTCGCATTTTTACCATCGCATTTTTTCTTTCTCACTTACCATTTTTCCTGACTACTACCATCCTAACACTTTATTCTGTACATCCCATAGTTGTTAAACTATATAATTATATACTTTTAAGAAAAGGAAAGTGTATGAAAGATTATGTGAGAATGATAAAGTCATTTGTTCTGTTTGAATCTCCGCTACAGGTAAATGTGATGCAACATCAGTTTGCAACTATTCAGGATTATTTTCAGCAACAATATCCTTACTGGAGTTTTATGGCCACCCGAAAAAAACTTATTTATAATTTTTGGCTACGTCATGTCGGTTGTCATTTCTTACTTGTTGTGGGAATAGCTTCGCTTGTGATAGTTCCCACAATTAATGACGGATATATATTCTTAGCATCTATTATTTTGGGAGGTTTGATGAGCCTGTTCTCAATTTTGTTGTTTCGATACTGGCCTGCTTACTATGCAGATTTCCTTCCAAAGCTTGATACTATTATCGCAGAACAGGAGTTAATCAAAATGCAGGAAGCAGAATTAAAAAAATGTAAACGATCACAGTTTTCTATCCCTGCCCTTAGTATCATTTTTTATGTATTTTGTAAGGCAACAGTTACTCCGACGCTACCGGGCAATGATAATTCAGCGGAATTATTAAATGGACTTTTCGGGGCTGATAAGGATAAGCTTAAACAGAATCTTTCACGTCTTTATAAAATTTCTTCTCTGTCAGTAAAGGAACGGGCAGAAATGCAAAAAGGAATCGATACTGCCAGGAATTTTTTTATGGCGATTAATTTACTTGCAGCCGATAACATCCTTGATCAACTGGAACTAAAGATGCAAAAAAATAATTAGTGCTGTCCCTTTCTGAAACAGTTTCATTCATCCTTTAAAGTCTAAGTGTACTTAGCTTCTTCTTTTTTTACAGTTGTAGTAGGTTGCAAGCCTAAAACGAAAAGTGATGAAAGAATCTGTGAGCAATGGTAACCTGGTTACCCCCATTCTATTCCCTTATGACCCGCAACAGTTCTGGCAACAAATCCGCCAGATAATTAAAGAAGAAGTAAGCAACGGTGAAAAATCCCGGCCTCCACTTCCTGCGTATGATACGCCGGGCATGACCTACAAACCCCTCTACAAGATTGCTGAAGTCTGCCTAATCTTCCATATTACAAAACCCACTATTTATGAATGGGTGAAGCTCGGAAAACTAAAACCATTTAAGATCCGCTCCCGGGTTTATTTTCTCTGGCAGGATATTCAAGCATTATTACAACCTCAATCATCAATATAAAATACATATATGCAGGAAAAGATTTTGTGCAGCCAGGTCAACCAGATGGATATGATCGACTACTTGGGAAAACTAGGATTTCGTCCTACAAAAGTTGTCAATAATGATTATTGGTTTCTTTCTCCATTAAGAGAAGAAAAAACAGCCTCCTTTAAAGTAAACCGTGCTCTCAATTGCTGGTATGATCATGGTGTATCTATAGGCGGCACCTTGGTTGATTTTGGCATATTATATTATAGATGTACCGTAAAGGAATTGCTATCCCGGTTTGAAAATGATAAAGGAATGATTTTTACTTTTCACCCGCAAAAAAGTAAAATTTCAGGTGAAAGAAAAGGCGTCAGTAATCGTCACGGGAAGATTGATATACTCAACTCTACTGAAATAACGGACCCGACACTCCGCAACTATTTGCACGGTCGCAAGATCCCACTACCAGTTGCCAATAGATATTGCTCCCAGGTTGCCTTTGAATTACACGAAAAAAAACATCTTGCAATTGGATTCAAAAATGATAGAGACGGATATGAATTAAGGAACTATTATTTTAAAGGAAGCAGTACACCAAAAGAACCACGTTTAATTGTTCAAAAGGACACAAACGACTTACTGGTATTTGAAGGATTTTTTTGCTTCCTTTCTTACATGGCTGAAAAATTTATTCGGGATAAAAATATTATTGAGCTGCCAATTGTGCAGGCCAGTACTCTTGTATTAAACTCTATTGCTTTTTTTGAAAAAAGCCGGGATTTAATGGAAAGACATGAGCAGGTGCATTTGTTCTTGGATAACGACAGGATGGGAAAAGAGTGTACTGCAAAAGCATTGAAGTGGTCGTCAAAATACTTAGACCAGTCTCATCACTACAAAAACCATAAGGACCTCAATGAGTCATTAATTAAATCCGAAAACCCTGTACAAAAACAAACTCAGCGGAAAGGATTGCGTCCCTAATTTTTCAGGAGCCAGCTATGTTTCTCCTTCGTCGAAACGCTGGCTTTTTTCATCCCGCCGTGCCGGACGGGATTCAAAAAGATCGATTGTGCTTATACAAAAAAAGTAAAAAGAAACCGTGAGTATGAATAAGGGAGGACGACCAAAAAAAGAAAACAAACGAAGCCAGCAGCTTGCTGTAATGTGTACGATTGCGGAGAGAAAGATTATCGAAGACAAAGCAAAGCTCCTGAATATTTCTATCTCGCAGTACCTGCGGGAGATCGGTTTAAGCGGGCAGGTTGATATAAAACTAGAGACATTTCCGAGGGAGATTTTGCTCTTTACCGCAACACTAAATCACCTCGCTTCAAACATGAACCAGGTCGCTAAAAAAAGGAACCGCATGGATGAATTAAATGCGATGGAAAGAGCTGGATTAACAGTGCTTGCAACAGGCATAAAACAACTCGCATTCGACATCAAAAAGCAGCTCCAATGATTGGCAAAGTAATAGTTGGAAAATCGCTCCGTGGTTGTTTGCTTTACTGCCTTGATAAAAAAGAGGCGCAGGTACTAGATCATAATCTCTGTGGAGGTAATACAAAGGAAGTTTTACAGCAGATGAAGGAGGTAAGAAACCTCAATCAAAATGTATCAAGACCGGTGCAGCATGTCACAATCAGTATGGCAAAGGGTGAACGATTAAGTGACGCAGATTTGGTGAAACTCGCTGAAGAATGTGCCAGGGAAATGGGCTTTGATAAGAACCAGTTTGTGGTGGTACAGCACCATGATACCGAGCACCAGCATATACATATTGTCATCAACCGGATCGGCTTTGACGGGAAGACATTAAGCGATAGCAATAATTATAAAAAGATGGCCCAGTTCTCCCGGAAGATGGAGGAGAAATTTCGCTTAAGAAAAGTACAGAACCCGCGCAAGTTCCAGACACAGGCAGAGCGGCAATTACCAAGGCTTGATAGCCGTAAAGAAAAGCTGAAACAGGACATCAAAGAATCGCTATCTAAGGCAAAGAATTATCAGGATTTCCATCGGCTGATGAACCAGCGTGGTTATAAACTGGAGAAAGGAAGAGGGATGGCTTTTACCGATGATAAGAATTTGCGGATAAAAGGGAGTGAACTAGGTTATTCGTTGGCCACGATTGATAAGATCCTTACGCAGAAAATGGAAGTAAAGAGCATTATAATCCAAAAACAAACGCATGATAATGAACAAAAGAAAAAAATAAAAGAAGGGCTCGCCAAAAAACAATTTCCAGGCCTACTTCATAAGCATTCTGTAAATCAGGAAAATATGTTGGATGTACTGACGGAGAAGACCGACTACGAGGAAAATATTAACCAGGAACTCAAAAAGAAACAACATCAAAGAAGGAGGCTGAATTTATGATAACCAATGAAGAAATAAAAGTAGTGTTGACTGAATTATTAGAAGAACAAAAACAGGAAACCTTGGCCAATGGAGAAATGATTGCCCTGCTCAAAAAAATGACGGAGAAAATGGAGTTGATCACGCAGCAAAAATCGCCGTCACAAACCATCATAAAACATCATCACCATGTCCGCTCTTCCGCCATCATTACAATCGCATTTGCTATTACGATCGTGATACTGACTTGGCTGTATGTAAACAAGCAAGCTCCCGATAATTTGATGAAGGCGGGTGAAAAGAAAAAATCATCCGCTGCAAAACAAGACCCTGCTCCGATCAAAAAAATTAAGAAAAAAACTGGTAAACATAAAGTTGAAGGGTAGATGGGAAAATGCCCACCAGTTTCTTTATACTTTATTTTTCTTCAGAAGTGTATTCTTAAATCATAAATTTATATGTTACCTGTAATATTATTCAACTCTTCAGCACCTACTAACAATAAAATCAATGCCAGTAAAAACTACTCTAGATTGGAAAACCTATGAATCAATTACAAAATACATTTACGAAAGTTTAGGTAGTAAAGCTGGCGTTAAAGTATTAGGTTATGGAAATATTTGTAAAGTTTCGGGTAAGTCAGGAATCAATCATCAAATTGACATACTGACTTCTCACTCTGATGGAATTAATTCTTACCGGACTGCTATTGGATGTAAGTATTGGAATGAAAAAATAAGCAAAGACATCGTAATGAAAATTTACAGTATCGTTGAAGACGCAGGCATAGAGAAAGGTGTGATAGTTTCAAAAAATGGGTTTACTAAGGACGGAGCTGAATATGCCAAACATAAAAACATCAGCCTGGTCGAACTAAGAGAAATAGAAGAAACGGACTAGGAGATAAACCAAAGACGGCTTCAGATCGGTATACATCTCTCTGTCAACGTTACTCATATCCAGCCCGAAATATTGGGTGCAACAATAGAATACGCTAAGGAAGAAGGTGCCGATAATGAGCCTATCCATATTTACCAAACTACCATAGAGCTCTCCAATGGAAATCGAAGACCATTTGCCGAGTTCACAACCATCTTTCAAGATGAACTTCATACACAAAACAAGATCGGCGATACTATTACAAAGCGATATGAAGTCCCGGATGGAAGCTTGATACATACAAAAAATAGTACCCCCAGAGAAATTAAAGGAATAATTTTTAAAGATGTCTTAAATCAGACTAATACAAATACCAATCGCCAATTCTTATTAGAAGACAAGGTGTGGTTACTGATGAAATCCATTTTTGAAGGAATGACTTTTAGTATAACAGAAGCTGGTTTGATTGTAGAGAATAAGAAATAGAGAAATACTGCTGGTGATATTGGTTTGATGGTGTGGGAATGTAGGATTGATAAGGAAGATGGTAAGTTATAGAAACAAAAAAAGGCCGGCATAGAAATGCAGCCCCGTTTTAAAATCCAATATCCTATGAAAAACCGAGGTAAAGATATTGCCGGGTATTGACAATTTCAAACTTTATAAATTAAATATCTAGTGAATTAAAAATTATTTTATCTTAATGGCTGCTACTATAACTTACTTGTTATGAGAAACCCGAATGATTGTGAGCCCTCCCTGACCGGAGGGTTTTTTATTGATATCGTATTTTTCCAATTCAAGATTCAGGAATTTTTCTCTTGTTCGGTATAACTGCTACTCATACATTTGTGCCAGAAGTTGATTGATAAATATTATTAAATCCAATATCCAAACCAGAAGAACTATCGATCCAATCCTTTTAAAGACCCCTCCAATATCGGTCAGCTTCTTCTTTTACACTTTTTCATGAAAAACATATACTGCCTGCTGAAAAGCAGGCTTTTTTTATTCAACTACATGATATTTATTCAAGTGAATTTTGTTCCAATACTTTTTCAATCGTTGCATTTACCAGTTCGTTGTCAAAGGGTCTCCTGATAATTGCATCAGCGTAACCTGCTAATTCAGCATAATCGGACAATAGAATTATAGCGATATGCTGTGAGTTTTTATTTTGCTTGCAATCCCTGCAGAATTTTCTTGCATTCAAATTTTCCATCTTATCGTCAATGATAATCAGCGATGGGCGAAGTACGGCTATCGTTGTCCATAGTTTAGATGTATTGCTGATCAAATGAACCGTATGCCCATTCTGCAACAGAGGTAAGCCAGGTATTGTACCTGCAATCAAAATAACAGCCATAGGTGATGTGGTTGGTTTGGTTTCGAAGTTGGTGGTTAAACGGGATTGCCTGGATTATCTTGTTATTGAAATCTAAATGAATGTATAAAGTGTTGGTTGTTGAAACACGAATAGGCAAACAAAAAAATCGAGTTCCTTGACTCTATTTCGGAATGGACAGGTTTAGCTATAATTTTGCAACTGTATTATGATAGTATCTAAAAATGTCCGTTGTAACAATTGCGGCAGAGAATATAGGCTTCGCTATAGTGTTGGAAATAACTTTCCTCAATCCGCAAGTTTCTATTGTAAGAAATGTGGAGATAGCTTAACATTTGGCACCTCTGACGGCTTGGCCCCTATTTCACAAGGACTTACAATTCTTGAGGGGTATTTTGAAGCTGAGGTAATTAACCTTCATCCAGAAATTCCGATTGACCCTGACAGGGAAACAGATAAATTCTATTTTCCAAATCTGGAATTCATGAATAAGGACATGGCTAAAGACAATTTTGTCGGGTTTAGAAGAGCCCAAATCAGCAATGTTCTGTACTATCAGAAATGGAAAGCGATTGCTGATGATTTCAGATTGTTAGTAGAAGAGCGATGGGATATTTTGGTTGATAAATATAAATTAACCCAATCAGAAGTTGAAAAGAAAATAGTGGATGAAGTATTTGACACTTGTGTAATATTTTTGGAAGGACGATGGGAACAAATATACAATGAAGTACTACAGGCTCTTAATGCGGCAAAGAAATCTCCGGATTATCTCAGATTGTTGAATTTTTGGGAACCTTATAAGCAGGAGTTTTTTTCACATAAATTGTACGAATTGATGAGGCAGTATCATGACGTTTCGGATTACCTTCTTCCAACACTGCTCTCTCAAAAACTAGGTCACAAGCCTGAGGGATTGACTTCGTCAATTAAATGGGAAAAGATTGAGAAAGTATATGGGGATTTTTATGAAGTATTTGGTGACTTATTGATCATTCCAGCTTGTATCAACAATCTATTGGCCAGGAATAATTATGAACTTTTCCAAACTCCAAATTTTACAATCAGCAATTTTATTGAAACTGATAAAGCGGGGAGGTGTAAAAATTTTCTTACTAATTTACAATTAGCTCCTTTAGGTGACTTCTACAATGCGTCACTGCGTAATGGTACTCACCACAAAACAGCTCG
This sequence comes from Chitinophagaceae bacterium, assembly GCA_022843585.1. GTDB lineage: Bacteria > Bacteroidota > Bacteroidia > Chitinophagales > Chitinophagaceae > JJ008. The sequence goes on from JALHNJ010000014.1 coordinate 20,491, forward strand.
TATCAATAAAGGCAAACAAAAAATTGTATTGAAAACAGGAAAAGGAGGTAAGAGTGAAGAGGTTTGGTCGTTTGTTTCGTACACAGAATACTGTAATGAAATTTATGTGCGTTGTCTGATACTGAGTTTAATATTTCGGAAAGCGTTTAGCTAATTGATCGTGGTAGTTGTCTGCGTAGCCGGACAATACGTTATTTTTTGAAATGAAAAGACGGATGATTTTTCATCCGCCTTCTATGTACTGAGTGACAATGCCGATAGTAAGTAATGGTCTAAACTTCGATTGACGATTCGTTCTCTGGGATGAATTCTATAGAATAACCAGATTCTTCAGGTGCATAATCTTTCAATAGTTTTTTGGTTGATGCGGTTTGATTCGTTAATACTAAGTGAATGGGCCTTTCCGTTAATTGTGCGGACTCAACTATCCAACTTAGTGTTGCGTAATCCGGATTTCCATTTTTACCATTTGCAGAAATCACATAGGTGTCAGCAGTGATATTTTCAAAAAAATCACGATTCGTATTCCTGTCACTTCCATGATGCGCCACCTTCAATACATCCACATGCATTCTACCGTTCTTCAACAACCCTTTTTTCTTAAGCCCCTCTATCAGATGATCGCCTCTTCCATCTCCGGTAAATAAAATAGTCCGACCAATACTTTTTACCAGAAATGCAATACTACTCAGGTTAGGAACACTTTTATCTGACATGGATAACAAGTTGAAATTGCCTGCAGCCATATCATTTTCCCTTTCTGTTAGCCATTCGTCCCACTTTATTTTTAATTCATCCAGGTTCTCTTTTGTTGGTCCGACAATTGTGAATTCCAGATTATCCATATTGAATGAAGCGTTCGGTGAACCCACCCGCATTATTCCTTGTGTCGCCGGACTGTTCATGGGAATATTCAAAACATTACATAGTGTAGTCACCTTGTTCCCTTCTTTAATGCCATTGAGTGCAATAGCCGTAGAGGCCATTTGTATACCATTGCCGGCTGCCGTACTGAAAATCGAATTGATCCTATTGGCCAGTGTATTATTTGTATCAATCGTGGCGCTGAATGTATTCATCCAGCAATCCTTTATTCCTATAAACAATTCCTCATTGTTATCCTTCTGCGCTTTTAATTCTGCCAGTAGATCAAGAATTCCCTTGATGTGATCGATATCAACGTGTGTAATAATAGCTGCTTCTAATTCGCCTGAACTAACAATATTTGTAAGGGTGTCCCGTAGTGAATTCTCATAGACGCCTGTTGGTCCCCCATCAATCAATATAAATTTAAGAGATGCTTCGCTGCCATATTGTATGAGCATACAATCCCCGAATTCAGCCTGAATTACATGTAGTTTAAACATAATTTTTATTTTTAGGTGGTTTAATTCGCGTTGATATCGCCGGACGTTATAACGTAAGCAAAATCCTGATAGCCCTTAATAATATTCGTGGCCGTTATCAGTAAGGTATACTCTCCTGCTTTTGCATTTTCAATATTGATGACCTCTACATTGTTTGTTGTGTCGGGCATTTTCAATAAGGATGGTACATTTTCATTCCCGATCCATTTTGTATTATCCAGGTTATAAGCCAACATGAGGTTCAGATTATTTTGCAAAGCTCTTCCCGGAATATCTGTGTAGACTAAACATATTCTTAACCATGTATTGACCGTTAACTTAAATTGGATTTTTGCAGCTTGGCCTGTAAAACGAAAATGTTTAGTGGGGTCTTTATAATTGTCTTCAAATCGTAAAAAAAAATTGTTGGCTGGGCCCGGGATTGTTTGAACCATATCCACCATTCCGAAGCCCTGATTATAATTAGGTAAGTCTGGAAATTTCACAATGCAATCAACCCCGGTAAGTTTTTTACATCCATTGATGATAGTAGCTTTTACGAGTGCTGCACTTGCCCCATGATTTTTCGCTTTCTGATAATACTCTCTGACTACTGCAGCACATCCTGCAACCAATGGAGCTGCCATACTTGTTCCCCCCATGATAGCATATTTGTTATTACCCGGCAGTATTCCCCAATAGCTGGATAATGAGGCTTCGGATGATTTTACCGATGCTATATCTGTACCCGGAGCAACCACGTCGGGTTTAATCCTGTTATCGTCACATGGTCCCCTGCTACTGAATCCTGCAAGTGCATTACTATCTCCGGATACCTTATCTGTACTTAACGGCGGGTTTGGAAAATGACTGGGCCAAATATCCCCGTAATTATAAGAACAATATCCTCCTTCAGTCCGCAAACTTCGGCTGGCGCCCACAGTCAGGATGTTTTTCGCAGAGCCCGGTGAACCTATGGACAAGAAATCAGGGAACCCCGCGGGAGCGTTAATGGGATTGAATGCGTTCCCTTCGTTGCCAGCGGAAAACACGAGCAGCATATCACGATTGGCAGCAACAAAATCATCAACCTCAATAGCATTAATTGTATATCGGGAACTGGTAGCAGAACCCCAGCTATTATTATGTACCCTGACTCCATTGTCATACGCTTCCTGGAAAAGCATTTGTAGTTGCAAAGGGAGATTTAATTCGCCGCTACTATTCATAATAGATTGAAAAAATACTTTTGCCCCCGGAGCAGTACCTTTAATTTTTCCATCTGATGAAGCACCGTTTCCTACAATAGAACCAGCGACATGACTACCATGACCATCGAAGTCTGAAAAGTCATTTTCTCTTCCCCAAGCAGTTGGTGTTTTATGCACCTGGTTTTCAAAATCCGGATGTGAAATATCAATCCCTGTGTCTGCCACCCCCACTACTTGGCCATCGCCATCAAACTCTAGGTTGGGTTGTCCATTAGATATAGCATCCATACCCATAATGCCTCTGGCCACATCATTATGTAATTTGGGTGGAATGTATTGGTCAAATGATTGCACGGCTGTATGGGAAGCAATTTCCTGTCTATGCGCGGAGTCCTCTAACAGGTATACACGTATTTTCTTGCCGGCTACTCCTGCAATCGCAATTTCTTTTTCTAATAACCAGGCTATTACCCCGTCCATATCTTCTTTCCTGTGCAGTAAAATATCAAAGGGAACAATTTGTTTCTCGATCATTGTGCCGTGCGCCGGAATAGTGTTCTTAATTATATTAATTCCCGTATCCTTTGAACTATAGTAAGTGATATTTTTTGCAAATAGTAAGCCGACTAAGGTGAGAAACTCATCTTCCGATCCTAATCTCACCAAATAAGAATCAGGTGGTATAAATTCAAGAATGGTAATATTTGCGGCATGTAACTGCTCTCGGTATTCCTCTAATAAAGGGCCTGCAATAGAGAATTTATAATAAGCCGGGAATCCCGCCTTTTCCTGTTCATCTCTTAGTAAAATAATATCGGGATGGTGGATATTGGTAAATCCTCTTACGCGGTCAATTCTTTTCAGCCGGTGCATTTCCCGTTTTTCTTCTAAAATTCCGGACTGTATTTCCTGGGTAATTATTTTTTCCTCCAATAATTTTTTATACTGTCCCTCGTCTACTTCCCCTATAAAATAGCTCTCTGTTTTTTGTGGATTAATCATGGAAGCTTTTATTAAAGCTTCTTCCTTCTCATGCATAAAGTATGCAATAATTTTGCGAACAGGCATAATGTTTTGGTTGAATTTTCCTAAGAATCAAGTAAATTTCTTGTAATTAAGATAGGGTGTTTTTTGATTTTAAGCCAGATAATGCATTATAAATTAATTATTTTTAAATGTAATTGATTGTCAACAAATTAAGAGTAGAAAATTTGACAATTCTTAACTTGTTACCTGTTTGCCTATATATAATAGAGACAATTAGTATGAATTATACAGAACTGATAGAATTGATAAAAAAGAAAGACAAGAAAGGTCTTGAATATTTGTTTACCGATTATGGAGAGAAACTATATTCTTATGCAATATACCAATGGTTTTTATCGGAAGACAAGGCATGGGATGTTGTGTATAAAACGCTCGATACCCTATTATTGAAACTGCCAGGTTATAAATTAGAGAGTTCGCGGCACTTCAATAATTTAATCTTTAAAATCTTTAAAAATAACCTGCGCCAAAGCTACCGGGATAGCCGGAGAAGTGAAGAAAAACTGGAGTTTGTAGCTCTGGATGATTTTGCCGCTGATTCGGTTAATCAGGCGGAGGAAGACTTCGCTATTGAACCTACCGTATTTACGGATTATTATAAAAATGAAGTGCTTGAAAGCCCCCTGTTTGCAGCATTGAAACTTTCATTAGAAAAATTAGAACCACGTGAAAAGGATCTGCTCTTACTGAAGGCCCAGAATTATTCTTATGATGAAATTGCTTCCATGCTAAAAACGGATGCCGGCCCTTTAAAAATGAGGCATTCCCGTGCTTTGCGAAAACTGAGAGAATATATCAATAAACAACAAAAAGGAGTTTTATGAGTAATATAAAAAAAATAGACCCGATCCAGGAAGCACTTGTTATTACCTGGTTAGAAGATATGACTGCATCTGAGAACGATGGGCTTTTCCTATCGTTGCCTACAGCTCATTCCATAAACATTCCTGCCGATAAAAAACAATTGATGGTAGATCGTCTTTATGAAAGAATGGCGGTTCTTTCTTTTGGGGAATTATTAATTCAATCAATTTCCAGCAACCATTTATCTATGGAAGATATATCTACCACCACTTCATTGAAAAAATCAATTATTGAAGAATTGCAAACCGATAAAATTGCTGTGAATAATATTCCTGTATTTATTCTTAAAAAGTTATTGGACCAGTTAAAACTTTCTGTTGCAGATGTGAAGTCAGCGATTTTGAAAAGTTTTCAAATTATAAAAAATAATTCCATTGAAAACGAAGAGCACTTCTCGATAAGTCCTGCTTTCAGAAAGGGCGTTACGGAAGGCAGCGGCAACTTGGTTAAGCGATTACCTAATAAAGATCTCTTCGAAAATGAAGAGTCTTTGCATAAGTATCTTGATAAATTAGATGAATTGATGAAATAATGGGAGAGACTACATGGTCATATACAAAGGGCAGTACACTCCGGCAATGTAATAGGAAATTCTTCTTCGCCTATAGACTGCAAAGTTGGGGAAGGAAAGATCTTCTTCGTCGGAAAGCTTATGAATTAGGGCATATGAAAAACCTGGATATGTGGGTTGGATCTGTAGTTGACAAAATAATGAATGAAAAAATAATTCCTTCTATCGTAGCAAAGGAAGTATTGGACTTCCCCGCATTAGCGGATTATGCCATTTCAATTGCTCAAAAACAATTCAATTATTCATCCAATAAAATTTACCGGTTGCCTAAAAATAAACAGGCAACGATAACGGAAGAAGATAACGAACCTTGTATCCTTGATATACATGAAACGAGCAAGGAGTATAATCCTGAGGATATAGCGCAATCTTATGAAAAAATAAGAACTGCGATTCTATCTATCCCTGACATTTTTATGCCAGACGGAAAAACAACCTTGCTCAATTATTTATATGCTTCTTATCCTTTGCTACCCGATTTGAAGGCATGGTCTTTTTATGTAGAGGCAGTCAGAGTAAATCCCCAAATAGACTTAGTGGGATATCATGCGTTTAAGCCATTTGTTATTGACTGGAAGGTTTCAGAAAGCCTATCATCCGATTATTCAAAGCAATTACTGGTTTGCGGTTTGGCAGTTTATTATAAAAGACTGGAAAAAGAAAGGAAGGAGGGGAAAGCACCTTACGAGTTTAACGATATACGGCTTTTCAAAGTGAACCTTTTAAAGAAAGAAGTCACTGAGTATGCCATGGATCCCGATAAGATAAATGAGATTATTGATAGTATTAATTTGTCGGGAAGGGATATAAAACTACTTGAGGCAATGACAGAACCAGATGTTGCAGAAATGCCATCCATCGCAGCAACAGAAAATGAAGCAAATTGCCTTTTTTGTAATTATAAAACTTTGTGTACTTATCTCTATTTAAATAATCATGAATACGATGAAAAAAATTACTTACAATCAATACAAATTGCTGAACCTGCGGGAGCATGATTTCTCTTATAAATTGGTTGAAATCGATCTACCCCTTATTAAAGGGCAGGAGAAAATGAACAGGCAAAATATAGAGAAAGTAATGTTCAAAATTGCCGCTCATATTAAAGGGCCTGTTGCTTCAATTATCCGCAATGGGAAAATTATGTTAGCTATACCATCCAACAGGATCTTAAACATCAGTAAAGTACAGGCCATTCCCTTTGAAGTGAATGTTAAACTTCTTCCGGAAGTTTTTCACTTGCAAGGAAAAGATATTAATAAAGAAAATCAGGAAATTCCTTTGAAATTTCTTACTGCGGCTATTAAAAGGCAATTGAAGGCGCACTATGATTTTTTTGAATTAAATAACAGCAACCAGTTTTATGTAAAACAACCGGTATTCAGTGATGACTCTTCTGGCATAGATATTTATGAAGGGTTTTTCTTACGGATACGTCAGTTTGATGACGGAAATTTTTACCTCGTTTTGAACCCCACTTTTAAGTACGTCGCCAGTGAATACCTGTCAGCCATCATTTCAATACAGAACCAGCATTACATGGCCGATCGACTAACAGGTAAACATTGTCTTTATCAAAACGGTGACGACTGGTATATCATTGAAGTAGTAGGATTTTTGCGATCAATCGGTGAAGACAGATACGATGGCGAAACCATAATTAATTACATCAAAACAAGGACAGCAAATCACTACAATAAGGTTGAAGGACTACTCCGTCCAAATGATCTTACTTTATTATATAAGTACCCCAAAAGAGCTATGCAGCCGCATCATGGAGCTAGTTCACTGGCAAAAATTGTTTACCATACAAAGGATTTAGATAACACGGCCTTGCATAAATATTCTATTCAACCAGTTGAAGAAAGATTTGAACGTATTTCGCAGGCGGTTGCCCAGTTTTTACAAAGTTTTTCTTTAAACAAAAAACCATTACAAGTCAGTACTATCCCCTTTGAAGAAGAACAGGATTATTTTCCCTTACCGGAACTTCTTTACAATAACGGGAAAATATTATCTGTCAGTAACAGCTATCATGATAACCCCAAAATTGCCGTGCGTGACTACGCTAAGGCAAGAAAAAACCATATTATAGATTGCCAGATTTTAAAGCAAACAAGTTTTGATGCACAATATTTAATTTACCCGGAAAGCTTGGATAAACGATATATTACTGCGATTCAAACTTATTTTGAAAATTACATGAAAAAGCTGGCCCCTAAATTCCAAGGGTTCCAACTCATACCTTATCAGATCAAACCCAATCAAGCCGCCACTTTCCAGGTAGAAGAAATTCAGCGGACACTATTGCGTAAACGTATAGGAAGCGGTTTCGCATTATTCCTGTTTGACGATATGAGTGGCCAGCATAAAAGTAAAATCAAAACCTTTCATGATTGCTTGAAGAAAAAATTTTTCCCCAACCTCAAATTCCAATGTGCGTCTTCGAAAAATATCAGCCGATATTTTGAAACTGTTTCCGATAATAAAGAAGGTCTTAATTATAAACCAGCACCAAAATATATCGACCGTTTTAAATCTTACTTATTTTACCTGGTCATGGAATATTTAAAGATTAATAATAAATGGCCTTATGCGCTGAAAAATAATTTTCATCATGATATCTGGATTGGTGTGGATGTACAGGACAGGTATGTTGGAATTACTTTTCTTTTTAAGAACGGGGAAAATATAATTTTTAAATACAAAGAAATTCCAAGAAAAACAGGAAGGATGCGGGATGAAAAAATTGATTCGGCAACGATTATATCCATACTAACAGAGAACTTAGAAAGCCAAATACCTCGTTTTGCACCTAATCCTAACAGTATTGCCATATTGCGTGATGGAAGGGTGTTCGATGATGAAATAAAAGCTTTTGAGACAGTTATCTCACTTTTACAGAGTAAAGAACTGGTCAGGACAGATAACTTTCATTGGGGGGTAATTGAGTTGCATAAAAAATCTGCACTACCGCTCAGAGCAGCCTGTAAAGTTTCAGGATTTGCCGGACTTGAGAACCCGCAAGCTGGTACTTTCAGAATAATCGGGGACAAAGAGGGTTATTTATTTAATACTGGCTATCCCTTTAAAATTTCAGGAACTGTTAATCCCCTTTGTCTTTATAATGCATATGGTAACCTCAACTTTACAAAAGCAATGCAGGATGTTTTTGATCAATGTATGCTGGCGTTTTCTGCACCAGATAAAAGCAATAACCTGCCAATTATCATTAAGCTGATTGATTCTTTTCTATCACCGCTTGCTGATTATATAGATACAGGTGAAGAAGAAACAAGTGAAGTCTACGATGATGAAACTATGAATTAGTTTACTTTAAAAATAAAATTTATGAGCGATCTAAGTGTCCTCTCCAATCAATATGAAACCTTGGTTGATACATCTGATAAAATCAATAATTCAATTATAGCTTTCAAAAAGGAATATCTTAAAAAGAATAATACCGATGCGAAATACCAGGCATTGATGTTGTCAGAAGAAGAAAAACTTCAGGCCACTAACTATTTGAGCCATTTTTTACAGGATTTATTCCAGTTGCTGGAAAATACTTCCAATCAATCTACCGATATACCCAGTATGGTGGCGGGCGATTATATTGAAAAACTTCAAATCAATATTCCTACCGTAAAAAAAGATGTCAGTGAAATACAGCAACTAATCAACAAACAAGAGACATTAAGTACCGACCAACTAAGTACATTAGACAGGATACTAATGACTTTGGACGGCGAGCGAAAAGTATTATTCAGAAAACTTAGAAGTTCCCGTTAATGGTAGCATTTGTCAAAGGCATATTCCATGATTTATCAGGTAGGATTCAAAAAATGATTGTGAACCTGGAGCAGTTGAAAGAAACTACTGCTATTCCAAAAGATTTTTTTGATAAAACCCTTTCCCTGTTAAATAAACTCAACCAGGAAGTAAATACAACCCTTGTTTCGCCAGATATTTCATTTGATGAACTGGCTGGCAACAATATTTTAAAATTCAACACCCTTTATGAGCGTTTCCTAGCCATTGAACTTTACCGGTTCCAGGTTATTATTCATTACGGTGAAAATGAAAAATATTTCAATGCATTGATTAACCGAATTTATCGAGAGATTGAATGTAACCAACGTCCCCCTATTGTATCTGTTATCAGCAATAACGATAATTATTATTGGGTATACCCTTTGTATGAAATCATTGCCGTGCCCTATGGCGAGGAAAGAAACTTGTTAAATCTACCTGACCTCTATCACGAGATCGGTCACCTGATTTATGGACAGTTCCCAACGTTTTTGAAAGGCACCATTGAGAGTAGTTTAGACAAACATTTCAGGGACGAGATACAGGCTATACACGATGAGAACAGGGACAAGAAAACAATCCCCGTTTTAAAAGAAGCTTTTGACTCTTGGAAAAATTCATGGATTGAAGAATTTATCTGTGATTTAATTGCAACCTATCTAACCGGCCCTTGCTATGGCTGGACTAATTTAAAAATATCAACTATCAGTAGTACAGATAAAGGCATATATAGCACAACCGCTAATCATCCTTCGGACGAATCTCGTATGTATGCCATTTTCAGCATGCTTCAATTAATGGGGCATCAGTCCGATATTGAGCAATTGAAGAATTACTGGGCATCTTTTATGGCTATTTCTGCTAATGCTAAAAGTCAATTTTATGATACTTTGCTTCCGCAACATATAATATCGGAGCTAGTTGCAACGGTTTTTCAAAGTTGCCAGGATATTGGATTATCTAGTTACAGTAAGCAGATAGAAATTTCAGGAGAGCCCATAGCACAATTGCTTAACCAGGCGTGGACAGAAAATCTTGCCCGACCTGAAAATTTTACCAATTGGGAAAATTCACAAACTGAAAAACTTATACAGGAATTAAATTGAAATGGGAAGATGTGAATTTCCCTTTTCGACTAACTTCTCTATCAATTGATCAAAAGGCGTGTTGTTTTCACCTTTCTTTAATGCATTTAGTATTAACCACCGCATTCGAAAAACAATACGGGGCAATGATGTGATCATCTTTTGTTTTGCTGCCTCATTTTCAAAACCACTATGCAGGAGAAAGTTTCGGTATTCATATGCTTCCACGAGAATTCCATAATAATATTCCTTTGATTTTATATAGTAGGCTTGATCAAGTGTTTGATGATATTCGTTTACTAAGTCACGTAAGAAGGGATATGTTACCGCCTTGATTTCTTTAGCAACCTTGCCTTTACGCATAGCCCTCATAATATTTCTATAGCGCTCTTGTGGAACATTTAGAAGGTCGTATCCATTAGAGAAAAAGGAAAAGTTGTTAGATAACGTTGTCAGGATTCTCTGATCTCGATTGAATTTTTCGTTTTCCAAAATGATTGACGAAACGAGTCCCATTACTTGTTTCTCACTGCGATTAAAAGAAAGCAATGTCTCAATGTATGTCCAGTAGTCGGCTACTGATTTATTTTTCTGGGCTTGAATAAAAATCGATTCACACTTAAGAAACCAGTCAACCGAAATCCCTGAGGTCTTGCGTAGAATATGGAATGCATTGTCATTTAATTCTTTGAGTGTTATTTGGTGTGTGCTGTTTTCAAATGTTTTAGTACTCCACGCAGTTCCAAAGTAGCGGTGAGCATTAGTAAGGCGTATATAGTTGCCGGAAGTGTCAACACTAAAGTCCCTGTCATAAGAGGCGGATATAAATGGTAGTTCCTTTCGTATTTTCTTTATCAGATTTGGTAACAAAGAGTATTCAGAGTACCACTGAATCTTTACGCTGGCAATAAAATAATCGCCGTCAACAAAAAAACTTTTGTCATCATCCTGATTCATACACAATCTAATCTTCTTTATTCGGTTATGATCCTTCCCGTAAAAACTAACCTGGTCATATTTGAATTCAAAGTTTTCAGGAAAATTTCCTCCATAAACCTTGACCATGATAATTCCGCTTTGTTCTACTGGCGTGAAGGCATTGGTGAACCCATTAAGTTGATTTTGTAATGTTTTTTCTGCCAAATATTTTTCTCGTAGTCGTTTCGTAGTAGCATTGGCGGGGAAAGGAAATGAATGTATATCCTTACTAAAGACCCGTGAGATGATATCTTTCACTTCCCCTTTGGAGTATCCTCGGAACAAATATTCAGCAACCAGTAAAATCGCCGCAGTGATAAAAAAATCCGCATGTGTGGTTGTAGAGTTAGGCACAAACTCATCAAGTTTATGAGAGCATAGTACATTACCAATAACTCCAGTCATTAATTCCCGCGGCATTCCCGCAACTAGATCTTGATGGAGAATATGCAAGTCATTTTGAAACGCAGTACTCATGAGAATGCGTTTTTTTTCTTCATTTTTCGATTTGCCTAATTGATTATAGTTGGCAACAATACCTTTTACCCGTAGATAAGTTGGAAAGGCATTCCAGAATGTGTCAGCAGTAAAAAATGACTGTTTAAAGTAATTATCAAAGTACGGTAACCGGTAAACTTTATCATTTTGAAAACGAAATAATATCTTTTCCAATAAAGAAGTAGGGCTTTCGAGTTCTAAATGATATTCCCGACCTGCATAGTCCGCAGCATGAGTAATACGATCTAAAAAATAGTTTACTTTTTCTTCAATTAATGGATTTTGATTGGTGATTCGTTTGACCATGTAATTAATTTCTACTTTATTTTTACAAGCGGGAAGTTTGTTTGATTAATAGATGGAGAATATAAAATGGAAGATGGATTTCTTTCTTATGAAACTATGTTCGGATTTGAAGTATGTATATCCCGAAGGTTCAACTACAATTTCAGACCAACTGCCGGTAATATAATTCATTTCTTCTGCGATAATTAATTGTTTATAATCCTCCTCGATGCCTGTTTTCTTGTTATTGATCATAAAAACATAGCCTTCTTGCTCAAAGTCTGTTAGATAGCTTCTGAGTTGATTAATGATGTTCTTCTTATCGTTGTTCCACCATCCTTTGAACTCAATTATTTTATTAGCCATTGAGGGATGCGACACCTTTAAATCAATTCTACCGTTACCCTTTTCCGGCTCTGGTTCGGCACTATAGCCCGCCATAACAAATGCGGTTTGAAACCAGTAGCGGAATGCCGACTCGTCTTTTGTATCGCCTTCTTTCATTTTTTTGATAAATTCAGCATTAACACCCTGGTTTTGGAGCAAGTGGATTGAGGTTGTAAAATCCTTGATAAAATCAAAGACTCTGGGTCTTAAGCTATTCTTCTCTTTTTCGATAACATCATTTGCAAGCTTCTTAATCGTTTCAATATAATGTTTTGCCAGTTTATCACCACTTAGATATTGCGGGTAATAATTATCATCAACCTGGAATGAAATTGCTTTATCCGCACCTGCAAATATAAACTCAATGATTGTTTTATTATTCCGTGTAGTGATTCGTGCATTTCTAAAATCTTTCAGATCATACCGTGTATTGATATTTGAGTTAACTAAAGCAGTTACCGTTTCTAAAGAGAATGTGCTAACATATAAACTTTCTCCTTCTACTTTGAAGGTCATTACCAAAAGCTGACGGTATGGTTCATGGTGCTTGTTTAGCTTAGTATCTCTCCGGATTTCTTCGACATCCAAATGCGAAAACGATTCCTTTCCGTCACAAATGTGGTTAATCCCATATCCCCAAAAGCCCTTCCCGCAAAAATTGTATTGAGCATTTAGAGACTTAAATTTTTCTGCATTGTGATAAATGTAGGAAGCTATGTTTGGTGAGTAACCACCTGGTCCCCAGATGGCATCTGCATACCTGAATAATCTGTTCTGGATTATTGTGAAAAAGTAATCTTTATAAATATGAGGTTCAACATGCATAAATGAAACCGACTTTTTTTTAACAACCTGATTTAGTTTAGTCAATGTCAAAGCTAAATCTTCTGTGTAAAAAATGGGAGGCATTCGGGAACTGATTAAAAGTATTGATCCTTTTATACACTAAAACACTCTCTTCAATCTATTTTTTTTATTTTTAAAGAGTTTTGATAAGTATAATCAACTTTATTACCTTTTCAGACCTATTGTAAATACATTTTACTTAAAGCCTTTGTTAATCGCACATGGAAAATTTGATTTACTATCCCTCATTTGAACCAGAAGATGAATCTTGGCTGAAATATGCGTTGATTTACATTGACAATTTTTCACCAATTATCCCCCCTTCAGGTAGTAAAGAAATTTCTGAAATTTTTAAAAACATAAGAGATAATACCGATCTTGTTAGAATAGTTGAACCCAATTCAGGAGAGGGGTATGATGCGACCGACAAAACCATCAACGAGATTGATTTAATTCTTAGTGATCGTTCAGCTTATCATCATGTTTTCAATGATCCTAACCCGGCTGCCACATGGGCAAATCGTGATAATTGGACATCTCTCTTGTATGCAGAAAAGTTTACCGATGAGTTTTTTTATTGCTGCGAAACCCATGGTTTTGGTGAAAGACATCATAAGGGCATAAGGCTATCTCCAGAACTTTGCAGTTTGTATATGACATTTCTAGCAGAAAGCATGGCTTATAGGCGAGAGGCAACACCGGTTACGGACGAGCCAGTTCTGGATAGCTTTTCAACACATCTGAGGATGAAAGATGTTAGCCACGATAATGTGCTGCAGTCTGCCAAGATTATCGTAGAGACAAAGTTGCCAAAACAGATTGAAGATATTCCATTGGAAAAATTTATTCAATTCAGGAATCTGGATGGTATAGCTCAATTAAGAAAGTCATTTAATTTAACAGTAGAAGAGTTCTATGAATCTCTTGAAAATGACTTTGACCCTTTCTCATACATAGAATCAATAAAAAAGACAAACAAGGATTTTGTGATTGAAATTGGAAAATATCTTGGCGAGTTGTCAGTTATGGCACTTGGTACTTTTCTTGTTGTTAAGTCTGAGGAGCCTTCTGCTCTTGAAATTGTTCAGGATATCGGAGAAGGAGTAATTACGGTTGCTGGTGTTTTTGGAGTAAACGGGGCATGGAAACTAGATCAAAACCGTAGAAACGCCAGAAAATTTTTGACCAGGGTAGGGCAATTTAAAATTAATTGATTTGACATACTATCAATTAGTACAGAGCTATTATGTGTGATTGCGTCATAAAACAGGGTCAAGAATTTTGTCTGACAAATTTTTTTTTTAGGAATATTTCCATTAGTGATTTTTGTTGATCATAATATTTTGTTTCTGAAATGTTATCAATTTCATTAAAACCCTTACTGGTAGCGGATTTTGACTTTGACCAAAATTATTTTTTTGTAAAGTCAATGTCAAGAAGTTCTTTTGGATGAACCCCTAAGCCTTCTGCTAATTCTATTAAAGTTGTAACCATCATATTAGCATTTTGCTTTTCAATCTTATTTATTTTTGAAACATCAACATCACAATTTGAAGCAAGTTCCCTTTGACCAATTCCTTTTTCCGTTCTCTTTTTTTTGAGAAGCGCAGAAACTTTCTTTAACCTTATTTTATCCTTTTCTTTCATTCTTTCGTATAGCAATAGTCCATTAAATGGAAAAGAAAAGTGTTGTTAGTTCTACCAACAGTTAGTAGATTTGTTTAAAATCTAATGTGGAATTAATACTCTAACCCTAGATTTGCGAATCTTCATAGTGAAAATAATTTGAAGCTTTCGCTTTGAGTCTTGTCCTGAAACGTAGGAATTTCAAGTACACAAGATGATAGGCAAGAGCTCACGTTTAGGCGTGGGCTCCCTTATTTGTGTACAGGTCTCCTACGACCTCAGGACAGTAAGTGGAGACCTGCGCTTTTTTTATTACCTCTACTTGGCAGACTCATCGATTATGACAACAATGTTTTTATATAGTGCCGCGTCCAACCGGAACACAAGACCCTTTATTTCTTACCTCCTTCCAACAAGGAGATGAGGTTGCTTTTGACTGCCTGTTCCGGGAATATTTTACTCCGTTAACCTATTTTGCCAGCCGTTATGTCGATGATCCGCAAGCCGCCGAAGATATTGTGCAGGATTGTTTTGTACTACTCTGGCAACGCAGAGATCGCCTTCAACAAATTTCTTTAATTAAAAGTTACCTCTATACTACTGTTCGCAATCAATGCCTGAAGCAACTAGAGAAAAATCGGCGGAAACAATTAAATTTCAATTCTCCAACAGAAGAACCCAGCTATGAAGAATTATTAATCGCTGCTGAAACTGCTAACCAATTATACAAATTGATTGATACTCTTTCCCCGGCCTTGCAAAAAATCATCCGGCTTTATTACCTGGAAGGGAAGTCCAACCACGAGATCGCAAAGCAACTCCACATTGAGCCAGATACGGTGATCCGGCAACGACTGAGGGCCATACTTGCACTTAGGAAAACTAAAATTTCACTTTGAACTTACGTTATTGAACACAATAAGATACTATATTGAAAAGTTTTGAATGGATGTTTCAAAAAGACATTTAAAAAAAAATCCTCATGACTATTTAGTGATCACGTATACTATTGTGAAAGCTATTTAAGGAAGAAAAACGAATTGCGGTAAATACGGATACAAATACCGTAGTACCCGCAATTGAATATTATTGAGAAAATGGTAATGTTGAGTTGAAAATAAATTTTCTGTAACCGGTGTGAGAATTTTTGCAGCAGAAATAATTATGCCAAAAATATACCTCTTTAGTGGTATTGTTTGTTACGAGATAAATATGCATATTCGTTTCTGATAGGAGTAGAGATGAAATTTTAAACGAATTCCATTCTATTCCTCTCTTGGTGAAATAGTTTATTAATCGCTGCTAATTTCCAGCAGCAACAGTTAGCATGAGATAATATTAAAGCTTGTGTGTTATCGTCTAGATAACACAAGAACATAGTTATGGCTATATATTAAGATAACGGAAATGAGTACTTGTATTAATTGATTATTAAAAATGGAATAATTCGATATAATTATACTAAACCATGCAGCAAATTCAATAGTTTAGTTGCCAGTTGAAAAAGAAGAACGTCAAAGCCAAAACCTGTTAATGAGAATCCCCAGCAACCTACATTGTATACATAGAGCGGTAATATGCTTTATTGCATATTTATTGCTAGGCCATTCAACTCTACTTGGGCAATCTTCTATTAATACACTACTCGGCAAACTTGACCCCCAGCAATATGCAAATTCCATTGCAGAGAAAGCAAAAAAACTCGAAGACAAACTGGTAGCCAAAAGCATGAAAGTGTTGGACAAGTTACAACAGCAGGAAGAGAAGATCTTTCACAAACTACTTTCCACTAAAGATTCAATTCAGGCAAAAGCAAGTCTTGCTGATTTAAAAGGAAAATACGCCGGGTTGAAAAACAAATTACAAAATCCTGCAATCATTAGCCAGGCCAAGCAGTACATCCCGCAACTGGACTCTCTTTCCACCTCGTTGAAGTTTTTAACTGAACATGGTATTGGGGGAAAAGTGAAAGATGCCTTTGCAAAGACTGAATCTTTGAAGGATAAATTTCAGCAGGCAGAAGAGATCAAAAAATTCATAAAGGAAAGAAAGGAATTGCTGAAACAACAATTGGAAAAATTGGGAATGGTGAAGCAGCTAAAACAAATTAACAAGCAAGTTTATTATTATACAGCACAAGTAAAAGAATATAAAGAGATACTTAAGGACCCAAAAAAAATAGAAAAGAAAGCCTTAGCGTTACTTAGCAAAACAAAAGTGTTCCAAAATTTTATGAAAAAGAATGGAATGCTTGCTTCCTTATTGGGTTTTCGACAAGACCTGGATGCTACCGCCAATATTATAGACCTCACAGGATTACAATCGAGAGCACAAATAAACCAGTTAATTCAACAACAGATTGCAGCAGGTGGACCGAATATTCAGCAGCAGATGCAACAAAATATGCAATCTGCCCAACAACAGTTTCAACTTTTGAAAGATAAAATAAATCAGGCTGGGGGCAACAATGCGGATTTGGAAATGCCGGACTTTAAAGTGAATGATCAAAAAACAAAGTCCTTTATGAAACGGCTAGAATATTCGGCGAATGTTCAATCGCAGAAATCAACCAGCTTTTTCCCAGGTACAAGTGATTTAGGCTTTGGCCTCGGATATAAATTAAGTGATAAGAGTGTAATTGGTATTGGAGCAAGTTATAAAATGGGCTGGGGAAATGGATGGAATAATATCCGTATCAGTCACCAGGGTATTGGATTGAGAACATATGCTGATTTGAAAATAAAAGGCTCCATCTGGATTAGTTCAGGCTACGAGCAAAATTATCGCAGTGCGTTTAATAATTTCTCCATATTAGAAGATAGAAGCATCTGGCAGAGCAGTGGCCTTTTAGGGATTAGCAAAAAATATAAGGTCAGTAAGAAATTAACTGGTAAAGCGCAGCTACTATGGGATTTTTTAAGTTATGAGCAAATACCGAGGGTACAGCCAATCATTTTTCGAATTGGGTTTTCGTTAAAATAAAATTATACTGTTTATGAGACTAATTTTTTTTGGAGTTGCTATATTCTTTGTATCCAGTATCTATGCACAAGTTAATTTGCAAAATGGCAGTGCTAATTATGCCATACCAATTTTCTCGTTTAGTGATGCAAAATCGGGATTAAGTACTGGAGTGTCGTTAAGCTATAGCTCCGGGAATGGTCTTGTGGTTAATAATCAAGCGTCCAATATTGGTCAGAATTGGAGTCTTTCAGCCGGAGGTGCTATTGTTCGTAAGCAAAATGGAGAGCCGGATGATCAGAACTCAACAAGTTTGTTTCCAACTTATCCATATTCTCAAAGCTATGGATATAATAAAACAATTGCAGCTTGGGCTATTGAAGGGACACCTGAGGAGGAGGAGTTCGCTCATAATTATATTAATAACTATTATCCTAATGGTTATCTATATTCTGAATTTCCAAATGTTTTTTATGAGCAGGGGCTAGAATCTTTTGCTATACCAAAAGAACTAGCCTTCATGCCCAGGTTCAGAAATAATTATGATAAAAGGTGGAAACTAAGCCGGAGGGCTCTTGCAGATAAAGAACAGGATATTTTTATTTACAGTTTTAACGGAGTTTCAGGAGAATTCGTATTGGGGAAGGACGGGAATCCTTTATTATTAAATGATTCTAAAATTATCATTACTAAGTCAACTAATAATCTTACAGGATTAGGAATTCGTACAAGAATTCATGAGTTCATCATCAAAGATGTAAATGGAATAATTTATAAGTTTTCAGATTATGAGTTGGCGGAAGTTATGAAGTTGACTCAAATTTCAAGTGAAGGACCTGATGCATTTAAAAAAGTTGTGACAAGTGGAGAGCCTACTGGAAACTATACAATACAAAAATGGATTCTTACAGAAATCATTAATCCTATAACACAGGAAAAAGTAATATTTGAATATGATAATTATAGCATTGATGTAATCACTGATAAAATACCTTCTTACCAAAATGTGGAAGGACAAAATGTTGAGTCTGTTCAGATTTATGAACAAAGGTCAAGAGGGCAGTTAAAGCGATTGAAAAATATATTGCTCCCCGATGGACACAAAATTGAATTCTCATATAATACACAAGTAAATCGAATTGATGTCCCGGGGGATTACGTTTTATCTCAGGTAAAAATTCTATATAATGCTGAAGAAGTAAACACCTTTACCTTAAATCATGGATATTTTCTTAAGAAGGAAATAAAAAATTATACAGATGTAATCAGTGAGAGTGATAAAAGATTTACAAGACTTAGCCTTAATTCAGTACAAAAATCTGGAAGAGGCCTGAATGAGCCAGCCTATAAATTTGGTTATTTTACGGGGATAGAATCAACTGACCCTAAAGATATGGTTCCGCCCTATGATTGTGTAGCTCAGGATCACTGGGGTTTTTACAATAAAAGCAGTATTGTCGATAATAATGTTGTTAGCCCCTATAAAGAAGTTCTACGGAATCTGATGTTGAATGCATCTTCATATCGTGAGCCTTTGCCTGGAGCTGCCGTATTTGGTCTATTAAAAAGTGTGGAAACTCCTTTTGGCGGGAAGCTTCTGTTTGAGTATGAACAGAACGAATCCAGGGATACTGATAATCCCCTTCTTACTAAAACAGCTGGTGGTGTACGAGTATTAAATATAACCTCAACTGATGGAATAAGTTCAGCCAATAACATTGTTTCTACTTACAATTATAAGTTATCTGATGGAAGCACATCGGGTTGGGGATACGAAACACCTGCTTACCAAAACCGGCGACAAATTAAAATTTGGAATGCGGGATCAGCGGATGGTTTTACAAAAGAAGGAATTCTTAAGACCGATATTACAAATTCGCTCACAAAATTTTTTGTAAAAGAAGCAGCTAAGAAATTATTTAAGGCGTTTATAGGTAAAGCTACTATTGCTTCTATGGGAGCCAACCCAGCCGCCGCAATAGCTGCTATGATAATTGGCGGACTGATTGACCGGCTATTTGAACTTTTTAATCCTACAGATTATGTTTGGTCAAATACGTATGGTTTTTATTCATATCAATCACAGAATTCTATTGGTATAAATTACTCAAGGGTTGAAGTGGTGAATACTTCTATACCAGGAGGTGCTGGTAAAGTTATTTCTGAGTTCACAAGGCCTGTTAATGTGCGTTCAGAGATTCCGTTATTAACGTTACCCTATAGTTCTAAGGAGCGTTTTGCTTCCTGGAAATATGGTCTTCCATCTAAAACAGTTATAGTAAACCAAAGCGGCAGCACCGTAAAAGAGATCATTAACAATTACAATGTTGTAGTTAATTCGAATGTAAGCGAAAATCATAAATCCACTAAAGTAGAAGTGGGGATGCCCCATTCGGCTGCTGTCTATGCCGCTACGTATAATATCCCGGTCTCTGATTTTATATGGGAGGATTATTATCCAATTTCAGGAAGAGCAGAACTTGCGAGTCTAATTGAGAAAAATTATAACTCGACTGGAACATTATCCCAATCGGAAGCTTCAACAACATATAATAACGATTATCTGCCAAAATCAAGTTCAACTACAAAAAGTAATGGAGATATTATTATTTCTAAAACATATTACACCAACGATTATAACAATATCAGTACTGCTATCCAAGAAATGAAAATTAGAAATATGCTGGCTGTTCCAATTTCTACCGAAACGTGGTTAACCAAACCTGGAGGGGCAGAGTATTTACTTGATGCAACTATTAACGAGTTTAATGTATTGCCGAATGGCGAAATTAAAATTAAAAAAATATATAAGCTTGAAACTAAACAGCCTTTGCTAAAATCCTTAATAGGAGAACAATCTCCCACTATACTTGTACGAAATAGCACTTACTTTAAAGAGCAAGTGAATTTTAATTATGACGCAAATGGAAATTCAACGGAAACCACTACCCCCGAAGGCAAAATAAGTTCCAAGATTTATGACCATAACAAACGCTATGTTACAGCAGAGGTTTCAAATGCTTTGCAAAGTGAATTCGCTTATACTTCATTCGAAACAAGCGAAAAAGGAGGATGGATTTATGGTGACGGAGGTACTGTTATTGGAGATGCTGTTACAGGAAAAAAATACACTCATTTTTCTTCTTTTGAACTTCCTTTTTTTAAGCGAGTCGTAAATAGTTCTAAAGCTTATACGCTTTCGTTTTGGGCAAAAGGATTAGGGGTTGGTGTAACTAATAACAGTTCTAACGTGCTTCCCACAAAAACAGTTTCTCTTACTTTAAATGGATGGACCTATTACGAGTATAGCATCAATAATCCAGGGACAGTTATAATTACAAGAGGATATGGTGCTATAGATGAAAGTCAGCCATTAAGCTTTGACGAATTAAGAATATATCCAAAGGATGCAAGAATGTCAACAATAGCATACGATCCCAAAATTGGAAAAATTACAGAATGTGATGTGAATAACCGACTTCTTTATTACCAATACGATGGGTTAGGTAGGTTAAAAATTGTCAGAGATGACAGGAAAAATATTATAAAGATGCTTTGTTATAATTATGCCGGAGAAGTAGAAAATTGTGCAAGTTCTTTAGCGCCTAACTGGGTTGCAACAGGAAGCATCCGGTGTAAACCATGTGCTGCAAACCCTATATATTTTACCAACATATTACAACGCGAGGAAAAAGATCTAAATCAACTAAGCGATACCTATAACCAATTACAGTGGATTGACTACAGTACTGATTATTCTTGTCAAAATAATAGTTGGCAGAGTACAGGTAATACCAACTGTAATTTAGATTATAACAATCAAAATAATGGTTACCAGGAAGTAGAGCAAATTAATGTTAATCCCTGTAGCTCTTATTATAATACAACTAACTGGATAATCGTCTATAATCCTTCTGCCTGCCCTGTAGGTGGTGGTGGAGGAAATGATTGTAACGGCACAAGTTGTAACGGTGATGATAAAAAATGTATCAATGGCGTTTGCGAAACAGGTACATGGACAGTTGTATCGGGAACGGTGGCAATGGTCAATGGAGTTAAGCAATGGACCTGTACCTGGAAGTATTGTTTTAGTGATGGTTCTCATAGTACGTATTCGCAGGTCGTTACCGGATCAAGCCCATGTCTTATAACTTGTTATTAAAACTATCTTTTATGCTACAACTATTATTTCTTTTATCATCAATTTTACCAAGCAGTATTTACTCTTTGCAATTCCAGGATATTTATGGGGTTACTCAGTCGATGAGCCAATTTCAAAATAAAAAAGTACTACTTGTAAATATCGCTACCGGAAGCCCGAAAGCCAATCAACTTGCAGAATTGCAATATTTACATCAACAGCACGGCGATAGTCTAGTAATAATTGGATTTCCAACTAATAGTTTTGGGAATGAAACAAAAACGGATGCTGAAATAAAACTTTTCTGTGAGACGACTTATGGGATAACTTTCATTTTAGCTTCCAAGAAATCAGTTAAAGGATCGGACATTCAGCCTGTTTACAATTGGTTGACTAGTATGAGTGAAAATGGTTCATTGGGTGATCCTGTAAGAGGGGATTTTCAAAAATTCCTAATTAGTAAAGATGGAGAATTAGTCGGATTCTTCTCAGGATCAACCAAGCCCACTGATCCACTTATCATCAATGCAATAACAGGAAATTAATGGAATTAAAAGATATTTTATGATGCAGTATAGAAGATTTATTTTGATAACAGTATTTCTGCTTACACTTAACATGTCGTTGTTTTCACAGGCACCTGATCCCTATCCAGCCGGAAGCAAGATCAATTATGTGAGGGTCTGGGAATCCAATGTGCCTGAAAAAAGCGGTACCGCATTGATGAACCGTCCTATGGAAGATGTGACCCAGGCTACTCAATATTTTGATGGTTTAGGAAGAACCATTCAGACCGTCGTAAAAAAAGGTTCATTGATCAAAAACCCCAATAATCCTAATAATGAAATTATTGCTGATCTTGTAAACTCAAATACCTACGATAAACTTGGAAGACAACAATTTCAATACCTGCCTTTTGTGGCCAATGCTACTAATGGCAATACAAATATTGATAATGGGGGGTTGAAGATGAATCCTTTTCAACAGCAGGCTGTATTTATGCAGACCCAGCTTCCAGGTGAAAGTTATTTCTATAACAAGAATGAATTTGAATCTTCGCCACTAAGCAGGGTTACAAAATCAATGGGTGCAGGAACAAGTTGGGTGGGCAGTAACAGAGGGGTTGAGTTACAAAATTCCTATAATACTTTTGGTGAGGATGTAAGGGTTTGGAATATTGATTTTGCCACCGGTTCGGTACCATATATTGTCAGTACAATTGTTACATATCCCGAAGGTAAATTATCAAAATCCATAATGATTGATGAAAAGGGAAAGAGGTTATATACTTATACTGATTTTGATGGTAAAGTAATTTTGAAAAAAGTACAGCAGGAGGAAACTGGTCCTGGGTTAGACGAATATGGTCATGCCGGATGGCTTTGTACCTATTATGTATATGATGACTTAGGCCAACTAAGAAGCACCATAACGCCTAAAGCTGTAAAATATCTTCTGAACAATTCGTGGGTGTTTGCTAGTAATGATGTATACCAGGAATTATGTTTCTGGTATGAGTTTGATGAAAGAGGAAGGGCAATTGTAAAACACACTGCAGGCGGAGGGAAAATATTTTTAGTATATGATAATAAGGATAGACTAGTATTATCGCAGGACGAAAACCAACGGAACCGGAGTTCCAAACAATGGGCATTTTATTTATATGATAATTTGGATAGAACAGTTGCCACAGGTCTTTATGATAATAGTGCCACCAGAGATGTAATGGCAGAATATGTAAAGAATTTAAACAATGGAACCGTATCAATAAATGTATACACAGGCGCCAACGAATCTTTGAAAGTAGATAATCCTGTAGCAGGGTCTTCCGGATATTGTAATAGTTGTGCCAACACTGTTATTAACTCAATCAACTATTTTGATGATTATAGTTATACCGGAGCAAAAACATTTAATAGCAATTTTAATTTTGCCTCCACTTCTAATCCATATGTTGAAAATACTGTACAATCACTAAGGGTAATAGGGTTTAGTACGGGTGTTAAAACCAGGGTTATAAACGAAAATCATGATGACAATAATCCCAACAATGATTTATTTCTTGTTTCTACAGTTTATTATGATGATAAAGGAAGGACGGTGCAGGGCTTAACTGATAATATCAAAAATGCTGTTGATTATTCCACTATACAATACGATTTTTCGGGTAAAACCTTAAGTGTTTGCGACAGACATACCATGCCGGGAACATCAGTTACCAACTTTCAAACTATTAGCAAGTATGAGTATGATAAACTTTCCCGGTTGACAGTGCTATCCAAACAGTATGCAAGTCTCGGTTATAAAAAGCTGGCCGAATATAGTTATGATGAATTGGGGAGAGTAAAAGTGAAGAAACTTTCTCCTGATTATAATTCTGGGACCGGAATTGAAAGTTTCCGGTACGACTATAATGTACGTGGCTGGTTGGAGGGGATTAATAAAGATTATGTATTAGCTAATACATCCCTTAATCAATGGGATCATTTTTTTGGTATGTATATGGGCTATGATAACCGTGACAATAAATTTACAGATGCTCAGTACAATGGAAATCTTACAGGTGCTATCTGGAAAACACAGGGAGATAATATGCCGAGACGATATGATTATACATATGACAATGCAAATCGATTTGTAAAAGCTTTGTTTGTACAAAAAGAAAAGCCTACCGATGCCAATTGGAATAATACCAAAATGGATTTTTCAGTTACGGAAATAGTTTATGATGAAAATAATAACCTGAAACAGATGTTTCAGAAAGGTATTATACCGGGTAATAATTCACCAGTTTATATAGATAAGCTGGTATATGATTATAAACAAGTGTCAGGGGGAGAATGGAGCAACCAGTTGCGTCGTGTATTTGATCAGACCACTGATCTAACAGTTAATAATAATGGCAGCCTGGGAGATTTTAAAGATGAAAGCTATGGCACTAATGGCGAGGATTATGTTTTTGATGCCAATGGCAACCTGGTAAAAGATAATAATAAAAAAATCCGAATAAGTGGGGCAAATGGGGTGATATATAATTTTATGGATAAACCTCAAAAAATTACCATCGAGAACAAGAGTATAACGGAGTTTATTTTTGATGCTTCGGGAAATAAATTAGGTAAGAAGGTTACCTATACAGCTAGTAGCACTTCTAAAACCACCTGGTATATGGGAGATTTTGTTTATGAAGAAAGTAATGCCCAGGTAAACTTGGTCATGATATTACATGAAGAAGGCAGGATTAGAGTTTATCAACCGCTTGTAAATGCGAGAATAACGCAGGGTGGAAATTTTGATTTGCCGGATAACAAGAAAGGAGTGTTTGAATTTTTTGTAAAAGATAATCTGGAAAATACAAGGATGGTGTTGACCGAAGAATTTCATTCGGAGTTCAACAATTGCACTATGGAATCTGCTAATGCATTTTATGAAGAAAGGATGTTTGGCCAGGTGGATGCAAATGGGAACCCGGTTGGTGGAGTTAATGAAGTTGTAATGAGCCGAAAAGCAAGGCAAACAGTTGCTGCAGGATGGAATGCCAATACCAGTGCTACTGTAAGTGGTTTGGCACAGGGAGATAAAAAAGTTGGCCCTAATATTATATTGAAAGTAATGGCGGGTGATAATATAACTGCTAAAACAGATTATTATTATACAGGTACCCCGGTTAATTCTGGCAATAATGATTTGTTTAGTCCCTTACTTACAACATTGCTTAGTGCCTTAAGTACTACTGCACCCACCGGGGGCTTACATGGAAGTGCAGGGAATATTACTACTAATTATGGTATAAATCCCGGCGAATTAGGAACATTTCTAAATAATCAAAACAGTGGTGGCAATGCAACCCCGCAGGCCTATATGAATGTCATGTTCTTTGATGAGAATTTTAACTTTGTACCATATGATAATGTAACAGGACTTGGCAGTTATGCGTGGAGAGTAGCTGCACCGGGAGATGGACAGAGTATACCTCTGCAGCTATTAAAAGCTCCAAAGAATGGCTATGCATTTGTGTACCTGAGTAATGTGAGCCAGCTCGCGGTTTACTTTGATAATTTTGAAGTAACTCATGTACGGGGAAGGATCACTGAAGAGAATGCTTATTATCCTTATGGGTTAAAAATAAAAGGCCTTAGTGCAAAAGCATTTGACAAAGGAGAAAACAAGTACGGTTACCAGGGAAGTTTTAGTGAAGAACTAGAAGAAACGGGATGGGATGAGTTTGGTCTGCGAATGTATGATCCGCAGATTGGAAATTGGACAGCGATTGATCCGTACGATGAGTTTGCAAGTCCCTATTTAGGCATGGGGGCAAATCCAATAAATCTTGTTGATCCTTCCGGGGGTTCGGTTTGGGATGTACTTGGAACCGCTTTAACCGACAACTGGGTTGGAACAGCAGTTGGTGCAATATCTGGGGCAACACTAGGCTACTTTGTCTCGAAAAATGCTGGGCAATCTTCGCAAACATTAAATACAACAATGGGATTTTTTGGTGGAGCAATTTTAGGTAATTTAACCCAGTCCTTAGGATATAGTTTATGGGATATAGCTTCTGATGGGACTAGTGTTGTTCAATTATTAAATAGTACTCAACATAATGCAATGCCTAATTTTGAAACTCCAAAGAAAAACTTGCCTAAGGATTTGGATGTTTATCTTGACGACAAGGCTCCTGTAAAAGCTGGGGTAATTAAATTTGTACGATATCAAGAATATGAAAATAAAAAATTTCCTGACCGTGGTGGAGTTGACATATTGATTACATATCATAATTTTGAGAGTTCTTATTCCGATTTCCAATGGATTCAAAATATTACAACCAATTCAAGAGAAGGACAGCAACCCGGTCCTTATCCTGATAAACTTGTTTATAATGACCCAAATGTTCCTAATGGTCCTCAAGAAGATTATCTACCTTTTTATTTTAAAATGGATCAAAATCCTTCACACACCAATGGCCCAGGCTTTACATATAGGTTTCAAGATGGCCCCAATAGATCTAAAAGCATTAAGAATATATATTTCGAAGCGGAGCTAACTTTAGTAGCAAAATATAATTCAGGCGCCTACAAAAGGCTAATTACTATTAAATATGGGTTTATGGTAAATTCAAATGGAGAGGTTGGGATCAAAGATCCCTCTGTAGTATCTCCTTCATCATTTACCTTAAAAACAGTTTTGCAGGCAAATAAAGGAGGTATATCAAATTAACAATTTTAACTTATGCAAAGAAAATTCAATAATATTCAACTGCAAAGAGCTATTCTATTGTGTTTTGTGTCTTTTATTTTTATTTCAACTTCGGCTCAAGATTTAAAAGAAAAAAATCATAAATATATAGAAATAGAATCAGGGTTGATTGCAAATAAGATGATTCCAAAAATAATTTTTTATCTACCACAATCATATGATACTACAACTTTAGATTGGATTTATTTTTTTGAAGTGGATACAGTGACATTTAATTGTCTACAGAAACTAATTGCAAATAAATTATCAAAACAGGTCGCTCAAAAAGATAAATATTTCCTTTTCAGTATCAAGAGTCAAGACCTTGACGAGGATTTTTTTTCGACTGACAAAAAAACCACAATAGAAATATTTGATAAAATTTTAAGATTATTGCATGGCTATAGGAATTTACAACTAGTTAAAAAGGTCTTTGAGGATACTAAAATGAGATTCTATAAATGAATTATAATCCGAAATATTCAAGAGTAAGGACTATTGGATTGGGTGAACAACAACTCGCAGAAAGGAGAAGATGATGAAGAAGAGTGGTCTTCCTTAATTTTTGAAATTGATTTTGAAGGAAACAAATATTATGGATATACTGATGCGGTACAATGGTATGATAGTCGTCATAGGTGGCGCAAATCTCCTGGTTTGCTAGGGAAGGATCATCATCCTTTGCCCAAAAAAGGGAAATTGGTAGGCGTAATACATTTACACTGGAAGGGATCTGAAAGACTAGACAAAAGAAATGAAGGGTTTAGTGCGAGAGATAAACGAGATCATACCGAATTTACTGACAAATACTTTTATGTGTTGGGGGCAAAAGGTGTGCTTTTGGGGAAAAGCCCCAATAATACAATTAACCCTAATGATCCTGAATTACCCCGGCCTTTACTTGATAATGGTTATACTCCTAAGCCTAAAATCCTAATTGCCGCTAA
This sequence comes from Chitinophagaceae bacterium, assembly GCA_022843585.1. Lineage (GTDB taxonomy): Bacteria > Bacteroidota > Bacteroidia > Chitinophagales > Chitinophagaceae > JJ008. The sequence continues at coordinate 48,332 of JALHNJ010000014.1, forward strand.
CCCAACTCAACTTAAACCATGTTTTATTCCTGCGATAATTAAAGTTTTTAAATAAGAAAAAAATAAAATGATTAATGTTTATAAAACAATAGTTGTAAGTTTTTTGTTGCTGATAACACTTTTTTGTGGTTCAAAAAAGCAATCTGCTCGAAATGTCGATAAATCTGAGAACACAAAAAAAGATGCATCCGAGTATTATTACGAAAAACTATCACTGGAACACTTGTCCTCTTCTACGGATAGCATCCACATACGATTTTGGTTAACTTATACATCTTTGGTAGATTCTGGAAAAATCATAAACCTCAAATATAGAAACGGGCAATGGGATGGTGAGTATATCGCATATCGATTTAAAAGCAAATCAATTGATGATATAAGTCCAGATTTAATTACTAAAGAGATATTTAAAGGGTCGCCAAAATTAGGTTGGGAGTCTTTTTTACTTCAAATGGAAAATCTAGGTATATATACCCTCAATGATGAGAATAGAAAAGAAAATATGGGGTTATGCAGCGATGATAATATTTTGAAGGTTGAAATTGGAAAAGAGATGATTTATAATGAATTTATATATCCTTGCTGGGAGGCAATAGAAAACCAGACCCAAGTAAATAAAGTAGTTGTAGTCTTAAAGCTGATAGAAAGAGAGTTTGGATTTAAAATTTCTCCTTTATTAGCTGAAGGTCATCCAGGTAAAACTTCTAAATAATTTCTTATGAAACAATTGTTTTTTCTTTCTTTTCTTTTAGGTTTCTCGATTTGTAATGCACAAACCCAATTCGGTATAAAAGCAGGAGCTAATGCTTCCTCACTTACCGGTAAAAACGCAATAGCGTCAATTGAGAACAAAATTGGTTTTTATGAAGGTGGTACCATAAACTTTACTATCAATAAAAAACTTTAGTATGCACCCTGAGTTAGTATATTCTGCTAAAAGTTGTTATTATGATTTAAGGTAGGCCGGTAACCTTCGTCTAAACGTAAATGGTCAAGGCCCTGCTGTACAAATTTTATAAAATAAAAAATGAAGTTATGAGGATGGGGTTTATTTTTCTTATCTTTTTAAATTGCAATGTATTTGCAAGTACTTATAAGGATAGTTTATATTCTATATCCGTTTACCGTGTAACATTTGAGAATGGGATTCGTACTGATAGTTCAATTTACAAAGTTATTAATCATAAACAAGACGGTGTTGTTACAGAAATAGAGTATACGGTTGATGGTAAAATTTATAACCAAGTAATAACCCGGTATAGTGGGGAAAAATTAGTTTCGGAATCAATCTTAGAGAACGGGGTAGTGAGGACTAAAAGAGATTTATTATATAATAGTAAGGGGCAAGTAGTTGAGGAAAGAGAAAGTTATAAAAATAAATCAACTGCATTAACAAAATATGCATATAGGGATTCTAATTTGATACTTACCTCACGTTATACAAAAAGCAACGGTAAATGGTTATTAGTTTCAAAAGAGCTTAATTTTTATAATAATAAGAGCAAAATTTTAAACGAAATTGTAATGAAGAATGATTCTGCCATTACATCTGCGACTTTTTATTTTTATACTAATCAGAGTGACGAATTTGAAATCCTTTCTTACGACGGACATGGAAAACTAGTTCAACACAGCCGAGTGTTTAATACTCCACAAGGAAAGATTAAGAAACTAGTTTATTTTAAAGGGAAAGGTATAAGCCTAACAGACTACTTTGAATATACTCCCTTTGGAGCGATTCTAAAGTCAGAGTCAATTGATGGTAATAATAAAAAGATTTCCAGAAATGAATATTATTATCACGAGAATGGTCAGTTGCGGCGTGTAGAAAAAAAAACATTCAGGGAAGAGATGTTACGGGTAACAGAGTATGATGAAAGGGGGAATAAAGCAAAAGAAGAGAGTCGCCTTTTAGATGAGGTGAAAGAGAGATTGTACTTCTTTTATTCAAATGGAGCTTCAAAGTCCTAAATATTCTTAAGATTATTCATAAACAAAAGGGGCCGGCATCCTATAAGTTTAATTGTACGGAGGCTATCTATTTAAAATTTTTGGTGGAAATACATAAATTCTGTTTAGTATTAAAATCGAACAGTAAGCAAACAATTATTAATGAAACAATTATTATTAAGTTGAATTCACTGTTCTTCTAATGAGCCATAGGCGAATTGATATTACTTTTAAGTTTTAGAATAATTTCATATGGCTTAAATATTTTGTAGCATTTGCAGGTCCTTTATTTTGCCCTATCATACCACGAGAATCCTGAATTACTGTTGCGGTTTACGCAAGGGGAGGTGACAGGGATTCATTATTGCCTCTCTTCACAGCTACTGAAATTTAATATATCGCATTTTTATAAAAACTTGCTCCGCAATGATTTCATATCCTCACTGATTTTTAAATCAAGAATTTTTGCATACTGTTGTGTTGTCTTTAAATTGCGATGCCCCAACATTTTTGACACTGTTTCAATAGGAACTCCATTGCTAAGTGTGATTGTAGTAGCAAAAGTGTGTCGGGCGATATGATAAGTAAATGTTTTATCAATTTCACACTTTACGGCAATCTCCTTCAAATAAGCATTCATTTTCTGATTGCTCAATACAGGTAACACCCTGTCATTAATAATACAGTGGGAATGCGTTGAATATTTCTGAATGATTTGCAAGGCGGCAGGCAATAAAGGAATTCTCGCAGCAACATCTGTTTTCTGTCTTTTACAAACTAGCCATTTTTCACCGTCAATTCCAATTACAATTTCTGAACGCTTTAATTTTTTAACATCCGCATAAGCAAGACCAGAATAACAACTAAATAAAAATATGTCCCGCACTATACCAAGCCTATCAGTTGAAAATTATGCAGGTTTTATTACTTAGACTTCTTTTAATTTATTGTTCTCATCGGAGAAAAACGGATATGTACCCGGCAGCTACCATGGAAGAGGCCAATGCTACAGTTGAAGAAACCTATTATGCTAATTTACCGCAAACAAGAGCCAATGTGCCGAGCAATTACGGTGCTGGCTACCCGCAAAAAGCAGCCAAACTAAAAGGGAACCCGGGCAATAATGATAATGTAATGATAGGACCCGCAAAATTATTACGGGTTATGGCGGGAGATAAATTTAATGTAACTGTCAACAGTTGGTGGGAAGATGTCAGCAAAGAGTTTAGCGCCCCAGAAAATCCGGTAAACCAATTGATTGCTGCAATGAGCAGCAGTATTGCTGGTGTTACAGGCGGCCACCCAGGCGCAGGAGATCTTCAAAACAGCGGCACATTTATAAATTCATTAACTAGTTTTTTAAATGGGCAAAGTACAAACAGCAGTATAGCAAAGGGTTATTTGAACTGGATATTACTGGATAATAATTTTAATTATGTAAGCAGCAACAGTGGGTATGAACAGATTGGGGAGTCAGAGGTATATACAACCCATACCCGCACAAATATGCCTATAACAAAGAGCGGATATTTGTATATTTATGTAAGCAATGCAACCCCTGACAGGGATGTGTTCTTTGATAATTTACAGGTTAGCCATATAAGAGGTCAAATGCTGGAGGAAACCCATTATTATCCGTTCGGATTGACAATGGCGGGGATTAGTAGTAAAGCGTTGAATGGAATTGCTGAGAATAAGAAGAAGTATCAGGGTTATGAATTTAACAGTGACTTTGATTTGAATCTTTACGAATCTTTTTACAGAACACATGACCCGCAGTTGGGGAGATTTTGGCAGATAGACCCGAAACCGTATTTCCCAGAAAGCCCATACGTGGCTATGGGTAATAATCCCATTAAGAATATTGATATTCTTGGTGATGAACTGGGTGGAACCGATAGAGAATCTGCAAAAAGACAAGAAGAAATTATCAAGAATAGTGCAAAAGGGAAGGATGGTGATGCTTTCAGAAAATTGGTAAAGCTAAAAAAGGATGGGATGACGTTTAAGAAGATAAGCCAAAAGAAATTAGATAAAGCTGTGTCTCAGATTCAGGATGCTGACCAAAAAGGTTTAGCTCAAACTTACGGTAAGGCCATCAATTCCAATGACCAAATGTTTGTGAGAGTAGTCAATAGAGGTGAGAACCCTGATATTGAAAATAAGAAAATGAGCAAGGAATGGAGTACAAATCCCAATTCATATGTAGGTCGTATTGGTAATGTTGTAGATGATAGAAAAGGTGGAGGTGTTACCGAGTTTATGGATGGACAATCAGTGTCAACCATTGTTATGAACAGTACATTTCAAACAGCATACGAGAATAAATCTACCGGAGAAACTGTAATGGGAGTTAGTTCGGCTGGAGAAACTGCTGCACATGAAATATTGGGTCATGCGTTGGGAAAGTTTAGAGAGTCAGCTACTTATGAAAATCAAGATGCAATACGGATGTCAAACCTTTTCAGAAGGTCAACAGGGGACAATACATTGTTTCGAACAGGAGCAGTACATCCACCGGGTAATATTCGTATGACATCAGAGGAGGCAAATCAGGTTCCAGATTATTTAAAATGGTAATATGCAAGTAAATCAATTTTTGATGCTTCTTTTATGCTTAAATTTATTCCGCTTAGGGAAAGTTTCCGATACCTATTATTCAGCCCCCATTAATATTGAGAAGAATCAGTATGAACCCACTAAAGAGCCTTGTGAAATTGATAGATATTATGACAGTCTTATTGGACTAAAAATTGATAATATTTTATTGTACAAAGAACTGGGCACACCATCTGGTAATAAGGGCTTGATAATTTGGAAAAAAAAGAATTGTGTTTTTGGGGTCAAGTTTAATGAAAGTGTTATTGAAGGGTGCAAAAAGGAAGAAGTTAACCCCAATAGTCAGAATCTTGGACTAATAGCATTAAAGTTTTTCTATGGGGGAGAAAAGGATTATTCTGTTACTAAAAGTAGAATTGAAGCGATGCATGATTTTAAGATTGAAATTCGGTCTGTTGTTAACGGAAAAGAAATGAAAAGTGAATTCTTCGATTCAGCTACAGGGAATAAATCCGAGTTTCTACCCGAAATTTCACGATTATGTCAGGATATTATTTATGGTTATGAAAAAGAGAACAACGAAAAAAATAGGCAGTGAACCAATAATCACTTACTTCCTTTAGCTAAGAATTATTTCAAATACTTCAAAAGGTACTGCGCCAATCGTTACTTTCAAAATGCTATGCCTCGTAAATATTAGATAACTAATCACAACTTAGATAAGAATACCACTTTCGAGGTATTGTAGTTATCATTATTTAGCAGGAAGATTCGCTGTAACATAAGCCCTTAAAGGTTTTGCTTTCTATTATGAGCCAATCGTTACCTGAAACTTGCCGCTTTTGATCAGATACTGGTATTAAAAAGGGGTTTTATAAAGGCTTACAGAAGTATTATTGCCCCACGGGCCACAAATACCAGCAATGTAAGTATCAATATAGAGTAACATCAGCACAAAAGGACAAGAATATAAGCATAGTTAATAATTAATGGACGACTATCAGTTCTATTGGCTGCTATTTAAATAAGCTAAACAACTGAACCCAGAAGAATAGTCATACGTAATGATTATTGGCTGAGTTACTCGTCCTAGGCTCGAGGCTACTTAATCTGTAGGGTCAAGACGCTTCGATTGTTTCACTATATGGGTTTAAAGCCTCCCATATACAACACAAATTGCGGCACTAATTTTCCTTTACAATACTTTAGTCAATAACAATTCTTTTTTGATACCTCTTGATACCTTTTGTTATTTATTATAGCTTTTATTTTAAAAATTATAAAAATTTGCTCCGCAGAGATTTCATATCCTCACTGATTTTTATATCAAGTATCTTGGCATACTGTTGAGTGGTCTTTAAATTCCGGTGCCCGAGCATTTTTGACACTGTTTCAATAGGTACTCCATTGCAAAGGGTAATCGTTGTAGCAAAAGTGTGGCGGGCAATATGATAAGTAAATGTTTTATCAATTTCACAGATTTCAGCAATCTCTTTCAAATAAGCATTCATTTTCTGATTGCTCAATACAGGTAAGACCCTGTCATTAATAATACAGTGGGAATGCGTTGAATATTTCTGAATGATTTGCAAGGCAACAGGCAATAAAGGAATTCTCGCAGCAATATCGGTTTTCTGTCTTTTGCTGACCAGCCATTTTTCGCCGTCAATTCCAATTACAATTTCTGAACGCTTTAATTTTTTAACATCCGCATGAGCAAGACCAGAATAACAACTAAATAAAAATATGTCCCGCACTATACCAAGCCTATCAGTTGGAAACTGTTTTGCTGTTAGTGTATCCAATTCGAACTGGGTAAGCGCTGTTCTTTCAACTTCTCTTTTGGTCATTTTAAATCCAAGGAAAGGATCTTTAGGCAGCCATCCATTATGAAGGCAACGGTTTACAATCTTACGAAAATTCGCCAGGTATTTAATGGTTGAATTATGACCGCATTTGCGAACACTTTTTAACCAAAACTCATATTCAGTTATAAATTCATAATTCAGGTGGCTTATGTCAAAATCTTCTTTCTTGTATTTCCAATATATAAAGGACATAGTATGCTTAAAAGAAGTGATATAACGTTCCAGCGTTCCGGGAGAATATTCATTGCCCACTAATGCGGCCATCTGTTCATTATGATGAGTAAAGATTTCCCTGAGCATATATTTATGCTCCACCAACTCACCTCCCTGCATGAGGGTTTTAATTTTATCTGCAGTGACTTCATGATCGTTTTCTACTAGGAACTTCCTTTTTTCATAGACCTTTCTTTGCAATATATCAAGATAGGTATTCAATAGTTTAGCAACCTCGGTTTTGCTTTCCGAACGTCCTGCTGTCGGGTTCCATTTAATGGGTTCACACCGGCGTTTGGTGCTGATTTCAACCGCTTTGCCGTTTACGGTTATACGCATATAAATAACTGACTCTCCCGCTTTATCATACCTGCTTTTTTTGAGGAAAAATTGCAAACCAAAACTTTTCTCCATATCACGCATTTTAAAAGGGTTAAAAATACTTTTTTACAAGTCGAAATTCCAGCGTTTAGTTCTTGTAGAATGTTAATAATAAATGACTTAAGTAAAGGTTCAGGAGCAGGTAGTATGGTTGAGACTACTCCACGAATCACGCAGACAACTAGGGTAATAAAGAGGGGTAAAGGCAGGTATAGACCAAAAGTGAAAAACCTGCAAATCATTGATTATGCAGGTTTTATTACTTAGACTTATTTTAATTTATGGTACTCAGCGGAGACGAAGGGATTCGAACCCTTGATACAGTTTCCCGTATACACACTTTCCAGGCGTGCTCCTTCAACCACTCGGACACGTCTCCATTTAAAGGGCAGCAAAAATAGGGATTATTGCCGTAAGGGTAGTTATTTGAGATTTACCAGTTATTCGCCTGGTCAGCATTCATTCTTTCTGATACATCCATTGGTTTTTGCTCTTTCCAATAGGGATTATACTTTACAAACCAGGATATCCAGAGGCTGCGACTTAATCGCATCAGCCAGGGTTGTAATACAATCAAGAGCAAAGCATTAAAGCCAAGCCACATAAAAAAGCGGTTATCGTTGGTGGAAATGCCAATTATAACATACCATGCTATAAAACTTGCTACACATATTGCAACTGCTAATGCGTAGCTAACATAACTGGTGCCATAATAAAAGCCTACTTCTATTTCGGTGGGTTGACCACAAACGATACATTCTTTATGCATCAGCATATTTTTCTTAAAACTAATACTGGTGCCATGTTGAAATAACTTTCCTTCTCTGCAGCGGGGACAACGGCAACTTAATGCAGAAGATAAATAACCACGACTTGCTTTTTGCTCCGCCATTTTATTTGTTGGTTGTATGTTGTTCAATTATTTTTTCAAGTTGATTTGCCTGCACCACACCTGATTGCCGCCACAAAGATTTTCCCTTTTGAAATAACATCAGGGTGGGTACACTTTGCACCTGGTAAGCATTGGCCGCTGCCGGACTTTTATCAATATCAATTTTAATGATGCGGACTTTATCGCCCATTTGCTGATGCAATTTTTCCAAAATTGGCTTCATCATTTTGCAAGGTCCACACCATTCCGCAAAAAAATCAACCAGCACCGGTGTGTTGCCGTTGATGATTTCGCCAAAGGTCTCTCTTTTATTGTTTGTTGTCTCCATTTTTTATTTCAAGGCGTAACCGAAGTAATTCTTCTAATTTACTTATCGGTTGTTTTTTCTTTTTTAAACATACTGAACAACAATCCACCCATCAATGCACCATAAGCGGTACTATTATGCCAGGTAGAAGTTATCTTACAAGTGCCGCTTTCACACCCAATTTGTTGCCAATAAATATAGCCGCCAATAGCACCTAGCAACACTCCGGCAATCAATAATTTATTATTTAGTACCCAGTTCTTCATATTCAATAGTTGAAGGGGTGGAAGAATTATTTTTTTTATTGCCTGTGTAACAAGCACCGCCTGCGCAACAAATGCCATCGGTAAATAATGAAATGGCTGTAAACAAACTACCCAAAACAATTCCGGCCACCTGACCTGATTCTATTGAGGAGTACAAAATTAAGCTACCTAATCCGACTCTGACGAATTTTAACGTTGTCCATCCACTGCGAAGCCTGTGTATCAGATTCATGTTATATATGTTTAAAGCAAATTTCCGTTGATAAGAGGAGCTTAGCGGTGACATTTGTTACAATACAAAAAAGCGGTTGTTTTTTTAACAACCGCTATACCATCCTGTATTCAGCAATTACATTTTCCCCGGTAAGATTTTATTCCAGTATAGCCAGGGCAGCAGTTTTGTCTTCATCAGGTACATACTCCACCTTTCTTTGCTCTGGTCAAACGGAAAAGTTTCCATTGGCTTATTGTTATAATCGAATTCTGCTAGTACCAATTTACCATAACCTGTTACCACGGGACAGCTTGTGTAACCATTATAACTGCCGGTAATTGGTTGCCCAGCCATTAGTGCTAATAAATTTTTAACCAAAACAGGTGCCTGTTTACGAATGGCTGCTCCGGTTCGTGAGGTAGGCAACGAAGAAGCATCACCCAGTGAAAATATATTTGGAAATTTTACATGCTGCAAAGAATTTTTATCTACATCCATCCAACCGGCAGCATTGGCTAACGGACTATGCCTGACGAAATCTGGAGCACTTTGCGGCGGAGTTACATGTATCATATCAAAATCAACCATATACTCCTTGTCTTTATTTTGTTCACCAAATCCAACAAAAGTTGCTTTTTTATTTGGTCCGTCGATTGCTACCAGTTTAGTGAAAAAATTCATTTGAACGTTGTCCCTTTCAGCTACTTCCTTCAATGTCTTTTCATATTTATCTACGCCAAAAAGACGAGTGCCGCCACTCCAATACTGAATTTCACTTTTATCAAATGTTCCATGCTTTTTAAAATAGTCAGCAGCCAGCCACATAATTTTATGTGGGGCACCACCACATTTTACCGGAGTGTTTGGGTTAGTGAAAAGTGCTTTTCCTCCTTTGAAATTGCTAATGCATTCCCAGGTGTAGGGAGCCAGTTCGACACTGTAATTGGAGCAAACACCATTTTCCCCCAATGTTTCTATCAATCCTTTTATTTCGTTCCAGTTTAACTGAATGCCCGGTGCTACAATCAGGTACTGATAACCGAGAGTTTGATTATTGTCTAATACGATAGTATTAGCTTCCGGTTGAAAAGAAACAACTTTTTGTTTTATCCATTTTACTTTTTTGGGCATTACATCCGCCTCGTTGCGAATCGTTTTTTTTACATCAAATACACCGGCACCTACCAATGTCCAGGCGGGCTGGTAATAATGTTTGTCAGATGGTTCAATAATAGCAATATCCAAGTCTCTATTTTTTCTCAACAGCTGCGATGCTACTGAAATACCGGCATTACCGCCGCCGACAATTACAATTTGATGATTAGTTGGCATGATACTATTTTTAGAATAGCAAGTTAGACTTGTTAGAACGTCAGTTTTGTGACCATAGTCACCTCCTGACATTTTAATTGATCTTTTATTTGTGTAAACTTTATTGTATGGCTACTATTCAAATGACAACGCAGGACTTTAAAGAGAAAGTATTTAACTACGAAACAGAACAGGATTGGAAATACCTGGGTCAATTACCTGCCATAATAGATTTTTATGCAGATTGGTGTGGCCCTTGTAAAATGATAGCCCCTATATTGGAAGAACTTTCAAATGAGTATGAAGGCAGGCTGCTTATTTATAAAGTAAATACAGATGCCGAACAGGAATTGTCTTCAGTATTTGGAATTCAAAGTATTCCAACGATGCTTTTTATTGGTGCAGATGGAGAACCCATGATGCAGCCGGGTGCATTACCCAAGCATGTAATTAAAAAAGTGATAGAGGAAAAATTATTACCGGTTGTAAAAACAGAGGAATAATACTTTTATGTAGTATTCAATAGCCTCTTGTTAAAGGGGCTTTTTTAATGTAATGCTGGCTGCAAACATTCATCGGAGGCATAAAGTTGCTTTAAAGTGCAGCACATTCTAAAATGAGCCACCAGACTTGCCGTACCTGTAATTCCGGCAATAATAAGGATTGCTGCACTCATGCCTATCATATCAGCCAGTATACCAGCAAGCAGGGCGCCAATTACATAACCACTATCCCGCCAGAAACGAAAGATGCTTAAAGTTTCTGCCCGTTGTGATGGGTGAGTGCTTTCAGCAACTACAGTAAGAAAGTTTGGATATACCAATGCGGTTCCCAATCCTAATAATACAGCAGCGGCAATCAGTAGCATAAATTGCGATGATACAGCAAGTAATACAATGGCAATGGCTTGTGTCAGCATTCCTATTGTGATGATCTGTTTTTTGCAATAGACATCTCCCATTTTACCGGTGAATAATTGCATCACTCCCCATACCGTCGGATACACTCCTGCTATAATGCCTATCTCTTGTATGCTAAAATTCTTTTGCAATAGCAGAATAGGTAAAAGGCCCCACACTACTGCGTCGTTCATGTTATTTACCAAACCATTTAATGTAACAGTGCTGATGTTCTGATGTTTCCAGCTAGTTTCATTCCAAACATTTTTGAGTAATGCAATTTTGCTTACAGCACTTTCTGCAACTACAAATTGGGTAGTGTCTTTTATAAGAAATGCTGAAACCAATAATCCGGCAGCGGCAAAAAATAATCCGGGAATGAATGGGAAATACGCATAGCCGTATTTGGAAGCAATGAAACTAGCGAGATAGGAGGCTAATCCAACGGATAGATAACCTGCAAATTCATTAATGCCCATTGCCAACCCACGGTTTTTTTGACCCACTATATCCACTTTCATGATAACGGTGGATGACCAGGCTAATCCCTGGTTAATCCCTAATAAAATATTAGCTGTAATAATCCATGCCCATGAGTCTGCATACATCAATAAAAAAGGAACGGGCAATGCTATCCACCAGCCAGCCATTAATATTTGTTTCCGGTTAAATCGTTTGCTGAGTTTTGCTACACTGTAATTACTGATAGCTTTTGTGATACCGAAAGCCATAATAAAACTGAGTATCGCCGCATTAGCATCTAAGCCAAAAACACTTTTTCCTAATCCCGGTAGTACGGCTCTTTCCAAACCAATCATAGCACCTACGAATGCATTGACGAGTACAAGTAATGAGAACTGCTGCCAGTTTTCTTTTAGGCCTGTTTTTACAATTACCAAGTAGTGAATTTTATTTCACAAAGGTCTTAGCTATAAATGGCTATTCATTTATCATATGATAAATAATCACTTCAGCCCACGGATGCGGCTGAGGCTTACCTGCGTGATGCCAAGGTAGGATGCAACATATTTCAATGGTATGCGCATCAGCACATCCGGAGCTTCTTGCAGTAAGGCTTTGTATCTTTCTTCCGCTGTATGGAATTGTATGCCTTCTATTCGATGAACTGTTTCTACATACGCCGCTTCAAATATTTTTCTAAACAATCTTTCTATCTCCGGGAACGAATCATATAGCTTGAAAAGCTGATTGGAATTGATGCCCACTATCTCTGCATCTTCGAGTATTTGAATGGCTTTAAGACTGGGCTTGCCGGTAAATAAACTTTCAACTCTTGCGATGATGCTATTTTCAAAGTAAAAGTTTTCGGTAATATCAATGCCGTCTTTAAAATAGTAAATTCGGGCAATACCTTTATTGAGGAAGTAAATAGTTTTGCAAGTGTGGCCGATAGGCTGCAGGTCTGTGTTTTTCTTAAAAGTGTTTATGCTGCTGATTGCCGCAATATTTTTTTCTCCATCTGTTGAAAGTGGATTATACTTTTTGAAAAATTGAAAAAGTGGTAGTAGTTCTGTTACTTCCATAGCAGTAAAGGTAGTAACAGGAAGTTAATAGCTTTCTGCTTAATCCTTTTTAGTAAAGTACACTTTCCAGATAACCGGTGAAGCCCGGCTGGGTTCTGCCTCATTACTCCAAAAAACATTGGGAGCCCGGCTGTCGATACCGCCGATTATATAACCAATCATTGTTGATTTCTTACCCAGTTTGCTCAAGTTCAATATCCCGTTTTTTGTATATAATGTTTCATTGCCAGGAATAAATTCTGAAGCAGCTCCAAAATAGCCGGGCATTGGTTCTGGTAAGAGATATTCTTTGATAGAGTTTTGATTTCTCTCCACTACACTTATATGTTTTACAAAGGGAACATTGCTATCTGCAACCATTTTACCGGAACTGTCTTTATAATGCTGTGCAATGCCTCCAAAGAAAATTGAGTACAATGTTTTTGTATTGTAGTTGTACACAGGTAAGGTAGCTGTATGATAGTGGCTGAATAACTGGTTGAAGTTGGCTACTTCATGATGGCCATTTTCAGTAATGTCAATTACAGTAGTAAAAGGAATGTCTTTTAAATAATGAAAAACTCCTGAATAAATCGAAAGCATTTCGTTGCCATTCGCATCTATTTGTGGCAGCAGGTTATAGTCTCTTCGATGCAGTAATTGCGAATCGGTGATAGCTAAATAGTTTTCTATTGTAAGATTGCCATCTTTTTCAACAATGCTGAACTTTCTTATCTGGTTGGTATATTGTTGCGAAAACCCGGGTCCATGGTCAGGCCCATGTGGATTATAACGGCCATCAAATCGTTGGCCACCTACCAGGTAAAAGTAGCTGCCCAATTTATTTAATCGTCCCCCGGTTACCGCCATTCTTTCATCTGCCAACTGATTTACAAATGGAAGAATATCCTGATTTTTTGTTATGGCATTTATAAGTTCTTTTACTTTTACACGAATGATAGCAGGATGGGTAATATGATTCTTTTTTGTTTCACTATATCCGTAACCACCAATGATCAGCAATTCGTTTCCTTGTTGAAAAAATTCCATATTACTGCTTTGCAATTGTTCTGCTATAGCAGGCGGAAGAGTAAGGATACTTTTTTTCCATACTTTTTCCTTTTTTAAATCAACAACAACGATTTCTGTATTATTATACTTTTTGCCGAAAGCAGCAAAAGGCTGTCTGCGATGAAGCCCATCGGTTCTGCCACCAATTAGTAATATTTTGTCACCTTCTTTTGCCCAGGCATAGGATTGAATGCCTGTAAATTCACCAGGAATTACCGGCTCCAGTGTGATTGAAAATGGCTGGGAAGTTTGGGCGTTCGCAATAGCATTTAACAGCAAGTAGCTAATGGCAATAAGAAAATTTTTCATGGAGTAAGTGGAATTAAAAGTGTTATACTGCTGGCACTAGTGGAGATTTCTTCAAGATGGCCAACTGTAGTTTTTTTATCATCCATAATATGCACATGCATATTTGTGGTGTGATGAGTGAATATGCTATGATGTTTGTTGGAATAAAACCCCAGCAATGTAACCGGCTCTTTTTTGAAATTTCCGAACTGGGCAAACTGTTTATGATTGTCGAATGTATGTTGAGTGCCTTCTTTCCAATCAATGATATGGTAAGTTGATTTAGCAAAGTTGCCTTTTATCATAAAGGGAAAAGGCTCATCAAGACTAAGTCCATTTTTTAAAGCAAGTTCTTCTACTTTTTTTTCCAATGTTGAATAATCTTTTATTGCATCTGTAACAGTAATTGATTTCCAGGATGGCACTTGTGCATATACCAGCATGGCGGCTTTTGCATTATTGTTAGCCGATGTATTTGCCTTTCCGTTTTCTACTTTGCACCAGTAGGCTTTGCTATCAATTATCATCAGCTCACCTTTAATGCCCTCGGCTGGACCAAGGCCATACATATTCGGATGAGATAGCAATGTGTCTAATGAGATATGAGCTGATAAATCGCCTTTGTGCATTATCTTTTTCATTTCACCGGCCACTTTTACTTCTACCCGGGTTGAAAAAAAGAATACGAATGCACTGGCGACTGCTATAAAATATTTGTTCATATGTTTTTAATGTGGAAGACTGCCTCTAAATTTTCCATACACCCATGTTCCTGCAATAGCACTCAATAATGTAACGATGATTACCGTTGCACCAGTTCCAATTTGTGCAAACAATGGGCCCGGACAAGCACCGGTAACAGCCCAGCCTAAACCAAATATCAAACCACCATAGATCTGTCCTTTGCTGAATTTTTTGTCTTCCAGCTTTATCTTTTCACCTTCCATTGATTTGGCATTGTATCTTTTTATCAGCAACACACTAATCATACCTACAACGATAGCGGACCCAATTACCCCATACATATGGAAACTTTGCAGACGGAACATTTCCTGAATACGAAACCAGGATACGATTTCCGCTTTTACAAATACAATTCCAAACAGGATTCCTAAAATACCGTATTTAATATTGGAAGAAAGTGGCTTATCCAGTTCACTTTCGTTAACACACATGGCGTTTTGCGAACGAACTTCATAATCCGTATTAGCAGGTTGTGCTACAAAAGCTGTATTACCTTCTATTATATCTTTTACTGACATATCAGTGAATATTAATTGTTAGAGTTTTAAAATAAATGGCAGAATTAAATTGGCCATGATAAAACCACCAGCCATAAAACAACAAGTGGCAACTAAAGATGGCCATTGCAGATTGCTTAAACCCATAATAGCATGACCCGATGTGCAACCACCTGCATATCTTGTTCCAAAGCCTACGAGAAAACCACCGATTACCATCATAAAAATGCCTCTTACAGTCAACAACTCTGACCAGGAAAATAAATCTTTGGGTATAATGCTGTCATAATTTGTAACACCATAGGTAGCTAATTCTGATGACAGCTTTGCATTTACCTGTATCGGTTCCGGATTTGCTAATAGTTGCGCCGCAATAATGCCCCCAACTAAAATACCGGCGACAAAAAACAAATTCCACACTTCTTTTTTCCAATCATATTGAAAGAAAGGAATTTTTGCCGGTATGCAGGCTGCACATACATGGCGAAGGGAAGAAGAAATGCCAAATGATTTATTACCCAATAATAGAAGGGCAGGCACTGTTAATCCAATAAGTGGTCCGGCAATATACCAGGGCCAGGGTTGTTTCAAAAAATCAAGCATAACTATTTCCTTTTTAGGTTGTGCAAATGTGAGTTAATAGAAAAATCTATACCGTGATATTTGTCACAGGACAGTGAATCTTTTACTTCTTTTGTTTAGCGATTATAGGTTTGTATGGTCCAAATTTATGTTCTGTTTCTGTAAAGCCATCAGCATAAGGTCCGAAGGGATGGTCGAATGGTTTTTTGGAAATATCCGGCCAATCTTTACTTAAATCTTTTGATGGTCTGGGTTGGCTGTTTACATATGCCGCTACATCCCATGCTTCTTCACTTGTTAGTTTTGGATTACTATGTGTTGATTGTTTAAATGGCATATTGCTATGAAGATACCCGGCAAGGTTACTGATGCGAAATAAACCAGCACCGGAGTTATAACTATGTTGCCCCCAAAGAGGTGGATACTCAAAACTATTTCCACCCAGACTTAGCTGTCCCTCTCCAGTAGCACCATGGCAACTCTGGCATTGTGATGTATAAACCTGTTTTCCTTTGATCGGGTCAGCGGCTCTTTCCAGAAACGGCAATTTTTCTATACCACTACCAATTGGTTTCTCCCCTTTTTTTACATCCTGCCCTAACCATTTTATGTACGCATAAATAGCCTGGTACTCTTTACTGTTACTGTCGGGTGCTGTACCGTTAAGGCTTCTTTCAAAACAATCACTTACCCTTTTATAAATTGTTTCAACGGCGCCGCTGCGGTCACGGAATTTCGGATACGTTGAAAATACAGCACTGTAATTATTGCCCCAGTTGGTTTTACCGGCATTCAGGTGACAGTTCTGACAGTTCATTCCATTGGAAATTTGTGCAACAGAACCTTTTGGTCCTAAATAAATGGATGTGTTAGCGATTAACTCTTCTCCATAAATAATTTTTTTTCTTTCTTCACCTTCCACATCATCATAATATAAACTGGGTGCCACCCATACACTGTCATCCAGTGATGCACTGAATGCTTCTTTCGTTGAAGGCCGGGTAGATGTTATGATGTTTGACAATACAACAACCAGTATTATCATCATAATAATTACTAATGGCCAGTTTGATTTAATATTCTTCCACATAACTTTTGATTACTTATCTGAATTCGTAAGTAGTACCTTGTAATTGTGTAAGCAGTGTGTGTGGTTGGTCTGTAGCAGTAGCTCTTTTTTCTAATGTTGGTGATACGGGTGATTTAGCAGCCAGGTATTCTTCTATCACTTTGTGCATAAATACACCAAGTCGTGTTGGATTTTTTACTTTCTCTACCCGGCAAAGTGTGTCATCGGGGTCGCCTTCTCTTTCGCAGGCTACAATGCTGTATTCTTTATTAAGATCTAGCGGTTCGCCTTTTATTTTTACCCAGTTTACCCGTTTACCCATTTCATTACCAATTGTAAAATTTACTTCCATGCCTGCAAAGCGTACAAACCAACCGCCAAATCGTTTAGAAGGGTCTTTAGCAAAAGCATTTTGTAATTCTTTTTCCAGCCAATCCCATAATTGCTTGCCACTTACCATTCCTGTTTTTGCTTCGCTATCTACCGGCAGCATATTCCATAAAAATTCTTTGGTGATGGCTGCGTTGCCTTTTTTCGGATCCACCGCTAAGGGCTGACAAAAACGGAAACCATTACTTAAGGCAATATCAGTTTTAAATTTCCAATGGATAGCATCAGTAATTAAATTGTCCATTGGCGTTTCCATTACAAAATACCGGACGAGTGGGGTAGTGGTAGTGCCAATTACTTTTGCCAGTTCTTTTTTAAATGGTTCATTGGCTTTTTCAATCAGCGATAATAATTTTTTATCTGCAGGATATTTAGCCGGGTCCACATCCAATAACTGGTATTGATATTTTTTTATTTTTCCGTTTTCGATTTCGATATCCAGTTTACCCATGAATGAACCAAAAGCGCCACACTCAACCACTTTGCAATATTTTCCTTCTATGGGTACCCGTACTCTTTCATGTGTGTCGGCACCTAAGATAAAATCAGCACCCTGCACCGCCGGATTATTAGCTAATCCAACTTGCTGTGCCAGGCCCATATGTGTTACAATGAATATGATACCGCAACCTTCCACTTCTTTTAGCAGCTTGATATATTTAGCAACATTAAAATCGGCATGTTCAAAACGGATGCCTTCGCTATACGCAGGTGATTGACGTTTTGGAATTAGGTGGTCGGTGTAGCCTACAAAACCAATCTTTGCACCGGCAATATATTTTACCCAGTAGGGCGGATAGATTAATTCACCATTATCATCATCCGTTGTTTTATGCCACATGTTGGCACAAATTTTTGCTGCGTTGGCATGCCCCATATCATAGAGCATCTTTTTTTTCTTATACACTACTTCCCAGTTACCGGGGAGAATCAGGTCGTAATTAAAATCATTCAGTAATGGTATTAATGCTTCGCCTTCTGTTAAAGATGCTACAGCACTGCCATGAAAATAATCACCACCATCAATCAACAACGTATTGGCAGGATTTTGTTTTCTAAAATGATTGATCATTGTCTTCAATACAGCCAGTCCACCTCTTTTTTTATACACTCCTTTTCCATTTTCCCAAAAAAATTCATCATGGGTGTATAGCTGCGCATGAATGTCTGATGTATATAAAATGGTAAACCGGTTGGATGTCATATCCTCATTTGTTTGTATGTCCTTGCTTGATGTGGTGGGCATAGCAACTGCCACTGTAGCCAGTGATGTGCCCAGACTTGCGAGGGCTGTCTTTTTTAAGAAGTCACGACGGGAGTTCTGATTTTCATCATTTAGAGTAAAAGGCATGGACAATCGTTTAAAAGGTAAAAGAGAACTTAAAAATGGCCGTTTTTTTCTACAGGCTTCGTGACAACAGTCACACTAAGCTACCAAATGCCTGTTAAAACTGGTAATTGAATACAAGGTTCCAGAGGTTCATATCCACCTTGTTGATGACGTATTTGTTGTTGTTGTAATTATTTCCTGTTTTGCCTTTGTACACATATAAAAGCTGCGTTTCAAATCCTTTTAACCATCCAGCAAATTTGTAGCGGACATCAACATTCAATTGATTGTAAGAAGGCAGTCCATATTTGTTCATGGCGAAATTTGTAACATCGGGAAGCTGAAAGTGTCCAAATCCGATAGAAGAAACGATTCTTGCTTTTGGAATTTTGTAATTTATTTTTCCAACAATGGCATGTACATCTCCAAGGCCTTCATTTCTTTCTCGGGGAAGAAAAGTGAAGAATGGGTCCCGACCCCATTCTCTTGGCATCAGGTATCTGCCATGTGTGGTAATGCGGTTATAATTCAAGGTTGTCTCCCAACGATTATTTTTCCAGCCCAATCTTCCGCCAAAGCTGTATGATTTACCGCTTTTTTTGAAATAGGCTTTTGTTGCGTCTTCATGGCCGCCGTCATTCACTCCATCCTGGCGTATAAGCTGACCACCGGCAATTAATTTTGATTTGTTTGGCAAGCTGTATTCGTAATCTGCCTGTAGTAATGCGCTGTTAAAAATGTTTGTAGTGAATTGATTCCAGAAAACCAGTTTCAAATTTTTACTATGCTGGTAATTAACACCAACAAGTACTATTCCGTTGCTTTCCAAATTACCAGCATAACCAGATTTAGTACCTGCTTCATTTACACCAACCGGGTAAATGCCAATAGATTCTCCCACCTTATACCATTTTACTGTGCTGCGTGGCGACATACCATATAGATAGCCGAGTTCAATTTTTATTTTTTTGATCTGGTTGACTTCAGCCCAAAATCCTTCAACTTCAGAAGGTCTCATTCTTCCATCTTGCAGATTAATGAAAGGAGTATTTAGTAATTGTTTACCAAATGTGATGGATGAATTTTTGAAATGATATTTGATATATAATTCTTCCAACCGGTCAATATCTTTTTTATTGTTGGCATCTTCAATATCAAAGAGGCCAATCTCATAGCGGTTAGGCTGGTTGGTACTGGCATCCGGAACCGCCAGGTTAGAAGAACCAACATTAAATACAAAAAAACCGCTAACGCCCAATTGAAAATTTTTAAATCTTGCTGTTTCAAATTTGATTCCACCGCCTACTGCATTGGCATGGTAATCGGTTAGTTCTCCCTTGTTTTGCGTAGCCATAAAGAAATAGCGAAGATGGCCGCTTGCATGTCCTCTTTTAAAAGCAGACAGGAGTGAAGTGGAATCTGTTTCCATTTCTTTTTCTTTCCATAATCCCGGCTTTTCATTTACTTCCTGGTGTTGAGCAAAAAGATGGAAGGACAGTATAGACAATTCAAATAGTGTAAAAAGTTTTTTCATTCTTTTTAATAGTTCAATATCTCGATTATGTTGAAATGCTAAACCGTAAGGATGTGCAGAAGGCCCAACGTATTAAAAACCAGCTTTAATATAACTCCAGCCTTGTTCCTGTTTCAGTATAATTTCACCTACACCCATTTTTACAAACCCGGCTTCGGAAATAATATTTTCTTTAGTAATTTTTCTTTCTGTCAATGTGTTTTCACATCCAACAAAAACTACTCCTTTTGATTTGAAATAAGTTATTCTTTCCTGCTGTGTTGTTTTTCCTTTTGTAAGAAAATCAATTCCGGGACCATGGGCCACTACTTCAATGCTAACACTATCGCCCCAGCCATTTTTTAAGTTCTTGATATTATTCATTACACCCTTCCAGGCCAATGTATCATTACTACTGAGTTGTATTACAACACGATGTTGCGTTACTGCATTTTGTGCAGACAAATGAAATGTAAAGAACAGAACAGTAATGGCCAGCAGGAGTTTTTTGTTCATAAAAGATATTTATTTATTCAAGTTACAGTTTACTTTTTAAACTGGTCCAGGGCCCGCCATTATACACTTCTATTCCGCCTGATTTTAATATTCCTTTTGCCATACCACTTCTGGCTCCGCTACGACATACTGTTATGACAGGCTTGTTTGTTTTTCTTAGTTCTGTCAGTTTTGTACGGATAATATCCAACGGAAAATTTTTTGAACCGGGTATATGGCCGGCCTTATATTCACTGGCGGAACGAACATCTACAATAATAGCTCCATTACTTACCAGTTCTTTGTAATTGACGGATGCGCCACCAAATATTTTTTTTAATAATCCTAACATGGTTTATTAGTTTAACAGGACTTGCAGATCGCCAAGGCCACCGCCATTGTACACATCAGCTACTCCATTTTGTTTTAAAATACTTACCGCCATTCCGCTTCTGTTGCCACTGCGGCAATAGAGTACTACCGGGCTTTTGAAGGCTTTGAATTCTTCCACTTTGTAAGGCACTTCTTCCAGCGGAATATTTTTAGCACCAGGTATATGATTGGTTTCATATTCCCAGCTACTGCGTACATCTACCACAACAGTGGCAGGATTTTTTATTAATTCTTTTAATGTTTTCATTGCTCTTAATTTTAAAAAGCCGGGGCAAATACCCCGGCCGGGTTTTAACCATTAAACCTTGCCATTTACAGGCCTCAAATCAACCAACTTTTTATAATAACGTAGAAGGGCACACATAATCACTTACGTTGAACTTGCCACTTTCTTTCATTTCTTTAAACCCACCTTTTACGTCGATCAAGTTATCAAAACCTCTTGCACGGAGCGTTGAGTTAAATATCATGGAGCGGTATCCACCGGCACAATGCACATAGTAAGTTTTGTTTTTATCAATTAGCGCCATGCTGTCGTTGATGAAATCCAACGGTGCATTCTCCGCATCAATGATATGTTCACTCTGGTATTCACTTTTTTTACGAACATCCAGCACATTCACTTTTTCATTACTCATAATTGATGCTAGCTCATCTGCACTGATGGAAGTTATTTGGTCAACTTCTTTACCAGCATTTTTCCAGGCATTAAATCCGCCTTTCAAATAGCCAATGGTAAAATCGTAGCCAACTCTTGCCAATCTTGTTATTACTTCTTCTTCACGGCCTTCATCTGTTACCAACAATATTTCCTGCTTGATGTCTGGAATCATGGCGCCCACCCAGGGAGCAAAACTCCCATCAATACCAATATTGATAGAATTAGGAACAAAACCTTTGGCAAATGTCTGCGGGTCCCTGGTATCCAATACCAATGCACTTGTTTCGTTGGCTGCTGCTTCAAATGCTTCGGGATTTAATGCATGCTGGCCTCTTTCTAATACTTTATCTATGCTATCATAGCCCTGGATATTCATCATTACATTCAGTGGGAAGTAGGCTGGGGGAGCTACTAAACCAGTGGTTACTTCTTTGACAAATTCTTCTTTTGTCATATTAGCTCTCAATGCATAGTTTGTTTCTTTCTGGTGACCAAGTGTATCAGTCGTTTCTTTACTCATGTTTTTGCCACAAGCACTACCAGCACCATGTGCAGGGTAAACAATAATGTCATTATCCAGCGGCATTATTTTATTACGCAATGAATCAAACAAATAGCCGGCTAATTTATCCTGCGTTAAATCAGTCACTAGTTTTTGTGCCAGGTCAGGGCGGCCTACATCGCCAATAAACAATGTATCACCGGAGAATAAGGCAATATCTTTTCCCTTCTCATCTTTTAGTAAGTAACAAGTACTTTCCATAGTATGGCCGGGAGTATGCAAAACTTTCAAAGTCACATTACCTACTTTAAATTCTTCGCCATCTTTAGCAACATGAGCTTCAAATTCGGGTTTGGCATTGGGTCCGTAAATGATTGGAGCACCTGTTTTTTTGCTTAGGTCTAAGTGACCACTTACAAAGTCAGCATGAAAGTGAGTTTCGAGTACATACTTGATTTTTGCATTGTTGCGTTCCGCCTTTTGTATATAAGGCATTACTTCACGTAACGGGTCAATAACTACTGCTTCGCCATTACTTTCAATGTAGTAAGCACCTTGTGCAAGGCAACCTGTATAAATTTGTTCAATTATCATACTATTATTTTTTAATTTTTAATTGATATGTCAAATTTCGGATTCTGAATAATTCTGTACAGTGACATTCATCACAATTAATGAGAGCCACCGCCGGGGAAGAATAATTCTTTTACAATTATATAAATACCCATTACCAGTACAAACCAACCAAAGCCTTTTTTCAATTTATTGCCATCTACTTTTTTACTTAGTGCATCACCAATAAAAATTCCGACAATTGCCAATGCTGTTACGGACAGCAATAGCTTCCAGTCCATG
The DNA here is from genome assembly GCA_022843585.1 of Chitinophagaceae bacterium. Taxonomy (GTDB): domain Bacteria; phylum Bacteroidota; class Bacteroidia; order Chitinophagales; family Chitinophagaceae; genus JJ008. Next base: position 71,105 of record JALHNJ010000014.1, read on the forward strand.
GTATAATTAGATAAATCTCCCGTAAAGCCAATCAATGATTTGGCAGCTATGATGAGTAAGGAAGTTCCTACCGCTTGTTTCATTGGTAATTTACTTAGTAACACTAACGCAGGAATGATAAGGAAACCACCACCGGCACCTACAAGACCAGTAAGTGTGCCAACAACAGCACCTTCTACCAATATTAACGGGTAATTAAATTTCTGTTTGATTTCTTCTGGTGTGTCATTGCCGTTTTTATTCTTTTCCCGAATCATAGATACAGATGCAAATACCATTAGTATCGCAAAGAGTATCATCATCAAAATGCTTTTTGTTACTACAAAGTCTCCGAGGGTAAAAACTTCCTGTGGAATACGGGGAACAATAAATTTGCGGGTGGCAAACACGGCAGCAATAGAAGGGATGCCGAAAATCAAGGCTGTCTTCAAGTTCACCTGCCCTTGCTTATATTTTGGAATGGCCCCCACAAGGCTTGCCAAGCCTACTATAAATAAGGAATATGCCGTTGCTACAACCGGCTCTACTTTAAAAAGGTACACTAAAACGGGAACAGTAAGAATGGAGCCGCCACCGCCGATTAGACCGAGGGAAATACCGATAATAAGTGATGCGATATAGCCAATGATTTCCATGTAAAATATTTATGCAAGATTATATCAAAGGCCTTGCTCACAATGTGACAGAAATCACAACCGTATCAGCTTTATAAGAGTTCAATCATATTCCGGTGCAATTTTACCATGTTTCGTTGCTCCATTTTTTTCAAGAGCCTGGAAATAACTTCCCGAGAGCTGTTCAGGTCGTCTGCAATTTGCTGATGCGACAATTCAATATTCTTCTTGCCAGTTTTATCTGTATATCGTTTCAGATAAAACTCTAATCGTTCATCCATATTTCTGAAGGCGATATTATCAACTACTGATAATAATTCATCAAACCGGCTCCGATAAGTTTGAATAACGAACTGGTACCAGCTTTTATATTTGTTCATCATGTCATCCATCAGTTGCACAGGGATCATCAATACTTCTGTGTCTTCTTCCGCCTTCGCCATTATTTCGCTGGTATGAGATTGAATGGCACAAATCATAGATACTGCACAGGCCTGGCCTGGGCCGAGATAATACATCAAGAATTCGCCACCATCCTGGTTTTCCCGGTAGATTTTTATCTGGCCTTCCAATACTAATGCAGTAGACTTGATGTATTGACCGGTACGCATGATAATATCTCCGGCATTAAAGCTTCTTTGAACGGCTTCTTTTTCTATCAGCTCAATTAATTCAGGTTCAAATTGCGGGAAGAGTTGTTTCCAGTTCATGATAATAAGTTAGTTCGATATTACTTTTTCCATTTGTATACTGCGGCTGCCTTTAATGAGCAAATGAGTATTTTCAAAATGTTGTTGTCGCAGCCATTCTTTTGCTTCTGTAGCATTGGCGAATGAAATAAATGGATGTTTGAACTGTAAGAAATCACCGCCAACCAATACTACCGCTTTCCAGCTAGTTTGACTAATAAGCTCAACAATACCTTTATGTTCATTGAGGCTTTCTTCGCCGAGTTCTGCCATGCCACCCAACATCAGTACTTTATTATCAGCCTGTAATCTTGAAAAATTTTCAATAGCCGATTTCATGCTGCTGGGGTTTGCATTATATGCGTCCAGTATTATTTTATTCGAATCTTTTTCTATTAATTGAGAACGGCTATTCGAAGGAGTGTAATTTTCCAGTGAAGCCTTAATTTTCTCATCGGCTACTCCAAAGTGTTTTCCGAGAGTTACTGCTGCTAGCACATTCGGTAAATTATAGTCGCCTACTAATTGTGTTTTTATATTTCCGGTTGATGCACCTTTATTAATATTTACTGATAAAAAGGGTGCGCTTTGTGAAATATTTCCTTCTATTGCTGCATCTGTTGTTCCATATTTAATAATGGTTGAAATGCCTATGCTCATTTCATCTAAGTAATCATAGTCCGACATGATAAAAGCTGTTCCATTATTTTTTTTGAGATAGTCGAATAGTTCTCCTTTCCCTTTTCTTACACCCTCCACACCACCAAAGCCTTCAAGATGGGCTTTGCCACAATTAGTGATTAAGCCATGAGTGGGCATTGCATATTCACAATAAGAAGTAATTTCTTTTTGATGATTAGCCCCCATTTCAATAACAGCTAATTCCGCATCTGACTTAATTTTTAGAATGGTTATGGGAACACCAATATGGTTATTCAAATTTCCATCGGTTGTATAAGTTTTATAAGAAGAAGAGAGAACAGCATGAATCAATTCCTTAGTGGTTGTCTTGCCATTACTTCCTGTTATAGCAATAAAGGGGATATTGAATTGCTGACGGTGATGTTTTGCTAATTGTTGTAATGCTGTTAGCACATCATCTACTAAAACAGTTTTACCCGGAATTTCAAAAGCTGCTTGATCTATTACTGCATACACGGCACCAGAATCAATAGCTTGTTTGGCAAATGTGTTTCCATTAAAACTGTCGCCTTTTAATGCAAAAAAGATATCGCCTGATTTTAATTTTCGGGTGTCTGTTTGTACCGAAGGATGTTGCTGATAAATTTTATATAGTGTCTCAATTTGCATCTTGCAAAAATATGTGTTTCCCTTAGGCAGAACGTACATAAAAAGCAAACCCTCCTTGTGGGGAGGGTTTGCTTAATACTATGCTTTGAAATTTATTTTATTTCTTTTGTCTTCTAGTTTTATAGTGCTGACCAGTTTTGCGGCCATTACCTTCTGGACTACCCATGCGGTTCATTGCGCAACGGAAACCAAGTGTGCTTAAGGCCTGATCTTCTTCCAAATGACGGCGGGCACTGGGCGTAAGCCAATAAGCTCTGTCGTTCCAGCTACCACCTTTGTACACTTTTGATTTTTCAGGGTGTATTAAAGTAGTAGTGCCGTAACCATATTGTGATTGTGATAATGAGTCACCATCTAAGAAGTCAATAACATTACCTCTTTGATAGTTTCTGCGATTTTTACTTTCCGCATCTGTAACATCAGCCATTTTTACACGGCCAGTGCTATCTTTTTCATACCGGGTAGATGGATCCATAGTAGTAGAATCAGCTACATACAGTTTCTGGTATTTATTACCCCGGAAAGGAGCTGGTTGGTCATCAAAATCCAGAGAAGATAAAGGACGATAAGTATCTTCCACCCACTCACTTACATTTCCTGCCATATTGTAGATACCAAAACCGTTCGGGAAGAACGATTTTACATCAGCAGTATAAAAGGCACGGTCATTCAAACCACCAGCAGTACCGGCGTTATCACCAGAACCTCTTTTAAAGTTTGCAAGAAACTGACCTTGCCAGCTTCCACGACGGGTATCTCTAAGGCCATTTACATTCTGTGCCCAGGGGTAAACTTGTTTGTTAGATTGTAATTCTTCACCTCTTTTACCTTCTTTTACTGAAGGACGAGGATTTTGATTGATCAAACCATATGCTGCATATTCCCACTCGGCTTCAAAAGGAAGACGATAATCGGGTAATAATTTTCCAGATTCCATGGTTGGAGCCATTGCCGGAGTTCCTTTTTTAGATTGCATGGCTTTGCCCGGAGGTGCAGTGTATAATCCTAATAAGTAAGATTTAGTAGTAAAGTTGTTATCACCCTGTTGTGCACCCGGCTTTACGTTAGCTTTATTAATGTAGCCATCTTTTACAAGAGCACCTTCATTTACCCTGTCACTTCTCCAAAGACAGAAGTCTTTCGCCTGTTTCCAGGTAACACCAACTACAGGATAATCGTTGAAACCAGGGTGACGGAAATAGAATTCAACCATTGGTTCGTTATAACTAAGTTCACTTCTCCAAACCAAAGTGTCGGGAAGTGCGCCTTCTAAAATTTTAGCATTCGCAGGATCAGATGCGTCAAACACCCTGTTTAACCAATGGAGGTATTCTCGGTAGTGTACGTTTGCTACCTCTGTACGGTCGATATAGAAAGAAGGTACAGATACACGACGAGGAATATTATTCCAGTCGCCCATTACATCCTCTTCTGTTTGTCCCATGGTAAAGGTACCACCCTGCACAAATACCAGACCTGGCCCAAGACCCTGCTCTTTTGATTTAGCTACCTGGTAACCACCCATGTTTTTATCATTGTAGTTCCAGCCGGTAACATCGGACTTGTCTTGTTTTTTCTTGAAAAGACCACCGTTTTTGCAGGATGCGAGCAGCACTGCACAGGATAAAAGGATTAGTAAGTTTTTCACTGTCATTGTTTTTTGCATAAACCTATGAATTGGAATAAAATTAACGCCGGATGAGGTTAAATTATTGCATAGCACCAATAATTGCCCACCCGGATTGCGAATATATGCACTTTCAATAAACAGATATACGCAGAACTACTTTTTTTAGGGTGTAAAAACCCCATTAAACCCTTGTTTTACAGCTATTGTAATAGGTTGCGGTATGCTGCTTCTTGCACTGTGACTTTGAACTTCTTTTCTTTTAATCTGGTTAGTTGTTTGCTCACCTTATTCAATGCCTTTTTCCGGGCTATCGGTATATTTAAATTCAGTCAAGAATGTATTGTATACAATAGCTTTTAATTTAGGAGTGTTATATTAAGACCATCCTTTTGAGTGGAGTACAATATGGGTGGTAAGACTGCACGGGACCTTTATATATGAAAGCGAAGAATAATTATAGTAAGCAGGAAACATAATAGTACAGGTAAGAAGCTTTTCAGAAGGGATAGAATGGGGGAGTTAGACAACCGGTATATAATAATATTGTAGTATACAGATTTGAATGAAGGAAAAGCAGGCTATTGGAGCTGAATAAATTTTTAATTAGAAAGTTTATTATCAAATTAACAGGGCTTAAGGATTTATTAAAGCCGACAACAAGGAAAATCTGCAATCTAATTTGGCTCTTGAAGAAGTTTTTTATATAAGTTAGCCTTTGCGTATAATAAACAAATAATAGTCTGTGAGAGCCGAATTAAATAGTGATTAGAGAGCACATATTCAACCGATAACGATGTTTTATTAAAAAACTTTAGTTTTTGCAATAAAAAAAAATAAAAGTCGTTTATTTGCAAATCATTCGAATTACCAAAGCCAATATCCAATTAGACCTGCGGGTCTGATTTTCAGGAAAAGACCAAAAAAAAATCATGTTTTTTTTGTTTTAAGCTAAAATTCAATATTTTAGTTTGACAATTTACCAAAAGCTCTATATTTACACCAATATTAAACATTAACTAATGAGACCAACTGCTTTAAAACTAACTGCCGGAATCCTGCTTTTATGTGGTTTATCATCAACCGTAAAGGCTCAGGTTAACCCAATCAATGTTGTTACCACTGCCGTTCCTTTTTTACGTATTTCACCAGATGCCCGTTCAGGTGGTATGGGTGAGCTTGGAGTAGCTACTTCAGCTGATCAATATTCAAGTCTATGGAATATGGGTAAAGTTGCCTTTAATCAATCAAGAGGTGGAATAGGCGCAACTTACACTCCATGGCTTAAAAATCTGGTAAACGACGTTTACCTTGCTTCACTTGCAGGGTATTTTAAATTTGACGAAAACCAGGCTATTTCTGGTTCACTTCGTTATTTCAGCCTAGGAAATATCCAATTTACTGATGGTGCTGGCCAAGATTTTGGTAGTGCCCGTCCCCGTGAATTCGGTATTGATGTAGGTTATTCAAGAAAATTAAATTCAAAGCATGGTATCGGTATCGCTTTGAAATTTATTAACTCAAACCTTACAGGTGGTGGAGTTACTTTTGGTAGTACAACATTTGAAGCTGCCAGCGCAGTTGCTGCTGACCTTGGATGGTACTACACTGGTCCTAAAGGTTGGTCTTGGGGTGCTACTCTATCTAATCTTGGTTCTAAAATTTCTTATTCTCCTAATGCTAATAGCAAAGATTTCTTACCTGCAAATCTTGGTTTTGGTACAAATTATACAAAGAAGTTTAACGCCCAGAACCAAATTGCTTTTGGTTTGGAAATAAACAAATTGTTAGTGCCTACTCCTCCTGCAGATCCTTACACTCAAGCTGATTTGGATGCATATCGCAGCAGAGGTGTTGTTTCTAGCTGGTTTAAGTCTTTCGGAGATGCTCCTGATGGATTTTCTGAAGAATTAAAAGAAATGCAAATTTCTATCGGTGCTGAATATTGGTACAACAACCAATTTGCTTTACGTGGTGGTTATTTTTATGAGAATAAAGTAAAAGGAGACCGTCGCTATTTTACAGCTGGCTTAGGCGTAAAATACAATATGCTAGGTTTTAATTTTGCTTATTTGATTCCTCAGGGATCTGGTGTAAACCAAAGCCCTCTTGCTAACACATTACGTTTCTCTCTATTGTTCGATTTCGGCAATGGTGGTGAAAAAATGAAAGCAGATAAATAATAAGTTGATCTCTTTTCTATACAAAGCGTCCCGCCCAAAAGCGGGACGCTTTATTTTTAATATTGCCCATCAAATAGAAGAGAAGTAATTATTAGCCCATCTTTATTGGATATTTGTAAAAAAAACTCAATGGCATATCGGATAGGTTCAGGTGTTGATTTTCATAAACTGGTAGAAGGCCGTGACCTTTGGATAGGAGGGGTAAAAATTCCTCACTATAAAGGAGCACTGGGCCATAGTGATGCTGACGTATTATTGCATGCAATATGTGATGCAATGCTTGGAGCTGTTTGCCTGGGCGACATAGGAGTTCATTTTCCTGACACAGATTCAGCTTACAAGGATATTGACAGCAAAATTCTATTAGAGAAAACGGCTCAGCTTGTAAAAAATGAAGGATACCAGGTTATAAATATTGATAGTACTCTTTGCCTTGAGTTACCCAAAATAAAGCCCTATGTTGAGCACATGCAAAAAGTAATTGCTGATACATTGCATATCAGTATTAAAGATGTTTCTATTAAGGCAACTACTACAGAAAAAATGGGATTTGTTGGAAGAGAAGAAGGCTTAATGGCTTATGCATCTGTTTTATTGGTGCGTTTAGATGTCTAATAAGTTATTGCATTTGTGCTAATCCTTTATGATGCTGCTTATCTTTGTTTGAATGGCTGATATTAAAGTAAAAATAATTAATCAATCTGCTAATTCTTTACCTGAGTATGCCACACCTGGTTCCTCGGGTATGGATTTAAGAGCCAATCTTACTACTTCTCAGGTGATACAGCCAATGGAGCGGCTCCTGATAGCTACAGGGTTGTTTATTGAACTTCCTGAAGGATACGAAGCTCAAATTCGTCCAAGAAGTGGGTTGGCAATAAAACAGGGTATTACTTGTCTTAATACACCAGGTACTATAGATGCTGATTATAGAGGAGAAATTAAGATTATATTAATCAACCTTTCCAACGAAGAACAGGTCATACAGCCCGGTGATAGAATTGCTCAAATGATAATTCAATCTGTAGAAAAATGCAAATGGGTTCAGGTAGAAGAAATAGCTACTTCTAATAGAAATGCCGGGGGATTTGGGCATACGGGTAAAAATTAAAAATATTAAATGCTTAGAGCTCTGGTAATACTGGTTGTATCCATTACTTCACTTGCTTCCTGCAGGTCCACCAAAAAAATACAAACAGCTATAGCTAAAATTGATACTACCGTAGTTATTACTACTCCGCCTGCAGGTAATCCGGCAGAAGATTCCATTGCATTTATTAAAGACAATTATTCGGCGGTTATAAAGAATCGTATTGACTTTACAACATTCTCTGCTAAAATGGATCTGGACTATACAGATGCAGAGGGTAAGAAGTATGATGTCAATGCACATATCAGAATGTATAAAGACAGTGCAATTTGGGTTTCAATTACTGCTATTTTGGGTATAGAAGGATTAAGAGCATTGATAACCCGTGACTCTGTAAAACTGCTTGATAAACAGAATAAAGTTTACACAGCCCGTAGTGTGTCTTATCTGCAGGAAGTAACTGCATTGCCACTTACATTATCTTCACTACAGGACTTAATAATCGGCAACCCGGTATTTCTTGATTCAAATATTATTTCATATAGTAAATCGCCAGGTAGAATCTCTTTCCAGAGCAATGGCAGTTTTTTCAAAAACCTTTTTACAATAGGTGAAACAGGTAAATTGGTACAAAGTAGCAAGCTGGATGATATGGATGAATTAAGGAATAGAACCTGCTACCTTACCTATACTGAATATGAAAATAAGAAGGGAGTTAGCTTCTCTGCTAAGCGTACCATCCATGTTTCTGAAAAGAAGAAATTGGATATTAAGCTTGATTTCAAGCAATATGAGTTTAATGAAACGTTAAGTTTCCCGTTTAATATCCCTAAAAGTTACAAGCAGAATTAGGCAATTAAAATTTATTTTGCAAATTGCCGTTATTACAACGTACTATCCGGCCCATGTTTAATAAAACACACCTATTAACTATGCGAAAATTATTATTTATTGCAGCACTTATTGTAGGCGTAAGTGGTATCGCAACAGCCCAGGATAAGACACAGTTAGAAAAGGAAAGGCAAGAGCTTCAACGGGAGTTGAAGGAAATGGAAGGAGCCTATAATAAAATTAAAGGGCAAAAGAAGCAAACTTTAGGACAGCTAAGTGTACTGAACAGGAAAATACAGTTACAGGAACAGTATATCAACAGCATTAGTAAAGAACTTAAATCAATTGATGATGATATTTACCTGAGCAATCTGGAAATATATCGTCTGCAAAAGCAACTCGATACTTTAAAATCGCAGTATGCAAAAACGATAGTATATGCTTACAAGAATAAAAGTAATTATGATTATCTCAATTTTATTTTTTCATCCAGCAGTTTCAATGATGCGGTTAAACGAATTGCATATTTAAAAAGCTACAGGGCTTACAGGGAAAAGCAGGTAACAACTATTCTTGAAACACAGGATTTAATTGCCAAAAGAAAACAGCAGCAGTTAGGTAGAAAAGTTCAGAAGAATGAAGCACTGACCAACCAAACAAAACAAGTAGGAGAATTAGCGGTGCAAAAGAAGGAAAAGGATGCGGTTATTTCTCAATTAAAATCAAAAGAAAAGGATATTCAAAAGCAAATAGCCACTAAGAAAAAGAGGGATAAGGATTTGAACAATGCGATAGTAGCTATTGTAAGAAGAGAAATTAAAGCAGCTGAGGATAAGGCGAAAGCTGAAGCTAAGGCAAAAGCTGAAGCGGATGCAAAAAAGAAATCAGAAGAAGTAGTAAAGAAAACTGTGAATCCTACTACACCAATAGAGGAAACAAAACCAACTACCACAAAGCCCACTACAACCCCAACTACCACAACTGCAAAAAGGAATGAACCTGTAAAAAAACCTGCTAGTTACCTAGATTTTAATGCTACCGACGTCGCCTTAAATAATAAGTTTGAACTAAACAGGGCTAAACTGCCTTGGCCGGTAGATAATGGTATTGTAACAATGCGATTTGGTAATAATAAAATTGAAAACACATTGCTCACATTTGACAATCCCGGGATCACCATTTCTACTCCTTCACCCGGCGCAAATGTAAAAGCCGTTTTTGATGGCGAAGTGGTGGGTGTTTATAACCTGGGAGATGGTATGGCTGTTACAATTCGCCATGGTAAATACTTTACTACCTATAGTAATTTGAACGGAGTAGGAGTTACGAAAGGAACGGTTGTAAAAACTGGACAATCAATTGGAAGGGCAGGAAAAGATGATGATGGAAACGGTGGGCAGATTGATTTTATTTTGATGATTGAAAGCAAAAACATTGATCCGTCCCCATGGTTGAGAAGGTAAAAAAAATTTATTGATATAATAAGAAAGCCCTGATTATAGCAGGGCTTTCTTTATTTATAGAAACTTCTCGTAAAGCTTTTCATATAACGGAACGATGTTAGCGATGTCAAAAATTTTGGCATGCTCGGCTGCATTTTCTTTAAACGTTTTCAATGTCGCATCATCTTTTAAAATAGACATTGCCTGTTTGCTCATGGTCTCAATGTCTCCTACATTGGCCATATAACCTGTTTTGCCTTGAATATTTATTTCGCCAAGTCCACCTGCATTGGTAGATACTACCGGAACGCCGGCAGCCATTGCTTCCAGTGCTGCCAAACCAAAACTTTCATACTCCGAAGTCAGCAAAAATAAATCGGCTATGGCCAAAATATCCTCCATTTGCTCTTGCTTACCCACGAAGCGGATTTCATCGCACACTCCTAATTCTCTTGCCAGGTCTTCGGCAGTAGAACGTTCAGGGCCATCTCCTACAAATAATAATTTGGAGGGGATTTGTTTATTTACTTCGGCAAATATTTTTACTACATCCTGCACTCTCTTAATTTTTCTAAAATTCGACGCATGCATTAAAACCCGTTCTCCATTGGGTGCAATAACTTTCTTGAATGCATCAATAGGTTTGCGACTAAAACGGCTTACATCAACAAAGTTTACAATTACTTCAATTTCTTTTTTGATGTCGAAATGCTTGAATGTTTCATCCCGCAGGTTTTGTGATACGGCAGTGATGGCATCACTTTCATTGATTGAAAATGTAACTACTGGGGCATAGGTTTTATCTCTTCCGACCAAGGTGATATCGGTACCGTGAAGTGTAGTGACAACAGGAATATTCTTTCCTTCTTTCTTTAAAATTTGTTTAGCCATATAGGCCGCCGAAGCATGAGGAATAGCATAGTGCACATGCAGAAGATCCAGGTTATTATTTTTTATAACATCTACCATCGTACTGGCCAATGCCGTTTCATATGGTGGATAATCAAATAAAGGATATGTGGGTACCTGTACTTCGTGGTAAAATATATTTGGAATAAACCCATTTAACCGTACCGGTTGCTGATAGGTAATAAAATGAACCATGTGGCCTTTTTGAGCCAGGGCTTTGCCCAACTCAGTAGCTAAAACTCCGCTACCGCCGAATGTTGGATAGCAAACAATACCAATTTTCATAATGTATTATAATCTGGCTACCGAAGGTAACAGTTTTAAAGGAGTAAGGTTTACCGCTTGTCTTAAATCTTTAATGGCATTTCAATTATCTTTATCGGAGTAAGTTTTGAGATAGGGAAAAGTTGGGTTTTATCGGAGACTTAATATAATGCTGGGTAACGAGCAGAACGATGAAGGGTGATTATTCTTTCCTTTCACTGAAAGAAAAGAATAACAGAACAAGTTCGCAAGTGACGATGATAGTAGCTATGCAGCCGGCAAACAGAAATTGTATTTTAATTTAATAAATATCACCAATGAGAAAACTGTCTGTTTTATTTATCCTTCTCTTTTCAGTAATTGTGGCATTCGCACAGAAAGAAGACTCGGCTTTTATTAAACGGATTTCGGATGAGATATTAATGAATGGAAAAGCCTATGAGAACTTGCGGCACCTTACTAAAAATATAGGAGCAAGATTGGCCGGTTCGCAGGGAATGGTGAAGTCTGAACAGTGGGGTTTAAAAATAATGCAGGAAAGTGGAGCAGACAAAGCGTATATGCAGGAATGTATGGTGCCACATTGGGTAAGGGGCGGAGAGGATAAAGCAGCACTCAAAAAAAAGACAGCTGGTGCTACTGAATGGACATCAAAAACACTGGATGTAGTAGCACTCGGAAATTCAATCGGAGGTGGGAAAAATGGCATTTCAGCCGAAGTAATTGAAGTAAAATCTTTTGATGAGTTAGAGAAGCGAAAGGATGAAGTGAAGGGGAAAGTTGTTTTTTACAATTATAAATTCAACCCCACATTCATTCGTACTTTTCAGGCATATGGCGATGCTAATAAATACAGAGGACAAGGGCCAAGTATGGCGGCAAAATATGGTGCAGTAGGAGTAGTTGTGAGGAGTATGAGTCACAGTACAGATAATAATCCGCATACAGGGTCTACACGGTATGACTCAGCATATGCTAAAATTCCGGCTGTAGCAATTGGGTTACAGGATGCAGATTGGTTAAGCACTGAAATAAATGCACAGGCAGAAACAACTAAACCTGCACAATTGCGACTGGAGCTATTTACAAACGGCCACTTTTTACCTGATACAATTGGACATAATATCATTGGAGAATTAAAGGGAGCTGAGTTTCCAGAGGAAATAATAACTGTTGGTGGCCACCTGGATAGTTGGGATAATTGCGAAGGAGCACATGATGATGGTGCTGGTTGTGTACAAACCATAGAAATACTAAGAGCTTTTAAGGCGATAGGTTATAAACCCAAAAGAACCATTCGCTTTGTGTTATTTGCAAATGAAGAAAATGGTTTGCGTGGCGGAAACAAATATGCAGATGAGGCCAAAGCAAAAGGCGAGAAACATATTTTCGCATTGGAGAGTGATGCGGGAGGGTTTACACCACGAGGTTTTGGAATGACTGGAACTGATGAGCAATTTCAGAAATTTTTAAGCTGGAAACCCTTGATAGCTCCTTATGGATGCTCTGAATTTAACCGCGGAGGCGGCGGGGCAGATATTGGCCCGCTGAACCGAGCTTTTAAAACGCCAACGGCAGGATTGAATCCGGATTCACAACGCTACTTTGATGTTCATCATGCCCGTAACGATGTGTTTGAGGCGGTGAATAAAAGAGAATTGGATTTAGGTGCAGTGAATATGGCAGCGTTGATCTATCTCGTTGATAAATACGGAATGTAATTATGAAACTAATTTCTCAATTGCTTTTTGAACAGATGCAAAAGGAAAAGTACTAACCACTTTTTGCATCTGTTTTTTTATTTCTTCCGTACAAAGGTTGCCAATGCTTCCCTCATGAGTATGATTTACGGAGCTGTTGTAAGTAAAGTTGCCGGCTTCAATATCTAATCCTACTTTTTTATACGCATCACGGAAAGGCACTCCTGCATTTACCAGTTTGTTTACTTCTTCTACGCTGAACAGATATTTGTATTTCTCATCAGCAAGAATGTCTTTCTTTATTTCAATGTTCAATAACATTAGTCCTGCCATTTCAATACAATCTTTCAAGGTATTGAAAGCAGGGAATAAATGTTCTTTCAGCAATTGCAGATCCCGGTGATAACCAGATGGTAGGTTGGTTGTCATCATCATTATTTCATTCGGCAGTGCTTTTAGTTGATTGCAACGGGAACGGATGAGTTCAAATACATCCGGATTTTTTTTGTGCGGCATAATGCTGCTGCCGGTTGTAAGCTCAGTAGGGAAGCTGATAAACCCAAAGTTTTGATTAAGGTATAAGCAGGCATCCATGCTCAACCTCACCAATGTATCAGCAACATTTGCTAATGACTGTGCAACGATGCGTTCTGCTTTTCCTCTTCCCATTTGCGCATACACTACATTGTAATTCAAATCATCAAAGCCGAGCAGTTTTGTTGTTAATGTTCTGTTGATTGGAAATGAAGAGCCATAGCCTGCGGCAGAACCTAAGGGATTTTTATTTACCACATCGTAGGCTGCTTTGATCGTAACTACATCATCCACCAAACTTTCTGCATACGCACCAAACCAAAGCCCAAAGGAAGAAGGCATGGCTAATTGCAAATGTGTGTAGCCAGGTAGGAGATCAGCTTTATATTTTTCACTTTGCGATTGTAATAGTTCAAAGAATGGTTGAACTGTATTTACCAGCTCTTCCAGTTCATTGCGGAGAAATAATTTTACATCTACTAAAACCTGGTCGTTTCGGCTTCTGGCACTGTGAATTTTTTTGCCGACATCACCGAGTTTTTGCGTCAATAACAATTCAACTTGTGAGTGAATATCTTCTACATCATCCTGTAATTTGAATTCGCCTTTTTGTATTTGCTGGTAAATGTTTTTTAACTCTACTTGTAATTGCTTCAGCTCATCTCTTGTCAGCAATCCAACTGATTCCAACATTTCGGTATGTGCTAATGAACCTAATACATCAAATGCCGCTAAATACATATCCATCTCACGGTCGTTACCAACGGTAAATTTTTCTACTTCTTTTAGTGATGCTTTGTCTTTTTGCCAGAGTTTCATAGTACTTGGTTTAGAAGTTTGATATACAGTTCGATCCCTTCCACAATTTCTTTAATATAAATATACTCATCTGCTGTATGACTTCTTGCACTGTCGCCCGGTCCCATTTTCAACGAAGGAAAAGGCATCAATGCTTTATCAGAAGTGGTAGGCGAACCGTAATAAGTTCTGTTGAGATTGAGCCCTGCTTTAACCAAAGGATGATTTAATGCAATTGACGTAGAACGAAGTCTTGTACTTCTGGGTTTTACTTCGCAATCAACATTGGCTTTTATAATTTCCAGTACTTCTTCAAAACTATATAGTTCATTAATGCGGGTATCCACTACAAATTTGCATTGTGATGGAACCATATTGTGTGCTTTATTTTCTGTTTCAATAACGGTCACACTCATTTTGGACAGGCCTAGTAATTCAGAAACTTTTGGCAGCTTATAATCCCTGAACCACTCAATATCTTTCAATGCTTTGTAAATGGAATTTTCACCTTCTTTTCTGGCTGCGTGGCCGGCTTTGCCATAGCTGATACAATCCAGCACCATTAACCCTCTTTCAGCAACGGCCATTTGCATAAGGGTAGGCTCGCCAACAATTGCACAATCAATTTTCGGCAAGTATGGCAAAGTGTATTCAATTCCACCGGTACCGGATATTTCCTCTTCTGCAGTGGCGGCGAAAATGATATTGTATGCTGTTGTTTTATCGTAGAAATGTAAAAATGTGGCTAAAAGTGAAACTAAACATCCACCAGCATCGTTACTTCCTAATCCATAAAGTTTTTCATCTTCAACAATGGGAGAGAAGGGATCCTTAGAGTATTGCGGATTTGGTTTTACCGTATCATGATGTGAGTTAAGAAGAATGGTTGGTTTGTTTTCGTCATACTGTTTGTTTAATGCAAAAACATTATTGCCAACCCTTGTATGTACTATATTTCTTTCGCCAATAAAGCGGCAAAGTAAGCTTGCTGTTTGGTCTTCTTCTTTGCTAAACGATGGTGTGGCAATCAATTCTTTTAATAAGGAGATTGCTTCGGTTTGTAAAGTGTGTAAATCGTTACTCATTAATTATGCTTGTTCCTGATTTTCCGGCAATCAGCTCCTTTAAATTCTCAGCTTTGCCAATAATGACTTTTTTTACACCGCTGTTCAGGGCTGTAAATGCATTGTCCAGTTTCGGTATCATGCCGGCGAATATTTTTTCTTTTGCTTTCAATTCCTTGTAAGATGATGGATTGATGACAGGAATAACAGTAGTATCATCTTTAGCGTCAAGCAATACACCGCTTTTTTCAAAAGAATAAATAAGCTCAACTGTAAAATCATTGCTTAATCCTTTTGCCAGCTCCTGGGCAATTGTATCGGCATTCGTATTTAATAATTGCCCTTGCTGGTCGTGAGTAATAGGAGCAAAAACAGGAGTAAGGTTTTTCTCCAGCAAGCTGCTGATAAGATCTGTATTTATTGAATCTACATCACCTACAAAACCATAATCCATTACCGGATGTTTGCGTTTATGCGCCAGAATTGCATCACCATCGGCGCCGCAAAGACCAATCGCATTGCAATTATTCATTTGCAGTTTAGCAACAATATTTTTATTGATATAGCCAGCATACACCATGGTTACGATCTTCAATGTTTCAGCATCTGTAATACGTCTTCCATCTATTACCTGCTGTGGCACATTCATTTGCTCTGCCATTTTGGTGGCCAGCTTTCCGCCACCATGCACCAGTATTTTGTTTCCTTCAACAGCAGCAAAATCTTTTAAGAATGAGGAAAGTTTCTTTTCATCATCAATAATGTTACCGCCGATTTTTATGATATATAAATTATCCATTATTCCTGAGAATTTCAGACAGCACTGCCTGTGCTGCCCAAACTCTGTTTGCTGCTTCTTGTGTGATAATACTATTCGAACCGTCTAATATCTCATCGCTCAATTCCACATTTCTTCTTACCGGAAGACAATGCATCACTTTCGCATTATTAGTTATTGCTAATTTTTTATTTGTAAGCATCCATCTTGGATCGCTTTCATAAATTTTACCATAATCATTAAAAGTGCTCCAGTTCTTTACGTATACAAAGTCAGCATCTTTCAGCGCTTCATTTTGATCATGTGTAACAGTAGCTCCTTTGGTGAATTCCCCGCTCAGTTCATAATCTTCCGGATGAGTAATTACAAAATCAGCCTTGCCCCATGCATTTACCCATTGAGCAAAACTATTGGCTACACATTGCGGTAAAGGTTTTACATGCGGAGCCCAAGTCAATACAATTTTTGGTTTTAGATTGATGATTTTAGATTTCTCCAACTCTTCTGTAATTGTAATAATGTCCGTAAGCGATTGTAGCGGATGTAATGTCGAGCTTTCTAAACTCACCACAGGTATTCCTGCGTACTTGATAAATTGCTTAATGTATAATTCACTGTAATCGTCTTCTCTATTTTTAAGTGAAGGAAAAGTTCTGATGGCAAGAATGTCGAAGTATTTTCCAAACACAGGGGCTGCATCTTTTACATGTTCTACTGTTGTTCCGCTCATGATAGCCTCTTCTTCAAATTCCAACATCCAGCCTTCGCTGCCCACATTAAAAATGATTGGCTCCATCCCCAGGTTTTGTGCAGCGATCTGTGTGCTCAACCTTGTACGCATACTTGGATTAAGAAACAAGCAACCAATCCGTTTATTAGTACCCAATGTTTTATCAATATAAGGATTGGCTTTATAAGCCAACGCCTTTTGCACTAATGCATCAATATTGCTTACATCATTAACGGAAACAAAATTTTTCAAGCGCAATAATTTATTTGTTAGTCATCGTTCAGTTCATTGGTCATCAAATGCAGGGTCGTTTATCAGGCCGTAGCCATCAACTTTTCTACCTCTTCTTTTATCGAATCAATAAATTGTTCTGCATCCCTTTTCTTTAAACCAAGTGATGGCAATAAACGTATCACATTTGGTTTTGCTTCACCGGTAAATATTTTCTGTTCCCACAACAAATTTTTCTTCAAATCTTTTAGTTCATCAGGTACATCAAACCCGATAATCAATCCACGACCTCTAATGTTTTTCAATTGTGGTATCGCTTCTAATTCATCTCTCAGATATTTGCCAACCATTACAGCGTTGCCCATCAGTTTTTCTTCTTCTATTATTTCTAATACGGCCAATGCTGCTGCACAAGCCAGGTGATTGCCTCCGAATGTAGTGCCCAATTGAAAATGTTTTGGTTTGATATGCGGTGCAACAATAATTCCTGCCACAGGAAAACCATTTCCCATCCCTTTAGCCATTGTATAGATATCGGCATTTACTCCTGCAAAATCATGACTAAAGAACTTTCCTGTTCTTCCATAGCCGCATTGCACACTATCAGCAATATAAACTGCACCATGTTTATCACATAATGAACGGATCTTTTTCAAAAATGAATCTTCTGCTATATTTATACCCCCTACACCTTGAATTCCTTCTATTATAACAGATGAAATTTCTTTTCCATTTTTCTCAAAACATTCTTCTAACGCATCTTCATCGTTAAAAGGAAGGAAGATCACATTGTCTGTTTCGTTAACCGGTGCAGAATAGTTTTTGTTATCTGTTACTGCAACTGCCAACGATGTTCTGCCATGAAAGGATTTGCTGAAGGCAATTATTTTTTTTCTTCCATTATGAAAGGAAGCAAGCTTCAATGCATTTTCATTCGCTTCAGCACCGCTGTTACAAAGAAATAGCTGGTAATCTGTTTTGCCGGATACTTTCCCCAGTTTCTCAGCCAGTTGCTGCTGCAATGGAATTCTGATCGAGTTAGAATAGAACGCAATTTGTTCTAACTGACCCTCTATGCGCTTCACCCAATGCGGATGTGTATGTCCAATACTAATTACAGCATGGCCGCCGTAGAGGTCAAGATACTGTTCTCCCTTATCATCCCACACATAAGAGCCTTTGGCTTTTACAATGGTGATTTCGTTGATAGGATAAACATCAAATAAGTTCATTTCTATAGTTTAAAAGTAACTGGCTTTAAGTTTGAGTCCCGAAGTTTCTTCCAGGCCAAACAGCAGGTTCATATTCTGCACAGCCTGGCCTGACGCACCTTTTACCAAATTATCAATCACAGAATGCACAACTAATTTGCTTCCTGCTTTTTCTAATTGAACGACTGCTTTATTGGTATTGACAACTTGTTTTAAAAAAACGGGTTCTTTAGTTACAACTGTAAACGGCTGCTCTTTATAGAATTCCGAATACAACACATTTAATTCTTCCAGGCTCAGGTCACAATGTAAAGTAGAGCTGATGAAAATACCTCTGGTAAAATCTCCTCTCCAGGGAACAAAACTCAGGTCCACATCATTGATGGGTTGTAATTGCAAAAGTGATTCGCCAATTTCACCAAGATGCTGATGCGTTAATGTTTTATAGGCTTGAATATTGTTGGCTCTCCAACTAAAATGAGAAGTAGAAGAAAGAGATTGCCCTGCACCCGTAGAACCAGTAATACCGGTTGTATAAATATCAGATAATAGACCGGCTTTTGCTAATGGTAATAATCCTAATTGGATAGCCGTAGCAAAACACCCCGGATTAGCAATGTTTTGTGCGGTCTTAATTTCTTCTTTGTTCAACTCGGGTAGACCGTATACAAATTGTCTGGCGCCAATGGAAGAATGTGCTGCTAATCGAAAATCATTTGCCAGGTCAATCACTTTGGTGATGCCGCTAATTTTATTCTCCGTCAAAAATTTATTTGATTCACCATGTCCTAAACATAAAAACAATACATCAATAGATCCGTCGGTGATACCGTTTGTGTCATCTGTAAAATGTAATGCAGATTCACCGATCAAATCCTGGTGAATGCTTTCGATAGATTTGCCAGCATTGCTACGGCTATGTATAAAAGAGATACTTGCACCGGGGTGATTTAACAATATTCTTATTAACTCACCTCCGGTGTAGCCTGCACCTCCTATAATACCAACTTTAATTTTCTCCATTGGTGTCCGTCTTTACCAAATGATAAATAGATGTTTGATTGCCAAATATTTTGCTGAAACCTCTTACATCGTCACCGGTAAAACCAGTATTCATCTCACCATATTTACCAAACTTGCTGTTCATCAGATCATATTTACTTTCAATTCCTATAACCTGGAAACGGTAAGGATATAGTTGAACAAATACATCGCCTGTTACATTTCGCTGGCTGCTTTCCAAATAAGTTTCCATATCTCTCATCACCGGGTCAAGAATTTGCCCCTCATGTAACCAGTTGCCATAGAATTGTGCTATCTGATCTTTCCATTGCAATTGCCACTTGCTCAGCACATGTTTTTCCAACGCATGATGAGCTTTTAAAATTACCATTGGCGCAGCTGCTTCAAAACCAACTCTGCCTTTAATACCAATGATGGTATCACCAACATGTATATCACGGCCAATACCATAAGGTCCGGCTATAGTTTGTAAATATTGTATAGCATCTGCAGGGTGATCGAATTTTTTATCATTCACTTTTTTCAACTCACCTTTCTCAAAATGAAGTTTTACTTCTTCACTACCTGTTTTGGTTACTTGTGTAGGCCATGCTTCTTCCGGCAACATACCTTTTGATGATAATGTTTCTTTTCCTCCCACACTTGTTCCCCAAAGTCCTTTGTTGATAGAGTACATTGATTTTTCAAAGTTCATATCAACATTCTTTGCTTTCAAATAAGCAATCTCTTCTTCACGACTCAATTTTAAATCCCTGATAGGTGTAATGATCTCTACTCCCGGAATCATAATATGAAAGATCATATCGAACCGAACCTGGTCATTACCGGCACCGGTGCTACCATGTGCTACTGCATCTGCATTTAATTCCTCAGCATGTTCCGCAATATGCAATGCCTGGCTCAAACGTTCTGCCGATACAGACAAGGGATAGGTATTATTCTTTAACACATTTCCATAAATAAGATATCGGATGATGCGTTCATAATATCCTTTTATTGCATTTACGGTCTTATGCGTTTTTACACCCAGTTTATATGCATGAGCTTCTACCTGTTTTAATTCTTCGGGAGTAAAACCACCAGTATTTACAATAATGCTATGCACTTCATAACCCAGGTCTTCTGTCAGGTATTTTACACAATAAGAAGTGTCTAAACCACCACTAAAACCTAAAACAACTTTTTTTGACATCGTATGTGAGGGGTTGATTTATAAATGAAATAAATGATGCAGCAATGATTTTGGTTTTGCGGCACCACCGGTTTTATCTTTTTTCATAAACGGACGTAACAATTTCCATTGTTTAAAACGTAATAAACGTTCAAATCCCTTTACATTTTCTTTAAAGAATTCTTTAGTTTCTTCCGGCTCGTAATGGTCTTTAGGATCAAAAAGCATGGCTGTACACATACAGTTCTTTCTCTCTTTACTCATCAGTATATCATAGTTCACACAGCTTTTGCAACCAGCCCAAAAGGCTTCGTCCTGTGTTAGTTCAGAATAGGTAACTGGCTCATAACCCAGATCGCTGTTAATTTTCATAACGGCAAGTCCGGTTGTAAGACCAAATATTTTTGAATCCGGATATTTTTGACGGGAGAGATTGAATATTTTCTGCTTGATATTTTTTGCTACACCACTTTTTCTAAATGCAGGTGCAACAATCAATCCGCTGTTAGCAACATACTCTCCGTGTCCCCATGTTTCGATGTAGCAAAAACCAACCCATTCATTCTGGTCGGTAATTGCAATCACTGCTTTGCCTTCATCAATTTTTTGTTCAACATAATCAGGACTTCGCTTGGCAATACCTGTTCCACGGGCAGCGGCAGAAGCCTCCATCTCATCGGTGATGGTTTTGGAATACACTTTATCAGCAGCAGTAGCTACCCTGATAATGATATTTTGATTGTCCATTTTGTATTTAACTTGATATATAGCGGCTCACCAGTCCAAAAAATCATATTGTGGGAGTTGCTTCACTGACAGGGACCATGGTGAAGGGTTCGTCCTGTCAGAATACAGGGCGACGTCGTGGGCGGCAAAATGTAAACAAGTCATACCCAACAGCATAAACGCCGCAGGTAATAGATCCGTGAAAAGCGATTTGTTTAGTATGTGTCAGTATATTGCTCATGTTTACAAACAAGTCGTAAATTGGCAACAAATGTAAACTATTAATTGGTTTTATTGATAAAATTTTTGTTATAAAATTGCTTGTATGACAAATGATAATGAACAGTTTACCGAACAATCGTTAGAACAAAAACCTGCAAAGAAAAAAGTATCAGGATTTAAAAAATTTACCAGGACTTTATTGATACTTCTGCTGATAGGGCTGGGTGTATTTTTTTATTTCCGTTTTTTCTTTGTGTTCGGCGATGGTGTTAAAAGCGGGCATTTAAACTATGCAGTAAAAAAGGGGAATTTTTTCAAAACCTATGAAGGGAAATTAATTCAGGAAGGCTACCGAACAAAAACTCCCGGCTCTATTCAATCGTATGAGTTTGAGTTTTCTATAAAAAGTAAAGCCATTTACGATATTCTTTCTACCAACAGCGGTAAATTATTCGATTTGCATTACAAAGAATATCACGGCGCATTACCCTGGCGGGGAAATACAAAGTATATAGTAGATAGCATTATCTCAATGAGGAGTGAGTAGTTTACTAGTAAACTGGGTAATTAGGAAATTAGGGTAGAGTATTTTATTATCCCGGCTGCAGTACTACTATTATCCTTGGTTGCGTCGCACCCGATAGCTATCGGGTCTTGTACAGAACTCTCGCCTCAGTCGAGACGGATGAGCATTTGCGAATTACAAAATCGTGTTGTAAAATTAGCCTCAACTCATTTTGCATACAGCAAAAAAATTGCTGGCCGCTTATGAATATCTATTTTTTCCTTTTGCCATTCACCAAGGGTCTTCGTTTTTATCCATTCGTTCTTACCAGTAATATCAACGGCAATACATAACCTTGTAGCCGGGTTGCAGTTTTTTACCAATGCTTCAATTAGTTGATTATTTCTATACGGCGTTTCTATAAAAATTTGTGTGCTATCTCTTTTCTGCGAATCCAATTCCAAATCTTTAATCGCTTTATTGCGTTGCGCAATATCAATTGGTAAATAACCAGCAAACCTAAATTGTTGACCATTCATTCCGCTGGCCATTAATGCCAATAAAATGGAATTAGGTCCCACCAAAGGTTTAATCGTCGCATTCATTTCTTGTGCAATTCCTACCAGGAATTGGCCAGGATCAGCCACCCCGGGGCAACCAGCGTCGCTAACAATGCCGATTATTGTATCATCTTTTAATCTGCTTTTGAAAATTGCTGCAGCGTTATTATCAATTGTATGCCATTCGTAATTATCAATCACCATATCCTTCCATACTTGCTTAAAGTAGCGACGGGTCGTTCTTTCATTCTCTACAAAAAAAACAGTACATTTTTTTATTGCATCAATAGCGTAAGTGTTAATAGCATCCAGCCCTTCTTCTGCGAGTAATGATGGTATAAGATATACTGTGGCCATAAATAACGAATCAGCTGTTTTTTACTTTATGAACACTAAGCGTAGCCGCAATAATTGCATACGCCGGTGCCAGTATGATGATAATATGCATAATGTAAAATATAAGGCCATTAGCAATAGCTAATCCTTTATGACGGCCAGTAAACGTAATGCTTTGTGCAGGTGTAAAGCCGGCTCTTGCAAAACTATAATCAAGCATCGAGAATCCGAAGTAATAACACTCCATCAACAAAGCAATAACAGGAGTAATCCAACCTACTGCAGGTATCAACGATAGTAAGATAAGTGAAATCAGATACACTGATTGCCAACCACAATTTCTTACTGCCAATTTAATACTACGCAGACAATCCTTTTTAAGATCTTTCCAGTTAAATAAATGTTCCTTGCCTTCTATAATAGCTTCTGTTTTTTCACTTAAATAGGCAAATACCGGCGAGCCGATTATTAGTATGAGGTATTTGAAGAACGAGAAATAGAATAGAACTAATATCAGCCGCAGCATCATTCCAGTCATCACAAATAAAAAACTCAGCCATTCGCTTCTTTCTTTTTGTAGCCATGTTTCAATACCGAGTTGGCTGCTTATCCAGGAGATCACATCATTACCAGAAGACCAAAAGAAAAACATTCCAACGATAAACAATAACGCATAGATTATTCCAGGGATAATGATCCATTTAAACAGCCGATGTTTTTGAATAAACAACCGGGCATCTTCCCATGATTGAGCCGCAATAACGATTTCTTTCAGCAAAGCCTTAATTTGTAGCGGTAAATATAGTGAATAGTCAATAGTGTATTGTGAGTGAAAATCGGTTGTATAAAATTGAAGATCGGGTATGAAAAAATTAGCAAATGAATTTTATCAACGAACTAATGTTTTGCAGATTGCTAGGGAGTTGTTGGGCAAAATAATAGTTACGAAATGGAATGGCATTACTACCTCCGGAAGAATTGTTGAAGTAGAAGCTTATAATGGCATTGTTGATAAAGCCTCTCATGCATTTGGTGGACGCAGAACCAATCGCAATGAAATGATGTATGCGGGTGCAGGAGTGGCATACATTTATTTGTGCTATGGTATTCACCACCTTTTTAATGTGATAACAAATAGTACAGATATTCCTCATGCAATATTAATAAGAGCAGTAGAACCAATTTTGGGATTTGAGGAAATGCTTAAACGAACCGGAAAGAAAAAATTAGACAACACTTTAACGAGAGGTCCGGGAAATGTTTCCAAAGCATTGGGTATCCATACAAGCCAAACTGGTTATTCGCTTCTCAGTAAAGAATTGTTTATTGCAGATGATAAGTGTAAATACAAAAAAAGTGAAATAGCCAGCTCCCCAAGAATTGGTGTAGACTATGCCGGCGATGATGCTTTATTGCCTTACAGATTTTATATAAAAGGAAATCCTTTTGTGAGCGGTAAACCAAAATAGATTGTATTTTCAGCTAAAATCTAAACTGTTTGACCAAACAACAACTCAAATTCATTTCGCTTTTTGCGGGAATAGCTGTTGCGCTGCTATTATATTTTGTAAATCCATTTGGAGTAGATGCCAGTGCTGCAAAAGTGTTGGCCATTGCCGGATTAATGATTACCTGGTGGGTAACAGAAGCTTTGCCTATGCCGGTAGTCGCATTGCTACCACTCATTCTTCTTCCTTTAATGAATGGTGCAAAATTGGATGAAACTGCAGCTGCGTATGCCAACCCGGTTATCTTTTTATTTCTTGGCGGTTTTATGCTTGGGCTTGCTATTGAAAAATGGAATCTTCATAAGCGAATTGCATTAAATATTGTACGAATAACCGGCACTAGTGGCGACCAAATTGTACTGGGATTTATTTTAGCATCCGGTTTATTAAGTATGTGGCTGAGTAATACAGCTACTACGATGATGATGTTCCCGATTGCATTGTCTGTAATACATGTAATGAAAGAAAATAATAGGGGCGAGGGTAGTATTGCCAATTTTTCATTGGCGATTATGCTGGCTATTGCTTATGCTTCTAATATTGGCGGTATTGCTACCATAATAGGAACACCACCAAACGTTGCCTATGTTGGTTATATTCAAAAAAAATATAATTATGATATTGACTTTGTGAACTGGATGCTTATCTGCACTCCATTAGCCATTCTTTTATTGATCTGTTTGTATTTGGTAATGGTGAAATGGCTTTTCCCGAACCGGATAAAGGCTGATGATGGAACTAAACAATTAATACGAAATGAAATTCAGCAACTTGGCCCAATGTCAGTTGCAGAAAAAAGAGTGCTATCTATTTTCATTGGTACAGCTTTGTTATGGATTACAAGGGGCCTTCTTAACAACGATGTTTTTCCATGGCTGAATAATGTTTTGGCAATAAAATTTTTCTCCTTCAAATTGGATGATACAATTATAGCAGTAATGTGTGCGGTCGCATTATTTATTTGTCCCTCCGGCTCAAAGGAACCCAGTAGTGATTCGTTATTGGAATGGGGCGACACATCAAAAATGGCATGGGGAATTTTGTTATTATTTGGCGGCGGTATTTGCCTGGCAGGTGCATTAGAAAAAGCTGGATTAATGCAACAACTGGGTGGGTGGCTAGCTCAATTCTCGGGCAATGGATTTGTTCTTGTATTAGTAATCGTAACTGTTTCTTTATTCGTAAGCGAAGTAATGAGTAACGTGGCACAGGTAATTGTTTTTGCACCGGTTGTATCTTCATTAGCTGAAGCAATTGGAATGAATCCTTTATTACTTGGTATTCCGATGACGCTAGCAGCAAGCTGCGCCGGTATGTTGCCGATGGGTACACCACCCAATGCTATTGTATTTGCCAGCGGTCATATCAAACTCAAGCATATGACAAAAGCAGGATTTGTAATGAATATCATTGCAATTATCCTTATCACACTTTTCTGTTGGTTCCTGCTTCCTTTATTGATGAAACTGCAATAGAATGGAACAATAAAAAATGCGAAACCTATAGTTTCGCATTTCGCAATTATAATATTTTGGTTACGACTAGAATCTCGGACAGTTTAGTTTTTTAGTATTGGGATCCACAGGCTTTTTAATATAAATTATAGAAAGCTCCATTCCACCTCTTGTATTAGAAGCTGACTTTAAACTAGACGTAGTAGCATCATAGGTAGCGCCAATATGCAAGCCATTAAATTCTAAACCGATATAGGGAATAGCGGCATCATTAAACCGATACCAGGCACCTAAAAAAAGATTAGTGGGATTTTCTTCGTTATTATTTATGTTCAATGAAAAGGTACCGCCTACAATTGTATTCTTGGCCTGGGCTTGCATACTGTGGTTAGCAGCAAAATGAATAAAATTATACGTTCCTACAGGAATTTTACCTCCAGCTTGGATAGTTGTTCTGGTGTTTAAAAGATAGTCACCACCCTGAAAACTTTCTTTAGGGCGGTTGATGTGATACATAGAAGCACCAATATAAAAACTATTATACCCGTTAGTACTGCCATTGTAAAGCACCCCTGCATTTACATCTACATAAGAGACATTGACTTGCTGATTAGTAAAAATTTCACTGGTTACTCCTGTAAAACCAAGCGGTGTCAACTCATCCTGAAAGTCAACTTTACTTACATCAACTCTTTTGTTAGTGTAACCACCCTGAAAACCGGCACCAATCTGGTGGTATCCATTTTCATCAAGGCCTTTATGAAATGCAACAGATATTGCCGCCGAATTTGTAACTAATACGCCATCACCAGCTCTGTCTGTCATAGCAAGTATACCTACTCCGAGCTGGTCAATATCCGATAAGCGATTCTTCATAATCCCTGCATCAAACGAAGCAGTTTTTGTTACAAATGCATTATTGATAGTAGGCCATTGGTCACGGAAATTGCCAGCCACCCTGAACACACCATCAAACTTTCCCGTCATAGCAGGATTAAGCGTCATAGGCGAGGCAAAAAATTGCGAAAAGTTGGGATCCTGAGCAGTTGACACACTAGCCAGCATCACACAAACAATAAAAGTGGAAAGGATTTTTTTCATCTCAGCAAAAATGGTTTTTTCGGTCCGGCAGGATTGGTTACCAGTTAACTATAAATTGTATGTTCTAAAACGTTGTTTACTTGTTGAAATTGCCTTAGCCGGGGTCAACTTTTGACTTTACCGGAACTTGAAAAATACAATAAATTAAAGACCCGTAAAAATAGGTATTAGCTGCACCTCACATTTGAACTTTAGTACCAAAGGCAAGGTCTCCCGCATCTCCAAGACCGGGTACTATGTAACCCTTGGCGGTCAATTCCTCATCAATATCCCCACACCAAATGGTTGCCGATGGTGCTTCTCTTTTCACATATTCTATGCCAACGGAGCAGGCAATGGCTGCAACTATATGAATTTCACGGGGATTTCCTTCTTCTTTTAAAAAATGAATGGTTTTTACTAAGGAAGCTCCCGTTGCCAGCATGGGATCTGAAACAATGATAACCCTGTTTTCCAATTCCGGGCAAGAAACATAATCAAGGCTTATTTCAAAGCTACCGTCTTTATTGTGTTTGCGGTAGGCGGAAATAAAAGCATTGTCGGCCTGGTCAAAATAGTTCAACAAACCATTGTGTAAGGGCAGGCCGGCCCGCAGAATAGTAGCTAAAACTGGTTGTTCCTTTAAAACTTTATGTACTGCTATGCCAAGTGGCGTTTGAATCTCTTTTTCTACAAAAGGAAGCACTTTGCTGATTTCGTAGGCTGCAGCTTCGCCAATACGTTCCAGGTTACGGCGAAAACGCATCCTGTCGTTTTGAAGGGTTACATCCCGCAGTTCACCGACCCAGTTGCTTACTAAAGAATGTTGTTGGCTTAGATTAACAATCATTGTGAAGATTTACTTTTGGCATCCTTCGGCGGGCTCAGGATGACAATAGCCAAGCTGGTCAACGAAGAATAAATACTTTTAGCAAATCTAACTCAAAAAAGGATTCATGGTTTACAGAGCAATTGGTTTGGCGTGTGATAATCTTTCAGCAGGGCTGAACATAACATTTACTGAATTTCAGGAACAGGCTGGCAAATGGACTTATGAAGTATTGCAAACAGCCGATTTTATCTATGAAGAAAACTGGGCCAACCGCTTAAAAAATGCTGACACCTTATCGATTCCTGACTTTCAACAACTGCATACCGATTATGGAGAATACATGGGGCAACAAATAAATAAATTCATTGAGCAATACCAGTTACACTATAAAGTGGCATTGATAGCTTTTGAAGGCCACACTGTATTAGCTGGTAATAATCAATTACAACTGGGTAATGGGGCTGTTATTGCCTCGTTAACACAATTGCCGGTCGTTAATAATTTTTATTCAATTGATATTGCACTGGGGGGGCAACAAACAGGCTCTTCCGCTTTTGTCAACAATAAAATATTAAAAGAGAAACTTGCTTTGCAAGCAGTTGATGATGTTGTCAGCAATGCTATTCTCGTTGCTTTTATGGGAATTCTGCGCTGGCGCCAAGAGTACAATGTTTTTGCGGCAGAAACCGGGGCTTCCCGCAATAGTATAGGTGGTGCATTGTGGACAGGACAAGAGGCGTAGATTATCTAAGTACCTGCCTGTGCGGATGAATGGGTGAATTAATATCTGTATTTTCATATGTAAGATATACCACCTAAATTTTTTGTGATGGCAGATTTGAAAAAAAACGCAATTCCAAAAAAAGCCGTTGCCGGAACTCCTA
Organism: Chitinophagaceae bacterium; assembly: GCA_022843585.1. Classification (GTDB taxonomy): domain Bacteria; phylum Bacteroidota; class Bacteroidia; order Chitinophagales; family Chitinophagaceae; genus JJ008. The sequence continues at coordinate 99,412 of JALHNJ010000014.1, forward strand.
CCAGGGATTCTGTAGCCGAAGCCATTAAGTTTAAAAAGATACAGCAACGTTTTCCGCAACAGTTTGAGCAGGTTTTCCCGGATAAACTTGCACCCAGAACAGTTGTCATTATTCCATCTTTATCAATGGATGAAGAAATTCTATCGAAAATTACCGGTATCAATCATTACGAAGAAAGAATGCTTTGTATGCTGATGCTGCTTCGGATGCCCCGCACCAATGTTATTTATGTTACCAGCGAAACAATAGACCCTATTATAATTGATTATTACTTACACCTGTTACCGGGTATTACAGGTTATCATGCACAACGAAGGCTTACCTTATTAAGTTGTCATGATTCATCACCCATGCCACTCACAAAAAAAATATTAGAACGACCACGATTAATGCAGCGGATCAAAGATTTTATTCCGCCGGAACATGAAGCACATATGTCCTGTTTTATTGTTACTGAACAAGAAAGATCACTGGCAGTACAATTACAAATTCCTATTTATGGCTGCGATCCTGATTTATATGATTTGGGTAGTAAAAGTAATGGCCGTAAAATTTTTAGAGAGTGTGGTTTAAATGTTCCACCGGGTGTTGAAGACCTTAGCACTGAAGAAGATATAATTAATGGGTTAACTAAATTGAAACAACAAAATCCTGCTTTAAGAAAAGGAGTTGTGAAAGTAAATGATGGTTTTTCTGGCGATGGCAATGCTGTTTTTTCCTACGAGGATTTTGATGAAAGCAATGATTTAAAAAACTGGATAAAAGAACAACTACCAATACGATTAAAAATGGTGGCTGAGGAACTTACTTATCCCCTTTTTTTGCGCAAGTATGCAAGTATGGGTGGTATAGTAGAAGAATTTTTGGAAGGTGATATAAAGGAGTCTCCGTCCGTGCAATGTCGCATCACACCTACCGGCGCAATAGAAATTATTTCCACCCACGACCAGCAGCTTGGCGGCGAAAGTGGCCAGGTTTATATCGGAGCACATTTTCCGGCCTCGCCGGAGTATGCAATTGAGCTGGCAGTCATGGGAAGATGTGTAGCCGCTGCTTTGTTAAAGAAAGGTGTGCTAGGAAGATTTGCGGTAGATTTTATTTCTGTAAAAGAAGAAACTGGCTGGAAGCATTATCCAATAGAGATCAATTTGCGAAAAGGTGGCACCACACATCCATTTCTGATGCTGCAGTTTTTAACGGATGGAATATATAATGAGGAGCAAGGATTGTACTATACATCTAAAGGAAATCTGGTACGTTATTATTTCTGTTCTGATAATTTGAAGAACGAAAAATATAAAGGCCTCAGTCCGCATGACCTGATTGATATTGCTATGGTTAATGACTTACATTACGATGGCACTTCGCAGGAAGGAGTAATGTTTCACTTGATTGGTGCATTATCACAATTTGGAAAATTAGGTGTTGTATGTATCGGCAGTACACCAGAACGGGCAAGAGAGTTTTATGCAAAAATTGCGGAAGTGTTGGAAAAAGAATGTTGATTATATAGCTCAATTAAACTGGTTGTAATGTTTATTACGCCATTCTAACAGTGATGAACATTTGTGAAGTTGACTGTTCCTATTCAAACAGTATTTAATCGGGTTTTATTTACTTCTAACTAGCTGAATACAAGCTAAATTTTGAATAAAAATTACTAAATTCAGTTTTTATTGCCCCGACCCTCTTAAACAAAGCTTAATCTACAAAAATGGGGGTCAAATATTATCAACAAGAATTTATTGATGCTGCTAAAAAGTGGCGGTATATGGTTTGGCAAAAGCCAATAGGTAATACTTTTTAATTTTATTAAACCAGCATAGATGAAAGCAAAATCTATCAAAGGAAAGTCGACAGAACAAATCAAAGAGGCTTTGGAGCAAAGTATGGATGATGGCTATCAACCAACGCTGGCTATTGTTTTTATATCCATCAAACAAGATAGAAAGGCAGTTTGTGACATTTTAAACCATGAAGGAATAGATATTTTTGGTGCCACTTCTTGCGGCGAATTTATCAATGGCTATCAAAGCGAAGGTGAAATGGTAATACTGCTGCTGGATATAAATAGAGACAATTATACAATTTTGTTCGAAACAATTGACGACAGCACAATTGAGGTAGCTGCCACCAAAGTTGCACAAGCAGCTTTAGAAAAATTTGATAACCCTTCTTTACTGGTTTGCAGTACGGGTATTACCACAAAGGGAAAATATTTTGATGGTGAGACTTTTGTAAGAAACCTTGAAAATAGAATTGGTTCGGATAAAATTTTCTTTGGAGGAATGGCAGGAGATGATTGGACTTTTTTGGGTACTTATGTTTTTAACAATCATCAGGAAACTGATTTTGGAATGGTTGCATTGGTTATAGATACCGACAAGGTTTGCCTGAATGGAATGGCTATTACAGGATGGAAGCCTATGGGGATTTCCAGAAAAGTGACCAAAAGCAAAGGGACATTGCTGTACGCTATTGACGATAAGCCTGCAATAGAAATGTATTTTAAATATCTCGGGCAAATGGAGAAGCTGGAGGATAAGGATTTTAATATGTTTAAAGAAATCTCCATTCACTATCCGCTTATTGTTAAAAGAGAATCAGGAGAAACGGTGCTGCGTTCGCCAATGAGCATTGACCATAGCGAGAATGCTTTAGTGATGGACAGTGAAATGAAGGAAGGATCCGAGTTTTGGTTTACAGTACCTCCAGATTTTGATATTGCAGAAGAAATCATAGATCAGGCAAAACAATTAAAAGATGAAACCATAGGCGATGCAGATGCATTGCTTATTTTTTCCTGTGCAGGAAGGCCACCTGTTTTAGGCCCATTGGTAACAGTGGAAAATAATGGTTTAGCCGAAGTTTGGAACACACCCATGGCAGGCTTTTTTACCTATGGAGAATACGGGAGAGCCAAAAATGGAAAACAGGAATTTCACTCCGGCGCCTGTTGCTGGGTAGCATTAAAAGAAAAATAATTAATCTTAAAACAAACTAGTATGAAAAAGGGAATGATCAAAGTAAGTGTAATGTATCCAAATGGAGAGGATAAAAATTTCAACATGGAATACTATATCAACAACCATGTGCCACTTGTTTCAAAAACATTGGGTGATGCTTTAAAAATCGCAAGCTATGATAAAGGAGTAGGCGGTGGAGCACCAGGTACTGCTGTAACCTATGTTGCCATAGCCAATTTATATTTCAATACCATGGAAGAATTTGGACAGGCATTCGCTGCGGGAGCACCAACATTAATGGCCGATTTACCCAATTTTACCAATATAGAGCCGGTGGTACAGATAAGCGAAGTAATGTGATTGTAAAACCAGCAGGAATGAAAGCAAAATCAATTCAAGGGAAATCGGTACAAGAAATTCAAGCTGCACTTTTACAAAGTATGGAGGATGGATTCAAGCCAACACTGGCAATTGTATTCATATCAGTTAAGCAGGATAGCGAAGCCATTGTCAGCATACTCCATAAAGAAGGGATACAAATTTTTGGCTCCACAACTTCAGGAGAATTTATCAGTAATGAAATAAGTGAAGGTAGCATCGCCATTATGTTGTTAGATATAAATGCAGCATATTTTAAAGTAACCTTCCAGGATACCGGAAACAGTTCTGTTTATGAAACAGCGAAACAATTTGGGGCAGATGGGAAAAAAGCATTTACAAATCCGGCATTTATTATTGCTTCCGGTTGGTTGCATACGGATGGAGAAGAAATCATAAAAGGAATTGAAGATGGTTTTGATGGAGAAGTTCCCATTTTTGGAGGAATGGCTGGTGACGATCTTGCCTTGCGGGAACCCATCGTTTTTACCTATGGGAAAAGCAGCACCACTGGCCTTGTGGCCATCATTATTGATAAAGATAAAATTAATATCAGCGGCATTGCTACTTGTGGATGGAAACCAATCGGTATTACTAAAACCATTACGAAAAGTACAGGCAATATTGTTTATACTATCGACGATCAGCCTGCATTGGATTTGGTAATAAAATATTTGGGCTTGAATCTCGATAATGAGATAAGTGAAAGTATGGTGGTTAACCTAGGCGCTTATTACCCGTTGCAATTAGAAAGAGAAAATGCACCGCCGGTTATGCGTACTGCTATGCTTGGTAATAAAGAAGACCGTTCACTCATTTGCGCCGGTACCGTACCTCAAGGGGCTAAAGTTCGTTTCTCCTTACCACCCGATTTTGATGCAATAGATACAGTGATTGATGAATGTACCAGTTTAAAAACGGAGAATCACAACGAAGCCGATGCAGTCATTATGTTTTCCTGTATCAGCCGCTATTTATCATTTGGAGTAATGACAAGTGAAGAAATTGAACGGGTGATGAATGTATGGAATGCGCCGTTCATTGGTTTTTTCTGCTATGGTGAATTTGGAAAATCAAAAGCAGGCAAACATGAATTTCATAATAATACTTGCTGCGTAGTGGCATTGAAAGAAAAATAAATTACAACAAAAATGAATCAAAGATTTCTCGTACTCCTTATTGGCTTGTTTTTTCTATCGGCTGTAACCCAAGCCCAGTCAACTTATTTTCCGGATACAGCCTGGCAAACAAAAACGCCGCAACAGCTTGGCATGAACAAGCAATGGCTCGACAGTGCTGTTGCTTTTGCCATGACCAATGAAAATAAAATGGAAAGAGATTTACGTATAGCAAATCTCAAAGCTTATACAAGAGAACCCGGTTATGCAATCATTGGCCCCATGAAAGAAAGAGGTGGCCCTGCGGGAATGATCATTAAAAATGGTTTTATTGCTGCTCAATGGGGTGATGTAAACAGAGTTGATATGACATTTAGTGCTACAAAAAGTTTTCTATCTACTGTAGCAGGACTTGCTGTTGGTGATGGATTAATAAAAAATGTACAAGAACCGGTTGCAAAATATATGTGGGATGATACATACAAAGGAGAACACAATGTAAAGATCACCTGGGAACATTTATTGAATCAGTCATCTGATTGGAGCGGCACATTATTCGGATTGCATGATTGGGCCGATCGTCCGCCCAGAGAAGGCGGTATTGATGATTGGAAAAACAGGAAATTACTGCCACCCGGAACAGTATATGAATACAACGATGTGAGAGTGAACTTGCTGGCTTACTCTTTATTACAGGTTTACCGCAAGCCATTGCCAATGGTACTGAAAGAAAAATTAATGGATCCAATTGGTGCATCCACAACGTGGCGTTGGTATGGGTATGATAATAGCTTTGTAAATATGGATGGCATCATGATGCAATCAGTAAGCGGTGGCGGACATCACGGCGGCGGTATTTTTATTAATACAACAGATATGGCAAGATTTGGCTTGCTGTTTTTGCGAAAAGGTAAATGGAATAACAAGCAACTCTTATCCGAAAAATGGATTGCAGAGGCACATCGTCCATCTGCGCCTAATAAAGAGTATGGTTATTTATGGTGGATTAACAGTACAAAAAAATGGTCGGATGTTTCATCTAATATTTATTACGCAGTGGGTTTTGGTGGAAATTATATAGTGGTAGATGAGGAACATGATATCGTAGTGGTAACAAGATGGATGGATGACAGTAAGATGGGCGAACTGATGAAACGTGTTATTCAATCAATTGATAAGAAATAAAGCGGTACTAAAAAGATATTACAACATGAAAGCAAAATCAATCAAAGGAAAATCAACAGAAGAAATTCAATTAGCATTAGAAGAAAGCATGGCCGATGGCTTCAAGCCAACATTGTCTATTTGCTTTATTTCTAAAATCCAGGATAGAGCTGCTATCAGTAATATGCTTGATGCCAACGGTATTGCTGTGTTTGGTTGCACCACACATGGAGAGTTTATCGATGAAGAAACAGAAAAACAATCAGCTGCCATATTGCTGCTCGACATGAACAGGAAAAATTTTGAAATATATTTTGAAGAGTATCCCCAAAAAAACTACAGAGAAATCGCCGCCGCTATTGCACGGAAAGCTAAAACCAAGTTTGCTGTTCCTGCATTTTTAATTGGCATCAGCGATGCGGTGGCTGATGGTGAAGAAGTTTTGCATGGATTTGAAGACGAAATCGGAGCAGATGTAGATGTGTTTGGCGGTGCTGCGGGTGACGATTATTCATTTACTGAGACCTTTGCTTTTACCAATAATAAGGAAACCAAAAATGGTATCATTTGCATTGCCTTTGATAAAAACAATGTACAAATAAAAGGGGTTGCTACCTGCGGCTGGACAGCAGTGGGGACAGAAAAAATAGTTACTAAAAGCGAAGGTAACCATGTGTACACTATTGATAATATACCAGCCCTTGACATTACAATAAAATTTGGAGGCCTTGAAAATGTTACTCCTGACAATAAGGATGTAAAAAATGTATTGGTAGAACTGGCAACAAATTTTCCCCTTCAGTTGCAAAAAGAAAAAGGTGATCCGGTTATGCGTCCGGGTCTTGTAGTTGACTGGACCGATCGTTCTTTTTATACCAGCGGCTCCGTTCCGCAGGGATCAAAAGTTCGTTTTTCAGTTCCACCCGATTGGGATGTAATGGAAAAAGTCATCAAAGGCGTTGAGAATTTGCGGGACACAGAAATGCCCGATGCAGACGCCGTGGTGGTTTTCAGTTGTGCCGGACGAATTCTTGCATTAGGCCCTATGATGAAAGATGAACTGGAAGGAATAAAACAAGTATGGAATGTCCCTATGGCAGGTATGTTCAGCAATGCAGAGCTTGGCAGAGCCACCGGAGGAAATTTAGAAATGCACAACATCACAACTTGCTGTGTAGCCATAAAAGAAAAATAAATGAACCAGCACCTGCAAAATATACTAACCATTATTCAGCAAGATGAAAGCTTAACCGCTGAACAAAAAGATAGTATTGCCAAATCACTAAAGGATGCCAATAAAGAATTAGAGATAACCGCTTTCAAGCTCGACCGTACCGAAAAAGTAAAACGTACTACTGCCATTCTTCTAGAAGAAACCATTGAAGAGCTGGAACAAAAGCGAAAAGCCATTGAAGAAACAAATGCAGCACTAACCCAATCATTAGAAGAATTAAAAGCTGCCCAGGCACAATTGATCCAATCAGAAAAAATGGCCAGCTTGGGCGAATTGACAGCCGGCATTGCCCATGAAATCCAAAACCCGTTAAACTTCGTCAATAATTTTTCGGATGTAAGTACAGAGTTGGTAGATGAAATGAATGAAGAAATAGATAAGGGAAATCTGGAAGATGCAAAGCAAATAGCACAAGACCTCAAACAAAATCTCGAAAAAATAAATCATCATGGCAAACGAGCCGGCGATATTGTAAAAGGAATGTTGCAACATAGCCGAACCAGTAGCGGGCAAAAAGAACTCACAGATATTAATGCATTAGCAGATGAATATCTGCGATTAGCCTATCATGGCTTGCGGGCAAAGGACAAAACCTTTAATGCGGCTATGAAAACAGACTACGATGAAAGTATCGGGCTGATAAAAATTATTCCGCAGGATATTGGCCGTGTGATACTCAATCTTATCACCAATGCATTTTATGCAGTTAATGAGCGAAAGAAACTTTCTGTTGAAGGATATGAGCCAGTAGTTTCAGTAAGCACCCGAAAAGATAATAATACAAATGAAATCAGGGTGAAGGATAATGGAACAGGCATTCCACAAAAAGCATTGGATAAAATATTCCAGCCTTTCTTTACCACCAAACCAACAGGACAAGGAACAGGTTTAGGCTTAAGTTTAAGTTATGACATTGTAAAAGCACATAACGGGGAATTAAAAATGGAAACGAAGGAAGGTGAAGGCAGTGAGTTTATTATTCAAATACCAACTAATTAGATTCAACAGGTGAAACTATTTGTAAAAATAATTTTCTTTCTGCTGCTGCCTGGTTGGCTCAGTGCACAAACCGGGACTTACTACGATTATAATTATTACAGCCAAAACCGGTTTGACAGTTTGCAATTGCTTTTTAAAAGCACCTCCAACGATTCAGTAAAAATGGCTGTATCCAGGGATCTTGGTTTGTATTATAATGAGTCAAAAACCGATAGTGGTTTTTATTTTCATTCCGTTCAATTGAAATTAGCCCAACAATTAAAATTGAAATTGTGGGAAGCAGATGCTTATGACATTTCAGGTTATGTGCTTACAAGCATAGGAAATTATCCCCTGGCACTGGAATACTTTTTACATGCATTACGAATTGCGGAAGACCCGAAAACGGAAAAGAATATTTGGCGGATCACAAAATTTTCAGAGAAAGCAGATCCGTATGTTGCCCGTATGACGGTGCTGGCGAATATTCATAATGATATGAATGTGCTATATAAAATGTCGGGTAATACAAACAAGCATCTTGTAAGCCTTTTTGAAGCTCAAAAAATTGCAACAAATATTAAAGATACCATCATGTTATCTTTTACTGCAATGAACCTGGGCAATACCTACAAGGATTTAAATAAATTGGATTCAGCACTGATCTATGAAAAAAGGGCAGTAAGCTATGCAGAGCAAACCGGGTTTAAAGTGTATTATGGATACATGCTAGGCTTACAAGCAGATATATATGCAGCAATGAATAAATCAGATTCTGCAAGCAAGTACTATCTGCAATCAATATATCTTAATAAGGTTCAGCGAACCTATTCTAACCAGGCAAGGTTTAGTCTTGCTTATGCAAAATTATTGAGCCATAAAAACATAATAGACTCCGCCCTTTATTATGCAAAATCAGGGTTAAATATTTATACCACCACTAATGAACTTGCCGGTAAACTAAATGCATACAAAACACTTTCATCTATCTATAAAAAAATAAAGAATAACGACAGTGCTTTTTACTACCAGGAATTGGCCATTGCGGCTAATGATAGCCTTGCCAATGCAGATAAAGTAAAGCAGTTTGAGAATATTGGATTTGATCAGCAGCTAAAAGTACAGGAACTGGAAAAGGAAAAAGTAATAACGCAAAACAGGAACAGAACATATGCTTTTATTGCTGGTTCTGCCTTTTTTCTTTTAATAGGATTGCTCCTTTACAGGAACAACCGCCAAAAACAAAAAGCTAATAAAATTTTAGAAACAACACTAGCCAATTTAAAATCCACCCAATCCCAACTGATACAATCAGAAAAAATGGCTTCGTTGGGAGAACTCACTGCCGGCATTGCCCATGAAATTCAAAACCCGTTAAACTTCGTCAATAATTTTTCGGATGTAAGTACAGAACTGGTGGATGAAATGAACGAAGAAATTGATAAAGGAAATCTGGAAGATGCAAAGCAAATAGCACAAGACCTGAAACAAAATCTCGAAAAAATAAATCATCATGGCAAACGGGCTGGTGATATTGTAAAAGGAATGTTGCAGCACAGCCGTAGCAGCAGCGGACAAAAAGAGCCAACGGATATTAATGCATTAGCCGACGAATATTTGCGCTTAGCTTATCATGGACTAAGGGCAAAAGACAAAACTTTCAATGCAACATTAAAAACAGGCTATGATGAAAGCATTGGCAATATCAATATCATTCCGCAGGATATAGGAAGAGTAATCTTGAATTTAATTACGAATGCTTTCTATGCCGTACATCAAAAATCAAAACAAGGTCTTACAGGTTATGAACCAACTGTTGCAATCAGCACTAAGAAAGAAGGCAACAATGTTTTCATTGAGGTAATAGATAATGGCAGCGGTATTCCATTAAAAGTATTAGATAAAATCTTTCAACCATTCTTTACCACCAAGCCAACAGGACAGGGAACAGGGTTAGGCTTATCATTGAGTTATGATATTGTAAAAGCACATGGTGGGGAATTGAGGGTAGAGACGAAAGAGGGAGAAGGGGCAACGTTTATTATTGTTTTACTAGTTAATTAAATCGAATGAAAAAATTATTTTTATTGATCCTGGCTTCCTGCTCAATTTTCATAAACTCATATGGTCAAAGTTCCCCGGAAGAGATAAAGAGGATGAAGGATCAATTATTAATAGCAAAACATGATTCAATAAAGGTTGGCTTGACCTATATGTTGGCCTATGGGTATCGATTTTCTAATATCGACTCTTCTCTTTTTTATTCTGATGTTACCATTGCTTTAGCAGATAAATTCAATTTACCTTCTATTAAAGCGCAGATGTTATCGCTGAAAGGAGCTACTGTTCTAGAGGCTGGTAAACTACCTGAATCGCTGCGATTTCAATTTGAAGCAATGGGAATAAGTGAAAAGATAAAAGACACTTCCAATATTGCCTTTGCATTAAACCGGATCGGAAATATATATATGGAATTGGGCGATTATAGAAAAGCGAATGAGTATTATTTTCAGTCAAAAGACTTATTTGATAAAATTGCTGATAGTGGAATGGTCTATAATGAATTGTCAAATATTGGAAACATTTATGACCTCATGCAAATTCCCGATTCCGGATTGTACTATCAACAGATCGTATATGAAGCATCGCTTACAACTACTGACAGACAGAAATTTACCCGCCCGGAAATGATGTTTAGAATGGGCAATGCATATAGTTTGAAAGGGAATAAAGAGAAGGCAATGTATTTTTATAAGCAGGGTATTAAAGAAGCAAATATTGATAATGATACCAGGAACCTGACTATGAATAACCTGTTCCTTGCAAAACTATACGATGAACTGAATATGCCCGACTCTAGTATCAAGTATGCCTACAATGCAATACAAACGGGTAGAACAATTACATTCAGAAAAGGTGTTTATGATGCTTCTTTACTGATCAGTGGTTTGTATAAAAAAAGAAATCAGAATGACAGTGCCTATAAATATTTATTGATTGCCAACGTTGAAAAAGATAGCTTAACCGGCACAAAAAGATTCCAGGAATTACAGCGTATTGTGTTAGATGAGCAAGAACGGGAAAGGAATGCAGAAGCGGAAAGAATTGCTGACCGAAACAGGCAAAGACAAATGGCCCTTTTAGCAGGACTGGGATTATTTTTAATTATCGCTACTATTCTCTTTCGGAACAATAAGCAAAAGCAAAAAACAAACAGGGCATTAGAAAATACCTTGACAAGACTTAGACTAACGCAATCCCAACTCGTTCAATCCGAAAAAATGGCCAGCCTTGGAGAGCTCACCGCAGGCATTGCCCATGAAATTCAAAACCCGTTAAACTTCGTCAATAATTTTAGCGAGGTAAATACTGAATTGATTGATGAGATGAAAATTGAAATGGATAAAGGAAACATCGACGATGCAAAAGTAATTGCAGATGATATAAAAGAGAATGAACAAAAAATAAACCATCACGGTAAAAGAGCCGATGCCATTGTAAAAGGAATGTTGCAACATAGCAGCAGTGGAAGCGGAAAAAAAGAACCTACTGATATTAATAAACTGGCCGATGAATATTTACGATTGGCTTATCATGGGTTAAGAGCAAAAGACAAATCCTTTAATGCAACGATGAAAACAGATTTTGATGAAAGTGTTGGCAACATAAATATCATTCCGCAGGATATTGGAAGGGTTATTCTCAACCTCATCACTAATGCATTTTATGCCACCAACGAAAAACAGAAGCAAGGCCTTGCGAACTATGAACCTATTGTTACAGTAAAGACTTCTAAAATCCCCCTTTCGGGGGGTGGGGGGGCTGTTATTATTAGAGTTGCTGATAATGGCAACGGCATTCCTCAAAAAGTCTTAGATAAAATATTTCAACCATTTTTCACCACCAAACCAACCGGGCAGGGAACAGGTTTGGGTTTATCATTGAGTTATGATATTGTAAAAGCACATGGCGGAGAAATAAAAGTTGACACAAAAGAAAATGAGGGAACAGTATTTATTATTCAGTTACCTCTTTAAAGAAGTTGAATTATGAAACAACATCTAACTGCCCGTTGGCCTATATTATCTACCAGCATAGTGGGTATATACTTTATCTTTTTCATAGCTGCAGCACCTGCTGTTCCGTCAACAGAAGAAACGGTTGCTGAAAAAGGCCTTTTTGAGTCGGATACTATTTTGAATATTACGTTGCAAGGAAACCTGCGAAATGTATTAAATGACAGGTCGGATCTTCCGCAAAATTTTTCGTTAGTTCTTGCGTATAAAAAAGAAGATAGTACTGAAGTGCAGCTACCTGTACAGGTAAGAACAAGAGGTCATTTTCGGCGATTGAAAGAAAACTGTTCTTACCCGCCTTTATTGATCCAGTTTCCAACACAGGGCCCTCATCTCACTTCCCTTTTCAAGGAACAAAAAAAACTAAAATTAGTAATGCCCTGCAAAGGCGATGAATATTTGATCCGTGAATGGCTGGTATATAAAATATATAATCTTGTTACACCAAAAAGCTTTAGGGCCCGGCTGGTAAAAGTAAAACTGGAAGATGACCGAAATAAAAAATCAATTGCTCCTTTTTACGGAATACTGTTGGAAGAAGAAAAGCAAATGGCAAAGAGAAATAAGGCAGTAGCCGTAGAGCAGCCACTAAGACCGCAGCAAACACAAACAGATGCTTTTTTACACATGGCCATTTTTGAATATCTAATAGGTAATACAGACTGGTCAACACAATTTCAGCATAATATTAAATTCTTGCGTACAGATTCCAATTCAGTTCCTGTTACGGTGCCGTATGATTTTGATCATTCTGGTATCGTCAATGCTCCATATGCACTACCTGCCGAAGAGTTGCAGTTAAGGTCAATACGAGATCGCCGTTACCGGGGTTACTGTATGAGTGATCTCAAAGTATTTGAACCCATCATTGCCCGGTACAATCAGTTGAAAAACGATATCTATAAAATATATACCAGCTGTACCCTGCTGGATGAAAAGTATATCAAATCCACCTTGCAGTTTCTGGATGAATTTTATGCGACAATCAATAATCCGAAAGCCTGGCAAAAAGAATTTAGTTATCCCTGTGATAAGAACGGAACTGGTAATGTTGTGATAAAGGGGTTGAAGTAAAACTAGGCAAACAAAAAACTAACAAATGAAGTTGACTAAACAGATAAAAGCAGATCTAGCAAAAGCCTATCAATGTGCTATGGAGATAAGTATACTTGATATGAAGGCACCGCTTCGTTACATTAACCAGTACATTGCTGAAAACGTAAGCGGCTATGGCACTGCGGCCGATGAAAAGGTACAATCGAGAGAAGACTACAGGAAAATGCTTATGAAAAGCCGGCAACAGGCTAAAGGCATGTTGTTTAAAGCAAAGATCATTACTCCATACCGTCCAAAATTTACTGATGAAACCACTGCAAAGTTTCACGACGAAATAGTGGTTCAAATTGGCGACAACAAAAATAAGCACAGCATTCATCTATACATGAGTTGTGTATATAAATACCAGTTCGATAAGTGGCAATTGGTCTTGTTTCATGGCTCTATGCCTGATGCGGCAAGCACCACAGAAGATACCTTTCATCTTGGTGAAGCACAAAAAAAGCTACAGGAGCTTGAGCAAGTAGTTACACAGCGAACAGCAGATTTGCAAATCAAAACCCGGGAATTAGAAATTGAAGCATCATTGGAAAGAGTAAGAGCAGTAACGATGGGCATGAATAAACCGGGTGATATTCTGAATATCTGCAAAGTTTTTTTTAACGAATTACAATCACTCGGCTTTAAAGATTTGCGAAATACCCTTATTAACTTTTGGGATGATGAAAATGGACAACTGCATGATTATGATTACTCCGATTTTGCCGGCGGGAACTTTGCCAAACTTGCTTACAGCAGTCACCCCGCATTTGCAGCATTTCAAAAGAAAATACGAAAAGCGAAAGATGCTTTTGCAAAACTGGTTATCAATAAACAGGGATTAAAAAGCTGGCAACAAAGAAGACGAAGCAGTGGCGAATACAAAGACCCACGGCTTAATAAAATTTCTGCGCTGTATTATTATTTCTACTCCACCGGAGTGGGTGCGTTGGGCATTTCCACTTTTAGCCCTATCTCAAAAGATGAGGTGGAGGTGTTGAAAAAATTCCGCAATGTATTTGATATGGCCTATCAACGATATGTTGATATTCAAAAAGCAGAAGCACAGGCAAGAGAAGTTCAGATAGAACTGGCACTGGAAAGAGTAAGGGCGGCTGCTATGGCTATGAGAGCTTCAACTGAAATTGGTAACCTTATTTACCATTTGTATGGTGAGCTTAATAAACTGGATGCCCAACTTGAACGTTGCTTTATAATGATTGTGAACCCGGAGAACCTGGGTATTACGTGGTGGATGGCAGGCATGGAAGGTCTCTTAAATGAAAATGGCTTTTTTGTTCAATACAATCAGCATCCAACACACCTGCTGTATTTGAAGCATTGGAAAAATCACACAAAAAAATGGAACTATCTTTTTAAAGGGAAAGAAAAAAAGGATTGGGATATTTTTGGGTTTACCCAAACAGACCTGTCTCAACTTCCTGCACCGGTGAAAGCAGGTATGTCGGCAGTAAGATCCGTTTATCTTTCAGGTTCTTCTGATACATTTGGTTGCCTTGTTACAGGTAGCATGGAGCAACTAAGTGATGGACACCAGGAAATCATTAGTCGGTTTGCCACTGTATTCAATCAAACCTATACTCGTTTTCTCGACTTAAAAAAAGCAGAAGCACAGACAAGAGAAGCAGAGATAGAATTAGCATTAGAAAGAGTAAGAGCCAGAACAATGGCTATGCAGCACAGCAACGAATTACCTGAAGCTGCAAATCTTTTATTTCAACAAGTGCAATTACTGGGTATGCCGGCATGGAGTGCTGGTTATTGTACCTGGAATGATGATAAAAAAAGTGCTGTTACACTTTGGATGAGCAGCGAAGGCGTATTGCAACCACCCTTTACTGCCCCTACAACAAAAGATGAATTATTTATTGAAATGCGGAAGGGTGCGGAAGAAAATAAAGCATTACATGTAGTTGAAATGGGTGGCAAAAAATTAGTGAGGCATTACCAATATATGCGTACACTCCCGGTGGTGGGTGAAATACTGGATTCAATTATTAAAGCAGGTCATCCCTTACCCACTTTTCAGATAATGCACCAGGCTTATTTCTCAAAAGGTTTCTTGTTGTTCATTACCTATGAACCTGTACCTGATGCTCATGAAATTTTTCAGCGTTTTGGAAAAGTGTTTGACCAGACGTATACCCGCTTTCTCGATCTGCAAAAAGCAGAAGCACAGGCAAAAGAAGCAATGATTGAAGCTGCATTGGAAAAAGTGAGAAGCCGTTCATTGGCTATGCACAAAAGTGATGAGCTGAATGAAGTAGTCATGGTATTGTTTGAAAGACTAAAAGATTTGCAGATTCCAGTAACTGCAGTGGGCATCCATATTTTCTCCGAAGGTTCAAAAGACCTGAACGTATACGTATGCGGAGATATTGGAAATGGCCTGGCCATCAATAATTATCTCCTTCCTTATTTTAATCATCCTATTGCCGATGATTTATACGATGCACATGGGAAGGGATTGGATTTTTTTGTAGGGAACTATTCAAAGAATCAAAAAAACAGTTTTTATAAACATCTGTTTGAACATTCTGCATTAAGGGATTTATCGGATGATATTAAGAACATGATTTTCCAAAGCGAGTCTTACTCCATTACCATGGCGCCGGTTAAAAATTCAGTGATTACGGTGAATGATTTTGAAGGAAAGCCACTTTCGGATGCTGAAGCAGATGTAGTAAAACGCTTTGCCAAAGTATTTGAACAGGCATATATTCGTTTCCTCGATTTACAAAAAGCAGAAGCACAGGCAAGAGAAGCGCAGATAGAAGGGGCATTGGAAAGAGTACGTTCTCAATCGATGGGAATGCAAACCAGTAAGGATTTGAGTAATGTTACTACTGCAATGTTCGAGCAGCTGAGAATGCTTGGAGGCGAATTATATGCCACCGGAATAGTGTTTTGTGATAAACATGAACATGATGTGGAACAGTGGCACAGCGTACCGGGGGCAGGCATGTTATCTCCATTTATTGTGCCTGTTGATTTGGACTACATTCATCAATACCGGTACGATCAATGGAAAAAAGGCGTTGAATTGTTTTCTGTTGAAATACCCGAAGATTTTATTGCGCAGCACTTTGAGGCGATGTTCAACCTGCCAACAGTAAAGGCCGTATTGGATGATTTTGCAGCAAAAAATATCCCGATGCCCGAAACGCCAAGCTGGGAAATAGATTATGGAGCATCATTCAAACATGGATATATCCTGGTGTCGGCACTTCAGCCTTTCAGTAGTGCAAACATTCTTCCTCGCTTTGCAAAAGTTTTTGAACAAACCTATACACGGTTTCTTGATCTGCAAAAAGCCGAAGCACAGGCAAGGGAAGCACAAATAGAAGCAGCATTGGAAAAAGTCCGTTCCCGTTCATTGGCTATGCAGAAGCCCGAAGAGCTGGTGGAAGTAGCTGAGTTATTAAGAGAAGAAATGGGGCATTTGGGTGTTGAAGAATTAGAAACAAGTTCCATATACCTTGTTGACAAAGAAAACAGGCAGGCAGAGTGTTGGTACGCCATCAAAGATATCAGGGATGGGAATAAAAAATTAGTGAGTGATGAAATGACCTTATTACTTCCTGATACCCGGGTAGGTAGTGAGATGTGGAAGTTTTATCAATCAGATAAAGCGCAGGCTTCCATTGTAATGAAAGGGGATAACAGGAAAGAATGGATAAATTATTGTGCAAATCGGTCACAGGTTTTACAAGGATATTATGGCAATGAAATTCCTGAACGTACCTATCATTTGGTAAAGTTTAATGGTGGTTACATGGGTGCTGCATCACCCGGAGATATTTCATCTGAAAGCTGGGATTTGCTCAAAAGGGCAGCCGCAGTTTTTTCATTTGCATACACAAGGTTCAAAGATTTACAGGACGCAGCGGCCAGAGCAAGGGAAGCACAGATAGAATTGGCTTTGGAAAGAGTGCGGAGCAGGAGCATGGCCATGCATAAAAGTGATGAACTGAAAGAGGTGATACAAGTGGTGTATGAACAATTCATTCAGTTAGATATCCATATCGAGCACACTGGTTTTATTATCGATTATAAAGAAAGAGATGATATGCATATCTGGCTGGCTGACCAGTTTGTATCTCCTTTTGAAATAGCCATCCCCTATTTTGATTCACCGCATTGGAATAGTTTTGTCAACGCCAAAAGGAAAGGCGAAAACTTCTTTGCCAACCTGCTGACGTTTGAAGAAAAAAATAAATTTTACCAGGATCTCTTTCAATTGATACCATCGCTGCCAGAAGAATCAAAGCAAACAATTTTTAGCAAACCTGGTCTTGCTATTTCTACCGTGTTGTTAGATAATGTTGGGCTGTACATCGAAAATTTCTCAGGTATTCCCTTTACTGATGAAGAGAATACTACGCTGATGCGCTTTGGAAAGGTATTTCAACAAACCTATACCCGTTTTCTTGATCTGCAAAAAGCAGAAGCACAGGCCAAAGAAGCACAGATAGAAGCAGCTTTGGAAAGAGTTCGTTCACGATCTTTAGCTATGCATTCCAGTGGGGAGCTGGGAGAAGTTGTTACCGTTGTATTGAATAATTTGCTGGAGCTAGGTTATATCATTGATCAGGGTTCAGCGGCCCACCTGGCAATATTTTCCGAGGGCACAAAAGATTTTTTTCAATGGTCAGCAGACCCGGCCCTTCCACATCCTGTGAGATCCTTCATTCCTTATACGGATCTCCCTATACTAACTGAATTCTGGGATGCCAGGCAAAAAGGGCATGACTTTTTAGCCAAGGTTTATTCTTTTGATGAAAAAAATACCTGGTTCAACTTCGCCTTTGAGCATTCAGATCTTAAACATATTCCAGGGGAATTAAAAAAACTCCTCCTGGAAAGTGAAACCTATGCTCATTCAATTGCGATAGAGAAGAACTCCGCAATTATCATAAACAGTATTACAGGCAATCAACTTTCAGGAAATCAAATTGATATTCTAAGACGATTTTCAAAAGTTTTTGAACAAGCCTATGTACGTTTTCTTGATTTGCAAAAAGCCGAAGCACAGGCAAGAGAAGCAAGGATAGAAGCAGCGTTGGAGAAAGTTAGAAGTCGTTCACTGGCTATGCATAAAGCAGATGAACTGGGTGAAGTGATTACTGTTGTAGTGGAGAAATTACAAGAGCTGGATTTTTCAGTAAGTGATGGCGTGGCACTTATAACTTATAACGAGGGTTCAAAAGATCTGAATGAGTGGATGGCAAATCCAGGTTTCCCATCTGCCATTAAATTTCACCTTCCTTACTTTAAACATCCTGTACTAGCTAACCTGTGGAAGGCAAAGAATAATGGAACAGCGTTTTTAGAGGAACGATATACTGCGGAGGAAAACAAATCTTTCTTAGATCATATTTTTAAGCACAGCGATTTTAAACACACTCCCCAACCGGTAAAAGATTATTGCCTGGCTGCTAACACTTACGCTACTTCAATTGCCTTTCAGAAAAACACTTCCATATTTATTAACGACTACTCAGGTAAATCGCTTTCAGAGCAGGAGATTGACATTTTAAAACGTTTTTCAAAAGTATTTGAGCAAGCCTACATCCGTTTTCTCGATCTTCAAAAAGCCGAAGCACAGGCAAGAGAAGCAAAGATTGAAATGGCGTTGGAAAAGATCCGTTCAAGAACTATGGCTATGCAGCATAGTGATGAGTTGCCTGAAGCTGCTAACCTGTTATTCCTCGAAGTTCAGGCATTGGGAATTCCGGCATGGAGTTGCGGATACAATGTTTTGGCAGAAGATAAAAAAACAAGTGATTGCTGGATGAGTAGTGAGGGAGCTATCCAGGAACCGTTTAACCTGTATTTCACGGAAGAGGCTTCTTTTATAGAATGGTATAATTTTATTCAGAGTGATGAAAACTTCTTTGTTCAGGAACTGGGAGGTGAAGCATTGGTTCAGCATTACAATTACATGCGGAATATCCCCAGGCTTGGCGAAGTGATCAAAAAGCTGGAAGATGCAGGCATTTCGTTACCCACTTATCAAATCAATCACCTGTGTAAGTATGCATATGGTTTTCTTTTGTTCATTACCTACGAACCGGTGCCCGATGCACATGATCTGTTCAAACGTTTCACTAAAGTTTTTGAACAGACCTATACCCGTTTCCTTGATTTGCAGAAAGCAGAAGAGCAAACAAGAGAAGCTCAGATAGAACTTTCACTGGAACGCATACGGGCAAAAGTTACAGCCATGAAAGTATCATCAGACCTGTTAGATATTGTAGTCACTATGCGGACGGAGTTTGTGAAACTTGGTCATGAAGCACATTATTTCTGGCACATGCGATGGCTGCCGGATATGTATGAAAAAGCAATGACATCAGGTGATGGTTCCCGTATTGGTCATGTGATGACATTGCCCCGTCATATTCATGGTGATGTGCCGCTGATTTCCAATTGGGAAAAAACAAATGAGCCAACAGTAGTATATGCAATGGATGCAGAAGCAGCGGTGGATTATGTAACTAAAATGATCAACCTCGGAAATTTTGAACAGGTTGATCCTAACTCTCCAACGCTGGATGATATCCGACATATTGGGGGTCTTACTTTCATCATGGCCCGCACCACACATGGCGAAATAGGTTATAGTTTACCCGGAGTAGTTACACATCCGCCTGCTGAAGGTATAGCAACCGTTGTTCGCTTTGCTTCGGTATTTGATTTAGCCTATCGCCGTTTTGAAGATCTGAAAAGTTCGGAAAAACAAATTCGGGAAGCACAAATTGAATTGGCATTGGAAAGAGTGCGGGCAAGAAGTTTAGCCATGCACAAAAGCGAAGAACTGGCGGATCTTTCGCTGGAGTTGGTAAAGCAGGTGCAGGCCTTGGACGTAGCTACCTGGTTTTGCGCATTTAATATTTACGATGAAAACCCGCAAAGCTCATTGGAATGGGGCAGTAATGGCATTGGAACATTTCCAAAATACCGAACACCAAGAGAACATGTTTTTCTGAAGTATTATGAAGCAGGGCAAAAGGGAGAAACATTTTTAATCAATACCATTGCCGAAGATGAATGTGTTGCACATTATGAATACCTGTGCAGTTTGCCGGGTGTTGGTGAACAGCTATTGCAAATGAAAGCGGCTGGTATTCCCTTCCCTGCTTTTCAAATAGACCATGTAGCTTTTATGAAATATGGCTATGTGCTTTTTATAACGTATGAGCCGGTGCCCGAAGCCCACGATATATTTATTCGCTTTGCAAAAGTGTTTGAACAAACCTATACCCGTTTCCTCGATTTGCAAAAAGCAGAAGCACAGGCAAAGGAAGCACAGATTGAAGCTTCGTTGGAAAGAGTGAGAAGTAAAACCATGGCGATGCATAATAGCAAGAATGTGGGTGAGAGTGTTGCAGCTTTATTTGATGAACTTACAGCCCTTGGAGTTCTTACTTCATTCGACCGTTGCGGCATCGGTATTATGCAACCCAATGAAATGATGGAGTTATGGACTGCAGAAAAAGCAACAGGAAAAACAGAATTGACAATCGGCCATTTGAATATGCGGCTCCATACATTGCTCAAAAATGTTTATCAAAATTGGCTTGATAAAAAACAAACTTATGAATACATACTGGAAGGAAATGACAAGGTTGCCTACTATGAAGCCATGGGCAAACAAACTAACTACAAAATCAGGAAAGACTATTATTCAGCACACGAAAGGATAGTGCATACTGATTTCTTTTTTAAAGAAGGTTGCCTGTATGTATTCTCATTAAATGAGTTTACAACAGAAGCAACTTTAATTTTCATTCGTTTTGTAAATGTATTCGGGCAAACCTATCGTCGTTACCTCGATTTACAAAAGGCAGAAGCACAGGCCAAAGAAGCACAGATAGAAGCAGCATTAGAAAGAGTAAGAAGCCGGACACTGGCCATGCAAAAAAGTGATGAACTGGCAGAAACAGCAGCTGAAGTATTCAGACAACTAATCAACTTAGGCATTGAGCCCAACCGTTTATATATTGGTATTGTAAAAGAAGAAACGGGTGATATGGAAATGTGGGCAACTGATGAAGATGGTACACAGGTAGGAAAGAAATTTATGTTCAATAAAAATGAAAATTCTTCAGTAAAAAAACTTTTCGATGGCTGGCAGGCAAAAGAAAAATCAGTGATAGTAGATATGCAGGGAAAAGAACTGGAAGATTATTTTCATTATCTGAATAATGTTATGCATATTCCATTTAAAGGCGGACTTGCTCAAAAGCGAAGAGTGCAGAGTGTTGCTTATTTCAGCAAAGGATTTATTGGTATGGCTTCACCCGACGGGCAAGGTGATGAAACAATACAATTATTAGAACGTTTTGCAGCTGTATTCAACCTCACTTTTACCCGTTTTAATGATTTAAAAATTGCAGAAGCACATGCCGAACAGGCAGAACAGGATTTAATTGCTATTAAAGAAGCCAAGCAAAAAGCAGAAGAAGCATTAACGGAGTTGCAGGCAACCCAAAAGCAACTGATACAAAGTGAAAAAATGGCGAGCCTTGGAGAACTTACCGCAGGCATTGCACATGAAATTCAAAACCCGTTAAACTTCGTCAACAACTTTAGTGAAGTAAGTAAAGAGTTGCTGGATGAAATGAAAGAAGCCATAGAAAAAGGAGATACTGAAGAAGCAAAAGAAATCATGAATGATGTGATTCAGAATCTGGAAAAGATAAATCACCATGGTAAACGGGCTGATGGTATTGTAAAAGGAATGTTGCAGCATAGCCGTAGCAGCAGCAACCAAAAAGAGGCAACTGATATTAATGCCTTAGCAGATGAATATTTGCGGTTAGCTTATCATGGTTTACGGGCAAAAGACAAATCCTTCAATGCAACCTTGAAAACAGAATATGATGAAAGTATTGGCAAGGTTAGTATCATTCCGCAGGATATGGGAAGAGTGATTCTCAATTTAATTACCAATGCGTTTTATGTAGTCGCAGAAAAGAAAAAGGAAAGTATTGAAGGATACGAACCAACTGTTTCGGTAAGTACAAAGAAGATGGGTGACAAAATGGAAGTGAGTGTAAAGGATAACGGCAATGGTATTCCGCCGAAAATATTAGACAAAATATTTCAACCGTTCTTTACAACCAAGCCAACAGGACAAGGAACTGGGTTAGGGTTGAGTTTGAGTTATGATATTGTAAAAGCACATGGAGGTGAGTTAAAGGTAGAAACAAAAGAAGGAGAGGGAAGTGAATTTATTATTCAATTACCAATTTGAAATGTAAAATTATGTTGAAGCAATTTGTAAGGATTGTTTTGGAGAAAATAGTAGCAATTTCATTATTGCTAATGCTTGCACAACCTCTGGTGGCTCAGCAGAGTAAGGTAGATTCTGTCATATTCTTTCTCAACAAGAGTTTTGCTACGGAAACACTGGACTCACTCAGTTTAAAGAAAGTATTTGAAACCTTAAATGGAGCTGTGTTGAGCAATAAGCATGTTGAACAAATAGAGCAGGCTTTAAAGAACTACAAAAACTGGGAAGGTAACGGGAGTATTGATACTGTGAGGTTAATTATGCTGAGAACTATTGTCAATACCAATGCAGATAAAGCCATTGAGTATGGTAAGCTGCAAATTGAGCAATTAGACAAAATCAACACTGCAAAGGCCTCCGAATTGAGGAGCTACTATCTAAATACACTGCGGTTTCCTTTCAGAAATTCGAACAGGTTGGAGGAAGGGTTTCAATATTTTACAAGGAAACTGAATCAATACAAATCAAGCAACGACTCTTCTTGCATTGCTGAGTGCCATTTTGTTTTAGGCGGCTTCTACAGAATTTCAGGCCTGGACGATTTGGCCATTTATAACATGAAAAAATCAATTAGCTATATTGATTCATCTAAATATAAAAGGAAATGGATGAATAATATAGGTGTACTAGGATTTTATTACTATTTGAAAAACGACCCAACCGAGAGCATACGATATAACAGAATTTCAAACAATTACCACCTAAAAGATAGCTTAACTCATTCAATTACCTCGCAAAGAATGGCTTCAGCAATGCTTCTTGATAATCAATTAGACAGTGCTGCGTATTATATTAGATTGGCAAAATCAAGTAAGGATGCAAGCCGACCTGATATAACAGCAGCAATCCTTCAAACCGAAGCTGAATACAACATCCAGGCAGGAGCTTTTACAGAAGCGGATAGTCTTTTGAAAAAATGCTGGGAAGTAATTATTGAAAATAACCTCCAGGTGAATGCAGCAGCTGGAATTCAAGCCCCTGATTATTACCTCGCCCAGCTCCGCATTAAACAAAATAGACTGCCGGAGGCTATTGATTTGCTTACAAAAGATATTGCACGGCTGCTGAACAACCGGGTGCTGATTCTGAGAGATTACAAGCTGATAGCAGAGTTGTATAAGAAAATGGGTAAGGGTAATGAAGCTGCTATTGCTTATGCCACTTATGTAGCCAAACTCGACAGCTTACAAACCGATCAGGAGAAATACCGCTCCATTACTTTTGAAGCAGAACAACAGTTGAATGAAAAGGAGCTTTCTATTGCCAGCCTCGAGAGTAAGAACAGAATCGCTTCACTCACCCGTAATTTTTTAATGGGTATTGCTGCACTTTTTGTATTGCTGGCAGCAGGCATATACAGCAGGTTTCAGTTTAAAAAGAAAGCCAATAAGGTTTTGGAAAAGACTTTAGTTGATTTAAAATCTACCCAGTCCCAGTTAATTCAATCAGAAAAAATGGCCAGCCTGGGAGAACTCACCGCCGGCATTGCCCATGAAATTCAAAACCCATTAAACTTCGTTAATAATTTTTCGGAGGTAAATAAGGAATTACTAGTGGAGATGAAAGATGAAATTGAGAAAGGAAATGTGGATGAAGTAAATGCTTTAGTTGATGATGTAATTGCAAATGAAGAAAAAATAAATCACCACGGCAAAAGAGCCGATGCCATTGTAAAAGGAATGTTGCAACACTCCAATAGCGGTACCGGCAAAAAAGAACCTGCCAATATCAATGCACTGGCAGATGAATATTTAAGACTGGCCTATCATGGTTTAAGAGCAAAAGATAAAACTTTCAATGCCACTATGAAAACTGATTTTGATGAAACCATCAGCAACATCAATATCATTCCTCAGGATATTGGAAGAGTGATTTTGAATTTGATTACAAATGCATTTTATGTGGTCAACGAAAAATCAAAGCAAGGAATTGCCGGTTATGAACCAATTGTAACTGTGAAGACTTTCAAGAACCCCCCTTCGGGGGGCAGGGGGGCCGAAGTTTTCATCTCAGTAAAAGACAACGGCAACGGCATCTCACAAAAAATACTTGATAAAATCTTTCAACCCTTCTTTACCACTAAACCAACCGGGCAGGGAACAGGTTTAGGGTTGAGTTTGAGTTATGATATTGTGAAGGCACATGGTGGGGAGTTGAAGGTGGAAACGAAGGAAGGGGAAGGAAGCAAATTTATAATTGTATTACCATCTAATTAATAAATAAAAAGATGAAAAATTTACTTGCCATAATTCTCTTTTTCTATTTCCCGTTGCAACTCTGTGCTCAAGTTCAAGTAGACAGTATGTCTCCGGGCTACAATCCATTTTTAGCAGATAGTCTGCGTTCAAGGATTGACCGGGATGACAACGACTCTACAAAAGCCTGGAACATGATTTTGCTTTACTGGGCAATTGAAGGGGTTCAGTCAGATAGTGCAATGGCTATTGCGAAACAAGCCTATGAATTCTCAAAAAGTAAGCAATTGAAATTTATGGAGGTCTATGCATTGATGGCCATAGGATATAATCAAAAAAACACGGGAGATTATGCTGAATCATTAAAAACATACTTACAGGTATTTGAAATATTAGGGTATTCTTCTTTTCATGAAAGTAACAGACTACCTGATGCTGATGGTTCTGTTCTTGACAGGGAGAGTTTGCATCAATATGCAGAGACACAGAGACATATGGGTTTTTTACTTGGACAAGTTGGTAATAGAACGGAGGAGCTGAACAAATACAGAACAGCATTGAAGATACATGAAGCATTAAAGGATGAACGCTTAGTAGCCATGACAACCATTAATATCGCTGAAGTTTACCTGGCGACGAATCTCCCTGATTCAGCTATACTATTTGCAGAAAAAAGTTTAGGATATTACGAAAAACAAAATGTTCCTTTTTATGTAAAAACATATCTTGGTCATATCTATAATATTATCGGGGAATCCAATCTTTTAATTAAAAAATATGATTTGGCAGAAGAGGCTTTATGGAAAGCAGAAAAGGCCAATATCCAGTATAAGAATTTTAGAAATTTAATTCTAACGTATTTATTCCGGGCAGAAATCTACAATCAAAAAAAGGAGTATGATTCCAGTTTGAACTATGCACACAAAGCCAGGGTAACAGCTATTGAAGTAGGGCTGAAAAGCTATATCGCTAAAAGCTATGCCGCACTTGCCAAATCCTACCAGACACTCAATAAGCAGGATAGCGGGTATCATTATTTAAAACTGGCCGCTCCATTAATAGACAGTCTTAACAAAGTAGAAAAAAACAATTTAATACGATATCAAAATATTCTATTTACAGAGAATCAGAATTTGCAAAGAATAGAAAAGGAGAAAACTGCAACCCAGAACCGTATCCGGGTAATTTCACTTTTGAGCATACTTGGATTTATCCTCTTAATTGCTCTGCTGCTTTATCGAAATAACCGGCAAAAACAAAAAACCAATAAAGTTTTAGAATCCACACTTACCAATTTAAAATCCACTCAATCCCAACTCATCCAATCCGAAAAAATGGCAAGCCTTGGAGAACTCACTGCCGGCATTGCCCATGAAATTCAAAACCCGTTGAATTTCGTCAACAACTTTTCTGAAGTAAATGAAGAGTTATTGGTTGAAATGAAAGATGAATTAGATAAAGGAAATATTGCTGATGCCAAAGCCATTGCAAATGATGCGATAGAGAATCAACAAAAAATCCTGCATCACGGCAAAAGAGCCGATGCAATAGTAAAAGGAATGCTGCAACACAGTCGTAGCAGTAGCGGCGCAAAAGAACCAACAGATATTAATGCATTAGCCGATGAATATTTAAGATTAGCCTATCACGGTTTAAGAGCAAAGGACAAATCATTTAATGCATCAACGAAAACAGATTTTGATGAAACGATTGACAACATCAACATTATTCCGCAGGATATTGGAAGGGTGATCCTCAATTTAATTACCAATGCATTTTATGTAGTCAATGAAAAATCAAAACAAAATATTCAAGGATACGAACCAACTGTTTCGGTAAGTACAAAAAAAATCAACGGTAAAATAGAAATAAAAGTTGCAGATAACGGCAATGGTATCTCTCAAAAAATATTAGATAAAATTTTTCAACCCTTCTTCACCACCAAACCCACCGGGCAAGGCACTGGTTTAGGATTGAGTTTAAGTTATGATATTGTAAAAGCACATGGGGGAGAGTTGAAGGTGGAAACGAAGGAAGGTGAAGGTTCAACATTTATCATTCAATTACCAATTAGTTAAGATGAATAAAACCAGCTTCTTGATAACAATATTGCTGTTATTGATACCTTTTTTCCCAAAAGCACAATCGCAGCAACGGCAATTAGACAGTCTGCACGCATCATTAAAAAATGCAGCGAATGATACTGTAAGGATGATTACGCTGGATAATCTGGCCAGTTATTACGCAGAAAGCAACAGGGATAGTGCCATGCTTTTTATTGAAGATGCTATGATTATTGCCAAAAAAATGAACCAGCGACTTTTTCTAGCAGATATTTTGCTATTTAAATCTTACATGTTTCAGAAGCAGGCGAATTTCTCTCTCAGTCTTAAATTATGCAATGAAGCACTGTCAATTATTGAAGATAATAAAAGCGAAAAAAATGCTTTCATACCTAAAGACAATGAATTTGCGAATGAACCCGGGAAGTATAGGCATAGGATGACTATCAGTGTATTTCATCAATTAGGCAATACTTATTCAGGTGCCGGCAATAAAGAAAAGGCTATTGAATACTACCAAAAAGAAATACAGGTGGCGGATGAACTAAATAGTAAAGGTGGCAGGGTAACCAGTAATATGAATATTGGCACCATTTATTTGGAAATGGAAAAGTTGGATTCTGCTTTTATTTACTCTGCAAGGGCATTAGAAAATTCAAACCGCACAGGCTCTAAAAGCTATGCCGGGTTTATCCTGCGAAATATCGGAACTGTATATACAAAAAGAGGGCACTTAGATTCTGCCAGGTATTACTATCAGCAATCTTTACTGGTAAACAAAGAACAAAACAATGTAGCAGGGGAAGTAACCACAAACATTGCTCTTGCACGGTTCTATCAGCAATTGTTTCAGGCCGATTCTATGAAATATTATGCAAATGCTGCTTTTCAGTTAGCTACTAAATTGAAGGCAGGGAACTACATCGGTACTGCTGCAAACTTAGTTTCTGATGCCTGGAAAATGCAGGGAAATGCTGATAGTGCATTAGCGTATCTCACCCTATCAAAAACAGTAGGCGACAGCTTACACAAAAATCTAAATGACAGGCTTACTCAATTCCAGAATGTAAACTTTGAGGAACAGATGCGGCTGGAAAAAGAAGCACAGCAAAGTATATCGTATAGAAATAAAATACGGACGATAGCATTGTTTGCCGGTTTGGGGTTGTTGTCCGTACTTGCCTTTATATTCTATCGCAATAATCGGCAAAAGCAAAGAGCGAATAAAGTTTTAGAAACAACACTTACTAATCTAAAATCTACCCAATCCCAACTCATCCAATCCGAAAAAATGGCATCCCTGGGAGAACTCACTGCAGGCATTGCCCATGAAATTCAAAACCCGTTAAACTTTGTCAATAATTTTTCAGAGGTAAATACAGAATTGATAGATGAGTTAGAACAGGAAGTTGACAAAGGGAATTTGGCCGAAGTAAAAGCCATTACAAAGGATATAAAAGAAAACGAACAGAAGATTAATCATCATGGCAAAAGAGCTGATGCGATCGTAAAAGGTATGCTACAGCACAGCCGAAGCAGCAGTGGAGTGAAAGAACCAACGGATATCAATAAACTGGTTGATGAATATTTCCGACTGGCTTATCATGGATTAAGGGCAAAAGATAAAAATTTCAACGCTACGTTGAAAACGGAGTATGATAAAAGTATTGGTACCGTCAATATCATACCACAGGATATCGGAAGAGTAATTTTGAATTTAATTACAAATTCCTTTTATGCTACCAATGAAAAGGCTAAATTAGATTTTGATATTTATGAACCCACCGTAACAGTGAAAACTTCAAAAATTATTAACCCAAATGGAAATAATAAAGTTGAAATTAGTGTAGCAGACAATGGAGATGGTATTCCACAAAAAGTGCTAGATAAAATTTTTCAACCATTCTTTACCACCAAACCAACAGGGCAGGGAACTGGATTGGGTTTATCTTTAAGCTACGATATTGTAAAAGCACACGGTGGTGAGTTGAAAGTGGATACAAAGGAAAACGAAGGATCTGAATTTGTTATTCAATTACCTGTATGAATAACATTATTGGTCGTAAACAAAACTAAATCTCTTATGAATGAGACATAAATTTTTTCTTTTCTTCTTTTTTATAGCCACTTGTAATACGGCCCGTAGCCAGGAGAATATAATAGAGCAGATTCAACTTCGATGCGATTCCATCCTCAACTTATTTGTAAAAGAAAAGGATGAGGATGAGAAGGCTGACCTGATTACAGCTTTTTATGGTACTGCCATTGACGGATTTCCATTACAACTCCTGCGCCTTAGTCAGAAACTTCTTGATATAGCAAAAAAAAAGAACGACATCTTCGCTGAATCGGCTGCAGTAAGTGCTGCTGG
>JALHNJ010000015.1 GCA_022843585.1 Chitinophagaceae bacterium
TAATATTCTGTCTTCGTTGGAGATCTGGTCTGCAGAGCGGATAAAAATTCCACCGAACTGATCCTTTACATCAATAACACTACCCGGCGAAACAATTCCCTGTATCTCATTGTGTAATATCTGGCGATAGCCACCATGATCTTCGTTCCATATAACCAGGTCAACGAGTAATCCTTTTAACCTCCAGTAAGCATGGGCCTGAACCAATTGTTTTACTAACTCTATATTAGCTGAATCTTCGATTTGTAATAACACAATAGGCAAGTCGCCTGAAATAGAATACCCCCACAAACCTGATTGCCCCCGATGATTTTTAATAATAACGGAAGGATCTGTACGCAAAGCAGCATTGCTGAAAATAATGGAGCTGGCCAACCTTGAATACAACTGTGCATCCGATTCCACTGCATTGATCTGCCGTAGTATTACCTGGCTATGTGTCCAGGCTAATTCTAACACCCGGTTAATGAGATGCCTGTCCTGGTATTTTTCTATTAAAAAATTACAGCTCTCTTTTGTGTCAGCAATTCCAAAGATCATATCAATCGTTGCCGACTCGTATGGCTCTAATACAATTTTATATTGAATAGAAACAATAGGATCCAATACAGAACCAATGCTGCCTGATAATGAAGACGCCTGGTTAATAGCATCCGGATTATGAATGTTATTTCCCCTTCCGAT
The DNA here is from genome assembly GCA_022843585.1 of Chitinophagaceae bacterium. Taxonomy (GTDB): domain Bacteria; phylum Bacteroidota; class Bacteroidia; order Chitinophagales; family Chitinophagaceae; genus JJ008. The sequence continues at coordinate 685 of JALHNJ010000015.1, forward strand.
AAATATACCCCTATCTGTTTCATACGACACATTTTTAATTTCTGCATCATGCACTTTCATCAGGTGAAACATCCACGGATTGTTTTCATTATCGGATCTGGCACGGCGGGTACAAATGATGGCATTTCGCTGCTCATTCAATTCTGTTTGTATAAAAAGATTACTGAAAGCCGGATGCACTTCATCCGATATCGGAACAGCCAGCACTACTTCTGCATAGCTGGTAACAACAATCGTTCTTTTTTTACGAGATCGATTGGTGATATGTACCCTTCGCAATTCTATATCATCTTCCGGTGATACTACAATTTCTGTATGCGTTTCTAATAACAGATCCTTACGACGAAACTCTGCTCTTCCTTGTGAAAAAACGGCTTCATAATTATCTCCCTCTTTTAATGAAGGTTGAAAGGAAGCGGACCAGGATGCGTTATTTTCTATATCACGGATATAACAAAAGGTTCCCCAATTATCGCAGGTACTATCTTCCCTCCAACGGGTCAATGCAATATTTTTCCAACGGCTGTAACCACCTCCTGCATTTGTTACCATTACATGATAGCGGCCATTCGATAATAATTGTACTTCAGGAATAGCAGTGTGTGGTGTATCCAGTACCCGCATATACCCACCACTGCTTGGTGCAATGCTGGTATCTGTTTCATGAACACGGGGCGAATAGAATGTGGTAACACGGGGTATTCTTTCCTGTAATAAAAGCAAAGCAGATTTAACACCTATATCAGCACTAAACCGCTGTTGCATAGGTTGCTGATTGAGTAAATAACTGATGGATAAAAAACTCATACCCTGGTGATGGGCCATAAATGATTTTACTACAGCAAAACTTTGTTTGCGGGCCAGGCGGGAAGGGGTATAATCAATAGCTTCATAAAATCCGAACCGTCCCTCAAAGCCTTCGGCTTTTAATACTTTTAAATTATCTAATGCATCTTGCGGCGAAACCATCAATGCCATTACTGTTGAATAAGGTGATACAACAAGATCTTCCCCAAGGCCACGTTTAAAACCAAGACCAGGTACACCAAATGGATGATATTGATAATTAAGATGTGCATCTACCATATTGTACCCGGATTCTGAAATACCCCATGGCACACCTCTCTTTTTACCGTACTCCATCTGCCGCTGAATAACCGCTTTCGTTGTTTGATCCAGCAAAGTATTTTTATACCCTGGCATTACCAGTAGTGGCATCAGGTATTCAAACATAGAACCACTCCACGAAAGCAGAATAGGAGTACTACCGATATTCGTTAATTGACGACCCAATGCAAACCAACTTTGCTGTGGCAATTTTCCTTCGGAAATAGCGGAGAAAGTAGTGAGTCGTATTTCAGATGCCAGCAGATCATAAAAGCTGTTATCTCTTCTGTGTTCATCTGTGTTGTACCCGATAGTTAATAAATGTTGTGATTTATCATATAGAAATTCGAAATCCATATTGATAAGCTGAGTGCACTTTGCAGCCAATTGTTCGATGCTAAGGATGATTGCTTTTGCTTTACTTCCAGATTCTACTATTGCACTTCTGTAGCGGGAAATCCACTCATTCTCTTCAGTTGTATTATCATCAAAATAAAGTGCATTAATATGAAATAATAATTGTTGTTCGATACCTGCTAACTCTTTGATAGTAGGTATGCCCGGCAGTACCGGTAAAATATTTTCGAATTTCGCAGGACAGTTTTTTACAAATACCCAGGGAAGAAAAGTTTTTAAGTCTTTCCTGATATTTTTAATATGGGAAAATATTTTTTGTATCCACCATTCCGCTTCTTCTTCGGGATCTGTATCTAACTTCGCCAGGGTTTTAGTAAGTGATTCTTCCAGGTTATCCAGTTTACTCTTTATTGCTGTGGGGTTATCAAAATCAATGTCATTTTCATCAAGCATGGTATCCAGAATTTTTTTAATTCCCGGCGTATTTAGTATTTGGGCCAATATTCTTATTTCATCCACAAGACCATCTGCAATATTTTTTTGTACAATTTTGTCATTGGGTATTGCTATCAATCCCTGTTTCAATGTTATGAGGTGACCCATCAGGTTACCGCTATCTACAGTGGAAACATAACGTGGGCTTAGCGGCATCAGCGTTTGTGTATCATACCAATTATATAAATGCCCTCTATACTTTTCCATGCGCTGCATGGTGTTAATGGTATTGTCCGTTAATTCAATTGTTTCCCTGGCAGTGCTGTAGCCAAAATCATATGCGGTAAGATTGGCTAATAAAGAAAGGCCGATATTGGTAGGCGATGTACGGTGTGCTATTCTTTCTACCGGTTCTTCCTGGTAATTATCGGGTGGTAGCCAGTTATCACCACGACCTACATAGATTTCAAAAAATGACCATATTTTTCGGGCCAGCTTTCGGAGATAAATGGACTGTTCAAGAGATAGCTCTGCTTTCTTTTCGTTATGCGGTTTGCTTATATACCAGGCAATAAATGGAGCTGCAGCCCAGATCAATAAAAACGGTAACACTTTCGCTAGTGTTATGGGACCATAAAAAGTCAGCAAAATAAAAATAGCCATCGCAAAGAATGGCGAAAACCACATCACTTTATATGCACCGATAACAGATTTTTCATCTGTATGGCGGTTACTGTAAGGGTTCCATTGCAATAAATTTTTTCGGGAAATATAAATACGCCATACTGTTCGAAGTATAGCTCCACTATTTACAAACATTTCGAAAGGAAGAAAAACAAAACCCACCAGTTGCTGAACAATATTATCCTTTAACGAACGACTGGTATAAATAAAATGTTGTACAAAAAGTTCATCCGCCGGTTTTTTTAAAAGTTCCCAAAAAAAACCTACAAAAACCGGTAGAAAAATAATTGTCAACACAGCAATCGTCCAGAAGAAAGGATTAGAAGAAACAATCCAACCAAATAATAGCAGTAATAATAACGATACCGGAACAAGGCTTCGCCGCAGGTTATCAAATATTTTCCATTTAGATAAAGCAGAAAGCGGATTAAACTGCAACTTATTATTATAGCCGGGGATAAACGGAAGTATCCATGTAGCAATTTGCCAATCGCCCCTTATCCAGCGATGGCGACGACGCATATCTGTAATGTAGGAGGACGGATATTCTTCATACAACTGCACATCGGTAATAAGACCTGCTCTTGCATAAGCCCCTTCCAGTAAATCATGGCTCAATATCCTGTTATCAGGAAACCTTTTCTTCAATACCTTTTCAAAACTATCAATAGCATAAATTCCTTTACCAATAAATGAACCTTCGGAAAATAAATCCTGGTACACATCCGAAGTTGCTCTTGTATACGGATCGGTTCCCGGATCATTTCCATGCATTCTTGAATAAATAGAACTTTCATCCATCGGCAAACTGTTAGAAACCCTTGGTTGCAGGATCGAATATCCTTCCACCACTCTTTTTTTCCTTTCGGAATAGATTGGCTGGTTTAACGGATGAGCCATTGTTGCGGTCATCTTCCAGGCTACATCTCTTGGCAACTGTGTATCGGTGTCGAGAGTAATAATATATTTAACTGTGCTGTATATTTCCTTTTCACCCACAATCAATGAAAAGTTTTTATCACTGCCCCCCTTTATTACTGCATTTAAATCGCCGAGTTTTCCCCGCTTACGTTCACAACCCATCCATACTTTATCACGGCTGTTCCATTTTCTTGGTCGGTGAAAAAGAAAGAAGGTATCATTAGCAGATCGTTCATACTTATTATTAAGCTTCTTGATTTTTTTTGCCGCATAGCGTAAAATTTCTTCATCCTCCGGTAGTTGTTCCTGCTGTGCATCTTTAAAATCTGTTAGTAATGCAAAAAGAAGATTAGCATCCCTATTCGCTAAAAAACGTATTTCAATTCCTTCTACTAAATTATTTACATCGGCTATGCTACCGATAATTGTAGGCACTACCACCATGGTACGGTGTTCATCCGGAATGCCGGAAGAAAAATCCATTCTTGGTAATAAAACAGGCTTTGCTGTTATAGTTATAATCCAATTGATAATGGATACGGCTACCATGCTTGTAGCAAGCAATGCAAGAACAGATAATATAACCAATTGCCAATTTCTTAATCCCTCAGTATGTGCTTTACTTATTAGTGCCCAGCAAATAAGTATCGATAAAAAAAGTATCCCTCCTATATAGGTGTACAAGGGAATTATATTAACGAGTTTTTTATTTTTTTCTTTGAACGTAAGTTTAGCTCCCGACAATTTTTCAATTCTTTTTAATTCTTTTCCTTTCAGGTAATAGCCCACATGTGCAGCTCTTGTCAATCCATTTTTCTCCAGATTTTCTTTAGTGCAATTCACTATCATTTCGCAGATCTGCTTCTCCGAGAACTCACTTTTCTTAGCCAGGTTTTCTACCACATGCCGGTAACTGTCTCTTGTATCAAAATCCATCTTAGAATAGATACCGGCGGCATCCTGCGAAAGTGTTGCTTCCATGATACTTGTTGCTTCTACAAAATCCCGCCAATCGGTAGTACTTAAGAAACGAAGACTGCTGATACTATTGCTAATGGAAACCTGGTCTGCCGCCTGCTTTTGATTTTCCTGCTGCACCAGTTCATTACTGCTTAAACCATTTTCTGATAAAGTTTGTTCCAGCCAGTTCATCGCTAATTGTAGTGAACTACCCTTTTCCTGTATTCTTCTGGTAAGTTCTGCAACAAATGAGCTTGCCATGGGTGGTTTTGCTCTCGCCATATCTGCTATCACCAATACTAAATTTTTGGGATCTTCTTCGGCTACTTTAATCATTTCATCTGCCCATGATGTGGCCAGTGATTTATTGGTTATATCAATAGATATCTGGATAGAAAGCCGGCGAAGATTTTCCAATAAGGCCAATCGAAGCATAATGGGGATGGCCCATAGTTCACCCAGATGTAAAAAATTAATTTCCTGGTAAGCAGAAACAAAATTTTGTAGACTAAATAAACTCACATGGCCATCAGTATGGGAAATAATTTCCACAGCTATGTCATATACACGGGGCAATCCCGCAGAGGCGCCTTTTGCTAATTGTGGTAACCCCCGGCTATATCCTTTAGGTAAATGCTTTTTTGCCGTATAGATCTGTTCTTCAATCAGGTAAAAATTATCGAGCAACCATTCTCCAGCCGGTGTAATACGGCTTTCCTGTTTTACATTTTCGGTAAGAATAGAATGAACTTCAAGTAATATGGCCTCATTTTCTGCGAGGCGCTTTAATAACTGTTCAGAAGGCTCCTTACTGATAAGAATATGCCGGTTTGCAAGGGTTCTGGCATGCTGCTCTAATTGTTCTATGGTAAAAATTTCAGACCGTAGTGGCAGGCTTTCCTCCATGCTATTGCTGGTATCAATAAAAAAAGGTTCAATTACATTTTTTTTGAACTTTGTAATTGCTTCCGGAAGCCTTTCAAAGATATCTTTCCGCTGTTTTTTTCTTTGATCTGCCTTCATGAAATAGTTGCCTTTGGTTATAATTTCGGGATAGAAAATTTTGCTATTTATAGTGTGCCAATATCATGCCCTTATAAAGTGCTATTGATGAGCTTACGGGACTCTACTCATTGGTTTTATTCCTACTTTTGACAAAATCATCTTACATGTTTCAAACACTGCTTACTACACTGGAAAATGGTATCTACACCATTACAATCAATCGTCCGGATAAACTCAATGCGTTAAATAAAGATGTATTCACCGATTTGAAAACGGCATTAGATGAAATAGAAAGCAATGCTGAAATAAAATCGGTTATCATTACAGGCGCAGGACCAAAAGCATTTGTAGCCGGTGCAGATATATCAGAATTTGGCGGATTGAACAAAGCAGAGGCAATGCTATTAGCAAAAAGAGGACAGGATATTTTTGCCAGAATTGAAAATTCTGCGAAGCCAATCGTTGCAGCCGTCAATGGTTTTGCATTGGGTGGTGGTTGTGAATTAGCAATGAGTTGTCATTTTAGGGTGGCGGCTGAAAATGCAAAATTTGGCCAACCAGAAGTTAATTTAGGATTGATTCCCGGCTATGGCGGCACACAACGATTAGTGCAATTGATCGGTAAAGGAAAAGCGATGGAATTATTGATGAGTGCACATATGATAGATGCGAATGAAGCAAAACAACTTGGTTTGGTGAATTATGTAACCACCGCCGAAACATTATTGGAGCATACCAAAAAAATTCTTGAAATTATTAATTCTAAAGCACCGCTTGCAGTAGCAGGTTGTATAAAAGCTGCTAACGCCGTGTATGATGAAACTAAAGATGGCTATGCCTTAGAAATTGAAGAATTTGGAAACGCTTTTGCTACAGAAGACATGAAAGAAGGAACGACTGCTTTTTTAGAAAAGAGAAAGGCAAATTTTAAGGGAAAGTAAAATTAGTTTTGTGCAGCCTGTAGATACCAATTCTTATACCGAATCAATGCTTCTAAAAAATAATAATCAGCGTAGGTAAGCGGCACATCCACTTCTGATTGATGCGGAACAGAACCTACACTATGTTTTAAAATAAATCCGCCGTTCTGTCCCGGCTTATTTCTGTATTTAGCGGTAGAAAGGCTTTTCAATATTTTCTTGGCAGTTTTTACATTCACTTCCTTTTCTTTTCCGTCCGTATATTGTCCCAGCTCCAATAAAGCTGAAGCAAGTATTGCTGCAGCAGAAACATCACGGTAGGTGTTGGGTATATCGGTTGAATTAAAATCCCAATACGGCACATTGTCTTTTGGAAGACTAGGATGATCTAATATAAAACCTGCAATGTTCTTTGCCTGTTGTAAATAAGTAGGCTCCTTAGTAAAACGATACATAATTAAAAATCCATACAACCCCCATGATTGACCTCTTGACCAGACTGACTCATCTGAAAATCCCTGAGCAGTTTTTTTTGCAGCAACTTCTCCGGTCTCCAAATTAAAATCAACCACATGGTAAGAACTAAAATCTGGCCGATAATGATTTTTCAATGTGGTGTTTGCATGATCTATCGCTATTACTTTATACTTGGGCTCCCGTTGCTGATCACTAGCCCAGCAAAGCAGTTCAAGATTCATCATATTATCTATAATAACCGGGCACTTAAACTTTGCATTGGAATCCCAAGACTGTATTGCATTGATAGAAGGACGATATCTTTTGATCAATGTTTCAGCAGCAGTAAATGCAACTTCCTTATACGCTTTGTTGCCGGTAATACGATAGGCATTGCCAAAACTGCAATAGATCATAAATCCAAGATCATGATCTTTAGTGTGATACTTTTCTTTTTCTAAAATGCCCAACCTTCTTTCTGCTTCTGCTTTTATGGCGGTGTCCTTTGTTTGTTCATAGATATACCATAAGGAGCCAGGAAAAAAACCACTTGTCCACCAACTGGTATTACTGGTTACTAATTTCTTTTCTATGCCTATATAATTCCGTGGCATTACGTTGGACGGCGTATTTTTTCCCAATAACTTATATTGCTCTGCTGCCAATAGAAAATTTTCTTCAATCAACTTCTCCATTTCTTTATCCTTCTTTTGCGCAAAATTTATTGTACTTACACAAACAAAAGTGAATAATAACGCCGCTTTTATAATTGTAATTGATCTCATTTTTCTATAAGGCTTTCATTAATAAGGTATGCAGCTATCCCACTAATATTATCATGCCCCTCTGCATCTTCTAAATATACCCTAAAAGAAGTAATGCTGGTCGTTGGAAAAGTGAGGATTCGTTTTCTGCCTACGCTTCTGCCTTGTATTTCGCCAATTGCTTTTTCTCCGTTATATAACACCACACTAAATCGCCGAACAGTTTGTCCAAGATGTATTGCCTCTCTTAATACAATGCAATTTACTTTTGAAGGTTGCTTCAACTTTACTACAAAGTTTTGCAGGTTAATTCCATACGAAGTTACTGTAGAATCAAAGCTGCGAATAACAAAAGGCTTTTGCGAAAAATCCCGTTGCGTAAACTCATAATAGGTTTCGGCCTGCTTTAATAAATTTTCGCCAAAGCTTTCCGTTCTTAGATTTTTAAATCCCACCAATGCTGCGGAATCTTTTTCATGAATAAGTCCCCTGCTATCGGGAGGCACATTTAATAACAGATTAGCCCCTCTTCCAACAGATTTGAGGTACAGATCAAACAATTGCTTTGGAGTTTTTACTTTATCATTTTCAGTGCTGCGCCAAAACCAACCCGGCCTGATGCTTACATCACACTCTGCAGGTATCCACATACTACCATTGTAGTTTCCTCTTCCCAACGTATCTGTAGGCGGTGCACCCACTCCTCTTTTAAAACCAGCAGTGTCTAAAAAATTCCAGTTGGGTTCACTGGCGATTCCTTTTTCATTTCCCACCCATCTTATATCCGGACCAATATCACTAAAGATTACTGTCTTAGGTGAAAACTGGCGAACGGTATTTTCATATCTTCTCCAATCATACACTTGTTTTTTCCCATTCAGACCTTCGCCATTTGCGCCATCCCACCACAGTTCCCAAATGGGGCCATAGTTCTGAAAAATCTCTTTCATCATCCCCACAAATACATCGTTGTATTTTTCGGTACCGTAGTCCGGGTGATTTCTATCCCATGGAGAAATATAAACGCCAAACTTTAATCCAAATTCCCGGCAGGCTTGGGATAATTCTTTTAATACATCCCCTTGTCCATCTTTCCATTTACTTTCCCGCACTGTATGCTTTGAAAACTTACTGGGCCACAAACAAAATCCATCATGATGTTTGGCGGTAATTATAATTCCTTTTGCGCCCGATTCTTTTGCTACTCTTGCCCATTGCCTGCAATCTAAATTGGTAGGATTAAACATATCAGCAGGTTCTGTTCCTTCCCCCCATTCTTTTCCGCTAAATGTGTTGGGACCAAAATGCATGAAGAGATAATACTCTGTTTCATGCCAGGCTAATTGTTGTTTGGAAGGTAATGGGGCTGCCGTTTTTTGCTGGGCCACACTTGTTGATGCTATAAAAACAAGCAGCTGTAAAAAAAAATATCTCATAGCTGAATTTAAGCGCTGTATAAAATACCCGAAATGGATTTTATAGGCTGATTTATGACGGTTGGTTTTGTTATTATTTGAGGAAAAAGAGGTTGAAAAAGTTGCATTTACCGGTAGCAATATAAGGCCGGAAAGTGAACTTTTAAAACAAAAATGGATTACCTGTTTGGCCGATTGGCCTACCTTTGCCCGGCCTTAGCCGGGACTACGGCAAGTAAGCAGTATCTATAAAATTTTAAGCATATATATATGGAATACAGGATAGAAAAAGACACTATGGGAGAGGTAAAAGTGCCCGCCGATGCCTATTACGGAGCACAAACCCAGCGCAGCATCGACAATTTTAAAATTGCGCAGGACATTAATAAAATGCCCAAAGAAATAATAAGTGCCTTTGCATATTTGAAAAAAGCGGCGGCTATTACTAACCAGGAAGCTGGTGTGTTAGCTAAAAACAAATCGGTTTTAATCGGAAAAGTATGTGATGAAATTTTGAAAGGAAAACTGGATGATTATTTTCCATTAGTAGTTTGGCAAACTGGTAGCGGCACACAAAGCAACATGAATGTAAACGAAGTAGTGGCTTATCGTGGACATGTACTAAAAGGTGGCAAACTTACTGACAAAGAAAAATTCCTGCATCCCAATGATGATGTAAATAAATCACAATCATCGAACGATACGTTTCCAACGGCCATGCATATTGCAGCTTATAAAATATTAGTAGAAACGACATTACCCGGTATTAAAAAACTAAGAGATACGCTGGCTAAGAAAAGCAAGCAATACATGAAAGTGGTAAAGATCGGCCGTACGCATTTTATGGATGCCACCCCTTTAACGGTAGGGCAAGAGTTCAGCGGCTATGTATCCCAATTAGATCATGGAATGAAAGCCATTAAGAATACACTGGCACATTTAAGTGAATTGGCTCTTGGTGGAACTGCTGTTGGAACAGGTATTAATACTCCCCCCAATTATGCAAAGAATGTTGCAAAGCATATTGCTGCATTAACCGGGTTGCCATTTGTTACTGCCGAGAATAAGTTTGAAGCATTAGCTGCACATGATGCAATAGTTGAAGCACACGGAGCATTAAAAACAGTAGCCGTTAGCTTAATGAAAATCGCCAACGATATTCGTATGCTTTCATCCGGACCAAGAAGCGGTATTGGTGAAATTTTTATTCCGGATAATGAACCCGGTTCGTCTATTATGCCAGGTAAAGTAAATCCAACACAATGTGAAGCACTAACCATGATCGCTGCACAGGTAATGGGTAATGACGTTGCCATAAGCGTTGGAGGCAGTATGGGTCATTTTGAATTAAATGTTTTTAAACCGGTAATGATCTATAATTTTCTCCATAGTGCAAGATTGATTGGTGATGGTTGCGTTTCTTTTAATGATAAATGTGCAGCAGGATTAGCGCCTATTGAAGCGAATATTAAAAAACATGTAGATAATAGCCTGATGCTGGTAACATCCTTAAATACAAAGATTGGTTATTATAAGGCAGCAGAGATTGCACAAAAAGCACATAAGGAAGGCTCTACCTTAAAAGAAATGGCGGTGAAATTGGGCTATGTAACTCCCGCAGAGTTTGACGAGTGGGTAAAACCAGGTGATATGGTAGGCAAGCTGAACTAAAATTTTATAGTAAAAGCACCAATAAAAAGAGAGAAAAACTACGGTTTCTTCTCTCTTTTTATTGCTAAATAGTTGCAAATGCTGGTAACACTGCACTACCTTAACATACTAACAATCCAACCCCATTTTAAAACTAAAACAACCACCCCATGAAAAGTAATGCACAACCATTTTACTTTTCCCCGTATGTGGCAAAGGGACCAAATCAGGAACCTGCTGCCAAAACATCACATCAATCTCCTTATTTACGAGCTGTGCTAAATGGCAAAACAAGGGTTGCAGACAATGCCAGAGCTTCGCTGATGGCGGACTCTAGTATGACAGCAGCCTTACGTTACATTGCCCACACCCGTTAATATCAACGTAGTATAGTTTTAGTCCAGACAAAAAAAGTTGGTCTAACTATGAACTCACATTGATATAAAAAAGAGATGGTGATGATTAAATGATTGCAAACAAAGCCTATAACTTAAAGCAAAACCCCCGAATCGGGGGTTTTGAATTTTATACTTTAAAGCACCTGCATTTTGTCGCTTACATCAGTAGTTGTTTCTACGGTTGAATGTTTTTCTTCGGGGGTTTGCTTTTTAAAAAACCTTTTTTGAAACAACAGTAATGTAATAACGCCTGTTGAGATAGACATATCTGCAATATTAAAAATGGCACTAAAAAACTCAAATTCTTCCCCACCTACCCATGGAAACCAGGAAGGGAAATTTCCTTTGAACATGGGGAAATAAAGCATATCTACTACACTACCATGTAAAAAAGAAGAATAACCGCTGGCTGAAAATTCTGCAATACCTGAATAAGAAATATAATCGTTGATAGCCGGGTCATACCGAAGACCTTTGTCGAAGATCATTCCATAAAACATGCTATCAATTAAATTGCCTAATGCTCCGGCATAAATTAGTGCCGCACAAATGATAAAGCCTTTGCTATATTTTTGTTTGACAATTTTTCCGAGATACCATGTTCCAAAAATAACAGCTGCCAGGCGAAATAAGGTTAGTATCATCTTACCTGTTTCATTACCAAATTTCCAACCCCATGCCATGCCGGGGTTTTCAATAAAATGCAGCCGGAACCAATCCATACCGCCAACCCGTAATACTTCTCCGGTAGGATGGGATGTCTTGATCCAGATCTTCAATACCTGGTCTACAATAATTATAGCGGCGATTATAAATGCAACATGCCGTATTTTGATTGACTTCATAATAAGGGGCAAATATACAGAGAAGCTACGAGCTGTTAGCTATGAGCTACGAGCTTGTGTCCTATTGTAAAAATTTAACTGCTGATTAAGTTTATTTACAAATTCAGGCAGAAAGCGATCATTATTCTTCAAAATAAACCCGTTTTACTCGTTGGGAAATACCAGTCATAATCTCATAAGGAATTGTTGATGCCCATTCTGCGATTTGTTGTACCGATATTTCATTTCCGAAAACAACTACCTCATCAGCTTCCTGCACTCCAGTAATATCCGTCACATCAATCATTATCATATCCATACAAACAGTTCCAATAACTGGTGCCAATTTTCCTTTGACCAAAATTTTGCCTACACCATTTCCTAATCTTCTGGGATAGCCATCTGCATAACCGATCCGAATAGTAGCAATTACAGAATCTCTACTTACTACTCCTTTTCTGTTATAACTAACCGAGTCGCCTGTCTTCAGATACTTTAATTGTGCTACAGTTGATTTAAGTGTAGCAACTGTTTGCAAATCTAATTTACCGGTAGCTGCGCTATCCACACCATACAATCCAATTCCTATTCTCACCATGTCCATTTGCAAATGCGGATGACGAATAGCTGCTGCGGAATTAGCAATATGTTTTAAGAAGCTATATCCCAATCTTTCTTGTAATTGATTAGCTGCCTGTTGAAACTTTATTGCTTGCTCTTCAGTAAAAGCATCTTGTCCCTTTTCTTCGCCACCGGCCAAATGAGAAAAACAGCTTTGTATGTTAAAAGATGTAGTGGCCTTCAATTCAGTAGCAAGTTGCTCTATATCGCTTACGGAAAAACCGAGCCGGTTCATTCCTGTTTCTATTTCTATATGTACAGGATATTGTTGTAATGCCTGCGCTTTTAAGAACAAATCAAAAGCATGCAGCAATTGAAATGAATAAATTTCCGGCTCCAAATTATGCTCAACAATTGCTTCAAAGGCATTTTCTTCAGGGTTCATCACCATTATGGGAAGTGTGATACCGGCTTTTCGTAGCTCCACTCCTTCATCTGCATATGCCACACCCAAATAATCTACTTTCTGAAATTGCAAAACTCCTGCTATTTCTGCACCGCCGCTTCCATAGGCAAATGCTTTTACCATGGCCATTACCTTGGTAGCTGGTTGCAATATTTTTTGGTACTGCTTCAGGTTATGGGTCAGAGCATTCAAATTAATTTCAAGAATGGTTTGATGTGCTTTTTGTTCCAGCAGCGGAACAATTTTTTCAAACTCAAAAATCCGGGCACCTTTTACCAGGATTGTTTCTTCTTTAAATTTTGAGAACCGATAATGCTGTAAAAATGATTCTGTACTGTTGAAATATTCCTGTGTAAGGGATGAACTTCCAAAAGCTATGGGCAGCAATGTTGAAATTCGTTCTCCTATTCCAATAACATGGTTAACGGAATGATTTTGCAATACATCAGCGATTTCTTCGTAGAGATCTTCGTCCTCCAGGCCGCTATGTAAAAAATCAGAAAGAATCACTGTTTTCTTTGTTCCGGCACTTTGATTAACAAGAAAGTTCAAGGCAATGTTCAATGAACTTAAATCGGCACTATAACTGTCATTAATGATCGAGCAGTTATTAATTCCTTTCTTTAATTCAAGCCGCATGTTTACCGCATGCAGCTTTTCCATCCGATTTTCAATTATATCTGTTGAAACCCCAAGTTGTAACATTACTGCTGCACAGGTTATGGCGTTTTCAACTGAAGCATCATCTGTAAATGGAATTGCAACTTTTACAGTATTACTTTCAAAATCAATTTCAATGGTGGTTTGACCAGCTTCTTTGTCAATTGCTTTTACAACAAAATCGTTTTGGTCTCCAAATCCCCAGGTTTTCAGCTTGATCGCATCACCCAGCATTTCTACAATGTCTTTTCTCCCTTCAAAATCAGCTTCTCTTCCAATAATTACTTCGCTATTCTTAAATAAAACCAGCTTCTCCCTAAACTTATGTTCTTCATCATTAAATCCATCATTATGTGCCTCGCCAATATTTGTTAGTACTCCAATGGTTGGTTTGATGATTCTTTCTAACCGGATCATTTCACCCTGTTCAGAAATACCAGCTTCAAAAATGGCTAATGTATGTTGTTCATTCATCTGCCATACACTTAGTGGCACACCTATTTGAGAGTTATAACTTTTAGGACTTCGTACGATATTGAAATTTTCTTGCAAAAGTTGATAGAGCCATTCTTTTACCACTGTTTTTCCATTGCTACCAGAAATACCAATTACAGGGACTTTGAATTGTTGGCGATGAAAAGCGGATATTTGCTGTAAAGCAACTAATGTATTATCAACCCAAAGAAAATTTGCTTCCGGATATAATGAAGCACTTATTAATTCACTCACTACAAAGTTTCTAACTCCTTTTTTATATAACTCAGGAATAAACTGGTGACCATCTCTTCGCTGGCTTTTAATAGCAAAGAACAAAGAGGTTGAGGGAGCATAAACTTTTCGGCTGTCGAGTAAAAGATGTTCAAGTGTTACATCGCTTACAATTGTACTTTCAGCATCGATAATACGAGCAATATGACTGATTGAATAACTCAAATTTTAAAAAAATTATTGGCTATCATCTGTAATATCTTCTGGTTCGCCTTTCTTCTGCATGAAAATGGAGTAAAATATTGAACCGGAGATACAAACCAGTATTACTCCCAATGAAATAGCAACCTGTATTTGCTTATCAAGCACCTGGTTAATCCATTTTTCACAAAGCATTTTTATACCAATAAATACCAGTACTATCGCAATACCCTGTTGCAGGTAATCAAACTTGCTAACTGCGCCACGCAAAAGGAAGAATAATGAACGCAGGCCTAAAACAGCAAAAATATTAGATGTGTAGATAACCAATTTATCTCTTGAAATACCCATTACTGCCGGAATTGAATCCAAAGCAAATACCAGGTCAATTGCTGCTAACATAATTACCACTACAAACAAACTGGTATAGAATTTTTTACCATCAATAACTACAGAATATTTACCATCCCCATCATGTGGAACTAGTGGCAAAATTCTTTTCATCCATTTATAGATCTTACTTTCTTCCGGCTTAAATTCTTCATCATCACTTGCCGTAAACATTTTATAACCTGTATAAACCAAGAAGACCCCGAATACATATAATATCCAATGGAACTTTTCTACTAATGCTACTCCCACTGTGATGAAAATAATTCTGAAAATAATGGCCATTAAAATTCCAGCCAGTAATACCCTTCCATAATTTTTCTCTTTTACAGAGAAGGCAGAAAAAATAAGTATAAAAACGAAGATATTGTCAATGCTCAGACTCCACTCCATCAGGTAGGCACTCAGGTATTCCAGCGCAAGACCCTGCCCTTTTTCTACCCACATAAAAACAAAAAAGGCCAGTGCCAGCCCAACCCAGAAAAATGTTTGATATAGTGCCTGGCGGATCGTTACTTTTTGCCCTTTTTTGCTGAGTAACCCAAGGTCAAATATTAAAGCCACCACTAGCACAATTCCAAAAACGAGATACGTAACTTGATCGGTTGTCATCGGGAGTATTTAAATAAGAATGCAAAGATAAAGAGGAAGGCACAAGGCGCAAGGGTCAAAGGTTATGCCGCATATTTTCTTTTTCTCACCTGCTGATAAATCCAGCCAGCAAGCAATACCAGTAAAATTGGTAAAGCGATATTCATGAACTGCCAGGTGCTTTTTTGTGCTTTTACTTTTTGTGAGTCCAATAAACGGAGAACGATGTCTTTACTCCTGGTTTCATTGATACCCGGCTTGTTTACCAGGTATTCAATACAGTTTTGCAGAAAATCTTTGTTGGCAAACTGGTATTCATATTGAGAGCCCATCGTATAAAAATTAGTACCCATTGGTAATGGGCCTTCTTTGGGCGACACTTCGTTCAATAATATATCTCCATCACCCACTACTATCATCTTACCGGGTTCCTTACTCATTTCCATAAAAGGTGCGCCATAACCTGATAGGCTATCTAGCTGAGACTTGGAAATCTTGTTTCTGAATAAAGAAGTGAATTTTCCCTCCAGTAACATCGCAACGGGTATATTACTTTTGGTGAACTTAGCATCCTGCGGAGCATTTTTATTTTCATTCAGGCTTATCAATGCAGGGGTACTGATTATTCTTGAATTAGGAGAGGAAGACAATAAAACTGTTTTAGTAATACCGGGTGTTGCGATAGTATCGATTGAATTGACAAATCTTCCTTTTACTAATCCCATATTCTTAGTAACCGGGTTATTATTAGAAGTGCCAAACAATGGGTAATAATTCCATTTCAAAAATTCAAACTGCGGATTTTCCTGCGTGCCACCAACTGCAAATGGCATATAATCACAATCCAGGCTCATTACTAAATCCGGATTGATTCGAACGCCATACCTAAAAAGTTGATCGGTGAGATTAAGATCTCTATCGAAAGCAATTGTTTCTGTTGTATAACGAAGGCTATCTTGTTCTGCTATCAGGTTATCAATAAACCACAACACTTTTCCTCCCCGCATTATGTATTGATCAATTTTCAGTTTTTGATCTTCTGTAAATTGTATCGTCGGTTTTACAATCAATAATACATCTGCTTCACCGGGAATCTGGTTTGTTGAAATATCAACCGGCCCAAACCTATAGTCTTGCGTTAATGTTTGCTCAATGTCATATGCTTTAAGATCAGTAGGCTGTCCATTACCCATTGCATAAACTATCCCTGGAGCTTTTGCTTCCATCATTTTATCCAGCGTTTTTACAAACTGGTATTCCATCAATGCCTCAGCGCTGTTTATCTCATCTTGCGAAATGGCACCACTGGCTCTGGGATAAAGACTCACCAATGATTGCTTGCCTTTATACCGCATCAATGCCACAGGAAAAATAATATTACTGCTCTCACCTTCTTCTTTCTGAACGGTAAGATTGATTGGTATAGCACCTAATCCTACTAATGAATCGCCATAAGTTTTTCGGCTATCCGGCATTTCCTCCTGCGGAGAAATAAAGCGATAATGAATTTTTGAACTATTCCGATCTTTCAATAATCCTAAAAACTCTTCTGTACTATTGGCTAATTTTTTAAAGCCGGCCGGAAAATCTCCTTTCAAAAAAACATCTATCTGTACTTCTCCATCCAATTTTTTTAATAAATCCTTTGAGGCTTTCGTAAGCGTATATCTTTTTTCTTTGGTGAGATCGAACCGGGCATGAAAAGAAGAGGCCAGGTAATTAACCGCCAGCAAAATTACCAGCAGTATTACCCACCAGAATTTTGAAGCAACTATTTTATTTACCAGGTTACCCATACTATCTTTTTAATAAGTTTCGGCTGGTGATAGCTAAAAATAGAAATATCACCGAGAGAAAATAAACAACATCTCTTGTATCGATCAATCCCCGGCTGATGCTGCGATAATGAAAATCAATACCAATCATTTCTACATAGTAATCGGCAGCATTCGCCAATGCCGGCAAGCGACTAATGGCACTAAATCCATAATAGATCAATGCACAACCAATGAGACTGACTATAAAAGCAACTACTGCATTATTGGTAAAACTGCTGCTGCAAATACTGATAGCCGTAAACACTGCCGCCAAAAAGAAAAGGCCAATATATGAACCAACAGTAGCTCCCATATCAAGTCCTTCATTGGAAGAAAGACGTTGAATAGAAACGATATAAATTATAGTTGGAAGCAATGCGATCAGCACTACTAATAGACTGCCAAAGTATTTGCCAACAATTATTTGCCAGTGGCTAAGCGGACGGGTTTGTAATATTTCGTAGGTGCCGGTTTTAAATTCTTCGGCAAAACTGCGCATGGTAATAGCAGGTATCAACAGCAACAATATCCAGGGAGCTAATTGAAAGAAACGATCTAAGGTGGCATAGCCAAAATCAAAGATGTTTTCATCAAAAACAAAAAGTACTAAGCCATTTACCAATAAAAAAACGGTAATGGCAATATAGCCGGTAAGGCTGCTAAAAAATTGACGAAGTTCTTTTTTACAAACGGACCACATAGAAGTGCTGCAAAATAAGTAATAAAAAGGTACAAGGCACAAGGTTCAAGGACCAACTCTTGCTGTTTGAAGTAACATTTCAATTTTTAAGAGCTTGGGTACCTATACAAATAAAAAATCCCCAATTACGGGGACTCAATATTTCATTTCGGGATTTAATCTATTTAAACAGCGAAACTTTCGCCACAGCCACAGGTTCTGCTGGCGTTGGGATTACTAAAGTAAAAACCTTTACCATTTAACCCATCTGAAAAATCCAGTGTGGTGTTTACCAGGTACAAAAAGCTTTTTAAATCAGTTACCACTTTTACACCATTGTCTTCAAATGACTGGTCCATTGGTTTTTGCTCATTATCAAAATCCAATTTATAACTAAGGCCCGAACAACCCCCTCCTACAACACTCACCCGCAGGAAATAAGAAGGGTCGTCTGCCACGCCAGCATCTGCCAATAGCTGAGCTACTTTGGCTTTGGCCTTATCGCTTACATATATTGCGTTATCTAATGCTACACTCATACTTCTGACTTTGAGTTATGAGCTTCGAGCCTCGAGCCGAAACAGTCAAACCAAAGTCTCGCAGCTCATAGCTATCAGCTCAAGGCTTTCTTAATGAATTACGCTTTCTTCAAACTTCAATGTTTCCAAGCCATTTTTCTGGCGGTAATCATTGATTGCTGCTTTAATAGCATCTTCTGCTAATACCGAACAGTGAATTTTTACCGGCGGAAGATTTAATTCTTCTACGATAGCCATATTATCAATGGTTACTGCCTCATCAACAGATTTGCCTTTCAGCCATTCTGTAGCTAATGAAGAAGAAGCAATAGCAGAGCCACATCCAAATGTTTTGAATTTAGCATCTTTAATAATGCCCGTAGCTTCATCTACTTCAATTTGCAGGCGCATTACGTCGCCGCACTCTGGTGCACCAACAAGGCCCGTTCCTACATTTGTTTTGCTTTTATCCAGTGTTCCCACATTTTTAGGGTTCTGGTAATGGTCTATTAATTTATCGCTGTATGACATTTTCTAAAGTTTTAAGTTTTAAGTAATAGGTAATAAGTTTTCGTCGCAAGCAATGCTTACAACTTATAACTTACCACTTTAATGATGTGCCCATTCAATCGTATTCAAATCAATTCCTTCTTTATACATTTCCCAGAGCGGACTCATTTCTCTTAATTTATTTACGGTGTTTGTTACTTGCTCAACTGTATAATCGATTTGCTCTTCGGTTGTAAAACGTCCTAGTCCAAAACGAAGCGAACTATGTGCCAGATCATCACCCAGGCCTAATGCTTTTAAAACATAAGATGGTTCTAATGATGCAGAGGTACAAGCAGAGCCTGATGAAACGGCAATGTTTTTATTGAATCCCATCATCAACCCTTCTCCTTCCACATATTTGAAAGAAATGTTTGTTACATGAGGTAATTTATGATTGATATCTCCATTCAAATAAGACTCTTCTACTTTCAATAATTCTGTTTGCAATTTATCTCTCAGCTTACTGATCCTTGCTGTTTCTTCTTCCATTTCATTCAGGCAAATTTCACAGGCTTTACCGAATCCAACAATGCCGGGTACATTTAATGTGCCGCTTCTCATTCCTCTTTCATGTCCGCCGCCATCTATTTGTGCTGTTACTTTTACCCTTGGATTTTTACGGCGTACATATAAAGCACCCACACCTTTTGGTCCATACATTTTATGTGCGGTAAAAGCCATCAGGTCTATGCCATCTTTATTTACATCCACTGGTATTTTACCAACTGCCTGTACCGCATCACTAAAAACAAGTACCCCATGCTTTTTGGCAATGGCACTTATTTCTTTCATCGGCATTATAGTACCAATTTCATTATTGGCATACATGATAGCAATAAGTATAGTTGTTGGTTTGATGGCAGCTTCCAGTTCAGCCAAATCAATCAATCCATTATCTTTTACTTTCAGGTAGGTTACTTCGCCACCTTCTTTTTCGATATGCTTACAAGTATCTAACACTGCTTTATGTTCAATGTTGCAGGTGATGATGTGATTTCCTTTGCTGGCATACATTTCATAAACACCTTTTATTGCCAAATTATCACCTTCTGTAGCACCCGAAGTGAAAATGATTTCTTTTGGATCAGCGCCGATTAATTTTGCAACTTGCTCTCTTGCATAATCTACCGCCTCTTCAGCCTGCCAACCAAATTGGTGATTACGGCTGGCCGCATTACCAAAGGAATTGGTGAAATAAGGTATCATTGCATCCACTACTCTTGGGTCGCAAGGCGTAGTAGCATTATGGTCTAAATAAATCGGGAAATTCAACATAATCTTGTAATTATTCGTTTTTGTTTCTAATAGCAAATTTAACCCAAAAGGTTCTAAGTGAAAGGGGTAATTTCGGGCTATTGGCCGAATTTACCGATTTCGCAAAGGCCTTTAATTCAAACAATTCTATATGCAAAAAGTTGAGCATATTGGTATAGCAGTTAAAGACCTTACAAACTCAATACCGTTGTTCGAAAAGCTGTTGAACAGCACTTGTTACAAGACCGAATCAGTTGAAAGCGAGCAGGTAAGTACAGCTTTTTTTAGATCTGGCAGCACTAAAATTGAACTATTGGAAAGTACTGACCCGGATGGTGTAATTGCTAAATTCGTAAACAAGAAAGGCGAAGGTATTCACCATATTGCTTTTGAAGTGGACGATATTGAACAAGAAATGGAGAGGCTCCGGAATGAAGGGTTTGTTTTGCTAAACGAAACACCCAAGCCCGGAGCCGACAATAAATTGGTTTGCTTTCTTCACCCCAAAACTACCAATGGAGTACTGATAGAGTTATGTATGGAAAGAAAATAGCTTACTACTATTCATCGTTCATTTTATCAATCTTCTTTTGTATTTCATTTTCCTCCAATCGCATCTTATGCTTGCTGGCAAAATCCCGTTGTGCACCCTGGAAAACTTTATCTAATTCCCCCTCTTCCTTACTTAGATTTTCTACAATACGGTTCATTTCTGCTACGCCTTCTTCCGTCTGATCACCCCCTTCTTTCCTAATCTCGATTAGCTTTTTATAATCATCGCTAAATACCCGTTTGTAAAAAGTAAAAGCTTTAATGGCGGCCACTTTTAGAGAAGAATCTCCTTTATAAGCAGGCATTCCCTTTATCTCATTAATCAATACAGTAGTTTGCTTCTCATATACAGTAAGCAAACTGTCTGCCTTTTCAAGGTCAGTTTGTGCCACTTTACTAAACTCTAGTATCTTGCTTATAAGCGATGTCTGGCGGGTTACAATATAGTCGTTATACTCAGCAGGGTTTTTATATACTACGCCATTTTCTCCTTTTACAGAATCTTTACAAGCTATAAAAGTGGTGATTGCGATGAATAGTACAATGAATTTTTTCATGTTGGTTGGTTTATGGTTTGTGTAAGTAAAATTGCTGTTGGAACTATTCTTCTACTATTGAATCTGCATTTACAATTCCCAATTTATCTACGGCCACCTGCGCTGCTATCTGCGATGCATCTTTTTTATTAAAGGCTTTGCCTTCGGCAATATTTCTGCCATCAACTACTGCCGCTACGGTAAATAGACGTCTGCCATTTTCTAATTTTTCATTTAGCGTTTCAAACTCCAGCACTTTACCGTTCTTATTCGCCCAGCCGTATAGTTTATTTTTATGATTGATCTCCAGATTCTCCAAGTCATCCATAAACATGTGTGGTAGAATAATACACTCCAATACCCATTTGCTTGCTTTTTTATAGCCATGATCGAGATAGATAGCACCCACCAATGCTTCTAATGTATTACCAAAAATCTGGCTCACTTTTAAAGAGCCATCCATTTTATTGTAAAGGGTAATTTTTTTTAATCCCATCCGTACTGCAATCTCATTTAATTGCTGGCGATTGACCATCTTACTGCGCATTTCAGTAAGAAACCCCTCTTCTTTATATGGATACCGTTTAAAAAGGTAGTCAGCAATCAATGCACTGAGTACAGCATCACCCAGGTATTCCAATCTTTCATTATTCTCGTCAGCACCTTCCCGGACTGAACGGTGGGTGAGTGCTGTTTTATATAAAGAAACATTCTTCGGTTTAAAACCGAGAATATTCTTCAATTCTTTTTTGAAAGATGAGCCAGAAATTTTGCCAGAAAAAAAACTAAAAAAATCCACGGTGGTAAGCTACGAAAAAAAGAGTTTAATTGATAAACAGCCCCCGCAATAAATATTCACGTTGCTACTTTAAACATTTACTTAATTAAAGTTATTACAAACAGCAGCCCGGTGATATGAGTTATTGATACTTTTTTACAATTACACAGGCATTATGTCCGCCAAAGCCAAAAGTGTTGCTGAGCGCAGCTCTGATAGGCCGCTCCTGTGCTTTGTTAAACGTAAAATTTAGTTTTGGATCGAGTTCGGGATCGTCGGTAAAATGATTAATTGTGGGAGGTGCAATATCATGCATCAATGCTTTAATACTTGCAATAGCTTCTATTACACCGGCGGCACCCAGGCAATGACCTGTCATTGATTTAGTGGCACTGATATTTAATTTGTAAGCATGTTCTCCAAATACTTTGGTAATGGCTTTTACTTCAGCACCATCTCCTATTGGAGTGGAGGTACCGTGGGTATTTATATAATCAATTTCATCAGGTTTCATTCCTGCATCTTCCAATGCCACCAGCATTACATTGGTAGCACCTAATCCTTCGGGATGCGGCGCTGTAATATGATACGCATCGGCGGTGGCACCTGCACCTGCTATTTCGCAATAAATTTTGGCCCCTCTTGCTTTTGCATGTTCTAATTCCTCCAATACTAATATTCCAGCAGCTTCACCCATCACAAAACCATCTCTGTCTTTATCATAAGGGCGGCTGGCTGTTTTCGGGTCATCATTTCTCTCACTCATTGCTTTCATGGCATTGAAACCACCCACACCAGCTTCGCTGATCACCGCTTCGCTACCTCCTGTCAAGATAATATCTGATTTACCCAAACGGATAAGGTTAAACGCATCCATTATTGCATTGGTGCTGCTTGCACAGGCACTTACTACTGCAAAATTTGGACCCCGCAGATTATGCCGCATACTAATTTGCCCGGCAGCTATATCTAATATCATTTTAGGAATAAAGAAGGGATTGAAACGTGGGGTTCCATCACCTCTTGCAAAATCAGTAACCTCATGCTGAAATGTTATCAACCCACCGATACCACTCGCAAACACAACTCCAACTCTATCAGGATTAATATTCTCTTTGGTAAGTCCAGCATCCGTCATAGCCTGGTCGCTTACAACCAATGCTAATTGAGTAAACCGATCAATCTTCCGGGCTTCTTTTCTATCAAGGAAGTCTGTGGGTTCAAACCCCTTTATCTCGCAAGCAAATTTGGTACGAAATTTTGAGGCATCGAAAAGTGTAATCATATCGGCACCAGACACCCCATTAATCAGTCCATTCCAATAATCCTGAACATTATTGCCTAATGGTGTAAGGGCACCCATACCTGTAACAACAACCCGTTTTAGTTCCATAAACGTAAAATAAATCAGTTAAGCTAAGATACAACTACACTAATGTAAAAAAGAAAAACCGCCTTCAGTGCCATAACAGCCGGAAGGCGGTGTAATTTATTTTCCCACCTCATGCGGGATATGCATTCCAACTATTACTTGGCATGCTCTTCCAGGTAAGTAACAGCCTGACCAACCGTAGTGATGGTTTCAGCTTGCTCATCCGGAATAGAGATGTTGAATTCTTTTTCAAATTCCATGATCAGTTCTACCGTATCTAATGAATCGGCGCCCAGGTCGTTGGTGAAAGAAGCTTCGTTAGTTACTTCTGCTTCGTCAACACCCAGTTTGTCAACGATGATCTTTTTAACTCTTGATGCAATGTCTGACATGTTCTTAAAGTTTTGTTTGTTGGGTGCAAAAATATACTTTTTGAACTAATCAAAGCAAGAAACACATTTTTTTCCGGTTTTGGGTCAAACAACTGAAAACTAAGCAATAGCATCAAAATATGCAGTTGTAAGACATTTAAATTAGGTGAATGAACCGTTGGCAGTGTTGCAAGTTCTTTGTAATTTGAATTTCTCTGGAATTAATTACTTAGTTATGGCTTTGAAAATTATTGATCATGGCAGTCCCGAATACCGGCAGATGGTGAAGCTGCGGGACGATATGCTGCGCAAACCGCTTGGGCTTGGCTTTGATGAAAAAGAACTGGAGGGTGAAAAGGACAATATGCTTATTGCTGCCTTTGAAGACGAAGATATTTTAGGCTGTTGTATGCTGGTGGAAGAAAATCCCACGACAGTCAGGCTGCGGCAAATGGCTGTATTAAATAACCTGCAAGGAAAAGGAATTGGCAGAGCATTGATGAATTTTGCAGAATCAATAGCACGGGACAGGGGCTACAAAAACCTGAGTATGCATGCCCGTAAGAATGCCATTGGCTTTTATGAAAAACTAGGCTATAAAATAAAAGGTGATGAATTTACGGAAGTAACAATTCCGCATTATGTAATGGAGAAAAATTTGTGAGAAGCCTCCCCAAACACTTCTCCGCAGGAGGGACTTCAAATCTGTAAAGAAATATTTTCGCTTATTAATCTGAAAGGTTATCGGAACAATAACTCACCCTTTCTTTACTTTCGATTTTATTAGCTTCCTCAATTCAAATACTTCGTCTGAATCTTTACAGCCGCTTTTTGGCACCAGGAAAAAAGATCGGCTGTCGAAATACAAATGAAAAAAATGAGGACTCTCCAGGTAATTTTTTAATGCGGTCCATTGCCAGTTTTTTGAACCTTTCTCATGCCCAAGGGTAAATCCTTCTTCAGTAAAATTCATATTGAATTCATGCTTAAATGTAACTGCCCGGCGATATACTGCGACGGGAAGAAAAAACCAAAAACTGGCCATCAGCACTATCCATAAAAGCGATCCAACTAGAAATGGCATTGGACCAATTATACCCGTCATATATAAAATGATAGAGCCGATAGCAAATACATTCACTGTAATAAGCATAATTTTTATTTCCAGCTTGCTTATAAAATGATAACGCAATGCCTGGATCACCTGTCCTTTTTCATAACTAAAATAAATCGTCATACTCAATCCATTACTTGTGCTAAAACTAATTAATAAACGTTACCGATGCGGGCAATCGTCCATTTGCCAGCTTCTCTTTTCATACCGAACTTAATGATGGACTCTTCTATTTTTTTTCCATTCTCATCTCGCCATCTCATTACATCTACGATTGCATCATCACCGCTTACCGAGGTTTTCCAATTATGAGAATTATTCATTTCATCAACAAGGTATTTAGGTTCTTCCTGGCTATTGGTGTACCAGTCGTAATCAAACCCGTAAGGTATTTCTCCCTCGGTATCTTTCTTAAATTCAAGATCACATTCTTCAAAGAATTTTTTTTGCGCCGCTATAAATGTATTGCCTAATTGAGGAACAGATTCTTTAATAAAGTTTTGATATTTCTCTACTGCCTTCCAATCTATTTGATAAGGAGGCATGTCTGCCTTTTTAAGGCCTTTATATAGTCCCGTTGTTGGAAATTTTTCCCAGTTCACTAAATACCAGTCATAAAATTCAGTAATTGTTTTTCTTATTGCTGTTGAATCTGCTTGCGGGCTAACAATTTCAATGGTTGCTGTTGCTGTTTCGTCAGCAGAAGTAGTTTCCTCTGAGTTTTTATTTTTTTCATTGTTACAACCTGAAAAAAAAATAATACTCGATAAAAAAGCAATTAAAATTTTCATAATGGTTCTTTTTATGATGGAATTATTTTGAATCCGATGTTTTCAAGTCATTTTCCGAGATACTCCACTCATCCAGTTTTTCACCTTTAGTGCCCAAATATTCTACAGTCATTTTTCGTTCGCCCCTTTTACCTGTAAAAGAAATCTTTCCATAATTCCGTTTTTGATCCAGTGCTAAAACCCTGTACGGATTATTTTTTTCGGCATCACCAAAAATATGTGTTCCGGATGTAAGTGGCGATACTGTAATATCGTACAACGGGTAAATTCCGGGTCTTTCAACTTTTATTATTTCGCTATGATGCCGGTCGCCGGTAAGAAATACAACACCATTTATATTGTACTCTTTTAAAAAATTCATCAGGTCGTCATACTCTGCCGGAAAATCCCACCATTTATCAAAAGGAGAAACAGGGTTTAATACCTGGCTGCCAACTGCAATTATTTTAAATGTAGCTGAACTATACAACAACGAATTTTTTAGCCATTCCATTTGTTGTTTGCCCAACATTCTTTTCTCTGGGTTTGGCTTGCCATCAATTGAATCTTTTGTTTCATCTGCACTGCGCCACCACCTGTTGTCTGTAATAAAAATATCGGCATCGCCCCAGGTGGTCATGGTGTAAATGCCTTGCCCGTTTTGGCCGGAAGATGGATTACAGAAATACTTATTGAAAACGTTCCGGCTGGTTTCTTTTAAAATGTAATTACCACCAATATCATTGGGGCCGTAATCATGATCATCCCAGGTAGCAAAATGGGGCATCGCTTTTAGAAAGTTTTGTAATCCAGGTGTGGCTCTGTCATGACTGGCCCTGTACCACAAACCCCACTCACTGTAATAATCTACGTCTCTTGTGTACCAGGCATCGCCTAACCATAACATAAAGTCTGATTTTTCTTTGGCCATGCTTTCAAAAATAGAAGAGTCTTTTCCATAAGGTGTTCCGGGACGATCAAAAACAGGTTCATTAAAATAAGAACAGGAGCCGGTTAAAAAACTAAAATCAGGAACAGGCTTTCTCCATTGCCACAGGTCTTTGGTGGTAAACTCGCCAGTTTTTGTAGTAGGCTTTCCATTAACCCATATTTTGTATTGATAAGTGGTATTAAAGTGCAATCCGCCAACCGTAAAATAAATAGGGTTGAAATCATTTCCCAATTCTCCTTTATAGTTAATAGTCTTACTTATTTTAGGTTCGCCTTTTTTATTGTATTGTAATGAAACTGTTTTCACTTCCGGAGAAACCTCAACCCAAACTTTTGCATCCCGCAATTCTACAGGGCCAAGCATGGGTCCGGAGATGACACGGGGCTGTGCCCATATATATATTGAATAGCACAAAAAAATCGCAGTAAGAAAATATTTCATACATCCATTTTATATGAACACAAAGTAAGTCAGAAAAAAAGACGTAAAAGAAAAGCCGTCTCGTTTAAAACGAGACGGCTTTTAAAATTTACAAGAAAATTTTTATTGTGCAATTTTCAATAAAGAGCAAATCTGTGCATAAGACATAGCTTTTAGTTGGCTTTCGCTGTAAAGCTGGCCATTAATCTCTGCTACCTTTTCATTATTACCACGACCACCAGCTACGCCCCCCGGAATAATTACATATCTTAATTCGCCACCTCCGTTTAATCCTACGCTAGTAGAAGCACCGTTGAGTGCTGCTCTGAAATAAATAATTTTTCCTACAGCTCCCCATTGTCCAATTATTGCCGGTGCAGTGGCTGCGCCGCTATAATATGTATATGGTAAAGACACAACACCTGCAGTTGAGCCACCAACTCTCCAATAAGAGATTATTACGCCTTGATCTAGAATTGCTTGTGTAACACCCGGTGCAGGTCTAATCCAACGACGAATTGTGCCTGGGTAATCAGGATGGGTTGTATCGGCTGCAGGAATTGCAGCTTCTAAAGCAGTAATTGTTGTCCAAGTAGAATAAATAACGTTCGCTGTTCCAGTAGGACCTTGAGGACCAGTTGCTCCAGCAGGACCTTGTGGGCCAGTTGCTCCTGCAGGGCCACTAGGGCCAGTAGCACCGGTTGCACCCGTTGCACCATTTACACCAGCAGGACCTTGTGCACCATTTGCACCAGCAGGGCCTTCAGGACCTTCTTTTGTACAACTAACGGCTAAAAATGTAATCGCTAAAGCTAAAATTGAGAGTAGATTGAACTTTCTCATAAAGTTTGATTTGGCTGTTTAATTAGTTTCGGTTTTAAAAGTAAAGGGATTTTTCCGCTTCACCAAGAGATTTTAAAGGTAAAGGGAAAAACTTAAATACGGGTTGTTTTTTAGCTAAAAAAAACCGCCATAAAAGGATTTAAACGAACGCCTATATTTGTTGAAAACAAGCCCATATTATGCGACATAAAATTTACTATTTAACACTTTTTAGTTTACTCATCAGCGGAACCATAAAAGCACAGTTTTCAAAGGGAGACCGTATGGTCGGAGCCTCTGTTGCCAGTTTTCTTTTTAACTCCGGAACTGCAGATATTACAGTGGCACAGATTGGAAGTAACAGCTCTAAAGTCACCAACCACAACTTTGCTTTTACACCTTCTTTAGGTTGGTTCATTTCTGAAAATACAGTCGTTGGTTTTGTATTGAATATTAATCCATCGGGCCAAAAAACAACTTATGAGCAAAATGGCCCTACGTACCAATCGGATCAATCTAATAGTTTTAATATTGGAGGTGGCGGTTTTGCCAGAAGTTATTTTAGCAAAACAGGTTCTTTTCTGCCATTTGGACAAGCAACAGTTAATGCCGGTGCCAGCAACCTGAATACAGAAGGCTTTTTTTACTATACTGGCGGCGTTCCATATTACAAGGATACTTATACGGGAAAATCAACCGGTGGTTTTTTCTTTAATGGAACACTAGCTGCCGGCCTAACTAAAATGATGGGTGAAAATGCTGGTCTTGATATTTTTCTTGGCTACACCTATTCCAGCAGCAAAAACACTTTTAAAAGGACAAAGTTGTTTTATGATACAAATACAGCATCTACTCCTATAGAAACAAGAGAAAACGAAACCACCACTAAGTTTGCCAACCACGGCTTTCAATTGGGTATTGGGTTCCAGGTTTTTTTATTGCGCAATAAAAAATAAAAAAATTTTAGGCCATAAAAAGAAAGCCCCGTTCAGTGAACGGGGCTTTCTTTTATAAAAAAGTTGAATTATTTGTTCATCATTTGCTTTGCTTCAATGCTTAACGTAGCATGTGGCACTGCTCTTAATCTTGCTTTATCAATCAACTTACCGGTAACACGACAGATGCCATAGGTTTTATTTTCGATACGCATCATCGCTTTTTCCAGGTGATCGATGAAAGTGATCTGGCGGCTGGCCATTTGGCTCAACTGCTCTCTTTCCATACTTACACTTCCATCTTCCATGGTCATGTAGCGACCTTCATCCATATCTCCACCTTCTTCTTTGCGGGTAATTAAACCTTGTAAATAGTTCAGTTCCTTTTTGGCAGCATCCAATTTTTTCTGAATGATTTCTTTGAATTCATTCAAGTCATTATCAGAATAACGCATTGTAGGACCAGTTGACTCGTAAGCCTGCTTATCTAATACAGACTTGGTGAATTCTGGTTCATATTTTACGGAACTCTTCACAGTAGTTTTCGGTATCACCAACTTCGTTGGCTTAGGGGGTTCTTTTTTTATCACAGGTTGTACTTTAGGTTTTATTGACACCAATGATTTGGGGTCAACTTGTCCGGGTTTTTTTGGAGCAACAGGAGCTGGTGCCGGCGCAGGTTTAGCTGCAGGAGGCTCCGGTTTTGCTGGTGCTTTAGCTACAGGTTTAGGTGCGGGTTTTGCAGCTGCTTTTGGAGCAGGCTTCTTTGCTACTGGTTTTGCAACCGGTTTAGCAGCGGGTTTTTTAGGAGCCGCCTTTTTAGGTACACTTTTTTTCACAGTTTTCTTTACCGCTGGTTTTTTTGAAGCGGCCTTTTTGGGGGCGGGTTTGGCAGCCTTTTTAGGAGCCTGTTTTTTCTTACTTGCCATGATTTACCCTTTTTTTGAAACAATCACATTTAATAGAACATCGTTTATGTCAATCTCAGTGCCATTCTCTAGTCCTGAGCTGAATTCTAATGTATCTGCCAGAATTTCGGCGCAAATATAGGCTTTAAACTGAGCCAGCGAATCTTTTAATCCGTTGGTTACTGACACCTTTACCTCTATCCTGTCTGTCAGTTCAAAACCATTGTCCTTGCGGATCTTCTGGATGCGGTTCACAAACTCCCTTGCATTTCCTTCAGCTTCCAGTTCTGGAGTAACGGTTACATCTAATGCCACTGTTAAGCTGCCCTTATTCGCTACCGTCCAGCCCGGAATATCCTCACTGCTGATGTCCACATCGGTAATCTGTAATATTACAGGTTCGCCATCAACTGGCAAATTATATTGACCTTCTTTTTCCAACAAAGCAATGTCCTCTTGTGTGAATTGTGCCAAAGCTGTTGATACAGCTTTCATCTTTGCGCCCAATTTTTTGCCTAAGGCAACAAAGTTTGGTTTGATCTTTTTGCTGATAAAAGTATTATCAGGATTCAAATACTTTATCTCCTTAATATTCACTTCCGCCTTTATCAGATCTTCCACTTTCTGTATCTGTTCTTTCATTGAAGCACTTAACACCGGTATCAATACTTTTTGCAAAGGCTGACGAACTTTTATATTCACTTTCTTGCGAAGTGATAATATTAATGAAGAAGCATCCTGCGCCAATTGCATTCTTTCTTCCAATGATTCATCAATCACCGCTTCGTTATCTACCGGGTAATCTGCATGGTGAACTGATTCAACATTGAATCTTCCTGTTACTTCATTCAGGTTTTGAAAAACTGTATCACTAAAGAATGGAGATATTGGTGCAATTAATCTTGTGATGGTTTCTAAACATTCATACAATGTTTGATAAGCACAGATCTTATCCTGCTCGTACTCCCCTTTCCAGAACCTTCTTCTGCATAAGCGAACATACCAGTTGCTCAAATGCTCATCTACAAAATCTTCTATTACACGACCAGCTTGTGTGGGTTCAAAATCATCCATGTACGCATTGGCTTTCTTCACTACGGTATTAAGCGAGGAAAGAATCCAGCGGTCAATCTCCGGACGTTCTGCTAACGGAATGTAAGCTTCTTTAAAAGCAAATCCATCCACATTAGAATACAATGCGAAGAATTGATAGGTATTATATAAGGTGCCAAAGAATTTACGTTGTACTTCTTTGATGCCATCAAGATCGAATTTCATATTGTCCCAGGGCGATGCGTTGGTAACGAGATACCATCTTGTAGCATCGGCACCAAAGGTTTCAATTGTTTTGAAAGGGTCTACCACATTGCCCAAACGCTTACTCATTTTGTTGCCGTTCTTATCCAGCACCAACCCGTTTGATACACAGGTCTTGTACGCCACACTATCAAACAACATTACCGCTAGTGCATGTAATGTATAGAACCAGCCTCTTGTCTGGTCAACACCTTCAGCTATATAATCAGCCGGGAAACTTTTTTCAAATGTTTCTTTATTCTCAAAAGGGAAATGCCATTGGGCATAAGGCATGGCGCCGGAGTCAAACCAAACATCGATCAAATCAGGAACCCTGGTCATTGGTTTGCCTGACTTGCTAACTAAGATAATGTCATCTACATAAGGTTTATGCAGATCAAGAATTCCTTCGTGTAAATAATGTTTGTTTACATCACCACCCAATACTTCATTGGCTTTGCGGATACCGGCATTCAATTCTTCAATTGAACCGATACAAACTTCTTCATCACCTTCTTCTGTTCTCCAGATTGGTAATGGTGTGCCCCAGAATCTTGAACGGCTTAAATTCCAATCGACCACATTCTCCAACCAATTGCCAAAGCGGCCTTCACCAGTTGATTTGGGTTTCCAGTTAATGGTTTTATTCAATTCCACCATTCTTTCTTTAACAGCCGTGGTTTTTATAAACCAGGCATCTAAAGGATAATAAAGAATAGGCTTATCTGTTCTCCAGCAATGCGGATAGTTGTGTTCGTATTTTTCTACTTTAAATGCCCTGTTCTCTTTTTTTAGTTTTACGCTGATGTCAACGTTTACGTCCACATAGTTCGGATCGTCTTTATAATTTTTTACAAAGCGATTGCTGAACTCACCCAGGCCATCTACAAATTTCCCTTCCCTATCAACCATAGTTAAGATGCCGATGTTGTATTTCTTTCCAACTTTATAGTCATCTGCGCCAAATGCAGGTGCGGTATGAACTATACCGGTACCATCTTCGGTCGTGACGAAACTATCTACCATTACAACGAATGGTTTTGCACCTGGAGTTATTTCTTGAATTGCTTTTAAAGAATTTGCTTCATAAGAAAGTAGTTGTTCGTATTCGCAACCTTCGATGTCTTTTCCTTTGAACTCAGTAATTATTTTATACGGAATATTCTTGCCATCATTTTTATATTCCGCAAAATCTGCATTCTCATTTTCTGCTTTGAAATATTTACCGAGCAATGCTTTTGCAAGAATGATATTTGCTTCGTTGTGCAAATAAGGGTTAACCGTTTTTACTAAAACATAATCAATGTTTGCTCCAACAGTCAAACCAAGATTAGAGGGCAAAGTCCATGGAGTAGTCGTCCAAGCCATGAAGAAGACCTCACCCCGACCCTCTCCTTGAGGAGAGGGAGAATTGTCAGGCTCCGTGAATAAGAATTCGCTTTTTTCATTGCGGATTGCTTTAAACATTGCTACTGCAGATGTATCCTTCACATCTTTATACGTTCCCGGCTGGTTCAATTCATGCGAACTCAAACCTGTACCTGCTGCCGGTGAATAAGGTTGGATGCTTACACTTTCATACAGCAATCCTTTTTTATACAACTCACTCAGAATCCACCAGAGTGTTTCTATATATTCATTCTTGAAAGTTATGTAGGGATCATTCAGGTCAACCCAATAACCCATTTTGCGGGTAATATCATCCCACTTGTCTTTATATCTTAATACCGCTTCCCGGCATTTTGCATTGTACTCTTCAACCGATATTTTTTTACCAATATCTTCTTTGGTGATACCTAATTCTTTTTCAACTCCCAATTCAATTGGCAAACCATGTGTATCCCAGCCGCCTTTTCTTTTTACCTGGTAACCTTTCATGGTTTTGTAGCGGCATACCAGATCCTTCAAGGTTCTTGAAATAACATGGTGGATGCCGGGCATACCGTTGGCACTGGGCGGGCCTTCATAAAACACAAAAGGAGTAGCCCCTTCCCGAAGGGAAACACTCTTCTCAAATGCCTGTTTTTCAGTCCATTTAGCAAGTATTTCTGCCTCGAAAGCTGGTAAGTTTAAGCCTGAAAATTCTTTGTATTTAGCACTCATAGCCGTTCTAAAATGGTGGCGAAGTTACGGAAATAAAAGCCCGGACGGAAAGACTAAAAGACAGAAAGTCCGAAAGACCTTTTCCTTAGGAAAATAATCTTTCGGACTCCCGTTATACCGTGTTTTCGGACTATTTATTGCGCAGCTACTGCTTTTTCATCAGAGCCAATAAACCTTGCTATTTCTGCTGTAATCTTTCCATCAATTTCTGCATCAGTTATTTTTTTATCAGCATATTCTTTTGCCTGGCTGATCAAATATTCATGCAACAGTTTGCCATCAATCTTATTTTTTAAGGAGATGCTGTTGTGGGTATTGATATAATCGGCCCAAATTTTTCGAACCTTTCCCCAATATGTGGAGTTCTTTTCCCAATAATCTTTAGCAACAGCACATTCTTTGTCATCAATTCTTTTATACGTATTGTAGCCTTTTTCTTCTACCAGCAATTTATCTGTTCCATTTGCCCGGATAATTTTTTGATTATCCTGCTCATGCAGGTAACCACTGTCGGTGATGTTCATGCGATTGGTTCTTTTCAAAATATTATAATCGCTGCGAACAGAATATTCTCTTCTTGGCAACGGTGCATCCGTTGTATTTTGCCAAACTATTTTTCCATCTAAGTTTACAAATTGACTGAAGCCCTGGTAACGGGGTTCATCAGCTACCTCCCAAACGGTTTGTGTCCATTTTCCTTTTACATTTTCTGCGGGTACGGTTTCTTTTACCCAGGTTCTATCGCCCTTATATTTCCAGATGATGGGATTTTCATAGGTCCACTCTTCTCTCCAGTGTTTTACTATAACCGTTGGAGATACAATTAGCAAGTGTTGAATCACAATTTTTTTATCTGTTATTTCAATCGGTAATGCCAACTCAGCTGTACCGCCAATTTCTTCTCTGTCGTGAAATTTATAATCAGGGTCTGGAGCAAATGTTTCTGCATATTTAAAAGCCACTTCAAAACAGCCACAGAGTTTATCTACTATTTTTTTTCCATCCTGTTGAGCATTTAATCCTGTTGCCAAAATCGTCAAAGCCACTAAGCCTGTTATTCTTCTTATCATCGTTTAATATTTATTGCAAAGGAACGATGATGACATTAGTATGACTTACGGAATCAGAAAAGTAGTTTACGCAAAACGAAAAAAGGCCAACCTCTAACAGGCAGGCCTTTTGAAATCTTCGGCACATATTATCCTTTTTTCACTAATACTGTTTGGTAGGCGGGGTAGCCTCGTTCGCCACCTTGAGATAATCCGGTGAATTTAAGTTTGTAATAATTATTATCACCATCCTTTACAATGTAGTAGCGGTCAGTTTTTGCTGCTGCCGCAGGGAAAGTGGCTCTCCAATCAGCACCAATTTTAATTTGAGAAGTTGAGAAAGTTTGTGCAGCAATATCACTTTCAGCAAAAGCATCAAATGTTTTAGTTGCAACAAGTACAGTAGCTACTTCTACATTCCTGTTTTGAATAATAATATCCTGGTACAGGAATGGAGCTTCGGCTGCACCTGTACCGAATGTATTGGTGAAATAGGTCCAGGCAATATCCCATTTCTTTTTCTGTGGCTCTACACTTACAGCTCCGTTTTCAAAAGAAATATATTTAAAGAAATAAGAATCATCTTTTGCAATATCAATGCTTGAAAAAGTAGTAGCTGAAATATCAGCATGCTGCAATGTATAACCACCACCTGCATTTCTTATAATGCGAACTTTCTTCCAACCTCTTGCTGGCGCAGGAGAACCAACACCTACACCACGGTTAATGATATAAACTTTATTATCAGTAGCTGCTGCAGCAATTGGAGCAATAGCTATTCTTGTTAAATCGCCGGTTGGATAATCGATATACGGCAATGTAGCCGGGTTTACGCCAAAGCTGCCTATGGTCATCTCATTTCCAAAACCTATAGTATCTGCAGCTGTTACTGTGTTTAAATCATTCTTCGCAATTTGTTTCGCCATCATTGCTGTTGATGAATTTAAAATAACCCGAAAATCAGTTGCATCAGTATAGAAGCCCAAATCCCAGTTGGTACGTAATACAGGAGTTTGACGATTAGCACTCAAATCAACAAACACTTTATTTGGATAAGTAACGCCGCCGCCGTTTAATGTAAGCGAAGCAGTAGTAGCAACCAATTCAGCAAAATCTAACGACAAACGTTTCTGAGCGCCGATAAATACAGGAGTGCCAGAGCTATAAATATCAAATAATAATTTTTCATCTCCATCGAATAATGCACCGGGTAGCTTTGTAAGTGTAAAACTAGCTTCATTATTTCCAGAAGGAACTATGAGTTCAATTTTACCTGCTGTTGCCGCTGGCGATGTAACGAAATCAGTACCATATATAGCACCTTGTTCTGTTAGGTTAATTGTAACCGGAATATCTCTGTCCGTACCCCGCACTAATTTTACTTTGATAGTTATGTTTGATTCTGCTGCAGTAATTCCTTGAGCAGAAGCTTCAAAATTTACTAAGTTATCTGCTAATTCAGCCGCATCTCTTTTTCTGCATCCTGTTATAAGTATTACAGCTATAAGTAGTGCTGTTATTGATTTTATCGTATTCATCTTATTCATTTCAGTTAGATTTATATTGATTTTATTTTTTATCCCAGTTGAAAACAAGTCCAGTAAAGAAGGAACGGCCATTGGCAATATTTCTAATACCATCTCCACTTCCATGTGTACCGCCATCTGCATAATTGCTACCAATCCTGCCTACATCAAACAGGTTTCTGATACCTGCATTTAATGAGAAGTATTTGAACAGTTTTTTATTTAGTGTGAAATCAGCCATGTGATAACCCTCCTGCTCTGTTAGTACTACATCCTGTGTCCCTGTCTTTATTGCATAGAAAGGTTTTTTACCGGTGAATTTGTAAAACAGGTTAGCATCCAAACCAATCTTTGAAAACTTGTACCCAATTGTTGAGTTCACTTCTGCTGACCATTGCAGTTGCGGTAGCTCTTCATCAGCTTCTGAATAAGCGTTATAGAAACCAGTGTAGCCTGCACCCAACGAAATATTCCATTGCTTGTGTTTGATATTTGTTGCCAGCGTAGCTCCTGCTGTTCGGCTGTTCGAAACATTCATCAACCTGGCAGTATCTGAAGCCGCACTAAAAGCATAGTCAATCAGGTTTTTTACATTATTATAAAAGCCGCCCAAAGTGGTCGAGTAAACCAGTTCGTTTTTATTTGCTTTTTTCCAGGTTAACGAGCCGTTGAAACTATGAGATGTTTCTGCTTTTAAATCTGGGTTACCAACGATCTGGTGATTGGCATCAAAGAAATTGAAATATAATTCTCTTAATGATGGGGAACGAAATCCTCTTGCATACGATAAACGCAAATCAAGATTGTTAGCTAATACAAATTTTGTGTTGATAGAAGGGATTACAGGTGGTGCATCATATACTGAGTTTCTGATAACCCTGATTCCCGGACGGATGCTCACTTTGGAGGATGGTGTAATTTCTGATGTAAGAAAAAATGCATAATCATTTACTTCATTATTGCCTTCTTTCAAACGTTGACCTTCGCCGCTTTCTAAATTAATATCAACACCTGGCTGAAAAGAAATTAGTGAAGACAATTTATAATAAACGGTACCCCGAAAATTTAATCCTTTTATTTTATCAAGACTTTGCTCTTTGGGAGCAGCGATAGTTACTTGCTTTGTACGCTGACTTACGTTGGTTGAATATACCTGCCTGCTATAATCAGTATAAGAAGCTTGTCCCTGAAATGATAAGTCATTATTGAAAACATACGAGCCTTGCAATTGCTGCATTACTCTGCGGCTAAGATATTCCTGGTCGAATGCCAACTTATCTCCAGCCTCCGGATAGTCGATTAAAAAATTGCCCGGGTTGTAAAGAACTTCATCCAATCCATCAAAACGATAACGAAGATTCAGTTTGCCTTTTGTATATCCAACAAATCCATTGGCCAATAATTGGTCTTTATTATGCCATACTAATTCTCTTTCAACCGCTGTGTCCTTCCAGCCACCAAAATAGTTATGGCCAAAGCCGCCACCCAGTTCCCAGTTTTTATGTCTCCATGTAAGCCCGAGATATTGATTATGGATACCTGCTGACAGGTTATTTGCACCCGGTTTCAGGCTATACTCTTTACCAATTGTTTCTTCATGTACTCTTGCTGTAACAGAAAATTTTGTGGCACCCCCTTTTTTAGTAATGATGTTTATTACACCTGCTAAAGCATCAGCACCGTACACAACAGACATGGGACCTTCTACAATTTCTATTCGTTCAATAGAGTTAATATCAACCTGGTTAATATTTATTTCGTTGGTCGCTCCCTGTCTTCCTACCATTGGCACACCATCTAATAAAATTTTTACGTTTTGTCCGGGTAATCCCATCATCGTAATACCAGAGCCACCAGTAGCAAGGTCCTGGTCGAACCGAATATTCAATTCGTTGTTCAATACGTCCTGCAGTTTTGCAGCCCCTTGTTGTTGAATTCTTTCTTTGGAAATAGTGCGAACCTGGTAAACAGAATTTTTTACTGATTGTGGTTTGTATTGACCAGTAATTACTACTCCTTCTAAATCTTTTGCTTTTGTAGTGTCTTCTTGTGCTGAAATTGTTCCTGCTATTAATAATAAAGCAAGAGCAATGCTGTATTTTTTTCTCATAATTATTTGCTTGCGGATGCAAAAGTGATTAACTGCAGATTAAGTTTTATCATACTTATGTCAGGAGTCTTGATTTTAAATTTGTTTTACAAACAAATGACGCTACCAGGTAACAAATCATTTTTCCTACTGACATAAATCATGTTGATTTAAAAAAGTTTTGCAAATGTGGTCTGCCAGAGAGAATATGCAATGCTGTATTGGGAAAAAGACTTACGCAAAAAGGAAACTGACTTTATAATGACAATAAAAAAAGGCTGCTCTTTTCAGAACAGCCTTCATTTATAAGGAAGCTTTTATTATTCTACAATTACAATACCTTTTGCCTCTACTCTTACCTCTTTCTTGGGTTCAGTAATTTTAGCGATCTCTTCTTTTGATTTTTTTGCATCTTCTGCATAGTGCTTTAATTCAGCCACAGAAGTTGTTTTCATTTTCATTTCGCCGTCAATCACAACTGTTTTGCCAATTGCTGCTACTGGTAAAAAGAAACCATAATCTTTCATTTTCACCATAGCTGTTTCTCCATTCGCTAATTCAAGCTTTAACCAGCAGCCTTTTTTAGGGCATACATCCGTTATTTTAGCTTTGATTTTACCGTCCACTTTATCATTCCCCTCACTCAATTTTGCAACAGCATCATTGATTGCAACTGCGCCTTCTGTTGAAACTTTTTCACCATACCAATCACCGGGTTTTGCATCGCCAGCCGGAGGTTGTGCATATGCTACCACTCCAAAAGCGGCAACTACTAATGTCAGCAATAATTTTTTCATGTTTATGTT
This sequence comes from Chitinophagaceae bacterium, assembly GCA_022843585.1. Classification (GTDB taxonomy): domain Bacteria; phylum Bacteroidota; class Bacteroidia; order Chitinophagales; family Chitinophagaceae; genus JJ008. Next base: position 39,377 of record JALHNJ010000015.1, read on the forward strand.
TTTTCTGATTTTAAAAGTTTGGACAGCAAAGATAGCTTTTAGTCGGAAATAGTTGCCTAATCAGGGATAACAGGTTTAATAAAAGGTTCTGCCGGCGAGGAAATGGCCCTTAGAAACGCAATCAATCCTTCTATTTCCTTAGAGCTAAAGGGTTTTAATAGCGGACTGCCTGGCGGGCCTTTCCTATACAACTCCATTATTGTAAGCATATCACTAATACTTCCATCATGCATCCAAGGACCTGTATACATTACATCTCTCAGGGATGGGGTTTTAAATTTTTGTCTGTCTTCTTCTTTATGAGTTGTGTTATAAAGACCATTATCTACAGGCCCGAAACTCAAATTAGTTCTATGAAACAAGTTGTCGGTAAACATTGATCCATTGTGGCAATTCATACAACCCGTCTTTGTGCGAAAAGCATGCAGCCCCTTAAGTTCCTGCTCTGTTAAAGCATTTTTGTTTCCTTCTAAAAATTGATCAAACCGGCTCTTACTGCTTATAATAGTTTTTTCAAATGTTGCAATCGCCTCGGCCATTTTATCCGGATTTATTTCATCACTATCAAAGGCTTTTTTGAAAAGTTCTTTGTAGCCGTTTATTCGCCGAAGCTTTCGCATTACATCCGGCATGTCACTATGCATTTCAGAGGAACTGTTGATAGGGGCAAATGCCTGGTCTTGCAAACTGCTTGAGCGGCCATCCCAAAAAAGTCTTTTATAAAACCAGCTGTTTTGAATGGTTGGAGAATTTCTTTTGTTAATGGCGCCTTCATGACCCAATGATTTTTCTATTCCATCTGTCCAGTTAAGTTCTGGTTTATGACAAGTTGCACAACTGATTTTTTCAGAGCCGCTCAATCTTGTATCAAAAAATAATGCTTTGCCGAGCTCCACTACATTTTTTACAGAATCATTTTGTAAATCAACCGGACTTGCAGGAAGAACGGCTAATTCTGTCCATTGCACTCCTGCATCAACAAGAGGTTTGGGCCATTCTGAGGAAGGACGGGAATAAATATCCCGAAGACTTTCTTTAGAAAAAGAAATACAAACAGTAACGACTGCTGCCAATAATATAATAACAAACCATTTTCTCATTACTGATTAATCAGAAAGTAAATCGTTAAATAAAACCTCTACAGTTTTTTGCACCGCAACGACAAGGTAATTTTCCATCATGATGTGTTTCACCATAATCACAACTCAACTCCTGCCCTTTCTTGATATTCTTCAATGCATAAAATTCTACTCTATTCTTCATCACCCGTAAGTAAGTGTTAGGACCGCAAGAATGATTGATAAAACGCATATCATTGGAATTGGCCGATGCGTTCAATGCAAGATCATCATCCAGTTCAACCAGATTAATAACTTTCAAATTATTTATCAATCGCATTGCCTCTTTCATGGTTATGATAACGCCGCCAAGGTCGCCGATCTTTTTCCGGGCAGGGATACGCTGCAAGGCATAAGCACCCATACCTGCAATTTTACTCTTGGCCACTTTTACCGGGTAATGAATTTTATATTCCGGAGTGATGATTTGTTTGGGCATTGTTTATTCGTTTATCCAGGTTGTTTTTTCTTCAATAGGTTTTCTTGTAGCACCGGTAGATGAAATGGCAATATGGCCGATGTAAAAAAAGCCAAGCAATTTATCTTCTTCGTCTAATCCAAAAAACTCTTTTGCTTGTTCTTTATACGTAACGCCACCAGTTGTCCAGTAACCACCTAATCCATACGCCGTAACAGAAAGATATAAATTTTGCACTGCACAAGACACGGCTGCTACATCTTCTATCTCCGGAATATTTTTACTATTGGTTCTCTTCATACCAATTGCAATAATATGAGAAGCTTTGAGTGGATTTTGCTGCAGTTTGCTGTAAGTTATTTCTTTGAAATTTTCGCCGGCTAATTCTTTATACAATTCGCTTTGAAAAGTAGCCAGCTTTTTCAACCCTTCGCCGCTAAAAACGGTGAAATGCCAAGGCTCTTGTTTTCCATGATTAGGTGCCCAACTGGCATTGATCAATATTTCTTTTATGATCTCATCATCTACTTTTTTTCCAGCCTCTAATTGATCGGGAAAAGTGGAACGACGGCTGCGGACTAAATCATTAAACAAATCAGGATTCATAGTTGTTATTTAAGCAAAAATAAAGGTCGTTGTCTAATTGAAGGCCGCTTATTTATTTTAACTTACATAAAATTTATTACTATGGTATCGAAACCAATACAAGAAGCCCTGAACAAACAAGTACAAATGGAAGCTGAATCATCTCAAGCTTACCTGGCAATGGCGTCCTGGGCAGAAATACAACCGGGTTTAGAAGGTGTTTCCAATTTCTTCTATCAGCAATCTGATGAGGAAAGAGTGCATATGCTAAAACTACTTCGCTTTATTAATGAAAGAGGCGGATTTGCAGTAGTGCCGGAACTGCCACAGCCAACATTAACCTTTACGTCACTTAAAAAATTATTTGAAGAGTTTTTGAAACATGAATTGAAAGTTAGTGACAGCATTAATGACCTTGTTCATCTTTCGCTTACAGAAAAAGATTATGCTACACATAATTTTCTACAGTGGTATGTAAACGAACAGATAGAAGAAGAACGTAGTGCCCGTACACTAAATGATAAACTGGAAATGATTGGTGATGATAAAAGCGGATTGTATCTTTTTGACAGAGATATTATGAACTTCAGAGGAGCTGGAGGAAAGAAATAGTCAGGAGTCTTTAGTCGGGAGTCAGAGACTTTTAGAATAATCGATCTTTTATAATTCTGACTACCGACTAAGGACTAAAGACTCATGATTAAAGACTCAACTTCAATCCTCCATTTATCACAAAACCATCCAGCGGCGCATAGATATCTTTAAACACAGGATTATTAATAGACCCTGTATAAATACTACCGTACCTTGTTTGTCTTGCATCTAAGAAATTTTCAAAGTTGATGTACACAGAAAATTTCTCCCAGAGTTTTTCTACCATAAAGCCTGTTATCCAATAAGGTTTCCCTGTTGTTCCATCACTCAGCTTTTGTTTGCTGAAATAGTAACCTTCTAACCCTACTTTCCATTTTTCATGCACTTCATACATTAATACAGAATTGATACGATGCTTTGGTGTTAGAAAACTTTCTGTCTTTGTATTTCCTTCATGCAATTCAGCCTGTGTTAATGTGTACCCAAGAAACAATTTGAAATCACTGTACCCGATTTTCATATTTGTTTCCATGCCACGACTATCAATATGTCCGGCAACTGTATTAAAGCGATAATTACCAGCATCAGGTTGTAAAAGCAACGGATCGTTTATTCTCGTATAAAAGAAAAGATGATTGACACTGAAACTCACATCGCCATCTGCAAATTTCGTTTTGTAATTAATATCTGCATTTACTCCGTAGCTACGTTCCAGTTTATTTACATTATCATCAACGGGCAACACATTTCTGTACTGCAATCTTTCACTCTCTTCTGTAAAAATGGTTGGTGTTTTATATCCTAACCCACCGCCTATTCTTGAAGAAAGCTTTGGAGTGAATTTGAACAACGCTGACAACCTTGGTAAGAAAGCGAATCCATAATCTTTCACATAATCACCTCTGACTCCTGTTTCCAAATGAAACTTCTCGTTTACCTTCAATGTATTCTGCACAAATGTTCCAACAGTTAGTTGCTGATAGTTTCTTAAAGGTGTAACGGTGAACCTTGTTTCTGTAAAATCATCCGTCAACAAATTCAAGCCTGTTATCCATTCTGATTTATCACCATGACTTGCATAGGTAAATTCCGTAAACGTACCGTTTTGAGTGCCTGCAAAATCATAACCTGGCGAAGCAATTCCTCTTTTAAAATGGTTGAAACTGTTTTTAAAAGTAATGTGACTGCATTTTCCAAAATGATGCTCAATGCTGAACTGTGTACTATAACGGTCTGTATTATTTACTTCATAGAAACCCGCCGGGTTATTCCCTTTTATAAACTGCATATCACCACCTGTTCTTTTTTCTGTGGTAATGTTTGCTCCAATTGTCATTGTTGTTTTTGGAGTGAAATAAACAAACAGTTTGGGGTTTACTGTATAGCGTTCAAATTTTGGAATTGCGGATAAACCAATATCGGCAGGGTCATATGCTTTATTGCTATTGCGAGATGCAAAAACCGTTAAGCCTGCTTTGCCAAACTTCTTTCCATAAAAGCCGCTGGTATTTAATCCACCAGCACCAGTAACATCAAAATGAAATTTTAATTCTTGTTCTTCTTTTGGAGTTTTAGAAATCAAATTCACTAAACCTGCAATAGCACCACCACCGTATAAAGTAGAAGCGGAACCTTTGATCACTTCAAACTGTTTTAAATCTAATGGGGGCGTTTGCAACAATCCTAATCCACTACTAAAACCTGCATACAATGGAAACCCATCTTTTAAAATTTGTGTGTATCGTCCATCTAATCCCTGAATGCGAATAGAAGCATTGGCAGAAGTAGCAGAAGTTTGTTGTGTTTGTATGCCGGTGCTTTCTGTTAATACCATTCTTATATCACCGGGCTTCATATTGGCTTTTTCATCTAATTCTTCCCCGGCGATGAACTCAACTCTTGTTGGTATATCTTGAATGGTTCTTGAACTCCTGGTTGATTGAATGACAACTTCTTCTTCCTCTTCATGCTCTTCTTCCTCTAAAAAAATATCTATCGCATCTGCAGTTGGTAAAGGGAAAGTAAATTCCTTTTCTGTTTCCGGTCTGCCTACATAAGTAATTTTCACTTTATGCGTACCGGATGGAATATTATAAAAAACTACAGTTCCGGTACTGTCAGCAATAGCGGCTTTGTTGAGCCCAGGAAATGTAACCGTAGCACCTGACAATTTCTCTTTATGATGAGCACATTTTATCACAGCTTTAAAACTGTTTTGTGCAAATGAAGTTGCGGCACAGCATAATGCCACAATAACTAAACCTATTTTGTTCATTGTTTAATCGATTAATGTTCGTGAAAAAATAACCCCGCATAAGGCGGAGTGAAAACATTAACCAAGTTTGGGAGGCTGCCAGAAATCGTAATGAACATCTGGAACAAAAGGATGATTGAACTCCGTGTAAGATTTTGGTGTTAATAAAGGAGTTAATGTAAAAGATGCAATGATTGTATTATCAGTAGCAGTGGCACAACCTTCACAACTAAAGAAAGGCGAACAGCTACCACAATCTTCATCACCATTTTCATGACTGGCGGTTTGTTCTGTTTTATCATCCGGGCAATCGTCGAACGTACAGCAAGGGATTGCTGACAAGAGGATGAGGTAAAAGGCAAGTATGTAGCCTGCTAATTTCATTGAAGGCAAAAGTACTCTTCAATGATTGATTTTTATAATGAATGCAGGAATTTATTATCGCAACAATAGTTCACAAGGCTTCAACCCAGTGTGTTTTTTAAAGGCAGTAGAGAAATGCGAAATGGATGAATAGCCTAGCAACATAGAAACTTCGGTTACGCTTAATCCTTTTTCATACAAAAGGTATTTAGCATGTTCCATGCGTTGACTTTGGTAGAAATCGAAAACCGTAGTTCCGAATAATTCTTTGAACCCTTTTTTCAGGTAACATTCGTTGATGGCAACTTTGCGACTGAGCTCTTTAATAGTAATTGGTTCGCCAATATGCTGAATAAGGATTTCTCTTGCTTTGATGATCTTGTCTCTATCTGCTTCGTTGGCAAGAAACTTACAGTTGATTACATCAATTTGTTTTTCACCGATCATACAGTCAAGGCTGTAGAGCAACAACATTTGCGTTTGCGCATTGATGTAAATATTTTCTAAGCTATCGCTGTAAGTATGATTCAATACTCCTTCTAACACCATTCTTGTTTTACCACAAAGAGGTAAAATTTTGGTGAAGGAAGAAGCATGGCTAAAGCTCATGATATCATCTGTCAACACTGCATTACCTTTTCTTGGTTTTACGAACTGACTAAGATGCGTTGGGGAGAATTTGAAACTAACTACATCCACACTGTCCACTCTTTCCATACAGCTTTTGGAGGCGCTGAACTGGCACATATCACATTCCGTATTTTTTTTACGGCAGTATACATTTCCGCTAACGCAAAAACGTAGTTCTAGGTAATTTTCCTTTGGGGATTTTTTTTCGTAGTGATACACCATCATGCCCGTATCCTCAATAGTCCATTGCGGGTTGCGGCTGTACCGGTTAATAGTATATTGTACTGAACCGGGTATCTGCTGTTCTCTTTCCTGCAGCAATACCATTTGGTCCTGCATCAGGTTTTGTTTGTAAGCCAACGCCAATATATCCGGTGGATTATGCATAGTCAGTTGCAAATCTACGATTTCTCCTGTAATTTCAATGTCGCAACGTTGAACGAATATGTATTACCGCTGATTTTTAACAATATATGGCGAAAAAAACTTCTGTTTTTGACCGTAACAGCTAACTTTGCCCGTCCCGGTTATTTAACCGGGGTTTTTAATTATCTATGATTCACCCTCACACATATATCCATCCTAACGCCAGGCTTGCCACTAATGTTAAGATCGACCCTTTTACCGTCATCCACCAGGATGTGGAAATTGGCGATGGAACCTGGATCGGTTCTAATGTAACCATTATGGAAGGAGCAAGAATCGGTAAGAACTGCCGCATTTTTCCGGGTGCTGTTATTGCTGCCGTGCCGCAGGATCTAAAATTCCAGGGCGAATATTCCAATGTATATATAGGAGATGGTACAACGATTCGTGAATTTGTAACGGTAAATCGTGGTACTAAAGACAGGGATAAGACGGTGATTGGTAAGAACTGTCTCATCATGGCTTATTGCCATTTTGCTCATGATTGTTTAGTAGGTGACAATTGTATCATGAGCAACAATACACAAGTGGCGGGACATGTTACCATTGGCGATTGGGCTATTATTGGTGGTATGTGTGCGGTGCACCAGTTTGTAAAGATCGGGCAACATTCTTTTATCAGCGGGGGTTCACTGGTTGGTAAAGATGTACCACCTTATATTAAAGCAGGTCGTACACCACTTTCTTATGCCGGTGTAAATTCAATCGGATTAAAACGCAGAGGCTTTAGTATTGAACGCATCAATCATATTCTCGACATCTACAGGGTGTTGTATAATAAAGGGATGAACACCAGCCAGGCAGTAGAATACATTGAAGAAGAAATGCCCGCTACCGACGAACGGGATGAAATTGTAACTTTTATCCGCGAAAGCGGAAGAGGGATCATCAAACGCTTCACTAAAGGCAGCAACGATGACGATCTACCTATCTGATGCCGGCAAACGATTTAACCGTGACTGGATCTTCCGTCATTTTACTTACACATTTGAAGCAGGTCAATCTTATGCTATAACCGGATCGAATGGATCGGGGAAGAGTACGTTGTTGCAGAGTTTGAGCGGCGGAATGATGCTGAGTGCAGGAAGGATCGAATACAAGGGGACCTATGACCGATGGCAGGGAGATTCTTCAAATGTAAAGTCGGGCAACGGGCAACTGACAGCAGACAACATTTATACTCAAGTATCAATATGTGCGCCTTATTTAGAAGTGGTTGAGGAAATGACGCTGAGAGAATTTTTGGATTTTCATCATGGCTTCAAACCATTTCTTGCTTCAATTACTACAGATACAATTATTGCTGCACTTGGTTTGGAAAAAGCAGAGAATAAACAAATCCGTTATTATTCTTCCGGCATGAAGCAACGGGTAAAACTGGCTCAGTGCATTTTCTCGGATACTGCTATTGTACTATTGGATGAACCTTGCACTAATCTTGATGCGGATGGAATCGCATTGTATCATCGGCTTATTGCTGAATACTGCAAAGACCGCTTGGTTGTGGTGAGTAGCAATGATGAGGTGGAGTATTCTTATTGTAAAAAAAAGATTGATATTATTGACTACAAATAGTTAGCCTTGGTAAAAAGTAAATATAGCATCTATACTTATGCGGGTATTTTTCTGGGAATCGCTACTATCATTCTTTTAATAATTTTTTCAACTACAATTGATCCTTGGGAAAACGCCAAAAAAGTACCGATTCCCCAATCCGTAGGTGTACTTATTTGTATTCTTTTGATTTTATATATGCTTTATCGAGTCTTTAAGACATCGCCACAATTGGAAATCTCACAAAATAAATTAAGGATTCATGGTTTACTACATAAAGAAAAGGAAATTTCCGGCAACGATATTTCAGAAATCGATTTATTTTCAATCGGCATGTATAATGGATCTGCTACCATTGTTACAAAAATTCAACTTTTAACAGGAAAAAAAATCCAATTGGCTGCACCTAATTATAAGAATATGCCAGAGCTTAAAATAGCGTTTGCAGAATATTTTTTTGAGAAAATAAAGAACCCAAATATATTACCAAAAAAATCTTTTGAAAATTCTGAGATTGAATTTGAGTACATAAAAATTTCTGGCAATCCATATACAAGTATCAATGGTATTTTAATTTTCGGATTTGCTATATTTATTATAGTCACAAGTATAACATCAAAAAAAGAATTTGAACCTGCACATTTATTTTTAATTCTTCCAATTGCTTCCTTATTCTTTGTGTTATCTTATCAACTTCATTATTTTATCTTTTCAGGAAAGGACCTATTAGTCAGGAACCATTTCCTTCCATGGCTAAATAAGCAATATGTTATTTCAGATGTTCTCGTTTTTAATTCTGAACAGGCAAATAAAACTTCTCGTTCATTGAGAATCACAACAAAAGATTATAAATCAAGAAACTACCCTGCAGGTAGCCTGAGAGATAAACATTGGGACATTTTAAAGGAAAAAATAAAGGAATCTGGTATTCCTTTCATAGAATAATAACCTACCGCTGGCTCGCAATCAACAAGTTCAAATCAGTATACTTCAAATCGAATCGCTGGCTTAAATAAAAATTTGTAAGAGCCCCTTTAAATAAATAGATGCCACTCCGCAAATGTATCTGGTGCCAGAGCAGGTTTTCAAATCCGCCTTCTTCACCAGCTTCTAGCAATAAGGGCATCAACACATTGCTGATAGCTTGCGAGGCTGTTCGGGAAAAACCAGAAGGGATATTAGGAACGCAATAATGTATCACCCCGTACTTCATAAAAATGGGATGCTCATGCGAGGTAATCTCAGAAGTTTCAAAACAACCACCCCTATCAATGCTAACATCTATCACCACAGAACCGGGTCGCATATTACTTACCATTTCTTCCGTTACTACCATGGGTGTTCGGCCAGTTTCAGAACCTAATGCACCTACAGCCACTTCACAAGTTTTTAATTGCTTGGCCAGCAAACGGGGTTCTATTACCGAAGTCCACATTCTTTGCCCCACATTGGTTTGCAATCTTTTCAGGCGATACACACTATTGTCGAACACTTTTACCGAAGCACCCAATGCTAAAGCTGCTCTTGCAGCATACTCTCCCACTATACCGGCACCGATAATAATAACTTTCGTAGGAGCAATGCCCGATATACCTCCCAACAATACTCCTTTTCCATGATTAGCAGAGCCAAGATATTGCGCTGCTATTAACATCACTGCACTTCCAGCAATCTCACTCATGCTGCGAACAATTGGATAGCTATCACTATCATCTTTTAAATTCTCAAAAGAAATAGCTGTGATTCTTTTCTCCATCATTTTCTCCAATATTTCCGCCTTCATTACTGAAAGATGAATAGGAGAAATTATTATTTGATTTAATTGAAGTAAGGATAAATCTTCTTCAATTATTGGTGCACTTTTAACCAACAAGGGAGCTTTAAAAACAGTTTCCCGATCGTATACGATCTTTGCGCCTGCTTCGCTGTAATCCTTATCCCGGTAGTGAGAAGCTTCACCGGCATTGTGTTCAATCATAACCTGGTGACCATTGCTTATCAATACACTCACCGCATCCGGTGTTAATGCAATACGGTTTTCCTGGAAAGCAATTTCTTTGGGAATGCCGATCATCATGCCCTCGGCCTTTGGCTTTATATCAAGCGTCTCTTCTAAAGTTTCGTAGCTGAATGAAGTAGATATTTTAGGCTTTTGCTGGCTCATTTGAAATTTTTGGGTTTTCAGTTACGAGTTGCTTAAAAATTAAACCCTCATCGCTGTTTCAAATGTACTTAATTATCAGCGATTTTTAGTCGCCTTGTGGTGCTGTTAATCAACTCTATGTACACATGTAACGCATCCTCCGGAAAAATACCCTGTGCCTTTTCCGGCCATTCTACCAAACAAATATGTCCGCTGAATAAGGCATCTTCCACCCCAGCCCGTAAGGCTTCTTCTTCATCCTTTACCCGGTAGAGATCCATGTGAAAAAGAGCTCTCTTCGTTCCTTCACAATCATAGACATATTCATTAATAATAGAAAAGGTGGGACTGCCCACCACATCCTTCACCCCTTTTGCATCGCAAAGTGCATGAATAAAAGTGGTTTTGCCTGCTCCCATTTGCCCATGAAAAGCAAATACCTTTTTTTCTCCGGCTGCTTTCCAGAACTGATTTGCAAGCTCGTTTATATTATCAAGGGAAAAAGTCCATTCCATAGCGCAAATTTAAGGCAAAGAATGGGTGTCACGGCTTTGAACCGTGTCGTCCGCTCTTTGCAACTATGTTGTTATAGTATTTCGGTATTCGAAAAGTTAGACTTATTAGTTTGGGTAAATTTGTACAATGGAAAAAGTACAATGGAAGGTAGAGGGAATGGATTGTACCACCTGTGCACTCAACATTCATAAATACCTGGAAAAACAGGGTATGAAGAATGTAAAAGTAAATTTTGCAACAGGCGATGTGATTTTTGATGCTGAAGCAACATTTCCCGAAGAAAAAATAAATAAAGGCATTACTGATCTTGGTTATAAAGTAGTAGATGACCACGGTCATTCGCATGGACATAGTCATAATGAAAAGAGTTCTATTAAATTTCTTTCCACTCACCTCCAACGTTTTTGGTTTTGTCTTCCCTTTACAGCTATCCTAATGCTTCATATGATTCCGGGTTTGCACATTCATTGGCTGATGAATCATTGGGTGCAACTGGCATTAACAATTCCTGTGTACATAGTGGGTATGAGTGTCTTTGGTAAGAGTGCCTGGAAGAGTATCCGGAACAGAATGCCTAATATGAATGTGCTGATTGCATTGGGTGCTACAGCTGCATTTATTTATAGTTTGTATGGCAGCTTATCCGGCCAGCCGGCTCAGTATATGTTTTATGAAACGGCTGCTACCATTATCACATTAGTTTTCTTGGGTAATTATCTGGAAGATGCTTCCATTGCTTCTACGCAACTGGAACTAAACAAACTGGCCAAGTCGCAAAAGGTAATGGCCAATATGATTGCTTTTGATGATGAGCATAAAGAACAAATTTTTCCGGTAGAGAATACAGCTTTACGAGTTGGCGATCTGATCTTAATAAAAAGCGGAGAACAAGTTCCGATCGATTGTAAAATTTTATGGGGAGATGTGCAGGTAAATGAAGCGATCGTAACCGGCGAAAGTGCACCGGTACATAAAATTGCAAAAGACAAATTGATTGGTGGTAGTTTGATCAGCGATGGAACAGTAAAAGCTCAAGTAACTGCTGTTGGCAACGACACTGTTTTATCCGGCATTTTAAACTTAGTAAAGCAAGCCCAGGGAGAAAAACCACCTGTTCAGCAATTAGCTGATAAGATCAGTGCCGTTTTTATTCCGATTGTGTTAGGTATTGCGGGCCTTACATTAATCATCAGTTGGATAGTACTAAAAGATTTTACTCCTGCACTTATGCGCAGTATTGCTGTATTAGTAATTGCCTGCCCCTGTGCCATGGGATTAGCTACACCGGCTGCCATTGCAGTTGGACTCGGCCGTGCTGCCAAAACAGGAATTTTATTCCGTAATGCTACCAGTCTAGAATCATTTAAAGACATCAAACAAGTGGTGTTTGATAAAACAGGAACATTGACGACAGGGAAGTTTATTGTTTCGGGTTTTGAGTTTATGGTTGACGAAGAAACTGAATTTAAAAAGATCGTTTACAGTCTTGAAAAATACTCCAATCACCCCATTGCAAAAGCAATAACCAACGAATGGAAAGCGAAAGATGAAATTCGCTGGAAGAAAATTGAAGAAATTAAAGGTTTGGGAATGCAGGCGGAAGATATCGAAGGCAACCAGTTTACTGCTGGTTCATATAAAGCAGTAGAAGGATTAACAAAAGATGACACTCATAATATTTATATGATTCGGAATGGAGCTTTGTTGGGATGGATAGATGTAAAAGATGAAATAAGGCCTGAAGCAAAAGATGTAATCACTTACCTGCATAGCAAAAACATAGAAACTATTTTACTAAGTGGCGACCGCTTAGCCAAATGCCAGCAGTTAGCCGCACAACTTGGCATTGATACAGTATTTGCAGAACAAACACCGGAACAAAAGCTGGCGAAAATTGATGAATTGAATTCTAAAGTCCCCACTGCAATGGTTGGAGATGGTATTAATGATGCACCTGCATTAGCAAAAGCAACAATCGGCATTTCTATGAATGATGCTTCGCAAATTGCCATGCAGAGTGCACAGGTTGTATTAATGAATCATGGATTAAAGAATTTGCCTACTGCATTGGGATTGGGCAAGCATACATACCTCACTATCAAACAAAATTTATTCTGGGCATTTGCATACAATATCGTTGCTATTCCTGTAGCAGCTTTCGGTTTTCTTACTCCAACTTTTGGTGCCTTAGTAATGGGATTAAGTGACGTGGTTCTAGCTATTAATTCTGGTCGCCTCTTCGTAAAGAAAGTGGTGTAAATTCACACTTATACGATGCAGGATTTAAAGGCAATACTAAAACAATATTGGGGCTATAATGCATTTCGTCCACTACAGGAAGAGGTGATTACTGCTGTGCTTAATGGAAAAGATACACTTGCACTAATGCCAACAGGTGGTGGCAAATCATTATGCTATCAGGTGCCGGCAATGGCAAAAGATGGAATGTGTTTGGTGATCTCCCCGCTGATCGCATTAATGAAGGATCAGGTGGAAAGTTTGCGAAGAAAAAACATTACAGCACTTTCTATTTTTTCTGGCATGAGCCGCAAAGAAGTTATCAATACATTTAAAGTAGCAACAGAAAGTAATTGTAAATTTTTATATGTTTCTCCGGAACGATTAGAAACAAGCTTATTCAAAGAATATTTACCGGGACTTGATATTACGTTGATTGCAGTAGATGAGGCACATTGTATTTCGCAATGGGGTTATGATTTTCGTCCACCGTATTTGCGGATTGCAAAATTGAGAGAAGAACTTCCGAACGTACCAATACTTGCTTTAACTGCATCTGCTACAACTGCCGTTCAAAAAGATATTTGTCAAAATCTTGAGTTCGACAACCCGGAAATATTTCGTCAATCATTTGAAAGACCTAATCTTTCTTACAGCAGTTTTAAAGTTGATTCCAAGATCAATAAGGTCATAGAAATTATTAAAAAAGTTCCCGGATCTTCCATTGTGTATTGCAAAAGCAGAAAGAGAACAAAAGACTTAAGCGATTTACTTCGACTGCAAAATATTTCTGCTGACTTTTATCATGCCGGATTGGTACAGGAAGAACGAAGTAAAAAACAAGAAGACTGGATCAATAATAAAACAAGAGTGATCGTTTGTACCAATGCATTTGGAATGGGTATTGACAAACCAGATGTAAGAACAGTAGTGCATGCGGATGTTCCGGATTGTTTAGAGAACTATTACCAGGAAGCTGGCCGTGCCGGAAGAGATGGCAAAACTTCTTATGCTGTTTTATTGTATGATGAAAAAGATTTGCGGGAATTGGATGAAATGGCATCGCTGCGTTTTCCTTCTTTAGAAGATATTCGAAATGTTTATCAGTCCGTTGCCAATTATCTTCAGCTACCAATCGGAACTGCTGGTGAAGGACAGTATTATGATTTCGACATTACTGATTTTCTGAAAAAATTCAACTTAACCAGTCATACTGCTTTGTATTCTTTGAAAGCGTTGGAGCAAGAAAGCTGGCTTGCATTAAACGAACATGTTTTTCTCCCTTCTTTTATAATGTTTACCAGTAATAGGGAACGGTTGAGCTTAATAGAAAAAGAACAGCCGCAACAAGATCTATTGATAAAAACATTGCTCCGCTCCTATGGAGGAATTTTTGATCAACCATCTTCAATTTCAGAAAAAATGATAGCGGGGCTAATAAAAAAGGATAGTGAAGAAATAAAACAGCAGTTGTTGCAATTGCATCATGCTGGTGTAATTGAATATCAGCCACAAAAAGATAAGCCACAGCTAACGTTACTTCGCAACCGGATGAAGGCTGAAGAAATTACGATTGACATGGTGGCCTATAACAAGAGAAAGGCACAGTTTCAGGATCGCATGAAACAGATGAGCAACTATGTAAAGGAAGTAGGAGAATGCCGGAGCCGCATCATTGGTACTTATTTTGGCGATAATAAAATCCAAACCTGTGGCATTTGCGATAACTGCTTAAAACAAAAAGCCACTGCACTTACTAAAGAAGAATTTGAAACGTTGCATCATCGTATTCTAAACATGATAAAATACGAATCGCTGCATACAAAAGACCTGCTTCAAAAACTAAATGGTATTAAAAAAGAAAAGGCCTGGAAGGTGATTGAATTCCTCCAGGCAGAAAATAAAATTGAAATGGACACAGGTGGATGGGTGAGGTTAAAATAATAACAACTCTTTGTCCTCACTTTACTTTTTTGTGGCCAAAAAGAGATGCTTTCTTAAAATAATAATTTGCCCAGCGGTTTGATTGCCTTACTCCATCTCCTTCTTTATAACAAAGACCTAAATTATATAAAGCTTTAGGGTCGTTTTTTGATGCAGCTTTTCTATACCAATAAACTGCCTTAAAAAAATCTTTTTTACTCCTTGCCCATAAACATAACAATAGCCTAAATCCCTCTGTGCCTCTGTATCACCTTGCCGTGCTGCCAATTTGTACCAATGGACAGCTTTTTTAAAATTTTGTTTTACCAGTTCACCATTTTTATAGAAAAATCCAATATTATACTGCGCTTCCATTTTTCCATTTGAGGCTGCTTTTAAATACCAATTAAAAGCCTCCAAGACATTTTTCTTTACTCCGAATCCATTGTCGTAACAAGTTCCGATATAAAACTGTGCTCTTAAATGTCCTTTGTTTGCAGCTTCAAACCACAATAAAAAAATATTTTTCCAGGGTATTTTTCTTTTTTCCTTTTTAAATGCTAGCTCATAGCCAAGTAGAAATTGTCTATTTAATTCAACTTTACTTTTGGCATTTCCCTTTTTTATCTTGTTAGCCATTATTTAATAGCTTAAAATAAACTTTTCCTACTCCTACTTCTTCCACCCAACCCCAGCACTCCCAATAATGTTCTCACAATAGTATTACCGGCAGTTCTTGTCATACTTTTTACTGTGGGGTCATCAAAAATACTTTTCTCTTTTTTTGCAGGCTTTGCCTTTACTTTTTCTTCGGGTTCCCGTTTAGCAGCATCTTCCAGTTTTTCAGTCAATATTTCATATGCACTTTTGCTATCAATCACTTCATTGTACTTAGCAGCTATTTTTGATTTCGCTACTAGGCTATCAATCTCCGCATCCGTCAATATATCCATACGGCTTTGCGGCGGACGGATCATACAATGTGCTAACGGAGTAGGAATTCCTTTTTCATTTAATATTGTTACTAATGCTTCACCCGTTCCAAGTTGGGTGATCAGGTCTTCTGTTTTATAAAAGTTGGTTTCGGGATAATTCTCCGATGTTTGTTTAATCACTTTTCTATCAGCAGCAGTGAATGCCCGTAATGCATGTTGTATTTTCAATCCTAATTGCGCCAACACAGAGGCAGGAACATCCATCGGATTTTGTGTGCAGAAATAAATACCAATTCCCTTGGAACGGATAAGTTTAATAATAGTTTCTATTTGTTGCAGCAATGCATCATTTGCTTCCTGGAAAATTAAATGGGCTTCATCGATGAACATTACCAGCTTTGGCTTGTCCATATCTCCTTCTTCAGGACAAGAAGCATATAATTCCGCCAATAATTGCAACATGAAAGTGGAAAATAATTTTGGTCTGTCCTGCAGATCAGTCACCCGTACAATAGAGATCATTCCTTTTCCATCTTCATTGATCCGCATCAGATCATCCACTTCAAAACTTTTCTCCCCAAAGAAAACATCTGCACCTTGTTGTTGCAGTTCAATGACTTTCCTAAGTATCGTCCCTGTGGAGGTAGTTGAAATCTTTCCATAGGTTTTTTCCAGGTCTGCTTTTCCTCCATCACTTACGAACTGTAATACTTTAATAAAATCTTTCAAATCCAGAAGGGGCAGCTTGCTATCATCGCAATACTTAAATATCATGGCTACAAATCCGCCCTGTGTATCATTTAATCCCAAAATTTTCGATAACAACACCGGGCCAAACTCACTCACTGTTGCTCTCAATCTTGCACCTTTTTGGTTACTGAGTGTTAGCAAGTCAGTTGGGTATGCGGTGGGCTTGAATTCGATATTCAATTTTTGGCAACGTTCAGTTATCTTATCATTTACTGTACCTGCTGCCGCAATACCACTTAAGTCGCCTTTTATATCCATCATCAACACCGGGATGCTCGCATCACTTAACCCTTCCGCCAACACTTGTAATGTTTTTGTTTTTCCTGTACCCGTTGCCCCGGCAATTAAACCATGCCGGTTTAAGGTTTTAAATGGCACTACTACATCTGCGCCTGCCACTACATTACCATCTAACATCGCACAACCAAGCATGAAGAATTCTCCTTTGAAAGTGTAACCGGTTTTAATTGCTTCGAGAAATTTTGCACTATCTGCCATTGTGAAACTATTTTGGTTGAAAGTTAAATGAAAAGTTTTAGTTGTTTATAGTTCTTAGCCTTCAAATCAATATCATCACAGATAAAATATCCTGGTTTCCGGGTGCATGGCACAGTTTTTTATATATAAGCGATAGTAGAGAGCAAAACGGCTGAAACAGAAGGGATTTAACAAAATATTCGTCCCATATTCTTTAACCCCCGAAATGCTTTAACTTTATTTGTCACCAATATAAAATCACCAGATTATGGATACTAAGAAACCTAAAATTTTGTTGTGCGAAGATGACCCGAACCTTGGAAGTGTATTGAAGAATTATCTTGAATTAAATGACTACGATGTAACGCTGGAAAGAGATGGCCGCCTTGGCCTGGCTGCTTTTCAACGGGAAAAATTTGACCTCTGTTTGCTGGATGTAATGATGCCCAATATGGACGGATTTACTTTGGCAGAAGAAATAAGAGATATCGACCCGGATGTTCCCTTGTTCTTTTTAAGTGCTAAAACCATGAAAGAAGATGTAATACAAGGTTACAAACTTGGGGCAGATGATTATATCACCAAGCCTTTTGACAGCGAAGTGCTGTTATTGAAAATAAAAGCCATTCTAAAAAGAAATGAAGAACAGAACAGAGAAAGCGAGAATAAAGAGTTTGACCTATCTACCTATCATTTCAACCCCAAATTACGGCAATTGATACATGGTGGTATTACACAAACATTATCACCCAAAGAAAATGAATTGTTGAAAATGCTTGCCGAGCATTTAAATGATCTGTTGCCGAGAGAAGCGGCATTAAAGAAAATTTGGGGCAGCGATACTTATTTTAATGGCCGCAGTATGGATGTGTATATTGCCAAGTTGCGCAAATACTTAAAAGATGATGAGAAGATCGAAATTGTAAATATTCATGGAAATGGATTCAGGTTGGTAGTACAGCCTTAAGTATAGATTAGCTGATTTTAAAATACGCAGATGGATGCTCTTAATCGGGCATCCATTTTTTATGAAAATAATGTACCTGTTCCACCCGGCCTGTTTCTTCCTAAATGACTATAAGCTTTCTCTGTTGCTTCTCTTCCCCTGGCAGTTCGCTGTAAAAACCCTTCTTGTATCAGGAAGGGTTCATACACTTCTTCCAGTGTTCCTGATTCTTCACCCACTGCTGTTGCAATAGTGGTAATACCTACCGGACCTCCTTTAAATTTATCGATGATGGTTGAGAGAATACGATTGTCCATATCATCAAGACCATGTTCATCTACATTTAATGCTTTTAAAGCATGCTGCGTGATTCCGAAATCAATTTGTCCATCGTTTAACACCTGTGCAAAATCTCTTACTCTTCTCAATAATCCATTGGCAATTCTTGGTGTGCCTCTGCTTCGACGACCAATTTCTTCTACAGCTTCGTTCGAAATCTGTGTTCCTAATATTCCCGCAGAGCGATGAATGATCTTATTTAAGATAGCTGATGTATAATATTCTAATCTTGACTTGATGGCGAATCTTGATAATAATGGCGCAGTTAGTAATCCACTTCTTGTAGTAGCACCAATCAAAGTAAAAGGATTCAAATTGATTTGAATGCTTCTTGCATTGGGGCCGCTGTCAATCATAATATCTATGCGATAATCTTCCATGGCAGCATATAAATACTCCTCCACAACTGTACTTAAGCGATGAATCTCATCTATAAATAAAACATCGTTGGGTTCGAGGCTTGTAAGCAAGCCAGCCAAATCACCTGGCTTTTCTATTACAGGGCCAGAAGTTTCTTTAATATTTACACCCAGTTCATTCGCAACAATTCTTGATAAAGTGGTTTTGCCCAAACCAGGCGGGCCATGAAATAATACATGGTCTAATGCTTCTCCCCGAATTTTTGCGGCTTTAATAAAAATGCGGAGATTCTCAATAATCTGATCCTGCCCGGAGAAATCTGCAATAGCTGCTGGTCGGATAGTGTTTTCAAAAACAGCATCCACCGTTCCCATATTTTCTTTATCACTGTTCAGATTCGGATTTGCCATGCTGTAAATTTAATCATACACAACCGTTCTCCCGGTCAATTAGCTATAAGAATTTATTCAATTGTAAAATTATATCAGGGTCAGGGCTATTAGCAAGCCACCTTTCTTGCTCAGAAAATTTACAAACTCCCGGATAATCTCCTTTCCACTCTCCTATATCAAGTATAATTTGAAAATGAAGATGTGGCGGCCAGCTTCCATTTTCGGCAGGAATTCCAAATTCGGCAAACAAATCTCCTTTTTCAATCCGGTTACCTTCCTCCATGTTTTTTATAGAGTTTAGACTTAGATGCCCGTACAATGTATAAAAGCTAATTGCATCTACTGTATGAGTAAGAATAATTGTTGCACCGTAATCACCAAATTGGTTATTAAAAGCAAAACTGTGTACAATTCCATCCAATGGTGCCATCACAGCTGTATTCGGCTTTCCCCAAATATCTGTACCAAGATGTAAACGTCGTGGCTCTTCACCTGGTTCGGTTGCATCAAACACTTTACTGATTCTATAAACAGTTCTGTGTTCCGCATATCCACCTATGCCATACCGGGCATTTGCATTATTTAGTTGTTGATTGATGTAGGCGGTAAATTTTGGAGTATCGCTTAATTCCGTTTCACTTAGTTCTCTATTTTCTTCTGTAAAATCTAGCTGAAACAATCTGTCCTTGGCCGGGTCAAAGTGAACAACAGGATGAAAAAGATGCTGACTTGCAGTAGTTATTTCATTGAAAAGAGTAAGTGATTTCATACAACAATAAAGTTACTGTCAAAATGAAGAATTAAAAAAGGCATCCCGGTTTCGGGATGCCTTATATTATTTGATAATTAATACTCTCTTACTGTCTTCCGATAACAACTGTGAAGGTTTTCTCAGAAGTTCTTGCACCGCCATCATAGAAGAATTTAACCATATACGGTCCTGAAGGCAGTTTAGAAAGATCAATTGGTATTACTTGCCCGTATACAAGATTGGTAAATGACTGTCTATGCACCAATTGACCTGCTGATGAATACACTTGCATACCAAGGAATCCATATAATGTACTATTGATTCTAATATTGAATCTTCCATCATTTGGGTTTGGATACAGTATAACAGCATTATCTCTTAATAAATTGATTCTGCCACAAGCCTGGGCATCTACCACTCTTGCAGTAATTGTTGTTGTTGATACACAACCAGCACCATTTGTATAAGTATAGGTAAGTGTATATGTACCCGCTGCTGTAGCAGATGGTACGAAGTTAGATCCGGAAACACCAATACCACTCCATGTGCCGCCCACGGGTGAACCCACTAAAGCAATCGGACCATCACTTAAACATATAGTTGCTGGCAATTGGGTAGCAGTTACTGGTGTAAATGCAGGAACTGTCAACGTTGCACTATTGCTGGTAGTAGATTGTCCGCAACTATTCGTAACAATTACACGATAAAGATTACCACTCATTGCAACAGTTACAGCCGGAATTGTAAATGAAGCTGTATAAGAACCCCCTGTAGTCAGGTTAGTCCATGTACTTCCTCCATTGGTACTTACCTGCCATTGGTAAATTGTTGGCGTAGGTGTACCAGTTGCTGCCACCGTAAAGGTTGTTGGCAATCCTTCACAAACAGTTCTGTTGGTTGGTTGAGTAGAAATGGTTGGTGCCGCCCCTATTACTAACACAGCATTAGCGGATGTTGCAGCAGGCGTACAAGTACCGCTTACAACAACGCTATATGAGCCTGCATCAGCAGCAACAACTCCAATTAATGTAACACTATTTGTTGTAGCACCAGAAACCAAACTTCCTGAAGCCTGAACACCGTTAACAAGGTTTACACCATTCTTACGCCATTGGTATGTAAGACCAGTTCCTGTTGCCGCAACGGAGTACACAACATTAAATCCAGGACATATTGTTTGTGTAGCCGGAGCTGGTTGAGTTGTGATAGCAGGCAATGCATTTGTTGTAACATTTACCGTAGCAGAACCTGTACAACCTAATCTGGTTGCAGTTGCTGTATAGCTTGTAACCGTAGCAGTAGTAGTTGCCGTTGGTTTTACATATACAGGCAAAATAGTCGGCGTTCCTGCTACATATGGTGTAGTAGCAGCAGGGTTTGTAAATATTGTTCCGGCACCGCCTGCACCTGCTGTCCAGGTTACTGGAACAGGAATATTAAATGTAATGCTCCAACTTGTAATTGAACCACCGTCAAGATTAAACTGATCATTTACAAATAATTTCCAGGCACCATTATAATCAGAAGTTGAACCAAGACTGGCAAGTGTTGGATTTACCTGGTTAACTGATCCAGGGCCCGGGGCAGGGAAATTATCCGGACCTGCTGTATTAGTTGGCCTGTGTGTACCAGCCACCAGTGGTGAAGGCGCAATAGCAGCAGCAGCATCGTCAAACGTAAGATCGATATTACTTATATCTGTTCCGCCCCCTCTGTCTGAAAGTAAAATAACATTTCCACCAGTTGGTGATTGAAGTAAAATATCCAAATCACTTGGGAAAGTATGGGAAACACCGTTAAGTGTTACAGACTTGATAGTAACTCCTGTTGTTGGCAATCCTGTTACTACTAAAGTAGAGGGATAAGGATTTGCCGGGCCGGAGGTTGTTCCAATTGTAACTGTACCTCCCCCCGTTACTGATTGTGGTAACGCAGGTGCCACTGTAGCAGTTAACTGCTGAATATCTCCATTGCAAATAACGGGTGCCACTGGTGCAATTGTAACTACAGGTGTTGGATTAACAGTAACACTAAGATTAGTTACCGCAGAACATCCTGCACCGTCGGTAGAAGTTAATACATAAGTATGAACACCTGCCGGTATAGCTGTAACAGAAAAGTTACCTGTTGCATTGTTAGGTCCTGTTGGAGCATTTTGTACAATAGTACCTGGCCCTGTCAGTGTATGTGTGTAAAGATTAGTTTTGAAAATAGCCCAGTCCACTAACGTACCAAGATCGCCTGCTCCGTTGTCAGAAACTGTTAATGTCCAGTTACCAGCAATGCAAGGGAAAGTAAGACCAGCCCAGTTATGAGCAAATCCAGGATTGCTTGCATCAGAAGGTTGGTATGTTCCGGCTGGTATAAATCCTGCTGCAACACTTGCTTCAGGAATTATTGTGGCACCAGCGATATCAAAAATGTATGCTGCCGGTGGTGGTGTGGCTGCATTACTGGTACCTAAATTATCGGTATTACCTGTAGCTCCTGCCGGAACACCCGGTCTGTCAAATACAATAGTAGTACCGCATGGCCCTGTTAATGTTATTCTTAAGTCCCCCACTAATGAATGCCGCATATTTAACCGCAATTTCAAATCTGATGCAGCAGTTATAGAAGACGGCACATTTAATACAGTGCTAACTCCAGCTGGGCTGTTATCAGGTATTGCCAGATTAATTGTACCTGATTGTGCAAGAATAAGATTGCCGCCTGAAGATGTGCCGCCTGCAGTTCCAGTAATAGTAGTTGCGCCAGGCGAACACATTGAATTATTTGGTGTAGCAGTAGCAGTTATGTGAGTAGTTTGATTAATGGTTAAAACTGCTGCGCTGCTGGTAGCGTTGCCACAAGGATTTGTAACAACAACACGATACTGACGGCCGCTCAATGCAATGCCTACGCCAGATATCGTTAATGTTTGTGATGTTGCACCTGAGTAAACGCCACCGTTAGAAATATTTGCAAACGTACCAGCAATATTTTCCTGCCATTGATAAGTTGGTGCAGAACCACTGGTTGCAACTGTAAAGCTTGCGTTTGAACCAGCACATGTATATACATTAACAGGATTGCTGGTAATAGTTGGCGGGGTACAAGCCCCACAACTGGAACCCGTAATAGAAATATCGTCTATGCGGGCACCAGTGCCAGCTACACTTGTATCAGTGGCACGTCGCCATCTTAATACGATACTTTGCCCATTAGCAGAAGCAGGTAAATTAACAGTAGTTATAATAAACCCACCAGAATTACCTGTCCATGCCTGACGACCTGCAATAGGGCTTCCAAAATTCACACTGATTGTTCCGTTATATCCACCTGTAACAAAAGATCCACCGGCTGTGAGAATGTCTGCAAATGGGCCACCACCAATTGAAATCTCCAGCACCATTCCATCAAATATGTTTTCTAAATTGAAGTTGTTTCTAAAAGTAAGTTGTGCGGCTGCAGAAACAATTGCAATTGAATTGGAATGTAAAAACTCATCCGAAACAGAACCCGGGTCATTAGTAAATGCTGAATTAGGTGCACTGTTTGATGCTGCGTTATTTGTAACCCATGCGGTTGAAGCAACATTAACTACGTTTGGTATAGCCACCCATCCTGCAGGCAATGCAGGAGCAACTACTCCATCAAAATTTTCTGCGCAAGGAATTGAAGCAGATGAGCAACCTGAAATGGTAATATTATCAATAAACACACCTGTTCCGGCCACACTAGAGTCAGTACCCCTCCGAAATCTCAGAACAACTGATTGTCCATTTGCTGCAGCGGGTAGATTAACAGTAGTAGTAATAAAACCACCTGAGTTGCCTGTCCATGCTTGACGACCTGCAATAGGGCTTCCAAAATTCACACTGATTGTTCCATTATATCCACCTGTAACAAAAGATCCACCGGCTGTGAGAATGTCTGCAAATGGGCCGCCACCAATTGAAATCTCCAACACCATTCCATCAAATGTATTTTCAAGATTGAAATTATTCCTGAAAGTTAATTGTGCTGCTGCTGAAGTAATCAAAAAAGTTTCGGAATTCAGCCACTCGTCTGATACACAGTTTGGATCTGATACAAATGCAGAATTAGGTGCATTATCAGATGTAGTATTTACAGTTACCCATGGATTTGAGTTAACACAATCAATGTTTGTAACTGCAGTCCACCCACTTGGTAAGGCAGGTGCTACAACAGCATCAAAATTCTGAGCACATTGGGCAGACGATTGGTTAGTAGCAGAAAAAACAATAGCCAACGCCGTAAGAAAAGAGAAGTATATCTTTCTCATAAGCAAAGTTTAGTTAGTTGAAATTTTGGTTGACCTGCAGGCAGGTTTTAGGCATGAAAGTTAGGATTTTTTTTCAGGCGGCCAATTTTTAAGCAGAAAATAATCAGGTTCTTTAAGCGTTAGTATAGCAAATCTCTCAATCGGTATGAAAAGATCCGCCTCCCTTTTTATTTTGCTGCTTATCGCCGCTTCATTTTCTACCTATGGGCAGATGATTACCGGCACCTGGAAAGGAAAAATTAACCGGCAAAAAGTTGAAGTGAAGATTATCCAAAATGGAGACAGTCTTACCGGAACATCGTACTACTACGAGTCTGCTAATAATTACCGGCGTTATAGCATTAAGGGTTATTTTGATCAACAAACCAATAGTGCGGTTTGGTGGGATGACCAATTATTGGAGGAAAAGTCAGGTCGTTTTAGCATATCAACTCCTGGCAAAGTACCTATGCTTTCCAGAGCCGATTTTAATTGTCCCGGTGATGGTAAAATGATGCTGGATGGTAAAGCCGGAAAAAAAGACGTTGACGTAAATATTACAGGGGAAGTTGATCTTGATAAAACACCCAATTCAGTATTTGAAGATGAGTGGGATTTTGTTATTGATAACTATACCAGCGGCACAAACGATCCGGAAATTATTGATAGTATCAACCAAATTTCAAAAAACCCAACCGATACAGAACCGCTAGTTAATACAGTTACAATAACAACTCCTGAGGCGGCTCCAGTAAAAGAAAAAAAGATTCAACCTATTAAAAACCCTGTTCAATCAATTGAGAAACCTAAAGAACAACCTGTTCAAGCTACAAAAACTATAACTCCCGTAAAAATACCAAGTATTGAAGAAAAATTTGTCAGCAGAAAAAAAGTATTTATTAAAGAGATTCCCGTTAGTGGCGATTCCATTGAACTTCGTTTTTATGACAATGCTGAAGTAGATGGTGACTCCATTTCTCTTTTTTTAAATGATATTTTGCTATTTCAACATATCCGTCTTACCAGCAAAGCTTATTCCATCAAATTAGCTGTAAGCGATTTAAAAGAAAGTAACGAACTGACGATGGTGGCTGAAAATCTGGGAGCCATTCCTCCTAATACTTCATATATGGTTGCAATAGTTAATAGCCAAAGATTCGATGCATACCTGGCAAGTACGGAAGGAAGCAGTGCGATGATCAGGCTTACAAAAAATAATAAATAGGCAATTGCACCCTTCTCTTTTTTTTGATTTGTTGTACTGTTTGTGTTGATTCCTCAAATTACACACAACCCAATTTGTTATTGTATTCCTCCAATAAAAAAAGCCATCCCGTATTTATCGGGATGGCTTTGTATTGTTCTGGCTTTCGCCTCTTTATTCTATTTATTAGCGTTGTGCTACTATCATCTGTTTGCGGTCCAGCAGTCTGCCACCGGTTCCTCTTAACTCTACCACATAAATTCCAGCTGTCTGGATTCCCATATCCACATCTATTCTCGTATACGCCAATCCAGTTGCTGATTGCTGCTGGTGCACCCTTCTGCCCTTACTGTCAAACACCACTACCGTTAACGACTCCCCTGTCTGGT
>JALHNJ010000016.1 GCA_022843585.1 Chitinophagaceae bacterium
GTGGAAAATATACAACCGGATAATACGACCTATTATTATTACCTGATCGTTACCCAGGATGATGGCAATAAAGTGGTGACCTCGCCGATCTGGTATTCCAGAAATGATCTTTTATTACCCGTTACGCTGATCAACTTTACCGCACAGTATGTGAACAGCAGCCGGACCGGTTTATTGAAATGGTCGACCGCGCAGGAAATCAACAGTCTTGCCTTTGCGGTAGAACGTTCGACGGATGGAGGATTGACCTGGACAACATTGGGAACAGTGGCCGCAGCCGGCACTTCGAATTCCTTCCGCCAGTACCAGTTCACCGACCTGCATCCAAAGGAAGGAACAAATGCCTATCGTCTTCGTCAAATTGACCAGGACGGCAAATTTACCATCACCAAGATCGTCACCATCAATTTGCGTTCGACCTCTGATACTTATTTCACGGTTTCTCCCAATCCTGCGCAAGGATTCACGTATGTGTATTCGACGACTGCAACGATGAGTGCAGCAACGATCGTATTGTCTGATCTGAGCGGTCGAATTCTCAAACAGCAATCCGCTAACCTGAGTAATGCAGCACCATACCGATTGGATATGCCGGCGATATCGGCTGGAATCTATCTGGTGAAAATTTTCAGTGAGAATAAAGTGACGGTGCAGAAGCTGGTCGTGCGATAATTCTAACATATAAAAATAAAGGCCATTGAAATTTTCAATGGCCTTTTATAATTTAAAGATGGCAGTAACCGAAAAAGAAATTAAAATTCTGGAAGATTATTTTAAGCAAGCAAATTTGCCAGCTACCGTTCAATTAGATGTTGGCAGTAAAATTGAAAATGTTCCCAAATTTATTGCCAGTCATTTATCCGTGTTGCGGAATAATGGACAGATCGGGATATTTGATGTTTTTTATATAAGGCTGTTGCAACTGAAAGAAATCATTGGGTAATTTTTTCAATTTCGCTTGCAATCAATTTCAACAATTCAGGATTTAATTTTTTATTGGCCTGCAGATCTTCATACGAGATCAACGCCCGCCAGTATCTTTCTTCGTCGGGTTCGAACATTATTTTAGTATTGTCTATGTCAATTTCCAATTTTACAGTGAAGCCATAGTTCAGGAGCTTTGCGGGGAAGGTTAATTCTTTTCCATTATAAGTCACGGGGATCTCAAAATCATTGTCCATGTATTAAAGGTCGGGACAAATTAGCAAGGAATCTTTTTTCGCCTTCAGTATGATGGAATTATGAGCAATTATTTCTACGTTTTTTTTTATGCGCTGCGCTTTTTCACTTTATACTTCCCTGCTTAGTTATTGGAACAGTTTTTGAAATCCCGGAGGAAACAGTTTAATTTATGGGACAATTGCTTGAGAAAATAGCCCCGACCATTCCTTCGCTGGTGGAATATGTAAAATCGATTGATCCATTACAGTACATCAATGTAAGGCAAATCAATAAAATAGGTGGTGTAAATATAATAACCCTTAGTAATGGCCACTCGTATTTCCTCGCCAAAAATAATCAATGGAAATCATTCCTTCCTGAATCAGTGTCTCCCCTTTCTACTACTCCGTGAAATTTATTTAGCAACATATTGGTATGATAAAGCTGGTTGGCAAATGGATCGCCCGGAGGAGGAAATATTTTTCCAAGATCTTTGATCATCTGTAACGATTCTGTATTGTTAAATACGACCAATAAAAGCCCAGCAGTAATTTTTCAATAGTTAACGAATAGGGGAGGCTGTTAATAACTATTTGTACCAGCAGCCTTCCAACTGCATCCTTAACCACAACCTGAACCTTATAGTAATCAACGATAAATATCTGGAACAAATTACAAAAAGATCCTTCGAATGATTTGGATATATGTATACTTAGCGAAACTTCTGATCTACTCTTAATGGTCAGATTTGAATTCTAAAAAAATCGACCGTCAATATCAATACAGGTACAAGCTCATTACATATTAAAATCCAGCTTTATTTATCGTAGCATCTAAAATGGGGTGTCTGCGAAGACTATAAATTTTCAATAATCTCCCTGTAACCCCTGCCAACAGGAATAGGCACACCGTTCACTTCAACCGTTTCAGCGGTATAGGATTCTATCTTACTCATAGAAATTATAAAAGAACGATGAATTCTTTTAAAAAGATGATTAGGTAAAAGGCTTTCAATTTCATTGGTACTCATTTTTGAAATGTATTCTTTTTTGGTGGTACATATTTTTATGTACTCCCGTTGGCTTTCTATATAAATAATTTCAGCAAATGAAACTTTTACCTTCTTTTTTTGCACTGTTAAAAACAAGTAGTCTTTTGCTTCACGGTTTTCAACCGCTGGTAGTTTTTTATTGGTTGTTGCTTTTACTTTACTTACAGCTATTAAGAACCGGTCAAACTCAAATGGCTTTAGCAGATAGTCCGTTACATTCATGTCAAATCCTTGCACAGCATATTGATGATAAGCAGTGGTAATGATAACCGCAGGCTGATTAGTTAGCGTTTTTAAAAAAGCCATGCCTTTTAATTTGGGCAAATGAATATCTAAAAAGATAAGCTCTATATCATTTGTAAGCAACCATTCTGTTGCAAGGATGGCATCTTTAAAACTTTTTTCTAATTTCAAAAAAGGTACCTGAGCAATATAGTCTGATAAAACTTTTGTCGCTAAAGGTTCATCTTCAATTATGATACATTTTATTTCAGACATGGCTTGATAAATTAATCTTTAAAGTAGATGTAAACACTGATTCATCTTGGTTTACAGATAAATCATACTCTTTATACAGGAGTTGCAATTGCCTGCGTAAATTAGAAAGTCCAATATTTTCTTTTACATGCTGTTCGGCAGATGCAATTTCAGCAGAGTTTTTTACAATAAATAGTAACTGAAGTTGATGAACTGAAAGATGAATATCAACAAATGGCCGGCTTCTTGTTTCTGATACACCATGCTTAAAAGCATTTTCAACCAAGGGGATAAGCAGCAGTGGCGGCAAGGGTTGTTTCATATCTTCAACATCTGTATTTACTTTTATTAGCAAAGAGTCATCGTAACGTAATTTTTCAAGAGCAATATAATCATTCATTATTTTCATTTCATCTTCTATTGCAATGTAATTGCCGCCGGTTTCATACAGCATAAAACGCAAAATTTTTGATAATCGCAAAATAGACTCCGGGGCAAGGTCATTTTTGTCTCTTGCTAATGAATAAATATTGTTTAAAGTATTAAATAAAAAATGAGGATTGGTTTGCGATTTGAGAAAATTTAATTCGGCTTCTTGCTTTTCTATACGCAGTTGCTGCGTAGCTATCTTTAATTTTCTATAATGGTAGATATGTCTTATAATTCCAAAAAATAAAACAGAAGACAGGCTGTAAGCTGTATAGTATTGCAATGCTTCAGACACATTTTTAGATTCCTCTGTTACAGTAAAGATGTGCAGTTTAATCCCTAACACCCGCCAGGTATAAATACCAAATGAGTAAAAAATCAGATGAGCAAAAAAAAGAAACGGAGTCGCAATCAATCTTTTCCAGCTTAGATTTATAAAGGGTATTGTATATTCAAAGAGAACAAAGTGAATTACAATAACATAAATCATAAGCCAAATATGGTTCAATGTTAGTTGAAGAAAAAATTCTGGTTCATTTAATAGCGTAATACCTATACTTATGAAAATGCCAAATAAGCCAATCCATAGATATAGTTTAAGTTTTTTTATTTCAACTAATCTTTTCATTTCACCATTAATGTACTCAATTTAGGCAAATCTTTCCTGCTATTGTTTACTGTCTACGTAATTGACATTATAGTATACTAATCACTTTTAGCAGTCAGCAAAAAGGAGGATAAAATTTAGTTTACAATATTAATGATAAGTATGCTCTTTTGATGCTACGCTTTTAGTGAGTATTAGATGTGTTTTGTATACCATAACAGGTTGTTTATTGACGCTGCCTATAATTGTCTTTCTTATTTCTATATTCTTGTACAGTTATATATGGGTAAGGAATTTTTAAATATTTTTATGAAGCAAACTACTCTCTCTCTCTTTATTTTGCTTGCTGCGTTTGTAGTAAAGGCACAAATGGTAGTAACGAAATTGTCAGTTAATTATCAGGCAGCCAATTGGAAAACCTGGTTGTTAAATAATCCACAACAAATAAAAGTAATTGCCCCGCCAAATGATGTTCAGTCAAAAGCAGAATTGCAATTGATAAAGCAGCAAATGAAAAATGTTGATGAAAAGAAATTAGCAGCAATTGAATATTGGAATACGGGAGCACCTTCCTATCGTTGGAATCAAATTGCTCCAAAATTTATTACACAAAAACCGCAAGCAATGCTTCGTATGCCAGGTGCCTGGATGAATATAGCCATATATGATGCCACAATACTTGCATGGAAGGAGAAGATAAAATATAAACGGCAACGTCCGGCAATTTCAAACCCTGCTGTTAAAGCCCCTCTAACTTATTCCTACCCATGTGAACATACCGTAACCGCTGCTGCCGCTGCAACTGTGCTGGCATATTTTTTTCCTGAAAAGGCAGACTCCATTCTGCAACTGGCGCATACAGCTTCCCAATCCCGTATTGATGCCGGCGTACAATTTCCGAGTGATGCCGCCGCCGCCTGGAAAATAGGTGAGCAGGTTGCATTTCAAATTATAGAAAAAGCAAAGAAAGATGGTTCAGCTATAGATTGGGATGGTAGAATGAACATGGACAAAAATAAATGGACTGGTGAGTATCCGGTTGGTATATCAGCAGTCAATTTTGTGCCAATTGTTTTGAAATCCACCAACCAGTTTCGACCAGCACCCCCACCTAATTTTGAAGCAGAGATGAAAGAACTAAGAGAATTTAAACGAACTTTTGAATCAAACTCTAATGCTTATTATTGGGCAAATAATAATGGTTACGATTATTGGTCAGATATCGCTTCCTTAAAAATGTTTGAATACAGGATGAGTGATGATGCACCGGCAACTGCCCGTATTTATGCCATATTGCATACGGCTTATCATGATGCCGTTATATCCATCTTTGATGCAAAGTATGCTTATTGGGGAATAAGGCCCTTTCAGTACGACAGTACATACAAGCCTTTAATATCAACACCACCTTTTCCCGGTTATCCATCTGGTCATGCCATAGGAGCAGCCACTTCAAGTGCAGTATTAGCCTATTTTTTTCCTGCAGATGCTGAACAGTTTCTGCAGTTAGCAAAAGATTGTGCTCAATCAAGATTTGATGCAGGTATTCATTTTAGAAAAGATAATGAGGTGGGTTTACAAATGGGAAATGAAATCGGAAAATTTGTTGTGGAAACCCTGATGAGAAAATAGATCGTTTAATTACTCTTTAAAAAACTGGTAAAGAGAAGCTGGGAGTTATACGTAAAATTAAAACAACTATCAAATGGAATTAGATAAACCAAAAAATTATGATTTTGAAAATATCAAAATACCGCTGCAATTTAAGCTCTCACTTCTTTGGATAGCTGTAACTCTATTGTATTTGTACGGCGACTATTTTGAGTTATATGTTCCTGAAACAGCTGAAGACTTAGTAAGCGGTAAAAATTTATTGAACAGCCCTATGAAATTATTTATTGCAGCTTCTCTATTAGCCATTCCTGCTTTAATGGTCATTTTATCGAGTATGTTAAAACCTAAAATCAGCAGGATATTGAATATAATATTTGGATTGGTCTTTACAGCAATTATGCTATTGATAGCCATCACAAATATTGAGCCCTGGCGTAGTTTTTATGTGCTTTATGCATTAATAGAAAGCGTTATTACATCATTAATTGTATGGTACGCTTTCAAATGGCCTAAAAAGCAATCACTAAATTAATAATCCTTATTATATTTTAATTGAAATGGAATCAAACAAAAAGAAAGCCAGAATTGCAGGATTAATTTACCTCGTTGTAGTAATAACAGGAATTTTTACGCTGGGCTATGTTCCTTCTAAACTTTTTGATAGTAATGCTATAACAACTTATAATAATATAATTTCTTCTCAACTACTTTTTCGTTTAGGTATTGTAAGTGGCGTTATATGCTACAGTTTTTTTCTTTTTTTACCTATCGCCTTATACAGATTATTAAAACAGGTTAATGAAGATGTTGCAAAAGTGATGGTTGTTTTAGCTTTAGTAAGTGTGCCGATTACTTTTATAAACATGCAGAATAAATTTGCAGTTCTCTCACTTATTGCTGACCAAGACTATTTAAAGGTATTTTCAAACGACCAATTACATGCTCAGGTTTCCATGTACCTGACCCAATACGACAATGGTAACCAGATTGCTTCAATATTTTGGGGGCTTTGGTTGTTGCCTTTTGGGTATTTAGTTTTCAAATCAGGGGTTCTTCCGAAATTTTTAGGAATACTCTTAATGTTAGGCTGCTTTGGTTATCTGATAAATTTTATTGGAGATACACTTATCACAAAATATTCTAAATGGGGTATTGCATCCTATATACAATTACCTGCAAGTATTGGGGAGATTGGTATATGCTTATGGTTATTAGTAATGGGTGCAAAAGAGAAAAATATTTCTACTTAGACGTTTTACTTTGTATTAATGTAAGGGCAAAATACAGATACATATTCGTTGCCTGTTTCAACTCCGTTTGAAATAATACACTTCAACGAATTTGCAGCACTGCCAACACCTAAGCTACCAATACAACTAACATTGTTTAAAAATAAATTTCAACATTTGGGCAGTTAATAGGTGGGTGTTTGTACAGATAAAAAGTAAAGTTGGATTTTAGTATATAATAACTAAATAAGTACTGATGCAAAAAGAACTTTCAAACTGGAAAGCAAAGGGAAATTATTTTAATTTTAACGACTACAAAATTTTCTATATAAAAGAAGGTGCTGGCCCAGTACTAACTATTTTTCACGGTTATCCTTATAATAGTTTTGATTTTGAAGCAATATGGGATGAATTGACTTCAAAATTTACGGTTGTAATTCCTGATATGTTGGGCATGGGCTTTTCTGATAAGCCAGAGAAACACCAGTACAGTTTTGAAGAAATGGCCGATTTGTATGCTGCTTTATTAAAGGAACTGGATATTACTGAAACTTGTTTTCTTGCACATGACCTTGGCAACAGTGTGGTGCAGGAGTTATTAGCAAGAAATGAACAAGGCAAAAATCCATTTATAATAAAAAGTATTGCATTTTTAAACGGTGGTTTATTTACGGATGTTTATAAGCCACGACTAATACAGCTATTACTTTCAAAATCACCCAAACCTGTAGGAAGAATTTTAAGTAGATTAATGTCTAAGAAAAGTGTTTCAAAAGCCACAGCAGAAGTATTTGGCAGTAACACAAAACCATCAGAAGAGTTGTTGCAAAATTTCTGGGATATACTCAATTACAATAACGGCAAATCAATTGCTTATTTAATAGGAAGATTGGTTTTTGCAAAAGACAAGCATCAGCAAAAATGGATTGAAGCGATGCAGCAAACAAAAATTCCTATGTATTTTATAAATGGGCCTGCCGACCCAAATTCCGGTATGCACATGGCAGTTAGATACAAACAGTTAATTCCGAAAGCCAATGTAAAACTGCTTGATGAAAAGATTGGGCATTGGCCGCAAATTGAAGCACCGCAGCAGGTGCTAAAGGCTTACAAGGATTTTTTGGCAGAATATAGATAGTAAAAGCTGATATTCTAAAGTACCCCACTTCAAATCATCTAAGCAGCCAGTTCCATTATTAAGAATTCCAGTTTTAGTAGTATTTATTGCCTATGCTTTTTTGGGGAGATTAAAATGTTCGTTGTTTTTTGGCCTGGGATGGTCATTTTTACAAAAAATCATAAAATATTAGATTAATTATTGTTTTACGATAATTAATTACTACATTTGCACTATCAATTAAGTTTTTACAGTATGAACAATGTAAAATTAGTATCAAGATTTCTTTTTTTTATCACCCGGTTTTTAGCTGGTTTTTACTTTTTAATGTTCACACATTCAGGTATTGCATTGCTTACTGGCTGGTCATTAAAATTTAAAGAAAACGGAAAATATTTTCAGGTATGTTTTCCATTTACAAAAACTGCAATTCTAAATGGAGATTATAATATTCCATATATCTTTTTAGAATTTTTAATTCCAATGGCTTTGTATGGTCTGTTTTTTTTGTTGCTGGGTAATGTATTTAAAGTTTTTTTTCAACCAAGATTATTTACCAATACCGGTATTACACATTTAAAGAGATTTTATTTGGGCAATTTTATTATACCTACAGTAATGGTTCTGCTGGTAAGTTTTATTGATGAACCGGAAATTGATGGAGTAATGATTATAGTGTTACATGCCATAATTGGTGTGTTTGCCTATTTTCTTGCAGCAATATTTAAGCAAGGCTTAGTCCTTCAAAACGAAAAAGACTTATTTATATAGCCATGCCAATAATTGTAAACGTAGATGTAATGCTTGCTAAACGCAAGATGCAAAGCAAGGAGCTGGCAGAAAAATTAGATGTTACCCCTGCCAATTTATCAATATTAAAAACCGGTAAGGCAAAGGGTATACGCTTTGATACATTAGAAGCTATTTGCAGAATATTAAATTGTCAACCGGGCGATATATTGGAATATGTTGCTGAGTAAATAAAATAATCAATAAAAATAAGAACTAGAAAAAGCTCCCATTTGGGAGCATGGAAATCTATTGCCTAAACTTTAAATAAAATTAAATGAATCGTTTGAAAATAACTAGTCTCAGTAAGACTTATAGCAACGGCACCAAAGCCATTAACAATATTACACTCGAATTTAATAATGGAATGTTTGGTTTGTTAGGGCCTAATGGTGCAGGCAAATCTTCTTTGATGAAAACCATTGCAGGCTTACAAAGCCCGGATAGCGGAAGTATAATTTTTAATGGTACCGATATTGTAAAAGACTCTCTCTTTATAAAAAAACAATTGGGTTTTTTGCCACAGGATTTTGGGGTGTACCCAAAAATTTCAGCGTATGATTTACTCACACATTTGGCTGTTTTAAAAGGACTAACAAATGCAAAAGAAAGAAAGGAGCAGGTATTAACACTGTTAAACAAAGTAAATCTCTACTCTTACCGAAAAAAAGAAGTACATACTTTTTCCGGTGGTATGCGGCAGCGTTTTGGTATTGCACAAGCTTTACTGGGCAATCCGCAAATTGTAATTGTTGATGAACCTACTGCTGGTCTTGACCCGGAAGAACGCAACCGTTTCAATAGTTTACTCAGCGAAATTGGCGAAAACATTATAGTCATACTTTCCACTCACTTAGTTGATGATGTAAAAACCTTGTGTACAGAGATGGCGGTAATTGATAAGGGTGCAGTTTTAGCTTGTGGTAAACCAATTGATTTTATAAATGAGTTGGACGGAAAGTTGTGGCAAAAATCAATTCCCAAAAATGAAGTACCTGAGTATGAAAAGAATTATCAAATGATTTCAACACAGTTCAATATGGGTAAACTAAATATCCATATTCAATCAAACGATAATCCTGGTAATGAGTTTGAGCCTATTAAACCAGGTTTGGAAGATGCCTATTTCTCAATTCTAAACCTAAATAAATAATCCTATGAAAGCTTTACTTCAATTTGAATGGAGAACCTATTTTACAAAACCAGGGTTTTATGTTTTGTTATTAATGGTTATTTTAGCTGGAGTCTTTGCTGGTACAAATTTTAATGTATCTATAAGTCCAGATGTTTATAAGAATGCCCCGTATGTGATTGCCTATATGCTGGGGTTTATGAGTTTATTATGCATATTTTTTTCTACAGTATTTGCCACACAAATTTTATTTAAAGAAAAAGAAGCCAATTTTAACCTGATATTATATGCAACGCCTATCCGAAAAAAGGATTATTTAATAAGCAAGTTTATTGCCGTTTTTTCACTCAGTTTTTTATGCTTTACTTTATTTGCAACAGGCTTTGCTATTGGGCAGTTATCGCTAATAAGTAAAAGCGGATATACTGATTTTAATTTGTCTTTTTATGTGCAACCGGTATTAGTGTTTGGTATGGTTAACACCCTGTTTTGTTCAGCCATTATTTGCACCGTAGCATGGCTTAGTAAAAATAAATTAATGGTGTACGTAACCGGCTTGTTTATTTATATTTTATATATGGTGACGTTGATATTTTCCGGTTCACCGCTAATGGCCAAAGGAATGCCGCAATCAGCAACAGCCGTTCTGCTTTCTGCAAGCTTAGACCCATTTGGGCTTTCTGCTTATTTTTTGCAAACAAAGACATGGACAGTTGTTCAACGGAATACAGCTTCAATTCCTTTATCAGGAATATTACTTCTTAACCGGTTGGGGGTTATACTTTTATCCTTTCTATCCCTTTTTGGCACATTCAAATTATTTAGTTTTTCGGTTAGAGAAAAAAGTAACAAAAATAAATTATCAGAAAAAATTGAACTAAGTGTTGTCTTAGTCGGTGGGGTACTTAAAACCATCATGCCATCGCAGAGTTGGTGCAGGCATTTAGCCACTTTGTGGTCGTTTATCAAAATCGATTTAAAGTACATAACAAAGAGTATTCCCTTTATATTAACCTGTATTGGTTTACTTTTTTACCTGTCAATGGAAATTTATGGTGCTATTGAAAAAGGAGTAAGGCTTCCTCAAAAATACGCCACATCTGGTTTAATGGCAAGAACCATTATTGAAAATTTTCATGCATTGTGCATCATCGTAATTTTATATTATGCTAATGAAATTGTTTGGCGTAGCAGAAATAGTAATTTTCATCTGATTGAAAATGCAACACCTGCAAGCAGCACCTCCTTA
The DNA here is from genome assembly GCA_022843585.1 of Chitinophagaceae bacterium. GTDB lineage: Bacteria > Bacteroidota > Bacteroidia > Chitinophagales > Chitinophagaceae > JJ008. The sequence continues at coordinate 10,856 of JALHNJ010000016.1, forward strand.
TTTTTTTCAAAATGGATAACACTAAGCATTATTATCTTTTTCTTTACAACATTAATTATTTTGCTGGGCATTGTTTTTCAAATACAATATCATTATACGGATATTGATTGGCGGGCTTATGCAGGAGTGTATTTTTTAACCAGTTTCCCTTTACTAATCAGTGCCGGTATTATTTTAACCATTCATAAATTAATTAAATACAAACATTTAGGTTTAATTTTATCGTCTGCAACAGTTTTGTTTACAGCAACTTTTTTGGGCGATACTTTGCTTCCTCATCCATTATTGAAGTTTCAAATTCCTTATAATGGATTATACAGTGATATTAATGGCTTTGGTTTGTATTTATCATCTTTTGGCTGGATGCATTTATTTGGGCTATGTCTGGCAATTTTTTTCGCAATATTGGTTACACAACTTAAAAAATTCAGAATAATGTTATTGCCTTTATTTGGTTTGATTGCGTTGGCGGTTTGCGCTTCTTTCATTGGAGTTAAGACTACAAAAAACTACCAGCCTAAAAATGTGGAAGCATCAATAGCAGCAAGAGCCGAATATGAGAAAAAGTATCGAATTTTTCAAAACCAACCTCAACCAACCGTAATTGATATTGTAACAACTATTGATTTATTTCCTGAAGAAAATAGATACAATGTTGCTGCGTCCTATACGATTCAAAATAAAACCAATAAACCTATAGACAGCATTTTAGTAAATTTTGCAGAGGGGATAATTATTAACGAGACAAGTATTACGAAAGGTAATAGAACTTATCCCGTAAAAAATCAGTACACAGTTGTTCAATTAGAAAACTCATTATTACCTGGTGATACGGCAAAGCTAGCTACCAAATTTTCTTATTCATGGTCAGCCATTAATGGTCACCAACCCCTTAATGCCATTCTTCAAAATGGTTCATTTATGCGTATTAGCAGGTATTATCCAAAGTTTGGTTATTTGGCAGAAGATGAAATAGAAAGCGAAGTGAATAGAAAAAGATTTAACCTTGGCCAGGCAACACCATTAGTTACCCTTGAAGCTCCAAAAGAAAATATTGACGATTTTGTAAATATAGATATGGCAATATCGACCAGAAGTAAGCAAACGGCAATAGGCGTCGGCGAATTGGTGAAGGAATGGCAAATGAATAACAGAAATTATTTTCAATACAAAACACCATCACCTGTGCCATTCCGCTTTGCAGTTTCTTCTGCCGAATATGCAGTAAAAAAGGCATCGTTTAAGGGCAAGAATATTGAAGTGTATTATCATCCGCAGCACTACCACAATGTTGACCATCTATTAAAAAATGCTCAACTAACATTAGCATATTGCGAAACAAATTTTGGCTCATATCCTTTTACCACCATTCGCTTTGCGGAAGTATCTGCATTTACAAGAGGTTTTGCGGCAACGGCATATCCAGCTACCATTTATATGACCGAGAATGTGATTTTTAATGCAAACATTGGCGCCGATAAAAAGCAAGATGTAATTAATGAGTTGGCAGGGCATGAATTAGCTCATTTGTGGTGGGGCAACAGTCAGATTTCACCAGATTACAGAGAAGGGAACGTAATGCTTACCGAAACATTGTCGATGTATACCGAGTTAATGTTGGCCAAAAGAATGTATGGAACAAAAAGAGTAATGGAGATTGTTGATATGCACTTGGGGATGTATTTAGGTGATAGGGGATTTACGGAAGAGCAACCATTAATTAAAACAATATCCAGTAATGTTCACTTAAGTTATTCTAAAGGGTTAGTGGTAATGTATCAATTGGCAGAAATGATAGGCGAAGAAAAAGTAAATCTTGCATTAAGGCAATTTCTAAAAAATCATGCTTATCCTAAAGCCCATCCTATTTCCACAGACTTTGTGAATGAATTGTATGCAGTAACAGATACTTCGTTGCATTCAAAAATTGATGATTTATTTAAAAAAATAACACTGTATGAGTTTAGTAATAAAAATACTATGGTTAGAAAAGCAGGGACACAATATGAGTTAACGATAAGTGGAACTGGAGAAAAATATTATGAAGATGGTAAAGGGGTGAGAACAAATACTCCTTTTAATGATAGTGTAGATGTAGCTATTTCGTTTGATAATGAGCAGGACAAAATTGTAAAAGTGCCGATAGTAAACGGCCAGATTTCGGCTAAAGTAGTTTTTGCTAAATTACCTGAAGCGATAGTGGTTGACCCAAAAGTAAAATTTATAAAATTAGACAATGAAAAAAAATGGCTGATAAAGAACAGTTCTTAAATGTAGCCGCATCTTGTACAATTTTGAAATAAAATCAGGAGGTTGTATAAGCTATCCACCGTACAGAGTTTCAGATGTTATTGGGTTATTCATTTAAAGAAAGTCAGATTATCTTAAAAACAGGCAATACAAGTGCTGAAGATTTTAAGACATCTAACAAGATACAAAAATGTTGATGTTTCTAAATAAAAGGCAAAAAAGAAATTTTAATAAGACAAAAGAAGCAGTTTGTTTACAATGTTCTGTTGTTTGTAGACTGTTGGATTCCAATCTCTAAATATTGGATAACTTGATTAAGAAATTACAGTTTTTGGGGAGCTTTTTAATGAGTTTGTAAATGAAAATAATAATTGCTGTCTGATTGGCCGGGAATCCAATACAGTTAAAAGCAAATTATAATTTTTTCTTTTTAAGTTTCAAAACTTACTAGCATGTGATACAGGTATAGGCATTAGTACACGGGCAAGGATTCCTGGTGTTTCTGGCCAAGCTTCAACTATGAAGATATATTCGAGTGGAAATGTAGTAAAAACTGTTTCGGATACTGTAGATTCTTGGGGTGAGATGGTGAAGCCTGGTTGCTTACTGTTGAATCAAAATAGCTGAATACTAAAATTGATGTTGCACACTATAAATTTCAAAATTTAACGATGCGTTTTTTTGCTAACTCAGAAGTAGATTTTATATACTAACAATTATATAATCACAAAATTGCCGATTTATATTTATCAATTTGGCAGGCAAAATATTTTAATAAAAAATAAACCCACAAAATAAATGAGCTTAAAAATTATTAAAAAAGTTTCAATTTTCTGTATTCTTCTATCTGCCTGTACTAAAGAAAGAAAAATCAATGACTCCGGCTTTTTAGTTCCTAAAACAGTTGTGGAAGACCTTAGTTTGCCTTCTATTACTGTAAACGGTGCAAAGTTTCATGCCGAAGCATTTGGCCCTGCCGACAGTGCAATTATATTGGTTCTGCATGGTGGTCCGGCATCTGATTACCGGTATCTGTATAACTGTAAGGAATTTGCCAATCAGGGTTATCGGGTTGTTTTTTATGACCAACGGGGAACTGGTTTATCACAGAGGTTTCCTAAATCTCACTACAAGTCTGTTCAACAATTGACCGATGATGTAAATGCTATCATTGCTTTTTACAGAAAAGTGCCAACACAAAAAGTTTTTTTATTAGGGCATTCATGGGGCGGCATATTGGCATCAGCATACATCAACCGCCATCCTGCTACAGTTAATGGTGCTGTTATTGCTGAACCCGGAGGGTTAAAGTGGAAAGATGTGAAAGACTACATTGATGCTTCCAGAAAAATGAAATTTACAAGTGAGGCATTAAACAACGCAACTTATTTAGACCAGTTCTTAACTGGCAAGGAAAATGAGCATGAGATTCTGGATTACAAGTACAGCATGTTGTCTTCTACAGGTGATGAATCAAATGTTGTTGGCAATGAAGGAGTACTTCCACAGTGGCGTCCAGGTATTGTTTTGCAGAATGCCTATTTTGATATTGCTGAAAGAGAAAATCCTGATTGGACAGACAGGTTCCTACGGTCATTTACAACCAAAGTACTGTTTGTTTACAGCGAAAGAAATACAGCATACGGTTTAGCCTATGCACAAAAAGTATCTGCTGCTTTTCCAAATGTGCAACTATTTAAAACCCTAGGTGCAGGGCATGATATGCTTTCCTTTCCTACCGGGTGGAATAATACTTATCCGGTTATGCTCAGCTATTTCAATTCACTTAAATAAGTAACATCAAAAATTTAGAGATGAAAAAAAGTAAAATACTGCTCTTGGTAATTGGTCTTATGGTTTTCAAAAACTATGCAACTGCACAAAATGTAAACTGGGCCAGTCTGGAAAAAAAACAACAACATATCCTAAACATCAATGCCGGATTAGACTATGGGCTAACTTATGGAGTTGGTTATGGGCATCAATTAAAAAGTAAACTTCCTATTATTATAAACGGAGAATATTCTTTTCCATCAGGCAATAAAATAGTAGATGACTTTAAAACAAAAATTGGAGGGTCAATCCGCTATGCAAAAGTGAACAACTTTCTTTTTACTGCAAAAGTATATGGGGTTTTCAGAAGGTATCAAAACACATTATCAAGGTTGGTAAACTTTGGTAGTGATATGAGTGTGGCTGCAGGCTATTATAAAAAGAAATGGCATGTTGCTGGCGAAGTTGGTTTTGACAAAGCTATCGTTACACATTTTAAACACTCTCAGTTATACAAAAATAATTTCCCAGGTGTGCAGGATGGCTGGTATGAACCTTCAACCGGAGGTAACTTTTATTATGGCATACAAACGGGCATTTCATTTAAACAACATGATATTTATTTAAAAGCAGGAAGAATGTTAACACAGGATTTTACAACAACGCCATTGGTTCCTTTTTATTTACAACTGGGATATAACCTGCGAATGGGAAAATAAAAAGAAAGTGAGTTGCGGAAAATCTGTGTAGTGTATAATGCCGAATGTATTTGTCCGGAAACAAACAAGTCGATGTTTTCTATTAAAGGGCAAAAAGGAATTTTCATAGGGCAAAAGAAGCAGTTTTTTTACCATGTTCTGTTGTTCGTAGACTGTTGATTTCTCAATCTTTCAATGTTGGATAATTTATGATGGAGAAGTATGGATTAAGATAGATGTCAATTACAGGTCAAAGCAAAGGTTGCTACAGTTTCGCATTAAAAATTCAAAAAAAAATGATACTTAGGGAAAATATTGAAATTCAGGTTGACGCAAATCGCAATGTATTATGGCTGCTTATCGGCTGTTCTCATGAACTGCATTATTCATACAAGACTGTTTGTAGTTTTCATGAATCATTAGATACAATAAAAAGTACAATTGCAAATGAAAACATTAAATACGTTATCCTAACTTCTGCAAATAAGGAAGTGTGGAATATGGGAGGCGATTTAGAAATGTTTGCAAATTCTGTAATACAAAAGAATGAAGATATTATAAGAGACTATGCCCAAAAATGTGTAGAAGTTCTTGCAGTTATTAATAAAGGTTTTTATAAAGATGTAATTGTAATCTCTGTTATTCAGGGTAATGCGTTTGGTGGTGGATTTGAATGTGCACTTTCCGGAGGCCATATAATTGCTGAAGAGCATGCAAAATTTAGCTTTCCAGAAGTGCTTTTTGGAACATTCCCAGGCATGGGTGCTTATAGCTTTTTAACAAGAAAGCTTGGATTTGCCAGAGCACATGAAGTGATTGGTTCTGGTAAAAAGTGGACGGCCTATGAAATGCAGCAAATAGGGCTTGTCAATTTTGTTTGTAAAACCGGAATGGCAATTGAAACAATTTTAGAAAAAATTGAAAGGGATGAATTAAGAAGCATCAATCCATTTGAGAAAATTTGTTGCCAAGTATCTGTAGAAGAGTTAAAAGAGGTTGTTGATATTTGGCTTGAAACAACTTTAAAATTGGATACCCGAAAAATTAAATTTATGCTAAAATTGGCAGAAGCACAAAAGGCAAAAGTGAAGCAATCAAATATTTCGGTGAGTTCATAATGTAGCTTTAGTGTTTTAATTTAATATCAACAAAATATTATTATGCAAACGGCATAGGCGTTCTGTAAGATTTAGCTCCTGCTAATCTTCGTCTCACTAGTAATTTGTTTTTCGCTATTTTTGGTATTAATTCTTTAGTTAATGCTTTTTTTATTTGGAATTGGCATAAATCTTTTCCTGATTCTATTACTTTTTTCAAAACAAAATAAAATACTAGCCGATAAATTCTTATTGGCATGGCTTATAATTATTTGCTGTCATTTAATACTTTTTGTTGCTGCTACTACAGGTGCCATAAACAACTTTGCCGATATATATGTATTGGCTCCGCTTTTTCCACTATTGCATGGACCCATGCTTTATTTATATACAGCCTCTATGACCAATATGCTGCCTATACATAAGATAAAATGGGTTTTACATTTTCTTCCTTTTATCATTGTTTTACTTATAGTGAGCCCATTCCTAATATTGCCAATGCAAGAAAAGGTTGCAATTGTCAGTTCAGGAGGTAGGGGTTATGAGTTGCAAATAACTATTAATAATTATGCTACATTAATTTCCGGAATTGTTTATGTTATTTGGTTGTTATTTCTTTTGCGTAAACATAAGAAAAACATTTCTAACCATTTTTCAAACGATGAAAAAATTAAACTTAATTGGTTGCGTTATTTAATTTATGGCGTAGGAATTATTTGGATATTGGTTATAGCACAAGCTGTAAATAGAGTATCGTACGACGATTATATATTTGGAACTGTTGTGGGAATTGTAACTATTATAGGATATTTTGGTATTAAGCAAGGTAGAATTTATAACAACACAAATGTTCAACTGTTAAATAGTGATTTTGAAATCAGTTTTAAAGATGAAGGACTTATTAATAAAAATGACGATACACCAAACTATTTAAAGATAGATGAGCAAACTACAATTTTGGATGTAGAAAAAGAAGAAGATCTATTAATAAAGAAGAAGTATGCTAAATCCGGCCTTACGGAAGCAGCAGCCCAAAACCTATACGGAAAGCTCAAGGAACTGATGCAGCAAGAAAAGTTCTATACTGAACCAGAACTTACCCTTACCAAATTAGCAGAAAAACTAAATATTCATCCCAATTATTTGTCACAAGTTATTAATGAGAGAGAAGGAAAGAGTTTTTATGATTATATAAACACCCTAAGGGTTGAAGAATTTAAGCGACTATTGTTAATACCAGGAAATAGCAAGTTTACTATGATGAGCCTGGCATTAGATTGCGGCTTTAATTCAAAATCTTCTTTCAATAAGAATTTCAAAAAAGTTACGGGTCAATCTCCATCGGAATATCTAAGTGTAAAGGCACAAGATTAGGTTTTAGAGGCTTTACCTTACACACTAAGCCAAATACATTGCAGCATATTTTATAACTAATTGATAATCATTATGATTATAATTAGTCCTCTCTTATAGGATAGCCCCCTTATCGGAATTTTACACTTCATCTTTGCGTCCTCACTAAACAATGGTTACCGCAAATTGCTGTTACCCAATTTTTTTCAACTCAAAAATCAAACGAATGAAACAAGCGATTTCCTTTCTTTTTGTTGGCTTTATAAGCCTGTCTTGTATAGCCCACAATATAACAGGCGAAGCAATAGACTTTGTAAACAAAAATTACAACAATAGTTCCAAAAGCGAAATAGTAAGTAGCAAAAACCAAATTCAGCTTAGCCTCTTTTCGGATAGCCTGAATAAATATGTTGGCGGGTATCTCTTTTCGGAAGGAACAATTAAAGTTTATGTAAAAGAAAATAAATTGATGGCCATTATTCCAGACCAGCCGGCCTACGAATTAGTGTATGTAAAGGAAAACGAATTTAATGTAAAAGGTGCTCCTGGTTATATAGTACTATTTGAAATTGATAAAAAAGGGGAAATATCTGGATTTACCCTTGTTCAACCGGATGGAAAATCTAAAGCTAAGAAAATTTCCGGAGAGGCAACTAATATTTCAAGCACCCCCATTCAACTCACAAAAGAGCAGTTAGAAAAATATACCGGAGAGTATTTACTATCTGGAAATGAATTAGAAATTTATCTCACTGAAAATAAGCTTATGGCTAAAATTCCCGGCCAGCAGGATTATGAGTTAGTGCCGGTAAGCCAAAGCAATTTTAATGTAAAGGGTGTTAGTGGTTTTAGTGTGCAGTTTGTAAAAGATGAAAAGGGAAATACAACCGAATGTGTTATTAGCCAACCGGGCGGAACCGTAATTGCAAAACGAAGATAATTCAGGTATAAACAAGTATAATAAATATAAAATCACTAAAATGTCGAGTAAGAAATTTGCCAACAATCTAATCTGTTTATTTTTATTAATAGGGTCAGGAAAACAAACATTTTGTCAAGCACCAGAACTAAAGAATATAAAGTATGAAGATGTAAATGTTAATGGCCAGGCAGTAAAAATAGTGCATGGGTTTATTGATGTACCTGAAGACAGAGAAAAACCTAATGGCCGCATTATCAAATTACCTGTTTCTATATTGAAGTCGCCACTAAAAGATGTTGGGACACCTGTTTTCTATTTTGAAGGTGGCCCTGGTGCTTCAAATATGTTAGACCTCAAAAATCTTGGTATTGCAACCAACCATGATATTATTTGTGTGGGGTATCGTGGCATAGATGGAACAGTAAAATTGAAATCGAAGAGAGTGGGAAAAGCCGCTAAAGGAGTACATCATAACCTACTTAGCGATGAGTCGTTAGATAATTTAGAAATGGAAGTAAAAAGGTTTGCAGCTTCGTTAAAAGAAAAAGGTATTGATATTGCCAAATATACCATGCTGGATGTTATAGAAGATATGGAGTATGCCCGTAGAGCTTTGGGATATGAACAGGTAAATTTATTTAGTGTTAGCTATGGAACAAGGGTAGCATTATTGTACAGTTACAAATATCCGGCTATTATTAAACGTTCAGCAATGATAGGTGCCAACCCATCCGGGCATTTTGTTTGGTATCCCGAAAAAACAGAACAGATTCTTGATAAATACGATAGTATCTACAAGGCTACCAGCATATTCAACTATCAGGGTTCTATAAAAGAAGCTATGAAAACCTCTTTTGAGAAAATGCCACGGCGGTGGAGGGCATTTAAGTTAGATGCTGACAAAATAAAAACAGCCACATTTCAGATGATGTTTTCTAAAGGCGGTGCTGCAGAGGCATTTGATGCCTACTTTAAGGCCGCAAATAAAAATGATTATAGCGGTTTGTACATGATGCAAGTAGGGTATGATATGTTTATATCAAAAAGTATGTTTTGGGGAGATTTTTTTCAGAAAGCTGTAAGTGCAGATTATCAACCATCCATAAATTACAGGGAGTTGCTGCGTACTTCAAAAACCACATTAGGGCCAACTACTTCACTATTATTTTGGGGAGTTGCAAAAAGCTGGTATGAGTATTCAATACCTGAAGAATACAAAAGAGTCCGTTTGTCAAATACCGAAACTCTTATAATAAGTGGTAACCTAGATGTAGCAACACCATCTGATTTTGCTACGGAAAAATTATTGCCCGTCCTACCAAATGGTAAACAGGTAATCATGAAAGACTACTCACACAGTTTGCTTGGCGGTAAACAAGGAGGGGCTGTTTTTGGAATGATATTTAATTTTTACGATACTGGCAAAGTAGATGATTCCGGAATAGTGTATGACCCTGTAAATTTTACAGTAAAAAAGCCCCTTGGTACTATAGCAAAAAAGAATTATTTACTTCTTTTATTAAAAAACCTTTTTTAAAAGAATTGGTAAAATGAAAATATTGAATATGACAAGAAAATTTATATTTATAGTTATATCACTCTTTTGCATTCTCATTGGATTGTATCCATTTATTTATTATGTTATTTTACAACAGGAATTTTCATTGCTATCCGGGAAGCCTGATTTTATCAAAAGCAGCTTTGTCTGGAAAATTGGGTTTTATACACATATTTTTTTTGGTGGTCTTGCTTTGCTACTCGGGTGGACACAGTTTGTTAAAAAAATCAGGCAAAGAAATTTGAAGCTGCATAGGCAATTAGGAAAAGTATATGTATTATCTGCATTTTTAAGTTCAGTGGCAAGTATTGGAATTGGCTTTTTTTCAACAGGTGGAATGATTGCGGCAGCAGGGTTTGTAAGCTTAGGATTTGTTTGGTTTTTTTCCACCTTTAAAGCATATACAAGCATTCTTTCCGGTGATGTTGCAAGGCATGAAATGTGGGTGATATATAGTTTTTCGGCTTGTTTTGCCGCAGTAACACTAAGGCTATGGACGCCAGTATTGGCATTAGTTTTTGAAGAGTATATAACAGGGTATAGAATTGTAGCCTGGTTAAGCTGGGTTCCCAATATGGTAGTAGCCGGTGTAATAGTAATGGTAAAAAGAATGAAAAAACCCTCTTTAAAAATGGTATGAAACTATATGACTCTAATTCAAGAAACTGTTAGTTACACAGGGTATCAATCGTGATAGCTATGGAGAAAATCAGGTGTATAATAATTGATGATGAGCCGCTTGCTATAAATTTATTGAGTGGTTATATCAAGCAGATTCCGAATCTTGAACTAAGCGGAGTTTTTAAAGAAACTATAAGTGCCGGAAACCGTTTACAGAATGAAAAATCGAACCTTATTTTTTTTGATATCCATTTGGCTGGTCTAAAAGGGTTGGCTTTTTTGCGAACATTTGCATCCAAGCATTTTGTCATCATTACTACAGCCTACCATCAGTATGCAGTTAAAGGGTTTGAATTGAATGTTATAGATTATTTGATGAAACCATATTCATTTGACCGACTCATTGCAGGAGTAAATAAAGTTTCAAAACTTATTCAGTATTCTCAGTTAATTAAAGAGAGTGAAATACAAAATGAAACATCACTGTTCTTAACCATTGACCGGCAAAAGGTAAGGATTAATTTTGCTAACATCCTTTTTATTGAAAGCCGGAGAGAATATGTAAAAATAGTTACGCTTAATGGTGAATATGTATCAAAAATAAGCACCACCGAAATTGAATCTCTTTTGCCCAAGCCAAGATTCATCAGGGTGCACAGGTCTTTTGTAGTGGCAATTGATAAGATTACTACTTATACTAAAGCAAAAATACAGGTCAATCAAAAAACTATCCCTATTGGAAATGGTTATAAAAATGAACAGCTTTTTTCGAGGATAGTTAAGTAAAAGTTTTCAAACATAGTTTCCTTAGTCCCACAGTAAAATATCAAATTTTGCTATATTACCAGTAGCTTGCAGGTTCTAAAATTTTTTAAAGCAGGTTATGTTGTATTTAGTAGGAATAGCATTTACTTTTTTTTTGTATTTATTTTAACTGGTAAAAAAGAAAAGGGCAGAGGCGATATTGAATTAGCTACCTGGTTATTTTTTATTGGCTTGCACTTGTTATTTTATTACTTTTTTATAACTCAATTAAACTTCAAGTACACATTTTTATTGGGACTTGAGATACCCATGCCTTTACTCCACGGGCCTTTTCTTTTTTTATATGTAAGTGCATTAACAAATCAAAATCAGGGAAAAAGATATTTCGACGCTGTACATTTTATTCCTTTTTTAGCAGGCTATCTCCTTCTTTTCTCCTTTTTTCTATTGCCTGTTAAAGACAAAATAAATGTTTACAAAGCAGAAGGCAAGCCGTATGAACTTTTAATGACGATTTTTCTTTTTTCTTTTATATTTTCAGGCATTTTGTACACATTGCTTTCTTTGCAAAAACTTAAGTTACACCGTAAAAAAATTAAGGATTATTTTTCGGAAACCGAAATGATAAATTTAAAATGGCTTCTTTATCTAATTATAGGCCTTAGTGTTATTTGGGTGCTTGTGGTGATTGGGGATGAAAAATATTTGTTTTCAGCAGTTGTGTTTTATGTTCTATTTATTGGATATTTTGGTATAAAGCAAGTAGGTATTTTTACCAACAGTGCTTCTATTCTTAACCATAGAGAATCTTTATCCTTAAAAATAGAAAAGGATAACTTACTTAATAAAATTGTCGAACATAAACTCTCTGTTTTTCCCGAAATTAAAGAAACAAATCAGGCAGATGATGTACCTGCTGCTATATCAGGTAATGTTGATGCTAAAAAGCAACCTGAAAAGGTAAAGTATGAAAAATCGGGGTTAAGTATGACAAGTGTTCAAGAAATCCATCGGAGACTTACAGATTTAATGCAAAAGGAAAAACTGTACAAGAACCCTGAGCTTACGCTAACTGATTTGGCTAAAATAATGCAGGTTCATCCAAACATCCTTTCGCAGGTTATTAATACAATGGAAAATAGTAATTTTTACGACTATATCAATTTTCAAAGAATTGAAGAGTTTAAAGAAATATGTGTTCTTCCAGAAAACCAAAAATTCACTTTATTGACTTTGGCTTTTGAATGTGGATTTAATTCTAAAACTGCGTTTAACAGAAATTTTAAAAAAGCAACATCAGTTTCGCCTACAGAGTACTTAAAGTCCACAACGACCAAGTTTATATAAACAACAACGTCCTAACTTACAAGGCGAAAACGCCATCTCTTGTAATACACTGTATATCAATCGCTAATCTGCCTGGTTATATACAAAATACACTTGTGCCATCTTACACATCGGAGCATTTGCACCAAAATATCATTTCATTTTTGCATAAATAAACAAAACATAAATGAAAATGATGAAAACTAATTTAATGCTGTTGGCAATTGCCATTACAAGTATTTTTTTTACAGGATGCAAAAAAGAAATGAACATCAGCGATGCTGGAAATTTAGTTCCAAAAACTGTTGACCAAGACCCTTCTTTATCTTCTATTTCCGTTAACGGTACCCAATTACATTCCGAAACATTTGGCAATCCAGATAGTGCAATGGTTATTTTCCTTCACGGAGGGCCAGGGTCGGATTATAGAAATGGCCTAAGCGTAAAGCAGTTGGCAAATAATGGCTATTATGTTGTTTTTTATGACCAACGTGGAACTGGTCTATCCAAAAGGCATGATAGGAATTCATACGCCATACAATTGTATTTAGATGACCTGGCTGCTGTAATTGCACATTATAGAACCTCACCAACTCAAAAAGTATTTTTATTTGGGCACTCCTGGGGGGCTATGGTTGCTGCCGGATATATCAATACCTATCCCAATCGTATTAACGGAGCAATTTTTGCAGAGGCCGGTGGATTCACCAAGAAATTATTAGATGAATATGGTGAGGCAAGCAGAAAATTGAAGTTGTTTTCAGAGGCAACAAATGATATTCTTTATTACGACCAATTCTTGACAGGAAAAGAAAATGAACATGCAATGCTGGATTATAAAATGGCGTTGATTACCCCTTTCGCTTATGCCAAAGGTAATAGCGAAGGTGTGGAAGGCCCATCTCCTATTTGGCGATACGGTGCTGAAGTATTGCAAGGGTTTATGAAAATTGCCGAAGACGAGGGGTTTGATTTTACGACTAATTTAAGCCGATATAATACAAAAGTTTTGTTCCTGTATGGAGAAAATAATAAATCGTATGGATTGCCATTTGCACAAAAAGAGGCAGGCTACTTCCCTAATGCTCAAATTTCTAAAGTAAATAATACAGGTCACGAAATGATTTACTTTAAGTGGAATAATGTGTATCCGATTGTATTACCTTATCTAAACTCATTAAAATAAATTAGAAATGAAGAATATAAAACTACTGGTTGCTATTGCAATCTTATTATGCAGCACGGCTACTGATGTTTTTGCACAAACTGTAAACTGGGCAAGCTTGAAAAAAAAACAAAGGCATATACTAAACATTAATACCGGATTAGACTATGGAGTAACCTATGGAGTTGGTTATGGATACCAGCTAAAAACCAAACTTCCTATTATTATTAACGGGGAATATTCTTTCCCATCGGGCAATAATGTAGTTGATGACTTTAAAACAAAAATCGGTGGTTCGATCCGTTTTGCGACGGTGAACAACTTTCAATTTAGTGCAAAAATACATGGGGTTTTCAGAAGGTATGAAAATACATTAGCAAGGTTGGTGAATTTTGGCAGTGATATGAGTGTAACAGCAGGGTATTATAAAAAGAAATGGTATGTGGCTTCAGAATTTGGATTTGATAAAGCAGTTGTTACACATTTTAAGCACTCACAGGTATACAAAAATAACTTTCCGGGTGTGCAGGATGGGTGGTATGAACCATCAACTGGTGGTAATTTTTATTATGGCATACAATCTGGATTTTCATTTGAGCAGCATGATGTTTATTTAAAAGCGGGAAGAATGGTAACACAAGATTTTAGTACTACACCACTTTTTCCTTTTTACTTACAACTGGGATATAACCTGCGGATAGGAAAATAAGGGGATAGTGAGTTTCGGAAAATTAGTGTAATACATAAAGCAGAATGTAGTTGCCCTCATATTTATAAGCAGGTTGGTGCTTGTAAGTTTGAGGGCAAAAACTAAATTTTAATAGGGCAAAAGAAGCATTTAGTTTACCATAATCTACTGTTTGTAGACTATTGCGAACTCAGTCATTAAATATTGGGAAATTTGATTAATAACGAAACAGGCTTTGCTCAAAATAATAAACTTAAAAAATCATGAAAAAGATTCTAATTACATCACTAATCTTTCTTTCTTTTTTAAACCTAAAAGCACAAAACCTTCCTGAGTTTAATGATAAGCCGGCCTATGTTGATGCGAAAACGAAAGAGTTAAGGGAGTTGGAAAAATCACAATACAACACAATGGCTAAGGCAAAGGGTTTGGCAAAAGCCGAAGCTGGTTTTTTCTTGAACGGCATTTCATCGCCGGTCAAAATTACAAAGCAGGAGGAAGTAAAATTTATTGTAAAAGTAACACCCGGCACTGACCCAACATCAGTTTTCGATTTGGTTCAGTTTGAAATTAGAAAAGAGCAACGGGTTTTTATAACAACAAAAGCCAAAGCAACAAGTACTTCTACTTCATTTGAAAAAATTAGCTATGAAGTAAAGAAAGTAAAAGAAGGTTACTATTATTTAACTGTAAAAAACCTTGGTATAGGTGAATATTTTTTTGGCTCAAGCGATTTTATGTTTGCTTTTAGTATTGAATAACCTGAGTTATTAACTGACTTATATTTTAAATTTTATGAAATATTTCCTTTTACTATTTTTTATTGCAGTTGCATCTTTTTGTAAGTCGCAAAATATTTTAGCACCCGGCAATGGTATATTTGAAAAATCTAAGATTAAAAGCGGCAGAACAGAAATGGTCTACTTTGCTATTAATGGCAGCCGAAAGGTGGAGATTGGTACTTTTTCAGTTGATATAGTTTATGACACTAAAACCATATCGGTTTACACCACTTTACAGTTCATGAAATCAACCGACGCGTGGGTTGATACCTGCATTTCTGACGGGGCAACATTTAAACCCATCTACCGTTCATCGTTTAATAAAGACAATGCTTTTGTGATTAATTATGCTAATGAAGTAAAGGGATATTACTACAATAAGCAAACTAAAAAAAGAACCACTATACAAGAGCCAGTTAAGGATGCTTTTTTTGACAGCTACGCTTATCCTTATTTTATTGGATTACTTCCACTCACTGCAGGCTATAAAAAAGATTTGGTAGTGTTTGATTACAAGCCGGAAAACCAAACTAACATTAAGAGAACGAGGATTGAAGAAGTAAAGAACAATACGTATGTAAGCAGCACTACCGGAGAGCATAAAGTTTGGCAAGTAAGTGTTTTTGAGGAAGCCACCAATGATAAATATGATTATTACATAGATAAAAATAACGGAAGAATTTGGAAAATTGAAATATTGGCTAAAGGGCAAAAACTATTATTACTTGATAAAGAGATTGATTACAATCCATTCGTAAATAAGTTTAATAAAGAAGAAACCTTAAAGCTTATTAAAAATGGCAGTGCTGTTATTACCGGGGAAGTTTTTGCACGGGACAATCAAAACGATGGAATGCTTAAAGGCAAAGCCATATTTAATATTAATAAAAAACAATTTGCTAAAAAAGGTACATCTGTAGTTCTTATTCCGCAAACCGAATTTTTTAAAGAATGGTTAATAGTAAATGATGACCTCAGAAAAAAAGGCAGGGCAATTCCCTTGCCTAAAGAAGTTTTAGAATGTATTAAAGTAACTCCGGTTTACGATGATGAAGGGCATTTTGAATTTGTAAACCTAATGCCGGGAGAGTATTTAGTTTATACTGAATTTGGCTATGTACATACCGGCATAAAATCTGAAGTTGTTGGTTATACAGATACTTATATGAATGGGATGTTTCAGGGTTCAAGGGAAAACAGAGAATATTACGGCTATAGTGCAAATGCTGCTGCATCTGTAAAAAAAATAATTACAATAAAAACCGATGGCGAAAAAGTATCTATAAAATTAAAAAAGACATTATAGGGAGTGAATAATTTCAACAATCTGAGAGGTTTACTTATAAATATAAAAACTTAAAACCTAAGTATACAATGAAATCAAAATTAATCTCCATTGCAAGTATTGCAAACATGGTATTTTTTCTCTTCTATCTTTTCGCATTTACTAAAAAAGAGAATCAAGCAACTATCAATTTTGAAGATAAAGTTCTAAAAGTACGGGGTATTGTAGTTGTTGACTCTCTTGGAATAGAACGGGTGATTGTAGGGGCTCACTTACCTGAGCCCAATTTTGAAAAAGGGTATCGTATTGCTGCCAGAGGTAAAGGCGGGTCTGTATCAGGAGTAATGCTTTACGACCACGAAGGCCAGGAAAGAGGTGGGTATGTAACTGACGATGGCTTTGGTAATGCTTTTTTGACTTTGGATTCCAAAACAAGTCAGCAGATGTTATTGCTTGCAGAACCTCAGGGTAGTGCAACATTTAAACTCTGGGATAGAAGTAACAATAGTGTAAATCTGAGTGTTGGCGATGAAGCTGTAATAGAGTTAACAAATAAAGGTAAAAAAATCAAACTGCATGAAAATGAAAACAAGTAGTTCAATCATTATCATTCTGATAATATTTACTTCACTAATCGAAGTGAAAGCTCAAAAAAGTGACTTGTTTATACCCAAAATGACAGCGGTTAACCCTGTATCATACACTGACGTAGTGTTCATTGCAAAAAAAGATACGGTATTAGTATCCACCTACAGTGGTAGAATCAGCAAAATAATAAAAGGAGTGCAAAAGGAAATGGTCATTTCTCAACTGGGGGATGAAATATATTTTCTTTCTTATAATCCAGTTAAAAAACATATTGCTGCAAGTACATTGGAAAATGGAATTGTAATTGTAAATGAAAAAAGTGGAAAAACAGTACTAAAACTTCCATTAATACAAACCTGGTCTTTAAGGATTGGCTATTCCAGCGACTCAAAATTATTGTTCGCCAATGACCAAAGGGGAAATAAATTTATTTGGGATGTAAATACTAATTATAGCCCTGTAATCCTGCCTGAAACAATTCCAGGGGGTTTAATTTATTCAATCGAAAAGAATATCATAACCTTAATATCGGCTAAAGTAATTACTAAATATGATTTTGAAACACATACAACTATACAAGAAATCCCAATAAGTGTAAGCAGAATTACTGATATAGACGACTCTAACAATATCTTAAGTGTCGATTTTAATGTTTGCAAATTACATAACACTAAAGATAACAAAGAGCTCTTTACATTCAAACACCCTTCATGGTTGAGACCAGTTGAATCAATAGGTGGAGAAGATGCTGCAAGAACTAATGGACTAGTAGTCAAAAATGGCTATTTTGAAGACCCAAATTATCAAATGGCTCTTACATCTGCTAAGTTTGGAAGGAATAAAATATTTACATCCGGCATTGACCGCTCTATTAGGATTTGGGATAAAAATACTGGTCAACTACTTAATTCACTTACCGGCCATAAAGCAACCGTCAATAAAATCAAGGTCTCAATGGATAACTCCCAACTAGTCTCTATTGATTTAAAAGGCGGTATAAAATTTTGGAGCATTGATTCAGATTAACTTTTCGTAAGAAAATTAATCTTTGATTAAGTTATAATGGCGATAGAAGTATTATATCTTTTTTCACATAAACAAGAAAAGGAGTTTATAATTAGAGCAGGAAATAAACGGGAAGATTTACAGGTAGAAAATAAGGATAGGATTTAGTATGTAGTGTAGTGGTCAATAAATTGAACCTGTGCAAATTAAAATGTTATAAACAATTTTTAAAAAGTAAAATGAAAATACTATCAAACAACACTTTCTTACTTCGTTTAGCTGTATCAGTTATTCTTGTTTCCCATGCCGTAGCCACAATGTTTAATGGCGGAATTAATGGTTTTGGTGAAGCACTCAATGAATGTGAATGGGGTATTTGTCTTGCCCCTTTGGGAGTGCCTATTGCATGGGCAATTAAATTATCGCACTTGGCTTGTGTCTTCAGTTTATTATCTAATAAATATGTAAAGCTTACTTCGCTTATAACTATTTTGATATTGGTAATGGGCATTATTCTGATTCATGGCAGAGAAGGATGGTTTGTAGTAGGTCCCGGCCGTAACGGTATTGAATTTAATTTCCTCCTAATCTTTGCATTACTGACAATTATGTTCCCGAATGGAATTAAAAAAACAAGTATTAACCAGGTACAAGGCAACTAGTACCAACAAGAGTTAGGCTCTTTGCAAAATTATCAAAAAGAGGCAGCATATTTTATTAAAAACTTAACAATGAAAAAAAACATTTTTATAATTGCGACAATTCTTCTTTTGCTTTTGCAAACGACCTCTTTTGCTCAGCAAAAAGTAATCCCACTTTATTCTGGTGAAATACCAAACTCCAAAAAAACACCAGCCGGGTACAAGGAAAATTTGGACACAAACGGATTATTTACTCAAATCAGTATTCCAACCTTAACAGTTTACACTCCAAAAAAGGGCACAGAAAATGGAACAGCAGTAATAGTGCTTGGAAGTGGTGGGTACAGGGTGCTTGTAGATGAAGGAGGAGATGTTGCAAA
Organism: Chitinophagaceae bacterium; assembly: GCA_022843585.1. GTDB lineage: Bacteria > Bacteroidota > Bacteroidia > Chitinophagales > Chitinophagaceae > JJ008. Next base: position 29,753 of record JALHNJ010000016.1, read on the forward strand.
AGCATTTATTAGTAAGGGAATAACAACTTTTGTATTAAAATACCGCTTGCCAAGTGATGAAATAATGAATGATAAAAGTATAGGCCCATTACAAGATGCCCAAATGGCTATTAAGCTGGTACGGATGAATGCAAAACAGTATAACCTTGATACAAATAAAATAGGATTTGTAGGGCTTTCTGCCGGAGGCCATCTTGCATCAACTGAAGCTACACATCTTAATACAGTTTTTATTGAAAATAAAGAAAGTATAAATCTTCGCCCAGATTTTATGGTTTTGGCATACCCCGTTATTAGTTTTACACATGCCAAAGTAAGTGCTACTATAGCTAAGCTACTTGGAGAAAACCCTTCGCAAGATTCTCTAAATTTTTTCAGCAATGAAAAACATGTAACCGCCGATACTCCACCCACATTTTTACTTCATGCCGGCGATGATACAAGAGTTTCTGTACAACATAGTATTCTATTTTATGAGGCCTTGCAAAAGGCAAAAGTAAAATCAGAGTTTCATATACTTCAAAATGGAGGGCATGGTTTTGGACTTGAACATGATACAAGAGGCAATCAATGGTTCTCTTGGTGTATTGACTGGTTAAATGAGATTGGGTTTGGAATTCAAATAAAGGCAAATTAAATAATTAAAGTCATGAAGTATTTATCACTCACTATGTTTCTTGCAATCATTTTTCTATCGTCAGACAATTTGAATGCTCAAAAATATGATACCATACAAGTCACATCAACAAGCATTAATACCAAAGTATTAAGGGAAGGTACACACCGCTATCTTGTTTACGCTAAAATGAAGAAAGATAGCATCCGTACACTAACGCAGTTTTGGACAAGAACAATTAAACGGACTGACTATAATGGAACGCCAGCCATTGAAATTACGCAGGAATGGGAAGACAAAGACAGCGTCATGCACATAGTTAGCGGCAAGTTGACCGCAGAATCGTAAAAATTAGAAGTGTAATTAAAAATAAAAATAAAATGAACGTAAAATCTGCATTAACCACATTCTTAATAACAACTTTATTTTGTCTTTATGTTATAGGGCAGTCTATAAATAAATCGACAACTAAAATTTCAATAGATAGTTTTATTGAAAACAAAATGAAAGAAACAGGAATAGTTGGTATTGGAGTTTCAATTATTATTGATAAAAAAGTAGCTTGGACAAATGGGTATGGCTATGCGGACAAAGAAAATAAAATTCCTTTCACAACTTCGACTATAATGAATATTGCTTCAATCAGTAAGACTTTTACAGGTTTATGCATTATGAAAGCAGTTGAAGAAGGAAAAGTTTCACTTGACGAGGACATAAATAAGTACTTGCCTTTCAAAGTGATTAATCCAAATTTTCCTAATGATAAAATTACATTAAGACATTTGGCAACACATACATCAGGTTTAGCTGACCGCTACCCATTTTATACAGACAGCACCTATTTTTATGGTGGCAGTAAACCAGAACCCTTAGGAGAGTTTTTAAAAAACTACTTTGTACAAGGTGGCAGATACTACTCAAAAGATAATTTCTTAAATGCAAAGCCAGGAACGAATAGAGATTATTCTAACATAGGAGCGGGATTGGCAGGATATATTATTGAATTGAGAACAGGAAAAACACTAAATGAATATGCTAAAAAACATATTTTTAAGCCTTTAAAAATGCAAAATTCAGGTTGGGCGTTGAATGAAATTAATATAAATAAGCATTCTAAACTTTATGAAAAAAAAGGCGATAGTATTGTGCAAATCCAATTTTACGAAGGAACAACTTATCCAGACGGTGGTGTAAGAACTTCGGTACAAGAATTGTCTAAATTTTTTATTAGCCTACTAAATGATGGCAAATACAAAAAAACAAGACTTTTAAAAAAAGAAACTGTTGAAGAAATGCTTCGTTTTCAGTATTCCGAACAGAATAAACCTGAAAACGTAAAATTGAACAAAGTTAATCAAGGAATTTTTTGGGCAACCAAGTTAGGTGCTACACGAATTGGGCACAATGGCTCTGACCCTGGTGTAAGAACTTTTATGCTATCTGATTTGAATAAAGAATTTGCTGTAATTGTGTTTTTCAATACTTCATTGACCGAAGAGGATGAAGGAAAATTCTTCGACATTTATGAGGAGCTTTACAAATTTGCAAAAGACATAAAAAAGAAACAAACAACCAGCCGCTAACAAGGTATTGGCAAAAAAGGTGCAGAAGTGCAAGCCTCAACATTTGGAATCCTATTTAGCTTTGGTTCAAAATTTAAGCTGACGTTTTTCAAATTCCCCTTCTTCGCCAATACCCAAACCGTTAAATACTATTCTGATACTAAAACAATGCAACCGCTGTATCATAAAACATGGTGGAAGGTGCAAGCAGGGAGAAATGCTACTACTAAAACTGTAAGTGAAACAATTGTTGATTTCAACAGTAAAACACTCAGTTATAATGGTGTTCAATTAAGCGATGCAGATGCCGCCAAACAGACAAAAGCAATTTGGGAGGCATATAAATCGTCAATTGATAAATATTACCTCAACTGGCATCTGGATTTAGAAACTTTTCCTTTACTGCCGTATAAAATGGGAGTAACATTTCTTATACCATCCTACGACCCTGGTACATCTTCAAAATTTCAAGAAGTGGCTTATACAGTAACCGGCTCAGAAAAACTAATTGGCTACAACGACCAAAAAATTGATGGCTGGCTATTGGTGCATGAGAGTAAAGGAAATAAAGAAGTTTTTTGGATAAGTAAAAAAACAAAAGCGGTTTTAAAATTAGAGCAGCAACTAAACGGCAGGTTTTATAGGTACAAAATAAAGTTGGGTTTTAGTATGTAGTTCATAACAAAATATAATTCATCATATCTATTCACATAAATAAACTATTAATGAAAAAAACAATTGTAACACTTTTCTTGATAACTCCTATCATTCTTTTTAGCCAAATTCAAAAAACTGGTAACCTAACAATCTTTTCAGAAGATGGCGACAAATTCTATTTAATGCTTAATGGAGAAAAGCAAAATAACCTACCACAAACTAATCTTCGGGTAGAAGAATTAGCAAACCCTCACTACAATGCAAAAATAGTATTTGCTGATTCTACTTTAGCTATCATTACCAAAAACAACCTTGCCCTGGTTGATATGGACGAAAAATTGATGGATGTAACTTATAAGCTAAAGAAAGATAAAGCTGGTAAGCCCAAACTAACTTTTTATTCAGCCATAGAAGTGCAAAAAGATTACATACCCTCAAATGGAGTACATGTTTACAGATATGGAAGACCAGCTTTTGAGCAAGTAAGTAACGGCACAGTACTTACCACTGTTACAACCACATTAAACGATGCCTTTTCGGCAAATATCAATATGAATGGTATTGGCGTTAATTTTTCTGTTTCTGACCCTTCCATAACAACAACCACTACAACAACAACCACTACCACCAATGGAGGTTACAACTCAGGTACTGGTAATACCAATAATTCACCAGTTATTATTGGATGCAAAGGTTTACCAATGAAGCCTGCTGACTTTAATGCCGCCTTACAAACTATTGCTGATATAAATTTTGATGACACAAAACTCACCACAGCCCAAAGTATTGTATCAAGCAATTGCCTTTCAACAAGCCAGGTAATTAATATTTGCAGGCTGTTTACATTTGAAAGCTCCAAGCTTGCTTTTGCTAAACATGCTTACCAATACACAACAGACCGTAACATGTATTTTAAAGTGAATGATATTTTCAATATGTCATCCAGTAAAGAAGAACTAAGCAAATTTATTACTACCCAGTAATTAATTGATGGAACTGAATCACAGGTTGGAAACAGTAAAGTATTTTTTAAACAATTTTTAAAACAGATGTAATAAAAAAAAGAGAGAAGCACATTTGCTAATCTTCATAAAATTTAAAGAACAAAGTTTTCATAGACTCAAAAGGTGATTCTATAGACTAAGAAGTTTTCTGAGCAACGAATTGCTATTACTAAGTGTCAGTTTGTAAAAATAATTTAGTATGAAAAAAAGAAATTTAATTGCCGCATTTATCGGCATAAGTTTAGTTTTTAGCTCTTGTAAAAAGAGTAACAGCGACTGTAATTTAATTGCAGCTAAAATCATACGTTATGATTGTGACAGGGTGATTTTCCAAATTCTATCTGACGAATTAATTGGAGACGCAACTTGGCAAGATGTGCAAATCGGGCAGCAATACAAGAATGTTGTTTCGTATTACAATACATGCAAAATTGCAGAATTTGTAAATGGTGAGAAAAGTACTTTATATGTACGAATTAAAAATGATACCCAGGAATATCATGATTTAGATTGTATTACTTGCAAAGCAATTTCACCTGCACCACCTCAAACAAAAGTTGATTTTATCGAGATTTCGAAAACGCCTTGTGAAACATTTTCAGGTAATTAAGAGAAATCAGTAATTAAATTATAGACCCAAGGCAATATCATTATTTTATGTATTACTCAGTACTAATTTTACTTTCTATTCTTTGTAATCCCTTGCTTTCATATGCGCAAAAAATGGACACAAAATTAATTGCTAATAAAAGTGTTAAACCAAATGTTTTGCAGGAGATTAAATACCGCACCATAGATATTACTGGCTTTGCCCACGGTTTTAAAGACAGCACTTGGCTTTACCTTGATGAAGTAGCTATCGGGCCTACAAAAAAAACAAGGTCAGTTGACTCGATAATCATTATAAATGAACGCTTTTATTTAAAGGATGATACCCCTTCATCTGAGAAGCATAAATATTATGTTATCCACACCAAATCATTTAGCGATTATAAGCATTTCTGGGTGGATAGTCAGTCGGTAACTTTCAGCGGTGTGAAAGGGAATTTCAGAAACTCACTCGTTAACGGTTCTGTTCCCCAACAAGTTTCTGAGGCTTTTGACCGCCTCACAATGACTTTAGTAAAAGATATTGATAGTTTAAAACGCAATTTTGGCAATACCGATTCTGTGGAATTGAAGAAAACTCTAAGCCTTGAAGCTGAACTTATACAAATGTCCGCACGTTTTATTGAGAAGAATGCCACTTCAGTCGTTAGTGCTTATTTACTCAGTATCTATTGCAAAACATGGGGGTTAAAAACCTCAAAGGAACTTTATTATAAACTGTCGCAAGCGAATAAAGAAACAGACTTTGGAATATCTGTTAAAAAATTTATTGACCTCAATAAGGAAATTGATATTGGCTGTTTTTTCATTGATTTTCAACAAAAAACTAATCAAGGAAAGGCAGTTCGTTTGTCTTCGTTGACTGGCAAATATATACTGCTTGAATTTTGGGCTTCCTGGTGTGGCCCATGCAGAAAAGAAAATCCCAATCTTGTTACTGTTTACAACAAATATAAAAGTCGAGGCTTTGAAATCTTTGGGGTTTCTATTGATATAAGTGCTTCCGACTGGGAAAAAGCAATTGCTGCTGATAATCTACCCTGGCTGCAGGTAAGAGATTTAAATGGTGGGAATAATGAGGCCGTACTTATCTATGGGGTTGATGGCATACCGGCTAATTTTCTAATTGACCCAAGCGGAAAAATTATTTCAAAGAATTTGAGGGGTGGAGAACTTAATAAAAAGCTCAAGGAATTACTTGGGGTATAACACTGATAACTAAAAAAATATGCGAAATTTAAAAACACTAATACGGTTTGCTTTTGTTATTGTAGTTTCTATTTCACTTTATTCCTGTTGCAAAACAATTGATTGCCAACCATGGCGTGCAGACGGAATTACAGCTACTGGTTTTGAACGACAGGAGTTGCATAGTTTCTCTGTTAAGAAATTTAAACAAAATACCAATTTTACGCAGGTAATTGATTCTATGCTGCTAAGTCAGGGAGGGTACTTCAATTTTGTATCCGCCGGTATTAATTCTACAAGTATTGTATTCACCAGTGCCCTTCCTTTTCAGATAGAAGTAGGATACGATTACGAAATATTTTTTCCAAATGGAAATACGGTAAGAAGAATTACAGAAATTACAGATAGAAAAAGCAGCCAAAAATTCTGCAATACCGGGTTTGCAAAAAAGATTTGTTACAACAGTCTTAGTTCTCTAAAAATAGATGGGGTTACTGCTACTACATTTTCATTAAGAAAATAGGCTTGGGAATTGGTGTAGTCAGTTAAAAGTAAAAACGGATTATTTAAAAAACTATCACAAAATGTTTAAACAACCCCTTACAATTGTAATACTAATTTTCTTTAGCGTTTCCGTTAATGCCCAAACTACATTCTATGTAGATGCTGCCCGGCCTGATAATTCAGGTGCAGGCACAAGCTGGGCATCAGCAAAAAAAGATTTGCAAGTAGCCATAAATACCGCATTCAGTGGAGACCAGGTATGGGTTAAGGCAGGCACTTACCTGCCAACCCATGACCCTTTTGCCAACACTGCCCCTGCAAACAACCGGGATAAAACTTTTACTTTAAAAAACGGTGTGAAAATTTATGGCGGCTTTGCAGGTACAGAAACACAGCTGACCCAGCGAAACTGGCAAACCAACCTTACTACGCTGAGTGGAGATTTAGGAGTTGTAAACACACTTACAGATAATGTGTATCATGTTGTAATTGCAGTTGGTGTTGGTGGGGCAGATTTGGATGGTTTTACCATAACAAAAGGTTATGCAGTAAGTACACAGGCATCCATAACAGTTAGTGGCAATGTTATAAAGCGATACAATGGCGGAGGGATTTACAACACAAACTCTGGGGCTAATTTTTACAACTGCATAATAAAAGCAAACAGTGCAGATTGTACAGATGGAAATGATGATGCTTTTGGGGCTGGTGTACTAAACAACAACTGTTCTTCTATTTTTAATAATTGCGTTATTGATGGCAATTCATTTCTCAGTGGCGGTGGTAGTTTTGGCGTTTTTGGTGCTGGCATGTATATGATAGCTACTAACGGTAATTCCACTATTAGCAATTGCTCATTTGCAAATAATACAAGTGGCTCTGGTTTTTTTGATGGGTCATTTGGAGGTGCTTTATATTTAAATGCCGGTTCTAATACAATAACAAATACTAATTTCTACAATAATACTTCACAAAACGGTGCAGCAATAGCTTTTGGCGGTGGAGTGGCAAGTTTGTCCACTTTTGCCAATTGTACTTTTGCAGGTAATACATCTTCTTTTGCTGGTACGGCGTACAGCGGTTTTTCCAAAAGTACATTTCGTAATTGCATATTCTGGAATAATGTGCCAACTGTTACATCTGTACCAGGAAGAAATGAAATATTTAGTCAGGAAAGTAATGCTGCCAATCAGCCTTCATTTTCTAACTGTATAATACGGGATGCAACAGGCTCACCACTTGCTGTTACCAATACTTCGGTAACTAATTCTTTAAACGGCAACCCTCTTTTTATATCATTAGCAGATGGAGATGGGGCTGATAATATTTGGGGAACAAGTGATGATGGATTGAGATTGCAATGCAGTTCACCTGCTGTTAATGCTGGTACAGGTAGTACACCTGCGTTGGATATGATTGGTATTACAAGAACCACCCCTCTTGATATTGGTGCCTATGAAGGCAATCATAATGAAGGGGCTTTCAATAGCATTCCATCAATATTCACAACTGTTACCATTTCCCAAAGCAGTGGTGTAAGTAATTATTCTAACTGTAATAATCAAGTGGCAGCAATACAATCAGGAGGTAGTTATACACTATCTGGTCAAACCACCAGTTCTGTTTGGATTGAAAACACACAACCAGCAACTCTGGGTGGAATATTTGTAAAAAGACATTATCAAATCAATCCTGTAAACAATGCTTCAACAGCAACGGCAAAAGTAACATTGTATTTTACTCAGCAGGAGTTTAACGATTTTAATGCAGTAAGTGCAGTTGATTTACCCTCCGGCGCTGCCGATGCCTCAGGCAAAGCTAATTTGCTGATAGAAAAAAGACCTGGTGTTAGCAGCAACGGTACAGGCCTGCCGGGCTCTTATACTGGTACTCCTGTTACTATAAATCCTGTTGATGCAGACATTATTTGGAACAGCACAGCCAACAGATGGGAAGTAAGTTTTGATGTAACTGGCTTTAGCGGTTTTTTTATAAAAACACAATTAACTGTTTTGCCGTTAAAATTAGTAAGCTTTTCTGCTGCAAAACATTCAGACTGTAATACTTTAAAATGGCAAACGGCAAATGAAGTAAATACGAAAGAATTTTTAATAGAAAAAAGCACTGATGGTATTACGTTTTTACAAATAGCAGTAAAAGTAGCAAATGGTAATAGTGATAACGCCTATCAGTACAATGATTGTTCAACCACTTCGGCACATTCTTTCTACCGGTTGAAGATGATTGATAATGATGGCAGTTTTTCATACAGCAATATTTTAAAAGTTGATAACAAGCAAAAACTGTCTGTAGCTATTCATCCAAATCCTGCAAAAGACATAATAATTATTTCAGCAAATGATATTTCCCTACTTAATATGGTTGTAAGGGTTGTTGATGCAAGTGGAAAAATGGTATTACAAAAAAATATCAACCAGCTTCCATACATATTAGATATTGCTAAGTTGCCAGAAGGGTTATACATCCTGAATTTTAATACTGGTACAAATTTAAAAATGGTGAAAATAAAATAATGCAAAAGAAAATCAAATTTGAAACATTTAGTCTAAAGTTTGGAAGGAACTTACTAATTTTTATCCTCCTCTTTAATTGCGTCAGCATTCAGGCACAATACCGTGAAATGTTTGATAAATATCCTTATCGATTTTTACAACAAACTGATAGGTTGTATAAAGCAAATAGAGTAAAGTCAAGAGTAACTTTCTCCAAGGGTTTTTCTAGCCTTACGATATTGCATGAATTCAAAATGGATAATCAGGGTCGTATTACTGAAATCATGTATCAACCATTCATGAGTGTACAAACAAGGCGTACTCGGTTCACCTATACTGATTAAGGAAAGTTAATGGAAGTACAGGATGTATTTGTTAAAGGGAAAGAAAACAAATTTTACCAGGAGCTAATCAGTAAAAACAAGAAGGTTAAAGAAAAGTACAAGGCTATACCCAATAAGATTTATTACAATTATGCAATGAGTAGCCTTGCTGATACTATAAAAGTAATTACTCGAATAAATGAGTTAGTGGCAATTTAAAACAGACATCCTACAAATGATAGACAAAATAAAAATATTAGAGACCAAAATCCTTTCAGACAATTGGTATGTGCTTAGAAAAATCACTTATGAGTATTCAAAAAAGGATGGCACAAAACTTACTCAAAGCAGAGAAGCTTACGATAGAGGAAATGGTGCGACAATTTTACTATACAACAAAGTACAACAGACTGTAATTCTAACCCGGCAATTTAGGCTTCCGACATTTGTAAATGGAAATGAAACGGGAATGCTAATAGAAGCCTGTGCAGGATTATTGGACAAAGACAACGCAGAAAATTGTATTAGACGAGAAACCGAAGAAGAAACAGGTTATAAAATTACAGAAGTACAGAAAATATTTGAAGCCTATATGTCGCCGGGTTCGGTGACAGAAATTCTATATTTCTTTATTGCCCAATACTCAAAGGAAATGAAAGCTAATGACGGTGGCGGTGTTTAACAAGAAGAAGAAAATATAGAAGTATTAGAACTTGACATTGCCAAAGCAATGAAAATGATAGAATGCGGAGAAATAAAAGACGGTAAAACAATAATATTACTTCAATACTTAAAACTTAACAACATACTTTAAAATTATGATGATTCTTATTGCAGGTCCTTATCGAGGAGGTACAAATGATGACCCGGTATTAATAAAGAAAAACCTGGACAAACTTGAATCTGTTGCTTTACCATTATTTCGCAAAGGACATATCCCTATAATTGGTGAGTGGGTAGCTTTACCATTAATGCACTTGGCTGATTCAAAAGAAATTGGCGACAGTATTTGGGACGAAATACAATATCCTGTTGCACATCGTCTTCTTGAAAAGTGTGACGCAGTTCTTCGCCTTGAAGGAGCATCAAAAGGAGCAGATAATGATATTAGAATTGCCAAAGAACTAGGTTTGAAAGTATATTATAGTTTAGACGAAATTCCTGACTTGATGCAAAAATAAACTGCCACTAACGGTTTGGCAATTGTGGGGCAGACGGAATAAAATCTCAACATTTGTGCTAATATTTAGCTTTACTACTAAAAGTGTAAAGCAACTATGTGACTTATGAATATGATTATAAATTTTATAAATAATTAAAGACCATTTGCGATAATGAAGTTTATTTTAACAACCTTTTTTTCTCTTTTTATGTTAACTGTATTCTCTCAGGATACAACCTATTATACCAAAGCTGAAACGAAAACTACTTTTAAAGACTCCGCAGAATATTACTGGGTAAAAATTGTCAATCCAAAAGATAGTAATCAAGTTACATCAAAAAAATATTCAAAGAGTGGCATTGTTATAGCCGAACAAAGCTACAGCGATTACAAGAACAGAGTATTAGGTGGCAAAGTGATGAAATACAGTTCTACTGGCATTTTATTAAGTGATATTGATTACAAACAAAATAAAAAAGATGGCAAGTTGCTTACCTATTGGAGTAATGGCAAATTAAAACGCAGTGATATCTATAAACAGGACTCATTAATAGAAGGCAGGTGTTTTACTCCTGAAGGAAAAGACACTGCTTATTTTCCATATCATGTTTATCCCCAATTCTTAGGTGGTATGGATTCTCTAAGAGCTTATTTGAAAAACAACTTAAGTTATCCACCAGTTGCAAGCAGGAATGGTGATGAAGGTACTGTATATGTTTCATTTATAGTTGACTTAGATGGCTCTCTTATTAATATTGCATTACAAAGAAGTGTTTCACCAGAGCTTAATGCTGAGGCAATAAGGATTGTAAGTAAAATGCCTAATTGGATGCCAGGAAAGGAAGATGGTGAGTATATGAAATTTAGATATGCCCTGCCAGTTACATTTAGAATTCCAGATTAAAAAAAATACATAAATACAGATATGGATATTTTAAAAAAAGGAATAGTTGCATCACTTGTTTTATGTTCTTTTAAAGCAAATGCACAGGCTGATACAAATAAGCTACCCAAAGAATCTGCAATCGTCGCAGGTGTAATGACAGAAGCTTTATTTCCGGGAGGGAATGGGGCATGGTATAAATTTTTATCAAAAAACTTGAACACTTATGTAGCAACAGATAAAGGTGCGCCAGCCGGAAACTACACTGTAAAAGTTGAATTTTGGATTGAAACAACAGGAAAAGTTACCGAGGTTAAACCTCTTACAGACTTTGGGTTTGGAATGGAAGAGGAATTGATGAGGGTAATCAATAAATCCATTTCTTGGATTCCTGGAAAGCAGGGGGACAGATTGCTTCGGGTTAAAAAATCACAGTCAATTACTTTTAAAGTAGATATTTAGAAATCTCCCGATTTCTAAATGATTATTTGAATTTATATCAAAGCAAGCTAATGGGAAATACAAACTGGTTTTTAAAGTACATGACTCCTTTTTTAATGGTTTCCTACACATGTACTCTTATGGCAGTAATTATGATATTACGTGGGCATACAGGTTTTGGGTTACCATTTATTGGGTTTCTTATAATTTTTTCTGTTTGTTTTATCTTGTTCGATTTTATTTTGGAAAAAATACTATAAAATATTATAAAGAAATTGCTTTTGTTGGAAGCAAGTATTTCCTTGATTTTGCTTTTAGCTTCCTTATATCTTGTATTTAAATAGAGTAAGCCTGACCCAAAAATAATTAATATGGAGCCTGTAAAAGTTTCTAAGTAACCCATTAGCTTTTTATTCTCAATTCATGACCATGAAAATAAAATAATTATGATAAAAACCCCTGACATAACAAACAGAATTCAATTTGATTTTGGCGAATACGCAAAAGAAGCTAATCGGCTTATAGAAAAGGAGATACTATCGAATACGGATTTAAGATGTAGTGAAATGTTTAATAGCAACAGCGACCGGATAGTTCGGTGTATCGTTTATTTGGCTAATAAAAATATTGATAATTTAAAAAAATATATCAAAGCAGCTAAAGAAGACCCAAGAGATATAATGTTTTGGGCAGAATATATAAATCATAATGAAAAGAAACCTCTGCATGTAAGAGATTTTAGCAAGGCATTTGATTTTAAATAGGGGAAAAAAACAAAATTATTTCAGATTGAAAAGCTGTAAAAGAATTTATACAAAAAATGGCATTGGACAGTTAGTGCAACTTTTAATGGAAAAAGAATTACTCGATAAATAAAATGAAAAGCATTTCTTTCTATATAGTTTCAATATTTATTAGGTTAAAAGGAGTAAAATCTATTTTTTCAAGAACCCGGCTTGATTACCTGAAGCTACGGAAAAGTGATATAAAATTTCCAGATAAAAATCTTTTGCTAAATCAGGAGGTTCAAATTAGCAAAGTGCATAAAAGTATTTTAACTGAAATTATTCCGAAGAATGCTAAAAGTGAAGGGACTATAATTTTATATTGCCCGGGTGGTGCTTTTGTATATGGGCCAACAGATATAAACTGGAAAAGTATTGCTATAATTGCAAAAAAAACAAAACTCATAACGTTTGTAGTAGATTACCCCAAAGCACCAGAAGTAACGATTGAAGAAATTAACACCAACATTAATGATGTTTACAATCATTTAACTGCACAGCAAACAACTAAAAACATAGTACTTATAGGCGATTCAGTGGGCGGAACACTTTTAATACTATTAGTGCAACGGCTATTAAAATCTAAGAGTGCATTAATTGCAAAAAGTATTATTCTAATTTCTCCTGTGGCTGATTGCAGTATGACAAATCCTAAAATTCCAACAATCGACAAAAAAGATATAATGCTTTCGATAAAAGGTGTTTTATCGGCAAAGCAAATGTGTGCAGGGGATATTGACTTAAAAAGCGAAATTATTTCTCCCCTTTACGGCAATCTAAAAGGATTTATTGATACTTACATTTTTATTGCTGAAAATGATATAATGCAACCTGACCAGGAAATATTAGTCAAGAAATTATTTGCAGAAGATGTTTTCGTAAAAGTATATAGAGGTGATAATAGCCCTCATATATGGCCATTACTACCTTACATGAAAGAGGCAAAAGACAGTTTAAATACGATTATAAGTATAATTAATAATTTGGAGAGTAAAGGACGAATGTAAAAATGAACAAAACTAAAATTCGGTTCTTGCAAATAGTCTTCTGGTTTTCGAAAGCCATGTAATTGTACAAAATGTAATCTGGACAAATTTGCAATCCTAACGAGGTACGGGATATAGTAATAAGTAAGTTTTTAATAAATGATACAAAAATTGAGATTGGTGGATTAGTTTTTCAAATTGACAAGTTAGACAATGCTGAGTTAGTAATCAGAAACTCAGACATTCTTAATGGTGTACTATATGAAAACCAAATAACGATTGGAAATTAATAAATATAAAATACTATATGCCATATAAACAATGCAAAAAAGACAATTAAAATATACTTCGGATATTGGAAATGATTTTTTCAAGGAGTTAAAGGTCAAAGTACATTCTTACTTTGAGGATAATGGTATATCTCAATACGCTAATAAAAGTATGGTTATAAAATCTTGCATAATAATATTAACTTTTCTAGCGTCATACTACCTTATTCTATTTACGAAAATACTAGCATTATATAAGTTAATATTATGTGTGGTACATGGTGTAAGCATTGCTGCTATTGGGTTCAATATTGCACATGATGCTGGCCATCAAGCTTATTTTGCAAATAAGAAATACAATAAGCTGTTATTTGTGATAATGGATATTATCGGCTCTAATTCATATATGTGGGATATTAAGCACAATAAAGCCCATCATATTTATACTAATGTTCATTCCTTTGATGAAGATATAACCGGGGCATATTTATTACGCCTTTCGCCACACTCATCGCTGAACCGTGTAAACAAATTCCAATTCATTTACGCTTGGTTTCTTTACTTATTTATATACCTGCATATTGTATGGGTGTACAATTTTCAGCAGTTTTTAAGCACAAGCTTCGGCCCTTTTAAAAACATTTCACATTCTACTAAAGAATGGGTTAGGTTAATTTTTTGGAAACTGGTTTATATCTTTTACGCTATATATTTACCAGTCACAGTTTTAGATATTTCGTGGTATCAGTTTCTGCTTGGTTATTTTATTGTTTGTGCATCCGCAGGGTTTTTATTGGCAATTGTTTTTTACTTGGGGCATTGTGTAGAAAAGACCAATGAGTTCCCAGTGCCATACAATGAGCAATTGAAAACCAGTTGGGCAACCCAACAAATGAATTCTACCTGCAACTTTGCCACAAACAGTAAAATACTAACTTGGATAACAGGCGGTTTAAACTTTCAAATTGAACATCACTTATTCCCCAATATTTGCAGTATTCATTATCCTCAAATAAGCAAGATTGTGATTATTGCAGCCGAAAAACACCAGCTACCTTATATTGTTTACCCAACATTTTTTAGCGCCATTAAGTCGCATTTTAAAATGCTCAAAAAATTGGGATAAAGTCCCTCATCTCAAAATTAACATGGCATTTAAAAAGAAAATAATTATAACACTAAGCCGATTCTTCAATTGGTATTTTGATTTTTATACCGGAGGAAAAAGAAGACCCGTTTTCTTTAAGGTTGCAGAAACTTGTAAGGAGTTAAAAATTATCGAAGAAAATATTAAGCTGGTTGAAACGGAGTTAAAGCAAATTCTCAGGGATGAGGAAACTATCCCAAGTTATCATGATATTGACTCTTTACAATACGTAATATCTGCAATTAAAAGTCCCGAGAAAAAGTGGAAAACATTTATGTTGTATATGATGGGTGATTTTTCTGAAACTGCACTTGTACAATGTTCACACACTTGTAAGTTATTGAAGCAAATTCCCAGTTTGTACCAGTCATTTTTTTCAATACTAGAGCCCAAAAAAGAAATTCCAATCCATAAAGGGCTTTATCGTGGTTATATCAGATATCATTTAGCCTTAGAAACACCACAAAAAAATGCTCCGGTATTTAGGATTAAGGATATGGAATACACCTGGCGCAAAGGTGAAAGTATTTTATTTGATGATAGCTGGGAGCATGAAGTGGTAAACAAAGCAGACGAAAGGAGAATTGTATTAATCATTGATATTTATCGCCCCATGCCTTACCTGCCAGATAAGATTAATCATTTAGTAACAAAATATTTAATAAAGAGATTTTATGCTAATAAAGTGCTAAAGAAATTGATGCACTAAATCAACAAAAAGTAACAAGTTTTTTTAAAAAATGGAAGTACCCAACCTTTTACTGTTTTGCTGGGTACTATTAGAAATAACATTTTTGGTCAAAACCATAGAATTATGAAAAATACAGTTTTAGCAATATTGGTGGTTGCATTAAATTTTATAACAAATGGCTGTTCTAAAGACGGATTAGACAATACAAAGCATCATTTAAAGTTTAGCCGGGCCTATGTACATATTACCAATAAGCTGGGGTCTGCAAACACCATTAAATTGGAGTCGGATTTAAAATGGAAACTCAGTTTCGATACACCGGCGCCAGATTGGTTAAACATTAACAAAATGAGTGGCATTAACTGCGACTCAATATTAATAACAGCCACAAAAGCAAACAACACTGCTAAATATAAAATTGCTATACTAACTGCTGTGGCAGTTGATGAACCCACTATTTTGCCAGCACAACTCACTATTGTGCAATATGACTCAACATATAAAGGAAAGTGAACAAATTATATCTCTCTAATAAATTGAAATGTATATAAAAATTATCTCCGCTTTAGTGTTAGCATCATTGATACTTTCTTGCAAAACATCTATAAAGCTTGCCGTACCACAAGCGTTTAAGCAGGAGGCTGATATGCATCATGTAAGTGGTGCAAGAGGAAATAAAATGAAGATGGATAACTATAGTATTTCAAAAATTAAACGAGGTATTCACATGGCTTATCCGGGTTGGAATCGTGGTTTTTTTCTTGAAAATATTTTTCTAAATCAAATTGGTTTGGAAAAAAAGGAGCATGTTAAAAAAGAAAAAGCAAAGTTTAGGTACACGGTTACTGATGGTACCAACACCCTAGATGTATTTGGTAAAGAGCAACAGCTTTTTCGGAGTACAGAATACAAGTTGCTGGGGAGAGAAAGTAATATTTTTAACTCATGGGAACGGGTACAACAATATCAATATATTTTTTCTGTAGGCATTCATAGCGAAACGGCTGGTATAAATAATTGGGAATTACTAATGACTAATTTATATGACAGACGAAAAGATACAGTAAACAGCTTGTTTACTGTTATACGACCTGATGAAAGCGGTTTGGCTACAAACGGGAAGGATACCTTTTATGTTAAGCCCGTAAGTCTTAAAAATACGGAAAGTGAAAAAGGTATAATAGGTAAACTGCCGTTTCAAGTATTGTCGGGCTATGAAGTGAGCACCAGCGATGGGGTTATTTCCATAATAGATTTAATTGACAGTAATATTTGGTTTTATAAACAACTTGAAGCAAGTGATAAACTTGTGATTACTGCTATTGCAACATCTTTATTTGCCCGACGGGTAAGCAATACTAACTGGTAACTGATTTATTTTATTTGACAGAACAAGATGTAGATATATTAATTACGCAATGCACCAGTGGCAACCGCAGGGCACAACAGCAGCTTTACCAGCAGTTGTATGGTTTTGCTATGAGTATATCTATGCGGTATGCTATTGACAAGCATGAGGCAGCAGATATCATGAGTCATTCGTTTGTAAAAATGTTTCGAAGCCTTAATAGTTTTAATACAGCAAAAGGAAGTATTTATGCCTGGCTTAAAAAAATTGTTATTAACGAAGCTATTGACTTAATAAAAAAACGCAGCCAATTCAGCATAATGGAAATTGAAACAGTAGCTGAGCCTTCGATTAGCAATAGTTTTATTGAAAAAATAGAAGCCGCTGCACTAATGGATATAATTAAGAAACTACCGCCTGCAACACATGCCGTATTTGTGTTGTACGCTATAGATGGATATGCCCATAAAGAAATAGCAATACAGCTACAAATAAGTGAGGGTACCAGTAAATGGCATTTAAGTGAAGCAAGAAAATTTTTACAACAAAAAATACAAGGGATAAAAAAATAGTGAACAAACCTGCATCATACGAAATTGCAATAACAGAAAAACTACAGAAGTTACCTGTGCCTGATATGATGGATACTATTTGGAACAGTATTGAACGGCAGTTAGATGAAGATTTACCAGTAAATGATGATACTGCCCCTAATAATGGCCCACATAGCGGAGGCATGAGCGGTGTAACTAAAATAATAGGTGGCACGGCTATAATAATTACGGCTGTGGTAATAGTTTATTACTCCTTAAAAAAGCATGATGTGCCTAAAAGTAACAATACTTTACCCCTAATAGAACTACCACAACCACCAAGGAAAAATACAGAACAATCAATAAAGGATTTGCGACCTGAGACGATTGAATACAAATCAGTTGAGTTACCTAAAAATAAGAAACTTGATACTATGTTAAAGCTAACACTTCTGCCAATACCTATCCCTGTAACACGGTCTGTTGCTGATTCTTTAAAAAGAGATTCTATACAGAACCAAATGCTTCCACAGGTTATCTTGCCTAAGCCAGATTCACAGGCAGGGCCGGTACAAAAAAAGCCAAAGGGAGTTAAAGGTATTACACCAGATGATTACAAGATAAAAGGAGGCAGCAAAAATTAATGCGGTGACCTGAATAGAATTTTTAAAAACACCAACCCTTTTCGCTACCCCTGTGTCATTATGATGTAAACAATAATTTATAACAAAAAATAAAAATGAATATGAAAAAACTTTTTGGATTTATTATGATAATAGTGTTTTTGGCATCATGCCAAAAAGAAGCTGTAGTTACTGAAGAACCGTCTTTAACTGGCACAGATGCTGTAAAAGGGGCTTTAACAAATACTGATTGGGTGCTAAAGCATACTGCACTTATTTATAGTCCGGATTTAGTTGACAATGGCGAAGCAGAACCTTGTAAAAGAGATGAAACCTATAGATATAAATTAAATGGAGATACTGATATACAGTTTGGAAACGTTAACTGTGGTTCTTCTATACCAGAAATATCAGGTAGCTATGGCACATGGGAATTACAGTCAAACGGAACTGTTATAAAGCAAATTGTTACCCGTGATGTACCTGGCTTTATTAACGGAGAGACTATTTACTGGACAGTGGATTATATCACCGCAAATAAAATGAGAATAAAAACGACAGTAATAGAGCCAGGAAAAACATATGTACAAATGGATACTTACATCCGCAAATAATTTAGTTCGAAATCAAATTTAAGCGGCTGGAATTGCATTAAAAGAAAATTTATGAAAGTAACACAAAACAAACCGGTCTCTATTTTACTGGCTCAGTTAATTTTATTACTTTCTTTTAGCCCGGTACCTGCTCAGCAAAGTTTAAAACCAAAAAACTTTGCCGGGGTAAATGCTTCTATCCTTTGGAATACTACTGGCATTTCAGCCGGCATTTCAGGCGAAAGGATAATTGTCTCAAAGAAGAACACTGAATTATCAATAAAAGGTGTACATGAATTTCGACACGGCTTTGGAAACCTGCTTTATTTCAGCGGCAGTCAAGGTATAAGAAGTGCAGAAACCAGCTTAATAGTTGATGGTTATTTATTTACCGGCAAGAAGAAATCTAACAGAGGCTTTTTTATATCTGTTGGCACCGGGGCTATTCATTCTAACTGGACATTTAATACTGGTGGCAGTATCAATTACCTGAAGCCGGTTACTGAATTTGGGCTTGGGTTTAAATTCAGGCTAAGTGATAATATGGCTTTGCAATGGAGGAACGACTTAAGGTTAATTTCTCCTCAGCCAGAAGGTGGAGGTACTGGTGCTGTTACAACCACAACTTTGGCTTTAGGATTTTAACAGTTACTTCATTATTAAATGTCGAAATTTTTTCTATTTGAAAATTAAACTTACTCACAAAAACAATTTATTATGAAAAAGACAATTTTATCAATCGCATTCCTTATTGTAACAACAATGTCTTGTAAAAAAGACGACGGCACCCCTGATACCTGTAGTAATGATGTGACAACTATTGCTGGCTCTTACAAAGTAACCGCTATTAAGTACAAGATAAACAGTACATCACCTGAACAGGATTTTTTTGCGGCACTTCCTGCCTGCGAAAAAGATGATATCATTATACTTAATACTAATGGCACTGCCAACTACCAGGATGCAGGTACAGCCTGTACACCCAACAATAGTTATTCAAGCACCTGGGCATTAAATGGTAACTCAATAACTATTGATGGTACGCCGGGAAACATTCAGTCGTTTGACTGCAGGACTTTAGTGGTATCAGCTTCAGGAGCTTTTGTTCCTGGTGATATTTTTACTGTCACTTATGAAAAGCAATAGTATCAATAGCAAATAAAAATAACTTGCTTAACAACATTATTTTTTAAAAATGGGTAGAATGAAATTTATTTTTTTATCGCTGTTACTGGTTACTTCTGCTGGAGTGTTTTCACAGCAGATTAATTACCCTACAGATAAAATATACTTAAATGATAGTGTTACCGTATATGATGGCTTAATTATTGAGCAAGCACCGGCAAAATATGTAAAAATTGTGAGAACAAAAGAGAAGGATACTGTACAGGTACAAATGAAAGATATATGGAAGATGTTAAGAATTCATCCAGTGCAACAAGCTCCTGTGAAGGCAGAACCGACAAAGAAACAAAAAGTTAAAAACAGATTTGTATTTGCTGAAGTATTAGGTAGCGGCGGATTGTATTCTTTCAACTATGATTTTAGATTTGATAAAACCATTATTAGTAAATGGGGACTAAGAGCAGGAGTTGAATACCTGCCATTGAATACCTATAACTTTTCTGGCGATAAGCTAACATACAGTACCGTTTTGTTTCCCTTTATGGTTAGCTATCTAATTGGAAAGAAAAATAAATTTTTGGAGCTTGGCCTTGGGGCAGTATATGTTTTTAAATGGAAGCATAAAAAGCTGAAGTCGGAAGAGTATGAATATTTCATCCGGAATATTAACAGGCGAATACCAAAATCTTATGGGGCATTTTCAATTGGCTACAGGCACAATCCTATAAGGGGAAAGATGATGTGGGGTATTGGGGTAACGCCACTTATTGGTAACAGTTTCATCCTTCCAAATATTGGTATTAAAATCGGGTATAGTATAATATAAATGCAAGAGCAAGTTGAATTATATATAAAGGGATGCCTGCAAAAAGACCCGCGTAGTGAACAAATGCTTTACAGGTATTGTTTTACAAATTTGATGAAAATTTGTATGCGATACCATGCAAACCAGGATGATGCTACAGCAAGTTTTAATAAAGCAATGCACAAGGTGTTTGATAAATTGAAATCATACCGCAAAGAAGGGGCTTTCTTAGGTTGGGTAAGAACAATTGTTGTAAATACCTGCTTGAATGATTTAAGCAGAGAAATAAAATATTCAGATAGGGAAATTTCAGAAGCTGATGCTGCAATACACCAAACAACACCGGAAGTGTATGCAAATATTTCTGAAAAAGAAATACTGGAATTAGTACAACAACTGCCTGCTACAACCCGTACAGTATTTAACCTGTATGTAATGGAAGGATACACACATGAGCAGATAGCAAAAGAATTAAAAATTGCTGCAGGAACATCTAAATGGCAGTTAAACCAGGCAAGAACATTGTTGAAAGATAAATTATCACAGTTAAGTAAAAATGAAATTAGTATTCATGCAAAGTAATGATGAGCAAATATTTGATGGTTTTATCAGGGGCAGGCTTGAAAATGCCACCCCAGATATGATGTTGCTTGACAACTCTTTCAATGCTTTTCTTTTAGAAAGAAAAGAAAGAATAAAAAGGAGGTGGTTCTTTTGGCTATTTCTATTTTTGTCAGTTTTTATGATACCGTTTGGTTATTACATTATTTCAATCAAAAACAATTTGAGAAACACTAATATCGATGTTGGTAAAGAAAATACCTCAATTATTATCAATGATACCAACACTTCTTTAAATACTGAAACCAGGGGGCAAAATAAATCAACTAACACTTCCTTTACAGGGGAAAAGGAACTGAGAAAATCTGTTCAGATTGATGTTGTTGAAGAAAATAAAAAAGATGTAGATAAATTGCAACAAAGGAAAATTAATGATAAACCAAATACGGCTGAGCAAAATAGTGTGTTTAGTAAAACTATAGCAGCAGATTCTGCGGCATTGTCTGGTAAGGCTTCACAAAAAAATATTGTTAGAACAGTTGATTCTGTAATGAAGAAGAAAGATAAAACTGTTGCAAAGACAGATACATTTTATATTGTTTGGTAAGGCTTTAAGTTTACCTGTAAAGTGTTCTTACAGACAGTTTGCTTTTATACCATTTTGCTGGTATTAGTTTCTTCTTGAATATCAGCGGTAATTTGGAAATTTTTGCAAATTCAGTATTACAAAGAAAGAAGATATTATTAAAGCTCATTAAACGGATTAATAAAGCTGATGATACGTAATTATTTGCTTTAGTTGTTTTTTAAAAAAAAGGAGATCAAGGGGTGCTACTTGAGTTCCAGTTAAGTCCAATTTTTGTTTTGGTCGTAACTACTAAAAATGTTTAATGTGAATAATAGAATTTATAGTAAAATGTATTTCATCCCCAACCCAACCTTTTACTAACCACATGGGGTATTGTCTATAGTTACAACCACACTTGCTTTAAGGTGTTAATAGTTAAAGCAATTTTATTGAATTTGCCTTGCAGGTAACCAAGAATTTTAAATTAAAAACAAGGAAAATTATTTACAAACAATAAGTTTATCCACATAAGTAATTATGCTTTATTTTATTTCTTGTATAAAAGGAAACGATAGTGAAAATAGTAATAAAACAGATTTACTTACTTCAAAATCATGGGTGATACTAAAAAACGAGTTGCAGCAGCAACCCACTGCTCCGCGGATAGATTTTTGGCCATTTGAACCAGGCTGTGAAAGGGATAATAAATGGACTTTTAATAAAGATTTAAGCCTCGAATTAATTGAGTCAGACTTACCTTGTAGTGGAAACCAAGCCAATCAGGAAATAGATGTTATAAGGTGGACATTTGCCAATAACGAGGAAGAAATAGACATTGATAAAGTTGTATTTAAAATTGAGGTACTAAACGAAAGTAGCATAATAATTTTACGTTCTGAGAATATTTCAGGTGTTGTGTCATCATTTAAAATGACATATGGGCGTTAGTTTTCTCTCAAACACAAATTTAATTAGCAGTAAACAAATAGAACGGATTAATATTTTTAACTCCAACCCTTTATCACTACAAGGGTGTAAGCTCATAAGAAATTATTATGAAAGTGATTTTTTTATCTCTAACTGTTTTTGTAATGGCGGTAGTGTCGTGTAAAAAAGAACATAGCAGACCTAATACCTGTATCACTAGTGTCGCTTCTATTACAGGTTCTTATAAGATAACAGCCATTAAGTACAAAGCCAGTAGCACTGCACCTGAGCAAGATATTTTTATAGTACTTGATGCCTGCGAAAAAGATGATATTGTTAGGCTTAATGCCAATGGTAGTGCAGATTATCAAGATGAAGGTACAGCTTGTACACCCAACGGTAGTTATTCAAGCACATGGTCATTAAACGGCAAGTCAATAACGATGGATGGTATAACCGGAGCCATTCAGGTTTTTGACTGTAAAAAATTAGTAGTATCTGCCTCAGGATCCCTTGTGCCTGGTGATATATTTTTCCATGACCTATGAAAGCAATAGAATCAATTTATACACAATTGGGATATAAGTTTAAAGAAAAGTAATTGTTTAACTGAAAATTCTTTTAATGGTATAAAATCAAACAATAAATTAACATATCTATTTACATAAATAAATCACAAATGAAGAAAATACTTGCAATACTATTTTTTATGCCTCCTGCATTGCTCTTTAGCCAAATTCAAAAAACTGGTAACCTAACATTCTTTTTAAAAGATGGTGACAAATTCTATCTAATATTTAATGGAGAAAAGCAAAACAATCTACCACAAACTAATCAACAGATAGAGGAATTAACACACTCTTACTACAATGCAGAAATAGTATTTGCCGATTCATCTATAGTACTTATTTCAAAAAGCAACTTAGCACTGGTTGATATGGGTGAAAAGCTTATGGGTGTAACCTATAAAATAAAGGAGGATAAAGCTTGTAAACCAAAATTTAATTTTTATCCCGCAACAGAAGTGCAAAAAGATTAAATATCCTCCTCTGGAGTGCTTGTTTACAGATATGGCAGACCAGGCTTTAAGCAGGTAAGTAATGGCACTGTGCTTACCACTGTAACAACCTCTTCAAACGATGCTTTTTCTGCAAATATTAATATGAATGGTATTGGTGTAAATTTTTCTATTTCAGACCCATCTATCAGAACTACCACCACTGCAATAATTACCACTATTTTTCAAATGTCTACCAATAGTAGATAATCGTCAATCGGATCAAACACAGCAACAAAACCAATAAATTTTTTTAAACGAGTCCCTTAAGAAAGGGTTCGCATCTTGTGTGTCATAAACATCAATTATAAATTTCATAAAAAAATTGATTTCCGGATTACCAACCCTGCTTATATTTTTGGTTTCGTGTGGAAAGGATTCAGACAACCCATTGGGAGAAAGTTCCGAGACAATCTTTTATGAAATAACCTGGAATTATTAAGGGACAATGGTGCTTTCGTATACTACCGCTGCTGGCGACACCGCCAACGAAACAATACCTGCCATACCGTGCAGTAAGCAGATTACGTACGCATCAAACGTAACAGCGGCTATTGTCGCTGTGTCAGGTGGCGGTTGAGTTTCGGGAGAGCAAATTAGTGTCAATAGAAAAGGAGGTAACAGCCAATTACAACCTACGGTAGTAACTGCTCAGCCATCCGGAGGTTTTTCAGAGCCATGCCAGTGGTTGTTTTTTAGCAAAGATTTCTGTAGACGATAAATAGGGTTTGGTTGATTTAATAAATACTCAAATTATTATATGGAGTTATATTGTACTCTCGTTACCAACCCGCCTGGCATTTGATTGTTTATTAATCACTATTTCAAATTCATTTATCATCATGAGAAAATTTTGGGGCGATACATATAAAAGATTTTGGTGTATTGGCTCCATTATAGAACAATTCAACAAAATAAATTTACTTACGTTTACCCTAATCGCTGCACAGGCTGCTTTATTTGCACAGTCTCCGCCACCTGTATCATGTGAGAATGCTACTAAGCCAGGCTCACTACCTCATACAGCAATTCCAATTTGCGATAAAGGTGTTTACTATACCCCACATCCTTTACGGTGTATTGGCGGACAGGTAAGGGTTCCTAATCATTGCCGTTTAAACCCGTTGTATCCCCCGGAAGATATGCCCTACGAAATTTTTTCACCTGTTTATTACAAGTTCAAATGCTATAAGTCAGGAACCTTTGGGTTTACGATCCGACCCGTTTCGCCATATGTAAATCTTGACTGGCAACTCTATGATATTACTAACACATCGCCGCTTCTGGCAATAAGAAGTTCGCAAAATGTTATTGCAGGAAACTGGTCTCCAATAGAGGGAATCACCGGAACGGAAGATCCGGGCTTACCCTTTGTAGTTTGTAAACCACAAATGAACAGTGCTCTTTCTCCATACTCCGCTATGCCAGATCTTATAGCGGGACATGAATATTTATTACTCATTGCTAACTCCCGGCTTAATACCGA
>JALHNJ010000017.1 GCA_022843585.1 Chitinophagaceae bacterium
TTAAAACAGGTATTTGCGGTAGTAAAAAACAACAGCTTGTATCAACCTAACTATTGTTCACCTAAACCCTAAAAAAGTAAAAAATTTATTTGCTTTTTTACACAGTTCATGTAAGCAGCCGTTTTTCTTGTTCAGTTTTTCAGATGTACAAACCAGTATTCGTCGTCGATTTCACAACCTTTTCTTTTTATGTCACCGTCTGTCAAAACACTATACCTGGCGAGTTTTGAAATATTTTCGAAGCTATTTTCTTTAAAAAGCTCAAAGTAATCTTTTTCAAAATAAAAGTCCATGCTAACGTCAAACTGCCATTTATTGTCTTTGAGAAAACCTCGAACGGTTCTTGCAGTCGCAAATACTAAGTCAGGGGGTCTTGATTTTTTTAAAACTATCAACATACATTCGGTACTGTCTTTCTTAAAAAAAATTGCATCATCAATTTGATTGGTCACAACTTCAGGAACGCCAAAGTATTCTTTTTTTGTTTTTAGTATTGGGAAAGTGTCACGAAAGGCAGACATTACCTCGTTATATAATTGGGTCTTTTTTAATAGCATCAGCTTTTCGTCGTAGCACTTGTTTTTATCAAAAATAATTTTGTCTTTTGGATTTGTCGTCTGACATGAAGAAGTTGAAACCAGAAATGAGAAAACTGAAATTTGTATTAAAATTTTCATGGAATATGTTTCTCGGAGGTCGTTAATAAAATGGCTGCTTACATATGTATTGTCGAATATACGAACTAAGAATATTTTAGAACTTAAATATTGTCGCTGTGATTATCATCACATTAGAGTATTTTATGCAAGATTTTAAATTTTTATAAAGTTGCGACAATACACTTACAATAAAGCCCTTACGAAATTTCGTAAGGGCTTTATTATTTAAAGATTCAGTTAACTTAATCAGCGGTTACTTCACTTCCTCGTACGGCACATCTGTTACATTATCTGCACCGGCTGTAGCATCTGCAGTTTGCTGTCCTGCATCCGCACCGGGTTGTTGTGCACCGCCTTCTGTATTCTTATACATGTCTTCACTGGCGGCGGTCCATGCGGCATTCAATTCAGTCATTGCTGTATCAATTGCTGCTATATCCTGTAACTTATGGGCTTCTTTTAATTTTTCTGCCGCTACTTCGATCGCTGTTTTCTTTTCAGCAGGTATCTTATCGCCGTATTCCTTCAATTGTTTTTCTGTCTGGAACACCAAACTATCTGCCTGGTTCAACTTTTCTACTTTTTCTTTCTCGGCTTTATCACTTGCTTCGTTGGCTTTTGCTTCGGCCTTCATTTTTTCTACTTCTTCTTTGCTTAAACCACTGCCTGCTTCAATATGTATCTTTTGTTCTTTACCGGTGCCTTTATCTTTTGCAGTAACATGTAAGATACCGTTAGCATCAATATCAAATGTTACTTCGATCTGTGGTACACCTCTTGGTGCTGGTGGAATATTATCCAGGTTAAACATACCAAGGCTCTTATTGTCCTTACTCATGCTGCGTTCGCCCTGCAATACATGTATCTGTACACCGGGCTGGTTATCGCTTGCAGTAGAGAACACTTCTGATTTTTTAGTTGGTATGGTTGTATTACTTGGGATCAACGGTGTCATTACTCCACCCATTGTTTCAATACCCAAAGAAAGTGGCGTTACATCGAGCAACAACACATCTTTGATCTCACCTGTCATTACCGCACCTTGTATAGCTGCACCTACCGCTACCACTTCATCCGGGTTTACACTGCGGTTTGCTTTTTTACCAAAGAATTTTTCTACGATCTCCTGTACTTTTGGAATACGGGTGCTACCTCCTACCAATATCACTTCATCAATTTGCGAAGTAGACAGGCCCGCATCTTTCAATGCAGCTTCGCAAGGTTTTAAGCAACGGGCAAATAAATTATCGGCCAATGCTTCAAATTTTGCACGGCTTAATTTTTTTACCAGGTGCTTTGGCACTCCATCCACTGCAGTGATATAAGGAAGATTAATTTCTGTTTCGCTGCTTGACGACAATTCCACTTTAGCTTTTTCAGACGCTTCTTTTAAACGCTGTAAAGCCATCGGGTCTTTGCGCAGATCAATTGCTTCGTCTTTTTTAAATTCATCCGCCAACCAATCCATTATCACTTTATCAAAGTCATCTCCACCGAGATGTGTATCACCGTTGGTAGATTTTACTTCGAATACACCATCGCCTAATTCCAATACAGAAATATCGAACGTACCACCACCAAGGTCAAATACAGCGATCTTCTGGTCTTGTTTTGCTTTATCTAAACCATAGGCCAATGCTGCGGCAGTAGGTTCGTTCACAATACGGCGAACATTGAGGCCGGCAATTTCACCCGCTTCTTTGGTGGCCTGACGTTGTGCATCGTTAAAATAAGCAGGTACGGTAATTACCGCTTCTGTTACTTCATGGCCAAGGTAATCTTCAGCTGTTTTCTTCATTTTCTGCAACACCATGGCTGAAATTTCCTGTGGGGTATATAATCTGCCATCTATGTCAATACGAACGGTATTATTGTCACCTTTTGCCACTTTATAGCTCCAATGGCTGATCTCTTCCGTTACTTCATCAAACTGGCGGCCCATAAAACGCTTTACCGAAGTAATAGTGTTATGCGGGTTGGTGATAGCCTGGCGTTTAGCCGGATCACCCACTTTACGTTCGCCATTCTTTAAAAAAGCCACTACAGATGGGGTTGTACGGCGTCCCTCATCGTTGGCAATTACCACTGGCTCGTTGCCTTCCATTACGGAAACACAGCTATTAGTGGTACCTAAGTCAATTCCTATTATTTTTCCCATGTCTTTAAATTTTAATGGATTCGCAAATATTAGTCAATCATTGTGCCGTGAGGGGATAAATGCAAAAATGGCAGGAATTTTCAGTTCGTTGTTCATAGTTCTTAGTTCGTGGCAGGCTTTGGGATGTAAGAGTTCCTTTAAGTGATGTAAAAGCGAAGACGTTAAAAATCCATCCGATCCTTTTGGATATGGGCATTTTCAAACTCCTTCTTTGAACGATGAACCCCGAACTATGAACTATGAAGAACTATTTCAGGTTTTGAGTTATTGATTGGGCGGTATCGCTGATTTTTTTCAACAAATTGGAGAGGGTGCTCATCATTTTACTCATTCTATCCATGGCCATTTGAAGCCGGAGGGATTCCATTTCTCCCATTTCACTCATGGAGTCGAGGTGGCTTTTCGTTTGCTTCACCATTGCATCCATATCAGCTTTTGAAATAGATTTGTTTAAAGCACCAGATCTAACCAATTTTATCGCATCAGGATTATTTCCTTTCTGCAATGCTTTTGTGCGGCTATTTAGGAACTTGAATGAATCCAATTGTATAGCTGACATTGCTTTTTCTTTCTGCATTGAAGATAGCAGTTCCCGTTGCTTTGCTTTTTGTTCATTGATGGATTTTACTTTTGCCATTATTGCTTTCAAATCTTCCTGTGCAGATTTTGATGCCTGCATTAATACAAGAAAGCAAAGGGCTTCAATGTCTGCTGTATTCAATGAACCCAATTGAGCCCAGCTGGTAGCTTGTGTTTTTACTTCTGCTTCCGTTTGTCCTTTCTGCTGTACAGTTGCGGCTGTATTCTTTATCCAGTTAATATGTTTTGGATTTATCTGTCGCATCATTTGTGTAAACAGTGCAGCAGCACCTGCTGTATCCGGCTTTTGCGAAAAACCCTGCATGCAATAAAATGCAGTGCTGATAATAAGGAGTATAATTTTCATAAAAAAGGTTTTGGTACTTAAAGTTCGACTTTTTGGTGTACAATGGAAAAGGCAATTTTCAAGAAGCACTAATCCGCCAGTAATAGTATTTTCGTTTCATAAAATCAGTTGCAATGGCCAGTTCCATTTCCGATAAATTAAAGATCAAGCCCCAATTTTCCTTGTTGACCATTAATGCTCCTGCTAATTTTAAAAAAGAATTGCAACCCTTACCTGCCGGAGTAAAGATCAGCGACACAACAAAAGAGTACGACCAGGTACATTGGTTTGTACTGAACAGGGCGCAACTGGAAAAGGAAATGAGTAAGGTAATGAAACTGGTAAAGCCGGATATAACGGTGTGGGTGTATTATCCTAAAGGCACATCTAAAATTCAAACAGACCTGACAAGAGATAAGGGATGGGATTGCTTGCTGACAGAAGGAGATAAACTTACATGGATAAATCTTATAGGTTTTGATGATACCTGGAGCACATTTGGTTTCCGAGCAAAGACGGAAGCTGATAAAAAGAAAGAAGCCAATAAACCAGAACGGGAAATCTTTAAGTGGGTAGACCCGAAAGCAAAAACAGTAAAGTTGCCGGATGATGTAGCAGCCGCATTGAAAAAAAATAAAAAGCAAGCTGCTTATTTTAATACGCTTTCATTTACCAATAAGAAAGAATACATCGAATGGATCGTAACAGCAAAAAGAGAAGAAACAAGAACAGAACGAATAAACGGTACGATTGAGCGGCTGGGCAAACAATGGAAAAACCCGGCGAACCGGGGTTAATACTACATGGCAACCATTCGCAAAATACATCCTGACTTTTTGCCTCTTTTAGAATTGAAAGAGAAAAGCATCATTGACCTGTTCAAAGACTTGCGGGAGTATGTGTTAGAAATTTATCCCGACGCTAATGAAATGTTGTATCACACTCATGCATTAACAGCAGTGTTTTCTATTTCAGAAAAATTATCCGATGCGTTTTGCATGATAAATATTTATACTAATCATTTAAATCTTGGATTTAATAAAGGCACATTTATAAAAGACCCGCACCAGTTATTAACCGGAACAGGAAATTTGATACGGCATATTCCCATTGCCAGCCCGGCCGATTATAGAAATAAAAAAGTAAAAGACCTGGTAAAAACAGCGGCAGCGTTTGCTATTAAGGACATTGATAAACCAACTAAAGTATCTGGTACAACAATTTCAAAAATCAAGAAATAAATGCTGACCTTAAAAAGAACCAATAGCAGCGATAAGGACTTTCATAAGCTAATTGAAAAATTGGATAGCTATCTTTTTGAGCAATATGGCAAGCTCCAGGAATTTTATGGGCAATATAACAGCGTTGAGAACATTCCCACCGTAGTAATTGCTTATATCGAGAATGAGCCAGCCGGTTGCGGTTGTTTCAAGCAATTTGATGAAAGCTCTGTGGAAGTGAAAAGAATGTTTGTTGCCAACGAGTACAGGGGGAAAGGAATTGGTGCAGCCATTCTTACTGCATTAGAAAATTGGGCAGCAGAGCTTGGGCAAAAATCCACTGTACTGGAATTAGGGAATAATCAACCAGAAGCTATTCGTCTTTATACAAAACAAGGCTATACTGTAATTCCTAATTATGGTCAGTATATTGGAATTGAAGCAACAAGTATTTGTATGAAGAAAGAATTACCTTCATAAGAGTGCAAATAACAACGGATATATACCAACGTATAGTTGCCGCCAAAATCTATATTGACGAGAATTACCAGGAGGATATTGACCTGGAACAAATATCCAAACAGGCTTTTCTATCCCGTTTTCATTTTCATCGTTTATTTAGTCATGTATATAAGAAAACACCGCATCAATATGTAACACAAAAAAGATTGGATGCCGCTAAAATCTTATTAGCAAAAGAAGGCATCAGCATTACTGATGTTTGTAACAGCATCGGCTTTGAAAGTCTTGGCTCCTTCAGTTCTTTGTTTCGCAAACAAAACGGCTATTCCCCACAGTATTACCGCAATATTGCCTGGTTGAAAAAGAAATTAGAAAAAGAACAACCGAAAAAATTTATTCCGTGTTGTTTTATTGAGCAGTTGAAGATATGCTGACCGTTCCCTACATTGTTTTCACTCCATAAAAATTTCCTGAACCGGGCTGTGGAACTGTAGGGTGTTCGCTCCATGTTCCAGAGGCTGCATTTGCCGTAACAGATCCTGTAAAATTTACAGTGGTACCCGGAATATGACCACTTATTGTTCGTGTAGTATTGTTGTAAACTCCCCAGAGATAGGTAGGCACTCTGTCTACATGACAAAGACCTTCAAATGCGGTACTTTCTGATGTTATAACGAAATTCCAGGCATTATAAGGAGCACCGCTCTGACCACCGGTATAAGTACCTTCAAATACCCATACAAATTTTTGTGAAGTTTCTTTTAGAGCAGCCATAGCCATACTTGGATGACCAGGTATAGTAGGATTAAGTACAGGATTAGTACCATCGGCATTTATAGAAAACACAACACTCCAACTACCGTCGGTAAATATAGCATTAGAAATAGCCTGTCCGGATGTCCATCCTGAAAGATTGGCAGCAGGCAACGTTTTGGTCACACCATCCACAGTTATAATCATTTCCTTTTTCCCATCCTGTAAATCAATCTTGAAGTTACCAGTTGACCCTACAAGCATTCCTTTATAGATGCCTCCACTTTTGCTATCATGTTCAGCTTTTGCTTCCGGTTTTTCCTGAGACGCTAAATCACCACCTTTTTTACTGCATGAATGCGTTGTTAAAAAAAGAACGACCAACAAGCATATTATCCTGATTATATTTTTCATAATAATCCATTTATGATAAAAAAATCTGAATACACCAGCAATTTAAAAGCGAAAAGGCTTCCGGTCAATTCCCCTTTTTGGGGATAAATGCCTATTATAATTTGATTGTAAATATAAATAAATATTTTTTAGCTAAACTATATATAGTGGAGATAATCGATTGGGTATTGGCTCCATCGGAGCCTTTTTTACCACTGTTTATGGACGATTCCTGCAGAGTCTGCCTAAAACGATTAATTGATATTATAAACAAAGAATCCCATTAAAACATATTGATTTAGCTAAGCGACATTGAAAAGTATATATGGGAGAAATGGGCTGTATTCTCTTTTCTATTAAATATCGTCCATTCTACTTTAAAAGCAAGATTCGAGAAACAAGTTCCACCCCTCTCTCCTATATTCACTTTATTAAATCAATTGTATGGTAACAAAATTCTCACACACTACCCTCTTTGTTCTTGACCAGGATAAAGCCTATAATTTTTATGTGAACATCCTTGGCTTTAAGGTAAACACCGATGCTACAATGGAAAGTGGTTATCGTTGGCTCACACTCAATCCACCAGAACAACCCGATCTGGAAGTAGTATTGATGCCAGTACTGCATGAGAGCATGGTGAAAAGCGAAAGCTGCCCCGAAGGTTTTGATGAGGAAACCCGCAGTGCTTTTAAATTACTGATGGAAAAAGGAATATTAGGAGCAGGTGTAATGTACACTACGGATTGTCGTGCCTCGTTCGAAGAGCTGAAATCAAAAGGAGTTTCTATTACTGAGCCGAAAGAACAGTTTTATGGGTTAGAATGTGTGGTGAAGGATGGTTGCGGCAACTGGTTTAGTATGACACAGCCTAAATAGTTCTCAGTTCAAAGTTCCGGGTTTTGAGCCTGCCTGTCGGCAGACAGGTTTGGCGTGTTGGATTAAAACTTTTTTTACATCAAAAAAAATCCTGACTAGATAAGGAATTTTACTTCGCATAAACTCCTTGTCTCTTTTTCTTCATCACCTCTTAGCCTAATCTTCACAATTCTATTAGTATTCTTTCTCTATTTTTGATTATCAATTTATCAAATGAAAGGAAAAGGAATTCTTGTTTTTATTTGCTTGCTCAGTTTTGTTCAATCCTATTCTCAGAAAATTAATCCCGCCAACCCTGATCTATCACCCGGAAATTTCAAACTGGATTCGCTGCCTAATTCAGAGATCAATATTCCCATCCAGATAAACCTGAAGCCCATGTATGCCATGGCGGAGAAAAGTGTTGATACGCTTTTTACTTCTCCCGGTTATCCTGATGGCTGGGTACAGGATGGCTGCGATACAAGATTCAAGTATTCTTTTCGCCGAAGCCCCTTGCAAATGACTGGTGCCGGAAATTCCCTTACCATCGGCTTTATGGGTTATTACAAAATTGTGGGTTCAACAAGAGTTTGTGTAAATGGAACGGTAATATCTCCGTGGACACCCGCCTGCCGTTGTGGTTTTAGTGAACCGGAACGAAGAGTGAATGTTTCGTTTACCAATTCCTTATCTGTTCAGCCAGATTTTAAAGTAAAACTTGCCGTAAAAAGAAATGAGCCACAGGCATTGGATAAATGTGAGGTTTGTTTTTGGGGGCAGGATATAACCAAACAAGTTATAAAAGGCCTGACCGCCGAGTTGGATGTTTCTAAAAAAGACATGGAGAAAACCTATGGCTCTGTTGATCTAAGGCCCCGTTTTCAGCAGATCTGGAACCAGATGAACAAAGTGTACAACCTCTACGGCTTAGGCTGGTTGAAAATTAATCCGCAAAAAATTAGAATCAACAATCTCTTTATTAATAAAGACTCATTAAATATCTACATGGGGCTTTCGGCAAAACCTTCTATCAGTTTTGAAAAGCCGGAAGAAAAGGATTCTGCTATTCCTAATCTGGGAAGCTTTAGTAAGCAACAAGGGTTTTCCATTTTTCTTGATGCAGTGTTGAGTTATGATTCATTAAGTACTATCATGAATGCGGAAATGAAGGGTAAAGAGTTTTCGTTCAAAAAAGGTTTTATCAAAAAGAAATTCATTATTGACGATTGTAAAATATATGGTGGCGGATTTGAAAAGCTGATCATAAAAATCACCTTCTCCGGTACTAATAGTGGTGTTGTTTACCTGGTAGGTAAGCCGGTTTATGATACTGATAAACGAACTATTGAAGTGGCAGATATCGACTTCGATATAAAATCGAAAAATGTTTTGCTTGGTTCGGCTGATTGGTTATTTGATAAAAAGATAACTAAAGAAATAGGGAAGAATACCAAATTTGAATTGGGCAATTATATTGATTCTGCTAAGATCAATATCAATCAACAGCTAAACCAGGAATGGATTAAAGGCATCCGTAGTTATGGCAATATAAAAGACATCAAACTAATTGGTATTTATCCCATGCAACAACATTTGGTGATACGCAGCAATTGTTCCGGTGACCTGTCAGTAAAAGTGGAATCTGTAAATATTAGTTTGTAGGATCTTCTTCTGCCGTTGTGGCCTTAAAAGAAAAATTTCGCTGGGCTACATAGCTAAAAAGCACAACGATGGAAATAGTTAGTATCTGTGCCAGTACCGGATAAATATGAAATTGCTCTACAAATATTTTTAGCAAAATATAATTCAAGGCCAGGTTGAACAGGCAGATCATAAAATAGCGAAACAGCTGTATTCTACCCTTCATATTGGAATCGCTAAACACCACATATTTAGACATAAAAAAACCTATTGGAAAAGTGATGCAAAACGAAATAAACAGTGCGGCTATGTGGCCCTTAAAGGCATAGATGCCAAAGTGAAAGGTCTTTTCAAAAAATATGTATTTAAAGCTGATAAAATAAATAAGAAGTCCGAGCACTGTATTTCCCCCACCAGAAGCTGCATAGCGAAAGGTCTGTAAATTCATCAACCTGCGAAAAGGTGGATAAAAAAAATCAATAATGGGAAGTATAAAATCCCTGGCACTATGTATATGTCTTCGCATGAATGTGGGCAAAGTTAATAGCTGGGAGAATAAAAAAACCTGTCGGCAGACTGGAAGAGAAAAGGAGTTAAAGAGGCTTTGTGGATGCAGGTGCTTAATTTTGCACAAAATCAGTAAAAAGGAATGAATATCGTAAGCCAGATAAAGCCCCTTGTAGCAAAAGTGTTGAGAAATTTGTACGGGCAAGAGTACAAAGAATCGGAGTTGACCATTAATACTACCAAACCTGAGTTTGAAGGTGATTATACATTGGTGCTTTTCGGTTTTGTAAAACAATTAAAGAAATCGCCGGAGCTGTTAGGTAATGAAATTGGTGAGGCGTTGTTAAAAGAGAATCCAACAATTTTCTCTGCCCATAATACGATAAAAGGATTTTTGAACCTGACCGTTACTGATAGTTACTGGATTGACTTTTTGCATACTAATTACTCCAATAAAAAGTTTGGTGCCAAGCCGGCAAATAGTCAGAAAGTAATGGTGGAGTATTCTTCTCCTAACACCAACAAGCCTATACATCTTGGGCATTTAAGGAATAATTTTTTGGGATGGAGTGTGGCGCAAATATTAAAGGAAAGCGGATACGAAGTAATAAAGAGTTGTATTGTAAATGACCGTGGTATACATATTTGTAAAAGTATGATCGCTTGGCAAAAATTTGCGAATGGTGCTACACCCCAATCTACCAATACCAAAGGCGACCATTTTGTGGGCGAATACTATGTACGCTTCAATGATGAATATAAAAAAGAGGTGGAAGAATTAGTAGCAGGTGGGATGACAAAAGAAGTGGCTGAAAAAGAAGCTCCGATAATGAAAGGCACTCAGCAAATGCTGGTAGATTGGGAGAATGGAAAACCCGATGTGATCGAACTCTGGAAAAAAATGAATGGATGGGTATATGAAGGATTTGATGTTACGTATAAAAGAATAGGCAGCGATTTTCAAAAAACTTATTACGAAAGTGAAACGTACCTGCCGGGCAAAAAATTTGTAGAAGAAGGGTTGAAACAAGGAGTATTCTTTAAAAAAGAGGACGGCAGTGTGTGGATTGATCTGACTGCTGAAGGGCTTGATGAAAAACTAGTCCTGAGAAAGGATGGCACTTCCGTTTACATTACGCAAGATCTGGGTTTGGCAGAAGAGAAATACGAAGACTTTAAATACAACGAAAGCATTTATGTGATAGCTGATGAACAGAACTATCATATGAAAGTATTGAAGTTGATCTTGCAAAAATTAGGTAAGCCATATGCTGGCGGAATCTATCATTTAAGTTATGGCATGGTGGAATTACCGAGCGGCAGAATGAAAAGCCGGGAAGGAACAGTTGTAGATGCAGATGAATTGATTGAAGAGATGGTGAATGTGGCAAAGAATAAAACCGAAGAGCTTGGGAAAGTAAAAGACTTTAGTTCAGAAGAATTGACGGAACTATATGATACCATTGCTCTGGGGGCTTTAAAGTTTTTTTTATTAAGAGTTGACCCGAAGAAGCGAATGATATTTAACCCGGAAGAGTCTATCGATTTTCATGGGTTTACGGGGCCTTTTGTGCAGTATACACATGCAAGGATCAAATCAATATTGAGGAAGCAATCGGGAGTAATTAGTCAGGAGTCAGGAGTCGAAAGCCTGCTAAAACTTGAAAAAGACCTTATTGTTTTATTGGAACAGTATACGGTGGCGATAGAACAGGCTGTTGCAGAACATAATCCTTCTGTGCTTGCCATATATGTTTTCAATCTTGCTAAAGCATTTAATACGTTTTATACGGCCCACTCAGTAAGCAATGCAGAATCTGAAGAGAAGAAGCAATTGCGATTGCAATTGTCTGAAATGACAGCCAATGTAATTGCCTCCGGGATGAGTTTGCTGGGAATAAAAGTTCCAGAGAGAATGTAATGCTGAAATGAGTTTATATTTGTAAGACGGAAACCGTCATAAAATAAAAAGCCTTCCAATTTATGGAAGGCTTTTTACATGCTCAGAATTAAATATATTAAAGACCGGCCATTTGTTTCTTCTGCTTATTAGCAGCCAGTCCTGGATCCATTTCAATAGCTTTATCGCAAAGGGCAATGCCTTTCTCTTTTTGACCACTCTTTTGGTAAGCCATACCAATCATGAATAATGAAGATGCAGATGTTTTATCATATGTCAGCACCTGGTCCCAATATTCAATAGCTTGTGCATATTTGCCTTTGTAATAGTATGCTTCAGCAACCATATTTAAAATATTCAGGTCGCTTGGTTTTCTTTTTAGAATTTCAACCAGCATAGCAACTCCCTGTTCCAGGTTGCCAACGTTCAAGTAGGCAATACCAAGATTTTCCAGGTAGTCATTATCTTTTTTGTAGCCCTTCTCTCCTGCTTCCAGTATGTATTTCAAAGCATTTTTATCATCATGCATAGCATAGCAGATCAACCCTAATTCGTATACCCAATAATTCTTGGTGGGGTCAAGTGCTATTGCTTTTTGAAAATATGGGATAGCTAATTTATAATTCATCATATCAGCGTAGCTATGAGCAATCATGTATGGCACTTCCGCATTTTCAGGATTTTCTTTTGCCGCTTCATTTAAGAATTTAATGGCTTCGCCATAATTATCCATGTCGTAATTTACTTTACCAACATAGAAATAAACTTTTGCTGAAGGATCAACTCTTTTCAACTTATCAGCATATAACAACACATCGTCATTTTGCTTTAGCTGAAATGACAAAGTCATAAGCTGGTTATAATTTGCAGCAGATTCATCTCCCAATTCAAGTAATTTTTTGTACGACTCTCTTGCATGTGTATAACGACGAAGATCAAGATAGGCGGAAGCTAGCTCTGCAGTAATAACCTTACTATTGCCATCATACTTTGCAGCTTTTTCAAAATTTTTGAGAGATTCAAGGCGGCGGCCATTTTGCTTTTCCAGCAAGCCTTTTTGTAAGAAAAATTCAGCACTATCTGCTCCGGTAGCACCAATTACATTGATAGCCGTAATAGAAGTCTGGGAGTTTGCTGCAAAAGCAGGTAACACCATGCACAATAACAGGATTTTACGTATCATAGGGATTTTTTTAGGATGGATTCGAATAAAAGTTCTCATCGCTAAAGTAGATTTTACAAATGACTAATCAAAACTTAACCGTTGTATTCTAAGCGAATACCATTCCAAAATAGTACTATTTCAGAATGATTCCTCCTAAAGCAGGTAAATTTACGATAACCCTGTGTTTTTGTTGACTTTCCTCAATCAATTGGCACTGAATTTCTGGGTTAAAGACATCTCCGGTGCCCCAAAACCTTTTTGCATCGCTGTTGAAAATCTCTTTTTTATACATCTTACCAGTCACATGTACTTCCCAGTCATTTCTTACTACCGGAGTCATATTCAGAATTACCAATAAATCATCCGTTGGTATCTTCCCTTTTCGTTTAAAAACAATAACTGACTCAGCCCGATGATCCAGGTCGACCCACTCAAAACAATATTTGTTGAACTGATTCTCATATAACGCAGGTTCTGTGGTCAACAGGTTGTTCAATTCGGTAATACAGTCTTTTAAAAGCCGGTGACAATCGAATTGTAACAATTCCCATTGTAATTCTGATTTGTAATTCCATTCACTGGTTTGGCCAAACTCATTACCCATGAATAAAAGTTTGGCTCCGGGATGTGTCCACATATAGGTATACAGCAACCGAAGGTTGGCAAATTTTTGCCACTCATCTCCCGGCACTTTATAAAGCATTGGGCTTTTGCCATGTACAACTTCATCATGACTCAGCGGCAGCATAAAATTTTCATCATAGTAATACATCATACTAAATGAAAATTTGTCCTGGTGAAACTGGCGCATTAATGGATCGAGTTTGAAATAATCTAAGGTATCATGCATCCAGCCCATCATCCATTTCATACCAAAACCTAATCCATCATTCCAGGTTGGTTTTGAAATGCCGGGCCAATCGGTTGCTTCTTCGGCAATAGTTTGTACATCGGGAAAATCTCTAAAAATTGTTTCGTTTAAATCTTTTATAAATGCAATCGCTTCTAAATTTCCGTCCCCGCCAAATTCATTTGGCTCCCACTCTCCTTCTTCTCTGGAGTAATTTAATTTCAACATAGAGCTTACAGCATCTACCCGAATGCCATCAATATGAAATAAATCAAACCAATACCTGGCACTGCTGATCAAAAATGATTTTACTTCTCCCCTTTTATAATTAAAAATGTAACTGTTCCAATCCGGATGAAATCCTTTCCGCATATCTGCATACTCGTACGTATGAGCACCATCAAACATAAACAAGCCATGTGCATCATACGGAAAATGCGAAGGCACCCAATCCAATATCACCCCAATGCCTTCCAGGTGAAAGGCATCTATCAATCGCATCAATCCTTGTGGGTCGCCAAATCTTGAGGTAGCAGCAAAGAATCCGGTGCATTGATACCCCCAGCTTCCATCAAAGGGATGTTCAGTTACCGGCATAAACTCCACATGTGTAAAACCCAGGTTTTTTACATACGGAACAAGTCTTTCCTTTATCTCGTCATAACTGTTATAACTTTCTTCATCATTTTTATTGGGTCGCTGCCAACTGGCCAAATGAACTTCGTACACACTCCAGGGAGCATCTAATGAATTATTTTTTTTTCGCCTCTTCATCCATTCTTCATCTTTCCATTCATAATACATATCCCAGGTAATACTTGCTGTATCAGGTCTTTTTTCCCAGAAATTGGCAAAGGGATCACCTTTATCAATCTCTCGTTTTGCATATCCTATAATATGATACTTGTATGCTTCTCCTAAATTAAACCCTGGAATAAAGCCTTCCCATATTCCGCTTTTATCCCAACGGGGCAATAGTTCATATTCATGATTTGTCCAATCATTAAAATTTCCTTTTACGGATACTGAAGTTGCGTTGGGCGCCCATACACAGAAGTACATGCCCCATACATTATTTACCTGTATAGAATGAGAACCAAATTTTTTATAGAGTTGATAGTTGGTGCCTGCCTGGTAATTAGCTACCTCTTCGTCTGTAAGTAATGAATAGTTCCAGACTGGTTTCGATGTATTGATGTAATTGACCTCCTCATATTTCTTTTTAGCAGCATCATCCGCAGAACTTTTTGGAGCGACGGGTAATTTCGGTTTTTGCTCTCCGTTATTACCGTTTAGTGAATCATCTGCTCTATTTTTTTTTGATGCCATTCTTATGGAATTTAGTGAACCCGGTATATCACTCAACTTACATCTTTTTACTGGAAAATTAACATTTGTATAAGGTGTACATCTGCCTATTCTTACCGGAAATCATCATTTTTGTGCGGTTCGAGTAAATGTCTATCCAGTTACGTAACCAAATTGATATTTTTCCGAACAAGTCAAATAACCAACATGCTAAAAGCTGCCTTATTAACCTCCTTCCTATTCTTTTTTATAATAAATACTCTCGCACAGCAATCTAGTATTAATGGAAGGGTTACCGACTCTTCTGAAAAAAAGAACCTGCACCATGCAGTTATTTCGCTGCTGAAAAAATCTGACACCACATTGGTAGTTTTTACCAGAAGTGATGTAAACGGCAAATTCAGTTTACCAAAGGTTGATACCGGTAACTATGTCTTACTGGTTACGTATCCCCGATTTACTGATTTTATGGAGCAAGTAGTTGTAAAAGACAATACAGAACTCGGCGATATTTTCATGACACTGAAAAGTAAAATGCTGGAAGAAGTGGTAATTAGAAGTGCAGCAGCCATTCGTATCAAAGGCGACACCACTGAATTTGTAGCAGATAGTTTTAAAGTAAAAGAAGGAGCCACTGTTGAAGATCTTTTGAAAAGATTACCGGGCTTTTCGGTAAACAGTAAAGGAGAAATTGTGGCACAAGGGAAAAGGGTTGACAAAGTATTGGTAGATGGCGAAGAATTTTTTGGAGATGATCCCACAATGGCCACACAAAATATTTCTGCCAAAGCTGTAGACAGAGTGCAGGTGTTTGAAACAAAGACAGAACAGCAAAATATGACGGGCATGAGTACCGGCAATGAAGGAAAAACAGTTAATATTAAACTGAAAGACGATGCAAAGAAAGGTTCCTTTGGAAAGATACATGCCGGAACAGACTTTACTAAATATATTGACAGCAAAGCTCTTTATAATAGATTCATTGGTAAAAAGAAATTCTCTGTTTATGGTACCCGTACCAATATTAATGCCGGCAGCTTGAATTGGGAAGACCGGCAAAAGTTGGGTATTGAAAATGATTTTGAATATGATGAATTGAGTGGCTATTATTTCAGCTTTGGTGGTGGTGATGATTTTAATGACTGGAATCTGCGTGGGTTACCGGATGCTTACACTGCTGGTGCGTTATTCAGCAATAAATGGAATGCTGATAAACATAATGTAAACCTGTCCTACCGTTTTAATAGTCTTGGTACCACTAATAATGGCACATCACTAACACAAAACATTTCAAGTGATGGAATTACTTACAGTAATCGGTACACTACCAAAGATGCCTTGAACCAACAACATGCTGTTAATGGCAAGTACGAATGGAAATTAGACTCCCTGGCTTCTTTCAAATTGGTTACTGCCTATACAAAAAAGAATAGCCATGTGTTTGGCACAACTAACGGGGAGTTTATAAAAACGAATCTCGATACTGCCAATACTAGC
This sequence comes from Chitinophagaceae bacterium, assembly GCA_022843585.1. Taxonomy (GTDB): domain Bacteria; phylum Bacteroidota; class Bacteroidia; order Chitinophagales; family Chitinophagaceae; genus JJ008. The sequence goes on from JALHNJ010000017.1 coordinate 16,300, forward strand.
TTTAATACTTATGATAATTATACAAAAAGAGACCAGATCGATAACCAGTTTACCTACAAACAAATGTTCAAGAAAAAGAACAGGCAGTGGCAAACGGTTTTGAGATATGGTGTAACGGATGACGACAATGACGGATTAAACAAAACGGATATCCGATATTTTGATATCAATGGTGTGTATGATCGGAGCGAATTGGTAGATCAGCAAAAAACATTTGAAGGCCGTTCTACTACAATTGGAATTAAAACATCGTTTATAGAACCACTCTCTGCTACCTGGATGTTGGTAATGGATTACGCATTTAATAAAAATAGTTCTACTTCCTTGCGCAATACCTATGAAAAAGATTTGAGTGGTGATTACAAAACAAGGATAACAGAATTCAGTAATAATTTTGAGCTAGATGCTTTTTCACACAGTGGTAACGCCATAGTACGCTATACAGGTAAAAAAATGCGTTTGGGAATTGGGTCTGGAATCTCCACCGTAAAACTTGGTTTGCAAAACCTCGATGTGAATGAATTTAGTACGTTCAAATTCCTGAATGTTACTCCGCAAGCTCAAATAAACTTTATGCCAAAATCGCAAATGAATATTGGTATAAATTACAGAGGTACTACCAGGCAGCCAACACTAAGCCAATTACAACCGTTAAGAGATAATACCGATCCATTGATTGAATACCAGGGAAATCCGGATTTGAAAGTTGGATTTAATCATGGAATATCTGTTTTCTATAACCGGTATAAAGTACTGGCGCAATCATGGCTTGGCTTACATTTTTCTTATAACATTATGGAAAATGCCATTACTCAATTCAATACATTCGATCAAAACACTGGTAAGAGAACTTATTATCCTGTTAATGTAAATGGCAACAAAACCTGGAATTTCTGGTCTGATTACAGTAAAGAAGGGGGAGAAAAAAAGCTTTACTATGGATTTAGCTTAAACGGGAGCGGTGGTTCATTCAACAATTTTGTAAACAGCGAAAAAATAAATACGAGTTACTACAATGCCAATTTTGATTTTCGGGTAGGAACCCGGGTAGCAGATAAATATGATCTTAGTATTACACCGAGAATTGGCTATAACTCCAGCAAAACTTCCGCAAAAACAACCACCGACAATAATTACTTTTCGTATGGTGGCCGGGTAGAAGCAAACGTAACGCTGCCATGGAAAATGGAAGCCTATACTAATCTTAATGCGGAATTGCGACAACTTACCGATGCCTTCCCGGTTAATAACAATCTTGTGGTATGGAATGCCGGATTATCCCGAAAAATATTTAAAAAGAATACCGGCAAGATCAGCTTGATTGCTAATGACATCCTCGATGAAAATAAAGGTATTAACCGAAGCATCAATAGTACAATTATTTCTGACGAACGTTTTCAACGCATCAGCCGTTATTTCCTGTTGCGATTTGAATGGTCGTTCAATAAAATGCCGGGAGGAGAAACAAAATGATAAAAAAATTATTAGTAGCAGCAATAATAGTTCTGTCAATGCAGGAAGTTTCTGCACAGGCTCGGTTTTTTTCTAGTGTACGGATAGAATTTGAAAAAACTACCAGCGTACGGCAGTTAATGAAAGACCTGCAGGAAAATAGTAGCTGGTATGAACAGAATAAAGACCGTTACCCGGTTTCAACTATCGACCAATATATTTTTACGGGTGATAGCAGTAAATCATTGTTTCAACCCGGAAAAGAAACACCACTTGATCCAAGAGCCTGGTACAGACCGGTTGGAGATAAAAATATTGTTTACACCGATTATCAACGAGGTATCTCCATTGCACAAAAACCTGTGTTTGAAGAAACATTTTTAGTAGAAGACAGTTTGCAAAAAATAAAATGGAAGATAACACCTGATGTAAGAAATATAGCTGGTTATGATTGCCGCAAAGCTATTGGCATCTTAAATGACTCGATCGCCATTTTTGCTTTCTACACCGAGGAATTAATGGTAACCGGCGGACCAGAAGGAATTACAGGTTTACCCGGAATGATATTGGGTATGGGTATCCCACGACTACATGCAACCTGGTTTGCTACAAAGATTGAAGTGTTTGATGTAAAAATGAACAAAGTGGTGCCTGCTACCAAAGGGAAAAAAGTAACCCGTTCGGTAATGATGAAAGCCCTGGAAGCGGTGTCGAGAGAATGGGGATCTTACGGCAGTAAACTATTGATCAATTTTGTGATATAGTTATTTCAACAATTCAAACACATAACTTTCTTTCGATTCTATTTCCATACCAGCTAACGGTTTTACTTTTCCAGTAACTACATTTTTAACCTGCTTAAAACCGTTAATCCGTTCGTTATAGATTGTCCAGTCTGGTTTTGCATTCTTATCCCCGGTATTAGTTACAACCATTACCGTTTGCTTATTATCGTAGCGAAAGTAAATGTAAAGCCCATCTTTCGGTATATACTGCATTGTTTTTCCAGCAGTAAGAGCAGAAGAATTTTTTCTAAAGTTGGCTAAAGCACTTACATGTTCAAATGCTTCCTGTTGTTTATCGCTTCTACCCTCTTTAGTAAAACGATTATCTTTTGCTTTATCGTCAGCCCAACCACCCGGAAAATCTTCCCGGACAGTCGCATCTGTATTTTCTTTTTTATTCTTCATCAGCACTTCAGTGCCATAATAAATTTGCGGAATACCTCTTAAGGTCAACAACCAGTTAAAGCCCATTTTCATTTTCTTCCAGTCTTCATCAACAACAGAAAAAACTCTGTCCATATCATGATTGTCGAGGAAAATGCAATTATTCATGGGCTGCTTATACAAAACATCCTGAGTTAACGTAGTATATATCTTACTTACGCCGGTTAGCCATCCATTTGCTTCATTCATACCTGCCAGCATGGCAAAGCAAGACTGAAAATCAAGCATCCCTTCTGCATTATGCTTAAAAGGAGTCGTCATATTATTTTGTGTGAAATAGGCATTCGCCACTGTACTGTTAACCCATGACTCGCCAAAGACTGTAAGTTTTGGAAACTCTCTTTTCAGCACAGTATTAATATTATTCATGAACTGCTCATCACAATATTTATAGGTATCTACTCTCCAACCATCAATTCCGTACTCTTCGGTGGTCCAAACAGCATGTTGAATTAAAAAATTAGCGACGAAAGGATTTTTTTGGTTCAAATCTGGCAGATGTGGAACAAACCAACCATCCAGCATTTCCGCTTTTTCATTTTGCGAAGCGTAGGGATCATAAAAAACTTCTTCTCGATGATTAGGGGCTTTATCGCCTTGTGATGTATTGAACCATGATTTCATGGGCGGATCTAAAGCAAACCAGTGATGATTACCTACATGATTATAAACGGCATCCTGTATCACTTTCATTCCCTTTGCATGAAGATTATCACAGAAGTTTTTGTATCCCATATTGCCGCCAAAGCGTTTATCCACTTCATAATGATTGGTGAACCAATAGCCGTGATATCCTGCAACATTATTGCCCCACTCACTCATTAAGGGCATATCATTTTCAATTATTGGGGTAAGCCATAAAGTTGTTACGCCTAATTGATTAAAATAATCCAGGTGATTTTCAATTCCTTTAAAATCGCCGCCGTGCCGGGAAAATTTATCTTTTCGGTTACTGGTCTTATCCCTGTAATCATTTATAATATCATTAGAGGGATCACCATTAGAAAAGCGGTCAGGCATCATCAGGTAAATAAAATCTTTTGCGGTAACACCTTGTATTCTTGTTTTGCCGTTTTCTTTACTACGGGATTTCAATTCGAAAAAAACATCTTCAACTCCAATACCTCCGCCGGACAGATTAATTTTAAAAACTCCGGCTTTAGCAGCCGCACTAATATGCAGATCTATGAAAACATAGTTTTTACTTTCAGCTTTACTTACCTTTTCAATTTTAATTGCCGGGCTATTGCTGACAAACTTTGTAAATAGCCCGATATTCTCTCCGTGTAGTATCAATTGCAGCTTAGGGTTTTTCATCCCTACCCACCAATGAGTTGGATAAACACCGAGCATGTCGATTGCAAAACTTTTAATTGAAACAAAAAGAATGAGAATAAGAAAGTAACGTTTCATAATTATTTATCTTTTATTCTTAGTGTTAAGAAAGCTGCGATTATCATAGAACACCCCCCCACCACAATGGTCATTATTGCATTGCCGCTAAAAATATGTTTGGTAAGCATCCCTAAAAGAGTGGCCGCCAATATTTGAGGGATAACAATAAAGAAATTAAAGATACCCATGTAAACACCCATTTTTTTGGCTGGTAATGCTTTTGTAAGCATGGAGTATGGCATGGCCAAAATACTGCACCAGGCCAATCCTATTCCGGCCATACTTACAATTAATAAATTTTCATCTTTGAAAATATAAAAGGAAATAAGCCCCAATCCGCCCGCAATCAAAGCAATCATATGCGTAGCCGGCCTTGAAAACTTTTTAGCCAATACAGGTAATAAAAAAGCAAACAATGCAGCAAAGCCATTATACCAGGCAAATAAAACACCAACCCAATTCCCCATTTCATTATATGCTTTTGAAGTGGTATCTGTGGTTCCTGATAAATGCTGGGCAAGTGCTGGTGTAGCATAGATCCACATGGCAAATAAAGCAAACCAGGAAAAGAATTGAACTACCGCTAATTTTTTCATGGTGTCGGGAAGAAAATTCAAATCATCCATCACTTCTACAAAACCATTTTTACTTTTATTCTTTTGTAGCAGTCCGGCGATCAGCTGACATATTCCAAAGGCTGCAATGCCACCAGTAAGTACATACAATTCCTTTTCTAATTTATTTGTTGCAGAAGAATTATAAAAATAAAGTGCTGCTGTAAGAGCAAGGCCAATAACCGTCCATATCATTCCTTTCTTATTAAAAGAAGTAGCCGGCGTTTTAATATTAATTTCATTATCCGAATCCTGAATTTCACCAAAAGCTTTTAACTGCTCAGGAGAATATTCTTTAGTTGTAAAAACGGTGTATGAAATTGCAGCCATGTATAAAACTGCACCAGTTATAAATGAAATTTTAACGGAGTCGGGAATCATTCCTTCGGGAGCTTCATTTGCAACTCCAAATTCTGTAAGCAGGTAAGGCAATAAAGAAGAAATAACTGCACCGATACCAATAAAAAAACTTTGCATGGCAAACCCTGTCGTTCGTTGTGAATCAGGAAGCATATCACCAACAAATGCTCTGAATGGTTCCATTGAAACATTAATAGAGGCATCCAATAGCCATAACATAATGGCAGCCATCCATAATTCAGAAACTTCGGGAAAAACAAATAATGCAAGCGAAGCAAATATGGCCCCGATCATAAAGTAGGGCCTTCTCCTTCCCCATTTCTTATGCCAGGTCTTATCGCTTAAATGTCCAATAATTGGTTGAATAATTAATCCTGTTAATGGTGCTGCAATCCATAAAATTGGAATTTCTTCAATTTTAGCTCCCAGTGTTTGAAAAATTCTGCTGACGTTTGCATTTTGAAGTCCGAATGCGAATTGGATCCCAAAAAATCCAACACTCATATTGATGATCTGGCTAAGACTAAGCTTTGGCTTTCCACCAAGGTAAGCTGTTAACATAAGCAATCGTTATTTTAATCAGGCCGAATGAAGATAAGAACAGTATGTAATCGATACACATTAATTCTCAAAAAAGAAAAATCCCGCATACACTTAGGCGATGCGGGATTCTAAAAATTAAATTACAAATCCGTTGGGAATAATGGCTCCTTTTTTAATTACTATAATTCCATCTTTTACAGTATATAAAGCATGATCAACATTCTCAAGATGCGGACCGCCATTAATGCGAACATCGTTGCCAATACGTACATTTTTATCGAGGATGGCGTTTTTGATATAACATCTGTCGCCTACACCTAAAACTGGGAAGTTACCAGCCAATGCCTGTGCTATTTCCGGCAACGTTTCGTAATAATCACTACCCATGATATAAGTATTGACAAGCGTAGAACCTGTACCAATTCTTGAACGAATACCTATTACTGAATGTTCGATTCTTGAGGCGTTAATAATAGAGCCTTCTGCTACCAATGTTTTTTCCAACGTAGTACCACTGATCTTTGCCGGTGGCAACATCCTAGGCCTCGTATAAATAGCATTATCGTTGTCAAATAAATTAAAATCAGGAAGATCTTCTGTTAAACCAAGATTGGCTTCGAAGAAAGAATAGATATTTCCAATATCTGTCCAGTAGCCCTCATACTGGTAGCTGGCCACTTTAAATTTCTTGATCGACTCCGGAATAATTTCTTTACCAAAATCTGTTGCTTTTAAATATTCGGTTTCCAGCAAATCGAATAATAATTTGCGGTTGAAAATATAAATACCCATGGAAGCAAGGTAGTTTCTGCCTTTTGCCTTCATCAAATCACCCGTATCGCTTGTCCACTCTGGCAACAATTCTTTTTTAGGTTTTTCTATAAATGAAGTAATCAGCCCTTCACTGGATTTTAATATTCCAAATTCTGGTGCCTCTCTGTCTCCAACAGGAATTGTTGCAATAGAAATATCTGCGCCTAGCTTTTTATGATTATCCAGCATTTCTGCAAAATTCATCTGGTATAACTGATCGCCGGATAAAATAAGTACATAGTCACTATCAAATGGCTCTATATGTCGCAACCCCTGCCGAACAGCATCTGCAGTGCCTTGATACCAGGTAGGATTATCAGGAGTTTGCTCCGCAGCCAGTATATCAACAAACGCTTTGCTGAATGCACTGAAATGATAGGTATTCTTGATATGCCTGTTCAATGATGCAGAATTGAACTGCGTCAATACAAACATTCTTCCTATTCCATTATTCAAACAGTTGGAAATAGGAATATCCACCAACCTATATTTACCTGCAATAGGTACAGCAGGTTTAGAACGGCTGGCTGTTAAAGGGAAAAGCCGGGAACCAGCTCCGCCTCCCAGAATAACACATAAAATTTCTTTCGAATGAGTAATTGTTCTTATCGCCATAACCAGATTTTATTTCAATGATTTATATAGATCAATATATTGCTGTGCCGAACTATCCCATGAGTGATCGATTGTCATCATATGCCCCCGCATCCAGCTATAAAGTTCAGGTTTATTATTATACAAATCGATAGCCCTGCCTACCGAATATGTAATATCTCCAACACTAGCCTGGTCGAATCGTATTCCAAATCCCTGCCAGTCGCCCATATCAGTAACCGTATCTCTTAACCCTCCGATATTTCTGACCATGGGAACTGTTCCGTACCGTAATGCATACATCTGGTTCAGTCCGCATGGCTCTACCCGACTTGGCATTAATAAAAAATCCGAACCTGCATACATTAAATGGCTTAGGGGTTCGCTATAACCTATATACGAGTTAAAATAACCGCCAAACTGGTGTTTCATCTGATCCAGTTTATCTTCCAATTCAGGATCACCCGAACCTAATACTAAAAAATTGGCGTGGCCATTATGCTGGTAAATAGATTGGCTGATTGCATCGGGTAATAAATCGGCCGACTTCTCTCCCACTAATCTTCCAATAAAAGAGATCAATGGTTTATCAGGATCTAATCCAAACCTGCCTGCAAGTTCTTTTTTATTTTTTCGTTTCCCTTTTTCAACTAATTCTTTATCATAATTTTTGGCGATCATGGTATCCGTGTAGGGATCCCAAACTTGTGTGTCAATTCCATTTAATACACCCAGGCTTTTTCCCTGTTCATATTGAAAAAGATTTTCCAACCCGTTAGCGGCTTCTTTCAATTCATCCAAATAGCTATTACTAACAGTAGTAACCTTCCAGGCACATTTTACTGCGGATGCCAGTGGGTTAATGGTATTATTCCAATCCAGCATCCCCCATTTCCAGCTATCAAAAGCTGGTAACAAGTAATATTTATCCCAGCCAATCCATCCCTGGTATTGTGCGTTATGAACAGTAAAAACGGTTGGGATGTCAGACAGTTTTTGCCGAAACTCCAAACTATACTTTATAAAAAAAGGAATAAGACCAGTATGATGATCATGGCAGTGAACAACATCCGGCTTATGCTGCCATTTATTTAACCAATCACATACTGCTACCTGGAAAGAAAGGAAACGTTCGGTGTCATCTTCATATCCATAAATTTTTTCCCGGTCGAGTAATCCATTGATGTCTACAAGGTATAGATCAAACCCAAGCTTGTTTGTTTTCTCTTTAATGATGCTGTAATGAAAATAATGCGGCCCGATATGCTGGTCGCCTTCATGTACCAATTCCCATTGATTATCGTAGAGAAATTTAGTACGATACATAGGCATTACCACTTTGGCTACATGACCTAATTCTGCCTGGTACTTTGGTAAAGCTCCAACCACATCGCCTAAACCACCAGCCTTTGCTACCGGGTAACATTCTGCTGCTATATGAACAATTTCCATTGAATTATTTTGGTGACCGGAATTAGTTTGAAATTAAGGTGTTTTTACTGACAATTGAAATCTAAGTGGCTAAAATTTATGGCGGATTATGCCCGTTTTAGAATACCCCTATGTGGAACTACATTTTTTTTGTACAAGCTTTTAACATCAAATAGTTACATTATGCCAGCATTAAAAAATGTTTTACTTTCAGCACTTCATCAAATCAACTCCCGATTGCTATGACTCAAACTAAACAGCCTACCAACTACGGGGCTTTAAGCACATTAGTAACTGTTTTCTTCTTTTGGGGTTTTATTGCTGCTGGTAACAGTGTCTTTATTCCTTTTTGTAAACATTATTTTAATCTTGATCAGTTTCAAAGCCAGCTGATTGACTTTGCATTTTACACTGCCTACTATGTAGGTGCTTTATTGCTTTTTATTTTTGGTACAATCGGTGGAAAAGATTTGGTAGGCAAATGGGGGTACAAGAAAAGCATTGTATACGGCCTTTTATTTTCTGCATTGGGTGCCGGGGCAATGATATTGGCTGTTAACGGAAACAGCTTTCCCGGAATGTTGGTAGGATTATTTATTGTAGCACTTGGTTTTTCGTTACAGCAAACGGCTGCACAACCCTTTTCAATAGCACTTGGTGATCCTTCAACAGGTGCAGCCAGAGTTACATTAGGTGGTGCAGTCAACTCTTTTGGTACTTCTATAGGGCCTCTTGTAGTTGCGTTAGCTTTATTTGGCACTACTGCCGCCATTACAGATGAGCAGATTGCTTCACTTAGTTTATCAAAAGTTATTGTATTGTACATAGGTGTGGGTGCTTTATTCATAGGGGCTGCTGCTTTATTTAACTTTTCAAAAAAAGTACCATCAGGAATTATTGAAGAAAAAACAGAAAGTGGAAATAAGGCATTAATAGTTCTGATTATAATGACCGTATTGCTGGGAGTAATGTTTGTTCCTGTTTTCAGTACCTATAAAAATTTAGACCCTAATATTTCTGAAGCTAACCAGCATGCATTGGAAATTTACAGGCTTAAATGGTTGCTTGGTGCTTTAGCAGTGGTGGTAGTTGGATTGTTAGTTGCCAATCTCAGTGCCAGAAAAAAACCAGAAGGTTGGGGAGCTATGCGATATCCTCAATTGGTGCTGGGTATGCTGGGCATATTTACTTATGTGGGAGTAGAAGTAGCTGTGGGAAGTAACCTGGGTGAACTATTAAAACAAAAAGAATTTGGGGCATTATCTGCATCAGAAGCAACTCCTTATATTATGATGTATTGGGGGAGCTTAATGATTGGACGTTGGACAGGTGCTATTAGTGCTTTTAATTTTAGCAAATCAACAAAGAAATTTTTACAGCTAATCGTCCCTCTTAAAGCTTTTGGTATCCTTATACTAGTTATCTATCTTTCAAACTATGATGTATCAGCACTATTTTACTATGGTCTTTGTGTATTAGTCCTTATCGCTGCTTTCTTTTTAAGTAAGGAAAGACCAGTACAAACTCTCCTAATCTTCAGTGTATTGGGTGTTATAGCAATGGTTATTGGTTTACTTACTACAGGCACTGTAGCTATTTATGCTTTTCTTAGTGCCGGACTATTTTGTTCAATTATGTGGCCTTGTATTTTTAGTTTATCAGTTGCTGGATTGGGCAAGTACCAATCACAAGGCTCAGCATTTTTGATTATGATGATTCTGGGTGGAGGTATTATACCCCCGATTCAGGGTAAAATTGCTGATTTAATTGGCATACACCAATCATATATTATTGCCGCAGTTTGCTTTGCGTACCTGGTTTTGTTTGCCGTTTTAGTAAAAGGTATTCTTCGTAAGCAGGGAATTGATTATGATGCAGAAGTAAGCGGAGGCGGACATTAATTCAGTAAAACATTTTACTTTTATAACCCTGTAGCACTTGCTACGGGGTTTTTTAAAAATTCATATATGGCAGATTTTGCAATTGGCATAGACATAGGGGGCACCAATACCAAATTTGGTATCGTTGATAAGAACGGCCATATTTTAAAACAAGACCGTTTGCTAACAAATAGCCATGAGGGTGTGCAGGATTTTATTGACGACCTGTATGACAAGCTAATGCCAATGATCAATGAAGCCGGTGGTGCTGGAAACATTACAGGTATAGGCATCGGGGCACCCAATGGAAATTATTATACCGGCAATATTGAATATGCAGCCAATCTTAAATGGCGGGGGATTATTCCTTTTGCAAAAATGGTATCTGAAAAATTTAACCTGCCGGTAAAATTAACCAATGATGCTAATGCTGCAGCCATGGGAGAAATGATGTATGGCTGCGCCAAAGGCATGAAACATTTTATTACGATCACTTTAGGAACCGGTGTCGGCAGTGGTATTGTGATTGATGGAAAAATTGTATTAGGCCATGATGGATTTGCCGGCGAATTAGGTCATACAGTAATAAGACCGGGAGGAAGATTACACCAGGGAACAGGATTACGAGGTTCATTAGAATCCTATGCCTCTGCAACAGGTGTAAGAGAAACCGCCTTGGAACTGCTCGCTGAAAATCCAAATGTAGAAAGCCTGCTTAGAGATTATTCTATCAATGACCTTATAACCAGCCAAACGGTTTATGAATGTGCGATTAAAGGAGATAAAATAGCTAACGAAATTTTTGAAACCACGGGTAAAATATTAGGAGAGGCATTAGCGAATTTTGTAATGTTCTCTTCACCGGAAGCAATTGTATTGTTTGGCGGATTAACAAAGGCCGGCGATTTAATAATGAATCCTACTAAACAAGCCATGGAAGCAAGCCTGATACAGATCTTTAAAAACAAAGTGAAGTTGCTGTATAGTCAGTTACAGGAAGCAGATGCGGCAATATTAGGAGCCAGTGCATTGGTGAGGGAATAAACAAGTTTTTTGTTAGGCGTGATATTTCGAAACTTTTGATGGTTTTGAAATATCATTTTTGTTTGATGATGAATACAGCAGGAACGGGTCGTTGCCCGGCAGCATCAGAAATTTTGATTGTTTCTTTTCCGTTCACCAGCATACAACTGCTTCCGCCGCCGTCAAGGTTTAATGCTTCCAAGCAACCGAGGTCTTTAAATATTTGAGCTTCCTGTGTAAGTGTTGCACCTTCAGCTATGCCGGAGTTTCTTCCTTCTATAATCAATATAATTAGTTTATTATCTTTTGTATAGCCCATTGCTGTACGTGGATGTTTATCATCGATTGCTTTGCCACTAAACTTTAGTTCTTCATTATTGGTAATTTTTATTTCACCGTTTTGTAAAAGTACAGGGCCGCCGCCAACAGCTGTTTTCATTTTCCATTTATTAAAATCCACCCGGACTCTTTTCGATGGTTCAATAGATTGTGAAATGGCTTTTCTTGCATCGTTAAGCCGGAAATTATTTGTGGAATCTTTTACAGCAGTGATGGCTCCCTGTATTGCATATGAATATTTAAGAGTAGAATCGGAATACAACCAGGCTACATCAGCCTCTCTCCTTTTTGAAATACCAATTGCACTACCGAATGGATGACGATAGGTAAATGTATCCTTCCCTCTCCCGTTTACAGTATGGATATTATAACCAACTAATTTTTTATCTTTTATTACCACGTTCAAATTTTGATTGGTAGCAAAAGAAAAGAATGTTGTATTGACGACTACTATCGGATTACCATTTTTCTCATAAAACTTTGAAGGTGTTAATCTGCGTTGATAAGTCGTATCAACAGTAAAGTCAAGTTTCTTATCTTTTAGATCAGCTTCTACATAATAAGCAATATTCGGCTTACCATCCAGCAGGCTTGTTGTTTTATATACATGAACAGAAGGAGGTAATGGCTGAAATAAGGAATCTACATTTTGCCATTGAAGCTGGCAGTTGACCTTTAAGCAAAAAAATGAACTGAAAATAAATATGGTGAAAAATTTTGTCATATCTCCAGACTACTGACTAACGACTCCTGACTCCTTACTCATCTCCCATTCCTTTCTGCCCAATCCTGCAAATACATGTCGTTCGCTATGATAGGAGGAACGTACTAACGGGCCGCTTTCTACGTAATCCAAACCAAGATTGTAACCGATCTCCCGGTATTCAGCAAACTCATCCGGATGCACAAAGCGATGAACAGGTAAATGTTTTTTTGTGGGTTGCAGATATTGACCGATTGTAACTACATCGCAGCCGTTTGCCTGCAAGTCCACCAATGTTTGCGTTACTTCTTCTTTCGTTTCGCCAAGACCGAGCATGATGCCGCTCTTGGTTCTCATACCACCTTCTTTCAACGTCCGTATCACTTCCATACTGCGCCAGTATTTGGCTTGTATGCGAACCTGTCTTGTAAGCCGTTCAACAGTTTCAATATTATGGCTCACCACTTCCGGTGCTGCATCAATTACCCGTTGTATATCTTCTTTGTTTCCTTTAAAATCCGGGATCAATGTTTCTAATGTAGTTTCCGGGTTTAATGCCTTTACCGCTTTGATCGTGTTGTTCCAGATGATAGAGCCGCCGTCTTTTAATTCATCTCTGTCAACAGAGGTAATTACTGCATGTTTCACTTTCATTAAATGAATAGCTTCGGCAACCCGCTGTGGTTCATCCCAATCAACCGGCTCTGGACGACCGGTAGCCACTGCACAAAAGCCACAGCTTCTTGTACAAGTGTTCCCTAATATCATAAAAGTAGCAGTACCAGCTCCCCAGCATTCGCCCATATTTGGACAATTGCCGCTTTCGCAAATTGTGTGGAGTTTATGATTATCGACCAGGCTGCGAACATGTTTATAGCTTTCGCCGATGGGAAGTTTAACCCTAAGCCAATCTGGTTTTTTTACTCTTGTATTATCAACTGCACTTGAAGCTATCGGAAGTTCAATCATGAAGCAAAAATAAGGCAGTTATTTACGCTTGCCAAACAGTATAGCAATGTATCCCTGGAAGAAGAATTGTTTATCCTCCTGGTCGGCCATAATGGTAATTTTAGAGCCGTAAAATTCTGCGCTAAGCCCCACTTCTATACCCGATACAATTTCATTAAAACGTCCGTAATCAAACCGCAGAGCAGTTTTTGCAAATGCCCCGGGTTTTATTTTCATTTCACCCCATCCTTTTCCCAATCCGCCGCCGCCAACTATTGTAGGTCCTAAAAACAAGTCCCTGTCGTCTTCGGAATACTTAATTGTTTTATTGGGGCCGCCCATCGGGTCTCTTACCTCCACATAATATGGACGTAACAGGCCAAGTGCCAATCCGCCATTTGCAATGGCAGAAACAGATACACCATTCTTATTTCCTTTTTGACCTAAAATACGCTGCTGACCTACTCCTAAAGTGAGCTGGTAAAAATTATTGATCTTTCCATAAATGAAAGGATTACCAAAAAAGAAACTACCCGGATCGTTTGCTGATAGTTTTTCTTCTTTTTGATTTTTTATTTCGGTAAAATCAATTCTGTAGGTACTTGTTTTGAGGTTTGTTTTCATCTTCCCCAGTTCATAGAAAATTCCATACCCATTACTTCTGGCTTGTAAACCAAAAATGCTTTGCTTTCTATACACCAGCACACCTTCTTCGGCCTGCTTTATCATATCGCTTACCTTTTGCCTTTTGGCCTCTTTCTTTGCAGATTTACCTTTATCATCTTGTGCAAAACAAGTAATGATAATAGCTGAAAGAAAAACAGTGAGGAGGAGTTTCTTCACGGACATACTTTTTAGTTACACTATAACGTAAATTTAGGGCAAAATATTGATAATGACTTCTTCTGTAATTTATACGGGTGATTTAAGAACAACCTGTACCCACCTGAAAAGTAACAGCCATTTTGAAACCGATGCCCCGGTTGATAACAATGGAAAAGGTGAAAGGTTTTCGCCAACCGACCTGATGGCTACAAGTCTTGCTACCTGTATGATAACGGTGATGGGGATAAAAGCAAGAACCATGGGCTTCGATCTGAACGATGTGAAAATTGAGGTATTAAAAATTATGAAGGCCGATCCCCGCCGGGTGGGTGGTATAGAATTAACATTTTATATACCAGATGCGTTGAAAGATATTGACGAAAAAACCAAAGCCATTTTAAAAAATACTGGCGACACCTGTCCTGTTATGCAAAGCATTCATCCAAATATTGAAGTGAAGGTGGATTGGGGAGATTGGAATTGAGTTCGGAGTTCATAGTCTGGGGTTGCGTGCAATTTATTTCACTGTTTCTGTGCTTAAGTGACAATTTTATTTTGCCATCGTTCTGCTCTTTGTGCATCGTCCCTTGCGTCGCACTTTTGTTTTGTAGTAACACGGATTAGCATTTTTTGAATAGTAAAACGATTTCGGAGGGGGCACAATACTTAAAAAATTTATATCTTCATGTTCTAACATTGTGGAGTATGAGAAGTATTCTTTTATTGATTTGTGTTGTTGCGTTTACGTCTGCCCAGGCGCAATTTGACATTAACGAACATCTTAAAAAGAAACAGGAAGTGAGAATAAAAAAGGCAGAAAAAATAAAAGAGAGGAAAAACAAAATGTTTAACCCAATTTGCGATGGCTCCGGTTGGGGGAAACCCAAACCTTCAACTTCACTTCCGAAAATAAACCAGTTCAAGTCTCTTACACTGCCTGCACAAACGATAACCTTAACGCTAGATAATTTCGATAAAGTAATTGTCTACCCTCAATACAACATGCCGGTTGTAACTACCGACATGAAGCAACTCAAGACAATGCCCAATGCCGGCGAAGATTATTTTGCAAAAAACTTTTATGTTCCGGGGAAACGAAAGTATAATGATATTCCGAATGGAGCAGCTGAATTGACATTACCAAACAAACTTCAGGAGTTGCTGGATAAATATCGAAGCAAGTAATTTATTTATCAACCTGCCGGAGTAAACTATTCCCGATTGCACAATCAAGGCAACGCTTTTTTACACAATACTCGTTTCTCAATTCAATCAATGCCTGGGAATCAAAAGCATTTTTATTATCTACGTTAATCTTCTGAAACCCTTTAGTAATATTGTTTGCTTCGGCCTTTGTTTCTTCCATCCATTTTAGTGCTTTGCTTTTATCTTTTTCTTCGTTATGATAATTTCCGTACGCAAACAAAACAGGTGCGACAGTATTAATTATTATATTATCGATCATAGCAGCACCTAAGTTCTTCTTTTTAAAAGCAGTTGCTTCATCAAAACGATAATGGTAATGCCAGTAATCATTGGCGGTAGTATCAAACCATTTGATCACATCATTCAACGATGTTGTTTCTTTTATTTTGGAAAACAAATGTGCTGATTCGGTGATCAGCTTTGCCAACTGTGCCAACCGTATGGTTGGAAAATTTCCCGGCCTCATTCTCAAAAAATGAATGGGCTGATGGATGGGTTTCAACTTATACTTCTCCTTCAGAAATTTATATTCCCGCTGTAGTAATTGCGGATAATCATCTGCAAACTTTTCTTCGAGCAACCCAGCTTGCCCCAACAACAAGGCCTCCAACTGGTGTATCTGGCTTTTATGTTTAGCCAATACATTGAGCGGAACTGATTTGGCAATGGCTTCAAACGCATCTGCATTTACTTTGATGCCAAAGTTGCAGGCCAGCATCCACCAGAATGTTTCTTCCCAATGATAATTATTTTGATGGAGATGTGTTTCAACAATTGCTGCTTTTCTTAAGAGCCGTTCTGCCAGTAACCTGTCTTTCCAGCTTTGCCAGGTTAAATTAGTTACTGCCGCAATGCCTGCCTGTCCGGTAGGCAGGTTTTTCTCGCAAGAAATGAAGGATTCAGCATTCATTAAATCCTCATATCGTTTTAATAAAATTTTGGAAACTCTTTGTTTTAATTCCAAAACAGGAATTTCATTCAGCCCCCCATCATCTTCCCACACCACATGGAGAATAACATTACTGTAGTTTTTATCCAGTTGATGATTATGCTTATTCCAATCGGATGTTTTAATGTGCAGTTCAATCGTTCCAGCCCAAACTGTACTTCCTATTTTAATTTTTGCATCTGAAAAGTCGGGGCCCTGGTTCGTATTGTATTGTCCGGGAAATGTAATTTGAATGGTATCTCCGGCAGTAGTTTGCAATTCTCCTTTATTAAAATATTGAAATTGCCAGATGAATTGCAGCAGCCGTTCGTTCATATGCAAGGTTTAATATTTTGAAGTTATATAGTTCTTTTGAAAAATAACTCAAAACTTAAACTCCGGAGCTTAGAACTTTTTCAGCTCCCTAACCACCCTGCTCACTGGTAATCCCATTACGTTGTAAAAATCACCATTAATGGACTTAATGCCTACTACACCTATCCATTCCTGTATGGCATACGCCCCGGCTTTATCGTAGGGTTTGTATTTGTCAACATAGAATTCAATCTCTGATACAGTAACGTTGTGAAATTCCACTTCAGTTACATCAGCAAAAGCAATTTCTTCATTTCCTTTTTTTATTACAACTCCCGTAATTACTTTATGTATTGAACCGGACAATGCTAACAGGATACTTACGGCGTCTTCTCTATGCACCGGCTTACCAATAATGTTATCGCCTAAAACAACAATGGTGTCAGCCGCCAATATAACTTCATCTGCATTTCTTTCGGCTTGTACAGCTATTGCTTTGTTCCGGGCAATATAAACAGCTACTTCTTCCGGCTCTAATCCCGGAGGAAATCGTTCATCCGTTTCTTTCACTACAATATCAAAGGGAACTTCTGCCCATTCCAATAATTGTTTTCTCCGTGGAGATTGTGAAGCAAGAATTATTTTTTTCATAAATAGAAATAGAAAAATACCATGGAAAGAATACCTGTAAACATCACCAGCTTTGTCAACGTACTTAGCCGATGAAAATCTTTACTGCTAACACTCCTCCGCAATTTTAATAAAATAACAATTAATGGGAAAATAATAGCTGGTACACTGTATGCAACTGCCAGCCACCATTTGAATTGCAATACATACACCTGTAATGTCACAAGAATAGCGATCAGCACAATCAACCACACTCCCACATAAACTTTTGTTGCATTTACTCCCCACACAATCGGCATAGTACGACAACCATATTTAGAATCACCGGGCATATCTTCCATATCTTTTATTGCTTCCCGTATCAATGAAATGATAAATGCAAACCCTGCATATAAAATAGCTAGCCTGAAAAATTTATAGCTTACTGTATCTCCTGCACCAAAAGCATCTGATAAATTAAATTTTGAAAAAAAGATAACCAGTATTGTCCATGCTGTTAATAAGGAAATAACAATATTTCCGGTCAATAAACTTTTCTTGAAATTGGTAGAATAAAACCAAAGCAAGACCACACACAGAAAATTCGCCAATATCAAATACCATTTTTGAAAAAAAGGTAATGCCAAAAAGGTAAGAATCATTCCTGTTGTGCTTAACATAAAATGCCACGCAATTGCCCAACGGCGGTTAATGACTTTATCCACCACCATTTTTTCCGGTTTGTTTACTTCATCAATATTTATATCAAAATAATCGTTGATGATGTAACCTGCAGCGGCAATCAATAATGATGCAAATACTAAAAGAATAAACCGGGTTAAATCACCCGCCGGAACAGCGTCTTTATATAGTGTATGATAAATACAAAACTGGAAAAGCACCTGGGTAAGTGCCATAAAGAAGAGATTGGGCAGTCGCACCAGCTTTAAAAAGGCTGCAATCAATCTCATGGATAAAATTTAGCGAAAGATACGAAATAGAAGTTTGAAGCAAAAGGTACCAGGTATGAATGGCCCTGGTAAAATAAAGGCTCGGCTAACTAATAGAGGGCTCCATTACTTCGTAATTTGTACTTCTACTTTTATCTGGAAGTAACATCAACTCTATAATACCAGTGATCATTTAATTTCAACACTTTCTCAATAACATCCCGTACACAGGCATCGCCGCCATTGATCGGAGAAATATAGGTAGCTGCTTCCCGTACTTCATTTACAGCATCAGCTGGACAACAAGGTAATCCAACAACTGTCATTGCAGGAATATCTGGTAAATCATCGCCCATGTATAAAACTTCTTCTGGCTTCAATTTCTCCACCGCCATGTATTCTTCTATAAATGTTTTTTTATCCAACACCGACATGGTAATATTTGTAATACCCAACTTCTGTAACCTATCAGTTACCGGCAACGAATTACCTCCCGAAACGATTACTACATTATAGCCATTCTTTACAGCCATTTGTAATGCAAATCCATCTTTAATACTCATTCGCCTGGCTTGCAAACCATTTTCCAGTACCAATACAGTACCATCGGTAAGCACTCCATCAACATCAAAGATGAAAGTGGTAATTTTTTTAAAGAGTTCTAGAACATTCATAGTACTTCAATATGCTAGTGTGATAATGTGTTGATGTGCTAATAAAACACAATTGCAATCCTAATTAGCAAATTATTTCTGGTTATCCCTCCACTCATACACCCAGGCACTCTGAATCATTTCCAGGTGCCCTTCGCTGCTTTGCTCACGGGTACCTTCAAATCCTGGAATTTCTAAGATCCATTCCAGCAGATCAGTAAAACGTATACGATAAATTTTTCCTTCACCAAAATCATCACCAAAACGTTCGTATAGTTTCATGGCGATGTCTTCATGATCAGCCCAGTTTATCGGTGGTTCAAAATGATTCATAGTCTTATTTCTTTTTACTTGTATGAAGCTAGTAGCTAATGGCGATAAGCAAGCAGCCTTTCTCGTTATTCTCCTAAAAACTGTGTTTGATCCGGCAAGGTAACTTCTATTAATCCACTTCCTCCTGCATTTAACAGGCATTGGCAGCCTAATCTTGAACTTAACTTTGGTGATACGGCCCGGTCAATAAAATCTTCTTCCCTGTCACTAAGCTCTTCCAGGAAATCTGCCCCTTTTTCCACATATAAATGACAAGTACTGCAGGCACAAACGCCACCACAGTTATGATGAAGTTCAATATCATTTTTTAACGCTACTTCCAGCAGCGATTGACCATCCTCAACATTTTCCAACGTTACCGGGGCTAATCCTTTCTCTTCAAAATTGAATTTAACTGTATACATTTCTTTTTCGTTTCGAGTTCACCCGCCATGGTATTTTAGCAAAGCGGAGTGCAAAAATAGCCCTAAAAGAAGTAATAAGTTTACTTGATTGGGAAAATGAGAAATGGCATTAACTGATAAAAGAAGATTCTATTTTTCCTGCTGAATACTCTCTGTCAACAACACATATATATTCTTTAATTGGGGATGTTCTTTCAACAATTCAAGATGCTTTTGAATCGTCTCACTATCATGTCGCAATGCAGGGCCAGTTTGTGCCTGTTTAGCTGAAGTATCTTTTAATCGCATAGCTGTTTCTTCAATGAGTGGAAGCAATTGTTTAAAATCGAGTCCCTCTTTTCTACAATAGTCTTCCGCCAAAGCATAGAGATGGTTGGTAAAGTTGCTAACCATTACTGCCGCCACATGCAATTTCAAACGGTCGTTATCGTTTCCTTCCACTACTTTTTCGGCTGAAATGGAATGTGCCAATGCTTCCAGTTTTTGTTTTGTAAGAGCATCGATACCATCAAAAAAAATGGGTATGTCGGGTAAGGTTTCCATTTCCTTCCGCAAACTTTGGAGCGGATAAAAAACCCCATAATGCTGCGTTACTTTTTTCAACACTTCTTTGGGAACTGATGCTGCTGTATGTGCCACTACTCTACCGGGCAAACTAATATCTACAATCACATCATCAATAGCATCATCACTTACGGCTATAATATAAACATCTGCATTTTTATTGATCAAAATTTTATAGTTGGTAGATTCTGTATCCCATTCATATGCCAGTTCTGTAGCCGCCGAAGCATTACGGCTATATATTTGCACAATATTATGTCCTGCTGCTTTAAATTTTCTTCCCAGCACAGCCGCTACATTTCCCGAACCGATTATTACAATATCCATAAAATGCCTTGTTTATTTTCTTTAATCAAAACTAATCCTAAAGGTACATCCTATTTTTGCGTTGTATGAACTTATCCCAACGTTTAGCAATTCGTTATATCCGCACAAAATTCAAACTCCTATCGACCATCTCAAAAAAGAAAGCGGCAGAAAAAGCATTCGAATTATTTTGCACTCCTCAATCCCGCAATAAAAAGAAAATACCCAGGGTTTTTGAAGAAGCAGAGAAGCTTCACTTTGAGATAGACGGTGCTATCGTTCGTGGCTGGCGGTTCAATCATCCTGCTGAAAGAAAAGTATTGATTGTACATGGCTATGAATCATCTGTTATCAATTTCGACCGTTACATCAAACCATTAATAAAAAAAGGATATGAAGTGCTGGCTTTTGATGCACCGGCACATGGCAGAAGTGGTGGTAAGAAAATTACTGCTCCCTTGTATAAAGAAACCATTCAAAAAATAAATAAGCTATACGGGCCGGTACAATCTTATATGGCACATTCATTCGGAGGATTGGCCGTAAGTCTGGCCTTGACGGAAATCAGTCATACCAGCGATTATAAATTAGTATTAGTTGCTCCAGCTACAGAAACAACAACGGCTATTGATACATTTTTCCGTTTTCTTCAAATCGATCCGTCCGTTAAACCAGAATTTGAGAAAGTGATAATAAAGAAAGGCGGGGTAAGTTCAGAATGGTATTCTATCAAAAGAGCAATGAAGCATATTCAAGCAAAAGTTCGTTGGTTTCATGATGAAGATGATGATACAACTCCTCTCCGCGATGTATTAAAAGTAAAAGATCAAAACTATCCGAATATTGAATTCGTATTTACCAAAGGATTAGGTCATCGCCGGATTT
The DNA here is from genome assembly GCA_022843585.1 of Chitinophagaceae bacterium. Lineage (GTDB taxonomy): Bacteria > Bacteroidota > Bacteroidia > Chitinophagales > Chitinophagaceae > JJ008. The sequence continues at coordinate 37,602 of JALHNJ010000017.1, forward strand.
ACCGGGACAACAAAGTGACCAAATCAATTGTTGAGTTTTTATGACCCGGATTTTACTATTATTGTTGCTGTTTACCTGCGGGAATGCCTGCAATAAAAAAGATACCATGCCTTCGTCTCCCACATTCAGCTATCTCGCATTAGGCGATTCATATACCATTGGCGAAATGGTAGCACCCGCAGAAAATTTTCCTAACCAGGCAGTCACAATAATGAAAATCGAAGGCTACAATTTTAAACCGGCCCGAATCATCGCCAAAACCGGCTGGACAACCGACGAATTGGAGAATGGAATTACAGCCGCCAATGCCATCGAACCTATTTCAACTAATTATGATTTTGTGTCCTTATTAATAGGTGTCAATAACCAGTACCGTGGCCGGAGTGTTGCCAGCTATCGTACGGAATTTGAAGCATTGTTGAAAAAGGCCATTGTATATGCTGGTAACAGGGCAAGCCGGGTCGTGGTATTATCAATTCCAGATTGGGGAGTCACACCTTTTGCATCCGGCAGAGACCTGGCATTAATTGCCGCTGAAATTGATGCCTACAATGCGGCCAACAAGCAAATATCTCTTTTTTATAATGTACACTATATAGACATTACCTCATGGACAAGAGAAGCCGCCACCGACAACAGTTTGCTGGCTTCAGATGGCCTTCATCCATCGGGAAAAGAGTACAAACGATGGGCGGTGCAGTTAAAATTATTTTTCAAAACAAAAATATAGTTGATTTTCAGAGGGAAAAGCACTCAAAATCAAACGAAAAATGAGTGACTATTGCGTCAGCAAATTATTGTTTCCAAAAAAATTTATTATCCTTGCCCTAACTTGCAGCCGCTGAAAAGCGGTTGTACCATTATATATAGTATCCTTTATGGCGAAAAATTTATTGATAGTTGAGAGTCCGGCGAAAGCCAAAACGATTGAAAAGATCCTGGGAAGCGACTTCCAGGTAAAGAGTTGTTTTGGGCATATCCGTGACCTAGAAAAAGCTGGGATGGGCATTGATCTGGAAAAAAATTTCGAACCCCGCTACATTGTTCCCGATGATAAACTAAAGGTTGTTAACGAGTTAAAGTCGTTAGCTAAAAAATCACAAGAAGTGTGGCTGGCAACGGATGAGGACCGTGAAGGAGAAGCCATCAGCTGGCATTTATGCGAAGTATTAGGTCTTGACCCTAAAACAACCAAACGGATCGTCTTTCATGAAATCACAAAACCTGCCATCCAGGCGGCTGTTCAAAATCCACGAAAACTGGATATGAACCTGGTAATGGCGCAGCAGGCCCGACGAATATTAGACAGAATTGTGGGTTTTGAGTTAAGCCCTGTTCTCTGGCGCAAAATGAGTATGCGGAATAACCTGAGTGCAGGCCGTGTACAAAGTGTAGCTGTTAGAATAATTGCAGAAAGAGAAAGGGAAATAAATGCATTTACTCCGGTTAGCACTTATAAAATTGAAGGTCTTTTTACAGCAAAAGATGTATCAGATAAACCAGTTACATTTTCTGCCGAAGGCAAAAAACAAAATGTAGCAGAGGATGCTGAAGCATTTTTGAAAAGCTGCATCGGTGCCGATTATAAAGTAAAAGATATACAGGTTAAACCGGGCAAACGTTCTCCTGCCCCACCATTTACTACTTCTACGCTTCAACAGGAGGCTTCAAGAAAATTAGGTTATGGAGTTGCCAGAACAATGCAGATTGCACAGCGGTTGTACGAGAATGGTTATATCACTTATATGCGTACCGACAGTGTGAACCTGAGCAACACTGCGCTAGCTGACATTACCAATACGGTAAAAAGCATGTATGGTGAAGACTATCACCAATTCCGCAAATTCAAAAACAAGAATGAAAGTGCACAGGAAGCCCACGAAGCAATCCGGCCAACTTATACCAGCAATGCGTCTATTGAAGAAGCAGAATGGGCAAGATTGTATGAGTTGATCTGGAAAAGAACAATGGCTTCGCAAATGGCCGATGCAGAGTTAGAAAAAACAGTTGCTAAAATTGAGATATCTACCAATAAAGAAGAACTGACCGCAAGTGGCGAAGTATTAAAATTCGATGGTTTCTTAAAAGTATACAGAGAAGATAAAGATGATGATGAATTAGAAGAGGAAGCAAACGAGGGTATGTTGCCACCGTTAACCGTGGGTATGCAATTGCCATTAAAAGAAATGAAGGCAACTGAACGTTTCAGCCGGCCTCCAGCCCGATATACGGAAGCCTCCTTGGTAAAAAAGATGGAAGAACTTGGTATCGGACGACCATCAACTTATGCACCTACCATCTCTACTATTTTAAAAAGAGGTTATGTAGAGAAAAGAGATAAAGAAGGTGTTATCCGTTACTTCACTGTTTTCAATTTAAAGAATGACAAGGTGGCCAAAGAAATGGCAAGCGAAAATACTGGTGCAGAAAAATCCAAACTCTTTCCATCTGACTTAGGATTAGTAGTAACCGATTTTCTGAAACAGTATTTCGACGACATCATGGATTATGGCTTCACTGCTAAAATTGAAGGCGAGTTTGATGAAGTAGCTGAAGGCAAGATGAAGTGGAACAAAATGATCGATGATTTTTATTTGCCATTTAAAAAAGACGTTGAAAACACAATTGAAAATGCTGAACGCATAAAAGGTGAAAGAGAATTAGGTGTTGATCCGGAAAGTGGCAAACCGGTAGTAGCAAGAATGGGACGCTATGGCGCCATGATACAGATCGGGGTGGCAGATGATGAAGAGAAACCCCGCTTTGCAAAAATTCCTACCGGGCAAAGTATTGAAACGATCACTTACGAAGAAGCCATGAACCTGTTTGGTGCACAAGGTTCAATGGGACAATTTGAGGAAAAAGAAGTGTCAGTAAATGTTGGTCGCTTTGGCCCCTATGTAAAATGGGGTGATGATTTTATTTCTCTTCCACGAGGTACAGACCTTGGTACAGTTGATTTAGAAACTGCCATAAAACATATCAAACAAAAACAAATTGCAGATACCCCGGTCGGTTCATACGACCAGAAACCAATTATAAAAGGTACGGGACGTTTTGGCCCTTATATTAAATGGGATGGAATATTTATCAATGTTCCCCGTCGCTATGATTTTGCAAACCTGTCGCAGGAAGATATGAATGAGTTGGTTGAAGCAAAAGTTAAGAAAGAAGCCAATCGTTATATCCATCGCTGGCAGGAAGAAAATATTTCTGTAGAGAATGACCGCTGGGCTCCTATCATCAAATTTGGTAAGAAGAAGATACGCTTACCCAAAAAAGCAGATGATACCCGCTATACTGCTGAAGAAGCAGCGGCTTTTACTTTAGAAGATGTAAAGAAAATTATTGAAGCAGAAATTCCGGGAGCATTTACAAAGAAAGCGAAGAAGACTGCTACGAAGAAAAAAGCTCCTGCAAAAAAAACAGCAACAAAGAAAAAGGCTGCGCCAAAAAAGAAAAAATAAGATAAGTTTTTTACCATCAATTATTTACAACCGAAACTACTCATCAATGAAGAAAATATTTTTTCTCCAAGTATCTCTATTATTTGCATGTTACCTGCAAGCACAAATTGAAGTAGTTAAAATGGTTGGCAAAGGAAGTGATGAATACGGAATTGGATTTGGTGCTGTATTAAAAGCTGGTGTCCCAGTTTCTGAGGGAGGAAGTGTCACACTTGAGGTTGGAGCTGTTATTAATCCAATTAAAGAATCAGGGTGGGAACAGGGAATTATTTTTGTTCCAATCAAAGCAGGCTATCGTTATGTTTTGAATGGTACAAGTTCTGGCTTCTTTGTAGAACCACAAGTTGGCTATTGTGTTTATGGTGCACTAACCAACGATTTTGTTGACCAAAAAATCAGTGGGTTTGATTGGGCAGTTGGTGCAGGTTATCTTTTTCAATCAGGGCGCCGATCACAATATGAAGTTGGCCTACGATATGAAACAGTTTATTTTAAAGGCGGGCCCGGTAGTTTTATAGCATTGAGATTGGCGAGTAGCTTTTCATTCGGGAGAAGAGACTAATGTAGTAATTTTAAAAATATACTTAAAAGCCTCCACAACTATGGAGGCTTTTCTAGTTTCCTTCTATCCGAATATATTTTATCTTCGGTTTTATGAAACGTTCCTATTGGGAAAAAATGGCTTCTTCTTACAGCGATGAAATATTCGATGTACTGCACAATGATAAAAAAGCCCTGATCCGTTCTGTAATTAAAAAATACTCCTCAAAAAACAAAACAGTTATTGATATCGGTTGTGCTATTGGGAAATGGCTACCGGTACTCTCCCCTGCTTTTAAAAAAGTTGTGGCTGTTGATATCTCAGCCAAAAACCTTGAAATAGCTGCCCAACTTTATCCGCACTATAAAAATGTAGAATATGTACGGGCCAATATGAGTGGCCCAAAAACAAAAGTGCCACAATGTGATTTCGGGATTTGCATTAATGCTATTCTTACCCCCGTGCAAAAAGACAGGGATATTTTTTTTCAATCACTTTCGGCTTGTGTAAAGAAAGGCGGACGAATTGTTATTACGATCCCTTCTTTAGAGTCGCATTTATTAGCTAATGTTATTCAGCAGCAATATAAGATTGATAAGAATATCTTTCCTGTTACAATAAATGCAAAAGAAGCCATTCGCAAATGGAATAATATACGACAGGGCAATGCAGACATTGATGATGTGCCCCACAAACATTACCTGAAGGAAGAATTGCAATTACTACTTTCCAAAGTAGGTTTTGTTGCCGAAGAATTTCAGAAAATAGAATACGATTGGGATACGGAATTTGTCAAAGCTCCCACATGGTTAAAAGAACCAAGGCCGTGGGATTGGATGGTGGTGGCAAGAAAGTCTTGAGTCTTTAGCCGGGAGTCATGAGTCGGGATGATAATCAAGTAATCTTTTGAAAGCTCAATATTCTTAATGTCATATAAAGCATCACGCCATACTTATGACTCCTGACTAAGGACTCCTAACTCAATTGACTAATGCATACACCGCAAAACTCGCCAACCAATGCTCACCGCCATACTCTCCACTTACCACATGTGGTAGTGCAGTGGAAAGATGATTGACGGAAGAACGGAGTAATAATTTCTTTCTTAAATCATTTGCTGGTAGAGCTGCAGCCAATCCTTTCATACACCAGCTTCGGCTAAAACTTAAGCCATCGAGGTGAACGATTTGCAGATCTGTTCTATCCGATACTACTGGTAAAATAGTAAGATGCTTTAAGCTTTGCGTGGAAAAGAACTGATTGAACCAGGCTGTAAACTCCTTCGGTGATAAGACTCTTCGCATCAGATCTGCTTCTTCTAAACTGGGTGATAAGAAGTCTGCTCCATTTGGCTCCCATATAGTTGGTGCATTTTTATCTTTTCCATATATTTTTTTGGCGGAAGCAACAATCGCATTTTCAAATGCTGTGTTTTTTTCTGCTCTTGCATAATCCAATGCAAACACTAATCCGAATGCGGTGTTAGGATGCACACCGGTACGGTTAGGGTAAGTTTGTTTGGGAAGAAACTTTGTCCACAGGTCAACTATTTTTCTAGTCAACGGCTGCATGGCTTCATGCCAGCGTTTGGCATCCGCATCATCCCAATTATACAACTCTTCATCCAGTTTTAATATCCAGGCCCAGCCGTAAGTTCTTTCCCAGGATGCAGTAAGTGGCATACTGAAATACTTTACCTCATCAATTATGTTCTGTTTAGTAATTGTCTTATTGAGTGTTTCTCTTATCAATGCAGCTTCCGGCATTTGTGGGAATAATTTCAGCAACCGAATCAACATCCAATGGCCATGCACCGATGAGTGCCAGTCGAAACAACCATAAAATGATGGATGCAATTGTTTAGGAAGTAATACATGGTCACTATCCTTGTAGGAAGTATGATTCGTTTTGTTGGGAAACTCCTGCAACACACATTTCAATGGCAGCGAAGCAAGATGCGAAGCTCCTTTCAATGTCAATTCAAATCCCGAACTATCTTTTTTTACTGTAAACAAATTATTTACTTGTGATCTTGCTGTTGCAGTTAGCAATAGAAATACAGGTATAAGTAGTTTAGATTTCATCCACCAAACTTAAAACATTCTATTAACAGTAAGGTATCCTACAATAACGAACTATAAACACTAAATTCGAAACCATAAACCGTTTCCCCCATCTGTGGAAAAGTTTAACTATTTCATATCAGGTTCTATAAAGATATTGTGAAGGAATCGACACCATGGAAACAAACAAAGAGATATCTGCTCTGCTAACTTTAATTGATGATCCTGATGAGGAAGTGTTTGGACTTGTATCCAACAAGATCGTTGACTATGGTACGAACATCATTCCAAACCTGGAACATCTTTGGGAAACGACTCCTAATGAAGAAATTCAAACAAGAATTGAATTATTAATTCATCGTCTTCATTTTACTGACCTGACAGAAGATTTTCGTCAATGGAATGTTTCCGGTCATCATGATTTGTTACTGGGTGCCATGCTAACCAGCAAATTTCAGTTTCCTGATGTATCTACCGCACCTGTAATGCAGGAAATTGAAAAAGTACGGCGCAATATCTGGCTGGAATTAAACAACTACCTCACTCCGCTTGAACAAATTAATATCGTTACCAGTATTCTTTACAGCTATTACGGATTGAAAGGCACGGAAATTAATTACAAAGAGCCGAATGAGTTTCTGATGCACAAAACACTGGAAGCGAAAAGAGGTAACCAGATCAGTAATGGCATTTTATATCTGGTGTTGTGTGAGCTCCTGGATATACCTGTGAGAGCAATCAATATCCCCCGACAATTTATTATTGCTTATTTCAAACCGGGTTATTCAGATGAAAGTTTGCCTAACCCTCTTCATAAGATTGAATTTTATATTGACCCCACATCTGGCCAGGTGTTTACACAGCAAGATGTAGAAAGCTATTTCAAAAGAATTTCTGTGCCCCCTGTTGGTGCATATTTTAAGCCCCGCAAAAACAAACAAGTTATTCAACAACTGATAGAGGAATTCAGTAAATGCTTCACCTCTGAAAAAGATAAGTATAAACAAGCCGAGCTAATGGAATTGGCTAAGTTGCTGGAATAATTCTGTTCATTCCGGTTACAAACTTAAATCCCAACCATTTCTATATTCTCTTTTCACAAACTGGTTGGCTTCTTCAAAGTTGGTGACTTTCATATTAGCAGCATCCCATAATAGTTTTTTGCGACCTAAATATTTATCGCCCCAGCCTGTGAGTTTAGGGTTTTTCATCAGCCAACTGCGAATGGCAAGATTGCCCATCAACACACTTTCTGTAAATGGCCCTGCATACGAAAACGGTGAGCTGGTTTCTCCTTTTCCATAGCCAGCAATGCAGGCATTTACCCACTGCAGGTGATGGCCTTCTGGCACCCGTTTAATTTTTTCTTTTGGCATTGTCTTCTCCGTCATTAAACGGGTTGGTAATAATCTTGGATTGGCACCATAGCAATCTGCTAATAATTTTCCTTTTGTGCCTATAAATAAAACACCTCCATCCCAATTGCCAAATGGCTCTTCGGGCAATAATTCATCAGGACGGTCAGGCAATAAACCACCATCATACCAGGAAACTTTTATGCTTCCTTTTCCATTTGTTCTTGGGTAATTAAGGTGAATAATAGATGCTGGTGGACAAGCATCCGGATTTTGCGTATCATTCCACATTTCTTTCCATACTGTTCCTACACTGCACTCCGCAGAATCAGGATATAGAATAGGCAATATTCTGTAAATAGGATCCATGATATGACAAGCCATATCTCCTAATGCACCTGTACCAAATGCCCACCATCCCCTCCAATTAAACGGCAGGTAAGCCGGATTATAATCTATGTGTTTAGCAGGGCCCAGCCAAAGATCCCAGTCCAATTCAGATGGGATATCAAATTTTCCTGAAGGTGTTGATTGTCCCTGCGGCCAAACGGGTCTGTTCGTCCATGCTTGCGCCTCCGTTACTTTTCCAATCATTCCGGCATCAATCATTTCTTTTGTCTTGCGTACGCCATCACCGGAACCACCCTGGTTGCCCATTTGTGTTACCACTTTATACTTCTGCTCCGCCTGGGTTAATATCCTGGCTTCGTAAATATCATGTGCCAATGGTTTTTGCGTGTAAACATGTTTGCCCATTCGCATGGCAGCCAGGGTAGCTACTGCATGAATATTATCCGGTGTTGAAATACTACAGGCATCAATATTGTTTTTTTCTTTTTCAAGCATTACTCTAAAGTCTTCATGATACGATGCTTTTGGAAATGCCTCTCTTGATTTTTTTGCTGCCCTGTCATCAACATCACACAAGGCTACAATATTTACATAGGGACTTTTTGCAAATGCTTGCAGATCGCCATGCCCCATTCCACCTACGCCAATACCGGCAATATTTAATTTATCACTGGGAGCAATAAACCCACGGCCTAATACATGACGGGGTAATATTAAAACACCGGCACCTGCTACGGCTGTATTACGAATAAAATTTCTACGGGAGAGATTTGATGGCTGATTAGCAGCTTGTGCTGTTTTTTTTTCAGGGGTCATTCTGGCAAATTTTCATCAAGTTTACATTAAAATTGTAAGATGACAATCAACTGGAGCGATTTTGAAAAAATAGATATGCGTACGGGAACAATTATTTCAATTAATGATTTTCCCAAAGCCAGGAAACCCGCCTATCAATTGACTATTGATTTTGGCAACGAGGTTGGCATTAAAAAATCATCAGCACAAATAACAGCACATTACACAAAAGAAGACTTGTTGAACCGCCAGGTGATTGCAGTCGTTAACTTTCCACCCAAACAGATAGCCGACTTTATCAGTGAATGCCTGGTGCTGGGTGTATATGATGAAAACAAAGATGTAATTTTATTGCAGCCCGGTAAGCAATCAATTAACGGGGGAAAAATCGGCTGACGATGTCAGAAACCTACACTACATACTATCATTCGCCTGTTGGATTATTAAAGATCTCCGGCACGAATGATTATATCAATGAAGTAACATTTCATGACACTTCCCAAAAAGCAGAAGGCAAAAAGAAACATTTACCACCCATGCTTATTAATTGTGTGGAGCAATTGATCCAATATTTTAATGGGGAAAGAAGAATTTTTGAATTACCATTAAACCAAACTGGTACCGCCTTTCAGCAAGATGTGTGGAGCCTGCTTACTCAAATACCATTTGGTAAAACTATCAGCTATCTCGATTTAGCCAGGCAAACCGGTGATACAAAAGCCACAAGAGCCGTTGCTAATGCCAATGGGAAAAACAATATTGCTATCATCGTTCCTTGTCATAGAGTAATTGGTTCTACAGGAGAATTGACGGGCTATGCCGGCGGTCTATGGAGAAAGAAATGGTTATTAGAATTAGAAGCAAAAGTTGCTCACGGAGTACAAACTTTGTTTTAAGGGCAAATTTTTCTTGCAACAGTGTCGTTGGGAAATGTAGAATTTTTAATTACAAATATTTTTTGCTGTAATAATCCATTCTCCTGAGCAATAAGGCAAGTTGTATCGGCAAGATGATTCCAGTCAATACCAGTAGTATCTTGTACATAAATACAAAGTGTATCTGACCCTTGCAGGTAAGTACATCGATTTGCACCATATACATAGCTTTTACTGTTTCTTAAAACCTCACCTACCTTACTAACTTTCTCACAATCACCCTCACAAGGAACATCGTAGGATGTAGCTATATAAAGAGCTGCATACAACAAAACAATTATTGGTAATAACAAGATTGAATGCTTATTTTTTTTCATAATTTCTCCTTATCAAGACCAATGACAAGCAAAAAGCCAGCAACGCTGCAACTACATCCCACCAATCCCAGGTAAAGCTAGATTTAAGCAAATGCTGAATAAATTCAGACCCAACTAAGGTTATTAAAACTATTACCGGCAAAAAGCGAAACCGTTGGTGTTGAGTACCCTCCCAAATAAATAAAGCTGAAGAAAACGAAAAGGCCCAACAGTAATCTGAGCCAGAGAAGATGAATATTCTTTCAATTAGTGATAGTTCATGTATAGTAACAATCGGCTCCCGTTTATCAATTAGTTGAACAAACCAATAATCAGGTCGAAAGAAAAAATAAATGAAATACCCGATTATTAGAGGAAGTAAAACATAGAAAAAAAATTGCTTTCCGATCCGGCTCATATCAATTCTGAGCTGGTAAATGCAAACGGCAACAAAAAGCTTGCAGTCTTAATAATATAAACTTGCCCTTCCTGTCCGCTAAGAATTAGTCGTATCGGCTTTTCTGTTCTTGTTTCATATTCCAATAAAGCCTGGCGGCACATACCACAAGGAGAAATTGGATGGTCACTCTTAATCACCTCACTGCTATAACTGATAGCAATGCTTTTTACAGGTACTTTAGGATGAATTGTGGCAATGGTTCCTAATAATACTCTTTCTGCACATATACCAACAGGATAAGAGGCATTCTCCTGGTTGGTACCAGCTACTACTTCTCCGTTTTCAAGTATTGCTACAGCACCTACAAAAAAGTTAGAATAAGGAGCATACGCATTTTCTGTAACTGTACGGGCTTCCGTTAGCAACCATGCATCTGCTTCGCTTAACTCGCTGATGTCGTTATACACTTCGTATTCAAATTCAAATTTTCTTTCTTTCATATGGAAAATTCAGTTAAAGAAAAATGCCCCTGAAAAATATCAAGGGCATTTAAAGTTAGTTTATTTTATCATACGGAAGAATCGTTTCCATCTTGGCCCTCCGTCATAACTGAACCATATCATCCAGGCTTTACCCACTACCCGGTCTTCCGGCACAAAACCCCAATAGCGACTATCCTGTGATCCCTGTCGGTTATCACCCATCATCCAGTAATAATCCATTTTAAAAACATAATCTGTTACTTCTTTTCCGTTCAGAATAAACTTGCCGTTCTGCATGGAGAAATCATTTCTTTCATATACACGAATTGCTCTTTCATATATTGAATAATTCTCTGAAGTTAGTTTTAACGAAGCCCCTTTCTTTGGAATCCATACTGGCCCAAAATCTTCTCTGCTCCATTTGTGAAGTGTATCATAAGGAAATACTTCCCCACCACCCCCATTGTATTCTTCATCTAACATAATAGTTGAAACCAAACCACTCTTCATCAGCTTTTCTTTGTTCTGATTTGTTAGCAACATCCGGTACTCATTCATTTTAACACCAGTCAAAGCAATTTCTCCTTTCTCTGCATTCATATCATACTCGTCTTTCATTACTTCAAAATCAAGTCCGGCGGTTGAAGTAACGATATAAAATAATTCGCTATGCGGGGGAATTGATTCTTGTTGACCGTTGATATAAACAATATCTTTTTTTACTTCCAGCATATCGCCTGCAATGCCTACACAACGTTTGATATAGTTATCAGATTTATCAACCGGGTGCACAACGATAGGATAGTTTACCGGGTCATTTAAAATTTGTCTGTCGCCTGGAGAACCCTGTTCAGCTCTTCGTTTAATATCATAATACGGTATTGCAGATTCATAGCCATCTGCATGTATCACGGTATCTCCTGCAGGAAAATTAAATACAACCGCATCACCTCTTTTTACAGGTGATGCAAACCATCTTGTGTAAGGAATTTTAATAGCGGTGGAATATGATTTTGCTGAACCAATGGGCATGTAATTATGTACAAAAGGAACAGATAATGGTGTATTAGGAATGCGGGGGCCGTAACTTAGTTTGCTAACGAATAAAAAATCTTTTACCAGCAATGTTTTTTCCATGGATCCTGTTGGAATAGTATACGCTTCAAAAACAAATGTGCGGATCAATGTTGCTGCTACTACTGCAAATACTGCGGCATCAACCCATTCTCTCCAACCTGCTTTTTTATGTTTTTTTACTGCTTCTGCACCAACAAATTTTGGATCTTTTTTATAAGCCAAATACGGAAAATAAACTGGCGCTGCTATTGATGCGGCAGTATGGCTTCCGAATGAAAATTGACCAAACACTTTTGCAAACTCAATGAATATACCCGGACTAATGAACCAACCTACTACCGGGATGAATTGCCAGAAAACCCAATGTTTGGGACGTTTCGCCAAATCCTGCATTACCCAGGTATT
>JALHNJ010000018.1 GCA_022843585.1 Chitinophagaceae bacterium
TGTAACAACACACTGCCAACATAGCCAAACGCAAATCCTTTGGCACTAACCCGGTCTCTGTCTTCCGGTGCAGCTATTTCGGGGAGAAATGAATTATAAAAAACCTGGCTGCCCCAAAAACCAACACAGGCAATAATGATTGCTGCTATACCTAAGCCCAGTGTATCTTTTTCAAAAAAAAACATGGAAGCACAAGCAAGACTGCCCATCGTTAAAAAGAAATTCAAAAACTTTTTCTTGTTGCCTTTATAATCCGCAATAGAAGAAAGTAATGGCGACATCAGAGCTACTATCAACATAGCAAAAGCCAGCGCATAATTATACAGCGAAGTATTTTCAAATTGCTGTCCGAGGAAGGTAATAGTAGAACTGCCTTTATTATCAACCGCAATTGCTTCAAAGTAGGCTGGAAAAATAGTAGAAGTAATTACCAGGTTATACGCCGAGTTGCCCCAATCATACATCGCCCAGCCATTAATAACTTTTTTGGAAGCAGTTTGCATAAATAATGGATTGATGGTTGCTAATGTAATTAATCAGAATTATAACATTTCTCAATGGCCCTAACTTATTCTATGTACACATAAAAATAAGGCTAAAGCTAGTAAGAAAACAAAAACCCGGTTTGATTTGTCAAACCGGGTTTATTATATAATTATGAAAAATAATGGTAGTGATGAATTTCTTTGTTTTTTAAGGAGTATAAGTAAACGTTTTATATGGCTTGAACATTACATCCGCAAACTGAAAAGCTACCGGCGCATTGTTGAATACCTGCTCGGACATTTTTGTCATTATTTCATTGACAGCTGATTCAGGGGTGTCTTTTGTTTTTTCCGGCAGCGAAGCCATTTTTACGGTATTCACCCCACCAGCTTCTTTACTTAATTGAAAGCTGATAACGGCTTGTGGCGCCATTTCTTTTTCCAGGAATTTAGCCAATGCTTCAGCCTCTTCCATGCTAACACCTTCCAACGAATAAACTTCCACATTGCCCGATGTTAGTTTTTCTCCAAAATCTTTCGTATCCACATCTCCACTAAGCTTTGCGTAAAAAATAGTACGAATAGGTTTAAACTTATCATCGGTAAGCACCATATTTACCGGTTTGCCATTAAAAGCACTGTCCGAAATTTTATTGCCGATAATTACAAAGCTGCGGTCTGGTACATCATTAGCTTTTTCTTCATTCACTACCATCTTGCAGGTAATAGTATCGCCAGTACCTGTAAGCTGGAAACTTTTTCTTACTGCATTTTTATCGCCTTCCGGGTTGTCCAGCCGGTTCAGCATATCGGCGGCTTGCTGTGCCTGGCTTTCAGTAACACCATCTTTATAAAAAACTTCAATATGATCGCTTTTTACTTTTTTGCCATAGTTGCTGCAGCCAGTTAGCACTGAAAATGCCAGTACTGCAAAGAGGATTAATCTCATGTGTTGGTTATTTTATACATAGTTAAGCAAATAAGACGAACCGCAATAACACCAGCGGGTGATTTTCGCTTATTTACTAAGATAGCCGGTAGCAATCAGCACCAGTAAAATAATACCGGCTATTATCCGGTAATAGCCAAACAAACGAAAGCCATGTTTTTGTAAGAAGCCAATAAAAAATTTGATTGCTAGCAAGGCAACTATAAATGCTACTACATTGCCAATAGCAAATAGCTTAATGTCATCCGGTGAAATAGTATTGTAACCTTTCAATAATTTATAGCCGGTAGCCGCTGCCATAGTTGGCACTGCTAGGAAGAATGAAAATTCTGCTGCCAGCTTTCTCGTTAGTTTTTGTTGCATACCGCCAATAATGCTGGCAGCACTGCGACTAACTCCGGGTATCATGGCCACACATTGCCAGAGGCCAATTATAAATGCATTGGAATACTTTATATCATCGTCATTTTTTACGGTCGGGTTTTTATAGAAGGAGTCAATAAATAACAATACAATACCCCCTGCTACTAATGTTATGGCAACCGTCAAAGTACTTTCCAGCAATTGGTCAATCTGGTCCGATAAAAGAAAGCCTAACAGTAAGGCTGGCATAACAGCTACCAATAATTTGCCATAAAAATGCCAGTTGCGGTTTTTGATTGGTGTTATAAATTTTTTCCAATACAGTACCACCACAGCCAGTATGGCTCCCAATTGAATGCCTACGGTAAACAGTTTTGTGAAATCGTTATCCGGAACACCCATTAATTTTCCAGCAATTATCATATGCCCGGTGGATGATACCGGTAAAAATTCCGTTAGCCCTTCTACAATAGCAATAATAACTGCTTCAGCAACTGTCATTTTTTATTAATTATTGCTGCAACATAAAATAAAAAGGCGATGAAATTTTCATCGCCTTCAATTTTATTATACAATATTGAACTAGTCTTTAGAGGATTTTTTGAAAATAGCAAATATCTCAATTACCAAACCTGCCAGAATCAGCAACGGTGCAATCGTAATACGGGTAGCACTATACACTGCTCCTTTATCAAAAACATTAGGATCTTTATTACTTACGCCACCGGCCATTAAAAACATACCGATTGCTATCAGCACAAGACCAATCAGCATCCATTTATAATTCTCTTTATTGAAAATCGAAGGGGTTGCTTTTACTTCACTCATTGTTGATGTTTTTGGAGGTGCAATATAGGGAAAAGTCGGAAAGTCCATAAGTTAGAAAGTCCGAAAGAAAAACCCGGGTATGCAACGACTTTATAATTTATTGACATATCACTTTCTGACTTCCCGTCTTCCTGACTTTCGGACTAATAAAGGTCATCCAGTTTCATTTTTAAATATTTCAACACACTACGATAGGTACTAAATAGCGTAATGGCAATACCCAACACAATCAATCCTACAAACAACAGCGTCAGGCTCTTCGTATCATGTACCGCTTTTAGGGCGGGTTCATAGCTTTCTGCCCATAGCACAAATAAGTAGATAGCTGCCGCTGCAATAGCACCGCTGATGGCACCATTAATGATCGCTTTGGTGTTCATCGGTTTGGCAATAAACCCACGGGTAGCACCCACCATCTGCATCGTTTTAATAAGAAAGCGGTTGCTGAACATGGCCAGGCGAATAGTATTATCAATAAGCACAATCACCACTATCGCCAGCAATAATGCAATGGCCAGCAAAATCAGGCTCCACTTTCTGATATTCTTATTCAATGAGTCCACCAGTGCTTCCTGGTACGTAACATCCGCCACATATGTTTGTGCTTTCAGGTCGGCTTTTATTGCTGCCAGACTATCATTATTTACATACTCCGTCCTCGGCTTAATGTTTATGCTATTCGGCAAAGGATTGTAATCAATAATAGCATCCCAGCTTTGATTGCCTTCACCAATGTAAATTTTGCGGGCCATTTCTTTAGTGATGTACTTGTAGCTTTTTACATAAGGCTTGGCTGCAATATATTCTACCAAAGCAATGCTATCTTTTGGATTAAGATTTTCACGCAGGTCAACACTTACTTCAATATTTTCTTTAAAATGCTGACCCAGTTTGCCGGCATTAATAATTAACCATCCAATAAGACCCAGTACAAATAATACCAGGGTAACTCCAAGAATGGACATAAAATAGGAAGGTTTTCCTTTCTTAATGGAGGCCTTGTTAGGTTGCGACATGCAGTAAATTTTTCAGATTAACGGGTTGTGGGCAAAAATAGCAGGTTTAGGGCTACAATCAGTATTTTTGCTGCCCATCTTACCTGCCGAGGTAGGTAAAACGATTGGCTTTTGTTCATATTGCCATATGAATTAGTAAGGTTTGTTAAAGAATTTTTATTAACTCGGCTGCATTACTACTATCATCTTCGTTGCGTCGCACACTTGTACGACATTAACACGGATGAGCATTTTCAAAGCAGTATGATTAGTGCACTTCCCCTCCTTGGAGGGGTGAATAGAGGAAAACAAATTGCTTTAGTGAATTGGGGTGGGTCTGCTAACATTATAAAAATACAAGAAGCTATAATAACATGGAATACGATTTCAGGAAAATTGAGAAAGACTGGCAGAAAAAATGGAAAGAATCCAATGCGTATAAAGTAGCCAACGATTTTTCCAAACCCAAGTGTTATGTGTTGGATATGTTTCCCTACCCAAGTGGTGCAGGTTTGCATGTTGGGCATCCGTTAGGTTATATCGCTTCAGATATTTACAGCCGCTATAAAAGATTAAAAGGCTTCAACGTATTGCACCCGATGGGCTTTGATAGTTTTGGATTACCTGCGGAACAATATGCGTTAGATACAGGGCAGCATCCTGCCGAAACCACCAAGAAAAATATTGCTACGTTCAAATCACAATTAGATAATATCGGTTTCTGCTACGATTGGGAACGGGAAGTACAAACCAGCGATCCAAATTATTATAAATGGACGCAGTGGATCTTTTTACAATTATTCAATTCCTATTTCGATAAAAAAGAAAATAAGGCCAAACCCATTGCTGATTTAATAAAAACTTTTGAAACAGAGGGTAATCTTGCAGCTCGCAGCTCACAGCTCACAGCTTTTTCCGCAGATGAATGGAAGCAATTTGATGAAAAACAAAAAGCAGATATTTTAATGAACCACCGCCTGGCCTTCTGCGGTTATGGTGAAGTAAATTGGTGCGAAGCTTTGGGAACTGTTTTAGCCAACGATGAAGTAGTAAACGGAGTAAGCGAAAGAGGCGGCCATCCGGTAGTAAAGAAAACATTGCGCCAATGGTATTTAAGAATTACCGATTATGCTGATCGTTTATTAGAAGGATTAAATACGGTTGACTTCAGCGATGCGATGAAAGAAATGCAGAGTAACTGGATTGGAAAGTCTTCAGGAGCAGAAATCGAGTTCGGAGTTAAGAGTCAGGAGTCGGGAGCCAAACTCCGTGTTTATACAACTCGTCCTGATACTATATTTGGCGTAGACTTTATGGTGATAGCACCGGAATATGAGTTGGTAGAAGAAATAACAACAAAAGAACAACAAAAAGCAGTTGAAGAATACATCACTTATGTAAAAAGCAGAAGTGAGAGAGAAAGAATGGCGGAGAAAAAGATCAGTGGTGTATTTACCGGGGCATATGCAAAAAATCCTTTTAACGGAAGAGAAATTCCTATCTGGATTTCGGAGTATGTATTAGCTGGTTATGGTACCGGTGCTATTATGGCCGTACCCTGTGGCGATGAAAGAGATCTGAAATTTGCAAAGCATTTTAATATTCCGGTTACCAATATTATCGGTACCCATTTTAATGGAGAAGAAGCCAACCCCACCAAAGATGCAATTCTTGAAAACTCTGGTTTTTTAGATGGCTTGGTAATGAGAGAAGCATTAGAAATAGCGATCAATAAAATAGAAGAGCTTGGAATCGGTAAACGAAAAGTAAATTATAAAATGCGGGATGCGGCGTTTAGCCGTCAGCGTTATTGGGGCGAACCATTTCCCATAACCTGGGAGGATGGAATAGCAAAAGAATGGACCGGAGAACTGCCATTGGTATTACCGGAAGTAGAAAAATATGGTCCCGGTCCAGATGGGCAAGGTCCATTAGCGAATATTCCGGAATGGGTAGCGCAGGAATTAGAAACGAATACGATGCCGGGTTATGCAGGTTCTTCCTGGTATTTCCTTCGCTACATGGATAATAAAAATGAAAAAGAATTTTGCAGCCGTGCAGCAAGTGATTATTGGAACCAGGTGGATCTATACATTGGTGGAACCGAACATGCAGTAGGCCATTTATTGTACAGCCGCATGTGGACGAAAGTATTGTATGATTTGGGATATATTGGCTTTGATGAGCCGTTTAAAAGATTGGTGAATCAGGGGATGATACAAGGGAGTAGCAGATTTGTATATAGAGTCATTTGTAAGGCTATGAATAATGATGGAGAAGGAATTGAATATAATGACATTTTTCTTTCAAAAGCTTTTGCAGACAAGAGGGAAAAAATGGAATCAGGAAATAATGAGTGGAATGAGATACTAGACCTTATTACCCATAAATTATCAATAGTTTTTCCTAAAAAGAATTTTCAGGCAAAGGGATTTACAATCATCCCACAACATGTTGATGTGAATATTGTTGATGGATTTGAATTAGATATTGAAGCCTTTAGAAAATTGAAACCTGAATTTAATAATGCAGAATTTATTTATGAAGACGGCAAATACATCTGCGGTTCCGAAGTTGAGAAAATGTCCAAATCAAAATTCAACACGGTTAACCCAGATGATCTGGTTGCTAAATACGGCGCCGACACTTTCCGTATGTATGAAATGTTCCTCGGCCCGGTAGAAATGAGCAAACCCTGGGATACCAAAGGCATTGAAGGAGTACATCGCTTCCTCAAAAAATTCTGGCGGTTATTTGCAGACGAGACAAAAGGGTTAATTATAAATGACGAAGAACCAACGGCCGCCGAATTAAAAGTATTACACAATGCTATCCGTAAAATAGAGCAGGATACAGAACGCTTCAGTTTCAATACCGGCGTAAGCGGTTTTATGATCGTTACCAACGAACTCACCGATCTGAAATGTCACAAAAGAAAAATTTTGGAGCCACTCTTAATATTGTTGGCACCTTATGCACCGCATATTGCTGCAGAGTTATGGAGTTTGCTAGGGAATGCTACGGCTGTGTTAGATGCAGCTTACCCAACTTTCGAAGAAAAATATGTAAAAGAATCCTCCAAGGCATACCCGGTTGCCATCAATGGTAAAACAAGAACAGAGCTTACCATTGCATTAGATGCTACTCAACAGCAGGTAGAGGAACTGGTACTGACAGACGAAACTGTAAAAAAATGGCTGGATGGTAAGCAACCGAAAAAGATCATCTATGTAAAAAATAAGATGATTAATATAGTCATTTAAATTATCAGACTCAGCAGAACTAATATTTTTTATTGTCGGAAATAATTTTTTTCGATAATAAATTTTACCTTCCCTGTAAGAATCCCCGCTTACCAAAACCTTTAACAATACACTGCTATGAAGAAAGTCTACCTATTGCTAGCTTTTTCCTTCACTTTATCGTTCATTTCTAATATTAATGCCCAGCTCATTATTAGTGAGTTCCGTGTTCGTGGTCCCAATGGTGCCAATGATGAGTACATTGAAATTTATAATAATAGCGGAGCTGATCATACCGTTGCCGGTGGCGGAACTGGTTATGCTGTTGTTGCGTCTAATGGTGTAGCCCGTTTTGTTATTCCTAATGGTACGGTTATTCCCAACAGAGGACACTACCTCGGAGTTAATTCAGTAGGCTATTCCTTAGCTTCTTATCCTGCAGGTAATGGTACCACTGCCACCGGAGATGCTACTTATACAACCGACATTCCCGACAATGCGGGTATTGCAATATTTAATACTTCTGTGTCGGCAAATTTTACTTTGGCCAACCGGCTTGATGCAGTTGGTTCTACTTCGGAAGCGAATACCTTATATAAAGAGGGAACGGGTTACCCGGCTCTTACACCTTTTAGTATTGATTATTGTTTTCACCGCAGGCAGATGAGTGGGTTGCCCCTTGATGCGAATAATAATGCTACAGATTTTAAATTTGAAGATACAAATGGAACATCAGCAGGTGCTGGTCAAAGTTTAGGAGCACCTGGCCCGGAGAACCTTTCAAGTCCGGTGAATGCTGGTGGAGGTTTAGTTGTAACAAGACTTGATTTGGCAATTCCGGCATCTGCACCGCCCAATTCTGTAAGAGATTTTACATCGGATCCTGCCAACAATTCAACTTTCGGCACTTTAGACCTTCGTTTAAAAATAACAAATAATACGGGGGGAAACATAACCAAACTGAGGTTCAGAATTGTTGATGTATCAACTTTTCCGTCGCCATCAGGAATAGCAGACTTAAGACCCAGAACAAGTACCGCAGTAGTAGTAACAACTTCAGGTGGTAATGTAACTGTACAGGGTACGACTCTGGAGCAGCCGCCATCTCAGCCTAATGGTGGAGGGATTAATTCGTCCATGGGGATAGGTGTAATTAATCTTGGTACTCCTTTGGCAAATGGAGCTTCATCAGATGTGAGGTTGTTATTTGGAATTCAACAAACGGGTAGTATAAAGGTTGACCTATTATTGGAAGCACTGCCAGGGGGAAGTGCCGGCAGTTCGGGTTCAGGAACAGGAGCTTCAGTTCCTATTCGTTACCGGGGAACAGACCAACTTCCAGTTTTAAACCCCAGCGGTGCTGCTGCAGCATTAGGAGATGTAATTATAAGTGAATTTAGAGTAAGGGGACCAAATGGGGCGAACGATGAATATATAGAGCTATATAATAAAACTAATAATGATATTTTGGTTGAAGCCACAGATGGATCTTCAGGTTGGGCAGTAGTGGCATCAAATGGGGTGACAAGATTTATAGTTCCAAACTTTACGGTTATACCCGCCAAGGGGCATTTTCTTGGCGTAAATATAGTGGGTTATTCTTTGGCAAGTTATCCGGCCGGAAATGGTACTACTGCTACTGGAGATGCCAGCTACATAACGGATATTCCCGATAATGCTGGGATAGCTCTTTTTAATACATCAAACCCAGCCAATTTTGCATTAGCAACAAGAATGGATGCAGTTGGCTCTACCTCCGAAGCCAATACCTTATATAAAGAAGGAGCAGGTTATCCTGCGCTTACTCCATTTAGCATTGATTATTGCTGGCGCAGGAAAAGCTACAATGGTTCGCCGGTTGATAATAACAATAATGCTGCTGATTTGGAATTTGATGATACTAATGGTACGTCAGCAGGCGGTGGGCAGCGTTTAGGTGCACCCGGCCCCGAAAACTTATCCAGTCCGGTTTCAAGAGGTGCTGGTCTAATTGTATCCTTGTTAGATCCTTGTGTGGATGAATTTAGTCCGCCTAACAGGGTTAGGGATTTCACCTCCGATCCTGCCAATAATTCAACATTTGGAACTGTAGATGTAAGATATACTATAACTAATAATACGGGTGTTGCTATTACCCGGCTTAGGTTCAGGTTAGACTCTATTTCTACATTCCCAATGCCTTCCGGTTTTGCTGATTTACGTCCAAGAACCTCAACTGCTCTGGTGGTAACTGTTGACAGAGCACCATGCGGTAGCGGAACTTCAAATATAACAGTACAGGGTACTACACTTGAGCAACCCCCTAGTCAGCCCAATGGGGGAGGGTATAATTCAAGTCTTTCTGCCGGTGTTATTAATTTGGGAACACCGTTAGCCAATGGGGCAAGTGTTGATATTAGATTATTATTTGGTGTTCAGCAGGATGGTGCTTTTAAGGTCAAGTTTACACCAGAAGTTTTGCCAACAACAGCGGCCATAGGTGATACACCAGAACCAGTTCTTATCAGCAGTACTTTGCCATGCGATATTTCCAGTGTTACCTTAAGTAATCAGGGGCCTTGTAATAATAACTGCACACCTAATGATAATACAGATGATTATTATACTACTGATGTCACTGTAAACTTTACCAACCCACCGGCTTCCGGAACCTTGCGTATAGAGCCAGGTAATCCCAATGTTTTAGACGTGGTGGAAATTCCAGTAGGTTCACTGGTAGGAAATTCGCATACATTTACTGGGGTAAGGTTGCGGGCAACAGGAGCGGTTTATGCGTTGGAATTGGAATTTAGTGCTAATAACGCCTGCGTACGTACTATTGCAACTACAGCTGTTAGTGGTTGCTCTACTCCTTGCAGTATTGCCAGTGCATCTTTCAGTAATATTGGAACCTGCAATGATAACGGTACTCCCGGTAATCCTGCTGATGATTTCTATACCGCAGACTTAACTGTTAACTTTAGTAATCCTCCATGTACAGGTACCCTCAGGATAGAACCAGGTAATCCAAATGTGCTTGATATTATTGAAATACCTGTTGCTTCTTTAGTTGGTAATTCACACATATTTACCGGAGTTCGTCTGAGAGCAAATGGAGCCTCATTTGGAGTAGAAATTGAATTCAGCGATCTTAATCCATGTGTAAGAACAACTGTTGCCCCTGCAGTAAATAATGTGCCGGTTGTGAATGCTGTTGCTAATCAAAGCTATTGTGCCGGAGCTGTTGTTCCTTCTGTTGTGTTTACCAGTCCACAAGCCGGTGCCACATTTAGTTGGAGTCGTACGGTTCCCACACCTGATATTGGGCTTGTAGCTACAGCAGGAGCAGGCAATGTACCATCGTTTACAGCTACCAATACCAGTAATGTGCCTATTACGGCTACGTTCAATGTAGTAGCATCTAATGGTACTTGTACCGGTGCTCCAATACAATTTACTATTACAGTTAATCCCACTCCAACCATTACCTGTCCTGCAAATATTAATGTAAATAGTCCTGCGGGACAGTGTGGAATTGTAGTAAACTACCCAGCAGCTACAGCAACTGGTGTACCAGCACCTGTAATCAC
>JALHNJ010000019.1 GCA_022843585.1 Chitinophagaceae bacterium
ACCCGCCACGGATTTGGCTATAGCATTTTTGAACATAGTGAAGATGGTATTGAAACCAATGCCTGTATATATGTAGATATAGAAGCACCGGTAAAATTTATTGTTTTGAAAGTGCATAATAAATCCAACCGGCACCGGCGTATTTCTGTTACAGGTTATGTAGAATGGGTGTTGGGCGATCTGCGTTCCAAATCATTAATGCATATAGTAACAGAGTTGGACACCCGAAGTGGAGCTATTCTTGCCCGCAATGCATACAACACAGAATTTCAAAATAAAGTGGCGTTTTTTGATGTGGATGAGCCCAATAAATATTTTACTACCGATAGAGTAGAATTTATTGGTCGTAATGGTACCTTGAACAATCCTGAAGCAATGTCAAAAGCAAAGCTTTCCGGAAAATCAGGTGCGGCCTTAGATCCCTGTGCGGCTATACAGGTAGTAGTTGATTTGGCGGATGATGAAGAACAGGAAATAATATTTAGATTAGGTGCAGGAAAAAATAATGAGATACAGGAAATAATCCGGCAATTTGAAGGAAGTAATGCAGCCGCAAATGCATTGAAGAAAGTAAAAGCCTACTGGCAGGAAACATTACAGGCCGTGCAAATAGAAACACCGGATGTTGCTACAAATGTAATTGCAAACGGGTGGCTTAATTACCAGGCATTGGCCTGCCGCATGTGGGCCCGCAGTGGTTTTTATCAATCCGGCGGAGCTTTTGGATTTAGAGATCAGTTGCAGGATGTATTATCACTGGTGCATACAAAGCCATTGATTGTGCGGCAACAAATTTTGCTATGCGCATCCCGTCAATTTAAAGAAGGAGATGTGCAGCATTGGTGGCATCCACCTGCCGGCAGAGGAGTAAGAACTACCTGCTCCGATGATTATTTATGGTTGCCTTATGTAACCAGCCGTTATATTTCAACAACGGCTGAAGTGGCTATACTGGATGAATTAGTTTATTTCCTGGAAGGCCGTGTATTGAATGCAGGAGAAGAATCGTATTATGATCTACCTATACAATCTGACCAGCAGGGAAGTTTATATGAACATTGTGTAAAAGCTATTGAACATGGTTTGCGTTTCGGTAGCAATGGCTTGCCCTTAATTGGCTCCGGCGATTGGAATGATGGGATGGATAAAGTAGGCCAACATGGCAAAGGAGAAAGTGTGTGGCTGGCCTTTTTCTTATATGATATATTGATGAAGTTTATTGAAGTTGCTACACTTAAAAACGATCAAGCCTTTGCACAAAAATGTAAACAAGAAGCAGAGCAGCTACAAAAAAATATACAGCAACATGCCTGGGATGGGGATTGGTATCGCCGTGCATATTTTGATGACGGAACACCATTGGGTTCCAAACAAAATGATGAATGTAAAATAGATTCCATTGCACAGAGCTGGTCGGTTATTTCCAAAGCCGGCACAGCAGAACGTACGGTTACGGCCATGCAGTCGGCCGCCAAATATTTAATTAACCAGGAGGATCAGTTGATACAATTATTCAATCCTCCTTTTGATAAATCTGCTATGAATCCCGGATACATAAAAGGGTATGTGCCGGGTGTACGGGAAAATGGCGGACAATATACTCATGCTGCTATCTGGTTGGTAATGGCCTTTGCTTTGCAGGGCGACAACAAAAAAACATGGGAGCTATTACAAATGATAAATCCTGTGAATCACGGAAGCGACCCCACTACGGTGGAGCAATATAGAATAGAACCTTATGTAATTGCTGCCGATGTGTATGGTGTAAAAGAACATAAAGGCAGGGGAGGATGGAGTTGGTACACCGGATCATCCGGATGGATGTACCAGTTGATCATTGAATCATTTATCGGTTTACAACGAAAAGGAAATATGTTGAGTTTTTCTCCCTGCCTGCCGGTTGATTGGCCATCGGTAAAAATTAAATACCGATATAATACAGCCCGGTATAACATTGAACTGATACAGCAGCATGACCAAAACAGCGGCGACACAAAAATGATTTTGGATGGAAAGGAAGAAACAGGAAATAGTATTGTATTAAAAGATGATGGGCAGGAGCATGTAGTAAAAATATTTTTATCAGTAATTAAAGAAGCAAAAACTGTTTGATAGAGGTTCTCAACTATTCTTAAAGCAGCAAATAAAAATGCACCTGCATTCGCAGGTGCTGGTTGGTTTAATGGTTACGGTCTCTGTATACTTTCTTTTCTGATTAGTTAGGTTTTATTTTGTGGCATCACCTTACTCTGTCTTTACTTCCACTTTCAATTTTCCGTTGCCGGTTTCAGTTACGAATAGCAAACCTCTTTTGCCGGTAGCAGTTTCAATAATAAAGCATCGCTGATAATAGTCGTTGCTGTTTCTTATTACAGCAAAATTCGCTAATGAGTTAGTGGTAAGATAGCCGGTCATCCGTTTTAAGTCGGCCACCGTTTTGCATTTGGTAAACTGATCGTTATCAAAACCAATGGCAACAATTTTTGTTACAGTGCCGGTAAGATGTGCCGGAACTTTTTCATTATCTGTTTTAAGGTTGAACCATTCTGTGGTAATTAATTTGTCGGATTTGGTTTTGAAAAGGCCAAAGTCCAGTTCTTCTTTTACAGTGGATGCTTCTCCCGCAGTATAAGCTTTCTGTTTTTTTACACTCAGGTAGCAAGTACTATCAGGGTGCATGGTTACGGTGAATGTTTTTAGGTTTTGGCCAAAGCTGATGCCTGCAACAAACAGGGCAATAAGAGTTAGTTTGAATTGCATGTTATTAGTTGGTTGATTGATTAAGGTTGAATGTTGGCGGCCTGTTTCCGTAAGGCAATATATGATTTTATCTTATGCAAGAAAATACTATGCAGCCTGTTAAAAATCATTTGTCAATCCTTTTTTTACTACAAATTTTCTGAAGTAAATGCTGTTGGATATATCTTTTAGTTTATTCGCTGCTTCTTCTTTTAATTCTTCGACAGTAAATTGAGTGACATAACAATTCAATGCTTCTATTGCTTTCTGTTCATCTTCGTTAGTAAAGCTGACCTTTACATTAAAATACTGATCGTCCATATAACTTCCTTCGTCCACCGATTCTATTCCTTTTTTCCAGGCAAAATAATACAGCGGATATTTATTGACCCATCCCTCTGCCAGCAAAATCTCTGTAACAGAGCCACTCACTACAATATGTTCTGAATGATGCGTATCACCATCAGGGCCGGCGGCGAGTATGATGTCAGGATTTATTAACGGTATTCTTACCCGTAATGAATCCAGGAAACGCTGGTGTTCTCTAAAATAGTTGCCGGTTCCGATCTTTGTATCCAGTCTTTCTATACCCAGGAATATCGGAGGCTCAAGGCCCAGTGCCTTACAACTACACACTGTTTCTGTTTTTCGTATGGTACCTAATGAATCTCCCGCCGGGATCTTGGTAACTCTTGTACCATCTTTACCATCCGTGGCAATGATCACAAAAACTTTATTACCCGATTTGGCATATTTATGCAGCACTTCGCTGATAGCCGTTTCATCATCCGGATGTGCCCCTACAAAAAGAATAGTTCTTTTGTTTTGTATGTTTTGTGCATTACAAAATGAAAAGGCATGAAGCAGAAGGAAAAATAATAATTTATTGGCCATGGTATTCTTTAGGGCTTTGTGATTATCATTTTAGATTAAAACAATCTTGTTAACCTTTTGCACAAACTCGTCTAAGTCTATTTTCTTAATATCATTCAATGTCACTTCGGCAATATAGGAGAAAAGTCTGTCAGTTGGTATAACAGAGGAAACACTAATACACCATACTTTTTTCTCTTTTATATTTTGAGGGTCGGTCAACAAGGTTAAATAAAGATTCGTATTTTCTGGTCGCCACGACGAGGTCAAATGTAAAACATCACTGAACCACCAATCGGAAGGCATGTCTACTGAACCCACACATGTCCAGCCGTTTGATTGGAATGCTTCTAAAACTTTTTCTACTCTTGAGTCCACTTAATAATGTCGTTTGATTGATATTCTAATGATTGCCTAGCCCTTTTTAGACAGCCTTTACGAAGCCTATATACAACCTGTCTTTGTTTTAGAGTATTTTAATAAAAGAACAAAGCTATTTAAGATTGAATTATAAGCGGGACTCCACCGTGAAATGAAACTTGATTTGTCGGGATTCCGCTCAGCGTTTGATCCTTTTTTAAAGCCATAAACTTCTAATGTACTGCCGTCAACACCATGATTTCCATTGTCCGGCTTTAACCCCCAAAAATCAGCAACTTCTAAAGATTCTTGAAATTTTTCCCAACTAATACTATCAATCAGAATTGTTGATTGGTCAATAATTTTACATGGCAAAGTGTCCCAGGCATACTGATAAACTATTGTGTTTAGAATTGTGGAGTCTTTGTACTTAATTATAGTTGTCGAAGTAGTATAGGGGCAAAAGGCTGCTGAGTAAACAAACCGATATTTTTCTTCTGAGCTTATGTCATTAAATGCTTGCTGTTTAACACAAGAATCCAAATTAATCTCCCAGTCGGGTTTTCGGTTCATATTTTCAAAGTGTTGTACAAGTTTTTTGAGAGTATTGGTATAATTTAGTGAATATGCCTTTAATAATTTAAAATCAATGGTGCCGGTGTCATAATATGGCAGTGTGTCAACCATTGAAATATATTTTTTAAGAACAGAGTCTTTAATTGCATTGTCTGTCTGATGGGATGTGTCCGTTTTACAAGAGTAAATGAAAAAGGTAAAAGCTAACAATATGAAGATTATTCTTGTCATGCGGATGGTTAAAAAATAAGCTTACCAAAACGACCGAGTATTGCTGCAGTTGGGGAATTGACCAACTTTCTGCCTGGAATTGAAGTTCAATTTATAACTAAAAGCCGAAGTTTAGAACTGCTATCGGACAGAATTCCGTCCGCCGAATATAAGACTTGGATATGCACTGCCGATGATTGTTTCAACGTCGAGCCCCAATTGCACAAAACCTATTCCTATGTTTACAAATCAATAAATTTAGTAACAGTAAAAGAACAGATATAGAAAGAACAAGAGGTGGAATAAGACCGTAAAACCCCATAGGCCTTAGAGCCTTTCTAACATGATAGTCA
>JALHNJ010000020.1 GCA_022843585.1 Chitinophagaceae bacterium
AACACTTTTGCAAACTCAATGAATATACCCGGACTAATGAACCAACCTACTACCGGGATGAATTGCCAGAAAACCCAATGTTTGGGACGTTTCGCCAAATCCTGCATTACCCAGGTATTGTAAAACGGAACGTAGGCTTTCCAGGCGGGTACTCCGGCTTTTACAAAAAGTTTGGCCAGGCCAAAGGATGGCAGGAAAACAATCAGGGTACTTATCAGGTAAACAATGAAAATATGTTGTAAGGGCATAGCCGTATTTTAATAAGCGACAAAAATATCATAATTATTTGCGTATCAAAATTTTAATCTTCAAAGTTTTGCTAAAGCAGTAGCGGATTTTGCCCGGAAATAATTCTATTTTCGGTAATCGTTGATATGAACCATTTTACGATCAAAGACATAGAAAACCTTTGCGACATTAAAGCACACACATTGCGAATATGGGAGCAGCGCTATGAGCTTTTTACTCCCAAAAGAAAGGAAAGCCAGCACCGTATTTATGATAATGATGATCTGAAAGAACTTCTTCGCATTTCATTTCTATACCATAGCGGTCATAAAATATCAAAAATCGCTGCGCTAAATCCGGAAGAGATACAGCAGCTGGTAGAAAAATCAAGTTTACAGGAAAGCAACCAGGAAGTTTTTGTTCACCAATTGATAGAAGCAGGAGTTGATTTTAACAAAGAAAAATTTGAACTCATTATTAACTCCGTGGTAAAGCGTATAGGATTGGAAAGATGTATCATCGAAGTATTTTATCCTTTTCTCCAGCGAATTGGTCTTTTATGGATGACAAACAATGTGATTCCGGCTCAGGAGCATTTTACCAGCCATATTATTCGCAAAAAAATAATCGTGGCAACAGATGGATTAAAAAAAGCTGATAGCAGTAGTCCTGCAATGCTTGTATTTGCACCTGCCGGTGAGTTTCATGAAATTCCTTTACTGGCAGCAAATTATTTTTTGAGAAAATACCATAACCGAACTATTTATTTTGGTGTAAATGTGCAACTAGAAAGCCTTGAATATTATTTACAATATCAACCTGCAAATAGCTTGTACACTCATGTACTAACAAAGCTTACCAATGATGGAGTAGAAAACTATATGGAATTGCTCTGTAAGAAGTTTCCCGATAAAAACATCGTTCTTTCGGGCCCTGCAGCAAAATGTATTCAACAGCCTCCGGCTAACCTACACATCATCCGCTCAATTGATGAAATGATTGCTTTTGCAAAAAAAAGAGGAGATGAAAAACTCGCTACTTAGGCATTACATAATTGCTCACATCCTCTGCCGTAATTGTTTTTCCCGATAAGATCACTAATCGTTCTACTACGTTTCTTAATTCCCGGATATTACCTGTCCAATTGTATTGCTGCAATAGTTTGATAGCATCTGCATCCATGGGTTTTTGTGCAATGCCATAATCAGCACATATATCAGTAAGAAACTGATCGACTAACAATGGAATATCATCCCGTCTATCGTTTAGCGATGGAACATGAATAAGGATGACACTCAGGCGATGGTATAAATCGAGACGGAAATTTTTTGCTTCAACTTCCTTTAATAGATCTTTATTGGTAGCTGCAATTACCCGAACATCTACACTAATATCTTTATCAGCTCCTACCCGTGTTATTTTGCCTTCCTGTAATGCCCGTAATACTTTTGCCTGGGCATTGGAACTCATATCGCCAATTTCATCCAGGAAAAGTGTACCGCCGTTGGCAGATTCAAATTTTCCGATCCGTTGTTTGATAGCTGACGTAAAAGAACCTTTTTCGTGGCCAAACAATTCGCTTTCGATCAATTCTGTTGGAATGGCTGCACAGTTGACTTCTACAATTGGCCCTGTAGCTCTATTACTTTTTTCATGCACCCAACGAGCCACTAATTCTTTCCCAACACCATTCTCACCGGTAATTAATATGCGGGCATCTGTGGGAGCTACTTTCTCTATGGTTTCTTTAATCTTTTTAATAGGATTTGATTCTCCTATCATTTCCTGCACTTTGCTTACTCTTCTTTTCAGCACTTTTGTTTCGGTAACAAGAGTACTTTTATCCATCGCATTACGGATAGTGATCAGCAACCGGTTCAGATCCGGTGGTTTGGAAATATAGTCGTAAGCTCCTTTTTTAACCGCCTCTACTGCTGTTTCAATATTTCCATGACCTGAGATCATGATGATAGGAACATCAGCATTTATTTCACCGGCTTTTTGTAAAAATTCAATGCCATCCAGTTTAGGCATTTTTATATCACACAAAACAAGGTCGAATGTTTTTTCTTTGAATTTTTTTAATCCTTCTTCACCATCAGCAGCTTCATCTACCTTATAACCTTCAAAAGACAATATTTCGAGCAGGGTCTTACGAATTGCTTTTTCATCATCAATGATCAATATATCAGCCATCAGCTATTAATTTATTCCGTAAAAATAATTGATTTGAAGCGAAGTGAGGCAAGTTGCAGAGAATCAGCTAAAAACAAATTGGATGAACCCTTAACGAGGAATAACAATTACATCGGCTCCTTAAGACTTGTGGGTGAGTTTGAACGACTGGTAAAATAAAAGGCCGGGTAGAAACCCAGCCTCGTTTTAAAATCCAATATCCTATGAAAAACCGTTGTAAAGATGGGGAGAAAATATCAAACAGTTGCAATAAAATAGAGTTTTTTTCAATAAATACCACAAATGGGGTATCCCCCGCAGTAATATTTTTTAAAGCCAGTATTTATTAGCTACTAACAAAAAAAGCCCTGCTAAAACAGCAGGGCTTATAGATTAAAATGAGATTAAAAACAATTTATTTTACCTGGTACATTACCTCTTTTACAAGCTTCACCGTTCTTGCTACATCAGGCAAAGCAGCCGCTACTAAATTCGGTGCATAGTGCAATGGTGCATCAGCTGCAGTAATACGGCGTATGGGTGCATCTAAATAATCAAACCCCTCTTTTTGTATGCGGTATGTTATTTCTGAAGAAACAGAAGCAAATGGCCACTGCTCTTCCACAATAACAAGTCGGTTTGTCTTCTTTACACTTTCCAGAATGGTCATCCAGTCTAACGGACGGATAGTACGCAAATCAATAACTTCAGCACTGATACCTTCCTTTTCCAATTCGGCGGCTGCGCCAAGAGCCACTTTCATCATTTTATTAAAAGAAACGATGGTTACGTCCTTGCCGGCCTTTTTTATATCGGCTTTGCCTAATTCGATATAATATTCTTCTTCCGGAATTTCCATCTTATCGCCATACATCTGCTCACTTTCCATGAACATAACCGGGTCTTCTTCGTAGCGGATGGCTTGTTTCAATAATCCTTTAGCATCATATCCATTACTTGGTGAAACCACTTTTATGCCGGGAATGTTAGCATACAATGCTTCAAAGGCAGTTGAGTGCTGTGCGCCTAACTGACCGGCAGAACCATTACCTCCTCTAAAAACGATGGGGCAAGAAATCTGTCCGCCACTCATTGCCAGCATTTTACTGGCAGTATTGAGAATTTGATCTAAAGCCAATACAGCAAAATTCCAGGTCATAAATTCGACTATTGGGCGAAGGCCATTTTGTGCAGAACCCACTCCAACAGCTGTAAAACCAAGTTCTGCAATAGGAGTATCAATAACTCTTTTGGGGCCAAACTCCGCCAGCATACCCTGGCTAACTTTATAGGCGCCGTTGTACTCAGCCACTTCTTCACCCATCAGGTATACCCTGTCATCTCTTCTCATTTCTTCACTCATTGCCTCTCTTAGGGCATCCCGAAATGCAATAGATCTTGCCATTTGTCTGTCAAATTTTAGGTGGGCAAATTTAAGCGGTAAAGGGGATAAAACCTAAATGAAAGCCAATGATAGTTCAATAACCAGATTCGTCTAGTGCTCCATTTTACAGTCTTCGATCATCTTTTTCATTGAAGGAGATTGAAGATCTCTTTCCGTTAGCCTGCTGGCATCATTAATATTGGGATATAGTTTTTCAATTTTATACTGCATGCAATCGCAATAGCTTTGCGCATCCAGATCTTCCATGCCCCCTTTTTTGGCTTCCCTTACACAGCTATTCACAAAATCAAGTTCATCTTTTCTTGACCAACCGGAAGAAGATGAACTTTGGTCTTTAACTCCTAAGCAGTCATTCACCATAGTTTTCATAGAGGGACTTTCCATATCTATTTTGGCAGCATCAGCTACATCAGGATATTTTGTTGTTAGTTTTCTAAGCATACAATTGCAATAAGTTTGTGCTTTGCTTTTTTCTAATCCTTTTTTTACTGCCGCATTAACACATTCCGTAGTAAAACCATTTATATCCGCATTGCTCCAATTTGCTCCATCCGCTACATGATTACCTTCCTCGTCATCATCCACCACATCATCATAATTTCCTGAATTCCGATCAATACCCCCATTGTCATCATCTTTGTTTTCTTTGTCTTTATCGC